>OY970059.1:0-2818473 GCA_963705235.1 uncultured Solirubrobacteraceae bacterium | reverse complement strand
ACATGTGGCGTGCCATTTTTCCGGGATGGCGCGCTCTCCCGAACCCGACCCCGCGCTGGGCGCTGCAATCCGCCGCCTACGTGAGGAGCGAGGCCTCACCCGCGAAACGCTGGCGTTCCACGCGAAGGTCACAACCGGTTCGCTGGCGCGGATCGAGTTAGCGCAGTCAACACCCGGATGGGACACGGTGCGTCGCGTCGCCAAGGCGCTCGAGGTGTCGCTCGCCGACCTCGGCGCAGCCGTCGAAGCTGTCGAGTAGCGCTCGCGCACTACCGTTCGCGCATGCGGGTGATCGCCGGAGGCTTCGGCGGAAGACAATTGCAGGCGCCCAAAGGCCGGGTCACCCGGCCGACGTCCGATCGCGTCCGCGAGGCGCTGTTCGCGATGCTCGGCGAGGTGCACGACGCGTGCGTGCTCGACCTGTTCGCGGGCAGCGGCGCGCTAGGCATCGAGGCTCTCTCGCGGGGCGCACAGCGAGTGGTGTTCGTGGAGCGCAACGCAAACGCCGTGCGGGCGCTGAGCGCCAACCTAAGCGAGCTGGGCCTCGGCCCGGAGGTCGCCGAGATCCGTCGCGCGGACGCGCGCGCGGCACTGCAGAGCGCACGCGCACGCGCAGAGACATACGATCTCGTGTTCATCGACCCCCCGTACGAGCAGGCGCGTGAATGGGGGCCGCGGCTGTCGGCGATCCTGCCGTCGCTGCTGAGCCCGGATGCACGCGTGGTCGTCGAGAGCGACCGTCGAGCGCCCCTCGAGCTGGAGGGGACGCCAGAGCGACACAGGCGCTACGGGGACACTTCGATCACAATCCACCGGCACCGATGACCCAAGCCCAGAAATCGATAGCCGTCTGCCCGGGTTCGTATGACCCGATCACCAACGGGCACCTCGACGTGATCCATCGCGCCGCCGGGCTCTACGACGAAGTCGTGGTGGCGGTCGTCAACCGCTCGGTGCGCAAGAGCGGCGCGCTGTTCGGGATCGAGGAGCGCGTGGGCTTCATCGAGCGCGCGCTCGCGGCGGTGGACAACGTGCGCGTGGAGCCGTTCTCGACCCTGGTGGTCGATTTCGCACGCAGCCTGGGGGCGAAAGCGATCGTCAAGGGCCTGCGCGCGATCTCAGACTTCGAGTACGAGTTGGAGATGAACCAGCTCAACCGCCGCCAGGATCCCGAGATAGAGTCGGTCTACCTTATGGCTAGCCCGCAGTACAGTTTTCTGTCATCCAGCGGCGTCAAGGAGCTGGCGACGTTCGGAGGCAAAATCGACGACCTCGTCCCCGAAGAGGTCGCTCGACGCTTGCAGGAAGAGCTGAAACGCTGACGAACTGAGATGCGATACGTGACCCTCAACTTCACGATCAAGGCGCGGAGCCGGACGCTTCGCGGCGGTAAGGGCTAGCTATGGACGTCCTGGTACTGATAGACAAGCTCGACGACTTGGTGCACAACGCCAAGCCCGTGCCGCTGACCGACCAGGTGCGCGTCGACAAGGAGGAGATCTACGACATCCTCGACCAGATGCGCGCGACGATCCCCGAGGAGATCAAGCAGGCACGCTGGATCGTCAAGGAGCGCCAGGAGATGCTCGCCGAGGCCAAGAAGGAGGCCGAGCGGATCATCAAGGACGCGCGCGACCGCCAGGAGCGACTCGTCGGCGAGGAGGAGGTCACCAAGCAGGCCGAGCGGGCGGCCGAGGACATCGTCGAGGACGCCCGCGCGCGCGAGCGCGAGATCCGGCTCGGGGCCGAGGACTACGCCGATGAGATCCTCAACACGCTCGAGGTGAACCTGTCGAAGTTCATCGCGGCGGTACAGCGCGGGCGCGAGCGCCTGCAGGGCAAGGACGAGCCCGCTGAAGTCAGCTAGCGGGCGGTCGCCGTGCCAACCCCGCTGACGGCGGGTGGGGAAGACCGCAAGCGATGAGTGCACACGCAGCCACACGCAAGCTGCAGGCGGCGCGAACGCTGCTCGGCACGGGCATGTTCGAGCCCACGCGCCCAGACAAGGTGCTGCGCTCGCTCTCGGCGCTGCGCCGCTGGGGACCCACGCCGGCGGGAGCGTACGCCGGTGCGGCCCGGCGCTATCCCACACGCGCGGCGGTGATCGACGAGCGCGGCGTGGTCACGTTCGCCGAGACGCACCTGCGCACAAACGCGCTGGCGCGCGAGCTGGCACGGGTCGGCATCCACGCGGGCGACGACGTGGCGATCATGTGCCGCAATCACCGCTACTTCGTCGAGACGACGCTCGCCTGCGCGAAGCTGGGCACCGGCGCGCTGTATCTCAACACCGCCTTCGCCGGCCCGCAGATCGCCGACGTGCTCGCGCGCGAGCAGCCCAAGGCAGTGATCTACGACGAGGAGTTCGCCGGACTCGTGGACGCGGGCGCGGAGGGGCGCCTGCGCTTCCTCGCGTGGACCGAACCCGCGAGCGTCGCTACGTCTGCGGACGTACCGACGCTCGAGGCGCTGATCGCGGCCGGCGATCGGCGCGAGCTGACGCCCCCGCCGGACAAAGGCCGCGTGGTGATCCTCACGTCCGGCACGACCGGTACGCCGAAGGGCGCCAGGCGCAACCAGAACGACTCGATCGAGCCGGCCGCGGCGCTGTTCTCGAGGATCCCGTTGAAGGCGCGCGAGACGACGGTGATCGCCGCTCCGATGTTCCACTCGTGGGGGTTCGCGCACTTCATGATGGGTCTGCCGCTGACCTCCACGCTTGTGCTGCGCCGCCGCTTCGATGCCGAGGACACGCTCAACGCGATCGCGCAGCACCGAGCGAGCGCGCTGGTCGTCGTGCCGGTGATGCTCCAGCGGATCCTCGAGCTGCCGCGCGAGACGCTCGCCCGCTACGACGTCAGCAGCTTGCGCGTGATCGCGCTCAGCGGCTCGGCGCTGCCGGGCGAGCTGGCGACACGCGCGATGGACCTGTTCGGCGACATCCTTTACAACCTGTACGGCTCGACCGAGGTCGCGTGGGCGACGATCGCAACGCCCGAGGACCTACGCGCGGCGCCGGGGACCGCCGGACGCCCGCCGATGGGAACGGTCGTCAAGGTGCTCGACGAGCACGGCGCGGAAGTGCCGCGCGGCCAGGGTGGGCGGATCTTCGTCGCCAACGACCTGATGTTCGAGGGCTACACCGGCGGCGGCGGCAAGGAGATCGTGCGCGGGCTGATGAGTACCGGAGATGTCGGGCGCTTTGACGAGCAGGGTCGCCTGTTCGTCGATGGACGCGACGACGAAATGATCGTCAGTGGCGGAGAGAACGTGTTCCCGCGCGAGGTCGAGGATCTGCTGGCCGACCATCCGGGGATCGAGGAGGCGGCGGTCATCGGCGTGACAGACGAGCAGTTCGGCCAGCGCCTGCGAGCTTTCGTGGTCACGCGCTCCGGTGCCGAGCTGACCGAGCAGACGATCCAGGAATACGTCAAGCAGAACCTGGCCCGCTACAAGGTGCCACGCGACGTCGTGTTCGTGGGGGAGCTGCCCCGCAACGCGACCGGCAAGGTCCTCAAGCGGGAGCTGCAGGCACTCAACTGACAGCGCGCGATCGTCGCGCTAGCCTGAACGCGATGGCCGCGGACCGAGCACAGACCGGCCAAAACGACTTCGATCTCGCCAGCCTGCGGCTGAGCGCTGGGGAGGGTCGGCGTCTGACGCTGACGGTGGCGGTCGCGCCGCTGGCGCTCGCCGGCGAGAGCTATGCGGCCGAGCCGCAGCCGCTGCCCGTGCAGCTGAGCGTCTCGCGCATGACAGGCGGCGGCTACGCGCTGGCGCTGGCCTTCGACGCCGGCATAGAGGGGCCCTGCATGCGCTGCCTGCAACCGGCCTGCCCCCGTGTCGAGGTGCAGGCGCGCGAGGTCGACAGCCCGAACGACAGTGAGCCGGGCGGCGACCTCGACAGCCCTTACGTGCACGAGGAGACCCTCGACCTGGCCGGCTGGGTGCGCGACGCGTTCGCGCTGGCGGTACCGAGCAAGATCCTCTGCCGCGAGGACTGCGCCGGCCTGTGTCCCGTGTGCGCGGTCGACCTCAACCAGGCGGGCCCCGAGCATCGGCACGAGTCCGCGCCCGATCCACGCTGGGCCAAGCTGCGTGAGCTGAAGCTCGAATAGCGCCAAGTCGTTCGTCCGCTCCCTGGTAGCCTTGTCCGGGCAATGGCCGTCCCCAAGAAAAAGCAGTCGCACAGCCGAACCGCCAAGCGCCGCGCGCAGCACAAGATCGGTGCGCCCGCGCTGAACGCGTGTACGCAGTGCCACAGCCCGCGCCGGCCCCACCGCGTGTGCCCGGTGTGCGGGACCTATGCGGGTCGCGAGATCGTTACGCCGGGAGCGCACGATCACGACACCGAGCACGACCACGCCTGACAGACGGTGACGTCGGGGGCGCCGTCCTCTCCGTCACCTTTTGCCGCCGATCAGCGCCTCGCACCGGTGGTGGCGGTCGACTGCAACGGCGCGGATCTCGGTCCCGCTGAGGTCGCAGCCGGAGCGGCGATCGCGGCAGCGCAGGGGGCTCGCGTGCTGCTATTCGGACCGGCGCAAGAGCTGGGTGAGCTGCCGGAGGCCGTCGAGGTTGTCGACGCCCCGATCTCGATCGCCAAGGCCGAGGACCCGGTTGCCGCCGCGCGCACGACGCCCGAGGCGTCGATCGTCAGGGCCGCCGCCGCCGTCGCCGACGGGCGCGCACAGGCGCTGGTGTGCGCCGGGGGAACCGGCGCGGCGCTGGCCGCTGGGATCTTCAACATCAAGCGTGCGCGCGGCATCTACCGCCCCGCGCTGGCGATCCCGCTTCCCGTCCCGCACCATCCCGCGACCTTGCTGGACGTGGGCGCCAACGCCGACGCGCGGCGTGAGCACCTCGTGCAGTTCGCGTTCATGGGCGCAGCGCTCGCGCGGACTGTGCTCGGCGTGTCCGCACCGCGCGTGGCGCTGCTGTCCAACGGCGAGGAGTCGACCCGTGGCAGCGCCGTGGTGTTGGAGGCCCACGCAGATTTGCGCGAGCGCGCCGCCGCGGGCATCGATGCGTTCGAGTTCGTCGGCAACGTCGAGGGCGGCGATGTAGTCAGCGGGCGCGCAGACGTGATCGTGACTGACGGTTTCACCGGCAACATCGCGCTGAAGCTGATGGAGGGCGTCTCGCAGACGATGCTGGGCGCGGTCAGGGATGCAGCGTTGTCCTCCTCTCGCGGCAAGCTCGGCGGCGCGCTGCTGCGCCCCGCCCTGCGCGGCTTCCGCGACGAGATCGATCCGGAGGCCAGTGGGGGCGCCTATCTGCTCGGGCTGCGCCGGCTTGGCGTCATCCCGCATGGGCGGTTCACGCGCACAGGCTTCGCCGCGGCGATCCTGCGTGCGCAACGCGGCGCGCGCGAGGACATCGTCGAGCAGACCCACCGCGCGCTCGAGTGCGCGGGTGCGCTGAAGCGCTCGCCGGTGTCCGCGCCGGGCGCTAGCCTGCGCCAAACAGGATGAGGATCTGCACTTATTCTCCGGGGGCAACGTGCTGGGACGTCGATGCGTCCGCGCGCCCGCAAGCGTGCCGGGGCGGGCGCCGGCGGTGAGCGCCGCGATGCGCACGCGTGAGCAGGTGTTCGCGCTGATCCAGGAGCACCTCGCCGACGAACTCGACGTCGATCCGGCGGCGATCGCGCAGGACACGCGCTTCAAGGAGGACCTGGAGGCCGACTCGCTGGATCTGTACACGCTGGTGCAGGAGCTGGAGGACACCTACGGCGTCACGATGTCCGAGGAGCAGGCCGCGCGGATCTTGACGGTTGGCGCGGCCGTGGACTTTGTGTTGGCCCATGACGGGACCGCCGATGCGGAGGGATGATGCTGCTCGGCGAGTTGCTGGAGCAGTTGCCGGAGGATCTCGCTCGCCAGGTGTTCACGCACGCCTCGTGGAGCGAGCGCCCAAGCGATTCCTACCCGCGCCTGGCGTTCCTGGGCGACAGCGTGCTGGCGCTGGCGGTGACGGCGTATCTGTACCCGCGGCTGGAGGCCGATCGCTACGGCGCCGGACGGCTGACGAAGATCCGCGCACAGGCGGTGTCGGGTGTGTCCTGCCGGGCTGTCGCCGAACGTCTGGGACTGCCTGCGCGGTTGCGCGCCGCCGCGCCGCCGGGCGTGGGCGAGAACGCGGCCGCGCTCCTGACAACCGAGCGCGTGCTCGCGTCGGTGATCGAGGCCGTGATCGGCGCGTGCTATCTGCACGCCGGCTACGAGCGAACGGCCGAGGCCGTGGTAGAGGCGTTCTCCCCGGAGATCGAGGAGGCGCTGGAGCACCCGGTCGACTTCAAGTCGGCGCTTCAGGAGCTGTTGGCGCGCCGTGGCTCGGAGGTCAGCTACGAGGTGACCTCCGAGGAGGGCCCGCCGCACGAGCGCACGTATTCGGTGCTGGCGCGGGTAGACGGCCTCGAGCTCGGCAGCGGCAGCGGACGCAGCAAGAAGCACGCCGAGCAGGAGGCGGCGCGTGTGACCGTCGAGAAGCTCTCGAGCGAGTCATGAACACGGCTGGCGGCGCGGGGGCGGTGTACGGATGCGGCTGAAGTCACTGACGCTGAGCGGTTTCAAGTCTTTCCCCGACCGCACTCGCTTGGATTTCGGCCCTGGCGTGAGCGTGGTTGTGGGCCCGAACGGGTCGGGCAAGTCGAACGTCACCGACGCGGTGCTGTGGGCGATGGGCGAGCAGTCGCCGCTGGCGGTGCGCGGGCAGTCGATGCAGGACGTGATCTTCGGAGGCGGACGGGGTGTGCAGCCGCGCAGCGCGGCCGAGGTGGAGATCGTGCTCGACAACTCAGACGGTCGGGTGGCGCTGCCGTTGAGCGAGATCTCGATCGTGCGCCGGCTGGATCGGACTGGCGACGGCGGCTACAAGCTCAACGGCGCGCGCTGCCGTCTGACGGATGTGATCGAGGTGCTTTCCGACACTGGTCTGGGCAAGGAGACGCACTCGGTCGTCTCACAGGGACGCGTGGACTCGATCGTGACCTCCAAGCCGCGCGAGCGGCGCCTGCTGATCGAGGAGGCGGCCGGCCTGGGCAAGCACCGCAAGCGCCGTCGCCGCGCGCAGCTGAAGCTCGAGCGCACGCAGGAGAATCTCGATCGAGCGCTGGACGTCGAGCGGGAGGCGCGCAGCCGTCTGCGCCCGCTCAAGCGACAGGCCGAAGCGGCGGAGCTGCACGAGCGCTTGGAGCGCCAGATCCTGCAGGCGCGCTGGGAGTTGGCGTGCGACCTGGCCCGCGTCCGCCGCGAGCAGTTGCGCGGCGCGGAGGCCGACGTGGCCGATGCCCGTGCGGCACGTACGCAGATCGAGCGAGCGCTCGCGGACACGATCCAGGCACGGGGGGTAGCCGAGCGGGCGCTGGCTGAGCGGGCTGAGCGACATGACGCACTCGCCAAGCTCCTGTACGAGGCTCGCTCGGCGCGCGAGCGCGTGACGCTGCGCGGCGAGCAGGTTGCCGCTAGCGAGCAGACGCTCAGCCGCCGGATCGAGCGCGTCGAGCGCGAGCTGGCGGACTCGGGTGGGGGTGAGGCCGACGAGTCCGCCCCGAACGACAGCGGCCGCGAGGACCGCGTCGCTGCGCTGGAAGCCGAGCTGGCCGAGATCCAAGCCGGCCGCGAGCAAGAGATCGAGCGCGAGATCGCAGAGCTGCAGAGCACGCTGGGTGCCCAGTCGCAGGAGCTGTCGCAGGCGCAGTCGGCGCTGGCGGAGGCGATCTCCGCACGCGAGCACGCCGACGAGCAGGCCGCGCAGGCTCGCACCGGCGTGGCGGCGTGTGAGCACGACCTGCAGGCCGTACGGCGCGAGTCCGCGCGCGTCGGCGCTGAGCTTGCCGCAGCCAACCAGTTCCTGCGCGGGCACGCCCGCCTGGGCGATGCTCAACAGGGTTCACCGAAAGCGCTCAGCGACGAGCTGCAGGTACAGGACGGCTACGAGCTAGCACTTGCCGCGGCCCTGGGTGGTCGCCTCGATGCCGCACTGGTTAAGGACGTAGACGGTGCACAGGCGCTCCTGGACAAGGCCGGCGCCGACGGCGCGAGCGCCCTGCTCGCCGATCTCGACACGCACGGCACGCGGGCCGAGGCGCCGCAACGCCCGACCGCGCCGGTGGCGGGCGCCGTGCATCTGCTGGACCTGCTCAGCGGTCCGCCGGCTGTGCTCGAGCTGGCCGGACGGCTGCTCGCCGACGCGTGGGTGGTGCAGCGACTACAGGACGTACCCGAGGACTTCAGGGGTGTCGCCGCCACCCGTGCCGGGCGCGTGTGGTTCGCTGCGTGGGGCGAGATCCGCCAGCTGAGCGAGGGCGGTACCGAGCGCGTGCTCGCGCGCCGCAACGAACGCGACCGGCTGGTCGCGACCGCCGAGCAGGCGGCCCAAGCGGAGCACACCGCGCACGGCGCACACGAGCTCGCCTCGGAGCAGGTGCGCGAGGCCGAGGGGGCTCGCCTAGGGGCCGAGGAGGTGCTGCGTACAGCTCAGCGCCGCGAGGCCGAGGCCGGCGAGGAGCGGCGACGGACCGAATGGCTGATCGAGCAGCGCCGCGCGGCGCCGGCGCAGGGCGCGCTGGCTGTCAGGCAGGCGGAGCTGGAGGGAGAGCTGGCGGCCGAGCGCCGGCAAGGTGAGCGGATCGCCCACGAGCGCGCACAGCGGCTCGCGCGGGAGGCACGGCTGCGCGCACAGCACGCCGCCGACACGGAGCTGCGCCCGGCGGCGCAGCGACTGGCGGGCGTGCTGGCGAGGGTCGCCGCGACCGTGGCGACGCGCATGGAGGCGCTCGGCGGCGAGCTGGAAGCCGATCGCGCGGCCGGCGAGGAGATGACGGCGACGCTGCGTGCGTGCGCCGCCAAGGAGGCCGAGATCCAGGCAGCGCTGCGCGCGTCCGGCGACAAGGTCACCGACGCGGAGGTGGCGGCGCAGCGCACGCGCGACCAGCTCGCCGATGCGGAGCTGGAGCTGCGCACCGTCGCGGACGGGCTCGGCCTGCCCGCGATCGACGAGGCACCAGGCCACGGCGACGCCGATGAGGACACCGCCGGTGAGCAGCCCCCTGCCGGTGCTCTCGAGCCGTTGGACGAGGAGCAGGCGCAGTCACTGCGAACCCGCATCGAGCGCCTGACGCGCCGGCGTGAGCAGCTCGGCCCAGTCAACCCGCTCGCTCAGGAGGAGTACGGCGAGGCGGTCGCGCACGTGGAGGAGATGGAGGGCCAGCGGGGTGATCTGGAGACCGCTCTGCGCGAGCTGCGATCGGTGATCCGGGAGACCGACCGGCAGATTCAGGAGACCTTCGACGAGACGTTCGCCGCGGCCGCGCGCAACTTCGAGGAGCTGGTCGGCGACGTCTTCCCGGGTGGCAGCGGGCGCCTGCGGCTGGTGGCCGACGAGCAGGCGCCGCGTCCGGTGCTGGGTGGGCAGCTGCTGCCCGACGGGCAGCAGCCCGACGCAGACTCGATCGCATCGTCCACGGAGTGGGAGGCCGCCGCCGAGGCCGAGAGCGAGGCCGAGACGCGCGACGCTGGAGAGGAGCAACTGCCGGGTGTGGAGATCGAGATCACGCCGGCCGGCAAGTCAACCAAGCGCCTGACGCTGCTCTCCGGCGGTGAGAAGTCGATGACCGCGCTCGCGTTCCTGTTCGCGGTGTTCCTCGCCCGACCCTGCCCGTTCTACATCCTCGACGAGGTCGAGGCGGCGCTCGATGACCTCAACCTCGACCGATTCCTGACGCTGTTGAAGCGTTACTCCGACCGCGCCCAGTTCATCGTGATCACCCATCAGAAGCGCACAATGGAGGCCGCCGACTGGCTGTACGGCGTATCGATGGCAGACAACGGCGTCTCAAAGGTTCTCTCGCGCCGCCTGGAGCGCGAGCCGCAGGAGACCCTCGAGGCCCCCGAAACCGCTGAGGTCGCTGAGGTCGCCTGAGCACTGCGCTGCTATGGTCGCGCCCGCCGTGGCCCGCGACTGGAGCGAACTGTTCATCACCGGCGAGGACGGCGACGGCGTTGGAGCGCCGATCGGCGACGGCGGCGGCGAGCAGCAACAGCGTCGAGGGCTTTTTCGCCGCCTGCGCGAGAGCATGTCCAAGACGCGCCAGGCGCTCGGCAGCGAGATCCAGGCGACGCTGTTCGGCGTACTCGACGAGCACACCTGGGAACGCCTGGAGGAGGCGCTGATCATGGCCGACGTCGGCGCCGCCACGACAGCGGCGGTCGTGGCGACGCTCGAGGCGCAGGCATCGGCCGGCGAGCTGGACGGCGGCCAGGCGCTGAGCGACCGGCTGATCGAACTGCTGGCAGAAACCGCGACAGTCGGCGACGGGCGCATCGACATTCGCCCCCAACCGACGGTGATCATGGCGGTGGGGGTCAACGGCACGGGCAAGACGACGACGATCGGCAAGCTCGCCTGGCACCTTCGCAACGAGCTCGGGCGCAGCGTGCTGCTGGGCGCCGCCGACACCTTCAGGGCCGCCGCCGCCGAGCAGCTCGAAGGCTGGGCGCGGCGCGCGGACTGCGAGATCGTCACCGGGCCGGAGGGCTCGGATCCGGGAGCGGTCGCCTTTGACGCGATCGGACAGGCGCGAAGCCGGGGCATCGACGTGGTGATCGTCGACACCGCCGGACGGCTGCACACCCAGGACGATCTGATGGGCGAGCTGAGCAAGGTACGCCGCGTGATCGCCAGGCAGCTCGACGGTGCCCCGCACGAGACGTTGCTGACACTCGACGCGACCACCGGCCAGAACGGTCTTCGCCAGGCGACGCAGTTCGCTTCAGCCGCGCAGGTGAGCGGCGTGGTGCTGACCAAGCTCGACGGAACCGCGCGTGGGGGGATCGCGTTGGCGATCGCGCGCGAGCTCAGCTTGCCGGTGAAGCTGATCGGTGTCGGCGAGTCCGTCGAGGATCTGCGCCCGTTCGACGCTGATGACTTCGCGCGCGCGCTGATCGCTCAGGAGTGAAAACCGGCACCACGGGCAGGTAATGTGACGGTATGGGTATTTGGATCCTGTGGCTGGTGGCGGCGTGCGCGCTCGGCGTCGGCGAGATGCACACAGGCGGTCTCTTCCTGCTTCCGTTTGCGCTGGGGGCAGGGCTGGCCGGCGTGGTCAGCCTGCTCGGCGTCAGCGCTCTGCTCAGCGCGATCGTGTTCGTCCTCGCCTCGGCGATCGTGTTCGGCGTGCTGCGTCCCGTCGCGCGGCGCCATCGCAGCCTGCCGCCGGCGATTCGCACCGGCGCCGCTGCGCTCGTCGGGCGCAGAGCGACGGTGCTCGAGCGGATCGCCAACGAGGAGGGCGTCGGCTGCGTACGGATCGAGGGCGGCGAGGTGTGGACCGCCCGCAGCTTCGACGAAGATGAGGTGATCGACGTGGGTGAGCGCGTCGAAGTCGTCGAAATCAAGGGTGCAACCGCGCTCGTGATGCACTAGGGCCGCCCGGTCAACGGGTCAACGAGAAAGGACACCCTCCATGGTCACTCTGATCGCCGCCGCCATCGTGCTGGTCTTCCTGCTGGTCGCTGCGGCGAAAACGATCCGTGTGATCCCGCAGGCGCGTGCGGGGGTGGTCGAGCGCCTGGGCCGCTACAGCCGCACGCTGGAACCGGGACTGACGATCGTCACGCCGTTCATCGATCGCGTGCGTCCGCTCGTGGACCTGCGCGAGCAGGTCGTGAACTTCTCGCCGCAATCGGTCATCACCGAAGACAACGTCGTCGTCGGGATCGAAACGGTGCTGTATTTCACGATCACCGATCCGCGCTCGGCGACATATGAAATCGCCAACCCGCTGCAGGCGATCGAGCAGCTCACGGTCACCACGCTGCGCAACGTGATCGGCGGCCTGACCTTGGAGGCGACGCTGACCGCGCGCGAGAACGTCAACACGGAGCTGCGCGTGGTGCTCGACGAGGCCACCGGCAAGTGGGGTATCAGGATCAACCGCGTGGAGATCAAGTCGGTGGACCCGCCGGCGGACATCAGGACGGCGATGGAGAAGCAGATGCGCGCCGAGCGTGACCGCCGTGCCGCGATCCTGACCGCCGAAGGCGAGAAGCAGGCCCAGATCCTGACCGCCGAGGGCGCCAAGCAGGCGGCGGTGCTGACCGCCGAGGGCGAGCGCCAGGCGGCGATCCTGCGCGCTGAGGGCGAAGCGAAGGCGATCGACACGGTCTTCAAAGCGATCCACGACGGCAAACCCGACCGTGCGCTGCTGAGCTACGAATATCTGCAGATGCTCCCGCAGCTCGCCGAAGGCGACGCCAACAAGGTGTTCGTCGTGCCGTCCGAGTTCGCCGAGGCGTTCGGCGGCATCGGCGAGGTCCTGAAGGGACGGCTGGATGCGGGCGAGCAGCCGCCGCGGCGACACCCGCCCGCCCCGCCGGGCGATCACGACGCCTGACGCGAGCCCGCCGGTGCGCTGAACCGGGCGCGCGGGCTGCGAGAATCAATCGTTCATGTTCGACTCGCTCGCCGAGAAGCTCCAGGGCACGCTGGCCGAGGTCCGCCAGCGCGGCACGCTCACCGAGCAGGACGTCGACGCTGCGATGCGGGAGATACGCCTCGCGCTGCTGGAGGCGGACGTCAACTTCAAGGTCGTCAAGCAGTTCACCTCGCACCTGAAGGAGCGCTGCCTGGGTGCGGACGTGATCGGCGGGCTGAACCCCGGCCACCAGGTGGTCAAGATCGTCGCCGAGGAGCTGACCGACCTGATGGGCGGCGCGTCGGCCGGACTGAGCTTCTCACCGCGCCCGCCGACGGTGATCCTGATGGCCGGCCTGCAGGGCTCGGGCAAGACGACCGCCACCGCCAAGCTCGCCCGCCATCTACGCGAGCAGCACAACTCGACGGTCGCGCTGGCCGCTTGCGACCTGTACCGCCCTGCCGCGGTCGAGCAGCTCATCAAGGTCGGCGGACAGGCGGGCGCGGAGGTCTACCACTCGAGCGCAGCGGCCCCCGAGCGCGACCCCGTGGAGCTCGCCCGCTGGGCGCTAGAGCGGGCCACGCTGGAGGGCAAGGACGTGCTAATCGTCGACACCAGCGGGCGCCTGCACGTCGACAGTGAGCTGATGGCCGAGCTGGGGCGCATACGCGACGCGGTCAAACCGCACACGGTGTTGCTGGTCGTCGACGCGATGACCGGCCAGGACGCGGTCACTGTGGCGGAGGCGTTCGCCGAGACGGTGCAGTTCGACGGGGTGGTGATGAGCAAGCTCGACGGCGACGCCCGCGGCGGCGCCGCGCTGTCGGTCAAGGCGGTCACCGGCAAGCCGATCCTGTTCGCTTCCACCGGCGAGAAGCTCGACCAGTTCGAGCGCTTCCACCCCGACCGCATGGCGCAGCGGATCCTCGGGATGGGCGACGTGCTGAGCCTCGTGGAGAAGGCCGAGCGGGAGATCGACCAGGCCGACGCGCTGGCGCTCGAACGCAAGCTGCGCAGCAACGAGTTCGGCTTCGACGACTTCCTCGACCAGCTGAAGATGGTGCGCAAAATGGGTCCCCTGACGAGCGTGTTGGGGATGATCCCCGGGTTCGCCGGCCATCAGCTGCAGAACATGAAGGTCGACGAACGAGAGCTCGACCGCATTCAGGCGATCATCCAGTCGATGACCCCCGAGGAGCGTCGCCGCCCCGAGCTGATCAAGGGCTCGCGGCGGCTGCGGATCGCACGCGGATCGGGGACCGATGTCCAGCAGGTCAACCGGCTTGTCAAGCAGTTCGGCCAGATGCGCAAGGTGATGCGCCAGCTCGGCCGTGGCAAGACCCCCGACATAGGCGCGCTGATACGCGGCGCCCGATGAGCGCCTGCGACCGGTCGGGCGGGCTCGCGGCGAGCGCGTTGGGAAGCTCTCTCGGCGGATGGTGTGGGGCGTGCCAGCCGCTAAGCTCTCTGGTAGAGAAGGGCGACAGATAGCTGTCTGTCGGACAGTTGTCTTCCAACACCAGAGAGGAAACCGTGGCAGTCAGGCTCAGGCTCACGCGAGTGGGCGGCAAGAAGGACCCGATATGGAGAGTGGTCGTGGCCGACCAGCGCTCTCCGCGCGACGGCCGCGTGATCGAGACGATCGGCCACTACAACGCGCAGACCGATCCGTCGACGATCGTGATCGACGCTGAGCGTGCCCGCAGCTGGCTGGCGCGTGGCGCCCAGCCGTCGAACACCGTTCGCAAGCTGCTGCGCATCCAGGGCATCGAGACCCAGACCGGCTAGGCGCACGGCCGCTTCGGCGATGGCATCAGAGAACCCGAAGCGACTGCTGGAGTACCTAGCCGAAGGCCTCGTCGAGGACCCCGACGCGGTCGCGGTCGAGCAGTTCGAGGAGGACGACGGCACGATCGTGCTGGAGCTGTGCGTCGGCGCCGAGGACTACGGCAGGGTGATCGGCCGCAGCGGCCGTACCGCCCACGCGCTGCGCACCGTGGTCAAAGCTGCCGCCGCCGGCGAGGACAGTCACGTGCTCGTCGACATCGTCGATTGACGAGCCCGCGCCAAGACCCGCAGACACAGACGGGCGCGGCGGGAGCGCCCGCGAGCCTGACGGCCGGCCGGGTGGGCCGCGCACACGGGCTGGACGGCAGCTTCTACGTGACGCGACCGCGTCCGAGGCTGCTGACGGCGGGCGCGCTCGTGACGGTGGCCGGCAGCAGGTCGAAGATCACGCGTCGCGCGGGCACCGAGCAGCGGCCGATCGTGCGGCTGGAGGGGATCGAGGATCGTGCCGGCATCGAGGCGCTGCGTGGCGCCGAGCTTGTTGTGGACGGCCAGGACGCGCCGTTGCTCGGCGAGGACGAGTGGTGGGCGCACGAGCTGGAGGGGTGTGCGGTCCTCGATGGCGAGCGGCTGCTGGGCACGGTCACCCGGCTGGTCGAGCTGCCTTCTTGCGAGGCGCTCGAAGTAGCAGGCGCCGAGGGTAGCGAGGTCGTGTTGGTGCCGATGGTCAAAGATGCGATCCGGCGGGTGTCTCCGTCGCAGCGGCGCATCGAGGTCGATCTTGACTTCCTCGGCTTGACCGATCGGGCCGAGGACACCTCGCAGCGGCGGGATGCGGGTAGGGGCGGCACGTGAACATCGACGTGTTCACGCTGTTTCCCGAGTGGTTTGACTGGTTTGCCGCGCAGCGTCACGTCGCCAACGCACTCGCCGAGGGCTCGAACCTCGAGCTGGTCAACCCGCGCGATCACACTCCGCTCAGCGGCGGCCAGGTCGACGACACGCCGTTCGGGGGCGGCGCCGGGATGGTCCTGCGCGTCGACGTGCTCGACAGCGCGCTGCGCGCCCATTACGGCGAGGACCCGGTGCGGCTGCGCGGGCGACGCCGCGTGATCGCACTCGCGCCCGGCGGGCGGCTGCTCGATGATCGGCTGGTCGACGAGCTTGCCGGCGAGCCCGCGCTGACGCTGCTATGCGGACGCTATGAGGGCTTCGACGAGCGCATCGTCGAGCATTTCGCCAGCGACGTGGTGTCGGTGGGGCGCTACGTGCTCAGCGGCGGTGAGCTGGCGGCGATGGTCCTGTGCGACGCGGTATTGCGCAAGCTCCCGGGCTCGCTCGGCCACGAGCGCTCGGCCGCCGAGGAGTCTTTCAGCGCCGCTCTGGATGGCAATCCAGAGTATCCGCACTACACGCGGCCGGCCGAGTACCGCGGCTGGCGTGTGCCCGAGATCCTGCTGTCCGGCCATCACGAGCGAATCGAGAGCTGGCGGCGCGAGCGCAGCCGGGAGCGAGGAATGCGCGGAACGTCAGAGTGATTGCGGCGATGAGCACCCACTGAGACGAACAGCGTCGAAGGTCCGCTACCATTGCTGACCGCGCCGAGGGACTTGTCCAGCTTGGACTGTCCGGTCTGTGAGGCGCGCCCTCTTCATTCCCATGAGCAGCGTCATCGCAACCATCGAGCGCGCGCAGCTGCGCCGCGTACCGGACTTCGCGCCCGGCGATCGCGTCAAGGTCCATTTCCAGGTGATCGAGGGCTCGCGCCGCCGCGTGCAGGTGTTCGAGGGTGTGGTGATCAAGCGCCAGGGACACGGCGCACGGGAGACGTTCACCGTGCGCAAGCAGTCTTTCGGCGTCGGTGTCGAGCGCATGTTCCCGCTGCACTCGCCCAAGATTGAGCGGATCGAGCTGGCCGCGCGCGGTGACGTGCGCCGCGCCAAGCTCTACTACCTGCGCGACCGTGTAGGCAAGCGCGCACGGGTGCGCGAGCGTCGCTATGCCGGTCCAGAGGTGACCGTCGAGCCGGGGCTGCTGATCGACCCTGAGGCGGAGGGGCCGACGGAGGCGACGGATGCCGAGGGGATGACCGCCGATCAGGCGGTCGCCGAGAGTGTTGCTGTGGCAGAGGGCGGCGATGACGCCGCTGGGGGGAGCGAGCAGGCACAGGCCGCGACGGACGACGGGGCCGACGGCGCGGCCGTCGTGGACGCCGAGCCGCAGGCCACGGCGGAGGACGGCACGGTGGCCGAGGAGCCTGAGCCGACGGCGGAGCCAGCCGATTCCTCCTCCGATGCCGGTGACGCCGAAGGAGGCGTTCCCGCCGGCGATTCGACGGCGTGAGCGCCGCCACGAAGCCCGCCGGCAAGCGGTCGAAATCGGCGGTCGGCTCGATCGTCGAGCTGCTCGTGATCATCGCCGTGGCGCTCGGTCTGGCGCTCGGCATCCAGGCGTTGATCGTCAAGCCCTACCGTATCCCAAGCGGGTCGATGGAGCCGACGCTGTCGGTCGGCCAGCGCGTGCTGGTCAACCGCATCGGCATGAACTTCGGCAACCCTCACGTGGGCGAGATCGCCGTGTTCCATCCGCCCGAAGGCGCTGAGCAGCAGGAGTGCGGGCCTGCGCCGGGGCACACGGTCAAGCTCGGTGGGGCGGCGTGCGCGCAGCCGTTGCCGCAGAAGTCGAGCGTCAACTTCATCAAGCGAGTCGTTGCCGCTCCAGGTGATGAAATCTATATTCGCGAAGGGCACGTGTATCGCAAGCCCGTCGGCAAGTCGCAGTTCGTTGTCGAGAAGGACTCCTACATCCGCCCGTGCGGCGCCAGTCCTGAGTGCAACTTCCCCACGCCGATCAAGATTCCCGCCGGTCACTGGTTCATGATGGGCGACAACCGTGGCGAATCCGACGACAGCAGGTTCTGGGGACCCGTCCCCACAGGCTGGATCATCGGGAAGGCCTTCGCCACCTACT
The DNA here is from genome assembly GCA_963705235.1 of uncultured Solirubrobacteraceae bacterium. Classification (GTDB taxonomy): domain Bacteria; phylum Actinomycetota; class Thermoleophilia; order Solirubrobacterales; family Solirubrobacteraceae; genus Palsa-744. The sequence goes on along the minus strand of OY970059.1, from coordinate 2,801,297 downwards.
GGCCTCCCAAGCGGGTCGGGATCCTCTAGCGAGTCTGGCGCCGGGATGACCGTCGCCTCCGGTTCCTCTTCGGCCCGCGCACGTCGACGCGCACGTCGCAACACCAGCGGCCGGCGCCTGTTCGCGTTCGACCGTCGCCTGGAATCGCGGTTCGTGGCAGGCGCCGACGAGGCGGGCCGGGGCTGTCTGGCAGGGCCGCTGGTCGCGGCAGGCGTGCTGTTCGACTATCAGGCGTTGACGACGCGCGAGCTGCGCGCGCTGCGGGCGCTGAACGACTCCAAGCAGCACACTGCGCAGGCGCGCGAGGAGCTCTACCCGCTGGTGCTGCGTAGCGCGGCGAAGGTGACCGTCGTGTCCAGATGCGTACGCGGGATCGACGCCCGTGGCCTGCACAAGACGAACCTGGCGGCGCTGCGCGACGCGATGCGCGGGGTGACCGAGGGCATCGCCGGCGAGGTCCTGTGCCTGGTGGATGGCTTCAAGGTGGCCGAGTTCGAGCATCCACAACGCGCGATCGTGGACGGGGACGCCACCAGCGCGGCGATCGCCGCGGCGTCGATCGTTGCCAAGGTCACGCGCGACCGCTTCATGCACGCTGCCGACGCGCGTCATCCGGGGTGGAGCTTCGCCGAGCACGTCGGCTATTCGACCCCGTCTCACCGTGAGGCCATCCAGCGCCAGGGCGTCTCGCCGCTGCACCGCATGTCGTTTCAATCGCTGGCCTATCAGCAGCTGGCGCTGTAGCTGCTCGGGTCCGGAGCGCGGACCCGTCTGCCCGCGATCGGCTACCACGCCGCCTCGATGTGGTCGAGGCGCAGCAGCCGGTTGCGTCCGTCGAGGAGCACACCCACCGCGTCGAAGCGGAGTGCGTCTGTGCGTGGGCGCTCGTGTTGCGTATCGGTCAGCCATGCCAGCGCAAGGCGGCGCAGGCGTGCGCGCTGGCGCGGGCGCAGCGCCGCCAGCGGCTCCTGATCGCATCGCACAGCCGTGCGCGCAGCGCGACGCGCCTTTACCTCGACGAAGACGAGCGTACGGTTGTCGGCGACGATCAGGTCGATCTCGCCGTGGCGGGTGCGCACGTTGCGTGCGATCAGCGAGAAGCCGAGGCGGTCGAAATGTGCCGCCGCAAGTTGCTCGCCGAGTCGCCCGAGCGCGCGGCGAGGGTCAGCGCGGGCGGGCGGGGTGTGGGGGTCGACGCGCACATGACGCACGCTAGGGCGCCAACTGTGTCCTGCGCAGCGCACACTGTGTCAGGTGTGTGTCTGGACTGTGCCGAATGGCGGGCTTCGCCCATTCGGCGGCACTGCTTTACTCGGTCAGGTGCGTATCGGCGTCGGAATAGGGCGGCGAGCACGCGCACACGATCCGCAGGGGAACCGAGCCCGTGTTGAAGATCTTGTGGTGCGCGCCGGGTGGAATCAGCGCGCAGTCTCCCTCGAGAACCAGGCGCTCCGAGCCGTCGACGATCAGCCTTCCCTGGCCGGCGGTTATGAGGTACAGCTCCTCTGTCGCCGTGTGGTAGTGCTCGGTCGTAGCGCCCCCGACCGGCACGGTGGCCTCGGCGAGGCTCTGATTGCGGGCCGGCGCGGACACGGGCCCGGCCCACTCGCGAATCTCCGAGCCGTCGAGTGTCACGAACGGCTGTATCTGCTCGTAGGAGCGAACCTCCATCGCAGGCGGAGGCTAGCTGGTCTCAGGACCGCGTTCGCGCGACCCGCACGCGGTCTGCGTCCTCGGCGTCTCTGATCGCCCACGCGAGGCGCTCCACAAGCTGTGAAGCTGCGTGGTCGGTGCTGAGGTGAACGGATCGCACCTGCTCGTCGAGTAGGACTGGCGTCTCGGCGGTGATCTGAGAGGAGACCGGATCGGCTGTGACGATGACTCTGGGCATTTGGGGCTCCTTTGCTTCGGTTGGCTCGCTGTGGTTGCGAGCGGATCTGGCGCCACGGTGGGGGAGGAGGGTGGGTTCGGCGACGGCGGGGTGGGCCGCCGCCGAACCCGGGAGGTGGAGATGAGGCGTCAGACGCGACATCGCCGCGGCGCACCGGACGGTGCCCTCAGCAGATAGGTCGCGAAGACTTCCTTCGACCTTGCCCGCCTGGGCCCCAATGGTGGTCGCGACAACATTGCCCATTGAACATATCGAGAATATGAGAAATATCAAGGGGCGATTGCGAAGTACGCGCGAGCGCCACCGACCTCGCCGCTCGCGTACCCTGCGTGCCGTGGCCGACGCGAGCAGTGATACCGACGCAAGCGCGCCGCGCCGAGACACAGCGGATGGCGCGGCGGTGACGTCCCCGGCGGCGGTCGGCGATCGGGCGCAGATCAGGCCTCCTGGGCCGTCCGGTCCGCTGGACGGTGTGACGGGATTCATGGGTCTGCGCTGGGAGGACCCGCAGACGGTGCGCCTGACGATTCGCCCCGACCTGCTCAACCGCGGCGGACTGCTGTCGGGCGTGGTGACCTACGCGATGGTCGATTACTGCATGGGCTCGACGCTGTGGGCGCAGACCACTGGGAAGGAGCGCATCGCGACGATCAGTATCTCGATCAACTACATCCAGACGGCGATCGAGGGTGAGATCGTGTGTCGCTCGGAGCTGGACCGTCGCAACCGAACGGTCGGCATCATGAAATCCACCGTGCACGGCCCGGACGGGCAGTTGATGGTGACGGCTGTCGGCAGCTACTCGATCCGTCAAGCCAAGCCTCCAAGCGGCTGAGCCTGGCGGTCAGTCGATCGCGCCTACCATCCAGAGCATGCCTGCGACGCCGACGGTCCTGACGATCGCCGGCTCGGACTCTGGCGGTGGAGCGGGCATCCAGGCCGACCTGAAGGCGTTCGTCCGCTGCGGCGTGCACGGCGCGAGCGCGATCACGGCGGTGACCGCGCAGAGCACCGTCGGCGTCAGCGCGATACATCAGTTGCCGGCGCAGATGATCCTCGCGCAGGTGCGTGCGGTACTGGCGGACATCCGCGTGGACGCGGTCAAGGTCGGCATGCTCGGCGACGTGGAGGCGACGCTGGCGGTCGCACGGGCGCTGGCAGAGCTGCCCGATGGGACTCCGGTGGTGGTCGACCCGGTGATGGTCGCCGAGTCCGGCGCACAGTTGCTCACGGACGACGCCCGCGAAGCTTTGATCGCCGAGATCCTGCCGCGCGCGAGCGTGCTCACGCCGAACCTGCCCGAGGCGCGGGTGCTCGCGGGTGTGCCAGACACGGCCGCGGCGGCGTCTCGCGGCGACGGGGACGCCGAGGCGCTCGCCCTGGCTCTCGCCGTGCTGGCGCTGGGCCCAAGCGCGGTGGTGCTGACGGGTGGCCATCGTGAGTCCGCGACCGACTTGTTTGTGGATCGCGCTGACCCCGACTCGCCGGTAAGCATCGATGGTGAGCGCCACCGCGACGGCGCCGCGCACGGCTCCGGCTGCACACACTCGTCGGTGCTCGCGGCGCAGCTGGCGCTCGGCGAGACGCCGCTACAGGCGGCGCGCGTTGCCCGCAAACTGGCGGGCGAGGCCGTCGCCAACGGCCTGCGGGACGTCGGCGCCGGCGCCGGGCCGGTCGATGTCGTGGGACTGGCGCGGCTGCGAGCGAAATGATCCTCGCCGGCACAGCTGTTTGACATAATCAGGTGACGATGAAGCTCCTGCGCATGAAGCCCGGTCATGGCGAGATCGTGCTCGCCGAGGGTGATGTGGAGGTGCCCGAGCAGGAGCGCGAGCTGATCGAAGCGTTCCGCCGCCAGCTCGACGCGGGCATGTGGGCGGCGGTGCCGACGCAGGCACCGGGCGGTCGGCGCGAGGCGGAGCTGGTCAAGAGCTTCGCCGAGGTTCCCAGGGATGCCGAGCGCGTGATCTTCTTCCCGCGCGCAGCCGGCGGCGCCCCGCGGACCCGCTAGCGACGATGGGCGCAGCGCTGGGCATCACGATGGTCGTACTCGCGGTGCTGGTGTGGGAGCTCGCGCGCCCAACGCTCAGGCGCGGCCTGATCGCGATCCGTGAGCTGGCGGCAGCGAACCGCCGCGCAAGCTCTCCCGCCGGCTATGACCCCGGCCGTGAGCGCCGTGCCGAGCAGCGCGCGCGTGCACTTTTGCGCTCGTGCGTGGACGCGCACGACTGGGCGATGTACGACGATCTGGGCTTCTTGCGCGTGTGGGGCGGGCCGGGCGAGCACCAAAGCGGTGGCTCCTACGCCTATCTGATCTACCCGCACAAGCCGATCGTGGCGTACGTGCCCGACAGCGGCGAGCTGCTGAACGAGTACTGCGTGGCGTTCCCCGACCACTCCAAGCCTTACGGCAGCGCGCGGCTACCCGACTCCGACGACGTGCTGGCGAAGTGGATGGCGCTGCGAGCCGACGAGCGTCGGCTGGTGGGGGAGGCCAACATGCATCTGCCCGGCCGTCAGGTCGACCCCGAGCGGGTGCGCCGCGACCTGCAGCGCCTGGCGCGCTGGGAGCACGAGCAGGCCGCTCGACGCGTAGATAGTGTGCGCGCCGCGTGAGCACACCAGGCACCTTCGACGTAAAGCACCGCAGTCGCGCTCTCACCGAGGGCCCCGAGCGCGCGGCCGCACGCTCGTACTTGCACGGTATCGGCTACTCGGCTGAGGATCTCGCCAAGCCGATCGTCGGCGTGGCGCACTCGTGGATCGAGACGATGCCATGCAACTTCAACAACCGCGTGCTCGCTGCGAAGGTCAAGGAGGGGATCCGCGCGGCCGGCGGCACGCCGATGGAGCTGAACACGATCGCGATCTCCGACGGAATCACGATGGGCACCTCGGGCATGCGCGCGTCGCTGGTTTCCCGCGAGCTGATCGCCGACTCGATCGAGCTGGTCGCGAGCGCTCACCACTTCGATGCGCTGGTGACGATATCCGGCTGCGACAAGACGATTCCCGGCACGGTGATGGCGCTTGCGCGCCTGAACCTCCCGAGCCTGATGCTCTACGGCGGCTCGATCAAGCCGGGCTGGTTCAAGGGCCAGGAGGTGACGATCCAGCATGTGTTCGAGGCCGTCGGCCAGTTCGCCGCGGGCAAGATCACCGAGCAAGAGCTGCACGAGCTGGAGGAGGCGGCCTCGCCCGGGGCCGGCGCCTGCGGCGGCCAGTTCACCGCGAACACGATGGCGATGGCGTTCGAGGCACTGGGCATATCGCCCGCGGGCTCGGCGATGGTGCCGGCCGAGGATGGCAGGAAGCTCGAGATCGCGAAGCAGTGCGGCGAACTGGTGATGGACGTGCTGCGCCGGGGACAGCGCCCGTCAGAGGTGATCACCAAGCCCGCGCTGCAGAACGCGATCGCCGCGGCCGCGACCAGCGGCGGCTCGACGAACGTGGTGCTGCACCTACTGGCGGTGGCCCGCGAAATGGGCGTGCCGCTGACGATCGACGAGTTCGAGGGGGTCTCAGAGCGCACGCCGTTGCTGTGCGACCTGCAGCCCGGCGGTCAGTACGCCGCGACAGACCTGTATGAGGCTGGCGGCGTGCCGCTGGTGCTGAAGCGCCTCGCCGATGCCGGCATCCTCAACGAGGGCGCGATCACCGTGACGGGGCGTACGATCGGGGAGCACGCGCAAGAGGCGCAGGAGACCGACGGCCAGCCCGTCGTCAAGTCGCTCGATCAGCCGATCAAACCCACGGGCGGCTTCGCGATCCTGCGCGGGAACGTCGCGCCCGAAGGTTGCGTCGTGAAGCTCTCGGGCCACGAGCGACGCAAACACACCGGCCCCGCGCGCGTGTTCGACGGGGAGGAGGCGGCGATGAAGGCGGTGCTCGCGCATGAGATCCAGCCGGGCGACGTGATCGTGATCCGCGGCGAGGGACCCGCCGGCGGGCCGGGCATGCGCGAGATGCTCGCCGTCACCGCGGCGATCGTCGGCGAGGGTCTCGGCGAACAGGTCGCATTGATTACCGACGGGCGCTTCTCCGGCGCCACCCACGGCTTCATGGTCGCCCACGTAGCCCCCGAGGCGGTCCGCGGCGGACCGATCGCGGCGCTGCACGATGGCGAGGAGATCACGATCGACGCCGACGCCGGGCGCCTGGACGTGGCGCTGTCAGACGCCGAGATCGCCCAGCGTGTGCAGGCATATCAGCAGCCGCCACGCGCCGACGAGCACGTTGACGTGGCGATTCAGAAGTACGCAAAGCTCGTCGGCAGCGCCGCCGAGGGCGCGATCGCCCGCTGAGCTACTCGCTCAGGAACTCCTCCAGCAGCACGTTGAACGCGCTCGGGCGCTCGAGCATCGCCACGTGTCCGGTGTCCTCGAAGACGACGCTGCGCGAGTTGGGGATCAGCTCGGTGAACACATCCGCGTCGCGCACGCTGATGATGAGGTCCTTCTCGCCCCACACGACGAGCGTCGGGCACGCGATCTCCGGCAGGCGGGCGCGGATGTCGTAGGCGACAATCGCCTGCAGGGCTTCGATGAAGCCGGGCTTGCCCGCTCCACGCAGCTGCTCTGCCGCCAGCGCGGCGGGCAGGCGACTGGGATGGTGCGCGGCTACCTTGAGCGTCGCCTCGCGTAGACGCGAGCGGCGCGCGACGGTGTCTGATTTGGACGCGCCCCAAGCGACGGCGGTCGCCAGCAGGCGCTCGGCGCGACGCAGCGCAGGCAACACGCGCAGCGTGTCGGGGTGGGCCGTCGTCGAGGCACCGGCGGGGGAGACGAGCACGAGCTGCTCGACGCGCTGCGGGAACGCGATCGCCAGCTCGGCGGAGACCAGTCCACCCATCGAGTTGCCGACGACGGCCGCGGCGTCGATCTCGAGCGTGTCGAGCAGTCGCTCGAGCAGGCGGCCGTAGCCGGGCATCGAGATCGGCTGCGAGGGCATCGGCGAGTACCCGAAGCCCGGCAGGTCGAGCGCGAGCACGCGGTGGTCGGCCCCCAGCACGGGCAGCTGCTCGAGCCAGTTGGCCCAGCAGCCGGACAGGCCGTGAACGAACACGATCGGCGGCCCTTGGCCGAGCTCGATCGTGTTGATCGGCTGGCCGTCGAGGACGATCCAGCGCTGATGTGCGCGCCAGTCGACGTCGAGCCACGGCGAGCGTCCGACGGGGCCGTAAGGCGTGTCGGTTGCGCCGACGCGCGCCGACGCTGTCGAACTGTCAAACACCCTTTGACACTACCGCAGTGCAGGCAGGCGCAGTCGATGCGGCGGCGAACTTACACGTCCAGATGAGCGTCCAGCAGTTTCAGCCAGAGACCGGTCAACACACGCCGTTGCGCGCCGAGTGGGATGGCGCGGCGGCGCTGCTGGAGGAAGATCTGCGGCGCCGCGACGCGGCGCCGCGTACGCGGCGCGCCTATGCGATCGACGTGGCGCAGTTCACGCAATGGGCGATCGACCGCGATCTGGCGCCGGCACAGGTGGACTCGAAGGCGGTGCGCCGCTACGTCGCCCACCTCTCAGAAGGCGCGCCGGCGCCCGGCCGCGCCGGCGCTTCACGCGCTGCCCCGGCCACGTCCGCGCGCAAGCTGGCGGCGCTGCGGGCGCTGTTTGCCAGCCAGCGCGAGCACGGACGCATCGAGCAGAACCCGGCCGACCTGGTCTCGACGCCGCGCAAGGGCTCGCACCTACCGCGCGTGCTCAGCGCGAACGAGGCGGCGCGGCTGCTGGATGGCATCCCCGCGTCCAGCCCGCTGGAGCTGCGCGACCGTGCGATGTTCGAGCTGGCGTACTCGTGTGGGCTGCGCGCGGAGGAGCTGGTGTCGCTGTGCACGAGCGACGTCGACTACGACGGCGAGCAGCTGCGTGTGGAAGGCAAGGGGCGCAAGACGCGCTTCGTGCCGATCGGCGAGCCGGCGCTGGCGGCGGTGGCGGCCTACCTGGAGCGGGCGCGCACGGCGCTCGCGGTGCCCGCCGGCGAGCGCACGACCGACGCGCTGTTCCTCAGCAAGACCGGGCGGGCGCTGGGAACGAGCGACGTCAGGCGTCGGCTGCGCACGTGGACCGCGCGCGTGGGAGCGCCCGCCGGCATCTCGCCGCATGCCCTTCGTCACAGCTTCGCCACGCATCTGCTCGACGGAGGGGCGGATCTGCGCAGCATCCAGGAGCTGCTGGGGCACGCGAGCGTGTCGAGCACCCAGATTTACACTCGGGTAGAGTCCGCCAGGCTGAGAAGCGCCTACGCGCGCAGTCACCCTCGGGCCTGATCTGACGCCCGCCCCCCCTGGGAGGAAACCCTGGAGACGAACGTCAAACCGATCGAGCTGCGCGAACTGTGGCGGCGCTACAAGAGCGACGGCGATAAGCGCGTGCGCGAGCGACTAGTGGTCGCGTACTCGCCGCTGGTCAAGTACGTGGCCGGCCGCACCGCGGCCGGCCTGCCTCCGCACGTGGAGGAGGCCGACCTGATCTCCTACGGCCTGGTCGGCCTGATCTCGGCGATCGAGCGCTTTGACCTGTCGCGGGACATCAAGTTCGAGACCTACGCGATCATGCGCATCAAGGGCGCGATCATCGACGAGCTGCGCTCGCTGGACTGGGTGCCGCGCAGCGTGCGCGCACGCGCGCGTGAAGTCGAGCGCGCGAACGCGAAGCTCGAGCACACGCTGCAGCGCGCGCCGACCGACCAGGAGCTGGCGGACGAGCTGGGGATCACCGTCGAGGAACTGAACGAGTCTTTGCTGGCGATCTCGCACTCCTCGATCGTCGCGCTGGACGAGCTGTGGAGCGTGTCGGACTCAAGCGGCGACCAGGTCTCGCTGATGGACACGATCGAGGATCCCGGCGCGCCAGACCCGGCCAGGGCGCTGGACGTGGGCGACCTGAAGGACCGCATCGCCGACTCGATCGCCAAGCTGCCCGAGCGTGAGAAGCTCGTGATCGCCCTGTACTACTACGAGAACCTGACGCTGCGCGAGATCGGCGAGGTGCTCGGCGTGACCGAGTCGCGCGTGTCCCAGATGCACACCAAGGCGGTGCTGCGACTTCGCTCGCGCATGCAAGAGGAGTCCTTCGAGGACTGATCGACGGGTTGGGTGGAGAGCACGGTGAATGCACCGTGCCGCGGGAGCGCGCATGCGCGCTCCACCAAGTCGGCCGCTCGGCGTCGTATCCGCGGGATCCGCTCGACGTCTGTTCTCTTGGATACATTCATCTAGCCTGAACAGCGGGTGGCACTGCGGATGCGTATGTTTCGTGCATGACTGCGATTCCGGACTCCTCGACTTGGGTGCCGGAGACTCGCTATGCGCGCAACGGCGGCGTGCATCTCGCCTACCAGGTGTTCGGCGAGGGCGACGTCACGTTCGTGGGGCTGCCGGGGATGGTCTCGAACATCGAGATACTGTGGGAGGAGCCGGAGGCTCGCCAATGGCTGACGGGACTCGCGTCGTTTGCGCGGATCGTGCACTACGACAAGCGTGGTCAGGGACTGTCTGATCGCGACGCCGGCGTCCCTACGCTCGACGACCGGCTCGGCGATCTGAGGGCGGTGCTCGACGCGGTGGGAGCAGACCGGGTGGCGCTGGGAGGCATCTCCGAGGGCGGAACGACGGCGGCGATGTTCGCAGCCACCTACCCCGAGCGCGTGAGCGCGCTCGCGCTCCATGGCACGTTCGCTCACGTGGAGGCCGCGCGTGGGGATGCCTTCATGCCGCGGTGGGCGAAGCACTGGGGCACGCCGCAGACGCTGTCGGTCTCGGTGCTCGCACCGAGCAGGGACGGCGACGCAGCCTTTCTTCGCTGGACCAATCGCTTCGAGCGCAGCTCGACGACGCCGGGAGGGCTGCTCGCGGCCTGGCAGTGGATCCGCGAGATGGATCTCCGTCCCGTGCTCGACTCGATCCAATGTCCGACTTTGGTCGTGCACCGCACCGGGGATCGGCTGGTGCCCGTCGCGCACGGGCGCTACCTGGGTGAGAACATCCGTGGGGCGCGGTTCGTGGAGTTCGACAGCGACGCCCACTTGCCGCAGCACGGGCAGCAGATCGACGCGGAGCTGAGGACGTTGGAGGAGTTCCTCACCGGCCGCCATAGGAGCCCGAACAAGACGGAGCGGGTGCTCGCGACGGTGCTGTTCACGGACATCGTGGATTCCACCGCGAGCGCCGCCGCGCTCGGGGACAGCGCATGGCGCCAACTGCTGGACCGCCACGACAGGATCTCTCAAAGCGCCGTTGCCGACTGCGGCGGGCGCCTGGTCAAGAGCACCGGCGACGGTGTGCTGGCGACGTTCGACGCGCCCGTTCGAGGGCTCCGATGCGCCGATGCGCTGCGGTCCTCGCTGGCCGACGCAGGGATTCCGATCCGCGCGGGGCTGCACACGGGCGAAGTCGAGCTGAGGGGCGACGACGTGGCCGGCCTCGGAGTCCACATCGCAGCTCGCGTCGCCGCGCTTGCCGGCGAGGGTGAGCTGCTCGCCTCGCGAACGGTCAAGGATCTGGTCGCCGGCTCGGACTTCGACTTCGACAGCCGCGGAGTGCACAGCTTGAAGGGGGTGCCGGAGGGCTGGGAGCTGCTCGCGGTCAGCTGAGCGTCGAGCTGCCCTGGCGCCGCTCGAGACGCGGCGCTATGGTGCTCGCACCCGTGTAAAGGAGAACGCCATGAACCCCGCAGCGGATCGTATTCGCAACGTCGCCCTGGTCGGCCACCGAGGGTCGGGCAAGACGTCGCTGCACGAGGCGCTGCTATTTGAGGCGGGGGCCACGAGCCGCCTAGGCTCGGTGCCAGATCACAGCACGGTGTCGGACTCCGACCCCGACGAGCAGGCGCGCCAGATGTCGATCTCGGTGGCGCTCAGCTCGCTGGACTGGCAGGAGCGCAAGATCAACCTGCTGGACACGCCGGGAGAGCCGAGCTTCGTGGCCGACGCGCTGGGCGCGCTGCGGGTGTGCGAGTCGGCGGTGTTCGTTGTCAATGCGGTGATGGGCGTGGAGGTGAGCACCAGCCGACTGTGGGCGCGTGCGGCCGAACTGGATATCGCGCGAATGCTGTTCGTGAACATGCTCGACCGCGAGCGCGCGGACTTCTATCGCGCGTTCGAGCAGCTGAAGGCGTCGTTCGGTCAGCACGTCGTCGCCACGGAGATCCCGATCGGCGCCGAGCACGACGTCGAGGGCGTCGTCGACCTGATCGACATGAAGGCCTTCCGTCAGGACTCGGCAGATCGCGGCAGCTGGAGCGAGATGCCGATTCCCGACGAGGTGGCCGAGCGGGCGCAGGAGTACCGCGAGAAGCTGATGGACGAGGTCTGCGAAGTGTCGGACGCGCTGATGGAGCGCTACCTGGAGGGCGAGCAGATCTCCCACGAGGAGATCGTCGGGGCGCTCAAGGAGGGCACCAACCACGGCAAGATCTTCCCGGTGGTGTGCGGTGTGGCCACGCGCAACCTCGGCACGGCACGCTTGCTGGACGCGATCGTCGAGGACCTGCCCTCGCCGGTCAAGCACGGATCGCTGACGGTAGGGGAGATCGAGCTGGCGCCCACACCCGACGCCGAGCTGTTCGCGTACGCGTTCAAGACGCGCGCCGACCCATTCGCCGGACGGATCAACCTGCTGCGCGTGTACCAGGGCACGCTGAGCGCGGAAAGCCACGTGCTCAACACGCGCGCCCACGCCAAGGAGCGGATCGGCCAGCTGGTCGTGTTCGCCGGCAAGGAGATCCGCCACGTGCCGGAGTTCGGGCCGGGCGACATCGGGGCGGTGGCCAAGCTCAAGGAGACCCACGCGGGAGACTGGCTGGCCGCGCGCGAGACGCCGATTGACATGCCGCGCCTGAAGCTGCCGGCGCCGGTGATGGCGTTCGCGGTAGCGCCCAAGAGTCGTGGCGACGAGGACAAGGTGCTGACGTCACTACGCAGGTTGCAGGAGGAGGACCCGACGATTGACCTGCATCGCGACCAGCAGACGGGCGAGCAGATCGTCGCGGGGCTCTCGCAGGTGCACGTGGAAGTGATCGTCGACCGGCTGCGCGAGCGCTTCGGCGTGGAGGTCACGCTGAAGCCGCCGCGTGTGCCCTACCAGGAGACGATTCGCGCGACCGCCGCCGCACATGGCCGCCACAAGAAGCAGTCGGGCGGGCGCGGGCAGTTCGGCGACTGCCACATCGAGGTCGGGCCGCTGGCGCCCGGCGAGGGCTTCCAGTTCGTCAACAAGATCAAGGGTGGGGTGATCCCCAGCTCGTTCATCCCGGCTGTCGAGAAGGGCGTACGCGAGGCGATGGAGGCGGGGGTGCTGGCGGGCTATCCCGTCAAGGACGTCCGCGTGACGCTGTTCGATGGCGCGTTTCACTCGGTGGACTCCTCGGAGATCGCGTTCAAGCTGGCGGGCATGCAGGCAATGAGACAGGCGCTGGCGCTGGCCGACCCTGTGCTGCTGGAGCCGGTGATGCTCGTCGCGCTGTCGGTGCCCGAGGCGCACGTGGGGGACGTGATCGGCGATCTAAACAGCCGTCGCGGGCACCCGCTGGGGATGGAGCCGGCCGGCGCGATGACCGAGATCAAGGCCGAGGTGCCGATGGCCGAGATGCTCACCTACGCGCCCGACCTGCGCTCAATCACGCAGGGGCAGGGCGACTACACGCTCGAGTTCCTGCGCTATGAGGAGGTGCCTGGACACCTTGCGCAGAAGGTCGTGGAGCAGGCCGGACAGGAGCACGCGGCCGTCCACGCGTAGCTGGCTGAACCCGGTGGAGGGTCCGTCCAGCTACTCTGACGGGTGGATGAGCACGCGCACGATCATCACCTCCCAGCCGGATATCGCCTGTGAGGTGTGCTCCCGGGGGCTGCTGCGCGGCGAGCAGCCGGACGTGTTCCTGGCGGCTGGACGGCGCCTGACGGTGTGCGAGCTGTGCGCCCCGCGAGCTGTCCACGAGGGCTGGATTCGCGAGTCCGAGAGCCGCGCGATCAGCCTGCCGCCGATGCGTCCGCGGCGTGGACGCAGCTTCATCGACCGTCTTCGTCAGGTGGGGGGGCGCCCGCCCGGCTCGACCCGACGCTCCATGTCGGGAGCCGAGCCGGATGGGGCCTTTGAGCTGTTCGACGGTTACCGCGTCGGCGAGGCCGGGGAGTCCGCCGCCGCGGCTGAGCAGGCGCCGATCGAGCAGACGCATCCCGGCGATCTGGCGCTCGACTGGGATGGCGGGCAGGCAACAAGCGCTGGGGAGTCCGAGACAGCCGGCCAGCCGGCCAGGCCGTCGTCGTACGCCGAGCAGGCCGTAGCGATGTTCAACGCGAGCGAGTTCCCTCGCCGTGTGGCAGGCGTCGCGCGGTCGCTGGGACCGCCCGTGGTCAGTGTCCGCTCGGCCGAGCACCTGGACAGCGTGGTCTCGATCGTCGTTGCGTGGGAGCTGTGCTGGTACCGCTACGAGGTGGACCTGAGCGAACCGGGGGCACAGGCCGAGGCGATCGGCCAGGGGACTGAGCTGGACGAACTTTCGCGTGACGATCTGCTCGCGAACGCAAGCGCGTCGGAGCTGGGCGCACTCGAGCTAGTCGGCCTCTGACGCCGGCCGATCCCTGCGGCGAAGCGACCGCAGCTGGCCGAGCATGGCTGTTCGCGGCGCTTGCGTAATGGCGCACGGGGAGTAATATCGACGGGCGATGATCTATTGCGTGATTCCCAGGCCGCTGGCCGACGAGCTTTATCCGAAGCTGGTCGAGCACTACAGCGAGGACGCGAACGTCACGGTGATCGTTGACCGGCGCAAGGCCGACAGACGGGCGCGTTACGCCCGCGCGGGGGTAACCGTGGACGCTGCGACTTTGCAGCGCCGGGTGGTGCGCGATCGCCGTCGCGCACGCGTCGCCGGCGACATGCTGCCACTGGCCAGCGCCTCATAGCGCACGGGCTCGTCCCCGCCGGCCCTCATAATCGCCGGCGATGAAGATGATCGTCAACGTCGACGGCGGCGCGCGTGGCAACCCCGGCCAGGCGGCCGCGGCGTGCGTGGTGCGTTCTCCCGACGGCGAGGTGCTCGACGAACAGGCCGAGCTGCTGGGCACGGCGACGAACAACGTGGCCGAGTACCGCGCCCTGCTGCTTGGGCTCGCCCGGGCGCACGAGTTGGGTGCCGAGGAGGTCGAGGTGATCGGCGACTCGGAGCTGATCGCCAAGCAGGTACAGGGTGTCTACAAGGTCAAGCACCCGGCGATGCGAGCCCTCTACCTAGAGGCGATGCAGGCGCTTCGCGGCTTTGAGCGCTGGTCGATTCGCACCGTCCCGCGCGCGCAAAACGCCGACGCCGACGCGCTCGTCAACCAGGCTCTGGACGGCGGAGCCACCTCGCCCTAACCGGTGGCTTCTAGTGCAGCGGCTGTGCGGATTTGGCGATCGCGATCATCTGCGAGTTCGATAGTTCCTCGAGCAGCGTGTTGGTCACCCAATACAGGACGTTGCCCGAACGCCAGCCGATCACATGGATGTGCGGGCCGTCGTCGACGAAGCGATAGGAGCGGCCGTCGATCGTGTGCGTGTGCGCGTGCGCGAACAGCGGCGGGTTCAGCCAGTCTGAGCCCTCGAAGTTGTAGTAGCCGCCGATCGTGTTCTGCCGCCAGACGACGACGTAGGCGTGGTGGGGCTTGCCCTGCTGGCTCTTGAGCACGTACGGGCGCACCTGCTGCTGTGAGGCCGAGCCGGTCTGCAGCGATGGGTAGAGCACGCGGAAGGGCACGCTCAGGGCGGCTTTGACGGCTTCGCTCTCACCGGCGGATGAGGTCGGGTACAGGTTGATCGCGCGCGGGCTGGTGGCGGCGCTGGTGTGCGAGTGGTGGTTGTGGGCGCTGCTGCGATGCGGCGCGGGCCGGGACGCGGGCAGGCTGAGCGGTTCGTGGCCGAGCAGGAACTTGTCGAGCGTCTTCTTCTCGAGGGCGGATGTGGTGGTCACGTAGGAGCCGCCCTTGAGCTGCGCGTTGACGTTGGCGGTCAGGAACTTCACTTGGCGCAACGGCTTTGACTGCGAGAACGCGATCAGCTTGGAGAGTTCGATCAGCTCGCTGGCGGAGTCGTGGAAGGTGGAGGCGATCGCATGGCCGACCGCCTTGGCGACCTTGTCGATCTGCCCGATCTCATTCGCCGGGCTGATTTGCTGGCGCAGCGAGCGCATGAAGTCCTGCTGGCGCGCGACACGCACGAAGTCCGAGTCGGTGTGCCGGTAGCGCACGTAGTTGAGCGCGTTTTCGTAGCACAGCTTCTGGTACCCCGGCTGCAGGTTGATGCTCGTGTAGTCGGTTTCGGTCGTGCCGATATTGGCGTTGTAGTAGTGGTGGTCGACGTTGACGTATGCGCAGCCGAGCGTGTCCACTACACGGATGAAGCCGGCGAAGTTGACGTCGACGATGCCGTTCAGCTTGAGGCCGGGGAACACTTCTTTCTCGATCGTTTCGGCGGCGAGCACGATGCCGCCCTTGGTGCCGCCCTGCTTGGCGCCGATCGTGTAAGCCGCGTTGATCTTTTCGCTGGTGTACACCTGCCCGGAGCGGGTGGTGATGTTGACCATCAGATCGCGCGGGATCGATAGCACCGATGTCTGCCCCTGCGAGGGATCGAAGCGCACCAGCAGGATCGTGTCGCTGTGCGGGGGGTCGCTGCGGTCGTAGGAGTCCTTGGCGGCGCCCCTGCGGTCTGAGCCGAGGATCAAGAACGTCTGCGGTCCACCGCTGTATTCGGGCGTGATCAGGCCCTTGGGGGCGTTGACGTGGCTGAGTTTCGGGAATACCTCGTCGGCGATGCCGCTGACCGTGTTCAGCGCGACGGTCGCGGTGGCGACGCCGCTGAGCACGACGATCAGCGCCGCGGCGAGCAGGAAGCGCTTCCACATTCCCCACGACATCGAGGGTGGGCGCTCGTCATCCATGGGGTATCCGGACATGACAGGGCAAATGGGCTCAGGGCAGGCGCGAGGCCGTCCCCCAGCAGCGCACTCGAGCCCAAGGGTAGCGGTCGGATCGGAGCGCACGCGCCGCATCGATGGGTACGCTCGATCGGTGCTCAGTCCGCGCAACCGCGAGCTTCTGGGGCTCATTCCCTCGGCGCTGCTGGTGACCGCAGGCTTCACCGCGATCTTCATCCAGGCCGAGAACGACACGCCAGCCGCGTCGACCAACCTGACGCTCAACCACGCCTCCAACGTGTCGCTGACCTACGGCGCGCTGTTCCTCGGCCTGTGCCTGGCCGCGCACCTGGTGATCCGCTTCTCGCTGCCCAACGCCGACCCCTACCTGTTCCCGCTGGTGGCGGTGCTGTCGAGCGTGGGAATCGTGATGGTCTACCGCATCGAGCCCACGCTGGCGCGCCAGCAGGCGCAGTGGATGGTGCTCGGCCTGGTGCTGTTCGCGGCCACCATCCTGGCGTTGCGAAAGCGCGGCGTGGGGGTGCTCGAGCGCTACCGCTACACGATCGCGGCCGTGGGTATCGGCATGGCCGTGCTGCCGCGCTTGCCTGGCATCGGCGCGCAGGTCAACGGCGCCTATCTGGACATCCGTGTCGGCAGCGTGGCCTTTCAGCCGGCCGAGCTCGCGAAGGTCGCGATCGTGATCTTCCTGGCTAGCTACCTGCGCGACAACCGCCAGATCCTGGTGACCGCCGGGCGGCGCGTGCTCGGCGTGACGATCCCGCCGATGAAGCAGTTCGGGCCGATGCTGATCGTGTGGGGCGCGGCGATGGCGACGCTGCTGATCACGCGCGAGCTGGGTACGTCGCTGATGTTCTACGGGGCGTTTCTGGCGCTGCTGTACGTGGCCACCGGGCGCCTGTCGTTTCCGTTGATCGGCGCTGGTTCTGTTTGCGCTGGGCGCGTGGTACCTGGCAGGCCACGTCAGCCACGTGCACTCGCGTGTGCTCGCCTGGGAACAGCCGTTCGATCCCGCGCTCTACCATCGCGTGGCCGGCGGCAGCTACCAGCTCGCGCAGTCACTGTTCGCGCAGGCCGACGGCGGCGTGCTGGGCACGGGCTTCGACCGCTCGCTGCTGCGAGCGGCTCACCACGGCGCGCCGATCCTGCCGGTGCCCGAAAGCGACATGATCTACGCGGTCATCGTCAACGAGCTTGGCCTTGCGGGCGCTGCGGCGCTGCTGCTCGTGTACCTGCTGCTGGTCGCGCGCGGACTGAAGACCGCTGTGCTCGCGCGTGACTCGTTCTCCAAGCTGCTGGCGACGGGGCTGTCGTTCATCATCGCGCTGCAAGTGTTCGTGATCGTCGGCGGGGTTACGCGCGTGATCCCACTGACGGGCGTGACGCTGCCGTTCGTCGCCTACGGCGGCTCTTCGGTGGTGATGAACTTCGTGCTGGTGGCGCTGCTGCTGGTGATCTCCGACCGTGCGCGAGCGCCGTACGTGGCCCGCAGGCGCAACTGACGGGCAGCGCCGGCGCTCGCAGGGGAGCTCGCGGCGCCGTCGAACAGGTGCGGGTGTCGATCTCCAGCACCTCCGGCGTCGCGCCACGCCTGTCTTTGCGCCGGCCCGTGCTGGCGGTCGACGGCGAGGTGGGCGTGGCTGAGGCGAGCCTGCACGCCTCGCGCCTGTGCTCGCCGGCCGGGCTGCACCGGCGCCCCTGGCTGGCGCGTCTGCGCCGGGCGCTAGCCGATGGGTTGTTCGTGCTGCATTTCCAGCCGATCGTGTCGCTGCGCGACGGGACTATCTCCCACTACGAGGCGCTGTTGCGCCTGGCCGACGAGCCGGACGGGCGCCTGGTGGCGCCTGGGCGGTTCCTGCCGGCGGCCGAGCGTTACGGGCTGATCGGCGAGATCGACCGGATGGTGATCGAGCAGGCGGTGATGATGCTGGGCGCCGGCGGCGCCCTTGACGCGAGGATCGCCGTCAACGTGTCTGCGCTGTCGGTCACCGACGGACAGACGCTCGCGCACCTGCAGCGCACGCTTGGCGAACACGACGTGCCTGCCTCACGGCTGGTGATCGAGGTGACCGAGACGGCCGCGATCTCCGATATGCACAGCGCGCGGGCGTTCTGCGCGGGCGTGCTGGCGCTCGGCTGCGAGGTCGCGCTCGATGACTTCGGCGCCGGCTTCGGCTCCTTCCAGTATCTCAAGCAACTGCCCTTCAGCTACCTGAAGATCGACGGGGACTTCGTGCGCCTGCTGCCGATCTCCCGCACCGACCAGTTGATCGTCAAGGCGCTCGCCGAGCTGGCTCGTGGGATGGGTAGGCGCACGATCGCTGAGTTCGTCGGCGATCAGACGACGATCGGCATGCTGCGCGGCTACGGCGTGGACTACGCGCAGGGTTTCGAGGTCGGGCGCCCGCAGCCGCTGCCGATGGTGGCCGCGTAGGCGTCGTTAAGGAGAGCTCGGCTCCAGCGCCTCCTCCGTCACGCCCAGGTCGCTCAGCGCGTCGCCTCTGTCGGCATAGGCCCTCAGGTGGACAATCAGGCCACCGCGCCATCGCGCTACGAGGGCCACTGGCATCTCGACCTCCGCGCCGCTGAGCCGCCCGCGTCCGTGAAACAGAAGAAACAGCAGGGTCTGCTCGCCGAGATCGAAGTAAGCCTCCGGTACGATGCGGATCTCATCGCCCCAAGCGTCGGCGAGGTCTCGGAAGTACCGCGGCAGGTCGTCGTGCCCGTGGTAGCTGGCTCCGCCGACTGCCGCGAATATCGACTGGAACTCGGCACTCGGATCGAAGCATTCGACGAACTCGTCGATATCGCGTTCGTTGAACGTCTCGATCAGGCGACGGTGTTGCGCGACGTTCGCTTGCGACATCGACTCACCTCAGTCGAACGCAAGGTCCATATAGGTGATCGGTCCCGATAGATCGGAACTCTAGCCTCTCGACTGGCTAGCCGGGTGGTGGGAACTGGGCGCGCATGGTTGCGTCCCAGGCGCGGTCGGTGAGCAGGCGCCGCGTGCCGATCATCAGCTTCGCCGAAGGCGTGATCGTGATCCGTGTGGGCGCGCGCCGTCGCGTGATCGCTTTCTCGATCACCTTGGCGACACGCTCCGGGCCGGCGCCGAAGCGGCGCATCGGCCCGTCGTAAACGCCTTTGGTGGCCGTCCCGACAGTCGCGTTGAAGTGCCCGTAGGGGTCCTCTCCGTCGGTGAGCACGCTGGCCATGCTGGCGGTCGCGGCCTCGCCAAACTCGGTCGTGATCAGACCGGGCTCGAGCAGGATCACGTCGATCCCGAAGCCGCGCAGCTCGAAGCGCAGCGCGTCGGAGATCGCCTCCAGCGCGTACTTAGTCGCGTGGTAGTAGCCGCCGCCGGGAAACGTCAGGCGCCCGCCCATTGAGCCGAGATTGACGATCTTGCCCCAGCGCTGCGCGCGCATCTTCGGCAGAACCAGCTGCGTTAGGTGCACCAGCCCAAACACGTTCGTCTCGAACTGCTCGCGCACGGCGTTCATCGGCACGGTCTCGATCGCGCCGCTCTGGCTGTAGCCGGCGTTGTTGACCAGCACCCCGACGGCGCCCTCGGCGCGCTCGACCGTCTCGACGGCCGCGCGCATCGAGTCCTCGTCGGTGACGTCCAGCGCGAGCGTGTGGCAGCCGCCGCGCTCGAGGTCGGCAATCGACTCGGGGCGCCGCGCGGTCGCGTACACGGTCCAGCCGGCGCGCGCCAGACGCGTAGCGCTCGCGCGCCCGATCCCTGAGGAGCAGCCGGTGATCAGTACGGCCTTTGATGCCTCGGCCATGCGCGCAGCATACGGGTTGCCCCGTCTGGCGAGAACGCGACACGGGCACGACGGACAACGCGATGGGGTGCGCGCGGGCGGTGAGGGCAGGTACGCTGCCCAGATGACCACCATCTCCGCAGACACCCTGCCCGACGGGCTGAGCGCTCCGGCTCGCGACTTCATCTCCCGATCGCATCGTCTTCTGATCGGCTCCGAGCAACTGGACGCCGCCGATGGCCGCACGTTCACCACGCTGGACCCGGCCACCGGGCGCGAGATCGCCGAGGTCGCCCAGGGTGGCGTCGAGGACGTCCAGCGCGCCGTCGACGCCGCCCGCGAGGCGTTTACCAGCGGCCCGTGGGCGACGATGCCGGCGGCCGGACGCGAGCGCCTGATGCTCGCGCTCGCGCAGGCGCTCGAAGACCGCGCTGAGGAGTTCGCGCAGATCGAGTCGCTAGACAACGGCAAGCCGGTCGGGCTGGCCCAGTACGTCGACGTGGCCGGCTCTGTCGGTCACCTGCGTTACTTCGCCGGCTGGCCGACCAAGATCGAGGGCAGCGTGCTGCCGGTCAGCGCGCCCAACATGCTGTGCTACACGCGTCGGGAAGCGGTCGGCGTGTGCGGGCAGATCGTGCCGTGGAACTTTCCGCTGCTGATGACCGCGTGGAAGCTCGGCCCGGCGCTGGCGGCCGGCTGTACGGTCGTCCTCAAGCCGGCCGAGCAGACGCCGCTGAGCGCGCTGCGCCTGGGCGAGCTGGCGCTCGAGGTCGGCTTTCCACCCGGCGTGCTCAACGTGCTCACCGGCGATGGGGAGACGGGCGCGGCGATCGTCGATCACCCTGGCGTCGACAAGATCGCGTTCACCGGCTCGACCGCCGTCGGGCGCGAGATCGGCGCGAAGGCGGGGCGGGCGCTCAAGCGGGTGACGCTGGAGCTGGGTGGCAAGTCGCCGAACGTGATCCTGCCGGACGCCGACATCGAGGCTGCCGTCAAGGGCTCCTTTCAGGCGATCTACTTCAACTCCGGGCAGGCGTGCAACGCCGGCTCGCGCCTGTTCGTCCCGGCCGAGCGTTTCGACGAGGTCGTCGACGCGCTCGCTCAGGCTGCCAAGGCCGCACAGCTGGGGCCGGGCCTGCAGGAGGGCACCCAGCTTGGGCCGCTGGTGTCGGCCGAGCAGCACGAGCGCGTGATGAGCTACATCGAATCCGGCCGCGAGCAGGGCGCCGAGGTGCTCGCCGGCGGCGAGGCCGCGCTGAGCGACAGCGGTGGCTACTTCGTCGCGCCGACGCTGTTCAGCACGACCTCCGACGATCTGCGTATCGCGCGCGAGGAGATCTTCGGTCCGGTGCTCGTCGCCTCGCCGTACGACACGCTCGAGGAGGTCGCCGAGCGTGCCAACGCCGGCGACTACGGCCTCGCTGCGGGCGTGTGGACGCGCGACGTCAGCAATGCGCACCGGCTGGCGTCGATGCTGCGAGCGGGCTCGGTGTACATCAACACCTGGGGCACGGTCGATCCGTCGGCGCCGTTCGGCGGCTTCAAGGCGTCGGGCATCGGGCGCGAGCACGGCCACGACGGCCTCGACGCGTATCTGGAGACGAAGACCGTGTGGACGGCTTTGTGAGCTTCACCGCTTCGTGAGTGTCGCCGCCCAGAGCGAGCACCGCCTGACCCACGTCCGCTCTCGGCGGTGGGCGCCGGCTGTCGCGACGCTGTTCGCGCTGGTGCTCGTGCTGGCCACCGCCGAGGTCGTCTTCGACGGGGCGGCGGGCGCCTCGCCGCTGATCCCCAAATCGCCGGACATCAGCGGCTGGCTGTCGGGGATCGGCGAGCGCCTTGGCTACCGCGTCTTCCTGATCGCGCTGCTCGCATCGGTTGCCGCATATGCGGGGCTGCTCGTGCTCGTGCTCGCGCGTGGCTCGGTGCGCGCGATCTCCAAACGCTGGGCGATCGTGCTGATCGGCGCGCTGCACCTGATCGTGTTCGTCGGTCCGGTGCTGCTGTCCACCGACGTGTTCAGCTACATCGCCTATGCGCGCATGGGCGTAGAGCACGGCCTGAACCCTTACCAGCACGGGCCGGTGTCGATCGTCGACGATCCGATCTTCCACTACGTCGGGCACGACTGGCGTCGGGTTGCGACCGCCTACGGGCCGCTGTACACGCTGCTGTCCTACCCGCTAGCGCCGTTGGGTGTAGTCGGCGCGTTGTGGGGGATGAAGGTCGAGGCGCTGCTGGCCAGCGCCGGCACGCTCGCGCTCACCTGGCGCTGTGCGCGAACACGGGGCCTTGACCCAGTGCTGGCGGTGCTGGCCGTCGGCGCCAACCCGCTGTATGTGATCTACGGGCTGGGAGGCGCGCACAACGACCTGCTGATGATGGTGATGATGATGGGGGCGGTCAGCCTGGTGATCGCCGAGGAGGTCTCGCCGCGTCGCGAAGCTGGCGCCGCGGCACTGATCGTCGCGGGGGCGCTCGTCAAGGCCACCGTCGGCGTGCTGCTGCCGTTCATGGTCCTCGCCAGACGCCGGATGGCGCCGATCCTCGGTGCGGCGGGGGCGCTGATGCTTGGCGCGCTGATCGGCTGGGTGGCGTTCGGGGTCGACGGGGTCGAACATCGTGGCCGCGCTCAACCGCGACGCCGCGTTCGTCTCCAGCGACAGCTTCGCCACCGAGATCGCCCATCTGTTCGGCAAGCCGGGCGTGTTCCCGATCGACCACGACCTGCTCAAGGGCGCGCTCGTGGTCAGCTGCCTGTACCTGCTGTGGCGCACGTGGCGGGGCTATGACTGGGTCGCGGCATCCGGCTGGGCGCTGCTGGCGATCTCGGTGACGAGCACGTGGCTGCTGGCGTGGTACATCCTGTGGCCGCTGCCGCTGGCGGTGATCAGTCGCGACCGCCGCCTGCTGGCGGCCGTCCTGTTCGTGCAGGCGCTGTACGTCCTGCACCAGATCTCGCCGCTGCTGGCGCAGGTGCAATGAGCGAGCCCGCGGCAGCGATCGAGGCCGGGGGCTGGC
Source organism: uncultured Solirubrobacteraceae bacterium (assembly GCA_963705235.1). Taxonomy (GTDB): domain Bacteria; phylum Actinomycetota; class Thermoleophilia; order Solirubrobacterales; family Solirubrobacteraceae; genus Palsa-744. Next base: position 2,778,698 of record OY970059.1, on the reverse strand, counting down.
AGCGTCTCCCGGCATGGCTGCGCCCCCGTTCGGCGGAGCAGCCCGGCACGGGGCGGATGCGCCTGATCGAGACGACGATTCTGGTGCTGGTCGGCTTGCTGCTGAGCGTCGCCACCGTCAACGACCTGGTGCGCCAACGGCATGTCAACGAGCGCCTGATCGCCGACCTGAGCACCTGGCGTCATTACACAGGGCACAACTACAAGAACGTCGCCGTCGATCAGCAGCTGCTCGGCGTGGGCAGCAAGCACGAGGTGGCCTGCGGCAACACCAGCCCCGGCGCGCCCCACAGCCGCACTCAGATCTGCCTGGTGATCTGGGGCCCGACCATCGGCGGCAGGCGCACGGTGCACGGCGGCTGGTACCTGCGCGCCGGCACCGAGGACGACGTGCGTGCCGAACGTTTCGGCTGCTTCGGTGCCGCCGGGCGGGGGGCCTGCCCGCCGTGAGCGCGGCGACGCACCCGGCGAGGGCCCCGGCAGGCCCGACGGCCGCTCGGCTGCCGGGCTGGTGGCCGCTGGCGGCGCTGACGTTGCTGGCGGCCCTGCTGCGGCTGGCGAGCATCGACCAACAGAGTTTCTGGTACGACGAGGCGTTCACGCCGGTGCACGTGCTGCATCCGAGCCTGTGGGCGACGCTTCACTCGGTGGCACACACCGAGAACACGCCGCCGCTGTGGTACCTGCTGGCGTGGGCGGACTCGCGCGTGCTCGGCACCGGTGAGGTCGCCCTGCGCCTGCCCTCGGCACTCGCCGGCATCGCCACGGTCCCGGTCGCCTGGGCGATCGGACGTGAGCTGTGCGACCGCCGCGCGGCGGTCGCGTGCGCTGCGTTCGTGGCCGTCAACCCGCTGCTTTTGTGGTACTCGCAGGAGGCGCGCGCATACGAGCTGTTCGTGCTGATGGCAGCGCTGGCGATGCTCTGTTTCGTGCGCGCCGAGCGCGAGCCGACCGGGCGGCGGATGGCGGCGTTCGCGCTGAGCGGATCGCTGGCGCTACTGACCCACTACTTCGCCGTGTTCCTGCTGGCCCCGATGGCGCTGTGGCTGGTGTGCGAGCGGCGCACGCGCCGGGCGGCGCTGCCCGCGGTCGGGGCGCTGGTGCTTCTTGGGGCCGCGCTGGTGCCGTTGATCTCCGCGCAGGGCGGACACGGGACGCAGTGGATCGGACGCTGGGCGCTGTCGGCGCGCCTGCAAGCGATCCCGCAGTACTACTTGACCGGCTACTCCGGCTCGCCGCTCGGGCATGGCATCGAGCTGCTGGTCGCGCTGCCGATTCTCGCCGGGCTCGCGTTCGGGGCTTGGCGCATGCTCGATCACCCGCAGGCGCGCCGTGGCGCGCTGATCGCGCTGGCGATCGCCGCCTGTGGGGTGTTGGCACCGATCGCACTGGCTGTGCTCGGCGCCGACTACCTGGCTCCGCGCAACCTCGTCGCGGCGATGATCCCGGTGAGCGCTCTGATCGCGGTCGTGGTCACGGCGCCCGGCACGGGACGCGTCGGAGGTGCGCTCGCGGTGGCGATCGCCGTGGCGTTCACCGCGATCTCGCTCGACGTCGTACGCAGCCCGCGGCTGCAGCGAGGCAACTGGCGTGACCTGGCGGGTGCGATCGGACGGCCGTCGCCGGCGCGTGCGATCACGACGGTCGAGCTGGGCGCTGCGCCGCTGGAGTACTACCTGCCGGGACTGCACAACCTCCGTCGCGGCGCGACCGTGCGCGTGCGCGAGATCGACGAGACGGGGTATGCGCCGCTGCGGGCCTCGGCCGGCCAGCCGCCGGCGCCGGGCTTTCACCTGGTGGCGCGCACAAACGTCGACGGCCTGATCCTCTATCGCTTCGTCGCACCGGTGCGCCGGCGGGTATCGGAGGCGGCGCTGCGCCGGCATGTGATCACGCTCGCCCACCCAGAGGTGCTGATCGCGTCTGGCTCGCACGCCTCCTCATGACCGCCCGTCATGGCAGGCGGCGTGCGCGGCTGTCGTCGTCTGGCAAAAAGATCTAGCTTTTCGGCATGCCGCAGTCGACCGTGGAGGCGCGCAGCGAGGCAAGGATCGCCCTGGATCTCGCCACCCAGCACCTGCTGTCGCTCCAGGATGACGCGGGCTGGTGGCGCGGAGAGCTGCAGACGAACGTCACGATGGACGCCGAGGACATGCTCCTGCGCGAGTTCCTTGGCGTCCGCCGGGCGCAGGAGACCGAACGCTCGGCGGCCTGGATTCGCTCACAGCAGCGCGCCGACGGCACATGGAGCAACTTCCACGGCGGGCCAGGCGAGCTGTCGACGACGATCGAGGCCTACTGGGCGCTGCGGCTCGCCGGCGACCCGTCGCAGGCTGAGCACATGCGCGCCGCGGCGCAGTTCATTCGTGCGCAAGGAGGCTTGGAGCGCGCGCGCGTGTTCACGCACGTGTGGCTCGCGCTGTTCGGCCTGTGGTCGTGGGAGCGCGTGCCCGCGCTGCCGCCGGAGATCGTGCTGCTTAGGCCCTCACTTCCGCTCAACGTGTACGACTTCGCCTGCTGGGCGCGCCAGACGATCGTGGCGCTGTCGGTCGTCAAAGCGCACCGCCCGGTCAAACACCTCCCGTTCGACCTGGAGGAGCTGCACGCCGGGGTCCGTCGCTCCGGCGGTGAGCCGGCCGGTGAGGCTGAGCAGCTCGTCGCCGAAGGTGTCTCGCGCCGAGGCGTTTGGCTGGCCCGCCTGGATCGCCTGCTGCGCATTTACGAGCGTCGCCCGCTGGCGCCGCTGCGGCGGCTGGCGCTCTCGAGCGCCGAGCGCTGGATCGTGCGCCGCCAGGAGGCCGATGGCTCGTGGGGAGGCATCCAGCCGCCGTGGGTTTACTCGCTGATGGCGCTGCACCTGCGCGGATATCCGCTGGAGCACCCCGTGATGCGCCGCGGGCTGGCCGGTCTGGAGGGCTTCATGGTCGAGGAACGCGCCGATCGCGCTCCTGCGTCGCGGCGCCTGGAAGCGTGCCAGTCGCCGGTGTGGGACACGGCGCTGGCGATGGTCGCACTTGCGGATGCGGGCGTATCCGAGGACGACCCGGCGATGACACGAGCGGGCGACTGGCTGCTGGGCGAGGAGGTGACGGTGTCCGGCGACTGGGCGGTCTCACGACCAGGGCTCGCGCCCGGGGGCTGGGCGTTCGAGTTCGCCAACGTCAACTATCCGGACGTGGACGACACGGTCGAGGTGGTGTTGGCGCTCAATCGTCTGGCTCGCCGCCCGCCGATCGCCAAGGGCGTCGACGGTGCGATCGCACGGGCGGTGCGCTGGGTGGGGGGGATGCAGAGCGAGGACGGCGGTTGGGGCGCGTTCGACGCCGACAACACGCGCTCGCTCGTGCGCGAGCTGCCGTTCCTGGACTTCGGTGAGGTGATCGACGAGCCCAGCGCGGACGTCACCGCGCACACGATCGAGATGCTCGGCGTGCTCGGCTTGGCCGACGAGCCGGCGGCGCGCCGCGGCGTGCAATGGCTGCTCGACCACCAGGAGCGCGACGGGTCGTGGTTCGGGCGCTGGGGGGTCAATCACGTGTACGGCACGGGTGCCGCCGTGCCCGGGCTGATCGCGGCCGGCGTGAGTCCCGCCGAGCCGAGCATCCGCCGCGCGGTGCGCTGGCTGGAGAGCCATCAGAACGAGGACGGCGGCTGGGGTGAGGACCCGCGCTCCTACGACGACCCGGCTTGGATCGGTCGTGGCCCCAGCACTGCCTCGCAGACGGCGTGGGCGCTGCTGGCGCTGCACGCCGCCGGCGAGCGCTCGCCGGCACTCGCGCGCGGCATGGCGTGGCTTGTGGGCACTCAGCGCGAGGACGGCAGCTGGGATGAGCCGCAGTACACGGGCACGGGCTTCCCGTCGGACTACTACATCAACTACCACCTCTATCGCTTGACGTTCCCGATCATGGCACTCGGCCGCTGCCTGTCGGTGCAGGAGGCGTCCGTCACGGCGGTTGACGGCGGCGCCGAGCGACGGGAGTGACGCTGCTGGCCGACGCGCCCATCGGGACGCCAACCGCCGAGGCGGTGATGGCGCGGGCGGGCTCGGAGAACTTCCCGGTCGCCAGCCGGATGCTCCCCGCGAAGGTGCGCGCGCACTTGCTCGCCCTGTACGGCTTCGCGCGGCTGGTGGACGAGCTTGGCGACTGCGCTCCCGGCGACCGGCTGGCCGCCCTGGACTGGCTGGAGGAGGAGCTGGACCGGGCGTTTCGCGCGCAGGCGCGCCACCCGCTGCTGGTCGCCCTGCAGCCGACGCTACGCGAGTGCCGGCTGCGTCGTGAGCCGTTCACGCGGCTGATCGAGGCCAACCGTGTCGATCAGCGCGTCGCCCGCTATCAGACGTGGGCACAGCTACGCGAGTACTGCGCGCTATCCGCGGATCCGGTCGGCGAGCTGGTGCTCGAAGTGCTCGACCTGGCCAGCCCGCGACGGATCGCGCTGTCGGACTCGATCTGCACGGCGCTGCAGCTGACCGAGCACTGCCAGGACGTCGCCGAGGATCTCGCGCGTGGGCGGATCTACCTGCCGCTGGAGGATCTCGCGCGCTTCGGCGCCACCGAGGCGGACCTGTCCCGCGGGCGCGCCGGCGAGCCGCTGCGGGCGGTGCTCGCGTTCGAGGTCGCGCGCGCGCGAGTGCTGCTCGACGAGGGCTCGCCACTGCTCGGCCAGGCCCGCGGCCGAGCACGGCTGGCATTGGCGGCGTTCGTGGCCGGCGGGCGCGCGGCGCTCGACGCGATCGAGCGCGCCGGCTATGACGTGCTGTCGGGGCCACCCCACGTGTCCGTCTGGCGGGGCGCGCTCGCCCTCGCCGTCACGCTGCGTGGCGCCAAGCGGGTGCTTGTGTGAGCGAGCCCGAGACGATCGCGGCTGCATACAGCCACTGCGAAGCGGTCACACGCACGCAGGCCGCCAACTTCTTCTACGGCATCCGTCTGCTGCCGGGTGATCGGCGGCGCGCGATCAGCGCGGTGTACGCGTTCGCCCGTCGCGTCGATGACATCGGCGACGGGACGCTGCCGCACGAGCAGAAGCTGCTGAGGCTCGACGAGCAGCAGCGCGCAGTGGCTACGGGCGGCATCGGCTCGGACGATCCCGTGATCGTCGCGCTGGCCGATGCGCACCGGCGCTTCCGGCTTCCGGGCGACGCTCTGTGCGAGCTGATCGAGGGTGTGCGCATGGACGTGCTGGGAGTCAGCTACGCGACCTTCGAGGATCTGCTCGTGTACTGCCGGCGGGTCGCCGGTGGCATCGGACGGCTGTGCCTGGCGATCTTCGGACAGCGCGAGCAGGCGGGCGCCGACCGCGAGCGCGCGGAACGGCTGGCGGATGAACTGGGCGTGGCGTTGCAGTTGACGAACATCCTGCGCGACATGCGCGAAGACGCGCAGAACGGTCGCGTGTATCTGCCGGCGGAGGACCTCGACCGCTATGGCTTGTCCGGTGAGCCCGGCGGCGCCGCGCCGGCGCCCGCGGAGCTGCTTGACGCTTTCGATCGCGTCGTGGCTGGCGGTGCGGGGGCGAGCGAGCCGCCTGTCGGGACGGGCAACGACGATCACGAGGAGCTGGCGCGCTTGTCCGCGCTCGTGCGCTTCGAGTCCGAGCGCGCACGCGAGTGGTTCGATCGCGGGATCGCGCTGACCGAGCTGCTCGACCGGCGCTCGGCGGCATGCGTGCTGGCGATGGCCGGCATCTACCGACGGCTGCTGAGCCGCATCGAGGATCGTCCCGAGGAGGCGCTGCGCCAGCGCATGTCGATCCCCGCGCGCGAGAAGGCGTGGGTCGTCGCATGCGGCATGCTCGGGGTCGGCGCTTGAGCGCCGGACGGCGCGTGGTCGTGGTCGGCGGTGGGCTTGCGGGCATCGCCGCGGCGCTCGACTGCGCGGACGCGGGCGCGCAGGTGACGCTGGTCGAGGTCAGGCGCCGGCTGGGGGGTGCCGCCTACTCGTTCGAGCGCGAGGGGCTGGAGATGGACAATGGTCAGCACGTGTTCCTGCGCTGCTGCGTCGCCTACCGCGCGCTGCTGGCGCGCCTTGGCAGCGAGCAGCGGACGATCGTGCAGGAGCGCCTACAGATCCCGGTGCTGAAACCGGGCAGCGAGCCGGTGACGCTCAGACGGGGCGCGCTGCCAGCGCCGCTGCACCTGGCCGGCGCGCTCCTAAGCTACCCCTACCTCAGCCCTCTCCAGCGTGCAGGCGCCGCACGCGCGGCGATTGGCTTGATGCGGCTGGACCCCGACGACGCGGCGCTCGACCGTCAGACGTTCGGCTCGTGGCTGGCGCGTCACGGCCAGGGCTCCCACACGCTGGCTGCGCTGTGGGATCTGATCGCGCTGCCCACCCTTAACCTCCCGGCCGCCGAGGCGTCGCTGGCGCTGGCCGCGTTCGTGTTTCGCACCGGCCTGCTGTCGGCTGCCGACGCCGGGGACATCGGCTTTCACCAAGCCACGCTGCAGCAGACGATCGGCGAGCCCGCGCGCACGGCGCTCGCGTCCGCCGGCGTAGAGGTCAGGCTCGGCTGGCGTGCACAAGCCCTGAGCAGAGCCGGCCAGGGGTTCGAGGTCCACGGCGGCGTGGGCACGGGGGCGGCGCAGGGCGGCGAGCAGGTCAGCTGCGAGGCGGTCGTGGTGGCTCTGCCTCACGATCGCGCGGGGACGCTGCTGGAGGGACTGCTGGGCGAGCAGGCGAGCGCGATTGCGCGTCTGCGTAGCTCGCCGATCGTCAACCTGCACGTGGTTTATGACCGGCCGGTGTGCGAGCCGGCGTTCGCCGCGGGGGTGGGTACGCCCGTCCAGTACGTGTTCGATCGCACCGAGGCGTCGGGCGCTCCGCGCGGCTGCCAGTATCTGGCTGTGTCGCTTTCGGGCGCCGACAGTGAGATGGCAATGAGCGTGGACGGGTTGCGCGAGCGCTACCTGCCGGCCCTGCGCGAGCTGTTTCCGCGAGCGCGTGAAGCCAAAGTCGAGCTGTTTCTCGCCACGCGCGAGCATGCGGCGACGTTCCGCGCCGTGCCGGGTGTGGCGGCGCTGCGCCCCGACCCGAAGACGAGCGTTCCTGGGCTGGCGCTGGCCGGGGCATGGACCGCCACCGGCTGGCCGGCGACGCTCGAGGGCGCTGTGATCAGCGGGCATGCCGCCGCCCGAGTGGCGCTGTCATGAGCACCCTGAAGGGCACAGGCGAGCTGCTCGTGGCCGCACCGTTGCGCGTGGAGGCCGCGCTGATTTCATCGGCGGCGCGCGGCGCGCTGGTCCGCAAGACGGGGATGGGTCCGGCGCGCGCGAAGGCCGCGGCGGGCGGCCTGGCTGGCGAGGTCGGACGCGCGATGCTGGTGGTCGGCTTCTGCGGTGGCCTGGACACCGGCTCGGTTCCGGGCGAAGTGATCGTCGCGGAGCAGGTGTACGCGGCGAGCGATGAAGGCCACGCCGAGGAACGGGTTCGCTGTGACCTCAGCTCCGGGCTCGTCCAGCAACTCACCGGGCGCGGGCTGAAGGTGCGCGTAGGGGATGTGGTATGCGTCTCGCGTCTGGCGCTGGGTGAGCGCCGCGCCGAGCTGCACGCGGCCGGAGCGATCGCTGTGGATATGGAGTCGGTGTGGCTGGCAGCCGGCACCGGCGGGCGCCCGTTCGGTGTGGTGCGTGTGGTGCTAGACAGCCCCGAACACGAGCTGATGCGCCCGCGGGCGGTGTTCGGCGCGGTGCGCGCGGCGGTCGCGTTGCGGCGGGTCGCGCGCGCGCTTCACGAGTGGGCGCCCGGCGACTAAGGTAGGCGGCGATGGCGGTCCGCTTGAAACAGAGCACGCGCATGGGCTGGTACCTGATGCGCCAACGGCTGGCCAAACGGGAAAAGTTCCCGCTGATCGTCGAGCTGGAGCCCCTGTTCCAGTGCAACCTCGCCTGCTCGGGCTGCGGCAAGATCCAGCACCCCGAGCACGAGCTGCGCCGCCGCATGCCGGTCGCCCAGGCGATCGGCGCGATCGAGGAGAGCGGGGCGCCAATGGTCTCGATCGCCGGCGGTGAGCCGCTGATCCATCCCGAGATCCACGTGATCGCCGCGGAGCTGATCGAGCGCAAGAAGTTCGTGTACCTCTGCACCAACGCGCTGCTGCTGGAGAAGAAGCTCTCGAACTTCAAGCCGAGCCCGTACTTCGCCTGGGCCGTGCACATGGACGGGCTGCAGGAGCGCCACGACGCATCGGTCGAGCGCGAGGGGGTGTTCGACAAGGCGGTCGCGGCGATCAAGACCGCCAAGGCGGCGGGCTTTCGGGTCACCACCAACACAACCTTCTTCACGCAGGATTCGCCCAAGACGGTGCGTGAGGTACTCGACTTCCTCAATGACGACCTCGAAGTCGACGAGATGATGATCTCGCCGGCCTACGCTTACGAGAAAGCGCCCGACCAGGAGCACTTCCTCGGCGTAGCCGAAACCCGCAAGCTGTTCAAGGAGGCCTTCAGCGAAGGTCGGCGCAAGAAGTGGCGGCTGAACCACAGCCCGCTGTTCCTCGACTTCCTCGAGGGCAAGGCCGATTTCGACTGCACCGCGTGGGGTATCCCCAGCTACTCGCTGTTCGGCTGGCAGCGCCCCTGTTATCTGATGGCCGACGGCTACACCGAGACCTACAAAGAGCTGCTCGAGACGACCGACTGGAGCAAGTACGGGCGTGGCAAGGACCCGCGCTGCGCAAACTGCATGGCCCACTGCGGCTATGAGCCCACGGCCGTGCTGCAGACGACGCGCTCGCTACGCCAGTCACTGCGCGCCGTCGCCGGCTGAGCGGGCGCCGCCGCGGCGGATGTCCTGCCAGGAAAGCCCCTCCTTCAGCAGCGCCGGCACACCCAGCAGTAGCGCTGTCAGCACCTCGACCGCCTGCAGGATGATTCCGTAGGCGAGCGCCTTGCCGGCGCCCACGCCGTAGGCGGCGAGCACGACCAGGCAGGCAGCTTGGAAGACGCCCACGTTCGACGGTGTGGCAGGCAGCACCGCGCTGAGGTTGATCGCCAGCAGGATCGCCGCTGCGCCTACCAGTCCGGCCTGTGCCTGCAGCCCCAGCGCGAGCAGCACCGCGTAGCAGGCGAGCCATTGCAGAGCCCACGCGAGCATCTGGCTGGCGACCGCCGCTGCGCCGTAGCGCGGACGCGCGAACACCAGCAGTCCGCGCCGGGCGAGGTTCAGCACACGGCGCATCGCCATCGCGGCCAGCATCAGGCGTGGCGAGCGTGTGCGTCGCGCGAGCACCAGCAACCGAGGGCCGATGAGCACGATCCCGACGAGCGCGAACGGAAGCAGTAGGGCAGTGGCAATGCCCGCCGGATGCCCGCGCAGCAGCGGTACGCTGGCGGCGCTGACGGCGAGCAGGATGCCGAGCGCGAGCAGATTGATGAGCGTCTGGGAGACGACCGTGCCGGCGACGATCGGCAGTAGCCGGCTGGTGCGCCCGTCGAGCCGGCGCGTCAGTACGAGCACGCGCGTCGGCTCACCGACGCGCCCGGGGATCAGCGCGGAGGCCATCACGCCGATCATCGTCGCGCGCGCCACCGGCGCCCAGCGGATCGGCGTGCGCGGCAGCGCGGCGTGCAATGTCTGCTGCCAGGACACTGAGCGCAGCAGCAGCGACGTGGCCATCAACACGATCGCCGCCAGGATCCAGCCGGGTGTTGCGGTGATCAGCACGTGGCCGATGTGCGCGAAGTCGACACGCGAGACCGCCAGCACGAGCACGCCCACGAGCACGACCGCCGCGATTGCGATCGCGAACCGTTTGAGCGCCGGTCCGCGCGATCGAGCGGACACGTTCTCCGGCGTGACCATGCGGCTGGGTCTATCAGGTCGGCCGACCGCGGCCAAGCCCACCAGCGCGCGTGCCCGAAACGCACCTTTCAACGGTTGACGGACCGGTTGGGGGCGCTATCGTGCGCTGCGCAGCGATGAGGCCCGCTCCATAACCGCGGCTTGGGCCGCTGATGGCTTCTACGTAACCGTCACTCGAGCGTCAGTGAGGGCAGATCGTGGAACGCCGTCGGATCAGCAACTCTCAACAGCTACGCACAGCATGGACGCCGCAATGCTGAGCTTGGACCGCCAGGAGCTGGCGGCGATCTTCGCGGGCGGGTCGATCGGGGCGATCGCCCGAGCGGCCCTGGAGCAGAGCCTGTCTGCCCGGCCGGGACAGTGGCCGTGGGCGACGTTCACGGTCAACCTCCTCGGTGCGCTGCTGCTCGGATACCTGATCACGCGCCTGCAGGAGCGGCTGGCGCCATCGCTGTATCGCCGCGCGTTCGCCGGCACCGGCATGTGTGGTGCGCTGACGACGTTCTCGACCATGATGGCCGAGCTGCTGAGGATGATCGAAGGTGCCCACTGGGTGCTGGCGAGCGGTTACGCGCTGGCCAGTGTTTTCGGCGGCCTGGCGGCGGTGTTCGTGTCGACCAAGCTCGTCCGCCGCGCGGGGATCGGCCGATGAGCTTCCTCGGTCTATGGCTTGCCGTCGGCGTGCTGGGCGGGCTGGGGGCGATCGCTCGCTTCCTGATCGATGCCCGCACATCCGCTGGCACGGCCGGACGGTTCCCGCTGGGCACGCTGCTGGTGAACCTGTCCGGCACGATCGTGCTCGGTGTGCTGGTGGGGCTGGCGGTGAGCGGCGACTCCTACCTGCTCAGCGGCGCGGCTGTGATCGGCTCCTACACCACGTTCTCCACCTGGATGTTCGAGTCTCATCGCCTGGCTGAGGATGGGCAGCGTTGGCTGGGGGGCGTCAACCTGGTGGCGAGCCTCACGCTGGGGTTGGCGGCGCTCGCGCTTGGACAGCTGTTGGGTGGCGGTTGATGGAGACCAACGGGCTGAGGCTGTCCGTCTACTTGGGCGAGCGCGACCGCGTCGGGCGGCGCCTGCTGGCGGACGAGCTGATCGACGTGCTAGCTCGTCACGGTGTGCGGACGAGCGTGCTGCTGCGCGGGATCGAAGGCTTTGGCATCAAGCACCGGCTGCAGAGCGAGAGGCTGCTGAGCCTCTCTGAAGACCTGCCGCTCCTCGCGATCGCCGTGGACAGCGCCGCGCGCATCGAGGCGGCACTGGCGGACGTGCGTGCGATCAGCCCTCACGGCGTGATCACGCTGGAGCGCGCGCGGCTGCTCGGATCGACGGCGGGGCATGGGTTGGTGGGCGAGGAGGCGAAGCGGGCAGCCGCGGCGGGACCAGGGGGCATGGGCGAGGAGGCAAAGCTGACTATCTACATCGGCCGCCAGGATCGGGTTGGCGGGCGGCCCGCCCACGTGGCGGCCGTGGAATGCCTGCGCTCTCACGGGGTTGCGGGCGCCAGTGTGCTGCTCGGCCTCGACGGCACCGTCGCCGGTGTGCGCCGCCGGGCGCGCTTTTTCGCGCACAACGGTCAGGTGCCGCTGATGATTCAGAGTGTGGGCGCGCGCGCGCGGATCGCCTCGGCGCTGGGAGAGCTGGCCGGGATGCTGCGCGACCCGGCGATCACGCTCGAGCGGGTGCGCGTGTGCAAGCGCGACGGGCGGACGCTGGCCGATCTACCCCAGCCGCCGCCCGCGGACGCGCTCGACCTCGCGTACTGGCAAAAGCTGGTCGTGTACACCGGCGGGCAGGATCGCCACCAACGCGAAAGTGTTCACGCGGCACTGGTCCGACGCTTGCGTCGCGAGGGCGCGGCCGGGGCGACGGCGCTGCGCAGCGAGTGGGGTTATCACGGCGAGCATCGACCGCACGGTGAACGCTTGTGGTCGGTCTCGCGGCACGCAGGAGCGCTGACCGTGCTGCTGGACACGCCGGCAAACATGGCGCGCTGGTTCGCGGTCGTCGATGAGATGACTGAACGGACCGGCCTGGTGACCGCGGAGCTGGTGCCGGCGCTGAGAACGGCGGCGCCGGAGCACGTGCACGGGGGGCTGGAGCTCGCGCCTGCGCACCGCACTGTGCGTCGCTGAGCGCGCCGGAGCGCCGGGTACACTCGCGCCGCAAACGACAACGAGGCTTGACCATGCACGGCAGCAGCCTGGGGGGCGGAAGATCGTCGCGCACGCGTGCTCGGACGCAGCTGATCTTCGTGCTGGCGGCTGTGGCTGTGCTGTGCGGCACGAGCGAGTCGGCGTGGGCGCGCCGCTCCGCGGCCGCGCCGGCGAGCATTCGCGTCGGCACACAGATGCTCACCCGCTGCGGGAGCGCGCCGCTGTCCTACTGCGGCCGCCTGGCGGTGGCGCTTGACCACGCCTCGCCGGCGGGGCCGGACATCTCGATCGCCTACCGCTGGTATCCGGCGATGGGCAATGGTGCGCCGCGGGGAACGGTCGTACCGGTCGAGGGAGGTCCCGGCTACGCCTCTACTGGATCGGTCCAATACCAGCTGGACGGCTCGCAGGCCGGCTACGCGCCGATGTACGGGCCGCTGCTGGCGCACTGGAACATGCTGGTGCTCGACAACCGTGGCACCGGCGCCTCCACGCCGCTGCGCTGTCGCGCGCTGCAGAACTTCACCGGCGCGACCGCCACCGCCGCCTTCCAGCGCACCGTCGGCGCATGCGGGGAAGCGCTGAATCGGCGCTGGCGCTATCCCGACGGCGAACTGGTCCACGCCTCCGACCTGTTCACCTCGGCCGCGGCGGCTGGCGACCTGGCTGAAGTCATCCATGCGCTGGACCTCGCGAAGATCGACCTGTACGGCGACTCCTACGGCTCATTCTTCGCGCAGGCGTTCGCGTCGCGCTTTCCAGGGCTGACGCGCAGCGTGATTCTCGACTCGACCTACCAGGCGCTGAATCTGGACCCGTTCTACCGCACGACGATCGAGTCGATGCCGGCGGATTTCCAGGCCGTGTGCGAACGCGCGCCGGCGTGCGCGGCGGCGGCCGGCGGCGCCCCGTGGTCACGCGTGGCGACGCTCGTCACGCTACTGCGCACGAGCACGATCTCAGACGTCGTGCCGGGTCCCACCGGCAAGCGCGAGCAGGTGACGATGGGTGCGAGCGGACTGGTCGACCTGCTCAGCGACGCCGCCGAGGACCCGCAGATCTACCGCGGGCTGGACGCCGCTGCACGCGCGCTGCTGGACGAAGGCGAACCGGCCCCGCTGCTGCGCCTATACGCCCAGCGCGAAGCGGTCGACGAGGCCTATTTCGGTCGACCGGCAAGCGAATACTCCGTCGAGCTGTACTTCGCGGTCGCCTGCGGGGACTACCCGCAGCTGTTCAACCCGAGCGCCCGCCCATCACTGCGCGCGGCCGAACTGGCAGTGGCCGAGGCGCACCTGCCCACATCCACCTTCAGCCCGTTCACGACGGCCGAGTGGCTGGCCCAGAACGAGAACACGGAGGCGTTCACCGGCTGCCTGGACTGGCCCGCGCCGACGATCGCCCAGCTACCGACCGCGGGCGCTGCACCGCTGCTGGCAAGCTCGCTGCCTGTGCTCGTGCTGGGCGGCGAACTGGACACGTGGACGCCGCCGGTCGACGTGCCGAAGGTGCTCGGCCAGGTCGGCGGGCACGCGCGTTTCGTGGAGCTAGCCAACACCACACACGTCGTGGGGGAGGGCAACGCGCCGTGCGCTTCGACGCTCGTGCGGGAGTTCGTCGCGCGGCCGGAGGATCTTGACGCGATCGACGCCTCGTGTGCGGCCGGCGTGCCCGCGATCCATGCCGTCGGTGCCTATCCGGCCGCGTTGTCGAGCCAACCGCCGATCGCGCCGTCGCCCGGCAGCGGAGCCTCGCAGGCCGATCTGCGTCTGGCGGCGGCCGTGGTCTCGACGGCCGGTGACGCGATCGCACGTATACAGTCGATCGAAGCCGCCAGCGACCGCGGGCTGTACGGCGGCACGGTCGCCGCGCGCGGGGCCGGCGTGCTGGCCCTCAAGCACGACCAGCTGGTCCCGGGGGTGCAGGTCAGCGGTACGGTCAAGCTCAGCCCCGCGCCGATCGCGCAGGACGGCGACACGGTCATCGCCAGCCTCACTGCCACGACCTCGACGGTCGCGCGCTCCTCGTTCAAGGCCACCTGGACGACCGCCGGGACCGGCGCTGTCGCCGAGGTGCAGGGCCGGGTCGCCGGACGCTCGGTCGCGGGGACGCTGCCCGCGCCCTGAGACGGTGGCTGGGTTCAGCTGCCGGCCGCGGGGCGGGCGCCGGCCTCGATCTCCACCAGCAGCGTGACCGGGCCGTCGTTGACCAGCTCGACCTGCATGTGCGCGCCGAACACGCCCTGCTTGGCCTGTGCGCGCAGGCAGAAGCGCTCGTACAGTGGGCGGGCGGTCTCGGCAGGGGCGGCGGCGACGAAGCTCGGACGGTTGCCCTTGCGCGTGTCGCCGTAGAGCGTGAACTGGCTGACGCAGAGGACCTCGCGCTCGCCGAGCGGCCGGTTCATGTTGCCGTCGGCGTCGGGGAACACGCGCAGTGCGCGTACCTTCTCGGCGAGCCGCTCGGCGATCTTGAGATCGTCTGCGTGTGTGATGCCGAGCAGCACCAGGAGCCCCGGACCGATCTGCGCGACCTGCCGGCCTTCTGTGTTCACGGCAGCTCCGCTGACCCTCTGCACGAGCGCGCGCATCGCCGCCAGTATGTCGAATCACTGCGGGGGCTAGAGCTTGTGTCCGAATCTGGCTCTGACAGTGAAGCTATGTGACTGATGCCTCGAAGCGAGAGGCATGCGCCCCAGTGGCGAACGCACAAGCCTGTTCGGGCGTTTGAGTTTGACGCGTCAGGTAGCGCTGCTCACACTGCTGCCGTTCGTCGTTCTCGGCTTCATTTTCGCGCATGTGCTGCAGACGCAAATCGTCTCGCGTACGCTCGCCGACGAGACGCAGTCGGCGCGCATCATCGCGCACCTGGGCATCCAGCCGCGCCTGTCACCGCAAGCGATGCGCACAGGCCTGACGCCGGCGGGAGTACGCGCGCTTGATCAGCAGCTGAGCGCGCGCTCAGTCACCCGGGATTTGGCCCGCGTGAAGATCTGGAACGCGCGAGACAAGGTCATCTACTCCGACGATCACAGCCTGATCGGACGCACGCTGACGCCCAGCGACGACCTGCGCGACGCGCTCGAGGGCCGGCCCGACAAAGCCGAGGTGGTGGATCCCGCCGAGGACTCCGAGACGGCCAGCGAGGTCGGCTTGGGGCAACTGGTCGAGGTGTACGTGCCGGTGCGCTTCAGCACGTCGGGCCCGCCGGCGGGTGCGTTTGAGATCTACCTCAGCTACAAGCCGACCGCGGCGGCGGTGGCCCACGAGCAGCGTACGATCGCGCTGCTGGTGGCGATTGGGCTGGCGCTGCTGTGGGCGATCTTGTTTCGTATCGTCGCCCGCGCCTCGCAGAGGCTGCGCCGTCAGGCGCGCGAGAACTTCAGGCTGGCTCACTACGACCAGCTGACGAGGTTGCCCAACCGCACGATGTTCATCGAGCGCGTGGCCGAGGCGGTACGCCGGGAAGACCCTGACGGCGGCTCGGCGGCGGTGCTGATGATCGACTTGGATCGCTTCACCGAGATCAACAACACGCTCGGCGGTGTCAACGGCGACCGAGTGCTGTGCGAGGTCGCGCGGCGCCTGCGCGCTGTGGCCGGCGACGGCGTCTCGGCAGCGCGGCTGGGAGGCGACGAGTACGCGCTGCTGTGCCCGCGCACGCGCGCCAGCGCGGGCGCCGTACGGGTGGCGAGGTCAGTGCTGAGCAGTCTGGAGGCGCCGATCGTGCTCGACGGCGTCGCGCTGAACGTAGAGGCGAGCATCGGCATCGCCGTGATGGGCGAGCACGCCAACGGCCCCGAGGAGCTGCTCCAGCACGCCGACGCGGCGCTCGCGCACGCGCGGGCGCACTGCAGCAGGATCGAGGTCTACTCGAGCGAGTGCGATCACTTTGACGCAACACGGCTGGCACTGCTGGGCGAGGTCCGCGGCGCGCTCGCACGCGAGGAGTTCGTGTTGCACTACCAGCCGAAGGTGGACCTGGGCAGCGGACGCATCACCGGCGTGGAGGCGCTCGTGCGCTGGCACCACCCCGAGCACGGGATGCTGCCGCCGCCGAGCTTCATCCCGCTGATCGAGCAGACCGCGTTGATCGGGCCGCTAACCGAGCGCGTGATCGATCGCGCGCTGGCGCAGTTGGTCGCGTGGCGCAGGCGCGGCATCGCTCTGCAGATGTCGGTGAATCTGTCTGCGCGCAACCTGTTGGATAGCGAATTGCCAGACCGGATCGCGCGGCTGTTGGAGGCTCACGAGGTATCCCCCGAGCAGCTGATCGTGGAGGTCACGGAGAGCGCCGCGATGACCGACCCTGACCGGGCCGTGGCGGTGCTCGACGCGCTGCGGGCGAGCGGGGTGGGCGTCTCGATCGATGACTTCGGGACGGGCAACGCGTCGATCGAGTACCTGACGACGCTGCCCGCGAGCGAGCTGAAGATCGACCGCTCGTTCATCACGGGGATCCTCGAGGACCGGCGGGCCGAGGCGATCGTGCGCTCGACGATCGACCTCGCGCGCAATCTCGGGCTGACGGTCGTGGCCGAGGGCATCGAGACCCAGCCCGAGCTGGACCACCTCACCGAGCTGGGCTGCGACGTTGCGCAGGGCTATCTTCTCTCCAGGCCGCTGCCGGCCGATCAGCTGACGGTGCAGCTCGACGCGGCGCTCGGTGAGAGCACTCGCCAAGTCGTCGCTGGCGCCGGCGCAGTAGCCGTGATGCGATCACCCTTCTGACTCGGTTCGGCGCTCGCGACCATCTCGTGCGAGCCGTCGTCGAACACGATCACGCCGCCGTGGCGCAACCACGCGCGCGCCCTCGCGGGCCCGCTGAGCAGCGCCGCCTTGGCGTAGGTCTCCGCGGCCAGCGCGCTCGGCGCGAGAGCGCTCACCTGCACGAGGCCCGTGAATGCCGGCGCGCCGGTCGACGGATCGAGCAGGTGATGAGCGGGGCGCCCCGTGCCGTCCAGCCAGCTGCGCCGGGTGATGCCGCTGGTGGCGATGCACAGGTCCGAAAGCTCGAAGGCGTGCAGCGGCCCGCCGCCGAACGGGCTCACGACATCGACCGAACGGACGGTCCGCGCATGGCCACCGATCGACAGGTCCCCGGCGCAGTCGACGGCGAAGCTTCGGTGGCCGGCGAGCGCCTGCGCGAGCACGTCGGCGAACAGGCCCTTGGCCAGGCCGCCGCTGTCGATCCGCACCCCGGGCGCGCGTGTGAGTGTGCGGGTGGGGACGTCCACCTGGATGCTGCGCCAGCGCCGCGCTTTAGACCCGGCCGCGGGCGTGCGCGGCGGCGCCAGTGCGAGGGCGCGCTCGAGCGCCAAGCGCGGGCGTAGCTCGCCGGCATAGCCGGCGCGCTCGATCTCCTCGACGAGCGTGCCGTCGACCAGCCCGTCGGTCAGGAACCCTGCATCTCGTACAGCCAGCGCCAGGCGCGCCAGCATCGCGCTCACCTTCACTTGCGTGCGTGGGTTCGCGTTGAGCCGCGAAAGCTCGCTGTCCTCCCGGAAACGCGAGAAGCGCCGATGCCAGGAGAGCAGCGTTTGTCTGCCGAGCGCTGCGGCCTCGCGCGCGGACCCGGCCGCGCCAGAGCCGATAACGCGAACGGAGCACGTCGAGCCGAAGCATGCGAACTCCTCGATCGCCTCGCGCTCGCTCATGACTGCGAGGTGCTCAGCGAGCTAGCTTGACCGGATTCCTGGCTAGTGCTCGCGGATTCTTCGCCTGAGGATTCTCCCCCCGAGGACGCTTCGCCTGAGGATGCTGTGCCCGAGGAGGCTTCGCCTTGGGTGCTTTCTTCGAGGGTCGAGCTGGCTTCGTTGCTGCTGGGCGTGGTCGAGGATTGGGGCGTCGAGGAGGTCACGGCTTTGCCCGCGCTGTGGCTGCGTTTGTCTGCTGCTAGCGCGAGGGCGGGGTCGTGACCGTCGGCGAGCTGCACGTACACGACGAGGAAGGCCGCGACGAACAGCGCAGCGGCGAACCCCGTGACGGAGCGTCTGATGCGCCGGGCACGGCGCGCCGCGGCGGCGCGGTGGCGGCGCGCGAGCGACCGTGCGTGCCGTTGGTTGGCGGCGAGCCCGCCCGGAGCCTCCTCGTGGCTGCCGGCGTGTTCGGTCGTCGAGAGTCTCATCGAGCCAGCCCCGATTTCAGTGCAGCGGAGGGGCGCAGCATGCGCGCGAGCAGCAGGAGCAGGCCGGGCATGACAGCCGCGGCGGTCATCGCCAGGAACCACGTTTGGCCCGAGTCGGTGCCCTCACCGAGGGAGTGGGCGACGCCGAGGATCCACGCCAGCGCGGTGAAGCGGTGCAGCGAGCGCCAGCGCCTGACGCCGATGCGCGCACGTGCGTAGTAGGAGCCTCCGAGTAGCGCGAGCGCCCAGAAGGACACGATCCCGGCGCTGGTCCACAGCGTGCGGTAGCCGCTGAGGAATGGCACAGCGACGTCGCCGAGGCTAGGATGCAGGAAGCCGTCGCCGAGCAGGCTCAGGCCGTGCACGACCAGGGCGGCGAGTGTGGCCAGCGACAGCGCCTCGTGGGTGATCCGCAGATCCAGCCGGTGCCCCGACAGCAGGCGTCCGCTGCTGAGCAGCCCCACGCACACGGACGCGCTCGACAGAACCAGTGCGGCGATCCCGGCAGCACGGCTGACGATCCAGTAGAGGTGTGGGGCGACGGCTGTCGCGAAGATGCTGGCGTGCAGTTCGATCATGGCCCGGTCTAACTCGCCTTGCAGTGGGGAGTGGTGCTGGACTTGCACACAACCGTGTCGCAGGGCGTTGAATTGCCGGTAACCGGCTTGTAAGTCGCAGCTAAGAGGTCGGGGGCAGTGGCTGCTCTAGCATGCGCTGCGGGGATGGCGGCTCGAGTGCTTGCAATCGCGGCGATCTTGGCGGCGCTGACAGCGGTCGCTGCCGGCGTGCTGCCGGTCGGTGACGTGAGCGGCGCGCACGCGGCTGGTGGCTGGTGGAAACCGCCGGCGCGCCCGACGTGGTACTGGCAGCTTCAGGGGAGCATCGACAACCGCGTGGTCGCGGACGTGTACGACATCGACGCATTCGAAAACAACGCCGCGGAGGTCGCGGCGCTGCATGCGCAGGGCAGGCACGTGATCTGCTACGTGGATGTGGGTACCGCCGAGAGCTTCCGTCCCGACTACGGCGCGTTCCCGCCGGCCGTGCTGGGGCGCTCCAACGGCTGGCCCGGTGAGCGCTGGCTCGACATCCGCCAGCTCGGCGTGGTCGAGCCGATCATGGCCGCGCGCTTGCAGATCTGCCGCGAAAAGGGCTTCGACGCGGTCGAGCCGGACAACATGGAAGGCTACGCCAACAACAGCGGCTTCCCGCTGACCGCGCCCCAGCAGTTGACCTACAACGACTGGATCGCGGATCAGGCGCATTCCTTGGGGATGGCGGTGCTGCAGAAGAACGACGGCGAGCAGTCTGGCGCTCTGCAGACGCGCTTTGACGGTGCGCTGACCGAGCAGTGCAACCAGTATCGGGAGTGCGGACTGTTTCAGCCCTACCTGGCGGCGGGCAAGCCGGTCATCAATGCCGAGTACCGCCTCGCCACCAAGCGTTTCTGTGCGGCGGATGTGGCGGCGGGAATGATGGGTGCGCGCTACAACCTGAAGCTCAACGGCAAGCGCTTCCAGCCCTGCTGGTAAGCAAGCGACGCGGCCCCGGGCCGCTCGAGGAACCTTTCCCTTCCAGCCCGAGGGCCTTCCAGTTCGGGTGGCGCGGCCTCACACCTCAGTGGCCTCGCTCTTGACGGCTCGGAACCGCGTCTGCATCCAAACGTAGGCGCAGCCGCGCCGGTTTGCAAGAGTCGCAGCGGTGGGCTTGCCGCAGCTTGCGGGGAAATCCTCGCCGCGACGGCAGCGCGTGCCGGCCCTGGCGTTCAGGCTCGGCCGGCGCAACTCCGGGGCTGCTGAGTGGTTGACAACATTGGGACGGCACGACCACGGGCGCTCCCGTTGCGGAGATGTCCTGCGGACGCACCACCAGGAGGGTGGAGAACGGACTCAGCGCCTCGAATGACTCGGGACGTGCCGCTCCCATAGAAGTCCTCGATCCGATGGCTACCGGCCGCCGGTTGCCCTGGACGCGGCGGCCGGCGCTGGCGTCGACCGCCGGATGGCGCTGGCCGTCGAGCGCATACGATGCATTGCTCAAACGTCAACCGCGGCGCACTGGCGTAGACGCCTGGCCGCTGAGAGGAGGACCGGAAACCGATGCTCACCCTTACCGGCATGGACGAGATCAAGGAGTACGTCGGAAAGGAGATGGGTGTAAGCGACTGGCACCTGGTCACCCAGGAGAAGATCGACGAGTTTGCCCAGGTGACGGGGGACGACCAGTGGATTCACATCGACCCCGAGCGCGCCAAGACGAGCCCGTTCGGCGGGACGATCGCCCACGGGTACTACACGCTGTCGCTGGCTCCGCGCTTCTCCTACGACATGTTCAAATTCGACGGCTTCGTGTTCGGCGTCAACTACGGGCTCAACCGCGTGCGCTTCCCCGCGCCGTTGCCGGTCGGCGAGAAGGTGCGAATGCGGGCCAAGCTGGCGTCGATCGAGGAGATCCCCGGGGGCGCGCAGATCACGACCGAGCTGACGTTCGAGCGCGACGGCGGCGACAAGCCCGTATGTGTGGCCGAGTCGCTCTCGCGCGTGTACACCGGCTGAGCCGGGGTACGGGCATCGGTGGGCGAGCGCTCAGATCCCGTCGGGTGTCGAATTGGCGATGCGTGCGGCGTTGTAGAGGGTGAGGTCGCAAAAGTGTGCGGCGAATCGAACCCAAGGAGAAACCGATGGCTCAGTACATGCTGTTGATGTATCAGCCGGTGCAGGGCGGCCCTACGGCCGAGCAGATGTCCACGGAGCACGCCAAGTGGGCCAGCTATGACCAGGAGGTCAAGGACGCGGGACTGTTCGTGGACAACAACGGCCTGGGGCGCCCGGACGTGGCCACGACAGTTCGCGTGCGCGAGGGTGACACGCAGATCACCGACGGCCCGTTTGCGGACACGAAGGAGTATCTCGCCGGCTACTACCTGATCCAGGCCGACGACCTCGACACGGCAATCACGTGGGCGGCGCGGATCCCCAGCGCCACATACGGGTCGGTCGAGGTACGCCCGATGTGGGGCGCGGCATAGCCGAGCGCATGATCAGCGTCGAGCGCGCGTTTCGCGAGGAGCGGGGCGCGGTGCTCGCGACGCTGATCCGCCATCTCGGCGACTTCCAGCTGGCCGAAGACGCCGTCCAGGACGCGTTCGCGGCGGCCGCGGCGAGCTGGCCGCGCGACGGGGTGCCGGATAACGCTGGAGCTTGGATCACGGTGACGGCCCGTCGCAAGGCGATCGACAGGCTCCGGCGCGAGCGCGCCAGCGCCGAGCGCGTGAAGCGGCTGGCGGAGCTGGCACGACTGGACGCACAAGAGCACCACGCCGAGCCCAACGGCGCATTCGTGGATGATCGGCTGCGGCTGATCTTCACGTGTTGCCACCCGGCACTGGCGGCGCCCGCGCGAGTGGCGCTGACTTTGAAGGCGCTGGGAGGCCTCAGCACTGCGGAGATCGCGCGTGCCTTTCTCGTCAGCGAGACCACGATGGCGCAGCGTCTCGTACGAGCCAAGCGCAAGATCGCGCAGGCCCGCATTCCCTACCGCGTGCCCGACGACGATGCGCTTCCCGGTCGCCTGGCGAGCGTGCTGTCGGTCGTGTACCTGATCTTCAACGAGGGGTACGGCGCGGCGGCGGGGGAGCGCCTGGTCCGTGGCGAGCTATGCAGCGAGGCGATCAGGCTGGGGCGCCTGCTGCGCGGGCTGATGGCGCAGGACGCGGAGGTAGACGGCCTGCTGGCGTTGATGCTGCTGCACGATGCGCGTCGGGCCGCGCGCGTGGATAAGCATGGCCGCTACGTCGCGCTGGACGAGCAGGACCGAACACTGTGGGACGAAGGCCGCGCCAGGGAGGGGATGAGAATCGCAGAGGCGGCAATTACCGTGGACCGCCCGGGTCCATACCAGCTGCAGGCGGCGATCGCGGCGCTGCACATGCGGGCGCGGGGGTCGCGGGACACCGACTGGGCGCAGATCGCCGAGCTGTACGCGGCGCTGGGGCGCATCGCGCCTTCGCCGGTGATCGAGGTAAACCGCGCGGTGGCGCTAGCCGGGGCGCACGGGCCGCAGGCTGGGCTCGAATTGTTGGCGGGGCTGCTCGACGATCCCCGGCTTACGCGTTACCAGCCGCTGTACGCGGCCCACGCGGAGCTGCTGCGACGTGCGGGAAGGCAGGAGCAGGCGCGGGCCGCGTATACGCGGGCGGTCGCGCTGAGCGAGAACGCGGTCGAGCGGGCGGAGCTGGAGCGACGTCTGGCGCGACTGCAGCAGTGACGCTTTGTCGTCGGTTTTGTTCTCATGCCGACGATGGTTGGTGCTGGCGGCCGCTCAACATTCGCACCAACCGAACCAGCGCCATTTTTTTCGCGCAGTTACCGCTATTCCTTTGATCGCAGGCGGGTGCGAGCGCGGGCACGACGATACCTTTTAGCTGCCGTGCATCGGCATGGCTCAAACCCCGCCGCTCCTGACACGGGGTCAGGTGGGCGACGAGGTAGAGGCCAACCTAGGGAGGGTCTGCCCTGTGTCCGAGGGTGGGCCCTCCCGCCGCTAAGCATGCTGCTGTGGCAGCGCTGGGAGCTGCCTGTCCGCTGGCCAATTTACCGTGCGGGTTTCCTCCGGCAAACGCTCAAACGCTCTCACTGTCCCGAATTAGCGGCTTTTTCGCGCCGTCCGGGAACGTCAGAAACATTTTTCGTCAAATCCGCGCGAGCGGTGGGTCAGTCTCCGGTGGCTGAGAAGTGCTCGGGATCGACAGGTCCGAGCACGCCACCGACGAGCTTGACGGGGCCGTGATAGCCGCTCAGGACAGTGATCAGCTGGGACGGGCTGGTCACGTCGACGGCGCCACCTGGATAGACGGTGGTCTCATGGTTACTCAGCCCGGCCGGCGCGCTGAACGCCCCCGCTGCGTTGAGCTGAACCTGTTCGTAGAAGGTCCGGAAGCCGCTGGTGACGGTGCCGCTCCAGCCGTGTTCGGAGGCCCATTGCAAAATCGGGACGATCCAGTCGGCGATCGGCTTGGCTCTGGGGTTCCAGGGGGTTTCAGGTGTTTGCGTCTGCGCGGCCGGACCTGTGGCGTTGGACTGTGAGTTTTCAAAGGACTGCGCGGAGTTGCCGGAGGGCAGCACGATGCCCGCCTTGCGGGCAGCCCGGATCTCGCGGCGGACCTCGGCGTCCGAAGGCGCACCGGAGGCGATGTGGACCTTGCCTTCGGCGATGATCCGATCCGAAGAGGCGTCGATCCGCGCGACAACGCTACGTGGCCGGGTCGGCGCCGGCGCGACCGTGCGCGGCTGCGGCGTGCGGGCTCTGGCTCTCGTGAGCGCGGCGGTCGGCCTGCCAGGGGTCGCTTCGCCACACCCGCTCGCGCAGCAGCAGACGGCGAGAAGCATTAGCGTCACCAGGGCGCTGAGACGCGGCGGAGTTGTGGTTCTGTCGTGAGGTGGCATCTGGCGCCTCGGGGCTGCGATCAAGATCGGCTCATCGCGGCCACGAGGTTGAGTATTCCGAGAGTTGCGCGCCGACGCGCAGGGCGCCGGCGACGTGACCTCGGCGGTCGGCCCGGCGCTCACATCTGGAGCGAGGGTGATAGAAGCTTGTGGTCAGCAGGCATTGGGATCACGACGAAGGGAGCGATCTGATGAACACCTACGCAATTCGACGCAAGAACGCGTGGGCCTCGCCCGAGGAGCTGCAGCAGGTTGCGGCCCGCTCCAAACAGGTAGCCGAGAGCGAGTTTCCAGATGAGATCAGCTGGATTCGCAGCTATGTGATCGCCGAGGAGGGTGGCACGCTGGGGAGCATCTGCATCTACCAGGCCAGCGATTCCGAAGCTGTTCGCAAGCACGCCAGTCGTGTCGGCATGCCGGCGGACGAGGTCTTGGACATAGCCGACACGGTCGTCATCAGGCCAGACCCGGTCACGGAGCCCGCCTCCTCGTGAGGCTGTGAGGGCGGCCGGCCGGCGCGTGCCTGCCCGCTGCCTCAGACGACTTGCGGTCCGGCGGCTCGAGAGATCGGCGCGGACTTGTGCCGCCGCGATCGGCGGCGTGTGGCTTCGGGATACGATCGCGGCGCCAGCGACCAACCTCGGGGCATTGTCCCCACCAAATGAAGGAGTTCACATGCATCGACTCTTGACCAGGCGTGCGGTGGCGTGGACGGGCGCTCTCGCGGTCGTGCTCGTTGCCGCGTCCGCCGTCGTGGCGTTCGCGAGTAACCGTGCGGGCACCGCCAAGGCTCCGGCAGTGAGCAATGGAGGCGCACGGGAGTGGATCGCGTTCGATCCCGACGGGCGCACGATCGGGCCGGTGCAGTTCCTGGCAAAGACCGTGACGATCATCAGCACGTCGACGGCGGCCAACTCGTTCACCTTGTACTACGAGCCGATGCACCTACGCATCTGCGCGGGGGCGGTGGGCCCAACGCCGACGGTGTGCGGAGTGCAGCCGACGACACATCTGTCGGGCGGTTACTTCCAAGTGATTGCCAAGCAGCCCGTCCTGGTCGGCGGCCGCAGCGAAGTCCCGGTACTTTCTTACGCGCAGCAGTCGGACGGCAGCTATGGCGCCGATACCAGCAAGGGCATCATCCAAAATATTCCCTTCGTGTGGCAGCAGGGCTGTCCGCCGAGGAAGGGTGCGGGGTGTCCCGTGAGCGTCATACCGACCGATGGGGTCGGGAAAAACGTGAGCGCGAAGTAGTAGCCGGACGCCGAGTAGCGGTCGGGGCTGGCGAAGGCCCCGGCCCGCTACTGCATAGGAGCGCTCTAACGATCATCGTAGTATCGGCTGCAGACCTGTCCGCGTGGTATGGGTCCCAACCAGAGGAGGTGGCAGATGGCCGAACTCAGACCGCCGTCAGAGGAAATTGTGCTGACCCACTTCATCGTCTCGCAGGACATCGAGCGCTCTCGGCGCTTCTACACCGATGTGCTCGGTGGCAAGGTGGCCTTCTCCGGTCCGGGTGGAGAACCGACCAATGTCGCGCTCGCCAACAGCTGGATCGTCATCAATGTAGGCGGCGGCCCCACCGACGACAAGCCCGCGGTCACTCTGGAGACGCCGCGCGACCTCGACCGGGTCAGCAGCTTCCTCAATATCCGGGTCAAAGACATCGAGGCCGTGTACGCCGAATGGAGCGCCCGTGGCGCTCAATTCCTGACGCCGCCGAAGCAGCATCAGTACGAGATCCGTTGCTACATCCGCGATCCCGACGGTCATCTGATTGAGGTGGGGCAAACCACAGACGCTGGGGACTGGACCCCTTCTCAGTGGCTGGCGGATACGGCGGGCGGGGAATCCGCGTGAATGCCGAGATCACCAGCGAGCGCCGGGCTTGCTGTCGCATCCAGGGCTGAGCAGGCGAGGACTTCCTCCCCGAAATGCCGGAGGAGGGACTCGAACCCCCGACACGCGGATTATGATTCCGCTGCTCTAACCAGCTGAGCTACTCCGGCCCGGACGACGCTGAAGTCTAGCCGCAGCGTCGCTCGCGGCCCTGCGTCGCTAGCCTCGTGTCGCCGATGCCGCCGCCGACGCTTCTCGCCGTTCCGAACGTGTCCGAGGGTCGCGACCGGGACACGATCGCAGCCATCGCCGACGCATTCCTGGCCGGAGCGGACGGCCAAGTGCGCCTGCTCGACGTCCACTCCGACGGTGACCATCACCGCTCGGTGTTTACGCTCGCCGGTCTTCCCGGCCAGCTCGGCGACGCCCTCATCCGAGGTCTGAGCGTAGCGGCCGAACGGATCGACGTGGTCAGCCGCCCAGGCGATCGAACTGTCGAGGACGGGCAGCACCCACACGTAGGCGCGATCGACGTCGCGCCGGTCGTCTACCTCGATCCGCGGGATCGGGGTGCCGCGTGTGCGCAGGCGCTCGTGCTCGGCGATCGCATCGGGCACGAGCTCGACATACCGGTATTCCTCTACGGCGAGCTGTCCGAAGGCGAGACGGGCTCGGCCCGTACTCGCGCGCAGTTGCGCCGTGGCGGGACCGTCGGGTTGGCCGAGCGGCTGCGCGAAGGCGAGGACGGTGTGCAGCCTGACTTTGGGCCGGCGCACATGCACCCGCGCGCCGGCGCCACGCTCGTCGCCGCCAGGCCGCCGCTGGTGGCGTTCAATCTTCAGCTCGCGCCGTCCGCGAGTGTCGATGACGCCCGCGCTGTCGCCGCGCTGATCCGCGAGGGCGGGCGCGAGGGGCTGCCCGGCCTGCGCGCGATCGCAGTGGCCTTGGACGGCGACGTGGCCCAGGTTTCGATGAACGTCGAGCAGCCGCTGCAGGTTCCGCTGGCCGCTGTCGTGCGAGCTGTGCAGGCGCACGTGCCGGTCGCGGGCGCTGAGCTGGTCGGCCTAGCGCCCGCCGCCGCGTTTGCGGACTTCCCGCCAGAGCTCCCGATCCCCGGCTTCGATCCCGCGCGCCAGCTGATCGAGAACGCACTAGGCTCCTAGCTGTGGCACAGGGAAGGCGAAAGCGTCAGACCAAGCACCGCGGCAACGCCGCCGGCGTGGTCGAGTCGCGCGGGCGGACAGGGCGCAAGCCGACGGCCGCCGAGAAGAGCGGCGACCCGCGCCAGGTGGCTAAGGCGAAGGCCAAGCCGATCGACAAGCGCGACCAGCCGCCGACTTGGAAGGGCGCGTTCTACAAGGCGATGCTCGCCACGGTGGTGCTGCTGCTGATCGTGATCCTGTTCCTCAAGCAGTCCAACCAGGCGATCGGCGTGTTCCCGATCGTGCTCGCCGTGTACACGGCCGTCAGCTACTACACCGACAAGTGGATCTACGACCGCCGCCAGCGTCAGAAGGCCAAGGGCACCGGCGCCAAGGCCAAGTCCTGATGACCCTCGACGTGCGCGCGTTCACCGTCGGTCCGGTGCAGGAGAACAGCTACATCGTGCGCGCGGATGCGCAGTCTGAAAAGGCGGTGCTCGTCGATCCCGGCGACGAGCCCGAGCGCCTGCAAGAGGCGATCGACGCGCTTGGGGTGAGCATCGACGCGATCCTCGTCACCCACTGCCACTTCGATCACATCGGTGCCGTGGCTCCGCTCGCACGCGCCACCGGCGCGCCCGTCTACTGCCCGGAGATCGAGCGCATGGTGCTGGCCGACGTGATGAGCTGGGTGCCGCCCGGGTTCGGTCCGTTCGAGAGCTACGAGGCCGATCACACGCTCGCCGGCGGCGAGCGCCTGAACCTCGCGGGCCTGGACATCGACGTCGTGTTCACGCCCGGACACAGCCCGGGCCATGTGACCTACGCGGTGCCCGGAGCGCTGCTGTCCGGTGACGTGCTGTTCCAGGGCTCGGTCGGGCGCGTCGATCTACCCGGCGGCGACTGGCCCACGCTCGAGCGCTCGATCGAGGGTCTGCTGAAGAGCTATCCGGCGGACACCGTGGTCTACCCCGGGCACATGGGCGTCACCACGCTCGGACGCGAGCGCGACACCAACCCGTTCCTCAGCGAGCTGCGTGTGCGTGTTCCGATCGCCCCGGCGGCGGACTCGCCGGCAGCTTGAGCGATCCCAAGATCAAAGCCCCGCGCGGCACCTTCGACGTGCTCGGCGAGCGATGCCGCCGAGCGCTCGACGCTCGAGGCGCGTGCGCGAGCGATCCTCGAGGGCGCCGGCTACGAACGGATCGAGACGCCCGTGTTCGAGGCCACCGAGCTGTTCGCGCGCGGCGTCGGCGAGTCGACCGACATCGTGCGCAAGGAGATGTTCACGCTTCGAGGACCAGTCTGGGCGTTCGCTGACCTTGCGTCCCGAGGGGACCGCGCCGGTCTGCCGCGCCTATGTCGAGCACGGCATGCACAAGCGCCGCCAGCCGGTCAAGCTCTGGTACCTGTCGAGCTTCTTCCGGCACGAGCGCGCGCAGGCTGGCCGCTACCGACAGTTCTGGCAGGTCGGCGCCGAGGCGATCGGCTCCGAGGACCCGGCCGTCGATGCCGAGTCGATCTCACTGCTGGCCGCGCTGCTGGCCGAGATGGGGGTCGGCGAGGTCACGCTGCGCCTGTCGAGCCTCGGCAGCATCGAGAGCCGCAGCCGCTACCGCGAACGGCTGCAGGCTCATCTGCGCGCCAACGAGGCGAGCCTGTCCGATGAGGTCAGAACGAGGATCGATCTCAACCCGCTGCGGGCATTCGACTCCGACCACCCCGGCACGCGCGAGGTGATGCAGAGCGCGCCGCGGCTGCTCGAGTACCTCGACGAGGCCGACGCCGAGCACTTCGCCGAGGTACGCGACCTGCTCGATCTCGCCGGCGTCGGCTACGAGATCGATCCCACGCTCGTGCGCGGCCTGGACTACTACACGCGCACCGTGTTCGAGTTCACCTCCGAGGCGCTCGGCGCGCAGAGCGGCGTCGGCGGCGGCGGGCGCTACGACGGGCTGATCGAGCAGCTGGGCGGACCGGCGACCCCAGGTATCGGCTGGGCGGCGGGGATCGAGCGGATCCTGCTCGCCGGCGAGCGCGCCGACATCGGCAGCGCGGCCGCCGGTGGCACGCACACCTCCGCGACCGCGCCGATCGAGCTGTTCGTGGCACTCGACGGGCCGCGCGAGGAGCTGCGCCCGGCGGCGTTCGGGCTGCTCGGCGAAGCGCGCTCGGCCGGGCTGTCGGCACAGATGGACCTCGGCGGGCGCTCGCTCAAAGGCCAGCTCGGCCACGCGGACGCGCTCGGCGCCCGCTATGTGGCGATCGTCGGCGAGCAGCACACGGTCCTCAAGGACATGCAGGCCGGCACCCAGGAGCCCGTCGCTACCAACGCCGTCGTGCACGCGGTGCTGCGCAGCCACCACGCGCTCTGAGCCTCGCCCAGCGCGCGACGAACGCGCCACGAAGCGTCCAACGCGCATATCACCGCTCAACTTCTTGCCCGCGAATGCCGAAGCAGCACGGGATGGCGCAGCTCTCACGTCCGTTTCAGATCGCCCTGGTGGCCGTATGCCTGCTCGCCGGCGTCTGGCTGTTCGCCCTGCAGGGGCACTCCGCCAGCACCAGCGGGTCGAGCGCGCCGGCCCCGGCCACGCCTGCCAGCGCGCCATCCTCGCAGGCAGCCGCGCCCACCAGTGCCTCAGCTGAGGCACACGCGGCAGCGGCACCCACACACGTCTACACCGGCTCTGCGCCCGGCGTCCACGGTCTGAGCAGCGCCGTCGCCAAGGCACACCAGGCCGTCGCCACCTCCCAGCAGAACGCGCGCCAGGTCGAAGGCAAGCCCGCCGTGTCCGCCACCAAGGCAGCGCCGAGCGGCTCCAGCTCCAGCGCGCACGCAGCCGTCAAGGCGGCCGCGCCGGTGGCAGCCGCTTCCAAGCCCAGCACATCGAGCACCGCCGCCAAGCCCAAGGGCGCCACCGTGCCGGCACGCCAGAGCAGGGTCGAAGCGGCCCTCGCCAAGGGCGACGTCGCGGTGCTGCTGTTCTGGGTCCCGCGCGGCGCCGACGACAGGGCCGTCCACGCGCGATGCGCACAGTGCTTCACCTCGACCGCCACATCCTCGTCGTCGAGGCGCCGCCCAGCCAGGTCGCCACGTTCGGCTCGGTCACTCGTGGGGTGCAGGTCTACGGCACTCCCACGATCCTGATCGTCAACCGTCACGGGCAGACGAGCAGCCTCACCGGGCTGCAGGATGCCTACTCGATCGAGCAGGCGATCACCGAAGCGCGGCACTCCTAGCCTTACACTCGCTCGGGTGAGCATCACCGGCGAGAGCCTCATCGGTCACCTCGAACACCCGGTCGGGCAGGGCCACAGCCCGCACGACTCGTTCACCGGCGCCGCCGGTGGCGCCGCCTGCGGCGATCTCGTCAGGATCTCGCTCGCGCTCGATCGACACAACCCGCACGGGCGAATAACGGATGCCGGCTTCGACGCAAGCGGCTGCGGTGCGGTCATCGCCGCCGGCAGCGCCGCCGTCGGCTTGCTGCGCGGCTCGGATCTGCTGGAGGCGGCGCGCATCGGCCCGGCGCAGATAGCCGGCGAGCTGGGAGGGCTCAGCCCGGCCAAGCGTCATGCCGCCGAGCTGACCGCGGATGCGCTACACCGCGCGCTCGGAGCGGCCGCGCGCGAGCGCGCCGCGCTGGCGCCCTGCGCTGAGCGGACGGTTGTGGCCATGAGCGGCGGCGTCGACAGTGCCGTGGCAGCGTTGCTGCTCGCCCGACGCGGTCGCCAGGCGGTGGCGGTCACGCTCGAGCTGTGGTCGGACGCCGAGAACGACGGCGAGCTCAGCTGCTGCTCCGCGCAGGCCGTCCGCGGGGCGCGCGAGCTCGCGCACGAGCTGGGCATGGCGCACCTGTCGATCGACCTGCGCGCCGAGTTCCGCGCCGGCGTGGTCGACGGCTGGCTGTCAGACCACGCCGATGGGCTCACGCCCAACCCGTGCGTTCGCTGCAACGGCAACGTTCGTCTCGACGCGATGCTCGAGCTCGCCGAGTCGGCTCGGCGCAGACACGCTTGCCACCGGGCACTACGCGCGCGTCGCCGACGTCGATGAGCGGCCACTTTTGCAGACGGCCGTCGATCAGGCCAAGGACCAGAGCTACGTGCTCTCGGCGCTCGCGCCCGACTCGCTCGCGCGGCTGCGCTTCCCGCTTGGCGAGATGCGCAAGGAGCAAGTGCGTGACCTCGCCCAAGACGCCGGTCTCGCGGTCGCGCGCAAACGCGACTCGCAGGACCTGTGCTTCCTGGCCGGTACCCGCCACAGCGCGTTCCTGGAGCGCCACGGTGGCCTGTCCGCCCGCCCTGGAGCGATCGTCGACCAGCGCGGGCGGGTGCTCGGCGAGCACGCCGGGGCGCACTCCTACACGATCGGCCAGCGTCACGGCTTGGGGCTGTCCGCGCCCGAGCCGCTGTACGTGCTCGCCACCGACGTGCGCGCCAACACCGTCACCGTCGGCCCGCGCAGCGCGCTGCTCGCCGGTGCCGTCAGTGTCCGTGAGGCGACGCTGCACCGCGACGGGCGCTGTGTCGACGGCGTACGCGTGCGCGCGCACGGGCGCCGCTTCGCCTGTCGTCTGCAGTCCGGGTTGAGTGCCGGCAGCCACGAGCGCGTGGCGATCGAGCTGAGCGAGCCCGCCGAGCGCACCGCGCCAGGGCAGCTCGCGTGCCTGTACTCGGGTGATCTGGTCGTCGGATACGGCACGATCGCCGCTCAGTAGCTCCCTGGCGTCGACGACCTGAGATCCTCCCACGATGACCTCCGACGAGATCCGCGAGCGCTATCTGAGCTTCTTCGACGAGCGTGGTCACGCGCGCGTCCCGTCGGCCTCGCTCGTGCCCTCGGCGCACGACCCCTCAGCACTGCTGACGGTCGCCGGCATGCACCCGCTGAAGCCTTATTTCCTCGGCCAGGAGACGCCCCCCGCGCCCCGGCTGACCAGCTGCCAGAAGGTGTTTCGCACGGTCGACATCGACAACGTCGGTCACACCGCGCGCCACCTCACCTTCTTCGAGATGCTCGGCAACTTCTCGTTCGGCGACTACTTCAAGCGCGAGGCGATCGAGTTCGCGTGGGAGCTTTCGCGTGAGGTTTTCCGGCTTCGCCGAGCAGGACATCTGGGTGACGGTGTTTGAAGGCGATCAGGAGCTGGGGCTGGGCTGCGATCAGGAGGCGATCGACCACTGGCTGGCGGTGGGGGTTGCGCGCGAGCGGATCGTGCAGTGCCCACGCTCGGAGAACTTCTGGCAGGCCGGCCCGAGCGGCCCGTGCGGCCCGTGCTCTGAGCTGTATCTCGATCGCGGCGAGCAGTACGGCTCCGCGGAGGACCTGCCCGGCGGCGAGAACGAGCGCTTCCTGGAGTACTGGAACCTCGTGTTCATGCAGTACGACCAGCGCCCCGGCGAGGACGGGCAGCGCTCGGTGCTGGCGCCGCTACCCGCCAACAACATCGACACGGGGCTCGGCCTCAACCGGCTCGCGGCGATCCTCCAGGACAAGCCGACAGTGTTCGAGACCGACCAGTTCTGGCCGCTGATCGAGCTTGGCCAGGAGCTGTCCGGCAGACGCTACGGCGACGACCACGCCAGCGATCGTGCGCTGCGGATACTCGCCGACCACGCCCGCGCGATGACCTTCCTGGTCGCCGACGGCGTTGTGCCCGCCAACGAGGACCGCGGCTATGTGCTGCGCCGGGTGATGCGTCGCGCGATCCTGCAGGGACGGGTGCTCGAGCTCGGCGCCCGGGTTCCTCGTCCGCTTCGCCGAGCGTGTCGGCGAGCTCATGGGCGGCGCCTACCCCGAGCTAGCCGAGAACGCCGAGGCGATCGAGATGTGGCTGGCAGCCGAGGAGGACGGTTTCGGACGCACCCTTGCTCAAGGTATGGGCACGCTGCGCCTGCACATCGACCAGGCGCGCTCAACCGGGCGCTCGGGTGTGCCCGCGGAGGAGGTCTTCCGCCTGCACGACACCTACGGCTTCCCGTATGACATGACCCGCGAGCTGCTGGCCGAGGAGGGGCTGTCGATTGACGGCGACTTCGAGCAGCTGATGGACGAGCAGCGCGCCCGTGGCCGAGCCGGTGTGCGCACCGGCTCCGGCGACGCCCGGGGGGGCGTCGAGAGCGCTCGCGTCGCCGCGCGCTCGTTCGCCGGGGCGAGCGGCTTCGCCACGCACTTCACCGGCTATGAGACCGAGCAGCAGCAGACGACCGTAGGCGCCGTACGCAACCTCGCGCTCGACGGCAACGGTGACGGTCACGCGGGCGGTGACGGCGACGGCGTCGCCGGCGAGCGCTACCTGGTCAAGCTGGCCGAGTCGCCGTTCTACGCGGCGGGCGGCGGCCAGGTCGCGGACATCGGCACGATCGAATGCGAGCACGGTGACTGCCGCGCGCGTGTCGAGGACGTGTTTCGCATCGGCGACGACCAGGCGCTGGCGGTGGTGCTCGAGGCGGGGACGCTGCAGCCGGGCGAGGCGGTGCTCGCGCGCGTCGACCACCGTGCCAGGCACGCAACGGAGTGCAACCACACCGCTACCCATCTGCTGCAGGCGGCGCTGCGTGAGCGCGTCGGCAGCCACGTGCGCCAGGCCGGCTCCTACGTCGGCCCCGACAAGCTGCGCTTCGACTTCAGCCACGGACAGGCGCTCACCGGCGAGGAGCTGAGCGACGTCGAGGACCGCGTCAACGAGTGGATCGCCCAGAACGACCCCGTACGCCCGATCACGACCACGCTGGAGGAGGCCAGGCGTCTCGGCGCGATGGCCCTGTTCGGCGAGAAGTACGGCGAGGTCGTGCGCATGGTGCAGATCGGTGACGGTGAGTACTCGCGCGAGCTGTGCGGTGGCACGCACGTGCGCTGCACCGCCGAGATCGGCCCCTTCAGGATTCTCAGCGAGACCTCCAGCTCGGCCAACGTGCGGCGCATCGAGGCAGTCACCGGCCCGGCGGCCGTCGAGCTGCTGCGCGGTCACGACCGGCTGCTCGGCGAGATCGCCGCGCAACTGCGCGCCCGTCCCGAGGAGGTCCCCGAGGCCGTGCGCACACTCGCGCAGGACCGCAAACGCCTGCAGAAGCAGCTCAAGGACGGCGGCGGGCCGGGTGGGGACGCGCAGCTCGACCTGGATGCGCTCGCCGGCGCTGCGACCGACACGGGCGACACGAAGGTGCTCACCGCGCAGGTGAAGGTCGCCGGCGCGAAGGAGCTGCTGGATGTGATCGACCGTCTCAAGGGCCGCCTGCACCCGGCGGCGATACTGCTCGGGCGCGAGCGCCGACGGGCGAGTGCATCTGGTGGCGAGCGTCGCGCCGGAGCTGGTGCAGCGCGGCGTCAAGGCTGGCGAGATCGTCAAGGTCGCCGCGCAGATCGTCGGCGGGGGCGGCGGCGGGCGCGACACCATCGCGCAGGCCGGCGGCCGCGACCCCGAGCGGCTTGGCGAGGCGATCGACGCCGGACGCGCCGCGATTGAGTCGGCGCTATCAGCATGACGGCGGCGGCCGCGACAGGCTCGCGCCCGCTGCCCGGGCGGCGTGCTCGCGCGGGCTGAGTCGGCATGAGGGTGCTCGCGCTCGACTATGGAAGCGCGCGCTGCGGCTGCGCGCTCAGTGACCCAACTGGCACGATCGTGACGCCACTACACAGCGTGCAGCGTCCTGCGACCAAGCGTGGCTTCGCACAACTGCGTGCACTCGTGAGCGAGCGCGACGTCGGACGCGTCGTCGTCGGCCTGCCGCTTTCGCTCGACGGCTCCGACAGCGCGCAGACACGTGAGGCGCGTGCGTTCGCCGACGAGCTGGCCCGACGCCTCGGTGATGGCGTGCCGGTGGAGATGTACGACGAGCGCTTCACCACTCGCCTCGCACAGCGGACGCCCGGCAGCCCTCTCAGCGACGAGGACTCTCGTGCCGCCGCACATCTGCTCGAGGGCTGGCTCGTCGCGCAATCGCGTTAGGGTTCGTGATCCTTGTCTCGCGGCGATCGATCACGGCCAGGGCGCGAGCGCACCGCCGAGCAACGCGAGCGCGACCGCCAGGAGCGAGCGCGTCAGCGCTCGCAGCGCGAAGGACACGCACCGGAGCCGGCCGAGGTCCCACCGGAGCCGGTCGAGCCCCCAGCTGGGCCGCCGGCGCCCGAGGTGCCCGTGGCCGTGGTGCACGCTCCAGAAGCCGTCCCCGGGGTCGTCGATCCCGCGTACGAGGACCCGCCGGTCGCACAGGCGCCGGCCGAGCCTGAGTCGCCCGTCCCGCCGCCGGTCGCGCCTGCCCCGCTGCCGACCGAGCCTGAGCCGCCTGCCCCGCCGCCGGCGCCCGAGCAGCCGCCCGTCCCGCCGCCGGTGCCGACCACGCTCCCGCCGCGCAGCGCGCCGCCGGTCGGCTCCGCGCAGCCGCTCGCACCAGAGCATGCTCGGCGCACGTGGCTAACCCGACTGGCGGCGCTCGCGGCGCTGGCGGCGGTGGTCGTGGCAGTGATCGCGTTGGCACACTCGCTGGGCTCCAAGCACACTGCGACGGTGACCACGCCGACCGTTGTCAGAGTGCTCGTGCCCGAGGGCAAGACCCGTGCGCAGATCGCGCAGATCGCATCTGCGGAAGGGCTG
This sequence comes from uncultured Solirubrobacteraceae bacterium, assembly GCA_963705235.1. Classification (GTDB taxonomy): domain Bacteria; phylum Actinomycetota; class Thermoleophilia; order Solirubrobacterales; family Solirubrobacteraceae; genus Palsa-744. The sequence goes on along the minus strand of OY970059.1, from coordinate 2,743,589 downwards.
AAGGGCAGCTACCGCGTCGCCTCGCGTCGCTCGCCGCTGCTCGACCCCACGCACTACGGTGCCCCGCGCGACACGCCCGATCTCGAAGGCTTCTTGTTTCCCGCGACCTACGACATGGACTCCGGCGCGCGCGTGCAGCGGCTCGTCGATGAGCAGCTGATCGCCTTCCGCGAAAACGTCGGCACGCGCTACTTTGCGCGGGCACGCGCGCTGCACGTGACGCCCTACCAACTGCTGATCGTGGCCTCGATGGTCGAGCGCGAGGCACAGGTATCCGGCGATCGGGCGAAGATCGCCGCGGTCATCTACAACCGTCTGCGCGAAGGCATGCCGCTGGGGATCGACGCGACGATCTACTACGCGGTCGAGCAGGAGAAGGGGATCCCGACGTACACGCACGAACTGACCGAAGCCCAGCTGCACATCGACTCCCCGTACAACTCGCGCACGCACACGGGCCTGCCACCGACGCCGATCTCCAACCCCGGCCTGGCGTCGATCCGCGCGGCGGCGCACCCCGCGCACGTCTCATACCTCTACTACGTGGCCGCGCCCGACGGCTGCGGCAAGCAGGTGTTCTCCGACACGCTCGCCCAGTTCGAATCCGACAGCGCTGCCTATCGCGCCGCGGTCGAGCGTAACGGCGGGCACCCTCCGGCTTGCAAGCACAAGTGATCAAGCGTCTGGGCGTGCTCGGCTGGCCGGTCGCCCACAGCCGTTCGCCGGCGATCCACAACGCGGCGCTCGCCGCCCTGGGCATGCACGATTGGCGCTACCAGCGCCTGCCGGTGCCCCCGGCGCTGTTCACGCAGACGGTCCGAGCGCTGGCGTCCTGCGGCTTCGTCGGCGCGAACGTGACGATCCCGCACAAGCACGCGGCGCTGGAGCTGGCCTCGCAGGCGAGTGCGGCGGCGCGTGAGATCGGCGCGGCTAACACGCTCACGTTCACGCCAGACGGTGAGATCGTGGCGGAGAACACCGACGCCCCCGGGCTGATCGCGGCGCTCGAGCAGCCTCCGCGCGGGCTGCGTGTGCTGGTGCTCGGCGCGGGCGGCAGCGCGCGCGCCGTCGTGTGGGCGCTGCGCGAAGCCGGCGCGGGCGAAATATCGGTGTGGAATCGCACGTCCGCACGCGCCCTTGAGCTGGCCGGCGACCTGGGGGTGGCGGCGGTCGAGCAGCCCGTCGGCGCCGATCTGCTGGTCAACTGCACGTCGGTCGGCCTCGATCCCGCTCTCGAACTCTCGGCCACTGAGAATGAGGCGCTCAACCAACTGGGAATGACGTTCGATCAACTCGGTGAGTACTCGTATGTCGTCGACTTGGTCTATCGCTCCGGATCTACCCAACTGCTCCAGGCGGCCAGGGCGCATGGTGCGCGCACGCTCGACGGGCTCGAGATCCTGGTTGCCCAGGGGGCCCTCAGCTTCGAGGTGTGGACCGGCCGACGCCCGCCCGTGGACGTCATGCGTGACGCTGTGCGCGAGGCAGACCACAGCGGGTAGGCCGGCCGGCGGGGAGCGCGCGCCATGAGCGACGCCCCGCAGTCGACCGGAGCCGACCTGCACGCGATCTTCGGGATCGACGGCACGCCCGATGGCGGCGTCGACATCTCCGTCGAGCGTGGTGGTGAGCTGGACATCGACGCCGACGCGCTGGCGGGTGTCGAAGCTCACGTGGACGCAACGGAGATCCCGTTCGAACCGCTGCCCGGCACCGACGTCGAGCTCGACAACATCATCCAGACCGGTGGCTACGCCGAGTCCGAGCACGCCCTCGGCGAGGGTGGGCCGGCGGGCGAGCCCCCCGCGTCGGGCGCCGGGTCGGCCGCCGCCGACGCCGGCGCTCAGGAGGGTGCCACGGGCGGCCAGACGGGGCTGACCAAGCCCTCGCGCCGAGGCAACTCGCAGCGCTTCCTCACCGACGTGATCGTCGACATGGACCTGGCTTCTGAGAAGCAGGTGCAGGATGCCCTTGAGAACTCGCGCGTCGCAGGCACGACGCCCGAGCGCATGCTGCTCGACAGCGGCGCGATCACACAGGACGGGCTCGCGCGCGCGCTGGCCGAGCGCTACGGCCTGGACCACCTGGATCTCGGCATCTTCTCCGTCGACATGGGCGCCGCCAACCTCGTCAGCACGGCGGTCGCCAAGCGCTACCAGACGGTCCCGGTGGCGTTCGCCGACAAGCGCACGCTGCTGGTGGCGATGGCCGACCCGTCGAACGTGCTGGCGGTCGACGACATCGCGATCATGACCGGCTACGAGATTCGTGTCGCGGTCGCGCCGCCGGATGACATCGCCGCGTTGATCTCGCGCCTTGACCGCCTCGAAGACGTCGTTGGGCAGGGCACGGAGATCGTCGAGGAAGCCACCGAGGACGACGAGGTCGTAGCGCTACACGAGACCACCGAAGACGCGCCGGTCATCAAGCTCGTCAACCAGATCGTCGCGCAGGCGGTAGAGCGCGGCGCCTCCGACATCCACCTGGCGCCCGACGGCAACGAGCTGCGCGTGCGCTTCCGCGTTGACGGCGTGCTGGCGGACGTGACCACGATCCCGCGCAAGATGGCCGCCGGCGCGGTCTCGCGCATCAAGATCATGGCCGAGCTGGACATCGCCGAGAAGCGACTGCCTCAAGATGGTCGTGTGGGGCTGGTGGTTGACGGTCGTCATGTCGACCTGCGTGTGGTCACGCTGCCGAGCGTGCACGGGGAGGGCGCGGTGCTGCGCGTGCTCGACAAGGAATCGGTGGTGGTCGACCTCGACAAGCTGGGCATGGCCGACCCTGAGCGCGAGCGCTTCGAGCACGCCTGCCACGAAACGCACGGCGCGGTGCTCGTGACCGGTCCAACCGGGTCGGGCAAGTCGACGACGCTGTATGCGGCGCTGCAGATGCTCAACACGCCGGAGAAGAACATCATCACCGTTGAGGACCCCGTCGAGTACGAAATGTCCGGGCTGACGCAGGTCCAGGTGTCCTCGAAGGTCGGCCTGACGTTCGCTGCCGGGCTGCGCTCGATGGTGCGCGCGGACCCCGACATCATCATGGTCGGTGAGATCCGCGATGGCGAGACTGCACAGATCGCGGTGGAGTCGGCGCTGACCGGACATCTGGTGCTCTCGACGTTGCACACCAACGACGCGCCGTCGGCGATCACACGGCTGATCGAGATGGGCATCGAGCCGTTCCTGGTTGCCTCGGCGCTGGACTGCGTGGTCGCCCAGCGCTTGGCGCGGATGCTGTGTCCGAGCTGCAAGCGACGCACGATCATCTCGGCAAAGGTGCTGCAGGAAAACGGCTACAAAGCGCGCGTGGAGCTGGAGGCCTACGAGCCGGTCGGCTGCCGGCGTTGCGGTGGCAGCGGCTATCGCGGGCGCGTGGGGCTGTATGAGGTGATGAAGATGTCACCCGAGATCCAGGCGCTGGCGCTGGAGCGCAGTCCCTCGGAGGCGATTCGCGACGTGGCGGTCAGCCAGGGGATGACGCGGCTACGCGATGACGGACTGGCGAAGGTCAAGCAGGGGCGCACCTCGATGGCCGAGATCGCTCGCGTCGTCGGCAGCGGCTGAGCCTCGAACTTTCGTCCAGTACGGCGCCGCGAGCGCAAAACGGCCGAGTTGGCGGTCGATGTGCGGACCTATGGACATCGATTTCGCTGACCTTCTGATGGAGGTCGTAAACCGCCGGGCATCCGATCTTCACCTCAGCTCGGGCGCGCATCCGACCGTTCGCGTGCGCGGGCGTCTGGGTCCGCTGGAGGAATACCCGAAGCTCTCGCCGACGGACACGCGCGAGATCATCTACTCGATTCTCACCGGCGATCAGCGCCAGCGCCTGGAGACCGACTGGCAGCTTGACTTCGCCTACTCGATCCCCGGCCACGCACGCTTTCGTGTCAACGCCTACTACCAGCGCGGCGCGGTCGGCGCGGCCTTCCGCCTGATCCCGCACGGGCTGACGTCGATCGACGAGCTCGGGCTGCCGCCGTCGGTGCACGAGTTCACGCGCAAGCCACGTGGCTTTGTGCTCGTCACCGGCCCGACCGGCTCGGGCAAGTCCACCTCGCTGGCGGCGATGATCGACGAGATCAACGCCTCGCGCGAGGAGCACATCATGACGATCGAGGACCCGATCGAGTTCCTGCACGGGCACAAGAAGTGCATCGTCAACCAGCGCGAGCTGGGCTCGGACGCGCAGAGCTTCTCGCTCGCGCTGACCGCCGCCCTGCGTCAGGACCCTGACGTGATCCTCGTCGGAGAGATGCGCGACCTGGAGACGATCTCCACGGCGTTGACCGCCGCTGAGACCGGGCACCTGGTGTTCGCCACGCTGCACACCCAGGACACCGCGCAGACGATCGACCGCATCATCGACGTGTTCCCCGCCCACCAGCAGGGCCAGGTGCGCGTGCAGCTGTCGGTCGCGCTGCAGGGGATCATGACCCAGCAACTGCTGCCCAACGCCGACGGCTCCGGCCGCGTGGTCGCATGTGAGGTGCTCGTGCCTAACCCGGCGATCCGCAACCTGATCCGCGAGGGTAAGACGCACCAGATCTACTCGGTGCTGCAGACCAGCTCGGCGGCGGGAATGCAGACGATGGACACATCGCTGGCCACGCTCGTGCGCCAGGGCAAGATCACCCAGAAGCTCGCCGAAGCGCGCTCGTCGACTCCCGAGGAGCTGAGGCGTCTGCTCGGTGCTCCCTCGCTGGCGGCCGCCTAGGCATCCGACCATGAGCACCTTCGTCTTCAAGGCCATCGATCTCGCCGGCGGCAAGGCCCGCGGCGAGGTCGAGGCCGACTCCAAGCAGGCGGTCTCCGATCAGCTCAAGCAGCGCGGGCTGATCGTCCTTGACATCGCCGACAAGCACTCCTCGCGAGGAGATCGAGTTCGGCTTCATGAAGACGCGTCAAGGCCAACGACCTGGCGATCTTCTCGCGTCAGCTCTCGACGATGATCTCCTTCGGGCATGAGCATCCTGCGTGCCCTGTACGTGCTCGAGGAGCAGACCGAGAGCAAGTTCCTCAAGGAAACGATCGTCGCGGTGCGCAAGGACGTCGAGGCGGGCCTGTCGCTGAGCGACTCGATGGCGCGCCACCCGAAGGTGTTCAACCCGCTGTTCGTCGCGATGACACAGGCGGGGGAGATGGGCGGTGTGCTCGAGGAGCTCGCTCGTGCGCGTCGCCGACCAACTGCAGAAGGACGCGGCGCTGCGCCGCCAGATCAAATCGGCGATGGTCTACCCGGCGTTGGTGGTCTTCTTCGCGGTCGGCGTGATGATGGCGCTGGTCGCCTTCCTCGTGCCCGTGTTCGAGGGCGTGTTCAAGGAATTCGGCGGCGAACTGCCGGCCATGACCAAGGTGTCGGTGTTCCTCTCGGAAATGGTCACCGGCTACTGGTGGCTGATGTTCATCGTCACCGCCGCCCTGATCGTGGCGTTCATCAAGTGGAAGAAGTCAACGCTGGGGACGCCCGCAGTGGGATCACTTCCGCCTGCGCGTGCCGATGAAGATCGGCACGATCGTGCAGCAGATCGCCGTCGCGCGCTGGTCGCGCACGCTGGCATCGCTGACGGCCGCCGGCGTGCCGCTGCTGCAGGCGCTCGAGATCACCGGGCGCACCGGCGGCAACGTGGCGATCGAGGAATCGATGGACGGCGTGATCGCTTCAGTCAAGCGCGGAGGCACGATCGCCGCGCCGCTGGCTCAGGCGCCGATCTTCCCGTCGATGGTCACGCACATGGTCGGCGTCGGTGAGGAAACCGGCGCGCTCGACTCGATGCTCGACAGGATCGCCGAGTTCTACGAGGAACAGGTCGAGGCGTCGGTCAAGGCGCTCACCTCGATCCTCGAGCCGATCATGATCGTCGTGATCGGTGGCATCGTCGGCTTCATCGTGATCTCGATGTACCTGCCGCTGTTCGAAGTCTACAACCACATCGAATAGGCTCCGCGCCTCTCGGCGCGCCCCCGAACTCCTCCGCCGGCGTGGCCGAGCGTAGAACTCTGGATAGCGGTGCCCTGTAACTCACTGGGTGTCGGTGATGCGCAGGCGACGACCGGAGTCGGTCAGGTTCACCGACAGCGAAACCCGACCGTCGAGCAGCTCCAGCAGCTCTGCGCCGGCGAGCTCGCGTCGCCAGCCGCGCAGCGTGCGCACGTCGGCCTCGGGGGCGCCCGCGCGCACGGCGGCGACGATCGCCTGTAGGTCGGCGCGAGCCGCCAGCAGCTCGTACGCGAGCCCGGCCTCGCGGGCGCGGGTCCGCAGCAGCGCCTCGCCGAGTGCGACGAGCGGTGCGTCGTCGGGCTTGGACGCCGGGGGTCGTGGCGTGCGCGGCGCGGGATCGGGGGCGCGCTGGGAGCCGCGGTGCACGGCGTCCAGCAACTCCTCGCCGCGCCGCCCGCCCGCGCCGGCGCCAACGCCGCGAATCCGCTCCAGCTCAGCGCGTGAGGACGGCCGGCGCTTGGCGATCTCCATCAGCGTGGCGTCGCCGAGGACGCCCTGCACGGGCCGGTTCTGGCGCTCGGCGGTTCGCTCGCGCCACTCAACCAGCTCGCGTGCGACCGGCCGCGCGGCCGCGTTCAGGCCGCCGACGCGCGGCAGTCGCGCGAAGATCGCCTCGGGATCGCGCTCGTCGCTGGAGCGTGCGAGCGGCTCGCACTCCTCGCGCGCCCACTGCAGCCGGCCCAGATCGCTCAGGCGTCGCTGCAGCTCGCCAGCCAGCTCGAGCAGGTGCACGACGTCCTCGCGCGCGTAGGCCAGCTGCTCGGAGGAGAGCGGGCGGGCGTCCCAGCGCGTGAAGCTGGCGGTCTTGGCGACACGCAAACCGAGGATCTCGGTGAGCAGCGAGTCATACGAGCTCTGTGCTCCGAGCCCGGCGAAGCCGGCAGCGACCTGCGTGTCGAACACGTTGGTGACATCTGTTTGAAAGCGCCTGCGCACCAGCGCGATGTCCTGGCGCCCGGCGTGCACGACGATCTGGACGGCCGGGTCGGCCAGCACTGCCGCCAGCGGCGAGCCGTCGAGGTCCTCGTGCAGCGGGTCGACGAGCAGGATCCGTTCGCCGCTGGAGTCGGGCGCGTCCGCGATCGCCAGCTGCACCAGGCACAGCAGCGTGCGGTAGCGGCCCTCGCCCATGAACTCGGTGTCGAGCGCCAGGCTGCCGGAGCGGCGCGCCCCGTCGGCGATCGCCGCGAGCCTTTGCTGCTCGGTCTCTGCGCTCACGGCGCCACTCCCGGCAGACGGTAGAGCACCTTGTGCTTGTCGAGGCCGGCCTGCGCGGAGACGTCGGTGCCGTGCGTGCGCACCCATTCGGCGGGTGCCGAGCACGCGGGGTTGAGCGCGGCCGCATGGTGGGTGCAGTAGCGTGTTCATGAACGCGTAGCGCACCTTGCCCGCGGCGATCAGCCGCTGTAGCGCTGCCACCGAGGTGCAGCACGCGCGCGTTGTAGGTGGTGAGCATCAGCACCGGGCGCGCGTCCTGCACGATCAGCGAGCCGACCTGCGTGGCCGACTGGGCCGCGAACTCGTAGCGCGCGTCGCGCTGGTGTGCGCGCAGGTAAGCGCTGACGAGCCGCTGCTCGTCACCGGGCAGCGCGCCCACATAGCCGGCGTCACCCACGCGGTCGGCGATCGCGGTCACGTCCGCGCTCAGCGGGACAGCCAGCACGGCGACGAGCGTGGTGGCTGCCACCGCGGCGGGTGCCAGCAGCGAGCGTAGCCGCAGCGAGAGGGCGGGTGCGCGCGCGAGCAGCGCGAAGGCGATCGCGCACAGAGCCCCGGTCAGGACGATCCACCATTCCAGCGGCCGGCCGTAGAGCAGGCGCTCGGCGTAGTAGACGGTGATCACAAGCGAGGCGATCAGGAACGCCAGGCGCAGGCGCCCGCGCCGCGACGCCGCCCAGGCGACGCCGATGCCCAGCATCGCCGCCACGGCTGGGGTAAAGCCCTCGACGTAGCGTGGATGCAGGCGCACCATGTGGCTGAACAGGACCAGGCCGGTGAGCATCCACAGACCGATGCCGGCAGCGGCCGCGCGGCGCATCCGCACGCGCGCCAGCACCTGCGCTTCGGCCTCGGCGCTCGCCGGGGGGCCGGCGGGATCCTCGCGCGGCTCTCGGCGCCCGCCGCGTAGCGCGCCGACGAAGGCGGGGATCCCCAGCAGTAGTGCGATCAGCACCTCGATCCCTAGCCGCTGGCCCGACAGCGGCCCAATTCGGGCGAGTAGCCGCGTTGGCGACGGTGGCACGATCGGGATGTGATCGCGCTGGGACTGCGTGGCCTCTGGGTAGCGGTGCCCGGGCTCATAGGTGTTGGCGGTGGACGTCGGTTCGGGCGATTTGGCGCCGAGGCGGTCGGTGCCGTTGAACACGAACGCCGCATTCCAGGCGCTGCCGTTGGTGGAGCCGATCGCGTATGGGCGCTCGTGTGCGGGGAAAAGCAGCGTGGCGCTCAGCCATGACAGCGCGACGAGCACGTACACGATCGCCGCAGGCACCAAGCGTTTGATCCGTCGCATCGGCGAGCCGCGCAGCCCGACGTATGCGAGCAGTGCGAGTCCCGGCAGCGCCACGATCGACTCCAGCAGCTTGACGTTGAAGGCAACCCCGAGTAGCGCCGCGCCACCAAGCAGCCAGCCTTTGCGGTCGGTCTCGATCGCGCGCACGATCGAGAGCATCGCGAGCACCAGCATTAGCATCATCACCGCGTCCATCGTGTCGCTGCGCGAGGTGATCACCTCGATCGGCAGCACGGCGATCGCCACGGCCGCGGCGATCCCGGCGGTGGCGCTCCACATCCGGCGCACGACCTCGAACAGCAGCGGCACCGATGCGACGCCGGCGAGCGCCTCAGGCAGCTTCAGAGCGGTCGCGGTGAACCCGAGCAGCTTGACGCTGGCGACCTGGAACCACAGGTCGATGGGCGGCTTGTCGATCGACACCGTGCCGCCCGGCTCGAATGCGCCGAAGAAGAAGTTGTGCCAGGACCTCGCCATGCTGCGCACCGCCGCGTCGTAGAACGGGTCGGGCGGGACTTTGGCGATGTCCAGCAGCCTCAGCACCGCTGCGCCGGCCGTGATTGCCGCCACGATCGCCCATTGCGCCGCTCGCCGATGTCCGCTCATGCGGGGAACGCTAGTCTCCTGCGCTGGTGGCCAGCGACACAGACGACAGCGACGGCCGGGATCAGGCGCAGCATGAGCCGCGGGAGTGTATGGCCTGCCGCGGCAGCGGTCAGGTGATCTCCAACCTCGGCGGCTCGCCCAGCACGGTCTCCTGTCCGTGGTGCGCGGGCAGCGGCGTGCGCGTCGCGGAGATCGACGCGCAGTCGGGATGGCCGACCGAGGACGCGGAGCAGTCCGGCGACACCGGCGATCCGGCACCCGACTCAGCCGCCTAGTCCCAGCCAAGCCTCAGCTGCCGCTGCGATCCCGGATTAACACACAACGCGCATGTCGCGGCCATCCGTCCAATGATTCGTGCACCTATAAAGGTCGCCCACGGAGTCGTCGATGCAGCCGCTGAAAAGCCAGATCTGAGGTGCCAGGGCAGAGCATCTGCTGAGGGTGCGTAGCAAAGCCGGCGGCTCTCGAGAGGGGGACGCATCGCCAATTTGAGGCGATTACCAAAGGGCTGGCGTCCAAACCGGATCCTAGGAGGATTCACATGTTGCAGCGTCTGCGCCAGCGCTCGAGTGATGAGGGTGGTTTTACCCTTATCGAGCTTCTGGTCGTCATCCTGATCATCGGCATTCTGGCCGCGATCGCCATTCCGTCGTTCCTGAACCAGAAGAGCAAGGCGTACGACTCTTCGGCGAAGGAGCTTGCACGTACTGCTGAGACCACGGCGGAGACCTACGCCACCGACCACGGTGGGTCATACGCGGGTCTCAACCTGGAAGAAATCAAAAAATACGAAACGGGTCTTGCTAGCTGCCCGAACGCATCTAACGCTTGCCTCTTGAAAGCGGAAGGTGGCGCGGAAACGTACACCGTGGAAGCGGAAGCAGCCAACAGCAAAGACAAATTCGTGATCAAAAGGACCGCAAGCGGCGAAATTGAACGCGAATGCAAAAGCGAAAAAACCGGCTGCTCGGGTGGTAAAACCTCCAGCTGGTAGTCGGTCACGTCAAGGGCTTCGCGCTCTAGACGCATAGTTCAAGTTCACGACAGAGGGGCGGCCTACAGGCCGCCCCTCTTCGTTGTGTGTGCGCCTGCGCGTGCGGACCCGGTCTCGCTCGCCACCCGCTGGCTCGTCACGCGCTCAAGCGCCGGCGGGCGACGGTCGATTAGCTGAACATGGAGGCCGCAGCCTTTGTGGGAATGATGGGCGCCGTCATCGGCTCATTCCTGAACGTGGTCGTCTACCGGCTCCCCCGGCACGAGTCGCTGGTCACGCCGGCCTCTCGCTGCCCGGGCTGTGGCACGCCGGTCAAGCCCTACGACAACATCCCGATCCTGTCGTGGCTGGCGCTGCGAGGACATTGCCGAAGCTGTGGCGTGGCGATCTCTGCGCGCTATCCGCTGGTGGAGGCGCTGACCGCAGCGCTGTGCGTGGGCGCGGTGCTGACACACGACACTGCCGCGAGTATCGCGCTGAGCGTGGTGCTGATCCTGCTGGTGGTTCCGGCGGCGTTGATCGACTTGGAGTACCGGATCATCCCCAACCAGATCACAGCGCTGGGCGCGGTCGCGGCGCTGGCGATCGGTCTCGCACTGGACCCTTCGGGCGAGCCGGCACGATTGATCGCGGGGGCGGCGGCCGGCGGCTTTCTGCTGGTGGCAGCCCTCGCCTACCCGGCGGGGATGGGCATGGGTGACGTGAAGATGGCAGGGATGATGGGGCTGTTCCTGGGTGCGGCGGTGGCTCCGGCGTTGCTGATCGCGCTCGTCGCGGGCGTGCTCGTGGGGGCGATCGTGATCGCGCGCAAGGGCGCGCAGGCAGGCCGCAAGACGGCCGTGCCGTTTGGACCGTTCCTCGCGCTGGGCGCGTTGGTGGCGGTGTTTTTCGGGCCGCAGCTTGTCGATGTCTACGTCAAAGGGTTCCTTCACTAAAGCGCTTGCGGGTTGACGCCGATACCCCATGTGCGGTCGACCCGCCCCCTTTGCCTGAAGCGCACTAACGCCCGATGAAACTCCCCTCCCGAATCCCCTCACTGCCCTCACTGGACGTGAAGCTTCCGATCGGCCTTGGCCGTCGCACGGGAGCGGACGTGGTCGGGCTGGACATCCAGCCGGGCTTCATCGCGGCAGTGCAGGCTCGCGTCAACGGCTCGATAGCGCCCGAGCGGGCGTTCGCGCTGCCGCTTCCGGGTGACACCGTGCGCGACGGTGAAGTGATGGACGAGCAGACGCTCGGCGACGCGCTCGGCGAGCTATTCGCCGACAGCGGCCTCGGCAAGCGCGTGCGCGTCGGCGTGGCCAACCAGCGCACAGTGCTGCGCACGCTCGAACTGCCGCCAGTGACCGACGAGAAGGAACTGGCGGCCGCGGTCGCCTTCCAGGCGCAGGACCAGGTGCCGATGCCGCTCAACAACGCGGTGATGGACTTCCACCCGTTGGGCATCGTGGACACCCCCGCAGGTCCGCGCCAGCGCGTGGTGCTGGTGGCCGCCCAGCGCGACATGATCGAAAGACTGCTGGCCGCCGTGCGGCGCGCCGGGCTGAGCGCTCGAGGGCGTCGACCTGGCGGCATTCGCGCTAATCCGCTCGCTTTACCGCCACAGTCCGCAAGAGGACGGGCGCGTGCTCTATCTGAACGTCGACGGGCTCACCAACCTGGCGATCGCCGAGGGCAAGATCTGTCGCTTCACCCGTGTCGTCGGCAGCGGCCTGGAGGGTATGGCCAGCGAGCTGGCCGAGCGGCGCAGCATCGCGCTGGCCGAGGCGCGCGAGTTGCTATCGAGCGTCGACTTGAGCCAACCGGCACCGGTCGCGCAGGGCGCGAACCTGGCCCCCGCGGAGGAGCCGGGCGAGACCCTCCAGGCGCCGCAGCTGCCCGACGGCGAGGCAGTCCTCGAGCAGACGGCCGACGAGGCTGAGCAGCCCGAGCAGCCCGCGGCCGAGTACGGCGACGAGAGCGAAATGAGCTACGAGGAAATGACGGCCGTGGAATCCCAGCCGCAGGCTCAGGGTCCCTCCTCGGACGCGGATCTTCGGACGGTGCTCGAGAACGGCATCCGCGACATCTCCGGCGAGGTTCGCAACTCGCTGGACTTCCACCGCTCTCAGGAGGGTGGAGGGGAGGTCTCGCATGTCGTGCTGAGCGGCTCGGTGCGCGACATCCCCGGCTTTGCCGAGGCGCTGCAGGCGTCACTCGGCGTGGAGGTCCGCTGCCAGGAGCTGGCGGTCGGCGAGGGACAGCTGGAGAGCAACGTCTCGCCGCATCGGCTGGCCGTGGCCACTGGCCTGGCGGCCACGGAGGCTCCGCAATGAGAGCCGTCAACCTGATCCCCGCCGAGCAGCGCAGCGGCGCCTCGGTCGGCGCCGGGCGCTCGCAGGGCGGCGCCTACGCGGTGCTTGCACTTGCACTCGGCGTGGCCGTGCTGGCGTTTCTGTACGGCTCGGCTCGCCACGAGGTGAGCAAACGCCGCACGCAGGCGGCCACGATCAACGCGCAGGCCCAGCACGCTCAGGCCGAGGCAGAACAGCTCGCGCCGTACACCAGCTTCGTCGCCCTGCGCGCACAGCGTGAACAGGCCGTCGACACGCTCGTTGAGTCGCGCTTTGACTGGGCGCACGTGTTCCACGAATTCGGCCGCGTGATCCCTGCGCGGACCTCGATCTCCTCGCTGAGCGGCACGATCGGCGGCGGCACGTCCAACGCTAGCTCGTCCAGCTCCAGCTCTTCCGGCGCTGCGGGCGCGGCCGCCGGTGCGCCGGTTGCCTCGGCGACTCCGCCGGGCAGCGTCCCGAGCTTCGCGCTGAGCGGATGCGCGACCAGCCAACGGGCTGTCGCGCAGACCCTCCAGCGCCTGCGCTTGATCGACGGCGTGAGCGAGGTGACGCTTGAGAGCTCGACCTCTTCTGCGGCCAGTGCCAGCGGTGGCGGTGGCAGCGGCACGTGCCCGGCGGGCGCCACATCCTTCTCCGCCCAGATCACCTTTGAACCGCTGCCGGCGGCCAGTAAGCCCGCGACGAGCAACGGCGCGGCGACCCGCTCGGAGGTGAGCGCCAAATGACCGGACGTGACCGGATCGTCGCAATCGTTGTGGGTGTCGTGGTCGTGCTGGGCGCGGGGTGGATGCTTGTCGTCTCGCCCGAGCGCCAGCAGGCGAGCAAGCTCGGCACGCAGGTCTCCGAAGCGCAGAGTCAGCTTTCCTCCGCGGAGGGCAAGCTGGCGAGCGCACGCGTTGCACAGGCGCAATACGCGACCGCATACGCGTCGGTGGTGAGCCTCGGCAAAGCGGTTCCGCCGAGCGCGGAAGTGCCTTCGCTGATCTACCAGCTTTCGCAGGCGTCGAGTCGAGAAGAGCGTCCACTTCGCCTCGATCGTCGCCAGCGACTCGTCGTCGTCGAGCGCGACGGCCGCGGCCGCGGTGACGCCGACGGCGTTCACGCCGATGCCGTTCACGTTCGTGTTCGAAGGCGGCTTCTTTGACCTCGAACGCCTGTTCCGCCAGCTGACCGCATTCACCGTCCAGCGCCCCAGCGGCTCGCTGGTGGTGAGCGGACGTCTGCTGACGATCCAGGGCGTCAAGCTTTCACCGGCGACCGGGGCCTCTGAAAAGAGCGGCAGCCCGCAGAACAACCTGACGGGCACGATCACGGCAAGCGCGTACGTGCTGCCGGCGGGCCAGGGTCTGACCGGCTCGGCTACGCCCAGCTCACCGACGGGCGCCTCGGCACCGGCGAGCGCGAGTCCCGGGGCGAGCGCCTCGACGGGCAAGACTTCTCCAGTTCCTACGGCGATGGCGAGGGTCCCATGAGCAGCTTTCTGAACTCCGTGAAGGCCGACCTGCTCGACAGGCGACTGCTCCCACTGGTGGCCGCTGTCGCGGTTGTGCTGGTGGCGGCGATCGGATACGCGGTGTTCGGCGGCGGTTCGAGCGGATCGACGCAGGTCGCGTCGATCGCGCCGGGCCCTGTCGTTCCGTCGACGGGTGTGGCGATCAGCCAGAGCACTTCCAACTCGGCCGTGGCGGAGACCACGGGCGGCGTGGCCGACCAGCACCACGGCCACGCGCGCAACCCGTTCACGCCGCTTGCGCAACCCAAGTCAGCTCAGGTTGCGGCGAGCGCGACGACGGCACCGAGCACCGCCTCGGCGCCGTCCACGGGCACGGCCTCGACCGGCTCGGGCGAATCCTCGGCCCCGGCTAAACCGGCCCCGGCTAAACCGGCCCCTGCGCCGGCCAAGCCGAAGACCGTGTACCACGTGGCGCTGCTGTTCGGCGTGATTCCCGCGGGTGCGACCCCGCAGACCGTGCAGCTGACGCCGTATGAGAACATCAAGCTGATGGCGCCGCTGCCGAGCAGCGGCCACGCGTTGGCGGTCTACAGGGGCGTGACGGCGGGCGGCAAGAGCGCGACGTTCACGCTCGTCGGCGAAGCGATCTTGCACGGTCAGGGCAAGTGCTTGCCGAGTGCCTCGCAGTGCGAAGCGCTGGACCTGCATCCCGGCCAGGCAGAGCAGCTGGAATATCTCGCACCGGGCGCGCTGACGGCGACGACGTATGAACTGCGTGTGGTCAGCATCGCCTCGAGCAAAGCGTCGGCGGCTGCCGTGAAAGGCATGCTCGCCCACCAGTCGAAGGCCGGACGGGCGCTGTTGCGCAGCCAGGGGCTGCTGAGCATGCCGTTCCTGCGCTATTCGACGGCACCGGGAGTGCTGGTGTTCGCGCCTCATCACGCGTTTGGTGCTCGCGCGCACGCCGCGCATCGCCGCCACCACGGCCGCTGAGTCACCAGCAAATAAGCTAGGGGCCGTGGAGCTCCGACTGACAACCGCCGGCGAGTCGCATGGCCCGGGTTTGACTTGCATCGTCGAGGGTCTGCCGGCGGGATTGGCGTTGGAGCCGGAGGACCTCAACCGCGACATGGCGCGCCGCCAGCTCGGCCACGGCCGCGGCGGGCGCATGAAGATCGAGCGCGACAGCGCGGAGGTTACGGCGGGCGTTCGCCACGGACGCACGCTGGGCAGCCCGGTGGCGCTGCGGGTGGACAACCGCGACTACGCCAACTGGGAGGAGCGGATGAACCCGTGGCCGGTGGCGCAGGAGGTGGCCGAGGTTCACCTGCCGCGACCGGGGCACGCAGATCTGGTGGGCGTGCAGAAGTACAAGCAGAGCGATGTGCGCAACATCCTCGAGCGCGCGTCGGCGCGCGAGACGGCCGCGCGGGTGGCGGGCGGCGCGCTGTGCAGGGCGTTCCTGAACGCGGTGGGGGTGAGCGTGCACTCACACGTCGTGCAGATCGCTTCGGTGAAGGCGCCCGAGCGCGAGCGCGCATTGACGGTGGCGGACTTCGCGCAGGTGGACGAGTCGCCGGTGCGCTGCCTGGACGCGGGGGCGACGAAGGCGATGGTGGCGGAGATCGACGACCTGCGCCGCGCGAACGAGTCGCTGGGCGGCGTGTTTGAGGTGCAGGCGTTCGGTCTCGTTCCGGGCCTGGGCTCGCACATCTCGTGGGAGGAGCGCATGGACGGGCGACTGGCGATGGCGATCTGCTCGATCCAGGCGATTAAGGGCGCGGCGGTGGGCGACGCTTTCACGATCGCGGGCCTGCCGGGCTCCCAAGCGCACGATGAGATCTTCTACTCCTCCGAGCGCGGCTACTACCGAGAGACCAACCACGCGGGCGGGCTGGAGGGCGGCATGACGACGGGTCTGCCGCTGATCGTGCGCGGCGCGATGAAGCCGCTGCCGACGCTGACCAAGCCGCTGCGCTCGGTTGACACGGACACGCACGAGCCGGCGCAGGCGCTGCGCGAGCGCACGGATTCGTGCACGGTGCCGGCGGCCGGTGTGGTGGGAGAGGCGATGGTGGCGCTGGTACTGGCGGACGCCTACCGGCGGAAGTTCGGAGGCGACCACATCGACGACGTCGTGGGCGCGGTTCGGGCGTATACGGATCGGATCGGATGGCATTCGTCCTGATCGGCTTCATGGGCGCGGGCAAGTCGACGGCCGCCCGCGAGCTGGCGCTGGAGCTGGGGTTGCAGGCACTCGACAGCGACGCGCTGCTGTCCGAGCGCCTGGGGCACTCGGTGGCGCGCGAGTTCGAGCAAGGCGGCGAGCAGGCGTTTCGCGCGAAGGAGCAGGAGCTGGTGTGCGAGCTGCTGCAAACGGCATCGGCGGACGCGGTGATCGCACTGGGCGGCGGCAGCGTGACCTCACAGCGTGTGCGCGCTGCGCTGGCGGGCCATGTGACGGTGCTGCTGGACGTGGACGCGGACACGGCGTGGCAGCGCGTGAGCGGCTCTGCGGCACAGGAGCAGGTGACGCGGCCGCTGGCGCGCGATCGTGAGCAGTTCACGGCGCTGCACGCCGAGCGCGGCGCGCTGTACGAGCAGCTGGCGGATGTGATCGTGGTGGGGCTGCCGATCGGCGGCGCCGCAGGGATGGTCCCGGCGTTGCGCTCGCTGGCGGCGGCGCCGCAGGGCACACGGCTGCTGTGGGGCGGCTCGGCGTCGGGGGGCTACCCGGTGCTGATCGGTCGTGGGCTGCTGGACGCACGGGAGCCGCAGCGGCTGCGCGAGCGCCTGGACGCGATCTGGCCGCTCGATCGCTCGCGCTCGTTTTGCGTGAGCGATGAGACAGTGTGGTCTGTGTACGGCGAGCGCGTGGGCGCGCAGGCGGGCAGCGTGACGATCGCGCCGGGGGAGTCGCAGAAGACGCTTGCGAGTGCGCAGCGTGTTTGGAGCGCGATGGTCGACGCGGGGATGACGCGCGCCGGGCATGTGACGGCGCTGGGCGGGGGCGTGGTGGGCGACCTGGCGGGCTTCTGCGCGGCGTGCTTCCAGCGCGGCGTGCCGGTGGTGCAGGTACCGACGACGCTGGTCGCGCAGGTCGACTCGGCGTATGGCGGCAAGACTGGCGTGGACCTGCCGCGGGCGAAGAACTACATCGGCGCCTACCACCAGCCGGCGGGCGTGATCGTGGACCCGGACACGCTGAACACGCTGCCGCAGGCGGAGCTGGCGGCGGGCTGGGTGGAGGTGTTCAAGACGGCGTTGATCGCGGGCGGCTGGCTGTGGGATGCGGTGGCGGGCGGCGCGGAGGTGGACGAGCGCGTGATCGTGGCGTGCGCTCGCACGAAGCTGGCGGTGGTGGCGGCGGACGAGCGCGACGCGGGTGTGCGCCAGCTGCTGAACCTGGGGCACACGGTCGCGCACGCGATCGAGACGGTGACGGGCTATGCGCGCTATCGCCACGGCGAAGCGGTCGGCCTGGGGCTACTGGCGGCCCTGCGGCTGTCGGGCCAGGATGGCCTACGCGAGCAGGCGCGGACACTGATGCGCGAGCATGGCCTGCCGGTGAGTGTTGATTTTGATGATTCCGTGTCGGTGGACGGCGTACTGGAGGCGCTGGGGAGGGACAAGAAGCGCGTCGGCGAGGACGTGCCGTTCGTGTTGGTGAGCGCGCCCGGCGACGTGCGCTTCGGCTGCAAGGTGAGCGAGCGCGACGTGCGCGGCGCGGTGGCGGAGCTGGCGGCGTGAGCGCACCCGGCAACCGCATCGAGGTGATGCACGGGGTGAACCTGGATCAGCTGGGCCGCCGCGACCCGCTGCTGTACGGCACGCTGACGCTGGCGGAGCTGGAGCGCCAGATCGCTGCGGACGCGGCCGAGCTGGGGCTGGCAACTCGCTTTTTTCACACCAACCACGAGGGCGAGTTCGTCGAGCATCTGCACTCGTTGCGAGGTCCGCCCGCCCAGGCGGATGCGATCTTGCTGAACCCCGGCTCGTGGACGCACTATGCGTGGGGGATTCGCGATGCGCTTGAGATCGCGGGGCTGCCGGCGCTGGAGATCCACCTGTCGGACGTGGAGAGCCGCGAGCCGTGGCGGCGCATTTCGGTGATCGAGGACCTGTGCTTTGCGAGGATCTACGGGCGCGGTCCGGACGGCTACCGCGATGCGCTGCTGGCGCTGCGCGAGCAGTTGGCGGGGAGCGAGCGGGCGTGAGCACGGCGACGGACGCGGGCGCGCCGGCGACGCGCTCGCGGCGGCTGGCGCAGGAGCTTGGCGAGCTGGAGCTGGACGCGCTGCTGGTGGACGCGCTCGTGGACGTGCGCTACGTGACTGGCTTCACCGGCACGAGTGGCCTGGCGCTGATCATCAGCGAGTCCGCGTCGGCGACGCTTGGCCACCACCGCTTTCTGACGGACTTCCGCTACGCGACGCAGTCGGCGCAGGAGGTTGGTGAGCAGTTCGAGCGCGAGATCGTCAGCGGCGAGCTGCTGGACGCGCTCACGGGCGTGCTGGGCGATCGGGGTGGTCGGTTGGGCTTTGACGCGGCGAGCATGACGGTGAAGACGCATGACCGGCTCGCGCGGGAGCTGGGGGAGAGCTGGGAGCTGGTGGCGGCGACGGGCGCGGTGGCGCGGCTGCGCGAGGTCAAGGACGCGGGCGAGGTGACGCTGATCCGGGCCGCGAGCGAGCTGGCGGACCAGGCGCTAAGACGAACGCTGGAAAGCGGGCTGGTGGGGCGCAGCGAGCGCGAGGTGGCGGTGGAGCTGGAGCTGCGCATGCGAGAGCTGGGGGCTTCGGCGCCGAGCTTCCCGTCGATCGTGGCGGCGGGCGAGCACGGCGCGCTGCCGCACGCGCAGCCGCGCGATGCACAGATTCCGCGCGATGTGCTGGTGACGATCGACTGGGGGGCGCTGCACGAGGGCTACTGCTCGGATTGCACGCGCACGTACGCGACGGGCGAGGGGATCTCGGCGCAGGCGCGCGAGGTGTACGAGCTGGTGCTATCAGCCCAGCAGCGGGGCCTGGCGGCGGTGGCGGTGGGCACGAGCGGCCGCGAGGTGGATGCGCTCGCACGCGAGGTAATCGAGCAAGCGGGTCACGGCGAGCATTTCGGTCACGGTCTGGGCCACGGTGTGGGCATGGAGATCCACGAGGCGCCGCGCCTATCGCGCACGGCGAGCGAGCAGCCGCTGCGGGCGGGCAACGTGGTGACGGTCGAGCCTGGCGTGTATGTGCCGGGCGCGCTGGGTGTGCGGATCGAGGACCTGGTGGTGGTGCGCGAGGGCGCTCAGGAAGTCCTGACGAGCTTGCCCAAGTCGCTGACGGTCATCGCCTGAGCGCCAGCAGGGCCGACGCCGCAGCCGGCGCTGGAGCTGGTGCTGTAGCTGGAGCGCCCTTGGGAGGTGCCCGGAGTGCGCTTGCGCACGCGGTGGGAGAACAGCTGCAGGGAAAGCCACGCGGCGAGCGGCAGCGTCCAGGCCAGGAAGAACGCGGCTTGGACGTCGGGAGCCGCGTGTTGGGGCAGCCATTGGAAGCTGGCCCACGCGAGCACGGTGGCGGCGAACGCGAGCAGCGGCGTGCCGTCGCTGGGGGATAGGACCTCCCACGCGAGCAGCGCGAGCAGGAAGGGCAGCAGGTAGTAGGCGGTGTCCCAGGTGTCGAGCACGCAGCGCGCGAGCATCACGAGCGCGAGCGCGAGCAGCGCATCGCGCTCGGGCAGGGCCCGCCGGCGCGCGCGCGGCGACAGCGCAACGAGCAGCACGGCGCCGGCGGCGAGGATCAGCGGGTGGTCGAGGACCATCGTCCATGCGGGTCCGACGCGGTAGCCGGGCTTGGCTGCGCCGAAGCCGCCGTGTACGAGCGCGCCGTGATGGCCGAGGAACCACCACAGCTGCCACGGCTGAAAGATTGGGCTGGCTGTGGCGAGGGCGAGCGCGCGCGTGCTGGAGGCAAAGCCGGTGGCCGAGCCGGCGAGCATCAGCGGCGCGAGCACGAGCGCGGCGGATGCACCGGCGACGAGCAGGCAGCGCAGTCGCCGTCCGGGTGCCGCGGCGAGCACGACCGGTCCGACGGCCAGCAGCGCCCACTCCTTGTTGGCGATCGCGAGGCCGAGCAGAACCCCCGCGAGCAGTGAGAGGTCCCTCCCGCCTGTGCGGGCGGCGAGCATCACTGCGGCCACGCACAGGCTGGCGCCGAGTAGCTCCTCGGGGTGTCCCAGTTCGAGCGCGCGCAGCGTGAGCGGGTTGGCGACGCAAACCCCGAGCACGACGGCGCGGGCGAGCGTCGAGCGCTGGCGCACTCGCATCCGCGCGACGAGCCAAACGCCCAGGCCTGCGGCGGCGATCAGGCAGGGCAAGGCGGCTGCGCGGTAGACGGCGAGCGCTCCGCCGCTCCAGAGGCCCGGGGCGAGTGCAAACGGCGCGCGCTCGATCAGCGAGCCGCCGTAGGCGGGCGCGAGCGTGAGGAACAGCAGTACGTGGCCGTGGACGAGCGCGTCATAGGCGGGGCGCGCCTCGACTTCGTAATCGTTCCAGGCGAACCCGTAGAGCCCGAGCCACGCCATCGCGGCGCTGGCGGCTGCCGCCACACACGCGCACGGGGCGTTCTCGCGCAAGGCTCGGCGCATACGTTCGCATCGGCGCGGGCGCCCGTGTGCTTGAACTGGGATAGCGGTCGAGCTTGGCGGGGCGGGGGCGCTCGGCGCCAGGCTTAGCGGCGCAGCGCGCGAACGATGACACCGGGGTGACGGGCGACTCGCGGCCCGAGCGTCAGGGCGAGCACGCTCAACCCGAGCCACGGTCGCAGGTGCGGGCTGATCCGCCGGATGCGCCCGTCGCCGCCCAGTTCGCAAACCATCGCGTCCCCCAGCGGGAACGGCCCGATGCGACCCTGGCCGAGCACCACACGCACGCGCTCGTCGCCGACCTCGTGGTGCCAGTGCAGGCTGTTGATGCTCGCGTATACGGCGGTGAGCAGTATCCGCACGTCGTGGTGGCCGCGAAAGACCATGCGCCCAGATATCGGCGAGACGAGCTCGATGTCGGGGCTGAGCGTTTCGATCAGCCGGTCGATGTCGTTTGCATCCGAGGCCGCCCTGTAACGGGCGATGGCGTCGTCCACGAGCACGATCCTGTCACACGCGCGCGATGATCGCCTTGGCCCTCGGCGTAGGGCTCCTCAGCCTGCCGAGCAGTCATACAGCGCGGTCTTGGTGTCATCGCTGGTGGACGATTCACCGGCGGTGGTGCAGTTGCTGTGGACCCACGCGATACGCGGGTCGCTGCTGACCGTCGGGACGAGGAACGCCCGCACCTGGCCTTCGTCGACATACTGGCGGAGCCGGGTCAACGTGGGCGCGGGCACGCCGCCTTGAAAGCCGCCGATCGGCAGTATCTCTGCGCCGGTGGCGAGGATGAACGGTGCGGCCACGATCGAGGAGTCGGTGACCATGGCGATCGGCGTGGAGTAGTTGCTGGCTAGTTCTTCGACGATCTGCGTGTCGAGCACGCGCGTGCGGCTGGCCTGAGCGCGCGAGACGGTCGCGGACGCCGACTGGTAGGGAGAGGCGAACGGGCCGAGGCCACGGACGACCATCAGCGCGGCGGCGACCGCGGGCAGCAGTAACGCGCACATGAGCGCGAGCCTCGCGGTGCTGGCGCCAGACGCGCCGGCGGCGTTGTGGCGGCGTGAGCTGCCTAGCGAGAGCACGCCGGCGACGGCCGCGACCGCGGCGACGGGAACGAGCCATCCGGGTACTCGCGAGCCGCCGCCGAGGAGGTAGATGCCGTAGCCGACACAGGCGAGCAGCGCGCCGGCCATGGCCCCCCACGCCGCCGGGTGCTCGCGTCTTCGCCAGGCGACGGCGACGCCGACCCCGCAGAGCGCGCCGGTGGCTGGCGTGAGCGCGGCGACGTAGTAGGAGTTGGGGTAGCCGCCGGCGCTGAAGAAGGCGGCCATGACGAGCAGCCAGCTGCCCCACAGCACGATGGCGGCTCTGAGCGGGTCACGACGGTCGGCGCGACGGCGCTCCCACAGCACGCCGGCGGCGGCGATCAGCGCGGCCGGGAGTAGCCACCCGTCGTCTCGCCCGAACGGGCCGCTGAGCAGACGGTGCCAGCTGGGTCTTACGGCATGGATGGGGCCGGCACTTGCCTGGGAGAGATGGACGAGGAACTCGGCGGGGTGCCCGGCTCCGGCGAACACGCCATTGCCGCCGCGCAGGCGCGCGATCCCGTTGTAGTCGAATGTCTGGCTGAACAGCGAGTTGTTCTGCGTACCGTCGACATATGGGCGCTGGTGCGCGGGCACAAGCGAGACGATGGCGATCCAGCTGACGGACACGAGCGCGGTCACGACGCCGGCGAGGGCAATGTTGCCGAGGCGCGCGCGCAGGCCGGCGGGGGCGGCGAGCAGGTAGGCGGCGGCGAGCGCGGGCAGTACCAGCCAGGCGACGGTCATCTTCGCTTGGAAGGCGAGCCCGACCCACACGCCAGCCACCAGCAGCGAGCGCCGCCTGCCACTGATGAGCGCCGAGGAGGTGGCGTCTGCGGCCAGCACGAGCAGCAGGATCAGCAGCGAGTCGGCGACGTTGCCGCGAGCGAGCGCGACCGTCACGGGGCTGGTGGCGAGCACGGCCGCGGCGACGATGCCGGCGAGTGGGCCGGCGAGGCGACGCACCGCGCGGTAGAGCACGAGGATCGTGATCACCCCCTCGATCACCTGCGGCAGCACGATCGCCCAGATGTGGAATCCGAAGATCCGCAGCGACAGCGCTTGCGGCCACAGCGCGCCGGGCAGCTTGTCGACGCTGATCGTTCCGTCGGGGTCGAACGCGCCGAAGAAGAAGTTGTGCCAACTGGTGGACATGCTGCGCGCGGCGGCCCCGTAGAAGGCCTCCAACGCAGCGCCGTTCATGCCCCACGCGTAAGCCAACCCGGCCGTCGCGGCGATGGCCAGCAGCGCCGGACGTGCCCACGACGGCTGGTCTGCGGGCGAGCGCCAGAATCGGAGGGGCATCTCTGCCAGACCGTCCCGACTGCGTGCGGTCGCGCGTGCGACCAGCCCTCCCATCAGATATCAGCCTAAACGATGCCCGAGTTTCTGACTAGTGCTGATTTTTGGACTGCTGGAGGTTTCGGCTAGACCTCACGTCACGATTCCGTCAGCTCGGCGAGTAGAGCCTGAGGGCTGACGATGCGGATTCCCCGATGCTCGCGAACCGGGAGCATGTGCCGACGATCGCCCGACACGATGACATCGACGCCTGCGCTCGCCCCGCAGGCGAGGACCACATCGTCGTCGGGATCACCTGTGATCGCCTCGACAGGCTGCATGGGTGGCCCAATGCGCCCAGCTGAGATGCTGATAAGAAGCGAAGTGACGTCGCGTAGGCGCCCGGGCTCAAAGCCGAGCTTGAGGGCCAGAACGCGCTCGAGCTCGTCGATTATTGGATCGGCCAGCACAAGATCTATACGGCCGTCGATCGCTGCCTCAATTACTCGGCTCGGTGGGCCTCCAGCAATGAATGCCGATACGAGTACGTTCGTGTCGCAGAGCGCGCGTGGAGTCACGTCCGCGTTGCACGCAGATCGTCAACCAGCTCTTCAACATCTTCGGGTGCGAGTCCCAGAGGCTCGGCTCGGCCGCGACCGTACCGCTGGAGGTCAGAGAAGTGCTCGTGCTGTACGTGACGACGCAGCGCATCGCGCACGATCTCGCTCTTTGTCTTGCCGGTCGCGCGGGCGAGCGCTTCTGCCTCGGCGGCCAGCTCGTCAGGGACCGATACCGAAAGGAGACGGGACATATGAAATCATCATATCGGGGGCAGGGGACCAACGCGTACCAATTCCTGGCCAGTCTTCGGTACGGGTCTCGCACGTCAGAGGGGCTAAGCTAGCGGCGGCGCAAGAACGTCAACCACATCAAAAAATAGCTTATTTGCAGGTACTTTCTTTGATCTCAACCAACCAGTTCAAGAACGGCAACCACATCGACGTCGACGGCACGGTCTTCAAGATCGTCGAGTTTCAGCACGTCAAGCCGGGCAAGGGCGGTGCGTTCGTGCGCACCAAGCTGCGTCGCGCCTCCGATGGCAACGTGATCGACCGGACGTTCAGGGCCGGCGAGAAGTTCCGTCCGGTGCGCACCGAGGCCAGGAAGATGCAGTTCCTGTACGCGGATGGCAGTGACGCGCACTTCATGGACACCGAGTCCTTCGAGCAGATCGCGGTGCCCGAAACGACGGTCGCTGACGCGCTGCGCTGGATCATGCCCAGCAGCGAGGTGGAGGTTCTGTTCATCGACGATCAGCCGGGTGATCTGCAGTTGCCAAGCGCCGTCGAGCTGGCGGTGGCCGAGACGGACCCGGGCGTGCGCGGGGACTCGGTGTCAAGCGGTGGCACCAAGCCGGCGACGCTCGAGACGGGTGCGTTGATACAGGTTCCGCTATTCATCGAGCCCGGCGAACGCATCCGCGTGGACACCCGCTCGGGCGACTATGTCGCGCGCGCCTGAATGCGTCGCTCCGAGCAACGGCGGGCGGCGGTCGTTGCGCTCTACCAGCACGACCTGACCGGCCGGCCACTGGCGCAGACGCTGCCCGCGAACGCCTCGCTGTTCGCACGTGCACTCGCCCATGCCGCAGCCGACCGCGCAGAGGAGCTCGACGAGGTGATCGACCGCCACGCGCACGGGTGGTCGGCGCAGCGCATCCAGCCGCTCGAGCGCAGCATCATGCGCGTGGCCCTGGTCGAGATCCTGCACCCCGACGCGGCGCCGGGGGATGAGCCGATCCCGCCCGAGGGAGCAATCGAGGAGGCCGTTGAAAGCGCCAAGACGTTCTGCGGCTCGGACGCCCCGGGCTTCGTCAACGGGGTGCTGGCTGCAGTGTTGCGCGACGTGCGCGAGAATGCGCGAATCCCATGAGCAGCGTCGAGCGTCTTGACGAGTTGATCGCACGCCTGGATCGCGCGGCCGAGCAGCTACGCTCAGGCGAGCTTTCCTCGGATGCCGCGGCCACGATGGTCGAGGACTGCGCCTCGCTTGCTACGCAGGCGGCGGCCGAGCTCGAGCAGCTGACGCGCGCTGAGGTCACGGCCCCTGCGCCGGGCCAGGACACTCTGCTGTAGGTGTCCAGCCCCGGCGATCGCTCCCTCCACGCCTCAGCGGAGCTCGTCAGCGCGGGCTATCCCGAGCATCTGCGCGAGGACGTCGAGCGTTATTTGCACGACATGCGCTTCGCGGTCGAGCCCCTGACGGAGGGGCTGGATGAGGCGATGCGCTATTCGCTGTTGGCGGGCGGCAAGCGCATCCGACCGGTGCTGGCGCTGGCGACCGCGCGAGCGGTAGGTCTGTCCCAGAGCGAGGTGCTGCCGCTGGCGGGGGCGATCGAGCTGATTCATACCTACTCGTTGATCCACGACGACCTGCCGGCGATGGACGACGACGCGTTACGGCGCGGGCAGCCGACCTGCCATGTGAAGTTCGGCGAAGACGTCGCGATCCTGGCGGGCGACGGGTTGTACGCGGAGGCCTTCCGCCACCTACTCACGCAGCATCACTCGCCGCCCGAGCGGGTGCTGGCGGCGGCCGCCGAGCTGGCTGCCGCAACGGGCGTCGGCGGCATGGTCGGAGGGCAGTACGCGGATGTGAGCGTGCACACGCCGTCGGGACCGGCCGCACTGCGGCGGCTGCACGAGCTGAAGACTGGACGCCTGATCGGCGCGTCGGTGCTGTGCGTACTACTGTTGAGCGGGATCGAAGACGGACCTGAGACCGCGCCCTTTCGCAGGTTCGCCGCTGAGTTGGGCGTGCTGTTCCAGATCGTGGACGACATACTTGATGTGACCGGCACCGACGATGCACTGGGAAAGCCACGAGGTAGCGATGAGCGTCACGGGAAGCGGACGTACGTGAGCGAGTTCGGGATCGAGCGGGCGAGAGAGCTGGCGGCCGAGTCCCACCGCATGGCGCGTAAGGCCCTCGAGGAGGTCTGCGCGCGCGGCTCGAGCGCCTCGACGCCCCCACCGAGCACTCCCAGCACCGTCGAGCTGGAGGGCATCGCCGACTTCATCTACACGCGCACCTCATGAGCCTGCTCGAGACCATCGACGGACCCGAGGACCTGCACGGACTCTCCGAGCAGGAGCTGGCGCAGCTCGCGCAGGAAGTGCGCGAGCACATCATCGACACCGTCGGCGAGATCGGCGGGCATTTCGGCGCCAACCTCGGCACCTGCGAGCTGGCGGTCGCGCTGCACTCGGTGCTGGAGTCCCCGCGCGACAAGATCCTGTGGGACGTCGGGCATCAGGCATATCCGCACAAGATCCTGACCGGCAGGCGCGATCGGCTGAGCACGATCCGCCAGTACGGGGGGCTGGCTCCGTTCTGCTCGATGGCGGAGTCCCCGCACGACATCATGGGCGCCGGACACGCGTCCACGTCGATCGGCTACGCGGTCGGCATCAAGGAAGGCATGCGCCACCTCGGCGAGGAGGCAGACGGCAAGGTCGTGGCGGTGATCGGCGATGGTGCGATGACCGGCGGCGTGGCGTTCGAGGCGATCGGCCAGGCCGGCGGGCTCGGCACGCCGATCGTGGTGGTGCTCAACGACAACGGCATGTCTATCGCTCCCAACGTGGGCGCGCTGTCGCGCTACTTCAACCGCGTGCGCCTGAACCCCAAGCTGTGGCACGCGCGTGCGGGCGTCGAGGGCGGGCTGACACGCCTGCCCGGCGGCATCGGCTCTGCGTTCGAGCGGCTGGGGCCGCACCTGAAGGAGTCGATCAAGGCGTTCTGGGCACCGGGCCTGTGGTGGGAGGAGCTTGACTGGGCGTACATGGGCGTGGTCGACGGTCACGACGTCCGCGCGCTGCGCGCGGCGCTGCGCGAGGCGCTGGCGGCGCAGCGGCCGGTGGTGGTGCACATCGCGACGGTCAAGGGCAAGGGCTTCGCGCCGGCGGAGGACGGCGGGCTGGAGGGCATGGAGAAGTGGCACGCGGCCAAGCCCAAGTCGATCGTCAATGGCTCGCCCGCGCGTCCGGCGCCCACGGCGGCAGCGGACGGCAAGCATGCCTTGCCACCGCCCCAGTACACGCAGGTGTTCGGCGAGGCGCTCGTGCGCGAATGCGAACGAGACGAGCGCGTCGTCGGGATCACCGCGGCGATGAACTCGGGGACCGGGCTGAGCATCCTGCAGAAGGCGATGCCCGACCGCTACTTCGACGTGGGTATCGCCGAGCAGCAGGCGATTCTGTTCGCCGCCGGGCTGGCGCTGGAGGGGGTCAAGCCGGTGGCGGCGATCTACTCCACGTTTCTGCAGCGCGCATACGACCAGATCGTGCATGACGTGTGCCTGCAGAACCTGAACGTAGTGTTCGCCCTGGACCGGGCTGGTCTGGTGGGCGACGATGGCCCGACTCATCACGGCGTGTTCGACATCGCCTACCTGCGCTGCCTGCCCAATATCGTGCTGATGGCGCCGCGCGATGAGGCGATGCTGGTCAACATGTTGCGTACGGCGCTAGAGCACGAGGACGGCCCGATCGCGCTGCGCTATCCGCGTGGGGAGGGGACCGGCGTGCCGCTGAGCCTGCCGGCCAAGGGGGTACCGATCGGCACCGGCGAGATCCTGTTGGAAGCCGACGCTGCGTCAGCGCGCGTCGGGCGGCGTGTGGCGTTGATCGGCTACGGCAGCGGGGTGGGCAAGGCACTGGCGGCGGCTGAGGAGCTGAAGGGCCGCGAGATCGCGGTAACCGTTGCCGACGCACGCTTCGCCAAGCCAATCGACGCCGGGCTGATGGCCCAGCTGGCGGCAGAGCACGACTTGCTGGTGACGGTCGAGGAGGGCATCCTGGCGGGTGGGTTCGGCTCGGCAGTGTGGGAGACGTTGAACGAGACGGGCCTGGCGGGTTCCCCCCGGATCATGCGCGTGGGCCTACCCGACCGATACGTCACGCACGGCAAGCCGGCGCTGCTGCACGAGGAGGTTGGCTTCACAGGCGAGCGCATCGCCGAGCGCGTGGCGGCCGCAATCGACGATCGTGGCGGCACGACGCGCAGCCCCGGCTCGGCGATCGTGGGCGCCTGATCGCGCCAGAGAGTTCGGGCACGCTCGATCGGCGTCGTCGAAGGAGGCATGCGGCGAGCCGCGTTAAATGAAACGACCCGCCGGGGAAAGCGGGCCGTCTCGGGAGGAGGGATTCAGGAGAGTTTGTGCTGCACTCTCAATCGCCAACGATGATGACGCGGATCTCCGCGTACGTGTGTGATGTTGATCACAGAGGTCGTTTCACGAGCCAACCCCGCCCGAGCCGTGCATGCCCGCGAGCGTGTCGTGGCCGTGGTGTGTAAGGGTTCGCGATAGTGGGCAAGCGCCGCCTGGACACCCTTTTGGCCGAGCGCGGCCTGTTTGCATCCCGCACACGGGCAGCGGCCTCGGTGATGGCCGGGCAGGTTCGGGTGGGTGCGGGCAATCGCCGTGCGATCAAGCCCAGTGAACTGATCGACAGCGACGAGCGGGTGAGCGTGCAGGAGATGCCGGCGTTCGTCTCGCGCGGCGGCACCAAGCTGGCCAACGCTCTGCAGGCGAGCGGGCTGGTCGTCGTCGGCAGACGCGCGCTCGACGTGGGCGCCTCGACGGGCGGCTTCACCGACTGCTTGCTGCAGCACGGCGCCCGCGAAGTGATCGCCGTGGACGTCGGCTATGGCGTGCTCGACTACGGGCTGCGGACCGATCCGCGGGTGGCGGTGATGGAGCGCACGAACGCACGCGCGATCAAGCCCGAGATGCTCCCGCCGGTGACGGTCGGGTCCGACGCTCCGCCCGATCTGGCGACCATCGACGTGGCGTTCATAGCGCTCGGCAAGGTGCTGGGTGCGACGATCGGCTGCCTGGCCGAGCGTTATGACGTGCTCGCGCTCGTCAAGCCGCAGTTCGAGCTCGGCCGGGGCCGGGTGGGCAAGGGCGGCGTGGTACGCGACGTCGAGGACCGCCGCGAGGCGCTGATCGGCGCCGGCGAAACGGCGATCGAGCTTGGCGCATCGGTGATCGGCTGCTACCCGTCCGGGCTGCCAGGGCCGAAGGGCAACCGCGAGACGTTCCTGTGGCTCACTGACGCCGTCGGCGGTAGGGGCTCGCGCGATCCCGGCCGGCTGCGGACACTGGCGCAGGAGGTGGACGTGTGAAGCAGATCACCGTGTTCACCCACCGCCGCCCCGAGGACACGCGCGCTGCGCTGGAGCTGCTCGCGCGCCGCGCGGGCGAAGCGGGCGCGGTGCTGCGCCTGGACGAAGAGGAGACGAGCAAGCACGGACTGCAGCCCGGCCCCGGCCTGGCGCTCAACGCACCCGCCAGCGATGACGTGGAGCTGTGCGTTGTGCTCGGCGGCGACGGCACGATCCTGCGCGCGCTGCAGCGCTACGCCGGTACGGGCGTACCCGTGTTCGCGGTCAACTTCGGGGAGATCGGGTTCCTCGCGACGATCGAGCCGCGCGCTATTGACGACGGCATCCGCAGAGCATTGAGCGGCGAGTTCGAGTTGCTACGGCTCCCCGCGATCGTGGTCGAGCTTCCCTCCGGTGGGCAGGCGGCGATCAACGACGTCGCGATCCACCGCAAGGTGGGTGAGCGGGTCGCCGAGCTGGCGTACGCGCTGGACGGCGAGGAGGCCGGACGTGTGCGCTGCGACGGCCTGGTGGTCGCCACGCCGGCCGGCTCGACCGGCTACAACCTCGCCAACGGCGGGCCTGTGATGGCGTGGGGCGTCGAAGGCTTCCTGGTGTCGTTCATCGCACCGCACTCGATGACCGCGCGCGCGCTGGTCGTCGCACCTGACGATCGGCTGACGATCGAGAACCGCTCGCGCGAGCCGCTGGACGTGGCCATCGACGGACGCCCGGCTGGTGAGATCGCGCCGGGCGCGTCGCTCGCCGCGCGGTTCGTCAACGACGTCGGCACGATCGCGCAGCTGCCCGGCTCATCGTTCTACCGGCGCCTGCGCGATAAGTTCGGGCGCCTGGCGAGCTAGCCCAGACGAGCCCCAGACGAGCGGCGTGGGCCGTCAGGCCACGTGCGCGCTGCGCTTGTGCGCGGCGCCACCTGCGCCAACGGCCGTAGGCTCGGTGCTCTGCATCGAGGAGATGAAGTCGTCGAGCTGGGTGCGGGAGAAGCGCCGCTGGCCGCCCGGCGTGCGGTAGCAGCCGACGTGCCCGGCGTCCGTCCAGCGGCGCACGGTGGCGAGCGAGACGCCTAGGTAGCGGGCGGCCTGGGAGCTGGTGAACACAAGTTGGCGGTCGTTGCGAGGAGTAGGCACTGACACGGTCATTTGCGCCTCGATCGGTTGGGGTCGACGTGTGTTGATCGTCCCCGCGGGCGGAAAACTTGAGGACCGCCGAGGTTTGTGGACGTTTGGGCGTATTGCCGGCTGAATGTCAACCGCCGCCCGCACATCGTGAGATCCGTTCGCGACTAGCCGCCAGCCACACGTGAGCGCCTTGTGAACGCGCGCGTCAGGTCATTCCGCGCGGATACCCGGCACATCGCGGCCATTCGCGCTCGTGTCGCCAGGACCTGCGCAAACGGCTCGATTGCAAGCATTCCTGCACGGGCCATAACAGGGCTAGACAATCTGTCCTACTCTGCACTATCCTTGCAAAACCTACTCAATGGTCAGCGGCTGGGATGGAGACGGCCGCGCCCCGACCGAAACGGCCGGAGGCCGGAAAGAGGAAGACATGGCGGAATTCCACGCTAAGTGAATTGCGGTCCTTGGCCAACATGGCCAGGGATCAGTGCTGAGGGCGCTCCGCGGTTCGGGGGCGTCCTCATTTTTTTGGTCATGCCGGCCCGACGCGGCTCGGATGCGCAGCGGTCTCAGCGCGATGTGGCGGATCGCGGCTCGGCCATGTCGCGCACTCTGCGCTCGAATTCAAGCTCTGTCTCGAAGTCGCCGTCCTGGGCGAACGTCTTGCCTTCGCGCTCGAGCACGACGATGAAGTGCTCGACCAGGTCGCCGTCGAGCTGACCGTTCTTTGACGAGTTGCGTAGCTCCTCGATCGCTTCCGCGGGGCTCATCGGCGAGCGATACCCCTGCCCGGCGGTCATCGTGTCATACGTGCAGCAGATCGCCAGTATGCGCGAGGCGAGCGGGATCTCGTTGCCGATCAACCCGGCCGGATAGCCGCGGCCGTCGACGCGCTCGTGGTGGTAGAGGATCGCATCGGCGGCGGGACCGTAACCGTCGAGCGCTCCGACGAGGATCGCTCCCTCGCGCGGGTGGTCCTTGACGATCGACATGTCCTCCTCGGCGATCGCCTCGGCGTGCAATACGCGGTCGGGCCAGGTGAACTTGCCGATCTCGTGCAGCAGGCCAGCCGCGTGGATCACGTCGCGGTCCTCCTCCGGGCATTCCAGCTCGGCGGCCAGCGCACGCGCATAGCGGGCGACCGCCGCGGCGTGGCGACCGGTCGACTTCTCGCGCATGTTGAGCGCACGAACCAGCGTCCTGAGCACGCCCAGCTGCAGCCCGACAAGCTGGCGCGAACGGGCTTCCAGCTGTTCGGCGCGGTTCTCCGAGCGCAGCAGTGCGACCGTCAAGTGCCGCAGAATCAGCAGCACGAGCATCGAGACGAACAGCATCGGCAACCCTGCGCTGCGGTAGCCGACGACCAAGAACGTCGCGAGCATCCCCGCAGCGAGCTGGCCCGGCAGCAGCGGCAGGAACAGCTCGCGCACCTCGCGCGTGAACGGGCGGCCCTCGTTGATCTTGGTGTCGAGCGCGATCAGGACGAAGTTGACGATCAACGCAAGGATGAACACGCCGAGCACAATCAGGCCGAACACCGCGCTCTCGGCCAGGTGTTCGTTATGCACGTGTTGAACGTCTCCGGCCAGCGCGCGCACAATCAGACCGCCCACGAACGGCACGACGGCGAACGTCGACAGGTTGGTCAGCCATTGAGGGATCGCGTGGCGCCTCATCGCCGAGTGCAGGACCATCGCCGCTACCCCGCACACCGCCGCCGGCACCGGGCCGAGCAGGCCCATCGCCAGCACGATCGCGACCAGCGACGCGCTGAGGATGCCGCTGCTGGTCTCCACGCTGAACCACTGGCCAAGCAGCGCGAGCGCCAGCAGCAGCACCACCAGGGCCGGTGGCTGCCATTCGGTGGACCGCGAAACGATCGCCGCGGTGACGATCGTGGCCGCCAGCAGCAGCACCTGGGCAGCCAGGAACGAGCGTCGTGTGAGGGTGGAAGTAGTCATCGTCGGCCTGTCGTACTTAACGGCCGACAAGGCGTTGTGCTTAAGGGGGTCCGACGGCCACCGGCGTGGGGTCGGCCACATCGACCCGCGGGCGGGTGGCGATGCTCGCCAAGCGCAGCAGCACCGCGGTGCTCAGGATCGCCCCGAGGCCGGTAACCAGGAATGCAGCGCGCGGCGAGCTGAGCGCCACCAGCGCGCCGCCCAGGGCCAGCCCGAGCGCAGTGCACAGCGCGCCGATCGATTCGACGGCTCCCATCATCCGGCCTTGCAGATGCTGGGGGGTGACCTTCTGCACGATGCTTATCAGCGACGGCCATTGCAGGCCGTTGCCGAGGCCGCCGACGAGCGCCGCCGCGCACGCCACGCCCAGCGACGGCGCAGCCGCGAAGCCCACGTATGCGGCTCCGATCGCGAATGTGCCAGTGCCGAGCAGACGTGCCAGCGGTCTGCTGAGGAGGCGTGCGAACACCACGCTGCCGAGCACCGCGCCCACGCCCCACGCGGTCAGCAGCAGGCCGAAGCCGCGCGCGCCGGCGTGCAGGGCGCTCTTGGCATACGCGATCTCGATCGGCGCGCCCGATTCGACGAAGCCGAGCGCCACCGTCTCGGCGACCAGCAGCCCGCGCAGAGCGGGCACCTCGTTGATGTGTGCCCAAGCCGCGCGCAGACGAGCCCGCACCGACTCGCCGCCGGCCTCCTCGACATGCGGGTGCAGGTCGAGCAGCAGCACACCGCACAGCAGAAACGAGCCGACGTCGATGAACAGCGCCGTTGACGCCCCGGCCGCGGCGACGACCGCGCCGGCGATCGCCGGGCCCAGCACGAACGTGATCGAGAACGACACGTTTAGGGCGGCGTTGGCGCGGCGCTCGGCCTCCTGGATGCGCTCTTCGAGGTGATCGGCCTCGAGGCCCGAGTCGCTGAGCTGCGACGCCGCCTGCTCGCGCGCGACGCGCGCGACCTCCGAGCGCAGCAGCGCGCTGGCCGTCAGCGCGGCGGTCCCGTCGAGCGCCGCCAACAGCAGCAGCGGCACCAGGCTGAAGTGCCACAACAGAACCGCGAGCGTGGCTGTGGTGAGCGCCTCGATGAAGTACAGGCCGCTCAGCTCGTGGCGGCGCGAGGAGGCCTCGACACGGGCGACGACCGCCGGGACAACGAACGCTGGCAGCGCCTGCCAGGCCAGCAGCAGCGCGGCTACGGCGACTGCGCTGTGCGTGTGGTCGTACACCGCGACCATCAGCGCGACCACGCCAAACCACGTTCCCAGCCGGTTGGCGGTGTAGGCGACGAGGATCCTGCGCAGCCGTGCCGACTGGAGCGGTGAGCGCACGCCGCAACGCTAGCGGAGCCGGCGGGGCAATTTGCACAGGCGAACGTCTGCTTGCAGGACCGCGCCGAGGCCGATCAGGCGATCGCCTAGACACTTGTACGGATCGGTCCAGCCCAGCCGCTACGGTGTCGCTCAATGGAGGCCGGGCCGCCAGGAGTGAGTCGACCGATCGACGTGATCATCGCCGACGATCACACCGTCGTTCGCGACGGTGTCCGCGCTGTTTTGCAGCGTGAGGGCGGCGAGTTCCGCGTCGTAGCCGAAGCCGCCGACATCCCCACCATGATCCGCGAAGTACGCGAGCACAAGCCCGACCTGCTGACGCTCGACCTGACGATGCCCGGCGGCTCCAGCCTCGGCGCGCTGCCGTCGTGCTTCATCTCGCATCCGACGCTGGCGGTCGCGATCCTGACGATGCGCGAGGACCCCGAGTACGCGCGCCAAGCGCTGCGTGCGGGCGCACGCAGCTACGTGCTCAAGGAGGCCGAGCCGGCGGAGCTGCTGCAGGCCTTCCGGCTGGCCGTCGCCGGCGGCAATTACCTGCACCCGAGGCTCGGGGCGCTGATGGCTACCGGCGAGGACGGCAGCTCCGACGGGGTCGTGCTGAGCGAGCGCGAGCGCGAGGTGGTCAGGCTGATCGCCAACGGCTACACCAACCCGGAGATCGCCGAGCAGTTGAATGTGGCCGAGCGCACCGTCAAGACCTACCGGGCGCGGGCGATCGAGAAGCTCGGGTTCTCTTCGCGGGCGGAGATCACCGCCTACGTGCGACGAACCGGCCTCGCGGATTAGCTCCGGGCCAGGCCCGTGAACTCCAGCGGATCGGGCATCCCGGCCAAAGGCCACCGCCTGACCGACATTTCGCCGCGGGCCTTCCAGCATCCGGCTGACCGCGCCGCAACGGTCGCGCTCAGCGCGATCCCCTATCTCGACAGAGTGGTGCGCAAGCTGATCGAGCTGGGCTACGAGCGGGCGCTGCGCCAGAGCTATCTCGGCTCCTCGGTGCGCCTCTCCGAAGAGCAGCTCGGCGGCGTCTGGCGCGAGCACGCGATCGCATACGCGACGCTCGATATGCCCGAGGTGCCCGACCTGTACCTAAGCCAGTTCCCATCGCCAAACGCGATGGCGATCGGCGCGCGCCGCCCGATCGTGGTCGTGCAGTCGGAGCTGGTGGCGCTGCTCGATTCGCCCCAGCGCCGCGCGGTGTTCGCGCACGAGGCCGCGCACATCCTCTCCGACCATCAGCTGTATCGGACCGCGATGGTGATCCTGGTGGCGCTCACCCGCACCGCACGGTTGCCGCTGCCGCTTGCTCCGGTGCGCACCGCTCTGCTCGAGTGGGGCCGGGCAACCGAGCTGAGCGCCGATCGAGCGGCGGCGATCGTCACACGGGACCCGCTTGTGGTTTGCCGTACGTTGCTGTCGCTGGCAGGCGGCACGATGGTCGAGGAGCTGGACCTGGACGTGTTCATGCGCCAGGGGATGGACTACACGGAGTCCGGCCGCGGCCTGGAGCGCCTGACCAGGCTGATGATCGACCTGGGGGTTACGCATCCGCTGCCGGTCAAGCGCACGCACGAGCTGATGGCGTGGGTTCGCTCGGGCGAGTTCGACCGCATCGTCGGCGCCGGCGAGTACCCGCGCAGAGGAGACCCGGTCGACACGCGCGCCGAGGGCGGCGAGGCCGTGTCGCTGTACGCAGAGCGCATCCGCGACGCGTTCCGCGACGCCGGCGAGTCGATCGCGTCGGTCGGGCAGGAGCTGGCCGGATGGCTGCGCGGCGAGCGCGGCGAGGATGCGCAAGAGGACTAAAACTAGACGTCGACCGGCGCGGTGTAAGCGGGGCGCCCGGACAGCGGCACCGTCAGGCGCATGATCGTGCCGCGCTGGGGGGCCGGCACGAACTCCAGCTCGCCGCCGACCAGCTCCGCGCGCTCGCGCATGCCGGACATGCCAAAGCCGCCTTCCAGGCCATCGCCACGAGGGCCGAGTCGATCGGCGTTGGGCAGCCCTTTGCCGTCGTCGGTCACCGACGCCTGTACCGAGCCGTCGCGCTCGGTCACGCTGATCACCGCGCTGGTCGCCTGCGCGTGGCGGCTGACATTCGTGAGCGCCTCCTGCACGACGCGGTAGATCGTGCTCTCAAGCTCCGGGTCCAGCCGCCGGCTGCCATTGTCGGCGTCTTCACCGCCGAGGTGGATGTCGGTCTTGACTTCCAGCCCGTCGATCGCCTGCGCGCGGCGCGCGAGTGCCTCGAGCGCCGCCGCCAGCCCCAGATCGTCCAAGGCGGCCGGGCGAAGCTCGGTGATGAGATGGCGCAGGCCATCGATCTCGGTGCCCAGACCCTCCAGCGCCGTGTCCACAGCAGTGCTCAGCGCCTGCACGTCATGGAGATCGCGCGCGTTAGCCAACTGCAGGCGCAGCGCGCCGATGCCCTGAATGCTCTCGTCGTGGATCTCCCGCGCCCAGCGCGTACGCTCGCGCTCGCGGGCTTCCATCCCGTAGCGCAAGCGTTCGATCTCGACCGAGCGCTCGGCGGCCAACCGCTGGGACACGCTCGATGCGAACGCGCTCAACGCCTGGCGGTCGGGCCCGCGGAAGCTGCCGTCGCTGCGCAGCGCGATCACCATGCCACCGCCGTGCCCCTCCAGATCCAGCGGCTCGACCAATGCCGAGCGCGCCTCCAGGCCGAGTTCGTGCAGCCACGCGGCCTCCGGGCCGCGCGGCTTCTCCAACAACAGCGGCTGCCCACGGAGGTACAGCGTGCCCAGCGCGCTGCCCTGCACGGGGGTGATCCTCAGGCGAACCGACCCGGAGCCGCTGGAGGCAGCGACGCGCAGCTCGCCCCGCTCCTCGATGACGACCAGCAGCGTGCTCGCGTCGAGCAACGCCAACCCGCGGTCGGCCATCAGGCGCAACAGCCACAACTCTGATCCGGATAGCACCGGGACGCATTATTAGCAACGCGCAGGCGTCCCTCGGTGGGCGCAGGGCCCCAGCCAGGGCGGCGCGTGGTGTGCTCAGCCGATCTCGCCGAGGTGCTCGACCCCGGCCAGCGGTGAGCGGCTGTCCTCGCCGTTGACGTTGCGCAGTGCCGCGCGCGCGCTCGCCACCAGCCCGTCCACGCTCGCGTTCTCGCGCCATGAGGCCAACCCGACCGAGATCTGCAGAGGATGACGCGTGCCCAGCGCTTCGACCTTGATCGCGCGCATGCGATCGAGCGCCCGGCGGGCGACCATCTCCGCACGCGGGCTGTCGGCGCCCGGCAGGAGGATCAGCAGATCCTCGTGCGAGGCTCCTCCGATCCTGCCGATTCGGTCGAAGCGTCGCAGGCTCGGGCGCAACGCCGCCGCGACATACGCGAGCGTCTGCTCGCGCAACTGCGCGCCGTGCTCGCGCTCGATCTCATCGAGGTTCTCGATCACCACCAGCAGGCAGCTGAGCCCGGCGCCGTGACGCTCGGCGCGGCCGATCTCCTCGTCCAGACGCTCACGCAACGCCGCTCGCGTCAGCCAGTCGGCCGGGTCCGGCGGGGTCCGATCGGACCGAGGATGAGAATCGCTGGCAGCCATGCCGTGAGCCGACGAGTGTACGTCGCGGGATGCGTCCATTCGTGAACCGCAAGCCCGATTATGCCCGCCGTGGCGCCCGTCGGCAAGTCGTGGCACGATCTTCGCCGCCGGCCGGTATGGGCGAGCGTGGGGGGTGGGCGATCCGTCCCCGTGCGCTGCTAGACCACAGGCCATGCTGCAAGAGCTTCGCGTCGAGAACCTGCTGCTGATCGAGCAGGCACAGCTGCGCTTGGCGCCCGGGCTGAACGTGCTGACCGGAGAGACGGGAGCCGGCAAGACCGTGCTCGCCCACGCCCTCGATCTGCTGCTCGGCGGGCGTGCGCGGCCGGGGATCGTACGCCCCGGTGCCGCTGAGGCGTATGTGGAGGGCGTGTTCGACCTGCCCGAGCACGTCCGTGGGCTGCTCGGCGAGCGTCTGAGCAGCGACGCCGAGGAGCTGGTGCTCGCGCGTCGCGTCGGTACGGACGGGCGCACGCGCGCCTACGTGGGCGGGCGCACGGCGACGGTCGCAGACCTACGCGACATCGGCGCGGCGCTGCTGGCCTTCTACGGACAGCACGAGCATCGCAAGCTGACGCTGTCGGGCGCACAACGCGAGATCCTCGACGGCATGTGCTGTGAGAGCCATGCAGCCAGCTTGCGCATGTGTGCGCAAGCGTTCGCCGAGGTGGGGCGCTTGGAGGAGCGGATGCGGGCCCTGCGCGAGCTCTCCCTGCAGCGCGAGCGCGAGCTGGACCTGATCGAGCACGAGCTGGCAGAGATCGATGCGGCTGCTCCCGACGAGCAGGAACACGAGCAGATGCTGGGCGCGCGCGAGCGCCTGCGCAGGATGGACGCGCTGCGCGCGGCCGCCGGTGCGGGCGCGGAGGCGCTGGCGGCTGACGGCGGCGAGGCCGCGGGCGCTGCGCAGCTGGCGGGTGGCGCGGCGGCCGGGCTGGCCGCGCTCGCGGGCGTTGACCCCGCGCTGGATGCGCTCGCCGAGCGCACACAGGCGCTCGCGATCGAGTCGCAGGACCTGGCGGGCGAGCTGCGCGACTACTGCGAGCACCTCGGCGCTGAGGGGATCGCGGACTTGATCGGCCAGTCCAGCGCGGAAAGCCCACTGGACGCCCTGGAAGCGCGCCTTCAGGGCGTCGAGCGCCTCTCACGCAAGCACGGCGGGAGCATCCAGGCGGTGCTCGCGTATGCGCAGCAGGCGCGTGCACGCCGAGACGAGCTGGCGGGGGCTGAGGTGGCGCTGACCAAGACGAATGAGGAGCTGGAGCGCGCACGCGCGCAGTTGCAACGCCACACACGTGCGCTGAGGAAAGCGCGCAAGACGACCGCGGTGAGCTTTGCGAGTGCCGTGCAGGAGCAGCTAGCCGCGCTGGCGATGGACGAGGCGAGCTTCGAGGTGTGCATCGCCGATCGCGAGCCTGGGCCGTCGGGGGCGGACGTTGTCGAGTTCATGCTGGCGCCCAATCCCGGCGTGCCCGCGGGCCCGTTGCGCGAGATCGCCTCGGGCGGTGAGCTCTCGCGTGTGATGCTCGCGATCATGAGCGTTGCCGGGGCATCGGGCGCGGATGCGACGTTGGTGTTCGACGAGGTCGACGCCGGCATCGGCGGGCAGACGGCCCGCGCCGTCGGCGCGCGGTTGCGCGAGCTGGGCGCGCACCGTCAGGTGCTGTGCATCACACACCTGGCGCAGATCGCGTCGCTCGCCGGACGCCACTTCTCGATCGTCAAGGACACCGGCGTCGAGCCGACACGCACCACCGTGATGCAACTGGGCGACGCGGAGGTGGTCGGCGAGCTGGTGCGCATGCTCGGCGCGGATGGCGACGACACCGTTGCACAGCGCCACGCGCGCGACCTTCTGGCCGCCGCCTGAGAGCCTGCAAGCGGGGCGTGTGGAGCCCCAGGGCGTTACTCTCGGAACCGTGGCCGCTACGCGATCCATGGGGCATGGGCACAAGATCGATGCCAACCCGCCC
Organism: uncultured Solirubrobacteraceae bacterium; assembly: GCA_963705235.1. Classification (GTDB taxonomy): domain Bacteria; phylum Actinomycetota; class Thermoleophilia; order Solirubrobacterales; family Solirubrobacteraceae; genus Palsa-744. The sequence continues at coordinate 2,704,540 of OY970059.1, read as the reverse complement.
AGCGCCTCCGGCTCATCACTGCAAAGCGCGGATGCGCCCGCGTCTTCGCAGCCCGCGCAGTTGCTCGCGCGAACCGTCGCCGGCCCCGTGCGACCTGGCCGCAAGACCAAGCTGCTGGTCAGGCATCTGGTCCGCGGCGATGTCGCGCTGATCGACCATCTGGATATCGATCGCGTCTCAGCCGAGGAGTTGATCGCGGCCGGCGCGGTGGCGGTGCTCAACTGCAAGCCATCTTCGGGCGGCTCCTATCCCAACCTGGGGCCACAGCTGCTGGTCGAAGCAGGGCTGGTACTGGTCGACCTGCCCGACGACTCACTATTTGACGCGCTATCCGACGGCGACCCGGTAGTCGTCCGCACGGACACCTCCGACGGTGGGCGCGCGAGCGCTGAAGTGCTCAGCCGTGGTGCCCTGCTCGTACGCGGCGAAGTGCTCGATCGCGAGCGCGTGCGCGCGGAAACCGACACACGGCGCCGCGAGGTCGGCGAGGCGCTCGAGCGCTTCGCGCAGAACACGATCGAGCACATGCGCGAGGAGCGCGAGTTGCTGGCGGGGCGGATTCAGCTGCCACGCTTTGCAACCGACTTTCGCGACCGCTCGACGCTGGTCGTCGTCCGCGGTGTCGGCCATCAACGCGACCTGCGCGCGCTGCGCCCGTTCATTCGCGACATGCGCCCACTGCTGGTGGCCGTCGACGGTGGTGCCGATGCGCTGCTGGAGGCCGGTCTGCGACCGCACATGATCGTCGGTGACATGGACTCGGCCGGCGAGGAGGCACTGCGCTGCGGCGCCGAGCTGGTGGTGCACTCCTATCCCGACGGGCGCGCACCGGGACGCCACCGGCTGGAGGAGCTGGGGTTGGCGTTCAAACTGGTGCCCGCGCCCGGCACGAGCCAGGACGTGGCGATGCTGATCGCCGCCGAGAAGGGCGCGCGCCTGATCGTCTCAGTCGGCTCGCAGTTCAACCTCGTCGAGTTCCTCGACCGCAACCGCAAAGGCATGTCCTCTACCTTCCTCACACGACTGCGTATCGGCGAGATCCTCGTCGACGCCAAGGGCGTCAGCCGCCTGTACCAGCCCCGGCCGGGGCTTACGCCGCTGCTGCTGGTGATCCTGGCGGGCCTGGTGGCGATGATCGCGGTGGTGTGGATGACGCCGGTGCTGCACGACGTGGCTGAACTGCTGTGGCTGAAGCTGCGGACGCTCGCCGCGGTAGCGCCGCCGGGCGCTGGCTGACCGGGCAGCACGGGGAGCCAAGCGCCCGATGTTCGACTACCGCTACCACGCGCTGTCTCTCGCCGCGGTGCTGTTCGCGCTCGCGCTCGGCGTGCTGTTGGGGGTGGCGATCGGCGACTCGAGCCTCGTGTCCTCGGCCAAGAGCGGCATCGTGCACAACCTCAGCTCGGAAGTCAGCCAGGCCCGGCGCGAGGGCAGCGAGCTGCAGGATCGCCTGGCCGACGAGAAAGCGTTCGCCGACGGTCTGTATCCGCTGGCCATGCACGAACTGATGAGCGGGCGCAGCGTCGGGCTGCTGTTCCTCGGCGGCTCCTCCGATCGGATCAACTCGCTGGTGCGCTCGGCGGTCACGCAGGCCAACGGCAATCTGTCGACAGTGGTGGCCGTGCGCGAGCCGCTCGACCTGGGCGCGATTGCCAAGCAGGCCGCCGGCACCCACTATGCGGCGCTGGCGTCCTCCACCGAGCTGGTCGCCCGCTTCGGCGAGCTGGTCGGCCGCCAGCTGGTCAGCGGCGGAGCGCTCGTCAACCACGAGTTGCTCGGCCGCGTGCGTTCGAGCCTGCTGAGCGCGTTCGACGGGCAGCTGACACGCCTTGAAGGGCTGGTCGTGATGCGCTCGCACCCGACCGAAATGACCGCCGAACAGAACGAGGTCAGCGCCGCGTTCGAGTCCGGGCTGATCACCGGCGTGAGCGCGGTGGGTGTGCCTGCCGTGGGCGTCGAGCTGACCAGCACTGAGCCCTCACAGATCCCGTGGTATCAGAGCAAGGGCATCTCCAGCGTGGACGACATGGAGGCCAAGGCGGGGCAGGCGGCGCTCGTGTACACGCTCACCGGATACAGCGGCGCGTTCGGTGTCAAGCCGACCGCCGACTCGCTGTTGCCGGTCGCCGGAACGAGTAGTTCCTCGCCATGACCGGCGTCCGCCCGCGCCGCTAGTTTCCACGAATGCACGCCCTGCCGTTCCTCGTCGCGCTGGCGAGCGCCATGGTGCTCGCACCGCCGCTGCTGCACGCGATGCGCGAGGGCGGGCACACGCGCGCCAACTACCGCGATCGCCTGTTGCCGTTTCCGTTCGGCGTGCTGGCACTGGCCGGCGCGTTGTTCGCCTTGATCCCGCTGGTGCTGGTGCTGCGGGTGGGCTCAGCGCGGGTGTTCCTGCCCGAGCTGCTGCCGATTGCCGTGTACGCGCTTGGGGTGCTGGCGCTGGGACTCATCGACGACACGCTCGCCGGCAAGGACCCGGAGGCGCCCGGGGGCGAGGCTCGGCCCGAGCGCGGGTGGCGTGGACACGGCGCGGCGCTCATGCGCGGTGAGCTGTCGACCGGCACGCTCAAGGCCGTCGGCTCGCTGGGACTGGCGATGCTGGTGATGAGCTACCGGGGCTTCGGACTCTCCGACGGGCGCTGGCTGCTGGCGAGTGCCGTGTTGGTGCTCGCGACCAACGTGTTCAACCTGCTCGATCTGCGCCCGGGCCGCTCGATCAAGGCGTTCGTGCTGCTCGGCGCCGGGCTGCTGATCGGCTCCGGCGACGCGCGCCCGCTGTGGGCAATCGGTCTGTTCGCCGGCCCGGCGCTGGTCGCCGGCGCGTATGACCTGCGCGAGCGTGCGATGCTGGGCGACACCGGCGCGAACCTGATCGGCGCGCTCGCCGGGCTGTGGTTGGTGCTGACGCTCTCGCGTGACGCGCAGGTGGTGGCGCTGGTGCTGCTGGTCACGATCACCGTCTACGGCGAGCTGCGCTCGATCTCATCATTGATAGAACGAACGCCGGGCCTGCGCGGACTAGACTCCTTGGGCAGGCCTTGATGAGCATGCATCACAACGACCGCCACGCCCAGGCACCGAGCAAGACCCGGTTCATCTTCGTGACCGGCGGCGTGGTGTCCTCGCTGGGCAAGGGAATCGCCGCGGCGTCGATCGGGCGCCTACTGGTATCGCGCGGCCTGACCGTCGGGCTGCAGAAGTTCGACCCCTACATCAACGTCGACCCGGGCACGATGTCGCCTTACCAGCATGGCGAGGTGTTCGTCACCGAGGACGGCGCGGAGACCGACCTCGATCTCGGCCACTACGAGCGGTTCACCGACTCCAACACCAGCCGTGCATCCAACGTGACAGCGGGCGGCGTCTACGACACCGTGATTCGCCGCGAGCGCCGCGGCGACTATCTCGGCGGCACCGTGCAGGTCGTGCCGCACATCACCGATGAGATCAAGCAGCGGATCGCGCTGATCGCCGAGTCCAGCGACGTGGACTTCGTGATCACCGAGATCGGCGGCACCGTTGGCGACATCGAGTCGCTGCCGTTCCTGGAGGCGATCCGCCAGTTCCCCGTCGACGTGGGACGGCGGCGGTGCATGTTCATACACCTGACGCTCGTGCCGTACATCGGTCACGCGGGCGAGCTGAAGACCAAGCCCACGCAGCACTCGGTCAACGAGCTGCGGCGCATCGGCATCGCGCCGGACATGCTGATGTGCCGTTCGGAGGGCTCGCTGTCGAGTGACATTCGCAAGAAGATCGCGCTGTTCGCGAGCCTGCCCTCGGAGGCGATCGTCTCGGCGTGCGACGTCGACGACATCTACAAGGTGCCGCTGACGTTCCGTGATCAGGGCGTTGATGACTTCATCCTCGAGCACTTTGGCGTAGAGGCGATCGAGCCCGACCTGTCGCGCTGGAAGGAGCCGATCGAGCGCTCGGCGCAGGCCGCGCGCACGGTGCGGATCGCTCTGGTGGGCAAGTACGTGCAGCTCGCCGACGCGTACCTGTCGGTCTCCGAAGCGCTGCGTCACGCCGCCTCGCTGCAGGACGGTCGCGTGCAGATCGACTGGATCGACTCGGAGAGCCTCGAGGGCATCGACGAGCGCGAGGTCGCCGAGAAGCTGGGCGACGTCGACGGCATTCTGATACCCGGCGGCTTCGGCGGGCGCGGGATCGAGGGCAAGATCGCAGCCGCGCGTGTGGCGCGCGAGCAGCGCATCCCCTACCTGGGAATCTGCCTGGGGATGCAGGTGGCGGTCGCCGAGTTCGCGCGCCACGTCGCTGGCATGGACGGAGCCAACTCGACCGAGTTCGACATCGAGACACCGTTCCCGGTGATCGACCTGCTGCCCGAGCAGAAGGAGGTCGCCGACCTCGGTGGCACGATGCGCCTGGGTGCGGACCCGATCAAGCTGCACGCGGACTCGTGCGCGCTGGACATGTACGGCGAGGCGGTCATCTACGAGCGCCACCGCCACCGCTATGAGGTCAACAATTTGCTGCGCAAGCGCCTGCAGAGTGCGGGGCTGCGCGTTTCAGGGACCTCGCCGGACGAGCGGCTGGTCGAGGTGGTCGAGCTGGACGAGCACCCGTTCTTCGTGGCATCGCAGTTCCACCCGGAGTTCAAGTCGCGTCCCGAGCGCCCCGCCCCGCTGTTCCGCGGCTTCGTAGCCGCGGCGCTTGAGCGACTCTCCGGCGATGGCCGGGCCGCGGAGGACGCCTCCACGGCGCAGCGCGCCGGCCTGTCGTGACGGTCCGCGCGCCGGCGTCAAGGGTGGGAGCACTCGAACGGCGCTACCTGAGCGGCACGTTTGCCGAGCTGTGCCGTATCGCCAGCCCGTCGGGCAGCGAGCGCGCGTGCGCGCAGCGGGTGATCGCCGAGCTGCGCGCGCTGGGCGTGGAGGTGAGCGAAGACGACGCGGGTCCGTCGGCAGGATCGGACTGCGGCAACCTGCTCGCGCGCATACCGAGCGTGGACTGGCCGGCCAGCCCGGATGCAGGCTCCGGTAGGCGCCCGACGGTGCTGCTGTGCGCGCATCTGGACACGGTGCCGCTGCTCGCGCCGGTCGCGCCGGTGCTCCTCGACGGCGTATGGGAGAACGACAACGAGGGCATCCTCGGTGCGGACAACAAGGCGGCGGTGGCGGTGCTGCTGGCGCTCGCCCGCCACGTGCGCGAGCACGGCGCTCCGGTCGACGTGGAGTTGCTGTTCACGGTCGGAGAGGAGACCTCGCTGGCGGGGGCGCGGGCATTCGACGCCTCGGCGCTGCGCAGCGACTTCGGCTTCGTGTTCGACCACGCGACGCCAATCGGCGAGATCGTGGTCGACTCGCCCACGCACTTCCGCATAGATGCGTCGTTTCGCGGTGCGGCGGCGCACGCGGGCATCCGTCCGCAGGACGGGCGCAGCGCGATCCTCGCGGCCGCGCGTGCGATCGCGTCGCTGCGTCTCGGCCGCGTCGATGAGACCGCGACGGTCAACGTCGGCACGATCGCGGGCGGCAACGCGATCAACGTGGTGCCCGAAGACTGCTCGGTGCTGCTCGAGGTCAGGGCGCTGGGCGACGAGCACGCCGAGGCGATCGTCGCGGAGGTCGTCGATCGTCTGCACGAGGCGGCCAATCTCGCGGATTGCGACTGCGATCTCGACGTCAGTGCGCAGCGCACGTTCCCGGGCTATCACCTGCCGTCGAGCAGTCCGCCGGTGCGCGTCGCCGAGGCGGCTCTGAGCGCGTGCGGACACACGCCCGTGCGGATCGCCACGGGGGGCGCGTCAGACGCCAACGCGTTGATCGCTCAGGGGTTGACGGTTGTGAACATTGCTAACGGGACCGAGCGCAACCACGAGCCGGGTGAGCGGGTGAGCGTTGCGGCGCTCGAGCAGACGCTCGACGTGGCGCTGTCGCTGCTGGATGAGACGGCGGCTCTGCAGCCGGCCGCGGCACTGTAGCTTCTCGCGCCATGCTCAAGCTGCGCTCCGCGATCGTCGTCGAGGCCGACCCTACCGAGGGCGGCTCCGAGGCCGTACCCGCCGCTGGCGCCGGCGGGCTGGGCGCAGGGCCCGAGCAACGGCTGGTCGTAGCGCTGGCCGATGGTGCGGGCGCGGACAGTCGCCGCGCGGCGATCGCCGACGTAGCGATGGTCGGGCGCTCGCAGGTCGGTGACGAAGTGATCGTCAACGTGCAGGCGCTCGACCTCGGGCTGAAATCGGGCGGCTTTGACGTGGTACACGTCAACCTCACCCGCGGCCTGCACTGGGAGGGGGATCTGGATCCTGCCCCGGCGCACGTGATGAAGCTCAACTACACGAGCCTCCAACACGCGGTCGAGCCCGTCGAGGGCGAGCGGCTGGAGCTGCCGGTGGGAAGGGCGGTGGCGGTGCTCGCGCTGCACGGCCAACTGGCGGCCGTTGCATGGGCGTTCGCGCAGGCCGCGCCGGGCAGCCGTCTGGGCTACGTGCAGACGGAGGGCGGCGCGCTGCCGGGCGGGCACTCGCGCACCGTGCGCCTGCTGCGCGAGCGGGGCTTGCTGGCGGGGCACCTGACCGCGGGTGCCGCGTTTGGAGGGGAGGCGGAGGCGATGACGAGCGCGGGCGCGCTTCACCACGGTCTGCGTGAGCTTGGCTGGGACGCGGCCGTGTGTGGCCCGGGCCCTGGGATCGTCGGCTCCAGCTCCTCGCTCGGACACGGCGGTATGAGCGCGCTCGACTCCGCGCATGTGTCGCTGGCGCTCGGCTGTCGCACACTGCTGGTGGCGCGCATGTCCTCGGGCGACGAGCGCCCTCGTCACCGCGGCATCTCTCACCACACGCTGACCGTGCTCGACCTGCTGTTGGAGCCGGTCACGGTGGCGCTCCCGGCGGGCATGCGCTCGCCCGTCGGCGCGGACCTGCGCGCCGGTCTTGGCGCGGTGTTTGGCGGTGCGATGCCCAGCCGTCCGGCGCTCGCGCTGGACGTGCCGCGCCCGGTTCGCATCACCCGCCACGACTGGCGGCGCGCGTCCGTCGACTTGCCGGCGTATGCCGCCAGCGGCCTGCCGAGCGAGACGATGGGCCGCGGGCTGGGTGCCGACCCGCTGTTCTTCGGCGCCGCGCTCGCAGGCGGCACCGCGCTGGCCGAGCTGGCGGCACGGCCGGAGCCCGAGGAGCCCTCCGGCGAGCGCTCGTGAGCGGCGCGTTTCAGCCGCTCGGCGGCGAGACCGTCTACAGCGGCCGTCTGGTGGACGTGCGCATCGAGCGCTTTCGCCACGCCGACGGAGCGGAGGTCTCGCGCGAGATCGTGCGCCATCGCGGCGCGGTGGCTGTCGTGGCCGAGGACGGCGAGCACGTGTGGCTGGTGCGCCAGCCTCGCGAGTCCGTCGGCGAGCCGGACCTGCTGGAGATCCCGGCGGGCCGCTTGGATGTGGACGGCGAGGCGCCGCTTGCGGCCGCGCAGCGGGAGCTGGCCGAGGAGATCGGCCGCGGCGCGCGTCAATGGGAGTCGATCGTCACCTACTACACCGGAGCGGGGTTCACCGACGAGCGTGTGCACCTGTTCCACGCCAGCGGCCTGTACGCGCAGCACGCCGACAGTGGCGAGGACGAGCGCATCGAGATCGTGCCGTGGGCGCTGGCGGAGCTGCCCGCCGCAATCGATCAATGTGTGGACGCCAAGACGCTGATTGGGCTGCTCTGGCTGGCGCGCCGGCTGAACGTCTGATTGCAGGGCCAAGGAGCGCCACCGACGCCAGCGAAGCTGGTGATATGCGATCCGCCGACGCCGCCACGCGATCGCCCGTCGGCGTCGGAATCGAGCCGCTGATACTCGACTTCCTCGCCTACCTCGAGCTGGAGCGCGGGTTGTCGCGCAACACGCTGGAGGCATACCGCTCAGACCTGCTGCAGCTCGGAGAGTTCTTCGACCGTCGCCGCCTGGTGGCTACGGAGGTGGGCCACGGCGATCTGGCCACGTTCCTAGCCGAGCTGGCCGCTGTGCCGGTGGGCGATGCCGGTGGTGGCGAGCGCCGGGCGCCGGTGGCGGCGAGCACGCTCGCACGCAAGGTCGCGTGTCTGCGCTCGTTCTACCGTCACCTACGCCGCGAAAACTTGATCGAGCATGACCCCACGGCAGACCTGCGTGGACCGGCCAAGCCGCAGCGCCTGCCGCGCGTACTGACGCGCGGCGAGGTCGGACGGCTGCTCAGCCAGCCGCAGGGAGCCTCGCCGCTGGCGCTGCGCGATCGAGCGCTGCTGGAGTCGATGTACGCGTGCGGTCTGCGCGTGTCCGAGGCGGTCGGGCTGGATCTCGCGGATGTTGATCTCGAGGAGGCGCTGCTGTGCGCGCGCGGCAAGGGCTCCAAGGAGCGGATCGTGCCGGTCGGGCGTCAGGCGGTCGCTGCACTGCTGGCCTATGTGCGCTCTGGACGCCCGGCGCTGCTCGGCGAGCGCAGCCAGACGAAGCTGTTCCTCAACAGCCGCGGCTCCGCGCTCACACGCCAGGGCGTGTACAAGATCATCCAGGGGCACGCCGCCCGCGCGGGGCTGGCGGATCGCATGAGCCCGCACACGCTGCGACACACGTTCGCCACACACCTGCTGGCGGGCGGCTGTGATCTGCGTTCACTGCAGGAGATGCTGGGCCACGCCGACCTGGCGACCACGCAGGTCTACACGCACCTTTCGGCCGAGCGGCTGAAGGACGCGTACTTTGGCGCCCACCCCCGCGCGAGCGCCAACCGATAGACATCAGAGCATGAGCTCAGATCACGCCCGGCGGGCGTTCGTGCTGGTGATCGACGCCTGCGGCGCGGGCGCTCTACCGGACGCCGCGGCCTACGGCGATGAGGGCACCAACACGCTTGCCCACCTGGCGGCGGCGGTCGGTGGCCTGCGCCTACCGACGCTGCAGGCGCTCGGCCTCGGCTCGATCCTCCCGCTTACCGGCGTGCCCCCGAGCGCCAGCCCGGCGATTCACGGTCGCCTGCACGCGCTCGGCCCCGGCAAGGACTCGATCAGCGGCCACTGGGAGCTGATGGGCGTGGTGCTCGAGCAGCCGCTGCCGACCTACCCGGCTGGCTTCTCACCGGCGTTGGTGTCGGCGCTCGAGCAGGCGATGGGTCACGAAGTGATCTGCAACCGGCCCGATAACGGCATCACCGCGATCGAGGAGTTCGGCGCCGAGCACCTGCGTACGGGCGCGCTGATCCTGTACACCTCACAGGACTCGGTGCTGCAGCTGGCCGCGCACGTGCAGCGAGTGGTGCCGGCGCAGCTGTATCGCGCGTGCGCGGCGGCACGGACGGTGATGACCGGCGCGGACGCGGTCGGGCGGGTGATCGCCCGTCCGTTCGAGGGCGAGCCGGGGGCGTTCCGGCGCACCGACGGCCGGCGCGACTTGGCTTTGGACCCGCCGACGCGCAGCTACTTGCGGGAGCTGCAGAACGCGGGCGTGGCGGTGCACGGTGTGGGCAAGATCCACGACCTGTTTAACGGCGTGGGGGTCGACGAGTCATATGCAGCGGCCACCAATGAGCGGGCGCTGCACGCGGTCGAGGAGCTGGTTGAGCGCGTCGAGGGCGGGTTGGTGTTCGTCAACCTGATCGAGACCGACCAGGTGTACGGCCACCGCAAGGACGTCGAGGGGTTTCACCGCGCGCTGCGCGAGATCGACGCACGCGTACAGCGTCTGCTGGCGCGCATGCGTGTGGGCGACCTGCTGATCGTGACGGCCGACCACGGCGTCGATCCAGCCCACGCGGGCACCGATCACACGCGCGAGCACGTGCCGCTGCTGGCCGTCAGCGGGGAGATGCTGGCCCGTGCGCGCGCCGGCTCGCACGCCGGGCTCGCGGGCGCGCGTCACGACGGCCCGCTGGCGGACGTCGGCGCGAGCGTGCTCGCGTGGCTGACCGGCACACGCATCGACGGGCTGCCGGGCGAGCCGTTCATAAGCTAGGCGCGATGCCAGAGCTGCCGGAGGTGGAGACGATCAGGCGCCAACTGGCGCCGGTGGTGGAGGGCCGCAAGCTGCTGGAGCTGGAGATCCTCGACCCGCGCTGGTCGCGACCGCTCGCGCCCGAGCAGCTCATGGACGCGCTGGTGGGGCGGCGGGTCGAGCGGCTGGGCCGGCGCGGAAAGTACCTGCTGTGGAGCTTCGCCGGCGACGTGCACCTGGCTCAGCATCTGCGCATGACTGGCGCGGTGCTGCTGGAGCCCGACCCCGAGCCGGTGCACACGCGCGTGCGCATGCGTCTCGGCGCTGTGCGCAGGGCGCGCTCGTCAGTGCCGCTGGGCTCGGCGCGCGGAGCGCGCAAACGGCCCGCCGGCGACGGGCCGCGGAGGCTGGCGTTGGTGGACCCGCGCCGCTTTGGCACCGGCGAGCTGCTGCTCGGCACTCCAGCGTTGGAGGCGTTCCTGGCCGCACGGCTCGGCCTGGAGCCGTTCGACGAGGGCTTCACGGGCGAGCACATGCGGCTGCTGATGAAAGGTCGCACGGCTCCGATCAAGGCGCTGCTGCTGGATCAGCGCAAGATCGCGGGCGTGGGCAACATCTATGCGGATGAGGCGCTGTTCAGGGCGCGCATCCACCCTCGACGCCCGGCCGGTCGTCTGTCGGGCGCTCAGCGCGAGCTGCTGCGCGAGGGCGTGATCGACGCGCTGAGCGCGGGCATCGATGCGCGCGGGGCGACGATCGATGACTTCCGTCACATAGACGGTGTCAGCGGCTCCTTCCAGAACCAGTTCCTGGTGCACCTGCGCGCCGACGAACCGTGCGTGCGCTGCGGCACGACGGTGGTGAAGATGGTCGTGGCAGGGCGCGGGACGTACGTGTGCGAGCGCTGCCAGCCGCCGTTCAGACGGCGAACAGCTCGTCCAGGCGCCCGCTCTGCTCGGCCTCGCTGAGCTCCTTGAAGCCACCGACGAGGCGACCATCGACGACCACCTGCGGGAAGCTCAGCATGCCGGTGCTGCGTGCCAGCTCGGCGCGCCCCTGCGGATCCTTGGACAGGTTGACTTCCGAGAACTCGATCCCGCGCGCGCTCAGCAGTCCCTTGACACGAGCGCAGAAGGAGCACGGCTCGGTCGTGTACATGACCACACCACCCATTACTTCATAAAGTATAGCGCCGATTCGCGACGGCGATGATGACGCGCAGGTGAGTTCGTAGCCTGCGTCACCGCGGACGCACGGCGTATGTGGCGGGCACCAGCCGCTCGCTCTGCTTGGGCGGGCGCGTGTACTTGCGCCGCTGTCGCGGCGGCAGCTTGGGCGGCTTGGCCTCGGGTGGGTGCTCGTAGGGGACGAGCGAGAGCAGGTGGCTGATGAGATTCAGGCGCGCGGTGCGCTTGTCATCCGCCTCGACCACATGCCAAGGACTTTGGTCGCTGTCTGTATGCGCGAACATCTGATCCTTGGCCTGCGCGTAGTCGACCCAACGGGCACGCGCCTGCACGTCGGTGGGGCTGAACTTCCAGCGCTTGCGCGGATCGGACAGGCGTTTCTCAAAGCGGCGCTCCTGCTCGCTGTCGCTGACCGACAGCCAGTACTTGACGAGCATGATCCCGTCGTTTTGCAGCGCCTGCTCGAACTGCGGACAGAAGCGCAGGAACTCGTGGTACTGGGCGTCGGTGCAGTAGCCCATCACGTGCTCGACGCCGGCGCGGTTGTACCAGCTGCGATTGAACAGCACAATCTCGCCGGCGGTGGGTAGGTGCTGGACGTAGCGCTGGAAGAACCACTGGCCGCGTTCGCGCTCGCCGGGCGTGGGAACGGCCACCACGCGGCAGGTGCGCGGGTTCAGGTAGGCGACGATGCGCCTGATGACGCCGTCCTTGCCGGCGGTGTCGCGGCCCTCGAATAGCACTACCAGGCGCTGGGAATTGGCGAGGACCCACTCCTGCATGTACACCAGCTCGGTCTGCAGCCGCAGCAACTCCTTCTCGTACTGCTTGTTGGTCAGCTCGCGCACGCTGCGAGCAAGTTAGTGCAGTTGGCAGATCGGGTGCTCGGCTGGAGTCGTCGGCGTGAGTGGTCAACATTGACGGCATGTCGAGTCGGGCTGTGAAGACTGAAGCAGTGGTGCTGCGCTCGATGCGCTATGGCGAGGCCGATCGCATCCTGCATGTGTACACGCCCGGTCGCGGGCGGGTGAGCGCGATCGCGAAGGGCGTGCGCCGCGCGCGCAGCCGCTTCGGTGGGAGGCTTGAGCCGTTCTTTCGGCTGCACATCGAGCTGCACGAAGGGCGCGGCGAGCTGTTGACGGTGACGGGGGCGCAGACGATCGACGGGTACGCGCGTCTGCGCAGCGACGCGCACGCTCTGGATGCGGCGGCACGAGCGTGCGATGCGGTCGCGCGCGTGTTCGAGACCTCAGAGCCCCATCCGGGCGTGTTCAACCTGCTGTGTCGTCAGCTGGGGCTGCTCGACGAGCTGGCAGGCGGCGCGTTCGACCCGGCGGCGGCGCGCTCGGCGGCGCTGGCGTTCCGCCTGAAGCTGCTGTTGGCGGCTGGCCTGGCGCCACAGCTGGGCGCGTGCGCGAGCTGCGGTGAGCGCGAACACCTGGTCGGCTTCTCGGGCGCGGCCGGCGGCGTGGTGTGCGCGGCGTGCGAGGCCGGCTCGTTTGCGCTCGAGCCGGACGCGCACGAGTTCATGGCGCAGGCGCTCGGCCGCGGCTTGAACGAGGTCCCGCGCGCCTCGGGGCCGGCGCTGGGGCAGGTCGAGCGAGCGATCTCGGCGACGCTCGAGCACCACGCTCACGTGCATCTGATGCCGGCGGTGGCACGCGCCCGCTGACCCCGCGGGGCGCTGTGCCGGCCTTCGCTGGCTGTATGGTGGATCTTCGTGGACGAGGGTCTCCCGATCGCGTACAACGTGCTCGACAAGGGCGTCGCGGTGCTGGGCAGCGACGGCGTGCAGGTGGGCACGGTCCACCACGTGGTGGCGGCGGTCGAGCAGGACATCTTCCACGGCCTGGTGATCTCCGCGCCAGACCACGGGCTGCGGTTCGTGGAGGCGGCGGACGTCGCCTCGCTACACGAACGCGGTGTCGATCTGCGGATCGACTCGCAGGCCGCTCAGAGCCTGCCCGAGCCGGGCGGCGGAGCGCCGGTGTACGACGAGGATCCGGGCGAGATGAAAGGCTGGCACCACTGGGTGAAAGCGGTGGGGCTGCGCGGCGATTGGAAACGCGAGCACTGAGCGTCATCGGCGTGACCGGCCGGCGGGCGTTCGCCGCGCCCGGTGGCACAATCGAGCGGTGAGCCTCGCTAGTGCACCTGATCTGGTGGCCTCCGGCTTCGCCGAGCGCCGTCGCGAAGACGAGGAGCGGCTGCTGTCGCCGCTGGCTGCGCGCTCCTACCCCGCGCGCAGGGCACATGCCGAGGAGGACTGCGCCCTGCGCACGCCGTTCCAGCGCGATCGCGACCGGATCGTGCACAGCAAGGCGTTCCGGCGGCTGACGCACAAGACACAGGTGTTCGTCGCGCCCCGCGGCGACCACTACCGAACGCGGCTGACGCACACGCTGGAGGTGACGACGATCTCGCGCACGGTGGCACGTGCGCTGCGGCTGAACGAGGACCTGGTGGAGGCGATCGGCCTCGGCCATGACCTCGGGCACCCGCCGTTCGGGCACATCGGCGAGGAGGCGCTGGACGAGTGCGTGAAAGCGCGCTTCGGCAGCGACTTTCGCCACTACGAGCACTCGCTGCGGATCGTCGAACACCTGGAGCGTGACGGCGCGGGGCTCAACCTGACTGAGCAGGTGCGCGAAGGTATCGCGCGCCATTCCAGCCGCGTGCCGGCGCCGGCGACGCTGGAGGGCCGGATCGTGCGCGTGATCGATCGCGTGGCGTACATCAACCACGACATCGACGACGCCGTGCGCGCGGGGCTGCTGCGCGAGGCGCAACTGCCGAGCGAGCCGATCGCGGTACTCGGCGACAGCGGCTCGGCGCGGATCGACGCGCTTGTGCACGACATGGTCGAGCAGTCAGAGCGCGCGGGCGACATCGTCCAGGGGCCGTTGGCGGGACCGGCGATGGGCGAGCTGCGCGAGTTCATGTTCGAGCACGTGTACCTGGGTCCGGCGGTTCGCGCTGAGCACGCGAAGATCTCGGCGGTGATCAGGCGGTTGTTCGACCATTACGTCGAGCATCCTGAGCTGCTTCCGCGCGGGCCGCACGAGGCCCCTCCGGCGGGCGAGCGTGAACTGGCAGAGCGAGTGACGGACTACCTGGCGGGGATGACCGACCGCTACTGCATCAGGGCGTACTCTGAGCTTCAGGTGCCGCGCGCTTTCGCGCGCTAGCGTAGCCGTCGTGGCGCTGTACACGAAGGAGTCCAAGGACCGCGTGCGCGACGCGGTCGACTTCCTCGAGTTGGTGTCCGCCCGCACCGAGCTTCGGCGCGCGGGTCCGGCTCGCTATGAGGGTCTGTGCCCGTTTCACGACGAGCGCACGCCGTCGTTCGGGATCGACCCGACGCAGAAGGTGTACTACTGCTTTGGCTGCCAGGCCTCAGGCGACGTGTTTACGTTCGTGCAGGAGACCGAGGGCGTGGACTTCAAGGGCGCACTGGAGCTGCTGTCCGAACGCTTCAACGTGGAACTGGAGCGCGAGCAGGAGGATCCGCGCGAGGCTGAGCGCCGCGCGCGGCGCGAGCGATTGCTGGAGCTGTTGGCGCGCACGGCTGCCTACTACGAGCGCTACCTGTGGGAGTCCAGCGAGGCGGCCAAGGCGCGCGACTACCTGGCCGAGCGGGGTTTGAGCGAGCAGTCGCTACGGGAGTTCAGGGTGGGCTATGCGCCGAGCGCGTGGGACCGGGTGCTGCTGGCCTCGCGCAGGGGCGGGTTCTCCGAGCAGGAGCTGTACGCGACTGGGCTGGCGCAGCGCTCGAAGGAGAACGGCCGCCCGTACGACCGCTTTCGCGGCCGGATCATGTTTCCGCTGGCGGACATACGCGGCAAGGTGCTTGGCTTTGGGGCGCGGGCGATGCGCGAGGACCAGCGCCCGAAGTACCTGAACACCTCGGACAACGACGTGTACCACAAGGGGCGTCAGCTGTATGGCGCGGATCTGGCGCGAGCACCGGCGGCGAAGGCGGGCGAGGTGATCCTGTGCGAGGGCTACACCGACGCGATCGCGCTGCGTCAGGCGGGCATGCAGGCGACGGTGGGGCTGATGGGCACGGCGCTGACGACCGAGCAGGTAGGCGAGCTGGCGCGGATGGCGCAGACGGTGCTGCTGGCGCTGGATGCGGACAGCGCGGGGCAGGAGGCGATGCTGCGTGCATCGAGCTTGGCGGCCAAGCGCAAGCTGGAGCTGCGCGTGGTGCCGATGCCTGAGGGCGCAGACCCGGCCGACTTGATCCAGCGCGACGGCGCGGAGGCGATGCGCGAGCTGGTGGCGCAGGCGATCCCGTTCGTGCGCTTTCGCGTCGAGCGCGTGCTGGCCGCCGGTGACGAGGCGACCCCCGAGGGGCGTGATCGGACGCTGGAAGCGCTGCGCCCAATCTTCGCGACGCTGCCGGCGAGTGCGATGCGGATGGAGCTGACACGGATGGTGTCGAGCCGGCTGGCACTGCCGGAGAGCTTGGCCGAGCAGCTTCTGGCCGAGGGCGGGGGGGCTGACGCAAGGGCGACAGGGGCCCGCGGGCCGCAAGGGGCGCCGCTGGGTCGCCGGGCGAACGGCGCAGGTAGGGAGCCGGGCGCGCGCGCGGACAGCGCCTCGCGGCGGCAGGACACTGAGCGTGCGTTCCTGGCGCTGTGCATCGCAACGCCGGAGGAGGGCGCACAGGCGCTGAATGGGCTGGACGTGGACGAGCTGTTCTCCAGCGCGCTGATGCGCCGGGCGGCCGAGCACCTGCGCATGGGCGATCTGGCCACGCCGATGGCCGAGCTGGGCGCCGGTGCCGAGGCGCTCGGTGAGGACCCCGAGCTGCGCAGCATGCTGGCGGAGCTGGTGGTGGAAGCGGCGGGCGAGGAGCCCAACGCGGGGATGTTGGAGGTCCAGCGTCTGCAGCTGGAGCTGGCGCGGATTGAGCGCGGCATCCAGCAGGCGCGCGGGCACGAGGGCAGCGACGTGACCGGGCTGGCCCAGCAACGCGCGGCGCTGAAGGTCCAGTTCGACCGAGCGTACGCGAGCGTGCTCGAGCAGACGGGAGAGCGGGAGTAGGGGCGCAGTCCTGGCAGCGAATTGACACACAGAGGTCACGTTCGTTTGCTGCGTGACACAGGGCGCGCGTAAAGATCCGGAGCGTGGATCGCGCAGCCCTCAAAACACTGTTGGACGACGGCCTCTCGCTGGCTGAAATTGGGCGGAAGCTGGGACGACACGAATCGACTGTCGCGCACTGGCTGCAGATACATGGCTTGGAAGCGAACGGACGCGATAAGCACGCGGGGCGGGGAGGCCTGAGCCGGGATGTGCTGGCGCCGCTCGCGTCGGCCGAAATGTCGATCGCGCAGATCGCGGATGCCGTCGACCGCAGCAAGGCCACGGTGCGATACTGGCTGGGCCGATACGAGCTGAGGACGGTCGGTGTCGCCCGAAAGCAACGGTCAGCACAGGTGAAGGCTGCATTGGAGGCTGGGCTGGCCGAGACAAGGCTGGAGTGCCCTCGACATGGCGAGACGGACTTCGTGCTAGACACGCGTGGCTACTACCGCTGTAGGCGTTGTCGCTCAGCGGCGGTGAGCAAGCGCAGACGCAAGGTGAAGTCAATTCTTGTCCGCGAGGCGGGAGGCGCATGCTGTCTGTGTGGCTATTCGTGCTGTTTGGCCGCGCTCGAGTTTCACCATCTGCTGCCGGCCGAGAAGTCGTTTGCGCTCAGCGAAGAGGGTGTCGCCCGCTCTCTGGCAAGGGCGCGCACCGAGGCCGAGAAGTGTGTGCTGTTATGTGCGAACTGCCACGCCGAGGTCGAGGTCGGCATGGCGACGATTGCCGGGCGAGAATAGGCTCGCGTACAATGAGCAGTCGGCCCGGACGCCGTTCCGGGGTAGCCCAATCCGGGGTAGCTCAACTGGCAGATGCGCTCGGCTGTTAACCGAGAGGTTGTGGGTTCGAGTCCCACCCCCGGAGCTTCTGAAGCACAGTGCGACTAGCTCGCCAGCCGCTCAACGAGCGACGCGGCGAGTTCCCCGGAGTCGTGCCCGTCGGCCCACTCGGCCAGCTCGCGCGCCCGTGCGCCAATCGAAGGCTCGGCAAGTGCGCGCTCGACGGCAAGCCGTACGGTGCGCGGTGAGAGAAAGCGTCTGGGCAAACGCACCCCGGCCCCGGCCCAGTCCAGGCGGGCGGCGTTCTCGTTCATGTCGCCGACGGCTGGACAGGCGACGACGGCGCAGCCGGAGCTAAGCGCGCGCACGAGCGTGCCGTGCCCGGCGTGGCAGACGACGACCTGGCAGTGGGGCATGGTGCGCGAGTAGGAGACCCAGTCGACAATACGGGCATTGTCGGGCACGGGCAGCGGCTCGGGCGGCAGCCGCCGGTTCCAGGTGGCGAGCACCCTGACGGGAGCGTCGGCGAGACCGTCGAGCGCGGCTTTGAGCAGCCGGTGGCGTGCATCCTGGGCGGTGGAGGGCGCGACCAGCACGAGCGGCGCATTGGTGTCGCCGTTGGGGCTCTCGCGAGGCAGCTGGACCTCGTCGGCGGGCGGCTCCCACATGAGCGGGCCGACGACATGGACGTGCTCGGGCCACTGGCGCGGATACTCGAGCTGGGGGAACGTGGCGACGAGTGCGAGCTGGCGGCTGATGCCGTTGTGGACGTAGGGCAGCGGCGGGAGTCCGAGCCGCGCGCGGGTGGCGTTGAGCTCGACTCGCCCGCGCTCGAGTCCGGCGCGGATTGGTCGCTGCCCACGCCGCCAGAGCGAGCGCCCGAGTGCGGTGCGCGGCATGCGCGCGCCGAGCGAGTAGATCGGGAAGTGGGGTTCGCCGTGCGGATAGACGTGGGGGATGAGCGTGGCGCAGGCTCGGCCGTCGATCTCGCCGGCGAGAGCGGGCGCGAGCGTGAGGATGTCGGCGACGACCGCGTGGGGGGCGAGCTCGCGTACGAGCGGCAGCGTGTCGGCGGTGGCGTGGACGACGGCCTCGTAGAAGTCGAGCGGCTCGGGGCCACTGGGGAACACCTGGTACTCGGGTGCGGGGGCGAACTCGATGCCCTCGGCCTCGACGTGCTGCTGCCAGCGCCGCCAGGTCTGCAATGTGACGTGATGGCCACGGGCGACGAGCGCACGGCCGAGCGCGATCATCGGGAACGCATGGCCGGGGTCGCCGAAGGCGCCGAGCAGGATGCGGCGGGGAGAGACCAAGCGGCTGATCGGGCGCGGGCGCGGGCTAGGCGGCGAGCTCGGCAACCAGGCGCAGCTGCTCGAGGCGCTCGTCCAAAGTGAAGGCCGTGGGGGTGACGCCGAGCGTGCCCACGCCGGCGTCGCGGTAGATCGCGAGGCGTTCGCTCACGACCTCGGGCGGGCCACACAGCGAAACCATGTCGATCAGCTTGTCGGGGATCGCGGCCATGGCCTCGTCGCGCTTGCCTTCGAGGTAGAAGTCCTGGACGGTTTTCGCCTCGGCCTCGAAACCGTAGCGTTGGACGAGCTGGTTGTAGAAGTTCTGCTTGCGCGAGCCCATGCCGCCGACGTACAGGGCGATGAACGGGCGCATCGTGTCGCGCGCCTTGTCGAGATCGTCAGTGACGAACACGTTGACGGTTGGCGCGATGTCGAAGTCGTCAAGCGATTTGCCCGACCGATCGGCGCCTTCTTGCAGTAGCGGTCGCAGCTCTGAGACGTGCTGGGGTGAGAACAGCGTGGGGATCCAGCCGTCGGCGATCTCACCGGCGAGCGCGGTGTTCTTGGGACCGATCGCGGCGAGATAGACGGGGATGTGGTCCTGGACGGGGGAGATGGTGAGCTTGAGCGCCTTGCCGGGCCCGTCGGGCAGCGGTAGCTCGAGCGTCTCGCCTTTGAACTCGACGCGGTCGCGCGCGAGCGCCATACGCACGACGGCGACGTACTCGCGCGTGCGCTGCAGCTGCTTGGCAAAGCGCTGCCCGTGCCAGCCCTCGGCGACCTGGGGGCCGGAGGAGCCGATGCCGAGGATCATGCGCCCGCCGGAGAGCTGATCGATGGTGGCGGCGGTCATCGCCGTCATGGCGGCCGAGCGGCCGGGCATCTGGAAGATGCCGGAGCCGAGCCGGATTTTGTTGGTCTGCCCGGCGAGCCAGCCGAGCACGGTGGCTGTGTCGGAGCCGTAGGCCTCGGCTGCCCACACGGAGTCATAGCCCAGCCGCTCGGCCTCTTGCACGATGTTGAGCTGATCTTGTGAGCTGAGGCCGAGACCCCAGTAACCGATGTGCACGCCGAGCTTCATGCAAGTTTCCTTTCAGCGGAAGGGGATTCGTTGCCGATTGGGAAAGCGTGTCCTAGGCTTGGCCGCGCATCCGGCGCGCATGACATCGCGCGTACGGCATGCAGAGCCTATGCGAAATCCTCGTCGCCGCCACAGCGCCAGCTCGGTCGAGCGTCTGCGCTTGGCGATCGACTGTCTGCCGGTGGCCACGCGCGAGGCGATGCTGGAGGGTGTGCGCACCAACCCGCGGATTCTGGTGGGCGCGTATGTGGACGGACAGGGCGGCGAATGCCCGATGCTGGCGGCGCACAGGCGCGGCGGACGCACGGATTTCCTGTCGTTTGCGAAGTCGTGGGACCGCTTCACACATGCGGAGGGCAAGGCGCGCAGGGCGACCCTGCGCGAGGTACACATGCTGATCGCTCAGCTCGAGGCGAGCCTGGAAGCGGCGACGGGCATGGGACTGGACGAGGCGATCAAGGAGCACCGTGACCTGGTGATCGACCGCAGGCGCAGGCGGCTGGTCGAGGGCGCAGACCCCTCGAGTGGGATTCGAGCCCGTCGTATTGGCCGTCGCAGGCAAGTTTTGGTGGGAGACAACGACGCCGGATCGACCGCCCGACGCGTGCTGGTGGCGGTCTCAACGCGGGCTTGAAGGAGCCCACAGCGACGGCTCGAGCGCCGTCTACAGGCCCTCGCCAGGGCGCACGAACATGATCTCGGGGATGACGCAGGCGGGGGAGACCTTGAGCATGAAGCGCACCGACTCTGCGATGTCCTCTGGGCGGATCATCTCCTCGGCGGGCACCTGTCCCTTGACGAAGTCGGTCATGGGCGTGTCAACGAAGGCGGGGCAGAGGGCGGTGGACTTGATGCCCTCATTGCCTAGCTCCTTGTTCATAGCTTCGGTCCAGCCGACGACGCCGTGCTTGGTGGCGGAGTAGACCGACAGCCACGGCTCGCCGTGCTTGCCCGAGATCGACGAGGTGTTGACGACGAGCACATTTTTGTGCTCGGCCGCGGCTTCGCGCAGCATCGGCATGCACTCGCGGTAGAACAGGAAGATCGAGCGCAGGTTGATGTCGAGCTGCATGTCGATGCGCTTGGTCTGCATGTCGGCGACAGACGCGCCGACGCCGACGCCGGCGTTGTTGACGAGCACGTCTAGGCGGCCGTAGCGCTCGCGGTGGGCGGCTACGACCTTCTGGATCTCGGCCTCATCGGAAACGTTGGCGGCGACGGCCTGAACGTCGAACCCGTCGGCGGCGAGCCCGGCGACGGCACCGTCGAGCTTGTCGGGACGCCGGGCTGCCATCGTGATCGAGAACCCTTCCTCTCCGAGTACGCGGGCGATGGCGAGTCCGATACCGCTGGACGCTCCGGTGACGATGGCTGCTCGCTGCGCTGACATGTGGCGGTCCTCCCGTTGACGGATCCAGTGCGGCGACCGCACTGATGCCCAGGCGGCGCCGCGCGGGAGCATCCCATATCTCGCTGGTAGCGTCTGCGCCAGCGTGCACGGCCACCGGCTGACGCGCGCGTCGGGCCCGTAGCTCAGTTGGTTAGAGCTGCCGACTCATAATCGGTAGGTCCCTGGTTCGAGTCCAGGCGGGCCCATCGCTCAGATCGCCCCTATCCAAGCCAGTTCACGGCCCCCAAACGGGCAGCGGGGTGTGGCTGTCCGAGCGCCTTACGGCGTCAGAAACTGCTCGCCGATCCACCCGCTCGGCTGGCTGAAGAGCTCCTCGACCGTCTCAGCTCGTGGGAAGCCGGTCGTCAGAGCCGCCGAGGGCGCGGTCGTCCGCTATTGCGCGTCTCGCCTGGCGGTGTCGCTGGAAGGGGACAACGCCCGCTAGCGCGAAGCCCATGAACCTCACCGAGATGGACACGTCCGACCGTTTCTGAGACGTCGCTCCCTTCACCGTTGCTGGCGATCCTGGAGTTGCCGGGATCCGGCCTCGACCGGAGACTATTCGCGAGCTACTCTCGCGCTCACCGATGGGATCGAGATCCTCGGATAAGTAGGAGCACCGGATACAGGACGTGCTGGCATGGTTGGACGCAAGACATGGGCAGCGCTGGCGATCGTAATCGTGGCCTCGTCTGTTGTCGCAGCGACGGCCCTCGGAGAATTCGAATCGGCCAACAAAGCATCGACGGGCAGCGGCCGGTCAATCGCACTCGGCCTCCTGGCCGGCGGCGCAGAGGTACTCTGCGACCAGTCTTCGGAAACCGCGAAATCGAGCTGGACGATCGAGCAGTCCGGCAAAGCGACGACAAAAGCCTCGAGCCTTCTGGCGAGGATCGAAAATCCAGGTGAATGCACGGCGGAATCCAGTGAACTGACAAGCACCACAGCCAAACTTAGCTCATGTGAACTGGAAGTAAAGCAACCCCATACTGAGGTCGAAGTCTCGGGGAGGCTTGTGAATACGTGCACGATTACAGCAAGCGCTTGCGAAATCATCCTGGAAGCAAAAGCGAATGAAAGCATAAGATACACCGCTGCTGCTCCGAGTGGTTCGGAAAATGAGCTACTGCTTGTGCCCGAAATCGGAAACATTGTAACGACCACCAAAGGCACCTGTCCCGGTATCAAAGGCGCCAAAGAAGGTAAGCTGACTGGAGTTGTCGAGCTGGATAGCGTCAAAACAGCTTGGAATCAATGGCAGCTGACGGCTACCGTGAGGTTCTTCAAGCCTGGTGTGACAACTGGTGAAATCACAGTGACAAACGGTGCAAACAATTCACGGCGAATCAAACGTTGGGAACGTGAAATGGAGCCCGCAGGTGCCTGGTCGGCAACGGAAGAAAAAAAATGTGAAACGATGCTATACGCGAAAAATGCAACCTGCAAGTTCGCAATCACCTGGAACTCCGTTAGGGGCTGGGCTAGATGGAGTGTGTGGGAGGAGTATCCGGCTTTCGAGCCCACGCACCTCTGGGTGAGTGGTCACTGATGTTGTCAACGTCAGGCGTACTGGCTGTGTTTAGGAGTTGACGAATGCCGAGGACGAGGCTACATATTCTTTGCGTGATAATCGCGGTGGCGATGGTTGTTGGAGGGGTGATGGCCGCCGCTGCATTCGGTGGATTTGAATCGCCAAAAAAAGAATCCACGGGCAAAGGCGAAAGCTACGGGCTCGGGCTCGAAGCAGGTGGAGCGACGGTGCTGTGCGGGAGTGGGACGACTAAACTGGCTTGGACGATCGAACAGGCAGGAAAAGCTACGACGAAAGGCGCAGATCTTCTGGTCGCCATCGAAAAACAAGGTGAATGCATTGCCGAATCAGGTGAACTGGCGAGCACCAAAGCAACGGTCAGCGAATGTAAGCTCGAATCCCAAGAGCCCAACGCCGAAGAAGCGATCTCAGGGCGAATCACTAACAACTGCATTGTCACGGCAGGCACTTGCGAAATAAAGCTGGAAGGGAAAGAAAACGAACATCTCGAACACTTGAAGCTCAATGCCGGCGGTGTCGAAAACGAAAATGTGTTCTTGGAACCACTGATCAGCGATGTGACGACCACCACAAAAGGCACGTGTCCGGGTATCAAAGGCACCAAAGAAGGGCGTCTCTTTGGAGACACCGAAGCGGACAGCGTTCGCGCGGCGCCACACCCGGAATTCACGATCACCGTAACGCCCAGGAGATTCACTGCAGGAAAAGAAAATGGGACGGTAAAGGTCACTTACACGGGGGCTGGCGAACAGCGCCCCAGTGCCTGGCGGCGCACGCTCGAACTACCTGGCATCTTCGCGGCAATAAGCCCTGTGGAAGAAGAACTCTGCGAAGCGAAGACGTATGCGACCGGAGAAAAATGCGAATTCAAAATCGAATGGAATGGCATCTCAGCCCGGCTGGGCACATGGAAGGTGATGGACGAGGACGGGCTATGGGCAAAGGCTGAAGCGACCTCGCCCGGGTTCTCCTAGAGGCGCGAGAGAACTCCGGACTGAGCTGGTCCGGTCCGCCTCGCCGGAGTCCTCGTCCGCACAAGGCCATAGGGTCGCCAGTAGACATGCGACAGACGGAGGGCCGGCATCGCCGCAGCAGAAGCGCAGCGTGTGCGCTGCTCTCGGCGTGCGTGGCTATCGCCCTGCAAGGGTGCGGGGGAAGCCAGGGCGAAGACCTCGCCAACCATCTTAGGCCGCTGCTGAACGCCCAGTCCATACAGAAGCTCGAATGCAACGACGCGGGCGCGGACGCGCGAGGCGAAAAGCTTCGCTCGTGCAACATCAAGTACACCCAGGCCGGTACGGGCGACTCGTGTGTGGAAATCCTCGAGGTCAACGCCAAGAATGAACCCGTGACCGCACCGAACGTGGTCAGGCCGTGCAGTCGAATCGGGCCCGAATGACGGTAAGACGCGACGTATGACTGCTTTTCGGCCCGCGGGCAGCTGATCCCGCTAGAGGATGCTCGCCAGTGCCCACTGGCCCACGGCCGTCACGCTCCCAAGCGCGAGCAGCGATCGCAGGCGGCGATTTGCGCTGCTCGGCGCGACGGACTCCAGTGAGGCCGGCTGCACACGCTCGACCGAGTAGCCGAGCCGGTGCTGGAAGTACTGCGCCCCCGCGGGCATCAGCACCGCATCGTGAGAGTTCGTGAGCAGCACACGACACCTGCGATCGCACAGATCCTCGACGATTGCGCAGTGCAGCAGCCAGCGCACGCCCGATTGGCTGCTGATGAGCGAGTGCATCAGCGCGCAGCTGTCGTCGACGACGATCCACGCCTCACCGACGGGGATGCCTGCTTGGTTGGTGGCCTGCCAGCGCTCGGCCAGCGTCGCCGGCGCGTCGGCTTCATCGGGCGGGATCCAGCCCGAAACTACGGTTCGCGTGCACTTGATGCCTTCGGCTCGAGCTTTCGCGATATTCGTGCGCACCGCTTGCCTGCGCCGCCCGCGTAGATACGCGTCGTAGCTGCTGGGCAGGTGCAGGATGCCTTGCGCGAGTCGAAACCGTGGCAGCCCCCAGCGTCGCAGCTGCAGGTGCGCACGAATGCGCTCGCCGGCTGGACTGTGGCTCAGAAGTACGCGCGTTCGCGGGACCGCGCAGAGCAGGCCGATCAGATATGGCAGTTTCGCTACTGCGCGCGCTCGTGCGACGACGTGGCGTGCGTGCACGTGCCGCAGTGCGTACGCGCAAGCACTGGCCTTCGTCAGCCATGGGGTGCCATACCCGGTCGCGCGCCAGCGCCACTGGGCATGTCGATCCCCGCGTTCTGTGCGGTGCATGCGGGCAGCCGCGCGCCGGGTGGGGGCGCGCAATCGCGATACCGAGGGCCGCGCGGTTTTCGAGGCCATACAGGTCTATCGGTGGGAGGGCGCCGTACCTGAAGACCCAATCGGAGCGAACGCCGCAGACACGTTCGACGCACAGGCGCATCGTGCCCTGCACCCGTCCCGGCCTGAAGGGCCGACCGGGACGGGTGCCGCGTCCTAGAGACGCGCCGGCGCAACGGCTGGCGAGGTGTCCGACGCGGTCGGCGTCGCGTCGTGTTGCGTGACGATGACGGGCGCTGAAGGTGCCGCCACGCCCAGCTCGCCACCTGCAGCCGCCGCACCGACCTCGCCGCTGACCGACTCGCGGAAGCCGCGCATGCCCGCGCCCAGTGAGCGCCCCATCTCCGGCAGGCGCTTGGCGCCGAACACCATCAGCACGATCACCGCCAGGAACGCCAGGTGAATTGGATTGTCGAGTCCCATATCTTTCTCCGTTTCAGGATTGGGCTCAGCCGAGGAACGAGTGAAATTCGCCCAGCGGCTCGGGCAGTTTTGGTGTGAACGGCTTGAACTGGTACGGCTTGGTCGTGTCAAAACCCGCTTTGGCGGCCGCCGTCTTATCAGCGAACGGAGTCAACGCTTCAACTGCCTTGCCGATCTTTGTCCAGCGCAGGGTGCGCTCGTAGCCGTTGTTGTTGGGTGGGTCCACGCTCTCGGCCTTACCCTGCACGCCTGTCACGCTCTCGATCGGTCCGCCGTCCTGGGTGGCCACGCCCGGTGCCACCACTCGCGCCAGCGTGCGGTGGTCGCTCTCGATGCCCATGATGCGGGCGGCGGTCACACGCAAGTCCGGCGTGCTGAAGTTACGCACACCCACGAGATAGGCCGCGATGAACGCGTCCTCCAGCGTCACCAACACGTTCAGCGTCGTTTGAGCGTCGCTGAACATCTTTGCTGGGTAGTAGAAAGTGGTGAACGGTGAGGGTTTGCGTGTCACACCCTGCTCGAGCAGATAGTGAGACATCTCCTCCTCACGGGCGGACTTCAGATAGCCCTGGTCGTCTGCCTCCAGTCGAGTGAAGAACGGCGCCGTGTTGATGATGTTGGTGTAGGTCGTCACCGCCAGGGCCTCGGCGATCTGTGCCGCTCCGAGGATTGCCAGGTCGCCCTTCGTCACTCCGCTCTTCTTCGCTGCCGCAAACGACGGCACCAATGCGCCCAGCGCGCCGCCACCCGCCAGTACACCCGCGCCCGTAGCGCCGGCCCGGCCAAGGAACTGCCGTCGATCCAGTCCAGTGTCGAGTTGATCCATTGACATTCATTCTCCTTTTCAAAGAGTGGATGCCAGCTACTACGCGACTGATCGCGCGTCGGATCACAATCACCCGGCCGGGAAGGTTGTCGGCCAAACGGTGTCTACCGT
This sequence comes from uncultured Solirubrobacteraceae bacterium, assembly GCA_963705235.1. Classification (GTDB taxonomy): domain Bacteria; phylum Actinomycetota; class Thermoleophilia; order Solirubrobacterales; family Solirubrobacteraceae; genus Palsa-744. The sequence goes on along the minus strand of OY970059.1, from coordinate 2,678,562 downwards.
GTTGAGGAGCGCAAACCAGCCTCCAAGCCCACCCCGATAACGAAAGGACTCCCATGAAGCCAACACATCTTCTGCTTGCCGGCATCCTGGCCGGGGCGCTGGGCGTCTCGTCGGCCGCCGCTCAGGCCCGTCCCTCCGCCCATGCCAGTCGCGTTGCCAAGGTGCAGGTGCGCCATACGCACCTCGGCTCGATCCTGGTCTCCTCCTCCGGTTTCACGCTGTACGAGTTCACCCGCGACCGCGCCGGTCAGAACAGCTGCGTGAAGGTCAAGGGATGTGCCGAAGCCTGGCCGGCGCTCGTGACCAGCGGCAAGCCCGCGGCCGGTCCCGGCGTGCAGTCCTCGATGCTGTCCTGGACAAGGCTGCCCAACGGCAGCAAACAGGCGACATACGGCGGGCATCCGCTGTACCTGTACGCCGGCGACAGCGGACCGGGCGAAACCTCCTACGTCGGCGAAAAGGCATTCGGCGGTTTCTGGTATGCGCTGAGTGCCTCCGCGCACACGGTCAAGTAGCGACATCCCTGTCGCTCGTCCGGTTTGGACAGTCGCGAGGAGGGGCATTATCCCGGGCATGAGCACGCCCGCAGATCAGCTCCCGTCGATCCCGCTGCGCGGGGGCATCGCGATACCGCAGCTCGGCTTCGGTGTCTTTCAGGTGCCCCCGACGCAGACCGCAGAGGCCGTCGAACGGGCGCTGGCGGCTGGCTACCGCCATATCGACACCGCCGCCGCCTACCGCAACGAGGCGCAGGTCGCGCAGGCGATGCGCGCCAGCGGCCTCGAGCGTGGCGAGGTGTTCGTCACCACTAAGTGCTTCAACGACGACCAGGGCTACGAGCAGGCCAAGCGCGCGTTCGACGCGAGCCTCGAGCGCATGGACTTCGACTACGTAGACCTGTACCTGATCCACTGGCCGGTGCCCGCGCACGATCGCTACGTGGATACCTGGCGGGCCTTCATCGAGCTGCGCGACGAGGGCCTGATCCGTGCGATCGGGGTGTCCAACTTCCAGCCGGCGCACCTCGAGCGCGTGATCACCGAGACCGGCGAGACGCCCGCCGTCAACCAGGTCGAGTTGCACCCCCACTTCCAGCAGCACGGCCTGCGACGCGAGCACCACCGGTTGGGGATTGTGACCGAGGCGTGGAGCCCGCTCGCGCAGGGCCGCGTGCTCGAAGACCCCACGATCGTGCAGATCGCCTCGACGCACTCGCGGACCACCGCGCAGGTAGTGATCCGCTGGCATCTGCAGCTCGGCAACGTCGTCATACCCAAGTCCGTCACGCCCGAGCGGATTGAGCAGAACCTAGAGGTTTTCGACTTCCAGCTCAGCGATCAGGAGATGCAGGCGATCGACAGCCTCGACCAGGGGCATCGCACTGGACCCAACCCTGACACGTTCGTGCGTCCGTGAGCGATCGGGAGGTCAGGTAAACGGCCGTTGGCGCCGATAAGGAAGGTGTGTCCGTGTCCTTCGCACGCGAACATCGCGGCGACCCGCTGATCGACGGCGCCCTCAGCGCGGCCGAGGCGGCGCTGCACGAGCTGCCCGAGGCGCTCGTGTTCGTCTTCGACGAAGAGCTCCGTATCGAGCAGATCGCCGGTCACGCGCTCGAGCGCATCTCCGGCCCGGGCGGCTACCGCGAGGGTCGGCTGCTGGCCGACGCGGTGCCCGGTGAGCTGTGGCGCAGGATCGAGCCGCTGCTGCGCTCTGCCCTGCGCGGCGAGACACGCTCACGCGAGATCTGGACAACCGGACAGCGCCACTGCCTCAGCCTCGACGCCGGGCCTCTCGACCAGGACCGCCGCTGCGGCGACGGCGCCACCGCCAGAGCGGGTGGCGTGGCGGTGATGCTCGACGTGACCGCGCGCCGGCGCGCCGAGCTGATGGCCCCGCGGTCCTTCAGCGAGCTGCGGCCCGCGCTCTCGGGTGCGCAGGCCGTGCCGGTCGGCACCGGGCTGCTCGACTTGGATGGACGCTGGTTGCTGGCCGACCGCGCGCTCTGCGACATCACCGGCTACACCTCCGACGAGCTGCTGGGCACGCGCTTTGACGGGATCGTCCACCCCGACGACCTGGCGGGCGACCGCGAGCAGCACCAACGCCTGCTCGCCGGTGAGATCCCCGCGTATCAGGTCGCCAAGCGTTACTTCGACGCCGCCGGCGAGACGGTCTCGGCGATCGTCTCCTACGCGCTCGTGCGCGGGCGTGACGGCCAGCCGCTGTACCGGATCGCCCAGCTGCGAGACATCTCCGAGCGCCGACGCTTGGAGCAGGACACGCGCGCGCTCGCCGACCACGACCCGCTTACCGGACTGCGCAACAGCCGCCTGTTTGCCCACGACCTCAAACTCCAAGTCGCGCGCAGCACGCGCTATGGCGAGGTCGCCGGCCTGATGATTATCGACCTCGATGCGTTTCCGCTGGACGGCACGGGCGAACCCGGCGACGGCGAGCGGGTTGGCGAGCAGGCGCTGGCGGCCGTCGGGCGCGCACTCACGCGCCGTCTCAGGGAGACCGATCTGGTCGCGCGCCTCGGCGCCGACCAGTTCGCGGTGTTGCTACCCCACATCGACGAGGAGGGCCTCAGCGTCGTTGCCGAGGGACTCTCGCGCGTGATCTCAGCATGCGGCGTCGAGATCGCCGACGAGCTCGTTCACCCCTCCGCCAGCATCGGCTACGCGATCGTCGACTCGTCCGTCGACAGCGCCGAGCAGGCGCTGTCCCAGGCGGATCTTCACATGCGCACCGTCGGTCGGGCCGCCGCCGGCGCGGGCAGCTAACCCGGCGCCGCGCGCCCGCAGGCGTGACCGGCGGGACCCTCCGGCACGGTGAATACGCTCAAGAAATGCAGCAGGACGAGCGGCTCGCCGTAATCGACCTCGGGTCGAACTCGTTTCGCCTGGTCGTGTTCATGGCCGGCGACGGCTGGTGGCGTCGTACCGACGAGATCTACGAGCCAGTGCGCATCAGCGAAGGCATGATGGCCAGCGGCCGCCTCGGCGAGGAGCCGATGGAGCGCGCGCTCGCGACGCTCGACGTATTCGCGCACTTCTGCCGCGCGAGCGGGCTCGGTGAGGAGTCGGTGGACGCCGTGGCCACCAGCGCGATTCGCGACGCCGAGAACGCACCCGGATTTCTCGAGCGCGCGCATGAGCGTTTCGAGCTGCCGATCCGCGTGCTCAGCCGGGACGCGGAGGCTCGCTACGGGTACCTGGCGGCGGTCAACTCAACGACGCTGCAGGACGGATGCGTGCTCGACCTGGGCGGCGGCTCGCTGCAGCTTGTGCGCGTCGCTGGGCGCATCGCGCGCGAGTCGGGCTCATGGCCGATCGGCACCGTGCGCATGAGCGAGCGTTTCCTGCCCGTCAACGGCCCCGCCAAGCGTAAGCAGCTGGACGAGCTGTGCGAGCACGTCGCCGAACGGCTGGCCGACGCGTCGTGGCTGGAGGGGAAGGCGGTTGCGGGAGTTGGCCGGCGCCTGGTCGGGATCGGCGGCACCGTGCGCAACCTCGCCGCCGCCGCACAGCGCGCCGCAGGGCTGCCGTCCAACGGCGTCGGCGGCATGGTCATCCAGCGCGAGGCGCTCGACGAGCTGGTCGAGCGGCTGGCCGCGCTGCCCGCGTCCGAGCGCGCAAGCGTCCCCGGCATAAAGCCCGCCCGCGCCGATCTGATCCTCGCTGGCGCCGTGGTCGTCCAGGGCGTGCTGCGCGCGGGCAACTTCGACGCCCTGGAGACGACCGAGGCGGGCCTGCGCGAGGGCGTGTTTTTCGAGCGCTTCCTCGGGGCCGTCGATCCTCCACTATTCGCCGACGTACGACGTGCAAGCGTGCTCAACATGGCCGCCCAGTACCACGTCGACGTCGACCACACCCAGCATGTTGCAACGCTCGCACTCGGCATGTTCGACGAGCTCGCGCAGCTCGGGCTGCATGAGGGCGACCCGCGCGAGCGCGAGCTGCTGTGGGCAGCCTGCATGCTGCACGACATCGGCATGTCGATCGACTACGACGACCACCACAAGCACTCGCGCTACCTGATACTCAACGGCGGACTGCCAGGTTTCACACCCGTTGAGACAGCGATCGTCGCGCAGGCCGCGCGCTATCACCGTAAGGGCATGCCCGCGCCCGGCCCGATGGCCGCGCTGTTCGACGACGGAGACGCCGAACGGCTGAACCGCTGCGCTACGCTGCTGCGCCTTGCCGAGGACCTTGAGCGCGCGCGCGACCAGCTCGTGCGCAACACCACGATGGAGTTGACCAACGGCGAGGTCGAGCTGCGCCTGATCGCCGACGGCGAGTCCGCCGTCCCGCGCTGGGCCGCTGGACGCGAGCGCGAGCTATTCGCCCGCGCTTTTCACCGCGACCTGTCGGTGGCTGCCTGACAACGGCGAGCCGCGCGAGGGTTCAGCCGGCCAACGCGTCCGCTCGCCCGGCGCAGTCGAACAGCACCACGCCGTAGGGATAGCCGACCGGGCTCCTCCATTCCCACGGGGCCAGCTCGCGGCACGCGCGCAGCACCGCCTTGGTTGCCTCGTTGCCGCCCCGCAGCGAGTACTCGCCGCCGAGCAGCACGTAGCGCGCCTGCCCCGTGCGCACCAGGCGCGCGAGACCTGGCCCGTCGAGCGCCGGGTCGGTGCCGCTGTAGCCCCCCAGCGCGCCCGCGTCGAGGCCCATCAGCATCATCGGCGCCGCCGTGTCCGCGGCGACCGTGAGCAGCGCCCAGCGCGAGCCGGGGTGGTGGCTGCGCACATAGTCGACCAGGGCGCGGTCGATCGCCACGTGGCGCGGGTTGATTCCGTACCTACCATCACCCGCGAAGTGCTTCGGGCCGGCGACCGGGAAGGTGCCCTCGACTGGCGCCAGCCAGGTGGTCGTCGCATACGCCGTCGGCACGACCAGCAGCAGCAGGAATGTCGCCGCCATCGCCGGCAGCGCCAGTGCGCGACGCGCCAGCAGCGCGCACGCGCCCACGCCGGCGCCGATCGCCAGCACCGGCACGAACCACAGCATGTAGTCCTCGCGGTGCATCAGCACGATCTGCGCCGCGACTGTGCTCGCCACCGCGCACGGCACGAGCACCAGTGCCCACGTGCGCCCGCGCCCGCCCGCGAGTGCGACGAACGCCGCTGCGCCGGCGCCGGCCATCGCCGCGGCCCCCGGTGTGAGCGCCGATACGTAGTACGGGTGCACGATCCCCTTCGACAGGCTCAGCACGAGCGCCTCCACTACGAACCAGCCGCCCAGGATCAACGTCGCCGCCAGGCGCGGGTCCCTGCGCATCGACGTCGCAGACGCCGGACTCTGCGAGTCCTTAGCGCCGGACTCGCCCGCGATCTCGGCATTGCTCTGCGCCTCCCGCGGGCGATGCTCGACCAGCACCAGCGCGGCGAGTCCGAACAGCCCGAACAGCGCGAACGGCAGCAGCCATCCGACCTGGTCGCCCAGGCCCGTACCGAACAGGCGCAGCAGCCGCGGCGGTCCGCCGAAGGGGATCGGGTTGCGTTCCCGGCCGGTCGGGCGTTCGGTGATCGCCGAGCCGAAGCCCGGCGGTCTTGCGATGCTGTGTCCCGCCCGTTCGGCGGCCGCGCGCGCGGCCGAGTTGACCGCGTGCTGGTGCACGGCCGGCACATATGCCCCCGGCTTGGTCTCAACGGTGTTGGGCCCGCCCGCCTGCCCTTCCACGCGCCCGACGCCGTTGTAGTTGAACGTCAGCCCAAGCTCTGTGTTGTTGGTCGAGCTGCCCACGTACGGGCGCTTGGACGCCGGTGTGAGTTCCACGAACGCGATCCACGCGAACGACACCGCCAGCATCGCCAGGGCGCCCGCTAGTAGCCCCAGCGCGCGACGGCCCAGCGTTCCCGGTGCGCAAACCAGGTAGGCAGTCGCGATCCCCGGCACCACCAGCACCGCGGCCAGCGTCTTGACGTTGAATGCCAGCCCCACGATCACGCCGCACACCAGCAGCGCTTTCCAGCGCCCGGATTCGGTCGCCCTCAGGCCGGCCCCGCACGCCAACACCATCAGTAGGACCAGCAGTGGGTCGACGCCGTTGTCGCGCGAGACCGCCACGAACGTCGGGTAGACGGCCAGCGCCAGCGCACCGGCGAATGCGGCCAGCGCACCTAGCCGCCGCGCGAGCAGCACGTACAGCAGCGCCACCGCCAGCGTGCCCATGATCGCCTCGGGCACCAGCAGGCTCAGCGGCGAGAACCCGAACAGCTTGGCGCTCGTCGCCTGCACCCACAATGCCAGCGGCGGCTTGTCGATCGAGATCAGCCCGCCCGGGTCGAACGACACGAACCAGAAGTTGTGCAGCGAGTGCAGCATCGAGCGCACGCCCGCCGAGTAGAAGATGTTGGCGTACGCGTTCTGGGCGAGCCGGTGGGTGTTGAGCACGCCCGAGACGACGACCACCACGAGCAGGCCCGCGTGGCGCGCGTATGGCGGCAGGTCGGGGAGCAGCGGTCCTCGTTCGCGGCTGTCGTTCATGTAGCTGGCTGGTTTCGGTCGGGTGCGCTCTGTGGGCGGGTCCGGCGGTCGGCCGCCGGGCCGCGTTCACCTGGAGAGCGTCCCCACCAGCCGGTCGAGGTCGTTCTCGTTGTTCCACGCCCCGACCGACGCTCGTAGCCACGGTCGACCGGGGATGTTACGCACGACCACCCCCTGCTCGGCGAGTGTCAGTCGCTCCGCCGGAGGGTCCGGGCTGGGGAACGACACGAGCGTCGTCGCTCCCCGCGGCGCCGGCTCGCGCCCACGCTCGGACAGCATCTCGACCAGACGCGCGGCCAGCGTGCGCGCGCGCTCGTGCACCGCCGGCCAACCGGCTGCCTCCAGCAGCTCTATCCCCGCAAGCGCGCACGCGACCGTCTCTGCGTTCAGCGACGGGGTGTCGAAGCGCCGCGCGTCCTCGTGCAATGTCGCGTCCAGGCCGGCGTCCGGGTCAGCCAGATTGGCGTAGCCGCGCCTGGAGACCGCCAGGCGCTCGCGCAGCTGCGCGCTCACGTACAGCATGCCCGTGCCGTCGGGGCCGCACAGCCACTTCTGTCCCGCGCCCGCGTACGCGTCGCAGCCGAGCGCCAGCACGTCGACCTCGACCGCGCCCACGCCCTGCGCGCCGTCCAGCAGCACCGGCACCTCCACGTCCGCCAGCTCCGCCGGCGCCACGCTGCCGCTCACCCAGCCCACATGCGAGCACGCCACCAGTCGCGTGCGCGGCCCGACCGCTTCGGCAATCGCCGCCAACGGCACTTCCCGTACTTCGACGCCGCGCAGCTCACGGGCCCCTCCCAGCGCTCCGAGCAGGCCCGGGTGCTCCTCGTCGCTGGTGACGATCTCATCGCCACGCCCGAGCCCTAGACCGTCGATCGTCTGCGCCATCCCTTCGGTCGTGCACGTCGTCAGGGCCACGTCCTGCGGCTGGCAGCCGAGTGCGCGGGCGTAGGACGCGCGCAGAGCCGTGTTCAGCTCGCTGCGTCGTTCGAAGTGGGCCATGCTGCGTCCCTCGCGCAGCTCGCGCTCCAGCTCCGCTGCCGACGCAGCGCTCGCGCGCGCGGCCAACGGGCCGTCGGTGCCCGCGTTCAAATACGCGAGCCGGTCGAGGACGGGGAACTCGGCTCGCAGCGTAGACACGCTCACAAACCGCGAGAATACCCGCATGGCCGACACCGACCGCCAGCAGCCGCTGTGGACGCCGTCAGCCGAGGATCTGCGCGACGTCGAGATGGCGCGCTTCATGCGCTGGGCCGGCGAGCGCCACGGCCGCACGTTTGCCGACTACGACGAGCTGTGGCGCTGGTCGGTCGACGAGCTGGAGCAGTTCTGGGCGGACATCTGGGAGTTCTGCGGCGTGCGCGCATCACAGCCGTACACGCGCGTACTCGCTTCGCGCGAGATGCCCGGTGCGGTGTGGTTCGAGGGCGCGCAGCTCAACTACGCCGAGAACCTGATGAGCGGGCGCGACCCCCAGGCGGTGGCTGTCGTGCACTCATCAGAGCTGCGCGAGCTTCAGGAGATCAGCTGGGGCGAGTTGCATGCACGCGTCGCCGCGGCCGTCGGCGGCCTGCGCGCGCTCGGCGTCGGCCGGGGCGACCGTGTGGTCGCCTACATGCCCAACATCCCCGAGACGCTGATCGCGTTCCTCGCCGTCGCGGCGATCGGCGCGACCTGGTCGAGCGCCGCGCCGGAGTTCGGCGCGCGCAGCGTGATCGACCGCTTCGCCCAGATCGAGCCGACCGTGCTGCTCGCCGTCGACGGCTACCGCCACGGCGGCAAGGACTTCGACCGCACATCCGTGCTCAGCGGCATCCTCGCCGAGCTGCCCACCGTCGAGCACGTCGTGTTGCTCGGCTACCTGAACGACGAGGCCGACCCCGCGTCGGTTGCGGCGGGTGCCGGGGGTAGCGGTGTCGGCGCGATCTCGTGGGAGGAGCTGCTCGCGCGCGGTGTCAGCGCCGAGCTGGCGTTCGAGCAGGTCCCGTTCGATCACCCGCTGTGGGTGCTGTACTCCTCGGGCACGACCGGACTGCCAAAGGCAATCGTGCAGGGCCACGGTGGCATCCTGCTCGAGCAGCTGAAGAAGCGCCTGCACCTGGACCTGCGCGCGGGCGACCGCATGTTCTGGTTCACCACGACCGGCTGGATGATGTGGAACTTCCTCGTCGGCTGCCTGCACAGCTCGGCGGCGATCGTGCTGTACGACGGCAGCCCCGCGCACCCTGATCTGGGCGCGCTTTGGCGCCTGGCTCAGGACGCGCGGATCACTTGCATGGGGGTCAGCGCGGGACTGCTGGGTAGCTGTGAGAAGGATGGGCAGCGGCCCGGGCGCGACTACGACCTTCACGCGCTACGGGCGCTCGGCTCGACCGGCTCGCCACTGTCGCCCGAGAGCTTCCGCTGGGTGTACGAGCACGTCGACCCCGGCATCTGGCTGTTCTCCACCAGCGGCGGCACCGATGTGTGTACCGCGTTCGTCGCCGGCTGCCCGCTGCTGGCGGTATACGAGGGCGAACTGCAATGCCGGGCGCTTGGCTGCGCCGTGGAGTCCTGGGACGAGCAGGGCAACAGCCTGCACGATGGGGTCGGGGAGCTGGTGATAACCGAGCCGATGCCCTCGATGCCGCTGTACCTGTGGAACGACCCCGATGGCGAGCGCCTGCGCGAGAGCTATTTCGCGATGTACCCGGGCGTGTGGCGCCACGGCGACTGGATCAGGATCACGCCGCGCGGCGGCGCTGTCATCTACGGGCGCTCGGACTCGACGATCAACCGCCAGGGCGTGCGCATGGGCACCAGCGAGATCTACCGCGCGGCGGGCGCGATCGAGGAGGTGCTGGACGCGCTCGTTGTGGACATCCCGGGCAAGGACGGGAGCGAGCTGCGGATGGTGCTGTTCGTGGTGCTGTGCGATGGCGCCGCGCTCGACGACGAGCTGATCGGGCGCATCAAGCGCCGGATCCGCGAGGACTGCTCGCCGCGGCACGTCCCTAACGAGGTCCGCCAGATCGCCGAGGTGCCGCGCACACTGTCGGGCAAGGTGCTCGAGGTGCCGGTCAAGCGCATCCTGATGGGTGTCGCGCCCGGGCAGGCCGCCAGCGTCGAGTCGCTCGCCAATCCGGCGTCGCTGGACTACTTCGTGGCGTTGGCGGGGAAGATCTAGCTGCGGCGATGACGTGTGTCGAGTTGGACACCCTCACATGGCCGCAGGTGCAGGCGGAGATCGAAGGCGGTCGCGACACGGTGGTGGTTGCGCTTGGGGCGACCGAGCAGCACGGGCGCCACATGCCGCTGGCGACGGATGCGCTGATCGGCGATCACCTCGCGCGACTGGTCGCCGACCGTCTCGACGCGTTCGTGGCGCCGACCGTGCGCATCGGCTGCTCTGAGCACCACGTCGGGTTCGCCGGCACGATGTCGCTGGCAGAGGAGACCTTCCACGCAATCGTCGGCGACCTCGTCGCCTCGCTGCTCGCGGGCGGCTTCGCGCGGATCGTGCTGCTGCCGACACACGGCGGCAACTTTGCGCCGCTGGCCGGCGCGCTCGAGAAGCTCGACGATGGCGAGCGCGCGCACGTGGTCGCGCTGACCGATCTCGGTGTGCTGTTTCAGATCGCCCAGATGGGTGAGCGGGATTACGGCGTACCGCTCGCGGAGGGCGGGCTCCATGCGGGCGAGTGGGAGACCTCGATGATGCTCGCGATCCACCCCGATCTGGTCCGTATGGCGAGTGCCGAAGCTGGCTTCACGGGTGAGCTGCAGGAGGCGGTCGCGGGGATGTTCGCCGGCGGCACCGCGTCGATCGCCGCCAACGGTGTGATCGGGGACCCCGGCAAGTCGACCGTCGAACACGGCGAGCGTTACTGGGCGACGGTCGTCGATCTGGTCGTCGAGCAGGTCGAGGCTGGCTGACTGCAAGTTGGAGCAGGCGCCCGGCTACAGCCCCAGCGAGCGCCCGACGATCTCCTTCATGATCTCGTTGGCGCCACCGTAGATGCGCGTCACGCGTGCGTCGGCGAAAGCGCGTGCGATCGGGTACTCGACCATGTATCCGTATCCGCCAAACAGCTGCAGGCAGCGGTCGACGACGCGGCCCTGCAGGTCGGTGCACCACCACTTCGCGCTGGCAGCCTCCTCGGGGGCCAGCTCGCCGTCGTTCAAGGCGACCGCGCAGCGGTCCACGAACGTGCGCGCTATCTGCACTTCGCCGTGCATCTCCGCGAGCGCAAAACGGGTGCTCTGAAACGAGCCGATCGGCTGCCCGAACGCCTTGCGCTCGCGCACGTACTCGAGCGTCCATTCGAGCGCGGCCTCGGCGGCGGCGACCGCGGAGGCGGCGATCGACAGGCGCTCCTGGGGCAGGTTGGAGACGAGGTACAGGAAGCCCTGGCCCTCCTGCCCGAGCAGGTTCTCGACGGGCACGCGCACGTCGGTGAACGACAGCTCGGCGGTGTCCTGGGAGTGCTGGCCAATCTTCTCCAGGTTGCGCCCGCGCTCGAAGCCCTCCATGCCGCGCTCGATCACCACCAGGCTGATGCCACGGTGTCTGTCTTGATGCCCGCCCGCTCCGGTCCTGACGGCGGTGATGACGAGGTCGGCGTTGATGCCGTTGGTGATGAACGTCTTGGCGCCGTTGACGATGTAGTGCTCGCCGTCGCGCTTGGCACTGGTGGACATCGCGGCGAGATCCGAGCCGATACCGGGCTCGGTCATCGCGATCGCCGTGATCAGCTCGCCCGAGGCGATATCCGTCAGCCAGCGCTCGCGCTGGGGCTCGTCGCAGTAGGTGAGGAAGTACGGCAGGCAGATGTCGTTGTGCAGCGTCAGCCCGAGGCCGACGCCGCCGACGCCCGCGCGCTGGCACTCTTCACCGACGACGAGGTTCAGGCGGAAGTCCTCCGCTCCAGCCCCGCCGTAGGACTCCGGCACGGCCATGCCCAGGAAGCCGCTGGCGCCGGCCTTGGCGAACAGCTCGCGCGGCACGATGCCGTCGCGCTCCCACTGTCCGTAGCGGCCGTCCTCGCCGACCACCTCGCGCTCCAAGAACGTGCGGAAGCTGGCTCTGAAGTCTTCGTGCAAGTCGTCGAACAGCGCGCGCTTCACGCGCCCGACACTACAGCGACGGCGCGGCTGCGCGGTTGGCGGGCTTGGCCAGCAGCAGTTGCACGTCCTGGATGCGCCGCTCGGCGAAGCCGCCCTCGCAATAGCTCAGATACAGCTCCCACAGGCGCTTGAAGCGCTCGTCGTAGCCAAGCTCGGCCAGCCGATCTGCGCGCGCCAGGAAGCGCTCGCGCCAGCGCGCGAGCGTGAGCGTGTAGTGGGCGGTGAGGTCCTCCAGGTTCACCTGGCGCAGGTCTGTGACGCGCGCGAGCGTGCGCGAGATGATCTCCAGCGACGGCAGGCAGCCGCCGGGGAAGATGTAGGTGTTGATGAAGCTGCGCCCGGCCTTCTCGACCTCGTAAGCGCGATCCTCGATCACGATCGCCTGCAGCAGCATCGCGCCGTCGTCGCTCAGCAGCTGCGAGCAGCGGCGGAAATACGTCGGCAGATATTGCCAGCCGACTGCCTCGATCATCTCGATCGACACGAGCTTGTCATAGCGACCCTGTAGCTCGCGGTAGTCGGCGAGCAGCACGCTCACGCGGCCTCGCAGGCCGGCTGCGCGCACGCGCTCGCACGCATAGGCGTGCTGCTCGCGCGAGATCGTGGTGGTGGTTACACGACAGCCGTAGCGCTGTGCAGCGTACACCGCCAGTCCGCCCCAGCCGGTTCCTATCTCCAGCAGGTGGTCGTGCTCGTTCAGGTCGAGCTTGCGGCACACCATCTCCAGCTTGGCCAGCGATGCCTGCTCGAGCGTCGCGTGCGGCGACTCGAACACGGCGCACGAGTACATCATCGTGGGATCGAGGAACAGCCCGAACAGCTCGTTGCCGAGGTCGTAGTGGGCGGCAATCTGCTTGCGTGCGCGCGCGGGCGTGTTGCGCGTCAGCCACCGCGCCGTGCGCTGCAACGGAACGAGCATCGGCGCCGCCACGCGGCGTAGGCGGTCGAGCGCACCGACGTTGAGCGCCGCCAGGCGTGTCAGCCCGACCAGGTCCTCGCACTCCCACAGCCCGTCCATGTAGGACTCGCATAGGCCGATGCTGCCGCGCAGCAGCTGGCGGTAGAAGCGCGGTGAGCGCACGCGTACGCTCACCCGCAGCGGGCGGCCGTCGATCGGCTCGCCGAAGTGCAGTGTGGCGTCGGGCTCGATCAGCTCCAGCTCGCCGCCGCCGATCCGCGACAGCGCTCGCAGCACGACCCGGCGCGCCATTCGATCGACCCCGCGCGATCGGTTCGTGTGGGCAGGATGGCCTGGTGACGCCGGCGTGCGGTCGCGGCTGCGTGATGAGACCGTCGTGGACTCCAGCGCCCGCGAGGCTGCCTGCGGCGCGCTCACGTGGGCACCGTGCCGCGCCTGGGGTGGGGGTACCAGCTCGCTCCGCGCAGCCGCAGCGCCAGCGCGTGACCATAGATGCGCGCGACGATACGCATCGTCAGCAGTGGGTAGCGTGCGAGCACCCGGCGCATCTCGTGAGCGTTGAGCGGCCGGCGTCGCAGCGACAGCGTGGCGTCGAAGCAGCTCTCGCCGGCGCTCGTCAGCGACTGGATGTGCACGGCCAGGCGCTCGCTGGGCACGGTCATGCGCCAGTCGTAGGTGTGCTGCATGCTCATCAGCGGCGAGACGTGCAGCGTCTTCTCACTGCTTGCGCGCACCAGCGCTGCGCTGCCGTGATCGGCCTCACGCTCGACTGCCATCACGTAGGAGTGCTGCTCACCCCAGGGCGTGTTGGTCACGTGTGCGACTGTCGCTACTACGTGCCCGCCGGCGCGGTCGAAGCAGTAGTAGAAGCTGACCGGGTTGAAGCAGTGCCCGAAGTAGCGCAGGTTGGTCAGCAGCCGCACCGGGCCATCGACGTTCACGCCGACACGCTCTCGCACCAGCTCGACCACGGCCGTGCGCAGTGCCACGGCGGGGTCGCCGAGGTGGTCGGCGCGGCGAAACCACGCGAGCGCGGGGCCTCGTGCGGAGAACAGCCGGCTGCTCTCGAAGCAGCGCGGCAGCTCGTCGAGGTCGACGTAGACCATGAACAGCGGGTGGCGGAACTCGTCGTGGAGGCCCTCGCGGCGGCGGTGGCGCACGCTGCCCTCGTACAGGCAGCTGTTCACAGCGACACCCCGAACGGCTCGCACGCGCGCAGCGCGCTGCACACGCCGTCCTCGTGGAAGCCCCAGCCCCAGTACGCGCCGCAGTAGTGCGTACGTGTGTGCAGGCCGCCGATGTGTGCCTGCTCAGCCTGCGCGGCGACGCCCTGGGCGGTGAACACAGGGTGCGCGTAGGGGATCGTGCGGATCACCTGCTCAGGGTCGATCGCCTCGCTGCGGTTGAGTGTCACGCAGTAGTCGCGGTCGGCGTTCAGGCGCTGGAGGTGGTTCATGTAATAGGTCACGGTGCTCAGCGGCTTTGGCTCCCGCAGCAGGTGGTAGTTCCAAGCCGATCGCGCGCCGCGTCGGCGCGGCAGCAGCGTGCTGTCGGTGTGCAGCACGGCCTCGTTGCGCTGGTAGGGGATCGCGCCGAGCACGCGAGCCTCGCGAGGGGAGGGGTCGCGCAGCATCTCGAGCGCCTGGTCGGAGTGCGTGGCGAGCACGACGTGGTCGTAGCGCTCGGCCTCAGCGCCGCGCACCGCCAGCTCGATGTGGTGGGCGTGACGCGAGATCGAGCGCACGGGCGCATTCAGCCGGATGTGCTGGCGAAACGGCGCGATCAGCGCCTCGACGTAGCGTGTGGAGCCGCCGGCGACAGTCGACCAGCGCGGGCGGTCGCGGAAGCCGAGCATGCCGTGGTTGGCGAAGAACTCGGCGAGGAAGCGCACCGGGAAGGAGCGCATCTGGCGCGGGTCGGCCGACCACACGGCGGAGACCTGGGGGACGATCATTCGCTCGACGAACGCGCGTGAGAAGCGGTGGCGCGCGAGAAAGTCTCCGAGGCTCTCGCCAGCGTGCTCCTCGCCGATCAGCAGCCGGCGAAGCTCGCGGTTGAAGCGGGTTAGGTCGAGGATCATGCGCTGGAAGCGAGGGCTGATCAGGTTGCCCGGCTGGCAGAACAGGCCACGAGGGGTACCCGAGTACTCGAAGTCCTCGCCCTTGACCGAGAAGCTCATGTGCGTGGGCTGCGTGGCGACCCCCAGACGGTCGAGCAGTCGCGTGAAGTTGGGGTAGTTGCGATCGTTGAAGACGATGAACCCGGTGTCCACGTGGTGGGTCTCGTGTGCGCTGTCTACACGGATCGTGTTGGTGTGCCCGCCGGCGTAGGAGCCGGCCTCGTACAAGACGATCTCGTGCTCACGGTGCAGCAGGTGCGCGGCGAGGAGCCCCGACACGCCCGCGCCGACGATCGCGATCCTCACGGCCGCCCCGGCCGTGCGCGCGGACCGATGCCCCCGCGGGTGGGTTTGCTCGCGCTCGTCATCTGCTCGGACTTCCTACGCGTTGTGCGCCCCTGTGGATCATCGCATCGGTCGAGCACGTGGGGAGGAGTGCATGCGGGCGGCGTCGAACTGAAGCGCCGTGAAGCGTGCGGCGACAAAGACTCCCGAGGCTCCGGCCACCGGCACCGGCGAGCACCAGAGCCTGTCGAAGTACATCCAGGCGCGTTTCGATGAGTGCTCGCGCTCGCAGAAGGACGTGGCGCAGTACATCGTCGATCACCTTGACGAGGCGGCCTTCCAGACCGCCGAGGAGCTGGCGCGCCGCGCCAACACGTCCAGCTCGACCGTCGTGCGCTTCTCCCAAGCGCTCGGCTTCGAGGGCTTCCCCGAGCTGCAGGCGGCCGCGCGCGAGGAATACCGCCGCGTCAACGCCAAGGCGGCCAAGAACGGCGGGGCGGGCGGCGGCTCGTCCTCCACGCCGCTGTTCTCGCTCGACCAGAACGAGTTCGAGGCGGCGCTCGCAGCCGACCACCTCAACGTCGAGGACACCGCACGCAAGATCTCGCGCAGCTCGGTCGACGCGCTGATCGAGGCGATCGTGGGCGCCGAGAAGCTGCTCGTCGCGGGAACCGACCAGATGGCGTTTTTCGCCAGCTACCTGCGCCACCTGCTGATGCTGCTGGACCTGCGCGTGGACGTCGTCGCGAGCCCCTCGCAAGAGGCGCTGTCTCGACTTGGGCGCATCGACGCCGACACGCTCGTCATCGGTTTGTCCGCCGGCCGGCCCCACCCGTTGGTCGTGCGCGCGATGAAGCTCGCGCGCCACCGTCAGGCGCGCACCGCCGCGATCACCGACGCGACGCTCTCGGAGGTCGCCAAGCTCGCGCAGATCAAGCTGTACTACTCCTCCAACAGCCCCGCCTACGTGCGCTCGCACGCGGCGTTGCTGAGCATCATCCAGGCGCTCGCCTACGGCGTGTACGCGCAGGACACCGCGCAGTACGACGACCGCATCAAGGCTTTCCGGCTGAAGTAGTGCTTCGCGGCCATCCTCGTCGGCGAGGGGCGTAGACAGGCTTGGAGCTTGTGATCTTCGACTGCGACGGCGTGTTGGTCGATAGCGAGGTCATCTCCAACCGACTGCTCGCAGCGATGCTCACCGAGCAGGGCCTACCGACAACCTTGGCGCACGCACGCCGCGAATACCAAGGTTTGCTGCTCGCGGACGTGCTCGCGCGCGCGGAGGCCAGGCTCGGCCGCTCGTTGCCGGCCGACTGGCTAGCGCGCTATGAGGCCGGACGCGCAGAGGCTTTTCGCCGCGAACTCCGGCCTGTCGCCGGGGCGGCCGAGACGGTCGAACGGCTGCGTGGCGCTGGACTGCGCGTGTGCGTGGCCTCGCAAGGGAAGCTGGAGAAGACGCGACTCTCGCTCGCGCTCACCGGCCTCGATCATCTCTTCCCCGAGCGCGTCCGGTTCTCTGCGTACTCGGTCCCCAATGGCAAGCCAGCGCCCGACCTGTTCCTGTACGCGGCGGCCACGATCGGGGTTGAGCCAGCCGCCTGCGCCGTGGTCGAGGACACGCCATCCGGTGTCAAAGCTGCGGTTTGCGCGGGGATGCGCGCGATCGGCTACACGGCCGACAGCGACGAGCGGGCGCTCAGCGAAGCCGGAGCCGAACCGCTGGGCTCGCTTGACGAGCTACCCCGCCTTCTCGGGCTACATGCTTGATTGCACGGTTGTGCGAGCTTCGACGCGAGCGGAACGTGGCACCCGGAAAAGACAGAGATAGACTGATGTGCATGCGCGATGAGGCGACATTCCGGGTCAAGACCGGCCTGGCGGAGATGCTCAAGGGCGGCGTGATCATGGACGTCGTCACCCCCGAGCAGGCCACGATCGCCGAGGAGGCGGGCGCGGCCGCGGTGATGGCGCTGGAGCGCGTGCCCGCTGATATCCGTCGCGACGGCGGTGTCGCGCGGATGTCCGACCCGGAGATGATCGCCGGCATCCAGGAGGCCGTCAGCATCCCTGTGATGGCCAAGGCGCGCATCGGCCACTTCATGGAGGCGCGCGTGCTCCAGGCGCTGGAGGTCGACTACGTCGACGAGTCCGAGGTGCTCACGCCCGCCGACGAGGCCAACCACATCGACAAGTGGGACTTCAAGGTGCCGTTCGTGTGCGGCGCGACCAACCTCGGCGAGGCGCTGCGGCGGATCGGCGAGGGCGCCGCGATGATCCGCTCAAAGGGCGAGGCCGGCACCGGGGACATCGTCGAGGCCGTACGTCACATGCGCTCGATCGGAACCGAAATCAGACGCCTGGGCACACTCGGCGACGACGAGCTGGCGACCGCCGCCAAGGAGCTCGCCTCACCGCTCGACATCGTTCGCGGCGTCGCCCGCGACGGGCGCCTGCCGGTCGTGCTGTTCTGCGCCGGCGGTATCGCTACACCCGCCGACGCTGCGCTGATGATGGCGCTCGGCGCCGAAGGTGTGTTCGTCGGTTCGGGCATCTTCAAGTCCGAGGACCCGCCCACGCGCGCACGCGCGATCGTTGAGGCGACCACGCACTGGCAGGACCCCGAGCGTGTCGCTGGCGCCTCGCGCGGGTTGGGTACCGCGATGGTCAGCCTGGAGAGCTCCAAGCTCGAGGACGAGCAGCTGCTGGCACAGCGCGGTTGGTAGGGCCGGGCGGGTCAGGGGAGATGACCGCGCCTCCGGCGCGGCCGCGAGGGTCGCTGGTCGGCGTACTGGCGCTGCAGGGCGGATTCCAGGCGCACGAGCGAGTGCTACAGGGGCTTGGCGCGGACACGCGCGAGGTGCGCACGGTGGCCGACCTGGACGGGATCGACGCGCTGGTGATCCCGGGCGGCGAGTCCACGACGATGACCCTGGGGATCGAGCGCGAGGGCTTGGCCGGGCCGCTGCGCTCGTTCGTCGCCGAAGATCGCCCCGTGCTCGGCTCGTGCGCGGGACTGATCATGCTCGACCGCGACCATCTTGGCGTGATGGATGTGCTCGCCAAGCGCAACGCGTTCGGCCGTCAGATCAGCAGCTTCGAGGCCGACGTCGACGTGTGCGGCATCGACGGCCCGCCGCTGCGAGGGATCTTCATCCGCGCGCCGTGGATCGCCGAGCACGGTCCCGAGGTAGAGATACTGGGCGCGGTCGACGGGCACGTGGTGGCCGCCCGCCAGGGCAACGTGCTGGCGGTCTCCTTCCACGCCGAGCTGAGCGAGGACGACCGGCTGCACCGGCTGTTCTTGACGCTAGGTGACCGCGCGAGCGCTCCGCGATGATGTGACCAATGCTGATCTCGATAGCCGCCGATGAGCTGACTGGGGTCGCCGAGGGGCTCACCGCGGAACTGGAGCGTCGCGGCCATCGGGTACTGGTGCACGGCGCACTAGCGCCGGGTGAGCGCGAGGACTGGGCGTGGGCGTGCGAGCGCGCGGCGCGCGACGTCGCCGATGGCCGCGCCGATCAAGGGATCGTGTGCTGCTGGACGGGCACGGGCGCGTCGATTGCCGCCAACAAGGTCGCCGGAGTGCGTGCCGCACTGTGCACAGACGCCGTCACCGCCGATGGGGCGCGGCGTTGGAACGACGCCAACGTACTCGCACTCAGCCTGCGCACGACCTCGCGCGCGCTCCTCGAGGAGATCCTCGACGCGTGGTTTGCGGGTAGGCCAAGCGACGAGGCCGCCGACGTGGCCAACGTTGCGCGCCTGAGCGAGATCGAGCGCGCCGGCTGACGGACAGCGATTGGGACCGGTCTCCAACCGATCTCAGCTGCCGTTCACGCCGGGCGCAGCTGTACGACCCCGTCCTGCTCATCTTCGACCACGCGCCCGTCACCCATCAGCAGGTCGACATGGCCGAGCACCTCCGACAGCGTCAGGTAGGCCTGCGTAACGGCCACATTGCCCCATAGCTCCTGGGCGATCTCGTGCGCGCTGCGCGGCTGGGAGGCGATCAGGCCATGGATCTTCTCGGCGCGGCGATGGTGCATGCGGAAGCGTTCGTCGATCAGCGCCGCGTGCTCGGTGATCGGGCGTCCGTGGCCGGGGAGCACCAGCGACAGGTCCATGTCGCGCGTCCGTTCCAGCGAGTCCATGTACGTCAGCAGCGCCTGCGGGCGCGGGCCGTCGTAGTCGGCGTCCGCGTCGAGCGGGCGGGAGAGCAGCGGGTTGGAAGAGATGTGCGCGATCAGGTGGTCGGCGGCCAGCATGATCGACGGTCCGCCGATCGCCGATCGGTCATCCACGAACACAGTGTCCGAGGGGCTGTGCCCAGGTCGGTGCAGCACCCGCAGCGTGCGGTCGCGCAGCTCCAGCTCCGAGCCGTCGGCCAGCGGCCGCGTGACCTCGACCGCCGAGCCCCATCCGCGAAAGCCCGCAGTCACCGCGCGCAGCGCGGTGGCCACCTCCGCGGGAATGCCGTGGCGCAGCATCAGGCTGTGGGCGAAGCGGTCTTCCAGGTCGGTCTGTTCGCCGTATGTGGCCAGGAACGGCGCGAGCCGGTCGAGCGCCGCGACCTCCGCGCCCGAGCGCCGCGCGAGGATCGACGCCAGGCCGAAGTGGTCCATGTGCTGGTGTGTCACGACCAGCAGCTCGATGTCCTTGATCGCGTGACCGCGCGCCGCCAGCGCCTGCTCCAGCTCGTCCAGCGCCTTCGCCGAGTTGGGCCCTGAGTCCACCAGGGTCAGCGGCGAATCCTCGATCAGATACGCGTTGACGCGCCCGACCATAAACGGCGTGGGGATCGCTAGGCGATGGATGCCCGCGTCTGCGGCGAGCACCAGCGCCTCGCGCTCGCGCCCGTCCTGCTCCTGCTCGCCGCTCACGGGCAGGTCAATTCGAGCATCTGGCACCGGCGTGGGCTGTCGGCGTGGCTGCCATCGGAGCGCAATCCTACGTGTCACCAGTCCCGCCCGGTCTGCTTGAGGACTCCGCCGGCGCCCGGATTCGTAGACTGGGGGTCATGTCCGGACACTCCAAGTGGGCAAGCATCAAGCACAAGAAGGCGATCGTGGACTCGCGGCGCGGCGCGCACTTCTCCAAGCTCACGCGCGCGATCACGGTCGCCGCGCGCGACGGCGGCGGCGACCCGGTCGGCAACCCGGCGCTGGATCTGGCGATCCGCAAGGCCAAGGAAGCGTCGATGCCGAAGGACAACATCGAGCGTGCGATCGCCAAGGGCACCGGCGAGGGTGGGGAGGCTGACGCGATCGAGAGCGTGCTGTACGAGGGCTACGGCCCCGGCGGCGTGGCGGTGCTGGTCGAGGCGCTGACCGAGAACCGCAACCGCACGGGCGCCGACGTCAGGCACGCGTTCTCCAAGAACGGCGGCAACCTGGGGGAGCCGGGCTCGGTGGCGTACCTGTTCGCCAAGAAGGGCACGATCATGATCGACTCCGAGAGCTACAGCGAAGACGACCTGATGGTCGCCGTGGAGGCCGGCGCCGAGGACATTACTGCCGACGAAGACATGTTCGAGGTGATCGCCGAGCCGGGCGACTTCGTGGCAGTGCGCACGGCGTTGGAGGAGGCTGGCGTGGAGATCCAGAGTGCCGAGATGGCCTACCGCCCGTCGAGCCTGGTGCCGCTGGACGAGAGTCAGGCCGGCAAGCTGATGAGGCTGATCGAGTCGCTGGAAGACAGCGATGACGTCAGCGCGGTGCACGCCAACTTCGACGTGTCCGCGGACGTCCTGGAACGTGTCGCGGGCTAGCGCCCCCGAGCGCCCGCCCGTCGCGATCCTGTGCGGCGGGCGGGGAACGCGCCTGCAGGAGCACACGCAGGCGATCCCCAAGCCGCTGGTGGAGATCGGCGGGCTGCCAATCGTCTGGCACGTGATTCAGCTGTACGCCGTGCAGGGCTTCCGCCATTTCCTGCTTGCCACCGGTTACCGCAGCGAGCTGATCGAGCAGTTCGTGGCGAGCCACGAGTGGCCCCACGGCGTGACCGTGCAGTGTGAGGACACGGGCCTCGACACGCAGACGGGCGGGCGGATCAAGCTGCTCGAGCCGCACCTGCGCGACGAGCCGCTGTTCTGCGTGACCTACGCTGACGGCGTGGCCGACGTCGACCTGCAGGCGTTGCTCGAGTTCCACAACGGCCACGGCGCGTTGGCCAGCATGACGGTGGTCAGGCCCGAGCTGCAGTTCGGCGTGACCGAGCTGACCGGGGAGGGACGGGTGACGGGCTTTCGCGAGAAGCCGCGCTCCGAGCACTGGATCAACGGCGGCTTCTTCTGCTTCGCCACAGCCGTGCTGGACTACCTCGAGGAGGACAGCGTGCTCGAGCGCGCGCCGCTGGAGCGGCTGGCCGCCGCCGGCGAGCTGCGCGCACGCCGGCACGAGGGCTTCTGGGAGTGCATGGACACCTACAAGGACGCGGTCGCACTCAACGACCTGTGGTCCTCCGGGCGCGCGCCGTGGCGGATGTGGGAGCACGACGGGCAGCCGGTGCCGGACGCTCGCGCAGAGCAGAACCCGCTCGCTCGCTCGCCCGTGTAACAGGCTGGCGGTTCCAGGCCGGCGGTTCCCTGGCGGCGGCTCCCGTTCGCGCGTCAGTTACTCGGCTGGCGCGCGCGGAACAGCGCCACCGGTTGGCGGATGCCGCGCAGGCGCCGCTCGCCGGCAAACGACCAGCGGTAGTCGCCGGCGACCGCCTCGCGTAGCTCGCGCTCGGCCAGCATGCTGCCCGGGCGGGCGACCGAAGTGATGCGGCTGGCGAGGTTGACCGGGCGCCCGAACCAGTCGCCCGCGCGCGCCAGCGCCTGGCCGAGCGCGGCGCCGGCGCGCAGCTGCGGGAAATCCTCCCCCTCGGCATCAGCCGCGTCGATCAAGCGCAGGCCGGCCTCCAGCAGCGGCTCGGCCTCCGGGCTGGCCAGCATCGCGGCGTCGCCGATCGTCTTGACCAATCGCACAGGCGCCTGCGCGACGTCGCCGGCGAGCGCTTCCAGGCGCACCGCAAGGCGCCCCAGCTCGTCGGGCGGAACTTCCTCGCCCAGGCGCGTGAAGCCGACCAGGTCGGCGAAGCACACGGCCACCTCGCGCGAGCCGGGAAGCTGCCCCCAGCTGCGCTCCATCTCGCTGACGACCGTGCTCTGCGTGGCGTGGCGCAGGTGCAGCGTGAGGATGTTGCTGACGAGCGGGTTGACCAGCGGGTATAGGCGCTCGGCCGCGAGCGCGTACTGGCTTGCCAGCTCGTTCTCGCTGATGCCTGGCTCGAGCACCAGTTTCAACGGCAGTGCGCGCAGGCTTTCGGCCGCCTGGGAGAGTCCGCGTCCGAGCACCCGCAGCAGGTCGAGCAGCTCTTCCTCGCTGACGCCGGCGTCGCGCGCGACGTGGATCATGCGCGCGGACTCGACCTCGGCCTCCGTGTACATGGCCTCATCCTGCTCGGGGATCGGCAGCCCCATCGCGCGACGCGCGGCGACCAGAAAGTCGACCTCGACGCCGCTCAGCTCGGCAACCTGGAGGGCCGTGTAGCGCTTGGGCCCGATGATCACACGATCGGCCGGCAGGTACATGATCGTGCCTGTCAGCGTCGTGCGGTGCAGCTCGCTCAACGGCACGCCGTCCGCGGCGAGCTGTTCCAGCAGCGCCAGGCGCTCGGTTCGCTGCGCTCCCTCGAGCCCGTCGAGCAGGCCCTCGGAGGCGAAGTCGATCGGATCATGCTGCTCGTCGGCCATCTGCCGGCCAGCGTATGGCACCCGCCGAGCAGGCGTCCGGTGACGGGCGCAGAATCACTGACCGTGATCGTCCTCGGCATCGATCCCGGGCTCGCCAACACCGGCTACGGCGTGGTCGCGCTGCGTGACGGGCGCCTGGTGGCCCTAGACGGGGGGGTGATCGAGACCTCCGCCGATACAGCTGTCGAGCGGCGCCTGGTCGACATCCACGCGGGCGTCGTAGAGCTGCTGGAGGAGCACCAGCCAGACGCGGTCGCTTTGGAGGAGCTGTACTTCGGTCAGAACGTACGCACCGCCTTCGCCGTCGGGCAGGCGCGCGGTGTGACGGTGCTGGCGGCGGGCCAGCACCAGCTGCCGTGCAGCGGCTACACCCCCCAGCAGGTCAAGGCAGCGGTGTGCGGCAGCGGACGCGCGAACAAGGAACAGGTCGCGCGCATGGTCCAGGCGCTGCTCGGTCTGACCGAGCCGCCACGGCCAGACCACGCCGCCGACGCGCTGGCCGTAGCCATCTGCCACGTCAACTGTGCGCCCGTCGCTCGCGCGCTCGCTGGCGTCGGGGCCGGGCCATGATCGCGCTGCTGCGCGGTGAGGTGGCGGTGCGTCGCAGCGACCACGTGGTGATTCTCAGCGCGGGCGTCGGCTACCGCGCGGCGGTGTCCGCGCAGACATATGCGCAAGTGCCGGCGATCGGCGAGCAGGCGACGCTGCACACCCATCTGATCGTGCGCGACGACGCGCTCATGCTGTACGGCTTTCACTGCGAGCAGGAGCGCGACCTGTTCCTGATGCTGCTGTCGGTGCAGGCGGTCGGCCCGAAGGTGGCGCTGGCGGTGCTCAGCGGCGGGCCACCGCAGGAGCTGATCGCGGCGCTCGCCGCCGGTGACGCCGCCCGCTTTCAGGCGGTGCCGGGGATCGGCAAGCGCACCGCCGAGCGGATCATCGTCGAGCTGCGCGAGAAGGTCGGTGTGGACGCCGGCGCCGGTCTGCCCGCGCGCGCGCCGATCGTCGCCCGCCGCGGCGCCCCGCAGGATCCGCGGATGCTCGCGCGCGAAGGTCTGCTGGAGCTCGGCTACGCGCCCGGCGAGGCCGAGGAGCTGCTGGCGGACAGCGACGCCGATACCGCCGAGGGGCTGATCGCAGACGCGCTGCGACTGGCGCGATCCACCGCGGTGAGCGGATGAGCACCCTCAAGAGCACATTGCATGTCGAAGCGCAGGCAGGCGCGAGTGCCGAGCGCATCCAGACTCCGTATCTCGTCGCCGAGGACGAGCTGGACCGCTCCCTGCGCCCGCGCCGTCTGGAGGAGTTCGTCGGCCAGCAAGCGCTGCGCGAGCAGCTGGGCGTGGCGATCGAGGCCGCCAGCGCGCGCGGCGAGGCGCTCGATCACCTGCTTCTGGCCGGCCCGCCGGGACTGGGGAAGACCTCGCTTGCGCAGATCGTCGCGGCCGAGCTGGAAGTGCCGTTCGTGCAGACCGCCGGGCCGGCGCTCGAGCGCAAGGGCGACGTCGCCGCGTTTCTGACTGCGCTGGAGCCGCGCAGCGTGTTCTTCGTCGATGAGATCCACCGTCTGCCGCGGACGCTGGAGGAGACCTTCTACCCGGCGATGGAGGACCGTCAGCTGCCGATCACCGTCGGCCAGGGCGCGGGCGCGCGCGTTGTGACCCTGGAGCTGCCGCCGTTCACGCTCGTCGGCGCGACGACCCGCACGGGTCTGCTGAGCACGCCGCTGCGCGATCGCTTTGGCATCCAGGCGCGCCTAGAGTCCTACAGCCCACGGGAGCTGGCGGTGATCGTACATCGCTCGGCGGGCATCCTCGACATCGAGCTGGAGGACGAGGGCGCGATCGCGATCGCGGCGCGCAGCCGCGGCACGCCGCGCGTGGCAAACCGGCTGCTCAAGCGCGTGCGCGACTACGCCCAGGTGCGGATGGCCGGCGTCGTCACCGCCGAGGCAGCGCACGCGGCGCTACAGATGCTGGAGGTCGACGAGCGCGGCCTGGATCGTCTGGACCGCGAGATCCTGAGTGCGATCTGCTCGAAGTTCACCGGCGGCCCGGTAGGGCTGTCGACGCTGGCGGTGGCGGTCGGCGAGGAGCAGGACACGATCGAGGATGTGTACGAGCCCTACCTGCTGCAGGAGGGTCTGATCAAGCGCACGCCGCGCGGGCGGACCGCGACGGCGGCGGCCTACGAGCACCTCGGGCTGGAGCCCCCGGCGCTCGAGGCGTCGCTGTTCTGAGCATCGGCGCGAGCGTGCCGGCGCGCGTCGGTTGCACAGGCGCCTTCGTGAGCGCGCTTGCGTAGTCTGTGTGAGGACCATGGCCCATCCATTCATCTGCCCGAACTGCGGACACCGCACCACCGAGGTCGACCGCAACGTCGGCTTCACGCGCCAACCAAAGGGCTGTGCCAAGTGCGGCTTCGCGTTCCTGTTCGAACTCCTCGACGACTACTACCCGGCACCGGACGCCGCGTTCTTCGTGTGCGACGGCGAGGGCCGGGTGGTCGGCTGCGGCAAGAACTCGTTCGCGTTCACGGGGCTGGAGGAGGAAGATGTGATTGGCCAGCGCGTCGAGCAGGTGCTCGGCCTGAGGTTCGCAAACGGAGACGATCCGGTCGAGACGGTGCTCGAGTGGGGCGTACGCGCGCTGGAGGTGCCGGTGCAGGTCAGCGGCGAACGCGACGTGGCGGCGGACGCCAAAGCGGACATGTTTCCGGCGTATGACGACGACGGCGGGCTTTTGCTCGTGCTTACTCCTGACAAGTAGTCTCTGGGAACTATGACCGACCGTCGTCGCAACGCGCTCGTGCTCCTGATCGTCTTCGGTTTGCTCGCGGCGTCACTGGTCGTAATCGCGACCAAGCCGACCCGTCTCGGCTTGGACTTGAAGGGCGGCGTGCAGCTCGTCTACCAGGGCAAGCCAACGGCGCAGGCGAAAGTCGACAGCGAATCGCTGGACCGCGCGATCGACATCATGCGCAAACGCGTCGACCAGCTCGGTGTGGCGCAGCCGGAAATCCAGCGCTCAGGCGGCGATGAAATCGACGTGTCGCTGCCTGACGTGAGCAACGCTACGCGCGCCCAGGAAGAGGTCGGCAAGACCGCGCAGCTGTATTTCTATGACTGGGAGCCCAACGTGATCGGCGCCGACGGCAAGCCCGCGCCGACCGAAGGCACGACCACCGGCGACGCCACCACCACCGGCGCCGGCGGGGTGACCGCCGGCCTGCCCGAGTACCAGGCGGTTCTGCGCGCGGCCAAACGCGCACCGGTCCTGCGCAGCACCGCCACGACCTGGAGCCAGGGCTGCACGCCGGCCCAGACCGGCGAATGCATCTATGGCAGCTGGTACCTGCTGGACACCGCACACCAGAAGGTGCTGCGCGGCCCTGAGGAAACCGAAGCGAACCTGTACGCCGACAACTACAAAGTGCCGGCGGGCGCCAAGCCGAAGGTGGTGCGTGTCAATCCGGGCACGGTGATCGTGCAGGCCCACCCGGTCGAAAGCGCCGCGGGCAAGATCTCCAACCCCTCGCCCAACAGCTGGTACGTGATCAACGACGACCCTGTGCTGAGGGGCTCGGACATCACCAATCCACAGCAGAGCTTCGACGAAGGCTCGGGCGGCAGCGGGCAGCCGAACGTCAGCTTCGGCTTCACCTCGCACGGGAAGGGCGTGTTTGAACACATCACCAAGACGATCGCTCATCGCGGCCAGGAAGCCCAGTTGCCCGGGGTGCCCAAGGAAGCCGCGCTGCAGCACTTCGCAGTCGTGCTCGACGGCCAGCTGATCACGGTTCCCTCGATCGACTACACGCGCTACCCGGAAGGCATCGACGCGGCCACCGGCTCTGAGATCTCCGGCGGGTTCACGATCACGAGCGCACAGAACCTCGCCAACGAGCTGCAGTCCGGCGCGCTGCCGATCAAGCTGGCGCTGATCTCGCGCTCGCAGGTGTCGGCGACGCTCGGCAAACAGGCGCTCAACCAGGGCTTGTTCGCCGGCCTGGCGGGGTTCCTGGTGGTGTGCATGTTCCTGCTCGTCTTCTACCGCGTGCTCGGCGTGATCGCGGTCGGCGGCCTGATCATCTACGGCATTTACCTATTCGCGCTGATCAAGCTGATCCCGGTCACGATGACGCTGCCCGGGATTGCCGGCGTGATCCTCACGATTGGAGTGGCCGCCGACGCGAATATCGTCATCTTCGAGCGCGTCAAGGAGGAGATCCGTGGCGGAAGATCGGTGATCTCCGGCATCGCCACCGGCTACAAGCACGGCTTTGCGGCGATCATCGACGCCAACGTGGTGACGTTCATGACCGCGTTCATCCTATTCGCGCTGGCAACCGCCGAAGTCAAGGGTTTCGCGCTGATGCTGGGGATCGGCACGCTCGTGTCGCTATTCACCGCCGTGCTGGCTACGCAGGCCGCGCTGGGCGTGATGAGCCGCTCGCGCTGGGTGAGCCACCCGGCGGCGCTCGGCGCGGGCAAGCAGGCGCGCGGCTGGACGTTCGACTTCATGGGCGCGTCGAAGTGGTTCTTCTCGCTGTCGGGCACGATCCTGCTGGTCGGTGCGCTGGCGATCGGCGGCAAAGGGCTGAACTTCGGCATCGACTTCAAGTCGGGCACACGCATCCAGACGGCATTCATCGGGCACGTGACCGAGAGCCAAGTGGAGTCGGCAGTCACCAATGCCGGATACGCCAACGCCGAGGTGCAGCGGTACTCCAACGCGAGCATCGGCGGTGACGGCTTCCAGATCTCGACCAAGACGCTCGGCCCCGAAAAGGTCAAGGATCTGCAGGCGGCGCTGGACAAAAGGTTCGGCAACGGGACGAGCCAGCCGGGCACGAAGAACTTCTCCTCGACCTCGATCGGGCCGACATTTGGAAGAACGGTCGCCAACAGTGCGGTGATCGCGATCATCGCCTCGTTGCTCGTGATCTCCGCTTACATCGCGCTGCGCTTCGAGTGGAAGTACGCGGTGCCGGTGCTGATCGCGCTGATGCACGACCTGCTGATCACCGCGGGCGTCTACTCGTTGACCGGGCGCGAAGTCACGACCGCGACCGTCGCCGCGCTGCTGACGATCCTCGGATATTCGCTCTACGACACGATCATCGTGTTCGATCGTGTGCGCGAGAACGTGCCGCGCATGCCGCGTGCGGCGTTCTCGCAGATCGTCAACCGGTCGATGTCCGAGGTGCTGACGAGATCGCTGGCGACGAGCTTCTGCACGCTGCTGCCGGTGATCGCACTACTGCTGTTCGGCGGTGAAACGCTCAAGGACTTCGCGTTTGCGCTGATGATCGGCATCGCCTCCGGAGCGTATTCGTCGATCTTCATCGCATCGCCGGTGCTGACGCACTGGAAGGAGCGCGAGCCCGCCTACCGCACTCGCCGTGCACGCCTGATCCGCGACCTGGGCGCGGTTCCCGCCTACGCCACTACGGCCAGCGGGGCACCCGACGACGTCGAGCCGCAGCGCAAGAAGAAGCGCAGCGCCTCGATCTTCGCCAGTGGGCCGGGCGGCGCAGGCTTCAGCGGCGCCGGTGGACAGGCAGGCGCCGAGATCTCGGGCGAGGAGTTCCGCGAGCTGGTGAGCGACCTCGACGTCGATGACAAGCCCGCCGGGCGGCCCGGGCGTCGCGGACGCGCCGGCAAGGGAGGGACTGCGGTCGCTCCCCCGGCCGCAAAGCAGTCGGCGCCACCCAAGCCGGCGACGCCCGACCGCGACCCGGCGGCCGATCTCACGCCGGAGGACCTCGTGCTCAAGGAAGACGCCAAGCCGCGCGAGAAGCGCCCGCGGGGCGGGCGGCGCAACAAACGACACGGCAGGGCACGCTGATGGGACTGCTCGGATGGGTGATGCTGGACCTCGCGCTGTGGCACTTCACGATCTTCCTGCCCGACCGCTTTTGGGGCGGGATCGTCGGTGCGCTGATGGGTGCGCTGGTCGGCGGCGTGCTGGTCGCGCTGCTGATCTTCAGCGTGAAAGTGGGCGCGCTGCGCATCCCCGGCGAGCGGGCCACCGACATCGCGGTGGTGCTGTACGCGGTCCCCGGCGCGCTGCTCGGAATGGGACTCGTGTACGCCGAGGGCATACGCCGCGAGCGCCTGGATGGCGACGCGGCGCTCCTGGCCGAGTAACACCGCAGCAACGGCGTTCCGTCTCACACGGCCCGTAGTCTCGCGGCGGTGTCAACGTCCGACGCCTGCCGCTTTGAGATCCTCGCGTGTCCGCCCGAGCAGATCCAGCGGCTGACTGCCGAGCTAGGGGTCAGCGGTCCGATGGCCCAGGTGCTGGTCCGCCGCGGGCTGGGCGAGCCCGATCGCGCGCGCGCGTTCCTGGCGGCTGAGCAGGAACATTCGCCGCAGGCGTTCACCGGCATCGAGCGTGCGGTCGGCGTGATCGTCAAGCATCTGCGCTCGGGCACGCGGATCACCGTGCACGGCGACTACGACGTCGACGGCATCTGCTCAACCGCGGTGCTGGTGCGCACGCTCGCCGCGCTCGAGGCCGACGTCGACACCTACCTGCCCGACCGCGCCGGCGACGGCTACGGGCTCGCCTCGAGCACCGTGCGCCGCCTGGCTGACCGCGGCACGCGCCTGCTGGTCACCGTCGACTGCGCGATCACGGCCGTCGAGCAGGTGGCCGAGGCGAGGGCGCTGGGCATGGAGGTGATCGTCACCGACCACCACGCCGCGCGCGCCGACGGAGCGCTGCCACAGGCGCCGATCGTGCACCCGGTCCTGTGCGACTACCCCTGCCGCGAGCTGTGCGCGACGGCCGTCGCCTACAAGCTTGCGCAGGCGGTGCTCGCGGCGAGCGCCGCCGGAGACGCCGGCCCCGAGATCGCTGCGCGCGCCGCACAGATGCTGGATACAGGGGCGTTCGAGCGCGATCTCGACCTGGTGGCGATGGCGACGATCGCCGACGTGGTCGTGCTGACCGGCGAGAACAGGACGCTCGTACGGCGCGGTCTGCGCGCGCTCGCTGCCACCGACAAGCCGGGGCTGCGCGCGCTCATGACCGTTGCGCGCGTCGAACCCGCACAGGTGGACGAGCGCGCGGTGGCGTTTGCGCTGGCGCCGCGCCTGAACGCGGCCGGGCGCCTGTACCGTGCCGACGCCGCCTTGGAGCTGATCCTCACCACCGACCACGTTCGCGCCGCGCAGATCGCGCACGAGCTGGACAGTGCCAACCACGAGCGCAGGCAGGTGGAGCAGGGCATCCGCTTCCAGGCCGAAGCGCAGATGGCTGAGCTGGGCGAGCAGGCGGCGTACGTGCTCGCGGGCGAGGGCTGGCACCCGGGTGTGATCGGCATCGTCGCATCGCGCCTGGTCGAGCAGAGCGGACGCCCGGTCGTCCTGGTGGCGCTCGACGCCGACGTCGGCAAGGCATCAGGGCGAAGCGTGGAGAGCTTTGACCTGCTCGCGGGGTTGACCGCCTGTGAGCAGCACCTGCTGCGCTACGGCGGCCACCGTGCGGCGGCCGGCCTGGAGATCGAGCGCGCGCGCATCCCGGCGTTCGCCGCGGAACTGAACGGGTATGCCGAGCGCGTGCTCTCAGCCGAGGACATGCTGGCAGTGGAGCGCGTGGACGCGATCCTTGACGGCGGCGAGCTGACGATGGAGCTCGCCGAGGAGCTGGCGTCGCTGGCGCCGTTCGGGCGCGGCAACCCGACCGTGCGGCTGATGCTCGCCGACGCGGTGTTCGCCGACCCACGACCGATGGGCGAAGGGCGCCACTTGCGCTTCACCGTGCAGTCGCGCGGCGCGCGCGCGCGGGCCGTGTCCTTCGGCCACGGCGCAACGCTGCCGGTGCCCGCCGGCTCGCCGGCGGACGCGACGTTCACGCTCGAGATCAACGAGTGGGGCGGCGTCAGCGAACCGCGCCTGGTGCTGCGCCGTGCGCAGCCGGCGACAAGGCCGATCACCGCACGCGCGGCCAAACCGCGCAGGGCTGAGGACGCGCTGGAGCAGGCGCCGCGTGCGCAAGCTCCGGCCGAGGAGCTCACACTGTTCGCGATTCCCTAGCCGCGCCTTCAATCCGCCCCGACGGTCCCCTACCCTTAGAGCATGAGCGCTCGACAGCCAGACAGCTCGCAGGCCACCAAGCCCCCCGAGGCCCCGGCGCCACAGCGAGACGGCGAGGACCTAGAGGCACAGGCTGCTCTCAACAGCGTCCCCGCCCCGGCTGCGCCGGGTGCGGCTGAGACGCACGCGCCGGCCGGGCTGAGCGCCTCCGAGCGGCGGCTACTGAGCGACCTGTTCGCGATCGTCTCCGAGCACGCCTCGGACGCCAACGTGGCAATCGACCGCGGACGCGTGCAGGACGCGTTCGTGTTCGCGTGCGAGCATCACGCCGCGCAGCGACGCAAGTCGGGCGAGGACTTCATCGTGCACCCGGTCGGCGTGGCGCGCATCTGCGCGAGCATGAGGCTCGACACCGAGGCGTTGTGCGCGGCGCTGCTGCACGACACCGTCGAGGACACCTCGGCGTCGATCGAGGAGGTGCGCGAGCGCTTCGGTGAGGAGATCGCGGGCGTAGTCGATGGCGTGACCAAGCTGACGGGCATCACCTTCCAGTCGCGCGACGAGGCGCAGGCCAGCAACTACCGCAAGATGATGGTCGCGATGGCCACCGACGTGCGGGTCATCTTGATCAAGCTCGCCGACCGCCTGCACAACATGCGCACGATCGACGCGCTGCCCAAGCAGAAGCAGATGGAGAAGGCGCGCGAGACGCTCGAGATCTACGCACCGCTGGCGCACCGCCTCGGTATCCACGCGATCAAGTGGGAGCTGGAGGATCTGGCGTTCGCGACGCTGCACCCGCGCAAGTACCAGGAGATCAAGGCGCTGGTGGCTCAGCAGCGCGATGAACGCGAGCGCTACGTCAGCGAGGCCGGCGAGTACCTGCAGGGCGAGCTCTCGGAGGTGGGCATCCAGGCGCAGATCGCCGGGCGCGCCAAGCACTTCTACTCGATCTACTCGAAGATGACCAAGAAGGGTCGCGAGTTCAACGAGATCTATGACCTCACCGCGATGCGCGTGATCGTCGACTCGGTCAAGGACTGCTACGGCACCGTCGGCGTGATCCACTCGCTGTGGAAGCCGCTGCCGGGCCGCTTCAAGGACTTCATCGCGATGCCCAAGTTCAACATGTACCAGTCGCTGCACACGACCGTGATCGGGCCCGAGGGTCGGCCATTGGAGATCCAGATCCGCACCCACGAGATGCACGAGATGGCCGAGTTCGGCGTGGCCGCGCACTGGCTGTACAAGCAGCCGACGCCCGGCGAGAAGCCCGCTGGCGCTGATGCGCCCGCCTCGCCGCTGGCGGCCGGCGAGGACGCCAAGCTGAAGTGGCTGCGCTCGATGCTCGACTGGCAGAAGGACCTGCTGGATCCGAGCGACTTCATGGAGATGCTGCGTACCGGCCTGTTTGAAGACGAGGTGTACGTGTTCACGCCCAAGGGCGAGGTCAAGTCGCTGGCGGCCGGTGCCACGCCGCTGGACTTCGCCTACGAGGTCCACACCGAGATCGGCCACCGCTGCGTGGGCGCGCGTGTGAACGGGAAAATCGTGCCGCTGCACTACGAGCTGCGCTCGGGCGACATCGTCGAGATCCTCACCGCCAAGCGCGACCGCGGACCCTCACGCGACTGGCTGGCGATGGTCAAGACGACGCGCGCGCGCAACAAGATCAAGGCCTGGTTCAAGGCCGAGTCGCGCCAGGACACCGAGCACACCGGGCGCGAGCTGCTGCAGGAGCACCTGCGCAAACAGGGGCTGCCGGCGCAGAAGATCGTCGGCTCGGCGCTGCTTGCAGACGTGATCAGGGAGGTCGGCTACCGCAAGGCCGACGACTTCTACATAGCCCTCGGCGCGGCCAAGGTCTCACCGAAGCTGGTTGTGAGCAAGGTGATGCAGCGCCTGAAGCAGGGCGAGGCCGCCGACGGCGAGCAGAGCAGCGCCGCGGACCTGATGCGCGTCGGGCGCGCGCGCCGGCAGCCAACCAAGTCCTCGGGCCAGTACGGCATTAGGGTGGAAGGCGTCGAGGACGTGATGCTGCGCCTGGCCAAGTGCTGCCGGCCGGTGCCCGGCGATGACATCGTCGGCTACATCTCTCTCGGCCGCGGCATCACCATCCACCGCCAGGACTGCCCCAACACGGCGCTGCTGCGCAAGAGCCCCGAGCGCTTCACCGACGTGGCCTGGGAAGGCGACCAGTCGACGAGCTTCGTCGTCGAGATCCACATCGACGCGTGGGATCGCCACCGGCTGCTTGAGGACCTCTCGCGCGCGTTCTCGGAGTCGGGTGCCAACATCCTCGAAGCCCGCTGCCTGTCGAACCCGCCGATGGTCAAGAACCGCTTCGTGGTGGAGGTCGCCGACACGCACACGCTGAAGGCCGCGATCACCCGCCTGCGTAACACCGACTCGGTGTTCGACGCCTACCGCGTGACACCCGGCGCCGCGGCCACCTGAAACCGACTCAGGCGACGACGTTGAGCGCCTGCGCCATCACCGAGTAGCGCGCCTCGGTGACCTCGCCGAGGAAGTCGCCGTCGACCTGCAGCGGCAGCGGGCGCCCGTCGCTGCTGCGCACGACCATCTCGCTGAGATCGGACAGGCCGGTCACCTGCCGGTGGCCCGCCACCTTCGCGCGGCGCGAGAACGCGCGCCAGGCGATCGACGGCATCGACATCGGCGTCGCGCGATGCAGCACGCCGCCGGCGAGCGCGCCGGAGTCCAGCGTGGCGCCGTCGGCGAGCTCGATCGGACGGTTCTGGAAGTACGTGAACGGCGAGCCGTTCTGCACGATCGGCGGTGACGCCCTCGAGCGTCTGCCCGCCTGCCTGCACCTGCATGCGCGGGGGCGCGACGCAGGTAGCGGCGCAGGAACGTGCTGACCGCCACCCACGTGAAGAAGTAGGGCGCCGAGCCGTGGCCTTCAGATGCGGGCTTTGAGTCGACGCGCTCGACCACGCTCGCGTCGAGGCCCAGGCCGGAGGCGAACGTGAAGCAGCGGCCGTTGACGACGCCCAGGTCGACCTTGCGCGGATGCCAGTCGTCGGCCATCGCGAGCAGGTGCTCGGTCGCGTCGACGACGTCGCCGGGGATGCCGAGCATCTTGCCGAACACGTTGGCCGAGCCGCCGGGCAGACAGCACAGGGGGGTGGGGGAGCCGAGCAGCCCGTTGGCGGCTTCGTTGACCGTGCCGTCGCCGCCGAAGGCGACGACCACGTCGTAGCCCTCGTGTGCGGCCTCGCGGCACAGCTCGGTGGCGTGACCGCGGCGCCTCGGTGTCCACCGCGTCGACCTCGAAGCGCCCCTGCAGCGCATATACGACCAGATGGCGCAGGCGGTCGGAAACAGTCGTGGCGTACGGGTTGACGATGATCAGCATGCGCCGCCGGCTCGTCGGGGGAGGCGAAGCGGAACGGCTCTCGCAGCCTGGCCTGTCAGCTCGTCGCGGTCGCGCGTAGAGGTGCTCACCGCTAGAGGGCTACACCGCGATGCGTCGGCGCGTTACCGCAAGCGGACGCCCGATCCTTGATCGTGCGCTTGCGTTCGCCGAGGACGATTGCTAGACTGCCGCCCACATAGCATGTACACATCCAGAGGGGTGGAGGGACTGGCCCTATGAAACCCCGGCAACCACCGTCAAGTCACAGGCGGGAAGGTGCCAATTCCAGGAGATGTGTGGCCGGGCTTCGCGCTCTTCGCCACACGTGACAAGGCGAAGATTTCAGCGAAGGAGGCCCAAATGGCTGTCAGTCATCTGCAGTGCAAGGAGTGCAAGACCGAGTATCCGCTGGAGGCGCTGTACGTCTGCGAGCGCTGCTTCGGGCCGCTGGAGGTCGTCTACGACCACGGCCGCAGGCGGCCTGGACATCGCCGAGCTGCGCCGCCGCATCCAGGCGGGACCGCAGAACATCTGGCGCTATGCCGACTTCCTGCCGCTCGTCGGCGGCCCTCCAGGCCCATCCGGTCGGCTGGGATCGCGCGCCGGGCCTGCCGGCGGGCTGCACGCCGCTGATCCGCGCCGACCGGCTGGCCGAGCGGCTGGGGCTGCGTGAGGTGTGGGTCAAGAACGACGCGGCCAACCCGACCCACTCGTTCAAGGACCGCGTCGTGTCGGTCGCCGTCACGCGCGCGCGCGAGCTCGGTTTCGAGACGATCGCATGCGCCTCGACGGGCAACCTCGCCAACTCGGTGGCCGCGCACGGGGCGGCGCTGGGAATGGAGTCCTACGTGTTCATCCCGTCGGACCTGGAGGAGCAGAAGGTGCTCGCCACCGGCGTCTACGGCACCAACCTGGTCGGCGTCGAGGGCAACTACGACGACGTCAACCGCCTGTGCACGGAGCTGTGCGCGGAGCGCGACTGGGCGTTCGTGAACATCAACCTGCGCCCCTACTACGCCGAGGGCTCCAAGACGCTGGCGTTCGAGATCGCCGAGCAGCTCGGCTGGGAGCTGCCCGACCGCTGCGTCGTGCCGGTCGCCTCGGGGTCGCTGTTCACGAAAATCGCCAGAGGCTTCCAGGAGTGGACCGAGCTGGGGCTGCATCGAGGACTCCGCCCGGGCACTGCCGCGCATGAACGGCGCCCAGGCCGAGGGCTGCTCGCCGGTGGCCAGCGCGTTCGCCGCCGGCCACGACGTCTGCCGTCCGGTCAAGCCGGACACGATCGCCAAGTCGCTGGCGATCGGCAACCCCGCCGACGGTCCGTACGCGCTTGAGCTGGCGCGCAGCACCGGCGGCTCGGTGGACGCGGTCAGCGACGAGGAGATCCGCGCCGGCATCGAGCTGCTGGCGCGAGACGACCGGCGTGTTCACCGAGACCGCCGGCGGCGTCACGACCGCGGTGCTGGCCAAGCTGGCCGCGCGCGGCGACATCGACCCCGACGAGCGCGTCGTGCTGGTGATCACCGGCGAGGGCCTGAAGACGCTGGACGCGGTGCGCGGCACGTTCGAGACGCAGCACGATCGAGCCGACCGTCGAGGCGTTCGAGGCGGGCGTGCCCGAGCCGCGTCGTCGTCTGATGGCGGTCACCGTGAAGATTCCCACGCAGCTGCGCTCGGCCGCCGGCGGCGAGGCCGAGGCGGAGGTCGACGGCGCGACCGTGCAGGAGGTGCTCGACGGCCTGTTCGAGCGCCACGAGCGAGCTGCGCGAGCGCATCTCCGACGACGACGGCTCGCTGCGGCGGTTCGTCAACGTGTACGTGGCCGGCGAAGACATCCGCTTCCTCGACGGCCTGGACACGCCCGTCGCCGACGGCGCGGAGCTGACGATTCTGCCGGCCGTCGCCGGAGGCTAGCGCGTCGAGGTGTGCGCGCGCCGCCGGTGTGCGCGGGCGCGTGCGGCTGGCGGCGTGGAGCCGCTGAAGCCGATCGTCGAGACGACGCCCGCGGCGCACATCGCGGCGATCGTCAGCGCGCGCATACGCTTCGGGTCAGCCAGCCGAAGTGGTGGGTCTGCAGCCAGGTCCGGAAACCGGTCGCGGCCGAGGCCGCGGCCATTGCACAGCCGGCGCACATGCCTCGAGGATAACGCTCAGGCTGCCGCTCGTCGAGCGCTCGCTGCGCCCCTCCAGACGCCTGCGCAGCTCGGCGCCGCGCCCGGCGGCCACGGCGCGCGCGGCGCGCGCCTCGGTCAGCTCCAGGCCGTGGGCGTGGGCGAAGTCGAGCAGATCCTGGCGCTCCTCGCTCTCGCGTGCGGTGCGCAGGAACAGCCAGCAGAACAGACCCGAGCGTGAGCAGTCGACTCCTCGACCATCATGATCGCCCCCGCGATGTTCTGATCGGCGAGCGGGGAGATGTGGTAACTGCGCGTCGCCGCTGTAGGTAGAACGGGTAGAAGACGGTGCCCGACCACAGGAAGATGTTGCCCAGCACCGTGCCGGTGAGGCGCACGGCGACGATGTAGACGAGCTTGCCGAGGTTGCCGAACCAGCTCGGCTTGGGCAGCGGCCCGAACAGGCACATCCACATGTTGATGCCGAGGCCGAGGAACATCGCGTGCTCGAGCGCGTGCACGCCCGAGTGGCGCAGCGCCGCCTGGTAGAGCACCGGCAGGTGCCACACGTACAGGTTGATCGCCCACAGCGGGAAAGCGACCAGCGGATGCGACAGCGCGCGCAGGCGATCGAAGAAGCCGATCCGCAGGATCGGCGCGATCAGCGGCCCGGTCAGCCCGAGCACGATCAACAGCGAGGCGATGTCGCCGAGCAGCAGGTGCTCGATCATGTGCACGTAGAGCAGGTCCTGGCTGGCGCCGCCGAGTGAGGTGAGCGCGGCGGCGATCGTGACGAACCCCGCGTAGAAGCAGGCCTGGCGCCAGCCGGGCACCGGATGATCTTGCTCGGCGAGCGTGTGCACGCGGCGCGCGTAGAGCAAGCCGAGGATCGCCAGCGGCCCGAGCTGCAGGGCGGCCGAGAAGTCAGTGGAGACGGCGAGCGGGACGGTGGACATCGACCGTCAGATTACGCGAGCGGCCGCCGAGCGGCGAGGCACGCGCACCGGCGCGCATAGACTGCGCCGGCATGAGCGCCCCGCCCCGTCGCATGCTGCCGCCGTTGCTCGGCGGGCTCGGCTCTGATCGCGCTCGCTGTTCCCCAGCGAGCGCCCAGGCGCACGGGATCGTCGGCAAGGCCGACCTGCCGATCCCGGTGTGGCTGTTCAGCTGGACGGCGGCGATCGTGCTGGTCGTCTCGTTCGTCGCGCTGTCGACGATGTGGACGAGCCCGCAGCTCCAGCAGCAGCAGCTGCGCCGGCTGTTCGGGCTGCCACGGCGCTGGAATGGCTGGCGAGCGCGGTCGGCGTGGGGCTGTTCGCGCTGGTCCTCTACAGCGGCTTCGCCGGCGCGCAGGTCCCGCAGGCGAACTTCTCGGTGACGTTCATCTACGTCATCTTCTGGGTCGGCATGCCGATCGCGAGCGTGCTGTTCGGCGACGTGTTTCGCGCGCTCAGCCCATGGCGCACCTGTGCGCGCGTGCTCGAGTGCGCTCGTGGCGCGCTCTGCGTCCGGGCAAGCCCGCGGGTCCGCTGCTGCGCTACCCGGCGTGGCTGGGGGTCTGGCCGGCGATCGCCGGGATCGTCGGGTTCGCGTGGCTGGAGCTGGTCTACGTCGCAGACGCGACCATCCCGTCGACGCTGGCGGCGCTATCGCTCGGGCTACTTCCTGGTGATGCTCGCCGGGATGACTGCTGTTCGGTGTGGAGGAGTGGAGCACGCGCGGCGGACGGCTTCGGCGTCTACTTCAATCTGCTCGTCGAGGCTGTCGGCACTCGTGCGCGGACGGCGACGGCGTGGTGTACCTGCGGCGTCCGCTGAGCGGGCGTGACCGACCTCGAGATCTGCCCGGGCACGGTCGCGCTGATCTGCGCGCTGATCGGCACGACCACGTTCGACGGCTTCAGCAACGGCGGCATCTGGCGCAACAGCGAGCCGAGCCTGCAGAGCGTGTTCGCCGACCTCGGCTTGCACTCCGACGCCCGCGCAGGAGCTGGCCTACTCGGTCGGGCTCGTGCTGTGCGTCCTGGTCGTGATCGGCGTCTACCGCGTCGGGCATCGCTCGGCGTGCGCAGCGTCAGCGCCCGCTACGACACCCGACAGCTGACGCGCGCGTTCGCCCACACGCTCGTGCCGATCGGCTTCGCCTACGTGCTCGCCCACTACTTCTCGCTGCTGCTCTGGCAGAGCCAGGCGATCGGTCTACCTCGCCTCCGATCCGCTGGGCGACGGCGTCGAACCTGTTCGGCACCAGCGGCTATCAGATCGACTACCACGTGCATCTCCTACGCGGCGCATCTGGTACGTGCAGGTGGCCGCGCTCGTCACTGGCCACGTCGGCGGGCTGGCGCTCGCGCACGACCGTGCGCTGGTGCTCTACAAGCGATCCCGAAGAGGCCGTGCGCAGCCAGTACTGGATGCTCGCGGTGATGGTCGCGTTCACGAGCTTCGGCCTGTGGCTGCTCTCCGCGGTGGGCACCTGAGCGCCTGCGCGCCGCCGGCAAACGCTGCGCTACGGTTCGCGCGCATGTCCCGCCGCCCCGATCCTCGCGCTGCTGGGCGCCGCGTGCCTGGCGGCGTCCGCCGGGCTCGGCATGTCGGCTGCGGGCACGCCGAGTGCAATGGCGATAGGCGCCGCCGGTGCGCCCACGAGCGAGAGTGAGAGCCCGATCAACGACCAGGGTTCGAGCTTCGACTATCGCTCGAACATCACCGCGGTCACGCCGAACGTACCTGGGCTGGACCTACAGGTGCTGGAGTTCGCCGATCGCCTGCTGCTGATCAACCACACCGGCGCCACCGTCACGATCTACGGCTACGACGGCGAGCCATACGCGCGCGTGCTGGCCAACGGCACCACCGAGCAGAACACGCGCTCGCCGGCCACCTACCTGAACGCGAACTTCTACGGCGACGTGACCGTCCCGGCGGCGGCCGACCCGAAGCGCGCCGCCGCGCTGGGAGGTGATCGACCGCACCGGCCAGCTCGAATGGCACGACCACCGCATCCACTGGATGTCGCCGGTGCCGCCGGCCAAGGTCAAGGACAAGAGCAAGCGCACGCTGATCTTCGACTGGCGGGTGCCGATCGCCGTGGGCGCGCGTCGTGGCGCGATCGACGGGCAGCTGTTCTGGACGCCCGAGAACTCCAGCGCACCGGCGGGCGCGATCGCGCTCGGCGTGGCGATCGCGGTGGGCGGCCTGCTGCTGGTGGTGTACGTACGCCGGCGCCGGCGCGCCGGCGCGCCGGCGGGCGCCAGCACCACCGAGCTGGAGCGCACCACCAAAGAGGCCTGGTGAGGGTGCTAGATTCCCGACGATGGTGACGCTCGCCTGCCTGACGCACTGGTACGTCTCGATGCTGTACGTGGTCCCGGTAGTGGGCGTGGGCGCATGGGGCTGGTGGAGCTCCCGACGCCTGGCGCGCCGCCGCGCGTCCGCTGCCTCGCAGCGCTCGGCGGCAGCAGGCGAGACCGCCGGTCGCGGCTCGGTCGTGCGCCCGCAGACCGCAGGCTCTGCCGACATTTCTTAATTTCTTCGCGACGATTGAGGTCCGCGTGAGTAGCATGCGGTTTGCTACTCGTATGACCTCACAGACACTGATCCACACCGCTGCCGATGGGATCACCGAGAGGTTCGATCCGATCGCGTGCCTCGACGAGCGCGTGCGCCAGGAGGCCGCCTCCGCGGCCGAGCTGGCGGCGGGCCGCTACATCGAGGTTCAGGGTCTCGAGCGCTCGCTTCTGATCCCGCTGGGCAGCGCGATCCTGCACATCGGCCGCGGTCTGGCAGCCGACCTGCACCTGGACGAGAGCTCGGTCTCGCGGCGGCACGCGATCCTCGTCCCGCGCCCGTCCGGCGCGCGCATCCTCGATGACCGCAGCTCCAACGGGACGTTCGTCAACGGCCGGCGCGTGCAGCAGGCCGACCTGCGTAACGGCGACGTGATCGTGCTCGGACGGGTTCTGCTGCGCTACCTGGAGAGGTAGCGCTCACTCCTCGACGGCGAACTCTGCTTCCACCGAGGACTCGCGGGCGCGCCACTCCTGCAGGCTCTCCAGCGACCCGTCGATCACGCGGTTGAGGAACTCCTTGCGGTCATTGATGTGGGGGAGTGGCACCTCCGGGACCGGCAGCTCGAGGAACTCGCACAGCGGCTCCCAGCCTTCGGTCACGCTCCACACCAGCAGCCGCTCAGCCGGGATCGCCTCCTTGACCGCCTCGTTGTGGCGCAACATGGCGTCGATCATCTGCTGACGCGTCTCGTGGCCGGAAGCGAACGTGCCCTTGCCTTCCCAGACCAGCCTGTCGATCATGTCCAGGAAGCCCTGCCACTGGGGGTTGACGTGCGCTTGAGCGCTGGACAGCAGGCGGATCAGTGACTCGCCGTGACGCACCGCCCATACGGTCTGGCGCATGCTGCTCTCCCACACGTCGGGCTCGCGCACGCTCAACAGGACCTTGGCCTCCGGGTAGTAGTCGGCCAGCTCCTTGTAGAAGTAGCCGCCGGGCCAGTCGACGGTCGAGTTGAAGTTCGCGAAGATCTCCTGCCAGGGCGCCTGCCCGTCGAGCGCCCGCTGCCACAGCGCGGCCTGGTCGAGGTCGGCCAGCACGTCGACCATGTGGTAGCACGGCCCCAGTCCCAGCATTTCCAGCGCCATCTTCTGTGTCAGCGTGCCGGTCCGCGGCATGCCCGCTCCAATGACCTTCATTCTCCACCTCACGCTTGCCGTTTCTCCCGGTGCGCTCTCAACGCCGCACCGCCGATGGGATCGCCTCCATACGAGCGCCCAAAGACGCTGGCCGCCGCACTCT
Source organism: uncultured Solirubrobacteraceae bacterium (assembly GCA_963705235.1). GTDB lineage: Bacteria > Actinomycetota > Thermoleophilia > Solirubrobacterales > Solirubrobacteraceae > Palsa-744. Next base: position 2,637,550 of record OY970059.1, on the reverse strand, counting down.
ACCCCAGCCTGAGCTTGACTGGACTACTGCGACGGAGCACTAGAGACCGACCCGAGCGCGAAGCGCACGCCGGTCAGCTCTTCGGCGGCCGCCCACAGGCGCTGTGCGACCTGCTCGTCGCGCGCCGCGCGGCTCGGCGTGACCCGGTGCGGGTGTCCACGAAACTCGCCGATACCGTCGGGTCCGACATAGCTGCCGCCGTCGAGATCAGGCTGCGTGGCTGCGTACAGCGAGGGCAGCGCGCCCATGTCCGCGCTCTGGGCCACGAGCACATTGGACAGCCGCATGACCAGCCGGTCGAGCGTCGGGGCGGCGGCGAACTGCAGGTTGGTGGCCGCATAGCCGGGGTGAGCGGCGACACTCTTGATCGTCGAGTCGCTGGCCCGTAGCCGCCGGTCCAGCTCCAGCGCGAACATCAGATCGGCGAGCTTTGACTGGCCGTAGGCGCCCCAGCGCGTGTAATGGCGCTCGCCCTGCAGGTCGTCGAAGTTGATCTTGCCCATCTTGTGCGCGTTGCTCGACAGCGTGACCACGCGGGCGTCGGGGCGCCCCTGCATCTGCTCGATCAGGTGAGCGGTGAGGGCGAAGTGCCCGAGCAGGTTGGTGCCGAGCTGCAGCTCGAAGCCGTCGGCCGTTTCCCGGCGCGGCGGCGCCATCACGCCGGCGTTGTTGATCAGCAGGTCGAGACCGTCGTGCGCTTCGCCGGAGCGGAAGCTCTCGGCGAATGCCTCGACCGACGCGAGGTCGCCGAGGTCCAGCGGGGCAAGCTCGACGTGCGCGCCAGGCGCTGCGGACTCGATCTCACGCGCGGCCTGCGCCCCCTTCTCGACGTTGCGGCAGGCCAGCACGACCGTCGCGCCGCGGCGCGCCAGCTCGCGTGCCGTCGCCAGGCCCAAGCCGCTGTTGGCGCCCGTGACGATCGCCGTGCGGCCGCGCTGCTCGGGGATCTGCTCGGCGCTCCACTTGCCGCTCATCGCGTGTGTCTCCCGTCGCTCGTGGGCAGTACGCGCGGTCTGCGCGACCATTCGGCGGCCTGCGCGACCGTCCGGGTGTGCCATTCAAGCACGTTCGTGGCAGCTGCTGCAAACCCGGGTTTGCGGGGGTGCGGGCGCAGATGTGCACACCTTCCAATTTGCGGGCGAATCCCCGTATCATGCGAGGCGGCGGATGCGAGACAACACAGGCGCGCACGGACAGCCGCCTGCCGCCGCAAGGCGACCTTGGGATGGATCACGACATAGTTTGGAGCGGCGTTTCGGTTATGGCCGGAAGGAACCTTGCGCGGGCAGTTGCGGCCGTGCTGTCAGTGGTGGTGGCGCTCGCCGTGGGCTGCTGCGGCGTCGCGCTGGCCGCACCCAACATCACGATCGACCAGCCACTGACGGGCAGCTCGACCAACGACCAGAGCCCGCACTTCAGCGGCACGACCGACGACGTCCTGGATGCGATCACGCTCAACGTGTATGCCGGTGCGAGCGCCGAAGGTTCGCCCGTGCAAACCGAGGCATTGATCTTGCCTCTGGAAATCGGCCTTGGCGAAGCCAGCTGGCAGCGGACACTGAAATCGACACTTGAACCGGGGCTGTACACGGCGGTGGCCGAACAGTCGGATGCCCCCTCGAAACCAGTGACGTTCGCGATCGATACGACTCCACCGGCCGTATCGATCGACTCGCTGACCTCTCCTACCAACGACGCCACGCCGACGCTCACCGGCGCAGCGGGCGGTGAAAGCGGCGATCAGGCGAGTGTGACGGTGACGATCCACGAAGGCTCCTCGCTGGCCGGGAAAGTCCTCAGCTCGGGTGCTGCGACGGTCGTGGGTACGTCGTGGTCGCTGATCTCCGCGCACCTCGCCGACGGCACTTACACCGCCCAGGCCACGCAGGATGACGAAGCCGGCAACACCGGAGCCAGCAGCGCGATGACATTCGCGATCGACACGACCGCGCCTGCGGTGTCGATCAACACGCTCGCGTCGCCGACCAAAAACCCGACGCCGACGCTGAGCGGAGGCACCGGCACGGCTGGCGGCGATCACGCGGCCGTCAGCGTCTCAATTTACAAAGGCACCGTGGCGACCGGGAAAGCCCAGTTCACGGGCAGCGCATCGGTGAGCGGCTCGAGTTGGTCGTTCTTGACACCGCACCTGGCTGACGGCACCTACACCGCGCAGGTGACCCAGAGCGACGACGCGGGAAACACAGGCACTTCCACGGCGATGACCTTCAAGGTCGACGCGACGGCGCCGCTGGTGAGCATGAATGCCCTGAGCTCGCCGACGAGCGACTCGACGCCGACGTTCACCGGCGGCGCGGGCGCACTCTCCGGGGATCTGGCGAGCGTGACGGTGACGGTCTACAAAGGCGCGTCGGTGGGCGGGGCGGTCGCCGCCTCGGGCAGCGCGCCCGTCAGCGCCGGGGCGTGGTCGTTCACGAGCGCTCATCTCGCGGACGGCACGTATACCGCTCAGGCGTCACAGGCAGACGAAGCCGGCAATACAGGTACGAGCTCACCGCCGGTGACGTTCACTGTTGACACGACCGCGCCCGCGGTGACGATCAGCACGCTGGTCTCGCCCACAAACGACGCGACGCCGACGCTGACCGGTGGCGCGGGCGTTGCTGCGGGAGACGGAGGCGTCACCGTGACGATCCACGAAGGCGGCTCGATCGCCGGCAAAGAAGTGGCCGCCGGGAGCGCGTCAGTGGTCGCCGGTGCATGGTCGTTCACCTCGGCGCAGCTGGCGGACGGTACCTACACCGCGCAGGCGTCCCAGCCCGACGACGCGGGCAACACCGGCACGAGCGCCGCGATGACGTTCACGGTCGATACGGGAACGCCGGTGGTGTCGCTGAACGCGGTCACGACGCCGACCAACGACGCTACGCCGACCCTGGGCGGATCCGCCGGGGTCGCCGCCGGTGATCACGCGAGTGTCACGGTGACGATCCACGAAGGCTCATCGCTGGCCGGGAAAACTGTGACGTCGGGGAGCCCAGCCGTGCTCGCCGGTGCATGGTCGTTCACCAGTGCGCATCTGGCCGACGGGACATATACGGCGCAGGCGTCGCAAACCGACGACGCGGGCAACACCGGGATCAGTGGCGCCGTGACGTTCACGATCGACACGACTGCACCCGCGGTGTCAATGAGCGCAGTGCCCTCGCCCAGCAACGACGCGACGCCGACTCTGGGGGGGACCGCGGGAACTGCCGGCGGCGATCAGGCGAGTGTGACGGTGACGATCCACGAAGGTGCAACGCTGGCCGGGAAAGTTGTGGCTACGGGCACTCCGACGGTCGCGGGCGCCACGTGGTCCTTCACGCCGTCGGTCCTTGCCGATGGAACGTATACGGCGCAGGCGTCGCAGAGTGATACGGCGGGGAACACGGGTAGCAGTGCGGCGGTGACGTTCACGGTGGACACGGTTGCGCCGGTGGTGTCGCTGGGTGCGGTCGCCTCGCCGACGAACGACTCGACGCCAACGTTGAGCGGAGCCGCCGGGACGGCGGGCGGCGATCAGGCGAGCGTGTCGGTGACGATTCACGAAGGCGCGACGCTGGCCGGGAAAGTTGTGGCTACGGGCACTCCGACGGTCGCGGGCGCCACGTGGTCCTTCACGCCGTCGGTCCTTGCCGATGGGACGTATACGGCGCAGGCGTCGCAGAGCGACACAGCGGGGAACACGGGTACGAGCGCGGCGGTCACGTTCAAGGTCGACACGACCGCACCATCGGTGTCGATCGCCACCCTGAAATCACCGACGACCGACTCCACGCCGACGTTGACCGGCACCGACGGTGTGGTGAGCGGGGATCACGCGGCGGTGACGGTGACGATCCACGAAGGCTCGACGGTGGCTGGGAAACAGGTTGCGACGAGTGGCGCGACGGTGACCGGCGGGACATGGACTTTCACGGCCGCGGCGCTTGCCGATGGTACGTATACGGCGCAGGCGTCGCAGAGCGACGATGCGGGCAACACGGGGACCAGCGTGGGAATGACTTTCACGGTCGACACAACCGCGCCGGCGGTCTCGCTGAACGCGGTGCCAACGCCGAGTAACGACGCGACCCCGGCTCTGAGTGGGGCCGCGGGCGTGGCGAGTGGAGATCACACCGGCATAACGGTGACGATCCACGAAGGCGCCTCGGTGGCAGGGAAAGTCCTCGGCACAGGCAACGTGACTGCGAGCGCGGGCACCTGGTCGTTTACCGCGGCGTCTCTGGCTGACGGTACGTATACGGCGCAGGCGTCGCAGATCGACGATGCGGGCAACACAGGGATCAGCGGTCCGGTGACCTTCAAGATCGACGCGACGCCGCCCTCGGTGAGCATGAACGCGCTGGCCTCCCCAACCAACAACGCCACGCCGAGCCTGACGGGGACAGCGGGCGTCGCATCGGGAGACCACGCGAGCGTGACGGTGACGATCCACGAAGGCTCCTCGCTGGCCGGGAAAACTGTGACGTCGGGGAGCCCAGCCGTGCTCGCCGGCGCGTGGTCGTTCACCAGCGCGCAACTGGCCGACGGTACATACACGGCCCAGGTTGCCCAGAGCGACGAAGCAGGCAATGTCGGGACCAGTTCCCCGATGACGTTCGTCGTGGACACCACGGCCCCGGCGGTGACGACGACCGCGCTGACCTCGCCGACGAAGATTGCCACGCCGACGCTGACCGGAGCCGCTGGAGTGGCCGGCGGCGATCAGGCGAGCGTGACGGTGACGATCCACGAAGGCGCGACGCTGGCCGGCAAAACAGTGACGTCCGGCGCCGCCAGCGTGTCAGGCGCGTCATGGTCGTTCAAATCGGCGCACCTTGCCGACGGTACGTATACGGCGCAGGCGTCGCAGAGTGATACGGCGGGGAACACGGGTAGCAGTGCGGCGGTGACGTTCACGGTGGACACGGTTGCGCCGGTGGTGTCGCTGGGTGCGGTCGCCTCGCCGACGAACGACTCGACGCCGGCATTGAGCGGCGCTGACGGGGTGCTGAGTGGGGATCACGCGGCGGTGACGGTGACGATCCACGAAGGCGCCACGGTGGGCGGGAAAGAAGTGGCTTCCGGGGCGGCTGTGGTGAGCGGTGGGTCGTGGACCTTCACGCCCGCTGTGGCACTGCCCGACGGGACGTACACGGTGCAGGCGTCGCAGAGCGACGATGCGGGCAACACGGGCACCTCCGCGGCGGTCACGTTCAAGGTCGACGCGACCGCGCCGACGGTGTCGGTGAACGCGCTTGCAACGACCAATGTGGCCACGCCCAAACTCAGCGGCGGCGACGGTGTGGCCAGCGGGGACCACGCGAGCGTGACTGTCACGATCCACGAAGGCGCCAGCGTCGGCGGAGTTGTCGTGACTTCAGGCAGCGCCACGGTGTCAGGCGCGACGTGGTCACTGACGACGGCGCATCTGGCTGACGGCACCTACACGGCGGTAGCCTCCCAGAGCGACGACGCCGGTAACACGGGGACCAGTGCGGGGATGACGTTCACGATCGACACCACGGCGCCGGTGGTCTCGATGAACGCAGTGCCCAAACCGATGCCCAACTCCGAACCTGTCCTGACAGGGTCCGCCGGCACGGCCGCGGGAGACGTCGCGAGCGTCACGATCACGATCTACGAAGGCTCCTCAGTAGCCGGGAAAAAAGTGGCGACGGGCAGCGTGCCAGTGAGCGCCGGCGCATGGTCCTACGGCTCGCCACGGCTCACCGACGGCACCTACACGGCCCAGGTGGCCCAGACCGACGCCGCCGGCAACGTCGGCACGAGCACGCCGGTGAAGTTCAAGACGCCACCAGCCGTGTCGATCACGACACCCACGGAATCGGTCAGCTTGGGCCTCTCGAAGGTCAACTTCAGCGGCGCCGCAGGCAACGCCAGCGAAGACGAAGCGAACGTCGCTCTGAAGATCTACAAAGGCGCGACCGCCGCTGGGACCCCCGAACACATCGTCGAAACAAAACGCCAGGGCGCTCGCTGGACGAGCTCTGAAACGCTCGTCAACGGCACCTACACAGCGCAGGTCGAACAATCCGACGAAGTCGGTGGCAAAGGTCAGAGCGACGCCGTGACGTTCACGGTCGCGGCTGTGGTGACGATCGACACATCGACATTCATGGAACCGGAAGCCGGCGGCGAACGGTTCACCGGACCGCAGCCTCGATTCGACGGGACCGCGGGCACGGCGCCCGGAGACGGCCCCGTGATCGTCAAGGTCTTCCATCGCGGCTCATCTGAAGCGCTACAGACATTCGAAGTGGCGCCGACCGCCTCTGGGTCATGGGCGGTCGGCCCCGTGGCTGCCCTTCCGGGAGGGGAATACACGGTGCAGGCTCAGCAGAAAGAACCGCACGGCGGCAGCATTCGGGAATTGTCCTTCACTGTCGACACAGAAGCACCAAACGTGACACTTACCTCACCGGGTGGGGGCACCACGACCTCCGGCAGCTCACAGACGGTCTCCGGGGCGGCCGGCACGGCGCTCGGTGATCTCGGCACGATCACGGTTCGCTTGTACGCGGGCTCGAGCGCCGCCGGGTCTCCGGTCCAAACGACCACGACCGGGCGCTCGGGCGCGAGCTGGTCGACCAGCTTCGGGGGGCTGGGAGCGGGGACGTACACCGCTCAGGCCGAACAAAGCGATGACGTGGGCAACGTCGGAGACAGCGATCCGGTGACGTTCGCGATGAGCGCGCCGCCGGCTCCCGCTGCCGCGGTGCCGCCACCGACAGCGTCGTTCAAGTGGTTCCCGGCGACCCCGCACACTGGCGAAACGGTCTCGCTGATCTCGACCTCGACCGACCCGATCAGCCCGATCGCCGGCTACGCGTGGGCCACGGCGGGCAACGGCGTGTTCGCTCCGGGTGAAGCGACGCTCGCGACGTCGTTCTCGACGCCCGGTGCGCATGTCGTGCAGCTGCGCGTGACCGCCGCCAACGGCCTGTCGAGTCTTGCATCGGAGACGATCCCGGTGACGGCGTTGACGTTGCCGCTGATGGCGCCCTTCCCGGTCGTGCGCATCGCCGGCTCCTACAACAGCTCGGGCGCGAAAATCAGCCTACTGACGGTGCTAGCGCCAGTCGGGGCGACGGTGGCGGTGTCGTGCAAAGGCAAGGGCTGCCCCAAGACCCAGCGCATGGTCGCCGCGCTGGGCGCCAAGGCTAAGACCAAGGCGAGCACGGTCCTGCTCACGTTCCGTCGCTTCGAGCGCTCGATGCGAGCTGGAACGGTCCTCAACGTGTACGTCTACAACAAAGGGCAGATAGGCAAGTTCACCCGGTTCCTGATCAGGCATGGCAAACTGCCAAGTCGAACCGATATGTGCCTGAACTCCGCTGGAACCAAGCCGATCGTCTGCCCGACGTCATGAACACGGTCCGTGTCACGCGCCCCCCCATGGACGTTGGCCGGGGTCGCACGGGCGAGCTTGTTCGCACGGTGCTGCTGGCTGGGGCCCTGTGCCTGCTCGTGCTCGTGCTCGGGTTCGCGGTGGGCCGAAACGAGCGCCCTCCCGGCACGCCCGGCGACGCCACGCCACCGGGGGTCCAGATCGCATCGGTCAGCGCCGCGATCCCGAGCAGTCTGAGTACCGCGGCGACGATCGAAATCCAGGCCCCGCCGCCGCCCAAGCCGGTGGTCACACCTGAAAGTAAGCCGGCCGCGAGCAGCCAGAGTGTGGGCAGCGAACCGGTCCACGCGCACACGCCGAGCGCACCGGTCCCGGCGAGACCTGTGGCGCCGGTCACGCATCCCACGCCGGCGCCTGCGCCCACGCCTACGCACGAACACTCCTCTACCGGCGGGACGACGGGCGGGGGCGGATCCTCGAAGAGCGGGGGCACGGGCGCTAAGCCGGAATCGAGCGGAAGCACGTCGTTCGAAAACTCAGGCTGAGCGTTGTACAAGTCAGCTCGGCTGCTGCCCCCGGTGGTGATCCCCGTCCTTGTGGTCGTGGCGATCGTCGGCTACCTGCTCGGGATCCATCGGTCCTCGGCCCCCTCGCCCTCGACTGAGGCGCCGCCGCCGGGTGAGACGCGCGTCGCGTCTGGACCGAACGTGCTGCTCTCCTATCCGTCGAGCTGGCAGGCCAAGCCCGCCCGGACCTCGATCCCGGGACTTTCGTTGAGCCAGCCGCTGCTGCTGGCTCCAGGCGGTGACACCGCGCGTGCCGGGTTGCTCAGCGGACGCCTGCCGAGCGGAGAATCGAGCCCGCTGCCGGCATCGTTCCTGGCACTCGTGCGCGGCATCCCGCGCACGGAAGTGGTGAGCCTGGCCAACGTGCAGGCCTACAGGTACGGCAAGCTCAACGGCTACAACAAGACACTCGACGTGTACGTCATCCCGACCGCCGGCTCGAGCCCCACGGCGGTCATCTGTTACGTCGCCAAGGGCGCGCCGCAGTCCTACTTACACCAGTGCGAACAGATCGCGGCGAACATGACCCTGGTCGGCCAGACCTCCTACTCGATCGTTCCCGATGCCGGTTATGCAACCGGGTTGGGCGCGACCCTGTCGGCGCTGGACAAGCAGCGCGTGAAGCTCCGCGCGGAGATCCACCAGCGTAGGAGTCTCGCCCCGGTGGCGCCGCTGGCGCGGTCGCTGGCTACGCGCTTTGGCGCCACCGCGGAAAAGCTCGACACGCTCGAACCGCCACAGGCCGCGACCGCCGCCCAGACCGCTCTCGCGGGCGCGCTGGTCGAAGCCCGGGACGCCTACACGGCGCTCGCCAGGGCGGCCGAGGCGGAAGACCCGGAAGCCTACGACGCCGCCCTGAAACAGGTCACGAGCGCGGAGGCGGCCGTGGACAAAGCACTCGAGAACTACACGCTGCTCGGCTACAGCAACAACTAGCCGACCCGCACCGCCGCGAAAGTCGCTGCCAGATCAGCTCTCGCCCTCCCCATGGCGGGATGCTCGCTCAGAGAGGCGTGGGTGCTCCCGCCAGCGCGGCCGCGGCACCGATCGCGCCCGCCGCCAGCAGGGTCGGCACGAGACTCGTTCGCAGCAGGAGCAGCGCGACGGCGGCGCCCGCCAGCAGCGCGTACTGCCATGTCTCGGAGAGCGCCAGCGCGAGCGGGATCGCCGATCCGACGATGGCGCCTGCGGCGGCGGGTGCGGCTCCTGCCAGAAACGAGCTGACGCGCTCGTTCATCAGCAGCAGCTCGAAGCGGCGCGCGCCGATCAGCACGAACGAGAACGACGGCGCGAACGCGACGACTGCCGCCAGCAGGCCGGCGCCGAGACCGCCGGCGGCGTAGCCGACGCAGGCGACCGTCTGCGTGAGTGGTCCTGGTGTTATCTGGCCGAGCGCCACTGCGTTGAGGAACTGCGCGTGGGTCATCCAGTGGTAGTGATCGACGGCATCCGCCTGCATCAGTGGGACGATCACGAAGCCGCCGCCGAAGGCCAACGCGCCGACCTTCAGCGAGGTCCACATCAGTGCCCACGTTCCACCTTGGTCGGTGACTGTCGCCAGCAGCGGCCAGGAGTGCAGCCAGACGCCAAGCTGAGGAACACCGCGCCACGCCAGCTCGATCGCGCCGCAGGCGAGCAGTACGAGCACCAGCCACGGGCCGGCGGTCGCGGCCGCGACCGCGCCGAGGACGGCGTATGCGAGCAGACGCGGGCGCTGGGAGTGTTGGGCGCGTGTCCAGATCGGCTGGGCAACGCCGAGGCCGGCGCGTACGGCCACGACCGCGATCGCCGAGCCGGCGCCCATCCCCGCGCCCTGCACCCACGTCGGCGGGGAGCCTGCGAGGAACAGTGTCGACAGCGCGAGGATGACGACCAAGCCGGGGAGGATGAAGCTGAGCCCGCCGACGAGCGCGCCGGCGTTGCCGCGCAGCCGCCATGCGCAGTAGATCGCCAGCTGGGTGGAGGCTGGTCCGGGCAGGATGTTCGTGGCGGCGATCGCCCGCTCGAACTGTGCGTCGGTCAGCCACTGTCGCCGGGTGACGCACAGCTGGCGAAACAGCGCCACATGGGTCGGGGGTCCACCGAATCCGACGGCTCCGATCCGACCCCACTCGCGCAGGATCTCGCCGAGATCGGGCGTCCCGTGGGCGTCTGCCGGCTGACTCACCGCTGCAGAGCCTCGGCCCTGAGCCAAGCGAGCGTTGCCTCCAGGCCGGCTTGATAGTCGACGCGAGGCTCCCAGCCGAGCGTCTGGCGCAGCTTGCGATTGCTGAAGTCCTGATCGTTGGCGAGTACCTGTACCGCCTGGCGCGAAAGTAGTGGCGGCGCTTTCAGGCCCGTGGTCCTGCGCAGCATGCGGTAGCCGTGCTCGAGCGAGAAGCCGATGGCGGTGGCTGTCCGGGAGGGCAGGCTCCAGCGGACCTTGGGGCAATCGAGGCCCTCGGCGAGGTCATCGGTCAGCTCCTTCCAGGTGACGGCGAGCCCGTCGCTGACGTTGAAGGCGTTCCCGGGCGCAGCAGGGTGGCCGAGCGTGAGCATCGCCGCATCGATCAGGTTCTCGACGTAGCAGAGCCCGGCGAGCGCGCGTCCTCGATCGATCAAAACCATGTTGCGAGCGCGGATCGCGCGAGCGATCGCGCCGATGACCTCGGTCGAGCCCGGCCCGTAGACGGTCGCCGGACGCACGATCACGACCTCCAGCTCGCTCTCGCGCTGCACGCGGCGGACCTCGACCTCGGCGTCCAGCTTGGTCTGCGCGTACCAGTTGCGAAACCGCTCGGCGGTGTAGCGCTCGTCGATCGACGCGCCGCCGGGATAGCCGTAGACGTCGGTGGTGCTGAAGTGAATGAAGCGCTGCACGGATGCTGCGACGGCGGCATCGAGCAGGCTGCGCGTGCCCTCGACGTTGGTTGCGAGGATCTCCCGCTTCATGGCCCAGTCCGAGACGAGCGCGCCGCAGTGGAACACGTAGTGGCAGCCGTCCACGGCCTGAGCGAGCGTGCGTGCGCTCGTCAGGTCGCCGACGGCGATCTGGACGTCGAGCTTGTCGAGCTGCGAGGTGTCGCTGCTGTTGCGGACAAGGCAGCGCACCGGATAGCCCTCCTGCGCAAGGCGTTTGACGAGCCGCCCGCCAATGAAGCCGCTCGCGCCCGTGACCAGGCAGACGTCCTCGCGCGATTGGTCGATGGCGGCGCCCCGCAACGCGCCGCGCTCGCTCGGCTTGCTGCCCTGCTTGCTTTGACGCGTAAGCGTCGCTTTGGCGATGTCGCGCACGAGTGACCAGTTGTTGCTGGCGGGGCCGTGGCACTCGGCGAGCACGGCGTCCAGGGCCTCGAGGAAATCGTGAGCCTCGTCCTGTGAGAGCGTGAGCGGAGGCAGCAGCTTGATCACGTCGTTCTTGCCGGCGGCCATCGTGATCACGCCGTGGTCGCGATGCAGGGGGATCACGATCAACTGCGGAAACAAGCCCTCGCTGGCCATGTGGATCAAACGCCAGTTCAGCCGCGCGACGCGGGAGCTGGGCGCGCACAGCTCGATGCCGATCATCAGTCCGCTGGCGCGGATCTCCTTGACCATCTCGTAGCGCTGCTGCAAGCCGGTGAGGCCCTCGACCAGCACAGTGCCCATCTGCGCGGCGTGCTCGTGCAGACGGTCGCGCTCGATCACTCGCAGCGTGGCCAGGCCGGCGGCGGCGGACAGGCGGTTACGACCGAACGTCGACTGATGCACGTAGGAGCGCTCGAGCGTTCCCACCGCCCGCTGGTAGATCTCCCTGCGCGTGACCATCGCCGCGATCGGCATGTAGCCGCCGCTGAGCGCCTTACCGACGAGCACGAAATCGGGCTCCAGCCCCCAATGCTCCAGCGCGAACCACCGGCCGGTACGCCCCAGTCCGGTCTGGATCTCGTCGATCACGAACATCGTGCCGTAACGCCGGCACAGCTCCTGCGCGCCTTGCAGATACCCGGTGGGCGGGAGCGTCACCATGCGACCCTGAACGGGCTCGACGATGAACGCGGCGACGTCCCTCATGCGCAGCTTGGCCTCCAGGCGAGCGAGGTCACCGAACGGGACAAGCTCACAGCCGGGCAGCAGCGGACCGAAGCCCTCCTTGAAGAACTCGTCGCCGACGAGCGACAGTGGCCCGAGCGTGACCCCGTGAAACCCGTTCTGGCAGGAGATCAAGCGCGGCCGACCGGTGGCCGCACGGGCGAACTTCATCGCCGAGTCGACGGCCTCTGCGCCGGTGCTGGCGAAGAACACCGCGTCCAGGCCATCGGGCAGACGCTGCGACAGCGCTTCGGCGAGCATGCCGGCCAACACCGAGTAGTGCAGCTGCACGCCGTCGAGGAGGTTCGCATCAAGCGTGGCCTGCAGGGTCTCGCGCACGTCAGGATGGTTGTGACCAAGGCTGGCGAAACCCTCACCGGTGTGGAAGTCCAGATAGGCACGCCCGGCGTCGTCGTACAGGTAGGACCCTTGTGCCGAGATGTACTGCTTGTCGAAGCCGAGGATTCCCAGCACGTCGACCAGCGATGGATCGAGGTGGCGCGAGGCCAGCTCCAATGTCTCCTCGGCGCGCGCGATCGCGTCTGTGACGACGCCCAGCGGGTCCTCCGCGCCGGCGGGTTGACGATTTTCGTTCATGGCGATGGAGGCGTCTTCTCTGCGCGTGGGATGGTCGAGCGCTTGAGGCTGCGAGCGTAGTCGACTGGCCGCGGGCGGGGTGGCAGGCAGGAGCGCCTAGGTCCGCCCCGAAAGGTGTAGCGTCATTGCCGAGATGGCTGACACTCCCAAGCCGATCGTCGGGCGCTGCCTGTGCGGCGGCGTCACCTACAGCGCGGATGCGGACCCGGTGGCCCAGGTCGTCTGCCACTGCACGGACTGCCAGCGCCAGACCGGCACGGCGTCGTCGGTGATCGTGGCCGTGCCACGCGACGCGCTGATCGTGACGGGAGACACGCTGTCGTCGTTTACGACGGTCGGCGAGGCCCACGGCACATCCACCGAACGGAAGTTCTGCTCGGCGTGCGGATCACCGATCGTCAGTCTGGTGGAGGCCATGCCGGATCTGGCGTTCGTGAAGGCGGGAACGCTCGATGACACCTCCTGGCTGGAACCGGCGGCCGAGATCTGGACCCGCTCGGCACAGCCGTGGGCGCCACGGCTAGAGCACGCCGCACAGATCGCGCTCAGCCCCAGCTGACGCGACCGCGGACGCCTCAGCACGGTGTCGCTCCCCGCCTGCGGGGATACTGCCGGTGATGTCGCAGGAGAACGTTGAACGAGTGTTGAGGCTCTACCCAGCCTCGGACGTGGACTTCTCGTCGCTGGTTCGCGATGACGCTCGATGGGCGGCGGTGGATTCCCAACTCGCGTATCTGCTGCACCCGGAGTTCGAGGTAATGCTCGACGGCGGGCTCAGTGCAGAGCCATTTGCCGGGCCTGGAGCGATCAGGGCGGGGCTGCTGGATTGGATCAAACCGTGGGCGTCCTACCGAGCGGAGGTCGACAGGGCGATCGACTGCGGAGATCGCGTCCTCGTGATCTACGAATCAATAGGGCGCCTCGAGGGAAGCACAGCCGAGGTGAAGCTCAGTGCGGCCGAGGTCTGGACGTTCCGCGACGGGAAGGTCGTCCGCTGGGAGATATTCCCCGACCGCAGTGACGCATTCAAGGCCGTTGGTCTGGAGGAGTAGCGCCGCGCCCGGCAGCGGCCGAAGTCGACAGCGCCGAGCGCGATCGCGTTAGGTGAAGCGAAACAAGACAGGAGGAACGATGGCGATAGACCCCACCCGCGAGGACATCGCGCGCCTGATGGCCGAGGACGACGGCGAGCCCGTGGTGATGCTGAACCTGCTGCGCTTCGCCGGTGACGACGGACGCGCGTCCTACATGCGCTATGCGCAGGCGGCCGCGCCGGCGCTCGAGAAGACCGGCGCCCGCACGCTCTACGCAGGCGACTGCCTGACGACGCTCGTCGCGCCTGAGGGTCACGACTGGGACGCCATGATCGTAGTGCGCTACCCAAGCCGGACGGCGTTCCTGGAAATGATCAAAGACCCCGACTATCAGGCGATCACGCACCTGCGCAGCGAGGGGTTGGAGGCCGCCGTCCTCGAAGCCACTCGGGGGTGGGGGGTGTAGAGCAGCGAGGCGGACTAACGCTAGACGCGGCTCTCGTGTCAGCCGCTTGCGATGCGGTAGACGGGTCCGTTGAGCGACGCGATGTAGATGTGTCCGGCGGCGTCTTCGCCGAAGGATGAGGTCGAGTCGACTGTCAGGCCGGTGGCTCGCAGGGCGGTCGCATGCCCGCGGCTCAGCTTGACTGACTCGATTTGCGCGCGACAGAAGTCGCCGAGCAGGTATCGCCCGAAGAGGCTCGGCAGCGATCGGTCACGGACGACGTACCCGCCGATGATCGCGCAGTAGCCATCGCTGTGCGAGGCGACGAGCACGGGGAACACCGCATGTGGCGCACTGCCGGGCTTGTTAGCGCGGTTTCCCTCCCAGACGCTCCAACCGTAATTGGCGCCCGCGCCGGTGCCGGCCGGCGCGAAGTCGACCTCCTCCTGCTCGTTCTGGCCAACGTCGCCGACGATCAGGGCGCCCGTCGAGCGATCGAACGAGAAGCGCCAGGGGTTGCGCAGGCCGTAGGCCCAGATCTCTGCACGCTTGCCCGGCTGCCCGACGAACGGATTGCTCGGGGGTACCGTGTACCCGCCACTGGGGGATGGGTCGATCCGCAGGATCTTGCCGAGCAGCGTGTGGGTGTTCTGCCCGTTGTTTTCAGGGTCTCCCTCGCTGCCCCCGTCGCCCACGCCAATGTAGAGGTGACCGTCGGGCCCAAACTGGAGCTGTCCACCGTTGTGGTTCGTGTACTTGTGGTGGTCGACCCTCAGCACGACGCGTGCGCTCGCCGGGTTGGCCAGGTTGGCGTTGCCCGCCGAACGCTGGTATTGAACAATCCTGATGTCGTTGTCCGCGAGCGTGTAGCCCACGTAGAAGCGACCGCTGTGGACGTAGTTGGGCGAGAACGCCAGCCCCAGCAGCCCCTGCTCGCCGCCCGTCGAATGGACGAGCTTGGAGATGTCGAGAAACGGTCGCGTCTGCGTGTGGCCTCTGAGCACCAGCATCACCTCGCCGGTCTGCTGCGCGACGAAGACCCTGCTCGGATCGCCCGGCGCACCGGTGACGGCCACGGGCTTGGAGAAGGTCCCGATCTTCATGAGCCGCACGTTCCCGGTGGCCGCATGCGTCGTTGCCGTCAAGCGCGTCGCGGTCGCCCTTGGCGATGAGCTGCCCGAGTGCCCGCCCGCACCACACGCCGCGAGCGCCACTGGGAGGGCCAGGATTAGTACACGCGTGCGGCCCTTCACCGGTCCGCATAATCGCACGAGAGCCGGATCGGTTTGCTGGCTTCGGAGGACGACATGACGCGGCTACGTCTGTTCGTCATCGACGCGAGTGGGCCCAACAGAGTTGGAGTGAACCCAACATGCACCGGGCTGTTCGACAGCGCGCCCGGGAGGATTCGAACCTCCGACCTCTCGCTCCGGAGGCGAGCGCTCTATCCACTGAGCTACGGGCGCGGGACTTCGATTCTACGGCCCTGAAGTGTGGCCGAGCGTGGCGCGCCGGATCAGCGCTCGCTCGCCCGCGCCTCGCGGACGGTTCGCCGCGCGAACATGTCGGCACCGGCCGTCGTAGCCCAGATGACCACTGTCGCACCCACAAATGTGTTGGCGCCGTGGATCGTCAGCCCTTCGATGATCAGCGCGACGATGATCAGGGCGATGATCGTGGAGGCCAGTGCGAGCAGCCCGGCGAGCGCGACTGACGGCTGGCGAACGAGCACACGCAACGCCATGAACTGAACGACGATGTGCGTCACCCAGAACAGCAGCGTCGCCTCCACCAGCGCGGTGGCGTTGATCGAAAATCGATCGAAGATCGCCGAGCACAGCAGCAGGCCGACCGCGATACCGGCCAGCGACGCGCCGAGCCTGATTCCCCACCGCCTGAGCATCGGCAGAGCATACGTGCGATCGGCACACGCCAAGCCACGGGTAGCGCGCGGTGAAGTGGATAATGCGGTTGTGGCTGGGGCATCGTTGGACGCGCCGAGGATGCCGGCGGGGGCACGCCGGCTGGTTTGGATGGCGGTGCTAGTGCTGGCGATGTCGCAGGCGCTCGGGCTGGCCAGGGCCGAGGCGACGTCGGCTATGGTCCCGCCTGCGCCGCCCCGGCAGGGTCTCGCGGTGGTCGAGCAGGGTGTCGTCTGGTTCGACGATGGCGCCACGTTCCTGGCGCAATCCCCAACGGTTCGCCGGAGCCTGGGGCGTATCGGCGCGGAGGTGAAGGCGCCGATACGAACAGCGTCCTCGGCCACCGCCGCGGTGGCGCTGGTCGGCGGCGAAGACGAAGCGGAGTTCGTCGGCGTGGTGCCGCCCCACCGGCTTGTGAGGCTGCCCCAGCCCAAGCTGATTGGTGGCGGGGGCTGCAAAGGCTGGCAGCCGGGCGCCGATTTCGTTCTCGCCGGCGACGATCTCGTCACGGGCGCCGAATGTCACTGGGAAAACCACGCGGTGCGCCAACCGCTGTTCGTCAAGAGCCTGACCGCAGGCCGATGGTACGTGCTGCGCTGGCTGCCGGGGGACAGCGAGCCGATACTGGCGGCCGAGCGCAATCTCCTCGCGGTCGGGGTCCAGCGCACACCCGCCAAGATGGATGTGCGGGTTCTCAACCTGGACAACGGTCACACGCGCGCGCATTTCGAGCTTCCCAACGGGTATCTGGCGTTCGCTTCCTCACACAGGCTCGTGCTCTCCCAGCCGGCACCGCCATCGCCCCAAGACTTCCGCCAGCTTGGCGAACAGGGCCCCTTCGATCTCGCGTTGTACTCCACAGGCGGTCAGCTGATCGCCCAGCTCGGACACAGCCGGCAATTGCCGTTGGTCTCAGGCATGCACTTCGTCAACGTCGAAGAACGCGACGGGCAGCCCACGGTCACGCTGCACAGTCTCGTCGACGCTCACCAAGCCACGCCACTCGTCGGATTCGATTCACCACGACGGGCTCTGGTCGCGCTCGCGTTTCGCTGGCCGCGCCTGGCGCTGCTGCAGACCACGAGCCAGCCATTGCCGGCCAGCCAGATCACTTGCTTCAGCGGGCGCTACGGTCCGGCCAGCGCGCCCTCGCTCAGGAGCCTCGACCTCGCGCACAGCGAAACATTCGACGCCCCGCCCGCGCCCGCAGACCCCTCGATCGGCGGACCTCTCATCAACTGCCCGCCGCCGCCACCCTGACGATCTAGCGGACTTGCCCAGCGTGACCGTGTCACGCGCGGATGCTGCCGGCGCCCGCCCCCGACACCGTCCCGTCGCTACCGTAGCCGCATGGACCTGTCCCTGTTCTTCGCGGGCACGGCCGGATCGGTTCCGAGTGCCCGCCGCGGGCTGCCGGCGATCCTCGTGCGTCGCGGTGGCGACCGGCTGCTGTTTGACTGCGGTGAAGGCACGCAGCGCCAGCTGCTGCGCTCGGTCGGGCTGGCGGACCTGGACAGCGTGTTCATCACGCACTTCCATGCCGATCACTGGTTGGGGCTGCCGGGGATGCTCAAGTCGTTCGCGCTGCGCGAACGCAGCGAGCCGCTGACCGTTTACGGTCCGCGCGGCTTGAAGGAGCTGATGGGCGTGATGCGGATCGTCTACGGACGCCTTCCGTACGGCCTGGACGTGGTCGAGCTGGAGCCGGCGGAGACGGTGGCGCGCGAGGGCTATCTGATCGCGGCGATCCCCGTGAATCACAAGGGGGAGGCGTCGTTCGGCTACGCGCTTGTCGAGGAGCCGCGCCCCGGCCACCTTGACCCGGCGCTCGCCGAGCAGCTGGGAGTCAGTCCCGGGCCGGACTTCGGGCGCTTGCAGCGCGGCGAGACGGTCGCGGGCGTCAAGCCCGAGCAGGTGATGGGGCCGACGAGAGAGGGGCGCAAGGTGGTGTTCTCGGGCGACACCGCGCCGTGCGAGATGCTTGCGGTGGCGGCGCACGAGGCGGACGTGCTCGTGCACGAGGCGACGTTCTTGGAGGAGGAGGCCGAGCGCGCGCGCCTGACACGGCACAGCACCGCCCGCCAGGCGGCGGAGCTGGCGCGTGAGGCAGACGTGCGGCTGCTCGCGTTGACGCACGTGTCCAGCCGCTACGCGGGTGGCGAGCTGCGCGACGAGGCGCGCGCGGTGTTCGCCGCGACCGAGGCGGTGCGCGACTTCGACACGATCGAGGTGCCGTTTCCCGAGCGCGGGCAGGCGACGCTGCTGCGTTGGTCTGAGCGTCGCGCGCGCGAGGCGGCTGCCTCCCAGGAGCAGTCGGACGCGGCATCCGAGCCGCTCTCTCCCTCCGTGGACGATGCGGAGCCGGTCGCCTCCCCTTGATACATTCCTGCTGCTTCTCCTTTAACCCGGTCCCGCGAGGCCAGGAAGGAATCGATGTCAGCAGACGAGAACGTGGTCCTCCACGAGGAGGACATCCGCCGGGCGCTCACACGCATCGCGCACGAGATCATCGAGCGCAACCCCGGCAATCTCGCCCCGGCGCTCGTAGGAATCCACAGTCGCGGCGCGTTCCTAGCCCAGCGCCTGCACCGGCTGCTCGCCGACGAGCTCGACACCGAGGTGCTGCTGGGCGACCTCGACATCGGCTTCTACCGAGACGACGTGGGCACCCGTCCCGAGGCGCCGGTACTGCACGCCTCGCACGTCGACTTCGACGTCACCGGGCTGACGCTCGTGATCGTCGACGACGTGCTGTTCACCGGGCGCACCGTGCGCGCGGCGATCGAGGGCCTGTTTTCCTACGGGCGCCCACAGCGCGTGCAGCTGGCGGCGCTCGTCGATCGCGGCCACCGCGAGCTGCCGATCCGCCCGGACTACGTCGGCAAGAACCTGCCCACGTCGCTGGGCGAGCACGTGCGCGTGCGCGTGCGCGAGCTGGACGGCGTAGACGAGGTCGCGATCACCGGCGCCGCCGATCGCGCGCTCGCATCGGCACAGGAGACGGGCGCATGAAGCACCTGCTCTCGGTCGAGGACCTGACGCGCGCTGACATCGAGCGGATCGTGACCCAGGCCGAGCGCTTCGCCGAGGTCGCCGACCGCGAGATCAAGAAGGTGCCCGCACTGCGCGGGCGGATGGTGCTGAACCTGTTCTACGAGGCGTCCACGCGCACGCGCAGCTCGTTCGAGCTGGCCGCCAAGCGCCTGTCCGCGGACGTGGTCAACTTCGCCGCCAGCGGCTCGAGCGTGGAGAAGGGTGAGTCGCTGAAGGACACCGTGCTGACGCTCAGCGCGCACAAGCCCGACGCGATCGTGCTGCGCACGCCGTGGGTGGGCGCCTCAGAGCTGGTGTCCCAATGGTGCCCGGCGGCGATCGTCAACGCGGGCGACGGCAAGCACGAGCACCCCACCCAGGCGCTGCTCGACGTGTACACGCTGCGCCGCCGCGTGGGCGAGCTCGACGGTGCCTCGATCTGGATCGTCGGCGACGTTGCACACTCGCGCGTGGCGCGCTCGAACATCCTCGCCTTCCAGCGGATGGGCGCCAAGGTGACCGTCGCCGGTCCGCCCACGCTGATCCCGCGCGGGATCGAGGAGCTGGGCTGCGAGGTGCGCTACTCGCTGGACGAGCTGCCCTCCGCGGACATCGTGTACGCGCTACGCATGCAGCGCGAGCGCATGAGTGAGCCGTGGGTGCCATCGTTGCGTGAGTACGCCGCTTGGTATCAGATCAACGGCGCGCGGCTGACGCCGCGCCAGGTGCTGATGCACCCGGGCCCGGTCAATCGCGGCGTGGAGCTGTCCGGCGAGGTCGTCGACTCGCCGCAGGCTGTCATCACCGCGCAGGTGCAAGCCGGCGTGGTCGTGCGCATGGCCGTGCTGTATGAGCTGCTGGCGGGTGCGCGCGAGCCACAGGCGGACGTCGCTGTGGCTGACGGCGACATCCAGGCCGCGAACGGCGCAGCGGCCCACGTCTCACCGGTGGCCGGGGGCAGGCCAGCATGAGCGCACCGGAGTCGCTGATCGGCGGGCCGGGCGAGCCCGCGGAGCTGCTGCTGCGCGACGTGCACGTGCTGGACCCGCGCGCGGGCATCGACGTGCGCCGCGACGTGCGCATCTCGGCTGGGCGCATCGCCGAGCTGGCCGAGCCGGGCACGCTGGACGGGGAAGCGGGCGCGGACGCCGAGACGACCGACAGCAAAGGGCAGACGATCGAGGGCCGCGGGCGGCTGCGGCTGGTGCCGGCGTTCTTTGACCCGCACGTGCACCTGCGCACGCCCGGGCAGGAGCACAAGGAGGACATCGCCAGCGGCACCCGCGCTGCGGCCGCGGGCGGCTACGGCGGCGTGATCGCGATGCCCAACACCGACCCCGTGCTCGACTCGGCTGCGCTGCTGGGCTCGCTGCGCGAGGCGGTCGCGCGCGAGGCGCGCGTGCCGGTCGGCTTCCTGCCGGCGATCACGCGCGGCCTGCAGGGCGAGACGCTGACAGAGATGGCGGAGCTGCGCGCGGCGGGCGCGCTCGGCTTCACCGACGATGGCAAGCCCGTGCACAGCGCGGGCATGCTGCGCAAGGCGCTCCAGTACCAGCGGCTGTGCGGCGGCGTGCTCGCGCTGCACGAGGAGGACCCGACGCTCTCGCGCGGCGGCTCGATGCACGAGGGCGCGATCAGTGCGGCGCTGGGAATCGCGGGCATCCCGACGGTGGCCGAGTCGACGATGGTCGCGCGCGACGCCGCGCTGGCGGGTTATGAGGATGCGCGCGTGCACTTTCAGCACCTCTCGTGCGCGGCGTCGGTGCAGGCGGTCGCCGACGCCAAGGCGCAGGGGCTGGCGCGTCAGCGCGGAGGTCAGCCCGCACCATCTGCTGCTGAGCGAGCAGGACGTGATCGGCTTGGACACGCGCATGAAGATGCACCCGCCGCTGACGACCGACGCCGACCGCCTGGCGCTGATCGAGGGGCTGCGCGCGGGCACGGTCGACTGCGTGGCCACAGACCACGCGCCCCACGCGCGCGATGAGAAGGAAGTGCCGTTCGAGCAGGCGCCGATGGGCACGACCGGCCTGGAGACGGCGTTCGCGGCGCTGTACACGGGCCTGGTGGCGCCCGGCGTGATTAGCTTGGACCTGCTCGTGGACAGGATGACCGCGGGCGCGGCGCTGTTCGGGCTGCCCACGCCGACGATCGCGCTCGGCGAGCATGCCAACGTGACGCTGCTGGACTTGGACGCCGAGTGGGTGGCCGGCGAGCACGGCTGGGAGAGCCGCTCGGAGAACTGCTGCTTCGCCGGGCGCAGCCTGCAGGGCCGCGTGCTCGTGACGGTGGCCGCCGGCGTGGTCGCCCACCGCGACCGGGCGCTGGCGATCGATGCGCGCGCAGGGCTGGCCGATGCTGGAGTGGGCGCATGAGCCTGCTCTCGCGCGAGCGCACGGCGCTGGTGGTGGTCGACGTGCAGGAGGGCTTTCGTGCCTATGACGCGTTCGCGGGTGTGGCCGGCGCGAGCGCGAAGCTGCTTCAGGCGGCGCGGGTGCTGGAGGTGCCGGCGCTCGTCAGCGAGCAGTACCCGAAAGGCCTCGGCCACACCGCGCCGGAGGTCGGCGTACAGGACGAGCGCCAGATCGAGAAGACGGTGTTCTCGGCCGCGCGCGCGGAGGGATTTGACGTGGGCGACGCCCAGCAGGTGATCGTGTGTGGGATCGAGACGCACGTGTGTGTCAGCCAGACCGTGCACGACCTGCTCGCGCAGGGACGCGAGGTGCACGTGCCGGCCGACGCGGTCGGCTCGCGCCACCGCATCGACTACGAGCGCGGCCTGGAGCGGATGCAGCGCGCGGGCGCGGTCGTGAGCACCGTCGAGGCGGTGCTGTTCGAGCTGCTCGAGCGGGCCGGCACGCCCGAGTTCAAGGCCGTCCAGAAGCTGATTCTCTGAGATGAGCGAGGCAACTGCTTACGTTCTGCTGGAGGACGGCGCGCGTTTTGACGGCGTGGCGTGCGGCGCCACATCGTCCCTGGGGGGCGAGGGCCACGCGGTCGGCGAGGTTGTGTTCACGACCGGCATGTCCGGCTACCAGGAGTCGATGACCGACCCGTCGTTCGCGGGCCAGCTGATCGCGTACACGTACCCGCACGTGGGCAACTACGGCGTCAGCGCGCAGGCGATGGAGTCAGAGCGCGCGTGGGCGCGCGCGGCGATCATGCGCGAGGCGTGTAACCGCGAAGACGCGCCCAGCGCGGAGGCCGGCTGGCTGGACTGGCTGAGCGACAGCGGCGTGTGCGCGATCAGCGGCGTGGACACGCGCACGCTCGTGCGCCACATCCGCGAGGCGGGCGCGATGCGCGGCGGCGTGTTCCCGGCGAGCATGTCCGAGGCGAACGCACGCGAGCTGATCGACGCCGAGCCGGCGATGTCCGGCCAGGACCTCGCGCGCGTGGTCACCGCCGAACGCGTCAGCCACCACGGCAGCGGGCAGGGGCCGCGGATTGCGGTGATCGACAGCGGCATCAAGGCGTCGATGGTGCGCGAGCTGGTCGCGCGCGGCGCGCGCGTGTCGCTGCACCCGTGCACGAGCACTGCACAGGAGCTGCTCGCGGAGGACCCCGACGCGATCTTCTTGTCCAACGGGCCGGGCGACCCGGCGGCGCTCTCCTACATCGTCGACACGGTGCGCGAGCTGGTCGGCAAGAAGCCGGTTTGGGGCATCTGCCTTGGCCACCAGCTGCTGTGCCGCGCGATTGGCCTGGACACGTTCAAGCTGGCGTTTGGCCACCACGGCGCCAACCATCCCGTCCGCGACCTGCACACCGGGCGCGTGGAGATCACCTCGCAGAACCACGGCTTCGCGGCGCTCGGACCGGGCGGCGCGCGCACAATCGACAGCGACGAGCCGGTGCGCTGGGAAACCGACTTCGGCGCGGCGGCGCTGTCGCACGTGAATCTCTATGACCGTACGGTCGAGGGTCTCGAACTGCTGGACGTGGCGGGTGGCACCGTCCAGTACCACCCGGAGGCCGGTCCGGGTCCGCACGACAGCCTGTACCTGTTCGACCGCTTCCTCGATCGCATCGCCGCGTCGTCCCCGGAGGGGGAGGCGGCCTGATGTTCGCGCGCGACCGCCGCCGCGAGGCCCGCTGATGCCCCGCCGCGAGGACATCCGCAAGGTCCTGATTCTCGGCTCGGGGCCGATCGTGATCGGCCAGGCGGCTGAGTTCGACTACTCCGGCGTGCAGGCGTGCAAGGTGCTGCGCGAGGAGGGCTACGAGGTCGTGCTGGTCAACTCCAACCCGGCGACGATCATGACCGACCCGGAGTTCGCGGACGCGACGTACATCGAGCCGCTGCTGCCGGGCCCGGTCGCGCAGGTGATCGAGCGCGAGCGCCCGGACGCGCTGCTCGGCACGCTCGGCGGCCAGACCGCGCTGAACCTGAGCAAGGCGCTGCACGACGACGGCACGCTGGAGCGCTACGGCGTGGAGCTGATCGGCGCGGACTACCGCGCGATCGCGTGCGCGGAGGACCGCGACCTGTTCCGCGAGGCGATGGCCGACGCCGGCCTGCGCATGCCGCGCAGCGAGATCGCCACGACGCTCGCCGAGGCCAACGCGGCGCTGCCGTCGCTGGGGCTGCCGTGCATCGTGCGCCCGGCGTTCACGCTAGGCGGCCGCGGCGGCGGCATCGCACGCAGCGAGGAGGAGTTCGAGCGGATCGTCGAGCAGGGCATCGAGGCTTCGCCGATCGGCCAGGTGCTGTTGGACCAGTCGGTGATCGGCTGGGGCGAGTTCGAGCTGGAGGTGATGCGCGACCACGCCGACAACGTCGTGATCGTGTGCTCGATCGAGAACGTCGATCCGATGGGTGTGCACACGGGCGACTCCGTCACGGTGGCGCCGCAGCAGACACTCACCGACAGCCTCTACCAGCGCCTGCGCGACCAGGCGATCGCGGTGATCCGTGCGGTCGGTGTGGAGACGGGCGGCTCGAACGTGCAGTTCGCGGTCAACGCGGACACCGAGGAGATCCTCGTGATCGAGATGAACCCGCGCGTGTCGCGCTCCTCGGCGCTGGCGTCCAAGGCGACCGGCTTCCCGATCGCTAAGATCGCCGCGCGCTTGGCGGTCGGCTACCGCCTGGATGAGATCGACAACGACATCACCGGCGTCACGCCGGCGTGCTTTGAGCCGACGATCGACTACGTGGTCGTCAAGTGGCCACGTTTCGCCTTCGAGAAGTTCCCCGACACGTCCACCACGCTGACAACGCACATGAAGTCGGTGGGCGAGGCGATGGTGATCGGGCGCACCTTCCAGCAGGCGTTCGCCAAGGCGCTGCGCGCACGCGAGCTGGACAAGCCCCCGCAACTGGAAGACCGCTCCGATCAAGAGCTGCTCGACACCCTGAGCACACCAGGGCCGGCGCGCTTTGAGACGGTGCTCGAGCTGTTCCGCCGCGGCGCCGCGGTCCAGGCGGTGCACGAGCGCACGCGCATCGACTTGTGGTTCCTGCACGAGCTACACGAGCTGGCGCTGAACCCGGACGCCCCGTTCGCGGGCGAGCGCTCGTTTCGCTCGGTCGACACGTGCGCCGCCGAGTTCCCCGCGCGCACCCCCTACTACTACTCCGGCTGGGAGCGCACGGGCGCTAGCGAGGTAGAGCGCGGGGAGCGCGAGTCGGTTGTGATCCTCGGCTCGGGCCCCAACCGCATCGGCCAGGGCATCGAGTTCGACTACTGCTGCGTACACGCCGCGATGACCGTGCGCGCATCGGACCGGGACGCGGTGATGATCAACTGCAACCCCGAGACGGTCTCCACCGACTACGACACCTCCGACCGTCTGTACTTCGAGCCGCTGACGCTGCAGGACGTGCTGCCCGTCGCTCGAGGTCGAGCAGGCGGGCGGGAAGCTGAAGGGCGTGATCGTGCAGTTCGGCGGGCAGACGCCGCTGAAGCTCGCCGCCGGGCTGGCCGAGGCGGGCGTGCCGCTGCTGGGCACGAGTGTGGAGGCGATCGACCTCGCCGAGGACCGCGGGCGCTTTGGCGCGCTGCTGGCCAAGCTCGGCTACAAGGCGCCGCCGTATGCCACCGCGCGCTCGGTCGAGCAGGCGCTGCGCTGCGCCGGCGAGGTCGGCTATCCGCTGCTGGTACGCCCGTCCTACGTGCTCGGCGGGCGCGCGATGGAGATCGTCTACTCCAGCGACGGTCTTGCCGACTACCTGCGCCGCGAGGTCGGCCCGATGGACGGCGACACGCACGCCGGCAGGAGCCCGGAGGGCTCCCCATCGATATTCCTCGATCGGTTCTTGGAGAACGCCACGGAGATGGACGTTGACGCACTGTGCGACGGCGATGAGGTGTGGATCGGCGGGATCATGCAACACGTCGAGGAGGCGGGCGTACACTCGGGCGACAGCGCGTGCGTGCTGCCGCCGCACTCGCTCGGCGAGGAGATGCTCGAGCAGATCCGCACGGCCACGCGCGAGATCGCGCTGGCGATCGGTGTGGTTGGGCTGCTGAACGTGCAGTACGCGATCCACGCGGGCGAGCTGTACGTGATCGAGGCCAACCCGCGCGCCTCGCGCACCGTCCCGTTCGTGTCCAAGGCCGTCGGCCTGCCGTTGGCCAAGCTTGCCTGCCGGATCATGCTGGGGGAGAAGATCGCCGACCTGGAGCTGCCACGCGAGCGCCAGGGGATCGGCTTCGGCGATCACATCTGCGTCAAGGAGGCGGTGCTGCCGTTCGACCGCTTCGAGGGCTCGGACGCGCTGCTCGGGCCTGAGATGCGCTCGACCGGCGAGGTGATGGGCATCGCGCGCGACTTCCCGACCGCGTTCGCCAAGGCCCAGGCCGCCGCTGGCGTGCCGCTGCCGAGCGAGGGCACGGCGTTCATCACGGTCACCGACTCCGACAAGCCGGGCGCGTTCGCGGTCGCACAGATCCTGCACGACAACGGCTTTCAGATCGTCGCCACGCGCGGCACCGCCGAGGCGATCGCGCGCATGGGCGTGCCCGTGCAGGCGCTCAACAAGATCGCCGACGGCTCGCCGCACGTGCTCGACTGGATCGAGCGCGGCGACGTCGACCTGGTCGTCAACACGCCCACCGGAGTGGGCGCGCGCAGCGACGGCTGGGAGATCCGCCGCGCGGCCGTCAAGCACGGCATTCCTTGTCTGACCACGCTCGTCTGCGGGCGCGTCGGCCGCGCGCGCGATCGCGCGCGCACACCAGGACGGCGAGCCCGAAGTCCTGTGTCTGCAGGAGCTGCACGGCGCGGTTCGTGACCCCACCAGCGACCACGCCGGCGAGCGCGACCGGCCCGCGCGGGAGACGATCAGCCCCAACGGGGCGGGGGTGGCGTGAGCCAGGCTCCGTTTGGCCGGCGGGCGCTGACCGTGACCGGCATGGACGAGCTGGGCGCCTACCGCGTACTGCGGTTGGCTGCGTCGGACCCACAGCTGCCCGAGGACCCACGCCCGCCGGTCGCCGGTCAGTTCGCGATGCTCGCGGCCGCTCGAGCGCTGGGGCGGGGGAGAGGACGAGCGCCCGTACCTGCCGCGCGCGTTCTCGATCGCGCGCCACCGCGACGGCGAGTCCCATTTCCTGCTGGAGGACGTCGGGCCGGGCACGCAGCGGCTGTGCGAGCTTCAGACGGGCGAGCAGGTGTGGGCGCTGGGGCCGCTCGGACGCGGCTTCGTGGCCCCGCGCGAAGGCCGCCGCGCGCTGCTCGTCGGCGGCGGCGTGGGCATCGCGCCGCTGGCGATCCTGCAGGACACGCTCGCCGGCGGCGATGGGCCGCCGCTCGCGCTGCTCGGCTTCCGCGATGGCGCGCGCGCGCAGGGCGCCGCGCTGCTCGACGGTGCGCAGGTGGCCACCGACGACGGCTCGGTTGGCCACCACGGCCTCGTCACCGAGCTGCTCGCGCAGGAGCTCGAGCGCGACGCGCACGCGGTCGTGTACGCGTGCGGGCCGGCGGCGCATGCTCGAGGGCGTGCGCGCGCTGTGCGCGGCGACCGCCACGCCCGCCCAGCTGGCGCTCGAGGCCGGAATGGCGTGTGGCTTCGGCGCGTGCTTCGGCTGCGTCGTGCCCACGCGCGACGGGCGCTATCTGCGCGTGTGCGTGGACGGGCCGGTGCTCGACGCCGCCGACCTCGAGCGCGTGGACGAGCACGCTGGGGCACCGGCGTACCCCATGGCGGGGCACAAGTGAGCGTCGCGTTCTGCGGCCTGACGCTCGCGCACCCGATCCTCAACGGCTCCGGCACATTCGACGCGCTCGCCGCCCACCGAGCATTCGGCGAGCAACTGCTGGAGGACTTCCCGTTCGCGGCGTACGTGTCCAAGACGATCACGCTGCGAGCCGCGCGCAGGCAACCCGCCGCCGCGCCTGTGGGAGACCCCGGCCGGCCTGATCAACTCGATCGGGCTGCCCAACAAGGGCCTCGACGGTTACCTGCGCGAGGACCTGCCAGCGCTGCACGAGCTGCTCGGCCGCGCGCGTGCCGCGGGCGCCGATGACGCGGGCGCCCGCCGCGCGATCCCGCTGGTCACGAACGTGATGGGCTCGAGCGCCGAGGAGCTGACGGCGCTCGTGACGGCGTGCGACGCACGCAAGGAGATCGCCGCGGTCGAGCTGAACGTGTCCTGCCCGAACGTCAAGACGGGCCTCGACATCGGTGCGGACCCGCACGAGCTGGAGAAGGTCGTGCGTGCGGTGCGCGCGCGCACGACCAAGCCGCTGATCGTCAAGCTGACGCCCAACACCGCCGACGTGCCCGCGTGCGCGCACGCCGCGCAGGAGGCCGGCGCGGACGCGGTGTCGCTGATCAACACGCTGCGCGCGAGCGCGCTGGCGCCACCCACCGCCGGGAAGCCGGCGCGACGCGGGGCGCGTTGGCTGGGCGGCGGCACCGGCGGCCTGTCGGGCCCGGCGATCCGCGCGGTCGCGCTGGCGCAGGTGGCGGCGGTGGCGGCGCGCGTGGAGATCCCGGTGATCGGCATGGGTGGCGTGCAGAGCGCCGCGCACGCACGCGATCTGCTGGACGTCGGCGCAACGCTCGTGGCGGTCGGGACCGAGAGCTTTCGCGACCCGTCGGTCGGCGCGAGGATCGCGCGCGACCTGCGCAAGCCGGCCCAAGAGGCTTGACAGCTGTCAGAGCGCATACAGCCCGCCGGACGAAGGGCGCGCGGTGATTGTCGCTATGAGCGATGTAAAAAATCCCTGCAAACACGCCCGGACACCGTCCACCAACCTCGACTAATCTGAACCTCAACCTGAGGTTGAGATGAATTAGGTACTTTTCGCTTGATCGCCGGCCGCTGGTGTGTAGACTCGCCGCCCATGGCGACGGCGACCGGAACGACGTCCTCAACCACCTCGACCGCCCCCGAGCGGTCGCTCAACCAGCGGATGGACGCGCTCGCGCGGGCCAACCAGATCCGTATCCAGCGCGCGCAGCTCAAGCGCGACCTGAAGTCCGGCCGGCGCTCGATCCACTCGCTGCTGCTCGACCCGCCCGAGTACGTCGAGACGGCCAAGGTGTTCGACATGCTGCTGGCGGTGCCCAAGTACGGGCGCGTGAAGGTCAACAAGATCCTCGCGCACTGCCGCATCGCGCCGAGCAAGACGATCGGCGGCCTGTCCGAGCGCCAGCGCAGCGAGCTGCTCTCCCTGCTGCACCGCTAAGCCGTCCCGCGGATTCGATCAGCGAGACGGCCGCAGATTTCCACCGAGGCCGGCAATAGGGTGGCGGCCGTGGCACGCGTGTTCGTCATCACAGGACCGTCGGGGGTCGGCAAGGGCACGCTGATCCGCGGCCTGATGGAGCGCGCTGCCAGAGCTCGAGCTGTCGGTGTCGGCCACCACGCGCGCGCCGCGCCCGGGCGAGCAGCGACGGGGTCGACTACCACTTCCTCACGCGCGAGGAGTTCGACCGCCGCGTGCGCGAAGGCGACTTCGTCGAGCACGCCGACTACGCCGGGACGTAGCTACGGGACGCTGCGCTCGGAGCTCGAGGACCGGATGCGCGCGGGCGTGCCGGTGGTGCTCGAGATCGAGGTGCAGGGCGCCCGCCAGGTGCGCGCGGCGATGCCCGAGGCCGTGCAGGTGTTCATCGCGCCGCCGTCGCTCGCGGCGCTGCGCACGCGGCTGATCGGGCGCGGCACCGACGACCACGAGGAGGTCGAGCGGCGCCTGCGCGGTCGCCGAGCAGGAGCTCGACCGCCCAGCCCGAGTTCGCCCACGTCGTCGTCAACGACCGCCTCGACGACGCACTCGAGCGGCTCGCCGCGATCGTCGCCGAGCAGCTCGACTGAGCCGGGCTCGGGCGCGGCGGCGCACTAGACTGCAAAGACAACCAACCAAGGGATGAACAAAAAGTGATCTCTCCCCGCATCGACCGCCTGCTGGAGCAGGTCGACTCCAACTACGCCGGCGTGATCGTGGCCGCCAAGCGCGCCCGCCAGATCAACAGCTACTACCACAACCTCGGCGAGGGCACGTTCGACGAGTTCCCGCCCCCGATGGTCGAGACCGGCTCGAAAAACTACCTCACGATCGCCCTCGAGGAGGTAGCAGCCGGGAAGATGAAGTACCACTACAGCTAGCCGCTGGCCGGCGCGAGGCGGCGTCCTCAGTCGCTCGCGTGCACAGCACGCCACGCTCCTTGCGTCCTTGCCTCGCTTGGCCAGCGGCTCCCTGGGGCCGCTGGTACACGCAACGCGTGTTCCAGGGTTTGCTGCAGGGCGGTCGGCGCTTCACACTCTTAGGTCATGTCTCGGATTCTGCTCGGTGTGAGCGGCGGTATCGCCGCGTACAAGGCGCTCGAGTTCGTGCGCCTGGCGACCGCTGCCGGGCACGCGGTGCGGGTCGTGCAGACGCCTGCCAGCAGACGGTTCGTGGGGGAGGCGTCGTTTGCGGCGCTGACGGGCGCGCCGGTGCTGATCAGCGAGTTCGAGCGCGACCCCGCGCGCGGCGCGTTCCCCGGATCAGACGCCGCCGCTGCACGACCCGCTCAGCCACCTGGAGCTGGTGGCCAACGCGGACGTGTACCTGATCGCGCCGGCGTCGGCCAACACGATCGCCAAGCTCGCCGGCGGCCTCGCCGACAACCTGCTGAGCAGCTGCGCGCTGGCCGCCACGCTGCCCGCTGGTGATCGCGCCGGCGATGAACAACCACATGTACGAGCACCCGGCCACGCAGGCGAACCTGGCAGACGCTGCGCGAACGCGGGGCGATCGTGGTCGAGCCGGGCGTGGGGCGGCTGGCGTCCAAGGGCGAGCAGGGCGTCGGGCGCCTGGCCGAGCCCGCGCGGCTGCTGGCGGGCGTGCGGGAGGTGCTCGCCCAGGCTGGCGGCGGCGCTCGCGAGCACACATCCGCCGGCGGCCTGAGCGGCGTGAAGGTGCTGGTCACGGCCGGTGGCACGCGCGAGCCGATCGACAGCGTTCGCTTCGTCGGCAACAGCTCCTCCGGGCGCATGGGCCTCGCGCTCGCGCAGGCCGCCGCGCGAGCGTGGCGCACGGGTGACGCTGATCGCGGCCAACGTCGCGCTGCCCGCGCCCGCCGGGCGTCACGCTGCGCGCGAGGTCGTCGACGGCCGCAGCGAGCTGCGAGCAGGCGTGCGAGCAGGAGTTCGCGGGCTGCGACGTGCTGCTGATGGCCGCCGCGGTCGCCGACTTCGCGCCGGCGCGCCGGCCGACGGGCAAGATCAAGAAGACGGGCGCGAGCAGCCTCGAGCTCGGGCTGGAGCCGACCGCGGACGTGCTCGCCGGCCTGGCGCGCCGCCGCCGCGAGGGCCAGACGCTCGTGGGCTTCGCCGCCGAGCACGGCGCAGGACGGCGGTCGACGCGGCCCGCGGCAAGCTCGCCGGCAAGCACCTGGACGCGCTCGTCGTCAACGACATCTCGCGCTCGGACATCGGCTTCGACGTCGAGGCCAACGAGGTGACGATCCTCAGCGCGAACGCCAACGGCAGCGCTCACGTCGAGGAGCGTCACGTGCCACGCGCCAGCAAGGCGCAGGTCGCCGAGGCGATCCTCGACGCCGTCGAGAGCCTGCGCGCGAGCGGTTAAGCTGCGTTGGATGGAGAGCGTCTACGACCTCTACCAGCGAGGCTGTGAGCTGCTCGACCACGGCGACCATCAGGCGGCGATCGTGCCGCTGAGCAGAGCCCGCGACCTCGAGCCCGACAAGGCCTCGATCCGCGAGGCGCTCGGGCGGGCGCTGTTCCACGCGCAGCGCTACGAGAGCGCCGCCGCGGAGTTCCAGGCGGTCGCCTCGCGAACGCCCCACCAACGACTACGCGCTGTTCTGCCTGGGCCGCTCGATGCAGCTGCTGGGACGCCATCGCGAGGCCTGCCAGCCGCTGGCGCTGGCGTGCTCGCTGCGCCCGAGCGCGCCGACTACCGGCTCTACCGCGATCGCGCCCGGCGCGACGCCGCATCTGAGCGGGAACGCGCCTGAGCTCGCTATGCGCAGCCCTGCCGATGCTATCCTCGATCGACAGCTTTCGTGCCGGCGTGCAGGCGTCGGCAGCAGTACCGAGAGTGGGCGCCCGCCCGCTTTTTTTGCGTAAGGAGTGAGAATAAAGACCCGATGACAGCGCTGCAGACAGAAATCGAGAGGCGTCTCGCCGACAGCGAGCCCGATGTCGAGGTGCTGCTCGCCGAGGTCGCTGGGCGGCCGCTGCCTGCGCGTGTTCATCGACCATCCCGACGGCGTCACGCTCGAGATGTGCGAGCGGGTGACCGCTGCTGCTGAACGATCTGCGCGAGCGCTACTCGCTGGAGGTCTCCTCGCCCGGCAGCGAGCGCCCGCTGACCAAGCCCGCCCACTTCCGCCGCTTCGTCGGGCGACGCGCGCGGGTGCGCACGCGTCACGCCCGTCCGTCCTTGCCGGCGCGGAGGGCAGGAGCGGGGCCAAGGCAGTGCGAAGCTTCACCGGCGAGCTCGTGGGGGCCTCCGAGGAGGAGGTCACGCTGGCCGCCGACGAGGGCGTCATCGCGATCCCCTACTCGGAGATCCGCCGTTCGAACCTGATCGAGGAGTAGGAGTAAGCCATGTCACGCGAAATCCTTGAGGCCATGCACGCGCTCGCGCGCGAGAAGGGGATCGAGCCCGAGAAGCTGATGATCGCGCTCGAGGACGCGCTGCTGTCGGCCTACAAGAAGCAGCCCGGCTCGGCCAAGTACGCGCGCGTCGAAATGGACCGCGAGACGGCCGACTTCCGGGTGATCGAACTGATCATCCCCGAACGCCTGGAGGCGCACCTGATCGTCGAGACGATCGACGAGGAAACGACGATCGACCCCGAGACGGGCGAGATGCGCGAACCCGAGGAACCGGAAATCGACCCGAAGAAGTTCGCCGAATACCGCGACCAGATCGACGAGCGCGACGTCACCCCCGACGACTTCGGGCGGATCGCCGCGCAGACCGCCAAGCAGGTGATCCTGCAGCGCATCCGCGAGGCCGAGCGCGACATGATGTTCGAGGAGTACCGCGACCGCGTCGGCGAGCTGATCACCGGCATCGTGCAGCAGTCGGACTCGCGCTACACGCTCGTGCAGCTGCGCGAACGCGTCGAGGCGCTGCTGCCCAAGTCCGAGCAGGTGGAGGGCGAGCGCTACGACCACTCGCAGCGCATCAAGGCCGTCATCAAGGAGGTCTCGCCGTCGACCAAGGGCCCGGCGATCATCGTCTCCCGCCGCGACCCCGAGCTGATCAAGAAGCTGTTCGAGCTCGAGGTCCCCGAGATCGCCGACGGCCTCGTGGAGATCGCCAACGTCGCCCGCGAGCCCGGCTACCGCTCGAAGATCGCGGTCATCTCCCACACCGACGGCGTCGACCCGGTCGGCGCCTGCGTCGGCCCGCGCGGCTCGCGCGTGCGCATGGTCGTCTCCGAGCTGCGCGGCGAGAAGATCGACATCATCCCCTTCAACGACGAGCCCGCGCGCTTCGTCGCCAAGGCGCTCTCGCCGGCGCGCGTGCGCGAGGTGCTCGTCGACGACGACGCCAAGCAGGCGACCGTGATCGTGCCCGACGACCAGCTGTCGCTGGCGATCGGCCGCGAGGGCCAGAACGCGCGCCTGGCGGCGCGGCTGACCGGCTGGCGCGTGGACATCCGCTCGGAGACCGAGTTCGCCGCCGAGGAGGCCGAGCACGGCTACGAGGAGGAGGAGGTCCAGGGCGCTGCGCGGCGATCCTCTCCAACGGCCGGCGCTGCCCCAACGCCTCGCTGCCCGGCTCGCGCTACTGCGGCCTCGAAACCCACCAGGCGCTGGCCGACATCGACAGCGACAACATCGCCGACCTGGCCGGCGGCGAGGCGGCCGAGGGCGGACGGTGCGATACAGGCGCAGGTGGCAGAAGAGGCGGCGTCCGCCGAGCCGGTGGACGAGCAGCCGGCGGTGCCCGCCGAGATCGCCGAGCAGCCCACGGAGCAGGCGCCACCGGAGCAGGCGACATAGCCGGGCACGTGCCCCGGCGCCGCTGCGTCGGCTGCGGGCGGATCGCGCCGAAGTCCGAGCTGCTGCGGATCGCGCTGCTGCGCGAGGGCGATCGGCGCGACGCGCGTGCCGTGGCCGATCGAACCGCGGCGATGCCCGGCCGCGGCGCATACCTGTGCGCGCGGTGAGCAGCCCGGTGCGCCGGCCGCGAGTGCCTGACCGGCCGCGATGCGAAGGCGCGCGCTCGCGCGCGCGCTGCGCGCGACGGTGACGCTCGACGCCAAGCTCGTAGAATCGGTGGGCCGATGAGCAAGAAGCGCGTACACGAAATCGCCAAGGAGCAGGGGCTCTCCAGCAAGGAGCTGCTCGAGAAGCTGCAAGGCCGCCGGCGTCGAGGCCAAGGCCGCCGCGTCCTCGGTCGAGGAGGCCGTCGCCCTGAAGGCGCTCGGTGCAAGCGCCGCGAGTAGCAACGGGGCACCGCCGGCGCCTGTCAAAGCGCCCGCCGCAACCCCTGGGCAGGCTCCCGCCACACCGCCACCCGCAGCCAAGGCTCCGCCGGCCGCGACGGCCAAAGAGGCTGCACCCGCTGCCAAAGCGCCGGCACCGACGCCGGCTGCTGCCGCCACACCCGCGCCGCCCCAGCCGCCCGCCGGCGCGCCGGCACTGCCACGCCGGCCGGCCGGGCGCTTCGGCTGCGGCGTGGCGAGCGCGTGCGTCCCACGCGCGACTCGCGCACCGGCGAGCGCACGCCCGGTGACATCGGGCCGGGCGGGCGCCGGCGCGTGGTGATCGACTCCCAGGCCTCGCGCCGCCAGCAGGGCGGGCCCTCCAACCAGCCCCAGCGCCGCCCGCGCCGCGGACGGCGCCGGCGCGGCACCTACGACGACACGATCGCCCCGATCGACACCTCGGCGATGGAGGCCACCGACCTGATCCGCGTCAACTCCGGCTCGACGGTCAAGGACGTCGCCGAGTACCTCGGCGTGGCGGTGCCCGAGGTGATCAAGAAGCTGATGTCGCTGGGCGAGATGGCGACGCTCACGCAGACGCTGTCCGACGACGCCATCCAGGTGCTCGCCGACGAGTTCGACAAGCAGATCGAGATCGTCCACGCGGCCGACGACGTCGAGGTCGAGCCGGTGTTCGAGGACGCCGAGGAGGACCTGATCGACCGCCCGCCGGTGGTCACGATCATGGGTCACGTCGACCACGGCAAGACCTCGCTGCTGGACGCGATCCGCGAGACCGAGGTCGTCGCCGGCGAGGCCGGCGGCATCACCCAGCACATCGGCGCCTACCAGGTGCGCCACGCGCGGCAAAGAGATCACCTTCCTGGACACGCCCGGCCACGAGGCGTTCACGGCGATGCGCGCCCGCGGCGCGCGCGTGACCGACCTCGCCGTGATCGTGGTCGCCGCCGACGACGGCGTCAAGCCGCAGACCGAGGAGGCGATCGACCACGCCAAGGCGGCCGAAGTGCCGATCGTCGTGGCGGTCAACAAGATCGACAAGGAGGGCGCACAGCCCGAGCGCGTGCGCACCGAGATGACCCAGCACGGCCTGCAGCCCGTCGAGTGGGGCGGCGAGATCGAGTTCGTGGACGTCAGCGCCAAGACGCACGACGGCCTGGACTCGCTGCTGGACACGATCCAGGTGGTCACCGACCTCGAGGAGCTGAAGGCCAACAGCGACGCCGAGGCCTCGGGCACGGTGATCGAGTCCAAGCTCGACCCCGGCCGCGGCCCGGTCGTGACGGTCCTGATCCAGCGCGGCACGCTGCGGGTCGGCGACGCGCTCGTCGCGGGCGCGCACTTCGGGCGCGTGCGCGCGATGCACGACTTCACCGGCGCCAAGCTGAAGCGCGCGACGCCCGGCCAGCCCGTCGAGGTGCTCGGCTTCGACGGCGTGCCCGAGGCCGGCGAGCTCGTGCGCGTCGTCGAGAACGAGCGCCGCGCGCGCCAGCTCGCGGGCGAGCGCGCCAACCGCCTGAAGACCGAGGCGCTCGCGCGCCGCTCGGGCCGCAAGGTCTCGCTGGAGGACGTCTTCAAGCTCGCCCAGGAGGGCACCGTCAAGGAGCTCGGCCTGGTCGTCAAGGCCGACGTGGCCGGGTCGCTGGAGGCGATCGAGGACGAGATCGCCAAGCTGCCCCAGCAGGAGGTCAAGGTCAACATCATCCACCGCGGCGTCGGCGGGATCAACGAGTCCGACGTGATGCTCGCGGCCGCCTCCGAGGGCGTGATCCTGGCGTTCAACGTGCGCCCGGTCGGCGACGCCCGCCAGATCGCCGAGCGCGAGGGCGTCGAGATCCGCTCCTACGCGGTCATCTACCGCGCGATCGAAGAGCTGCGCGCGGCGATGCAGGGGATGCTCGAGCCCGCCGAGGTCGAGACGCCGCTCGGCCAGGCCGAGGTGCGCCAGCTGTTCAAAGCCTCGCGCATCGGCACGATCGCCGGGCTCGTTCGTGACCGAGGGCAAGGTCACGCGCGGCTCCCGCGTGCGCGTGGTGCGCGAGGGCACGGTCATCTACGACACCGACGATCGAAAGCCTGCGCCGCTTCAACGACGACGCGCGCGAGGTCGCCGGCGGCTTCGAGTGCGGCATCGTGCTCGCCAACTTCCAGGACCTGCACGAGGGCGACGTGCTCGAGACCTACGAGACGCGCCAGGTGGAGCGCGAGCTCTCCTCCTGAGCCGCGCCGATCTGCGGCAGGGACCTGCGCGGTCGGCGGGGAATTGGACGGGTAGGATGAGCACAGCGCGTATGCGCCGGGTCGACGAGGCGATTCGCCAGGTGATCGGCGACGCCGTGGCAGGCGACCTGAAGGACCCGCGAGTGGGATTCGTAACCGTGACCGATGTCAGGACCAGCCCAGACCTGCGCCATGCGCGCGTGTACGTGAGCGTGCTCGGCGCCGACGGCGGGCCCTCCGGCGCCGACGAGCGCGAGGCGACGCTCGAGGGCCTGCGCAGCGCGCACGGCTACCTGCAGGGGCGGGTCGCGCGCGAGCTGCGCCTGAAGCGCACCCCGACGCTCGAGTTCGTCTACGACGACACCACCGACCGGGCGATGCGCGTGGACGCGCTGCTCGACGAGGAGCGGCGCGCGATGAGCGACGTGCGACGCGACACCGGCGCTACGCGCGAGCTGGTGCTCGAGCGGATCCGCGAGGACCCGCGCTTCGTGCTCGCCACGCACGAGAACCCCGACGGCGACGCGCTCGGCTCGCTGGTGGCGATGCAGGGCCTGCTCGGCGCGCTCGGCAAGGACTCGGTGATGTTCATCTCGCCCGACGACCTGCCGCTGCCGCGACGAGTACCGCTTCTTCTCGCTGGACGGGCTGATCCAGCAGCCGCCCGCCGGACATCGCCGAGCGCACCGTCGTGTTCCTCGACTGCGGCAACATCGACCGCAACTCCGCGAGCGTGCTGCGCGACGGCGCGCACCTGCTGAACATCGACCACCACCACGACAACACGCGCTTCGGCACGCTCAACCACGTCGTCCCCGACGCCTCGTGCACGGCGGAGATCGTGTGGGACCTGATGCACGGGCTGGGCGTCGCGCCCACGCCGGCGGTCGCGGAGGCGCTGTACGTCGGCCTGATCACCGACACCGGGCGCTTCATGTACGAGAACACCGGGCCGCGCGCGCACGAGATGGCCGCCGAGCTGATCGAGGCGGGCGTCGACGTCGCGCGTCGTCTACCGGCGGCTGTACGAGGACATGCCGACCGGCAAGCTCGCGCTGCTGGCGCTCGCGCTCGGGCAGATCCAGCGCTTCGACGCGGGCGAGCTCACGCTGGCGACGCTCAGCGCCGAGGACTTCGACAGCGCCGACGCCGCAGGAGAGCTACTCCGAGGGCATCATCGACCAGCTGCGGGCGCTCGCAGGGCACGAAGGTGGCGGTGCTCGTGCGCGAGCTGGGCAGCGGCGAGCGCAAGGGCCAGCACAAAGTCTCGCTGCGCGCCACCGACGACGACGTCGACGTGTCGATCATCGCGCGCGCGCAGGGCGGCGGAGGGCACCGCCGTGCGGCGGGCTTCTCGACCGCGCTGGAGGAGGACGAGCTGATCGCCTTCCTGCGCGAGGCGATCGCCGCGCAGCTGCACCCGTCGTCCGGCGGGCAGCCGGCCGCGCTCGCCTGAGCGCGCGGTGTCCGCCCGCGCGGCGAGGGGGAGCACGGTGGACGGCGTCCTGCTGATCGACAAGCCGGCGGGGATCACCTCGCACGACGTGGTCGCGGCCGTGCGGCGCTCGCTGGCGGGCGTGCGCACCGGGCACGCGGGCACGCTCGACCCGTTCGCGACCGGCCTGCTGCTGGTGCTCGTGGGGCGCGCGACCAAGTCCCAGAGCGTGCTGATGGCAGCTGCCCAAGCGCTATGAGACGGTGGCCCAGCTCGGCGCGAGATCGAGCACCGGCGACACCGAGGGCGAGATCACCGCGACCGGGCGCGTGCCGCCGGACCCGCCCGAGCTGCCCACCGGCGAGATGCGCCAGCGCCCGCCGATGCACTCCGCTGTGAAGATCGGCGGTGAGCGCGCCTACCAGCGCGCGCGTCGCGGCGAGCAGTTCGAGATGCCCGAGCGGATCGTCACCGTGTACAGCTTCCAGCAGCTCTGGCGCGAGCACGACCTGCCCGCCGGGGAGCTGCCGCGCGCGGGCTTCGAGATCGAATGCGCCGCCGGCACCTATGTGCGCTCGCTGATCGCCGACCTCAACGACGCCTACTGCCTGGAGCTCCGGCGCACCGCGATCGGCCCGTTCGACGTCGCCGACGCCGTCGCCCCGCCGCCACGCGGAGCTGCCGTGGCAGGACCCGCCCGTGATCGCCGCTCGAGCAGGCGCTGGCGAGCTGCGCTGGCCCACAATAGGCTTGCAGGCCGTGAAGGTCACTCGCCTGCCCGACGTCGAGACGGGAGATCGAGCGCAGCGTCGCGGTGGGCACCTTCGACGGCGTGCACCTCGGCCACCGCGAGGTGATCGCCGGCGCCGACAGCGTGCTCACGTTCGACCCGCACCCGGTGTCGGTGGTCGCGCCGCAGCACACGCCGCGGCTGCTGACGACGCCCGAGCGCAAGGCCGAGCTGATCGCCTCGCTGGGCGTGCAGGAGCTGATCGTGATCCCATTCGACGCGCGAGTTCGCCGCCCGCTCGGCGGAGGAGTTCATCGATGACGTGCTCGTCGGCGCGCTCGGCGCCCGTCAGGTGTCGATCGGCGAGAACTTCCGCTTCGGCCACAAGGCGCAGGGCGACCCGCGGCTGCTGGCCGCCGACGCGCGCTTTGCGACGGTCGTGCACCCGCTGCTGGAGGTGGACGGGGAGATCGTCTCCTCGAGCCACATCCGCGGGCTGGTGCTGGCCGGCGAGGTGCGCCGAGGCCAACCGGCTGCTCGGGGACACCTTCCAGCTCGCGCGGCGAGGTCATGCACGGCGACGCGCGCGGGCGCGAGCTCGGCTTTCCGACCGCCAACCTGGTGCCCGAGGAGGCGCTCGTGTGCCCAGGCCACGGCGTGTACGCGTGCCTCGCCGACACGGGCGATCAGGGCGCACGCCGCCGCGGTGAGCATCGGCGTGCGCCCCACCTTCAACACCGGCCGCGGCGAGCTGATCGAGGCCTACCTGCTCGACTTCGACGGCGACCTGTACGGCAGCACGCTGCGCCTGCGACTTTCTCGAGCGCCTGCGCGGCGAGCGGCGCTTCGAGGACCCGCAGGCGCTGATCGAGCAGATGCACCGACGACGTCGGCGCACACGGGAGATCGCACAGCCACATTGACGCCGACGAGCGTCTGCTACCGTGCCCGAAGCTATGGCCGCGATAACAACAGAGCGCAAGCGTGAGATCGCCGCGAAGTTCGGCGCCAACGAGAAGGACATGGGCAACACCAAGGTCCAGATCGCGCTGCTGACCGAGCGCATCAACCACCTCACCGAGCACCTGCGCGAGCAGAGCAAAGACCACCACTCGCGCCGCGGGCCTGCTGATGCTCGTCGGACGTCGACGCCGCTTTCTGGACTACCTGCAGCGCCGCGACCTCGAGGGCTACCGGGCGCTGATCAAAGAGCTCGGCCTGCGCAAGTAAAGGCGGCCGTGGCATGACGGTTCTCGCCGCAGGGACCCCCGCGCCGAGCTTCAAGCTGGCCCGCGCTGACGGAGAGAGCTTCACCGAGCAGGATCTGAGGGGGCGCACGACCGTGCTCGTCTTCTACCCGTTCGCGTTCAGCCCGGTGTGCACCGATCAGCTGCAGCTGTACGAGCCGCTGTTGGAGGAGCTGCGCCGAGCGAGGTATCGAGTCTGTATGGCGTCTCCTGCGACTCGACGTGGGCACAGAGTGCGTTCCGCGAGAAGCTCGGCGTGAGCAGCGAGCAGCTGTCGGACTTCGAGCCCAAGGGCGCGGCGTGCGAGGCCTTCGGCGTGCTGCCACCCGGGTGGCTTCTCCCAGCGCGCGCTGGTCATCGCCGACGCCGACGGCGTCGTGCGCTGGAGCTACGAAGCGGAGTCTCCCGGGCGAGCTGCCCGGCGCCGAGCTGCTGCGCGAGGGCGTGGCCGCCAGCGCTCCGCTAAGCTCCACCGGTTCGGAAAAAGAGAAAAAAGAAACGGACCGCCGACCGACGGGCGGAACAGGAAGGCAGTGAATATGAGTAGTGACGCCGTTACCACGGTTTCCGTGGAGATCTCCGGCAGCGAGATCTCGTTCGAGACCGGCAGGATGGCCAAGCAGGCCTCCGGCGCAGTCGTCGTCCGCCAGGGCGACACGATGGTCCTCGCGACCGCCGTCGCTGGCAGTCTGCGAGACGTCGACTTCCTCCCGCTGACGGTGGATGTCGAGGAGCGCATGTACGCCGCCGGGAAAATCCCCGGATCATTCTTCAAGCGTGAGGGCCGTCCGGGCGAGAAGGGCACGCTTACCGCGCGCATGATCGACCGCCCGATCCGCCCGCTGTTCCCCAAGGAATGGCGCTACGACACGCAGCTGGTCGCGATCCCGCTGTCGATCGACCACGTCCACCCCTACGACATCCTCGCGATGAACGGTGCGTCCGCCGCGCTGATGATCTCCGACATCCCGCTGCCGACACCCGTCGGCGCGGTGCGGATCGGCAAGATCGACGGCAACTTCGTCGTCAACCCGCCGAGCCGGATCTGCTGGCGGACGCTGAGAACCCCTCCGACCTCGACCTGATCGTCGCCGGCACCGAGGAGGCGATCCTGATGGTCGAGGCCGGCGCCAACGAGATCCCCGAGGCGGAGATCCTCGACGCGCTGGACATCGCCCACGCCGAGATCAAGAAGCTGTGCGCGCTGCAGCGCGACCTCGCCGCGAAAGTCGGCAAGCAGAAGAAAGTGTTCGAGACGATCGCGGTCGATCCGCAGGTGCTCGACACGATCCGCGCCTCGCACGGCTCACAGCTCGACGCGGCCACACAGGTCGAGGACAAGCTCGAGCG
This sequence comes from uncultured Solirubrobacteraceae bacterium, assembly GCA_963705235.1. Classification (GTDB taxonomy): domain Bacteria; phylum Actinomycetota; class Thermoleophilia; order Solirubrobacterales; family Solirubrobacteraceae; genus Palsa-744. The sequence goes on along the minus strand of OY970059.1, from coordinate 2,596,692 downwards.
CCAGGACGCGACCAAGGCTGTCGAGGAGGCGATCATCGAGGCGCACGCCCCGGCGGCGCCCGAGGGCGCATCCGAGGAGCAGTTGGTGGCGGCCAAGCAGAAGCGTGCGGCCGTGCAGCTGGCGTTCGACAAGCTCGAGAAGTCGATCATCCGCGAGCGCATCGCCGTGCACAAGAAGCGCCCGGACGGTCGTGGCGAGTCAGAGATCCGCGACATCTCGATCGAAGTCGGTGTCACTCCCAGGACGCACGGCTCGGCGCTGTTCACGCGTGGTCAGACGCAGGCCCTGAGCGTCGTCGCGATGGGCACGCTCAAGGAGGAGATGCGCCTGGACACACTCGGCCTGGAGACGAAAAAGTTCTACTGGCACCACTACAACTTCCCGCCGTTCTCGGTCGGGGAGGCCGGTCGCATGGGCGGCGTCAAGCGTCGCGACATCGGTCACGGCGCGCTTGCCGAGCGGGCGCTGGCGCCGATGGTGCCGTCGATCGAGGAGTTCCCCTACTCGATCCGTGTCGTCTCGGACATCCTCGAGTCAAACGGCTCGTCCTCGATGGCCTCGGTGTGCGGCTCCTCGCTGTCGCTGATGGATGCCGGTGTGCCGATCAAGCGCCCGGTGGCGGGCATCGCAATGGGCCTGATCAAGGAGGGCGATGACTACATCGTCCTGACCGACATCGCTGGCGTCGAGGACCACCTCGGCGACATGGACTTCAAGGTCGCCGGTACCGAGCGCGGCATCACCGCGCTGCAGATGGACATCAAGATCACGGGCGTGACGTTCGAGATCCTGCGCGACGCGCTCGCGCAGGCCAAAGACGCGCGCACGTTCATCCTCGGCAAGATGGCCGACACGATCGGCAGCCCGCGCGAGCAGCTCTCGCAGTTCGCGCCGCGCATCCAGACGATCCAGATCGACCCCTCCCAGATCGGGCTACTGATCGGCAAGGGCGGCGAAACGATCCGCGGCCTCTCCGAGGAGTTCGAATCGCAGATCGACGTCAACGACGACGGCCAGGTGCTGATCTACTCCGCTAACGGCGAGTTGGGCGACGCGCTGGTCGAGCACGTGCGGATGATGATGAAGGAGGTCGAGGTCGGCGATGAGTACCTCGGCAAGGTCGTAAAGACGACGACCTTCGGCGCCTTCATCGAGCTGTCCAAGGGCACCGACGGGCTGCTGCACATCTCCAACGTCTCGCCCGGCGAGCGCGTGGAGACCGTCGAGGACGTACTCAACAAGGGCGATGAGATCAACGTGCGCGTGGTCGAGGTCGACCGCGAGCGCGGGCGTATTGGTCTGCGTCTGGCCGACGATCCGGACATCGCGGGCAAGTCGGTCGAGGAACTTGCCGGCGTTGGCACGGGCGGCGGCGGAGGCGGCGGGGGACGCGACCGTCGGCCGAGTGGATCCTCGTCCAACGGCCGCGAGCGCTCCGGCGGACGCCGCCGCGACGGCGAGCGCGGCTCGGGCCGCCCACGCCACGGTCGCGACTGACCAAGCCCGCGCGTGAGCGCAGAGCACCAGCTGAGCACGCTCGACTCGGGCGTGCGTGTGGTCACCGAGCGCGTGCCTGGCGTGCGCTCGGTGGCGCTCGGCTTCTGGATCGCCACCGGGTCGGTGTCTGAGCACGAGGACCAGGCGGGAATCTCGCACCTGCTCGAGCACATGCTTTTTCGCGGCACGCCCCGTTACGGCTCGGAGGAGATCGACCAGATCTTCGACGCGATGGGCGCGGAGATCAACGCCGGGACCGATAAGGAAGCGACCTCGCTGTACACGCGCGTGCTGGACCGCCACCTCGAGCGCGCGTTCGAGGTCGCCAGTGACATGGTCTGGCAGCCCGTGTTTGGCGGCCTCGAGGCCGAGCGCGAGGTCGTGCTGGAGGAGATCGCGATGTACGAAGACGACCCGCAGGATCGCGTGTTTGACATCCTCGGCAAAGCGATCTTCGCCGACCACCCGCTCGGGCGCGCGGTCATCGGCACCGCTGAGGTGGTCGGATCGGTCACGCGCGAGCAGCTGGCGGCGTTTCACGCACAGCGCTACGTGCCGGGGAGCGTCGTGATCGCCGCCGCCGGCTCGGTTGACCACGTCGAGCTTGTCCAGCTGGCAGGCCGTGCGCAAGCGCTGGCTGAATCCGAGCGTCGCTTCCCGGCCGCCTCGCCAGACCAACAGAACGGCTCTTCGCTCCCGGACTTTCAGGCACGCTCACGCTTTCTGGAGAAAGACACCGAGCAGTACCACGTGTGCGTCGGGGGCGCGGGGATTGCGCGCGACGATGACCGCCGCTTCGCGTTGCGCGTACTCGAAGGCGTGTTCGGCGGCACCTCCTCCTCACGGCTGTTCCAGGAGGTGCGCGAGCGCCGCGGGCTGGCCTACTCGGTGTTCTCGTTCTCCAACCTGTACATGCACACGGGTGAGGTCGGCGTATACGTCGGCACGCGCCCGGACAACCTGCGCGAGGCTCTGGGGGTGCTGGCCGCAGAGATCGAGCGTTGCGCCTCGGACCCGGCCAGCGAGCAGGAGCTGACCCGCTCGCGCGAGAACCTCAAGGGCCGCGTGGTACTCGGGATGGAGTCCACCGGCGCGCGCATGAGTCGTCTCGGCGCCTCGGTGCTGGGCGGCCTGCCGGTACTGTCGGTCAACGAGATGATCGACCGGATCGATGCTGTGACGATGGAGCAGGTCAGGGAGCTGGCGGGCGAACTGTTCGCGCCGGGCGGGCTGTCGGTCGCCGGCGTCGGTCCACGCGAGAGCGAGTTCCTGGCCGCGATCGAGCCGCTCGGCGTGGCGCCGGGCACTCCACAGGCGGCGGCGCAGTGATTCGGGTGGCGGTGGCGGGCGCCGCAGGGCGCATGGGCGAGACGGTCTGCCAGGCGGTGCTCGACGCGCCGGATATGGAGCTGAGCGGGCGTGCGGACCCGCTGCTGGAGACGACGCTCGCCGATGTCCTGTCCGCGGCAAGCGGGCCGGCGCCGCGCGTGGTGGTCGACTTCACCAGGCCGGACACGGCACTAGAAAACGCGACCGAGTGTGTACGCGCGGGCGTGCACGTCGTGATCGGCACGACCGGCTTCGACCAGGAGCCACTGCGTGCGCAGGCAGAGGCCCAGACGGAGGCAAACGTGCTGATCGCACCCAACTTCGCGATCGGCGCGGTGCTAATGATGCGCTTCGCGGCCGAGGCGGCGAAGCACATGCGCAAGGCGGAGATCGTCGAGCTGCACCACGACGGCAAGCTCGACGCTCCCAGCGGCACGGCAGCGCGCACCGCAGCGCTGATGGCGCAGGCCACCGGCGGCCCCGAGCCGCCGATCCACTCCATCCGCCTACCCGGTCTCGTGGCACACCAGGAAGTGGTGCTCGGCGATCTCGCCCAGACGCTGACGATCCGCCACGACACGGTCAGCCGCGAGTCGTTCATGCCGGGTGTGCTGCTGGCGGTGCGCGGCGTGGGCGCGCTCCCCGACCGCTTCACGGTCGGGCTCGAGCACCTGCTGTTCTGATCCAGGCGCGCGTGAGATACTGCAGCCGATGAGCGGCCTGGGAGTGATCTTGACGGCGATCGTGACGCCCTTCGACGGTGAGGGCGCGGTCAACGAGGACGCCTTCGTGGCGCTGATGCGCCACCTCGCCGACAACGGCTCGGACGGCTTCGTCGTCGCCGGAACGACCGGCGAGGCATCGACGCTGACCGACGAGGAGCAGCTCAGGCTGATCGAGCTGGCTGTCGCCGAGCGTCCCGCGGGAGCAACGATTCTCGCCGGCACCGGCACCAACGACACGCGCCAGGCGGTGTGGCTGACCGAGCGCGCGACTGAACTGGGGGTCGACGCGGTGCTGTCGGTCACGCCCTACTACAACCGCCCCAGCCCGCTGGGCCTGCGTCGTCACTACGAGGCCGTCGCCGCCGCCACCGACAAACCGGTGCTGCTCTACAACATCCCCGGGCGCACGGGCACCAACATTGGCCCAGAGCTGCTCGCTGAGCTGGCCCAGATCGACGGGATCGAGGGCGTCAAGCAGGCCAACGCCGACGAGCTGAAGCTGATCGACGGACTCGATCTGTATGCCGGTGACGACGGCACGTTCGCGCGCACGCTGGACATGGGCGGCGCCGGCGGCATCCTGGTCGCCAGTCACGTCGTCGGCAACGAGATGCGCCGGCTGGTCGACGAGCCGGAGCGTCGCGCGGAGATCGACGCGTCGCTGCGTGACGTCTACGAGACGCTGTTCATGACCGCCAGCCCGACCTGCACGAAGGCCGCGCTGAACCTGCTCGGCTTCAGCGCGGGCTCGCTGCGTCTCCCGCTGGTGGACGCAACGCCCGAGGAGATCGCCGCCGTGCGCGCGATGCTCGAGCGCCACGGGCTCGTATCGACCTCGCCCGCACACACGCCCGCGTGAGTCGGGGGCTACGGGTCCTGCCCCTCGGCGGGCTGGGAGAGATAGGCAAGAACATGACGGTCGTCGAATACGACGGCCGGATCGTGGTGGTCGACGTCGGGCTGCGCTTCCCGACGCCGGAGATGGTCGGCATCGACCTGGTGCTGCCCGACTTCGCCTACCTGCGCGAGCGCGCGCGCGACATCGAGGCGATCGTGATCACGCACGGCCACGAGGATCACCTGGGTGCGCTGCCGTGGGTGCTGCGCGAGCTCGGCGACCGTCACCGGCCGCCGGTGTACGCGGGCGCCCTGACGGTGGCGATGGCGCGCTCGAAGCTCGACGAGCACAAGCTGCGCGACGTCGAGCTGGTCGAGGTCGACCCCGGCGAGGGTCTGGAGCTGGGGCCGTTCTCGCTGGAGCTGGTACACATGACGCACTCGATCCCCGACTCCAGCGCGGTCGCGCTCGGCACCGATCTCGGCACGGTCCTGATCACGGGCGACTACAAGTTCGACCAGACGCCGGTGGACGGACCGCCGGCGGACGTATCGCGCCTGGCCGAGCTGGGGCGCGAGGGCGTGCTGTTGCTGTGCGGCGACTCGACTAACGTCGACCGTCCCGGCTTCTCGCCCTCGGAGTCAGTCGTCGGCCCGCACCTGGAGGAGACGTTCGCGCGCTGTGAGGGGCGCATCGTGGTGACCAGCTTCGCGTCGAACATCCATCGCGTGCAGCAGGTCGTCGACGCTGCCTATGCGCTCGATCGCAAGGTCGCGCTGGTCGGGCGCTCGATGCGCAAGAACGTCGGCATCGGGCGCACGCTCGGCCACATCGAGATTCCCGACGGGACGCTCGTCGGCGCGCGCGAGATCGGTGATTTGCCCGACGAGCGGGTGGTGATTGTCTCCACCGGCTCGCAGGGCGAGCCGCTGTCAGCGCTGCGTCGGATGGCCTACCGCGACCACCCGCAGGTCGAGCTGAGGTCGGGTGACACGGTCGTGTTCTCGGCGACGCCCGTACCGGGTAACGAGCGGGCCGTCAACGAGACGATCGACCGGCTCTACCATGTCGGCTGCGAGGTAATCACTCCGCGCGAGGCGCCAGTGCACGCCTCCGGGCATGGCTACGCCGAGGAGATCAAGCTGATGCTCAACCTCGTCAAGCCGCGCTACGTGATGCCCTTCCACGGGGACTTCAAGCGGCTGCGCATGCACGCCCAGCTAGCGGAAGCTGTCGGCGTGGAGCCGCGAGACATCTTCCAGGGCGACAACGGCCTTCCGTTGGACATCGACGAGCGCGGCGCGCGCTTTGGCAAGCGCGAGCAGGCGGGCATGATCTTCGTCGACGGCGTGGAGATCGGCGACATGGCCGACGTGGCGCTGCGCGACCGGCGCATGCTGTCCGCCGACGGCATCTTCATCGTGGTCGTCACGATCGCCGAGCAGGACGGCAGCTCGGTGGCCGAGCCGGAGGTGATCTTTCGCGGCGTGCCGTTCCTCGACGAGGCCGACGAGCTGCTGGAGGAGATCAGAGGCACCGTCGAGGACTCGCTGGCGCACGCGGCGGCTGAGGAGATCCGTGAGGTCGACCTGCTCCAGCAGAGCCTGCACGACGATCTGGCGAAGCTAGTCTATGACCGCCTCAAGCGACGTCCGATGGTGCTCCCCGTCGTCGTCGAGGTCTGAATAGGCGGGCAGCGAGACCACGAAGCGCGCGCCGGTCGGCTGCTTGCCCTCACCGATGTGCGAGCGCTCGAGTACGACGCTGCCGCCGTGGGCGACCGCTACGGCCTGCACGATCGCCAGGCCGAGCCCGAAGGAGCCGCCGCGATCGCCGGCGCCGCGCACGAAGCGCTCGAACAGGGTGGGGGCGAGATCCGCCGGCACGCCCGGGCCGTCGTCTTCGACGACGAGCTGGACTTTGCCGTCGGCGCCCGTGCCGGTAGACACGGCGATCGCGGTCTGCGCCGGCGTGTGACGCAGCGCGTTCTCCAGCAGGTTGATCGCCAACCGGTGTAGGTCGTCGCGCGCGCCGACCACCATCGCCGGGTGGACGTCCAGCGAGATCTCATGCGAGCCGGTGACCGGTCCTAGCTCGGCGGCCGCCTCGACGACGATGCGCGCCAGGTCGCATGGTTCGTGCGCGACCACGCGAGCGGCGTCGGTGCGCGCCAGCAGCAGCAGGTCGGCGACCAGGCGGCGCATGCGCTGCGAGGAGCGCAGCGCTGAGCTGGCGGCCTCGCCCTGATCGCCGTCGAGCGATTCGGCGAGCAGCTCCAGGTTGGCGAGCACGCTCGTAAGCGGCGTGCGCAACTCGTGGGAGGCGTCGGCGACGAACTGGCGCTGGCGGGCGAGCATCGATTCGGTCTCCCCGCGGGCGGCATCCAGCTCGCGCAACATGCCCTCCAGCGTGCGCGCCAACTCGGCCACCTCGTCGTCAGCCAGAGGTTCGGGCACGCCGCGCGAGGGGTCGCGCGTGCGCGCGATCTCGGCGGCGGTCGAGGTCAGCTGCGCGATCGGCGCCATCGCGCGGCGCGCGATCGCCATACCCGCGCCGAGCGCGAACAGGCTGCCGGTGAGCACGCCCAGCACGAGGAACAGCTCGACGCGCTTGACGGTTGCCTCCGTATCGGACACACGGCGGGCGTATTGGACGATCACGACGCCGTCGCGCTGGCCGGTGGCGCTGAGGTGTACGGCCACCGGCCGGCTGAGCACGCGGTAGCCGTGGATCGTGCGCGCGGTGACCTTCGGCTGACCGAACGACGGGGCGTTGCTCGGCTCTTGGGTTATCGGCGTGCCATCGAGCGTGAAAATCCTGATCGCGGCATGGTCGGCGGGAGAGGCGAAGTCGCTGAGCGCCGGTTCGACCTTGAACGGGAACACGCTGATCGACAGCTGGGAGGGCAGCTGTTCGGCGGTGTCGAGCACCTGCCGGTTGAAGTCCGAGCGGATCCGTTTGACCGTCAGCGAGCCGATCGCCAGCGCGAACGCGCACAAGATCACAAACGTCAGCAGCGCGGATACGCCGGCCAGCCTGACGCGGATAGGCAGCCGGTCAAAGCTTGCGGAGACGCGCGTACTGGCGTCCCGCGCCGACGCTGGTGCTCTAGGCGCGGAGGACGTAGCCGGCTCCCCTGATCGTGTGCAGGAGCCGCGGCTCGCCCTCGGCCTCGAGCTTCCGGCGCAGGTTTGAGACGAACACCTCGATCGTGTTCGTCGTCGAGAACGGGTCATAGCCCCACACCTCGTCGAGCAGGCGCTGGCGTGAGATGACGATGCGCTCGTTGCGCATCAGGTACTCGAGCAGCTCGAACTCGCGCTGGGTCAGCTCGATCAAGCGCTCGTCGCGTACAACTTCATGCGTGTCGGCATTGAGCGTCAGGTCGCCAACGCGCAGCGGCGCCGAGCCGCGGGGCGGGCGGCGGCGCAGCAGCGCGCGCATCCGCGCGAGCAACTCCTGGCGCTCGAACGGCTTGACGAGATAGTCATCCGCGCCGGCGTCCAGGCCCTCGACGCGCGACTCCAGCGCATCGCGCGCGGTCAGGATCAAGATCGGAACGTCGTTGTTGTCGCCGCGCAGCTCACGTGCGACGTCCACGCCGTCCAGCTTGGGCAGACCAAGGTCGAGGATCACCAGGTCGGGGGCGAACGCGCGACCCTGGTCGAGCGCTACGCGCCCGTCGGCGGCCGTCCTGACCTCGTATCCCTCCATCCGCAGTGAGCGCTGCAGTGCCTGGGCGATGTCCTCGTCGTCCTCGACGACCAGGACGCGTGGAGCGCGAGAGAAATCGTTCATGGTCTTTATCTAAACACGCCGTGTAAAGCGATGGTAAGGGCCGCAGGCAGGTTCCGGCTGTCTGACGTCGAAGTTGCGCGAGATGGCCACCACCCGCAAGCGCCCGTCCTCGCGCTCCTCAGCGACGCGAGGACGCGGTCCTGCGCGCTCGCGCGCACGCAAGCGAGGCCGCACACGTCGCGGCGGACTGCGCTCGCTGCTGCCACGACTGCCGGTGCTCGACCAGCGCCAGCGCGACGTGCTCGGCCTCGGCCTGATCGCGATCGGCGTGTACCTGGGGTTCGTCCTGTACGGCAGTAGCGGGGCAGGGGGCCTCGGCCACAGTCTGGCGGTCGGTCTCGGCTGGGGAGTCGGTCGCGCGCGTGTGTTCGCGCCGGTGGCCCTGGCGCTCGCCGGCGCGGTACTGCTGATGCGTCCGGTGCTGCCGGCCGTGCGCCCACTGCGCACCGGCGCGACGTGCCTGCTCACGGCGATCACGCTGGCCCTGGCGGCCGGCATGCTCGGGCTCAGCTCGGGCGCCGCGCAGGAAGACGACGCGTGGACCTCGGCGCATCTGCAGACGCACGGAGGCGTGGCCGGCGAGTCCGTCTACCAGCTTGCACACCCGTTGATCCAGGACGCGGGCGTGGACATCCTCGCGATCTTCCTGCTGCTGACCGGGCTGATCCTCGTCACCGGCGCGTCGCTGGCGGGGGTGCTGCGCGCGACCGGACACGGCTTGCGCGACACGACGCGAGCGGTGCGCGGCCTGTCCGAGAGCAGGCACGCGCCTTCTCGTGAGGGCGCCGGCGGCTCGGATGACGAGCGGCGCTCCGCGTCCGCACTGCCGCCCGACCCCGGTCCGGAGGAGCTGATCGTGCGTGCCACGCACGTCGAGGCGCCCTCGCGCGACTGGCGCGATGACGCTCCGTTTGTAGAAGACGAGGCTGCGTCCGAGCCGACCGACGAGATCGAGCCGGACACCGAGATGGAGGAGGAGCAGGCGCCGGAAGCGTCAGCCGAGGTCGAGGAGGTGGCGGGCGTCGCGCACGCCGACCCTGCCGAGCTGACCCCACAGGGCAGGCTGCGGGGCGCGGTCACAGACGACCCGGACTTCGTGTGGGATCTGCCCGACGCCTCCAAGCTACTCAGCCGCTCCAGCGGCGAGCAGGCACGCCCGGACACGGCTGGACAGGAGCGGATCGCCACCAGCCTGGTCGAGGCGCTCGGGCACTTCGGCGTCGACGCGAAGGTGATCGGTACGGTCGCCGGCCCGCACATCACGCGCTATGAGCTGCGCCTGGCGCCGGGCACGAAGGTCGGCAAGGTCGCGCAGCTGAAGGACGATCTGGCCTATGCGCTGGCAGCGACGGATATCCGCATCCTCGCGCCGATCCCGGGCAAGCAGGCCGTGGGAGTGGAGGTGCCCAACGTGCACCGTCGCATCGTCAAGCTCGGAGACGTCTTCCAGGAGCCGCCCAAGGACTGGTCGCCGCTGACGGTCTGGCTTGGCAAGGACGTGGCCGGCAAGGCGATCGGCGCGGACCTCGCGAAGATGCCGCACCTGCTGGTCGCCGGCACCACCGGCGCGGGCAAGTCGGGCGCGATCAACGCGATGCTCTCGAGCGTGCTGCTGCGTGCCACCCCGCACGAGCTGCGTCTCGTGTTGGTCGACCCCAAGCAGGTGGAGCTCAACCACTATGAGTCGATCCCGCACCTGCTCACACCGGTCATCACCAGCCCGCGGATGGCGGCCAATGCCTTGCAGAACCTGGTCAAGGAGATGGAGCAGCGTTACGGGATCATGTCGCTGGCGCGCACGCGCAGCCTGCTCGAGCTGAACAAGGCGCGCGCCAAGCGCGGCGAAGCGCCGCTGCCCTACATCCTGTGCGTGATCGACGAGCTCGCGGACCTGATGATGGTCGCCCCGGCCGACGTGGAGGACTCGATCATCCGCCTGGCACAGAAGGCTCGCGCGGTCGGCATCCACCTGGTGCTGGCAACGCAGAGCCCACGCGTGGACGTGATCACGGGCATGATCAAGGCGAACGTCCCCTCGCGGATCGCCTTCGCGGTCTCCTCGCAGACGGACTCCCGCGTGATCCTCGACCAGAACGGGGCCGAGTCGCTGCTCGGCCAGGGCGACATGCTGTTCAGTCCGGTCGGCAGCTCGCGCCTGCAGCGCATCCAGGGCGCCTACATCGACGAGGCGCAGATCGCCAAGCTGACAGAGCTGTGGCGCAGGCAGGGCGAGCCCGAACTGCGCGAGGAGCTGCTCGAGGAGGTCGAGCCGGAGCTCTCAGCGGAGTCCCCGGACGCGTTTGACCCGGACGAGGACCCGCTGCTGCGCGATGCGATCACGCTTGTCGCCGAGATGCAGACGGCCTCGACCTCGATGCTCCAGCGCCGGCTTCGCCTCGGCTATACGCGAGCGGGTCGAATGATCGACATGCTCGAGCGCCGCGGGGTGATCTCCGGCTATGAAGGCTCCAAGCCGCGCCAGGTGCTGATCACCGAGGCCGAGCTGCCGCGAGTGCTCGCGGGATTGGAATCCGCACCCGTCCCGTCCGAGACGGCTCTCAGCGACTAGCCTCTTGGCCTGATGCCCGAGATCGGAGCAACGCTACGCGAGGCGCGTATGCGCGCTCGTGTCGACGTGTCGGAGATCGAGGCCAAGACCAAGATCCGCGCGAAGTACCTGCGCGCGCTCGAGAACGAAGAGTGGGGTCTGCTGCCGGGTCCGACGTTCGTCAAGAGCTTCCTGCGTACATACGCCCAGGCGCTGGATCTCGACGGCAAGGCGCTGGTGGAGGAGTATCGGCTGCACCACGAGCGCCCGAGCGAGGCCACGTTGGAGCCGATCGTCTCCTCGCCCCAGCGAAACAGGAGCCGCGGACGCGGCGGATCGGCTGATGGGCCCTCGCGTGGCTACGTGATCGCGATCAGCGCCATCGGCCTGGCGATCGTCGCGCTGATCGCGCTGCTGATCGCCGGTGGAGGATCCACGAAGAAGCCTTCGACGAGCACTCCCAGCACGACCGCTGGACACGCCACGGGCTCGCGGCAGACGAGCGGGTCGAGCGCCCAGCACCATGCCGGCAAGCAGATCGTCGCGCTGTCGCTGAAGCCGACCGCCGTGGTCTACGTGTGCCTGATCGGTGATGGTGGGCGTCGGCTAATCCCCGGCCGCGAACTGCAGCCGGGTGTGAGCACGCCGACCTACCACGCCAAACACTTCGTCGTGACACTGGGCAACAGCTCCGTGACGATGTTCGTGAACGGCCGGGCGCGAACGGTGCCCTCCTCCAGCCAGGCGATCGGCTACTCGATAACCAAGGCCAACGGTCGGCATCTGCTGGCAGCCGGTCATCTGCCGACCTGCACGTGAACGCACCGGCGCCCACCGAACGCCCGGCCCGCGCCGGCATCGTCGTGACGGGGACGGAGGTCCTGACCGGTCGCGTGAGCGACCGCAACGGCCCGTGGTTGGCCGAGCGGCTGCGCGAACGCGGGGTCGACCTCGCGCACACGGCGATCGTCGGCGACCGCCCCGAGGACATGCGCGCCGCGCTGGGCTTCATGGCCGCACAGGGCATGGATGTGATCATCACCAGCGGCGGCCTGGGCCCGACTGCCGACGACCTGACGGCAGAGGTCGTGGGCGCCTTCCAGGGCCGCGAGATGACGCTCGATGAGCCGCTGGCCGAGCGGATTGCGGCGATTGTCGCGCCCCTGCTCAAACGCTGGCCCAACATCGACCCGGAGGCGATCGCGGCGGCTAACCGCAAGCAGGCAACAGTCCCCCGTGGCGCGACCGTGCTCGAGCCGGTCGGTACGGCGCCGGGGCTGGTCGTGCCCCCATCAGACGACGGCACGGCGAGCCCGACGATCGTTGTCCTGCCCGGTCCGCCGCGCGAGCTGCAGCCGATGTGGAGTCACGCCCTGCAGACCGACGCGCTGCAGCGGGCGCTCGCCGGCGCGACGGTGTATGAGCAGCGCACGTTGCGGCTGTTCGGGATCCCTGAGTCGGAGATCGCCGAGACCCTGCGCGAGGCACAGCGCCAGGGCGTCGACCTCGACCGGATCGAGGTGACTACCTGCCTGAAACGCGGCGAGGTCGAGGTCGTCACGCGCTATGAGCCGGACGCGCAACTCACCTACGATGCGTTCGCAGCGCTCGTAGCAGACCGTCACGGCGACACGCTGTTCTCCAGCGACGGCAGCACCGTCGATGAGCAGGTGGCCGCGCTGCTGCGTGGGGGCTCATCTCGCCCGAGGCGTACGATCGCCACCGCCGAGTCGTGCACGGGCGGTCTGTTGGCGGCACGCCTGACCGATCTGGCGGGCTCCTCGGACTACTTTCGCGGCGGGGTCGTGGCATACGCGAACGAGGCCAAGACCGCGCTGGCGGGCGTCGGCGACGAGCTGATCGAAACGCACGGCGCTGTCTCAGCGCAGGTCGCGCAGGCACTCGCCGATGGAGCCCGGGCGTACCTGGGCTGTGATGTGGGGGTGGGTATCACGGGCGTGGCGGGTCCGGGCGGTGGCAGCGAGGAGAAGCCGGTGGGGCTGGTGTGGCTGAGCGTCACGCTGGTTGGATCGGAACCGGTGACGCGCTCGGTCAACCTGCCGGGCGGCAGGGCGGACATACGCGATCGCGCGACCACCGTCGCGATGCACCTGCTGCGCCGAGCGTTGCTCGAGGCGTGAGGCCACGACGCCGCTGTGGCGTTTGCTCACGATGACGGCCGCTTGGCGCTAGCATCGCCGGGCCATGTCGGGCGGCGCCACAGCCAGGCTGTTCGTGGCGGTCGACCCGCCGGAGGAGTGCTGCCGAGCGCTGGCGGAGTGGGCTCGCGCGGTGGCGGCTGGCGCCGGTCAGGGCGAGGGCAGGGCTGGGCTGCGTGTGCTGGACGCGCAGTCGCTACACGTGACGCTGTGCTTCCTGGGTCACCGCCCGGTGGCGGAGATCGACTCACTGGCTGCATGCCTGCGGGCACACACCCTGGGCGTCGGTGAGTTGTCGGTCGGCGCACCGCTGTGGCTGCCGGCCAGGCGTCCTCGCTCGCTGGCAGTAGAGATACACGACCGCGATGGTGGGCTGTCCGAGCTGCGCGAACGCGTGTGTGCGGACCTCGCCCAGGTCAGCGGTTGGGAGCCCGAGCGCCGGCGCTTCAGGGCGCATGTGACGGTCGCTCGCGTGCGCGGAGGTGCCGGGCGCTCGCACGGGGGAGGGCCGCTCGGTGGCGGCTGTCTGCCGGCGACGCCCGGGCTCGACTTCGTGCCCGACGCGCTCGTCATGTACCGCTCGTGGCTGGCGCGCGAGGGCGCTGTCTACGAGGCGCTGGCGCGCAGCGAGCCGGCGCCCGCTGAACGCTGAGCGTCCGGGCGATCAGCTGGCGTCGTCGCAGACGAAACTGAAGCGCAGCCCCGGCGCTGGCAGACAGGCTTGTTCGCTCGAGCCCGGCGCGCCGTCGGGGTCACAGGACAGGCCCACGCCTTCTTCGCATTCGCTTTCTTCTTCGTCTTCCGGGTCTTCCGCTTGCGAGGGCGCTGGGCAGCGCAGGCCTGCGTCCGAGCGCGTTGGCGTCGAGCCGTCTTCGCAATCGGGGCGCGAGTCGTCCTTGCACGAGAACGAGCCGCCCGCGGCGCGCACCGGGCTGGAGCCGTCTTCACAGCTCGCCGGCACGGTCGTCGGGGCGTGTTTCGGCGCTGCCTTCTTCTTGACCGGGTGGTGTTTGGCGTGATGTCCGCTTGTGTGGTGGGCGCCGGGCTTGCCTTTCTGGCCGTGCGCGGAGTGGCTGCAGCGAGGGCCCGTGTGGGCGTGTGCCGATGTGGAGTGGGCGTGCGCTGCTGCGGTCGAGCAGGTCGGCCGATGCGAGCTGGCGAGCGTCTGCGTGGGCATCAGCAGAGCAGCGAGCAGTGCGAGCAGCGGCAGGCCTCTCAGGAGGCGGCTTGTGAGTGGTTGATCAGGCAAAAGAGGAGGGTCGGGTGGGGACCATGTGCTCGGCGGGGTTATCGTCGGCGCCGGGCTGTGGCGCGAGCGTGGAGACACCGTGTGGACGAACTTCCAACCGCGTCGGGCGCGGTCGTCACGATTGGGCGATGGACACCACGCCGATCGGAGGCCAGAGCGTCAGGCCGGCCTCGGCGCGGGACGCCGCGGCGTGCGCGGCGATCTACGCGCCGTATGTCATCGACACGGCGATCACCTTCGAGCTGCAGCCACCGTCACCGGTGGAGATGGCGGAGCGCATCGCGGCGGCATCGCGCAGCTACGCGTGGCTAGTGCTCGAAGACCAGGGGCGGGTTGTCGGCTATGCCTACGGCACTCGGATGCACACCCGTCCCGCTTACCGCTGGGCGTGTGAGGTCAGCGTGTACATCGAGTCCGGCCGTCGCCGCACAGGGGGCGGGCGACTGCTCTACGAGCAGCTGCTGAGCCGCCTGGCCGATCGTGGATTTCGAGTTGCCGTGGCCGGTATGACGCTTCCCAACGACGCCAGCGTGGGGCTGCACCGCGCGATGGGATTCCAGCCGGTCGGCACGTATCGACGGATCGGCTTCAAGCACGGGGCCTGGCACGACGTCGCCTGGACTCAGCGCACCCTGGCAGACGGCGAGGATCCGCCGGCCGAGCCGTCATAACCGCGCGCACATCGCCGCCGATGCGAACAACTGTTCCGTCCGCAGCGCCGTCTAGCTTGCACTTTCCATCTCGAACCGGAGGAGTATGACCATGGCCGTGACCGACCAGGAGAAGGCCGCGAAGGCGCGCGATGCCGCGCTTCAGGGCGCGCTCACGCAGATCGAGCGCGAGTTCGGCAAGGGCACGGTCATGCGCATGGGCGACGAGGGTGCTCAGGTGCGCTGCGAGGCGATTCCGACCGGGGCGCTGTCGCTCGACCTGGCGCTCGGGATCGGCGGCGTGCCGCGCGGGCGGATCGTCGAGGTGTTCGGCCCGGAGTCCTCGGGTAAGACGACGATGATCTACCACGTGCTCGCCGAGGCCCAGAAGCTGGGCGGCGTGTGCGCGTTCATCGACGCCGAGCACGCGATGGACCCGTTGTACGCGAAGGAGATCGGCGTGGACATCGACGAGCTGCTGGTCTCCCAGCCCGACTATGGCGAGCAGGCGCTGGAGATCGCCGACATGCTCGTGCGCTCGGGCGCCGTGGATGTGGTTGCGATCGACTCGGTCGCGGCGCTGACCCCGCGCGTGGAGCTGGAGGGGCAGATGGGCGACCAGACGGTCGGCTCGCAGGCGCGCATGATGTCCCAGGCGATGCGCAAGCTTGCCGGCAACCTGAACCGCACGCAGACGCTGTGCATCCTCACTAACCAGATCCGCGAAAAGGTCGGTGTGATGTTCGGCTCGCCAGAGACACAGCCCGGCGGACGCGCGCTGAAGTTCTACGCCTCCCAGCGCTTGGACATCCGCCGCATTGAGACGCTCAAGGACGGCACCGAGGCGGTCGGCAATCGTGTTCGCGTGAAGGTCGTCAAGAACAAGGTCGCCGCACCGTTCCGCCAGGCCGAGTTCGACATCGAGTTCGGCAAGGGCATCTCGACGTCGGGCTGCCTGATCGATCTCGGGCTGGAGCACAACATCGTTTCCAAGTCGGGCTCGTTCTTCTCCTACGGCAACGATCGCCTCGGCCAGGGGCGCGGCAACGCGAAGGCCTTCCTAGACGAGAACCCGGCGATGGCGAAAGAGATCGAAGAGAAGATCTACGCAGCGCTGGGCCTGGGCAAGGATCTCGTCACGCCGATCGACCGTGACAAGGACGTCAAGCCGCCGATCGCAAGCGAACCGGCGGTCGCCGCGGCGTAGTGGTCTAGCCACAGGACCTGGGCCTTCCACGACGGACGCACACTCGCACCGGGCGAGGTGCGCCGCGTCCTCGTCAATCACGTCGGCCTTGCAGAAGACGAGGCGCTGCGTCTACTCTGAGGAAAGCTCATGGACACGATCCGCATACTGCACCATCACGCGCCTGGCTACGGCTGGAGCTTCGACTCCCCGGACATTCCCGGCCTGACCGGAGGTGCTGAGCAATACGACCCAGCGGGCGCTGAAGAGGCAGTCAGATTTGCCCTGGCCTGTGCAGCGGAAGAGCAGGGCGTCTCTGAGCCCGCCGGGCTGACCTTCGAGCACTACGTGCCCGCGGGCATCGCGGTCGCGGCATAGCCGGCCCGAGTGTCCGACGGAGGAACATCGAGGATGACCGCCGTGAAGCGTTACCACGTGACGACGTTCGGCTGTCAGATGAACGAGCACGACTCCGAGCGGATGAAGGGCATGTTGGAGTCGCTCGGCTACGCCGAGGCCGCGCAGCGCAGCGAGGCGGATCTGATCCTGTTCAACACGTGCTCAATCCGGGAGACGGCTGACGCCCGTTTCATCTCGCATCTGGGCGAGGCCAAGCGCCTGAAGCGCGAAGCGCCTGAGCGGATCGTGGGCGTCGGCGGGTGCTGGGCGCAGTCGGTGAAGGAGGAGGTGTTCGAGCGCTTTCCGTTTGTGGACGTGGCATTTGGCCCAGGCCAGGTGCACCGGCTAGCCGAGTTCCTGACGAGCGATTCGCTGAGCGCCCAGGGCTACTTCGAGTTCGAGGGGTTCACCGGCCACCTGCCGGCTCGGCGCGCACGGCCCTTCCAGGGCTGGGTGCAGATCAGCGTTGGCTGTAACTGCGCGTGCTCGTACTGCATCGTGCCCTCCACTCGCGGACGCGAGGTGAGCCGCCCGCCTGACGAGCTCGTGCAGGAGGTGGCGGCGATGGCCGCAGATGGCGTGCGGGAGGTGACGCTGCTCGGACAGAACGTCAACTCCTATGGCCGCGACCTGCCGCTGACACCGAGTCCCGCTGGTGCGCCGCCCGGAACACGCCCCCGTCGCACGAGCTTCGCGGAACTGCTGGGACGCTTGGATGAGATCGACGGCATCGAGCGGATCCGCTACACGAGCCCGCACCCGAAGGACATGCGCGAAGATGTGATTCGCGCGCACGCGGAGCTTGAGAGCGTGTGCGAGCACATCCACCTGCCGCTACAGTCGGGCTCGAGTCGCATCCTGAAGGCGATGCGTCGAACCTACGATCGAGCGCGCTACCTCGATCGGGTGGCGATGATCCGCGAGCACCTGCCAGACGCGGCGATCACGACGGATATCATCGTCGGCTTCCCCGGCGAGACCGAGGAGGACTTCGTGGAAACCTTGGAGGTCGCCGAGGAGGTCGGCTACGACAGCGCGTTCACATTCGTGTTCTCGCCGCGTCGGGGCACCACGGCGGCGGAGATCACCGAGGGCCTGGTGGCGCACCCGGAGAAGGTTCGCAGGATGGAGCGGCTGGTGGAGGTGGTCCAGCGCCGTGCGCGCGAGCGCGCTCAGCGTTTCCTCGGGCGCACTCTGGAGGTGCTGGTCGAAGGCACCTCGCGCACCGACCCCGACCGTCTGCGCGGGCGCACCCGCCACAACAAGGTCGTCAACTTCGGCGGGCTGTCCGCGCCGGGCGAGCTGGCGGCGGTGGAGATTGGCGCGGCCACCAGCCAGACACTGTCGGGCGAGGAATACCTGCTCGTACGCGCGGGCACTCCGGCGCGTCGATGAAGATCCGCGCCGCGGTCCTGGAGGAGTTCGCAAAGCCGCTGGTCGTGCAGGAGGTCGAGCTGGCCGAGCCCGGCCCCCGTGAGGTGCTCGTGCGGGTCCTCGCGTGCGGCGTATGCCATACCGATATGTACACGGCGTCCGGGGTGGATCCGTCGGGCTACGCGCCGACCGTGCTCGGACATGAGGGCGCGGGCGTGGTCGAGCGCTGCGGAGTGGACGTCACGCTGGTCTCGCCTGGCGACCATGTGGTGACGCTGTTCTCGCCGCAATGCGGCGAGTGCGTGCACTGCGTCAGTCCGGCGACCAACCTGTGCCTGGCGATCCGCGAGCAGCAGGGGCTCGGCTACCTGCCCGACGGCACGACGCGCTTGTCACGCAGCGGCGAGCAGCTGCGCCACTTCATGGGCACCTCGACGTTCGCCGAGTACACCGTGATGCCGGAGATCGCCCTGGCGAAGATCGACCCCGAGGCGCCACTGGACCGCGCGTGCCTGTTCGCGTGCGGTCTGTCCACCGGCCTGGGCGCCGCCATCAAGACGGCGGCGGTCAACGCGGGCTCTACCTGTGTGGTGTTCGGCGCGGGTATGGTGGGGCTGGGTGCAGTCGCGGGTGCCCGCCTGCAGCGGGCCGAGCGGATCGTGTGCGTGGACCTCTCGCCCGAGCGCCTTGAGCTGGCGCGCGGACAGGGAGCCACCGACGTGCTCGTCGGCGGTCCGGACACGGTCGAGCGAATACTCGAGATGACCGGTGGCTTCGGTGCGGACTTCACGTTTGAGGCCACTGGCAGCGTGGTGGTGATGCGCCAAGCGGTGGAAGCCGCGCGCATGGGCTGGGGTCTGTGCACGGTGTGCGGCGTGGCCGGTCGCGGTGAGACGCTGGACGTCGTACCGCGGCTGCTGATCACTGGCAGGCGCGTGTGTGGCTCCTCGTTCGGTGGCTTGAAGGGACGCGAAGACGTGCCGGCGCTGATCCGCCGCTACATGGACGGCGAGATCGACGTGGACCCGTTCATCTCGCATCGCATCGGGCTGGATGACGTCAACCGCGGCTTCGAGCTGATCGAGGCGCAGGACGGCATTCGCAGCGTGATCGAGCTGTAGGCGATGCCGGTGCGGCGCGATGCGCGCGGGTGTTGTCAGGCGATCGCCGGTGCGCTCGCCTGGAGCGCACCGTCGGCTGTCGCGTGCGCTGCGGCCGGGTCCTCAGCGTCGGCCAGCACGACCCGATTACGACCGCCGTGCTTGGCCTCGTACAGGGCCGCGTCGGCTTTGGCGAACACCGCTGTGTAGTTGAAACGCTCGTCGTGGTGGGAGGCGGCGATCCCGAAGCTCATCGTCACCGTCATCCCACCGGCGACCTCCTGAGCGCCGACGGCGCAGCGCAGGCGGTCGGCCAGCTCGGCGGTGTGCTTCAGGTCCGATCCGGGCACCAGGATCAGGAACTCCTCGCCGCCCAGACGGTAGGCAAGATCGAACGCGCGCAACTGCTTGCGCAGGATGTACGCGACCTCCTTGAGCACGGCGTCGCCGGTGGCGTGTCCGTGCGTGTCGTTGACACGCTTGAAGTGGTCGAGGTCGCCGACAATCACGCCGACGGGCTCGCCCGTCACCTCCGACTGCTGTCCGAGCTCGTGTACACGGACACTCAGCGCCTTACGGTTGAGCATGCCGGTGAGCTGGTCGATCACCGCGTCGCTGCGGTGTTGGATGTCGGAGTGCATCAGCGGCGTGGTCAGCACAGCCACGCACAGGACCAGCGCCAGCGGCGCGATCACCAGCTCCGGGTGTTTGATCACGAGGCTCGCGTCGCTGCCGAACGCGACGGCAAGCACCAACGCGACCGCGATCGCCACGCCGGCGATCACGCCCTCGGTGGAGAAGCGGGAGCTGAGCGTGATCACCGGGATCGCCAGCCAGCACAACGCCGCCACACGCGGTCCGCCGTCGAGCCAGACCGCACCGGCGATCGTCAGCTCGCTGCCGATCCAGGCGGCGAACATCACCAGCTCGGGGCGGGCAGACCCTTTCATGTAGTGGTCGGCGGCGGCGAAGAACGCGGTCGACGGGATCAAAAACAGCAGCGGCCACCAGCCCAGCCATGGGGAGACAATCGCGATCGCTACGGCGAGGATCACGAACGTCCGCTGTCGGTAGGGACGAACGCGCTCCTCCATGTCCAGCATCCGCTCGCGCGCGGCCTCGTCGCGGCACAGCCACGATGGCCTGTTGACCATGTGCTCGGCGATTTGAGGGCGGTTCTGGTGCATGCTTAACGGCTCGGCCGCTCCCGATCGCACGATTACTTCAAGGGGGTGACCTGGACGTAAGTTGACATCTGGGGCGAGCGTCCATTGACAGTCGTATTCGGCAGCGCTTTCGGCTCTGTACGGCGCTTTCCAGCATGCGCGGTGCTGCCTCGGGCCGGGTTGCCCACACACGGCCCGGGCGCGCCGGCGATCATGGTGGCGCCTAGCAGTTTCTTGATGGTCATCGGATCGAGCCTCCTGGGTCGATTGGGGTGTCGAGCCATCGTCGGCCAGGGCCCTAAGCCCTGGCGCAGCTTCGCGTAGGGCCTGCGTAAGAGGCGCTCGGAGTGCTCGGCGGGTTATCTGTCGCGTGGGCATGCGAACATATGTTCGTGCGCTGGGCCAACCTCACGCTCGACGGCGACGAGCAGCACCAACTGCCGGGCTATCGCGACCCGGCCGCGGTGCGCCGATTTCAGGCACCCGAGGCGCTCGACATGCGTTTCTACGAGGTGCACGCGAAGTCCGTGCTCAACAAGGTGCCGGCCGGCTCGCGCATGCCTTTCAGCTGGACGATCAACCCGTACAGGGGCTGCTCGCATGCGTGCTCCTACTGCTTTGCTCGTCCCACCCACAAGTACCTCGACTTCAACCCAGGCCGTGACTTCGAGCGCGAGATCGTCGTGAAGGTCAACGCGCCGGAGGTCCTACGCGTGGAGCTGGCGCGCGCGTCGTGGAAGCACGAACACGTCGCGCTGGGCACAAACACCGACCCCTACCAGTGGGTGGAGGGGCGCTACCGCCTGATGGAAGGGATCTGGGAGGCGTTGCGCGACGCTGCCAACCCGTGCTCGGTGCTGACCAAGTCGCCGCTGCTGCTGCGCGACCTGGCGCTGATGCTGGAGATCGCGCGACGGTCGAGCTTTACCGCGTGCCTGTCGATCCCGACGCTCGACGAGAAGGCATGGCGCGCGACCGAGCCGCACACACCGAGCCCGCGGGCGCGCCTGGAGGCGGTCGCGGAGCTGAACCGTGCGGGCATCCCGACAGGCGTGTTGATTGCGCCGCTGATGCCGGGGATCAACGACGCTCCCGAGCAGATCGAGCCGCTGCTGGAGCAGGCGGCGCAGGCCGGCGCGAGGAATGTCGGTGGAACCGCGCTGCATTTGCGCGGCGCGGTGCGCGGGGTGTTCATGGAGTGGCTTGAATCCCAGCGGCCGGACCTCGTGGCGCGCTACCGCGAGCTGTATCGCCGCGGCGCCTACGCGCCGCCGGAGGAACGAAGGCGGCTGGCCCGGTTGGTGCGCCGCGGCGGGGCGCCCGGCGCCTTCTGGCGCGGCGAGCGCGACCGCGCCGACGAGCCCACAGAGACGCAGGCGCTAGACCCGGTGCGACAGGCGACCCTGTTCTGAGTGCGTTCAGCGTTTGTCGCGCAGCGCGTGCTCCATCTCGCGCGCGATGTCGTCGCCGCCGAGACGTCGCACAACCTTGGACGCGAGATCGGGGGCGAGCCCGGCGGCGATCGCGCCGCCGCGCTGTGTGATCGAAGCGACGTCGAGCTCACCCCGGTTGTGCTCGATCGCCCGCGTGACAGCGCGCGCGACATCCTCGGGCGAGCGCGTGCCCATGCCCGGCGGCAGCTTGACGCCGGAGTCGGCGAAGATGCCGGCTTCGCGAATGAAGCCAGGGAAGATGCAAGAGACGCCCACTCCGCTGTCGTGAAGATCAGCGCGCAGCCCGCCGGCGAAGCCGCGCAGCGCGAACTTGGTGGCGTGGTAGAGCGGGTTGCCGGGAACGGTCGTCTTGCCGGCGATCGAGGAGATGAACACCAGGTGCCCGCGGCCGCGCTCCAGCATGCCCTGCAACAGCCCGTGCGCGAGCGCGACCGGCGCGCGGAGGTTGACGTCGAGCGTACGATCGACTTCCTCCTGCGTGAAGGACTCCAGGCGCCCGGCGGCGGGGATGGCGGCGTTGGCGAGCAGGATGTCGCTGTCGTTCGCGTCCTGCAGCAGCCGGTCGAGCGCGGCGTGGTCGCTCAGGTCCACCGCCAGGGCGCGCGCATCCAGCTGAGTGGCCAGCGGTTCGAGCACGTCGCTGCGGCGCCCGGTCAGCGTCAGCTGCGCGCCGCGCGCGTGCAGCTCGCGCGCGATCGCTTGGCCGATGCCGCCCGTGGCACCGGTGAGCAGCACGGAGGAGCCGGCAATCTGCACAAGCTGTGAGCCTACCCGCATGCGGGTGATCGCGTTGTTCGGACCGACGGGCGTGGGCAAGACCGCTGTAGCGGTCGCCCTGGCCGACCTGTTGCGCGCCGACGGCGAGGACCCGGTGGCGGTCTCGGCGGACGCGTTGCAGGTCTACGAGGGCCTGCGGACGCTGACCGGCGTGGCTTCGCCGGCGCAGCAGGCGCGGCTGGAGCACCGCCTGGTGTCGTTCCTACCGCTGGACGCGACCTTCAGCGCGGGACAGTACGCACAGCTCGCACACGCACAGATCGATGACCTACTAGCCGCGAGGCGTCGTCCGATCGTGGTGGGGGGCACGGGCCTGTACCTGCGCGCAGCGCTGACCGAGCTGAACCTGCGCCCGCCGCCGCCCGAGGGCCTGCGCGAGCATTGGAGCGCGGAACTGGAGCGCCACGGCGCGCCGCATCTGCACGAGCAGTTGCGGCAACGCGCACCATGGGCCGCCGCGGGGATCGAGCCCAACGACCGTCAGCGGCTGGTGCGCGCACTCGAGCTCTACGACCTCGGCGAGCTGGAGGCGCCGGAGGGCCCATCGCAGCTTTGGAGCGATGAGATGCGCCATCCGACGCTGCTGGCGGGCCTGACGATGCAGCGTGACGCGCTCTACGCGGCCACGGACGCGCGCGTCGAGGAGATGCTTGACGCGGGCGTGAGCGAGGAGGTCCGCCGCGCCAACGCGGCCGGGGCATCGCAGACGGCGCGCAAGGCCGTCGGCTTCGACGAGCTGCTGGCGGGAGACGTGGAGGCGATGAAGCGCCGCACGCGCAACTACGCCAAGCGCCAGCTGACGTGGATGCGCAAGCTCGCGGGCGTGCACACAATCGACGTGACAGGGCGCGAGCCCGAGGCCGTGGCGCGCGAGATCCTAGACTCAGGCGCCGCATGAGATTCGAGAAGTGGCAAGCGCTGGGCAACGACTACCTGATCGTGGAGCGCGACCAGCTCCCGTTCGAGCTGACGCCCGCGCGCATACGCAGGCTGTGCGCGGGTCACTTCGGCGTATTCGCCGACGGCGTGCTGCTGCTCAACCCGCCGGCCGATCCCGACCACGTCGCCGACCTGCGCATCTTCAACCCCGACGGGTCCGAGGCGGAGCTGTCGGGCAACGGCGCTCGCGAGGCGATCCTGTACCTGCGCCGGCGCGGCTGGACAGACAGCGACACCTTCACGATCAACACGCTCGCCGGTGAGATCCGCCCGACGATCACCGGGCAAGACACCTGCAAGGTCGACATGGGTCACGCCAGTCTTACCTCGTCGGACTTCCCGGACGGGCCGCCCGACGGCTCAGGGGGAGTGATGAGCGCCGGGCGGCTATGGCCGTTTCACCACGTCTCGATCGGAAATCCCCAGTGCGCGATCCACGTCGACTCGATCGCGGCGCTGGAGGCGCTGGATCTGCCCGCGATCGGGCCGGCGATCGAAGCCGACAGTCAGTTCCCAAACCGCACCAACGTGTCCTGGTACACCGAGCTCGATCCCGGTAGCGCCGGGCGCATCCGCGCGCGGATCTTCGAGCGCGGCGTGGGGGAGACTCTGTCGTCAGGCACGGGAGCGACGGGCGCGGCGGTCGCGCACGCGGGTGAATATGGTGACCCGCTGCGACCCGGGCGCGTGAGCGTGCTGCTGGAC
This sequence comes from uncultured Solirubrobacteraceae bacterium, assembly GCA_963705235.1. Lineage (GTDB taxonomy): Bacteria > Actinomycetota > Thermoleophilia > Solirubrobacterales > Solirubrobacteraceae > Palsa-744. The sequence continues at coordinate 2,572,798 of OY970059.1, read as the reverse complement.
GGCGGCGAGCTGGACGTGGAGGTGGGGGAGGACCTGCGCGTTGACCTGACAGGATGGGCGCGACCGGTGTTCGAGGGTCACCTCAGCGACGATTTCACAAAGGAGCTGCATGAAACCGAGTGAGCGCCTGGAGCGCATCCCGCCGTACGCGTTCGCCCAGCTGGAGCGCAAGATCGCTGAGAAGCGCGCGGCGGGCGTGGATGTGATCAGCCTCGGCATCGGCGACCCCGACCGCCCGACGCCGCCGTTGATCGTGCAGGCGATGCAGGAGGCCGTCAGCGAGCCGGAAACCCACCAGTACCCGAGCAACCGCGGGCGCGCTGACTTCCGCGCGGCGGTACGCGACTTCTACGAGCGCCGCTTCGACGTCGTGCTCGATCCCGAGCGCGAGATCATCCCTGCAATCGGCGCCAAGGAGGCGATCTTCAACCTCAACTTGGCGTTCCTGAACCCCGGCGACTACGCGCTGGCGGCAGACCCTGGCTATCCCGTCTACACGGGCGGGCCATGGCTGGCAGACGCGGAGCCTGTGCTGATGGCGCTGGAGCCCGAGCACGGCTTCGCGCCGGATCTAGCCGCGATCGACGAGGACGTCGCGCGGCGCGCGAAGCTGATGTACCTGAACTACCCCAACAACCCGACCGGCGCGCTGGCGCCGGAGGGCTTCTTCGAGCGGGTGGTCGAGTTCGCGCGCGCCTACGACATCCTCGTGGTGCACGACAACTCCTATTCGGAGATCGTCTTCGACGGGCATCAGGCCCCGTCGTTCCTGGCCACGCCGGGAGCTAAGGACGTCGGCATCGAGGTGTTCTCGCTGTCCAAGGGCTACAACATGACCGGCTGGCGTTGCGCAGTGGTAGTCGGAAACGCGCAGGCGCTGGAGATCTACTGGCGTCTGAAGACCAACATCGACTCCGGACTGTTCGACGCGGTGCAGCTGGCGGGCGTGGCGGCGCTGTCTCCGGACGCGGACGCGGAGGTTGCGTCGATGAACGAGTTGTACCTGCGCCGGCGCGACCTAGTCTGCGGTGCGCTGCGCGACATCGGCGTGGAGGTGACGCCACCACACGCCACGATCTACGTGTGGGCGCCTGTGCCAGAGGGTTTTTCCAGCTCGGCCGAGTATTGCGAGCACGTGCTGGACCGGGTGGGCGTGGTGCTGTCTCCGGGTGCGATCTACGGGCCGGCCGGCGAGGGCTGGTTTCGCATCTCGCTGACGACCCCAGACGATCGTCTGCTGGAGGCGGTTCAGCGGCTGGGCTCGTTGAAGGGCTGACGCTCCCCTAGGGACGGCGCGACGGGCACTGCCGGGCACAGCGGCGCGACTAGCCGTCAGGATGGGCGTTGGCCTGGGCCCTAGACTGAGGCTTGAATGCAGAGAAGCCGAAGCGGCCGCAGCGCCCCGAGCGTGGCGGCGCAGAACGGATCGGAGCCCGCTCAGCGGGCCAAGCAGCGCGCATTGTGCGTGGGCGCGCTTGCAGAGGGTGACGATCTGGCGGAGCTGGGGGAGCTGCTGCGAACCGCGGGCGTGGCCGTCGCGGGGGAGCTGATTCAGCGGCGCGAGAGCCCCCACCCCAATACGTATCTCGGGCCCGGCAAGGTCGCCGAAGCGAAGGCGCTGGCACGCGCGTGCGACGCGAACCTGATCGCCTGCGACGACGAGCTGACGGCACGCCAGGAGCGCAATCTGGAGGAGGGCGTCGGGCTGCCGGTCGTCGACCGCACGACCGCGATCCTCGACATCTTCGCCTCCCACGCCGGCAGCGCAGAGGGAAAGCTGCAGGTCGAGCTGGCCCAGCTGGAGTACAACCTGGCGCGCATGCGCGGCCTGTGGAGCCACCTGGAGCGATTGGGCGGTGGCATCGGCACGAGAGGCCCGGGCGAGACGCAGATCGAGACCGATCGGCGGCTGGCACGCAATCGCATCGCCGTGCTGCGCCGCCGCCTGGAGCACGTCAAGGGGACGCGTGCGGTCCAGCGTGCCGAGCGCGAGCGCGCGGCGATACCGACTGTCGCGCTGGTCGGCTACACCAATGCCGGCAAGTCGACGCTGCTGAACGCGCTGACCGGATCAGATGTGGGCGTGCGCGATCGCCTGTTCCACACGCTCGATCCGACTACGCGCACGTTGCGCCTGGGCGGACGCCCTTACCTGCTGACCGACACGGTCGGCTTCATCAGCAAGCTGCCCCACCAGCTGGTGGACGCGTTCGCGGCGACGCTCGAGGAGACACGCCGCGCGGACCTGTTGGCGCACGTGCTCGACGCGTCCGCGCCGGAGGCCCAGGCACAGATCATGCAGCGCTCGGTCGAGGGCACGCTGGAGGAGATCGGCGCGGGCGAGTGTCCACGGCTGCTGGTGCTCAACAAGGTGGACCTGCTCGCGCCGGACGTGCGCGAGGATCTGCGCCTGCGCCACCCTAAGGCGGTGCTCGTCAGCGCGGCCACCGGCGAGGGGCTGGAGGAGCTGGGCGAGCGCATCGAGGCTGAGCTGGCGCACCTGCTGCGGGCACTCGAGCTACTTGTGCCATACGCCGATGGCGGCAGCCTGGCGGAGCTGCACGAGCTGGCGGGCGAGGTCAGCCGTGAGGACACCGCCGAGGGCGTGCGCGTGCGCGCGCTGGTGCCGGCGCGACTGGCTGAGCGCTTCGCGCGCTTTGCCGTCGCCGGTTGATCTCGCGCCCAAGGGTCAAGCGCCGGGCACCTCAGCGAGGCTCCACTAGCGCTCGTCGCCGCTGCCCGACAGCACACCGCGCCGCTGGCGCGAGATCAGCTTGTCGAGGTTCCCCTGAGCGACATCGTCGAGCTCCAGCTCCAGCTCGCTGGCGAGCTGGGCGACATACCAGAGCACGTCGCCGAGCTCCTTGGCCATCGCGCTACGGCGCTCATCGCTGACCTGCCCGCCGTCGTCGCGGATCGCCTTCTTGGCGTGCTCGGCTACCTCGCCGGCCTCACCGGCTAGGCCAAGCGCCGGGTAGGCCAGCCACGCTTCGCGTGGATACTCGGCGGTGCGTCGTGACAGCTGCTGGTATTCGTTGAGGTCCATCTCCCGATCGTAGGCGGGCGCATACCGATCGGCCCGACGCGAACGTCGAGTTTGCGAGCGCCGAAGCCAACCGCGAGGTGTGTTGACGGTGGCGCGTGGCTCACACGCCGGCGGCGTGCCGCGCATCGAGGTGCGTCTGATGCTCGGTCTCATCGTCGAGGCCTGTGAGGTCATCGGGGCGCAGTCCGAGCGCCCGTGCGATCAGCCAATCGGCGAACCACACGTTCTTGGGCAGCAGCGGACCGTGCAGGTAGGTGCCGATCGTGTTTCCCGTACGAGCGCCCTCGGTGGCGCTGCGCCCATCGTTGCCGTGCCCTTTGAGCACACGTCCAAGCGCTTGCTGACCGTCACCCAGATAGGTACGCCCGCCGTGGTTCTCAAAGCCGGCGAGCACGTGTGTGCGCTCGCGCGAGGGGGTGCCGTTATCGGTGTCCAGCGAGACCTCGATCGCGACGTTGCCGATCAGCCGCGCCCCGTCCTCGCGCACGGTGCGGATGTCCAGCAGCCCGACCCCGGGGATCTGTTCGCTGCCGAGCGTGTAGGAGTGGCCGAGCAACTGGTAGCCGCCGCATACGCCGAGCACGACCGCGCCGCGCGCGGCGGCCGCGTGCAGCGCCTCGCGCTTGGTCTCGATCAGGTCCTCGGCGCACAGACGCTGGTCGCGGTCCTGGCCGCCGCCGATGTAGAACAGGTCGTGCTCGTGCGCCGCCAGCGGCTCGCCGAGCCCGCTGGCAGTCAGCTGAAACCCGATCCCGCGCCACGCGCAGCGGCGTGCGAGCACGATCAGGTTGCCGCGGTCGGCGTAGATGTTCATCAGATCGGGGTAAAGCGCGCACACACGCAGCGTGCGATCGGACGGCGGGGGATGCACGGGTGAGTCAGGCGGCAAGCAGCACCACCTCGCTGCCGACGTGCTCGCTGGTAGCCGGGATCGCGCGGACGGCGGCGGGCGTCAACCCCACAGCCTGCCCCTCCTCGAGCAGCTGAGCCGCGCTGCACCGATCCAGCTGCACGACATCCTGTTGGCTGCTCGCCAGCTCGTCGGTGATCGACTGGCCCGCGGACAGGACGTTGCGCTTGCGCTCGATCGTGACCAGCTGCCGGCTGACACTGACGCTCATCGCCCGGCTGACGTAATGCTCAGCGCCGACGCGCGCGATCTCCGGTGAGGGGCCGGCGTCGCCGGCGGCGCAGTCGAAGGGCTCTAGCTCGGTGACGATCGCGAGCGAGAGCAGACCGCCGGGGCGTAGGTGCTCACGGGCGCGCTGCATGAACGCGGCGCGCCCGTCGGCGCCGCCGAGCAGCTGGACCGTCTGCATCGGCATCAGAATCACGTCGAAGTCGCGACGCTCCAGCTGAAACGTGCGGGCATCGGCGCACACGGTCTCGATCGGCGTCTCGCCGGCGCGCTCGCGCAATGCGCTCAGCAGGTCCGCGTCGCGGTCCAGCGCCGTTACCAGCCGGTGCCGCCTGGCCAGATCGAGCGCCACGCGTCCGGTCCCCGCGCCGACGTCGAGCACGCTCACGGGAACGCTCTCGGGGTCCTGCCCCGCCGAACTTGCCGGCGCGTCGGTCAGCTCGCGCCACAGCGGCAGGTCGGCCAGGTAGGAGCCGCACTCGAGGTCATGCCAGATCACAGACGCCGCGCGTTTCATCTCGGGCGAGCGCGCGGGGCGCCGATCGTGACGAGCGCTCACCTCCATGCGCTGCTCGCCTGCCCGCGTGCCACCAGCAGCTCCCGCAGCGCCAGCATGGCTGTGTACGTCGGCAGCGCGTACAGCGGGGCCGGCGCCTGCTCACCGTCCGCCGCCGCGGCTTCGTCGAGAGCGGTTGCTAGGTCCTCGCGCACATGGATGCGATTTGCGTCGACGCCCGCGTACTTCAGGCGTGTCGCCAGGTCGGCGGCACGGGTGCCCGCGCAGGTGACGTGCCGAATGCGCTCGGCCAGCATCTCGAAGTCGGCGTCCCATATCCAGGACACGTCGCGCCCGTCGGCGATCTCGTCGTTGAGCACGCCGAGCAGGTCGTGCTCTCCGGGCTCCAGCGCGAGCGTGCGCAGCACCTCGTTGGCTCCGGCCGGGTTCTTGATCAGCAGGATGCGCAGCTCGCGCGCGACCGACGTCCCGCTGTTGGCGCGCACCGGCAGCGAGATCGTCTCGCCGCGCCCGAATGCGGCCCTGGCGCTCTCCAGACCCGAGACGATGCGCTCGAAGCCGACGCCCAGCGCACTGGCAAGCGCGGCGGCGGCGAGTGCGTTGTAGACGTTGTACAGCCCCGGCAGGGCGAGCGTGACCTCTCCCCGCCCGTGCGGGGTGTGCAGCGTGAAGCGTGCCGCGCGTACGCCCTGCAGGCGCACGGCCGAGGCCGTGACGGTCGGTGCCGGTCGTGCCTGTCCGCAGCCGGGGCAGTGATAGCGCCCGAGGTGCCCCAGGTAGACGGCGTCGAACGTGTACGGCGCGCCACAGTTGCGGCAGTGCTTGGCATCAGCGGCGTGGGCCATGCCGGGGAGTGCGAGCGAGTCGTCCTGGACTCCGAAGTAGACGACCTCGTCGTGGTCGCGGCCGAGGTCGGCGACGAGCGGGTCGTCGGCGTTGAGGATCAGACGAGCGTCGCCCGCGCGCAGCGTTTGCTGCCAGCTGTCTGCGATCGTCTCCAGCTCGCCGTAGCGGTCGAGCTGGTCGCGAAACAGGTTCCCGAGCAGGATCGCCCGCGGTCGCAGCTCACCGGCCAACCCCTCCAGCCACAGCTCGTCCACCTCGAACAGCCCGAGCTCGCCGTCGATACCGCCGGCGGGGCGGGCGGCCGCCAGCAGGGCCGTCGCCACGCCGCCGGCCATGTTGGCGCCGGCGTGGTTGTGCACAAGCGAAGTGCCGTCACCTTCGAAGATGGCGGCTGCCATCGCGGCGGTGGTGGTCTTGCCGTTGGTCGCGGACACGAGCACGCTGCCGCGTGTCAGTCGCTCGCCGAGGGAGGCGATCGCGTCGGGCGCCAGGCGCATGAGGACCCTGCCCGGCGCGCTGGTGGCGCCGCCGCCGCGCAGCTGCGAGAGTCTGCCCACGGCCCGTGCGAGCGTGACCTTTCCGGCGAGCATGCCGGCCATCACGCTTCGCTCGAGGGCACCGGCGCTGTTGAAGCCGAGGCAGGGGGGAGGGGCTCGGCAAACGCGGTGCAGGCGGCGTCCGGTGGTGTGAGGATCGTGACGGCGCCGCGCAGCGCGCGAATCCGCAGCGGCAGCTCACCGATCGGATCGCCGTCCGCGTACATCGTGAAGGGTCTGTCGGCTGAGATCGCGACCTCGGCTGCGCGGAACACGTGCACGGCGGGCAGATCGACGTGCGTGCCCTTGAACACGCGCGGGAGGTTGGCGAGGAAGCGCAGCTTGCCGATCCGCTCGGAGGTGATCGATCTCGAGCAGGCCGTCGTCGAGTAGCGCGTCGGGCGCCATCATCATGCCGCCGCCATAGGCCTTGGAGTTGGCGACCGCGACCGAGAAGCCGGTGAACGTGTGGTGCTCCCCGGATGGGCTCAGCTCGATCTCCAGGCGCGCGGGGCGCCAGGCCAGCAGCGCGCGCAACGCGCCGTAGGCGTACACGAGACCGCCGAGCCACGCCGGCGCCTCGTTGGCGATGCGGTTGGCGTCACTGTCGAAGCCCGCCGAGGCGATGCCCACGAACGCGTGGCCCTCGCCGTCCCCATCTCTGTCCAGGACGAGGCCGAGGTCGACCGGTCGAGGCACCCCGTCAGCGATCGTCGCACACGCCGCCACCGGATCCGCGGCGATCCCGAGCACCCTGGCGAGGTCGTTGCCACGGCCACCCGGGAGCAGGCCGAGCACCGCGCCGGGAACGGTTCTGAGTGTGTCGGCGAGCGCGCCGATGAGACCGTCGCCGCTGAGTGCGACAACCGTCTCGCCGGCAAGCGCGGCCTGTTCGCCGAGCTCCCGGGCGTGTGGCAGATCGCGTGTGTCTGCCCGCCGCACGGCCAGACCGTGAGCGCGCAGCGCACGCTCAACGGCAGGAGCCGCGCGTCCGGCTTTGCCGCCGCCGGCGGCCGGGTTCACGATCAGACAGACGGGTGCTGGCACGAGGGCAAGCGTAGTGCCCGCGGCGCGGGCGAGCCGGTCGCGGGCGTCAACCGCCGGCGGTGGCGCGCGCTCGTCGCCGTCGCCCGATCGCGGCAGCAATTGCGAGCACGGCAATCACCAGGAACAGGCCGAGCAGAACGCCGGGAGCTACGCTGATTCCGCCGAACGGGAGCGCGATCAGCTCGACAATGCCGAGGCCGATCAGCACCAGCACCACCAGCAGCAGGATGATCAGCACGATGCCTCGCACGCGCGCGAGGATGCCGGCCGAAGCGGGGGGGAGCAACAGGCCCATGGCACGCAGCGCGAATAGCTGGCGCCCGCTGGGGGGCGCCTGCCCGAGCCGCTCGACCGCGTCCTTGAGGTCACCTGCGCGGCGTTCGGCGAGCGCCAGTGACGCATCGGCCATACGCCGGATCTGCATCCGCTCCTGCGGGCGCGCGGCCGCGATCGCACGCTGAAAATAGCCTCGGGCGGCCTCAGCGTCGAAGCGCTCTGACGCGCGTGCGCCAAGGATCGCCAGCGCGGCGGACTTGTACTTGGTCTCGGCCTCGAGCTCCTCGTCCGAGCGCTGCTCGAGCGCCTGGATCGCCTCGAGGCCGCCGCGCTGCTCCATTCGGACCTGGCGTTGTTTGGGTGCCATGGGCGGGCATTGTATGGGTGCGCGCCCGACGCGTCGCGAGTCGGCGTGTGTGCGCCCTCGGCTGACGCACGCGGGCCTTTTGCCGGCGGTATGCTCGGCGGGTGTGGTGGAGAGATACACCTACGGGCTCGAGGGCCGGCGGATTCACGTGTGCGCTGGCGCTGGTGGCGCTGCTGGCATTCGCGGCTGTCGCTCCGTGCGCCGCGCGGTCGGCTGAACTGAACCCCGGCCACTCCCTGAGCGAACTGACTCAGGGCGCGCAGGAAGAAGAAACAACGACGACTACGAGCACCACCAGCACGAGCTCGAATCCGCCCACCAACTCCCATTCGACGGTGCTGCTGGCGACGGGAGCGGCGGTGCTGCTGCTGTCGGGGATCGGGTTCGTGATCGCACGCGACGCCCGCCGCGTGGCGCCGGCGGGAGACCCCGAGCTGGTCGAAGGCAGCACGGCACGTCACTCCGAGGCAGCTTTGCGCAAGCGTCGCGCGAAAGCCAAGGCGGCGCGGCAGCAGCGCAAGCGCAACCGCTGAGGACTCCCGCGGGGCTCAGTGTGAGACACGCACGCGCCGGGTGGCGCGAGCGCTGGTCCGTATTCGCCTGGGCGGGGACGGTGAAGGTGAGCCGTGCGGGCCGCGGCGAGGCCGACGCGGGCTGGGCGCGCGCGGGTGTGGGTTCAGCGGACCTGCCGGCAGCGCCTTGGAGCCACCGTCCTCTTCGGAGGAGTCAGACGAGTCCGAGCTGCGCATCGATTCGTCGTAGCGATACGGAATCCACAGCATGAGAGCGGCGAGCGGGATCTTGACCAGCCCAGCGAGCAACAGGATCCAGAGCCAAAGCGGCATCTCTCTGGCGATGGTACTACTGCGGTGTGCAAGCGCGACGCCTCGGCCGGCTGACCGAGCTGGAGACACAGATCAGCGATTGCCGGCGCTGCCCGCGGCTGGTCGCATGGCGCGAGCAGGTCGCGCGCGAGCGGCGCGCGGCTTTCGCCACGGAGACCTACTGGGGGCGTCCGCTGCCGGGCTTCGGCGACCCGGCGGCGCGCGTTCTGCTGCTCGGGCTGGCGCCGGCGGCGCACGGCGCGAATCGGACTGGGCGGATGTTCACGGGCGATCGCTCCGGGGACTTCCTGTACAGCGCACTTTGGCGTACCGGCTTCGCCAACCAGCCGACCTCCAGCCGCCGCGGCGACGGCCTGGTGCTGGACGGTGCGTGGGTCACCGCAGCGGTGCGGTGTGCGCCGCCGGCGAACCGCCCGCAGCCGGCCGAGCGGGACACGTGCTTGCCGTGGACGGTCGCGGAGCTGGAGTTGCTGAGCGAGGTACGGACGATCGTGTGCCTGGGCGCCTTCGCCTGGGATGGCGCGCTGCGACTGATGGCTGCCGCCGACCCAGATGTCAGGCCAGCGCGGCCGCGGCCGCGCTTCGGTCACGGCGCCGAGCTGACAGGGGGGCGCTACGCACTGCTCGGCTGCTACCACCCGAGTCAGCAGAACACGTTCACGGGCAGGTTGACCGAGCCAATGATCGATGCCGTGCTGCTGCGCGCGCGAGAGCTAGTGGCGTAGCGGAGCCGCCGGCCTTCTAACCTTGCGCACATGCCTTACGCCACCGCCGAGGCCAGACAGCAGCTGCTCGACACGCTCGCCGACGCGGCCGGGCTACTCAGCGTGGCGCTGGCGGCGTTGAGCGAGGCCTACGAACTGCTCGACGAGCAGACCGCCGAGCGAATGGAGACCGAGCTGTTTGGCCCTGTACAGCTGGCTTACGGGCGTCTGAAGGGCGCGCACACGGGCTTCGCCGGACGCCACCAACTGCCGGGCGGCGCGTTCGAGCCGGCGATCGCCGGCGCGCCATCGGGCGGGGCCAGAGGTTTTCTCGACGCCGCCGTGCTCGCGGTGAGCGAAGCCGACCAGGGCCTTGCGTCGCTGCAAGATTCGATGCTCCCGGTGGAGGTTGGAGACGTCGAGCTACGTGCCCAGCTCGAGCAGGTCCGAACGCTGCTGAGCAACTTCACCGCACACGAGCGCGAGCTGATTCGCACGCTCGGGCGCTAGGCGAGCGACCTAATCGACAGCCGTGCCGTTGGCGCTCAGCGCGACGTCGATGTTGCCGCGGGTGGCATTGGAGTAGGGGCACACTTTGTGTGCCGTGCGCACAAGATCTATGGCCGCGACGGAGTCGGCGACGCTGGGAATCGTGACGTCCAGCCGCACGCTCAGCTGAAAACCGCCTTTGCCGTCCGGAGACAACGACACCTCCGACTCGATCGCGGCATCCGACGCGTCGAGCTTGGCGCGGCGGGCGGCGACGCCGAGCGCGCCCTCGAAGCACGCCGCATAGCCGACCGCGAACAGCTCCTCGGGGTTGGTGCCGCCGCCGGGACCGCCCATCTCAGCCGGCAGCCGCAGATCGACCTCGAGCGCGCCATCGCTGGTACGGCCGTGACCGGCTGCGCGACCGCCGGTCACGTGCGCTTTAGCTGTGTAGAGCGTGTTGGGCATCTGCCGCCTCTCCGTTCGCTGTTGTCGGTCCCGGCTTTCGATCTTAGGTGAGAGGCGAGGGCCCTTTAGCGGGCGTCTCGACCTGTTAGTTGACATAACATCGATTATCAAGCGTTGCGACGGAGGCAAGGGACTGCAGTTCGTCCTCCGCGGGCATCTGTGGGAGATCATCCACTTCCCAGACAGAGACGCAAGGAGGGCATCATGACCGCTACCTACACCTTCGACGTGTTTTCCAGCCTCGATGGCTTCGGCTCCGAAAGCGGCGGCGACTGGGGCGGCTACTGGGGCAAGCAAGGCCCCGAGCTGCTCGACCATCGCCTCGCCGTGTACAGCGAGGAGCAGCGGATGGTCTTCGGGGCCAACACGTATCGGGCGTTCGCGCGGATGCTGGCCTCGAGCGCCGAGGATTCCGAGGTGCGTGACCCTTGGGTCACCCGCATGAGGAGCGCACCGGCAACAGTGGTGTCGACCACGCTGGCAGGACTGCTCGACTGGCCGGACGCGACCCTCGTGAGCGGTGACGCCGTCGACGTCGTCGCCCGGCTCAAGGAGGAGTCCGAGGTGCCGCTGCGCTCGCACGGCAGCCTGTCGATGAACCGGGCGCTGATGGCTGCGGGTCTGGTTGAGCGCGTCCAGGTGACGCTCTTCCCAGTGATCACCGGTCAGACCGGGCGCTACCCGATCTTCCAGGATGCGGCCGACTTCGACCTCGAGCTGATCGAGAGCCGGACGCTCGACGGCAATATCCAAGAGCTCATCTACCGGCCGACCCTGCATGTCTGAGTCCGTCCATGCGCCCCACCCCGTTTCGGCACCGAAGAAATGAGCCCCGCGGTACTTCGCAAATACTGCCTCTCGTTCCCAGGCGCGCAGGAGACGTTTCCGTTTGGCCCCAACACCTCGGTCTTCAAGGTCGCCGGAAAGATGTTCGCGCTCTCCCAGCTCGACGCGGACTCGCTGCGGGTCAGCCTTAAGTGCGAGCCGCAGCTCGCGCAGGGGCTGCGCGACGCACATGCCGAGGTGCTTCCGGGATACCACCTCAACAAGCGTCACTGGAACACCGTGATCGTCGATGGATCCCTTCCTGAGCAGATGGTCAAGGACTTGATCGAGGACTCCTACGATCTCGTTGTCGATCGACTCCCGGTGTCCCGTCCTCAGGAACTCGGATCGCCAGTGAGCGTTGAGCGCGCCCAGTAGCAGCGCCGCGGCCCGAACACGGGGCGCCATCCCTGCGAGAGTTGACGGGCGTCAGGGCGCCAGAGCTCTCCTGGCGGAGGTTTTGGGAGTTCATGTCGAAAAGTGCACGGCGCCTCCGCTCATCAGGTGAAGGGCCACGACAGGCGCGGCCCACGACTCCAGGAGAACCACGATGCCTAAGTACCTGCTCCTCAAGCACTACCGCGGCGGTCCAGAGCCCCACCACCCGTTCCCCCCGATGGATCAATGGGCGCCTGAGGACGTGGAGGCGCACATCGCCTTCCAACGCCACGTCGCCGACGTCCTGCGCGAGAACGGCGAGTACGTCGACGCCCAGGCGCTGACGCCGACGCGCACGTGGGTGCGCTACGGCGGCCCGGACGCCGCGCCGGTCACCACCGACGGCCCGCATCCCGAGACCAGCGAGCTCGTGGCCGGCTGGTACATGATCGACGTCGAGTCCTACGAGCGGGCGCTCGAGCTCGCGGCCTACGTCTCGTCCGAGCCGGGTCCGCGCGGAGAGCCCCTGTACGAGTGGATCGACGTGCGCGAGATCATGTCCGAGGCGCCGGCAGCCGAGTGAGCCGCACGACGCGACCGCTGGACGAGGGTGCGCTGCGTGCCCTCGTCCCTCGCGTCCTGGCGGGTCTGGTCCGACGGGGCGAGGATTTCGACGCCGCTGAGGATGCGCTGCAGGAAGCGTTGATCGAGGCCTTGCGCGTGTGGCCTGAGCATCCGGCGGACGACCCACGGGCGTGGTTGACGACAGTCGCCACGCGGCGGCTCGTCGACGCCCGCCGCAGCGAGGCGGCCCGGGCGCGTCGCGAAGCGGCAGCCCATGCCGAGCCTCCGCCCGGCCCCACCGAGGAGGGCGACGACACTCTCTTCGTCCTCTTCTGCTGCTGTCACCCCGACCTCGCGCCGGCCTCGCAGGTGGCGCTCACCCTGCGCGCCGTCGGCGGCCTCACCACGCGAGAGATCGCCGACGCCTTCTACGTGCCCGAGGCGACGATGGCCCAGCGGGTCAGCCGGGCCAAGCGCACCTTGCGGGGCCGGCGGCTGGACAAGCCAGGCGACCTCGCCGTCGTGCTGCGCGTGCTCTACCTCGTCTACACGGCGGGGCATATTGGCCCGCCGACCCGGGTCGACCTGGCCGGTGAGGCGATCCGGCTCGCCCGCCAGCTCACGCTGACGACCTCCGAGCCCGAGGCCCGCGGGCTGCTCGCGCTGATGCTCCTCAACCATGCCCGCCGTGCGGCACGCCTGGACGACGAGGGCCGCATCGTCACGCTCGACCGCCAGGACCGCAGTCTGTGGGACGCCCGCGAGATCGCCGAGGGCGTCCGTGTGTTGCAGTCGGCGCTCACGCTCGAGCGCCCCGGGCGCTACCAGATCGAGGCCGCCATCGCGGCCCTGCACGACGACGCGGCGAGCGCCGAGGAGACCGACTGGCCGCAGATCCTCGCGTGGTATGACGACCTCGTCGCCCTGACCGACAAGCCGGTGCGCCAGGACCCGGCTGGCGTGCTCGGACGCGCCGTCGCGGTCGGCCACGTCCTCGGGGCGCCGGCCGGGCTGCGCGAGACCGACCGGCTGCACGACGTGATCGGCGACCGGCACCGGTGGCACGCAGTCCGCGGCCACCTGCACGAGCTCGGCGGCGACCTCGACGCCGCCGCCTGCGCATACGCCGAGGCCGCCCGCCTGGCCACGAACGTCGCCGAGCGCGACCACCTGGTCCGTCAGGCCGCGCGGGCGCGGGCAGCGTGAGCCGGCGGCGGGACGCCAGGACCGCGCACCCGGACGCGTCCACCCCATCCCTACCATCAAGCGCATGACGATCCGGCGGATGGACCACGTGGGTGTAGTCGTCGAGGACCTCGTGGCTGCGGTGGCGTTCTTTGTCGAGCTCGGACTCGAGCTGCAGGACGAGGCGCCGGTCGAGGGCGATTGGGTGGATCGCGTCGTCGGGCTCGAGGACGTCCGGGCGCAGATCGCCATGCTGCGGACTCCAGACGGGCACGCGCGCGTCGAGTTGGTGAAGTTCCACTCGCCGCCGACCGGCGGCGGTCACCAGCGCGAGCCGGCGAACGCTCCGGGCATCCGTCACGTCAGCTTCCTGATCGAGGACATCGACGACGTTCTCGCTCGCCTGCGCGACCGCGGCGCAGAGCTGGTCGGCGAGCTGGAGCGTTACAAGGACATCTACAGGCTTTGCTACGTTCGCGGCCCCGCGGGGATCATCGTCGAGCTGGCAGAGGAGATCGGCTGACTGGTCAGTGCGGCGTGGACGTGAGCTGCGCTAATCACAAGTCCAGCAGGAAACGCAGCGCACGGGCAATTTGAAACACCGCCTCGTCGCTGACGGCTCCGAGTCTCCCAACCAGACGCTGCTCGGAGATCGACTTGATGTCCTCGCACTTCGCGTAGCTGATCTCGTCGAGGCCTGAGCTGCCGCGGTCGATCTCGACGTGAGAAGGCAGACCACGGTGGGTCGTTGTGATCGGGACCATGACCACAACGCCGGCGCGACTGTCGTTCAGCAAATCGGAGGAGACGACGACCGCCGGTCGCCTGCCCGACTGCTCTCGCCCGATCGGATCGCCGAAATCGACCAGCCACACCTCACCCCGCCGATGGCTCACGACGAACTGTCACGCAGCACGCCGCTCTCAGCGACGCGCTCATCCTCAACCCCACCCCACGCATCTCCGTCAGCGCGCAGGGCCTCGTAGCCGGCGGCGAGCTGGTCGAAGAACACGCGCCGTTCCAGCGCGTCGGCAGCCTCGTCAACCAGCTGGCTCATCGGACGACCGGTTGCTTGCGCCAGCCTGGCGAACCGGTCCCGAGTTGGCTCGCTTACCCGGATAGTGGTGCTCATAGACGATTAAGTCTACTATATAAGCGCTGAATATGTCTACAGATCCGCGGTGCCAGCCCCATTCGGGAGGCCGTCGTCCTGGTACCAACGATCACCGACCGAAGGAGAACCGCGATGCGCAAGCTGATCTATTCGATGGGAGTTTCGCTTGACGGCTTCATCGCCGGGACAAACGGCGAGATCGACTGGTCGGCGCCCGATCAGGAGCTGCATCGGTTCCACAATCAGCGGGTGAGTGAGATCGACGTGCAGCTTTGCGGTCGGCGGCTTTACGAAGTGATGCTCTACTGGGAGACGGTTGATGAGGCCACGCTGGCCCCAGAGGCTCTGGAGTTCGCCCGAGTCTGGAAGCCATTGCCAAAGGTCGTGTTCTCGAGGACGCTGGAGCAGGTTCAGGGCAATGCCCGGCTCCTCCGAGGAGACGTCGCTGAGGAGCTCGCCCGAATCCGGAAGCAGCCGGGGAAGGACATCGAGGTCGGCGGCGCAGGCCTCGCATCCACTTTGATCGCGGCGAACCTTATCGACGAGTATCAGCTGTTCGTCAACCCGGTCGTGCTGGGCGCCGGGACCCCCTACTTCCCGCCCCTGCAGCGCAGGCTCGACCTGCAACTGCTCGAGACGCGTACGTTCGCTTCGCGCGTGGTCTACCTTCGCTATCAGGCTGGATGAGCCGCGCCCGTCTCCTCGAGCGAGGGCCCACGCCATATTCGGACCGGCTCGCCTGAC
Organism: uncultured Solirubrobacteraceae bacterium; assembly: GCA_963705235.1. GTDB lineage: Bacteria > Actinomycetota > Thermoleophilia > Solirubrobacterales > Solirubrobacteraceae > Palsa-744. Next base: position 2,557,709 of record OY970059.1, on the reverse strand, counting down.
CTGTCCGAATACGTCCGACCTTGCTCCCGTGCGCAGACATACTGCGTGCATGAGCAGCTTCTCCGCAGTGCGCACGACCGGCATCTACTGTCTCCCCGACTGCTCAGCCCGACCGAACCCCGAGAACGTTCGCCGCTTCCACCTAGCTGCCGCGGCCGAGGCAGGCGGCTACCGAGCGTGCATGCGCTGCCGTCCCTATCGCTCCTCCCCCGCTCTGGACTGGACGGGCGGCCCCGAGCTGGTCTGCCGCGCCGTGCACATGGTGATCGATGGTGCGCTCGACACAGCCACTGAGCCACAGCTCGCGGCGCGCCTGGGTGTCTCCACGCGGCACCTGCGGCGCCTGTTCGACGTCCATCTCGGCGTAACGCCCGATCGGCTCGCGCGCTCGCACCGCGCGCATTTCGCCCGCCGGCTGCTCGACGACACCGACCTCACCGTCACCGAGGTCGCGTTCGCGGCAGGGTTCGGAAGCGTCCGCCAGCTGCACCGGGCCTGCCGGGAGGTTTTCCACGCCCCGCCGCGTGAGCTGCGTGCACGCCGTCGGCGAGCCGACCGACTCGCGGCCGATGGCGGGCTCAGCCTACGCCTGTCCTTCGACGGGCCGCTGGAGTGGCCGGCGATGCTCGCCTACTTCGAGGCTCGCGCAATCCCGGGCGTCGAGTCCGTATCCGCGAACACGTATCGGCGTACGATCGTGCTCGACGGCGATCCAGGCGTCCTGGAGCTCTCGAGCGGCGGGCCCGACCACCTGCTGCTGCGCGCGCACCTGCCCCACTGGCACGGGCTGATTCACCTCGCCCAGCGGGCGCGTCGCATCTTCAACCTGGACGCGCCCGTCGAAGAAGCCGTCGAGTACCTGTGTGAGGCGCCGGTGATCGGGCATGCCGTCAGAGCGCGGCCCGGGCTGCGTCCGCCCGGTACCTGGGACCCCTTCGAGATCGGCGTGCGCGCGATCATCGGCCAGCAGGTCAGCGTCGCCGGCGCGAGCACGATCACAGGGCGACTGGTGCGGGCGCTCGGTGATCCGGTGCCAGGCCTCGATCGACTCGGCCTGACGCACACCTTTCCTTCGCCCGCGCGCCTGGCCACCGGCGATCTGACCGGGCTTGGCCTGACACGCTCGCGCGAGGGCGCCGTGCGCACCTTTGCCACAGCCGTACACCGAGATGAGCTGGCGCTAGATCGCAGCCTTCCGCTCGAGCGGCTCGTCGACGCCGTGACCTCGCTGCGCGGGCTCGGACCGTGGACGGCTCAGTACATCGCGCTGCGCCTGGGCGAGCGCGACGCGTTTCCCGCCCAGGATCTCGGCTTGCTGCGCGCGCTGCCGCGTCTCGCTCCCGGCGCTAGCGAGCCGCTCGCGCGCTTGGCTGAGCGCTGGTCGCCGTGGCGTGCGACAGCCGCCACGCACTTGTGGCTGGCAGACGGCGCTGAGATCTCCAAGCGGCGTGCGGCCTAAAGCGGCTCGGCGCGCCACTCGCCGCTACGCCGGCTGTGGGCGGGGTCGCCCAGCCGATACCAGAGAATCGCCTCGATCGCCCACGCGCTGAGGACGAGGTAGGCCTTCGCCGTGACGGACCCGTGAAGGAGCAGCACTGCGAGGATCACGGGCCCGTAGACGGCGAGAAGACTGACTGCGACCCTCCCCCACGCGCGCACACGGTGAGGGCGTGGCGCCCCAGATACGCGCGTCGTCGCGCGCTTCGGCGCGTCTGCGAACGTGTGTGGCTCGGCTGAGGAGATCGTGATCGGCATATCTTGAGTCGCGTTGCTCATCGGTTATTTCGATACCCGCGGGCGAAACCTTTCATTCATTCTTGACGGCTGCCTAAAGCTCCATTCAGGCATCTCTAAAGTGGCGCCTTGCCTTGCGCAGGCGATCAGTAGGTCAGCAGCCGCACGATCGCGAAGATGCCAACCACCACGATCACCACCCGCAGTGCGCCCGGGGACAGGCGCCGCCCGTAGCGCGCGCCAAGCTGTGCACCGATGATCGAGCTGACCGCGATGATCGCCGCCGGCGCCCACTCGATGTGCGCCGCGAAGATGAAGTACACGCCGGCCACACCGTTGACGAGCCCAGCGAGCACGTTCTTGAGGGCGTTCGTGCGCTGCAGGCTCTGTGCCAGCGCCACGCCGAGGATCGCCAGCAGCATGATCCCTTGGGCAGCGCCGAAGTAGCCGCCGTACACGCCCGTGAGGTAAAGGGCCAGCGGGACCCACACCCCCCCGTGCTCCAGGTTGATCTCCCGTGCGACCAGCCATGCGCTGATTCGCGGCTGCAGAATGGTCAGCACAAGTGCGAAGGCAATGAATACCGGCACGATCGCCTTGAACGCAGAGGAGGGCAGCACCAGCAGCAGCACGGCCCCGGTGATGGCACCGGCCACCGATGCGCTGCCGAAGCGCAGCACACGAGCGCCCTGGCCGGCCAGCTCACGTCGGTAGCCGATCGCGCCCGACACCGACCCGGGTACGAGGCCGACCGTGTTCGACACGTTGGCGGTCACCGGCGCATAGCCGAACGCCAGCAGCACCGGGAACGTGATCAACGTGCCGCTGCCGACGATCGTGTTGATCGTGCCCGCCGCCATGCCCGCGAGCGCGATCGTGACGACCTCACCCAAGCTCAACTGGGTCGCACGCTGCGGGCGGGGATGGACGGGTTGGCAGACAAGGGCGGTCCTTCTAGGGTTCTCACATGGATGTCGAGCAGGCTATCCGTACGCGCCGCACGCACAAGGCGTTCGCAACACAGCCGCTCGACGCCCAGTCGCTCGAGCAGCTGTTCGAGCTGGCCAGCTGGGCGCCCAACCATCACCTGACTAGCCCGTGGCGATTTCGTGTGATCGGCGAGCGCACACGTGAGCGCCTGATGGAGCTGGCCGAGGCCGAGCAGCCCGGCTCGGCCGTCAAGCTGCAGCGCGCGCCCACGCTGGTGGCGGTCACGGCCACGCAGAGCGGCGATCGCGCGCAGGATCGCGAGGACCTGCTGGCCACAGGCGTGGCCGCCTATCTGGTGCTGCTGTGCGCGCACGCACGCGGCCTCGCCGGCTACTGGCGCAGCGTGGCGCTGTTCGAGGACCCGCGCGGTCGAGCGATACTCGGGCTAGCCGATGACGAGACGCCCATCGGGCTGTTGTATCTCGGCCGGCCCGTGCAGGAGCAGCGCGTGCCCGCGCGAGCGCCGCTGAGCGACGTTGTCGCCTATCTGGATTGAGGCCGCCTGGCTACTGGACGGTCAGCGTGCCTTCCATGCCCGCCTGCCGGTGTCCGGGTACGGTGCAGTAGAACTTGTAGGTACCTGGTTTGAGGTTGACCGTCAGCGCCTTGGTAGCACCTTGGAAGGTGGGCGTAGAACCAACGTTGCTGCCTGAGGACGATTCGATCGCCACGTTATGCCCGACGGGCGACATGTTGGTGAAATCGATTGTCACGCTTCCGGCTTTGGCGGTCAGCGACTTCGTGTTGTAGGCCAGCTGACCTTCACTGTTGGCTTCCAGCTTCAGCGGCTGAGCCGCCCCCGAGGTTTCACTAGTGGCAGTGGTCGCCGCGGGCGTCGAGGCGGTGGTGGCGGGCGTAGCCGTGGTGGACGAGCTGGAGCTGTTGGAGGAGCCACAGCCCGCGAGGACCGCGAGCCCGGCGAACAACGCCACTGCGGACAGCCTGTGTATGGAGCGTGATGCTGAGCCTGCTGCTGGAAGCCTCACTGGTCAGATCCTCCTGGTAGTGGTCGTCGCTTCTTCAGGACGCCGTCCGGTTCAGATACTTCCCGCGAGCGTAACGGGTCAGACAGCCGGCTCGCCGTCGGACTTCCATTAATACGCCAATCTGGCCGGCGAGCGGGGCCGGCACCCGCCCGCCGGCCCCCGGGTTCAGCTCAATACCCGTACGCGGGCGTGCTGGGGTATGCCGGTGTACTCGGTGGCGTGGCGGGTGGTGTCGAGGGTGTTGGCGCGGTGCTGGCAGGAGCCTGTTCGAGCTTGACCGCGTGCCACGTGCCGCCGAAGCTTTCGATGCCTTCGCCGTTGACTTCCCCGCCGACGGTGTCGCTGGTGTAGCGGTACAGCGGGTGTCCGTCGAGCGTGACCTGCAACGTGCCGTTGTGGCGATGCACGGTGGCGAGATGGCCCTTGATGCCCGGACCGGCCTTCAGCTTGGTCGTGCGCGAGCGGACCGTCAGCGGGGGCCAGATCTGCGTGCAGCCTCTGCTCTTGCACAGCAGATGGTGTGAAGTCTCCGGGCTTAGCTCGTACAGCGTTCGTCCTTGGGCGTTGACGAGGATGCGGTCTCCCAGTTCAGAGGTCGCCGAGTGGACCGTCGGCGTGGTGCTCGCCAGCGCAACCGCCGCGAGCACCAGTGCGAGTCCGGCGACCAGAGTGAGCGCTATTAGGCGGCGCCCATCCCGCCGGGCGCCGGCGGGCGCACGCTTGGTGATGGATGGGTCGATCACGAGTTGCCCCCATCGCCCTCGTCACTGTCGATCTTGCTGCCGCTCGGCGCGAGCACGTACCAGTCAGCGCCAAACGCCTTGACGCCCTCGCCGTAAGCGTCCTCGTCGTCCTTGTCCCTGACGAAGAAGTACAGCGGGTGTCCGTTGTAGGTGACCTGGGTGGTCCCGTCGGAGCGACTGATCGTTTTGATCTTCGCGCCGTTGACGGAGCCCGCCACCGCTGGCGCGCCTGACGTGGTGACCGGCGGCCACGCCTGCGCACACGCGCCGGTGCAGGTCGAGGCCGGGCCTTTGTCAGCCTCGAACATGTACACAGTGAGTTTCTTGGGTCCAGCAGCCAGGACCGTTCCCAGCTTGTTGTGCTTGGTGGCGATCAGCACGGCATTGGTCGTGCCGGTAGAGGCCGGTGTGGCGGCGCTCGTCGTGCCCGTGCTCGCCGCCGGCGCGCTCGCGGCGGTGGTCGTCTTGGTGGCTGTGGAATAGCTGTTGCCAGAGCTACCGCAGCCGGCCAGCAGAGCGACCGTTGCGATGGCGCTTGCAAGCGTGAGCGAGTTTCTCACCGTGACCTCCTGGTTCTCGGATACCGATGCCTTCTCGCGCTTAGATCCCGCGGCGGCGAGATCCTTCCCGCGACCGGTCTAGGGCTCGGTGTGGACAACCACCTCGGCGATACCCGCGATCTGCTGGCGCAGCTCGTCCTCCAGGTCGCTGGCGAGCTGGTGGGCGGCTGTCAGCGACTCTCCGCTGGCGACTCCGAGCGTCAGAAACAAAACACGTCCGCCGTCGGTCGAGAGCAGCCTCACGCGCAGCGGCGCGCGCCCGGTGCGCTCGCGCACGAGGCGTTCGACGGCCAGCGCGTCGGCCTTGCCGTCGCCGTCCTCGGAAGATCGCGCCTCGAGCGGGCGCTCGAGTGGCTCCAGGTGTGTCTGCACGTCGGCTACGCCCGGGCGCTCGCGGATCGCCTGCTCGACACGCTCGGCGATCTCGTGGGCTGAGGCCAGATCTAGATCCGCGGGGAACTTCAGGTGCAGCGACACGCTGCGCGATCCCCGCTGCTCGAAGATCGTGATGTCGTGAGCCTCCTTGACTAGTGGCTCGGACAGCGCGATCGCGAGCACGCGGTCGCGCAGGTCAAGACCCCGGCGGCGCGGCTCCACGTGGACTACCACGTCGCTGCCCGGCAGCACCTGCTCGAGCGCACCCTCGACGCGGTCGGCAGCGCGGTGTCCCTCGACCACCGCCTGGCCAGCGGGCACGCTGACGACGACGTCGGCGAAGTAACGCCCGGCGGACTCGCGCAGGCGCAGGCGTTCCAGCTCGACGTCGCCCTCCAGGCCGGCGATCGCCCGCTCGGCCGCCGCGCGCGCGTCGTTGGGCGTGCGGTCCATCAGCACGTTCGCGTTCTCGCCGATCAGGCGCACCGAGGTGGCGAGGATGATCGCCGCAACCAACAGCGCCGCTACCGAGTCGCCTTGGGCGAAGCCGGCGCTAGCCGCCACCAGGCCGATCAGCACGACCGCCGAGCCGAGCATGTCGGCGGCGAAGTGCGCTGCGTTGGAGCGCAGCGCCGGGCTGGAGTAGCGCCGCGCGCCGCGTAGCGAGACGGTCGTGCGACTCGCGTCGAGCACCAGCGCAATCGCCAGCACGGCGAACTGGTACCAGGCCGTTTCGACGGTGGTTTCACCGCCGATCAGACGACTGATGGCCTCGACGCTGACGATCAGGCCACCCGCGACGAGGATCGCCGCCTCGCCCAGCGCACCGAGGTTCTCCGCGCGCCGGTGGCCGTAGGGGTGCTCGCGATCGGCGGGGCGCGCGCCGAGGCGCACGACGAAGAACGTCAGCACGGCGGCGATCACGTCACCGCTGGACTCGATTCCGGCGGAGATCAGACCAAGGCTGCCAGTCGCCAGGCCGACCCCCAGCTTCAGCGCCACCAGCAGTGCGGCGGCTGCGATCGAAACCAGCGTCATCGACCGCTGCGTGAGCGCGGAATCGGCGGTGCCGGCCTCGGCCATCGCTAGAGACTATGGTCCCGACCCGCCGTCAGCTCTCGCCCCGTGTTGCTTGGCAGTGTGCCTGCCTGAACGCCTCACCGCGAGCGGATCCGTGCGCAGCGCGGCGTATCGTGAAGCCATGGCGCACGACCACGGCGCGCACGCGCACGGAATCTCAGCCGACGCCGATCGCGGCCGGCTAATCACAGCGCTCGCGTTGATCGTCGCGTTCATGGCCGTCGAGGTCGCGGCGGGCGTGATCTCACATTCACTGGCACTGCTGTCAGACGCCGGGCACATGCTCGGCGACGCCGCCGCGATCGGCTTCTCGCTGCTGGCGCTGGCGCTGGCGGCACGCCCCGCGCAGGGCGCGATGACGTTCGGTTTGCGGCGCGTGGAGATCCTCTCCGCGCAGGCCAACGGCGTGACGCTGCTGATTCTCGCGGGCTTTATCTCCTATGAGGCAGTGCTTCGCCTGGTCAGCCCACCGCACGTGCGCGGCGGGCTGATGCTGGCCGTCGCGCTCGCGGGGATCCTCGTAAACCTCACGGCCGTGTGGAACCTGGCGAAGGCCAATCGCGCCAGCCTCAACGTCGAGGGCAGCTACCAGCATGTGCTGACCGATCTGTACGGGTTCATCGGCACCGCGATCGCGGCCGGTGTGATCTTGGTGAGCGGCTTTCAGCGCGCGGACCCGATCGCCTCGCTGATGATCGCCGCGCTGATGATCCGCGCGGGCGTCTCGCTGGTGATCGCCTCGGGGCGCATCTTCCTGGAGGCGGCGCCGAAGGATCTCGATCCCCAGGCGATCGGCTCGGCGCTCGCGGCGCAAACGGGCGTCGTCGAGGTGCACGACCTGCATGTGTGGGAAATCTCCAGCGGATTTCCGTCGCTGTCGGCGCACGTGCTCGTGGCCGCCGAGCGCGACTGCCACGAGACGCGGCGAGAGCTCGAGCGGCTGCTGCACGAGCGCTTCGAGCTGGACCACACGACGCTGCAAGTCGACCACGCCGTCAGCGAGCTGCTCGAGATCCAGCCGCCCGGGCTCGTCCCGGCTGAGCGGCCGAGATGACACGCGGCGCTAGGCGCCCTGCTTGCTGGGGCGAATCAACACCTCGTTGACGCTCACGTTCTCGGGCTGGCCGATCGCGTAGAGGATCGCGCCGGCGATGTCCTCAGAGCGCAACGGCGTGACGCCGGCGAAGCGTTTGACCATTTGCTCGATCACCTCCGGGCGGTTGTGGCCTGGCAGCTCAGTCGCCACTGCGCCCGGCTCGATCGTGGTCACGCGGACGCCGATGCCAACACCCTCCTGACGTAGGGACTCCGAGAATGCGCCCACGCCGAACTTGGTGAGGTTGTACACACCTGAGCCGGCGCGGGCCACCCGTCCGGCGACGGAGCTGACGTTGACGATGTGCCCACCACCCTGCTCGCGCATCAGCGGCAGCGCTGCATGGGAGCAATACAGCACCCCGAACACGTTGGCGTGGATCATCCGCCGCCACTCCTCGGTAGGCGCGTTCTCGATCGCTCCGAGCAACATCACGCCGGCGTTATTGATGAGCACGTCGAGCCGCCCAAGCTCGGAGTGGGCGCGTTGCACGAACTCGCGCGCCTGGGACTCCTCCCCCACGTCGGTCTTCAGCGCGATCGCGCGACCGCCGTCCTGCTGGATGCGCTGCGCCAGCGCGTCGATGCGATCCGCGCGACGGGCGGCCAGGGCGACGGCGGCGCCCGCACGGTGGCACGCGAGCGCGGTGGCCTCGCCGATGCCCGAGGAGGCGCCGGTTACCGCAACTACCTGATTGGAGAGATCGATGGTCATGCGGCGAGCTTATCCGTAGTACGCTGCGCGACCCACCAAAGCGGCGCGCGCCGGCGAGATCGCCCATCGGAACGCTCCTTTCGCGCCGCTCGCGGGTTTGGGCTGCTAGCTGCACGGGCAGCCTCACTTGTGATCTGGCAGGCAGGTGGGCACGTACCGAGTGTCGAAGGACCTCGCCAAGGATGCTCCAAACCAGATGATTGACAACGCAACTATCCCGGCGTATAATTCCGACTCCAAGCATCGGATTAGAAGGACGCCCATGTCAGACTCCCCGCAAAACTCCACCCTCACCCTCGAGCCAGACGCGACCGATCACACGGCCGACGTCGAGGCGACGCCTGCCGCTCCCGGACGGCTCGACAACCCGATCGAGCGTATCGAGGTCGGTGCCGCCGACTCGTTCATCCCGGAGTCCGTCGACCAGCTGCTCGCGCACTCGCGCCGCTACCCCCTGCTTACGCCGGCCCAGGAGATCGACCTGGCCAAGCGCATCGAGCGCGGCGACCTGCACGCCAAGGAACTGCTCGTCAACTCCAACCTACGCCTGGTGGCCTCCAACGCCCGGCGCTACCAGAACCAGGGGCTGCCCCTGGGCGATCTCGTCCAAGAGGGCATGCTCGGTCTGATCCGCGCGAGTGAGAAGTTCGATTGGCGCAAGGGCTTTCGCTTCTCGACCTACGCCACGCTGTGGATCCGTCAGGCGATTCAGCGCGGCCTGGAGAACTCCGGACGCACGATTCGCCTGCCCGTGCACGTCGCCCAGCGCTCCCGCAAGGTCGGGCGCGTCGAGCGCGAGCTGTCGGTACGCCTTGGGCGCGAGCCGACGCTCGAAGAGCTGGCAATCGAGACCGGCCTGCCGATCGAGCAGGTCGAGGAGGTCCGCCACCAGCGTGCCGCGCTCGTCAGCCTCGACCAGCAGATCGGCGAAGACGGCGACACGGCCCTCGGTGACCTGCTCCCCTCCGACGCCGAGGTGCCGGAGGAGACCGCCTGGGAGAACGAGCGCGAGCGGATCGTGCACCGCGCGATCTCACAGCTGCCCGAAACCGAGCGTAAGGTGCTGACGTTGCGCTTCGGCACCGGCCGCGAGGAGCCTCAGACGCTTACCGCGATCGGCAAACGGCTCGGGTTCTCCGCCGAGCGGGCCTCACAGCTGGAGCAGCGAGCGCTGAAGAAGCTCGCCGAGTCGCCTGAGATGGCGGCGCTGCGCGAGGCTGCGTAGCCGCACTGAGCTGAGCCTCGGCCTTCGACACACGACGGCCGAGGCGCTCAGACGCTCGACACGTCCAGGCCGGTCCCCTGCAGCAAGGCATTGGCCTTGGCGTTGAGCACCGTGAACTCGCCGGTGAGGATCAGCAGGCCGAGCGCGATCATCACCGCGCCGCCGACGGCGATGATCACCGGGAAGTTGCGCTTGACGACCGTGAGCGCTTCCGAGGCGCGCTCGAACGCCAGCGCGATCAGCAGGAACGGAATCGCCAGGCCGGCCGAGTAGAAGGCCAGCAGCAGTGCGCCGTGTGCGGCCGAATTGGAGATCGCCGCCTGCGTGAGGATCGCTCCCAGCGTGATGCTCGTGCACGGCGTCCAAGCGATCGCGAACGCCGCTCCCGCGACGATCGGACCACCGCGCCCGGCCAGTCGCAGCAGCGTCTCTGAGTGCCACTCGCGGTTGAACAGTCCGACGAACGGCGTCGCCAGGAAGATCAGGCCCATCAGCACGATTACCAGGCCGCCGATCTGTTCGAGCGCGTGTTTGTGCTCGTTGAGCGTCGAGCCGATCACCGTGGCGCTCAGCCCCAGCAGGATGAAGATCAGCGAGAAACTGGCGATGAACAGCAGGCTGGGAACGAGCACTCGACGCGCCCCCACACCGTCTTCCAGGTCCGCCGGTGTCACGCCGATGACAGTCGAGAGGTAACCCGGCACGAGCGGCAGCACGCACGGCGAGAGGAACGAGACGAGCCCGGCGGCCAGCGCAAGCGGGATGCCGACGCCCGTGGCGGTGTCTGAGGCAGCGGCGAGCATCGGGACGGCGTGGGTCATGCGGCTCTGTCAGACAGGATCGCGCATCTCCGCGCCGTTGGAGGAGCGCAGCTGAGCCAGCTCGCGCTCGAGCCGCGCCACGCGTCGCTCGAGATCCGCCAGGTCGGCGACCGCGCCTGTCGCTGCGATGCCGACGTCCGGCGCCGCGCTTGCGAGCAGTTCATCCCCGTCGACGCGCACCTGCCCGTCGCTTGGTGGCTGCTCGTCGTCTTCGGCGCTCAGGAGGTGCTCGTAGCGCTCCTCCTTCTGGCCGGGACGGCGCTGCAGACGCACGACCAGACCGCGCTCGATCAGGCTCGCCAGCGTGTCATGCACCTGTGTGAGGTCGGCAAGCGGATGCATGCGCTCGGTGCGCTGCTTGAGCTCTCCGGGCGTCTGCGCGCCGCGCAGCATCAGCACGCACATGACCGCCTGCTCGCCGGGGCTCATCGGCAGCACATCGGCCAGCAGGTGGCGGTACTTCGGCGCGCGGCTGCCGGCGCCGCTGGCCAGTCGCACCAGCCCACGGCGCTCCAGGCGATGCAGGGCGTCACGCAGCAGCGACTCGTCGTAGTCGACCACCGGCTCGCGGTTGGTCGACTGGTTGCACGCCAAGCGCAGCGCGTTCAGCGACAGCGGGTAGGCATCGGGGGTGGTGCGCTGCTTCTCGAGCAGGCAGCCGAGGACTCTCACCTGCGCTGGGGTGAGTGAGGAATTGCCTGCAAAGGGGGACGCCGCCACACCCCGACAGTAGCGAAGGATCGTGGCGATCGAGCCGCCGCGCGGCTACAGTCAGGAGGGTGAGCAGCCAGCCTTTCGCCCAGGGACGAGCGGGTGAGGGCCGCCACCTGCCGCCGTCGGATCTGCGACCGCAGGACATGCCCGAGAAGCCGGTTTCCCTGCGCCGCGTGGGGCGGCTGTTCGCGCCCTACCGCGCGCGCCTGACGCTGCTGCTGGCGCTGATCTTCCTGGCGGCCGGGCTGGGTGTGATCAGTCCGTTTCTGCTGCGCGGCGTGCTCGACACGGCGATACCCGAGCACGACACGCAGCTGCTCACCGAGCTGGTGCTGGGGATGATCGCGCTGTCTGTGATCACGAGCGTGATCGGTGTGGCGCAGACCTGGATCTCAAACCAGGTCGGACAGCGGGTGATGCACGACCTGCGCGCCGCCGTGTACGCGCACCTGCAGCGCATGTCGCTGGCGTTCTTCACGCACACTCGCACGGGCGAGGTGCAGTCGCGCATCGCCAACGACATCGGCGGCGTCGACAGCGTCGTCACCTCGACCGCCACCTCGATCGTGCAGAACGTCACGACGGTCGTAGCGGTGGTGGTCGCGATGGTGCTGTTGGACTGGCGTCTGGCCGCGTTCTCGCTAGTGCTTCTGCCGTTCTTCGTGTGGCTCACTCGGCGCGTCGGCGAGGAGCGCAGGCGCATCCAGTCGGTGCGTCAGGGTCGACTGGCGGACATGTCGACGCTGGTCGAGGAGTCGCTGTCGGTGTCGGGCATCCTGCTGGGCAAGACGATGGGCCGCTCGCCCGAGCTGGTGCGCCGCTTCAGCGCCGAGTCCGGCGAACTGGCCGAGCTGGAGGTCAGAGCGCGGATGGCCGGACGCTGGCGAATGGCCTCGGTGCAGATGAGCTTTGCGATCATGCCGGCCGCGGTCTACTGGTTTGCCGGCGAGAGCATCGCCTCGGGCGGGAACGCGATCTCGATCGGCACGCTGGTGGCATTCACCACGCTGCAGACGCGGATGCTGTTTCCGATCCAGTCGCTGCTGTCAGTGGGCCTTGAAGTGCAGACCTCGATGGCGCTGTTCGGACGCATCTTCGAGTACCTGGATCTGCCCGTCGACATCGTCGAGCGCCCGAGCGCTCGCCCCTTGCAGAGCGTGCGCGGCGACGTGCTCCTGCGGGACGTGTGGTTCCGCTACGCCCGCGACTCGAGCTGGACGTTGCGCGAGATCAGCGCTGAGATCCCAGCGGGCACGCGTACGGCGCTGGTCGGCGAGACGGGCTCGGGCAAGACCACGCTGGCGTACCTGGTGGCGCGGCTGTACGAGCCCGAGCGGGGTTGTGTGAGCATCGACGGGGTCGACATCCGCGACGTCACGCTGGCCTCGCTGGCGGCCACCGTCGGACTGGTCTCGCAGGAGACCTACCTATTCCACGCGTCGATCCGCGAGAACCTGCGCTTCGCGGGAGTGGGTGGGCGTGAGGTCAGCGATGAGGAGATCGAAGACGCCGCCCGCGCGGCGCAGATCCACGAGCTGATCTCCTCGCTGCCGGACGGCTATGACACGCCGGTGGGCGAGCGCGGGTACCGCTTCTCCGGCGGCGAGAAGCAGCGCATGGCGATCGCGCGCACGGTGCTGCGCAACCCGCCGGTGCTGATCCTCGACGAGGCGACTTCAGCGCTGGACACCGAGACCGAGCGCGCCGTGCAGCAGGCGTTGGATGAGCTCTCGCGCGGGCGCACGACGATCGCGATTGCCCATCGCCTGTCGACGATCCGCGACGCCGACCAGATCGTCGTGCTCGACGGCGGCGCGATCGTGGAGCGGGGCACGCACGACGACCTGCTCGAGCGCGGCGGACGCTACGCGGCCCTGCTCAGCGGAGCTGCCGTCGGCGAGGACGCCACGCCGGCCGGTCCTCCGGCGGCGCTCGCCTGACGCCCGGTCGCGATCGCGTCGCCGATTCGGCGATCTCGCGTCAGGCGACGGCGTCGATGTTCAGGCGCACGTAGTCGACCGTGACCGGCTCGCCGAGCGCAGCGAGCACGTCGTCCATGAACGGCTCGCGCAACTCGCTCGGGAGCTGCTGTACGTGTGGTCCGAGCACGATCGTCGAGAGGAACTCGCGCGGCTGCTCGGGCTGGCGCGGCGCGGGCGTCAGCCAGCAGTCGGCCGCTGAGAAGCCGGCGCGCAGCAGCCGCTCATGCGTGACCTGTGCTCCCGCGTAGTTCCACGGTGCGTGCCAGTCGCGAAAGTGCTCGGCGTAGGGCGCGTTGGCGAGGACTTCGCGCGCGACGCCGCGCAGGACGTCGATGTTGCCCTCTCCCCCGCACTGCGCGAGCAGGCGCCCGCCCGGCGCCAGCGCGGCGTGCAACCGCGCGAACAGACGCTCGTGGTCGGCGATCCAGTGGAAGGTCGCGGTCGAAAGGATCGCGTCGACTGGCTCGTTCAATTCCAGCTCGAGCAGGTCGAGAGCGCGGATGTCTGCGTCTGGGCCAAGCCGCTCGCGCGCGGCGGCCACCATCGACGGTGACTGGTCGACGGCGATCACGCGCCCGCGTGGCAGCCGCTCGATCAGCGCCTGGGTGACGCGTCCGGAGCCGCAGCCGGCGTCGAGCACGGTCTCCTCGCCGTTGAGCGGTAGGCGCGCGAGCACCTCCAGACCGAGCGCCTCCATCGTCGCGGAGATGCGGTCGTAGCTCGTTCCATCCCAATCGCGTACCGGCATATGTTTGTATGTTATCACATACTGTGGTCGTCGTAATGGCCACGGCCGGACAGCTCGGCAAGCAGTTTCGAGAGCTGCCCTCCCTGCCACGCCAGTGGCGAGCGTGCCGGCTCGCCTGCGTCCTCGACAACGAGCGACGCGCCCGGGATCATGGCCGCGTAGCGCTCGCCGACGGCCAGTGGATGGCTGGGGTCGGCCTCGTCGCGGCTGGCGATGACCACGGTCGGGACGGCGATCGTGGACAGCTCTGCCATGTCCTCGAACGGGCGCGAGCGCGGCACCACTTCCAGCGCGTCGGCTACCGCCCGAGGGTGCTCGTGTGCAGCCAGCCGCTGGCGCAGCACCGTCTCGACACTCGCGCGCCAAGCGTCGGGCAGCGCGCTCAGGTCATAGGCCCTGATGAAGCCCTCCACCCCGTCCCTGCGCAGCCCTTCGGCGAGCGCGTCCCAGTGCGAGAGCTCCTCGTCACTCGCCGGCGGGGTGGGTTCGTATGCGGGGGTGATCAGAGCCAACGCAGCCACGCGCTCGGGGTGGCTCAGCGCGAAGCGCACGGCCGTGTGAGCGCCCATCGATGCGCCCGCCAGCAGTGCGCGTCGCATGCCCGCCTGGTCGAGCACGGCGAGCAGGTCGGCCGCGAGCTGCTCGTACCCATACGCGCGCGCCGGAGCGGCGGATGAGCGTCCGTGCCCACGCGCGTCGTAGGCGAGCACACGGTGGCCAGATCGCTGCAGCGAGCGCGAGCCCATAACCACATAGCGGCGTGTGGCAGTAAGTCCGTGCAACAGCACCACCGGTCGGCCCTGTCCGCTGTGTTCGCCCGACAGCGCGACGCCGGCGGCGTCGACGATCAGCTCGTCGGCGCGGTCAAGCATGCGGCGTGCGCGCGGATCAGCTCGGCCGAGCGCTCGGGGTCATCCCAGAAGAACAGGTGGCCGGCGCCGTCGAAGATCTCCAGTTGAGCACCGGGCAGGAGCGAGGCGATCATGCGCCCGTTGCCCACCGGCAGGATGTTGTCCTCGGAGCCGTGGATCAGGAGCGTGGGCATGCCCAGCCCGCCTGCAAGCCGCTCGTGCGTGTCGTGGGTTGCGCATGCCCGCATCTGCTCCATCACTACTTCCAGCGCGACCGAGCGCCGCGCCGAGATGTCCAGGAAGCGCGCGTATGCATCCTTGTCGTCGACGAGCGCTTGGGAGACCTCGACCTCCCACGCCGCGCGCAGTATGCGCAGCCGCTCTCCGGAGCCCATCGCCTCGGCCAGCTTGTCCCTCACCCAGCTTGGCGCGAGCTCACTGCCCTCCCCGCCGCAGTAGGTACAGCCGAGCGTCAGCGTGCGGATCACCTCGGGATGTGCGAGCGCCAGCTCCTGGGCGATCATGCCGCCCATCGAGATGCCGAACACATGCGCGGAGTCCAGCTCGAGCGCCCGCAGCAGCCCGGCGGCGTCAGCGGCCATCTCGGCGGTCGTGATCGGCCCGTCGAGCCGTGTACTCGCCCCCACGCCGCGGTGGTCAAAGACGATCACTTCGAAGTGCTCACGCAACCTCGTGAGCAGCGGCTCGCCCCAATGCAACGCCGTGCCGCTCATCCCCATGATCATCAGCAGCGCCGGCCCCGAGCCACTGCGCTCATAGTCGAGCTCGATGTCATTGACACGTGCGAGCGTCATGCTGTGAATCCTATCGTCGGTTCCGGTGTCCCGACTTCAGGCTCAAGCTGTAGTCGAGCGTTAGACCGGCAGCGCGAGCTGGTTGCGCTCCTGCGTCAGCGCCCTCGACGCGTCCTGGCGCTCGCCCGGCGCGGCAGACTCTCGCCGGTCGTCGGACACGAGGCCCGCAACGCGCACGCCGAGCAGCCGCAGCGGCCGTGACGGGGCGTACTCCTCGAGCAGCCGCCGGGCATGGGCGCCGACCACCTCGACGTCGCGTGTGGGCTGGAGGATCGTGTGCGCACGCGTGACCGTGGTGAAGTCGTCCAGGCGGACCTTGATGGCGATCGTGCGACCTTGACGTCCGTGCGTGGAAAGGCTGGCGCACAGCTCCTCGACCATGCGCGTGAGCACGCGCTGCAGCTCGCCGGCATCGCTGAGGTCACGATCGAATGTGCGCTCGCGCGACTCCGAGACGACCTTGCGCTCGGCGCCGATCTCGCCGTCGTGTTCAAAGCGTGCCCGACGGCCGAGCTCTCGTCCGAGGTTCGGCCCGAAACGCTCAACCAGCCGTTGCTCGGGGGCGGCGGCGAGCGCGGCGAGCGTCGAGAGCCCCATCTGCGCCAGTGCCGCCGCGGTCTTTGGTCC
Source organism: uncultured Solirubrobacteraceae bacterium (assembly GCA_963705235.1). Classification (GTDB taxonomy): domain Bacteria; phylum Actinomycetota; class Thermoleophilia; order Solirubrobacterales; family Solirubrobacteraceae; genus Palsa-744. The sequence continues at coordinate 2,541,648 of OY970059.1, read as the reverse complement.
GATGCCTGGCACCAGCCGCGGCGGCGAGGATGCGAAGCGGGTGCACGCCTGCTCGCGGGTCAGCACGACAAATCCAGCGGGCTTCTCGGCGTCTGAAGCGACCTTGGCGACGAGCTTGTTGGGGCCGATGCCGACCGAGCAGGTCAGCGCCAGCGTTTGCGCGATCTCGGCCACGATGCGGCGCATCGCGGTACGCGGCGAGAACAGGCCGCTGAGGTCCAGATACGCCTCATCCAACCCGACGGTCTCAACGCGCTGCACGTGCGAGCGCAGGATGCCCATCATCTGCGCGGAGGTCTCGCGGTAGGTGGCGAAGTCCGGCGCGAGAAAGACCGCATCGGGACACATGCGCCTGGCTCTGGCGGCGGGCATCGCCGAGCCCACCCCGTAGCGGCGAGCCTCGTAGCTGGCGGTCGTAACTACCGCGCGCGGACCGCTGCCGGCCACGACCACGGGGCGCCCGCGCAGCTCGGGATGGCGTCTGAGCTCAATCGAGACGTAGAACGCGTCCGCGTCCAAGTGCGCCACGCGCAAGCTTGTCGGGACAGTCGACATGCCATCGAATCTAACGGCGCCCGCGGCGGGTGCCGGTGGCGCGTCAGGCTCAGCGCAGGCCGGTCGCGGCAGCCGGCGTGGGCGCGAGCAGCTCGCGGCGCGAGGCCACGCCGAGCTTGCGGTAGATGTGACGTGCGTGTGTGCGTACGGTCTCGATGCTGATGTGCAGCTCCGCTGCGATCTGGGCGTTTGAGCGGCGCTGCTGTAGTTGCGCCAGCACGTCGGTCTCGCGTGGGGTCAGCAGTCCCGAGCCCGACGGCCGGCCGTTGGCGTCACGGGGTATCAGCTGCAGCCCGCGCGAGGCCAGATGGATCGCGTTCAGCACGTCGCGCACTTGGGTCGCCTTGGCCAGACACGCGGCCGCGCCGAAGGCGAGCAGTTGCGCGCACTCCACCGTGGAGGGCTGGTCGGCCAGCAGCAGCAGCTGTGTGGCCGGGTGGCGTACGGTCAGCTCGCGCACCTCGACCGGGCTGTAGAGAGAGCCCGCGTCGAGTATCGCCACGCGCGGGCGGTGCGCTCGCAGCGCCTGCGCGAGCCGGGTAGGCAGGACGTCGTCAGCCACGAGCGCGAGGCTCGGGTCATCCTCGATCAGCCCGCGCAGTCCGCGCGCGAGGAGATCGTCGAATCGTCCGAGGACGACTGTGATTGCAGCTGTGTCCGACATGGCGAGTCCATCAATCCTATCGGCAGATGACCTCTAGGGGGTGACATCTACATACTCCGTAACTACCCCGTGCGCTAACCCGAAGATCACCCTATCTGGGCGATCACTAGTTCGAGCATCCGCGAGACCATCTCTGTCAGTGTTCAAGAGGCTGTTCAGGCGGCGGATCCCCGGGTCGTGGAGGCTGGGGACGAGGGGCCACTGAGGGCGACTGCGTTCGCAACGGATTGCACCCCAGGGAACGGGAGAGACTTTGCCGATTCGCCAAAACAACCACCCGCAGACGGGGAAGGCTGCTGCGCCACCCCACCGACGCCCGGACCGCCGCGCGGCACTGCTGCGCTGGTGCCTGGTCGTGCTGCCGGTGATCGCGCTGAGCGCGTTCGTGATCCCCGCCGGTTTGGCCAGCGCGGCGGGTGAACGCACGCCCGCGGAAGAAGAAGCGAAGGCGCTTGCCAAGCAGAACGACAAGCTCTCCCAGCAGGCGGAGCGGGAGCAACTGGCCACCGAACGCAAGGCCCAGCGCGATACCGAACGCACCGAACGCAAGTCAGCCCGCAAAACCGGGCACTCGCGAATGCTCTCCAAACAGGGGCCGACCGGGGCGAAAGACTCGGCGAGCAAGGAACACGGCACGGTCACAATCAGCTGCTCGGATGTCCGCTGGGATTTCAAGGATTTCGACCCTGAGCGCACCAACACGATTTCTTACAAGCTGACCGTCCGTGACCAGGCGCCGCCGAAAACAACCGCCGGCACGTTCAGCTTTGACGGCGCGAGCGGATCGCAGACGACCCCGTTCCATGCGACCAAGCCGGGGGGCTTCCTGATCGACGCGGCCGCGCATTGGAAGATGAACGGCCTCAAGGGCGGCTTTGACATCCATCTGAAATCGGGCTGTCCGCCGCTGCCGGCCTTCACGATCGAAAAGCTCCAGACGATCGCCGGCAGCGAACTCCCGTTCACCACCTCCACGCTGCCCGGCGAAGTCGGCCAGACGGTCGACTACGAGATCCTCGTGCACAACACGGGCAACGTGGCTCTGACCTTTGGCGCGCTGTCCGACGCGCATTGCGACAAAGGCACCATCTCGGGAGGCCCGGGCGCAAACCCAGTGGCGCCGGAGGGCTCCACGACGTACATGTGCTCGCACGTGCTCACCGAAGCCGACGCGACCGCGGGCTCCTACTCGAACAACGCCACCACCACCGGCACGCCACCTGCGTTCAAAGGATCGCCGGTGACCCACACCTCCAACACAGTCGTCGTGACCGTCAACCGGCACGTGCCGGCGCCAGCGTTCACGCTCGAAAAGCTGCAGAAGATCGACGGCGAAGGCTCGTTCACCACCTCCACGCTGAGCGGCAAAGTGGGCCAGACGGTCGACTATGAAATCCGCGTCAAGAACACGGGCAACGTGACGCTCAGCATGGGCGCACTCCTCGACACTCAGTGCGACACGGGCACGATCTCAGGCGGGCCGATCGGCGGCATGCTCGCTCCCGGCGCGTCCACCAGCTACCTGTGCAGCCACGTGCTGAGCAGCGCCGACCAGACCGCCGGGTCCTACTCGAACGCGGCGACGCTGGTCGGCACACCGCCCGATGGCGAAGGCGAGCCGATCACCCACACCACCAACACGGTCGTTGTGACCGTGCCGCCTGGGCCGTCCTCCCCCCCGTCCACACCCGGCTCGGGATCCTCGTCGGGATCGAGTGCGTCCTCGGGCGTGCTGTCCTCGACGGTCAACCAGTCTCAGTCCGGCGTGCTCGGGTTCGCCTCGGCGACCGTGCCGGCGTTGAAAGTGCCGTCAGGCTGCGCGCGCAAGAACTTCAAGGCGAGCCTGAAGTCCGCGGGCGTACACACGGTGGTGTTCTATCTCGACGGTCACAAGCTGAAGACGATGACCGCCAAGAGCGCTCGCAAAGGGTTGATCTCGATCGAAATCAACCCGGCCAAGCTGAAGGTCGGCCCACACAAGCTGATGGCCAAGATCACGATGAACCGCACCGGATCGGCTAAAGCCACGCGCGCGACGCGCTCGGTCACGGTCCTGCGCTGCCGGGCGGCGCTGCTGACGCCCAAGTTCACCGGCTGAGGTGCACGGCACGTCGGCAGCCCGCCTCACGCGCGCGCAGTCGGCGGTGGCGGTGGCGGCGCTGTGCCTGTTGGTAGTGCTCGCACTCGGGCTCGCGCCCGCGCGCGCGAGGGGAGCATCGATCACACGGCTGTCGGACCTGCATGGTGTCTCCCACTGGGCATACCCGTCCACACAGGCCCCCGTGCACTCGGCGCCCTCGGCGCACGCTCACACGATCGGTCAGTTGCGGTTCCTGACCAGCGACGAACAGGCGCAGCTGTACGTGGAGCTGGCTTCCGAGCAGGTCTCAGCTGGACAGACGTGGATCGAGATCGAGTACCCGGGGCGCCCAAACGGCCGGCGCGGCTGGGTCCTCAGCTCGGGACTGGGAGCGGCGCATTCGGTCGATGGCTACCTGCACATCGATCGCACGACGCTGCGTGCGACGCTGTACCGCGGCGGGCGCGCGATCTTCGATGCGCCGGTCGGAGTCGGGAAGGCCAGCACGGTCACGCCGGCCGGGCACTTCTATGTGGTGGAGAAGCTGAGGACGTCTAACTCGCCCGTGTATGGGCCGGTGGCGCTCGGTACGAGCGCGTACGCACCGTCGCTGAGCGAATGGCCGGGTGGCGGCGTGGTCGGCATTCACGGCACCGACCAACCACAGCTAATCCCCGGGCGCCCGTCGCACGGCTGCATCCGTTTGCGTGATGGCGACATTGTGCGACTATGGAAGACGATCGAGCTGGGCACACCGATCGAGATAACGTGATCGAGCTCGGCCTGGGCGGTGCCCGGCGGGTCGCCCGGCACGCGAGGACGCGCTTGGGGTAGGGTTTCGGGAACAGTCATGGATCTAACTTTCAGCCCACAGGAGATCGCCTTCCGCGACGAGCTGCGCGGATGGCTCGCGGACAACCACCCAGGTACGGCGCCTCCGGAGTCCGCTGGCGATGACGCGCACTACACGTTCCGCCGCGACTGGCAGCGGCGCCTGTATGACGCTGGCTGGGCGGCGCCGGCATGGCCGACCGAGTACGGCGGACGCGGCTCCACGCAGAGCGAGTCGGCGATCTACTTTGAAGAGCTGGGTCGCGCGCGCACACCCCCTGCGGCCAACACGCTAGGCCTGCTGCTGGGCGGCCCGACGCTGATGGTGTGGGGCACTCCTGAGCAGAAGGAGCGCTACCTGGCGCCGATTCTGTCGGCCGAGGAGATCTGGTGCCAGGGATTCTCAGAGCCGGACGCCGGCTCGGACCTGGCGGCGCTGAAAACCAGAGCGGTCAAGGACGGCGACGAATGGGTTGTCACCGGCCAGAAGGTCTGGACCAGCGGTGCGCAGTACTCGAAGTGGTGCATGCTGGTCGCGCGCACCGACTCCGACGCAGCCAAGCACAAGGGCTTGACCTACTTCCTGATGGACATGGAGCAGGACGCGGTGCAGATCCGCCCGCTGCGTCAGATCACCGGAGAAGCGGAGTTCAACGAGCTTTTCATCGAGGAGGCGCGCATCCCCGACGCGAACGTCGTGGGTGGAGTGGGCAACGGCTGGAAGGTCGCGCTGACGACGCTGATGAACGAGCGCGCGGGCCTGGGTTTCGCGCTGCAGATCGGTTTGCGCCAGCTGCTCGACGACGTGATCGCACACGCCGCCGAGAACGGCATGCTGGAGGACCCGCTGTACGCCGACAAGATTGCTGAGCTCCACCTGCGCTGCGAGTCGATCCGCCTGCTTGCCTGGAAGGGCCTGACCGACGCCGAGCGCTATGGCCAGCCCGGGCCGGAGGGCTCGCTGGTGAAGTGGATGTGGTCGGACACCAACCAGCGCGCGACGCAGCTGGCGGTCGACGTGATCGGCCCTGAGGCGCTGAAGACAGGCACGATTTGGAGCTACGAGCTGCTGCGTGCGCGCGGCAACACGATCGAGGGCGGCACCACCGAGGTGCTCAAGAACATCGTCGCCGAGCGCGTGATCGGACTGCCGCGGCTGAAGGTGGCCACGTAGCGATGGACTTCGGTTTCACAGACGACCAGCGCGACATCCAGCGCACCGCTCGCGACCTGTTGAGCGAACGCGCTACGGCGGCGCGCGTGCGCGAGCACGCCGAGGCGTTCAAGACCGACGAGTCGCTGTGGCGCGAGCTGAGCGAGCTGGGCTGGCCGGGGATCGCCATCTCTGAGGAGTACGGCGGCCAGGGTCTCGGGCAGATCGAGCTGTCGATCCTGTGTGAGGAGCTTGGACGCTCACTGGCGCCCGTTCCGTTCCTGCCGAGCGCGCTGGCTGCGACCGTGATCGAGCACGCAGGCTCGGCCGAGCAGCGCGAGCGCTGGCTGCCGGGACTGGCATCAGGCGAGACGATCGGCGCGCTGGCCACGGCCGTCGACGGTAACGCGGAGCTTGTGATCGGCGGCGCGGACGCACAGGTGATCGTGCTGGTCGACCCGGACGGCAGCGGCCGAGTGGTGGCGGCGCAGGACGCCGAGGTCTCCCCTTTCAACGCGATCGACCCGACCCGCTCGGCGGCGAGCGTCAACGCAGGCGGCGAGGACGGCGAGCTGCCCGGCGAGGTCTCGATCGGTCTCGGACGCGCACTGATCTCTGTCAGCTCGGAGCTGGTCGGCGTGTGCGACCGAGCGCTGAGCATGACCGTCGAGTACGTCAAAGACCGCAAGCAGTTCGGCGTCCCCGTGGGTGCCTACCAGGCGGTCTCCCACCGCTGCGCGCAGATGCTGTTGGACACCGAGAAAGCTCGCTCGATGACCGCGTTCGCGGCATGGACGGCTGATGCCGACCCCGAGCAGCTTGCCCAAGCCGCGGCGATGGCAAAGGCTGCCGCGTCCGACGCCGGGCGCGAGGTGACGGCGGCAGCGATCCAAATGCACGGCGGCATCGGCTTCACCTGGGAGGCGGACGTGCATTGGCTGTTCAAGCGCGCTCAGCTCGACGCCGCGCTACTCGGCGGCGCGTCCTCTCAGCGTGCACAGCTGGCGAGCATCCTCGCGGATCGCGTCGGCGCCTCGGCGCCAGCCTGACGGCTGGCCGCGCTTGCACGCCGCCCCCGCTCCGCGATACTGAACGGCGTGTCGCAGGAGAACGTCGAGCTGGTGCGCGAGATCTACCGCTTGTGGAACGCGGGCGAGTCCGCGTGGCACCTGATCGATCCCGAGATGGAATATGTCAACCCGCCGTACGCAGTGGAGGCGGGCACACATCGCGACCGCACGGTCCTGACGAAGATCCGCGACGTCTATCCAGACTTCAGCGTGGAAGCGGAGAGGTTCGTGCACGTGGGCGAGGAGGTCGTGGTGACCGGCATCGCGCGCGGGACTTCCGATAGCGGGCTGAAAGCTCAGTGGCGCCAGGGCTATGTGTGGACGGTTCGCGACGGTAAGGCGGTCCGCTTCCGTTGGTTCAACAATCCTCGCGAAGCGCTAGAAGCTGTCGGATTGGAGCGATGGGTGGCCGATCACGCGGCGTTCCTGCGCGGGATGAACCTGGGCGGGCGGCGGATCACCAACGCCCAACTGTGCGAGCACTTCACGGCCATGGGTTTCCGCGAGGTGGCGACGTTCAGAGCGAGCGGCAATGTGATGTTCGCCGCGCGCAGCGAGTCCGCCAGGGAGCTGAGCGAGCAGATCCAGGTGGGGTTGGCGGCGGCGCTCGGCTACGAGGTTCCTACGTTCATCCGCGACGCGGCGCAGATGCGCGCGCTAGCGGCGATGCGGCCGTTCAGCGGCGCGCAGACGGCGACGCTGGCGGGCAAGCTCCAGGTGGCGCTGCTCGCGCAGGAGCCGGCGGCCAAGGCGCGCGCCGCGGTGCTCGAGCTGGGCGGCCCGGACGACGGGCTGACGTTCGGCCCACGCGAGCTGTACTGGCTGCCGCGCGGGCGCATGAGCGACTCGGAGCTTGACCTCAAGGCAATCGAACGGTTGCTCGGACCGATGACGATTCGGACGATGGGCACGATCGAGCAGATCACGGCTAAACATTTCGCCGCCTGAGGCCAGGAGTTCCCAGGCGCTCGGCGGCGGAGCTTGCGCGGCCGCCGATGGCTAGGCTCTGATTGACAAACGGAGAAGGAGGAGTTTCTTGACTGCACCATTGCCACGCGGGCGCAACCCGTTTGACGAGACCGGAGTGGAGCGCGGCGCCGACGGGCGTGCGTACTACGTAGATCGCCCGACGTCGCTGGTGGCGCTTTTGCAGGCGAGCGTTCAGCGCGACGCGAGCGCAACGGCGGTGCTCGAGGTGGGTGGCCCGTCGTTGAGCTACGGCGAGCTGTGGGAGCAGGCTTCGCAGGTGGCCGGCGGTCTGCACAAGGAAGGCGTGCAGCGCGGCGATCGCGTGGCGATCCGTCTGGGTAACGGCCTTGACTGGGTACGCGCGTTCTTCGGGGCGCAGCTGCTGGGTGCCGTGGTGGTGCCCGTCAACACGCGCTTCACTGCTGATGAGGTCGCCTACGTGGTGCAGGACTCCGGTGCGGTGTACACGTTCGAGGCTGGTCGGGAGCTGCCGCGCGGAGCGGCGCTGGCCGTCGATGATCTCGCGCCCGACGATCTGGCAGCGATCTTCTACACGAGTGGCACGACCGGGTTCCCCAAGGGCGCGATGACCTCGCACGCGAACTTCACCGCCAACAGCGAGAACGCCTTCCGCTGTCTGTCCGCCGACCGCGAGGAAGGCCCGGAAGCCTCGACGCTGGTGTCGGTGCCGCTGTTTCACGTGACCGGCTGTAACAGTCAGCTGATCCCCGCGCTGGAGATGGGCGGCCGCGTGGAGATCCTGTCAGGGCCACTCGACTTCGACGGCTTCTTTCGCGCGGTCGGCGAGCACGGCGTCAACCAGTTGGTGTCTGTGCCCGCGATCTACCACGCCTTGCTCAATCATCCGCGATTCGCCGATCTGGACGTAAGCCGTGTGCGCTGGCTTTCCTACGGCGGTGCACCGATCGCCGAGAGCCTCGTGCACAGCATCCAGGCGGCCTTCCCGGATGCCCGCGTGGGCAACGGCTTCGGCCTCACCGAGACCTCCTCGCTGACGTCGTTCCTGCCGCACGAGGAGACGGCCGAGCACGCCGACTCGGTCGGGTTTGCGATGCCGGTCGTGGACCTGGCGATCGACGGCGGCGAGTGGGATTCCGACACCGGCACAGGTGTGGGCGAGCTACTGGTGCGCGGCCCCAATGTGGTGCAGGGTTACTGGAACAAGCCGGAGGCGAGCGCTGAGACGTTCGTCGACGGCTGGCTGCACACCGGTGATGTCGCACGCGTGGACGCCGACGGCCTGCTTTACATCGTCGATCGCAAGAAGGACATGATCAACCGCGGCGGCGAGAACGTGTACTCAATCGAGGTCGAAAACGCGCTCGCGGGCGCCCCGGGCGTGGCCGAGGCAGCGGTCGTGGCTGTGCCGGATGAGATGATGGGCGAGAAGGTCGGCGCGGTGCTCGTCGCAAGCCCGGGTGAACCACTGGACGTAACGGCGGTGATCGGCCACTGTCGCACGCACCTGGCGGACTTCAAGGTGCCGCAGTACGTCGCGATCCGCGACGAGCCGCTGCCGCGCAATCCGGGTGGCAAGATCCTCAAGGCGCAGCTGCGCGATGAGACCGATTGGGGCGCACCACTGCGCTGAGCAACATCGAGGAGGGGCAGCATGCCGAACGTAGAGACGGTGCAGGGCGCAGTCGACGCGCAACAGCTGGGAGTGACCCTGGCGCACGAGCACGTGCGTTTCTGTGATGAGGCGGTGGCGGCCGAGTGGCCTGAGCGCTACGACGGGCAGGCCGAGCTGGATGCGGCGCTCGAGGCGGTGAGTGCTGCTCACGCGCGCGGTGTGCGGTGCATCGTTGACCCGACGGCGATGTTCGGCGGGCGCGACGTGCGCTTCATGAAACGCGTGGCCGATGACACCGGCGTGCGCATCGTGGCGTGCACCGGCATCTACAGCTACGACTACCTCCCCCACTACTTCGAGAACCGCGACGTCGACGCGATGGCCGATCACTTCGTGTCGGACATCGAGAATGGGATTCAGGGTACGGACATCAAGGCGGCATTCTTGAAGTGCGCGGCGGACGCGGCCGGCGTGACCGACAACGTCGAGAAGATCCACCGCGCGGTGGCACAGGCGAGCGTACGCACGGGCGCACCGATCATGGCCCATTCGATGCCCGCGGTGGGCACCGGGCCGCGTCAGATCGAGATCTTCGAGCAGGAGGGGGTCGATCTCAGCCGCGTGCAGATCGCCCACTGCGGCGACACCGAGGATCTGGACTACATCGAGGGCCTGCTGGCCAAGGGCGTGTACGTGGGACTCGACCGCTATGGCCTGGAGATGGTGGTGCCGATCGACAAGCGCAACGCCACGGCTGCGGAGCTTTTGCGCCGTGGCCACGCCGAGCGACTGATCATCTCGCAGGACTACTGCGCGACGCTCGACTGGTTCCCGATCGAGGCCAAGCCGACGTTTGAAGCCGCAGGCGCGATTCGCAAGTGGTCAATGACGCTCGTGTTCGACGAGGTCGTGCCGGCGCTGCGTGAGCTGGGCGTGATGGACGATGCGACCTTCGAGACGATCTTCGTCGCCAATCCACGCCGCTGGCTGACCGGCTGAGCGCTTCAGGCGGGCGCGTACAGCAACTCGGGTCCCTCGGCGACGTCGATGACCTTGTTGACCGCCGGGTTGGCCGCGCGCGCGGACAGCCGCGATTCGGGCAGCGCCCCACACAGGGCGAGCGCTTCCTCGGCGCCTAGATCCGGGTCAAGCCACGCGCGCTGCGCATCAGCGTCGGCGAGGATCACCGGCATGCGATCGTGGATCGCCGCGGCGGTTCGGTTGGGAGCCGAGTCGCAGGTGAGCAGCGAGACGCTGTGCACCCACTCCCCCTCGACCTTCGCGGGCGTCCAGATTGAGGCGAACGCGAACGGGATGCCGCCGTCGACCTGAAAGTAGAACGGCTGGCGCGGCTGTGAGCGATGCTCGGGTTTCAGCCACTCGAAGTAGCCGTCGGCGAGCTGCAGCGCGCGGCGCTGGCCGCGGGGAATCAGGCGCCGATAGGCGGGCTTGGCGGTGACTGTCTCGATGCGCGCGTTGATCATCTTGGCGGCGCCTTTGATCTCGGTCGACCACGACGGGATCAACCCCCAGCGCAGTAGCCGCGCTTCCGGCTTGCCCTTGGGCGCGACGATCGCGAGCACCTCTTCGGTCGGCGCGATGTTGAAGCGATGGGTGCCCTCCGGACCCGGGATCGGCACCCGGAAGCGATCGTCGAGCTCTTGAGGACCGGCGGTGTTGGTGTAGCGCCCGCACATGCTTTTGAGGATATGCGGGCGACGCCAGGCGCCGGATCTCGACCACGCGACCATGCGAACATGTGTTCGTATGGGGAGGCCCTACCGTCCAATCCGCGAGCTTGAAGCCCACTTGGCGCGAGGCGAGCTGGATTTTGCGATCGCGCTGGCCAAGGGCATCGCGCGCGAACGCGGACGGCCGCTGGATCTGAGCGTGATGCTGGGCTTCCTGCCGGTGGTGGCGATCGGACGCCCAGACGCCTATGACGTGTGGACGCTGCGCTGGCTGGAGCGCTGGTGCGCTGAGCTGCGCGGTGTGGCGAGCATCGACGACGCGGCGGAGATCATCGGTGCGCTGGCGGAGATCCCGGTGGACCCCGAACGCGGGCTCGCCAGGATCACGACGCTCTCCGAGCACTACAAGCGCCTGTGACCGACGATAGAGGGCCGTCCGGCCCGCGGCGCTAGGCCGCGAGCCGGACGGGGAGCAGCTTGAGCTGATTGATGAAAGGCGATTCGACGTACGCGGGTGTGCCCGCGATCGTCATGTTGGGATAACGCGCAATCGTCTCCTCGAGCATGACCTTCAACTCCAGGCGCGCGAGCGCGGTACCCAGGCAGAAGTGACGTCCCCCAGCGCCAAAGGCCTGATGCTCGGCGGCCCGGTGCAGATCGAAGCGGTCGGGATCCTCGTAGACCGCCTCGTCGCGGTTGGAGGAGACGTACCACATGACCACCTTCTCCCCCGTCTGGATCTTCTGCCCGTGAAGCTCGGTGTCGCGCGTAGCGGTGCGCCGGAAGTGCGCGAACGCGGGGAACATGCGCAGCGACTCCTCGACGGCCGCTGGGACGAGCGAGGGGTCGTCGATCAGCAGGCGCATCTGCTCAGGGTCCTCCATCAGGGCGCGCATGCCGCTGCAGTAGGTGGCCTTGGTGCTGTCGTTGCCCGCGGCGACGAGCAGGAAGAAGCCCATCACGATCTCGTGCTCCTCGAGCTTGTGACCGTCGATCTCGGCGTGTACGAGCACGCTGGTGAGGTCCTCGGTGGGATTCTCGCGGCGCTCGGCGATCAGCTTGCCACAGCGTTCGAAGATCTCGGGGATGTCTTTCTCGATCACGCCCTGCACCCCCGCCGGGTTGACCTCGGCGTCGCCCGCGCTGAGTGCCGAGTTCATCAGCCTCGCCCAGACCTCGTCGTCCTGCTTGGGGATCCCCATGAAGCTGCCGATCACGCGCGAGACGGCCGGCTGGGCGACGTCGGCGACCAGATCACAGCTGTCGCGCCCGTCGAGCCGGTCGAGCACGTCACGGACGATCTCGCGGATGGCGTCCTCGTGCGCGGCGATCCGCTTGGGCGTGAAGCCTGCCTGGAACAGTGCCTTCAGGCGGTCGTGCTTGGGCGGGTCCATGCCAATGAACATGGCGCGCGTGAGCTCCAGCGGGAACACGACGGATACGGCGGTGATGCCGTCGGCGGAGGAATAGGTGCTCCAGTCGCGACTGACCGCTTGGATGTCCTCGGCCGTGGTCACTGACCAGAACCCCGGCTCGGTGGGGAACTCGCTCAGGTGTGAGGTCCAGTGCACCGGGCACTCGCCGCGCATCTTCGCGAACAGCTCATGCGGCGGCCCGTCCTGCCAGTGCTCGCGCTCACCGACGAGAGCACTCTCGAGATCGCTGTCAACGGCCGCCATCGGACCTCCGTCATCGTTGCTACGGGACGCGAGCCTATGCTACTGGCCAGCCAGCCAAAATGATGCACGCCCACTGTGGCGCGAGTCCGCACTTTGGGAAGACTCGTGTATGCCTGTCCTAACCTCACCGCCGGCGAATACCGGTTGGGGCCAGCGCCGCGGCGCCGGTTAGCTCGCTGGAGAGGCGGCGGCGCTCGTGCTGAGCGCGCGGCCGGCGAAGCGCAGCGTGCTGGCTAGATGCGCTTCGAGCGTTTCCAGGTTGTGTTCGCCGGGGTAGATCGCGCTGTGCGCGTCGGCGCCGGCGGCGCGCAGCGCGGCGGCAAACGGAGCGTTCTCGCTCGGGTCCGCGATCTTGTCGGCGTCGGCGCCGTAGATGAGGGCGTGCATACCGAGGCGTGAGATGACCGGCTGCGCGGCGCGCAGATTGTCGCTGAGCCCGTTGAAGAAACCCAGCCAGCTCTCGACGACGCCGAAGCGGTAGGGGTTGGACAGCGCGAGGTTCATCGCACCGTATCCACCCATCGAGTCGCCGAGGATCGCGCGCGCGCCACGAGCGGGCACCGTCGGCAGCGTCCGATCGACCAGCTCCTGGACTTCCAGTGCATAGCTTTCATAGCGCCGCTCGCCGAGGTTACGCCAGTTGTTATCGCCATAGCCGCCCTGGATCATCACCGCGATCACCGGCGGGATCTCGTGGCGGGCGATCAACCGGTCAAGCTCGCCCTGCAGACCGATCTTCAAAAAGTCGGTGTTGGACTGGTCGTGACCAGTGAGCAGGTACAGAACCGGATAGTGCGCATTCGTGCTGGCGTAGCCGGTGGGCAGGTAGAGCAGGAACGACCCGGGCCGGTGCAGCGACGCCGAGTAGAACTCGCCGCTGTCGATCGCGCTCCCGGCGGCGTCCTGGCTGACGGCGGTGATCGTGGGAAAAGACTGCACGTCCGGCGCCGCGGCGGTGATCGCCGCGGGCGAGTGCTCATCGACGGTCGTTGTGCCGTGGCCGAGCAGCTGCCCGACGGTCAGCTGTCCCCCCTGGGCGAGCGCAACGCAGACCGCGGCGAGAGCACTCAGCAGCACGCCGATCAGCAGCATTCGCGCACGTGAGCGCGCGGGCCGCCCGGCGGTATCCGGGGCGCCCACCTGGCGCTGGGGCGGCAGCGCCGGCACCCAGGACGGCGGCAGGACCTCCGCCGCCGCCCCGCCACGGCCGGGCCAGCTCCAATCGCCAAGGTTTTCGGCGAACACGTAGGTGCGCGAGAGGTTCGCTGCGACGGACATTCCAGACGATTCAACGAACCGTGGCGGGGAAAACCAACCCCTGCACGCGCACGCCCATCCTGCAGGTCAGCCTGCAGCTCTCAACTGGTGCTCCAGACCTCCCCCACCCCTTCGAATCCGAGCGCGCGCTTGGTGGCTTCGGTCAGGTCGAAGTCGCGACCGGCGATGAACGGACCGCGGTCGACGACCGGAACGCGAACGGTGTGCCCGCCGTAGTGGAGCGTGACGAGCGTGCCGCACGGCAGCGTCTTGTTGGCGACGCCCATGGTCGAGCTGGTCAGCGACCCGCCACATGCCAGCCCACCGCCGCCTCCGTACCACGACGCCATCGCCTGGCGGTAGACGTTCAGCTTTCCCAGCCTCCGGTGCGAGGGTAGGTCGAACGCGCTCCCCTCAAAGCGCAGCCGCACCCAGCGACTGCCGAGCCGGCGCGGCAGGAAGCTGATGCGAAAGCGCCCCTTGGTGCCGGTGCGCGCGTGCGCGAGCGTGCTCCAGCCGCGTCGGCCGAGCGCCTGCAGCGTGACCACGCGTCCAGCCAGGCCCGGGCGACGGTCTTCCAGCAGCGAGCCGGTGACCGACGCGTGCTCGTCGGTGAGGACGTTGAGCCGCTGACCCCGCACCTTCAGCGCGGTGTGCAGGGGCGTGACGATGGTCGGCGAATCGGACACGATGCCGACCGGGACCAGTGGCGCCGCGGGCTGCGGCGTCGCAGGTACGTACATATGTAGGACTAACCTCCTTGCGTTGCGCCTGCGGGGTTAGCTGTCGGGCTCACAGCCGACTGCTCACGCGAAATGGCCGCGTGTCAATCGGGCGTTACGGCCACATCAGCGGCCGATTCGCCCCGTCCAGAGCGCTGCACTACGCGATCCGGCAATGGGTCCCCCGCTCGCCTCCATCCAGAAAGCGACTCGGCGAGTCGAACAGTCGTTCGTAAGGATAACGGGGTTTGGGGCTGTTTCTGTGCGCCGCGTCACAGTTATGTCCGCAAGGTATGTATGCTGAAGTCGTGGCTCCGAGACCCCGCGATCCCAACAACCGGGTCCGCCGTGAGGTCTCGGAAGCGGACTACTCGCTCGTGGAATTCATGCAGAGGTTCCCCGACGACGCCGCCTGTCTTGACCAGCTTTGGCGAGACGGGTTCGCGCCCGACGGGCACCACACCTACTGCTCGAAGTGCGCCCGGGCGCGCAAGTTTCACCGCACCACGACGAGAGCGGCGTACACGTGTGACACGTGCGGCCTGCACGTCCACCCGATGAAGGGCACAATTTTCGAGCGGTCCTCAACCTCGCTGCACCTGTGGTTCTACGCGATGTATCTGATGGCTAGCACCCGCTGCGGGATCTCCGCGAAGCAGCTAGAGCGCGAGCTTGGCGTCTCCTACAAGCAGGCCCACAAGATGTTCAAGCGGATTCGCACACTGATGGGCGATGACGGCGAGCCTTCCCCTTACCTACATGCGGCGAGTGGCGGATAGGCGATGTCCCAGGAGAACGTAGAGATCGTGAAGCAGTTCCACGACGCCTTCAACGACCGTGACCTCGAGCGGTTTGCCGGGCTGACCACGCCGGACTTTGAATGGTCCCCGTCGATGGTGGCCATCGAGGGCGAGATATTTCTGGGACGAGAGGGAATCGAGACGTACTTCGATCGCATGATCGATGCGTGGGAGGAGTTCCAGGTAGTCGACGGTGCGTTTCACGATCTCGGCGATCGCGTTCTGTGGAACGGGCGGCTCGATGGACGTGGGCGCTTGAGCGGCGCACCGGTCAGTGCGCCGTTGGACATCCTCTACTGCGTTCGCGAGAGTCACATCTCGTCGATGCGCTCCTTTCTCGATCACGCTGAGGCTCTCAAAGCCGTGGGGCCCGAGGAGTAGACCGGTTCTAGTGCGACTTGCCGGGCAGCGTGTTCTCAGCCCGGTGCAGCAAGCGGTCAAGCGTGTCGCGCGTCGGCACCGGAATCTCGACCGACTCATATGCCTTGCCCGTCTTCGGGTCGATCCCTTTAGGCTGTGTTCGCTGGGTCGGGGCTTGGCTGAGCACCTCTCGTTCGGCGTCGCCCGGCACGATCCTCAGCTCCTCAGCCATCAAGAGGGAGGGTAGCCGTCGCGGGCGCATGAGCTGCTGTTCGCCCTGCGGGATACTGGATTGGCGATGTCGCGGGAGAATGTGGACTTGGTGCGTGAGGCCTTCGCCGCGTACGCCCGGCGCGACGTCGAGGCGATGCGGTCGCTCAACGACCCGGCGGTGGAACTGGACTGGTCCCGGTCGCGAGGCTGGCTTGCGGGCGTCTACCAGGGGATCGACGAAGCGCTGCATTTCTATGAGGATTATTTCGACGCTTTCGAGGCAATCGTGTTCGAGCCCGACTGCTTCATCCACGCCGGCGAGTCGGTGGTTGTTCCGAATGTGGCTCGCCAGCGCGGTCGGGACGGCATCGAGGTTTCGGCTCGAAGCACACTGGCGTTCACGGTTCGCGACCACAAGGTCGTCCGTATCTGCCTCTACCAGGACACCGAGCAGGCTCTCCAGGATGTGGGGCTAGCGGTATAACCGCGCCCTCGCGCCCTCAGCTCCCCTGCGAAGCCTCCAGCACCTCACGCGCTCGATCGAAGTCGTCCGCGGACACGCACACATCGCGCTCGCCACCGCCGCCAATCCGTCCGGCGACGCCGGAGCCGCCAAGCCGCTGCATCGCGCGGATGCCGGCGTCGGAGAGCAGGCCGACGAACACATCCGCCTCGAACTCGTTGGTGGCGGTCTTGACCACCTTCAGCTCGTCTGCCATCGACGATCAGGGTACGTGATCGCAGTCGTGGCCGACAGCCGCGTCAGACGCTGGAGACCGACCGAGCGCGTGCGGTATGAGCGAGCGCTCGATCGGCCTCCTCCCACCCGGCCGTCCACCATCCCACGAGATCGAGCGCCAGCGCCGAGTCATACCCATCCGGCGGCCTGCACAGTAGGCCCTGCATGCGCGCATGAAAGCCGCGGTTGTATATGCGCATCAGCATGCACTCGTCTTCGCGTCTGCGCCGAAGCTCGTGCCGGCGCTTGAGCCCCTCGAACATGGGTGCCAAACTTAACCCGACGCTGCAATCGAAGCAATCCCCCGTTTGGGCCAAATTTGCCCCGTCCTCCGACGACAAAGGAAGGCGATGGGCACGATCGCGTCGAACACGGTTAGCGAATGTCACTCGACGCGACCAAGATCGGCCAGGTGGTGGCCGAACAGATGGAGGCGCTGGAAGAGCGCTTTGGCGATGACTGCCAGATCGGCGACGTGTGCTCAATCGTCGAGGTGCTCGGCCCGCACGGCTCGAACGTCGCTGTGCGACCGGGCGCCGATGTGCGCCCGCACGGACTGATCGGGCTGCTGCGAATGGCCGAGCGTGTGGCGCTCAGCGACGTTCATGGCGAGCCCGGCGACTAGCGCGCTTGCCCGCCACCGAGCTGCGACAATCGCGAGCGTGGCTAACCCAGATCGTCTGACAGCGCTGGACTCGACGTTCCTGCATCTGGAGGACCACTCCAGCGCCCACATGCACGTCGCGATGGTGATGGTGTTCGAAGGCAAAGCGCCCAGCCATCAGGAGCTGGTCGACCACATCCTCAGCCGCCTGCACCTCGTACCGCGCTACCGCCAGCGGCTGGCCCACGTGCCGCTCGGCCAGGGGCGCCCGGTATGGGCCGATGACCCGCATTTCAACCCCTACTACCACATCCGCAACACCGCGCTGCCCAAGCCCGCGGACGAGGCCGCGCTCAAGCGGCTGGCGGGGCGCTTGTTCTCCCAGCGCCTGGATCGCTCCAAGCCGCTATGGGAGATGTGGCTGGTGCAGAGCATGTCGGGCGGGCGCTTCGCGCTGATCGCCAAGACCCACCACGCGCTCGTCGACGGCATCTCCGGTGTGGACATCACGACCGTGCTGTTCGACACCGCCAAGGAACCCGCACCGTCGGGTCCGCCGTCGCCGTGGAGCGCCAAACCACTGCCCGGCTCGGCCAAGCTGCTCGGCGAGGCGCTGATCGAGCGCTCGACCGTCCCCTCAGAGATGGCCCGCGGCGCACGCGCACTGCTGCGTGCCCCCAAGAAGGCCGCCGCACAGATCAAGAGCGGCCTGAGCAGCATCAGCGCCACGACGCTCGCCGGCATCAACGGCTCAGCGCCGCCCAGCCCGTTCAACGTCGATATCGGCCCACACCGCCGCTACACGTTCCTCGACGCCGACCTGGCGCGCTTCAAGGCGATCAAGGACTCCCTCGGGGGAACGCTCAACGACGTCGTGCTGGCCTGCGTCAGCCTCGCCCTCGGCCGCTACCTGCGCCGAGAGGGACACGACACCGAGGGACTCGTGCTGAAGGCAATGGTGCCGGTGTCGGTGCGCTCCAAGGAGCAGCGCGGCGCGCTCGGCAACCAGGTCGCTGCGATGTGGGCGCCGCTGCCGGTCGGCGTGGAGAACCCGGCCGAGTGCCTGACCAAGGTGGCCGCGGCGATGGAGGAGCTGAAGCGCTCGGGGCAGGCGGTGGGAGCGCAGGTGCTCACCAACCTCGCCGGCTTCGCGCCACCCACGATCCTCAGCCAGGCGGCGCGTCTGCAGGCGCGCCAGTCGTTCTTCAACCTGGTTGTCACCAACGTGCCCGGGCCGCAGTTCCCGCTGTACCTGCTCGGCCGCCGCCTGCAGACGCTGTACCCGGTCGTGCCGCTGGCACAGCGCCAGGCGCTCGGTATCGCCGTGATGAGCTACGACGGCCACCTTGGCTTCGGGCTGCTGGGCGACTACGACGCGCTGCCCGACCTCGACTCGATCGCGCTCGACTTGAAGTGGGCGGTCGATGGGCTCGCGCGTGCCGCCGGCGTGCGCCCGGCCAAAGCCCGCGCGGCACGAAAGCCCGCGAAGGCTCGCAGCGATTCACCGGGTAAAGCCGCGGGCGATCGCGCCCCAACCACCAAGCCTGCCAGCGCGAGCTGAGGTGCGACTGGCGCTCTGCCAGCTGAACGCCACAGTTGGCGACATATCCGGCAACGCCGAGCTGATCCGCGACGGCATGCGCGCGGGTGCCGACGCGGGCGCCGAGCTGGTGCTGTTCCCCGAGCTGGCGCTGACCGGCTACCCGCCCGAGGATCTGCTGCTCAAGGAGCACTTCCTCGCTGATGCCGCCACCGCACTGGGCGAGCTGGCTCGCGAGACCCATGACGTGGTCGCGGTCGTCGGCTTCCCCGAGCGCGCCGAGGACGTCTTCAACGCTGCGGCGGTGCTCGCCGAGGGGTCGGTGCAGGCGATCTACCGCAAGGTGTACCTGCCCAACTACGGCGTGTTCGACGAGCAGCGCTACTTCCAGGCCGGGCGCACGGGCGCGGTGATCGACATCGGCAGCGACCGTGTCGGCTTGAGCGTGTGCGAGGACATCTGGGAGCCCGGACCTCCCGCCAGCGAGGAGGCGCTGGCCGGCGCGACGCTGATCCTCAACATCTCCGCCTCCCCCTACCACGCCGGCAAGGGTGCTGAGCGCGAGCGCATGTTCGCGCAGCGCGCCCGCGACAACCTCGCGTGCGTCGCCTTCTGCGGGCTCGTCGGTGGCCAGGACGAGCTGGTATTCGACGGGCATTCGTGCGTGATCGACCACACCGGCGTCACGGTCGCCCGCGCCGCCCAGTTCCGCCAGCAGCTGCTGGTGTGCGACGTCGACCTGCAGGCCGCCGCGGCGGCGCGCCTGCGCGACTCCAGCCACCGCCCGGTCGCGCGCCGTGCTCAGCACCCAGCGACGCTGCTGGGCGCCGTCAAAGCGCCCGCGCGCGACAGGCCTGCCGGCGACGCAGGACCCACCGAGCCGGCGGCCGCGCCGGCGCTGGCGCAGCCGCTTGGAGCGGAGGCGGAGGTCTACGGCGCGCTGACGCTCGGCCTGCGTGACTACGTGCACAAGAACGGCTTCGGGCATGTCGTGCTCGGGCTCTCCGGCGGGATCGACTCGGCGCTGGTCGCGTGCCTGGCCGCCGACGCGCTCGGGCCCGAGCGTGTGAGCGCGACGATCATGCCCTCGCCCTACTCCTCCTCTGCGACCCAGGATGACGCGCGTGCGCTGGCGAGCGCGCTCGGTGTGCGCGTCCACGAGCTGCCGATCGAGCCGGTGATGAGTGCGTATGAGCAGGCGTTGCAAACCGAGTTTCGCGAGCGCGAGCCCGACTTGACTGAGGAGAACCTGCAGGCGCGCATCCGCGGCAACCTGCTGATGGCGCTGTCCAACAAGTTCGGCTGGCTGGTGCTGACGACCGGCAACAAGTCGGAGATGTCGGTCGGCTACACGACCCTCTACGGCGACCTCGCCGGCGGCTTTGCGGTCATCAAGGACGTGCCCAAGACGCTCGTCTACCGACTGTGCGCAGTGGCGCAACTCGCCGGATGGCCAAGCGCCGGCAAGCTCGCAAGCACCGGCTTCGGCCACCGCACCGGGGCCGATCCCGGCCTCGATCATCGAGCGCGCGCCGTCGGCGGAGCTGCGCCCCGACCAGCGCGACGAGGACTCGCTGGCCCCGTATGAGCTGCTCGACCGGATCCTCGAGGGCTACGTCGAGCTGGACCAGAGTCGCGAGCAGCTGATCGCGGCAGGGTCTGCCCGAGCGCGGAGGTCGAGCGCACGATCCGGCTGGTCGACCTGGCCGAGTACAAGCGCCGTCAGGCGCCGCCGGGGATCAAGATCAGCGCACGCGCGTTCGGCCGCGACCGGCGCATGCCGATCACCAACCGCTACCGCGGATAGGCTCGCCTGTGAGCCGTGGCTACGCTGCGGGCGTGCGCCCGCTCGCCCTTCTCCTCGCTGTGCTGTGCGGGCTCACGCTCAGCGCCTGCGGTGACACGCTGCAGGACCGCCGATCCCACACAACCTGCTCGAGGGGATGGTGTTGGCGCCGTTCCCGGTCTACTGGCTGGGCGGGTCCTTCCAGGGCTCTGCGATCACCGAGGTCAGTCACGATCCTGGCGGCGCATTCTCCATTCAGTACGGCGACTGCCTGCAGGGCGGGCAGGGCACGTGCGTGTCCCCCGCTGCGCGTCGTCACCTCGCCCGACAACAGCTTCGTGCCGGGAGGCTCCACCCCGAGCCGCACCGCTCGCGGTCAGGGGCGTGACGGCGACGCTGATCGCAGGCCGACAGGACGCGTGGCGATCCCCACGGCTGGCGTGGTCGTGAGTATCTACGCCCACGACGCGCGTACCGCCGCCGCCGCGGCCGCCACGATCGTCCCGATCAACACACCGGGCGGCCTCCGGCGCGCCGCTGCCGGCGCCGCTGCCCGACACGGGCTTTGGCGACACGCCGCTGCCTTCGCAGGTGCCTTCGCCGCTACAGCCCGTTCGCTAGCTCGAGACGCCTGTGAACGCGTCGATCGGGCTGACCCCGCCGGGCGCGGGGCGCACGGCGATCGTCATGCGCGTCACCGCGCACGTGCGGTCGGCGTCGTCGCTGAAGCGCACATCCCACACCCACGTCGTACGGCCGCGGTGCAGCACGCGTGGCGCGTGCGTTGACGAAGCCGTCGGTGATCGGTCGCAGGAAGCTCGTGCTGTTGGACTGTCCCATCGCGATCTCGCCCTGCTCGAGCACCGCGACGGCGGTCGCGATCGAGGCGATTGACTCGGCGATCGACGACGTACACGCCGCCGTGGACGAGCCCGACGGGCTGCTTGATCTCATCGCGCACAGCCACGCGCGCGAGCACCTCGCGTGTCTGAGCATCTCCAGCAGCTCCAGGCCGTACAGGCGGTCGAAGCCACGCATCGCGCTGGCGATCTGCTCGACGCTCGGTGTAGGCATCGCGGCGCCACGATAGCCTACGGTCCTCCGCCCGGTCGTTGCGGCACGACGGCGGCGGACACATCGCAGATCATGAGTCGACTGGACGAGCTTCCACCAGACCAGCGCGCGGCGCTCTCGCTGCTGCTGCGCCAGCACAAGAGCTACGCCGAGGTCGCGGCGCTGCTGGGCATCGACGAGCGCGCCGTGCACGACCGCGCGCACGGCGCCCTGGCCATGCTCGCGCCGCGCCAGGCGCGTGCGGTGACGCCCGAGCGCCGTCTGGAGATCGGCGACTACCTGCTCAGCCAGCAGCCGGGGGTGGCCGAGCGGCTGCGCACCCGCACCTACCTGAGCGCGACCGAGCCCGCACGGGCATGGGCGAGCGAGCTCGCCGCCCAGCTGGCGCCGTTGGCTGCCGGGCAGCTGCCGGAGATTCCCGCGGCGGGGCGCCGCCGGCGCCGCACCGGGCCCGCAGCGCGTCGGTGATCTCTCGAGCGCGCCCAGCGCCGCCGGAGCGGGCGCTACGCCGCCGTCCTCCGCACGCTCGTTGCCCAGCTCACGCCTGGGCGGAGCGGTCGTGCTCGCGGTCATCGCCGCGGCGATCGTCGTGGCGATCGTGGTCGTCGCTGGGGGCGGAACCGACTCGCACTCCAAAAACTCCTCGACCTCGACGACGAGCACGAGCACGAGCACGAACGCGTCGAGCACCGGCACGGCCAAAAAAACAGGCCCGAAAGTGACCGCGCGCCTGGCGTTGCACTCACCGGACCCCAACAGCCGTAGCGTCGGCGCGGTGGATGTGCTCGCCGAAGGCGGCAAACGCGCGTTCTTCATCGAAGCCGCAGCACCTGCCGCGCTCCAAAGGCTTCTTCTACGCGATCTGGCTGTACAACTCGCACACCAGCGCGCTGCCGCTCAGCAGCAGCCCGGCGGTGGGCGCGAGCCACCGCCTGGCCGGCGGCGGCGCTGCTCCCGAGCAACGCCGGCAGGACTTCCGCGAAATGCTGGTCACGCGCGAGACCGCTGCGCAAACCGACGCACCCCGGCCACGTGGTCCTGCGCGGACCTTTCACGGTCAGCAACTGAGCTAGCAGCAGCTTGCCGGGGTTCATGATCCCGGCGGGGTCCAGCTCAGCCTTGAGCGCGCGCAGCGCGGCCACGCCCTGCTCGCCGATCTCCCGCGACATCCACGGGGCGTGATCGCGCCCGACCGCGTGGTGGTGGGTGATCGTGCCGCCGCCCGTCACGATCGCCTCGGTGGCGGCGTCGCTTGACCGCCCGCCACTGTGCCGAGCTCATCGCCCTCGCGCTGGCGGGCGATCAGCGTGAAATACAGCGAGGCACCACTCTCGTACACGTGCGAGATGTGGCACATCACCAGGCCGGGGGTCCCGCAGTCGCGCAGCGCCTGCTCGATCGCGCGCTCCACAGCGCCGCGCAGCGCGAGCACGTTCGACCATTGCGCGGCCGTCTCGAGCGTCTCCACCATCACGCCGTGAGTGAGCAGATCATCGCGCAGGTACGGCGCCGCGAAGCGACCCTTCAGCCACGCCTGGCCTGGGGAGCGTCCGACGCGCCAGGCCGCCGTGCGCGCGCGCAAGCGCCAGCGCCCGGTCGCGCCTGCGGGCGACATCAGCCGCGCCGCCCTCGAAGCCGAGGATCGACAGGCAGCCCTCGCGGTAGCCGCGCAGCCCCAGGTAGGCGCGTCCGAGCCGACCCTTGATGCCGCCGCTGCCGGCAAGCGCCATCGAGATCTGGGTCTCGCGCTCGTCGGACAGCGCGCGCGACGTCGGGCAGCACGTGCTCGCGCGCCATCGCCCGCAGCGCCTGCTCGCCGGCGGTGAAGTCCTCGAAGAACACGCCCTCGTAGACCCGTTCGCGTGGGGCCGGACGTACCCGCAGCGCCAGCTCGGTGATCACCCCGAGCATGCCCTCGGACCCGATGAGCAGCTGGCGTATGCCCGGTCCGGCGGCACTCGCGGGCAGCGCGTCCAGGTCGATGTCGCCGGCAGGCGCCGCTAGCCGCAGCCGAGCACCATCTTCTCGATCGCGCCGTAGCCGCTGGAGGCCTGGCCGGCCGAGCGGGTGGCCGCGCAGCCGCCGAGCGACACGTACTCGTAGGACTGCGGAAAGTGGCCGAGGGTCAGGCCGCGCGCGCCCAGATGGCGCTCGAGTGCGACCGCGCGGATGCCGGCCTGCACGCGTCACGGTCGAGGACTCGCCGTCGAGTGCCGAGCACGGCGCCCATGGCGCTCATGTCGAGCGCCAGCACGCCCGCGTGCTCGCCGCGCAGCGGCGCGACGCCGCCGACGACGCTGGTGCCACCGCCGAACGGCACAACCGCCAACGAGTTCTCGGCGCACAGCGCGAGCAGCGCGCGCAACCGCTCGCGGTCGGGCGGGAAGACGACCGCGTCGGGGGCGCCGTCGGGACGCCCTGCGCGCATGCGCACGAGGTCGGGATAGCCCTTGCCGGCGGCGTGACGCACGCGTTCGGCATGGTCGTCGCGTACGCGCTCGCTGCCGATGCTCGCGCGCAGCCGTGCGAGCATCGCCTGGGAAAGCGTCGAGGGCGCCAGCGCCACGCTGGAGAGTGCCACCGGCGGACGCGGGCGCGCCGCCAGGCCGACCTGCTCGCGCAGCAGCGCCAGCGTGTGCGCGGGCAGCTGCGGCGCGTGGGCGTCCTCGCCCCAGCCCCACCAGCGCATCGCCGGTGCGTGGTCGCCGTCAGGCACTGATCCGCGCCAGGCCGTTGAGCGCCTCGTCGATCGTCGCGGCGGCGGCGCGGCGCACCATGAAGCCGCCGAAGCGGGGGAAGAAGCCGGTAAGCGCCTGGCGCATCTCGATCGTCACGAGTGTGCCGACGGCAATGGCCGGCCGGCTGGGGTCGGCGGCCGCGCCCTCAATGTCCTCGGGCGATTGCGGGGACAGGCGCACCTCGGTCTCGGAGGATCTCAACAGGCGCGCGAACGGGGTGTCTTGGACCTGCTGCGCGAAGCGCAGCGTGTGCTCGTGCTCGTCGATGAACGTCACGTTGAAGTCAGCGCGCACCAATTTGCCCTTGCTGGTCTTCATCACCTCAGTGAATGCGCCGTCGACGACGTCCTCCACGCGCGTCACGCGCGGCCACCAGCGCGGCAGGTGGTGGGGGTCGCGCACCAGCTCCCACAGCTCCTGCGTGGAGGCGGCGATGGTGACGCTGCGGCGTGCGGTGGGCACGCCGGCAAGCTTAGCCCTAGGAGTCGTAGGTGAGCAGGGCGTGCACGTCGCGGCCGGCCAGCCGCTCGCGCCCGCCCAGGAACGCCAGCTCGATCAAAAAGCCGCAGCCGACGACCTCACCGCCGAGTTGCTCGACTAGCTCGCACAGCGCGGCGGCGGTGCCGCCGGTGGCGAGCAGGTCGTCGTGAACGAGCACGCGCCGGCCGCTGGCGACGGCGTCGGTGTGCAGCTCGAGCGCACCGGAGCCGTACTCGAGCAGGTATTCCGAGCGCACCGTCTCGTATGGCAGCTTGCCCGGCTTGCGCGCGAGCGCAAAGCCCGCGCCGAGCTGCAGCGCGAGCGCCGGCCCGAGCAGGAAACCGCGCGCCTCGGCGGCTATCACGCAGTCGATGTTCAGTCCGCGCGCGTAATCGGCCAAGCGGGCGACCGCGTCTGCCAGCGCGGCCCCGTCGGCGAGCAGCGGCGTGATGTCCTTGAAGCCGATGCCCGGCTTGGGGAAGTCCGGTATGTCGCGGATCAGCGAGCGCAGCTCTGCGGGCGGATGGGGGTCGGGCGAGCGGGGACCGCTCACCTGACGATCTTGCGCAGGTCGCGGATCAGCAGCAGGTGCTTGAGGTGCGTGGCGACCGCAGCGAGGTTCTCGAGCGCGTCGACGGCCTCTTTGCGTCGCTCGGGGTTGCGCGAGCGCAGCGCCGGCGCGAGGATCTGCTGCAGCAGGTTGGCCTCGCGGTCGGCGGAAGAGCGGAAGACCCTCAGGTTGCGCCCGCCGACCCCGTAGCGAGCCAGCTCGGCGACGGCGGCGATGATCTCGCGCTCGGTCTCGTCGAAATAGCGCACGCCGCCGCGCATCTCGCCCTTGACCACGCCGTACTCTTCGAGCTCGCGCACCAGCTTGGCCTCCGCGCGAGTCTCCTCGAGCACGTCCTCGAGCGAGTACAGCGCGCCCGTGGCCTCGCGCACGCTCACGCTGGGACGCCACGCCGGCCCGCTGTCGCGCCCCACGCGCCCGGGCACCGGTGGGGTATCGGACCCCACTCCCCCGGCCCCCCCGCGTCCGGCTGCCAACTCCTGGCGGATGACGCGCAGCGGCAGGAACTCGTCGCGCTGCATGCGCAGGATCGTGCGCAGCCGCGCGACGTCGCCCTGTGTATACAGGCGGTAGCCGCCGGGAGTGCGCCGCGGCGTGAGCAGCTTCTGGTCCTCCAGGTAGCGGATCTTGGAGATCGAGATGTCGGGGAACTCCTGCGCGAGCGCCTTACACACGGCGCCGATCGTCAGCGACTTCTGGCGCTGGCCCAGCTCGGCGGGATCGCCCTTGCCCGGCTCGACCAGGTCAAGGCCGGGGTTGGCGTCTGGAGGTGTCGCTTGGACGGCCATCAGCGTGCGTGGTAGGTGAGCTTGTACTTGCCGATCTGCAACTCGTCGCCGTCCTCCAGGCGCTGAGACTCGATCCGCGAGCGGTTGACGTAGGTGCCGTTGAGCGAGCCACAATCGTCCAGGTACCAGTCCTCGCCCCGGTGGATCAGTAGCGCGTGGTCGCGCGAGACGGTGACGTCGTCGAGAAACACCTCGGACTCGGGGCGGCGGCCGATGCTCAGGCGCTCGCCCTCGATCGCAAAGCTCTCCCCCACACGTCCGCCGCCCGCGCGGATCACCAGCGCCGGGCCGCGCGCGTTGATCTCGCCGATGTCGACGGGTACCAGCTCGCCATCCTCGTCGATGCGGTAGGTGGCAGTGATCGGGTCCCCGCCTGCGCCGGCGCCCTCGTCGCGAGGGAGCAGCGCGCCGCAGCGCTGGCAGTAGTTCGCGCCCTCGCCGTTGACGAAGCCGCACTCGGTGCAGTGCAGGGCCATCGCCGCTGGGGCTCCCGCCTAGACCGTCCGCCGCCGCTCGCGCGGGTGCGGACGGGCGTGCTCGGTGTGTGCACGCGGTCGGATCACGCCTCTGCCTCTTCCTGGGGCTGGCGGTTGGCGAGAATGTCGGTCAGTTTCTGCACGTCCTCGCCGGTGATCGCGATGTCGCCGTCCTCGTGCTTGTGGCGTAGGCGGTTGACAAGCTCGGCGCGCAGGATGTCGATCTTGCCGTGCAGGATGCGCCGCCGGTAGGAGATCTCGGTCTCCTCCTCGGTCAACTGTCGGATGACGTCTTTGAGTTCACCATCGCTGAGCGAGCCAAGGTCGGGGAACGTCTCGTCCATCGTGGGGCCTCTCCTCTCGCGGACTGGAGCCGGCCATGGCCGGTTGCTGAACACGCCGGCAGCACCGGCTAGAGGGCAAGTATAGCCCAAAAGGTCAAGCTGAGCTTTAGACTATGGGCGGGCCTGCTGGCGCAGCTGATCGAGTCCCGTGAGCACGTACATGACGCTGGCGGTGAGCGCGAGCGCGAGGCCGATGTACAGCAGCACCTCGCCCAGAATGGACAGGCCAGTCATGGCGAAGAACAGCGCGCCCATCACCGGCGCGACGGCCAGGCGCCCGGGCCAGTTGATGCGTAGCTCGACGCCACGGCGCAGCGCGAAGCGCGCGATCGCCAGCATCGCCAGCTCGCGCGCGGCCAGCAGCGCGAGCGCCCAGCGCGGCAGCAGGTCGAACTTCCACGTGACGATCACCCCACAGAGCACGAGCAGCCGGTCGGTGACGGGGTCCATCAGCGCACCCAGGCGGCTGTACTGGCGGGTCACGCGTGCGGCGATGCCGTCGGCGTAGTCGCCCCAGCCGATCACCGCGAACAGGATCGCCTGCGGTGCGCCCACGCCGTCGTCGCTGGAGAGCGCGACGATCAGGAACACCGGGATCAGCGCCAGGCGCAGGTAGCCGATGACGTTGGGGACCGTCCACGGGCGCAGCGGCTGCCCAGCCTGCGTCTGTGGCGGCGGCGGGCCCGAGCGGTCGAGCCCGAACAGGCGTGCGACGGTCAGACGCCGGCGCTCTAGGGGAGGCTCCGCCACAGCTCGTCCACTGCCCGCAGCAGCTCTGCCGGCTCGCTCGCCAGCGCCAGACCGGGCGCCATTTGACGGCCACGGCGGATCTGGACCTCGATCTCGCCTGACTCGAGCGAGCGCTTGCCGACGGTCAGGCGCAATGGGCAGCCGAGCAGCTCGGCGTCGGCGAACTTCTCGCCGGGGCCGGCGTCGCGGTCGTCGTAGAGCACTTCCACATCACCCTCGAGGAGCGTCGCGTAGAGCCGCTCAGTGGCGTCGTGCTCGGGCGTGCCGGGCTTGCCGATGCCAACCAGGTGCACGGCGAACGGCGCGAGTGCTTTCGGCCAGGAGATGCCGTGCTCGTCGGCGAACTGCTCGACGGCAGCGGCGACGATGCGCGCCGGGCCGATGCCGTAGGAGGCCATCCAGATCGGCTGCTCGGCGCCGGTCTCATCGAGAAAGCGCGCGCCCAGTGGCTCGGAGTAGCGGGTGCCGAGCTTGAAGATGTTGCCGATCTCGATCGCCGTTTCGCGCGTCAGCGGCTGGCCGTCCTTGCGGTACTCCTCCCCCACCTTCTCAACGCCGGGGGTGGCGAGCGCGACCTCGACGTTGGCCGCGTACCCATCGCCGAGCAGGATCTCGTCCTCGCCGGCATCGCACGGCGCCATGTACTCGTGCGCGCCGAGGCCGCCCATCATGCCGACGTCGCCCTGCACGCGGTAGAAGCGAAGGCCGGTACGCGCCATGATCTTGTCGTAGGCGTCGACGTGCAGCGCGTAGCGCTCCTCCAGCCCGGCTTGGTCGCGGTCGAAGCTGTAGGAGTCCTTCATGATGAACTCGCGCGTGCGCAGCACCCCGGCGCGCGGACGTGGCTCGTCGCGCTCCTTGACCTGGAAGTGGTAGACGATCAGCGGCAGGTCGCGGTAGGAGCGCACGATCTGGGCGATGTGGAAGGTGACGGCCTCCTCGTGGGTCATCGCGAGCACCAGCTCCGAGCCCTTGCGGTCGGTCAGCTTGAACAGCTCCTCGATGTCGATGCGGCCGGTCTTGCGCCACGGCTCGGCCGGCTGCAGCACCGGCATCAGCATCTCCTGAGCGCCGATCGCGTCCATCTCCTCGCGGATGATGTTCACTACGCGCTCGTGCACGCGCCAGCCGGCGGGCAGCCACGTCCACATGCCGGCGCCCATCTGTCGCACCAGCCCGGCGCGCACCATCAGCTTGTGCGAGGTCGCCTCCGCGTCGGCCGGCGGCTGCTTCTCGGTGGGCAGGAGGTATTCGGAGAGACGGGGCATCGTTCACTTCCACCTGTGCGTACGGGCGAGCGAGCCCCGAGCGTATACGTCCGCGCGGCGCTGGCGCTGCTCGGCGACTCTGATAGAAGGAGCATTGACCGCAAGAACTTGGAAGGAAACGACAAGGAGCCCTACAGATGCCTTACTCCGTTCCACCTCTCCCCTACGCCTATGACGCGCTCGAGCCGCACATCGACAAGGCGACGATGGAATTTCATCACGACAAGCACCACCAGGCCTACGTGGACAAGGCCAACGCCGCCCTGGAGGGCACCGAGTGGGCGGACAAGCCCGTCGAGGAGGCGCTGAAGAACCTCGACAGCCTTGGCGAGAAGAAAGGCCCGGTCAAAAACAACGGCGGCGGCCACTACAACCACTCGCTGTTCTGGGAGAGCATGAGCGCGGACGGCGGCGGCGAGCCCGGCGGCGACCTCGGCGCGGCGATCGCCTCAGCGTTCGGCTCGTTCGCGGACTTCCAGGCGAAGCTCAAGGAAACCGGCATCAACCAGTTCGGCTCCGGCTGGTCGTGGCTGGTACACGACGGCTCGGGCCTTGCGATCCTCGGCACGGCCAACCAGGACAGCCCGATCTCCAACGGGCAGACGCCGCTGCTCGGCGTCGACGTGTGGGAGCACGCCTATTACCTGAAGTACCAGAACAAGCGCCCCGACTACATCGAGGCGTGGTGGAACGTGGTCGATTGGAACAAGGTGGCTGAGCGCTTCGCCGCGGCCGGCTGAGGATCAGCAAGAGCTCCGCACGTACAGGCGCGCGGAGCCGCCCAGGCTATTGAACATCGCTGGCGAGCCCCACGAACGTCACCACGAGCAGGGTCACGAGGCTCGCCAGCGTCAGGCGACCCGTGGCCCGCCAGCCGGGACCTCGAGGCTTTCCCCGCAGCTCGGCGATCCCCGCCGCGAGGGCCACCATCCCCGTCACGCCCATCGCGCCGACCAGCGCGACTAGAACCAGCCTGGCGCCGCGGTCCCCGTCAAAGCGCGGGTCGTAGAAGAAGATGCGCACGATTACGTTTTGAATCGCCACGAGCACGACCAGCCCGTTGAACAGCACGCAGAGAGCTACGAACAGCCGTCTGAGCCGTCGAGCCATGTGTGTGGATCATCGCAATCGTGGTTGACGACGCGTGCGATCGCGCGGTTCAGCCGCGGCTGAAGCGCCGCCCGGCGACCGGCGAGACCGACTCGTCGAGCGCGACGCCCGCGGCTGGTGTGCCGGCGGGCTCGACCTCGGGGGCGCTGAGGAGCATCGAGTCAAGCACCGCGCCGGCGGTGGCGTCGTCTTCGGCAGCGGCGGCCTCCAGCGCGGCGATCCGCTCGGGGGTCATGGCGGTGGCGTCCTCGTTCTCGGCGAGCCATTGACGCGCCTCGGCGGCGGCTGACTCGTCGCGATGCACGGTCTTGCCGGCGGCGTAGTAGCGGTCGATCTCCTTGAACAGCTCGTCGACGAGCTGCTCAGTGGGGACCTTCTTCAGCGGCTCGCCCTTGGAGTAGATCATGCCCATGTCCTTGGCGCCGGTGATGCCGAAGTCGGCGTGGCGGGCCTCGCCGATGCCGTTGACCGCGCAGCCCAGAACCGAGACCTCAATCGGGTCCTCGTAGGCTTCCAGGCGCCGCTCGACTTCGGCAACGACGGTGTCCATGTCGAACTGCAGGCGCCCGCAGGTGGGACAGGCGATCAGGTCGGGGCCGCGCTCGCGCAGCTTGAGCGCCTTGAGGATCTCCCACGCGACCTTGACCTCTTCCTCGGCGTGGAAGGTGGACAGCGAGATCCGGATCGTGTCGCCGATCCCGTCGGCCAGCAGCGTGCCGAGGCCGACCGCGGACTTGAGCGAGCCAGACCACTTGGTGCCGGCCTCGGTGACGCCGAGGTG
Organism: uncultured Solirubrobacteraceae bacterium; assembly: GCA_963705235.1. Taxonomy (GTDB): domain Bacteria; phylum Actinomycetota; class Thermoleophilia; order Solirubrobacterales; family Solirubrobacteraceae; genus Palsa-744. The sequence continues at coordinate 2,510,961 of OY970059.1, read as the reverse complement.
CAGCGGGTATGGGATCCGCTGGGACAGCAGCCGGTTGGAGGCGATCGTGTTGGGCACGGACGTGGACTTCATCGACACCTTGAAGTTGTCGAACTCCAGGCGCTCCATCAGCTCGACGGTCTCGATCGCGGCGGTTACGAGCGCCTCGACGGGGTTGTCGTACTCGAGCTGGCGCAGGTGCTTGGGCAGCGAGCCGGAGTTGACGCCGACGCGTAGCGGCGTGCCGTGCTGCTTGGCCAGCGCTGTGACCTCGGCGACCTTCTCCGGTCCGCCGATGTTGCCGGGGTTCAGGCGCACGCAGTGCGCGCCTGCCTCGATCGCCTTCAGCGCGAGCGTGTGGTTGAAGTGGATGTCGGCGATGATCGGGATCGGCGAGCGCTGAACGATTGTCTTGAGCGCCTCGACGTCCTGCTCGCGCGGAACGGCTACGCGCACGATGTCCGCGCCGGCCTCGGCGACGGTGAGGATCTGGTCCATGGTGGCCGCCAGATTGGCGGTCTCGGTCTTGGTCATCGTCTGCACGGCGACCGGGGCGCCGCCGCCGACCGGGACCGCGCCCACGTGGATCTGGCGCTGTGAGGCCATAGGCTGATTCTACGATGAGCGAGGTCTACGCCACCGCACGCGGACCGATTGCGCGGGCGGCCTCACCGCTGGCGGCGCGGGCGCGGGCGCGCCGCCATGAGCGCTTCTTCGCCTTGACGCGCCTTCCGGCGAACGCGCGGGTGCTGGATGTGGGCTGTGGGGCACTGGGGTTGCGCGCGCTGGAGCCGGGCTTGGACATCACCGGTGTGGACCTGGCCGAGCGCCCGGAATACCCTGGGCCGTTCGTACGCGCGGACGCCTCGCAAAAGCTGCCGTTCGGCGATGAAGAGTTCGATCTCGTGTACTGCTCGAGTGTGATCGAGCACGTGCCATGGCTGAGCCGGGCGGCGTTCGCGACGGAGGTGCGCAGGGTGGGACGCGGCTGGTTCGTGCAGACGCCCGCTCGCTCCTTCCCGATCGAGCCGCACTCGCTGTTGCCGTTCGCGCACTGGCTGGGGGCGAACGTGCGCCAGCGCTACTGGCGCTTGGGCGCGGCGGGCGAGTGGGAGGACATCGAGTTGCTGGGACGCGCGGAGCTGGAGTCGCTGTTCGGGCCGGCTCGGGCCGAGCGCTTCGGCCCGCTGGTCAAGAGCTGGGTATGCGTGCGCCCGCCACCGGCGCGCTCGGCGTGAACACGGGTGCTCTTGGTTTCAGCCGGTCAGACGACCGATGTCGTTGCTGATGCCGTTGACCACGAGGAACAGCAACAGCACGATGCCGACCGAGCTGTAGCGGTACATCGCGATCACCGAGATGCGCCGGCCGCGGATCTTCTCGGCCACCGACCACAGCACGTGCCCGCCGTCGAGCGGCAGGAATGGGAACAGGTTGATGACGGCGAGGATCAGTGACAAGAAGCCGAGGAAGACGAGCGCATAACCGGCGCCGGCGACGACTGTTTCATGTCCCACTTCGGTGATGCCGACGATGCTGTGGATCTGTCCGCGCGCCTTTTCGCTGGTCAGCGCGTGACCGAAACCGGTGATCGTGCCGGTGGTCACGTGCCACATCGCGCCCGCTGCGGCGCCGGCGGCGGCGAGCGGGCCGAAATGCTTGGCCGCGGCGCCGAACTGAAAGCCGATCAGCATGCGCTTGTTTTCCTTGCTGTAGCGCGGATAGACGGTCAGGTGCACGTAGCTCCCGGCGCGACGGACAGTCAGATGGACCGGCGTGGCGGCACGGCAGCCGTCCGTCTGCCCACCCGCCGGCGCCCCCGCACGAGGTGCGCAGCGATGGGCGGCGATCGCGGCCATCGTCGAGGAGACGCTCGCGCGGCGTCCTTCGACGCTGACGATGCGGTCGCCGCGTTGCAGAACCCCGTCGGCGGGCTGGTTGGGCTCCAACGCTTGCACTGACGTCGTGGCGGTGACGGTCTGCAGCGAGGGGTCGAGGTTGCCCAGAGCGCCAGCGCCGGTGAGACTGCCGCTGAACAGCACCGCCCAGAACAGCAGGAAGGCGATCGCGATGTTGACGCCGGGGCCGGCGAGGATCACGGCGATGCGCTTCCACGGCGGCTGGGTGTAGTAGGCGCGGCGCGTGGCCTCGGGGTCGAGGTCGTCCAGCTCTTCCGGGTTCATGCCGGTGATCTTCACGTAGCCGCCAGCGGGGATCGCGCCGATCGCGTACTCGGTCTCGCCGCGGCGGACGCGAAACAGCGTCGGCGGGAAGAACAGCGAGAAGCGCTCCACACGCATGCCTACGGCCTTGGCCACGGTGAAGTGGCCGAGCTCGTGCAACAGGATCAGCAGGATGATCCCGAGAAGTGTCAGCGCCCAGCTCATCGCTCCAGTTTGGCAGGCCCGCTCGCCGCAACCCGCCGGTTGGAGCATCAGGTACACCCCGGCAGCGCGCGCCTGACGGATCGCGGCCCGCCGAAGCCCGCGCGTAGCTCAGCTCAGGTCAGCTCAGCGCGGCGACGGCCTCGGCGGCATGCTCGCGCGCAAGGCGGTCGGCGTCGTAGAGCGAGTCAAACGAATACACGGGCTCGTCGCCGCATTCGGCTAGCGCGCGCTCGATCACCTCGGAGATCCCGAGAAAGCGCAACCGGCCCTCGAGGAAGGCATGTACGGCGATCTCGTTGGCGGCGTTGAGCACGCACGGCGCGGTGCCTCCGGCCCGCGCGGCTTCGCCGGCCAGGCGCAGGCACGGGAAGGCATCGAGGTCCACCGGCTCGAACGTGAGCGCACCGACGGCGGCCAGGTCGAGCGGGAGGACCTGCTGGGCCCCCTCGCCCACGGGCACGCTCTCGCCGCTGTGCAGCGCGTAGGAGATGGCGATGCGCATGTCGGGCGGGCCGAGGTGCGCGAGCATCGCGCCGTCAGCCATCTGCACGAGCCCGTGCACGAGCGACTGCGGGTGCACGACCACGTCGATCCGCTCGTACGGCGTGGCGAACAGATGATGGGCCTCCATCAGCTCGAGGCCCTTGTTCATCAACGTGGCCGAGTCGATCGTGATCTTGCCGCCCATCGTCCACGTCGGGTGCGCGAGCGCCTGCTCCACGGTTACGTCCTCCAGTTGCTCGCGCGTGCGTCCGCGGAAGGGGCCGCCGCTGGCGGTGATCGTCAGCCGCTGAACCGCACCGGGCGGCTGCCCGGCGATCAGCTGGTGCAGAGCGGTGTGCTCGGAGTCGACGGGCACAATCCGCGCGCCAGTGGCCTCGGCGAGTGCGGTCACCAGCTCACCACCGACGACCAGCGACTCCTTGTTGGCGAGCGCCAGGTCGATGCCCTCGCCGAGCGCGGCCACGCTCGGCCCGAGCCCGGCCGAGCCGACGAGCGCGTTGAGCACGAGGTCTGCTTCGGACTCGACGACCAGCCTTACGAGGCCGTCGGCGCCGGCGAGCACCTCGCCGGCCGTCCAGGCCTCCGAGGCGCGTGCGGCGGCGTGCCGGTCACCGAGCGCAATGCGCTGCACACCGTGTGTTTGCGCCTGCGCCAGCAGCTCCTCCCACGATGCGTCGGCGGATAGGCCGACCAGCTCCAGCTCGTCGCTGCCCGCGCACACCTCCAGCGCCTGTGTGCCAATCGAGCCGGTCGAGCCGAGGATCAGCAGCCGCTTCACGCGCCCTCCGCTGCCGGATGCGCGCACGGCGTGCGTGTCGCTGGCCGCGCTGGGGGCATGGCCCCGATGATACGTGCGGCGCGCCGGGTGGACGTCCCGCTCGCGCTCCCTCGAACGCCGCGGGACGCCGCACCCGTCCGATCGCGAGCTACTTCCTCCTTGGGGGGCAGGGTGCCTTGTAGGTCGCGGTCACCGTGACCGGCCGTGACATTTCGCCGTTTTCGGCAAAGATCACTTCGGTCTTCAGCGGGAATCCGCCGCGTGGGCACGATTTGGGCAAGCGGCCGTAGTACACGGGCTTGCCTTTGACCCTGATCGCCGAGCCAGCCTTGATGCTGATCAACTTGACAGACGCGAACGGCGCGCCGGGCACGCTCGCGACGAGCGGCACTTCGGTGATCAGCTTGGGGCCGAAGCCGCCGGCCCCGTTCAGGTTGGTGTAGTGGCCGCTCGAGATAATTTCCAGCGACACGGGCGAGTGACCATTGGCGAAAAACTCGAGGCCGCCACCAGGGGCATAGAACGAGGACAGTTCCACGGCCTCTTCGACACGTTCGCTGCCGAACGTGACAAACCCGAGTGCTCTACCGACCGGACCGGCCGCCGAGCCCTTCGGGCACTTGATCGGCCCGAACTGTTCGAGCGTTGGCTTAGAGCACGTCTTGAAGCCGCTGGGATGCAGCTTGGTGCCCTTTGGGAAATAGAAGTTGACGCCGATGATCGGCGGCGGCGAGCCGGCGTATTCGGTGCCGGCGATCTGGTATTCGGCCTGCAGCGCGGCACCCGCGCCGAGGATATTGCCGGTGCCCTTGAAGCCGGAGATCGGCACGGCCTTGGCTTTGAACTTCACTGTGGGCGTGGCCGATGCGACACTCGGCAGCGCCAGCACGACCAGACCCAGAACCATCAGGTGAACGCATGCTTTGCGCATCGGGCTGCTCCTTTTACTGGAAGGGTCCGTTGGGTCAGATCGGCCCAGCGGATCTACACTGATGGAACACGATTTACCCCTTTGAGTTGCGCATAACGACGAGCGCGCGAGGTGGATAAGTCCCGCCGTCAGTGCGCGTACGCGGCCCAGATGTAATAGCTGACGACGGCCACGAACAGGACCGCGTCGAGGCGGTCGAGCGCGCCGCCGTGAGCACCGAACAGGTTGCCGGAGTCCTTGGTGGCGGCCTCACGCTTGACGAACGACTCGAACAGGTCGCCGATCGGCGCGACGAGCGCGACGCCGAGACCGAGCACCAGCGCAGTTGTTCCGGGCAGCCATTCCTCGTAGCGCCCGGCGATCCACACGCCGAGCACCGCGAACAGCATCCCGATCAGCAGCCCCTCGACGGTCTTATTGGGCGACAGGCTCGGTGCGAGCGGGCGCCGGCCGAACGTGCGCCCACCAAGAAACGCCCCGGTGTCCCCCAGGAAGGTGCCGACGAGCACGTCGATCACGATCGCTTCGCCGTGCGGCAACCCGCGCAGCATCACCGCGTGGGCGAGCGCGAAGCCGATCCAGTAGATGCCGAGCAGCGTCAACGCGAGCCCGCCGATGCTCGGCTGCGGTTGCGCCAGCGTCAACCCGAACAGCACGGGCAGCGCCACGACTGCCGCCAGCAGCACCTGGAACTGGTCCCCGTACAGCGCGGCCGCGAGCAGGCCGGCGAGCGCCAGGAAGCCGGCCAGGCGCACGGGCCGGGCGCGCTCGTACATCGAGTACAGCTCGTGCATGCACACACAGCCGAGCGCGAACACGCCGAGCGCAAACACGAGTCCGCCTTCGAGCACGATGAACAGCGCGAACGCGATCGCGGGGATCGCGACGATCACGCGTGCGCGCAGCTCCGAGCGCGGCTCGCGCCGGCGTGGCGAGCGGCTTCCGCCGCGGCTCAGTCGCATCGTGCGTCGCCCCGCTGCCGCCGGGCGTGACCGCGGCCGCGCGGCGCGTGTGCCTCCGTGCGGCGTGTGCGGCGCACCGGCCATCGGCTGGCGCTCAGCGTCCACCGAAGCGCCGCCTGCGCTCCGCGTACTCGGCGAGTGACTGCTCGAGCGCCTCGCGCGTGAAGTCCGGCCACAGCTCATCGCGGAACACCAGCTCCGAGTACGCCGACTGCCACAGCAGGTAGTTGGACAGTCGCCGCTCGCCGCTGGTGCGGATGATCAGGTCCGGATCGTGCATCTCGGGCGCGTACAGGCAGGCGCGAAACTCGTCTTCGGTGCTGCCGCTGAAACGGCGCGCGGCGTCGACGATCTCGGCGCGCCCGCCGTAGTTGAACGCGACGAACATCGTGATGCGCTCGTTGGCGTGCGTCAGGTCTTCGGCCCAGCTCATCTGCTCGCCGAGCTTCTCGCTGATGCCCTCGCGCCGGCCGATGAAGCGCATGCGTACTCCTTCGCGGTGCAGCTCGGGACTCTCGCCGACGATCCGCTGAGAGAACATCTCCATCAGGCCGTGCACCTCCTCGGGCGGGCGCGACCAGTTCTCGGTGGAGAACGAGTAGACGGTGAACTCCTCGATGCCCAGCTCGGCGGCGTCGCGCAGGCGCGCCTTGACGGTGTCCGCGCCAGCGCTGTGACCGTCGTTGATGGGTTTGCCACGCCCGCGCGCCCAGCGCCCGTTGCCGTCGGTGATGACTGCGACGTAACGGGCGACCGGGTTCGACGGTTCACGGTCGGGCGCCGTGGCGAGCGCTGCGTCCGGCGGCGCTGGCGGCCGAGACTCGGAGCTCCGATCGGCCGCCGACGCGCGTTCACGGGCAGCCGCCATCAGACCGCGAGGATCTCCTCTTCCTTGGCCTTGAGCACAGCGTCCAACTCACCGATGCGTCCATCGGTCAGCTTCTGCAGCTCGACCTCGGCGCGGTGCTCGTCATCGGAGGATGCCTCTCCCTCCGACTTCAGCTCACGCAGGTGCTGCATCGTGTCGCGGCGCACATTGCGCACCGCCACCCTGCCCTCCTCTGCGAGGTTACGAACTACCTTGACCAGCTCACGGCGTCGCTCTTCGGTTAGTTCGGGCACGACCAGCCGCACGAGGTTGCCGTCGTTGGACGGCGTCAGCCCGACGTCGGACTCATTGATCGCCTTCTCGATCGCCTTGATCGACGATTTGTCGTACGGCTGGACGGTCAGCAGCCGTGCTTCGGGCGCGGAGATCGTCGCCAGCTGGTTCAGCGGCGTCATCGCGCCGTAGTAGTCGACGACTATGCGGTCCAGCAGCGACGGGCTGGCGCGGCCGGTGCGCACGGTGGAGAACTCGTGCGTGGCCGACTCCACCGACTTGCCCATCCGCTCGCCCGCGTCTTCGAGCAGTTCGTCGATCAGGTTCTCAGCGGCCATCGCCCTCTCCTCCGGCTGTCGATACCAGCGTGCCTACGCGCTCGCCTGAGATTATCCGGGCGAGGCTGGTGTCGTCGTCCATGTTGAATACGTTCAGCGGCATGCCGTTCTCCATGCACAGCGCAAGCGCGGTCGAGTCCATCACTCGCAGACGCTGCTCGAGCGCCTCCATGTGTGTTATCTCGGGGATGAACTCGGCGCTGTCGTCGAGCGCAGGGTCGGCCGTGTAGACACCTTCGACGCCGTTCTTGGCCATCAGGATGATCTCGGCGTGGATCTCAGCCGCGCGCAGGGCGGCGGCGGTGTCGGTGGTGAAGAACGGGTTGCCGGTGCCGGCCGCGAAGATCACCACGCGGCCCTTCTCCAGGTGGCGCATCGCACGACGGCGGATATAGGGCTCGGCCACCTCGGAGACGGCGAGCGCGGACTGCACGCGCGTGTTGACGCCGATCTTCTCGAGTGCGTCCTGCAGCGGCAGCGCGTTGAGCACGGTCGCGAGCATGCCCATGTAGTCGGCCGTCGAGCGGTCCATGCCGGCGGCCGCGCCCTTCATGCCGCGGTAGATGTTGCCCGCGCCGACAACGATCGCCACCTCGACCCCCTGCTCGCGCACGGCCGCGACCTGCCGCGCTACGGCAGCCACGCGCGCAGGGTCGGTGCCGTAGTCCAGCGAGCCCATCAGCGCCTCGCCTGAGAGCTTCAGCAGGATTCGTGTGAAGGCGGCGGCCATCGTCGGCAGCCTACCCCGTCGACCCGCCCACGATGCGACCGGCGCGCAAGCCTGGACTACTGGCCGATGGCGAAGCGGACGAAGCGGCGGATGACGACGTTCTCGCCGGTGGTGGCGGTCAGCTCGTCGCGCAGCTGCTGCACGGTCTTTGCGTCGAACTTGGGGTTGTGCATCTCCTGCTCGAGCAGGACGATGCCCGCCAGCCAGGAGTCGAGCTTGCCGGTGACGATTTTCTCGCGCACGTTCTCGGGCTTGTCGGCCGCTTCCTGCTCGTAGATGCGCGACTCGGCTTCGCACTCGGGCTCGGGGACGTCCTCGCGGCTGACGTAGCGGACGCTCGGCGAGGCGGCGATCTGCATCGCGACCTCGCGTGCGAACGTGACGAAATCATCGTTCTTGGCGACGAAGTCGGTGTTGCAGTCGACCTCGATCAGCACGCCGACCTTCGAGCCTGCGTGCACGTATGCCTGCACGGTGCCCTCGGTGGCCGCGCGCTCCCCGAGATCCTGGATTTTCTTGCCCTGCTTGACGCGCAGGATCTCGATCGCCTTGTCGATATCTCCCTCGGACTCGGTCAGCGCTTTCTTGCAGTCCATCATCCCCGCGCCGGTACGCTCGCGCAGCGCCTTGACGTCCTTTGCCGCGATCTGTGCGGTGCTCATCAGCTGCTCGCCTCCGTCTTCGTCTCCTCGCTGTCCTGTGGCGTGTCGGGCGCGGCGTCCGCGTCGCCGGCCGGCGCCGGCTCCACGGCGGCGGGCTGCTCGGGCGCCGGCGCGGCCGCGGCATCCGGTGCGGGCTGCGCTGGCGGCTGTGGCGTTGGCGCTGGGGCGGGCACCTCGGCAGGGGCCTGCGCGGCCGCTGCCGGTGGGCTCGCCGGCGCTTGAGGAGCAGCCTCTGCCGCGCCCGCGGTCGACGCAGGAGCGGGAGTGGGCTCGGGTGCGCCGGCAGCCGTCTGCGTGGCCGCAGCCGCTCGGCTTGCTGCCTCGCGCTCGGCCGCTTCGCGCTTAGCCTGTTCCTCGGCCTCGCGCTTGGCCTGCTCTTCGGCCTCGCGCTTGGCGCGCGCCTCGGCCTCGACCCTTGCGCGCTCCTCGGCTTCCTTGCGGGCGCGCTCCTCCTCGGCGCGGAACACCGAGTGTCCCTCGGAGACGACCTGTCCGATCGCCTGGGTGATCAGCGCGCACGAGCGGATCGCGTCGTCGTTGCCGGGGATCACGAACTCGATCCCGTCGGGGTCGCAGTTGGTGTCGACCAACCCGATGATCGGGATGCGCAGACGCTGCGCCTCTTTGACCGCGATCACCTCTGTTTTGAGGTCGATCACGAACATCGCGTCGGGCACGCGCTGCATGTTTTTGACGCCGCCGAGATTTGCGCGCAGCTTCGCCAGATCTGCCTGCGCGGCCATGCGCTCGCGCGTGGGCAGCAGTGCCAGCTGGCCCTCCGTCTCGTAGCGCTCGAGGTCGTGCAGACGGCGGATGCGCTGGCTGATCGTCTCGAAGTTGGTCAGCAGCCCACCCAGCCAACGATGGTTGACATACGGCATGTCGGCGGCCTCGGCGACGTCCTTGACGGTGTCGCGAGCCTGCTTCTTGGTGCCCACGAACAGCACCGTGCCACCACGATGGGCGAGCGTGCTGGCGAACTCCTGCGCCTGCGCCAACAGCGCCTGCGTCTTGAGCAAATCGATGATGTAGATGCCGCCGCGCTCACCAAACAGAAAGCGGCGCATCTTGGGGTTCCAGCGGCGCGTCTGATGGCCGAAGTGGACGCCGGCCTCCAGCAGCTCCGCGATGCCTACTTCAGCCACGGGCTACTCCCTTGTATTGAACATCCGAACATTCGATTCCGCGTGGATGGCTGGCGACTCGGATCGCGACCTTCGTGAGGTCGCTCCGAGCAGGGCCGCCGTCCATGGCCCACACGGGTAGAGATTGCAGTTTGCGAGAGTCAGGATACCTGTTCGGCGCGCTCCAGCGCGCTTTGCAGGTCGCCCGGCAGCGGCGAGCACAGCTCGAGCGCCTCGCCGGTAATCGGGTGCTCGAACGCCAGCCGGGTGGCATGCAGGAACTGGCGCTCGAGGCCGAGCAGTCCAGCCGTGCCGTACTCCGGGTCGCCGCACACGGGATGCCCGATCGCCTGCATGTGCACGCGGATCTGGTGGGTGCGCCCCGTCTCCAGGCGCAGGGCCAGCAGCGAAGTGTCTGCCAGCGGGCGCTCGAGCGTGAAGTGCGTGCGGGCCTCGCGCTGGCCCGCACCGCCGACGGCCATGCGCGTGCGCACGCGCGGATCGCGTCCGATCGGCGCCTCGATCGTGCCAGTGCGCGACGGCGGGCGTCCCTCGACGAGCGCCAGGTACTCGCGCTCCACCTGCCGTGCCGCCAACGCAGCCTGCAAGCGCGTATGGGCCTCCTGCGAGCGCGCGAGCACGAGTAGGCCGGAGGTATCGCGGTCGAGGCGGTGCACGACGCCCGCGCGCTCGGCTTCGCCGCCAGCGAGCTGCGGCGCGAGCAACTGCGAGAGCGTATCCTCGCGGTGCCCGCGCGCCGGGTGCACGACCAGCCCGGGACCCTTGTCCACGACGATCACGTGCTCGTCTTGGAAGACGATCGTGTAGGGCGGCGGCTCGGTCACGGCTCACCGTGGCGCGAGCGGTCGATCAGCACGAACAGGATCAGGATGCCGAGCGTGATCGACGCGTCGGCGAGGTTGAACGGCGGCCAGCCGAGCGGCAGCTTTACGAAGTCGGTGACCGAGCCGTGTCGCGCACGGTCGAGTACGTTGCCGAGTGCTCCGCCCAGCAGCATCCCAGTCGGCAGCCAGATCCACGGCTGGGTGGCGTGCAGCGCGAAGTACACCAGCAGCGCGCCCAGCGCGAGCGCGATCAGGATCGTGATGCCGATGTGGCTGCCGGGCAGAAAGCCGAACGCGACACCGCGGTTGCGCGTGTTGACGAGCTGCACGGCGGGCAGGAATTTGTGCTCTTCACCGGGCGTGATCGAGTGTTCGACGGCCCGCTTGCTCAGCTGGTCGAGCACCACCACGACGACGAGCACGAGCATCGCTCGCAGCCACGCCACCGGCGCGCTTTGCCCGGCCTCGAGCCCATTGCGGGCGCCGTCTGCGTCGGACATCGAGCGATCAGCCGCGAATGATGCCCTGTACGACGATCACGTTGACCAGGTACAGAGCGAAGATCGCGACCATCGGGCTGAGATCCAGGCCGCCGAAGGCGGGGATCCATTTGCGAAAGATGCGCAGGTACGGCTCGACCACGTCCCGCAGAAAGCCCAGCACACGATCGGTGTTGCGTGAGTAGGCAGGCCGCAGCCCAGCCGAGAACAGCAGTTGCACGACGATGTACAGGATGATCACGAGCGTGTACACGTAGATCAGCGTCGACAGGTAGCCGGCCAGCTGGGTGCGTGCGTCGGCGAGGATCATCATCGGCGGGCCTTGGGCAGGTCCAGCACCGCGTCGAGGGCGTCGCTGAACGCGCGGCGCAGCCCGGCGCGCTCGAGCGCGTCAACGCCGCGCGCGGTCACTCCGCCCGGCGAGGACACTTCACGGCGGACGGCCATCGTGTCGTTGTCGCGCCGGCGCAGCAGCTCGGCGGTTCCCGCCAGCGTCTGCACGACCAGCTCGGCGCCCTGCGCGGCGGGGATGCCCCTGCGCACGCCCGCGTCGACCTGCGCCTCGGCGACCAGCGCGACGTATGCCGGCCCACAGGACATCAGGCCCATCGCCACGTCGACGAGCGCGTCGTCGAGCACGACCAGCGTGCCCAGCTCGGCGAACAGCGCCGACACCTGCGCATCCAGCGACTCCGCGCCCCCGTCCAACCGGCCGGGACCCGCAGCTTGCACGACGGCTCCTTGGCGGACCTCGACCGGCAGCGACGGGATGAAGCGGTAGACGGCGCGGTCGGGATACGCATCGCGCAGCGCCGCTAGCGGTGTGGCGGCGAGGATCGACGCGATCGCCGCGTTACCCGACCCCAGCTCGCCGGCGACGGCGGCCAGCTGCGCCGGCTTGTGACACAGGACCACCAGATCAGCGCGCTCGGCGACCTCGGCGTTGCCGGCCAGCGCTTCGCCGCCCACCTCTTCGGCCAGGCTGTGCGCGCGCTCGGCGATCGGGTCAGCGCACAGCAGCGGGCGCGCCCAGCCACGCGCGAGCGCGAGCGCCATGTTGCCGCAGCCGATCAGACCTATCTGCATGGAAGGGTGAGGCTACCGAGCGCAGCCGTCAGGACTGGTTGAAGAAGCCCTTCTCGATCAATCTCGCCCGCTCCTCGGCGGAGATCTCGACGTTGCGCGGGGTCAACATGAATACCTTGTCGGCGATCCGCTGCATGCCACCGTCCAGCGCGTAGGTCAGGCCGGAGGCGAAGTCGATCAGACGCTTGGACAGGTCGGTGTCGGCGGTCTGAAGGTTGAGGATCACGGGGATCGAGTCCTTGAACTTGTCGGCGATCTGCTGCGCGTCGTTGAACGACTTGGGTACGACCAGGTGTACGCGCACGTCGCCGTTGCCGCGACCGGCGACGGGCTTGAGCACTGTCGTTGCGCGTCCGCGTCCTGAGCGACTGCCGCCGACGGCGGTCGCCTCACCCGCGTCGTCCTCGGCGAAGATGTCATCGAACTCGTCGCGGCGGCGGCGCAGTCTGCGCACGTTGGGTCGCTCGCGGTAGCGATCCTCGATCTCTGACTCGGGGCCCGCCGCCCCAGTGCCACCGGCCTCGTCGTCGTATTCGTCGTGGTACTCCTCGGCCAGGCCGAAGTACACGAGCGCGCTATGCCAGGAGTCGCGAAATGCCATGGGTGTAGGTGCGTGTTCGCCCGCCGCACCGGTTTCCCTGCTGATGCTAGTCCTTCGCAAGCGTGCAGGCAGGCGAGCGCGGGTCCACATGATAGAGACTCGTGCCGATTCGCACGATTGTGGCGCCCTCTTCGACGGCCACCGGATAGTCCTGAGAGGTGCCCATCGACAGGTGCTCCAAGCCATGCCCGTCGGCCAGACGGCGCAGTGCGGCAAACCAAGGGCGGCTGCGCTCGGGCTCGCCGGTGAACGGCGGCATCGTCATCAGGCCGGCCACCGGCACAGGCGAGCGCTGGATATAGGAGGAGATCTGATCTGGCGCGATGCCCGCCTTGCCGGCCTCCTCGGCGACGTTGACCTCGAGCAGGATGCGCAGGCCCGCTCGCGCTCGCGCGCGGTGGCGCTCGAGCTCGCGCAGCGCCGACTCCGAGGCGACAGAGTGGATCAGCCGCACGTACGGGGCGATCGCGCGCACCTTGCGGCTCTGCAGCTGGCCGATGAAGTCCCATTCGAACAGCTCCCCGTGCGCAGCGACCTTCCGCTGGAGATCCTGGGCGCGGTTCTCGCCGACGAGCCGAACGCCGCCGCGGGCGAGCGCGGGCAGCTGATCGACGGGCACGTACTTAGTGGCGGCGAGGATCTGTACACCGCTGTCGCCGCGGCCATGGCGGTTGTGTGCGCGGCGCGAGAGCGCGTCGGCGATCTCAGCGTTCACATGCCGCAGGCGGTCGTGTACGACCTCCGCCGCCACTGTCTCGATCAGCTGAGCCATGCGACCCCAGCCTGGCGTCCAGAGCGGGCGCCTTCGCGGCGGTGTGAGAAGTAGCGCTCGTCGCAGATCGTGCACCTGTCGAGATCGCTCACGTCGGAGACCCCGGCGGCGAGCAGGCGCTCGTGAGCGATCGCGCGCAGGTCGATGTTGCGTCCGTGGCGGTGCGCGCCGGCAAACGCGGCGTGTACCTCCTCGCCAACCTCGTAGCAGCACGATCCTGCGGCCGGGCCGACGATCGCCGCGATCGACTCCTCGCCGACCAGCTCGCGCAGCGCCGCCACGCCTGCCTCCAGCACGCCCGCGGCCAGCCCGCGCCAGCCGGCGTGAACCATCACCACAGCGCCCTGACCGCCAAGCGCGACCGGCAGGCAGTCGGCGCTCAGCACCATCGCGCCCACACCGACAATCGTGGTTGCCTGCCCGTCGGCGCGCGGACGCTGCTCCTCCGGCGCCTGCGCGTCGGGAAGGCGCGTGACGTGCGCGATCGCCGTGCCGTGCTCCTGGTAGCCGCGCGCCAGGCACCTCAGGCCGAGCTGCCCGCGCAGGCGCTCGCGTGCGCCCGCGGCGTGCTGCGCGCGCTCACCGCCGACGCTCGACATGTTCCCGTGCGCGCGCCCGCTGAACAGCACCTGCCCGCCGCCCGGCAGCTGCAGCGGCATCTGCTCCAGCGCACGGGCGCTAACTCCTGTCCTCGTGCTGCTCATACGTCGGCCGCCAGTGCCGCGTTCAGCTCCGCGTCCGGTCCATCATCGATTTCGCCGTCGAGCTTGCGCTCGAGCGCCGCCGCCAGGCGTGCGCCCACCTGCGGCCCGCTTGGCACTCCCGCCGCCAACAGGTCATCGCCGGTGATCTCAAGGCGCGTGTGACGCAGTCGGCCCAGCCACTCGCGCGCATTCGCCTGCGCCACGTCGCGGTCATCGCTCGCAGCGGCGATCGCGCCGGCCAGTGCGATTGCCTCCGGCGTCTGCTGAGCCAGCGCGCGGTGCAGCCGCGACGGGCGCCCCCCTGCGCTGAGTGCCGCGCTCAGTGTCGCGGCTCGCAGCGCGGCCGCGCTCACACGTTCGCGCTCGCCGGCCGTGAACTCCAGTGCGTCCAGCAGCTCGTGCACGCGCGCCGACGCCTGCTCGCCGCGTTCGGCAACCATGCCGCGCAGCAGCACAGCCATCAGCAGCAGGTCGGCGCGAGCGTCCTGCGGCGCCAGTGCCAGCGCCGCGGCCGCGACGTCGGGGTCGAACGTCAGCTCCACGTCGATCGCACCGAGAACGCCCAGACTGCCCAGCGAGTGCAGCGCGGCGACAGCGTCTGTCTCAGTCAGCGCCAGGCGCAGCTCCGCGCCGATGCGCGCGCGCGAGACCGTATCGATCGCGCCGCCCGACAGCGCCTGCGCCGCCAACTCGGCGGTATGCCCCTCCAGCTCGCACCGCAGGCGCGCGCGGTAACGACCCAAGCGCAGCAGCCGGGTGGGGTCGTCATAGAAGCTGCGCTCGTGCAGTACTCGTAGGCGCCGGGCGGCGAGATCGTCGAGTGCGTGCGCGGCGCTGTCAATCGCCCCCTTACGCGCGCCCCCGATCGGCACGGCGATCGCGTTGATCGTGAAGTCCCGGCGTGCGAGGTCCTCGGCGGTGCTGCCTGGCCGAACGTCTGGCAGCGCACCCGCAGACGAGTAGCTCTCGCTGCGCCGCTGGGCGACGTCCACGCGCCCGGCCTCCCATTCGACGGATGCGGTGGCGAAACGCTCGTGCTCGGTAACGCTGGCACCGAGAATCTCGGCGAGCTCGCGTGCGAACGCGACCGCGTCCTCACCGACGACCACGTCCAGCTCGTGGGGCGTGCGCCCGAGCAGCAGGTCGCGCACCGCACCGCCGACGACCGCCACATCGTCTCTGGCCTCAGCCAGCTCCAGTAGCTGCGGTCCGCCGGGCTGTCTGGCGAGCGCGTCGAGCACGTCCCGGCCACTGGCAGCTGCGGAGGCGCTCGGCGGCTCGCTCACGCCGTGGCGCTCCCGCCGCTCAGCGCCATCACGGCGTTCGCACCGGTATGCCCGCGTCGGCCAGATGCGCCTTGGCCTGCGCGATGGTGAAGCGCCCGTAGTGGAAGATCGACGCGCACAGCACCGCGTCGGCGCCCGCCTGCAGCGCCTGCGCAAGGTGCTCCAGCTCGCCCGCGCCGCCCGAGGCGATCACGGGCACGCGCACCGCCTCGCTGACCGCCTGCGTCAGCGCAAGGTCATACCCGTCGCTGGTGCCGTCGCGGTCCATGCTCGTCAGCAGGATCTCCCCCACCCCACGCTCGACCGCCTCACGCGCCCACTCGACCACGTCACGGCCAGTGTCGGTCCGCCCGCCCGCCAGGTACGCCTGCCACGAGCACTCGGCCTCGGGTGCCCTCGCCCCGTTGGATCCTCCTGGCCCGTCGGGCGCTGCCTTGGCGTCGATCGCGAGCACCACGCACTGCGCGCCGAACACACTCGCCAGCTCGTCGATCAGCTCGGGGCGCGCCAGCACCGCCGAGTTGACCGACACCTTGTCCGCGCCCGCGTCCAGCACCGCCTGCGCGTCCGCCACCGAGCGAATGCCACCGCCGATCGTGAACGGCACGAACACCTCGTTGGCGGTCGAGCGCGCGAGCGCAGCAATCGTGTCACGCTTCTCGTGGGTGGCGGTGATGTCCAGGAACACCACCTCGTCGGCGCCCTCGCGGTCGTAATGGGCAGCCAGCTCGACCGGGTCGCCGGCGTCGCGGATGTCCACGAATTCCACGCCCTTGACCACGCGGCCGCCGTCCACGTCCAAGCACGGGATCACACGCTTGTAGTGCATGCGCCAACCGTAGCCGTGTCAGCCGTCGAGCACGGCCAAGGCCTCGGCGACGGTGAACCGCCGCTCGTACAAAGCCTTACCTACGATCACGCCGTCCAGGCGCTCGAGCCCGAGCTCGCCGCGCAGGTCCGCCAGCTCGCGTAGATGCGCCAGCTCGCCGACGCCGCCGGAGTAGATCATGCTGCCCTCGCCGGCCGCGCGCGCGACCGAGATGCTCTCCTCACGGTTGGGCCCGTCGAGCATGCCGTCGTGGTCGATGTTGGTGAACACGAAGTGCTCGACGCCGCGCTCGCGCAGGCTCGCGAACGCGTCACGCGCGCGCAGCTCGGTCCTCTGCAGCCAGCCATGCGTGGCCACGTACCCGCCGCGCACGTCGACTGACACGAGCACCCGCTCGGAGCTGTGCGTGGCCAGGGCGCGGTCCAGCAGATCGGGGTCGGTGAACGCGGCCGTGCCGAGGATCACTCGCTGCGCGCCGGCGGCCAGCGCGCCAGCGATGTCCGCGCTCGACCGCAGCCCGCCGCCAAACTGCACGGGCACGCCCAGCTCGCCTGTGATCCGGCGCAGGTGCTCGAGATTCTTCGGAGCGCCTTCTTTGGCGCCGTCGAGGTCGACCACGTGCAGATAGCGCGCGCCCGCGTCAGCCCACCCTCGCGCGGCCTCCAGCGGATCCTTGTCGTAGACCTTCTTGGCGTCGAAGTCCCCCTTGACCAGCCGCACCGCGCTGCCGTCGAGGATGTCGATCGCCGGGTACAGCCTCACCGGGCGACCGACGGGAGCGCGGCCGATGCGTGTGTGTCGCGCGCGGCGATGCAGATGCGCGCGAAGTTGCCCAGCAGGCGCAGTCCGCCTGCGGAGGACTTCTCAGGGTGAAACTGCACGCCGTAGAACGAGCCGCGCTGCACCGCCGTGACGAACGGCGAGCCGTACTCGGCGATACCCAGCACATCCTGCTGCGATGCCGGCACCGGCGCGAGCGAGTGCACGTGGTAGAACGCGCAACGCTCAGGCAGCCCGTCGGTCAGCGGCGAGGGGCGTGTGAAAGTGACCTCGTTCCAGCCGATGTGCGGCAGCTTCAACGTGCCCGCCTGCAACGGGTGCACTTCGCCTTCGATCAGCGCCAGGCCGGGTGCGCCGCCCTGCTCGGTCGAGGAGTCGAACGCCAGCTGCATGCCCAGGCAGATGCCCAGCACCGGCGTGTCCGCGCGCACGCGCTCGATCAGCAGCTCGTACAGCCCGAGCGCGCGCAGGTTGTCGATCGCGCGCGGAAACGCGCCCACGCCGGGGACCACCAGGCCGTCGGCGGCGCGCAGCCTAGCGTGGTCGCTGGTGACCGTCGCGCGGGCGCCCACGTGCTCCAGCGCCTTCTCGACCGAGCGGCGGTTGCCCATGCCGTAGTCGACCACGGCGATCTCGACGGGCGCTTCGATCAGGCTGCTCATGCGCTCAGCGTACCCTTCGTGCTCGGCACACCGGTCTCGGTGGGGTCGATCGTCACGGCCTGGCGCAGCGCGCGCGCGAATGCCTTGAACGCGGCCTCGATCATGTGGTGGGCGTTGCTGCCCGCTTGCACGCGCAGGTGCAGTGTCAGCTTGGCGGCGTTGGCGAACGCGCGGAAGAACTCCTCGGTTAGCTCGTGATCAAAGCCGCCCGTGGCGCCCGCTGGCAGCTCTGCCTCGAACAGTGTGAACGGGCGCCCGGAGATGTCGATCGCGCAGCTCGCGCGCGCCTCGTCCATCGGCACCGTCGCGGTGCCGTAGCGGACGATGCCCGCGCGGTCGCCCAGCGCCTGGTCGAGCGCCTGGCCGAGCACAATCGCGGTGTCCTCGGCGGTGTGGTGTGCGCCTGTCTGCAGATCGCCGCTGACGGCCACGTCCAGGTCGATGTGCCCGTGGCGGGCCAGCAGGTCGAGCATGTGGTCGAGGAACCCCACGCCGGTCGCGCGCGTGCCCACGCCGAGGCCGTCCAGCGTCAGCGTCAGGCGGATGTCGGTCTCCGCGGTCTTGCGTTCGATCGTGGCGGTGCGGGTCATGGCTGCTGATTCTCGCGCACACGCGCCTCCATCGACTCCGCGTGCACCTCAAAGCCCTCTGCGCGCGCGATCGGCGCACCCGCCGCGGCAAGCTTGGCGGCCCCTGCACCGACCCGGACCTCGGACATCGTGCGCCGAAAGTGGCGCGGCGACAGCGTCGAGGCGAAGCGCGCGGCGCCGGCCGTCGGCAGCACGTGGTTGGAGCCCGCCACATAGTCGCCGAACGCGGTCGCGCTGTCGACGCCCACGAACAGGCAGCCGGCGCTGCGAACGCTCGGCGCGAGCGCCTCGACCTCCGAGCCGATCAGCTGCAGGTGCTCGGGCGCGAACTCGTTGGCCAGTTCGATCGCCTCGTGCGCATCGTTGGACTGCACGATCGCGAACGCGGCCTCGCCGACGGTGGGGCGTTCGACCACCAGCTCGCCGAGCGTCTGCGCGAGGCGCTCGCAGACCGACGCCGATACGGCGACCGCGACGACCAGGCTGCCCTGCCCGTGCTCGGCCTGGGCGAGCATGTCCAGCGCGGCCAGCCGCAACTCACGCTCTTCCGAGGAGTCGTCGAGCACGACCATCAGGTCGCTGGGACCGGCGAAGCCGTCGATGCCGACGATCGCCGAGCACTGGTGCTTGGCCTCCTGTACGTACAGATTGCCGGGACCGACGATCACGTCCACGCGCCCTACCGTCTCGGTGCCGTACGCCAACGCGGCGATCGCCTGCGCGCCGCCCATTCGGTACACGCGCTCGACGCCGCACAGGCGGCACACGCCCAGGATCGTCGGGTCGATCTGGCCGTCGACGCCCGGCGGGGCGCACACGCACACGTCGAGCACGCCCGAGGAGCGCGCGGTGACGACACCCATGACAACCGTGCTTGGGTACGGTGCGCGCCCGCCTGGTACGTACACCGCGGCTGAGCGCACCGGGATCTCACGCTGCACGATGCGCTGTCCTTGCGGAAGATCGACGGCCGTCTCCCCACCAGCGCCACCGTCGGCGACGAGCGCGACGTTGGCGATCGATACCTGCAGGCCGGCCACCAGCTCCAGCGGCAGCAACTTGAGCGCCTCGTCCAGCTCCTCGCCCGTCACACGCAGCGCACGCGGCTCGTTGCCGGCGGTGTCGAAGCGGCGTGTGCAGTCGAGTACCGCTCGGTCGCCCTCGGCGCGCACGCTCGCGACGATCTCGCGCACCTGTGCCTCGACCGACGCTGCGCCCGGCACGAGCGCTCGTAGACGTACGGCCGCGGCCTCGACGCCGCCCAGGCTGTGTACATCGGCGGCGCTCAGGCGCTCGATCTGCATCTCACGGCTCGTCGGGGGCGCCGCGGCCGCGAGCTGCAGCTGGCAGCTCACGCAGGCGCCCCACGAGCGCGTCGATTGCCCCGGCCTTGAGCTTGTGCGCGACCGGGTTGGCGATCAGCCGTGCCGTGCATACGACGATCTCCTCGCGCACGATCAGGTTGTTCTCACGCAGCGTGGTGCCGGTGGCGGTCAGGTCGACGATCGCCTCGACCATGCCCGTCAGCGGCGCGAGCTCGACCGAGCCCTTGACCTCCACGATCTCGCCCTGGCGGCCGGTCTCCTCGAGATAGCGCGCGGCGATGCGCGGGTACTTGGTCGCCACGCGCATCACGCCGAGACGGCGCAGCGACTCGAGTGCGGGGTCCGGGCCGTCCTTGCTGGCGAGGACCATCGTGCAGCGGCCAAAGCCGAGGTCGAGCAGCTCGTACACGTCGCGTCCACGCTCACCGGGCGAGTGCGCGAGCTGCTCCAGCAGCACGTCCTTGCCGGTCACGCCGATGTCGGCGGCGCCGGCCTCGACGTAGGTGGGCACGTCTGAGGGACGCATCGTGACGACGCCGATGTCCTCGAACAGCAGCTTGCGGTCGTTCGTGCGCAGCTCCTCGGTGTCGAGCCCGAGCGCCGCCAGCAGGTCGACGGTGCCTGCGAACAGGGCGCCGCGGGGTACGGCGATCGTGAGGCCGTCCTCGGCGCTCACCCGGGCTCTCCGGCGGCCGCGACTGTCCTCAGCTCCGCCAGCGCGCCCGTGCCGCGTTCCTCGCCGGCGAGCGCCTGGTGCAGCGAGTCGACGTACAGCGCGAAGCCGACCGCCGGCAGGCTGCGCCCGTAGCGCCCGAGCAGGTCGTCGTAGCGCCCGCCACCACCGATCGGGGCGCCTATCGCTGGGTCGTAGACCTCGAACACGGCGCCCGTGTAGTAGCCGATGTTGCGCACCAGGCCGAGGTCGAAGATCACGCGCGCGGCAACGCCCGGATCGAGCAGCTCGTACACGCGCCGCATGCCCGTGACCGCCTCCACGGCGGGCGCCGGCGCATCGGTCAGCAACTCCGGCCCGCCACGACGCTGGGGCACGTCGAGCAGTAGCTCGGCCGCCTCGCCGGATACGCCCGCTTCGTGCAGGCGGTGCCCGAGCGCAACGAAGTTGCGCCGCACGAGCGCGTCGAGCAGTCCCTCGCGGTGATCCTCGGCTACCTGCAGGCTCTCCATCAGCGCCGGGAACAGCGACGCGTCGCCGACACCGATGCGGAAGTCCCTAAGGCCGACGGCTTCGAGCGCAGCGCACAGCACCGTGAGCGCTTCGGCGGTGCCCTGCGGGGCGGGAGCGCCGATCAGCTCGATGCCCGCCTGCAGCATCTCGCGCAGTTGCCCGCGCTGCGGACGCACGCCTCGATAGGTGTGGGCGAAGTAGCAGAAGCGCAGTGGCGTGTCGCTGTCGGCGTAGCGTGTGGCTACCACGCGCGCGATCGGTGCGGTCATATCCGAGCGCAGCACCAGTACCGCGCCCGTCTCGTCGAACACGCGGTAGGCGGGGCGCGCTTCGGCCATGTCCGCGCGCGCGAGCACCGACTCGTACTCGAGCGCCGGCGTGTAGATCTCGCCGTAGCGGTGATCGTCGAACACGCGGCGCAGCGTGTCGGTGATCAGGCGCACCTCGCCCGTCTCCTGTGGAAGCACGTCGCGCGTGCCGCTGGGGATTGGGTGGATCATCGCCGACCCGAGATTACGCGTGGACGGGCTCCGTGGCCACGCGCTCGATGCGTGCGCCCAGCTCGCGCAGGCGCTCGTCGATGCGCTCGTAGCCACGGTCGATCTGGCGGATGTTGCCGATCTCGCTGCGTCCCTCCGCGCACAGCGCGGCCAGCAGCATCGCCATCCCGGCGCGAATGTCGGGTGACTCCACGCGCTCTCCGCGCAGCCGCCGCGGACCGGTGACGATCGCGCGGTGGGGGTCGCACATGACGATGTCGGCACCCATCAGGATCAGCTTGTCGGTGAAGATCAGGCGGTTCTCGAACATCCACTCATGCACCAGGATCGAGCCCTCGGCCTGAGTCGCCAGGGCGACTGCGATCGAGGTCAGGTCCGCCGGGAATGCCGGCCATGGGCCGTCTTGAATCTTGCTCTTGTACTCGCCCACGTCCGCCTGCACGACGAGCTTCTGTTTGCCCGGCACGACGACGTCGTTGCCGTGCAGCTCCGAGCGCAGGCCCACACGTTCAAAGATCAGCCTGATCATGCGCAGGTCGCTGGGAACGGTGTCCTTGATGCGCAGCTCACCGCCGGTCACGCCGGCGAGCGCCATGAAGCTGCCGATCTCGATGTGGTCGGGCGCGACGTCGTGTTCGCAGCCGTGCAGCTGCTCGGCGCCGTTGACGGTGATCAGGTTGGAGCCGATGCCCTGGATGTCGGCACCCATCTTCACGAGCATCCGCGCGAGGTCCTGCACGTGCGGCTCGCACGCGGCATTACCGATGACGGTCGTGCCGGGAATCAGCGCGGCGGCGAGCAGCGCGTTCTCAGTCGCCATCACCGACGGCTCGTCCATGAACACATCCGTCGGGCGCAGCCCGCGTGGGGCGCTCAGCACGATCTCGCGTCCGCAGTCGGCAGTGGCGCCCATCGCGCGAAATGCATCCAGGTGCGGGTCCAGGCGGCGGCGGCCGATCACGTCGCCGCCTGGTGGCGGCATCGCCGCCCGGCGAAAGCGCGCGAGCAGCGGGCCGGCGAGCAGGAACGACGCCCGGATCGACTCAGCCAGGCGCGCCTCGATCTGCTCATCGCGCGCGTCGGCCGCGCACAGGCAGACTTCGTTGGGCTGGCGCCAGCTGACTTGAACGCCGATCGCGGCCAGGATCTCGAGCATCGCGTCGACGTCGCGGATGCGCGGCACGTTGCGAACAATCACCTCCTCGTCGGTGAGGATGCTGGCGGCGAGGATCGGCAGTGCCCCGTTCTTGTTCCCGGCCGGATACATCGTGCCGGACAGCGGGACGCCGCCTTCGATGACGAACTTCTCCATGAGCTTTGGGCGCCGCCTGATCGTCAACGGGTACCCACCCGCCCCGTCGGTGGCGCGCTTGGCAAGCGTAACAGCCATCTACTGGGACAAGTTCGAGCCGCCGGGCGATGCCCCTGCATCTACGGAGAATCGACGCCATCTGACACCCCTCCTGCTGGGGCCACACATCCCCTCGCGTGCAAGACTCGTTGCATCGGTATCCTTGAAGATTGGCTCTGCAATGCGGATTTT
This sequence comes from uncultured Solirubrobacteraceae bacterium, assembly GCA_963705235.1. Lineage (GTDB taxonomy): Bacteria > Actinomycetota > Thermoleophilia > Solirubrobacterales > Solirubrobacteraceae > Palsa-744. The sequence goes on along the minus strand of OY970059.1, from coordinate 2,488,255 downwards.
CGGCATTGGCCTCGACGCGTACACGTGTTCGCTGCCAGTCCGTCCGCCGGCCTTCGTAGCTTACGAACACATGTTCCCCCGCCGCACACATTCAAAGCTTGCGCAGCGCGCATCCGCTGCCCTGGGTATGGCCCGCTCGTTCCTGCTGCTCGAGGACGACTACAGCGTCGACTGGGAGGTCGACCAGGACGAGCCCACCACGCCCACGCACCCGCACCGGGCGCCGCTGCGTAGGAGGGGGTCCACTGGACGTCGGCAGGGAAGCCAGGCGCCAGTGGTCCACGTGTGCATCTCGCCGCTCGATCGTGGAGAGGGGTCGTGGGCTACACCGGAGGAGCACGGTCGCAAACGTCGGGGGCGGGGGCAGGTCCGCCATGCCCCGCCCCCGGCCCGCGACGATCGTCCTCGGCTAGCCTGAGAGGCTGCGTTCGGCGCAGCGAGCAGCCTGGCAACCGACACGAAGGAGTCGATGATGGAGCAGCGGGTTAGCCTCATCACCCTGGGCGTCGCCGATCTTCAGCGCGCCCGTGTGTTCTACGACGCCCTTGGCTGGCATAGCAACGCTGGCGCTGGGGACGACGTCGTCTTTTACCAAGCGGGCGGCATGGTGTTCGCACTCTGGGGCCGCAGCCAACTGGCTGCCGACAGCGGCGTGGAGGATGCTCCTGGCTTTGGCGGCATCACGCTCGCTTACAACGCCCGCTCACGCGAGGAAGTCGACAGCGTGATCCAGGAAGCGACCGACGCTGGCGCAACGGTCACGCGCGCGCCCGGCGAGACCTTCTGGGGCGGATATTCCGGGGTGTTCCTCGATCTGGACGCTCATCCATGGGAGGTCGCCCACAATCCCCATTGGACGGTCGCTGCCGATGGCAGCGTGCAACTGGCCGACTAGGACACTAGAACGACGACGGGCCGCCCTCAGGCGACCCGTGCGATCAAATAAACCGGCGGCGTCCTACTCTCCCAGGCCCTTGCGAGCCAAGTACCATCGGCGCTGAGGGGCTTAACTGCTCTGTTCGGAATGGGAAGAGGTGTTTCCCCCTCGCTAAAGCCACCGGAAAAGGGCGAGAGACCAGCTGTACCCCTAATGGGGGTGAGCCTCCCGGTCCTTCAAAACTGCACAGTAGCCACAGCGAGTATCAATATAAAAATCCGTCAAGCCCTCGACCCATTAGTACCGGTCTCCTTCAAACGTTGCCGTTCTTCCAGATCCGGCCTATCAACCTGGTGGTCTACCAGGGGTCTTACTCCCTCTAGGGGATGGGAGAGCTCATCTCGAGGCCGGCTTCCCGCTTAGATGCTTTCAGCGGTTATCCGATCCACACGTAGCTAGCCTGCTATGCCCTTGGCAGGACAACAGATACACCAGAGGTGCGTTCATCCCGGTCCTCTCGTACTAGGGACAAATCCTCTCAACTCTCCAACGCCCACGGCAGATAGGGACCGAACTGTCTCACGACGTTCTGAACCCAGCTCGCGTACCGCTTTAATGGGCGAACAGCCCAACCCTTGGGAGCAACTTCACCCCCAGGATGCGACGAGCCGACATCGAGGTGCCAAACCGGGCCGTCGATGTGGACTCTTGGGCCCGATAAGCCTGTTATCCCCGGAGTACCTTTTATCCGTTGAGCGACGGCACTTCCACTTGCTACCGCCGGATCACTAAGACCTGCTTTCGCACCTGCTCGACTTGTCAGTCTCGCAGTCAAGCTCCCTTGCTACCTTTGCGCTCTACACACGATTTCCAACCGTGATGAGGGAACCTTTGTGCGCCTCCGTTACATTTTGGGAGGCGACCGCCCCAGTCAAACTACCCGCCTGGAACTGTCCAGCGCCCGGGTTCACGGCGCGCTGTTAGAAATCCAATACACCAAGGGTGGTATCTAAAGGTTGGCTCCACGCCGGCCGCAACCAGCGCTTCAAAGCCTCCCACCTATCCTGAGCGAGATGCACCGAACTCCAATACCAGGTTGTAGTAAAGGTTCACGGGGTCTTTCCGTCTAGCCGCGGGTACTCGGCATCTTCACCGAGACTGCAATTTCACCGAGCTCCTCGTTGAGACAGCGCTGAAGTCGTTACGCCATTCGTGCAGGTCGGAACTTACCCGACAAGGAATTTCGCTACCTTAGGACCGTTATAGTTACGGCCGCCGTTTACCGGGGCTTAGCTTCGCTGCTTCGGGTCAAGCCCTAACAACTCCACGTAACCTTCCGGCACCGGGCAGGCGTCAGCCCCTATACGTCGTCTTGCGACTTAGCAGAGACCTGTGTTTTTGGTAAACAGTCGCTTCAGCCAATTCACTGCGGCCCTCTCGGGCTCCACTCGCGAAGAGCTTCACCCTACTGGGGCGCCCCTTATCCCGAAGTTACGGGGCGATTTTGCCGAGTTCCTTAACGAGGGTTATCTCGATCACCTTAGTATTCTCTACTTGCCCACCTGTGTCGGTTTTGGTACGGGCACGCGCTTCCTCCCTAGAGGATTTTCTTGGAGGTATGGCGTCAGGAAGTCGCCGGCTTAGCGCCAGCTCACATCACACCTCGGGTTATGCAGCCCCGCATTTAACAAGGGCCACCCCTACATGCTTGTCCCAGGACAACCATCGCCTGGGTTTCCCTAGCCTTCCTCGTCCCCCCATCGGTCAAACGGAAGCGACGTGGTACAGGAATATCAACCTGTTGGCCATCGACTACGCCTTTCGGCCTCGCCTTAGGTCCCGACTAACCCTGAGCAGACGAACTTTACTCAGGAATCCTTGGGCAATCGGTGGAGGGGATTCTCACCCCTCTTTCGTTACTCATGCCGGCATTCTCACTTCCCACGCCTCCACGGCTGGCTTCCGCCGCCGCTTTGCTGGCGTGGGAACGCTCTCCTACCGCGCGATCGACCCGAAGGTCTCACGCACCCGCAGCTTCGGTGACTAGCTTGAGCCCCGTTACATTGTCCGCGCTCGAACACTTGACCAGTGAGCTGTTACGCACTCTTTCAAGGGTGGCTGCCTCTAAGCCAACCTCCTGGTTGTCTATGCACTCGAACATCGTTTCCCACTTAGCTAGTACTTAGGGACCTTAGCTGGCGGTCTGGGCTGTTTCCCTTTTGACGCTGAAGTTTATCCCCCAGCAACTGACTCCCGGAGTAAACGTGATTGGTCTTCGGAGTTTGCCTGAAGTCGGTAACCTGGTAGGGCCCCTAATCCAAACAGTGCTCTACGGCCAACACGCAATTTATCCGAGGCTATACCTAAATATATTTCGGAGAGAACCAGATATCACTGAGCTTGATTAGCCTTTCACTCCGACCCACAGGTCATCCGCCCAGTTTTCAACCTAGGTCGGTTCGGCCCTCCACGAGGTCTTACCCCCGCTTCAGCCTGCCCATGGGTAGCTCGCTCAGTTTCGGGTCTACCGCCTACGACTATGACGCCCTATTAGGACTCGCTTTCGCTACGGCTCCGCTCATCGCTTAACCTTGCCGCAGACGAGTAACTCGCCGGCTCGTTATGCAAAAAGCACGCGGTCATCCCACGAAGGGACTCCCACCGCTTGTAGGCACGCGGTTTCAGGTACTATTTCACTCCCCTTCCGGGGTACTTTTCACCTTTCCCTCACGGTACTTGTCCGCTATCGGTCACCAAGGAGTACTTAGCCTTGGAGGGTGGTCCCCCCAGGTTCAGTCCGCGTTTCACGGGAGCGGACTTACTCAGGAACGCTTGACAGAAGATCGTGCAGTTTCGTCTACGGGACGGTTGCCCTCTATGGTGCGCGGTTCCACGCGCTTCGACTACCACACGATTTTGTAACTTCTGCCGAGCCGGACACGGCTCGGAACAAGCGCCCTACAACCCTCGACAGACAACGCGTGTCCGCTTACATCTGCCAAGTTTGGGCTGATCCCCTTTCGCTCGCCACTACTCAGGGAGTCTCTGTTGATTTACTTTCCTCGGGGTACTGAGATGTTTCACTTCCCCCGCTTGTCTTCCACCGGCCTATGTGTTCAGCCGGGGATAACGCCGCATTACCAGCGCTGGGTTTCCCCATTCGGGCATCCACGGGTCAAAGGCTATTCAGCGCCTCACCGTGGCTTATCGCAGCCGTTCACGCCCTTCATCGACTCTTGGTGCCAAGGCATCCACCGTGTGCCCTTACTATCTTGACGGTGATCAGGCCCAACTAGACCGACAACCTCCGTAAGGAGGCCAACGGTCATGCGGGGCCCGGTGATACCCGTTTTTCAGCCGCCGCTTATCGATGGCGGCTGATGTGGCTTCTGTGCAGTTTTCAAGGACCGTGGAGAGGCTCATGACACCGGCCGGCTGCGCGCTTGTCGTCTACGCCGTTACGCGGCGTGTCGGACCTGTGCCCCAACGGGGTACGCGACCACCGGCGGACGCCGGTCTCTCAAAACTCAACAGCATGCTGGGATCGCTTTGCGACCGTGCGCGAAACCGAACTCCTGAAGTAGCACAGGAGTCATATCCACGCGCGGCCCGTGCCCACCTTGGGGCACGCTCCAGCCAGGTTCGGTCGACATGCTAGGCCCGGTCTGCTTTGGCATCGCCGGATCTCGAGGATCAGGCGACCGCACGGACCCATCTTCTGATGAGCCCTGGACCGGGGCACCGCTAGGTGCTCCCTAGAAAGGAGGTGATCCAGCCGCAGCTTCCGCTACGGCTACCTTGTTACGACTTCACCCCAGTCACGAGCCCCACCTTCGACGGCTCCCTCCCTTGCGGGTTAGGCCACCGGCTTCGGGTGTTGCTCACTCCCGTGGTGTGACGGGCGGTGTGTACAAGGCCCGGGAACGTATTCACCGCGGCAATGCTGATCCGCGATTACTAGCAACTCCGCCTTCATGCAGGCGAATTTCAGCCTGCAATCCGAACCGAGACGCACTTTAAGGGATTCGCTCCACCTCGCGGTATCGCAGCCCTCTGTATGCGCCAATGTAGCACGTGTGTAGCCCTGAACATAAGGGGCATGAGGACTTGACGTCATCCCCACCTTCCTCCGGTTTGTCACCGGCAGTCTCGCATGAGTCCCCAACTAAATGCTGGCAACATGCGACGGGGGTTGCGCTCGTTGCGGGACTTAACCCAACATCTCACGACACGAGCTGACGACAGCCATGCACCACCTGTGAAAGTGCCCCGAAGGGAAGACGTGTTTCCACGCCGGTCACTCACATGTCAAGCCCAGGTAAGGTTCTTCGCGTCGCGTCGAATTAAACCACATGCTCCGCTGCTTGTGCGGGCCCCCGTCAATTCCTTTGAGTTTTAGCCTTGCGGCCGTACTCCCCAGGCGGGCAACTTAATGCGTTAGCTTCGACACGGGGGGAGTCGACACCCCCCACATCTAGTTGCCATCGTTTACAGCGTGGACTACCAGGGTATCTAATCCTGTTTGCTCCCCACGCTTTCGCGTCTCAGCGTCAGTCACGTCCCAGCGAGCTGCCTTCGCCATTGGTGTTCCTCCTGATATCTGCGCATTTCACCGCTACACCAGGAATTCCACTCGCCCCTTCCGGACTCTAGCCCGACAGTATCCACCGGCATTCCAGGGTTGAGCCCTGGACTTTCACAGCGGACTAATCGGGCCGCCTACACGCTCTTTACGCCCAATAATTCCGGACAACGCTTGCACCCTACGTATTACCGCGGCTGCTGGCACGTAGTTAGCCGGTGCTTCTTGTGAAGGTACCGTCACTCCGAACGGCTATTTACCGCCGAAGCTTCGTCCCAACTGAAAGGGGTTTACAACCCGAAAGCCTTCTTCCCCCACGCGGCGTTGCTGCGTCACGCTTTCGCGCATTGCGCAAGATTCCCCACTGCTGCCTCCCGTAGGAGTCTGGGCCGTGTCTCAGTCCCAGTGTGGCTGATCGTCCTCTCAGACCAGCTACCCATCGGAGCCTTGGTGAGCCGTTACCTCACCAACAAGCTAATGGGCCGCGGGCCCATCTCAATGCGGAGGCCGAAGCTTCCTTTCCCCTTGCGGGCACATCCGGTATTAGCCCGAGTTTCCTCGGGTTGTCCCGGTCATCGAGGCAGGTAACCCACGTGTTACTCACCCGTTCGCGGCTCTGCCCCAGGGCAAGCCCTGGTTCGTCGCTCCACTTGCATGTGTTAAGCACGCCGCCAGCGTTCGTCCTGAGCCAGGATCAAACTCTCCGTGAAGAACTTCACGAAAAGCTGTCATGGAACTGCACGGAACCTATACACCGTGGTTCCGAACCATGACGGGGTACTTCTCTACTTGACTCTTGACCGTCTTCGAGCGCGCACTAGGCGCTCCCGTCGACGGGTCGAACCTGGACGCACACCACGATCACGAATCGATCGTAGATGCGCATGCTGTTGAGTTTTCAAAGACCGCCGTGCCTCACCGAAAGGGGTTCCTTCTGGAGGAGACCGATCCGACCCAGCGCCCAGGGGCGCCCGCGGGCCGACCAGTGAGTATAGCGCGCTTCGGACGCGTCGGCTAGTCGACGCGCAGCCGGCGAAAGCGGCGCCTGCCGACCTTTAGCACCTGCCCGTCCGCGCGCTCGCCCGCAACGTCGTGCTGGCCGGCCACGATCGGCTCCTCTCCAAGCGTTACGCCGCCTTGGTCGATCAGGCGGCGGGCATCCGAGCGAGACAGGCCGAACTCCGCAGCAATCACACCGGGAAGATGCACCAGGCCGTCCGCGCTCTGCACGTGCGCCTCCTCGATCTGCTCGGGCAGCTCACGCTGGACGAACACCCGATCGAAATGCTGCTCGGCGCTCTGCGCGGCGTCCTCGGAGTGCAGCCATGCGACCAGCCGGCGTGCCAGCTCGCGCTTGGCGTCTCGCGGCGAGTGCTCGCCCGGCCCGGCGCCGATCGCCGGCTCGCCGCCAAGCAGCAGGCGGTAGTACTCGCCCAGCGCCTCGTCGGGGATGCTCATCGTCTTGCCGTACATGTCCTCGGGGGAGTCCGTCAAGCCGATCTGGTTGCCCAGCGACTTGGACATCTTCTGGCGCCCGTCCACCCCTACCAGGATCGGCATCGTCAGGATCGCCTGTTCGGGCTCGTCGTAGGCGCGCTGGATGTCGCGCCCTAGCAGCAGGTTGAACTTCTGGTCGGTGCCGCCCAGCTCGACGTCGGCGTGGATCGCCACTGAGTCATACCCCTGCAACAGCGGGTAGAGCAACTCGAGCATCGAGATCGGCTCGCCGCCCGAGAAGCGTTTGGCGAAGTCGTCGCGCTCGAGCAACTGCGCGGCGGTGGTGGTCCCCACGAGCCGCAGCAGCTCGATCATCGCCATGTCCAGCCACTCGCCGTTGCGCCTGACCTCCAGGCACTCCGGGTTCGGGTCGAGGACCTTCAGCGCCTGCTCCTGGAACGTCGCCGCGTTGGCGTCGATCTCCTCCGGCGAGAGCATCGGGCGCAGCGTCGAGCGCCCCGACGGGTCGCCCACGCGCGCGGTGTAGTCGCCGACGATCAGCACCACCCGGTGGCCGGCGTCCTGGAACGCACGCAGCTTGCGCAGCACGACCGCGTGGCCAAGGTGGATGTCCGGTGCGGTCGGATCGATGCCGAGCTTGACGCGCAGCTGACGCCCCTCACGGCGCGCCGTGCGCAGGCGTTCGGCAAGCGCTCCCTCGGGAAGGCAGTCGACGGCCCCCGCCTGCAGCTCGCCAGCGACTCTCGCGGCATCGTCGGCGGCCGCGTCGATGGCGTTCGGCATGGGTGCCAATGCTAGACTCTCGCCCTCTGGAGGGTCCCACCGTAGCCCGCGAATCGACCGTAGAAAGCACATCGCGGCCCGTGTCACCGGGGTCGAAGGCACCCCCAATCTCGCCGGATTCCCCCGCACAGCCGCCGATGAGCGATGCCGAGCGCGACGACATAACGCCCGCACCCAAGCGCCGTCTCAAGCGCCTGCGTCTGGCCGCGATCCTGCTCGCCGCACTACTGCTCGGCCTCGTCTCGTTCGTGTTCGGGATCTTCGTGTCGGTCGCCTCCGATCTGCCGTCGCTGACCAAGTTCTCACAGTTCAAGGACGAGCAGAGCTCCTATCTCAGCGACGACCTCGGTCATCCGATCGGGATCCTCAGCCAGCAGAACCGCGTGATCGTCACGCCCGGGCAGATCCCGCGGATCGTCAAGGACGGTGTGATCTCGATCGAGGACAAGCGCTTCCAGAGCAATGGCGGCGTGGACGTCCGCGGCATCGCCCGCGCGTTCGCCGCCGACCTCAGGCACAAAGGCAACATCCAGGGCGCCTCGACGATCGAGCAGCAGTTCATCAAGAACGCGCTGCAGGCCCAGTCGCACCGCACGATCTTCGAGAAGCTCAGGGAGACTGCGCTGGCCTACCAGCTCTCGCACAAGTGGTCCAAGGAAAAGATCATCACTGCGTACCTCAACACGATCTACTTCGGCAACGGCGCCTATGGCATCGAGGCGGCCGCCGAGACGTATTTCGGCCACGAGGCCGACCATCTCGGCTGCGGCACGCCCGGTCACGAGCTGTGCGTCAACCAGCTGCGCCCGTGGGAGGCCGCGATGCTCGCCGGCATCATCCAGTCGCCGACCGCGTACGACCCGGTCACACACCCGGCGGTCGCGCGCGCGCGCCGAGAAGTGGTCCTAACCCAGATGCTCGAGCAGGGGTATCTGACCAGGGCGCTCTACGAACAAAGCACCAAGCAGCCGCTGCCCACCGCTGAAGATGTCCAGGCCCCTGAGGAGCAGACGGTAGAAGGCGTCGACGCCGGGTACTTCACCAGCTGGGTGCAGCAGCAGGTGATCGAACGCTACGGGGCACCGCGCGCGTTCGACGGCGGCCTGCACATCAAGACCACGCTCGACCTCGAGCTGCAGCGCTCAGCGGAACAGGCGATCAACAACTACCTTGCCTATCCGCTCGGGCCATCGGCGTCGATGGTGGTCATCGAAAACGCCACCGGGGAGGTACGCGCGATGGTCGGCGGGCGCAGCTACAGAGACAGCCCGTTCAACCTCGCCACCGACGGCGAGCGCCAGCCGGGGTCCTCGTTCAAGGCGTTCGACCTCGCCGCCGCGCTCCAGGACGGCATCTCCCCCGGCTCGGTGTGGACGTCCAAGCAGAAGACCTTTATCGTCCCGCGCACCAACGGCAAGGAGAAGTTCGTCGTGCACAACGACGAAGGCGCGTATTCGGGCTCCAACACGCTCACCGGCGCCACCGCCTTCTCCGACAACTCGATCTACGCCGAAGTCGGACTCAAAGTCGGCACCCGGCGGATCGCCATGCTCGCCCATCGCATGGGCATCACGACCCCCCTGTCGACCAACCCGGCGATGACGATCGGGGGGCTGACGGTCGGCGTCACGCCGCTGGACATGGCGCATGCCTACGAGACGATCGCCCACGGCGGCGAGCGGGTCAGCGGCACGATGGCTGCAGCTGGCGAACCTGTCGGCATCCAGGAAGTGACCGACGGCGGGCGTCCGCTACCCAACGGCTCCCGGCACGACGTCAACCAGGTGCGCACCAAGCGGGTGCTCCCCAGCGACGTCGCCGCTACCGAGACCTCGATGCTGGAAACCGTCGTCCAGTACGGCACCGGCAAGGCAGCCGCGATCGGGCAGTTCGCCGCGGGCAAGACCGGCACGACCTCCAACTATGGCGACGCGTGGTTCGTCGGCTGGGACGCCAAGTACACGGTCGCCGTATGGGTGGGCTTCCCCGACAAGCTCGTGCCGATGACCACCGAGTTCGACGGCGGGCCGGTGCTGGGCGGCACCTTCCCGGCCCTAATCTGGCACGACTTCATGACCTCCGCGCTGCGCATCGACAAAGAACGAGCCGAACACTCCGACTCCAAGACGGGCAGCGGAGAAGCCGAAGGCGAAGGTACGAGCGGGACCAGTCCCGAAAGCGCCTCGGGCCCTTCCTCCGGGTCAGGTTCGGGCGCCGGGGGATCGTCGGGTACCGGCCAGGGCAACAGCGCACCATCGAGTCCCGGCGGCGGCGAAGCCGGCGGTGGTGCCACGCCCAGCCCCGAACGCGCCGCGCCGACACCAGCCCCGGCGCCCGTGCACGAAGCGCCGAGCGCGCCCACGCAGAGCCCGGCGACACCGGCCGCGCCGTCGACACCCTCACCGACCGGCGGCGTCAGCGCGGGCGGCTGACAGCCTGAGCGCCCGGCGGCCAAGGGCGGGATACGTTCGGGTCGCCCGCGGCACAGAAGCGCCAGGGCAGATCGACGGCCTTGCTGATGCCGATGCGCGGCCCCTGAAGGATCCTCCGCTCTGCCGTTGCGTAAGTGCCGCCATACGGCTCGGCGATACTGATCGGCCCGCTGATCAGGGATGTCTCGTTGAGTGCTAGCTCGATGTCGAGCGCTTGCGCGAGCTTGCCCGGGCCCGAGCACAGACGACGGTCGTCCGATGCCGGGGGCGAACGAACCTCAGAAGCGGCGTTGCCGGGCCGTCTCGGGCGCGTGCGCCCGCGCGGTCGACGCGCGCGCATCGCCTGAACGCCCTCCAGCGGCGCCAGTGCTCTGATCAGCACCGCCGCGCCCGTTCCCGGCGCCTCACACACCGCATTCAGCATTGCGTGAATACCGTAGGAGCGGTACACGTACGCGCGACCCGACTCGCCGAACAGCGTGCTCGTGCGCGGTGTCAGCCCGATGAAAGCGTGGCAGGCCGGCTCGCTCTGATGATAAGCCTCGGTCTCGACGATCACACCGCTGACACCCCGATGGGCGAGCACGCATCCGATCAAGTCGTGTGCGACCTCGAGGACCGGCCGTTCGTAGAATTCAGCCGGCAGCGTCGACATCGAGCACCTCGCGCGCCAGCGCAACCTGCTCATGCAGACGCACCAGCGACGTTCCGCCCTCGGACACCTTCGACTCCAGCCACGAATCCTGGGCAAGCACCTCGCCAAACTCCCGTGCGTGCTCAGCGAGCAGCTCGCTGTGCGCGGCCAGCTCCTCGGCGCTCAGCGCCGACAGCGGCTTGCCCGCGTCCAGCGCCGCGCGCACCAGCCCCGCGACCACGCCGTGAGCCTCGCGGAAGGGCATGCCGAGACGCACCAGCAGGTCAGCCACGTCGGTGGCAGCAATCAGCTCGTCAGCCGCAGCCAACCGCATCCGCTCGGCGTCGAAGCGCACGCCCGCGATCATTCCGGTGGCCGCTGCCAGCGACAGCTCGAGTGTGTCGACCACGTCGAACAGGTGCTCCTTGTCCTCCTGCAGGTCCTTGTTGTAGGTCAGCGGCAGCGCGTGCATCACACCGTGAAGCGCGGCCAGGTGTCCAACCACGCGCGGCGCCTTGGCGCGCAGGAGCTCGGCGGCGTCGGGGTTCTTCTTCTGCGGCATGATCGAGGAGCCCGAGCTCCATGCGTCGGGCAGCTCGCAGAAACCAAACTCGGCGCTCGACCACAGCACCAGCTCCCCCCTAGCCGCGACATGTGCGTCGCGCACGTCGCCGCCGCGGCGAGGTAGTCGAGGATGAAGTCCCGCCCGGAAACCGCGTCGATCGAATTGGGCGCCACCTCCGAGAAGCCCAAATCGCGCGCGAGGAGCCGGCGGTCGGTCGCGAAGTTGACTCCCGCCAGCGCACCCGCACCGAGCGGCAGTCGCCGGGACTCGTGCTGGGCGAACGCGAAACGCGCGCGGTCGCGCGCGAGCATCCAGAAGTACGCCAGCAGGTGATGGCCGAGGTACACAGGCTGAGCGCGCTGAAGATGCGTGTAGCCGGGCATCGGCCAGTCGATGTGCTCCTGTGCGCGCGCCAGCAGCGCCGCCATCAGCTCGGTGATCGCGCTCTGCGCGGCCGCCGAGCGCTCGCGCGTGTACATCGCCAGGTCAGTCACCACCTGGTCGTTGCGCGAGCGCGCCGTGTGCAGGCGCCCGCCCGCCGGCCCGACGATCTCGGTCAGGCGGCGCTCGACCGCCATGTGGATGTCTTCGTCGTCACGATCGAAAACGAATCGCTGCTCGGCCAGCTCACGCTCGACGGCATCCAGCCCGTCCAGCAGGACGTCGCGGTCGGACTCGTCAATGATGCCCTGCGCCGCCAGCATGCGGGCGTGCGCGCGCGACTGCGCCAGATCCTGCGGCCACAGGCGCCGATCGAACTCGATCGACGCGTTGAGCCGGTGGAAGTCGGGGTGCTGGGGCTCGCGGAAGCGCGACATCGGCGCCCAGTCTAGTCGCGGGGCCCACAGCCAGCGGCCGTGTGCAACACCGCCGGCTTTCACCTTCGCGGCGCGCACCACTGTGAAGCTCGCGCGTGATCCCCGCCAACTGCACTCGCCCCGCCGGCACACGGTGATTCACAAGTTCGACCGTCGGAATTGCGCCGTCTTGATGTATTCTCTGCGCCGCCCGAGACCATGCCACGATCTGCCCGTCAACCGGTTGTCGCACGCGATCGGCGTACCGCGAAGGCGAGCACGGCATCGGAGCGGACGCCGAGAGCGTCCCAGCGCGAGCGGCTGGTCGCGGCGATGATCGAGCTGTCGGCCGACGTCGGCTATCAGTCGGTGAGCATCGCTCAGGTGAGCTCACGCGCGGGCGTGTCCAGCGCCACCTTCTATCAGCAGTTCGGCGGTAAGGAAGACTGCTTCGTCGCCGGCTACCGGACGGTCGCCGCGAGGATGCTCGAACGGATGCAACCGATCGACAACACGCTCGGCTCGGACGCCGAGTGGTCGCATGCCGCGCGCGCGTCGCTGCACCATCTGCTCAGCGCGGTGTGCGAAGACCCCGACGGTGGCCGTGTGCTCAACATCGAGTCGATGGCCGGCGGGCCGCGCATGTTCGAGGAGCGCAAGCAGGTGCTCACGATGTTCGAGCAGCGAGCGCACGCCTTTCTCACCAGCACACCGCCGTCCGGCGGGCTGCTGCTGGACCTGCCGCCGACGGCGATGCTTGGGGCGATTCGCTGCATCGTCTCCCGCCACCTGCGTAGCAAAGCCGAGGACGAGCTGCCCGACTTGGCGGGGGATCTGGTGGCGTGGATCGAGTCTTATGCGGCGCCGCCCGGGCGCGCCCGCTGGAGCACCGGCCCACGGGCGCTGCTGCCGGCGACCGCCGCGCGCCCCTCCGAGGCTGGCGAGCTTGCCGCCAGCGCGCCCCAGCGGCTGCCTCGTGGACGCCATGGGCTGCCGGCGGGCGCGGTCGCGCGCAGCCAGCGCACGCGGATCATCTACGGCATCGCCGAGGTGACCATGGCCAAGGGCTACACGAACGCGACTGTGTCGGACATCGTCGCTGCTGCGGGCGTCGCGCGAGACGTGTTCTACGAGCACTTCACCGACAAGCAGCACGCGTTTCTCGAGGCCCAGCAGCACCCGACCCAGCACATGCTGGATGCGTGCGCCGCAGCGTACTTCTCGGTGGACGACTGGCCGACGCGCGTATGGAACGTGCTAGGTACGCTGCTCGCGCTGATCGTCGAGAACCCCGCGATGTCGCACCTGCGCCTGGTGGAGTGCTACGCGGCCGGGTCGGAGGCGATCCGCCATGCTGAGAACGTGACGCGCTCGTTCACCATCTTCCTCGAGGAGGGGTATCGCTACCGGCCCGCCGCGCTCGCGCTGCCGCGCCTGTGCTCGCAGGCGATCACCGGCGCGATTTTCGAGATCATCCGCCGCTATATCGCGCGCGGCGAAGCCGGCGCGCTGACACGACGCCTGCCATTGCTCACGTACGTCTCGATCGCGCCGTTCATGGGCTCACGCGAGGCGGTCGGTTTCCTGGAAGGCATGAGCGCGCGGGCGCACCGCGCCGAGATCACGGCCCCGCTTTGATCTCTGCGGAGGTGGCTACGACGTTCACCTCCGTGAGCGTCTGCGCAGCCTTCGACCACATCGACCCGTGCCCTGGGAGGAAGACCACGCCGAACTTCGCTTCGAGTTGCGCCAGTGGCCCGTTTTCGAGCCTCGACGGCGTCTGTTCGCCGTCGGCGCCTTCCGCGAACGTCTGTGTGAAGGTCGAGGACATCACATTGACCGGCGCCACCGCCGAGACGACCGCGTTGCCGCCCCCACCGGGGTAGACCTGGCCCATGCCGAAGCCGCTGCTGCCGACTCCGATCTCGATCTCGTACAGGCCGTCCAAGGTGAACACCGCGAACGCCTGACCCGACACTTCGGGGGTGAAAGATATGCCCACCTCACCCTTGGCCTCGTCGATGTATCCCAGTTCCCCCTTGAGCCGATCGACGCGGATTTCGCCGACGGCCGCGCCCGCGCTGGTGGCCGGAGCCTGGAAGGACGTGCAGCCGGTGAAGCTGACGTTCACGTTGCCGACGCTCCTCACCCCCGTCACCTCGCCGGAGCTGCTCGAAGCGGCGCATTCGACGAGGACGTCTTCTTCGAGGATGAACCCTGGGCCTTCCGGGTTTTCGGTGGCGCAGTTCGCGACGATCCAGAGGTTCGGTTCGCACGCCCTGATGCGAGCCACCAGCGCCACGTGTCCGCCGGAGCCTGCGAAGCCGGGACCCGGCACCCGTTCAAACCCGCCGGTGCGCTTGAGTTTCCGTGGCACCCGCTGTGAGCACTGCGGGTCCGTGTAGTAGCCGCGCGTAACCGCCTCGCACAGCGGTGCCGGTCCGGGCCGCCATGCGTAACGGCCCTTTAGGTTGCCGTTGCGCTCTGCGACTTGCTGGCAGTTGCGATCCCAGTAGCCGCCTCGCTTCTGCGCGACACAGCGGCCCCATTCGGGTCCTCCCGCGTGTGCTGTCGCGGCGAAGACCCAGGCGAGGGCGAACGCCACCACCAGGCAGGGTCCCGTGGTTGCGATGCGGTTCATCTTGCTCTCCCCTGTACCCCCACGCACGGACACACGCCGAACGCTCGAGCTGCGTCGTTCACAGCGAGCATACGTGGCGCAGCCGCTTGCCGCGCCACACGTGGACGCTTGTTGAGCGTCCGGCGACGTCTAAGCAAGCCGCCCGGCTGCTGTCAAGTACAGGGGAGACGAACACGGGGCCGCGCCCGCCGACGGCCCCGTGTGCGGTGTTCGTCTCGCGTCAGACGATCGTCTCAGCGAATATCGCTAGGCGATGTCGCCGAATTCTTCCCCGCCTCCCACTTCGACTTCCTCGATGCCCGACAGCGTTGCCGTTGACCCGAAGATCACCAGCCCGGCGCCGACTTCGCTGAGCGCGCCGCCTTCCCATTTGTAGGCTTTGGCGATGGCTGTCGCCGGGAACACCAGTTTCCCGACTTTCGTGACGGTCCCCGGAGCCGGTTCGGTCTTCGCGATCACCGAGCCTTCCAGTTTCTTTTTGCCCGTCACGCCAAGCGCGCAACTGGTACCGGCGAACTCGAGTTCGCCGAATGTCGTCCCGGACATTGGCGTGAGCAGGTCTCCGACTTCTTTGCCTTCTTCGGCCTGAGCCTGTGAGCTGCCGAGGAGCACGATCACCGCTTTAGCGCTCAGGACGATCGTGTTGGCGCCAGAACCGGGTGTTTTGACGTTGCATTCAGCTTCGCTCTTGCCTTTGACCACGCATGATTTGAACGTGATCGTGCTTTCGTCGGTGCCGGGCGCACCGCCGATGATCGTGCCTTCGCTAGTGGCTTTCGAGCATTCGACGGTTGCCGAGAGGGTTTTCAAAACGGCGACATTCCCGGTTTTGTTGTGCGATTTAGCCACCCGGGTTTCACCGGAGCCGAGCAGCGTTTTCAGCGCTCCGGTGATCCATTGCGGCGCTTCTACCGTCGCAAACGCGACCGACGCGACCAGCGTGCCTAGCACCACAGCAGCCGTGAGGGTGCTTCCCAGTACCCCGACCCGTTTCATCTACGTGGACTCCTTCTAGGTTTGTCCTACGATTTCTTCGCGCACTCGCCTCATGCCGCACACGACCCACAAACGCCGTCGCCCCTGACGGCGGATTCCATTGACTGGCATTGTACCGTGAAATACAACGTTCGAAGCTAACGTCATCTGCCCGAGACCGCCAGCGGTGTTTCTAACCCCTGCGAAGCGGCTATACGGCGCCGGTGCCTGGCCGCGGCCGGGAGCCGCTCGCGCACGGCGTCTGGGATCACGCAGCCGCTAGCGCCACACGCAACTCCAGCGCGACGCGCGCGACCTGGCCCTCGCTCATCTCAGGGAAGAACGGCAGCGCCAGCGAGCGCGCGGCGACTTCCTCGCAGACCGGAAACTCGCCCTGCCGGTGCCCAAAACGCTCGCGGTAGAAGCTCATCAGGTGGATCGCCGGCAGATAGGGCTTACTCTGGATGCCGGCGGCGGCGAGCGCCTCGATCATGCGTTCGCGCTCGACCTCCCGCGGCAGCTGCACGACGAACACGAACCAGCCGCGCTGGTTGCCGTCGATGTCCTCGCACGGCAGCCTCAGCCCCTCGACATCGGCGAGCGCCTGCCGGTAGAGCCGCGCGACGCGCGCACGCCCGGCGAGCATTCCGTCCAGGCGCCCAAGCTGGACGACGCCGAGCGCACAAGCGAGGTCGGTCAGACGGTAGTTGAAGCCGAGGCGGTCGTGGTCGAGCCAGCCCATGTCGGGAGCGCGGCCCTGGTTGCGCTCGGAGTCGATGCGCTGCTTGAGCTGCGGATCGGCGAGCGTGATCATGCCGCCCTCTCCGGTCGTCAGCTGCTTGTTGGCATAGAAGGCGAACACCGCCGGATGCCCCCGAGCGCCGACGTTGACACCGTCGGCGTGCACCGCGCCGAGCGCCTCGCAGGCATCCTCCACGATCGCCAGGTCGCGCTCGGCGGCGATGCGCTCAAACGCAGGCAGATCGGCGGGATAGCCGAAGATGTGCACAGGCAAGAGCGCACGCGTGCGCTCGCCCACGGCGGCCGCAGCGGCGCTCGGATCGAGGTTGAGCGTCACCGGATCGATGTCGGCGAACACGGGACGCGCGCGCTCGTACAGCACTGCGTTGGCGGAGGCCACGAACGAGAACGGGCTGGTGACGACCTCCTCGCCCTCCCCGACGCCGGCGGCGCGCAGCGCCAGGTGCAGCCCGGCGGTGCCGCTGCTCAGCGCACACGCCAGCGGCGCGCCCACGTGCGCCGCGAACAGGCGCTCGAACTCCGCCAGTCGCGGCCCCAGCGAAAGCTGCCCGGAACGCAGCACCTCGATGACCGCCCGCTCCTCTGCCTCGCCCAGCACCGGGCGAGCGAGCGGGATCAGCTCATCCATGCTTCACGAGCGCCCTGCCTCATGCGCGCCGCGGAGCGCCGGCCTTGGCCTCCCGGCCGCTCGCGCCGTCGGCCGTCCGCCCACCTGCGCGGCCCTCACTCTGCATGCCGTATTCGAGCGAGTCCACGAGCGCGTCCCAAGAAGCCGCGATCAGGTTCTCGGAGACCCCGATCGAGCCCCACACGTCGGGACCGTCGGAAGCGTCGATCAGTACCCGCGTGACCGCGCCGGTGCCCTTCGTCTCGTCGAGGATGCGCACCTTGAAGTTGACCAGGTCGATGTCCTTCAGGTGCGGGTGAATCTCGCCGATGGCGTCGCGCAGCGCGCGGTCGAGCGCGTGCACCGGACCATTGCCCTCAGCGGTTCGCACGTAGCGCTCGGCACCAACCCAGATCTTGATGGTGGCCTCGGTCGTGGCGTGCCCGTCGGAGTGCTGCTCGACGATCACGCGCCAGGACTCGAGCTTGAACAGCGGCTCGTAGTGCTCGTCACTCTCGCGTCGCATCAGCAGCTCGAACGAGCCGTCGGCGGACTCGAACTGGAAGCCGGCGTGCTCCAGCTGCTTGACGCGGTCGAGCACGCGGCCGGCGAGCGCGTCGTCCATCTCGATCCCAGCCTGACGCGCCTTCTGTGCAATCGTGGCCCGCCCGGAGATCTCGGATATGAGCAGCTGGCTGGCGTTGCCGACGACGGTCGGGTCGATGTGCTCGAAGGTCTGCGCGTCGGTCTGTACCCCGGCGGCGTGCATGCCGGCCTTGTGCGCAAACGCGTGCTTGCCGACGTAAGGCAGCGCCGGATTGGGCGAGCGGTTGAGCAACTCGTCGAGCAGGTGGGCGGTATCGGTCAGGCGCACGAGCTGCTCGGGCTCGAGCAGCTGTGCACCCATCTTCAGCTGCAGGTCGGCGATGACCGTGACAAGGTTGGCGTTGCCGGTGCGCTCGCCGATGCCGTTGATGGTGCCCTGCACTTGCGTGGCGCCGGCTTCCACGGCGGTCAGCGTGTTGGCGACGGCGCAGCCGGAGTCGTCGTGCGTGTGGATGCCCAGTGCGACGCCGGGCAGCGCTTCGGTGACGACCGCCAGCACCGTGCGGATGTGCGCCGGCAACGAGCCGCCGTTGGTGTCGCACAGCACGACGCGCTCGGCGCCCGCGTCGGCGGCCGCGCGCAGGCACGCGAGCGAGTAGCCGGCATCCAGCGCAAAGCCGTCGAAGAAGTGCTCGGCGTCGAGCAGCACGCGCTTGCCCTCGCCGACGAGGAACGCGACCGAGTCGGCGATCATCGCCAGGTTGTCCTCGCGCGAGACGCGGATCACCTTCTCCACGTGCAGCACCGAAGCCTTGCCGACCAGCGTGCAAACGGGCGCGAACGAGTCTGCGAGCACGCGCAGCCCCTGGTCCTCGGGTGCGCTGACGTCGCGGCGGCGCGTCATGCCGAAGGCGACGATCTCGGCGTTTTGCAGCGACTCCTCGGCAAGCAGCTCGAACAGCTGCTGCTCCTTGGGGTTGGACGCGGGGAAACCCGCCTCGATCAGATGCACGCCGAGCGCGTCGAGGCTGTGCACGAAGCGCAGCTTCTCCTCGGCGGTGAGGCTCATGCCACCACCGCCCATGCCGTCGCGCAGGGTCGCGTCGTACAGCTCTATGTCTGGCTTGGTCATCGGACCACTAGCCCGTCGCTACGCAGGCGTCTGCGCGCTCGGCGACGGCGTCTCGCCGGTGGGTGTGTTCAGCGCGGGCGCGTTGACGACGTCGAGCCACTCGCGGTAGCGCTCGCTGCGCCCGTGGATGGCATCGTCGAACGCGGCCTGCAGCACGCGCGTGATCTCGCCGGGCTGCCCGCTGCCGATCTTGTGGTTGTCGATCTCGCGCACGGGCACCAGCTCGGCGGCGGTGCCGGTCATGAACACCTCGTCGGCGAGATACAGCTCGGCGCGGGCGATGTTGCGCTCGAGCACCGTGTAGCCGAGGTCGCGGGCGATCTGGATGATCGAGCGGCGGGTGATGCCGTCGAGGATTGAGTTGTCCTGGCCGGGCGTGAGGATCTGCCCGTCGCGCACGATGTAGATGTTCTCGCCGGTGCCCTCGCACACGTAACCGTGGTCGTCGAGCAGGATCGACTCCTGGTAGCCGGCCTTGACCGACTCGACCTTGGCGAGCACGTTGTTGAGGTACTGGCCGCTGGCCTTAGCGTGCGGGATCAGCGAGTCCGGGCTGATCCGCCGCCACGAGGAAACCATCGCGCGCACGCCGTTGCGCATGCCCTCCTCGCCGAGGTAGGTGCCCCACTCCCAGCACGCGATCGTGACATCCACCGAGGCGTCGAGCGGGTTCAGGCCCATCGTCCCGTAGCCGCGGTTGACGAGCGGGCGCACGTAGCAGGAGCGCAGCCCGTTGCGGGCAACCAGCTCGAGCGTGGCCGCGCGCAGCTCCTCGTCGGAGTAGGGCATCGGCATGTAGTACAGCTCGGCCGACATCCGCAGTCGCTGGATGTGATCGATGTTGCGGAACACGGCCGGGCCCAGCTCGGTGTCGTAACAGCGCATGCTGTCGAACACGCCAGTGCCGTAGTGCAGGCCGTGCGTCAGGACGTGGACCTTTGCGTCCTCCCAGGCGACGAATGATCCGTTCATCCAGATGAGGTCGGTGGGCTCCACGTTGATTGCGCTCCTATTCGATGTTTTCGAGCACTGCCCTGGTCGCCTGCTGCGTACCGGCGTCGCCACCCAGATCGGGCGTGCGCAGACCCCCAGCAAGTGCGCGCTGCACGCCCGATTCTACAGCCGCGGCCTCGCTTTCCAAGCCAAGGCCGTGCCGGAGCAGCATCGCCGCGGACAGGAACATCGCAAGCGGATTGGCCCGGCCCGTTCCGGCGATGTCGGGCGCGGAGCCGTGCACGGGCTCGAACAGGCCGGGGCTCGCAGGGCCCCCGTCGCCGAGCGAGGCGCTCGGCAGCAGGCCGATCGAGCCGGTCAGCATGGCGGCCTCGTCGGAGAGGATGTCGCCGAACATGTTCTCGGTGAGAATTGTGTCGAAGTGCCTGGGCGCGGACACGAGCTGCATCGCGGCGTTGTCGACGAGCACGTGCTCCAGCTCGATGTGCGGAAACTCGCGCGCATGCAGGCCGCTGACGACCTCGCGCCACAGCCGTGAGGTCTCGAGCACGTTGGCCTTGTCGACGCTCGAGACACGGCTGCGCGCGGCCCTGAACGCAGCGCGCGCGATGCGCTCGATCTCGGCGGTGGTGTACGCGCACACGTCCGAGGCAGAGTCGGCGGTGCGCGTCTTCTCGCCGAAGTAGATGCCGCCGGTCAGCTCGCGCACGACCAGCAGGTCGGTGCCTTCGATCCGCTCACGCCGCAGCGGCGAGGCGTCATACAGCGCGGGCAGCGGCTTGACGGGCCGCAGGTTGGCATACAGCTCGAGGCCCTTGCGCAGCCCGAGCAGGCCCTGCTCGGGCCGCGGCTTGGCCGGGTCGGTGGTGTCCCACTTGGGGCCTCCGACCGCTGCCAGCAGCACCGCGTCGGCGCCGCGGCAGACGGACAACACCTCGTCGGTGAGCGCCGTGCCATGCGCGTCGATCGACGCGCCGCCGAACACGTGCTGCTCGAACTCAAACTCGCCGACCGCGCCCAGCACTTCAAGGGCCGGGGCCATGATCTCCGGGCCGATCCCGTCGCCGGGCAGCGTGACGATGCGGTGGGTCATCGGCGCGCGACGCTACCAGGACCGGCCGTGCGAGCGGCTGCTACGGCACGGGAGAGCATTCACAGCGCCGTCGTCACCGGCCCCACACGTTGGCGCTCGCGCTCGAACTCCTCGATCTCGGCTCCCTGCTCCAACGTCAGCGCGATGTCGTCGAGGCCGTTGATCAGCCGGTGGCGGATGTCGTGGTCGATCTCGAACGCGACCTCGCGCCCGCCGAAGCGCACCTCCTGGGCGAGCAGGTCGACTTCGCCGCTGCCGGCGTGCGCGAGGCTGTGGCAGTCCTCGGCGGACAGCGTGACCGGCAGCAGCCCGATCTTGGTGCAGTTGGAGTAGAAGATGTCGGCGAACGACGGCGCGACGACCGCCTGGAAGCCGTAGTCCTGCAGCCCCCACGGCGCGTGCTCGCGCGAGGAGCCGCAGCCGAAGTTCTCGCCCGCGACGAGGATCGGGTTGGCAGGCAGGTCCCAGCCGGGCTCCTTGGCCCAGTCGTAGAACAAAAACTCACCGAAGCCCGAGCGCTCGACGCGCTTGAGGAACTGCTTGGGCATGATCTGGTCGGTGTCGACGTCGCTGCGGTCGAGGTGGCTGACTGCTCCGGATATGACGTTGATCGGGTCCACGGTCTGCTCCTGGTTCACGCGTTTGACTGGGCAGGCTTGACGGCGCCGAAGACCGCGGCCTCGGCCCATTTGAAGTGCACTTCCGGGTGCTGGAACCCGGCGTCGCTGAGCCACTGCAGCTGCTCGGCGATGCCGTCGGGCTGGTCGTCGTCTTCGTCACAGAGCAGCTCGCGCTCGATGTCCGCGTCGCTGCGATCGCCGCCGTGCCGGTGCTCCGCAGCGATTGCATTGACGACCATCTGCTCGTCGAAGACTCCTCGCAGCGGCCCGTCGACGGTGACGACGTCCATGTTCACGAACATCGCCCCCGGCGAGAGCAGCTGGAACAGCTCCGCGAACAGCGAGCGCTTGCGCGCGCTGGGCAGGTGGTGGATCGCAAACGCGGACACGACGGCGTCATAGTCCCCGCCTGGCAGATGTGCCCGCCAGGAAGGGTCGCGCAAGTCGCCGCTGATCGTCTGCCACCTGCTGTGGGAGCGCTCGAGACGCTCGTGCGCGCGGGCGAGCATCGGCTGGGAGTAGTCGACGAGCACCGCCTCGGCCTCGGGCTGGACGCTCAGCAACAGCTCTGCCATGGCGCCGTCTCCGGCACCGACGTCGAGGAAACGCCTGACCGGGTGAGCGTGCCGTGTGAACAGGCGCCGGATGAGGTCTTCCTGTACGTCGAGCAGCGGTAGCAGCGTCTGGCGCTGCTCGAGGAACTCGCTGACCAGCGCGGGCTGCTGCCAGGCGCCGCCTGCGGGATCGCTCATCGCCACTGCCTGATGTCGACGAAGTGCCCCTCGACGGCGGCCGCGGCGGCCATCTGCGGGGAGACGAGGTGCGTACGCCCGCCACGCCCCTGGCGTCCCTCGAAGTTGCGGTTTGACGTCGAGGCGCAGCGCTCGCCGGGCGACAGGGTGTCGGGGTTCATGCCCAGACACATCGAGCAGCCGGCGACGCGCCAATCGAAACCGGCGTCGCGGAACACCTGGTCGAGCCCCTCCGCCTCGGCCTGCGCCTTGACCTGCTGGGAGCCCGGAACGACCATCGCGTTGACGCTCGCCGCGACCTTCCTGCCCGCGATCACCTCGGCGGCGGCGCGCAGATCGCCGATGCGCGAGTTTGTGCACGAACCGATGAACACGCGGTCGACGTCGATCTGCTCGATCGGCGTGCCCGCCTGCAAGCCCATGTACTCCAGCGCGCGCTCCGTCGCCTCGCGCTCGGCGGGCGTGTCGAACTCTTCGGGCGCGGGCACGGCATCGGTGACCGCACGCACCATGCCGGGGTTGGTACCCCACGTGACCTGCGGCGAGATCGCGGAGGCATCGATCACGACTTCGCTGTCGAATTCTGCGCCATCGTCGCTGCGCAGCTCGCGCCAGCCCTCGATCGCCTTCGCCAGCTCATCGCCGGCCGGCGCGCCCGGGCGCTGAGTGTCCCTGAACCACGCGAACGTGGTGTCGTCGGGCGCGATCATGCCGGCGCGCCCACCGCCCTCGATGGTCATGTTGCAGACGGTCATGCGTCCCTCCATCGACAGCGCCTGGATGGCGGGTCCGCGGTACTCGACGACGTGGCCGGTCATGCCGCCGACCCCCAACTGACCGAGCGTGGCGAGGATCAGGTCCTTGGCGGTCACGCCGAAACCCAGCTCGCCCTCGTAGGTGATCGACATCGAGCGCGCCTTGTGCTGAACCATGCATTGCGTGGCGAGCACGTGCTCGACCTCGCTGGTGCCGATGCCGAAGGCGAGCGCGCCGAACGCACCGTGGGTGGAGGTGTGCGAGTCCCCGCACACGATCGTCATGCCCGGCTGGGTGACCCCCAGCTCGGGGCCGATCACGTGCACGATTCCCTGGCGCTCGGAGCCGAGCGAGTACACGGGCACACCGAACTGCTCGCAGTTTTTCTCGAGCGTCTGCACCTGCACACGCGAAAGCTCATCCTTGATGCGCGCCGCCACGGGCGTGCCGTCGGTGGGCGTGTTGTGGTCCGCCGTGGCGAGCGTACGGTCGGGCCGGCGCACGGTGCGCCCGGCCAGGCGCAGCCCGTCGAACGCCTGCGGGCTGGTGACCTCGTGGACGAGATGCAGGTCGACATACATCAGGCCCGACTCCACCTCGTGGGCCTCCCAGATCTTGTCGAACATGGTCTTCGGCATCTAGCTTCTCCTTAGTCCTGCGGAGACGACGGCAAGAAACGCAGCGTCATCCTCTGTGGGGTTCTCGAAGTGATGGGGCAGATCGGCGTCGAAGGTGACACAGTCGCCCTCGGCCAGCTGGTGGCGCTGCCCATCGCAGCACAAGACGATCGCGCCGTGCTCGATCAGCGCGGTCTCGCGGCTGCCTGGCTCGTGCATCGGCGGGTCATCGGCGGCGCCGGTGGCGCCTTTGGGGGCGAGCGTGTGTCGCGATAGCTCGGCGCGCTGACCGGGCTGAGCGGAGGTGAGCACCTCGAAGCTGTGCCCGCGCCGTTTGCTGCCGCCACGCTGGCGCTGGGAGGCACGCACGATCGTCACAGCGCCCTGCTCGTCCAGGCGCAGCAGCTGGGACAAGCGCAGATCCAGGCCCGCTGCGATGCGCGCGGCGACGGTCAGCGTGGGGCTGGTCTCCCCGCGCTCGACCTGTGAGAGCATCGGCGCGCTCACGCCGCTGCGCTCGGCCAGGTCGCGCAGCGACAGCGACGCGGCCTCGCGCAGGGCCTTCACGCGCGCGCCGATCACGGCGGGGTCGAAGGCGTTCACGGTGGCGTCGGCAGATGCCATACAAGCGTACGTTATCACAGACGCGTTGGGCAGCGGCGGCTCCTGGCTAGTTCACCAGCGCTTTGGTCGCGAACGGTTTCAGCGCGACACCTCCAAATAACAGAGAGCCTTCGAACAGCGCCGACCCCGTGGTGTTTTTGACGAGTTCGATCGTCACTTCACAGTGCCCTAATGTCGTGATCGTTTTGACAGCGCAGAAATGCGTGTCCGTGAGGGCGTATTTGCTGCTTTCGGTGCCCGAGATTTTCAAGCTCTTGAGTTCGAGCGTTTCGCCGCTGCGGTTTTCGATCGTGAACCCGAGTTTCGTGGTCGCCCCCGAGTTGAAATTCAGGAACGAAGGGGTGAAGGTGTAGTAGCCGCCGACCTGCTCGGGTAGCGGAATCGGACCCCACGCCTGCGCACCTACAAGTTCCAGGGCCGCTTCGCCTTCTATGCTGGTGGACGCGCCCAGGAAGGTGGCGCCCCCTACGGTCGACGTCAGCGAGCCGCCGCTTTCGGTCCAGATCGTTTTCCCGATGTTCCCGAGCTTGAGGACGTTTTTCGTCGTCTGGACTTCGTTTTTCCCGACTTCGACCGGACTGGCGCCCGCATAGGCTTCGGCCACCGCCTTCCCGATCAGGGCGGCGCTGGGCGTGAAGCAGCTCGCGCCGGTGAATTTCACGCTGGCCAGCGTGGTTCCGGCTTCCGGAGCCATCAGTACTAAGACCTGCCCCGTTTTCGAGGAACTGGCGAAGCCGACCGTGTCGAGTAGTGGCGTTGAGGTGACCTTGCCGCCTTCAGGTTCACAGCCCGTCAGCAACCCTTCTTTGGCGCCACCGATACATTTGGAGAATTCGAGCGTGTCGTGCCCAGTGCCTGCGGATTTGATCGAGGACCCGTTCAGCGTCGCGCCCGATTTGAGTTTGACTAGTGGGCATTCCACCCTGAACTGCCCCGGTTTGGTCTGGAAGGTGAACGGCGATTTGACGGTGGCCGTCACTTCCTTGGTTTCGCCGCTACCGAGCAGTTCGCCTTCGATGCCGTAGTACGGCCCCTCGGCTGTCGCGTGCGCGTTTGCGGCCACGCCGGCGCCGATCAGCAGCATCGCCATCAGCGCCAGCGCCAGCGGTTTGGTCTGTCCCTGAATTGACATCGCTCGCTCCTCGTCTCGCGTCCCGACAATCGGGATGATGCGACTGGGTTACCGGACCGCGAGCCGATCTGCAAGGCGCCAGCATCGGCTACCGTCGCACCGGTAGCACTGGGGCGGCGAACCCCGGCGAACAGCAGGCACTTTGCGGGCGAGCGGCCGCTGAGGAGTGGGAGACGATCCAGCGACCGTGCGCCGGCCGACGTCCGCGTTTGACGATCGAGGTCTTTGCGCGGACGCCGGCGAGCGTCAGGCTTTTCAGGGAGCGGCCGCCTCGGGCAGCCCGACGCCGTCGGGCGCGTTCGCCCGTGCGAGCGCCACCGACAGCGCGCGCACGTATGCGCGCGCCGCGGCGTCGATGATGTCCGTCGAAACCCCCTGCCCGGCGCCGGTCACGCCGTCCAGCTCGACCACCACAGAGACCTCGCCGAGCGCGTCCTGGCCCTCGGTTACCGCACCGATCGTGAACTCGCTGAGCACCGGCGCGGTGGCCGTGGCCGCGTTGATCGCCTGGAACGTTGCATCGATCGGGCCGTCGCCGGTGAACGATCCGCCCGCCGAGGAGCCGTCGGGCAGCGTCACCGACACGCGCGCGTGCGGTGATTTGCGCGAGGAGGCCTCAACCTCAAACCACTCCAGCGTGTAGCCCGGGATCTCCTCGCGCAGCTCGTCAGTGACAAGCGCCTCCAGGTCCATCGCCGTCACCTGCTTCTTGCGGTCGGCGATCTCCTTGAAGCGCTTGAACGCCACGTTCAGCGCCTGCCCGCTGACGTCGAAGCCCATCTCCTCGAGCGCTTTGCTGAGCGCATGGCGCCCGGAGTGCTTGCCCAGCACGATCGAGTTGCTGCGCAGCCCCACGGTGGTGGCGTCCATGATCTCGTAGGTCTCGCGCTCCTTCAGCACGCCGTCCTGGTGGATGCCCGCCTCATGCGCGAACGCGTTGCGCCCGACGATCGCCTTGTTGGGCTGCACCGGATAGCCGGTCAGGCGCGAGACCAGCCGGCTCGTGCGCGCGATCTCGGTCGTGTCCAAACCGGTCCACAGCCCCAGGCTCGGCTCGCGCGTGCGCAGCAACATCACCACCTCCTCCAACGAGGCGTTGCCGGCGCGCTCGCCGATGCCGTTGACCGCGCACTCCACCTGGCGGGCGCCCGCTTCCACGCCGGCCAGCGAGTTGGCCACAGCCAGTCCCAGGTCGTCGTGGCAGTGCACCGACACCACCACACCCCGCAGGTCCGGGACCAGTCGGTACAGCTCCTCGAACATCGCCGCGTACTCGCGCGGCATCGTGTAGCCGACCGTGTCCGGCACGTTGATCGTGCTTGCGCCCTCATCCAGCGCGATCTGGATCACCTCCGCCATGAACTGCACGTCCGAGCGCGAGCCGTCCTCCGGTGAGAACTCCACGTCGTCGGTGTATTCGCGCGCCTGTGCGACCGCCGCACGCACCTGGCCCTTGACGTCCTCGCGCGTGGTCTGCAGCTTGCGCTCGATGTGAATGTCGCTGGTCGCCAGGAACGTGTGGATGCGCGGGCGCTGCGCGTCGCGCACGGCGTTCCACGCCGCCTCGATGTCCTGCTTGCTGGTGCGCGCCAGGCCACAGATCACGGGGCCTTCCACCTCCCTGGCGATCGCCTGCACCGACTCGAAGTCGCCCGGCGAGGTGATCGGGAAGCCGGCCTCGATCACGTCCACGCCGAAACGCGCCAGCTGGTGTGCGATCTCGAGCTTTTCCTGCCTGTTCAAGGAGATCCCCGGCGACTGCTCGCCGTCGCGCAGGGTCGTGTCGAAGATCAGGACGCGGTTCGCGTCCTCGCGTTGCTCGCTGGCATTGCTCATGTCGCTCGTGCTCCTTCTGTATCTCGCTTTACGTTCCTCTCTGCTGGGTATGCGGCTACGCGGCCGCCACGCGCTATTCCCCCCGAGGGGGGAGCAGGAGAAGGGTCAGAAGCGAGATCTGCTGCGACATTCGACCGTCCAGGTTAGCACCGGCTTCGGGGGGTTGGAACGGCCGTCGATCAGGCGGCGAGCACGGGCACGCCGCGGCGCTTCTCCTTGGAGCGGTACATCGCCGTGTCCGCCCGCTGGACCAGCTCCTCGGCGGAGATCGAGGTGCCGTCGGCGCAGGCCACGCCGACGCTCGCGCACAGCTCAAAGCTCCCGCATGACAGCTCCCACGTGCCGCGCACCGACTCGCTGATGCGCTGTGCGGCACTCATCGCCACGCCGAGACCGGACACGCCGCGCAAGAGGATCACGAACTCGTCGCCGCCGAGGCGACCAAGCTCGTCGCTGGAGCGCATCGCCGAGCGCAGGCGTTCGGTGACGTGGACGAGCACCTCGTCGCCGGCCGCGTGCCCGAGCGTGTCGTTGATCGACTTGAAGTGGTCGAGGTCGACGTACACGACGCCTGTGTCCGAGGATTTCTCCAGCTCGGCCGACAATGCGCCCATGATCGATGAACGGTTGTGCACGCCGGTCAGCGCGTCGAAGCTCGCCCGGCGCTCCAGCTCGCGCCGCGTGCGGGCGCTGTCGGTGATGTCGAGCACCGAGGCGATCACGCCGCTGGCGACGCCTGTGTTGCGCTGCAGCGGACGGACCTTGACGAGGATGTCCTGGCGCCCGCCGAACGGCAGCGCCGCTTCGACCTCGACGTCGCCGCGCAAGCCATCCTTCAATGCCCGCTCGACGACCGCGTCGAAGCTCCGCTTGGCCTCGTCGGTGAGCGTGCGCAGCAGCTCCGGCAGCGTTCTCACAGCCGGCGCGGCCGAGCCGCTGGCGGCCTCGCCAGCGGAGCCGTGCAGGATTTCCAGCAGTCGGGCGTTGTGAAACAGGACGTTGCGCTTGGCGTCGAGCTGCAGCAGCCCGTCGGGCATCTCCTCGATCAGGTGGCGCAGCAACTCCTCGCGGTCCTGAAGCGCCTCCTGCGCGGCCATCTCGGCCGATACGTCGATGCACTCGGCGAGCACGTGCGGCTGGTGCTCGTCGTCCATGCAGTTGTGCAGAGTGGTGTCCACCCACAGCCAGCTGCCGTCGCCGCGCTTCACGCGCACCCGGAACATCTGTACACGGCCGGTCGTCACGACGCCGACCCAGCCCTCGATCACGCGGGCCTGGTCATCGGGGTGGACTCGATCGAACGTCGGCTTGCCGGCGACCTCCTCAGCGGTATAGCCGAACATCTGCAGATAGGCGTCGTCGAACTCGATCACGTTGCCTTCTTCGTCCTGCTTGCGGGCGCAGAAGCGTGGCGTGGCCGACGCGCTGCTCGCGCGCAACCTGGCGTCCTCGTCCTCCGGCGCCTCGTCGGTCGGCCAGATCATGCTCAGGATCACGCCGTGCGTGCTGCGCAGGTCGAGCATGCTGCCGGCCATCCACTGGTCGGGGTCGCTGCGTAGGCGCACCGTCGCCCCGGCGACCGTCTCTTCTTTGACGCGCATCCAAGCGTTGACCACAGCCATGCGGTCCTCCGCCACGAACAGGTCGATTCCCGAGCGTCCCTCCGCGGCCAGCACCGGATGGCCGGCCAGTTCCAGCGACTCAGGGATCGGCACCACTTTGCCGTCCGAGGACGACGCGTAGAGCACCGCGTCGGGGTGCTCGCGCAGCAGCGCGTCGATCGCGCGGCGCCCCGTCTCGGCTCGCTCCCAATCGCTCGTCGGGGCAGGCTTCGCGGGCACGGCTGGCCGCTTTTTGGATGGCGTCGGAGCGATCACCTACACAGGATCGGCCGCGCACCGGTGTGCCGTGAGCGCTGGTCGATCCGTCTCGACGCATGAGCAATGCGTATAGATCCGCTCTGCGCCACACCGAGGCCCGCGCCCAGCACTCGCCATGCGCGAGGCGGACGCGCCCGCTGCCCGCTAGGGCACCAGCACGACCTTGCCCACGTTGCGTCGCTGCACGATCATCGTCTGCGCTGCGCCGGCGTCGTGGAAGCCGAACGAGCCGGCGATCACCGGCTCGACGGTACCGTCGGCGAGCATCTCCCCCAGCGGCTCGATCCACGGCGCGAGCGTGCCGCGGTCCTTCCACAGCGTGAGCATGTTCAGCCCGATCACAGCCTTCGATTCCTGCATCTGCTTGACCATGTTGAAGCGCGGCATGCGCGCGACCGCTTTCAACGCGGTGACGAGGTTGCGCCGCTCGCCCGAGACGACCGAGGAGGCGCCAAACGCCACCAGCCGCCCGCCCGGCTTCAGCAGCGAGTAGCTGGTGCGGAAGCTGCGCCCGCCGACGGCGTCGAGGATCACGTCGAAGCTGCCTACGCCGCGCTCCCACCCCGGCCGGGTGTAGTCGATCGCGCGCTCGCAGCCCAGCTGCATGATCCGCTCGTGCTTGCCCGGCGAAGCGGTGCCGATCACCTGCGCGCCGGCCCGCTTGGCGATCTGAATCGCGGCGATGCCGACGCCGCCGCCGGCGGAGTGCACGAGCACACGCTCACCGGGCGCGAGGCTGCCGAAGCCGATCAGCGCCGCCCACGCGGTCCCGTAGTTGACCGGGATCGCGGCGCCCTGCTCGAAGCTGAGGCGGTCGGGCAGCGCGACCACATCGCCGGCGGCCACCACCACCTGTGATGCGTAGCCGCCGAACTGTGTGCCGGCGAGCACGCGTTCGCCGACGCTCACCCCGTCGACGCCCTCCCCCACCTCCACGACGGTGCCGGCGACCTCGTAGCCAACGACGCACGGCGGCTTGGGCGCGTCCTGGTAGAGCCCGATGCGCGCCATCACGTCGGCAAAGTTGATTCCCGCGGCCGCCACCTCGATGCGCACCTCGCCCGTGCGCGGCGTCGGATCCGGGCGCTCCTGCACCTGCAACGCGTCCGGACCGCCGTGCTTAGTGATGACCACCGCCCGCATACGCGCGAGCCTACCCGATCAGGCGAGATCCACCGACCAGCCGTCGACGAAGCCCTCCGAATCGACGATCTCGCCGACGACCTCCTGACCGACCTGAGCGTCGGTGGTGACGACCATCGCCGCCAGGCGCCGCTCGGCGCCGTCGACCCCATCGGGGGTGTGTCCGACCGCCGCCGAGGAGATATTGATGCCGTGGCGGCCGAAGATCGTGCCGACGCGGCCGATCATCCCCGGCAGGTCCTCGTAGCGGAACACGGTCACGTAGCGCTCCAGCTCGATCGTCAGGCGTCGCTTCTGCACCTCGACCAGGTGCGGCACGCGGTTGGGGCCGATGCCGGTGCCGGCGACGGCCACCGTGCGGTCACCGGCGACGACGGTGACGCGGATCAGCTCGTTGAAGTCCTGCGCCTCGGACACGGCCTTGCCCTCGAACACGATCCCGCGCTGCTGCGCGATCGCGGGAGCGTTGACCATGTTCACCGGCTCCTCCGTGCGTCCCTGCAGCGCGCCGACGATCACCGCCACACCCAGCAGGCGCGTGTCGAAGTCGGCGATCCGCCCGAGGAACGCCGCCTCGATGCGCTCCACCGAGCTGCCCTCGGCAAGCTCCATCGCCAGGCGCCCGAGCTGGGTGGCTAGCGGCAGGAACGGGCCGAGCACAGCCATGTCCTCGGCACCGATCGCGGGGATATTGACGGCGGTGGACACGACGCCTCCGGTGAGCGCCGCGACGACCTGCTCGGCGCTCTGGTAGCCGGCGCGATCGGTCGCCTCGGCGGTCGAGGCGCCCAGGTGCGGCGTGACGACCACGTTGGCGTACTCGAACAGCGGGTGCTCGGTCATCGGCTCACTGGCGAACACGTCCAGCGCTGCGCCCGCGACCTTGCCCGAGTCCAACGCATCCTTCAGCGCCGCGTCGTCGATCAGCCCACCGCGGGCCACGTTCAGCACGCGCACGCCGTCGCGCATCTTCGCGAACGCCTGCGCTTCCACGAAGCCTTCGGTCTCCGGCGTCTTGGGCAGATGCACGGTGATGAAGTCCGATTGCGCGTACAGCTCGTCGGGATCGGCTGCCTTCTCGACGCCCAGCTCGCGGTAGCGCTCGGCGCTGACGAACGGGTCGAACGCGAGTACGCGCATGCCGAAGCCGCGCGCGCGCTGCGCCACCAGTTGGCCGATGCGCCCGAAGCCGAGCACGCCGAGCGTCTTCTCATACAGCTCCACACCGGAGAACTTCGAGCGCTCCCATTTGCCCGCCGTGAGCGACGCGTACGCTTGCGGCACGTTGCGCGCGAGCGCCAGCAGCAAGGCCATCGTGTGCTCGGCCGCCGTCACCACGTTTGACTCGGGCGCGTTGGCGACGACGATCCCACGCTTGGTGGCGGCCTCCACGTCGACGTTGTCGACGCCCACGCCCGCACGCCCGATCACGTGCAGGCGCTCGGCGCGGGCAATCAGCTCGGCCGTCAGCTTGGTCGCTGAGCGGATCACGATGCCGTCGTAATCGCCGATGCGCCGCTCCAGCTCGTCCTGGTCCCAGTCGACTCCCAGCTCGACGTCGAAGTGCTCGCGCAGCAGCGCCACACCCGAGTCGCCGATCTTCTCCTTGACGAGCACACGCGGGCGCGCCTGTGCGCCCGCGGCGCCCTTCGACGCGCTATCAGCTTCGACGCTCATCGTGCGCTCCTCTCGATCACCCAGTCGATACACGCCGTCAGCGCCTGCACGTCGGCGGTGTCGACCGCCGGGAACATGCCGACGCGCAGCTGGTTGCGCCCGAGCTTGCGGTAGGGCTCGACGTCGACGATGCCGTTCGCGCGCAGCGTGGCGGCCAGCGCGGCGGCGTCGACCGACTCGTCGAAGTCGATCGTCGCGACGACGAGCGAGCGCTGCGCCGGATCAGTGACGAACGGGCTCGCCTGCGGGCAGCTCTTGGCCCAGCCGTACAGGTGCTCGGCGGACGCGCGCGAGCGCCCCACGCACCAGTCCAGACCGCCGCCGTCGAGCATCCACCGGATCTGGTCGGCCAGCAGGAACAGCGTGGCCACCGCGGGCGTGTTGTAGGTCTGATCCTTGCGCGAGTTCTCGAGCGCCGTGTGTAGCGACAGGAACTCCGGGATCCAGCGCTCGCAGGCGTGCAGCTCGCCGATCCGCTCCTGCGCGGCGGGGCTGAGCAGCGCCAGCCACAACCCACCGTCGCTGGCAAATCCCTTCTGCGGGGCGAAGTAGTAAACGTCGGTCTGCGCAATGTCCACGGGCAGCCCGCCCGCTCCGGAGGTCGCATCGATCGCCACCAGCGCGTCCGGCGCGCCGTCGGGGCGCACGACCGCGACCATCACACCGGTCGAGGTCTCGTTGTGCGCCCACGCCAGCAGGTCGGCGCCGCCCTGTGCGGCCTGCGGGCCGATCGTGTGCGGGTCCGGAGCCGAGCCGGGCTCGGCGGTGACCGTCAGCGGGTCGGCGAGGAACGGCGCGCCCTTGGTTGCGGTGGCGAACTTCTGCGAGAACTCGCCGTAGGTCATGTGCAGCGAGCGCTCGCGCACGAGCCCGAACGCGGCGGCGTCCCAGAAGGCTGTGGCGCCGCCGTTGCCGAGCGCCACCTCGTAGCCGTCGGGCACCCCAAACAGCTCCGCCAGCCCCGCGCGGATCTCCCCGACGAGCGCCTTGACGGGCTTCTGCCGGTGCGAGGTGCCCATCACCGCGCCGCCGTCGCCGGTCAGACGCGCGAGCGCCTGCGGGCGCACCTTCGAGGGTCCGCAGCCGAAGCGCCCGTCGGCGGGCCTCAGCTGCTCGGGAATCGCCAGCGTCTGCTCTGTCGGGGTACTGGTCATGGGGGCTCCTCGCTCTTTCGGACCTCGAGGGGTGGTCGATGATCTGAGGGTGCCCAGGCGCGCGGCGGTGCTGGTCATCGCTTCCCGGTGGTGAACTCCACCCGAGCGCCAGTCGCGACGACGCACGCGAGTGTAGCGAACGTCGTGGGACTCAGCCGTGCCAGAGCAGCTTGCGCCGCACGCTCAGCGAGCTCCACCCGTCGGGCAGGCGCGTGCCCGCCACACCCTGCGGCTCCTCGTCGGCGAGCACGCACAGCTCTGGCGCAGGGCCGAGCACCAGCTGGCGGCGCCACAGGCTCGCGTGGCCGGGGTCGATGCCGTCGCCGAGTAGCTCCTCCAGCCCGCGATGCTCGGCGCCGAGCGCTCTCTGCACCCACACGGCGATCGACGCGCAACCGAGGACGTCAGCCTGCTGGCGTCCCTCGATCAGCGCGTACACGGCGCCCGCGCCGAAGCCGTAGTTACGCGCGGCGCGGTCGTGCGGCGTGCGGTGGCCGCGACCGACAGCGGCCTCGCCGAGCACGCCGAGCGCGGCGTAGTCCTCGAGCAGATACCAGTCCTCATAGCCCGCCGCCGCCAGCCAGGGCAGGTCGCGCACGGCGAACGTCGCCGAGCCGCGCGTGCCGACCGGCAGCTCGCGCGCGAGCGAGCGATGAAAGCCGATCAGCGCCTGCTCATACTGCTCGACATCGGCGCCGTCGCGCGGGCTGTGCCAGAAGACGTACGCGAGCACCGTGTCGTGCCAGGCGGGCTAGAAAGCCGGCTTGATCCAGCCCATGTGCGAGCGCAGCTCGCCGCCGACGTGCTCGATCTGCGTGTCGGCCTGTTCGGCGCGCATGCGCTTGAAGCTCTCCTGGCCAGCACGGTTCTCGGCGATCCACTCGCGCGCGAAGTCGCCCGACTGGATCTCCTGCAGGATCTTGCGCATGTTGGCGCGCGTCTCGTCGGTGATCACGCGCTTGCCGCGCGTGTAGTCGCCGTACTCGGCGGTGTTGGAGATCGAGAAGCGCATCCCCGCCAGACCCTTCTCATACATCAGATCGGCGATCAGCTTTAGCTCGTGCAGGCACTCGAAGTAGGCCATCTCCGGGTCATAGCCGGCCTCGACGAGTGTCTCGAACCCGGCCTGCACCAGCTCGGACGCGCCGCCGCACAGCACCGCCTGCTCGCCGAACAGGTCTGTCTCGGTCTCGTCCTTGAAGGTCGTCTCGATCACGCCGCCGCGGGTGCAGCCGATGCCCTTGGCATAGGCCAGCGCGAGCGCGCGCGCGTTGCCGGTCGGGTCCTGCTCGACCGCGATCAGCCCTGGCACGCCGCTGCCTTCGGTGAACTGGCGGCGGACCAGGTGTCCGGGCCCCTTGGGCGCGACCATCGCCACGTCGACGCCTGGCGGCGGCACGATCTCCTGGTAGTGGATCGAGAAGCCGTGCCCGAACAGGATCATGTTGCCCTCAGCGATGCCGTCGCGGATCTCCTGCTCCCAGATGTCGTGATGGCGCTCGTCGGGGAGCAGGATCATCACCAAGTCGCCACGGCTTGCGGCCTCGACGACCGGCAGCACCTCCAGGCCCTGCTCGCGAGCCGCCGCGACGGACTCCGAGGACTCGCGCAAGCCGACGAGGACGTCGACGCCCGAGTCCTTGAGGTTGAGCGCGTGGGCGTGGCCCTGGGAGCCGTAGCCGATGATGGCGACGGTCTTGCCGTCGAGGAGGTTGAGGTCTGCGTCGTCGTCGTAGATCATTGATCGCAGGCTATATCAGGCGGCGCCGCCGGGCACGCGAGGGGCACACAGGCACGCGCGGTCCGGGCGTCAGGCGCGGGCGCTTGGTGGCGAACCTGGGGCTAGGCCTCGGCGCAGGCGAGAATGCTGCGCCCAGGGATCGCCAGGGTGCCGTCGGGTGCCGTGAACCGCTCGAAGCGATGTTGCAAGGACGTACGGATCTCCTCGATCTCGGACTCGGGGCGGGCGAGCACCGCGTCGTGGAAGCTGCGTGACAGATCGAGCGTCGAGTCCCACAGCTCCTGAAAGCTGTCGTGCTCGCGGAGCACTTCGACCGGCTCCACGCTCACCTCGGCGAAGCCCGCTTGCTCCAACAGCTCGCGCACCTGCTGGGCGTCGCCCAGCGCGAACGGGCCCGGCTTGCTCGGCTCCTGCGTTTGGAAAGGTGCGCTGAGGCCACGCTCGACCAGCTCGCGTGCCGGCAGCTGCGCCCACGGGTTGCTCTGCAGGCTGTCCCACACGGCCAGCGCGAGACGGCCTCCCGGGCGCAGCACGCGCCGTGCCTCGGCCAGCGCGGCCGCGGGGTCGGCCATCAGCATGTAGCCCCAGCGGCAGACCACGGCGTCGACGCTGGCGACGGGCAAGTCGATCCATTCCGCGTTGATCACTTGGAACTCGACGTTGCTCAACCCCAGCTCGGCTGCTCGGGCGCGTGCGCCCGCGAGCATCCCCTCGGCCTGATCGGAGACGATCACGCCGCCCGTGGGGGCGACGAGGTCGGCCGCCAGCAGGCCCGTCTCGCCGAGCCCGGCGGCCAGCTCCAGCAGCCGCTGACCGGGGCGTGGGGCGATCGCGGCGAGCAGCCAGCGTGACACCGGCGCGCCGAAGTCGCGCATCAGGCGCTGACGGCGCACCCACCCGGGAGCGGCGTCTTCCCAGCCTTCGAGGCTCGTCTGCCGGTGCTCGTTGGCGTCGAAGCTCATCGCAGCTCCCGACGCAGCAGCTTGCCCGAGCGGGTGCGCGGTAGCGGTCCGCTGGTCAGCTCGATGCGCTTGGGGACCTTGTACGGAGCCAGCGCGCGAGCGCAGTGCTCGCGCAACTGCTCGGACTCGGTGGCGCTGCCCGGGCGCGTGACCACGATCGCGGTGACCGCCTCCCCCCACTGCGGGTCGGAGCGGCCGAGCACAGCCGCCTCCAGCACCTGTGGGTGCGCCTCGAGCACCGCCTCGACCTCGGCTGGCGCGACGTTCTCGCCGCCGCTGACGATCGTGTCGGCCTTGCGCCCGCTGACCTGCAGGCGCCCGCGCTCGTCCAGCCGGCCGAGGTCGCCCGTGTGCAGCCAGCCGTCGGGTGCAAGCGCGGCGTTCGCGACGGTCGGCCCGCGCACGAGGATCTCACCGTCGGGCGCGATCTGCGCGTTCGTGCAGAACACCGCTGGCCCCGCGCTCGCCGGGGCGTCGTCGATCTCTGCGACGGGGGTGGTCGTGACCTGCGATGCGGCCTCGGTCAGCCCGTAGGTCAGGCCGACAGGGACGCCGGCCTCGTGTGCGCGGGCGACCAGCGCCGCCGGCACCGGGCCGCCGCCGGTCAGCGCGCAGCGCAGCGCCGTCGGCCGGGTAAGCCCTGCGTCCAGCAGGCGTGCGAGCGTGGCCGCGACGAGGCTCGCGAGCGTCACCCGCTGCGTGTCCAGCGCGTGCAGCGCGCGGTCGGTCTCGAAGCGCTCGTGCACGACCGCGGTGGTCGCGTAGATCGCCGAGCGCACGAGGATCGACAGCCCGCCCACATGTGAGACGGGCATCGCGCACAGCCAGCGCTCGTCGCGGTCGAGTCCCAGTGCCACGGCCGAGCCGAGCGCGCTCCACAGCAGGTTGCCGTATGTCAGCGCGACCGCGCGCGGCGCCGCGGTGGTACCCGAGGTGTGGATCACAACCGCCGGTGCGTCGAGATCGTGGGAGCGCCGCACGGGCACCCCGGGCGCGGCCGACCCTTCCCCCAGCGGCTCCTGCACGAGCGTCGCCGCGCCGGCGGCGATCTGCTCGCGCTCGGTCGCGGACAGGCGTACGTCGACCGGCACCGCCACGGCCCCCAGCAGCAGGCATCCGTGCAACGCCTGAGCAAAGTCCAACCCGCCGGGCAGCGCGATCGCCACGCGCGCCCCCGGGCGCACGCCTCGCCTCGCCAGCTCGCCGGCGGCGAAGCGTGCGGCGGCGTGCAGCTGGGCGTAGGTCCAGGCCCCCGCCGGCGTCTGCAGCGCCGCGTGATCCCCCCGCTCAGCGGCCGCGCGCGGCAGCCATGCGTCGACCTCCATGGCGCACAGGCTAGCCTTCGCGCCATGAGCACCACCTGGATCCCAGCCGCCCCGCCCGTCGCAGGCGACTTCACGGACATCCGCTACGAGAAGTCCACGGGTGCTGACGCCGGCATCGCCAAGATCACGATCGCCCGCCCGGAGGTCCGCAACGCGTTTCGCCCGCGCACCGTGATCGAGCTGTCCCAGGCGTTCGAGGCAGCGCGCGAGGACACCGAGGTCGGCGTGATCGTGCTCACCGGCGAGGGGCCGCACGCGTTCTGCTCGGGCGGGGATCAGCGCGTGCGCGGCGACTCGGGCTATCTGGCCGAGGACCAGGCCGGCCGTGCCGGCATCGGGCGCTTTCACGTAACCGACCTGCACGTGCAGATCCGACGGC
Organism: uncultured Solirubrobacteraceae bacterium; assembly: GCA_963705235.1. Classification (GTDB taxonomy): domain Bacteria; phylum Actinomycetota; class Thermoleophilia; order Solirubrobacterales; family Solirubrobacteraceae; genus Palsa-744. Next base: position 2,450,819 of record OY970059.1, on the reverse strand, counting down.
TGCCCAAGCCGGTCGTGGCAATGGTCGCCGGCTACGCGATCGGCGGAGGACACGTGCTGCACCTGGTGTGCGACCTGACGATCGCCGCCGAGAACGCCCGCTTCGGCCAAGTCGGCCCGAAGGTCGGGTCCTTCGACGGCGGCTTCGGCGCGGGCCTGCTGGCGAACCTGGTGGGCCCGAAGAAGGCCAAGGAGATCTGGTTCCTCTGCCGCCAGTACTCGGCGCAGGAGGCGCTCGACATGGGACTGGTGAACACGGTCGTCGCGCTCGATCACCTGGAGGCGGAGACGGTCTCGTGGTGCCGCGAGATGCTGGCCCTCTCGCCGTTTTCGCTGCGGCTGTTGAAGGCCAGCTTCAACGCCGCCGAGGATGGCCTGTCGGGCATCCAGCAGCTGGCGCACGACGCCAACCTGCTGTTCTACGGAAGCGAGGAGGCCCAGGAGGGTCGCGACGCGTACCGCGAGAAGCGCCGCCCGGACTTCTCGCGCTTCCCCAAGCGAGCCTGATGGTTTATTCCACGGGCTCAACCATCTAGCGTGCGGACCGTCCGCATCTGGGTGATGGCGGCCCGCGTGCGCACGCTGCCGGCAGCGGTGGCGCCTGTGCTGGTCGGCACGTCGCTGGCGCTCGGTGCCGGGCACTTCCACGCGCTCGCGTTCGTGGCGGCGCTACTGGGCGCGATCCTGATCCAGGTCGGGACCAACCTGTCCAACGACTACTCCGACGCCAGGCGCGGCGCCGACACCGAGGACCGTCTGGGCCCGGTGCGGGTGACGGCCGGTGGCCTGGTGCCTCCGAGCCAGGTGCTGCTGGCCACATACGTGACGTTCGGGCTGGCGGTCGGCTGCGGCGTGTATCTCGTGGCGGTCGCCGGTCCGGGGCTGCTGGCGGTCGGCGCGGCGTCGATCCTCGCGGGGGTGCTGTACACGGGCGGCCCACGGCCGTATGGCTACGAGGGCTTGGGCGAGGTGTTCGTGTTCTTGTTCTTCGGGATCGTGGCGGTGACGGGCTCCTACTACGTGCAGGTGCAGGAGCTGCCGTGGCAGGCGTTCGTGTGCGCGGTCCCGGTCGGGCTGCTGGCGAGCGCGATCCTGGTGGTCAACAACGTGCGCGACCTGGAGACCGATCGGCGTGCGGGCAAGCGCACACTCGCGGTGCGCCTGGGGCGTACTCGTACGCGCGCGCTGTACGTGGCGATGGTCGGCGCGGCGTTCCTCAGCGCGCCGCTGCCGTGGGCACTCGGGTCGATGACCGCGTGGCTGGCGCTGCCGTGGCTGATCGCGCCGCTGGCGGCGCGGGTCGTGCGCATCGTGCGCACCCGTGTGGACGGGCCTGCGCTAAACGGGGCGCTGGCGATGACGGGCCTGCTGCAGCTCGTCTTCTGCCTGCTGTTCGCGGCGGGCATCCTCGCCAGCGGCGGCATCGGCCCGTGAAGCTCGACCTGCGTCGGCGCACGCTGCGCTTTACCAGCCCGCTGCCGACCGCCTACGGCACGGTCGAGCAGCGCGAGCTGCTGGTGGTGACGTTGACGGACGATGACGGAGCGTGCGGCTACGGCGAAGCGGCGCCCTTGCGGGCCTACGACGGCATCGACGTCGACGACGTCGGCGAGGCGCTGGCACGCTATCGGCCGGTGCTGGAGAGCGCCGAGGGTCTGGGCGGCGCGCAGCTGATCGAAGCGTGCCGCCAGGCCGCGGACGTGCCGGCGGCGCTGGCCGCGATCGACATGGCGCTGTGGGACCGCGCCGGACGCCGCGCGGGCAAGCCGGTGGCAATGCTGCTCAGCGACGACCCCGCCGCCAGCGTGCCGGTCAACGCGACGCTGGCGGCGCTCGACCGCCAGTCCGCCGCCGAGCAGGCGGCCGCGGCCGCACAAGCGGGCTACACGTGCGTGAAGGTCAAGGTCGGCGTCGGCGACGACGCCGGTCGGGTCGCCGCCGTCCGCGCCGGTGCGGGCCCGCAGATGGCTCTGCGCCTGGACGCCAACGGCGCGTGGGACGTCGAGCAGGCGGTGGCGAGCATCGAGGCCCTCTCCCCTGCCGGCCTGGAGCTGGTCGAGGAGCCCGTGCACGGGCTGGCCGAGATGCGCGAGGTGCGCGAGCGCGTGGCAGTGCGCGTGGCGATCGACGAGACCGCCTCGGTACACGGTGCGCTGACGTCGGGGGTGGCCGATGCGGTGTGCCTGAAGATCGCCCGCTGCGGCGGGATCGCGGCTCTGCTGGCCGCCGCCTCGCTGGTGCGCGCAACCGGCGCGGAGGTGTACCTAGCTTCGACGTTCGACGGCCCGCTGGGGGTGGCGGCGGCGCTGCACGCCGCGGCCGCGCTGGCCTCGCGCGGCCCGGTGGCGCACTGCGGGCTGGCGACGTTGGGGCTGTTCGCTGACGTCGAGAACCCGCTCCCGGCACAGGCCGGGGCGATCGCTCTCCCCAGCGAGCCTGGGCTCGGCGTCGAGCCATTTTGAGGATCGACCGCGACGATCGCCGCCGAGTTTGGGTAACAATGCGTGTGCAACGCCTTCGATTGCGGGGAGATCGCAGTGGCCGCAGGGGCATTCGCAACAATCGCCGCAAGCAAGCGCGCGCGCGTGCTGACAGTGCTCGGGCTTGGAGCCCTGGCGGCGCTGCTGTTCGTCCTGTTCGCCCAGGACACCGGCGCAGATCGCACTCCGAGCAGCCTGCTCGCCAAAGCTGCGTTGAACGCTCGCCGTCACGCCGTGCAGATGGCTCCCACCGGCACCCCCGCGGGCAGCGCCGCCGCGCCGATCATCGGCACCAACGACGGCGCCGGCTGGGGCCCTGAAGCCGCGCGCACGATCCGCGCAGGGCACCTGACCTGGGATCGGGTCGAGCTGGGCGGCGCCGGCAGCCTGCTCGCGAGCTCGCTCAGCGACGGCTTCAAAGTGCTGGCGATCGTCAACAACATCAACGACCAGACGCCGCTCAGCGCGGTCAACCCGAGCGAATGGGGAGCGCAGGTCGCCGCCGAGCTGAAAGCGAGCCCGGGCGTCAGCATCGCCGAGGCCGGCAATGAGAGCTACCTGAAGGGGGGCGTGGCCAACCCCGTCCAGTACGGGCGCATGTACCTCGCGGCGGTGGAAGCGATGAAAGCCGCGGGTGTGCACACGCGGCTGCTGTTCAACCTGATCGGCGACTACCCGCTCGGCACGTGGTCGGCCCCCAAAGGCTGGTCGACAGACGCCGCCGGGGGCGGCTGGCTGCGCACAGCTGTGAACGGCGTGCCCGGGCTCGCTGGCGCGATCCTCGCCAACGGCGTGTCGATTCACCCCTACGGCGCGGTCGGTGAAAACTCTCACGACACCTACGGGGTTTCGGCGGCGGCGGCCGAGGAGGCGGTGACGGGCGCGGTGCTCGGCGCGATCCCGCCGTTCTACGTGACCGAGTTCGGCTACACGCTGAAACATTGCGGGGCGAGCAACGGCGCGTGCTCCAAGCGCGACCAGTCCAACAAGCTGCAGAGCGCCTACAACGTGTTCCTCGCCGACCCGCACATCGCCGGCATCTGGTGGTACCAGTCCCACGACGACAGCACCGGCCACTTCGGCTTGATGACCAACAAGAACAAGCAGCGCCTGTCGTTCAAGACGCTGTCGGCGATCGCCGCGGCCGCCGGCCAGTAGTCAGCGCGCGCGCCACCCCCAGCGGGCTCTCCAGCGCAACGTTGTGGCCCGCGGGGAGCACCACCAGCTCGCCGTCGCGCAGCAGCCTGGCCATGCGCCGGCCGATCTCGACGTACTTGCCGTCGCGCTCCCCGACAATCACCGTGGCGGGCATGCTCAGGCGCGGGAGATCGTCCCACAGCGCCCTCATCTGACCGGTGCCGATCCCGCGCAGGACGGCCGCCAGGTTTTCGGCGTTGTTGCGACGCTGGTCCTCGCGCGCCAGCCGGTCGACCTCGGGCGGGTCGTGCGCGAACAGCGGCTGGGTGCGCCAGCGCTCGATGAAGCGCTCCAGCGGCTGCGCTTCCAGCTCGCGTGCGAGCTGCTCGTCGGCCTGCCGTCGGCGCGAGCGCTCGCCCGCATCCTCGATGCCGGCGCCGGTGGAGATCAGCACGAGTCGCGTGACCCGCTCGGGCGCGACGAGCGCGACGTGCAGTGCGATCCGCCCGCCGAGCGAGTATCCGCACAGCTCGAAGCGCTCGGGCGCACGCGCGAGCACCTCGGCGACGCAGCCGGCGAAGTCGATCGGGCGCACGCGCCCCTGCTCGCCATGCCCAGGCAGGTCGAGCGCGAGCGGGCTGTAGCGTTCACGATCGAGCGCCGCGATCACACCGTCCCACGCGCGCCGGGTGCCGCTGAACCCGTGAAGCAGGACGAGGCTCTCCGGCACGCGACCATCCTATGACCACCGCCACCGACACCTATGCGCTGCTGAGGGCGTTCGTGGACGAGCTGGCGCGCTGCGGCATGCGCGCCGCTTGCACCTCGCCCGGGTCCCGCTGCGCGCCGCTGGTTCTCTCGCTCGCGCGCGAGCCGCGGCTGCGCTGCTACTCGCACGTGGACGAGCGCTGCGCGGGCTTCTTCGCGCTTGGGCTGGCCAAGTCTTCGGGTCTGCCAGTGGCGGTCGCGTGCACGTCGGGCACCGCAGCGGCCGAGCTGCTGCCGGCGGCGATCGAGGCGCACGAGGCGCGCGTGCCGCTGCTGCTGCTGAGCGCCGACCGCCCGGCCGAGCTGCGCGAGAACGGCGCCGGGCAGGCGATCGATCAGCTGAAGCTCTTCGGCGGCGCCGCCAAGTGGTTCTTCGAGGTCGGCGTGCACGAGGCCAGCGCCGAGAACCTGCGCTGGATGCGCACGCTCGCCTGCCGCGCCTACTGGACGACCCTGGAAGGCCGTGCGGGCGTCGTTCACCTGAACTTCCCGCTGCGTGAGCCACTGGTCATCGACGAGCAGGCGCCCGAGGAGCACAGCGGTCGTGAGGATGGGCGCCCGTATGTGAGCAGACCCCCGCGGTCCGCCGCGCCCGCGGGCGACGAGCACGCGGCGCTGCTGGAACTGGTGGCTGGCGCGCGACGCGGCGTGGTGGTAGCCGGGCGCGAGGAGCGCCGCACGGGGCTGGGCGCGGCGGCGGCGCGCTTTGCGACGGCCGCCGGCTGGCCGCTGCTCGCGGACCCGCTGTCGGGGGCTCGGCGCGGGCCAGCCGCGATCGCCCACTACGACGCGCTGCTGCGCGACGCGGCGTTCGCGGCCTCGATGCAGCCCGACCTGGTCGTGCGCGTGGGCGACCTCCCGGTGTCCAAGCCGCTGCGCGGCTGGCTCGCCGGCCTGGGCTCCGTGCGTCAGGTGGCGCTCGACCCGGAGGGCGCCTGGCAGGACCCGGCGGCGGTGCTGTCGGACTCGCTGGCACTGGAGCCGGCGAGCGCGCTGGCCGGACTGGCGGACGCACTCGGCGCAGCAGACCCGCCATCGCCGGAGGACCCGCGGCGGGACTGGCTAGGTGGCTGGCGCAGCGCCGACGAGCGCGCGGGCGAGGCGATCCTCGGCGCACTGGGCGCCGGTGAGCTGTCCGAGCCGGCGGTCGCACGCGAGCTGGGGGTGCTGCTGGCGGGCGAGGCGACCCTGTTCGTTGCGTCCTCGATGCCTGTGCGCGACATCGAGACGTTCTGGCCGGCGCGCGAGGACCCGCCGCGCGTGCTGTGCAACCGCGGCGCCAACGGCATCGACGGCACCGTCTCCGCGGCCTTCGGCGCGGCGGCCGAGGGCTCCGGTCCAGTGGTGCTGCTGATCGGCGACGTCGCGCTCGCGCACGACATCGGTGGCCTGCTGGCCGCCTCGCGACTGGCCCTGAAGCTGACGATCGTGCTGCTGAACAACGACGGCGGGGGCATCTTCGACTTCCTGCCCATCTCCCGCGCGGGCATGGCGCTGGCGACCGACCCGGGAGCGGACGCGCGCGCCGGCGCGCAGGCGGACGGCGCGAATGCGATCTCAGCGACCGAGCAGAGCCTGTACGCGCGCCACATCGCCACGCCCACGGGCCTTGACTTCGCGCGAGCCGCCGCGCTGTACGCGCTCACGCACGAGCGGGTCGGCGATGTGCGCGAGTTTCGTGCGGCGCTGGAGCGCGCGCTGGCGAGCGAGCGATCGAGCATCGTGGAGGTGAAAGGAGACCGGACCGCGAACGTGGCGCTCCACGGTCGCGTGTGGGAGGCGGTGTCGGCGGCGCTCAGCCCGCCAGCAGCGGCAACAGCGCCTGGAGCTTGACCTCCGTCTCGGCCAGCTCGCTGGCTGGATCGGAGTCGCGCACGATGCCGTTACCGGCAAAGCAGCGGGCGACCCCGCCACGCAGCAGCGCACAGCGCAGCGCCACACAGAACTCGCCGTCGCCGGCGGCGTCGATCCAGCCGACGGGTCCGGAGTACCAGCCACGGTCGAGGCCCTCCAGCGCTGGGATCAGCGGGCTGGCGACGCTCAGCGGCTCGCCGCCGACGGCCGGCGTGGGGTGCATCAGCCCTGCCAGCTCGAGCGCGTCCATCGGTCCTGTGAGCTGCGCGCGGATCGGCGTCGCCAGGTGCTGGATGTTGGCGATCCGCACGAGCTCGGGCTCGGGCGCAGCGGTCACCCACACAGCGTGCGGGCGCAGGGTGCGCTCGATCCGCCGCGCGACGATCGCGTGCTCCTCGCGGTAGCTGGCGTCGCGCAGCAGTTGCTCACCGAGATGGTCGTCGACCGCTGGGTCGGCGCTGCGCCGGGTGGAGCCGGCGAGCGCGAGTGTGCTCACGCGCTGGCCTTCGCGGCGCACGAGCAGCTCGGGGCTGGCGGCGATCAACGTCGCGTCGCCGCGTCCGACGCAGAACACGAAGCACGACGGGAACTCCTCGCGCAGCACGCCGAACACGGCGGCCGGGTCGTAGATGGGAGCCCCCCCACCCGCGTGGATCTGCACTTCGCGGGCGAGCACGATCTTCTCCAGCCCGCCTGCCGCGATCGTCTCGACGGCACTGGTGACGGCGTTTTCGTAGTGCTCCGGCGGCATCGCGCTGGCTACCTGGAAGCGCCCGCTGGGAGCCGGGTCGAGCAGCGGGAGCGCAGGCGATCGAAGCTCGGCCAGGCGTCGCTGCAAACGCTCCAACAGCTCTTCGGGTAGGTCGTCGGGCGCCACCAGCGCCGTGAGCGTCATCCGCACGCTCGGGCCGCCGGGACCGTCGCGGCGATGCAGCAGCAGCTCGGGGACGCTCAGCGACGCCGGCTGGAATCCCTCCCAGTGGGGTGCGTGCCCGCCGTCGGGAGCGAACGCGAAGCCGCCCATCGCGACCGGTCCGCCGCCGGCCGGCTCGCCCTGGTCGGAGATCGCCGCGGCCGAAAGCGCCCGCCAGCCCTCGGCGACGGCCGCGAAGCGCCCAGGCCCGGCGGCTTGCAGAGCGGCCGCCTCGCCCAGCCCGGCCAAAGCGGCGTGCGCGCGGTCGGGCTGCTCGAACACGAACCAGCGCTCGCCCGCTCGGCGCGATCCGCAGACCACGACCGACGGGTCGACGTCCGCGGCGAGCCCCACGGAGATGGACGCCAGCGTCGGCTGCCCGCGCCGGCGCGCTCGGCGCACGGCGCCTCGCAGCCTCGCCGCCAGCCGCTCGCGATCTGAGCTGCTCAGCGTGAACGGCGAGCGTGAGCCGGTCGCCAGCAAGCCGCTAGGTCTCGCTGCGCCCCCGCGAGATGGCGATCTCGCCCGTGCGCATCATCTCGATGAGCCCGAACGGGCGGACCATCGTCTCGAACGCCTCGATCTTCTCGGTCGTGCCGGTGACCTCGACAATCACCGCGCGCTTGGTCACGTCGACGACCTTGCCGCGGAATATCTCGGCGATCTGCATCAGCTCGCCGCGTTGCACGCCGTCGGCGGAGACCTTGAACAGCGCCAGCTCGCGCGCGACCGTATCGGCCGGCTCCAGGTCGCGGATCTTGAGCACGTTGATGAGCTTGTGCAGTTGCTTGGTGACCTGGTCGATCGGGTGCAGCGCGCCGTCGACGGTGAGCGTCACGCGCGAGATCTGCTCGTCCTCGGTCGGTCCGACGGTGAGCGTGTCGATGTTAAATCCGCGCCGCGCGAACAGGCCGGCGATGCGCGTGAGCACACCAGACTTGTTTTCCACAAGGATCGACAGCACGTGCTTGCGGCCCGTGCGCATGTTGGTCGACGCTTCCAGCTCCTCGAGGCTGAGCGGCTCCTTGGTCCCTGGTTCTCCCATGACCGCGCTCACCCCACCATCTCGCGCGCGGCCTGGCCGGCGGGGATCATCGGGTAGGTGTTCTCCTCGCGCGTCACGCGCACGTCGACCAGCACGGGTCCGTCGATCGCGATCGCCTTCTTCATGTCGGCGACCAGCGTGTTCTTGTCGGTCAGTCGCAGGCCGGTCACGCCGTAGGCCTCGGCCAGCTTGACGAAGTCGGGGAACTCGCCCATGTCCACGTGGCTGTATTTGCCGTCCCAGAACAGCTCCTGCCACTGGCGCACCATGCCCAGGAAGCCGTTGTTCATGATGAACACCTTGATCGGGATGTCGTTCTGTGCACACGTGGCCAGCTCCTGCGCGTTCATCTGCACAGAGCCGTCCCCGGCCACGCAGCAGACGAGCCGCTCGGGGCAGCCGACGGCGGCGCCCATCGCCGCGGGCAGGCCAAAGCCCATCGTGCCGAGGCCGCCGGAGTTGATCCAGCGGCGCGGCTGCGGGAAGTCGTAGTACTGCGCGGTCCACATCTGGTGCTGGCCGACGTCGCTGGTGATGATCGCCTCGCCGCCGGTCGCCTCGTGCAGCGCCTGGATCATGTACTGCGGCTTGATCTCGGCGTCGGCGCTGTCCTCGTATCCCAGCGGGTACTTGGCTTTCCAGCCGTCGATGCGGCTCCACCAGGCGTCCAGGCGCGCGGGGTCGGCGCCGATCGCGCGGTACTCGATCACCAGCTTCGCCAGCACGTGCTTGGCGTCGCCGACGATCGGGATGTGCGCGGGCACGTTCTTTGAGATCTCCGCCGGGTCGACGTCGATGTGGACGAACTTGGCGCGCGGCGCGAACTCCGACAGCTTGCCGGTGATGCGATCGTCAAAGCGCGCGCCGACCGCACAAATCAGGTCCGCCTCGTCCATCGCGTAGTTGGCCGCCCTGGTGCCGTGCATGCCGAGCATCCCCAGCCACTGCGGGTGTGGAGCGGGGAACGCGCCGAGCGCCATCAATGTGCAGGTCACCGGGAAGCGGTCGGAGCCGGCGAGCTCGACTAGCTCGGCGGCTCCGTTGGCGTTGACCACGCCGCCGCCGGCGTAGATCACCGGGCGCTGCGCCGCCGCTAGCGCCTTGGCGGCCTGGCGGATCTGCTTCTGGTTTCCGTCCACGCGCGGCTGGTAGCCGGGCAGGCGCACGTCGGTGACCGGCTCGTAGTCGATCTCCGCGCGCGAGAGGTCCTGCGGGATGTCCACCAGCACGGGACCGGGCCGCCCGCTGCGGGCGATGTGGAAGGCCTCGTGGATCGCGCGCGGCAACTCCTGCGGGTCCTGGATCATGAACGAGTGCTTGACGACCGGCATCGTTATGCCGATCGTGTCGGCCTCCTGGAAGCCGTCGGTGCCGAGCAGCTCGGTGCGCACCTGGCCGGTGATGAACACCACCGGCACGGAGTCCATCATCGCGTCGGTGATCGGCGTCAGCAGGTTGGTGGCACCAGGGCCGCTGGTGGCAAACGACACGCCGACCTTGCCGGTGGCCTTGGCGTAGCCCTCGGCGGCGTGCCCACCGCCGGCCTCGTGGCGCACCAGGATGTGCCGGATGCCGCCGTTTACGAACGCGTCATAAGTCGGGAGGTTGGCGCCGCCGGGCAGTCCGAAGACGACATCGACACCCTCCGCCTTCAGACATTCCATCAAGGCATCTACAGCCCGCATCTCGCCGACCTCCTTCCTTCACACTGGGAAAAAAACCAGTGTACCAGCGGGTTTACGGGCTCTTTAGGAGGATCCGATGGCGACGCCGATCGCCACCGCGATCAGACCGCCGACCGTCACCACCAGCAGCGAGGAGCGCATCGAGACCTCGAGGAAGCGTTTGCGTACCCACGCGATCACGAACAGCTCGACGGCGACCACGAACGCAGCGACGTATAGCGCTTTGTGGACGTTGGAGATCAGGAACGGCAGCGTGTGGAAGATGCCGCCGAGCGTGGTCATGCCGCCGGTGATCGCCCCGCGCACGACAGCCGAGCCGCGGCCGGTCTGCTCGCCGGTGTCCGACAGCGCCTCCGACCAGCCCATGCTGACACCGGCGCCGAGCGCGGTGGAGAAGCCGACGACCAGCGCCGTGTGCGAGTTGGAAGAGATCGCCGCGGCGAAGATCGGCGCCAGCGAGGAGACGGTCCCGTCGATCATCCCGACGAGCGCCGGCTGCACGACGCGCAGCACGAAGTCGCGCTCGTCTTTGAACCCGGCGCGGTGGATCCACCGCGCGATCGTCGAGTCGGGCGACTGCGGCGCTGCCTTGACCTGAGTGCTCATCGCACTCGACAGCGTAGGTGAAGCGTCGGATTAGGGCGGCCGAAATCGGCTTAGGGCAGCCGAACTTCGGACTCGGGCGGGATCGCCACCTCGGGGTAGTCCAACTCCTGCCCGCAGCGCGTGCACAGTGCGTCGTAGATCTTGGTCACGCGTCCGCAGCGCGGGCATTGACGGCGCAGCTCGTCACGCTCGACACGGTAGGCCAGCGCCGCCAGCAGGCCGAAGAACGGCACCAGCCCGGAGATCAGGAACCACAGCGTGAACGAGCTGCCCTTGAGCTTGCCGATGATGCCACCGGACAGCCCGAAGCAGACCGCGATGATCACGTAGGGCATCGCCCGCGCCCGGCCCCCCTACAGCAGCACGCGCAAGGCCCACACGACCGCGATCACCGCGGCGACCAGCAGGATGCTGCTGAACAGGAACGACAGCACGTGACCGATCACACCGAGCAGCAGCCAGCCGGCGACCAGCAGGACCAGCGCGGCCACGACCGTACGACCGAAGGACTTCGAGGAGGTTTCGTTCATTGCAACCAGCTTATAACGGTAGCGCGGCCGGACAGGAAGCTCTACCCCTGCCCGACCGCGCCCCCGCAAGTGCCAGCCGAGGGAAGCCGACACGGTCCATGGTTGAGGATCGTCACTTGACGATCGTGATCTTGTCGCACGGGCACACACCCGGCTTTGGCCGAAAGTCCAAAATCTGGGTCGCACACGTCTCGCAAGTGCCGCGAGCGCGCCGGTCGCGTGCGGCGTGCGGGCGTCCGCACGCTCGAGCGTCAGATCCCGAGCTGCTCGTTGACCAGCCGCGCGACCTCGGTGCCGTCGGCGCGGCCTTTGGTCTCGCGCATGACGTGGCCGACGATCGGCCCGATCGCCTTGGCGTTGCCTTCGCGTACGCGCTGAGCGGCGTCCTCGTTGGCGGCCAGCGCGGCGGCGACGATGCCGCCCAGCTGGTCATCGGCGTCGATCGCGGCCAGCCCCTCCTCGGCCACGATCGTCTCTGGCTGACCGCCGTCGGCGACGAGTGTGTCGAGCACCTGGCGTCCGGCGCCGACGCTGATGGCCTTACTCGCGACCATGCCGACGAGCGTGGCGAGCGCAGCGGCGGAGACGCGCGAGGCTCCCGGGTCCTCCCCGTCGGGCAGGCGCGCGGTCAGCTCGCCGGCGATCCAGTTGGCCAGCGCCTGCGGTGGCGGCGCCGGCTGCGCGTCGGCGGCAAGCGCCGCCTCGAAGTAGTCGCCTAGCTCGGCGCGGAACGCCAGCAGTTGGGCACTGTCGGCGCTCAGTGCGTACTCGCGCGAAAGGCGCTCGGCGCGATCGGCGGGCAGCTCGAGCATCGCCGCGCTGGCGGCCGCGAGCATCTCCTCGTCGATGCTCACCGGCAGCAGGTCGGGCTCGGGGAAGTAGCGATAGTCGTGCGCCTCCTCCTTGGAGCGCAACGAGGTGATCGCGCCAGAGGCGGGGTCGAAGTGCAGCGTCTCCTGGGTCACCTTGCCACCCTGCTCGAGGATCTGTCGCTGACGTGCGATCTCGGCATGGATGCCGCGCTCGATGAAGCGGAACGAGTTCATGTTCTTCAGCTCCGTCTTGACCCCCAGCTCGCTGGTGCCGGCCGGTCGCAGCGAGATGTTGGCGTCGCAGCGCAGCGAGCCCTCCTCCATGTTGACGTCGCTAACACCCAGCGCGCGCAGCGTGCTGCGCAGCAGCTTCAGCCACTCGCTCGCGCGCTCGCCCGAGCGCAGGTCGGGCTCGGTGACAATCTCCGCCAGCGGCGTGCCGCCGCGGTTGAAGTCCACGACGCTCGCGTCGGAGCCGTGGATGCGCCCGCTGGCACCGACGTGGGTCAGCTTGGCGGCGTCCTCCTCCAGGTGCACGCGATGGATGCGTACCTCGCCGAGACGCCCGCCGAGACACAGCGGCTCGTCGTACTGGGAGATCTGGTAGCCCTTGGGCAGGTCGGGATAGAAGTAGTTCTTGCGGTGGAAGATCGAGCGCGGCGCGAGTTCGCTGCCCAACGCCATCCCGATCACCAGCCCGAGGTGAACGGCGCGTGCGTTGATCACCGGCAGGCTGCCTGGCAGCCCCAGGCACACCGGGCAGGTGCGCGTGTTGGGCGGCTCGCCGAAGGACAGCTCGCAGCCGCAGAACATCTTCGTGGCGGTCGCCAGCTGCACGTGGATCTCCAGACCAATCACGGGCTCATAGCCCGAATGTGCGCCGTCTTGATGAGAGCCGCCAGCCGGCGGCTCGCTGGTCGTGCGCGGTTCAGACACGAGCGCCGCTCCCGTCGAAGCCGAGCGCCAGCTCGAGCGCGTGGGCGGTGTCCAGCAGCGCGTTCTCACTGAACGCGGGGCCGGCGATCTGAAGGCCGACGGGCAGGCCCTCGCTCAGTCCGCAGGGGATCGAGATCGCGGGGATGCCGGCTAGCGACATCGGCACGGTGCAGTAGTCGTTGAGATACATCGCCAGCGGGTCGGCGGTCTTCTCGCCCAGCTCGAATGCGACCGTCGGGGCAGTCGGCGTGAGGATGAAGTCGACATCGGCGAACGCGCTGGTGAAGTCCTCGGCGATCTTCGTGCGCACCCGCTGGGCGCGACCGTAGAAGGCGTCGTAGTAGCCCGAGGACAGCGCGTAGGTGCCGAGCATCACGCGGCGCTTGACCTCGGGGCCGAAGCCGTCATGGCGCGTGCGCGTATACATGTCGAGTAGGTCGCGAGGGGCGGGGTCGCTGCTGCGCAGGCCATAGCGGACGCCGTCGAAGCGGGCGAGGTTCGACGAGCACTCGGCCGGAGCGAGGATGTAATACGCCGACAGCGCGTGCGGGGCGTGTGGCAGGCGTACCTCGTGCAGCTGTGCGCCCAGCTCCTCGGCCTTGGCCAGCGACGCACGGAAGGCGTCGAGCACGCCGTCCTCGATGCCCTCGCCGGTCAGCTCCTCGGGGATGCCGAGTCGCACCCCGTCCAGGCGCTCGGCGCTCGGCAGCTCGATTGCGTGCGGGAAGCGCAGCGAAGTGGCGTCACAGGGGTCCTGGCCGACCATGTGGCCCAGCATCAGCGCGGCGTCGCGCACATCGCGGGTGAGCGGCCCGGCCTGGTCGAGCGAGGAGGCAAACGCGATCATGCCGTAGCGCGAGACCGAGCCGTAGGTGGGTTTCAGCCCGACGATCCCGCACAGCGCGGCCGGCTGACGGATCGATCCGCCGGTGTCGGTGCCGAGCGCCCACGGGACCAGACCTGCCGCCACTGCGGCGGCGCTGCCGCCGGAGGAGCCGCCGGGCACACGCGTGCGATCCCACGGGTTGCGCACGGGGCCGAACGCGCTGTTCTCGTTGGAGGAGCCCATCGCGAACTCGTCCTGGTTGGTCTTGGCCAGCAGCGGCGCACCGGCGTCGGTGAGCCGCGCGACGACGGTGGCCGTGTACGGCGGGCGATAGCCCTCGAGGATGCGCGAGCCCGACTGGCTCGGGATCCCCTCGGTGCAGAACAGGTCCTTGACGGCGAGCGGCACCTGCCCGAGCGGCCCAGCGTCCTGCTGCTCGGGCGCGCGCTCGGCGACCCACGTGAAGCAGTTCAGACCCTCCTGCCCGGCCTCCCGGTCGGCGCCGGCGCGCTGCCGGTAGGCCTCGAACAGCTCGCGCGCGGACAACGATCCGGCGCTGACCGCCTCGCACGCGGCCGCGGCCGACAGCTCGAGCACGTCGGTGGCGCTCATGCTTGTGGGCTGGGGACGAGAAAGCCCTCGTCGCTGACGGCCGGGGCCTGGGCCAGCGCCACCTCGCGTGGCAGGCACGGGCGCGGCTCGTCCGGGCGCAGCGCGCCGGTGACCTCTACCTGCGATGACGACGCTACGACGTGCGAGGTCGGCGCGACGTCGTCGAGGTCGAGCTGACCGATCGTGGCGACGTGGTCGAGCACCGCTGAGAGCTCGCGCGCCATCGGCTCGATCTCCTCCTCGCTCAGCGCTAGGCGCGCCAAGCGAGCTACGTGTAGAACCTCATCGCGCCCGATCACGGTGGGCATTCTAGGGGCGCGGCCGCGCGGCAGCGCCCGACGCGGCGGGTGCTCAGGGCAGCGGCCTTGCTTTCGGGCTGGCCGGCCGGTACGTCGACGTGCGTTCGTCGCGCAGCGCCAGCCAGGCGCCGATCAGGATCGCCAGCGATCCCGACAGCGCCAACCACGGGCCGATGCACAGCGAAGCGTGCGCGGGACGGTCGAGCAGCTTGACGACAGCCGCGATTGTCGCGATCAGACCGAGTGGCACGCACCACACGGCGGTGGCGACCGGTAGCGCGGTGCTGCGCTCGGTCAGCGCGGAGACCACCACCGCGAGCCCCGCGCAGGCGCCTACCAGCACCAGTACGAGCCCGCCGCCGAACGTGTCCCACGCGTCGAGCGTGCCGTACGGGCCTTCATACCAGGGTACGAACAGCGACACGATCACGCAGGCGACGCCCGCCAGCGCCAGCAGCTCTCCCACCCGCAGCCGCTTGACGCTCATGCCCGATTGCCTGTCGGCGTGCTCATGTCAGCTTCCAGTCGATCTGCGCGAGCTGCGCGTCGACCTCGGCGAGGTAGCGCGCCGCCTGCAGCGTGTTGCGCAGCAGCAGTGCGATCGTCATCGGGCCGACACCGCCGGGAACGGGTGTGATCGCCGATGCGATCCCGGTGAGCGCATCGAAGTCGACGTCGCCGACCAGGCCGCTCTTGTTGCCCGCCTGCTCGGGGGTCAGACGGTTCATGCCGACATCGATCACGACGGCACCCGGTTTGACGGACTCCGAGCCGACCAGCCGCGCGCGGCCGATCGCCACGATCAAGATGTCCGCGCGGGCGCACACGCCGGCCAGGTCGCGCGTACGAGAGTGGCACGTAGTGACGGTCGCGTTCTCGGCGAGCAGCAGCTGCGCCATCGGCTTGCCGAACAGGTTGGAGCGCCCGACGACGACCGCTTCGGCACCTTCGATCGGCACGCCGGCGTCGGCGAGCAGCTCCATCACCCCGCACGGCGTGCACGGGCGCAGACCGGGACGCCCGAGCGCCAGCAGCCCGGCGTTGACCGGGGTCAGCCCGTCGACGTCCTTCTCCGGCCTGATGATCGACGTCAGCGCCGGCCCGTCAAGATGCTCGGGCACGGGCAGCTGCAGGAGGATCCCGCTGACCGCCGGGTCGGCGTTGAGGCGCTCCAGCTCCTCGGCCACGTCCTCGAATGACGCCTGTGCGGGCAGGCGCTTGTCCAGCGGGACCATCCCGACCTCACGACAGGCGCGTTGCTTGGCGCCCACGTACACGGCCGAAGCGGGATCGTCGCCGACGAGCACCGTCGCCAGGCCGGGGGCGCGACCGACATCCGCCGTGAACGACTCGACCTCGTCGGCTACCTCCGCGCGTACGCGTGCCGCCACCGCCTTGCCGTCGATGATCGTCGCGCTCATGCGCAGATGCTATGCGTTGGCGCCTGCGGGGACCACGGCGTTCACGCCTGCCCCTCAGCGTCGGCTGACCGGCGCGTACTCGGCCATCAGCTTGCGTTCGGAACCGTCGCCGGCGAAGCGCACGACGATCACCCCGCCGGGCTCCACCCCCGTGACCACGCCGTCGCCGAACGCGGCGTGCACGACGTCCTCGCCCAAGCGGAACTGGGCCACCGCGCCGGCGCTCTCGCGTACGCCCTGCCCCGTCCGAGCGGCCGAGCCCGCGAACGTCCCCGTGCGCACACCGGCCAGCCCGGTGGAGAAGGCGCCCGGACGCAACGTGCTCGGCTGCGGTTCGTCGAGCAGATCGGTCGGGATCTCGTCGAGGAAGCGGCTGCGCATCCCGTAGGTCTGGGCGCCGAACACCGCGCGGCGGCGGGCATAGGTGAGCGTCAGCTGGCGCATCGCGCGTGTGATCCCGACGTAGAACAGGCGGCGCTCCTCCTCCAGCGCCCCTTCGTCGATCGCGCGGGAGTGCGGGAACACGCCGTCCTCGCAGCCGGCGATGAACACGATCGGGTACTCGAGCCCCTTGGCGTTGTGCAGCGTCATCAGCGTCACCAGACCCTCGTCATCGCTGCGCGCGTCCGCGTCGGCGACCAGCGCGATCTGCTGCAGGAACACCTCGACGGTGTCCTCGCCCTCGGTCGCACCCGCGTCGAACTCCCGCCCGACCTCGACGAGCTGCTCGAGATTCTCCAGCCGCCCCTGCGACTCGATCGTGCGCTCGGCTTCGAGCGCCTCGACGTAGCCGGTCTGCGACAGCATCGCCTCGATCAGGTCACCGACGGGTATGCCACGCGGCGAAGCCTGCTCGTCGGCCTGCTCCTCGCCTTCGGGCTCGATCCCCGCCATCGTGCGCAGCTCGCCCATCGTGTCCATAAAGCGGCCGAGCGCCTTGACCGCGGCCGCGCCCAGACCCGGCACCTGATCGGGCACGGCGGCGATGTCCCAAACCGGGAGCCCGACGCTGGCGGCATGCCCGACGACGCGCGCAACCGACGTCTGACCGATGCCACGTCGCGGCGAGTTGACCACGCGCGTGAAGCTCACCACGTCGGCGGGGTTGGCCAGCAGCTGAAGGTAGGCAACCGCGTCCTTGATCTCGGCGCGCTCGTAGAACTTCGTGCCGCCGATCACCTGGTAGGCGATCTCGCGGCGTACGAGCGTGTCCTCGATCACCCGCGACATCGCGTTGGTGCGGTAGAAGACCGCGATCTCGGCGCGCGACCCGCCTTCGTCGACGAGTCGTTCGATCTCCCCCACCACGAACCGCGCCTCCGCGTGCTCGTCGTCGAGCACGCGCAGCTGGATCTGATCGCCCTGCCCCAGATCGCTCCACAGGCGCTTGGCGATCCCGCCGCGGTTGTTGGCGATCACCGCGTTGGCGGCGGACAGGATCGTCTCGGTCGAGCGGTAGTTCTGCTCCAGCTTGACCACGCGCGCGTCCGGGAAGTCCTCCTGGAAGTCGAGGATGTTGCGCACGTCCGCGCCGCGAAAGCTGTAGATCGAATTATGGGTTACGAGCCCGTTGGCGATGAAGTTGTGGACGCGATCTACGTCCAGGTCATACACCGGCGCATCGAGAGCAACGCGTTCGACACGCTCCACCACGTCGAAGGCGCCATCGGCGCCGATCATGACCATCCCACGCCGGATCGAGGAGGCGGGGACAAAGGGCAGCGCGTTCGCAACCCCATCCGGGTTCAGCGCAAGGCGCGCATTGAGCTGCAGGTCGAAGTCCAGCACGCTGCGGACCCGCTCGACGGTCGACAGCAGCGATCGCATGTCCTTGGAACACGTCTCGTAGCGCCAACCTGCGGATCCACGGCGCGCCGGGCGAACGCTCAGCCCAAGACTCTGAAGCCTCTCGCGACCATCGTCGTCGTATCCGAACATCGAGATGCGATGCATTGGTGAGAGGCCACGTCGATCCCCGCAGAGCGTGAGCACCATCCTCCGACGCTGCCGGCGCGAACCGCGCCTGCCCGAGGTGTGAGCTGCCGCAGCGAAGTGCGGGAAGCGAAGGCTTAGACCCTCGTCGTCGAGCAGCTTCCTCCCAGCCGTATCGGTATCCAGCGCATCGAAAACCCGGTCGATCAACTGCTGATTACCCACGAGGCTATCCACGCTCTTGGAGCCGGAGGGACGCGCGTTGAAGGGAAGCGTCGGAAGCCCGTATCGTGCCGCCAACACTAGCTCGGCCACGCGGGCCTCCGCCTCACTCTCGTGCACTGATACGACCCAAGCGGCGTCGCCGCCCTCTTGCGTCAACCGACCCTTCACCCCCACGACGGGCTTGATCTGGGAGGCCGTGTAAGTTCGAGAAGTCCCCACGCGGAATCCCAGGCCGCGCCTCCACATCAGGTAGGTCATGTGCAATTGTGGAGTCCTACCGCGCACGAAACCGCCGAAGTGAATGTGCTCGGCGGTGCTCACCACCTCGCGTCCTGAACGGGTGACGACCTTGACCCCGTGCGTGCACGCCGCCTCGTGCCGGCGGATGACCCGCGCGGGCCGAAACTCTCCACTCCCATGTGCAGCGAGAACCGTATCTCCAGCGCCGACGTCCTCGATCGGGCGCTGGGTGCCGTCCGCCATCGAAACGAGCGTGCCGCGCACGAGGCATTGCGAGTCGTCGCCGACAACCGCCAGGTTGCGGTGACCGATCGGCCCGGCGTATGTCGGGCGGTCGCCCGGCTCCGGCGCGGCTGTCTGCGGCGGGCGCCCGCCTCCGACGAGTAGCTGCAGCAAGCGATACTGGGCGTGATTGGTGTCCTGGTACTCGTCCACGAGCACGTGACGGAATGTGTCGCGGTAACGCTCGCGCACGTCCTCGAACAGCTCCAGCAGGTTGACCGTGCGGAACAGCAGGTCGTCGAAGTCCATCGCGTTCATGCGGTGCAGGTCGCGCTCGTAGATGTCGTACACGTCGGCGATCATCTCCTCGAACTGCGATGAGACCGTCGAGCGATACTCACCCGCGTCGCACAGGCGGTTCTTCGCCGCCGAGATCTGGTTGAGGATCGCCGCCGGGGTGAAGCGCTTGGGATCCACGCCAACGGCGTCGGCCGAGCGCTTGGCCAGCCGACGCGAGTCGGCCTGGTCGTAGATCGTGAACTGGCGCGTGTAGCCGAGGCGGTCGGCCTCCGCGCGCAGCATGCGCGCGCACGCGGCGTGGAAGGTCATCAGCCACATGCCGCGCGTACCGTGGCCGAGCAGCCGTTCCACGCGCTCGCGCATCTCCGTGGCGGCCTTGTTGGTGAACGTGATCGCCAGGATCTCGCCCGCCTGCGCCTGGTCGGTGTAGATCAGGAACGCGATCCGGTGGGTCAGCACGCGCGTCTTGCCGCTGCCCGCACCCGCCAGGATCAGCAGCGGCCCCTCGCCGTGCGTGACAGCCTCGCGCTGCGGCTCGTTGAGCCCCTCCAGCAGCTCTTGAATGTGCTCCGCGTGGGGATTCGCCGACATGCGATCCAGCATAGATGCGCGCCCGGCCGGCGATCCAGGCGCAGGCGGTCCAGGCGGCCGGCCGTCGGCCGCCGTCAGCGCCGGTCAGCCGCCAGCTGGGTTGGGACCTTTGACGGTCCGCAGCGGGCGCACTTCGGCCGGCGGTTTGTCCTCTGCGTCGGGCAGCTCGGCGGTCAGCCGTTCGAGCGTGGCGATGCGGCTGGACAGGCCCTGGATCGCCTCCGCGATCGGGTCCGGCAGGTGAATCCAGTCGGCGTCCGGGCCCTCCACGCGCCGACCGTCCACCCGCACCGGATGACCGGGATTGCCGACCACCGTCGAGTTCGCGGGCACGTCGGTGATGACCACGCTGTTGGCGCCGATCTTCGCCCCGTGCCCGATCGTGATCGGACCCAGCAGCTTCGCGCCCGAGCCGATCGTCACATTGTCCTGCACCGTCGGGTGGCGCTTGCCGGTGGCGAAGCCCGTGCCACCGAGCGTAACCCCCTGATACAGCAGCACGTTGTCTCCGATGTCCGCCGTTTCGCCGATCACCACGCCCGCGCCATGGTCGATGAACAGGCCACGCCCGATCCTCGCGGCCGGATGTATCTCGATGCCGGTCACCGCGCGCGTAAACATCGAGATCACCCTCGGTAGCAGCGGCACCCCCGACAGGTGCAGCATGTGCGCCACGCGATAGGCCAGCAGAGCGTGGATGCCAGGCCACGTCGCCAGGATCTCCGCCTGTGCCACCCCGCGCGCCGCCGGGTCACGGTCGCGCGCGGCAACAACGTCACGGCGAACCTCCTTGGCGACCCGCGCGAACTTGCCGAGACCGGGCATGGCAACAGCGTAGCGGCCAAACTGGAGCTGTTGTGCACGCAACCGTGTCGCGGCCAGCACGCGACCCGAGCATGCCCCGAAGGGGCCTCCTAAAAGATCTACGGGGCGAAAAAGGCTTGTGAGACGTAGCGCTCGCCTGAGTCGGGCATCATCACCACGATCCTCTTACGCGCCGACTCCGGGCGCGCTGCCACCTGCAGGCCGGCCCACATCGCCGCCCCGCACGAGATTCCCGCGAGCAGCCCCGCGCGCTTGGCGCACACCCATGCGGTCTGGATCGCGTCGTCATCGCTGACCGTCATCACCTCGTCGATCAGCTCTCGGTTGAGCACCGGCGGCACGAAGCCCGCGCCGATGCCCTGGATACGGTGCGGACCCGCGCGCCCGCCTGAGAGCACCGCCGAGGTCTTCGGCTCTACCGCGATCACCTGCAGCTTTGGGTTGGTGTGCTCGCGCAGGTACTCCCCCACGCCCGTGATCGTCCCGCCCGTGCCCACGCCCGCCACGAACACGTCCACACGCCCATCGAGCGCCTGCCCAATCTCCGGTCCGGTCGTGCGCCGGTGCACCTCCGGGTTGGCCGGGTTGGAGAACTGGTCGGGCAAAAACACATTCTCATCGCGCGCCATCGCGCGCGCCGCCGCCACCGCCTCGCTCATGCCGCCCAGCGACTCCGTGATCTCCACGCGCGCCCCGTACAGGCGCAGCAGACTCTCGCGCTCGCGGCTCATGCCCTGCGGCAGCGTCAACACCAGCTCATAGCCCTTCGCCGCGCACACGAACGCCAGCGCGATGCCCGTGTTGCCGCTCGTCGCCTCCACGATCGTCGTGCGGCCCGGCTCAATCCTGCCTTCGGCCTCCGCCGCCTCGATCATCGCCACGCCGATGCGGTCCTTCACGCTGCCGCCCGGGTTGAACGCCTCCAGCTTCGCGAACAGCTCCACGCCGGTGTCCGCGCCGGGGGTGCCGTCGAGCAGGCGCGGCATGCCCACCAGCGGCGTGTCACCCACAAGCTCATCAATGTTGATCGGGATTCCGGACATCCGTCACGACAATAGTGGGAGAGCGAGAAACGCGGTCGGTGCTACCTTGTCGCGATGTCGCCGGGGGAGGCACGCAGGGCGCTCGTGCCGCCCATACGGCGGCGCGCGCGGCGGGCGCTTGACACATCGAAGCTGCTCACCGCCTGCTGGCTCAAAGGCTGCGCGCTATCTCCGCTGGGCGTGCCCGACGCCAGCCCCGCCAGAAACGAGTTCGGAAGCTACTGCGTGCCGCGTGCCACACGCCACCGCCCCGCCTCGCGCGCGATCATCGAGGGTCGCGTGTGGGAGCACGACACGCTGGAGTTCGCGCGAGCGGTCGACCCCAGCGGCGACATCGTGCACGCGGGCACGTTCTTCGGCGACTTCATCCCCGCGCTCGCGCGCTCACGTGGCGAAGGCGCGCTCGTGTGGGCATTCGAGCCCAACAGAGAGAGCTACCGCTGCGCACGCGTCACCGCCAAGCTCAACGGACTGCGCAACGTACGCCTGACGCACGCCGCCCTCGGCGCCGAAAGCGCCAACGCCCTGCTGGCCACCAGCAACGCCGCCGGCATGGCATCGGGCGGCGGCAGTCACATCGTCGCCGACGCCAATCAGCTTGCCGAGCGCCAACGCCACGAGCAGGTTGACGTTGTGGCGATCGACGAGGTGCTCGGCCAGGACAGACAGGTGGCGATGATCCAGCTCGACGTCGAGGGGCACGAGCAGCTCGCGCTCAGTGGAGCGATGGCCACGATCGTGCGCTGCCGGCCCCTGATCGTGCTGGAGAGCCTGCCCGCCCCCGACTGGATCGCCGAGCACCTCGCGCCGCTCGGATACGAGCAGAGCGCGTCGATCGACGCCAACGAGGTGCTCAGTTGCGCCACGCCCAGGTCGTGAGCGCGGGCGCCAGCGGGTCGATCTAGATGTGGTACATGCTCGCGCCGGCCTCGCGCTGCTCGCGCTCGAGCACGTCAGCGATCGTCGTCTGCGCGAGCACCGTGCGCGCGGCTTGCGCGGCGTCGTCGAACACCCCCTCGGCGTCACGGCCGAGCGGACCGTCCAGCAGCTCGACGATCTCCAGCACGGTGATCGTCGACGGCTCGCGCGCGAAGCGATAGCCACCCTTCACGCCGCGCTGCGAGCTGATCACACCGCCACGCCGTAGCGCCGCGAACAGCTGCTCCAGAAACTGCACCGGCACATCCCGGCGGCGCGCCAGCTCGCCGATCGGCACCGGCTCAGCGCCACCGCTGCGTGCCAGCTCGGCCAGTGCCTGCACCGCATACGGAGACTTGCTCGTGATCGACATCACAGCGACATCACCCCGCCGATGCTACGCAACCACCCGCTGAGACGGCCGGCGGGGCTCCCAGCGTCGTCTTACAGCCAGCCGCGCTCGGTCGCGATCAACACGGCCTGCGCGCGGTCGACGGCGCCGAGCTTGCCGTAGATGTTGTGCAGGTGCGTGCGCACGGTGCTCGTCGACAGTGTCAGCTCGTGGGCGATCTGCTTGTAGACCTTGCCCTCGGCCAGACGCTGCAGCACGCCCAGCTCACGCCCGGACAGCGGGCACGGGTCGACGTGGCGCTGGCGCTGGCTGGTGGCGTTGGGCAGTTCGTACATCACGCGCCGCAGCTCCTGCGGGCCGAGGCCGACGCTGCGCGCGGTCTGGAGCATCTCAGCCGGTGACACGCGCGCGCCCTGCTCGTAGTGGGCGAGCATGTCCGCCAGGCGGATGAACGCCGCCTCGCCTTCGCCGTCGGGGTTGTGGTGGCGCTCGATCGGCGTAGCGATGCTCGCCGGCAGGCCCCAGCGACGGATCAGCACGCCGCCGACCAGCGCGTGGTCGACGCCCAGCTCGCGGCGCTCCTGGTGGATGCGCTCCTCGGGCGTGCGCGCGCCACGGTGAACCTGTGAGGGATAGCCGGGGTAGGCGTGCAGCAACACGAGCTTGCCGATGTCGTGCAGCAGGCTGGTGACCGTCAGGCGGTCGCGGTTCTCATAGCCCACCTCCGCGGCGATGCGGTCGGCCGCGTGCTGCGTGGCCAGTGCGTGCAGTCGGAAGCGCTCGGGAGCCGAGTCCCACACGGTGGCGCGCTCGAAGAAGTCGAAGGTGCGCACGCGCGATGGCGACCGCCTGCACCGTCTGGGGGGTCAGCAGCTCGACCGCCGATACGGCGGTGTCCACGCGCGGACGGCCCTCCTTAGCGCGGTTGGCGAGGCGCAGCACGGCGATGATCAGCGCCACATCGGACTCCACCGCCGAGACCACGTCGGCGGTGGCCACGTGGTCCTTGGTAACGACCGACAGCAGACGGTCGCGCGACTCGGCCAGCGCGGGGAATGCCTCCAGCGCCTCGAAGGCCATCGTCAGGCGGCGGCCGTGCCCCTCGTTCTGGTGGCGCTCGGCGGGAGCCGGAGCAGGCACATTCGGGCGGCGCTCGGCGTCACTTCCCCGGCGCGCGCTCGCGCTTGTAAGTTTCTTGCTCGCCGTCAGCTTCTTTGCCGCTGGGGCGTGCTTCCCCGTGGTGGGTTTTGCTGCGGTCAGCTTCTTTGCTGCGGCGGTTGCCTGCATGCCTTTCTAGACCCCTTCCTTGGGTTCGCCAGCCATTGCGTCCGGTGATGGGGTCCTATCGGCATCCCAGGGCAAATATTTAGGGGGAATACCGCGCTTGCGCTCAGCCCGCGGCCAGCGCGCGGTCGATGCGCTGCAACGTCTCCTGCCGACCGAGCAGCGCCACGCTCTCAAAGATGCCCGGCGAGATCGTGGTGCCGGAGATCGCCACGCGCAGCGGCTGGTAGACCTCGCGCGGCTTTGCCGATCGGCGCTCGATCACAGCCGCGAGCGCCTCGCCGACCGACGCCTCGTCGAAGCCCGGCGCGTCGGCCAGTGCCGTGCGCACGTCGGCCAGCGCCGCGCGCCCGTCCTCGCCCAGCCAGCGCTCGCGCGCCGCCTCGTCCTGCACCGGGCCATCCAGCAGCGCTCCCGCCAGCGGCCAGAAGTCGGCGAGCGTGTGGATCTTCTCCTGGCTGATGCGGGCGGTTTCCTGTAGCCCCGAGCGCCCGGTGAAAGCTTCCAGGCGAGCGGTCAGATCCTCGAGCGCCAACTCGCGGATGTACACCCCGTTCAGCCATTTCAGCTTGACCTCGTCGAAGCGCGCCGGGTTGCGGCTGACGCGCTCCAGCGTGAAGCGCTCGACCAGCTCGTCGGTGGCGAGCACCGTCGCGTCGTCGCCCGCGCCCCAGCCGAGCAGCGCGAGGTAGTTGCGCACGGCCTCCGGCAGGTAGCCGGCGTCACGCAGCTCCTGCACCGACGCCGCCCCGTGGCGCTTGGAGAGCTTCTTGCCGTCCGGCCCGTGCAGCAGCGGCAGGTGCGCGTATACCGGCGCCGTCGCCTCACCGCCGCCCGCGGCGCGCAGCCCGGCAGCCGCGGCAGCATCCAGCACGAGCAGCTGCTTGGGCGTGTTCGACAGGTGGTCCTCGCCGCGAACGACGTGCGTTATTCCCGCGTCCAGGTCGTCGATCGCGACCGCGAAGTTGTACAGAACCGATCCGTCCGCGCGAGCGATCACCGGGTCATCCATGTGCACGTGCTCGAAGCGCGTGTCGCCGCGGATCGCGTCGTGTACGACAGTCGCGCCGTCGTCGGGCACACGCAGCCGCACGGCACCCTCTTTCTGATTCCCCCCCCGCTCTTCGCCGCGGAAGCCGCGGTCGGCGCCGTGCTCAAGCTTGTACGCCTTCACGTCCTCCGCGGTCGCGTTCGATCGATAGGCGTGGCCCGCCTCCAGCAGCGCGTCCAGCGCCTCGCGGTGGCGCTGCGAGCGCGCCGTCTGCAGGATCGGGCCCTCGTCCCAGTCGAGCGCCAGCCAGCGCAGCGCGTCGAGGATCTGCTCGACGTTCTCCGGCGTCGAGCGCTCACGATCGGTGTCCTCGATGCGCAGCACCAGCTCGCCGCCGTTGTGGCGCGCGAGCAGCCAGTTGAACAGCGCCGTGCGGGCACCGCCGATGTGCAGGGAGCCGGTTGGCGATGGTGCGAAGCGAACCCTCATAATCCGCCCGCATGCTAATCGGAGCGCACGTATCGCCCGCGGGCGGGCTGCCCAAGGCGATCGAACGCGGCGAGCAGCGCGGCTGTGAGGCGATCCAGATCTTCAATCAGTCGCCACGCATGTGGCGCCCGACCGCCTACCGCGACGAGGACTTCGCGGCCTTCCGCGAGGCGATGGCCGCCAGCTCGATCGGCGCGGTGCTGATCCACGCTGTGTACCTGCTCAACTGTGCCAGCGACGAACCCGACATCCGCGCCAAAACGCTTGAGTCGCTGACGCACTCGCTGCGCGTCGGACATGCGATCGGCGCCGCCGGCGTGGTGCTTCATCCCGGCTCGGCCAAGGGCGGGCACGTCGGCGAGGCGATCACGCGGGCGGGCGTGACGATCCGCGCGGCGCTGGCCGACAGCGAGGGATGCGAGCTGCACTTGGAGAACACGGCCGGCGCCGGCGGCACGCTCGGGCGCTCGCTACAGGAGCTGGGCGCGCTGCTCGAGGCGGCCGGTGGCGAGGATCGCCTCGGTGTGTGCCTGGACTCCTGCCACCTGCTGGCTTCCGGCTATGACATCCGCACCCCGGCCGGCATGGATGGCGTGGTGCGCGAGGCCAGACGCGCGCTCGGCGCCGGGCGCGTGCGCTCGCTGCACCTCAACGACTCACAGACGCCGCTGGGCTCCAACCGTGACCGCCACGCCAACATCGGTCGCGGCGAGCTCGGCGAGAAAGGCTGCGCGGCGTTCCTATCTGCCGCGGGACTGCAGCGGCTGCCGTGCGTGCTCGAGACCCCTGGCGAGAACCGCGAAGGCCCCCCGCGTGAGGAAGTGGCGCTGGCGGTGAAGCTTCACAAGCGGGGCCTCACCGCTCGGCGCAAGCGCAGCTGAACGTCCGCACACCGCGCTCAGAGCAGGGTCCGGCTCAGGGTGTTCGG
This sequence comes from uncultured Solirubrobacteraceae bacterium, assembly GCA_963705235.1. Taxonomy (GTDB): domain Bacteria; phylum Actinomycetota; class Thermoleophilia; order Solirubrobacterales; family Solirubrobacteraceae; genus Palsa-744. Next base: position 2,424,556 of record OY970059.1, on the reverse strand, counting down.
GCTCAGCCCGCTAGCGCGGAGGGCAGCGCGGGCGCGAAGACGTGTTCCAGCTCGGCCTGCAGCGTCGGCGTGTGCGCTACGCGGAAGTCCTTGCCCAGACGCAGCTTGCGTGGGCCGGCGCTCGTGCCGATCTCCAGGTGAACCTCGGCCTGGCCGGGGGATTCCTCGAGCGCGTTCTTGAGTTCCTCGAGCGTCCCCGACGTCAACTCGTCGGCGGCGATACGCAGGTACACCGGCTGCGCGAGCGCCGTGGCCGTGCGTGCCGCCGTGTTCGCCTGCGCGCGCGCCCGCTCGATCTCCTCGGGCGAGGGTGCGAACGGCTGCACGCTCTGCACGACCAGGCAGGTCTTGCCCGCTTCCTTGTGGTCCACGCGCCCCTTCACCAGCACCACCGAGTCGACCGCCAGCGCGGACTCGTACTCGCTCAGCGCCTTGCCGAACACGAGCATCTCGACCGAGCCTGCGAGGTCGTCGAGCGTCGCGAACATCATGTGGTCGCCGTTGCGCGTGCGGATGCGCTTGCTCTCGGTGATGATGCCGCCGACGGTCACCCAGTCCTTGTCGCGGCGGTCCTCCAGCGCCGAGAGTGGGCAGTCCACGCGGGCCCTCAGCACCTCGCGCAGCGGCTTGAGCGGGTGCTCTGACACGAACAGGCCGATCGCTTCCTTCTCGGCCGCCAGCATCTCCGCCTGGTCGAACTCCTCGCCCGGGATCGGCGGATGCACCGGCGCCGCGAACGCCGCGCCCGCCGCCGTGGGTGCCTGCGGGCCACCTGCGGGCTCTTCCGCCAGGTCGAAGATCGAACCCTGCCCGATCAGCGCGTCCTGCTGGATTTTCTGGCCTTTAGCCTGCGCCTGCTCGAGCACCTCGAGCATGCCCTTGCGGGTCGCGCCGGTGGAACCCAGCGCGCCGCACTTGATCAGCGCCTCGATCGCCTTCTTGTTGACCGTGCGGCTGTCCACGCGCTCGCAGAAATCCCACAGCGAGGAGAACTCGCCGCCGTCCTCTCGCGCTCGTTTGATCGCCTCGACCGCCTGGTAACCGACGCCCTTGACCGCGTCCAGGCCGAAGCGGATGCTGCCGACCAGGCCCTCTTCGCTGGCTGCACCGACGGTGAACTCGTGGTCTGACAGGTTCACGTCCGGCGGCAGGATCTCAATGCCCATCTCCTCGCAGCGCGCGACGAAGAACGGCACCTTGTCCTTGGTCGACATCACCGAGGAGATCAGCGCTGCCATGTACTCGGCCGGGAAGTTCGCCTTCAGCCATGCCGTGCGGTAGGCGATCAGCCCGTAGCAGGCGGCGTGGCTCTTGTTGAAGGAGTAGTCGGCGGACTTCTCGTTGGTGTTCCAGAGGAACTCGATCACGTCCGGCTTGGTGTCCGACGCGCGGCAGCCCTCGACGAACTCGGGCTTCAGCGCCGCCATCGCGGCGCGGTTCTTCTTGCCGATCGCCTTGCGCAGGTCGTCCGCCTTCGCCCCCGAGAAGCCGGCCAGCTCCTTGGAGATCTGCATCGCTTGCTCCTGATAGAGGATCACGCCGTTAGAGGAGCTGAGGATCGGGCGCAAGCGCTCGTCCGGGTAGGTGATCGCCTCCGGTTTGTGCTTGCCCTTGGCGTACACCGGGATCTGGTCCATCGCGCCCGGGCGGTAGAGCGCGTTGAGGGCGACGAGATCGTTGAACTCGTCGGGACGGACCTTCTTCAGGGCCTCGCGCATGCCCTCGGACTCGAACTGGAAGACGCCGGTGGAGTCGCCGCGGGCCATCATCTCGTAGGTCTTGCGGTCATCCAGCGGCAGCGTCGTCATGTCCGGTCGCGCGCCCGTCGAGCGCTCGATGATGTCGAGTGCGTCCTCGATCACGTCGAGGTTGCGCAAGCCCAGGAAGTCCATCTTGAGGATGCCGATCTCCTCGATCGGCTTCATCGAGAACTGGGTGACGGTGCGGTAGGCGCGCTCGCCGTTCTCATCCGTGCCGGCGTCGGCGAGTTGCAGCGGCACGATGTCGGTCAGCGGCCGGTCGGCGATCACGACGGCGGCGGCATGAATCGAGGAGTTGCGCACGATCCCCTCCAGCCCCTGTGCGACCTCGACGATCTTCTTCGCGGCAGGGTCCTCGTCGCAGGCCTTGCGCAGCGGCTGGCCGGACTTCAGGCAGTCCTCGAAGGACGGCGAGCGGCCCATGATCGGGTCGGGGATCAGCTTCGCCAGGCGATCGCCGGTGCCGTAGTCAAAGCCAAGCACCCGCGCCGCGTCGCGCGTGGCCGCGCGCGGAAACATCTTGCCAAACGTGACGATCTGCGCGACCGACTCGCGCCCGTACTTCTCGGTCACGTAGCGCATCACGCGCTCGCGCCCGCGCACCGAGAAGTCGATGTCGATGTCCGGCATCGACACCCGCTCGGGATTCAGGAAGCGCTCGAACAGCAGGTCGTAGCGCAGCGGGTCCACGTCGGTGATCGCCAGGCAGTAGGACACGATCGAGCCCGCCGCCGAGCCACGGCCCGGGCCTACGGCGATGCCGTTGTCCTTGGCGTAGCGGACGAAGTCCCACACGATCAGGAAGTAGGCGTTGAAGCCCATCCGATCGATCACGTCCAGCTCCATCTCCATGCGCGCGCTCGCCTCCGCCGGCGTCGGATCGCCGTAGCGCAGGCGCAGGCCCTCCTGCACCCGCTCGCGCAGGAACTCGCGCTCGCTGACGCCGTCGGGGGTCGGGTAGCTGGGAATCAGCTGCTTGCCCAGCTCCAACTCGACCGAGCAGCGCTCGGCGATCTCCAGCGTGCTCGCGATCGCCTCCGGCCACTGCGCGAACGCGCTCGCCATCTCCTCGCTGTCGCGCAGGTAGAACTCGTTGGTGTCGAACGTCAGCTTCGGTGCCGCGATCGTGCTCTTGGTCTGCACGCACAGCAATGCCGTGTGGTGTTCGTAGTCCTCGCGTCCGAGGTAGTGAACGTCGCCCGTGCCGACCAGCGAGCCGCCGACTTCACCTGCGATGCGCACGATCCCCTCGTTGCACTTCTCCTGCGCGGCCAGGCCGTTCTTCTGCACCTCGAAGTACACGTTCTCGGGTCCGAACACGCGCAACAGGTCATCGGCGTGCGCGCGCGCCTCCTGCGGGCGGTCCTCGAGCAGGCGCTGGCAGAAGCGCGAGGCCAGGCAGCCGGTGAGCGCGATCACGCCTTGTGAATGGCGCTCGATCTGCTCCAGATCAACCGTCGGCTTGCCGCGCTGCAGGCCCTCCAGGAAGCCGGCCGAGGACAGCTTGACGAGGTTGCGGTAGCCGATGTCGTCGGCCGCCAGCAGCGTCAGGTGGTTGCGCTCGACCTTCGTGCGCGAACCGGCCGTGTGGTCGTCCACCATGTAGATCTCGCAGCCCACGATCGGCTTGATCGTGTGCTTCTTGCAGGCCTTGTATAGCTCGACGGCGCCGTTCATGACGCCGTGATCGGTCAGGCCGAGCGCTGGCTGGCCGAAGCCCGCGGCGCGCTGTGCCAGGGCATCGATCTTGCACGCGCCGTCGAGCAGCGAGTACTCGGAGTGGACGTGGAGATGGGCGCAGGTGGTGCTGCTCACTGCCACTGCATGCTATGCGCCGGAGCGGCGGAGATCATCGGTTACGTCGCTGTTTGCGCCGCATGCGCAGGCGTCCAATCAGTGACTTGCTGTGCTTGTGTGTCGGGCGCACGACGGGCGCCATTGGGTCCTGCGCGGAGATCGCCGGGCGTGTCTCTTGCACGGGCGCCGCCGGAGCTTCCTCGGCGCGGGCGCGCAGCCGCTGGACGGCCGCCGCCAGCGCATCGGCGACCTCTCCGGCCGGCGGCTCGGCGGCGCTCGCCAGCGCCTGTGGCTCGGCGCGCGCGGGCATGACCGTAGGCGTAAGCGCGGGGTCTGGCCCAGCAGCTTGACGAGCCTCGGCAGCAGCGAGCGCGGCGGTCGCGCGGCCGACGATCCCCTTCATCTCGCCGAGCAGCGCCTCCATCCGGCGATGGCCCTCGCGCATCGCCTCCAGCATGCGCTCGGATCGCTCGCGTGCCGCGCGCTCTGACTCGAGCCCGCGCTGGATCTCGACCGCGCGGCGCTCGAGGTCGGTCAGCCGTGCCTGCAGGTCGGGGCCGGCGACCGAGCGCAGGTCGGCGCGCACGGCCGCCAGCTCGGCGGTGGCCGACTGCTCGGCCTCGGCAAGCTGACGCTGAACACCCTCGAGCCGGCGTGAGAGCTCGAGCGCGTCCTGCTCGCGAGCGTTCAGGCGGGCGCTCAGCTGCTCAACCTCCACGTGACTCTCGCGGTCGATCGCCAGCAGGCGGTCCTCGGCCTCGACGCGCAACTGCTGCTCGGCGTACTCGCGCTGCTTGACGCTGCGCAGCTCGCGTTCACGCTCGAGCGCGTCCGCCCGCACCGACTCGATCTGCTCGCTCAGGCGCGCGCGTTCCTCGTCGGCGTCGCGCAGGCGCTGCTGCAGGCTCGACACGTGCCGTTCGAGCGTTTGCACGGTCGCCTCGGCCGCTTCCGCGCGCCTGGCCAGCGCGACCTCGCCGCTCTCCGCGGCGCGGCGCGCGCGGCGTTCGGCCAGCAGGTCGCCCTCCCCTCTACGCCGGCCCTCGGGTCCGTTGCCCCGTTCTCCGTTCGGTGTCTCGCTGCCCTCGGCCATCACGTTCGGGGCAAGGTAAGGCCAGGACCGGACGGCTGATCGAAGCGATGCCCTCAGGGCATGCAGGCGCTGTGGCGATCCGCGGCGCCCGCCTGCTTCAGGCCGAGCCCTGCTCGTCGCGCAGGCGCCAGGCCATGCGTGACTGCAGCGACCACAGCTCGATGAAGCCCGGCGAGGCGGTCTGCGAGAACAGCCCGCCGGACTGCGCGAACGACGCCAGCGACGCGTCGTAGACGGCGTTCGGCGAGGAGCGCGTGACCACGCGCGCGTGACCCTTGTACAGCTTCAGCGCGACCTTGCCGCTGACGCGCTCGTTGACGCTGTTCATGTACGCGTCGAGGTCGCCGCGCAGTGGCTCCCACCACAGCCCCGCGTACACCAGGTAGGCCCACTGCTGGTCGAGTGCTCGCTTGAACTGGTTCTGGTGGATCGTGCACACCAGTCGCTCCAGCTCGATGTGCGCCGCGAGGATGATCGCCGCCGCCGGCGCCTCGTAGATGTCGCGCACCTTCAGCCCGACGATGCGGTCCTCGATGTGGTCGATGATGCCGACGCCGTGGCGTGCGCCGATCTCGGCGGTCGCTTCGATCAGGTCGACCAGCCCGAGCGCCTGGCCGTCGAGCGCGACCGGGACGCCGCGCGCGAACGTCAGCTCGATCGTCTGCGGCTCCTCAGGCGCCTCCTCTGGCCGGGTCACGAGCTGGAACACGTCGTCCTCGGGCGCGTGGTCGAGGTCCTCGATCCAGCGTCCCTCTGACGAGCGCCCCCACAGGTTGTCGTCGATCGAGTAGGGCGCGGGCGCATCGGCGCCTTCGGTCGGGTGCGTCTTGACGGGGATGCCGTGCTCGCGCGCGTAGGCGATCTCCTCGTCGCGCCCCATCTGCCAGGAGCGCACCGGCGCGATCACCTTCAGCTCGGGCGCGAGCGTGGCGACCGTCGCCTCGATGCGTACCTGGTCGTTGCCCTTGCCGGTACAGCCGTGCGCGATCGTGTCGCAGCCACTGGCGCGCGCGTGCTCAACCGCCAGCTTGGCGATCAGTGGGCGTCCGAGCGCGGTGAACAGCGGGTAGCCATTGCCGTACACGGCGTTGGCCTTGATCGCCGGCGCGAGGTACTCGTGCGCGAACTGCTCGCGCGCGTCGAGGACGTGGCACTCCAGCGCCCCCAGCGCCAGCGCCTTCTCTTCGATTGCCGCGTAATCCTCGCCCGGTTGCCCGAGGTTGACGGTCAGGCACACGACCTCGGCGCCGTAGGCGTCCTGGATCCACTTGAGCATCACGCTCGTGTCCAGGCCGCCCGAGTACAGCAGCAGCACGCGGCGCACCTGCTCGGGGTCGGCCTCGTAGGAGGCGGTGCGCGTGTCGGGGATCTGTGGCTCGCTGCTGCTCACGGGCGGCGAAGGCTAGCGCTGGTCGCTCGGCGGGGTCTGCGCCGGTCGCGCCCGGCGACGGTCGTGGTGCGGCGGGCGCTCCATCAGCGGGTAACGGATAGGGCCTTCTGTGAAGCCCAGCCGCTCGTACAGCGACTGCGCGTCGCGGGTGTTGAGCATCCAATGCACTTCCGGCGAGAGGCCGCCGGCGCCGTCGACGATCTCGCGCACCAGCTCGACTCCGAGACCGCGGCCGCGGTAGGGCGCGAGCACGTACACGTCGGCCAGATAGGCGACCGTGACTCCGTCGGAGACCGCGCGCGCGAAGCCGACCAGCTCGCTGCCGCGATACAGCCCGACCACGCGCATCGAGCCGCTGATCGCGCTGAGCACGCGCTCGCGCGAGCGACCCTGCCCCCAGTAGGACTCGTGGCTGATGAACGCGTGTACGGCATCGACGTCGATCCGCTCCGGATCGTCGTCGAGCTCGAACCCGTCCTCGAGCGGGCGGCGCACGCTCACGCCTCCAGCGCGCCGCCCAGGCGCTCCAGCGCGTCCTCGATCTCGGCCTCGCCGATCGTCAGCGGCGGCAGCAGGCGCAGCGTGGCCGGCCCGGTCGCGTTGAGCACCAGCCTCTGCTGCGACAGTGCCCGCGCGACGACCTCGGGGGCCGGTATGTCCAGCTCACAGGCGAGCATCAGCCCACGCCCGCGCACGGACACGACGTGCGGCAGACCGGCCAGGCCGCCGGCCAGATGCTCCCCCAGCTCGCGCACGCGCACCAGTAGCGCCGGGTCGTCGGTGAGCTCGAGCGCCGCCAGCGCCGCCGCGGCGACCGTCGGTCCGCCCGCGAATGTGGAGCCGTGGTCGCCCGGCTCGAACACGTCGGCCAGTCGCTCGCCAGTGACCAGCGCGCCGATCGGCAGGCCGCCTCCGAGCGCCTTGGCGAGCGTCATCGCGTCCGGTATGACGCCCGTCTGCTGATACGCCCACAGGCTGCCGGTGCGTCCCATGCCGCATTGGACTTCGTCGAACACGAGCGCCGCACCGTGCTCGTCGCACGCGTCCCGCGCCGCGCCCAGCAGCTCCTCGGAGAGCACGTGTACACCGGTCTCCCCCTGGATCGGCTCGAGCATCACCGCCGCGGTGCGCTCGTCGACTGCCGCGCGCAGCGCGTCGGCATCGGGCGCGACCACGCGAAAGCCCGGCACCAGCGGCGCAAACGGCGCCTGCTTGGACTCCTGCGGCGTCGCCGACAGCGCGCCGTAGGTGCGCCCGTGAAAGGCACCCTGAACGACAATCACCTCGCCCGCGTGCTTGTGCTTGCGAACCAACTTGATCGCCGCCTCGTTGGCCTCGGCGCCGGAGTTGCAGAAGAACACCCTGCCGCCGAGGCTGCTCTGCGACAGCCGCTGCGCCAGGCGCATCGCGGGCTCCGTGTAGTACAGGTTGCTGACATGCATCAACGTGGCCATCTGCTCACGGGCGGCCGCCACCACACGCGGATGGCAGTGCCCCAGGCTGGTCACGCCGATGCCGCACAGGAAGTCCAGGTACTCGTTGCCATCGGCGTCCCACAAGCGCGCGCCCTCGCCGCGCACGAACTCCACCGGCTGGCGCGCGTAGGAGCCCACCACACTCGTGCGCTCGATCTCCTGCAGTTCGGCCAGGCTCACGCGCCTACCTTCCCCGTGAGCACGCTCATGGCCCGATCTTCGTGCCGATGCCGGCGTCGGTGAACAGCTCCAGCAGCAGCGAGTGCGCCACCCGCCCGTCGAGGATGTGCGCGGCGCTGACACCGTCCTTAATTGCCTCCACGCATGCCTCCAGCTTGGGGCGCATGCCGCCTTGCAACTCCGACAGGGCCGTCTGGGCCTGCTCGGCGGTGCTCTGGCCGATCAGGCTGGCGGGGTCGGTAGGGTCGCTCAGCCAGCCGGGCACGTCGGTCAGGAAGATCACCTTGTACGCGCCAAGCGCGCCCGCGACCGCACCGGCGGCCTCGTCGGCGTTGACGTTGTAGGAGTGCCCGTCGCGGTCGGCGCCGACGGAGGCGATCACGGGGATGTAGTCCAGCGCCACGTGCTCGATCACGCCGACGTTGACGCGGTCAATGCGCCCGACGAAGCCGATGTCCTCACCGCCCGGGGCGGCGCGCCGCGAGACGCGAAACAGCGAGCCGTCGTCGCCGCACAGGCCGACCGCCGGCTGGCCGTGGCGCTGCAGGCGCAGCACGATCTCCTTGTTGACCTTGCCGACGAGCACCATCTTGGCGACCTCAACGGTCTCCTCGTCGGACACGCGCAGACCACCGACGAACTTGACCGGCAGCCCCAGGCGCTCCATGTAGCCGGTGATCTCCGGTCCGCCGCCGTGTACGACGATCGGGTTCAGCCCGACGTACTTGAGCAGCACCACGTCGCGCGCGAACTCCTCGCGCAGCGTGTCGTCCTCCATCGCCGCGCCGCCGTACTTGATGACGACCGTCTTGCCGTGAAACTCCCTGATGTACGGGAGCGCCTCGAGCAGTGTCCCTACGTCGCGCATCGCATCGTCCTCATGTCGTGTAGTCGGCGTTGATGGTCACGTACTCGTGAGACAGGTCGGAGAAGAACACCTCGGTTTCGGCGCCGTCGCCGTTCAGGGCGATCTCGTACTCGACTTCCTCGCGCTGCACCGCCCGATCGAGCGCCTGCTCGTCGTAGGGGATCGCCACACCGGCAGAGCAGACCTGTGTGCCCTCGATCGCCACATCCAGAGCCAGCGGCGCGGGGTTGGGTGGGGATAGGATCGCGCCGCCGACCGCCTGCACGATCCGGCCCCAGTTGGGGTCGCCGCCGTGCAGCGCGGCTTTGACGAGCGGCGAGTTGGCCACCGCGCGGGCGCCCGCCTCGACGGCGTCCTGGCCGCCGCCGCGCACGACCACGCGCGCGATCCGCTTGGCGCCCTCGCCGTCGGCGACCATCGTCACCGCCAGCTGGCGCAGCAGCGCGTCGAGTGCCTCGCCGAAACGCAGCTCGTCCTCGCTCTCGGGCGCCACGGTCACGCCGCTGGCGCCCGAGCACATCAGGATCGCGGTGTCGTTGGTGGACAGCTGTCCGTCGACCGTCGCGCGGTCGAACGAGCGCTTGACGCACACCCCCAGCAGCAGGTCGGCCGTGTCGGGTGCGAGCGCGGCGTCGGTCTGCACGAAGCACAGCATCGTGGCGAAGTTCGGCGAGATCATGCCAGCGCCCTTGCACTGGGCGTTCAGCCTCACAGTGCCCGACGGCAGGCGCACCTGGAGGTTGGCGCGCTTCTCAAACGCGTCGGTCGTCTGGATCGCCTGCTGGAAGTCGCTGTCGCCGTCGGTGCTCAGGCGGGTGCTCGCGTCGAGCACGCCCTTCAAGACCTGCTCGACCGGCAGGTACTGGCTGATTCCGCCGGTGGACGCGAGCGCGACCTCGGCCGGGTCGACGCCGGTGGCCATCGCCGCCGCGCCCTGCGTCTTGGCGGCGTCATCGAGCCCGCGCCGGCCGGTGGCGGCGTTGGCGCAGCCGGAGTTGGCGAGCACGACGCGCAGCGCGTCTAGCTTGCAGCGCTCGCGGCTGAGCAGCACCGGCGCGGCGGCGGTGCCCGAGGCGGTGAAGCGCGCCGCGCTGACCGGCTCGGCGGCGTCGCAGATCAGCAGCCCGACGTCCGGGCGCCCGCTCGGCTTCAGCCCGGCGGCCGCTCCGGCCGCGCGAAAGCCGCCGGGGAGACCCGAGTCGCCCCCCAGCTCGCGCACGTGCTCGGGACACTGCACCCAGCGCGAGCGAAAGAACCCCGCAGCGGCGGCGGGCGGCTGCTGCTCGCCTGCGCTCATTGCAGGCCCCGCGTCTCGGGCAGGCCGAACATCACGTTCAGGTTCTGCACCGCCTGGGATGAGGTGCCCTTCCACAGGTTGTCGATCGCCGACAGCACGATCACCTTGCCGGTGTGCGCGTCGGCGGCAGCGAATATGCGGCAGTAGTTGGTTGCGAGCACCTCGCGCGTGCCGGGCGGCTCGTCGGCGATCTCCACGAACGGCTCGTGCGCGTAGGCGTCACGGTAAAGGCCGGCCAGCCGCTCGCCGCTGAGCGCCTGCGTGGGCGTGACGTAGCAGCTGGCCAGCTCGCCCTGGTCGAGCGGCACGAGGTGCGCCTGGAACTGCACGCGCAGCTGCGGGTGCGTGGGGTCGATCGCGTCGAGCTGCTCCTCGATCTCGGGCGTGTGCCGGTGCGCGGCGACCTTGTAGGGGAGGATGTTCTCGCCGGCCATCGACAGGTGCGTGGTCTCATCAAACGCGCGCCCCGCGCCGGAGATGCCCTGCTTGGCGTCGATCACCACGTCGGCGATCAGCCCGGCGCGCGCGAGCGGCGCGAGCGCGAGCACCGACGCGGTCGGGTAGCAGCCGGGGTTGGCGACGATCGCCGCGCCGGCGATCTGCTCGCGGTGCAGCTCGGTCAGCCCGTAGACGGCTCGGTCGAGCAGGTCCGCTCGCGGGTGCGACCCATACCACCGCTCGTACGTGTCCGCCGAGCGAAGCCGGAAGTCGGCGCTCAGGTCGACCACGCGCGTGCCCGCCTGCACGAGCGCGGCGACCGTCGGCGCGGCTGCGGCGTGCGGGTAGGCGACGACGGCGGCGTCGACGCCCGCAACGCGGTCGAGGTCCAGTTGCTCGATCTCCAGCGGCACGCGGTAGCGCGGGTACAACTCTTCGAGGGACCTGCCGACCTCCGAGCGCCCGGTCACGGCGACCAGCTCGAAGTCGGGGTGGCGCCATAGCAGCTGCGCTGCGAGCGCGCCCGCGAAGCCGGTCGCGCCGGCGACGATCACACGCGGGGCGCCCGCGCCAGCCTGCTGGGTGCGAGCGCTAGCCACGCAGCTCACCCCCCAGCTGCTCAAGCGCGGCGACGATCCGCTCGCGCGCGGGCGCCACGTCCTCGTCGGTGAGTGTCTTCTCGGGCGAGCCGAACGACAGCGCGAGTGCGAGCGAGCGCCTGCCCTCGCCGACCTGCGCGCCGGTGTACACGTCGAAGATCTCGGCGTCGGCGAGCATCTCGCCGGCCTGCGCGCGCAGCACGTGCAGCACCTCGCGCGCCTGCACCTCTGCAGGCAGGGTTACGGCGAGATCCTGGCGCAGCAGCGGGAAAGTGCCGAACGCGCTGAACGAGGAGACCTCGGGGGCGACCGCGGCGAGCTTGCCGAGGTCGATCGCGAACGCGGCCGTGCGCCCGCCCGTCCCCGAATGGGGGAGGTCCCAGGCCTGCGCGACGAGCGGGTGAACCTCACCGAGGAACCCGAGCGCCAGCGGTTGCCCTCCGGGTTCGCGAGCGAGCACCTCGGCGCTGCGCCCGGGGTGCAGGAACGGCCACTGCGCGGCGTTCACCGACCAGTGCACGTGGAAGTGGTCGAGCAGCCCACCGAGCAGCGCCTTGGCGGCGAAGAAGTCCGACTCGCCGCGCTCGCCGCGCCACGAGCGGGGCGAGCGCGCTCCGCTCAGCAGCACACCGAGGGCGTGGTGTTCGTCCACCGGGAACGCGGTGTGGCCGCCGTCGCTCGTCGCGCTTGCCGCGTCTGGATCATCCCTCGCGCGGGCCCGGTAGACGGTGCCCGACTCGAAGATGGCGATGTCCGGCCAGTTGCGCGAGGCGTTGTGGCGCGCAGCGTCGAGCAGCGACCCGAGCAGCGTCGGGCGCATGATCGACTGGGCGTCGGACAGCGGGTTCTCGAGCTTGACCACGCGGCGCAGCGCGTGCTCCCCCTCCGGGGAGGATGCGGGCGGGATCTGCAACCGGTCGAGCAGGCTGGGTTCGGTGAAGCTCCAGCCGACGACCTCGTGCAGCCCGCGTCCGACCAGCGCGTCCTCGGCCGCGCGCACGACCCGCTGGGCGTGGGTCAGGCGCCCGGCGGCGCCGCGCCGCGCGGGCAGCGTGGCAGGCAGGCGTTCGAGCCCGTCGATGCGTGCGACCTCCTCGATCAGGTCGACCTCGCGGGTGACGTCGTTGCGGCGCAGCGCCGGCACACTCACGTCCAGCCCGCCCTCGCGCGGCTCGGTGTGGAAGTCGAGCGCCCGCAGGATCTCCGCCTGACGCGCTACCGGCACGGGCACACCGAGGATCGCCTGCACGCGCGCCTCGCGCAGGGCGAGTGTCTGTAGCGGCGGTGGGGTCTCGCTGAGGTCGATCGTGCCGGGGGCGACGCTCGCGCCGCACAGCTCGATCAGCAGGCGCGTGGCGAGCGCCTGCGCGTCGGTGCACTGCTCGGGTGCGAGGCCCTTCTCGAAGCGCCCGGACGCCTCGCTGCGCAGCCCGAGCGCCCACGAGGTGCGGTGGATGTTGGGGCCGCTCCAGTTGGCCACCTCGAGCAGCACGCGGCGTGTGTCCGCCTGCACCTCAGAGCGTGCCCCGCCCATGATCGCGGCGATCGAGGTGGGCCCGTCGGCGTCATCGATCACAACCATCTCGCCGTCGAGCGTGCGCGTCTGGCCATCGAGCGTTTGCACCTGCTCACCCTCGCGCGCGCGCCGCACGGTCAGCTCGCCGCCGGCAACGCGGTCAAGGTCGAAGGCGTGCAGCGGCTGGCCGGTGTACAGCATCACGTAGTTGGTGATGTCGACGACGTTGTTGATCGGGCGCTGCCCGGCGGCGCTAAGACGCGCCTTCAGCCACAGCGGCGAGGGCGCGACGGTGACGTCCTCAAACACGCGCGCGGTGAAGCGCGGGCACAGGTCCGGGCACTGCACGCTCACGCGCACGCCCGCTACCTCGCCGGCGCTGCCGGGGTCCTCGCGCCACGGCTCGGGCGCCAGGGGCGCGCCGGTGGCGGCGTGCAACTCGCGCGCGACCCCGTACACGCCGAGACAGTCGGGGCGGTTGGGTGTGATCTCGAGCTCGACCACGTCGACTGCGATCGCCAGCACGTCGGCCAGCGGCGTGCCGGGCGCGAGCTCGGCATCCACGGTCAGTTGGTCGAGCACCATGATGCCCTCGGAGGAGGAGCTGATCTGGAGCTCTGTCTCAGACAGGATCATGCCTTCGGAGATGACGCCTCGCAGCTTGGCCTGCTTCAGCTTCGTGCCGTCGGGCATCACCGCCCCGGGGCGCGCGACCGCGACGGTCTGCCCGGCCGCCACGTTGGGTGCGCCGCAGACGATGTTCGCGGGCTGCTCCTCACCAACGTCGACCGTGCACACCTTCAGGCGGTCGGCGTCCGGATGCTGCTCGGCGGTGAGCACGCGACCGACGACGAAGTTGTCCGTCGAGGCCACGCCGTGGTGGTGGATCGCCTCGACCTTCGTGCCGGTCATCGTCAGGCGCTCCTCGATCGCGTGCACGTCGAGCGCCGGGTCGCAGCATTCGCGCAGCCATGGCAGCGGCACTCTCATGGCCAGTCCCCCGTGCCCATCAGAATTGCTCCAGGAAGCGCAGATCGTTTTCGTAGTACAGGCGCAGGTCGGGGATGCCGTGCTTGAGCATCGCGATCCGCTCGACGCCTAGGCCCCACGCGAAACCCTGCACCTTCTCGGGGTCATAGCCGGGCGCGTTGGCCTCGGTGGTGGGTACATGCGCGTAGACGTTGGGGTCGACCTCGCCGGCGCCGAGCACCTCCAGCCAGCCCTCGCCCTTACACAGGTAGCAGCGCGAGCCGTCGCGCAGGAAACCCTTGCCGTCGCAATGAAAGCAAGACACGTCGACCTCGACGCTGGGCTCGGTGAACGGGAAGAAGTGCGGGCGCAGCCTGACGTCACGCTCACCCTCGCCCGCGTGGTCACCACCGAACACGGCGCGCGCGAACTCCAACAGCGTGCCCTTGAGGTCGGCGAGCGTGATGTCCTCGTCGACCGCGAGCCCCTCGATCTGGTGGAACTGCGGCGTGTGCGTGGCATCGGAGTCGGGCCTGTACACGCGCCCGGGTATGACCACGTACAGAGGCGGCGGATGCGCCTCCATCGCGCGGACCTGCATCGGCGAGGTGTGCGTGCGCAGCACCAGCTCCTCGCCGCTGCTCGCTCTCGACGCGCCCGCCCCCGGAGCGGCGGCGGCCCCACCGTCGACGTAGAAGGTGTCGGTGCGCGCCCGCGCGGGGTGCGTGGGGCTGTGGTTGAGCGCGTCGAAGTTGTAGTGGACGCTCTCCACCTCGGGCCCCTCCATGACGGTGAAGCCGAGGCCGAGGAAGATGTCTTCCAGTTCGCGCCTGGTGGCCGTGAGGATGTGCAGGCGCCCGAGCGGCTGCGGCGGGGCGCCGGGCAGCGTCACGTCGAGGGCGTCGGCTTGTAGCTGTGACTGAAGCTCGACGCTCGAAAGCTCGCCGGCGCGGGCCTCGATCATCGCCTCGAGCGCTTGGCGCGCCTGGTTGGCGGCGTTGCCGACGCTCGCGCGCTGCTCGGGGTCGAGGCTGGCGAGGCCGCGCAGCAGCTGCGGCAGCTCGGCCTTGCGCCCGAGGTATCCGACGCGCAGTTGCTCGAGCTGCTCGCTGGAGGAGGCCGTCGCGATCTCCCGCTCGGCGGCCTGCTGCAGCTGCTGGATGCGATCGATCATGACGCGGGGACCGTATCGTTGGGGCGGGCGGGACCGCGATACGACCGGCGGGTCATCTCATACAGCGCCACGGTGGCGGCCATCGCGGCGTTGAGCGACTCGGTGGCGATCGGGATGGCGGCGACCCGCTCGCAAGCGTCGATAACCTCGGCGGGCAGGCCGTAGCGCTCGGCGCCGACGAGCAGCGTGATCCCGGTGCCGCCACCGTCGAGTGGCCCGCGCAACGGCTGCTCGGTGCCGGCCACGAGCGCCACGCGTTCACCGGGCAGCTGATCGAGGGCGCGCACACGGGCGAGCGTGACGCTGAAGATCGCGCCCATGCTCGCGCGCACGGCCTTGGGCGAGTGCGGGTCCGCGCAGCCGGGACCGAGCACCACACACGAGGCGCCGAACGCTTGCGCGGAGCGCAGCACGGTGCCGACGTTGCCCGGATCTGACACACCGTGCAAGTACACGCACAGCGGCCCCAGCGGCTCGCGCCAACGCTGCTCGTACACGCCGATCACGCGGCTGCTCGAACCAAGCGCCGACACGCGCGCGAGCGCGGAGCGCTCGACATCAAAAAAGTCGTTGCCGCCGAGGTCAGTGCCGGCGAGCCTGTAGCCCTCCAGCGCCTGGCGCCCCGCGCTCGCGGCGGCGGCGATCAGGTCCTCGCCCTCGGCCAGGAAGCGCCCGCTGGCGGCGCGCCCACGCTTGGTGTGCAGGCGACGCAGCGCCTTCAGACGGGGGTTTTGTGGGGATTCGATCGTGGCGGTCATGTGCGGGGGTGGTAACTGGGTGTGGTGGCTTGGTTGTGGACGGGGCGCCCGGGAACAAAAAAGGGCGCCGTCCTTGTCAGGAGCGACGCCCGGGAGGCTTCGATGTCGGTGCCGAATTCAGACAGCCGACGCCTCGCGGGCGACCTCGGCAAAACGTCGGAAGGTGTCGGCGTCGCGCACGGCGATGTCGGCCAGCACCTTGCGGTCAAGCTCCACGCCGGCGAGCGACAGGCCGTGCATGAACTGCGAGTAGCTCATGCCGTTGACGCGCGCGGCGGCGTTGATGCGCGTGATCCACAGCCTGCGGAAGTCGCGCTTGCGGTTGCGCCGGTCGCGGTATGCGTAGGCGTCGGCCTTCAGCAGCGCCTCCTTGGCGCGGCGGTAGTTGGAGTTCGCCTCGCCGCGAAAGCCCTTGGTCCGCTCGAGTGTCGCGCGGCGCTTCTTGCGCGCGCCGACGCTGCGCTTGACGCGCGTCATTTGCCGACTCCGAGCATCCGCTTGATGCGCGGTTCGTCCTCGGCGGCGATCATCGCGGGCCTGCCCAGCTGGCGCTTGTGTTTGGGCGACTTCTTCTCGAGAATGTGGCTCGTGAAGGCGTGCCGCGCGCGGATCTTGCCGCTGGCGGTGACCTTGAAGCGCTTCTTGGCGCCGGAATGAGTCTTCATCTTGGGCATGGGCAGCGTGTGATTATGGCACGGTCGTGCCGGCGGCCGGGGTGCCACCGTCGCCCTGTGCGGCCTCGGCCTGCTCCGCGGGCTCTGGAGCGTCCGCCGGCGCAGACTCGCCAGCGGGCGAATCGGACTGCGCGTCGGGCTGCTTGCCGTCGAGATCCTCGGCGCCGAGCGGCGATTGCAACGCGGTCGAGGCGACGTCACCGACCTCGCCTTCGGTGAACACCTCGTCGGCCGCGGGCGCGGCGTCGGCCTTGCCCGCGAGCACTGCTTTGGAGGGCGCCATCATCATCGTCATGTTGCGCCCTTCCTGCATCGGGCGCTGCTCGACGACGCCAAGGTCGGCCAGCTCCTCGGCGAGCCGGTCGAGGATCGCGGTGCCGCGCTCGGGATGGGTGACCTCGCGCCCGCGGAACATGATCGTGACCTTGACCTTGTCCTTGTGGCGCAGGAAGCGCTCGACGTGGTGCTTCTTGGTGTCGTAGTCGTGCTCGGCGATCTTCGGGCGGAACTTGATCTCGCGGACCGTTATCTGCTGCTGGTGCTTGCGTGCCTGCTTGACCTTCTGCGCCTGCTCGTACTTGTACTTGGAGTAGTCGAGCACGCGACACACGGGCGGGCGCGCCTCGGGGGCGACCTCGACGAGGTCGAGATCACGTTCTTGGGCGAACACGAGCGCGTCGGGCGTCTTGAGCACGCCGATCTGCTGGCCCTCGTCGTCGATCAGGCGCACCTCGGGCACGCGAATGCGCTCGTTGATCCTGGTTGTGTCCCGCTCAGGCGGGCGCCGGTCAAACCTGCGGGGAACCGGCACTAGCTGTCTTGGCCGCGCGTCAAGCGAGCGCTACGCGTGGCTCTTGGAGGATTTGTCGGGTTTCAACGCGGTCGAGTATAGCTCGCCACTGAGGCGCTCCGCGAAGTCCGTGGTGGGCATGCTGCCGAGGTCCCCGCCGCGATGCTCACGCACGGACACCGCCCCGTCGGCCTGCTCGCGCTCGCCGACGACCAGCATATACGGCACTTTTCGCAGCTCCGCCTCGCGGATCTTTCGCCCGATCGACTCGTTGCGGGCATCCAACTCGACGCGTGCACCGGCTCCGACGAGCGTGTCTCTGACCGTGGCGGCGTAGTCGTTGAAGCGGTCTGACACGGCGAGCACGATCGCCTGCACGGGCGCCAGCCACAGCGGCAGCTCACCGGCGTAGTGCTCGATCATGATGCCGATGAAACGCTCGTAGGAGCCGAGCATCGCACGGTGGATCATCACGGGCGTGTGCTCGGCGTTGTCGGCGCCGGTGTAGGACAGCTCAAAGCGCGCGGGCATCGAGTAGTCGAGCTGCACGGTGCCCAGCTGCCAAGAGCGCCCGAGCGAGTCGGTCACGTGCATGTCGATCTTGGGCCCGTAGAACGCGCCGTCGCCGGGGTTCAGCTCGTACTCCAGGTTCAGCTCGGCCAGCGTCTGCATCAGCTTCTGCTCGGCGCGGTCCCACATCTCGTCACTGCCCACGCGCTGCTCGGGCCGAGTCGACAGCTCCAGCTTCACGTCAAAGTCGAACAGCGCGTAGGTCGCGAACGCCGTCTGCAGGCACTCGCGCACCTCGTCGGCGACCTGCTCCTCGGTGCAGAAGATGTGCGCGTCGTCCTGGGCGAAGTGACGCACGCGCAGCAAGCCATGCAGGACGCCGGAGGCCTCGTTGCGGTGCAGCAGGCCCGGCTCGAAGTAGCGCACGGGCAGGTCGCGGTAGGAGTGGCGACGGCTGGCGTATAGGTGACAGTGCCCGGGGCAGTTCATCGGCTTGACGCCCATCTCGCGATCCTCGACCTGGACGGTGAACATGTTCTCGCGGTACTTGCCCCAGTGCCCGGAGGTCTTCCACAGCTCGGCGTCATAGATCTGCGGGGTCTTGACCTCGTCATAGCCGCGTTCGCCGCTCATCTGGCGCGAGAGCGCGACCAATGCGTTGAACACGCGCGTGCCCGCCGGCAGCCAGAAGGCCGCACCCGGCGAGACCTCCGAGAAGGTGAACAGGCCCAGCTCGCGCCCCAGCTTGCGGTGATCGCGGGCACGCGCCAGCTCGATGCGCTCGAGGTGCTCGGCCAGTTCGGCCTTGGTGAAGAAGGCCGTGCCGTAGATGCGGGTGAGCATCGTGCGGCTGGAGTCCCCGCGCCAGTACGCGCCGGCGAGAGATGTGAGCTTGAACGCGCCGATGCTGCCGGTGCCCGGCGCGTGCGGACCGCGGCACAGGTCGGTGAAGGCGCCGTTGGTGTACAGCGAGACGGTCTCCAGCGGCGGGCCCTCGCCGTCGGCGGCGGCGCTGACAAGGTCGTCGATCAGCTCGACCTTGTAGTCCTGGCGCTCGGCCAGGAAGCGCTCGCGCGCCTGGGCCACCGACACGTCCGCGCGCTCGAAGGACTCAGACGCCTTGACGTGCTCGCGCATGCGCGCTTCGATCTCGGGAAAGTCCTCCTGGGAGACCGTGACGCCGTCGGGGAACTGGAAGTCGTAGTAGAAGCCATCGGCGATCGGCGGTCCGATTGAGATCTTCACACCCTCGTAAAGCTCCAGCACAGCCTCGGCGAGCACATGCGCGGTGTCGTGGCGGATCAACTCGAGCGCCTGGGGAGACGTCTTTCTTAGTGAGGATGGCGATGTGCGCGCCGTCGGGAAGCTCGCGGGTCAGGTCGCGCAGCTGCGACCCGTGCGCCCCGTCTGGCCCGTCACCGAGGCTGACCTCGATCGCCAGCGCGGCGCGCGCCAGACCGGGACCGATCGCGGCGGCGGCATCAGCGCCGGTTGCGCCGTCGGGCAGCTGCAGGGCATTGCCATCGGGGAGTGTGACCGTGACCGTCATCGCAGCGTTGGAGGCTACCCGCCCGATGACGCCGCGTGCGCGTGACCGTCAATGAGCACTCGCGGGCGCTCTGGATCGGTCGACCCAAAACCTCGGGATGACGACAATTGTCTGCATGTGCAAACATCGCGGCATGATCGATGAACGTCAGCAAATCTCAATTGTCCTGTCCCCCGCCCAGATCGACGAGATCGTGCGCGCCGCCGCCGACAGCCGCGCGCCGAGCGTCTCGACGCTGATCGGCGATGCACTGCGGGCGCCGATTCAGACCGACGACCACGATGCGGGCGCGGCGCTCGACACACCGAGCGATCGCCCACCGCGCAACGGGTCCTCGCCCGAGCCGGCGCAGTCGTTTGGGTTCCTGCCGCTGGACACCGCCGACCCACGACTGTCGAGATCGCTGCTGCGGGGACTGTCGATCCTCACCTGCTTCGCGCCCGACGGGCGCGAGCGCGGGATCGTAGAGCTGGCGAGCGACCTCGGCATGAGCCCGAGCACCGCACACCGCTACGCGTTCACGCTAGTGGAGCTTGGCCTGCTGGAGCGCTGCCCGAAGACACGCAAGTACCGCCTGCCGGGAACCTGAGGAATCGGCACCCGGAGGGCCCGGTGCCGACGCTGAAATATGGGGATGGCGCGACTGGCAGCAAGATACCAGTAGCCTAGTATCTGGATCTTGCTACTGGCGACATGAGATGTTTATGGTTGTGTCCGCACCCACGCAGGTGGATTCGGCGCTCGCCGGCACGCTGCGGCGCATGCGACTCGAGTACGACCACACTCAAGAGGACCTCGCCCACCGGGCTGGCCTGACGGTGGCCGCGTACGCTCGCATCGAGCGCGGCCACGCCAACCCGACGTGGGCGACCGTCAGGCGCATCGCGGCGGCGCTGGACGTCAGCCTGACGGTGCTCGCGCAAGCCGTCGAGCACAGCGAGCGGCGCCGGCACTGACGCTCACGCGCCGGCGTTCGAGCCGGCAGGCCTCGCGTTCAGAGCGTTCAGCCGCGGGTCGCTGCGAACGCGCGCACACAGAACCGCGATGTCGTCCCTGACGCGATCGTCGGGGTCGATCAGCGCGATCAGCGTGTCGATCGCGCCCTGCGCGGACGTCGGCGGCACCCGCTGCAGCTGGGCGACCATGTCGGCCACGCTGACCACCCGCGCGGGCGCGTATGCCTCGGACAGCCCGTCCGTGTACAGCGCGAGCGAGTCGCCCGGCTGCAAAACGGCGTCGACCTCCTCGAACCCTGGATCGGCGAACACACCCAGCAGGGTGCCGCTGGCGCCCAGCTCCCCGACCGACCGCGCGCCGGCTCTGACGATCAGCGCGGACGGATGGCCGGCAAGCGCGACGGTCGCCCGGACGCCGTCCTCGCCCGCGCGGATGCGCGCGAGGATGGCCGTGGCGAAGCGCCCATCGAAGTCACGATCGAGCATCGCCCGATTGACCTGTGCGAGCACCTCACCAGGTGAGCTGCCTTCGCGCGCATAGGCCGCGGCGGTGTGCCGCAGAAAACCGGTGACGGCGGCCGCCTCGGCGCCCTTGCCGCAGACGTCGCCGACGACCAGCCAGCAGCCGTCACCGTCCTCGAAAACGTCGTAGAAGTCACCGCCCATTTCGTTACCGGCGCCGGTCGGACGGAAGTAGCTGGCCAGCTCGATCCGGTCGAGTTGGGGCAACACCGCCGGCATCAGGCTGCGCCGCAGCGTGCGCGCCACCTGCGCGCGCTCGGCGTACAGACGGGCGTTGTCATACGCCAGCGCGGCGCGACCGGCCAGGTCTTCGAGGACCGCGACGAGGTTGTGGTCATAGCGCGCGTCGCTGTGCAGCGCGAGGAACGAGATCACTCCGTGCGTGCGCCCCCGCGCGACCATCGGGAAGACGGCCGCGCGCGCGTAGCCGACCTCGCGCATGAAGCGTGCATGCTCATCGCTCTGCGCGACTCGCTGCAACACCGCCTCCTCGCTCAGGTCGAGGATCGCCCGCCGCTCGAGTCCCGCGAGGATCCTCGAGACCGGATGGTCGGAGCGCATGTCCACTGGGAATCGCTCGCGCATCCGCTCGACCCCGGCCGCGACGTCGGGGTCGCTGGCGGCGGCGACCGTGCTCGCGATCGAGCCGCTCGGGTCGAGCAGGTCGATCACACACAGCTCGGCGAGCTCGGGCACGGCCATGTGCGCGATCGTCCGCAGCGTCTCGCCCGGATCGAGTGATCGGTCGAGCTGGGAGGACGCGGCCGTGAGGATCTGCAGGCGGCGGCGCTGCTCGCGCACACGGTTGAGCGTGCTGTGCACGACCAGGCTGGCCAGCAGCGAGATCACGATCCCGACGCTCGCGACGACGCCGAACGTGGCCGACACGTGCTGTTCGTATACGAGCGGGGCGAGGAACGCGAGCAGCCCGACCACCGCTACCAGTACGAACCGCGCCCGCGGCTGGAACGCGGCGGCGTGACCGATCGGGAACAGATAGATCAACGCGAACGGGCTATACGCGCCGCCGCCGCTTGCACACAGCACGGCGATCAGCAGCGTGCCCCACAGATCGGCGACGAACGCCAGACCGAGGCCTCCCCACCCGCGTGCGGCGCACACGCTCAGTAGGCAGCCGGTGCTCAGCGCGGTGAGCGCGACGGCGATCACGCCGGCGGGCGAGCCCACGTGCGGCAGCAGCACCGCGGTCGCGCACAGCGCAGCCCCGACGAAGTACAGGCCGGCGGCGACGGCCACCGCGGCGCGTGCTTCACGCCGGTCGGCGGGCGCCTCCCAACGCAGCACGGAGACGGGCGCGAGCAGCCTCACCGGCAACCCCCCATGCGTTCGACCGCGCTCTCCACTCGGAAAATCCGAGCCATCTCAACCAATACGCACATCAGCCTCATTCAGATCATCCCAGGCATCCGTCCGTCCGTCTGCATGGCGGCGCCCCTGGCGAGAACGCGCTCACGCCGGCCGAGCGCACATGGAAAGCGCTTGCGCTGGCGGCAAGCCGGCGAGCGCTACTGAACGGGCGCCGGCGCCGGTGGCGCTGAGGCGGGCGGAGCCGGTGCGGGGGTTGGGGGCGGGTTGTAGGCGAGGATCCAAGTGGCGACCCAGGCGGCGATCGGTTCCACGCGGGTGAACACGGAGGGAAGCCGCGTCGAGCAGCGCCCGTAGCCGTGGATCGTGATGCCGATCTGCAGGGGTTGCGCGCCTCCGCCGGCGTCGAGCAGCAGGGGCCCGCCGCTGTCGCCATGACAGGCACCGGTGCCGTAGCGCGGAGGATCGATCGTGCACAGCTGATCCCGCGCGAAAAACGGCGGCGCGTGGCGTGAGCACCAGCGCCGGTCCTGCACCACGGTGCCCGCCCAGCGAAGCGCTTGCACGGGTCCATGTCCGTCAAAGCGCGTCTCGCCGAACCCGGCGATCGTGGCGGTGGTGCCGGCGGGGAGAGCGACGCGGCTCTCGGCCCCGGCGAGCGCGACCGGCGGGGCGCTGACCGGCGTGGACAGCGCCAGCAGCGCCGCGTCGCCGTCGTCGCTGCGGCGGGAGAACCGTTCGCCCACGATCACGCCCGACACGGCGGTTATCTGCGGGCCGGCGGCGCCGGCGCTGAGAACCCTGAAGCCGGCGGCCCGCTCAGGGGCGCCAGTGCGCAGGTCAACGACGCAGTGTGCGGCGGTCAGCACCAGGTTGGCTGCGACGACCGTGCCCGTGCACACGCTTGCGCTGGCGCCACGCAGGTAGGCGATCTCGACGACCGACGCAAACGCGCCGGCCTGTGCGGCGCTGCCGCCGACGATCGCCTCGTGGGCGCGGGCACGTGCGTGCGCAGCACCCACTCTCGCGGCACGCGAGTGCGAGGCAGTGTCGATCGCGGCAGGCGCGCTCGCGAACGCCGCCGGAGTGCACGCCGTCGCGGCGAACACCACGGCGAGCACGCTGCCCAGCAGGCGAGCCGCAACGGCCGGTCGCAATCTCGTGTTGGTCGCGCCCATCGGTGTGCAGCCCATCGTCGGGCGCGCCGATGCGCTCAAGGGCGCTGGCGGGCGCTAGACAAGCGTCGGTGCGGAGGGCATGTGGAATGCCCGGAAAACGCAGACGCTACTGCGACCGAGCGGCTCGCTGACGATCGCCGATGAATGACTCGAGCAGCGAGTTGTACGCCTCGCCGGCGGCGGGGATCGTGTGGCCGCGG
Organism: uncultured Solirubrobacteraceae bacterium; assembly: GCA_963705235.1. Lineage (GTDB taxonomy): Bacteria > Actinomycetota > Thermoleophilia > Solirubrobacterales > Solirubrobacteraceae > Palsa-744. Next base: position 2,401,537 of record OY970059.1, on the reverse strand, counting down.
CCGCTGACGGTCGCTCGCCGCGCGCCCAACCGCTCGGCGGCGGCGTCGCAGACAGCCTCGAACACGGGCGAGTGCGCGCCGGAGATGACGAGCTTGCGAAACGGAGCGTCGCGCAGAGCGTGCCACTGAGGCTCCGCCTCCCACGGCGGGCGTTCGCGAGCGAGCAGCCGCGCGCCGTGGTCGAGCTCGTCGGTCAGCTCGGCGGGCGTGTCGCGCGTGACGCCGGCGCCATCGCGGAACGCGCTGAGGAACTCGCGCGGGGCGAGCTCGGCGGCGTGCGCGTACAGCAACTCGCCGTTTGCGATCTGCTGGTCGACGAGAGGGTCGCCGGCGGCGACTCGCAGACAGCCCGGCTCGGACAGCGTGAGCGAGGCGACCGCTTGCGGTCTGAGCGCCGCCGCGAACAGTGCGATGACGGCGCCGTAAGAGTGTCCGACGAGGTGCGCTCGCTCACCGAGCAGTTCGGCGAACAGCGGCGCCTCGACCTCGAAGTCGCCTCGCGTGAGCGCTGGGCTGCCGGCGAAGCCAGGACGATTGGGCAGCCTCAGCGTCCAATTCTCGGCCAGCGGCAACTGTCGGCTCCAGGTTCGCTGAGCGCCGAGCACGCTGCCGTGGATCATCAGCACGGCCGGGCCGCTGCCCAGCTCGCAGACGTCCAGGTCGGCTGCGCTCAACATCGCCGGGGAACTCCCGGCGAACGCAGGCCTGCTCGCGCCGCGCTGCGCCCGATCCAACTGCGCCGCGCGCGGGCAACGCGCGTGTATGCTCGCGTGAAGAGGATGAGGACATCATGGATGAGACACCTGAGCTACGCCAATGTGATGGCAAGCGTGGCGCTGTTCGTCGCATTGGGCGGCGGTGCGTATGCGGTCACGAGCAGCTCGTTCGTATCGCGCAGCGGCGCGATCACCGGCTGCGTGCCGAAGAAGGGCGGTGCGTTGCGAGTGGTCAAGAGCGGCAGACGCTGCCCGCGAGGCACCGTGCCGCTGGTGTTCAACATCAAAGGGCCGCAGGGAGCGCGCGGTCCGCAGGGATCCAGCCGTGTCGTCGGTGGCAAAGCGGGCGGCGATCTGACGGGCAACTACCCCAACCCGCGTATTGCCGCGGGCGCCGTAAGCTCGAGCAAGCTGGCGGCGGGCGCGGTCGCCGCCAACAACCTGCTCGACGGCGCCGTCGGCTCGGGCAAGCTGGCAGCCGGCGCAGTCACGAATAACGGCCTTGCCAACAACGCGGTGACGGGGTCGAAGGTCGCCGCGGGAACGCTGCGCTTGGCGAACCTGGCGGCTTGGACCTCGACGAACGCGCTCGCGGAAACGGAAATAAAAGCGAACGACTGCCATCTGCAGGCGTTCGGCCATGTCGCGGGAGCGCTGCCGACCGATCTGGTGCTCGGTCTGGACGCGAAGGGGTCGATCCCGATCCCGTCGGGCCTGACGATCTACGGGCGCATCGCCGACGGCGAAGGCACGTTGGAAGGTGGCTACTGCAACCTCACCGCCGCGCCGATCACGCCGCCGGCGGGCAGCGAAGCAACGTTTTACGGCTTGCGCTGAGCTGGCAGGCGCGGCCGGTACCCGCCCGTTCAGATGCCTGACTGGGCGGCGACCCTGCCGTCCTTGACGGCGTCGCCCATCGCGGCGTAGTCGCGTTCGTTCTGCTCGGCGTAGACGACCGCGAAGTCCGCGATGGCGCAATCGAACGTGTCGGACTTGCCCAGGTAGGCGCCGATCGCGACGCGGTCGCCCGAGCGGGCGTGCCCACGCGCGAGCGTCCAGCCGCACATCTGGCCCCATAGCTCCATCCCCGACGGGGTCATGCCGCGGATGTCGGCCGAGCCCTTCCAGTCGCGCAGCTGGCGAATGTAGTAGTCGCGCTTGACCTCTCCCTGGCGTCCGAAGCGCTCCCAGCCCAGGAAGATGTCGCTGGCGGCCTGCATCAGCCGTTGGCCGGCGACCACCCGTTGGCCGTGGTTGGCAAACTTGCTCTTGCTGGTGAAGCGCTCGAGCACCGAGGCCTCGGCCTCCTTGACCTGCAGCAGCAACGGCGCTTCGTGGTCGTCGAGCAGCAACAGGATCCAGGCGTCGGTGCCGACGCTGCCCACGCCGACGACCTTGCGCGCGAGATGGGCGAGCCGGTAGTTGTCGAGCAGGCTGCGCTGACTGGAGGCGAGCGTGCGTCGATAGGAGCGCATGATCCTGCGCATCGCGTCGTCGAGCACGTCGCGGTCGACACCCTCGGCGAACTCCTCGACGGGAACGATCAGCGGCGGGTCGTGGATGATGCGCGGCTGCCCGGCGTTGACGTGACACAGTTTGTCAAACGCCTGGTGACTGTCGTGCGCGCGAGCCTTGTCGATCGCCCGCCACACGCTGGGCGTGCGCTTGGGGTGAAGCAACGAGCGAAACCGGGGCAGCATCTGGTCCATGTCGAGGTGGGCGTACCAGACACCGAGCATCGGCATGGCGGCTAGCTCCCGGACCGTCTCCCGGTAGGAGCGGACCGCTTGGCGCACGATCTGTGTGCGGCGTTTTTGCGCGAATTCGTTCTCGCGAGCGGCGACCTCGAGGCTGGCGGCCAAGCGCTTGACGTCCCACTCCCACGGTCCGGGCGCGGTCTCGTCGAAGTCGTTGACGTCGAAGAAAAGGTGGCGCTCGGGAGAACCGAAGATGCCGAAGTTCGACAGGTGTGCGTCACCGCACGCCTGCACGGCGATGCCGGATGTTGGTGTGGCGGCGAGATCGGCGGCCATCGGCAACGCTGCGCCGCGGTAGTAGCTGAACGGCGAGACGAGCATGCGCCCGTGCCTGATCGGTACCAGCTCGGCGACGCGTGTGCGGGCCTGCTCCTCCAGCAGCTGGATTGGATCACTGCGGTCGCCCGCGGCGGTCCAGTCCGCGTGAGCGGAGCGAGGCACCCGCGCGCGGGCGGCGCGACCACGAGCGACGCGCTCTTCGATCGAGCCGCCACTCGAGCGGCCATGTGACCCGGCTTGAGACTGATCCTTCGCGCGCATGTGACCTCCGGCATGGCACTCTGCCACATCGGCTGAGCACCGACCACTGCGCTCGGCCGCGAGCGCTCGCGTGTGCTTGGAGCTGGTCGGCTGGATCTGCTCGGAGCGAGGCGGCTAGGCCAGGACGCAGGGGCGCGCGCGGCGATCCACGCCGACCTCGGTGATACCCGCCGAGGTGATCTTGATGCGGGTCGGCACGTTGCCGTGCTCGAGCAGCCTGGCCAGCACCGTCCCCCCCTTCGACTCGATCCCCGACCTCATAGGATCCTCGAAGGCATCGGGGCTGAGCGCGTCGGCGATCTGCACGTACACGTGCTTTTCGGCGCGGCCGTGCTGGACCTTCCAGCGGTAGGTCTCACCAGCCCGGGGAGCTTGAATCAGTGTGGGTCCGCCGATGATCTCTGGGTCATTCATCATGCGCTCAGCATGAAGCCACGAAGGCGCCGGGGAAACGGCCTTCTGGCCAGGATGCACGCACTACCTGTTGGACAGATGCCCAGCCCATGGGACATGTCAGCCGTGGGAGATTCCCAGCCATGGGAGGCGTCGGCCTTGGCGACGCTGCGCCGCCAGGCGAGGTCGGTGTCCGTGAACGCGGCTAGGCTGTGTTGATGGGCCGGATCGGGCGCGGATGGGCACTCACCAAGGAGAGCTGGGCGGTTCTCAGAAGCGACCGCTCGCTGGTCCTGTTTCCGGTCGTCTCGGCAGTCTGCGCGCTGATCGTGGCGGGGGTGTTCTTCGGGGCTGGTGCCGGCGTGGGGACCGCGACCGACTCGTTCTGGGCGGCGTTGCCGTTCATCGTCGTGGGGCTTTATCTGCTGATCGCGATCGGGCAGTTCTGCGCGGTCGCGCTTGCGGCGTGCGTGACGATGGCGCTGGACGGCCACGACACGACTTTCTCGGACGGCGTCTCAGCAGCGCGCCAGCGCACGGGCATCATCTTGCAGTGGGCCGCGGTGCAGTTCGTCGTGGGCGGCGCGATCGCGGCGCTGCAGGCGCTACTGCGCGAGAGCGCAGGCAACCTCGTGGGATCGATCGTCGGCGGCCTGGCGAACCTGGCGTGGACGGTGGCAACGTTCTTCGTCGTCCCGATCATCGCGCTGGAGGACGTCGGGCCGCGAGAGGCGATAACGCGCTCGTTGAGCGTGATTCGCGAGCGCTGGGGCGAGAGCGTGGTGGGCACGGCGACGATCGGCGGCACGGTGTTCCTGCTCGGCATGCTGCCGGGGATAGCGCTGGTCGTGCTGGGCATCGCGCTAGCCAGCGGATCGGCGGTCGGTGGCGGCGCGCTGATCGTGCTGGGGGTGATCGTGGTGACGATCGCCGGACTGCTGCAGGCGACGCTGTCGGCCATCTTCCGCGTGGCGCTGTACCGGTTCGCGACAGGCGGCGAGTCTCCGGGGCATTTCACCCAGGAGCAGCTTCAGGGTGCGTTCCGGCCGAAGCGACAGGCCCGCGGCATCGTCTGAAGGGACGGCCGGCGCTCTGCCCGCGAGCGCTTTACGCCTCGATCCGGCCCTCGACGTTGCGTTGGAAGTCCGCGCTGCTGTTCTCGTGTGGGAACGGATCGGTCGGGACGTCCATGCCGAGAGCCTCGCAGAGCGGCTCCCAGCCGTCGCCTGGCTGCCACTCCAACAGGCGGTCTGAAGGGACCTCGTTGCGAACCCGCTCGTTGTGCCGCTCGTATGCGGCCATCGCTGCCTGCGGCTCGCGCCAGTCTCGCGTGAAACGCTGCGCGAACAGATCCACAACCATCGCGCGGTGCTCGGCCATGCCCGCGGCCTCGGGCGGCAGGTCCATGGTGAGCACACCGACGATCGTTTTCTCCATGCTCGCCCACCACGCCTCGGGCGTGGCGCGGGAGGACAGCAGCACGATCGCGTCCGGGTTGGCGGCGGACAGCTCGGGCCAATAGGCCGAGGCGGGCCAGTCCACGCTGGCGCCGTACCCACCCATCAACGCCTCCCAGTCCTTTGACTCGCCACGCACAATGGCGTGCCATTGGGCGACCGACTCGGGGTGCTCGAACACCTCGAACATGTGGTAGCAAGGCCCGCCGGTGAGCTGCTCAAGCGCGTTCTTCAGCGATGAGGTACCCGTGCGCCCAAGCCCTGCTCCAACGACCTTCAGTTCCATGCTCGCTCTCTGCTCGCGAATGACCCCCGACCGGGGAGCTTAGCCGGCAGGGCAGGCGCAGAGCCGAGGCGTCTGTGCCTTCCCAGCCGTGCATACGAATCAGCCCGCCAGGACGCTAGGCCGTGAGCTCGCGCTTCAGCTCGCATTCGTCGACCGAGACGCGGGTGCCGGGTGTTTCGGAAGGGTCCATCGCGGACATCACCTGGGCGGCCGTAGCCATGTCCTGCGCCGTCGCGAAGCGCTGGAGAACCACGGCCGTGCTCTCGGCCTCGTCGAACAACACCTCCAGGCCCATCGACGGCACGCCGGGCGGTGGACCGCCCGCCTCGTCTATACGCGCAAGGAGCCCCTCCATCCGCTCTGCGCTCACTCCAGTGAATCTCACGACACGTATGTGCACAACGAGCCTCCCGTCGTTCGATTGAAGCCCGACGCTACATGGCCCTCCATCGACCTGTCAACCAGGCGCTTCTTCGCTGTAACCCCGCGCAATGATTTGCTGCGTCTCATCGATGCTCAGCTGCGCCAAACTGCAACCGTCAAAGAGCGACACGCCTGCCCCGAGACATCTCGGATCGATCAACTCACCGCTGGCGAACACCCTGCCCACCAAGGCCCGAACCGATCCCCTGCCGCTGCCAAACCGCCACCGCAGTAGCGATAACGCTGACGAGCAGTGGGCGATACTGGGCTCGAAGGAGGGCCCGGGGATGCCGTGGAGTGCTGTGCGGCATGCCGACGGCTCTGAGGTGTTCTGAGATCACCTGAGACTCGCTCGGTTAGGGACCACGGCACGTGAGCCTGGCCTCCGGTCGGTCGTGTCAGAGACTGCCAGGCTGCGCCAGCCACTCGCTCTCGAACTGCAGGCCGGTGTGCTTGACGAGCAGGTCGTAGTCACTGTCGTAGTGGAGAACTCCCATACCTGCCACATGGGCACAGGCAGCAATGATCACGTCGGCCGGCGGCAAGCGGTGATGTCCTATGTCAGCCAACTCGCGCTGTACTTCAAGAGCCGCCGTTTCGATGCCTTTGTCAATCGCTACGCGCGGGAGAGCCGTCAGATCGGCCATCATCGCCGAGCGCTCATGCCCCGAGCGCGCCGAATAGCCGGCCTCAAGCAAGAAAGGCAGGCATGTCGCAAGTTGCAGGTCGCCCATCCACGCAGCCACCTGCTCGGCGCGGTCAGGGTTCAATCGCTCGGAGGCTAGCCGCGCCCAGGCCGAGTTGTCGAGCAGCAGCATCGCGCTTACTGGTAGACGATGAGACCGCGGCGCTTAACCTCGTCGGCAGCCTCGACATCGACGGGCGTGGCCCGAGCCCTAACCATCGCGGCTAGGCGCCTGGCCGCTTCACGCGCAGCCGCCGCATCGTCGGGCAACTGCCGAACCTTCACGCCGGCCCCGAGCACAACAAGCTCTGCAAAATCGATGCGCTGCCCGGCCAAGCGAGCACGCAAATCATCGAGCGCTTCGCGAACTGGTGGCGTCTCCGTAACCGTATGGCGGGGATGGGAAGTCGGCATAACTGTAGTGTAGCACGGTGCTGCACCACCTCAGCAGCGGCTCACGTGCTGACTACCGTCTATGGGCGATACTGGGCTCGAAGGAGGGCCTGGGGGTGTCGTGGGGTGCTGTGGGACGTGCCAGCGGACCTGAGGTGTTCTGAGATCACCTGAGATTGGCTCAGTTAGGGACCACGGGAAGGACCACGGCTCGCAAGGTTCTATGAAAGGCACCTGCTCGAGTCTGGTCGGCGCGGCTTTCGCGTTTGCGTCGTCGAATTGCGCCCACGAGCTTGGAGGATCTCGATCGGGCGTTGGACCCCCCTAGGATCACAGGCACGGCGCTGACGGACCTCGGATCGGCGTTGGTCCGCGCGTGCCGAGCGCCCGCCTCTGGATCAAGCCCCACCTCATAAGGAGCCGCCTCGACTGTCGCAGGTGTCTGGCTCCGAGGTCTGGGAGGATGGGGGCATGGACGCCGTAAGACTGGTCTTTCCGCTCCGAGAGGGGCAGCTAGTCATTGACGCCAACGTCGTCGAGACCGCGGAGTCGGCCCATACAGGGAAGCCGCTTCGGCGAGTAGAGACGGACCTCACGATCCCAGCTGCCGATGCCCGCCTAGTTCACAGCGCCTTTGAGGCCCCCCAGCTCATCGACGAGCAGGGGGATGAGTGGAACGGTGCCATCAAGGTCGAGAGCTACCGCGATCCGGCCGGGCTTCACAACCTCCAGATCGAGCTACAAGAGCTTGAGGCCCTCCGAGCCAACACGATCGAGTTCGAGGGCTTCGTGATGCACCCCTCGGAATACGAGGAGCGGGCCGAGGACGGACGCATTAGCGTCGAGTTCCGCGCGCACCTCGATGACGACGAAACTGAGCGGCTCCGCGAGCTTCAGCTCTCAGGCGACCTCTACTTTCCGACCGTTCGCCGCGGGATCGACGAGCGTCCTCGTCAGATGCGGTTCGGACGCGTCTTGTGGCAGCCGCAGGATGGCGGCGGAGCGGACCACAAGATTGTGCTTGTCGAGGAGGGCCAAGAGCCTCTCGACGCAGCATTCAAAGCCTTGGCAGGAGATCCACAGGTTCCCCATTTGATGAACGCCGTCGAACAGCTCTTGAGTGAGGGAGACGCGCTGCTCACGGTCCTCGAACAGAACGGGATCCTCGACGCGGCATCGATTGCGAAGATCCGAGACGCCGGTGGCGCGGCCATCGGCACGAAACGCTTTCGGTTCTTCGAGGTAGATGACCTCTCCGAGTGGAAATAGCCGTCGTGCCTGTCCCCGCCGATCGCCACATCTTCGTCGCATACCCGTGGGATCTCTACGACGATCGTGTCGCTTACAAGAGGGCGTTCACAACGACGGAGCGAGCCCTCAACGTGAAGTTCGTCTTTGCAGAGCAGCGCGTCTCGACCGGCACCGTACTCGAGAAGATCGTCGAGATGATCGAGGCGGCTGCTCTCGGAATCTACGACGTCACGAGCTGGAACGCGAACGTAACTCTGGAGTACGGCGTCGCGATCGGTCTTGGCGCGAAAGCCTTCATCGCCTTCAATCCTGATCGCACCGACGTTGATGACGTGCCAAGCGATGTCCGCGGCTACGACCGCCTCCAGTACACCGACCTGGAAGAGCTGTCCTCGAAGGTCGAGGATCTCGTCGTGCAGGACCGTGGCACCGGAGCGACCGGCGTCGATTTGCTGGAGGCTGATCGACGAGACCTGATGCTCGCAATCAGGGAACACCCGAATCAGACCCTGCGGCAGCTCACCGAACTCACCAGCCAGCGCAAGGACTATGTGCAGTTGCTTCTTCGTCGCAGCGCATCTGAGCTCACCACGAGCGGCGCCACGAAGGGCACACGCTACTGCGCCATCGACAGCTGACGCTTACTGCCCAGACCGCTGCGGTCACGCGCGTAGGAGGTGGCCACAATCTCCGCGTCGTGCGCACTCAGCACGTAGTCGGCGTAGCGTTGCGGCATCTTGATGCGCAGTGGCACCAACGCCCGCATCAGGGACGCCCGTTGCTGCCGTGCGGGTACCGACTGGGTAGCGCAGATCGTAGGAGCGGCGGCCAACAACGAGACGGTCACGACGGATCCAGCCAGCGAGAACCGGCAAGCTGCCGTGCGACCTGCGTCAGCCACCCCTAAACGACCGTCGCTCCCGCGACGAGGGACCACGACCCCTCGATAATGCCCGTCGTTCTGGGCTTTCTGCGATGGGCGATACTGGGCTCGAACCAGTGACCTCCGCCTTGTCGAGGCGGCGCTCTCCCAGCTGAGCTAATCGCCCGGGATTGCTTCGCAAGCCTATCAACGCGCCATCGGCCAGCTCACTGGCCCAGGGCGCAATGGGCGGGTGATCAACCCTGAGGGAGCACGAGACCCGGACAACCGGGCGGGACGGGCATCCTTTAGGCGCCCGGGCCTCGTGCCCCGTCAAGGAACGATCACAACTTCGCTTCCTTCTTCCCGGCCAGCTGATTCAGAGCTGTCCAAGCCTGGAGCTTCTTCGACCGGCGCTTCGCCGGATGGACGCTGGGGTTCAGCTTCATACGGAGAGCCGCTGCCGTACGGCGACCGCGCTTCATAACCGCCCTGAGCTTGAGCTTGCGCCTGCGTGGCGGACGCCGAGGACACGCCTTCGCCGGCCTCGATCTTCTTGATCGCTGCGGCGACCGTGTTCGAGGCGATCGCGAAACCCACGCCGGTACTCCCCGGCTGCGAGCCGCCGGCGTTCGCTGCGCCGCTGGCGATCTGGGAGTTGACGCCGATCACCTCACCCTGATCGTTGAGCAGGGGCCCGCCGGAGTTGCCCGGGTTGAGGGCCGCGTCTGTCTGCAGCACGCCGGTGATGTTCGCGCCGTCGGGCGCTGAGATGTCTCGATTCAGAGCAGAGACGATCCCACGGGTGAGGGTCTCGTCGAGCCCGTAAGGATTCCCGATCGCGTACACGGAGTCGCCTACTTCGACCGAGCTCGAGCTGACGAGCTTCAGCGGCTTGAGGTTCAGGCCCGATGGGTTCACGCGGATCAGCGCCAGATCGTCGTTGGCTTCCTCGCCGACCAGCGTCGCCGTTTGGGTCACGCTTGAGCTGCCGCCCGGGCTGACCGTAATGCTGGCGGCGCCCTGGACGACGTGATCGTTGGTCAGGATCAGGCCCTGCTTATCGAGCACGATTCCAGTGCCACTGTCTTCGCCGTTGGCCGTGACAGCCTTGATCGACACGACGCCGAGCGAGTCCTGCCGGTAGATCTGAGTGGCGGTCAGCCGCGAATTCGAAGCCTCGCGCCGCGTTCCTGTCGAGGGCGACTGAGCCGAGGCGGGATTGGCTGGCTGGGTCGCTGTGGAGCGCCCTGCCCCATCGGACAGCGCAAGCACGGTAGCGCTGGCGGCGGCTCCTACGAGCGCCGCCAGCACTATCGGTGCGACCCTGCGTTTCACTGACGTTTGGGGTTCATGCATCAGGAGCACCATCCTGCGACGGCTGGCTGTGCGGCCCCTAACGAGTTTCGAAAGCCCTGCTAACGGTTCGGGAAAAGGTTCCTAATGCAGTCATCGCCCGCGAGGGCCTTGACCTAGCTGCGCCGATCGGGCCGCGCGGCACCTGCAGCTCGGATCACGATCCGAGCGGGCTGGACCGATACGCTAGGTCAAGCCCTTGGCGACGTGGCGGAGTGGCTACGCAGCGGCCTGCAAAGCCGTCTACACCGGTTCGATTCCGGTCGTCGCCTTTGATGCAAATAGCCTGCAAAACAGCACAGTTTGGGCTGGCCCGAGGTAGCCTGGGAACGCCGAAAGGGGTCGACTCTCCCCAAACTCTCCCCAACTCGGGGCATTTCGCGGGCAAGATTGAAGGGCGAGCTGGACGGCCCGCCCCTCTGGAATCCTGGCTGCTGGATGCCTCAGGCAGCGACGAGCAGCGGGACCACGTTCGCCGGCACACTCGGCGGAGCGCCGCTATTGCGGGCGCCGCGATCGCCCCACAGCTCTGTGAGCTTCGCCGAGCCGTCGGCGTCCGAACCAGCTGGCGCCGTGGCGGGCGCGGGATGCCTCGGCGTAGGCGGGCTCCTTGCTGGTCTGCCAGCCGCCAGTGACCACGAGGGTGCGTGTCACGGTCGCTCCTTGCGCGCGGTGGATGTGTTGGGCGTAGGCGAGTCGTAGCTTGGCGAGGTCATCTCCGGCGAGCGTGCGCCGCTCACTGTTCTGGTCGAACTGGGATCTGCGCAGCCTCAACAGCACAACTGTTCCTGCCGCCGCTGGCGGACCCGACGAGCACCGGATACCTGACTGAGCTGCTCGGCGAGGAGCCCGTAGCCAACGCCTCGACCTCGAGCGGCCTGTCACGACACACGCTCAACGTCGGCCACCAGAAGGCCGGCCCCTCGCCGTGGCTTCGCCAGATCCAGCGCGGCTGAGCGATCCTCATCTACCGCGAACCCGCCATCCTGCGAGCACCAGGCTGGTTCGAGAACCCACGCTACGCGCGCTACACGCAACTACTAGGGGAACGTGGCCTCGCCGCAACGGCGTCGCGGACCTTAGGACATCGGCCTGATACTCGCTTAGCATCGGATGTGACAGCGAGCTACGACGCGGGATGACTTTCGCAACTCGTCCGCAGCGGGCGCCTGCCGACGTGACCCATAGACGCTTACTTTTGTCGGGGATGCAGCAGTCGCATGCTGGCGACCGAGTGAGTTGTAGTGCGCAGCTGGGGTTGCCCCGCTCTAGGCGTCCTCTCCTCGAGGGAACGGCTCTTGGCCGAACCATGGGTACTCCTCGACCTCGCCTTCGGCGGCCTCCTCTGGCGCTGCGAGCCGCCCAATGATCTCCGTGTAGCCTCCGGTCTCCGAGCGCGGCGACGCGTGCGTCTCGAGCTTGACGGTGGGGACTGACGATGCTTCGTCCTCGAGGTCCCGTTGGACGGCGGCGAACAGAAGCTCGGTCAGCTTTCCCAGCTGAAACAATCGAATCCGTCGAGCACGCCCGGTCGCCCCGTGAACTACGCCGGTTCGCCACGAGCTCGGTGCGGGGTATGTGTCGGTCTCGATGGGACCTTCGATGGACCACGCAACTTTGTCGATGGTTTCTGACGCAAACGCGATCTGCGGCCTGTGCACGAACTTCTCGACCACCGCCGAAGCTTCCGAGAACGCCACCACCCACTCAGGAACGGTTGCGAACATGGCGAGATGGAGGAATCGAATGTGCTCCGGCGTGATCGACTCGAACGCCATTCCCAAGTCAGTTGCGAAAGCGGCTGGGGACTCCGGGCGATATGCCGGGAATTCAAGCACCGTATCAAGCAGCTCGACAGGCAGGTCGGATGTGCCGTCGCTGAAATATCCGATATCTTGCCCCGCCGACAGCCATCGGTCACCCTCGGCCATCAATCGTGCCCAGATTAACCGTCGTGATTCCGCATGGGCGCCGGCTCGCTCGAGGACCGCGAGCCAGTCGGCTTCGAACGCTCGCCGTCGAAAAAGTGCTGGGTCCTGCGGTGTCATCGGTAGTGGCCTTTCTCGACATGGTCCCAGGGCGCCAGATATACGGACGTGGGCTTACACACTCCCGAGTGGGTGACCTCGGCGACGGTCTTGGTGGGCGCCCCGATTGAGTCCGACACTGGGTCAGTCGTGTAGTCCCTCGTTTCGACGATTTGGTCGTTGTAGGCCCACAGGGTGCGGGGATGAAGAGGCGCGCTGGCCGGATCGGTGCGAGCCAAGTTTTCGGTGGCGGTTTGAGTGTCGCAAAGGAAGTCTCGCTTGTCGTTGAGTTCGGTGAAGGCCTGTGAGCGGCGGAGCTTGAGCATCGCAAGTCGCTTGAGCCTGGTCTCGAAGAGCATTCCCAGGTCGCCGGCTGGACTGAAGCCTCCGGTCGCCGGGCTGAACAGCCGCACGGTCGCGGTTGTAAGTGGTGAGCGCGTACCCCGTTCCTGTGAGTCTTGTATAGCGTCGCAAACCGCGCGACGAACGACCACTCCCCCGAGAGAGTGGCCAACAAGCACGAGCTCGCCATAGTCGGCTGGTTCGCCCAGCTTCGCATTCCCAGCTTGGAGAAGCTCTTGGCGTCGCTTGGGATAGAAGGCGGGAATCGCATGGCGCAGCTCGTCGGCGAAGCCTTTGATTCTTCCCTCCGTCGAGTTGTAGCCCGCAAAGAGGAGGTCACTTTCCCCCCACCACGGGCGCGTGGATCCCCCGTCGGGGAATCGCAGCCATGTCTCGAGGGCATTTCCTCCAAAGCCGTGAACGAATACAACGAGCCGGGTCGGGACCGCGTCGGTGAAGTAGGCGATCCATTTCGGCGGGCCAGCAAGCCTCACGGAATAGATCGCCGGCGGACCGTGCTTAGCCACATTATGAATAGTTCCAGACTTGCGGTCCTGCTGCCCATAGCGAAGTCGGAGGCAATGCTGGACGCACTCACCGCTGCTCAAACCTCGACCGGACGTCTACGCTTGAGCATCGTTATACGAGCGCGTGCGCGGGTCGTCTGGACCGAGGCTCTCCCTCAGGACGACAGGCGAGCGGCGGCAGAGCTTCGCTCCAGACGCATGCTCGGGACGAACTACGGAAGCTGGGATCGCCCTTTTGGTCGCTTCGTTCCAAGAAGAGCAGAAGCCCACGAAACGGCACGGGGGCCAACTCTGCCGACGTTTCCTGGCCTCTTCAGCCCGCCCAATTCAGCATCGCAGCGAGAGCGTCAGCATAGTTGCGGGGTCGGCCTAAGCACACTTATGGCGACATCCCGATAGGCGTGCTTAGGCCGCCCACGACTATGCCGACATTGGCGTTGAGGCGGGGCGCGGAAGTTCCGGGTCTAGTCGATCCGGCAGCTCGAAAAGCGCCTGACGGCAGCGGCTACGCAGCCCTGAGCGAGCTGCGTAGCCGTCTCGGAGAGATGCGTGGTCAGCAGTGTGAGCCTTCTGCGCCGACCCAAATCTCGTTTACTAGTCCAGGGAACACTTCGGAACTCTGGCCGGGATTAAGGCACTGCGTCGTAACTCCTTTGTTGCGGAACCAGACTGCCTTGTTCGCACATTCGTTTTCCCCGGAACTCTTATTGCCCGCGAATTCGTGAAGGCCGCCAGTGCAGAGGCTGTCGCCCTCCGCACCTTTGAAGACGACTTCGACCCAGACGCAAACATGCCCTTTCGGACATCTGGCTGAGGCGGACGCAACAGAGGGCCCCGGAATCAGGCTAACGGCAACAGCAACGGCAACGCCAGCGGCGACGATCCAACTCTTTCGCATGGTCTCCCCCTTCAGCTAGCTAGTAAGTAGCGGCCGAGGATATGGATCTACCGGCACGATGTCAATATATTGAATTTAGCCTGGGTGTCTGCCGTTCTCGACACGGGGCTGCTGGGATGGTCGCGAGAAAGTTGTTGGCCGCTGGTGGGCGCTCTCGGTCAACAACCCCGATGCAGGACACAAGCACAGCCGCAGAGGAGCGCGACGGCGGGCAGCGCGCGGGAGATGCCGCGCAGGCGGTTCGGTGCGCCGGGCTGAAACCGGGTCTTGATCGACAGTTTGAGTGCGCGAGTGAACTGTTCGGAAGCGTAGTCGCGCAGGAGCCAACCGCGGGAAGCGAGGTGGCTCGCAATGGGCTGGTCATGCTGTACGTCGCTGCGCCCGGCACCGGCGAGGAGACCGCAGATCGCGCCGAGGAGCCTGCGCCGCTGACGCACGGGCAAGAGCCGTCTGCATCGCGCGTCAGCGCGACCACACCGCGACGGCGAAAGTCGCGTAGCCCAGCACGCGACCCCGAGCACTTCCAGCCGGCGCCGCCGCCAGGTCCACGGGCGTCCGGCGAGGGCGAACCGGCCGTAGTGGATCTCACCGACGAGGACGCAAGCAAACCCGCGTTCCTAGACGGTCAGGGCCTACAGAGGGCCCCACACTGATGGGCTGGCGGCTGAGGAGTTCGTTGTCCGTGTCGAGGACGTGTTCGCTGGGCGTGGCGGACTGCGTCAGCGGCGACGCGCCTATCCACGCCGGCATAGCGAGAGCGGCCTGCGTGTACTTCTGGGCGAGCGTCGTTGGCTTGTGCGGGTCTCGCTCGTGCTGGTTGTACTCTTGCTGCTCGTTGGTGGTGTCGCGGCGCTGAACGGCCATCACGACGCCCAGCAGCCGCCCGCTTCGGTCAGGCAGGCCGTCGAGGCAAGTCGCGTGCTGGCGAGCGCCGCGAAGCAGCCGGCGCGCGCGGGGGCCGCGGTCGGGCCGCGAGCGTCCCGACCAGGGCCCAGGCACGTTCGTCGTGCGGCACCTAGACATCAGCGCAAGCACCGGGTGCGGGTGTGGTGCGTCCCGCCGCGGCCCGCACGGGTGAGTGCTCCCGCGGCTGTCCGGCAGCTGCGGGTTGCGGCAGATTCTCCAGCTGCGCCGCCGCAGGCGCAAAGCCAGGGAGGGCCGTTCTCGCCGTGAGCTTCGGTACTCGACACAAGGAGGTGGGGCCAGTGATGGCGCTCATGGTGAGGCGGGCTGCGGCTCGTCGCAGAACACGGCCAGCACAGCTGGTGCAGGGGCTACTTGTGTTGCTGGTTGGGGCGCTGGTGGGGGTGGTGATTCTCGCCTTGGTCCCTGACAGTGCTGTGCATGCGTCGAATGCCGCCGGGGGGTTCAAGGGGACGCCGATCGATGGGTGCAGAACTTCGTCGAAAGGCTCAAGGGGAACATTGTGTGGCTCGGTGGGACCGCGATGGGTTTGGTGATCGCGGTCGTGGGGATCATGTTCATGGCAGGTCACAGCCGGGCGCATGACATCGCGATCCGCACGATCGCTGGCTTGGCGATCCTCGCGTCGATCAGCGGGATCGTGGCGTAACCCGATGTTCTTGTCGTTGGCCGGCGAACCACAGGAGGACCCCGGCCCACGCGTTGAATATCACGGCTGCCAGAACCAATACTATTTCGCCGGACACGACGCTGTACGCCGCAGAACCCAGCAATAGAAAGGCCGCGTATGCCGCGTAGAGCTGGATCGTTGTTCTGCGGATCGCCGCTTGCCTTGGAGGCGAGTCGTCTGTGCCTTGTTTGCGTGACATTAGAATGGATTTGATCGGAAGTTGAAAAACCATTCGTGCAGTTGGCGGGCAAACTCGACCGTACCAGCAATCATTCCCGCCAATGATCCCGCACCCGGTTACAGCCTAGAGTCGCAGACTTGCATGTAGGTATTCAAGAAGGTGTATCGGCACATCCAGCCCGATCTTGTCCTCTTCTTCAACGACGAGCCAGGCAGACGGGATGCGTCGCGCGACCCTTCGGCCCTCTGCGCCGGGAGCCTCGAAGATACCCGGATGCCCAGGCACGCGTGTCATGTCGGGTAGTGGTGCCGGCCTGGTCCCTGGGTGTCGCGCGTCGAGAAGTACCGCTGCCGGCAGATGATGTTCATCGTTGTAGACATAGGTCGCTTCTGCGCACGACAGGTACGCTCGACCAACGAGCCCGCGGATAGCTCGTATTCTCTTCGCTATCGTCCCCTGGAGCGGGACCGTCTCGGCCGGGAGCCGGCTCACAGTGAGTCGGCACGCAGCGGCCGGTGAAGCTGCCGGTGCTTCCCAATGCACCGTGGGCAAACTAGTCGCCAGCAGTATCCCTTGCTGGTCACCGTGTAGTAGCGGCTCACCACTGGCGTCGAGTGCAACAATCCGGGGACACAGATGCTTCAAACGCTCTCGAAGTGGCAAAACAGGACCCACCACTTCCACCACAGCGGCGCGAAAGCCATCCGGCAGTGTCGAGTTGCGCGTTGTCTTGATCGCCCTCCCTCCGCCAACCGAAACAGCTGATGCCTCTGCTCGCGTCAATACGTAAACAGTGGTTACTGCTGTGGCTCGGGCAGGTTCGCGATGACCCTCGCCGCTCGTACGTCCGCCCGTGGTGCAAAGATAGTCGAGTATCGGCCCTGCCGATCTGCCCGGGAGGCCGCACCCCGCCTCGTCGGCATTGATGGTCGCCATGCACCACCCTGCCGTACCGCCAGACATGCTCGGTATGAGCAAGACGCGGCCAGTTCGTGAAGGCCGTACGAGGTGCCCCGGTCGTAGCCCGAGATCATGCGAAGCATCCGCACCACCCGAGCACGCCGATAGGGCTATAAAGCAGGCCAGCAGGGTCGCCCCAAACCCCATACTTTTCATGCGCGAGGCCCATGATCGTGATTCGCCGGTTCTCCTCTCTCCGTCGGCTGGCTGTCTCGAATGTAGGTCCTGCATTGCACGCGAAGTAGGCATCAGTCGTCGCCACCAGTCGGAATCGGTATCGGTCCAGAGTTGCCCAGCGGGTCTCGACATTCAGTCCGTGCGGGGGCCTCGATACCCGACTGCCACCATACCTTATTGAATGACGGTGATGTAAACAGCGCGCCGTATGCCCACGCACGATACGTTGCCTGTTCTCCAGCCTTACACCAAAATTCCCCCTCGAAGCTGTAGGTGCGACCAAGATGGAGAGGTTTCGCGCCCCACAGCTCTTCTCGCGACCCGTCGACCATCTTGAAGTTGCCAGAGGAGGTTTCGACCAGCATCGCGATCTGCATAAGAAATGCGGCCCCACGCATGTTGCCACGAGTACATTCCCAGTGGCCGTAAATCGCCATCGGGGTTGCTTTCATGCTTCCCCAGCTCGTCCAGATACTGCAGTTCGCTTGGCCGCTGCCGCCTGCGGTCCTAATTTCAAAGCCAGGATGAATTGACGCCGCGCACGCCGTCATGCCAGAGCATCCACTGCCTTCTCCTTCAGGGTCTGGGACCACTCCCGGAGGATCTGTAGCCCCGGCTAGTGCGCGTTCGGCCGCGTTGGCTTCAGCAACACGTAGCGCTGCGGCGATTGGCCCCCAGGTGGCCCCTTCTGCGTTGGGTGTTTCAAATGCTGCGTAAAACTTGAGGGGTAGAGGGAGTTCTGGGGCTTCGGTTTGTAGTGGTAGACCGGTTTGAGGTACATATGTGCTGCCGTCCTGGGTGATGATTCCGGAGGGCAGTTCGCTGGCGAGCCCAACTGCGCCGAGCCAGGCGTATTTCGGTGGTGCTTCTTTTTTGCTTGGGACGCCGTACTCGGTGCTGTTGTAGGTTTTCAGAAGTTTTGTTTCTGTTTCGCTAACGCTTGCTTCGGCGACGACGTTGCCTTGTAGGTCGTGGAGCAGCAGCGCGGGTGCGGTGCCGGCGGTTTGCGTGGCTGTGAGGGCGCCGTCGATGCCAGGTATGTCGCGTGTCCATTTGCCGGTGGCGGGTGCGAAAGTCCACGCGAGCGCGCTGCCCGAGCCGTCATAGTGGTTGATGCTCGTCGCGGTTTCCACGCCACTGATGGTGATAGTTTCGCGGGTGCGGGCTTCGGGGTCGGTTAGATATTCAACGGTCGTGGCCCCTTGAGTTTGTTTGTAGACCTGGTTGTCGACGTAGTAGCTGGTAGTGAGTGCTGTTCCGCCAGCGTCGCTCGCGGGTAGCACCGTCGTGTTGCCAAAGGCTTCGTAGGTCACGCCTGGGTCAGCAAGTTGGTTGGCAGAGTCGTAGGTGTGGCGTTCGACGGTACCGCCTTCGCTCGCGCATTTCCCTTCGGCTGCGGGTTCGCGTGTGGTCAGGCTGGTCCGGTTGGCTTCTTCTTCGTGGGCGTAGATGCGCGTTTTGCAACCTTCTCCTGAGGGTGTTTCTTGAACCTGGTTGAGCCAGCCGGCGGCGCCGTAGGTATAGGTCTCTTCTGAGAGTGTGCTGGCTTTCGTGATGGCTTCGCCGTGGATCGACGGCACGGTGTGGTCGCTGAACCATACGCATTTTTCGCTGCAGTGTGTTTCCTTTTTGTATTCGACGGCGGTATTTTGGCCAGCCGGATTGGTCGTGTAGGTGGCGGTCATGCCGTTGGGGTATGTCTCTTTCGCGATCCTTCCGCCTGCGGTGTAACTCGCCGTAAAGGTACCTGCAGCGGCGTCTTCGAGTCTGGTCAGCTCTCCTGTGGTTTCGTCGTAGTGGTATTTCTGGCTGCCTGCGTAGCCGTAGTTTTTGATGGCTTCTTCGGAGCCGTCGGTTAGTTCGATCACGTGTCCGTCGATGTCGCGCTTGTATTCAGCTGTGTTGCCGTCGGCGTCGGTGTAGCGTTCGAGTTCGTCGAGGGTGCTCTCAATGCTTGTGATGGTCTGAGTTTTCCCACCGACCGTGGTACGTTGCGTTTCGAGCGAGCCATTGTGTTCGTTATAGCTATTGACGACCTTTGGCAGGGCTTGGTCGTTGCTTGATGTCTCTTCCGTTTCGGTCGGCCGGCCGGCCGGATCGAAAGTGGTTTTTCTCGTTCGTTCCGCCGCTTGGAATTTTTCGGTGATGCTTGCGGCCTGCTCCCAAATGTTGTAGGTAATATCAGTTACGGCGCGCTGGGGCATGCCTTCGCCTGGCTGGGCCGCGGGTTCGATTTGGCAAGGCAGATTGACCCATTCCGGATGGTTCCAGCAGGCTTCCACGGACGCTTCCGTGCCGGCGCTGTAGTAGACGGTCTTGGTGTTGTGCGCCATCACATTGGCAGGTGTCCACTGCTCGATGCGGTTGTTGCCACTGTCGACGACGTACGCGCTGCCCGCAGCGTTGATCGCGATCCCAAAGGGGCTGCTGAGCTGTCCTTCGCCGCTGCCCCCGGAGGCGAACTTGGCCAGAAACGTGCCCGACGCGCTGAACTCCTGGACCCGGCTGCTGGCACCGTCGACGACGTAGAGGTTTCCGGCCGGGTCGGAAGCGATGTCTGCTGCTTCGAGGAACTCGCCACTGCCGACTCCTCCGGCTCCGAACTGGCGGATGTATTTCCCGGCCGATGAGAGCTCCTCGATGCGGTCGTTTCCAGTGTCAACGACGTAGACGTTTCCACCTGAGAACGCCAGACTCGAAGGGCCTTGAAACTGGGCTTCGCCGGAGCCTTTGGTTCCATAGGTGGCGATGAATGAACCAGTGGCCGAAAACTCCTCGATTCGGTTGTGTTCGGCGTCTACGACCCATACATTGCCGCTGGGATCGACCTTAAGCCCGTGTGGACATCCCATTTGCCCCGGTTCGGAGCCGGCGCTGCCGAATGCTCTTACGTATTCTCCTGCGGAGTTCAACTCCTCAATGCGAGTGCCCCCGCAGTCACCAATGTACACGTTGCCGGTGCTTTGGTTCAGCGCGATTCCGGACGGGCCCGTGAATTGGCCGTGTCCAGAGCCAGCGGAGCCGTAGGTCGCGATGAACTGCCCGGTTGACGAGAACTCCTGCACGCGATTGTTGCTGTAGTCGGTTACCCAGACATTGCCGTAGCCGTCTACAGCATCGGCTATCGGGTAGGAGAACTGTCCGTGCCCGGAGCCGGCGCTTCCAAACTGCGCCGAATAGCTCATGCGTGCTCCGCCAGCGCCCTGTGGTAGCCATGTCGAAATCCGTGCGTTGTATTGGTCTGCGATGTACAGCTCGCCGGCCGCGTTGACCGCCAGGCCGGTTGGTGTGTTGAGCTGGTCACTGCCCGCGCCGTAGGTCCCGAATTCCGTGAGATACTTCCCGGCCGGTGTGAACTCCTCGATCCTGCTGTCGCCTGCGTCCGAGATGTATAGGTCACCGCTCATCGCATTCGCTGCGATGGATACGGGATAGTTGAACTGGCCTTCGCCTGTGCCTTTGCTTCCGAACTGAGCTAGATAGCTCCCGGCGGGCGAGAACTCCTCGATGCGATCGTTGCCGTAGTCGACGACGTAAAGCTCTCCTTCGGAGATCGCGATCCCGGTGGGTTCGAGCAGTTGCCCGTTACCGGATCCTTTGCTGCCAAGCTGGCTCGTGTATGCGCCGCTAGCTGAGAACCCCTGGACGCGCCCGTTGCCGGAGTCGGCGACATACACGGTGCCTTCGAGGATCGTGATGCCGGTCGGTTCGCGCAGCTGCCCATTCCCTGAGCCGGCGATGCCGGCTTTACAGCTGCTTTTGCACACCTCAGGTTCTGCTTTGCCATCAGTTACTCCCCACCCGATTGTCTCGATGAATTCTCCAGTGGGGCCTAGCTCCTCGAGGCGGTTGTTCCCTGTGTCCGTGACGTACACGCTACCTGTGCTTTGATTGACCGCGATGCCGAACGCGCCGGAGAACTGCCCGGCTCCTGACCCAGCAGACCCATATTTGGCGATGAAGCTCCCGGAGGATGAGAACTTCTCAATCCTGCTGTTGTTTTGGTCGACGACCCATACGTTGCCGCTTGAGTCGACCGCCACGCCCTCGGGGTGATTGAACTGGCCGTTCCCCGTGCCTGCCGTGCCGAACGTGCCGAGATGTACGGGCGGGTACACTACTTCGGCGTTGCTGGCCGGCGTCCGCGTTTCCATGACATTCCCGGTGGTTTCGTCGTAGGTCGTCGAGCGGATGAGGTCCAGACCAGCGGGGTCGGTCACCGTCGAGGTTGGTTTGCGCAGTTTCCAGCCCAGGCCGTTTTGACCGGAGTAATACGACCGTGACGTGCGCAGGTCGAATTCTTCTTTGCTACTGGTTTCGGCGCCATCAACGACCTTGGTCACCAGCTCGTAGGATTCACCGTTCGGTGCGCCTTCGTTGTAGGAGTATTTTACGTGGTTACGCGCCAGGGTCGTTTCGTTGGCTTCGTTCTTGCCTTTCGCTAGCTTGACGCTGTGCTGGGGGCCCCAGGTGTCAGTGAGCTCGTCTTCGATATAGGCGCTTTTTGTATCAAGCAGTTCCGAGGCCGCCGCCGAATTGGCTTCTGTGAGCGCCGTCGCGCGATTTTCGGCAGACAGGCTTCGGACGACCTCGTTTTCGGAGTTGTATTCGGTCGTGCTGATACCGCCTGTTGGGCTGGTGGCGTTGACTGTTCGCATCTGTTCGTCTTGATAGTCGATAGCCGCACGTTTGTAGTTCACGGCCGGCCAGCCCATTGGCTCATCGGGCGGAAATATCGCTGCGCCTTCGATAGGGTCGTCTTTCTGCGCCCATTTCGCGAGTTCCCCGCTCGTCATCGATGGCAGCCCACTTCCAGAAAGCGGGATGTTGTACTCGATCGTCGATATGGGGTTTTCCGTCAACGTCGGGGGCGTCGGCAGCGGGTTATTGGTTGAGTAGGCCGCTTTCCATGCGGAGATGCGATTGTTGCCGGAGTCTCCGACATCGAGTACGCCGCCGGTACCGACCGCGACGCCGATGGGGGACATGCCGCCTTCGCCGCTCAATTTCCCGAACTTGTCGAGAAATGCACCGGTCCCGTTGAACTCCTGTATCCGGTTGTTGTTTCCGTCCACCACGTACACGTCGCTCCCCGCCGGGTCGCACGCTACCTGCTGCGGTTTAGAAAACTGGCTATTCCCTGAGCCGGCAGTCCCGAACTTTCCTATATACACACCCGAGGCCGCGAGCAGCTCTACGTCGTTGGCTGATTCGTCAGAGACAAACAGTGTCCCGCCGCATTCAGTAACGCCAACCGGCGCCTGCAGGGCCGCAGTTCCTTCACCGCCCCAAGCGCTGCCGAGGTACGTGCCGGACGATGCAAATTGGTCTATCCGTTTGTTGCTGGTATCGGCGACCCACACCTCGCCGTGCGAATCGACCGTGACCTGATTGGGGTGGCTGAGCTTGCCGAGACCGGAGCCTTCTCCGCCGAATGATCTGATCAAGCTGCCTGACGTAGACAGCTGATCGACGCGGTTGCGGCCGCGGTTGGTTACGTAGATACTCCCGTTGGTCGTGCTGAAGGCCACTCCAGCGGGTTCCAGCATCGAATCGGGGCTATAGGACGCCAGGAACGCCCCAGTGGAGGAGAACTTCTCGACTCGATTGCCGCCAAGGTCGGCCACCCACACGTGGCCTTCTGAGTCCACCGCAACACCGGCTGGTTTGCTTAGTTTTTCGCTTTCTGACCCCGACGTGCCGAACACGCTCGAATAGGTCGGCGTCGGCATCGCAATGACGCTGCTCGCGGCTGTTGGCACCGTGACCGCTCCCCACGAGTTCTCGGCCGTGACCTGAGCCACGAGCGTGTAACCCGCGTCGCGCGGTTGCGGGGTGTAGATCGCGTTCACCGCTCCCGGAATGAGGGTGCATCCTAGGCCGGCAGAGCTGCAATCCTGCCACTGGTAGCCGTACAGCACCGAAGACGTCGACCACGTGCCGTTTGTCACTGACAGGGTCGTACCGATAACGGGACTCGTCATCGATAGCGTGGGGGCGGTCGAGTTTTTCAGCACCGCGCCGTTCCAGGCGGCGGTTTTTGCGCCCAGCCGTCCTACCGACAGCAGTCGCCCGGACGTGGCGTCCTGCGCCGTGGTGCCGTAGTGCAGCAGCCAGGGCTGCTGCCCCGGCGGCGTGACCGCCGTGACGTGCCCTTCGCTGTCATAGCCGTAGGTCGTCTTCAACGCGGGTGTTATGCTCGGATTCCACACTGCACGCAGCCGGCCCTGTTTGTCATACAGATAGGCATCGACCACCGTTTCCGCGCTTGTCGCAGTCGTGTATGTGATGGCCTTGACTTCCTTCAGCCGGTTCTTATAGCCTTTCCATTCGCTTTCGGCTTCCCCTCCGGCCGTCGTGGCTTCGTTGTATATGAATTCGAGAGCGCGACATCCGGCGTGCCAGTGTCCTTTGGAGCATTCGAGGTTAGGATGCGGCGCCAACTCAAGCGTTGGCTGGACTATGAACTTGCCGC
Source organism: uncultured Solirubrobacteraceae bacterium (assembly GCA_963705235.1). Classification (GTDB taxonomy): domain Bacteria; phylum Actinomycetota; class Thermoleophilia; order Solirubrobacterales; family Solirubrobacteraceae; genus Palsa-744. The sequence continues at coordinate 2,378,237 of OY970059.1, read as the reverse complement.
TGCTCACTTCGACTGTTCGGTATTCGTCTGTGGTCGTGTTGGTAGCGGTTGGGCCTTTCGAGACAGTCGGCATCCATGAGCTAGCGTGTTCAGGAAGCGTGAACACGGTCGTCGTGCTGTCCTTAGCGTTTTTTAGCAGATAGGCCGGTTTGCCGGATTCGTATTTTGATTCATATTTTAGTTCGAGGTTTGAGTCGCCTTCGGGTGCTTCAAACCCGCCGCCGCTTTTCGCTTTGAAATACGAGAGTCCCGTCGGGCCAACGACCATCACGCTTCCTTCCGGCAGCACTTCAAGGCTTGCGAGACTTCCAAGACTGGCATTCCAGGGCGGCCCAAGAGGGCCTTCTTCGCCGGCCGTGGGATTGCGAGAGTCGTAGTGGCGCGAGAGCGCAAGCGCGCCCATCCCACCGCTCATGTTGATGTCGGTGGCTTCCAGGGCAAAGTCGCCAGACTCTGGGTTCACGGAGCCAGGACCAGCTGCGACCGGGTTCGCGGCATATACGTTCAACGTGTATTCAGCGTTCGCGCGTTCGCCCGTGTTGTCTTCGGCCTGTACGGTCATGAGGTGGGCGCCGACGCCGAGTTCTGCGCCCTTCAGTGACCACTGTGCGCCCGCGACACAAGGCCCCGGAGCGCAGGCGCCGCCTCCATGTCCGATTTCTCGCCCGTTGATGTAGAGACGGATTTCTTTGATGCCCGAGCTGGGAGTCGTGCCTTCTCCGTCGCTGGCTTCCGCCACGAGATGCGCTGGGCCTTCGCCGAGGGTAAGTTCCTTTCCTTCTTCGCCTTTCGCCGGAAGACCGGTGACGGTGATCCCATGTGGCGGCTTTGCATCCACTTTCAGCGTTGCTTCACCTTCACCATGTTCATTCGAGGATGAGTATGGCATGTAGCTTTTGCCGGAGACACGAAGGTGGGCTTCCGGTTCGGGGAGCGGTTTTGCGCCATTGCTGGTTAGGCTGTTGTAGCTGAGCACTTCTTTCTCTTTCGGAGCGCACTGGATGCCAGCACAACTGCTGCTCGTGAGGAAATTGGTGCTTTGCGTCTTTTCCCAGGCACTTGCGCCTTTGACTTCGGCCCATGATTCAGAGACACCTAGCCCGCCATCTTCCGACGAGTATTCGACCTTCCCCGAGTGAGGTCCGATCCACGCGCCGCTGCCCGCAAGGACGTTAGGCGTGTGTTCGATTTCGCTGGAGCTAGTGTTGTACGAGACAGTCGAGTGCTTCCCGTGTTCTTGCGCGATCCCAGTCGAGACCTGTTCAGCATGCGCGTAGAACTGTTCCCCCGTCGAGCCCGCTTCTTTAGTTGTAAGGGTAAACGAAAACGCGTTGCCTTCAGCATCCGCTCCAGCTGCAGCGCAACCGGCCAAACCGCAGACGGTCGCTTCGGAGAGATACGGACTACCCGATAGTTCAACTGCGCTTTCTGTGCCACCGCCGGGTTTGTAAAGTTCGATGAACGCCCGCAGCCATTTTGGTGTATTTCGTTTGCCTTCGGGTGCGCTCCACGGATAAAGTTCATCTTTCACGTAGACGTCGAAGATCTTCGTATACCCTTTGGTTTTCTCAGACCATATGGCGTAATCGTTCGCCGGGAAGCTTCCTGCTGCGTGCTTCATCCTCAGTTCAGCACCAGCGATTTCGTACGTATACCCGCTCCATTCATGGAATTCCCAATCTCCGGGCACCACATTCGACCACTCCTGCCAATACCCCGACAATTCCGGATCGACGACGATCGGGTACTGGTAGCTCCGTTCGTTATGCTTCGTGGTCACCACCAAGGTGTCGCCAGATACCGTCATATTCACCGGAACCGCCGTACCCGCAGCGTCGCGGGCAGCGGGCGGCTTGACCCTCGCGATCACGGCACCGTCGTCAATGACTTCAGCCGCCGGGCCACTAGAGGACGACGACATGAGACGGGCGCCCTTCGGCATTCCCACGCGGTAATACAGGACTTCAGGACTTTCCGCGGACCGCAGGACCGTGCTGGCCTCCAACCCGAACGAAGACGGCTTCAACACGGTATCCGCGTCGGTCTGCGTATTCGCAAAGAAGACCGCCGTGCCGTCGGGTACGCCTTCTGAGCCCCCCAGCGGCGTACCGTGTTCATCTACCGGCGTGAGCGACACACCAGCTATGGGGGTTTGCGCCCCTTCAGCAAGCCGCTTCGGGATCTGCACCGACACCAAGGGAGTCTCCGGTTCGAAATTACCTTCCACTTCCTGCAACGCCAGATCGACAGCCTTCCAGCGACCGTCACTGGATGCCACCGCCATCGGTACCATCGACTGCACGACACCAACATCGCCCGAGCCGATTTCGACCTGCTCGACGTTGGCGCCCCTAAACCCCAGGGATTTCACGCCCTCCGCCAACGTCGGCGGCCCTCCATCTTGTTCGGACACCACTGCAGGGAACGCTTCCTCGAGAGTCCTAGCCGCCTGAGACTGATTCTCGCCCTCAAACCGTGTCCGGGATGCTTCACGCGCCTGCACCGCTTCCGGACTCGTTCGTCGCGCTTCTTCGGCTTGCGCCGCTTGCTGGCCTTCATCCAAAGCCTGGACTGCTCCTACCACAAGCGGATCTTCCGAGAGCAAGCCCGCTTCAGCCCCAGTCGAAGCCGCCTGCGACAGACTAACCGCCCAACACGCCAAACCAGCACTGAGCAACAATCCACACACAACAACGCGCATCACCACAAACCTCATCCGCTGCCCCCAACGCCAGTGCTCGGTCTGACCGAGACGATCAATAAAGAGTTGTGCGGCGACGCTATGCGGCGGTTGGTCTGCGTGTCAATACCCGGTTCAAGCAAATACCGTGTAGTGACATGAGAGTACTAGGCTAGTATTTAGCTGTCTATCAAGCCGAGCCGTGGTACGGATAGGCCAACGAGGTCTCGTGTGTTCGAGACGTCGAGCTTGCGGCATATATTCGCGGCATGTCGACGGACCGTTTCAGGGCTGATCCCCAACTTGAATCCGATCTCGGCATAGGTTTGCTTGTGGCTTATGCGTCCTAGGACTTCGATCTCTCTCGCGGTAAGCAAGCGGGTGCCTGGGGGGTAACGACGTGTCATCCCCTGGCTGGCGGCCGTCGTGAAGCTATGACCGCCAAGCGCAGCGTGATGCACGGCGGCGAGGATCTCTTGGGCAGAGGAACTGCGGGCCACGCAGGAGGCACCTGCGGCTACGATGAGGCGCGCGTAGGTGGGCGATGGATCATCCGCGATGACGAGAATCTCAGTCGTCGGGTTTTGGGTTTGCAGTCGAGCGGACAGCTTTTCGACGACGGCCTCCCCCACAATCGCCACGCGCGGCGTCCAGCGCGCGACAGCCCGCTCTAGCGCCGCGTCCTCTAGTCCAGTGCGGATGACCTGCAGTCGCTCGTCCTCAGCGAGGACAGCTTCCAGGCCGCGTGTGATGACAGCCTCGAAACAGCCGACCACGACCGTCGTTTCTCGAGCATCAGGCGCAGGCTGTGCTGCGCAGGGTTCGCGGTCCTTTTCCGCGCCCGCTTGGGCCTGATCAGTCTGGCGTGGCAATGCCCGTCCCATCACCTGACAGACGGAACTTACGCGACGGGCGGCGTTGCGCTAGCTCCGTACATAGGGTGAGACAAGCTTCGTCCATCCTGGGCTCTATCTCGCCGTGCGTCTTGGCAACCCTTCACGAAAGAGGCGCCTCAATTGACTCTGGAGTTGAATTCGTGTGATATTCAGTTGATAGGCCATGGCGGGATGGCTGACACCGGCCTCGTAAAGCATCCTCACTTCGTTTCGCAGTGTGGTCCAGCTACGCAGCGAGCCGGATCGACTGCGCGGCGCCGTTATGGAGCGGGATTCCACGCGACCTTCGAGTAGCAGCGACTCCACCTGCCTGTCGACCTGCCCATTCGTGACGCCCAGCCGGTCGGCTATCTCGTGATGAGTGAGCCCCAACGTTTCTCGAAGCTCGATGAGCTGCTGGATCTCAACCTCAGACCAGCGGCTTGAGGTCCTAGAAGTCATGCGCACTTCAGTCGCCTATCCGAGCCGCTTCGGACCGTGCGAAGCGGCCATGTTGCCACCTTGTAGGGCTCCTTGCATGAGCGGTCCTGCGGAGGTGATGAGCGCTCAATGGGCCAGGTCTGCTGCTCGGCGTTTGCTCTCGTCGGCACGGTCTGCCGGATCATGGGACCGTGGGACCGTTCTGTGTAGGCATGTCTTGAGGGTTTTATGTCTTGGGGGCTCGTCGGCAGCTAAATGCGACAGTTCGGGAGAGGCGAACTCCAGTAAGCTGCATGGCTCATGGCAGGCCTTGGATCTAGAAAGAGCGTCGGCAGGGCGATGACGTCCCTGGTGAACTGGGCGCTCCTCGGTCTCGTTATCGAACGGCCGAGCTATGGCTGGGAGCTCGTGAATCGCTTCGAGCGCGTGTATGAGGGCGTGCTTGAGGTCAGCGGCGGGTCGCACATCTATTCAGCGCTGGATGCGCTGGCGAGTAGGGAGATGATCGAGGTTGTCCCTGGAACCGACATCGGGCGCCAGCCAAAGCCTCACTATCAGGCCACGCCGTTTGGAGTGAGTAGCTACGAAGACTGGGTCGTGTCTCAGGTGGTGGACGAGCGGCGGCGTCAAGAGCTGTGGGTGCGGCAGCTAGCGATTTTTGCTGACGATCCTGCTGGCGCGCTCCACCTAGTTGAGCGCTTTGAGCGCGAGCTTCTTAAGGAGGCGGGCCAGATTGGCCGCTCGCCAAGCGGTGTGCCGACTGGTTCCAGAGACGAGCTAGCACGCGAACTCGTTGCCGAGCGGCATCGGGTGGCGGCAGGAGGCATGCTGTCGTGGTTGCGGTTCGCCCAGGAGAGCTTCGCGGCTCGAGCCGAGCAGACCCAATGAGCCTGCTCGAACTTGAGCACGTAAGTAAGCGCTATCGACGCTTTGAGCGGGTCGCGCTCGACGACGTATCGCTCGAGATCGATGCGGGCGAGATGGTCACTATTTGGGGCGAGCGCCGATCCGGACGCTCCTCGCTGCTACGACTGGCCGCCGGGATCGAGAGACCCGATAGCGGAGTCGTCCGCTTCTCCGGGCAGGACTTGGCCGACCGGAGCCGGACGCTAGGCAACGGAATTAGCTATTGCCGGACCAGTTTTCGCGCCGCAGCCGGACAGACCGTCCTGGACTTGCTGGCAGCAGGACAGTTCGGCCGCGGCGTCCGCCGGACTCAAGCACGATCAGACGCATGGAAGGCGTTGGAGCGCGTAGCGGCTGCGCAGTGCGCGACGCTACTACCTGAGGAACTGAATGGCGAGGAGGCCGTCCGCGTTGCCATTGCAAGAGCGTTGACGTCCGATCCCCGGCTACTGGTGATCGACGAGCCTACGATCGGAGTGGGACTCACCGGGCGGGATCGGGTCCTCGATCTGTTGCGCTCGATCGCCGACGCAGGCGTCGCGCTCCTCACGAGCACAGGCGAGGGCACCGGCTTTCTGGGTGCGGATCGTGTGTTGTCGCTGGGCAGGGGCAAACTGTGCGGCGAAACGGCCGCCGAACTCGCACCCGTGACGGATATCGGCCAGCGGCGAGAAGAGGCCGGGTAACACACGGCTCCCCGCAGGGGGAAGGAGCAGGGGTTGCTTGAACTCGAGCACGTGGTTAAGCGCTACCACGGGGCCAGCGAGGAAGTGCAGGCGGTCGAGGGCGTGAGCCTCACGGTTACACCCGGCGAAATGGTCGCCCTGTTCGGGCCGAGCGGCTCCGGCAAGACGACGTTGCTGCTGCTGGTCGCTGCGCTGCTGAGACCTGACGCTGGCGTCATTCGCTATGCCGGACGCGACCTGACGTCACTGACTGATGATCAAGCGAGCCAGTATCTGCTCCGTGAGGTTGGTTTCATCTACCAAGGCTTTCACCTGATGCCTCGCGTTTCAGTGGTCGAGAACGCGGCGCGCAAGCTGCTCCTCCAAGACCTCGGGATGCGAACTGCTCAGGCCCGCGCGATCCCGTGGCTTGAACGTGTCGGGCTCGGTGATCGTCTGCAGCACACCCCAGAGACGCTCTCTGGAGGCGAGCGCCAGCGAGTCGCGATCGCGCGAGCCCTATCGTGTGAGCCGAGCCTCATCCTCGCTGATGAGCCCACCGGAAGCCTCGACAGCGCCCGTAGTCGCGAGGTCATCGAGCTCTTGCGCTCGGTCTCCCACGAGCAAGAAGCGGCGGTCCTGCTGGTCACCCACGACCAAGAGGCGGCGCAGATCGCCGATCGGCACTTCACGCTACGCGACGGCAGACTCACGGATGAATATCCACATGGCCGTGACCCAGCGTCACCGTCGAACGCAGAGCAATGAGCGCTCGTTTTATGCGGCCCTACGCGCTCCTCTACTTCTATCGTAGGCGTCTTCGTGTCCATGGCATCCAGGAGGCCTTCGCTGGCGTTGGCGTAGCTGTTGCTGTGGCACTCGTCTTTGCTGTGACTGTCGCGGCCAGCAGCCTCACAAGCTCAGCCGGGGGTGTCGTTCACACGGTCGCCGGGCCGGCAGATCTCCAGCTGCACGCGCGCGGGCCGGAAGGATTCAGCGAGGACGTGCTTGCCGAAGTGCAGCGGCTTCCCGGTGTCAAGCGGGCAGCTCAACTCCTTGAACAAACCGCGACGATCATCGGCCCACACGGGCGGCGCGTGACGGTCACGATCGCCGGGGCTGGCGGGCAGCTAGCCGTAATGGACGGCTTTGACCACACCTTGCCCGGCGGCGTGTTCTCGGCAGGCGGCATCGGCCTGAGTAAGAAGAGCGCTAGCGACCTAGGGATCGCCAGCTTCACCTCGCCAGTCGCTCCGACCGAGGTGACCCTCGACCTGCGCGGAGGAGCACACCAGGTCAAGGTCTCGGCGGTCCTGGGCCGCGAAGCCGCCGGCGCACTGTCCTTGGCTCAGGTGGCCGTTATGCCTCTCGTCCGCCTGCAGCAATTCTCTGGGCTGCCGCATCGCGTCTCTCGCATCTTGATCCAAAGTAAGCCAGGACGTAAGGCAGCCGTACGCTCCGAGCTGCAAACATTTGCCGCCGGCCGTCTTACGGTCGCTACCGCCAACCAGGAAGTCTCGCTCCTTGGACAAGCGCTACGGCCGAGCGACCAAGCTAGCGGGCTGTTCGCGGGGCTGGCCGCGCTCCTGGGCTTCCTGTTCGCGTTCAACGCGATTTTGCTGACCATCCCCGAGCGACGAGCCACGATCGCCGATCTGCGTCTCGACGGCGCCAGCCGCACAGCCATCGTCCAGATGACCATGTTCGAGGCGCTCTGCCTAGGAGTCCTCGCATCCTTGCTCGGACTAGTCGGCGGGTACGTGCTCGCGGTGGAGGTCTTCCAGACGGCTCCCGGCTATCTCGCCCAGGCATTTACGCTCGGAGGCGACACGGTGGTCGGAGTACGACCAGTGATACTCGCGCTGACCGGTGGCATACTCGCGACCTGTCTCGCCTCAGCAGTGCCGCTGCAAGACCTGAGGCGGGGGAAACCGCTGGACTCAGGCTATGGCAGCGCCAGGGAAAGAAGCCAAGGTGAGAGCCACAACACGCGACGCCAACTACTCCTAGTCACGGGAGTCCTGACGCTGGCCAGCGTGCTGTTCGCGATCGCACCATCCGCGGCGATCGCCGCCTGTGTCCTGCTCGCCCTAGCCACCATGCTCGCTGTCCCGTTGGTCCTCGCCGCAGTGCTGCGAGGCGCTGAGATGTTGGCGAGGAGCAACGATCGGCTCACGACTTTGCCTCTTGCGATCGAATCGCTGCGGGCGCGAACGCTGAGGTCACTAGCGCTTGCCGCCACCGGTGCGGTCGCCCTGTTCGGGAGCGTCGCGCTGAGCGGCGCACAGAACGATCTACTGCTCGGGCTTCACAACTTCGCGCGCGCCTATGCCACTGACGGCGAGGTCTGGGTTGTGAGCCCGGGCTATATACCCGAGACAACCAGTTTCCCGCCCGACAACCACGCAGAGCGGATCACACGGATACCCGGAGTCACGGGCGTTCATGTACTCCAAAGCGAGTTCATGAACATGAGCAACCGGCGCGTGGTGATCGTCGCGCGACCGACCGGCACGGGTGGAGAATTGCTGCGTACACAGATCGTTACCGGCAATGCGTCGCGCGCACAGGAACGACTGCGTGAAGGCGGCTGGATCACGGCCTCCAGGCAAATCGCAGAAGAACAGCACGCCCACATCGGACAGACCCTGAAGCTCCCAACCCCCACAGGCACAACAGCTTTCCGTCTCGCAGCGATGACCACAAACTTTGGCTGGCCAGGCGGAGCCATACTGATGAATACGGCAGACTACAGTCGACTGTGGTCCACCCAAGCGCCGAGCGCACTCGCCGTCGACTTCGCACCAGGCACAGACCTCGCACAAGCACGACGCACGATCGCCGCCTCCCTGGGCACCAACAACGGCTTGGAAGCGATCGTGGCAGCTACATGGAGTAAGCGATTCGATAGCCTCGCCGGCGAAGGACTGGGACAACTCGGGGAGATATCAACACTGCTCATCCTCGCCGCGATCCTTGCTCTGGCCGCAGCGCTAGGATCGAACATCTGGCAGCGACGAGTATCGCTGGCCGAACTACTCCTCGATGGCGCCCCACGGCGGCGACTCAGACACATACTTCTGGTCGAATCGATACTTCTGCTGACAGTGGGATGTCTCACCGGTGCGATATTCGGCCTCTACGGCCAGTTCGTGATCGACAGCTATCTCGCACATATAACAGGCTTCCCAGTCACCGGGATTGCCAACGCTACGCGCCCAATCGAGATATTCGCGCTCGTGACTGCGGTCGTCCTCGCGCTCGTCTCGTTCCCAGGCTGGTCAGCTTCGCGCGTCCGCCCAGCTGTCGGGCTAAACGCATAGCCAGACAGCAGACGCGCACAGCAACCGCAGCGACCCTAAGAAACGCTTAGGCTCGCCGCTATGCCCGTACTCGGGGACCGCCTACTCACGGCACGGATGAGCCTGGCCCTGGCGCTCGCCAACGCCCGCTACTGGACCACAGTCGCACCGCTCGTCTGCACGCAGCTGGACCGTTGGGCCGGGCATGCCGAGCGTATCCCCGACCCAACCCTGCGCGAACTCGCGCTCGCCAATCTACGCGAGGAGGGCTTCAACGCCCAAGCCACCGCGACACTAGCGACACTCTCCCCTCGGGAGTACCGCGGACCTGTCGTCGAAGCGGTCGTGGGCTTCCAAATCATCTACGACTACCTCGACAGCCTAGTCGAGCGACCAATCACAGACCCACTCGGCAATGGCCGCCAGCTATACCACGCCCTAGTAGACGCAGTCAGTCTAGACATGACACCCAGAGGCGACTACTACGCTCACAACCCCCAATCAAACGACGGCGGGTATCTCACATCACTCGTAAACACGGTCCGAAAAGCACTGGGGAGATTGCCATGCCTCACAACGATCGCAGAGGTCTCCGAACACGCAGCCGAGCGCTGCGCGCAAGCCCAAATCCACTCCCACGCAACTCGCGTCCACGGCAGTACGCAACTCAAGCTATGGGCCACAAACAATGCAGTCGGCACAGGACTCCAGTGGCGCGAGTTCCTAGCCGGCGCCCTGTCATCAGGGCTAGCCCTACACGCGCTAATCGCAGCAGCCGCCGACCCACGCACGTCCCGAGAGCAAGCCCTCGCCACCGACGAGATCTACCTCTCCATCTGCGCCCTGACCACCCTCCTCGACGGCCTCATCGACTACGCCCAAGACATCCACACCACGGGTCACCCAGGATACATCCGCTACTACGAGAACCACGACGCTCTCGCCCAAGGAGTCAAGAACGTGATCCACCGGGCGACGATCAGTGCCCGCAAAACACCGAACGGCGCCCACCACCTCATGACCCTCGTCGGTGTTGTCGCGTACTACGCCTCGGCCCCAACCGCCTCAAGCGACTTCGCACGAACCCTAACTGAACAGATCCGCCAAGAACTCAGACCCCTCATAACACCAACGCTGGCAATCATGCGAGTTTGGCGAATAGCCAAGAGACTCGGAGTAGACCGCAACGAACGATGTCTCCATCACATCTCGGAACGAGCCGTGTGAGGAGGGTGCCCGGCGGACACCCAGGGCGCTGCGCCTCGGCGCCCACAGCTGACGATCTGACACGGCCTCGAGACCGTGCCAGAGGGCGACTCTCCCCAAACTCTCCCCACCTGGGCGTTTTTTGAGGGTACCTGAGAGCACTTGAAGTCGCCGAAAACCGCTTAGGTATCCGGAGAGCAGCGCAATCCGACGCACGAGAGCAGCCGCACGGTCCTGCCGCGGTAGTGCTCGATGGCCTCGGCCGGTGTCTTACTTGTGTGTGGCATGGAGCGGGAGCATCATCGCGACGCGCGTCACGTCGGGGCTATCGTCAATGTCGATCTCGCCCGCGTTCAGACGCCGCTCAAACTCCTCGCCGCTCATGCCCAGGCGCTTGCGTGCCTGTTCATCGACTCGCTGGTCCCATTCCTCGGGGCTCAGCTCGCGGATTTCGGTGTCGGTTCGAGTAGCCATTGCAAACGCTTCCTTGGGGAGGATCGGCCGTGTTGGCCGGCTCCTTGACCTCCATAGTAGGGGAGTACGCGGGCGACTTCCATCGGTCGGCGCCAAGCGGGCCCGGCGAGCTTGGAGCCCACCGGGCCACACTTTGTCATGCAGCCGCGACGAGCTGCAGGGCGCGGGTCTTCTCGGGCCCATCGTCGAGCGCGCGGGCGAAGCGCTGGCCCCTCGAGCGCAGCGGGCGCAGCCAGTCGCCGTACTCCACGATGGCGTTCACGGCGGCCCACTTCGAGCCGGGCGCGTTGCCCTGCGTCAAGCTCGTCACCAAGCCTCTCTTCTAGAAGACCGTCTTGACGTGCTTGTGGTAACGGCCCGTGTGCGTACATTGATCGACCCCGTCGTATCTCCTTAAATGGTGCATGGCTAGATATGGGTTCTCCGCTCGTCTAGTCTCAACTGCCAGCGCTCTGCGTCAAGGCGTCCGCATACCTCGTCCTTGACATCGAGGGAAAAGCGGCCTATTCAAGCGAGGTCGCCATCTCGTCGCGGGCCGCTGAGATGGCACCTTTGTTTCTTATCCGCGACCGAGCCGCACCTTGAGTCAGGTCTGCGTCGCCATCTCAGCCGCGCGAGGCTACCATAGGTGGCGGCTTGCATTGCCGCTCTCGCCCAATGAGCGAGTGCATCCCCCTCGCAGTTGGGATGATTGCTTCGGGCAACCGCCGAGCACGTGAGCGACGCGCAGGGTCACGCCCGCTTGCCACCAGGCTGGAGCGCTCGCGCCGCCGTAGCCCAGACTGCGTGTTCGTCCAAGCCGACACTCTGTGGAGGGTTGATCGAGGCTTCCGCTTTCTTGCAATGGAGCAGAAGTGTGGCCCTGGGCGTCTGCGAGAGCGATGCAGTCGGGGCAGACCGTACCGATGAACGGGGTCCGAGTACTGAGCTACCGACATACTCACGGACGCCGGAGCCCGAAAGGGCGTATTGTGATTAACCGGGCAGACCGTACATACACACAGCGAAGGCCCTGCTGAGCCATTTTGCTGCTATACTTTCACGCAAGTGGCGTTTTCTTTCCATTTTACGAACCCTCCAAACTCTATTTTTTCACATTCTGTTTTGCATTGAGATTCGTTTTTTGGTGAATCGTAGATACAGATGTTTTTGCAGAGGCAGCAATTTTTTGTGGAGACTCCTCCGCATTCATAATTTCCAGCAACTTTTTCTTCTTCCCCAGAGCTAGCCATCGCAGGCGTCGCAGCGGTCGCGGAGACGATCAGCGGCACAGCGGCGGCGGCAGCACCGACGCGCGCGACCCGGCCGATCGCTTCCCGGCGAGATTCACCAGGGACGGTGCTCTGCATGAGCTGGGGCTCGGCGGCGAGCAGATCCTTCTCGCGCAGCTCATGCAGCGCGTCGGCGACCAGGCTCTCGCTTGCCCCGACGAGCTCGGCGAGCTTGGTCACGTCGCGCTCGCCGTTGCAGTGGCGCCAGACGCAGGCCGCGATCGGGCTCAAGCAATGAGCGGTGTGGCTGTCTCGATCGTAGAGGAGAAGCTCCTCGCCGACCATCTCTTCAAGAAGACCGTCTTGACGTGCTCGTGGTAGCGATCCGTGTTCGTCCATTCGATCAACCCTCCGTCCAATCTCCATGTACATGCCCATCTATGAGCTCTTTCGCTCATCCAGTCTTCAACGGCCAGCGCTCCGCGTCCAGTCGTCCACATGCTTCGTCCTGGACACTGAAGAAAAGAAGGCCCATCCAAACGAGATCGCCGTCTCGTGGTGGGTGCTGAGATGGGCCTCTTTGTTTCTTACCCGTGTCGCATTTCCCGTCTCGGATGCGCGACGATGACCTTCTGCACGGATCCTGCATAGCCGCTTTCGCCCACATGCGAGCACCCACGTTCAGCATTGGCGCGCGCCTGCGCCGGACGAATCGCGACCGCGCGGCCGGCCGCTCGCCGCGCTCCTGCTTACGCGGCCTTCCAGCAGTGACGCGGAGAATGCCGCCTGTGAGGAGCAGTAGCACCCTCGGCGGGTCGTCAGCATCTTGCTGCTTTGCTGCGCCGCGACAATCAGCATGGCCCGGAGCGGCCACATTAGCGAGCGGTAGTTCCGATGGCAGATGGCGGATTATGCGGACCATCTTGATACCAGCGCCGCTGCAGCGGCGCTGGCCACCTCCGCGTGTCCGCATAATCCCGGTGTCCGGATAACACTCTTTATGGCGGTGTCGCCATAAAGAGTGTTCTGGCAGACCACGCGGATCGGCGTGGTGGCAGCGACCACGGCGGTCGAACCGTCGTGGCTGTTCATCAGCAGCACGTAGGGGCGCACGTCGTCGCCGCCGACTTCGACGTGATCGGGCAGCGTCGCGAGCACCCATACGCGGCGGCCGCCGTGCAGGCTGCGGGCCGTCTCGAAGTGGATCGCGCTGCCGAGAAGCTGGTCGATGAACGTGAAGGCTTCGTGGTTCTGAACGAGCCTGTAGCGCTCTCCGACGATGCCCAGCACCTCGCGCGTGTCCTGACGAACGGTTGCGTAGAAGCCGGGGATCTCCTCGCAGCGGGCACCCACCACTCGTCGGCCGATTTGTCGCCCCGGTCGACGGCGATCGGCTCCTTGGCGACGCTCCAGCCGAGCCCTGCTGCCTCGATCGCCTCCGCGACCGTCGCCGGCGGCTCGTCGAGAACGGCCCCGAGACCGTGCCAGGGCGTCTCGCGAACCGAGAACATGGTGTCCGAGTCTGTGAGTCCAGCGGACATTTGAGCCTCCTTTGCTGTGAGGGCCCCGCCGGGTGCGGGGCCGGTCGCAGCCCCGGCCGCATCCCCGGAAGGGGATGCCACAATGGCCGGGCAAGCCGGCTCCCGCACTCGGCGCGCGAACTCTCCCCAAACTCTTCCCACCCGAGCGTTTTTTGGGGGCATCTGAGAGCACTTGAGGTCGCCGAAAACCGCTTAGGTAAGCGGAGAGTGGCCCCTTAAGACGCACTGCAAAGCCGTCTACACCGGTTCGATTCCGGTCGTCGCCTCTCTCTAGTTGGGATTGGCTGACAGGCGGCTAAATGGCCGCCAAAGATATGATGCTGCTGGACGCAACGAGTCGGCACCATGTCACGTAAAGCCTGCGCCTCCACTCTCGCCGTGGCCCTGGTCATGGCGTTGGACCTGCCCGGTGCTCTCGCAATGAACAGGCCCAAGCTCGTATCGGTCCGCGTGCCGCCCCACCCGGTGGTCGTCGGCAACGTCACAGTCAGCTTCAAGCCCCGTGAACCGCTACCCAGCGGGGGCTACTACTACGCTGTCGTCGTGCTCACCAAGCACGATGCGAAGCACCTGGGCACAAAGCGATGCGCGCGGTCAAGCAACATGGGCTGGACCGAATACGCCTACCCGACACCCGGCTCGCGAGTACACCTCGCCCTCAGCCCGAAACCAACGAGGAGCACCCCACCAACGCGCCTACCGTGGTGCGCCGGCGCCGTGTACAAGGGCGCGGTGTACGCCGTCCCGCACAGCCCACCGTGCCGCAAGTTTGAACCCTGCTACGGCCACACGACCGCGCCCGAATGCTATGAAGGTGAAACCCTGTGCGGCAAAGGAGGGAAACAGCTGCATGGGGTCGTGCCGCAAAAACGCGAAAGGCCGGGCACGCTACCGCCGCCGTTGGACAGCAGCACGCGCATCATCGCGTCCTTCCAGGTCCACTTCCGGGCGAAATAGTAGCCGGAGCTAGCGGTCGCTTACCCAAACGCCCAAGAAGTTGTGACGAGCCTCAATCGAGCAGCTGTTTCTCCACTGGCCTTGCGGGCTGCTCAGCGCCGGTGGGCTCGCTGGAGCCATGATCTCAGCTCGAATAGACGCATCCCAGTTCGCACGTAGGGGACGACCTGGACCAGGCGCGCGCAAGGCTCACGAACGTGGTCGAGCCGCACATCGCAAATGACGAGGTTGTGCGCGAGCATGCCGGCCAAGATCGCCCGATGCATCAATTCGTTCGGGATGCCGCGGAGCGCTCGCTGGGCATCGTCGGCGAGAGCGACAACGCGGTCCGCGGTCTCCATCGCACACTCGTAGTGACTACTCCAGTTGTGATTGAGCGGGTCGTCGGTGGGAAGATCCACAAGGCCATCGAGGATCGAGCTCAACGCGCCGATCTCGACATAGGCCTTGGCGATCTGGCGGTGCGTGTCGGGCGGTGAGGCGAGCATCGCGAGGATGTGCACCGAAGAGATCCCCGCCGCCGCGGCCTCCCACCAAAGCAGCCTCGGAGCGAACCGCTCCGCCCAACCTCGCAGATCGCCGCCAGCATGGTTCAGAGCTTGCGCCGTTCCGACGTTCACCGCTGCCTTGATCAGGTCAGGAGAGGACCCGTGAGCGCGCGACAGGCGTCCACAAGCGCCTGCAAATAATCACCCCCGCCGTGGTCGCAGCCATCGCCGCCGACAGCTTCGACGAGCGCACCATGCAGTCTCAGTCCGCCGTGAGGTGACTCCTCGTCGATCCCGTCGAGGAGTTCGTAAGCAAGCTGGAATGCGACAATCCGTTTCACTGCCGCTCGCCAATCCTCGGCGAGCACTGCGAAGAACGCAGCCGACTCGACGTTCCTTCGCTCACGTGCGATCTTGCTGTTCGCGATCCGCGACAGCGCAGGGTCCTCGATAAGCGTTGCTTGTGCGGCCCAGGAAGCCATCTCCTCCCGCGCGAGCGGCAGCAGCCGCCGCGAATACCGAGAGACGGCCCAGGTAAGCTGGACCGTCTTCATGCCAGACGCTCCTGGTAGAAGCATGGAGATTTGAGATGTCTCCCGTGTGGTAGGGCGCGCCACAACGGACTACGCACGACGATGTAGCCAGGTGCGGCCGACCGGCGGGGCCGGATGACCTACCCGAGCGCCTGCTCGATCGCTGCGATGCCCGCCTGCTCGGCGTCGCTCACGGGGTCCTCCCCTCGACCGCCCTCCGTGTGCGCGGCCGCGACCTGGCGCGCGAGCCCAACCACGAACGCCTTGTAGTCCTCGAGCTCTTGCTGGCTAGCCTTGCCTTCCAGCAGCGCCACCGCGTCACGCAGATGCGCCAGGCAATGCTCTTTCAGCTCGCCCGGCGAGTGATAGCGCGTGCGATCGATCTCCGGCTTGGCCGCGATGATCTCATCTAGCAACTCGCTCTGGCCGTGGCTTTGGCGCGCCTGTGCGTAGGACTTGGCCATCGAGATGGTCTCGCGGAACGTGCCGCCGCGCTGCGCGGTGATCACGATCATGCCCGCGCTGGGCGGCCCCTCCAGTACCACCTCCCACTCCTGCGGTGTGAAGTCTGCCTTACCGGTCATACAACCTCCCGCCCGTGTTGGATCCAGCCGGCCAGTCTAGAGAGCACGCCGATTCTTCGGCAGCGGGTCGCGGGCGCGCTAGCCTGGAGTGATGCTCACTCAGGCAGATCGCGCGGCCGAGCGTCGCCGCGTGAAGCTGGAGGACGTTCAGCGCCAGGTCAAAGAAGGCACGCTGAGGATCCGCAAGATGACGCTCGAGGAGCGCCAGCGCTATCCCGTGATGCCGGCCAAGGCGCGTCGCAGGTGACGAGCTTCTTCGTCGCCGGCATCGAGTCGAAAGGGGCGCGCACCGAGGCGGCCTACAGCGAGTTGCGCGAGCGTTCGCTGCTCGCCGTCGGTTGCCCCGCACGCGAGCGGCGGATATTCAAGCTTGGCTGTCGCCTGGATGGACAGGACCAGGAGATCGAGGTCGGCCGGCCGCTCTTGGAGGGCGGCGACGTCGTGGTCGCGATTCTCGACCACGGCCGCTTCGAGGCGTTTTCCGTCTACACCGACGACGGCAAGGAGAGCGCGCCTGCGCGTGTCGATCATCCCGTCTATTCCGTGACCGAGTTCTCGTGAGCGCGCAGGACGAGGCTGGCGACGCAGAGATCCACGCCCTCGTGAAGCGGCTCGCTCGCCCTCATTCCTCGGGCGGGGATGTCGTCGAGCGCGCGGCGCTCCTTGCTTCTGGCAGTGACTTCGCGGCGGTGATGGCCTGGATAGACGACCACGCCGGGGTGGCCGAGGAGATGGCCTCCGAAGCTCCCCGACGCGGTTTGCACGGAGCGCGCCTGGGACTCTCAGGCGGCACGGAGCCTGCGCGGACCCCCCTGCGGTTCGTGCTGCCGGCCGGCGCACTGGCCTGAAGCGGACCGGCAGACCAACGCCGGCTCGCCTGCCGGCGCTCAGAACACCAAAGCACAGCGTGAGGCAGGCTATTCAACGGCCTGCTCGGCGATTGCCTCCCGCAGTGCCTGATCGAAGGATCTCGGTGGGAAGTCGAACAGCGCCATTCCCGACGGGTCGGTGACGGTCGTGTCGGTCGAGAGCCCCTCGATCAGCGGTCTCGCCACGCCGGCGTCGACCGGCGTGATGAGACCGATCCAGTGCGAGGACAGCCACGGCGTCAGCAGCGGCACCGGGATGCGTGGGCGCCGGCGCAACCCCAGCGCCTCGGCCATCCGGTCGAGCATCTGGCCGTAGGTGAGTATCTCCGCGGACCCAATCTGGACTTCCCGGGACTTGGTCTCGGGTATGCGAGGAGCCTCCGCCAGGTAGCGCAGCACGTCACCGATGGCGATCGCCTGTGTGGGTGTGCTCAGCCACGATGGTGCGAGCATCACCGGTAGGCGTTCGACGAGCGAGCGCAGCGTTCGGTAGCTCTCCGAATCGGCGCCAACCACCATGCCGGCGCGAAACCAGGTCAGCGGCGGCCCCTCGTCGCGCAGGATCTCCCCCACCCGCAAACGCGAACGCAGATGCTCAGACGCGGGATGGTCGCCCAGGCCTCCCAGATACACGACGCGTTCGATGCCCGCGGCGGCCGCGTAACGGGCGAAGTTGGACGCCGCGCTGGCGTCGCGCGTCCCGTAGTCGGAGTCGCCCCCGCGCCCCATCGAGTGAACTAGGTAGTACGCGGTGGTGTAGCCGTCGCCGATCGCACTCAGGGACACCGGGTCGAGCATGTCCGCGCGATGGACCGTGACCGCCGGATCGAAGTCGACCCGGCTTGGATCGCGCGCCACACAACCGACCGGCTCGCCGCGCGCACGAAGCTCGCGTACCAGTCGGCTGCCTACGTAACCGGAGGCTCCGGTGACGAGTGCGCGGACCATGAGGCATGAATGAGCATACGCCGCCGATCCCACCCGGCTGGCATCGAGCACGCATCGGCCGCCGTCAGCTGCGTTCCACCCCAACCAGCGCCGCCCGCAGCGAGCGTTCGCTCTGCGGTCCGCGCAGCACATCCCGTATGTGCCCGTGTGAATCGAGCACGAACGTGGTCGGCAGGCCGGTCAGGCGGTAGGCGTTGCCGACCGTGCCTTCACCGTCGCGCACGTTGGGAAAGCTCCAGTGATTGTGTCGGATGAAGGCTTGGGCGCCACGCTTGGCATCGCTCCAATCGACGCCCACGATTCGATCCCGCCCGGCTTGGCTCTGCGAGAAGCGCTCGAGCACGGGCGCCTCTTCGATGCACGGACCGCACCAGCTCGCCCAGAAGACGACCAGCGCCGGGCGCCCGCCGGCCCCTGCGAGCAGGCTCGCGAGCGTAGTTGTAGGCCCGGACAGGCGTTCGCCGGGGAGCGCCGGCGCGACGCGCCCGTTGGCGGAGTCAGACGCCAGCCCGAACACAGCGAACGCGGCGAGCGCTGCGCCGACCACGAGCGTGACGGCGAGCAGTCGCAACCACCTGGGCATCGCTGTGGCGCTCAGTGTGCTGCCAGCAGCGGCACGTCGTGGGCGACTTCCGAGGGCTGGAAGCTCGACGCGTACAGCGTGAGGCGCTTTCCCGAGCCTGTGATCCCGTAGATCAGCCCGGAATGGTTGATGAACTGAGGCTGTTCGGCGTCTCGTTCGGAGCCCACCCCCCACGCCTTCCACACGCTCGCCAGTTCGTGCTTGGATCCGATCAGGTACTGCATCCGCCCGGTCATCTGATGATGGGAAAGAAACGCGGCGACGGCCTTGGGCGTGTCGCCGTGCGGGTCCACCGATACCGCGATGATCTGCGCGTTGGCGGCGTTGGCCTTGCCCATCAGGTTCAGAGCCACACGCAGGTTGGACGTGATCAGTGGGCACACGTCTGGGCAGTTGGTGTACAGGAACGTCACCAGCACGGCCTTGCCCTTGTAGCTGGCGATGTTGACCGGCTGGCCCAGATAGTTGTGCAGTGCCAGCGGCGGCGCCGGCGCAGCCGGAGACAGCAACGCGGAGGCGTCGTAGTGGACGTTGTCAGCCGTGTGCTTGCTGGACGCGCTCGATGACCCACCGATCGCCACCAGCGCGACCGCGCCGGCCACGAGCACCAGCAGGAGCAGTCCCAGCAGCACCCGGAAGTCGATTCCGCGCTTGCGCATCACTGCGAACTTATCAACGGTGATCGCCCCGAGGAGCTGGGTCAGCGTCGGCAAGAACGCTTGCAGACCTTCCTGTGTAACGCAAATTGCAGGGAGATCTGTTAGGTTGCCGCCCGTTCGTGCCGAATCCTGAGCCCCAAGGGGTCCAGGAGCGGGGGACCCACTGCAGCCGAGAGGCTGCTGGGGCGAATCGCCACAAGTGTGGCGTAGCGTAGACGTTTACGCGAGCCCGTCAGCTAACCCCGTAGGCGCCATGCAAAGGAATTAGAAAGGACGCCTCGATGTCGGGTTCCCCGCGCGATCTTGCTGTTGTCGACCACTGGAGCGCTTCGCTTGAACGCTCTCGCTCACGCCGCACCCTTGCTCCCCGTGCCCGCATGCACACCACGGTGGCGTCGGGGTACACCCTGCTGGACACGCGCGGCGCCATCGGCCACACGCGCGACCTCGCCGACATCGCTCCGTGGCAGCTGTCGCTCGGACGCTCTCGCGCCCGCCGGCGGGCGGCTGAGCTGCGCTTCGCGCCCACCAGCTCCCGCACTAAGCGGGTGACCTTGGGGGCGCTGGCCGCGCTTACGGTCGCCCCGACTGCAAGCCTCGCCAGCGGTCAGTCGCCGCTTAACCCGGTGTCTAACCCTGAACCGACGACGACCACCGAACACGTGATCGTGCTCAGCGCGGGCGCCGAAGGCAGGCAGGTCCAGCTGTTGCAGCAGGCGCTCGGCGCGGTCAAGGTCGACGGCGTGTTTGGGCCGGAAACCGAAGAAGCGGTGAGCAAGTTCCAGGCCAGCCACGGCTTGACCGTGGACGGCGTGGTCGGTGCGCTGACCGGCGCCGCGCTGCGCAACGGCAACGCGTTCACCGCCCAGATCGCCAGCGTGGTGCCCGCGAGCACACCCGCGGCCGCGACCGGCACCGGCGGCACCACCGCACCCGCGGTCCTGCAGAGTGCCACCTCGCCTGCCACGCCGGAAGCGATTTCCGCGACAGCCGCGACCACCGCCGAAGCGGACCCCTCGAGCGCCGGTGAAACGAAAGCCGCTGGAGAAGAACCCAACGAAGAAGACGTCACGAGCGCGGTCAAGCGGGTGCAGAGCGCGCTAAAGCTCACGACCGACGGCGACTTCGGCCCGCACACCGAGGCCGCCATCCGCCGCTTGCAGGCCCGCCACGGGCTGAGCGTGGACGGCGTCGTCGGTCCGGCCACCTGGCACGTGATCGGCGTGCACAGCCAGGAAACCCTCACTCCCCCACCCTCCGCGCTGCCCGCACCGCGCCACCACCATCACGCCACCGCCAACGCCGCCAGCTCGGACACCGGGCTGACACCGGGCAGCGGCGGCACCGAAGAAGGCTCCGAAGGCGGCGCGGGTGCGGTCGAACGCCTGCAGTCCGCGCTCAAGCTCAGCGCTGACGGCGAATTCGGCCCGGCGACCGAGGAAGCCGTGCGCCGGCTGCAGGCCCGCCACGGCTTGACCGTGGACGGCGTCGTCGGCCCGGCGACGTGGCACGTGCTGGGCATCGCCAGCCGAGGGCACGCTGACCCCGCCGCCGTCGGCACGCGTCCACAGCAGCGGCGGTGGGTCAGACAGCTCGGGCGGCGAAGGCGAAGGCGTGCGTCGCGCGAGTGATCGCGGCGGGCGATGAAATCGCCACGCGCCCGTACGTGTGGGGCGGCGGCCACGGCTCGTTCGAGTCATCCGGCTATGACTGCTCGGGCTCGGTCTCCTACGCGCTGCACGGCGGCGGCCTGCTCAGCTCCCCCGAGGACTCGACCGGGCTGGAGTCCTTCGGCGAGCCGGGACCTGGCACGCACATCACGATCTACGCCAACTCCGAGCACGCGTTCATGGTGATCGACGGCAAACGCTTCGACACGGTCGCGCTGCAGGAGAGCGGCACGCGCTGGTCGGACAGCATGACCTCGACCGGCGCCTACGTCGCGCGCCACCCCGCCGGGCTGTAGTCGTAAGCAGTACGGGGGCGTGCATACACGCCCCCGTGCGGGGCCGCTTGCGCCTGCCATCCCAAGCGCCGCCTAGCTTGTCTGCTCGCGTCCGGGACGGCCCGGAGCGGAGCACAAGGAGGCCAGGCGTTTGCTGGCAAGGGCGCACACGTTCACGATCGAGGGCCTGCACGCACGCCACGTGGCCGTGGAGGTGGACGTCAGGCCTGGGCTGCCGGGTTTTGCGATCGTCGGCCTGGTCGACACTGCCGTGCGCGAGGCGCGCGAGCGAATCCAGGCGGCGATCCGCAACTGTGGCTACGAGTTCCCGGCCCGTCGCATCACCGCCAACCTCGCGCCCGGCGACGTGCGCAAGGCCGGCGCCGGACTGGATCTCGCGCTGGCCTGCGCGGTACTCGCGGCGAGCGGTCAGATCCCCACACAGGGCCTGGAGCGCACCGTGCTGTTTGGCGAGCTGGCGCTCGACGGCGCCGTCAGGGCGACGCGCGGCACGCTCGCCGTGGCGCAGGCGTGCGAGCGTGCCGGCTTGCCCACACTCGCGCTCGCGGGCGCGCGAGCGCGCGAGGCGTGCCTGATCGACGGCCTTGACGTGCAGGTGGTCGATCACCTGCACAGCGCCGTGCGACTGCTGGGCGGCGGTCGCGGCGACCCAATGCCCGCCCCACGCACGCTGGCGAGCGCGAGCGCCGACGTCACGAGCGCGGAGCAGCCCAGCGAGGATCTGAGCGATGTACAAGGCCAGCGCCATGCCGTGCGCGCGATCGTGATCGCGGCGGCGGGCGCTCACAATGTGCTGCTGAGCGGCCCGCCGGGCACGGGCAAGACGATGCTCGCCCAGCGCGTTCCGTCGATCCTGCCGGCGCTCAGCCGAACGGAGGCGATCGACGTGATGCGCATCCACAGCGTGACCGACGCGGGCATGCGCGAGCTGCCGAGCCGTCGCCCATTTCGCGCGCCACACCACTCGAGCACCGCCGCGGGGCTGCTCGGGGGCGCCGGTCGCGACCACGTCGGCGAGGTCGTGCTGGCTCATAACGGCGTGCTGTTTCTGGACGAGCTGACGGAGTTCGCGCGCCCCGCGCTGGAGGCGCTGCGCCAGCCGCTGGAGGACGGCCGCGTGGCCATCTCCAGAGCCCGCCACTCGGCCGTGTACCCCGCCAGGTTCATGCTTGTGGCGGCCACCAACCCGTGCCCGTGCGGCTACGCCGGCGAGGGTGAGCGCTGTCGCTGCAGCGAAGTCGAGCTGACTCGCCACCGTCGGCGCCTGAGCGGCCCTCTGTTGGATCGCATCGATCTGCTGGTAAACATGCACGCGGACGCTTCCTCCGACCTCTCTCGCGTGGCGAGCACCAGCTCCGAGCAGGCGCGCACCCAGGTCGCAGACGCACGCGAGCGCCAGCGCACGCGCCTGGCCGACGAGGGCGTGAGCGTGAACGCGCACATGAGCGCCAGCGCGACCACCAGACACGTCCGGCTGGACGATCGAGGCCGAGAGCTGCTGCGCAGCGCCCGCCAAGGCGGCCTGTTGAGCGCGCGCGGCGAGCACCGCGTGCTCCGCGTCGCCCGCACGATCGCCGACCTGCG
The DNA here is from genome assembly GCA_963705235.1 of uncultured Solirubrobacteraceae bacterium. Taxonomy (GTDB): domain Bacteria; phylum Actinomycetota; class Thermoleophilia; order Solirubrobacterales; family Solirubrobacteraceae; genus Palsa-744. Next base: position 2,355,765 of record OY970059.1, on the reverse strand, counting down.
CGCGAGCCGGCAGGTGCAGGCGCGCGATCTCGGCGAGGCCATCGCGCTGCGCCCGGGGACCGGCGTTGCGGCCGCGCGCGTGGCATGAGCGCCGTCGCCGCGCACACTGGCGACTTGGGTGTGTGCGCGAGCTGCCGGCGGCGCAGCTGGCTGCTGGGTGAGCTGAGCGGCGCCCTCGAGTACGTCGCGCGCGACCGCCGCCGCCTGCTCGACGTGCTCGCGCTCGACGATGCGCGGCTGATGCGCGCGGTTGCGGGCAGGCGCGCCACCGAGGTTGGCACCCGCTACCGCCGCTTCGGCGCGCAGCAGCGCTCGCGCATGCCGGCAGAGGGTGCGATCTGCCGCCACGCCCGCCGCTATCCCAGCTCGCTCAGCGGGCCGTTCGCGCCGGCGCTGTTGGAGGTCCTCGGAGGCACAGAGCGCCTGGTGGGACTCGCCGATGGGCCGCTGGTCGCGATCCTCGGCAGCCGGCTCGCCAGCGACTACGGGATGGAGATGTCGCGCGAGCTGGCGCGGGGACTGTCCGCGGCCGGCGTCAGCGTGACCGCCAGCCTCGCCGACGGCGTTGCGGTGGCCGCACACGCGGGAGCGCTCGAAGCCAGTGGACGCGCGGTAGCCGTTCTCCCCGGTGGACTCAGCGCGGGCTGCCCGGCGCGCCGGCGCTCGCTGCTGGCCCGCGTGATCGAGCGGGGCTGCGCAATCTCGGAGCTGCCATCGAGCTGTAGCGCCCGGCGCTGGGGTCAGCTTGCGAGCGAGCGCATCGTCGTTGCGCTCGCCGACGCGGTCGTGATCGTCGAGGCCGCGGACAGCCCCGGCGACCTCGAGGCGGCTCGCATCGCTTCGCTGCTCGGGCGACCGCTCGGCGCCGTTCCAGGGCGAGCCACCTCGCCGCTCTCGAGCGGCGCGCACCGCCTGCTGCGTGAAGGCGTGAAGCTCATCCGCGGCCCGCACGACGTGCTGGATCTGCTCGCATTAGACATCGAGTCGATCAGCCCGATGCTTCCACTATGCGGAATGAGCTGTGGGCTGGAGCCGCGCTTGGCAGCCCTCCTCGATCGTGTCGCGGGCGGAGGAGACACGCCGGAGAAGCTCACGCGCGGTGGCGCGGCGGCGCATGAGGTCCTGCTCGGCCTAAGCGAACTGGAGGCGATGGACCTGGTCCGCCGAGGCGACGGCGGGCGCTATTTGGCACGTGCGGAGCTGCCCTCGCGACGGTGACACCGCCAAGCCCAGTCGTCTATTTGGGACAACCGGCCCTCAAGAACTTGGCCCGTTTGACCGACTCTCAAGGCGAGATGACGGATCAGCTCACAGCCCGGGAGGGATGATGTCCCCATCCGCAGGACGCGACTCCGCGGCAGAGCGGCACGAGTACGAGATCAATCGGCTCGGTGAGGCGCTGCTGGCGCGTGTAGAGCAGGTGGTTACACAGGCGACTGTACGCAACGCGCAAGCGGGCGTGGACGTCGATGGGCCCGACCAGGACAGCTTTCAGCACATCGGCCGAGTCTCAACCAGCTGGGTCGCGCGCTGGATCGCCGGTGGCGACCCGCGCGAAGGCCTGGCGGCGGGCCGCGAAGCGTGGGGCGTGTTCGGCCACGTGGCCGCGCGACGCTCCGCGCCGCTCAACGAGGTGATCAAGCGCTGCCTGCGCTGGCGCGACGTGATCAACGAGACGCTCGCTGAATGCGCCGCCGACTTGGCGGTCTCCGACGCGGCGTTGCACACCGCGATGTCGATGGCGCAACGTACCGTCGACGTGACGCTCGTGCGCATGTGCGAGGCGTTCGAGCACGAGCGCGCGCGCACACAAAACGAGCTGGACGATCGCCAGGAGGAGCTGGCGTTCATCGCCACGCACGACCAGCTCACAGGGCTGCCCAACCGCACGCTGATCATCGAGCGCGGCGAGCAGATGCTCGGGCGGGCGCGCCGGGCGCAGAACTCGATCGCCGCACTGCTGATCGACCTCGACAACTTCACCAACATCAACGACACGCTCGGGCACGCCTCCGGCGACGAGCTGCTCAAGGCGATCGCCGCGCGGCTTGACGGCGTCGTGCGCAACGTCGACGCGCTCGGGCGGATCGGCGGCGACGAGTTCGTCGTTTTGGCCGAAGACGTGTCCACCGACGCCGGCGCGGCGATGATCGCGGCGCGACTGCGCGAAGCGCTAAAGGCGCCGTTCGCGCTCACCGAGAGCGATCGCAGCGACCTCACTGTGACGGCGAGCATCGGCGTGGCGATCGGTGAGCGCGCCTCCGTCGAGGAGCTGCTGCGCGACGCCGACATCGCCCTGCACCGAGCCAAATGGGACGGCTCCAACCGTCACGTGGTGTTCGAGTCGGGCATGCAGCACGTTGTCCAAGACCGCATGGAGCTCGAGATGGCGCTGCGCGGCGCGCTCGACCACGACGAGTTCTTCCTGCTCTACCAGCCGACGTTCGATCTGCACCGCATGGTGCCCACGGGCGTGGAGACGCTCCTACGCTGGAAGCGACCGGCGAACGGCGTCGTGCAGCCCAACGACTTCATCCCGCTACTGGAGGAGACGGGCCAGATCGTCGAGGTCGGCAAGTGGGTACTCGACGAGGCATGCCGCCAGTGCGCCCACTGGCACCAGGCGGGTAACCCAATCGGCATGGCCGTCAACGTGTCCGCGCGCCAGCTCGAAACCGATCAGTTCATCACCGACGTGCGCGCCGCGATCGCCAACAGCGGACTGGCACCCGAAGCGCTGACGCTCGAGATCACCGAGACGACACTCATGCTCCACCCCGAGGAGACCGCACGGCGACTGCACGAGATCAAGGAACTCGGCGTGCGCATCGCGATCGACGACTTCGGCACCGGCTACTCCTCGTTCGCCCATCTACAGCGCTTCCCCGTCGACGCGCTCAAGATCGACCGCTCGTTCATCTCTCAGCTGACCGAGAACCCCGAAGGCGAAACGCTGCTACGCACGCTCGTGCAGCTCGGCAAGGCACTGTCGATCGAGACGCTCGCGGAGGGCATCGAGTTGGAGGACCAGCTGTCGCTGCTTCGGGAGGAGCGCTGTGACAGCGGCCAGGGTTTCCTGTTCGCCAGGCCGCTCGCCGTCGGCGCCGCCGAGAGCTTCCTCGCCAACTGGCGCAGCGACCTGCCGATCGGACAGGCAAGCCAATCGGTCGAAAGCCCTCCCGGGCTTGACAGCGCCCCCAGTGCCACCGAGCGCCGCGCACAGCGACTGCTCGCGGCCGACGGTGAGAGCGGGTGAAAGCAGGCCCGCTGCCAGAAGCGCCCGAGAAGCACAAAGCCCCCGCGAATACGGGGGCTTTCGCTTGAAGCGGATGAAGGGATTCGAACCCTCGACCTTCGCCATGGCAAGGCGACGCTCTAGCCAGCTGAGCTACATCCGCAGGATCGCGTCATTCTAGCCCCCACCGCGCCCGACCGTCCAGGACTGCATCGCCGCCACCGCCCGACCCCCCACCGCGTCTAGGTCGCCCGACCCTCCCGGGCACTCATGCGGGACGTCGCGCTCGCACCTGATACACGGCGTTCTGGGCGTTCGTGAAGCTGTTCCCCGCTGCGCGCAGGTACAGGCGCCACACGCGCGTGCGCTGCGCTCCCGCCAGCGCCTCGGCCTGCGGGAGATGCTCGTCCAGACGCCGCGCCCAATGGCGCAACGTCTCCGCGTAGTCCTCGCGAAAGCCCTCCACGTGCTCGCTGTGAAAGCCCGCGCGCTCGAGCGCCAACTGCACACGCGAGAGCGCCAGTGGCTCGCCGTCAGGAAACACGTACCGCGTGGAAAACAAGTCCTCCAGTGGTTTGTCATCAGGGCTCAGCGCGGCGATCGCATGGTTGAGCAGCACTCCGCCCGGCGCAAGCAACGCGAACAGCGAGCGCGCATACACGTCGATCTGACGCTCGCCTACGTGCTCGGCCATGCCGATGCTGGCGATCGCGTCAAACGACCCGTGTGGCAGCTCGCGGTAGTCCTGAACACGGATCGTCACCCGGTCGGCCAGACCGGCCGCTGCCACGCGCTCGCGTGCGAGCTGTGCCTGCGGCTCGGACAGCGTTATGCCGGTCACCTCAACGCCGTGCTCGCGTGCCGCGTAGATCGCAAAGCTGCCCCAGCCGCAGCCCACGTCGAGCACTCGCATGCCCGGCTCGAGCCTCAGCTTGCCGGCGACCAGCTCGAGTTTCGTGCGCTGCGCGTCCTCGAGCGTCTGCGCGCCGCGCGAGAAGATCGCGCAGCTGTAGGTCATCGACTCGTCCAAAAACAGCGCGAAGAACTCGTTGCCGACGTCGTAGTGGTAGCGGACCGCCGCCGCGTCGCGCTCGGTGCTGTGCAGTTGTCCGCCAAGCACCAGCTCGATGCCCGGGCGGTGGGGCAGCCCACCTGGCGCCGCCGCCAGCGCCAACGCCAGCCCCAGGCGCACACGGTCAGACGTGCCCAAGCTCGGCGGCTGCCACTCGTCGACGACCGTAAACGCACCGTCCAGATCGTCGACCGCCAGCGACCCGTCGACATACGCCCGCCCGAGGCCGAGTGTGCCCGGAGCCGAGATCAAATGTGCCAGCGCGGTCGGGCGGCGCACAATGAACGTCGGCGAGCGATCCCGCGTCGCCGCCACGTTTGTGCCGTCCCAGAAGTGCACGTGAAACGGCCTTGACGGGAACACGCGCGCGAGTTCCCAGCCAAGCGGACGGCTGGCATGGATAACTGCCACACACCTACGATCGCATATGCGAGCTAACCCTTAAAAGTCGAGCGCCCGGCATCGCCGAACGGCTCATCGCGCTCGCGCACCGCCGCACGGAAACCGGACTCCGCGGCGCGCTGCTGAAAGGCGTGGCCCTCGGAGGTGTGACGTGCGATCCCGTCGAACACGGTGCCCAGCGTCTGCGTAGCGTGCAGCCCCTGCGCGTATAGCGTCTGGTTGACCAGCAGCTTCATCATCATCAGCTGGTTAACCGGCATGCGCGCGATCCGCTCCACTAGGACCTCGGTACGCGCCACAAGCTTATCCGCCGGCGGCGCCTCGATTGCCAGCCCCCACTCCACCGCCTCCTCGCCCGACAGACAGTCGCCAGTGAACAGCATCCGCTTGGCCCGCTGAGCACCTATGCGATGTGCCCACAGAGCTGTCGTCGGCGAGCCCCACACGCGCGCCGGCGGATAGCCGATCTTCGCGTCGTGCGCGATCACCAGCAGGTCCGAACACAGCGCCATGTCGGTGCCGCCGGCTACGCAAAAGCCGTGTACCCGGCAGACCACCGGCTTGCCGGCGTCGAACAGGCTCATAAAGCCACGAACGTTGCGGCCCATCATCGCGTAGTCCGTCATCGCATCCCAGATGCCCGCCGGATCGTGGTTGGCGGCGATCACCGCCGGGTCCAGCGGCGAGCCCGGCGGCACCTCACCGGCGCCTGGCGCCCGCCTTCCCTCGGCGCTCTCCACCAGGTCATAGCCGCCGCAGAAACCCGGCCCGTTGCCCGCCAGCAGCATCACGTGCACGGCCGGGTCCAGATCGGCGCACTCGATGCACTGCACAAGCTCCCTCACCAGCTGACTCGTGATCCCGTTCCCGCGCTCGGGTCGATCCAGCGTGATCCGCGCAATCGGCCCGTCTACCTCGTAGTCGACCACCCGCCCACCACTCACAAGCACCCTCCGATCGCCAAGCGCTCGATCCTCATCGATGCACTCTAAACCGCGGTGCTCGCTCACAGTCACCGATCAAAGTCGACGCTCGATGTCGCTATAGTGATACGAGCGTCTTCCGGGGCCAGCGAGGCGGCGTTCACAAGATTCATCCAGGCCGGTCCGAGCCCTGCGCAGACCGGTGCCGCGAAGCTCCATTCGCTGCGTGCGCATGAAGCGCTCCGCGTCGAGCTGCATCGCGACATCGACCGGCACCACTGCCGGCCGGAGCAGCACACGACCCCGCTCGAGCCGTATGCGAGCCGTCAGCGCTACCACCGGCTCTGCGGGATCTGATCCGCAAGGGCAAGAAGACGATCAGGACGATCAACCGCTACAAGCATGAACTGGAGGTCCGATGAGACCGTATCGCTGGCTTCTCTTTGCCGCAGCCATCGCCGTCTTTGCCCTGTCGGGCGTGGCGCATGCCGGCGGCGCGAGCATCACGGATCGCCTCTCGCCCGATGGTGGCGCGATCGAAGTGACCTCAGTGCCAACGGGCACCAAGACGATCCATGTGGCTGTGATGACCGACCTCGCCGGCGATGGCGTGAAGTACCTCGACTTCCCGGCTTCTCAGAAGCTCTACATACCACCAGCTGCGATGCCTGTCGTCGATGTTCAGGCGACGAGCGACCGTACCAGGCTCGGAGGGTGGGCTGGTCGTCTGCAGACTGCCGGAGGCCTGACGCAGGAACCCCCGATCGAAGAAGAACCGCCCGCCGAACCGATCGAAGAAGAACCGCCCGCCGAACCGATCGAAGAAGAACCGCCCGCCGAACCGATCGAAGAAGAACTGCCCGTCGAACCGATCGAGGAACCGCCGACGGGGAACACGATCGTCGGTGTGGACGCCGGTGGCTGGGACTGGCCGTCGGCCGTCAAGGACTTCGCCGGCGCCGTGAAGTACGTCCGCTCGAGCTACACCAACTACAACAGCGACGCGCAGATGAGCCTCCTGGCGTCCAATGGAGTGACGCTGCTCCCGCTATTCACCGGCGGCAGCTCAATCGGCGCGATCAACAGGGCGCAGTACGCGACCACGCTCGTCAACTGGTTCAAGCGCTACGGCCACGGCGGGACGTTCTGGCAGGGCCGCACTGATCTCGGCGCCACGACGGCGGAGATCCTGAACGAGCCGGGCAACCCGTATTTCTGGAGCGACCCCGGCAACTACACGGCGTATGCGGCACTCGCCACGGCGGTGCACGAAGCTCTCGCGGCCATCCCTGAACCAGACCGACCCCGGCTACTGCTGTCCTACGACGGCGGCTACGCGGGCGACAGCTATGGGCGGGCGCTGCTGAGGACCGCGCCGGCGCTCTCCGCAATCGCCGGCGGCTGGACCGTGCACCCCTACGGCGGGACAAGCAACCCGGCGCAGAGCGCGCTCGGGAACCGCGCACGGGTCACCGAAGCGCACGCCGACACCGGCCAGCCCGTGTACGTCACAGAGGTCGGGTGGCCCACCGCCGTCGGTAACCCGTCGACGGGTGACTCGCTGCAATGGACCGAACAGCAGCAGGCCGCGAACCTCACCGGGTTCATCCAGTGGGCACGATCGCTCGGATACGTGGGTGCCGTCGTCGACTTCAACTACGCCTCGTATGGGACGAACGACTGGTATGGGATCGTGGACACGACCGGCACCAAACACAAGCTGGCCTACGCCGCACTGCACGCGCTGGCTAACGAATAGCTCGCCCGCCTTTCGGGGCGGAAGACGCGGACACCAAATAGCTCCGAGTCCGTCCAGGGGTTTGGAGTTGGCGTTACCTGGCCGCCCTGCGGGCTAGCCGACCGGCCCAAGCGCCACATCGGCTAGCCTGAAACCCATGCGCATCTTCGGTAGAGACAGGACCGCGATGGTCGAGCCCGATGCCGCGCTGCCCGGACGCGAGCAGGCCATCGCCGTGCCGCCGCGTCACGAGATTTTGGGAACACCGCTACAGGGGCCGTTCCCGGATACGGTGCAGAGCGCCATCTTCGGGATGGGCTGCTTCTGGGGAGCCGAGCGTATCTTCTGGGAAGCCGACGGCGTGTACACAACAGCGGTCGGCTATGCCGGCGGCGTCACGCCGAACCCCACCTACGAGGAGGTCTGCAGTGGGCGTACCGGGCACGCCGAGGTCGTGCTCGTCGCGTTCGACACCGCCACGACCTCATATCAGGAGATGCTCAAGCTGTTCTGGGAGGGACACGACCCGACGCAGGGCATGCGCCAGGGCAACGACGTCGGTACCCAGTACAGGTCGCTGATCCTATGCAGCGACGAGTCGCAGACGACCGCCGCCGAGGCATCCAAGGACGCCTACCAGCAGATGCTCAGCGCCGCCGGCCACGGAACGATCTCAACCGAGATCAGCAAACTCGATCCACAGCACCCGTTCTACTACGCCGAGGACTACCACCAGCAGTATCTCGCCAAGAACCCCGGCGGCTACTGCGGGCTGGGTGGAACGGGCGTTGCATGCCCCATCGGCATCCCCGGCTGAGCTGCACGAGAGCCCGGCACGAGCCTTAACGAGAGAAGCGGCCCCGCCGAAGCGGAGCCGCTCTCTGACCGTCCTCCATCATAGGCGGGTGCGCCCGTGGGGAGGACGCACCCGCTTAGAGGGAGAGCTTGCCCTCTACGCGCCCGCGCCTGCCGGCGCCGCTGAGCCGCCGGGCTGCCACGTCGCTGCGTGAGGCCCGCCGAGCGTCGGCACGTCGGAGGGATACACCTCGTTGCCGTGGATCGCGTGATCGCCGATCTCCAGCTCCTCGTCGCTGAGGCGAAGAGGCAGGAAGATGCTGACGATCTTCAGCAGGATGAACGTCATGATCCCGCTGAACACGATCACCCACGCGGCCGTCTCCGCCTGCCAGCGCAGCAGCGTCCAGCTGCCGTGGATGATGCCGGCCTTTCCGGGAATGTTCGACGCGCCGCCGACGCCGATGTACTCGACCAGGTGAGGGTCGGCGAACACCCCGACCATCAACCCGCCGGTCAACCCGGCGATGCCGTGCGTGTATATGACCCCCAACGTATCGTCGACATGTCGGAAGACAGGCGCCCGACTGAGGAATCTGATCGACATCCACACGATCGTCGAGGCGATCACGCCGATCGCCATCGCACCCCAGCCGTTGATGAAACCCGCCGATGGCGTGATCGCCACCAGTCCGGTGATCATCCCGTTGACCGAGCCGATCAGCGAAGGCTTTTCGCGGAAGGCGTAGTCCCAGAAGATCCACACGAGCATCGCCACGGCCGTGCACAGGTTGGTGTTGAGCACCGCCGCCGACGCGTTTGCGCCCGCGTAGTAGGAGTCCCCGCCGTTGAAGCCATTCCATCCCAGCCACAGCAGACCAGCCCCCGCTGCCACCATCAGCAGGTTGTTGGGAGCGTCGACCTCACGGTCTCGTTGCAACCTCGGTCCGATCACGGCGGCCGCCACGAATCCGGAGATGCCGGCGGCGAGATGGATCACATACCCACCGGAATAGTCCAGTGCTCCGTGTGCGGAGAAGTAGCCACCACCCCAGATCAAGAAGGCGTTGACCGTGTAGCAGAACGTGATCCACAAGAGCACGAACGGGATCCACGCCTTGAAGCTGATCCGCCCGAGCACCGAGCCGAGCATCAGGATCGGCGTGATCGCGGCGAACACGAACTGGAAGTACACAAGCGATGCCATCGGGAAGTGGAATTCTGGCCCTTCCGAGATCGACGGAATGATCGCCTGCCCCTCCTCGGCCCCAGTCGACAGCACCGTGCCCGACTTGCCCCAGAACGTGTCAAAGAAGCCTTTGCCGGTTCCGATCGGGGTTCCAAAACCCATCTTGAACCCCCACAGGACCCAAGCCACGAGCACGAGACAGAACGCCACGAAGGTGAGCATCATGCTGTTCACCGACCAGCGCTTCTGCATGACGCCGCCGTACAGGACCGCAAGGCCCGGCAGGCTCATCAGCCCGACGAGGGTCGCCGCGGTCATCTGCCACGCGTTGTCGCCCGCGTTCAGCCAATGTGGGTATGCCAGCCAGGTCATATGCCTCCGTTTCCCTGCAGTTGTAGATACCGGCGAGTGCCCAGCACGCTGCTGCAGCCCCCACCGATGACGGTCCCGGTATGAAATCCGGGTGCTGTAAAAGCCGGTAGGGCCATCCTGGCCAACACTTGCCGCAGCGGTTTCGACATTTGTCTAGACGCCGTCAGCGTCGCCCGTGAGCGAGCCTCACACGCCCGTCGAGGCGGTCTTGGCTGTACGGGGTGAGGCTAGCTCGGCGGCCGGTAGGGGAACCCGGCTCGGGTGCACGCCGCTTGCAACTGATCTTGGAGGTGGGCGAAATTGCCCGACGCGCAGATGTTCCGTGCCTGGGTACCACAGCCGTGCAGATCGGCGCCGCCCAGGGTGCTCGCGAACGTCACCCTGATGCAGTCGTGGCGTTCGGGAGTGCCGCCGGTGACGGCGTAGGCGCCCAGCGCGAGCAGGCAGATGACGACCGCGCTCAGTAGCCCAGCCAGCGCGATACGCTCACGCCGACCCCACCGCAGCGGTTCGGAGAGCCGGCGTGACTGTTCGAACATGACCATCGAATCGAGAAGGCTACCTGTTCACCGACGACGGGTGGCGCAGGTGGTCAGCCGCGGGGCGGTGCTCACGCATCGCCGGAATCGCCGGCGTCATCCTCGCTGGGCTGCGGATCGCCGTCCTTGGGCTGGAAGGCCAGCGCCGCCGAGTTGATGCAGTAGCGCTCTCCGGTCGGCCCGGGGCCATCGTCGAACACGTGGCCGAGATGCCCGCCGCAGCAGCGGCACAGCACCTCCGTGCGCTTCATGAACAGGCTGTTGTCGGGACGCAGCTCGACCGCCTCGGCGACCGCCGGCTCGGTGAAACTCGGCCAGCCGGTGCCAGAATCGAACTTCGTGTCGGCGCCAAACAGCATCGCCCCGCAGGCCGCGCAGCGATAGTCGCCAGAGTCCTTGTTGTAGACGTACTCGCCCGTGAACGGCGGCTCCGTGCCGGCCTTGCGCAGCACGTCGTACTGAGCCGGCGTCAACTCCCGGCGCCACTGCTCGTCGGACTTCACGACGCTGGGTTGGTCTGTCGCCATGTCCAATGTTTTAGCACCGTCCAGACTCGTGCCGGCCCCAGCTCCTGCTATCCTGATCTTTACGTTCACGTCAAATTGATGACACCGCTGGGAGGCGCATCCACTTGACCACCACCGCTCCGCCCCGCCAGGCGCCACCGCAGCCGCGCAGCTCGCGGCTCGGCGTGTCCGCCGGGCACGAGCACTACAAGTGGTGGGCGTTGTCCTGCACCAGCCTGGGGATGCTGCTGGCAGCAACCAACTCGGGGACGCTGATCATCGCCCTGCCCGACCTCGAGCGCTCGCTGCATACGAGCCTGCTCGCGCTCGTGTGGGTGATACTCGCCTACCTGATCGCCGCCACCGTGCTGGTGTTGATGGCCGGCAGACTGAGCGACCTGTTCGGACGCAAGCGCGCGTACGTCGGCGGCTTTCTGGTGTTCGCGCTCGCCTCGCTCGGCGCCGGCTTCTCACCCAATGCGACCGTGCTGATCGTGTGGCGTGCGGTGCAGGGCATCGGCTCGGCGTTCCTCTTCGCCAACGCCGCCGCGCTCGTCACCGATGCGTTCCCCAAGGAGGAACTCGGGCTGGCGATGGGCGCCAACACGATGGTCGCCGCGATCGGTCTCGTGCTCGGGCCGGTGCTCGGCGGCGCGCTGGTCGCGATCTCCTGGCACTGGGTGTTCTGGTTCAACGTCCCGATCGCGCTCGCCGGAGCCGCCTGGGGCGCTCTGATCCTGCAAGAGCTGGCCAAGCCTGACTCCGTGCGCGGTTATGACGTGCTCGGCACGACCACGTTCGTCATCGGTCTCACCGGCCTGGTCCTCGGCGTCTCGCGCGGCGGGCTAAGCGGATGGGACGATCAGATCGTGATCGCCGGCCTGGCGGCCGCCGCGGTACTGCTACCGCTGTGGGTGCTGATCGAGAAACGATCACGCGCGCCGATGCTCGACCTGAAGATCTTCAACAACCGGCTGTTTGCCGCCGCCAGCGGCGCCGCGTTCATCAACGGCCTCGCGCGCTTTGCGCTGATGTTCCTGTTCGTCTTCTACTTCCAGGGCGCGCAGGGCAACTCGCCGATCACCGCCGGGATCAAGCTGATGCCGCTCGCGCTGGGCATGCTGGTCGCCTCGCCGCTGGCCGGAATCTACGCCGACCGCCATGGCTCACGCACACTCGCCGCGCTGGGCATGCTCGTCAGCGCCGCCGGGCTCGCCGGCATGACCACGCTGGACGTACACACGCCCTACTGGCAGAGCGCGCTTTGGCTGGGCATGGTCGGCGCCGGCTCGGGCATGTTCAACAGCCCCAACACCGCCGCCATGATGGGTGTCGTGCCCGCCAATCGTCGTGGCGTGGCCGCGGGCGCGCGCACACTGCTGCAGAACACCGGTGCGGTGCTGTCGATCGCGTTCGTCCTCGCGATCGTCACCTCGGCGATCCCCAAGGCGACCCTGTTCGCCGTCTTCTCGGGCCTGGCCAAGGAACTCTCGCCGGAGAAGCTCGCGCCGTTCATCGCCAACATGCACACCGCCCTATGGGTGCTGGCGATCGTGTCACTGCTCGGCAGCGGCGTGTGCCTATTGCGCCCGAGCCACGTCAGCGACCCCTCCCCCGCCCCAGTCCCATCCCCCACCAGCTGAGCATCGCCGTGAGCGCACAAGCCCGAGACCCCCAGCCGACGTCCACCGATTCCGCGCGCACCAGCCTGCGCATCGGTGACGTCGCGCGCCTGGTCGGCACAACCCCCAGAACGATCCGCTACTACGAGGAGATCGGACTGCTGCCCGAGGCGCCCGCCCGTCCAGCCGGGCAGCACCGTCTGTATACGGAGGAGGAGGTCGAGCGGCTGCGCGAGGTGATGCGCCTGAAAGACCTGCTCGGGGTGTCTTTGGACCAGCTCAAGACGCTGTTGACGGCCGAGGAGGCGCGTGCGGAGCTGCGTGCCCAGCTGCGTCGCGAGGACGTCGACCCCGGGCGCCGGCGCGAGTTGCTGGAGCAGGCGCTCGGCCACATCCAGCACCAGCTGGCGCTCGTCCGCGACCGGAGCGCCGAGCTGGCCAAGCTCGAGCACGAGCTGTCTGAGACGCGCAAGCGCGTCAGGCGCAAGATCCGCGAACTCGAGCCGCACACGCCGCCCGGCGCCATGGCGCCCGCAGGCAACGGCGATCTGGCCCCGAACAGGCAGGAGGCACACACGCGATGACCGCTACACAGATGCAGCCGAGCACCCCCGGCGTCCCCGGAGCGCTGACCGACCCCGAGACGGTCAGCGGCGAGGACATCGCGTTCGCCGGCGCTGACGGCACGCCGATCAACGGCTATCTGGCACGACCGGCAGCGCGCGACTCCACACCGGCCAGCCATCCAGGCATGATCGTCATCCACGAGGCCAAAGGACTCAACGAGCACGCCCGCGACGTCGCCAACCGCCTGGCCAACATCGGCTATGTGACGTTGGCCGTCGACCTGTTCACGCGCGAAGGCGCTCCGCCGCCCGACGAGCAACTGCCGGCGATGCTCGAGCGGCTGGCCGCGATGCCCGACCAGACCGCACTCGGCGATCTCGAAGGCGCCGCTGCCCAGCTGCTGGCGCGCGAGGACGTCAACGGCCGGATCGGCTGCATCGGCTTCTGCATGGGCGGGCGTCTGACGCTCCTGTTCGCCTGCACGAGCGCCCGGCTGCACGCCGCGGTGGACTGCTGGGGTGGCCTGATCGATCGCGCCACGCCCGACGAGCGCGTCACGGCCGAGCGCCCCACGCCACCGCTCGAGCTGGCCGATCGCCTGCGCTGCCCACTGCTCGCCGCGGTTGGCGCCGAAGACCAGAACCCTTCGCCGGAGATCGCCGCACAGCTGCGCGAGCGCGCTGGCACGAGCGGGCAGGAGGTCAAAGTCGACGTCTACGAGGGCGCGGGGCACGCGTTCTTCGCCGACTACCGACCCACCTATCGCCCCGGACCGGCGGCACGGCTGTGGCAGGAGGTCGTGCCGTTCCTGGCACGCCATCTGCGCCCTGCCGGCTAGACGTGGCGGGCCTCGTCTACCTCGCGCTGCTCAAACCCCGGGCAGTTGAGCACCGGCAGACGCGGATAGCGCGGGAAATCCGGCTCCTCGCGTGAGCGCTCGCACAGCGAGAAGGTCGAGCCACGCGTGTTGCGCACGAGCCGCTGGTGGCGACAGCGCTCACACAGCCCCGCACCGGGGCCAGTTGCCTGTGGGCGCTCCGCCGACGTCGACATGGGCGCAGCTTAGGAGCAGCGCCTCACAAACGGCCTGACCGCCTGCGATAATCGTTGCCCGCACAACTATGACCATCTTCCTCCGTCTGCTCAGCTTCCTGCGCCCCTACCGCGCCCCGCTGACTGCGTCGTGGCTGCTGGCGAGTGTGGCGATGGTGATGACGGTGGCGCTGCCCGCGCTCACCGGCCGAGCCGTGGAAACGATCCGTAAGGGTGCTCAGCACGCGCACGATCACGGCGCCGGAGCGCACGATCGCCACACGCTCGCGCTGCTCGCCCTGGCGATCGTCGCGGTCGTGCTCGCCCGCTGGGCGCTCACCTACGCCCGGCGAATGATCGCCGGGCGCGTGTCGCTGGGAGTCGAGTACGACCTGCGCGAGACCATGTACGCGCAACTGCAGCGCTTGGAGCTGGGCTTCTTCGACCACCAGCAGACCGGCCAGCTGATGTCGCGCGCGACCGTCGATCTGCAGGCCGTGCGCTTCTTCCTCGGCTATGGATTGGTGTTCATCCTGCAGTCGATCCTCACGATCACGCTCGCCGGCGTCGTGATGATCGTGATCAACCCCTGGCTGGGCCTGATCGCACTCGTGCCCGTTCCGTTCGTGATCGCCATCTCCTACCGCTACGGTCGGCGTGCGCGCCCTGCCATCCAAGAGACCCAGCAGCGCATCGCCGAACTGACGGCCGATGCCGAGGAGAACATCTCCGGCGTGCGGGTCGTCAAGGCGTTCGCGCGCGAGCAGCGGCAGCTGACCCGCTTCCAGGGCACCGTCGGGCGTGTGTTCAGCCAAGCGATGGTCGCAACGCGTTTGGAAGCCACCTACAACCCGATCATCGCTTTTCTGCCCCAGCTCGGGCTCGCCGCGGTGCTGCTGATCGGCGGGCGCTCGGTGGTTCACGCCGACCTCACACTCGGGCAGTTCACCGCCTTCTACCTGTACCTCAGCATGCTGATCGCGCCGATGCGCTCGCTTGGTGTGACGCTCAACCTCGCCCAGCGCGCCACCGCGTCCGGCGCGCGCATCTTCCAGCTGCTCGACCGCCAGCCGCACCTGACCGACCCCCCCAACCCCCAACCGCTGCCGAGCGGCAACGGGCGCGTGCAGCTGCGGGACGTGACGCTGCGCTACGAAGATCCCCACGACGAGCTCGGCACGACCGCCGACGCGTCCGAGGTGTCCGACACTCCCGAGCAGCCCAAGCGTGAACGCGCGGTGCTGCGCGCGGTCAACCTCGACGTGGCGCCTGGACAGACGATCGCGCTGGTCGGCGCCACCGGCTCGGGCAAGACCAGCCTCGTGTCGCTGATCTCACGGCTGTATGACCCGACCTCCGGCGCGGTCCTGCTCGACGGCGTCGACGTTCGCGAGGTGGGCGTGCGTGAGGTGCGCTCGGCTGTCGCGGTCGTCAGCGATGACCCATTCCTGTTCTCGGCTAGCATCGCCGAGAACATCGCCTACGCGCGACCGGGCGCCCCGTTGGCGAACATCGAAGACGCTGCCCGCCGCGCGCAGGCGCACGAGTTCATCGAGGATCTGCCACGCGGCTATGACACGCAGGTCGGCGAGCGCGGGCTGACGCTGTCGGGCGGCCAGCGCCAGCGACTGGCGATCGCTCGCGCGCTGGTGTCTGACCCGCGCGTGCTGATCCTCGACGACGCCACCTCCTCGGTCGACGCGTCCACCGAGCAGAGCATCAAGCTCGCGCTCGCCGATGCGATGGCTGGGCGCACGACGTTCGTGATCGCCCACCGCGCCTCGACGATCGCGCTGGCCGACGAGATCGTGGTGCTCGACCACGGCCGTGTCGCCGCGCGAGGCGGCCACGAGCAACTGCTCGAGAGCTCAGAGCTCTACCGCCAGATCGTCGCGCAGACGGGCGCTGACGCGGCCGCCCGCTCGGACATCATCGTGCCCGAGCCGGCGCTCGCGACCGACACCACCGCTCGCACGGGGATGGGCCTGTGACGCCCGCAGGAATTGGCGGCGGGCGCGGTCTTGTGACAGGCGGCGGGATGGGTCAGCGCTGGGCCGGCGAGCGAGCTGACCGCGACAGCCGCGCTCGCAACCTGCGCGGGCTGATGGCGTTGATACGCCCTTACCGCACGAGAGCGATTTTGACGGTGCTGGCGCTGGTGCTCGGCACTGCCGCATCGCTGGCGCCGCCGCTGCTGGCCAAGCTGGCGATCGACAAGGGCATCGAAGAACAGGACCTCGGCACGCTCACGGTGGTCGTCGTCGCCTTTCTCGCCTCAGCGACACTCGTGTGGCTGACGACCGGCGCGCAGACCTACCTCGTCGGCTGGGTCGGACAGCGTGCACTCGCCGACCTGCGCCTGCGCATCTTCACCCACCTTCAGAGCCAGCCGATCGGCTTTTATGAGAGCCGCCCCGCCGGCGTGTTGATCTCGCGTATGACCAACGACGTGGAGGCGCTGGAAAGCCTCGTCACCGACTCGGTGGTGACGTTGTTCCAAGCCGGCCTAACGCTGATCGGCGCCGTCGCCGTGCTGCTCTACCTCGATCCCAAGCTGGCGCTCTTGACGTTTACGATCGTGCCCGCGGTCGCCGGGCTGAGCATCTGGTTCAGGCTCGTCTCCGCGGGAGCATTCAGACGCACCCGTGAGACGATCGGCGCGATCACCGCCTATCTGCAGGAGACGCTTTCGGGGATCCGCGTGGTACGCAGCTTCGGACAGGAGCCCGCGCACGAGGTGCGCTTCGCCGCCTTCAACGAGGACAACCGGGGCGCCAACATGGTCACCGTACGGCTCAACGCCACCTACTTCCCGGCCGTGGAAATGCTCTCCGGTATCGCGCTTGCTGTGATCGTCCTGTACGGCGGCGACCAGGCGATCAACGGTCACATCACGGTCGGCACGATCGTCGCGTTCGTCGCCACACTGTCGTTCCTGTTCGACCCGATCCAGCAGCTCTCCCAGCTCTACACGACCTACCAGTCGGGCATGGCGGCACTGGAGAAGATCTTCCAGCTGCTCGACACCGCACCTGAGCTGCTGGACGCACCCGACGCCGCCGAGCTTGGTCCGATCCGTGGCGAGGTGCGCTTCGAGGACGTGTCCTTCGCCTACCGTCCCCGCTCGGGTTCGCGCTCGACGTCCTCGCAGCAGCGACCGGACACGGCGGGCAACGGGGCCGGCCCGCCCGCGACCGAGCCCGATCCCCCGGAGGAGCGACTGGCGCTGGAGCACGTTGACCTCGACGTGCCCGCCGGGCAGACGTTGGCGCTGGTCGGCGCGACCGGGGCCGGCAAGTCCACGATGGCCAAGCTGGCCGCCCGCTTCTACGACCCCACGCGCGGGCGCGTGCTCGTCGACGGCCACGACCTGCGCGAGGTCTCAAGCCACTCATTGCGATCGCAGATGGGCATCGTGCCGCAGGAGGCATTCCTGTTCGCCGGCACGGTGCGCGAGAACATCGCCTTTGGGCGCATCGATGCCAACGACGAGCAGATCCGCGACGCGGCCAAAGCGGTTGGTGTCGACGAGTTCGTTGATCAGCTGCCGTATGGCTATGACACACAGGTCGGCGAGCGTGGCGCCCAGCTGTCGGCCGGTCAGCGCCAGCTGATCGCGTTCGCGCGTGCGCTGGTCGCCGACCCGCGCATCCTGGTCCTCGACGAGGCCACCTCCAATGTCGACCTGCAGACCGAGCACCGCATCGAGGTCGCCCTGCGCCGGCTGCTGGCCGGGCGCACCTCGATCGTGATCGCGCACCGCCTGTCCACGATCCGCCAAGCCGGGCGGATCGTCGTCCTCGAGCACGGCCGCATCGCCGAGCAGGGCACCCATGAGGAGCTGCTGGCCGCCCAAGGACGCTACTTCGAGCTGTACCGCGACTGGGATGCTCAGGCGGCGGCCTGAGCACCAGCCGTCATTCGTTCCCGCTCGTCTGCACCGCCGTGATCAAGGCGCGATAGACATTCATCGACGCGCCGTTGCCTTCGGGAGTCGTTTTTCTGCAGACGAGCGAGATCGTGCTGGCCGCTTCGCTGCTGAGAGGCCCTCCGAGCGAGAGCGTCGAGGCGCCTTCGAATTTGCCGCCGCTGTTCTGGGCCAGCTGCGCGGTCCAGATGGCAAGAAAGAGCTGCGTGCTCGGGGTTTTGAACACTTCTCCGGGACTCGTGAAGAGTTCGCACAGCGCACCCTCACGAACGCCCGCCGTCGCACCGGTCACCGATATCCCGACGTCAGCCGACACGATGTAGCTCCCCGCCGGCACTTCCTTGGTGGCCACCACCACCTGTTCCCCTCCGAGCGCTTCCGCAGACGAGTTCTCCGTCGAGTAGCCGGCGCCTCCGCCACCCGATCCGTCTTTGCCTGGCGCCCCGCGTTCGCCTTTTTCGCCGGGCGGGCCGCCCGGCGCCCCGGGTTCGCCTTTTTCGCCGGGCGGGCCGACGAGCACTGACGCCGCTCTGCCTTCATGTCCTTCTTTGCCTTCATGTCCTTCTTTGCCTTCTTTGCCTGCTTGCCCATCCATGCCGTCCCGGCCGGCCACGCCCCGCGGGCCGCGGAGCGCGCTGAGCAAGGACGGCTTCAACTGGTGCAGTGAGGTGATTGTGTGGAGCTGTTGGAGCACGCTCGGCTTGATCTGGCTGGTGGAGGTGATGATGTAGCGCGACGCCGCCACCCCGGTGCCGCCTAGCGCGACGAACAGCGCCAGCCAAGCAATCGCGTTGCGCTGGAAAGCCCTTCTCATCCTGCCCACGAGCGCTCCTCCCCCCTCAAGTTCCTCGACCGCCAGATTCTAACTCTATGAACAGTCCGATGGTTTGACCATCACCGGATATTCAGTGCTGTCGGTCGGCAGCCTGGGGATGCACGCGAGCGAGCGTCGGGGAACTCCGGGACAGGGACTCGAACCCCAAACTCGTGCTCCAGAGGCACGCGTGTTGCCAATTACACCATCCCGGACCGCGGCCCCAAGGATAGTCAACGGGTCGCTCGGAGCCGGACCTCCTGTCCGTCAGAGGCCTGCACAAACGCAGTGCGCGGCCTGCGGCAGCTCAGCGAGCCGGCCGCGCGCGGCTCAGAGCGCCGCCGGCTGCCCGTTGGGCGCGAAGTAGGCGGTGATCAGCTCCTCGAGGCCGGGGTCGAGCACCAATAGCACCTCGTCGCCGGCTTCGATCACGGTGTCGTGCTTGGGCACAAAGCCCGAGCCGCCACGCAGCACGGAGATGATCAGGCTGCCCTCAGGCAGCACGATGTCAGAGACCTTCTCGCCGACCGTAGGCGCGTCGGAGCTCACCTCCAGCTCGATGATCTCCAGCCGCTCCTCTTCCAGCGCCAGCAGGTGCACCAGCCCGTAGCGGGGCACCTCGTGCTCGATCAGGCGCAGGATCAGGTCGGTGGCCGAGACCGCCGGCTGGATGCCCAGCAGCCTGAAGTGGTCGTGGTTGCGCGGGTTATTGACGCGCGCGATCACGCGATCGCACAGGTACTTCTCCTTGGCCACCTGGCAGACGAGGATGTTGTCCTCGTCATCGCCGGTGACCGCGATCACGAGATCCGCGCGCTGGATGCCGGCGCGCTCGAGCACCCACAGCTCGGTCGCGTCGCCGTACTGCACCGCGTGCTCGAACTCCTCCTCGCAGGCCAGGTAGCACGGGCGCGAGGACTCGATCAGCGTGACTTCGTGCTCCTTGCTGAGCAGCTCCCTGGCGAGGTTGCGCCCGACCTTGCCGGCACCGGCGATAACCGCGTACATCGCTATACCGGCTCCGGTGCCAGCGCGCTCTCGAACATCTCGATCGCGTGCTTGGTCGGGGAGATCGTCTGCAGGCCCTGTTCGCGGTACCACTCCGCGCGGGCCGGGTCCATCACGCGCACGATCGTCTTCTCCACGCCGAAGCGCTTCTGCGCGATCTGGGCGATCACCAGGTTCGTGTTGTCGCCGGCGGTCGAGGCGATGAACACGTCCGCGCGCTCGATCCCCGCCTGGATCAGCGCGTCGGTCTCGAGTGCCGTGCCGACCGTGAACTGACCACCGGAATCCTCCCAGCTCATGCTCTGCCCGGCGTCCAAGCGCTCGTGCGAGAGCGGGTCCTCGTCCAGAACCGACACTTCCTGTCCGCCAGCCAGAGCCGACTTGGCGACCGCCGAGCCCACGCGGCCGGCCCCCACGATCAATACGAACATGCCACCCTCGAACAGGACCTCATCACAGCGCAGGTTAGACCATCGGGGCGTCGGCTCGGTGCGCTCTGCGGGCCTGCTCGACGGGCGAATCGCGAGCGGCAGGTGCGGTGACGATCACGCGACAGCTCGCCTTGCGCACTACGTACTTGGTGATGTCTCCCACGTACGCCTCTAGCGGCCCACCCCTGCCGCCCAGGCGCGCGCCGCCGCGGATCAGCGACGGTTCCTCGGCACCGAGCACGATCGCCTCGACGCCTCGACGCTTGGCCTCGTCGACGATCGCAAAGCCCGCGCGGCGCGTGCGCACGGTGGCGGTCGCCACGTGCACGCCCGTGTACTCCTCCCCAACGGCCTTGGCCCGCGCCAGCACCTGACGGGCGTGCTTGACCTGCGCTTCGGGCAGGCTCGCGTCCAGCGGCAGCGACATCGGGATCACGAACACCCACAGCGCCTCGATCGTGGCGGTGTCGATCGCGGCCTCGTCGGTCTGCTCGCCGGCCACCAGCAGCGCGGCAGTCTGCACGATGTCGTCGTCGAGGTCGCTGCCGAACAGCGGCACCAGCACCGAGCCGTAGTCGCGCTCCTGCGCCGGCGCGGCGCGCAGCACCTGGGGCGCGACCGTCACCCGCCGCAGCAGCGAGGTTTCGTCGGCGCGCCGGTAGACCACATACAGGATCAGTCCGAGCGCCATCCAACCAAGCCCGACATATCGGGCCGGCTCGTGCTCGATCAGCACCGCCACGAACCCGGCAGCCGACACGATCGCGCCGAACACCGCCGGCAGCGGCAGCTCGCCCCCGCGCACGTGAATCGACAGCGGTATCCGGTAGGGGCGGTCGCGCTCGCGCTCGGTGTAGCGCAGACGACAGATCGACAAGTGCGCGATCGTGAACGCCAACATCGCCCCGAACGCGTAGATGCCGACCAGGAAGTCGAGATCCTCGGGGACCACCAGGCCCGCCGCCAGCAGCCCGGCGAGAATGATCAGCACATATGGCGTCGAGCGCTGCGGGTGTAGCCGCCCCAGGCCGCTCGGTATCTGGCGATTGGTCGACAGCGAGTAGGCCAGCCGCGACAGCCCCAGCATCGCCGAGTTCGCCGCCGCCACCAGCGTGACCGCCGCCAGCCCGGCGACCAGATAGGTCATCGTCTGCTCGAGCCAGTGCGGGTGTATCTGCTTGACGATCCCCAGCATCGGTGCGTCGACATAGCGGGTCGCTAGTTCGGTCTGCCCGTCGTGCACCGGCAGCGCCGTCACCGCCACTAGCGCGATCCCCACGTACAGGAACGCCACCGTCGCGGTGGTGCTCCCCACCAGTTGCTTCAGTCCCGCGCGGCTGATCCTCACCTCGCCGGCAAGCCCCGAGGCGGACTCCAGACTGGTGAACGAGATCACCGCGATCGTCAGCGCGAAAACCAGGTCAGACCACGACGGGGAGGTGCCCAGGTGGATCGGATCGAGCAGCGTGCTCGGGTTAAAGAACAGCACCATGCCGAGCACGACGATGAATGCCTGCATCGTCAGATCGCCCGCCAGCAGGATCCCCACCCGGCGCGCGCGCCGGCCGCTGAAGCCACGAATATTGCTCAGCACTACCAACGCGATGAACGCCAGCGCCAAGCCCAACGACTCGCCGCGGTTGCCCAGCGGACTCCAGAACGTCTGCAGGTACTGGGTCGCCGAGAACGCCGTTACGGCGATCAGGATCACGTAGTCCAGCAGGATCGCCCAGCCGGCGACGAAGCTGACCAGCTCGTTGAACGCATGGCGCGCGAACACCGTCGAGCCGCCCCGCTCCTGGTGCAGCGACGCGCCCTCGACGTAGGTCATCGCGGTCAGCGCGTACAGCACGGCCGCGAACAGGAACACCAGCGGCGTCAGCCCGAGCGCGTAGCCGGCGATCACGCCCAGCGAGAAGTAGATCGCGCTCGCCAGCGACGAGTAGACGATCGTGAACAGGATCGGCGAGCCGATGCTGCGGCGCACGATCACGCGTGATCGGGTGGGGCGTTGGGCGCCCTCGCCCTCCTGCACGCTCATGCGCGGCGGCCTCGCTTGATCTCCAGGTAGGTGCGGGCGGCGCCGGCGGCGACGAACAGGACTCCCAGCAGCGTTCGCCCGGAGATCGCACTCGCGTGCCCTCCGATCGACTGGACGATCAACGCCAGGCCGATCACCACCATCAGCAGCGAGAGCACGAACGTGCCCATGCGGTGCGCCTGTCGGCCGTTCATGTCAATCGGAGCTTAGGTCCTCGTGGTGTCGAGGGAAGCCGACAGTCGCGCGCGCACCTAGCCAAACGGGAGCGCGCGCAACCAGGCCTCTTGGACGGTCAGGTGATGAGTGGGATGATCAGGATCGCGACGATGTTGGCGACCTTGATCATCGGGTTGATCGCCGGGCCGGCCGTGTCCTTGAAGGGATCACCAACCGTGTCCCCTGTGACCGACGCGGCGTGCGCGTCCGAGCCCTTGCCGCCGAACGAGCCGTCCTCGATGAGCTTCTTGGCGTTGTCCCACGCGCCACCACCAGCGGTCATCAGCACCGCGAAGAAGTAGCCGACCACGATCACCCCGATCAGCAGGCCGCCCAGCGCCTGCTGATCGATCAGCCCCACGACCAGTGTCAGCACGATCGGCAGCAGCGAAGGCAGGATCATCTCGCGCTGCGCGGTCTTGGTGACGATGTCCACGCACGCCGCGTAGTCGGGGTCTTCGGTTTCCTCCATGATCCCCGGGTGCTCGCGGAACTGGCGGCGGACCTCCTCGACGACCGCGCCGCCCGCGCGGCCGACGGCCTCGATCGACAGCGACGCGAACAGGCACACCATCAGGCCGCCGAGCATCAGCCCGATCAGCACCGGCGGCTCGTTGATGCCGAAGGAGATCAGGTGTCCCGCCTTGACCTCGAGTTCTTTCTCAAAGCCGGCGAACAGCACGATCGCGGCGAGCACCGCCGAGCCGATCGCGTAGCCCTTGGTGACGGCCTTGGTCGTGTTGCCGACCGCGTCCAGGCGGTCGGTGACCTTGCGCACGTCCTCGGGCAGGTCGGCCATCTCGGCGATGCCGCCGGCGTTATCGGTGATCGGCCCGAACGCGTCGAGCGCGACGATCAGCCCCGTCAGCGACAGCAGGCCTACGGCTGCCACGCCGATGCCATAGATGCCGGTCACGCCGCCGCCCGCCAGCTTCCACGAGCCGAGGATGCCCAGCACGATCACGACCGCCGGCAGCGCCGTGGCCTGCAGGCCCGAAGCGAAGCCCTGAATGATGTTCGTGGCGTGGCCTGTGATCGACGCCTTCGCCGTCTTCTGCACCGGCGAGAAGCGCGTCGACGTATAGTATTCCGTCAGTCCGAATAGCAGCGCGGTGACCGCAATGCCGATCAGCGAGCACAGGTACAGGTGCCCCCAGCTCGGCGTGTTGACCGCATTGCCGACGACGCGGAAGGTGAGGTCGCGCATCATCCAGTAGGTGATCGGTGCGAACGCGGCCGCCGCCAGCACGCCGGAGACGATCAGCCCCTTCAGCAGCGCGCCCTCGACGTTGTCGGTTTTCGTGCGAACCGCGAACGTCCCGATGATCGAGGCGATGATCGCCACGCCGCCGATCACCAGCGGGTAGAGGATCACGCGCGTGGACTCGTGGAACGTGAGCACGCCCAGCAGCATCACCGCGATCGCCGTCACCGCGTAGGTCTCGAACAGGTCCGCGGCCATGCCGGCGCAGTCGCCGACGTTGTCGCCGACGTTGTCGGCGATCGTCGCCGGATTGCGCGGGTCATCCTCGGGGATGCCGGCCTCGACCTTGCCGACAAGATCCGCGCCGACGTCGGCGGCCTTGGTGAAGATGCCGCCGCCGAGCCTCGCGAACACCGAGATCAGCGAGCCACCAAAGCCGAGTCCGATCAGCGCATCGACGGCCGTCTTGGGGCTGTCGCCGAAGAACGACGTCAGCGCGCCGTAGTAGCCGGCGACGCCGATCAGCGCCAAGCCGACGACCAGCAGGCCCGTGATCGCGCCACCGCGGAAGGCGACGCCCAGCGCGGGGCTAACCCCGCCGCGCGCGGCCTCCGCCACACGCGCGTTGGAGCGCACGGACACGTTCATGCCGATGTAGCCGGTCGAGCCGGAAAGGATGCCGCCGATCGCGAAGCCGCACGCGACCGCGATGTTCTGGATGAAGATCAACGCCACGAACAGCACTACGCCGGCGATCGCGATCGTCGTGTACTGGCGGTTCAGGTATGCGCGGGCACCCTGTTGGACGGCCATCGAGATGCTCTGCATCTTCTCGTTGCCCGGCGATAGCGCGAGCAGGGACCGCGTGGTCACCAGACCGTAGGCCACCGCACATACGGCGCAAGCTAGGGCGACGACGACCCCATGGTTCGTCAGAAAGCTGCTCAACAGAAATCCTCCGCGGTCTGATTTGCGTGCCGCGCGAGGATGTTCGCGCGCACATTTGACGGCCGGATCGCTCGAGCAGGAGCGCTATCCGGTGCAAACGCGCGCCGAGTCTATCGTGCCGGCCGTCGCGATGCCGGTCGGCATCGCCCACGGGGGCGGGCCGTCAGCGTCCGGGCACCCACAGCCGCCCGCTGGACTCGGCCGGCCCCGGCCCGCCCGGTTGGGCGTCCTCGGGCGTGCTCGGCTGCGCCGGCGCGGGCTGCGCCGGCCCACTCGCCTCGGCTGCCTGCTGCGCCGCATCGGGCGCCGCCGTTTGGATCTCTTGCGCGTAGGCCATCTGCAGACGCGAGAGCGCGTCGCGCAGCGGCCCCAGCTCCTGGGGGATCCTGCGCTCGAGGATCTCCAGCAGCGCCCTGGCCCCGTCGATCGCGTCGCGTGCCTGCTCGAGGTCGCGCTGCCCCCCTGCGGCCCCGCCCTCCCCTGCCGGCGCGAGCCTGCGCGCGCCGATGTTTAGCAGCGACACCGCCGCCTGAGCCATCATGTCGGTGGCGGTGATCCGACTCAGTTCCGCCTCGTAGGCCGCGCGCAGCTCCTCCTCGCTCGGCTCGCCGCCGCCCTGACCTGCGCCCGTCGCCGCTCCGCCGGGTGCGCTCACACGGCCACCTCCTCTGGATAGCTCTCCCTGGTCTCGTTCACGCTGGCCGCGAACACCTCCTCGCGACTGGCGCCCTGCTCAATCATCTGGCGCTGGCGCTGGGCGCCATTGCGCTCGGGGAACGCCGGCTCGATCCCCAGCTCCGCGCGCACGGGCGCGGTCCACGCGAGCAGACGCTCGATCGCCTCGCGCGCCGGGTACTCGTGTTCGCGCTCGAGGTCGATCAGATGTCCGTCCAGGCCGAAGCGGATCGCGCGCCACATGTTCTCCTCGATCAGGCGCGGCGCCGGGTGCTCGAACGTGACTCCTTCATCGCCGTCGCGCACCGCCTGGGCGATGCACGCGACCATCAGGCCCGCGAGCGCGTCGGACTCCTGCGCGGTCGCCTGCACGTCGCAGATGCGCACCTCGACGGTGCCGAAGCTGAAATGCGGCCTGACCGACCACCACACCTGCGTGAACTCGACGATCGAGCCGACGCGCATCAGGAACTCGATGTACTCGCGGTAGGCGCCCCAACCACCGAACGCATCGGGGATGCCACAGCGCGGGAAGCTGCGGGTGAAGCTCTGCGTGCGCGCCGAGTGCAGGCCGCTGTCGCGGCCGTCCAGGAAAGGCGAATTGGCGGACACGGCCAGCAGCAGCGGCAACACCGGTCGCAGCCGGTCGCAGGCGCGCACGGCGCGGTCGATGTCGCGCACGCCCACGTGTACGTGCAGGCTGAACGTGTTGTTGCGCCAGGCGACGTACTTCAGGCCATCCTCGACCCGGTGGTAGTGCTCGGTGTCGATGATCGGCTGGCGGCGGTAGTCGGCCCATGGATGCGTGCCGGTCGCACCCAGCGCCACGCCCTGGCTATCGGCCAGCGCGAACAGGCGCCGGCGCCGCTCGCGCTGGCGCGCAAGCGCGTCGTGCAGGTCCGAGCCCGCGCCCGAGATGATCTCGATCTCCGAGGAGATCAGCTCGCCGGTGATCCCTTCGTGCAGCGTCCGGTCGCCCTCGGCGGCCGCGCGCAGTTGCTCGAAGCGCGGCAGCAGTTCCAGTGTGCGCGGGTCGAGGATCGCGAACTCCTCCTCCACGCCCACCGTGAGGTCGGATGCTGAAGCAAACGTCTCGACGACTCGATCTAGGTCCAGGCTGTTCATCGCGTGAGCTCGGTCTGAGCGCTAGATCGTCAGTGTGACGCACCCCGGGCTCGGGGTGGGGCCTCAGGTCAAATAGAAGTACAGCGCGTAGAGCAGATCGACCGCCGGGCTGGAGGTGTGCACGGTTACCTCCGGCGGCACGTCCAGCAGCGACTCGGAGTAGTTGAAGATGATCTTCACGCCTGCGTCCACCAGCTCGTCGGCGAGCCCCTGCGCGGCGGCGGTGGGCACGGCGAGGACGCCGACGACGATGTCCTCGTCCTCGACCACCTGGCGCAGCTCGTCGATGTGTCTGACCACTTGGCTGCCGAGCCGCCCGCCGACCTTGGCGTCGTCGCTGTCGAAGATCGCGACCACGCGAAAGCCGTGATCGGCGAAGATTTCTGAGGAGGCGATCGCGTTGCCGAGGTGTCCGGCGCCGATCAGCGCGATGTTGTGCTGGCCGGCTGTGCGAAGGATCTTGCGGATCTGTGAGACGAGCGCCTCAACGTTGTAGCCGACGCCGCGCTTGCCGAACTTGCCGAACCCCGACAGGTCACGACGGATCTGCGTCGAGTTGACGTGCGTATAGTCGGACAGCTCCTGGGAGGAGATCGTCTCCTTGCCCATCTTCTTGGCCTGCGTCAGTACCTGCAGGTAGCGCGACAGGCGCGCCGCAACGCCCAGCGACAGCCGCTCGCCGGACGCGCCAGCGCCGTCGCGCTCGGCGGCGAGGGTGCTACTCGCTCGTTCTGAGGCGCTCATCGTCGTGACTCTAGACGCTCGCGCACGACCGTCTCATCGACAAAGTACTCACATAGCTCCTCCCCATCCAAGGCCACCACCGGAATACGCTCGAAATAAGCGCGGAGCCAGGACTCGCGGGTGGTTATGTCACGCTCGCGCACCGTGAAGTCCAGCTCCCGCGAGAGTCGCTGCAGAGCGGCGATCGCATCGACGCACAGGTGACAATCGGGCTTGGAGTACACGACCAACTCCGTCATCGCGCGCGCTCCCCAGTGGCGTAGGCGTCGAGCGCGAGGTAGCCGGGGTAGGGCACGCGCTCGCCGAAACGGGCGGCGCTGGCGATCATCGCGGCGTTGTCGGTGCACAGCGGGCGGGCGGGCACGTGAACGCTCGCGTCCAGCTCACGCAGCGCTCTGCGCAGCGCGCCGTTGGCCGCCACGCCACCGCCGACGGCCAACCGCTGGATGCCCGTCCGATCGACCGCGCGCTGCACGCGCTCGAGCAGGCGCTGAACTATCGCGGCCTGGTAGGAGGCCGCCAGATCGGCGGCGCGTTCGCGGGTGACCTGCTCGCCCAGCTCCCTGGTCGTGTACAGCAGCGCCGTCTTGACGCCGGCGAATGAGAAGTCGAGGCTGTCGGTGAACGCCTTGCGGCGCGATCCCGACAGGGCGCGTGCACGCTCGCCCGGGGAGCCGGGGAACGCGAACCCCCCGGGGTCGCCGTCCGCGGCCAACCGCTCGAGCGCGGCGCCACCCGGATAACCCAGGCCGAGCATCCGCGCGCCCTTGTCGAACGCCTCGCCGGCCGCGTCGTCGAGCGTGCGGCCGAGCACCTCAAAGCCGTCGTAGTGTTCGACGCGGACCAGCAGCGTGTGCCCTCCGCTGGCGATCAGGCAAAGGAACGGTGGCTCGAACGCGGCAGCCTGCTCGTCCTCGTCGGGCTCGCCGTTCTCGTCGCCATCGCGAGGCGAGCCGATCAGGAAGTTCGCCGCGACGTGCCCCTGCAGATGGTCGATCGGCGCGAACGGCAGCCGTCTGGCGGCGGCGATCGACTTAGCGCTCGACAGCCCGACCAGCAGTGCTCCCACCAGCCCCGGACCCTGTGTGGCCGCCACCAGCTCGACGTCGTCGAGTGTCACCTTGGCGCGTCGCAGAGCCTCGGCGATGACCTCGTTGACCAGGTCGAGGTGATGGCGCGAGGCGATCTCGGGCACCACGCCGCCGAAGCGTCGATGTGCCTCCTGCGAGGAGATCACGTTGGAGCGGATGCGACCATCTCCGTCGATCACTGCCGCGCACGTGTCGTCGCAGCTGCTCTCCACAGCCAGGATCGTCATACCGATCAGTTCCCGCCCACGCCGGGGACGTCGTCGAGCGAGCCGTCGAGCGTCGCCGGCGTTCGCCACATCACCAGCGCGTCCTCACCGTTGTCCTGGTAGTAGCGCCGGCGTATGCCGGCCGCACGGAAGCCTTCGCGTTCATACAGGTTGATCGCCACGGCGTTTGAGCGGCGCACCTCGAGCGTGAAGCGCGCACTGGCGTCGTCCACGCGCGCGTACAGCTCGCCCAGCAGCGCCGAGCCCAGCCCCTTGCGCTGATGGTCGGTGTCGACGGCGATGTTCATCACGTGCCATACGGTGTCGTAGCGAGAGCAGATCAAGTACCCGACCAGCCGTTGCTCGCTCACGGCCGCCAGGCAGATACCCGACTGCTTGGACAGCTCCAGCACGAACATCGCCAGTGACCACGGCGTCGGGAACACGCGACGCTCGATCCCGATCACCTGCGGCAGATCGGGATAGCTCAGACGCCTGATCTCGACTGACGGCGCCCGCTTGGCAGCGCCCGGCGGCGCGATTCGCTCAGCCACTTCACACACCCCCCGTCCGCGCTGCGCCCTGCAGCGACAGCTCGGCGTCGGGCGCACGGCAGTAGTCGGGCACGACCTCGCCGATGCTCGACGCATTCGCTCGCGCGGCCAGTTCGCAGATGGCGCCGGCGCTCACACGATGGATCGGCGTGGCGTCCGCCGGGACCAGCACGCCGGCCGCCGTCACCAGCTCGCGGTAGCGCACGGCGCCATCGCCGACCGCTAGCCAGGCGCGCTCGGCGACACCGTCGGCGCCGTCGATCTCGACGATCGCCTCGGCGAGGTCCGCTGGCGCTAGCGCGCGCGCACCGGCCAGCTCCACGACGGCGCCGTCGTGGAGCTCGTAGGCGGCGAGGAACATCTCGCCTCGACGCGCGTCGATCGCCGCGAGCGCCGCCGCCGGCCCAACGATGCCTGTCTCGCCCGAAGAGGCCGCCAGCGCCCTCTCACCCAGAGCGCGCAGGCTCGAGACCCCTACGAGCTCGGCCGACAGCGACTGAGCGAGACCTCGCGCGCTCGCCACACCCACGCGCAGACCGGTGAACGTGCCGGGACCGACGCCCACCGCCAGCCGATCGACCTCCTCCCAATAGACACCGGCACGCTCGAGCAGCTCGTGCGCCATGCCGAGCAGGCGCGTTGCGTGCCCCGGGTGAGCGCCGGCCGGCGGGTCATCACGCGCTTCGCTCACGCGCCCGTCGGCGTCGCGCAGCGCGACCGCCGTCGCGGCCGTGGAGGTGTCCATGCCGAGCACGACCACCTCAGCGCACCTCCGGCGAGAGGGCTTCCACCTCGACCCGCCGGCGGTCGCCGCCGCAATGCGTGAGCGTCACGCTCACCCTGGCACCAGCCAGCTCCGGTGCGTCCTGCTGGGGCCACTCCACAAACGCGATCCGTCCCGCTCCCAGATAGTCCTCGAGTATTTCCGGGTCCTCGTGCTCGAGGCCGCCCAGGCGATAAAGGTCCAGGTGGGCGACGGTGATCCCGGGTGCGCTGTAGCGATGGCCGATGCTGAACGTGGGGCTCGTGACGGGATCGCTGACGCCCAGCGCGCGTGCGGCGCCGCGAACGAGCGTCGTCTTGCCTGCTCCCAGATCGCCGCGAACGAGCACCACATCGCCGGCAGCGAGGTCTCGCGCGATCTCCGCGCCCAGCAATTCAGTCTCGGTGGAACCGGTGGTTTCGACGCTCCGCAAGGCCACTCCGAGACTCTAGAGCGGTTGGCGCCGGTCCGCGACCGTGCGCCACAGGCACAAAAAAAGACCGGCCCGCGGGAGAATGTGGCGCGGGCCGGTCGGTTACTCCTGGAGGGATGGAGACAGGACCTTCATCGGCAACCGTGCCGAATCGCTTGAGGGCCCTGGCCGCAAAACTTCGCCGTGTGCTCAAATATCCCTCTTTTGCAGGGGAAACCTGCCTGGACAGGCGTCTAGAACAGCCCGAGCTGATCGGGCTCGGGAGCGCCCGTGACGGGCGCTTCGCCGTCGTCGGCGGGCTGCCGATCAATCGGCTCGGGGACGTCCGGCAGCGGCGGCGGCTGCTCGGGCGCGCCCTGCGCCAGCAGCTCGGGCAAGCGGGTGAAGTCCTCACGCAGCGTCTCGAGCATCTTTGGCGTGTACAGCGCCGCCGCCGGGTGATAGATCGGGTACAAGCGCACGGCGCGCGCCCCGAGTTGGATCACCTCGGGCTGACCGTGCAAGCGCGTGATGCCCGTCGGGTCGCCGCGCAGCAGCTTCGTCGAGAAGTTACCCAGCGTGCAGATCACTGTCGGCTCGATCAGCTCGACCTGCGCCAGCAGGTACTCCTGGCAGTTCTCGATCTCCTGCGGCTGAGGGTCGCGGTTGCCGGGAGGCCGACACTTCAACGTGTTGCAGATGAACACGTCCTCGCGCGAGAGCCCGATCTCCTCGAGCAGCGTGCCCAGCAGTTTGCCCGCGCGCCCGACGAACGGCAGACCCCGCTCGTCCTCGCTGGCGCCTGGCGCCTCGCCCACGAACATCAGATCGGCGTCGGCGTTGCCGGCCCCGAACACGACCGATTTGCGCGTCGCCGCCAACTCCGCGCAGCGCGTGCAGCTACGCGCCTGCGCGAGCAGCGCCTTGAGCGCCTCCCGCCGCTCGGGCGCTGCTGTCACGGATACCTCTGAGGACACCGCCCGGATGGTAACTCGCCTACCGCGTCGCCTGTCACGAGATTCCGCGCGCGCCCTCCCACCCCGTCGCGGCGCCTCACGCGGGCAGCCTGAGCGATGATCCCCCCATGACCAGCGAGATCGACCTGCCAATCACCGCCCCATTCGCCGGCGTGGTCGTGGCAATCCCCCACCAGCGCGAGCAGACGGTCGGGGCCGGCACCGCGCTGGTCGTGCTCGAGGCGATGAAGATGGAGCACGAGGTGCTGGCTGACGTGGACGGCGTGGTGGGAGAGCCGGCGGTCAGCGTCGGCGACACCGTCGAGGAGGGCCAGCTGCTGTTGACGCTCACGCCCGCAGCGGGTGAAGGCGCCGGCCAGCCGCGGCCGAGCGCTCCGGCCGGCGCGGATGAGCGCGAGGACCTACGACTCGTGCGCGACCGTCACGAGATCGGGCTCGACGCGGCGCGGGCGGACGCGGTCGCCAAGCGCCACGAGCACGGGCGGCGCACCGCGCGCGAGAACCTGCACGACCTGCTCGACGAGGGCTCGTTCGTGGAGTACGGGCCGCTGCTGTTCGCCGCGCAGGAGGGACGGCGCTCGCGCGAGGAGCTGATCGCGCGCACGCCGGCCGATGGTCTGGTGGGCGGCGTTGGTGAGGTGGCCGGACGCCGGTGCGTGGCGATGTCATACGACTACACCGTCCTGGCCGGCACGCAGGGCATGCGCAACCACCTCAAGAAGGACCGCCTGTTCGACCTGGCCGCACGGCGGCGGGCGCCGGTGGTGCTGTTTGCCGAGGGCGGTGGCGGGCGCCCAGGCGACGTCGACGTGCCGACCGTCGCCGGCCTCGACTGCCGTGCTTTTGAGCTGTTCGCCCGTCTCAGCGGGCTCGTGCCGCTGGTGGGCATCGCCTCCGGGTTCTGCTTCGCCGGCAATGCCGCGCTGCTGGGCTGTTGCGACGTGGTCATCGCGACCGAGGATTCGAGTATCGGCATGGGTGGCCCGGCGATGATCGAGGGTGGCGGGCTGGGCGTGTACGACCCCGCTGAGGTGGGGCCGATCGACGTGCAGGACGCAAACGGAGTGGTCGACCTGCGCGGCAGCGACGACGCCGAGGCGGTCGCGCTGGCCAAGCGCTACCTGGCCTACTTCAGCGGACCCTCACAGCCCGGCGCGACACCCGATCAAACACTGCTGCGCGAGCTGATCCCGCAGCAGCGCAAGCGCGTTTACGACGTCCGCCGCGTGGTCGACGGCCTGTTCGACGAGGGCTCGGTGCTCGAGCTGCGACGCGGCTTCGCGGCGGGGATGCTGACCGCGCTCGCGCGCGTCGACGGCCACCCGCTCGGCGTGGTGGCCAACGACCCAACACACCTGGGCGGTGCGATCGACACCCCCGGCGCAGACAAGGCGGCGCGCTTCATGCAGCTGTGCGACGCATTCGAGCTGCCGATCCTGTTCCTGTGCGACACCCCCGGCTTCATGGTCGGACCGGCCGCGGAGCAGACCGCCACCGTCCGTCATTTCGCGCGCATGTTCCTCGGCGGCGCCAATCTGAGCGTCCCCACCGGCACGATCGTGCTGCGCAAGGGCTACGGGCTCGGCGCACAAGCGATGGCCGGGGGCGGCTTCAAGGCGCCGCTGTTCACGGTCGCATGGCCGACCTCCGAGTTCGGCGGGATGGGCCTGGAGGGCGCGGTGCGACTGGGCATGCGCCGCGAGCTGGAGGCGATCGAGGACCCCGACGAGCGCGAGCGTACGTTCCAGACGATGGTCGCCGCCGCCTACGAGCGCGGGATGGGGGTCAACATGGCCGCCTACGGCGAGATCGACGACGTGATCGATCCCGCCGACTCACGCCGCTGGATAGCCACGCTGTTCGACGAGCACAGTGGCGCATGGTGGCGCCGGACGGGCAAGAAGCGCCCGTATGTCGACGCCTGGTGAGCGTCGCAGCGGCTATGCCTGAGTGAGACGCGACACACAGCCGTCAAAGCTCTTCCACACGACCGTAAACGCATGTATCATCGAGTCAGGCCGTCACCGACGATTCTCGGGATGGACCTCACACAGCAAGCTCGATTTTGTATCACCGATCGCGCCGGTATCCGCTTGGAACTGGACCGAAGCCGATGATCCCCCAACACCCGACCCTTTCTCGCGCATGAAGGTCCTGCGCACCGTCGAGGAGCTGCGCGGCACGCTCGCTCCGGCACGTCGAGCGGATCTGACGATCGGGCTGGTGCCGACGATGGGCGCGCTACACGAGGGCCACCTGTCGCTGATTCGTCACGCCCGCGAGCACTGCGAGGTGGTTGTCGTATCGCTGTTCATCAACCCGTCGCAGTTCAACGACCACTCCGACCTCGAGCGCTATCCGCGCGACGAGGACCGCGACCGCGAGCTGGCGGTGAGCGCCGGCGCAGACATCCTGTTCGCGCCGGCGGTCGACGAGGTGTACCCGTCCGGCTTCGCCACCTCCGTAGAGGTGATCGGCGTGACCGAGCGCCTGGAGGGCGCCTCCCGCGGCGCCGAGCATTTCCGCGGCGTCACGACCGTCGTCACCAAGCTGCTGTGCATGGCGCTGCCCGACGTCGCCTACTTCGGCCAGAAGGACGCGCAGCAGGTGGTCGTGATCCGCCGCCTGGCCACCGATTTGAATCTGCCGGTGCGCATCCAAGCGCTGCCAACGGTGCGCGAGGCCGACGGCCTGGCGATGTCAAGCCGCAACGCTCTGCTCGATCCGCACGATCGGGCCCGCGCGCTCGCGCTGCCGGCCGCGCTGGCTGGAGCCCGCGAACTCGCCGGCGCGGGCGAGCATTCGGTCGGCGCGCTGCTGGAGGCTGCGCGCGCCGCGATGCGCCCGTTTGACGTCGAGCCCGAGTACCTCGCGCTCGTCGACCCCGAGTCGCTCGAGCCGCTGTCAGACCTCGACCGGCCGGGCCTGCTCGCGCTCGCCGCCCGGGTTGGCGACGTGCGCCTGATCGACAACATCGTGCTGGATCCGGCGCGCGCGGCTCCCATCGATCAACCACCAACAGGAGAGGCGGTCGCAACGTGCAGCGTGTGATGCTCAAGTCAAAGATTCACCGGGCGACGGTCAGCGACTGCGATCTGCACTACGTGGGCTCGATCACGATCGACCCCGACCTGCTGGAGGCCGCCGACATCCGCGAGCACGAGCAGGTACACGTTGTCGACGTCGACAACGGCGCGCGCTTTGAGACCTACACGATCGCCGGACAGCGCGGCTCGGGCGCGATGTGCGTCAACGGCGCAGCCGCGCGCCTCGTGCACCGCGGCGACACGATCATCGTCATCTCCTATGGCTCTTACGACGAGGCCGATCTCGAGCGCTACGAGCCGCGCGTCGTCCATGTCCAGGCCGACACCAATCGCATCATCACCGTCGACGACGAGGTGGCGACCCTGCTCTCGTGAGAGAGCGGGCGTCAACCGACCGTCAGAGAGGAAGCACCATGTCCAGCCACCCCCACGTGCAAGCCCCCATCGATGGGATCCCACCCGCTCATCGCCTGCCGATGACGCTGCCGCTGCTGCTCGAGAAGAAGCGGCTCGGCGAGCCGGTCGTGATGGTCACCGCATACGACTACCCAAGCGCGCGCGCGGCCGAGGCCGCCGGCGTCGATCTAGTGCTGGTCGGCGACTCCGCCGCCACGACCGTGCTCGGCTACGACGCGACCACGCCGGTCGGGCTGGAGGACATGCTCGTGCTCGCCCGCGCCGCACGTCGCGGCCTGACCACGCCGCTGCTGATCGGCGACCTGCCATTCGGCTCCTACGAGGTGTCCGATGAGCAGGCGATCACCACCGCCATGCGCATGGTCAAGGAGGCGGGCTGCGATGCGGTCAAGCTCGAGGGCGGCGGCCCCACCTCCGCCAGCCGCGCGCGCGCGATCGTCTGCGCCGGCATCCCCGTGATGGGCCACGTCGGGCTGACGCCGCAGACCTCCACCGCGCTGGGCGGCTGGAAGGCCCAGGGGCGCACCGCCGCGGCCGCCGCGCGCATCGCCGCCGATGCGCTGGCGCTACAGGAGGCCGGCTGCTTCGCGCTTGTG
The DNA here is from genome assembly GCA_963705235.1 of uncultured Solirubrobacteraceae bacterium. GTDB lineage: Bacteria > Actinomycetota > Thermoleophilia > Solirubrobacterales > Solirubrobacteraceae > Palsa-744. Next base: position 2,320,576 of record OY970059.1, on the reverse strand, counting down.
TTCGAGGCGATCCCCAGCGCGGTCACGGATGAGCTGATGGCGCTGGTCGAGATCCCCGTGATCGGCATCGGCGCCGGCCCCGCCACCGACGGACAGGTGCTGGTATTCCACGACCTGCTCGGCATCCGCGACGGCCTCGGCCCGCGCTTCGTCAAGCGCTACGCCAACCTCCAGCAGGAGATGAACGACGGCGTCACCGCCTACGCCGACGATGTTCGCGCGCGCCGCTATCCCGGCCCTGAGCACACCTACAAGATCGACCCGGGCGAGCTGGCCGAGCTGCGCGAGCAGCTCACGGCTAGCGGGCGCGACTGAGCAGACGCTGCCTAGGCCCGCGCTCGAGCGCTGCGGGATAATGCCCCGGGTGATGTCGCAGGAGAGCATCGCGGTCGTTCACCTGATGCTCGATGCGTTCAACAGCGAAGACATCGAGCGTGTCCTGGCGCTCGCCGACCCCGACTTCGAGACCGAGATTCCCGCGTACCTGTCGGCCGAGCCCGACGTCTACCGCGGCCACGACGGTATGCGTCGCTACTTCGACGCGTTCCGTGAGGCGATGCGGTCAGTTCGCTTCGAGTCAGAGGGCATGTGGGATGCCGGCGCGGACGTGGTGGTCCTGATGCGGATCATCGCGACCGGGCGCGCAACCGCGATCGAGGTGCAGCAGCAAAGCGCCAGCGTGTGGACGATTCGCAACGGCAAGGTCGCGCGCATTCGCATGCACAAGTCGCCCGCCGCGGCGTTGGCAGCCGTGGGGCTGGCGCAGTAGCGCCGCGCCGCGCGCGGGCTCGAGTAGCGCCGGTAGGGCGCGGACCTGCTTTCGCCCGCCGCGTGCGTGGCGGTGGGCAGCGACGCAGATGGGGTGGTCATCGGTGCAGTGATGGGGTCCTCGCCCCATTCGGCAACCGGCGGCCCGCTGCGAGCGTGTGGTGTGACAGCCAACACCATAGGAGGACCGATGCCCACCGCAACGACAGCGCTCGAACCCACCATAGGCCCACCCATCCGCCGCCCGGACGCCAAGCCTCGGCAAATCAGCCTGCTGATCGTCGACGATCATCCGGCCGTTCGATCAGGGCTGCTTCAGCTGCTTCAGGAGCAACCGGACTTCAGCGTCGATGCCGTCTGCATCGACGCGCAGGGCACCGTCGCAGCCGCCGAGCGCGAACGGATCGAGGTGGCAGTCGTGGACTACCACCTCGGCGGGCGTAACGGGCTGTGGATCTGTCGCCGGCTCAAGCGGCTGCCCAACCCGCCACGCGTGATCGTCTACTCGGCGTTCGCCAACGACCATCTCGCGGCTTGCTGCGCCGTGGCCGGAGCCGACGCGATGCTCAGCAAGGGCGGCCTCGGCTCAGAGCTGTGCGACACGATCCGCTCGGTTTCCCACGGCAGGCGGTCACTGACGACGGTGTCGCGGCCGCTGGCCGACATGCTGCGCCGCAGGCTGAGCGATGCCGAGCAGCCGCTCTTCGGAATGCTGCTGGCCGGCTTGCCGCGCACGGAGATCGAGCGCCTGCTGGGCATGTCCCCGCGCGAGCGCGAATCGCGCGAGGACGCGATGTTGCGCAAGCTCGAGGTGCTGCCCGGCGAGGCCTGAGCATCCAGCGTTACCCACATCAACACGACGACCACACCACGACGAAGGAGGCCCCCAATGGCCAGGATCATCGTGATCGCCGACATGCCCCGGCGAGCAAGTATCGACGCGCCGGTATTGCTGGACGAGGAGGTCAAGCCCGACCACCTCGCCGACGACCACGCTTCCAAACAGATCATCGAGCGCGTGGCGTGGGCTGTAGTCGACGCGCAGGAGGTGTCGCGATCCGCCGAGCGTTACTGAGGCTCAAAGCCGCTCGCGCAACAATGGTGCGATGACCACATCCCCGAATCCGCGTGCGCGGTTGCGTTCGCTCGGGCGAGAGCGCTACCGGCCGCTGCTGCAACGGGTCGTGGTCGCAAATGCGGTGCTGCTGGTCGCGGCGTGCCTACTGACGGTCCTGATTCTCGCGCCGCGCAAGCTGTCGTCGTTCGCGATCGACGAGGCGGTTCTGCTCGCGGCCTCGCTCGCGCTGGTAACGCTGATCAACGTGATCGTCGTGCACCGCTTCGTCGCGCCGCTGCAAGCGCTGACCGCACTCGCGCGCCGGGTCGATCTGGCCAGGCCGGGAGAGCGGGTACCCGACGCCCGACCGACGTCCGAGGCCGGGGAGCTGGCGCTGACGTTCAACGAGATGCTCGCCAGGCTGGAGCAAGAGCGGCGCGAGATGACCCGTCGCATCCTGGCGGCCCACGAGTCCGAGCGGCTGCGGATCGCCCAGGAACTGCACGACGAGGTCGGCCAGACGCTCACCGCGGTGCTGCTCCAGCTGAGTCGGCTGCAGGCGCGCCTGCCGGGCGATCTCAGCGGCGAGCTGAGCGAGGTGCAGGACGCCGCGCGAGCAAGCCTCGAGGACGTCCGACGGATCGCCACCGACCTACGACCGGAGATGCTCAACGACCTCGGGCTCGCTAGCGCGCTGGCGGCGCTGAGCGACGGCTTCGGACGGCGCGCCGGCCTGCGCGTCGATCGGCGCATACAGACGCCGATGCCGCACCTCAGCGGTGAAGCCGAGCTAGTCGTCTACCGGATCGCCCAGGAGGCGTTGACCAACGTGGCTCGTCATGCCGGCTCCGACACGGCCGAGCTAACAGTCGCAAGCGAGGCCGACCAGCTCACGCTCACGGTCCGAGACCACGGCCGCGGCCTGCCCGACGGGCTTGCGGCCTACGGCAACGGCATGCGCGGCATGCAGGAGCGGGCGGGCCTCGTCGGCGCCAACCTGCGCGTTCACAGCGCGACCGATGGCGCCGGTACCGAACTGTGTCTCGAGTTGCCACTCGACGGTGCGCTGTGCAACGCCTAACGACGCGAATCCTGCTCGCCGACGACCACCGCCTCGTGCGACGAGGGCTGAGATTGATCCTCGACGCCCAGCCCGACCTGCAGGTGGTCGCCGAAGCGGACGACGGCGCAGAGGCAGTGAAGCTCGCCTGCACGACCGACGTCGACCTGGTGATCATGGACATCTCGATGCCGCGCATGACCGGGCTGGCGGCCACGCGTGAGCTGCAACAGCGCGCTCCCGACGTGCGTGTGCTGATCCTCTCGATGCACGAGAGCGAGCAGTACCTCTACGAGGCGCTGCGAGCCGGAGCGTCAGGGTACGTCGTCAAGAAGGTCGCCGATCGGGATCTCGTCGAGGCCTGCCGCGCCACCATGCGCGGCGAGCCTTTCCTGTACCCGGGCGCCGTCACCGCGTTGATCAGGGATCACCTGCGACGCGCGCGCGAAGGCGAGGAGCCGCGCAGCCCGCTCACGCCGCGGGAGACCGAAGTGGTCAAGCTCGTCGCCGAGAGCTACACCAACCGTCAGATCGCCGAGGCACTCGTGATCAGCGAGAAGACCGTCGAGGGCCATCGCACCAACATCCTCGAGAAGCTCGGCATGCGCGACCGTGTGGAGCTGACCCGCTACGCGATCCGCAACGGCCTGGTCGAAGCGTGATCGCGCGCTAGCTCAGCGGCTCGCCGAAGCGCTCGCCGAACGCGAACTCCGAGACCGGTTTGCGCGTCAGGCGCTCGGGCCACGGGTCAGCGCGGTGCCCCACGCCGATGTGCGCCGCCAGCGCGATCTCCTCGGGTATCTCCAGCAGCGTCCTCACCTCCGCCTCGGCCGGCACCAGCAGCGTCGTCATCGCCGCCCCCAACCCCTGTGCCCGCAGCGCCAGCAGCAGGTTCTGCACGAACGGGTACACCGACGCGCCGCCCACGATGCTCGTGCGCGCCAGCCCCTCATCAGTAACCGCCAAGTCCGCCAGGCGCACGCCCACGACAAGGTGCAGCGGCACCTCCGCCAGGTTCTGCGCGTACTCGTCCGCCAGGCGCACCATGCGTGTGCGCACCGGGTCGAACGCCTTCGGCTCGGCCAGCATGCGCGCGCCGCCGGTCAGCTCCAGGTATGCGCGCCAGTGCGGCAGGTAAAGACGCGCGAGCGCCTGCCGGCGCTCACGGTCGCGCACCGCCACCACGCGCCAGCCCTGGCGGTTGCCGCCGCTGGGGGCAAAGCGCGCGTTCTCCAGTGCCCGCTCCAGCGCCTCGTGCGCCACCGGCTCGGCGGTGAAGCGGCGACTGGTGGGCGCACAGCGCATCGCCTCGAACAGGTCCATGAGCATGGACGCTACCGCTTGCGATGCTCGACGCGACGCAGCACCCGCGCCGGCGCGCCCACCGCCAGCGAGCACGGCTCGACGTCGCGCGTGACCACACTGCCCGCGCCGATCACGCAGCGCTCGCCGATGCTCACGCCGCTAGTCACGACCACGTTGGCACCCAGCCAGCAGTTGTCCCCGATCCGCGTCGGCCCCCTGCTCTCGAACCCCTGCCAGGTGATCGGCTGCTCGGGGTCATCGACGCGGTGGCTGGCGTCCGAGACGAAGCAGCCGTTGGCCAACATGCAGTGCTTGCCGATCTCCACCAGCTCGTGCGCGGCGATCATCACATTGCGGTTCAAGAACGTGCCCGCACCGATCCGCACACGCGCGTCACCGGGCGCGGTGATCCAAACGCCCGGCTCTAGCAGCGCGCCCTGCCCGACCTCCAGGCGCCCGTCACGCAACGCCTCCAACACGTTGCCCTCCAGCGGCCAGCGCGCGAACGCGCCGCGGCGCATCAGCTCCATGTGGATGCGGGCGCGGTTCCACGGCAGCGAGTTGCGCTCGTACCACAGCCACTTCTGCAGCCACAGCCTCGCCTGCTGGGCAGTTTCGTTCACCGGCGCAGCTTCGCATGTGCGCCCGCGCCGGCGCTCGCCGCGCCGAACCCGGTGTCCTACGCGGCCGCCGCGACCTTCGCCCGGCGTTTGCGTGCACTCGTCGTGACCCGCCGCGCCGTCGGCGCCAGCAGCTCCGCCAGGAAACGCCCGGTGTGCGACGCCGGCTCGCCCGCCACCTCCTCGGGCGTGCCCACGGCGATCGCCATACCGCCCTCCTCCCCACCCTCGGGACCCATGTCGATCAGCCGGTCGGCGCTCTTGATCACGTCCAGGTTGTGCTCGATCACGACCACGCTGTTGCCCTGCGTCGACGAGCCGCTGCAGCACCTCGAGCAGCCGCTGCACGTCGGCGAAGTGAAGTCCGGTGGTCGGCTCGTCGAGGATGTACAGCGTGCGCCCGGTCGCGACCTTCGACAGCTCGCTCGCCAGCTTCACCCTCTGCGCCTCGCCGCCCGACAGCGTCGTCGCCGGCTGGCCCAGGCGCACGTAACCGAGGCCGACCGCGTTCAGCGTCTCCAGGCGCCGGCGGACCTTGGGGATGTGCTCGAAGAACCCCAGCGCCTCCTCGATCGGCATGTCGAGCACGTCAGCGATGCTCTTGCCCTTGAAGCGCACCTCCAGCGTCTCGCGGTTGTAGCGCTTGCCGTGGCACTGCTCGCACGGCACGTACACGTCCGGCAGGAAGTGCATCTCGATCTTGATCTGCCCGTCGCCGCGACACACCTCGCAGCGCCCGCCCTTGACGTTGAAGCTGAAGCGCCCCGGCTTGTAGCCGCGCGCGCGCGCCTCCTGGGTCTTCGCGAACAGGTCGCGGATCACGTCGAACAGACCCGTGTACGTGGCCGGGTTCGAGCGCGGCGTGCGCCCGATCGGCGACTGGTCGACCGCGATAATCTTGTCCAGCTGCTCGAGCCCGTGGATCGCGCGGTGGGCGCCCGGGCGCCGGCGCGCGCGGTGCAGGCGGTTGGCCACCGCCTTGTACAGCACGTCGTTGACCAGCGTCGACTTGCCTGAGCCCGACACGCCGGTCACGCACGTCAGCACGCCCAGCGGCACGTGCACGTCGATCTCGCGCAGGTTGTGTTGGCTGGCTCCCAAGATCTCCACATAGCCACTGGGCGTGCGCCTGCGCTGGGGCGGCTCGATCATGCGCGTGCCTGCCAGGAACTGGCCGGTAAGCGACTCCCTTCACCCGCTGCACCTGCGCTGCCGTGCCCTGCGCCACGATCCGCCCGCCGTGCTCGCCTGCGCCCGGTCCGAGATCCACCAGATGGTCGGCCGCGCGCATCGTCTGCTCGTCGTGCTCGACCACGATCACCGTGTTGCCCAGATCGCGCAGGCGCTCCAGCGTGCCGATTAGCTTCGAGTTGTCGCGCTGGTGCAAGCCGATCGAGGGCTCGTCCAGGATGTACAGCACGCCCACCAGCGAGGAGCCGATCTGCGTGGCCAGGCGGATCCGCTGCGCCTCGCCGCCCGACAGCGTCGCCGCCGCCCTGTCCATCGACAGGTAGCCGATCCCCACGTTCTCCAGGAAACGCAGCCGCTCTGAGATCTCGCGCAGGATCAGTCGCGCCACGTGCCTGTCGGTCTCGCTCAGCTCGACCTCGTCCAGCCACTCCAGCGCACGGCGCGCCGACAGCGCGCAGAAGTCCTCGATGCGCGTGCCGCCGACCAGCACCGCGCGCGACTCCGCGCGCAGCCGCGCGCCGCCGCACACCGGGCACTCGCGCAGCGACATGTACTGCTCGATCTTCTCCCGCGAGAGATCCGAGTCGGTCTCGCGGTAGCGGCGCTGGAGGTTGCTCACGATCCCCTCGAACCTCGTCGTGTACGAGCGCCTGCGCCCGTAGCGGTTGCGGTAGGTCACCTGCAGCGGCTCGCCATCGGTCCCGTACAGGAACACGCCACGCTGCTCCTCGGGCAGCTCCTCCCAGGGCACGTCCATGTCCACGCCGTAGGCCTGCGCGATCGCCTCGGTCACCTGCTCGTAGTAGTTCGACGCGCTGCCCGCCCACGGTGCCAGCGCCCCCTCCTCGATCGACAGTGACGCATCTGGCACCACCAGCTCCGGGTCGATTTCCATCTGCGAGCCAAGCCCCGTGCAGCGCTCGCACGCGCCGTGCGGCGAGTTGAACGAGAAGATCCGCGGCTCCAGCTCGACCAGCGAAGGGCCGTGCTCGGGGCACGCAAACCGCTCGGAGAACGTGAACAGCGTGCCCGGCTCCGGTTTCATCTCCGGCAGGATCTGGGTCGCCGCCGCGCGAACGCCCTTCGCCCCGGTCGCGTGCGAAGCGTCATGACCCTCGCTCAACGCCTGGTTCTCCTCGGGCGAAACCGCAGCGGAGGCCGCACGGCCGGAGCCCACTATCTCGATCTCCATCAGCCCATCGGCCAAACCGACCGCCGTCTCGATCGAGTCCGCTAGGCGCTTGCGCACATCGTGGCGCATGACCAGCCGGTCGATCACGACCGCGATGTCGTGCTTGTAGCGCTTGTCCAGCACGATCGACTCCTCCAGCAGACGGATGCGGTCGTCGATCTTCACGCGCGCAAAGCCGTCAGCGCGCAGCTCGTCCAGCAGCTTGCCGTACTCGCCCTTGCGCCCCCTCACCACCGGCGCCAGCACCATGAAGCGCGTCCCCTCCGCCAGCTCCATCACCTGGTCGATGATCTGCTCCGCCGATTGGCCCACGATCGGGCGTCCGCAGATCGGGCAGTGCGGCTTACCCACCCGCGACCACAGCAGCCGCAGGTAGTCGTAGATCTCCGTCACCGTGCCCACAGTCGAGCGCGGGTTGCGCGACGTCGTCTTCTGGTCGATCGAGATCGCCGGCGACAGGCCCTCGATCGAGTCCACGTCCGGCTTGTCCATCTGCCCCAGGAACTGGCGCGCGTACGCCGACAGCGACTCCACGTAGCGACGCTGGCCCTCCGCGTAGATCGTGTCGAACGCCAGGCTCGACTTGCCCGACCCCGACAGGCCCGTGATCACCACCAGCGCGTCCCGCGGGAGCGCCAGCGATATGTCCTTGAGGTTGTGCTCCCGCGCTCCCGAGACCACTATCTGGCTGCTCTGCGGCATCTGCCTCCCATGATACGCATGCGAACAGATGTTCGCGTGTCCCGTTCGCTACGTCTGGTCGGATTATGTTGGTAGGAAATCATGCTAGTTTTGTATGAAATGCGTACGAAGGTCTCTGAGAAGGGCCAGATCACCGTGCCGAAGGCGCTGCGCGACCGCCTCGACATTCGTCCTGGCGATGAACTCGACGTCGTCGACGAAGGCGGGCGACTAGTGGCTTCCAAGGCGGTTCCCGGTGATCCCGTCGCCAGCGTGTACGGCCTGCTCGGCACCAACCTCGACACCGACCAGATCATCGAGGAAATGCGCGGCCCCGTCGACGCAGTGTGATCACCGCCGTCGACACCAGCGTCCTGATCGACATCCTTGGCTCGAACGCCACATTCGGCCCTCGCTCCGGGGACGCGCTAAGACGCTCACTCACCGAGGGCGCCGTGATCGCCTGCGAGACCGTCTGGGCGGAGACGACCGCCCATTTCGCCAACGCCCATGACGCAGCCGACGCGATGAGCAAGCTCCGCGTCGAGTTCTCGCCGCTCGACCTGTTGTCGGCCTCGAGTGCCGGCGAGCAGTGGCGGGCCTATCGACGCAGCGGCGGCAGCCGGGAGCGCGTAGCTCCCGACTTCCTGGTCGGCGCACACGCGCTCAACCAAGCCGACCGCCTACTCACCCGCGACCGCGGCTTCTACCGTCGGTACTTCGAGGACCTCGAGGTGCTCGGCCCCGCGTCCTAGCCTTCGATCGCCGCGTAAACCTCGTCGATCAGCTTCACCCGATCGGGCAACTCGAAGTTGTCTGCCAGGTAGCGCTCGGTGTCGGCGCGTGACTCGCCGTTGAGAGCCATGTTCAGCGCGATCAGGCGAGCGCCGTCGACATCTCCGCCGCCCGCGGCTTCGGCCTGTGCCGGTACAGCAGCCGCCACGGGCTGGGGCGCCGGCGGGGGCGCAGCGTCCATCGCGCTGTCCAGCTCGAGCTCGAACGCTCCCGCGGGTGCGGCGGTGGGTGCGGCGGCTATTGGCGCGCTCGCTCGACCGGAGGCCGCGTCGTACAGCTCGCTCATGCCTTTCTCGACGGCCGACAGGTCGGCCGCCAGGCGCCCGGCGCCGGCGCGCAGGCTGTCCACCAGCGCGCTCACCTCGCCGTCCATCGAGCCGACCCGCTCGAGCAGCCCGGCCGTCACCTGTGCAACGGCCGCGACGTGCGCGCGGGCGCGCTCGAGTGCGTCTTCGCGTGTGCGCTCGGCGTCGCGGTCGGCCTCCTCGCGCACATGGCGCGCGTTCTCCAAAGCGTGACGCTCGATTTCGGCCGCGGCCGTCTCGGCCGCCTGCAGGATGCTGTGCACCTGTGTCCCGGCGGTCGAGGCCACCGACACGTCCGCGCCGGCGCCGACCGCCGTGCGCTGCAACGTCTCGAACTCTTCCGCCAGCGCCCGCAGGTGCACGTCCACCGTCGCCGGGTCATAACCGCGCCGGCTGATCGGAAAGTCCCTCCGTTCGATGGCCTGGCGATCGAAATCCACGGGCGCCATCCTAAGCGATGTCCCCGGACGGAGTCTCGCCACTGGTGATCTTCTCGGTCGGAGATTGCGCCGATTCGATCTCGCGCAGGTCGCGACGCAGCTCGCGCAGCTCGTCGCGCAGCTGAGCCGCGTACTCAAAGCGCAGATCCTCAGCCGCCGCCAGCATCTCCTCCTCCAACTCCACCACCATCCGCTCCAGCTCGTTGTGCCCCATCTCCTTGCCCGCGGCGCTCTTGCGCGAACGCCGTTTGCGCCCGCGCGGCACCTTCGACTCCCCCTGCAGGAACTCGGCGATGTCGGAGATGCCCTTGACGATCGTCGCCGCCGTGATGCCGTGGCGCTCGTTGTATGCGAGCTGGATCTCACGCCTGCGCTCAGTCTCGGAGATCGCCGCGCGCATCGCCCGCGTCTCCTTGTCCGCATACATCAGCACCGTGCCGTCGACGTTGCGCGCCGCGCGGCCGATCGTCTGAATCAGCGAGGTCTCTCCGCGCAGGAAGCCCTCCTTGTCGGCATCCAGGATCGCCACCAGCGAGACCTCCGGCAGATCCAGCCCCTCGCGCAGCAGGTTGACGCCCACGAGCACGTCGTACTCGCCCAGGCGCAGGTCGCGGATGATCTGGATGCGCTCCAGCGTGTCAATCTCCGAGTGCAGGTAGCGCGTCTTGAAACCCATCTCCAGCAGGTACTGCGAGAGGTCCTCGCTCATCTTCTTCGTCAACGTCGTAACCAGCACGCGCTCGTCGCGATCCACGCGCACACGCACCTCGTTCATCAGGTCGTCGATCTGGTTGCGCGTCTCGCGTACTTGCACGACCGGGTCGACGATCCCCGTCGGGCGCACAATCTGCTCGACCACGCGGGTCGCCTTCACGCGCTCGTACTCGCCCGGTGTGGCCGACACGAACAGCAGCTGCGGCGTGATCGACAGGTACTCCTCGAATGTCTGCGGGCGGTTGTCCATCGCGCTCGGCAGCCTGAACCCGTAGTCCACCAGCGTCTGCTTGCGCGAACGGTCGCCCTCGAACATGCCGCCGATCTGCGGCACCGTCTGGTGGGACTCGTCGACGAAGCAGATGAAGTCCTTGGGGAAGTAGTCGATCAGGCAGTACGGGCGCTCGCCCGGTTTGCGCCCGTCGAGGATCCGCGAGTAGTTCTCGATGCCCGAGCAGAAGCCCACCTCCCTAAGCATCTCCATGTCGTACTGCGTGCGCTGACGCAGCCGGTGGGCCTCCAGCTGCTTGCCCTCGGACTCCAGCTGCTCGCAGCGCTCGTTCAGCTCCTGCCCGATCTGCGCGACCGCCGCCTCGATCGTGCCCTCGCGCACGTTGTAGTGGGTAGCCGGCCAGATCGCCACGTGCTCGAGGTCGTCGGCCAGCAGCTCGCCCGTGAGCGGGTCAAAGTGCGCCAGCCGTTCGATTTCATCGCCGAACATGCTCGCGCGGAACGCCGTCTCGGCGTAAGCCGGGAACACCTCCAGTGTCTCGCCGCGAACGCGGAAGCTGCCGCGCGAGAGCGCCGAGTCGTTGCGCGTGTACTGGATCGACACCAGTTTGCGCAGTAGCGCGTCGCGGTCGATCACCTCGCCCCGCTTGAGGATCTGCATGTTCATCTCGTACACCTCGGGCGAGCCCAGCCCGTATATGCACGACACCGACGCCACCACGATCACATCGCGGCGCGCGAACACCGCCGCCGTGGCCGCGTGGCGCAGCCGGTCGACCTCCTGGTTGATCGCCGAGTCCTTCTCGATGTACAGGTCGCGACTGGGGACGTACGCCTCAGGCTGGTAGTAGTCGTAGTAGGACACGAAGTACTCGACCGCGTTGTCCGGGAAGAACGTGCGGAACTCATTGCACAGCTGTGCCGCCAGCGTCTTGTTGTGCGCGATCACCAGCGCTGGTCGCTGAACCGCCTCGATCACGCCCGCCATCGTCATCGTCTTGCCCGTGCCCGTCGCCCCCAGCAGCGTCTGGAAGCGCTCGCCCTGCAGCACACCCTCGGCGAGCGACTCGATCGCCTGCGGCTGGTCGGCCGTCGGCGTGAATACTGAGTCGAGCTTGAAGTCGGGCATCCGCTCCTACCGTAGCGAGCCCGTCGCGGGCTCTACTCGATCCCCAGCTCGCGGCCGTAGGTAGCACGGTACTCGCGCTCGGCGTCGAGCACGCGTTGGACGTACGCGCGAGTCTCCGGGAACGGTATGTCCGCGATCTTCAGCGGTGTGCCCGCCGCCTTCGCGCGCGCCACCCACGTGTCCACGTTCGACAGCCCTCCGTTGTAAGCCGCCAGGGCGAGCATCACGTTGCCGTGGTAGTGGTCGAGCAGGTAGCGCAGGTAGTAACTGCCGTAGGCGACGTTGATGCTCGGCGTGGCCAGGTCGCTGGCCGTGAACCGGCGCCCGCCCGACAGATGCGCCAGGTAGTACGCGGTCGTCGGCAGAATCTGCATCAGGCCCTGCGCCCCCGCCGAGGACGGATGCGGTTCGAATTTCGACTCCGCGTAGATCACCGCCGCGATCAGCGCCGGGTCCAGGCGCTTGGCGCTGGCCTGTTCGCGGATCACGCTCGTCTCGCCCAGCGGCAGCGTCGGGTTGTGCTGGACCTCGTGCAGCAACGACGAGAGTACCGCCACGCCCAGCGCGGCGAGCACGACCGCCGCGATCGTGGCAAGGACTCGCGTGCTCATCCTCCAAGCTTGCCAAGAACCGCTGACAACTCGCGCTGCAGGTCCTGCTCGCTGCCGTCGTTGCGGACCACGAACGTCGCCCGCTCGGCCTTCTCCCGCTGGGAGAGCTGGCGTGCGCCACGCTCATCGAGCCGTGCGTGCCCACGCGCCGCCGCGCGCGCTTGGCGCACCGACTCCTCAGAGACCACCGCGATCGTCGCGTCGTACAGGCTGTCCAGGCCTGCCTCGAACAGCAGCGGCACCTCCACCACCGCCGCCGGCGGCGGTGGATCAAGCGAGCGAGCACGCTCGAGCCAGGCGGCGACGCGCGCGCCCACCAGCGGCCACACCTGGCCCTCTAGCCACGCGCGCTGCTCGTCGCTGGCGAATGCGCGCGCTGCCACCGCCGATCGATCGATCTCCCCATCCGGCGCGACCTCTGCGCCGAAGCGCGCCACCACTGCGTCGCGCAGCGTCTCGCTTTCGTAGAGCTCGTGCACGATCGCGTCGCTCGAGATCACCTCAGCGCCAAGGCGCGCCAGCGCCGCCAGCGCCGTCGACTTGCCCGAGCCCATCCCGCCGGTCAGCCCTACGAACGGCACCACCGCGCTGGCCTCCCGGGCGCCGTTCAGCTTGCGTCAGTCCTGCTGGGCGGGCTCGGCCGTGTCCGTGTCGGAGGCCGTGTCCTCGGGCGCTACGGCCTCCGTCGCCTCAGGCGCGGCGGCCTCGGCCTCGGGCGCCTCGACGGCCTCGACCTCAGTCTCGGGTGCAGCGGCCTCAACCACGGCCTCGGGCGCCTCGGTGACCTCAGGCGCCTCCTCCGCGATCTCAGGCGCCTCCTCCGCGATCTCAGGCGCCTCAGCTACGTCGGGCGCGGCCACGGCCTCGGTGACCTCGGTGGCCTCGGCTGCCTCTGCAGTCTCAGCTGTTGCGGGCACCGACATCACGGCCTGGTCCTCGCCGTCGGCCGCCGCAGCCTCCTGCGCCGGGTCGGGCGCCGGCTCGCCTGGGCGCGATACCGGCAGGATCTGATCCTCGACGCGCTTGGCCGACAGCGACAGGCGCCGGCGCTCGGAGTCGATCTCGAGGATCTTCACGCGGATCTCATCGCCGGGGTGGACGATCTCGCGCGGACTCTCGACGTGATGCGGCGCCAGCTCGGAGATGTGCACGAGCCCCTCGACGCCGTCGAGGATCTCCACGAACGCGCCGAACGTGACCACCTTGGTGACCTTGCCCGCGAGCTCGTCGCCGACGGTGTACGTATCGACGATCCGCTGCCACGGGTCCTCTTGGGTCTGCTTGAGGCCCAGCGAGATGCGCTGACGATCGCGGTCGATGTCCAGCACCTTGACCTTGACGGTGTCGCCGATCGAGAGGATCTCGCTCGGGTGGTTGACGTGCGACCACGACAGCTCGGAGATGTGAATCAGACCATCGATGCCATCGAGGTCGACGAACGCACCGAAGTCGACGATGTTGGAGATCTGACCTTCAACGACCAGGCCCGGCTGCAGGCGGTCGAGGATCTGCTGGCGCACCTCCTTGCGCTCCTCCTCCAAGACCGCGCGCCGCGACAGCACGACGTTGTTGCGCGAGCGGTTGAGCTCGATCACCTTCGTCTCGATCTTCGTGCCCATGTACTCGTCGAGGTTGGGCACCCGACGGATGTCCACGAGCGACGCCGGCAGGAAGCCGCGCACGCCGAGGTCGATGATCAGCCCGCCCTTGACGACCTCGATCACGGTGCCCTCGACGGGCTCGCCGGACTCGGCCGCGGTTTCGATGCGCCGCCACGCTTTCTCGAAGCGCGCGCGCTTCTTGGACATGATCAGCCGGCCGTCCTGATCCTCCTTGGTGAGGACGATCGCGTCGACCTCCTCGCCCAGGTGGACCTCCTCGCCGGGGTTCACCGACTTGCGGATCGACAGCTCGTTGGCCGGGATGACGCCCTCGGACTTGTAGCCGATGTCGACCAGCACCTCGTCCTTGTCGATCCGCACGACGTGGCCGGTGACGACCTCGCCCTCCTCGATCGGCCGGAACGTGGCGTCGTAGTTGGGCACGATCTGCCCGTCGACTTCGAGCAGGAGCCCGTTCGACCCGTCGACCACGCGGGCCTGAGGATTCTCTACAACTGTTTGCACCGGCCGAAGCCTAGCGCAGCCGTATCATTGTCGGGCACATGCCTGTTCGAGCGACGAAGCGGGGAAAGGACCGCACCCGCTTGGAGCGCGACTGCGACGTGCTCGTGTGCGGAGCGAGCTTCGCCGGCCTTGCGGTCGCGCGCGAGCTTGCGGGCTCCGGCGCCAAGGTGCTGGTGATCGACCGCTACGAACTCGGCGAGCGCCAAACCTCGGCTTGCGCGATGCCCACGGCGTGGCTGCGCGCACTCGATCTGATGGGCTCGTGGCGCCAGAGCTTCGACGAGCTGGTCGTCCACACGCCGTTTCGCAGCGCGCGCTGGTCGCTGCCGTGGTCGTTCTCGACGTTCGACTACCGCGAGCTGTGCGCTCTGCTCTGGGATCAGGCAGCCGGCGCCGAGATCGAGTTGGAGACAGCCACGGTACGCGGGCGCGATGGTCAAACAGTGCACACCGATCGCGGCGATCTCCGTGCGCCGTTGATCGTCGACGCGCTCGGATGGCGGCGCGTGCTGTCGAACGCGACACCGATCCAGCCGCCCAACGCACGACTGTCGCGAGGTCTAGAGGTGCACCCCGAGGGCAGCGGCGCGGAGATGGAGCTGTGGATCGACGCCGGTTACATCCGCGCCGGCTACGGCTGGAGCTTCCCAGCCGCCGACGAGTTGCGCGTCGGCATCGGCTCGTTCTGGCCCGCCCATCACGTTAAGGACCCCACCGTCAAGCTCGCCGCCGACCTCGGGCTGGCGCCGGACGGCTACCAGGGCAACTGGATCCCCCACCAGCTGCGCAGCGCGGTCGAGGACGGCGTGTTTTTCACCGGCGACTCAGCCGGTCACTGCCTGCCCCTAACCGCCGAGGGCATCCGCACGGCGCTGTACTTCGGCATCGCGTGCGGGCGCGAGCTGCGCGCAGTGATCGGCGGACACCGCAGCCGCGAGCAGGCACTGGCCCGCTACGGCGCGTTCTCGCACGCGCACGAGCGCAAATATCGCTGGCTGCTGAACGTCCAGCGCGCCGTCGGGCAGATCACTCCCAGCCGCGCCGTCACCGCGATCGTCGCGGCGTTCGAGTCCCGACGCCTCTCGCGCTGGGTGTTCGAGCACTACCTGGCGATCGCACCACCGTCGTTCGTGGGTCCACCGCCCGCCCGGGCGGGATCGCGTCAGCTCACCGCCGTGGCGGCGGGGACCTGAAGCGCGCTCAGGCGACCTCGCGCAGCCGCGGCCTGGCCGCACCCGACGCGGCCAGCGCCAGCCTGCTCGCCTCGATCGCGCTCGCCCACGAGACCTCCGACAGCAGCCCGGGCGCGGCAACCATGTCGCCGACGAGGAACACGCCGTCGCCACGATCGATCGCAGGGCGCTCGCGCCAGCTGGTCCCGGGCATGTCCAGGGCGCCACTGCGCCCGTCCATCACCTGCCGCCGGCGCCAGGTCTCGCGCTCGCGCCATCCCGCCAGCGAGGCGTCGAGCAGTGCTTCCAGGCGCGCACACGCACCCTCGGGGGTCTCGCCCGGGCGCACCGGCATCTGCGCCTGGATCAGCTGCTCGCCGTCGGGTGCCAGCGAGGAGTCGGGGGCCGTATAGCGCTCGATCCACCCCGCCTCGTCCATGTCCGAGACGACGAACGGGTCGCCGCGGCGGTGGCTCAGGCCGAGGTCCAGACAGACCGTGTGACCGCTGGTCCAGCGCAGCGAGTCCTGGCCGAGCAGCTTGCGCGCGTCGCTCAGCTCGGTGGCGATGATCACCGGGGGCTCGGGCGGCGAGTCGACACCACGGCCCAGCTCGATCCCCACCCCCAGCTCCCGCGCGCGAGCCTCCAGTGAGGCGATCAGCATGTTCCAACCGCCGATCACATAGCGCGCGGCTGGCGGCGGTGTCAGCAGCGTCCTGACCGTTCGCGGCCACACGAATGCCGCCGACAGCTGACCGGGATCGTGGTGGAACGTGTACACGCCGGCCCCCGCCGACATCATCGCCGCAGTCGCCTCATCGGTGTGATCGGCGGCCCAGGTGCGGAAGTCCATGTCGACCGGGGCCTCGCGGCCGCGTAGGCGCAGCACCGACGGGATCGCCTTCAGCGGCGGCGTGCGCCTGATCTCACCCTGCCAGCGCAGCTTCAGGCTCGCCAGGGGAATGCCCGCGTAGCGCGGCAGCAGCTTGCGCTCGGCCAGCCACTTCCACAGCGGTCCGTCCTTGTAGAGGACGTGCGGCCCGAAGTTGGCCTTGTAGGGCCCGTCGCTGCTGCGGGCGCGTCCTCCCAGTGCGGAACGAGCCTCCAGCAATGAGACCTCAGCGCCGGCCTCGGCGCATGCGATCGCCGCGGTCAAGCCGCCGATGCCGCCTCCGACGATCGTGATCGGACTGGACGAGCGCGCGGCGTTGCGGCTGGGCAGGCTCATGGCGAAACCTCCTGACGGTTTTCCTGACACTCACACCCTACGGCGCGACTGGTCCGGTATACAGTTCCAGTAATGGCCGGCCAGAAAGGGCCAGTTTCAAGCCCTGAGCTATTGCTGGAGCTGGACCGCTCCGCCGAGCTGCCGCTGCACGAGCAGCTCGAGCGCTCGCTGCGCGAGAACATCCGCCGCGGGCGGCTCCCAGCCGGCTCACGGCTGCCCTCCACGCGCGGGCTGGCGGTCCAGCTGGGCGTCTCGCGCGGCGTGGTAACCGAGGCCTACAGCCAGCTCGGCGCCGAGGGCTACCTGGAGACCCGCCAAGGCGCGGCCGTACGCGTCGCCCGCGCCGTACGCGCCACCGTGCCGCGAGCACCCGCACGTTCACTGCTTCCCAGCTACCCCTACCACTTCCACCCCGGACTGCCCGACCTGGCGGGCTTCCCGCGCGAGAGCTGGCTGCGCTCGCTGCGCGCCGCCTGGCGCGAGTCACCGCTGCAGGCGGCCGGCTATGGCGACCCGCGCGGTGTGCCCGCGCTGCGCGAAGCGCTCGCCGACTACCTCGCGCGGGTGCGCGGCGCCGCGCCCGACGCGGAGAACACGATCGTGTGCACTGGCTTCATGCAGGGCTTCTCGCTGCTGTGCCGCTGGCTGGTCGGTCAGGGCGTGGACGCGATCGCCGTCGAGGACCCCGGCTGGCAGGTACACCGCCTGATCGCCGAACAGGCCGGCTTGCGCACGATCGCCGTGCCGGTGGACGACGACGGCCTGGACGTGGCGGCGCTCGCAGCCAGCGAGGCGACCGCCGTGCTCGTGACCCCCGCCCACCAGTTCCCCACCGGCTGCGTGCTCAGCCGCGAGCGCCGCGCCGCCCTGATCGAATGGGCCCAGGAGGGCGAGCACCTGATCGTCGAGGACGACTTCGACGCCGAGTACCGCTACGACCGCGTGGCGGTCGGTGCGCTGCAAGGCCTCGCGCCCGAGCGAGTGCTGTACATCGGCTCGGCCAGCAAGCGTCTGGCCCCGGCGATGCGTCTCGGTTGGATGCTCGTCCCGTCATGGCTGGCGTGGCAGCTGATTGCCGCCAAGGCGATCGAGGACGGCGGCTCGGAGGTCCTCGGCCAGCTCGCCCTGTGCGACTTCATCCAGCGCGGCGAGCTGGACCGCCACGTGCGCCGCATGCGCCTGCGCTACCAGCGTCGTCGCGAGACGCTGCTGGCAGCGGTCACGCGCTCGCTGCCCGATGCGCGGGTCGAAGCCGCGGGCGCCGGGCTCTACGAGCTGGTGCGGCTGCCCGAGGACCTCAGCGAGTCGCGCCTGCTGGCGGCGGCGGCAGCTCGCGGCGTCGGCATGGAGGGCTTGGCCTGGCACCGCTGCTCACACGGCGGCACACCGGGGATCGTGCTCGGCTACGGCAACCTGTCCGAGCCCGCGATCGAGCACGGCGTTGACCTGATCGCCGACGCGCTGGTGCAGGTCCGCCCGGTCGACTGAGCGCCGGCGCGTGGCAGGCGCGGGGCGCGCCGCAGTGGTACGAGCCGGCGCTCCGCAACTGGACCTGCCACGCACCCGGTACAGGCCATATCGTGAGCGCCATGAGCGCCAGCTCCGAGCAGCTCACGGACACGAACTCCGTCCAGGACCCACCATCAGTCGTGACCGTGGGCGTGGCCGTGTTCGCCGTCTATCACCTGGCGCTCGGATTGTTCATGGCGATCGCACCGCACGCCTTCTTCACGGCGATCGGGCCGTTCGGCGCGCGCAACGACCACTACGTGCGCGACGTGGCCACGTACAACCTCGCACTCGGCGCTGGTTTCGCGGTCGCGATCGGGCGAGCTTCCTGGCGCGTGCCGGTGCTGGCGATCGCCACGATCCAGTTCGCGCTGCACAGCGTCAACCACCTGATCGACATCGGCAAAGCCCACCCGACGTGGACCGGCTACTTCGACTTCTTCTCGCTGGCCGCCGCCACCGCGCTGCTCGCGTGGCTGTGGCGCAGGGCAGCGCTGGAGGCCGCCGCGTGAGGGTGTTCGTGGCCGGCGCCACGGGCGTGATCGGCAGGGCACTGCTGCCGGCGCTGAGAGCCGCCGGGCACGAGCCGATCGCGATGACCAGGTCCCAGCAAAAGGCCGACGCGCTGATCGCGCAGGACATCGAGGCGGTCGTCTGCGACGCCTACGACACCGAACGCCTCGCGCACACGCTCGCCGCCGCGCACGCGGATCAAGTCGTGCACGCGCTCACCGACCTGCCGCAGGACATCAACACGCGCCGTTTCGAGCAGGAAATCGCCAGCACGGGGCGCCTGCGTCGCGAGGGCACGCGCAACCTGCTGGCCGCCACGCGCGCCGCCGGCGTACAGCGCGTGATCGCGGAGAGCATCGCGTTCGCTTACGAGCCCGAGGGCGACTGGGTAAAGGACGAGGACGCGCCGTTGGCGACCGCCTCGCTGCCGTTCATCGCCGAGCCGCTCGCCGACCTCGAGCGCCAGGTGCTGGACGCCGGCGGGATCGTGCTGCGCTACGGGCAGCTTTACGGTCCCGGGACGAGCTTCACCAGGGACGGCTCGTGGGCGAGGAACCTGCGTCGCCGACGCCTGCCGATCGTGGGCGCAGGCAGCGGCGTGTTCTCGTTCCTGCACGTCGACGACGCCGCCGGCGCCACCGTCGCCGCGCTGGCCCACCGCGGCCCAGCCGTCTACAACGTGGTCGACGACGACCCTGCGCCCGTACACGAGTGGGTGCCCGTTTACGCGCAGATGATCGGCGCGCCCAAACCGTGGCGCGCACCCCCCTGGCTGGGGCGGCTGGCGGCGGGCGCCATAGCGGTGGGGCTGACCAACCAGCTGCGCGGGGCCAGCAACGCCCGCATCAAGCGCGAGCTGGGCTGGACGCCCAAACACCCAAGCTGGCGCGAGGGCTTGCAGGCGTCGCTCGACTGAACCGCCTCACCGACTTGCGCGAGCTACTTGCGCACGACCAGCAGCGCTCCGACCAGCAGCAACGCCAACCCAATGACCCGCTCAGCGCCGATCGGCTGGCGTGCGACACCGAGCAGCCCGAAGCGGTCGATCACCACCGAGATCGTCAGCTGCCCGGCAATCACCACCGCCGACAGCCCGCTCACGCCGAGCGTGCGCACGGCGACGAGCGCCACCGTCACATACACCGCTCCCAGCAGACCGCCGATCAGCGCCCACGCCGGGGCGCGGCCGACGTGCGCGAAGTTGCCCCAGCCGCCACGCACGAACGCCGAGATCAGCAGCAGCGCCGCCGTGCCGACCAGAAACGACACGGTCGCCGCCTGCACCGGCCCGACCGCCACGCGCAGGCGAGCGTTGATCGGCGCCTGCATGCCCACCAGGCAGCCGGCGCCCGCGCCGAGCAGCACGGCCAACCCGCGGCTCACTTCGCCTCCAGCCAGGTCGAGCCGGCGCCGATGTCGACCGCCAGCGCCGGCTCGCGCGGCCCCCAAACGCCGATCATCTCCCGCTCGACCAGCTCGCGCGCCGCCGACTCCTCGGCAGGCGGGCCTTCAAACAGCAGCTCGTCGTGGATCGTCAGCAGCAGCTTGGTCTCCAAGCCCGACTCGGCGAGCGCGGCGTGGCAGCAAACCATCGCCAGCTTGATGATGTCCGCGGCGGTCCCCTGGATCACGGTGTTGACCGCCAGACGCTCGCCGAGCGTGCGCACCTGATAGTTGCGGGCGCGCAACTCCGGGATCTGACGGCGTCGGCCCCACAGCGTCTTGACGTGCCCCTCCTGCTTGGCCTGCTCGATCGTCACCGCCATGAAGTCCGCGACGCGGGGAAAGCGCTGCAGGTAGGCGTCGATGAACTCCTTGGCCTCCTCGCGCGGGATGTTCAGACGGTCGGCCAGGCCGTAGTCGGACAGGCCGTAGACGATCCCGTAGTTGATCATCTTCGCCTTCGAGCGCATGCCCGGGTCGATTTCCTGCGCGCCGACGTCGAACACGCGCGAGGCGGTCGCGGTGTGTACGTCCTCGCCGCGCTCGAAGATCTCCATCAGCGCGGGCTCCTCGGCTGCATGCGCGAGCACCCGCAGCTCAATCTGGGAGTAGTCAGCGGAGATCAGCACGCTGCCCTCGTCAGCCTCGAAGCAGCCTCTGATCTCGCGCCCCAGTGCTGTGCGGATCGGGACGTTCTGCATGTTCGGGTTGGTGCTCGACAGGCGCCCGGTTTGCGCGACCGCCTGCAGGAAGCTCGTGTGGATGCGCGAGCGCTCGTCGACGAGTCCGGGAAGCACGTCCAGGTAGGTCTTGATCAGCGTCGATAGCTCCCGCCAGCGCTCGATCTTGGGGATGATGTCGTGCTCGGCGCGGATCGCCTGCAGGACGCGCGCGTCGGTCGAGTAGCCGGTCTTGCCGCGGCGCTTGCGCGAGAGCCCCAGCCGCTCGAACAGGATCTCCCCCAGCTGCTGTGGCGAGGAGATCAGGAACTCCTCGCCGGCGAGGTCGAAGATCTCGCGTTCGAGCGTCGCGGTCTCGCCGGCGACGCGCTCGGTGATCTCGCTCAAGCGCTCGACGTTGAGCCTGACGCCGAGCAACTCCATCTCGCGCAGGACGACCACCAGCGGCAGCTCGACCTCAGCCATTACCTGTTCGAGACCGCGCTCGGCGATCTGCTCGCGCTGCCAGTCCGCGAGCACGCCCAACATCACCGCGTCAGCGGCGGTGGGGTCGTCGATGTCGGTGTCCAGGCCGCGCTCCTCGCACAGCTCGCCGAGCGGATAGCCGCGGCGGGCCGGCTCCAGCAGATATGCGCCGAGCAGCGTGTCGTGTACGAGCCCGCCCGGAACCACGCCGAGCGCCTTGGCGTCGTGCGCGATGACCGGGCGCTGTGCACACGCCACGGCGACCTCGTCCGGGCCGGCGCAGTCGCCGACCAGCACCTCACCGGCGCTCGCCACCGCGAAGCGCCACGGCGAGCCCTCGGCGAACAGCGCGCCCTCGGGCGCCTGGATCTCGTTGACGACCACACACAGCTCGTCGTCGGGGCCGGCGAATCCGGCGATGTCGGCCGGGACGCCGGCGCGCACGCCGGCCGTCAGGCTGACCTCCGCAGCCGACGCCGGGGCCGCGACCTCGGGGTCGCCCAATGCCTCCTCCAGACGCCTGAGCGGGTCGCGCAGCTCGTACTCGCGGAAGACCTCGCGCACACGCGAGCGGTCCGGCTCGCGCTCGGCCTCGATCGCGATGTCGAAGTCGACCGCCACGTCGCGCTGGACGGTCGCCAACTGCATCGACACGCGCGCATCCTGCGCGTGCTCGATCAGGTTCTGTTTGCGCTTGGGACCGCTCACGTCATCGATGTGAGACAGCACGCCCTCAAGCGACCCGAAGCTCTGCAGCAGCTCGCTGGCCGTCTTGTCACCGATTCCCGGGACGCCCGGGATGTTGTCGGAGGTGTCGCCCTTCAGGCCGTAGAAGTCGGGGATCAGCTCGGGCGGGATGCCGTAGCGGTCGATCACCGCCTGGCGGTTATAAATCTTGGTCTCGGTGATCCCCCGCGCGGTCGCCATCACACGCACCAGGTCATCCGCGTCGATCAGCTGGAACACGTCACGATCGCCGGTGACGATCATCACCGGCACCGGCGGGTCGGCCTGCAGCGCGCGCTGCGTCAGCGACGCGATCACGTCGTCGGCCTCATAGCCCTCCACGCGCACGTTGCGGTAGCCGAACGCCTCGACCAGCGGTTCCATCGCCGGCCATTGCTGCTTGAGCAGATCCGGGCGCGAGCGCCGCTGCGCCTTGTAGTCGGCGAACAGCTCAGAGCGCCCCGAGGTGCCGGCGTCCCACGCGACCACCGTGGGGCACACGCCGTACTCAGTGACGATCTTCACGAGCATCGAGGCGAAGCCGAAGATCGCGTTGGTCGGCACGCCGGTCGAAGTGGCGATCGACTCGGGCAGCGCGAAGAACGCCCTGTACACGAGGCTCGGGCCGTCGATCAGGAACAGCCGCCGATCGCCCGCGTTCGCGCCGCCGCCGCCGCCCGCCGGCGCTCGCGCGCCGGTGGGCGCACGCGTTGCGGTGGCGGCTGTGGTCCTGGCGGGCATGTCCGAGCACTCTACGAGGAGCCGCCGCGCATCGGTGCGCGGAGCCGCGTTCACCGCAGGAACAGGTGTTCCACCGCGGATACCTCCTAACATGCCCTCCCGCCAGCGACCGAGGAGCACCACCCAGTGAGCGCGACACCGAGCGCCCAGTACCGACTTACCATCCGCGTCAGACTCGAGGACTCCCAGGGAATCCTCGGGCAAGTCACGGGCGCGATCGGCGAGGCCGGCGGCATGGTTGGCGCGGTCGACTTGGTCGAGGTCGACGGCGCGCACAGCCTGCGCGACATCGTCGTCGACGCGTCCGGGCGCGATCACTGGGATCAGATCCTGGCGGCGATCAACGCCGTCGCCGGCGCGGAGGTGATCGACACCACCGACCGCACGTTCCTGCTGCACGTGGGCGGCAAGATCGAGCAGGCCAACAAGCACCCGCTGAAGACGCGCGACGACCTCTCGATGGTCTACACGCCGGGCGTTGCGCGCGTGTGCCTGGCGATCGCCGACGACGAAGACAAGGCCTTCCAGTACACGATCAAGCGCAACACCGTCGCCGTCGTCAGCGACGGCACCGCCGTGCTCGGACTCGGCGACATCGGCCCGCGCGCGGCGATGCCGGTGATGGAGGGCAAGTGCTGCCTGTTCAAGGAGTTCGCTGGCGTCGACGCCTTCCCGATCTGCCTGGACACGACCGACACCGACGAGATCGTCGAGACGGTCAAGCGCATCGCGCCGACCTTCGGCGGGATCAACCTCGAGGACATCTCAGCCCCACGCTGCTTTGAGATCGAGGATCGCCTGAAGGCCGAGCTGGACATCCCGATCTTCCACGACGACCAGCACGGCACGGCGGTCGTCGTGATGGCCGCGCTGCTGAACGCCGTCAAGCTCACCGGCCGGCGGCTGGAGGATCTGAGCGTGCTGATCATCGGCCTCGGCGCGGCCGGGATTGCCGTCACAAAGATCCTGCTGGAGGCGGGCGTCACCCAGATCATCGGAGCAGACTCCCAGGGCGCCCTGCACGTCAAGCGCGATGACTATCTCGACGGCTCAATGAACGCCGTCAAGCGCTGGTTCGCCGAGGTCACCAACCCCGACTGCCGCGCCGGGTCGCCCGAGGACGTGATCGACGGCGCCGACCTGCTGATCGGCGTGTCCGGCGCCCGCGCGCTGCCCGCACAGGCACTCGCGCGGATGAACGCCGACGCAATGGTGTTCGCGATGGCAAACCCCAACCCCGAGGTCCACCCCGAGGAGGCCGCACCGTACGTGCGCATCATGGCCACCGGGCGCTCGGACTACCCCAACCAGATCAACAACGTCCTGTGCTTCCCGGGGATCTTCCGCGGCGCGCTTGACGTGCGCGCGCCGGACATCAGCGAGCAGATGAAGATGGCCGCAGCCCAGGCGATAGCGGCGATCGTCGACGAGAACGAACTGCGCGAGGACTACATCATTCCGTCGGTGTTCAACCGCGACGTCGCCCCCGCGGTCGCCGCGGCCGTGGCCGAGCAGGCTCGCGCGGCCGGCACCGCACTCGCCGGCCTGGAGGTCGGCTTCGCCCACGGCGACGCGCTCGCCGGGGGCGCGACCAGCGCTTAGTGATAGACGGCCGCATGTGAGAGGCTGAGGGCAGCATGTGCGCCCTCGCCGTGACGGTCACCGGAGCGACGGGCCTGATCGGTCCGTCGCTGCTGTCCGCGCTGCGCGAGCAGGGAGCGCAGGTGACAGTCCTGACACGCGATCCCGAGCGGGCTCGCGCGCGGCTGGGCAACGTCGATTTCCTACGCTGGGAGCCGCTCGAGGAACCAGCGCCGGCGAGCGCGCTGGTTGGACGTGACGCGGTGCTACACCTCGCCGGCGAGCCGGTCGCGCAGCGTTGGAGCGCACGCGCCAAGCAGGCGATCCGCGCGAGCCGCACGCAGGGCACCGACAACCTGCTCGCCGGCCTGTCGCTGGCTGCCCGCTCTGAGCTTGGCCGGCCGCCGCAGACGCTGATCAGCTCCTCAGCGATCGGCTACTACGGCCCCCACGGCGAGGAGCCTCTCGACGAGGACGCCGCCCCCGGGGGCGACTTCCTGGCGCGCGTGTGCGTCGAGTGGGAGGCCGCGGCCGCAGCCGCCGCACAGCTGGGCATGCGCACTGTGCAGGTGCGCACCGGCGTCGTGCTCGACCGTGGTGGCGGCGCGCTGGCGAAGATGCTGCCGCCGTTCAAGCTGGGCGTGGGCGGCCCGGTGGCGGGCGGGCGCCAGTACATCTCCTGGATCCACGCGGCCGACCTCGTCGGCATGATGCTCGCCGCGCTGAGCGACGAGCGCTGGAGCGGGCCGGTCAACGCGACCGCGCCCGAGCCGGTCTCCAACTACGAGTTCTCAAAGGCGCTCGGGCGTGTGCTCGGACGGCCCTCGCTGCTGCCCGTGCCGGGGTTCGCGCTGCGGGCGCTGTACGGCGAGATGGCCGAGATCGTGACCACCGGAGCGCGTGTGATGCCAGCCAAGGCGCTGGTGCTGGGATACGAGTTCGCGCAGCCGCAGCTGGAGCCGGCGCTGCGCGCGGCGCTCAAGCGCTGACCGGCACACTCTCCGTCGCAGCGGGCACGCGGTTCTCGGTCTCGATGATCACCCGACACGGACGCTTGGCCAGCAAATAAGCGGCGGTCGGGCCAATCCGCTGCTCGCCGGCGGGCGCGTGGATCGTCGACCAGTAGATCACGTCGCAGCCCACCCGCTGCGCTTCCTCGACCAGCGCGGAGCCTGGGTTGCGCGTACGGATCAGGCCAG
The DNA here is from genome assembly GCA_963705235.1 of uncultured Solirubrobacteraceae bacterium. Classification (GTDB taxonomy): domain Bacteria; phylum Actinomycetota; class Thermoleophilia; order Solirubrobacterales; family Solirubrobacteraceae; genus Palsa-744. The sequence goes on along the minus strand of OY970059.1, from coordinate 2,295,094 downwards.
TGTGGATCTTGATGCCGGCGCGCCTGGCGACGATGCGCGCGCTCTCCAGCACCGAGCGCCCGTGCGTCTCCTCCTCCTCCAGGCCGGCCTCCAACGACAGCTGGCTGGGGACCTGGAGCACGTAGATCGCGTACACGACGCCGTCCTGTCCGATCAGCTTGGCGGCGCTGCGCAGGGCTGAGGCGCTGACGTCGTCGCCGAAGATCGGCACGAGCGCCGTGCGGTACTCCAGCTCCTCGAAGTCCGGCGGGCGCTCAGCGCGGGCGATGCGGTAGGACTTGCGCGGGTCCAGGCCCTGGCGGTGGCGGTAGTAGAAGTAGCCGGCCATCCCGATCACCATCCACGGGACCCCCACCAGACGCGCCTCGCTGTGCAGCACGACGACCGCGACCCATGCGGCGGCGGTGCCGATTCCGCCGATCACAGCCGTCATCGGGATCACCGCGCCGCGGATGCGGACCCCCCACGGCGCCCGATACGGGCGCTCGCGATCGGGGTCTTTGACGCGCAGCGCGATCACCGCCGCGTGGGCGATCGTGAACGACAGCATCGCCCCAAACGAGTAGAGGTTGCCGAGCACGTTGGTGTTGCCATAGAGGATCAGCGCGCCCGCCAGCGCCGAGAAGAACACGAGCGTGAACCAGGGCGTGCGGAACCTGGGGTGCAACTGCGAGAACAGACTCGGCAGCTGGCGGTGCTCGGCCAGTGACCACGACAGCCGCGAGATGCCGATCATGCCGGCGTTGGTCGCGATGAACAGAATCGTCGCCGCGAGCAGGCCAACGTAGTACTGCGCCAGCGTCAGCACCGTGCCGTGCAGACCCAGACGCGAGACGATCCCCAGCACCGGGTCGTTTTGGAACAGCCCGCCGAGCGCGGTGGCGTAGCCGGGCTGGCTGAAGTGTTCGCCGAGCGCCGGGCTGTAGCCGACGCCGTGGTGGATGACCGGCAGCGCCGACAGCGCCACCACGGAGATGCCGGCGTAGATGCCGAGCACCGCCAGCACCACCAGGTTGACTGCCTTGGGCACTTGGCGTCCCGGGTCCTTGGACTCCTCGGCCATGTTGGCGACCGTCTCGATACCGGTGTAGGCGAGCATCGCCAGCGACAGCGCGAAGATCAGTTCCTGCCAGGTGGGCGCGATGCCGAGGTGGACCTGGTCGACCAGCAACGTCGGGTTGAGCACGAGCACGGCACCGACCACCACCAGCAGGATCTGCGTGCCCAGGTCCAAGAGCGCGAGGACGAAGTTGAGCTTGGCCGACTCGCCGAGGCCACGGATGTTCAACGCGGCCAGCAGCACGACCACGATCAGCCCCCCGATGATGTCGCCGGGGTTGTGGTTGAGCGCGTGCAGCCCCGGGAACGCGCTCAGATAGTGGGGCACGAAGAACGCCGAGATGGCGATCGTGAGGATGTAGTCCAGGCTGAGCGCCCAGCCGGCGAAGAACGAGACGATGTCGTCGAAGGCGTGACGCGCGAACGACGAGGAGCCCCCGGCTTCGGGAAACATCGACGCGCCCTCCGCGTACGTTTTGGCGGTCAGCGCGAACAGCCCACCGGCGAACAAGAACACCAGCGGCGTGAGCCCGAGAGCGTGCGCGGCGACCAGCCCGAGCGCGTAGTAGATCGAGGAGCCGACGTTGCCGTAGGCGGTGGCGAACAGGCCCGAGACGCCCACCGACCGGCGAAGTCCATGCTCAGAGAGGCGTGCCATCTGTTCACTGCCCCCGGCCACGGCGACCAGTCGCCACAAACGGGAGCCTTCGACCTCACGCTAGATCGGCCCTCATCAAGCTCGCATGAAGAATGCGGCCAACCGCATTCAGATTTCGTCAAGAGCGCCCGGTGGCGCTTACGCGCTGAAGCGGTAACCGATGCCCGAGTCGGTGCGGATCAGTCGCTGCTCCGATTCGGCCGCGACGAGCTTGCCGCGTAGGTTGGCGATGTGCGTGCGCAGCACGGGCGTGGCATCCGCGTACTGGGGACCCCAGACCTCGGTCAAGAGCTGGCGGTGGGTCATCAGCAGCCCGCGGTTGCCCACCAGCACGCGCAGCAGCGAGAACTCGATGGGCGTCAAGTGAACCTCCTCGCCGTCGATCCACACGGCGTGCGCCGCCAGGTCGACGATCAGCCCGCCCACCTCGACGCGCGGCTCGCCGGCGGCGGTGCCGGCGCGCCGCAGCGCGGCATGTACCCGCGCGACCAGCTCGCCCGGGCCGAACGGCTTGGTCACGTAGTCGTCGGCGCCGTTGTGCAGCGCGTCGATCTTCGTCTGCTCGTCGCTCAGCGCGGAGAGCACCAGGATCGGAATGTCGCTCCACTCGCGCAGCTCTCTGCACACGTCGATCCCGTGCCCGTCGGGCAGCACCAGGTCGACGATCGCCAGATGCGGAGCGGCGACAGCCGCGCGGTCGAGGGCCTCCTCAGCGCTGGCCGCGATCAGCACCTCATAGCCGGCGTCGCGCAGGATCAGGCTAAGCGCCCGCCTGATCGGCGCGTCGTCGTCGCACACCAGGATCCGCTCACCCGCCATCAGCCGGCCTGCGCCTCAGACCAGCGCGGGCTCGCGCTCGCCGCCGGACGCGGAGCGGTTCTCGGTCTCGATGATCACCCGACACGGACGCTTGGCGAGCAGGTAAGCGGCGGTCGGGCCGATCCGCTGCTCGCCAGCGGGCGCGTGGATCGCCGACCAGTAGACGACGTCCGAGCCGACCCGTTCAGCTTCCTCGACCAGCGCCGAACCGGGGTTTCGCGTACGGATCAGGCCAGTGTGGATCTTGATGCCCGCGCGCCGCGCCTGGATGCGCGCGCTCTCCAGCACCGAGCGCCCGGCCGCTTCCTCCTCCTGCAGACCGGCCTCCAACGACAGCTGGCTGGGCACGGGCAGCACGTAGATCGCGTACACCACGCCCTGCTCGCCGATCAGCTTGGCGGCGCTGATCAGCGCGGAGGCGCTGACGTCCGAGCCGAAGATCGGCACCAGCGCCGTCTTGTACTCCAGCTCCTCGAAGTCCGGCGGGCGCTCGCGACCAGGCGCTCGCGTGGTCGTGCGCAGGTCGAGCCCATGCCGGTGGCGGAAGACGACGTACACCGCCATGCCCAGTGCCAGCCACGCCAGCCCGGCGGCCGCGACACCGAGATGCAGGAGTGTGACGGTGACGAACGCTAGGCCAGTGCCGAACAGCCCGAACAACGCGAACAGCGGCAGCTCGCGGCCCGCGATCTTCAGCGTGCCCGGCCCGCGATAGGGCCGCGGCCGGTCGGGCTCCTTGACGCGCAGGCGGATCACCGACAGGTGGGCGATCGTGAACGACAGCATCGCCCCGAACGCGTACATGTTGCCGAGGAATTCCGCCTTGCCGGGGATGATCGTCAGGCACGCGACGCCGCCGAACAGCAGGATCCCGATCCACGGTGTGCTGTAGCGCGGATGCAGCCGGCTGAGCCGGTCGGGTACCTGACGATGCAAGCCCATCGAGTACACCAGTCGTGAGGCGCCGATGATGCCGGCGTTGGCCGCGATGAACAGGATCGTGGCGGCGAGCACCCCCACGTAGATCTCACCTGCCCTCTGCAGCGAGCCGAGGTCCAGATGCTTGACGATGCCCAGGACCGGGTCGCCGGCGAAGCCGCCCTGGGCCTCGCTGGTACCGAGCAGCGTGCTGTAGCTGCCGTCCGGCTGCTTGGTGACAGGCAGCGCCGACAGGGCGACCATCGGCAGCGCCGCGTAGATCGCAAACACGGCGGCCACGACCGCCCTAATCGCGCGCGGGATCGTCCTCGTCTCGTCGCGCGCCTCCTCGGCCATGTTGGAGATCGTCTCGATGCCCGTGTACGCGATCATCCCCACCGGGATCGCGACCAGGAAGTTCTTCCAGGTCGGCGCCACGCCGAGGTGGACGTTGTCGATCAACACGTGCGGCGAGAGCACCAGCGCCATCCCCAGCACGACCAGCAGCAGCTGCGTGGCGAGGTCGGTGATCGCGAGCACGATGTTCAGGCCCGCGGCCTCCTTGACGCCGACGACGTTGACGAACGACAGCAGCCCGACCACGCCGATCCCGAACAGCACGTCACCGGGTCCGTGTTGGAGCGCCGGCCAGAACAGGCCACCGAGGTAGTGCGGCACGAAGAACGCGGAGATCGCGATCGTGATCGTGTAGTTGAGCATCTGCGCCCACGCCGCGAAGAACGACCACAGCTCGTTGAACGCGTGCCGCGCGAAGCTCGACGAGCCGCCGGCCTCTGGATACATCGCGGTCGCCTCGGCGTAGGTGGCGGCCGTCAGGTAGAAGATCACGCCGGTGATCACGAACACGACCGGCGTCAGGCCGAGCGCGTAGGAGGCGACCAGGCCAAGCGCGTAGTAGATCGAGGAGCCGACGTTGCCGTAGGCGGTCGAAAACAGCGCGCTGGTCCCGAGCACTCTCCGCAGTCCGTGTTGGCTCAGCCGCGCCACTCAGCGGAGCGTATATAGCGGCGAACGCGCCCGACTCCGGACCCCCTGCAAAATCCCATTCATGACCGCCTCAAAAAGAGGATCGCGACGTATGATCCCGACGCGCGGTCGTGTTTGGGGCCGCATCAGGCTATGGAAACAGCACGACGCGAAAACTACGACTCCGGTGAGGACTTCGTCCTGGAATACGGCGAGCTGCGCTTCACCTTCAACGAGACCGACTTCTCTGAGCGCTGCGAGCAGGCTGGTGTGAAGCTCGGCTTCGTCGGCGGTCCGCTCGGCGAGGAGGAGCTGGAAGACCTCGTCAACCTGTCTGTCAATGGCGAGATCCTCGACCCGGCATCCGCTCTAGGCGAGCACGTCAACGACTGCTGGCCCGAGCTGGTCGGCCCGGCCGAGCGTTCGCTCGTTCATTGGCTGCGGCGCCTGGTGTTCCGCGGCGCGTGGTTGGACCAGCGCGTCAAGGAGGGTGAGCTGGGCGTCTGCTTCGACGAGCAGACCGGCAGCTTCACCTACGTGCAGCCCTCCGAGCCCGGATCGGCGGCTACCGGCGAGCCGATCGAGCTGGCGCCCGAGCCGTCCTGGAACCGCGTCGCCTACCGCCGCTGACGTCCGGCCGCAGCTTGACCTAGCCGCGTGACTCGACCGCGTCGGCTCGCGCCTTGGCGATCGCCTCGGCGCCGTCGTCGCCCACCAGCAGCTCGGCCTTGAGCGTGCCGCTTGAGACGAGATCGACGACCGGCCGCCGGCCGGTCGAGGCAAGCGTGCCCTCGAGCGCGATCACGCTCGTCTCACCGCCGAGCGGCGCCGCAGCGGTGGCGATCACGGTCAGCGATCCGCTGTCGCGCAGATTGCGCGCGGCAACGAGCGCCTTGCGGGCCACGTGCGGGTGCAAGGCGTCGAGGCTGTCGATCAGCACGAGCGCGTTGCCACCGCGCGCGGCCACCCGCTTGGCCGCGTCGATCGCCCTCTCCACCGCCTGATCGTGGGCGTCGGCGGAGGCCGCGAAGGTGAGCGCAGCGACCGGCGCCAGCGGCCCCTCGCGCCATTGGGCGATCTCCTCGGGCCGGGCGCCAGTGAGCACGAGCGTCACGTCGAGATCCTCGCGGCCGTGAACCTGCTCGAGCAGCCGGCGCAGCGTCTCCGTCTTGCCGGCGTGGCGAGCGCCGACGATCACCGCGCGCGAACCGAGGCCGAGCGGTGTCAGCCACTCGATCGCCTCCAGCGTCTTGTCCTCGGAGCCGAGCGCGATGCGCTCGCTTGGCCAATCGACCGGCAGATCGTCATACAGCGGGCCATCGGAGACGGCGTCGGCGGAATCGCCGTTAATCGTGTCGATGCGGACCAGCGACGGGTAGCGCTCAGAGCGTCGCGGCGTGCGCACCGGGCCGGTGACGCGGTCACCGGAGACCAGCTCGCAGCGGCGAACCTGCGCGGCGGAGATGTACACGTCCTCGTCAGAGGGCTCCGGCGGGTCGACGCGCAGGAACGCCGAGCCGTTGCCCAGCACCTCGACGACCCCGGCGGCGATGCGCGCAGCGTCCGGCGTCGCCTGCGCCCCCTCGTCCGCATCTGCACCTGCAGTGGCGCCACGCCGCGCCGGCGCGTCCTCGCGAGCGCCACCGCCGCGAGTCCCACGGCGGCGGCTGCGCCGGGGTGACGGAGCGTCGTCGTCGGAGTCCGCAGTGCTGTCGCGCTCCTCGCTGTTCGCGTCGTCGTCTTTCACTCGGCGCGCGCGCGGCGCGCGACGCCTGCGGGGGCGTGCGCCGGCCTCGGGCTGGTCCTCCCCGCCGTCGGTGTCTGTGTCGGCGCCTGACCGGCCTGGGCCACTGTCGCCGAGGATCGCGTCGATCAGGTCCGCCTTGCGCAGACGCCTGAAGCCCTCGATGCCGACCTGGTCGGCAACTGCGTGGAGGTCTGACAGCGAGCTTGCCTCCAGCTCGGAGCGCTCGAGTACTGGCATTGGATGTTTCTCCTTCGTTTGGATGGGCGGTTGGCGTCCCGGCGCGTTGGACAGCGGCGGGCACCCGTGGATCGGTGCAGCCTAGCGCCTGCCGCGGCGCGCGTGCGCAAGGCGACGCCCGCTCGCGCAGCTATCCCGGCGTGATCCGGTCGTAGCGGATGTCCTCGCTGAGCCCGAGATCGCGCCTGGGCGATGTCTGCCCGGCAAGCGCCGCACGCACGGCCAGGAAGTCCGCGGCGGCGGCGACGTCGTGCACGCGAAAGACATGCGCGCCGTGATCAACGCCGTGCGCGAGCGCCGCCAGCGTGCCGCCCAGCCGCGCTCGCGGCGCACGCCCGGTGAGCGCGCCGACGAAGTCCTTGCGCGAGATCGCCATCAGCAGCGGACGCCCCAGCTCGTGCAGACGCTCGACTTCGACGAGCAGGTCGATCGTCTGCGCCGGCGTCTTGGCGAAGTCCGGTCCGGGATCGATCAACAGCTGCTCGCGATGCACACCCAGCGACAGTGCCAGCTCGATTCGCTCGCGCAAGAAGTCGAGCACCTCGCCGGCGATGTCCGGACCGTACAGGTCCGGGTCCTGGCGCCGTTCGCGCGGTGCGGCGCGTGTGTGCATGATCACGAGCGCGGCGCCAGTGGCGGCACAAACCTCGGCCAGCCCTTCGTCGCGCAGGCCACTGACGTCGTTGACGATCCGCGCGCCGGCGTCGATCGCGGCGCGCGCGACAGCCGGCTTGTAGGTGTCGACCGACACGAGCGCTCCAAGCTCGCCCGCGACGGCGCGTATGAGCGGCACGACGCGCTCGATCTCCTCGTCGACCGCCACCGGTGGGCCCTTGGATGCCGACTCACCACCGATATCGATGATGTCCGCGCCGGCTCTCAGCAGCTCGCGGGCGAGCGCGAGCTGCGAGTCGAGGCTCGGGTGCAGGCCACCGTCGCTGAACGAGTCCGGCGACGCGTTGACGATGCCCATCAGCCACGGACGTGTGCCCAGCTCGAGCGTCAGCTCACCGGCGCGCAGGCGATGCACGGGCGGGTTCACGGCATCGCGACCGACGGCGCCGCGCCGGTCGTGTCGGGCGGTCCGGACGGGGGCTCGCTGGGCGCCACCTCGCCGGTGATCCCCTCGGCCGCGGCCTCTGCGGCGAAACCGGCCAACTCGGCCTCCAGGCGCTCTGGCGTCCAGCCCAGCTCGCGTGCCAGCACGTCGCCCACCCGCCGCATCGGCGCGGCCGGCGTGCCCCGCCCCGGCACGTGCTCGGCCGTCAGCTCGCGGGCGGCCAGCAGGCCGAGCCGGGTGCGTCGCAGCAGCACGTCGCCGATGCTCTGGGCCTGCTCGCGCCGGGCGGCAAGCGCGACCTCGGCGAGCAGGTCGGGACGACCCTCGAGGATCGGCTGGGCCAGCTCGCCGCGCTCGGCGGCAAGCGCCAGCACATCGTGGGCGGCGTGACCGTAGCGCGCGGCGAGCGCTTGATAGGAGTCGGCCGGCACCCCCTCCACGCGCGGCAGCTCCTCAGCCGTAATCGCCTGCCCGAGCGGGATCTCATGCGTGCGGCAGGGAGCCTCGCGCGCATCGCGCTCGACGATGCGATCGACCGTCATCTTGGCCATCCGCCGCCACGTGGTCAGCTTGCCGCCGGTGATGGTGATCATCCCCGAGGACGTCTCGTACAGCTCGGCCTTGCGTGAGATGTCCACCGACTTCTTCGGGTCACCGGTGGAGATCAGCGGTCGCACGCCGGCGTAGGCCCCGCTCAGCTGAGCGGGGCCGAAGTCTGTGCCAAAGAACGCATTGGTGGCATCGAGCAGGTAGGCGATGTCCTCGGCCGAGGGGCTGACGTGCTCCAGCAGGCCCTCGTAGTCGTTGTCGGTGGTGCCCACCAGCGTGTGTCCCAGCCATGGCAGCGCGAAGATCGAGCGCCCTCCGCCGGCGGGGACGATCGCGCCGCCGACCAGCGGCAGGTCCTCGTGGCGGATCGTCACGTGCGTGCCGCGGCTGGGGCGGATGCGCGGCAGCTCGGCCTCGTCGTGGAGCTCATGCGGGCTGAGCGCGTCAGCCCATACGCCAGTCGCGTTGACGACGCTCGCGCCGCGCACGTCGAAGCGCTCGCCGCTGAGTGTGTCGTGCACCTGCACGCCGTGCGCTCGCCCGTCTTGCTCGAGCAGCCCGGTCACGTCGAGCCGGTTGGCGCAGACGGCGCCGAAGCGCTCGGCCTCACCGAGCACCGTCAGCACGAGGCGCACATCGTCGGTCTGACAGTCGTAGAACAGGTAGCCGCTGGTGGGTTCGCGCGCGGCCAGCGCGGGCAGTAGCTCCAGCACTTCCTCCCCGGAGATCACGCGATGGCGCTCGGGACTCCACGACTCGCCCGCGCCGTCCTCGCCCGGTGTGGGTCCGTTGCCCTGCGAGCGCTCGGCCTTGGCGCGCCTGGCCCGGCGCGAGCGCAGGCGGTCGCGGTCGACCGACATCACGTCGTAGAGGTTCAGGCCGACGCCGACCAAGCGATCGGGGTGGGCGCCGTCGAAGGCGGGCACCACGAGCGGCAGCGGCGTGACCAGGTGCGGCGCCAGCGCGACCATCAGCTGGCGCTCCAGCAGCGCCTCGCGCACGAGCCCGAGGTCGAAGTTCTGCAGGTAGCGCAGGCCGCCGTGGACCAGCTTGCTGGAGCGGCTGGACGTTCCAGAAGCGTAGTCCGCGCGCTCCAGCAGCGCCACGCTGTAGCCACGTGTGGCCGCATCCAGTGCGACCCCGGCGCCGGTGATCCCGCCGCCGACGACCACGACGTCGAACTCGTCGTGCGCGAGCGCCGACAGTGCCTGGCTTCGCTCGATCACGAGCGCAGTCTGGCAGAGGCGCAGGCGCGCCGGGAGGTCTAGATCTGCGCCAGCTCGGCGGTGATCTCGCTGACGGCTGACTTGGCGTCGCCGAACAGCATCGTCGTCTTCGGGTCGTAGTACAGCTCGTTTTCGATGCCCGCGAAGCCGGGGTTCATCGAACGCTTGATCACGATCACCGAGTGACTGTCGTTGACTTCGAGGATCGGCATTCCGTAGATCGGCGAGGAGGGCGTGTTCTTGGCCGCCGGGTTGGTGACGTCGTTGGCGCCGATTACCAGCGATACGTCCGTGCGGGCGAACTCCGGGTTGGCGTCGTCCATCTCCTTGAGCTGGTCATACGGCACGTCGGCCTCGGCCAGCAGCACGTTCATGTGCCCGGGCATCCGCCCGGCGACAGGGTGGATCGCGTAGCTGACCTCCACGCCGCGGTCCTCGAGCGCCTTGGTCATCTCGCGTACAGCGTGCTGGGCCTGGGCGACCGCCATGCCGTAGCCCGGCACGACCACCACGCGATTGGCGTAGGCGAGCTGAATCGCAGCGTCCTGAGCGCTGGTCGAGCGCACCGTGCCCTCGTGCTCGCCCGCGCCGCTGGCGCCCTCCACAGCACCGCCGCCGCCGAAGCCGCCGGCGACGATCGATGGGATCGAGCGATTCATCGCGGTCGCCATCAGGTTCGTCAGGATCGTTCCCGACGCGCCGACGATCATCCCCGCGACGATCAGCGCGGGGTTGTTGAGCGCCATTCCGGTGGCCGCCGCGGACAGGCCCGTGAACGCGTTCAGCAGTGAGATCACGACCGGCATGTCGGCGCCGCCGATCGGTAGCACGACCGCGTTACCGAGCAGCGCGGCGACGAGCAGCATGCCGATGAACAGCCATTCCGAGTGCGCGCCTGCGATCAGGTCGATGCCGGCGGCCAGCGCGAGGATCAACAGCACCAGGTTGACGATCTGCTGCGCCGACCCGAATGAGATCGGCCGCCCAGGGATCACTTCCTGGAGCTTGCCGAAGGCGATGTTGGAGCCCCAGAAGGAGATCGAGCCGACGATCGCCGCGAACACCGAGAAGATCGCCACGTACGTCGGCACCCCGGGCACGTGCACGGACACGCCAAAGAACTGGCCGCTGAGGTGGGTGGTGTGTGAGCCGTAGGTCGAGCCGTGATGGCGGAACTCAACCCATGAGATCAGCGCGACGGCACCACCGCCGACGCCGTTGAACAACGCCACCATCTGTGGCATCGCGGTCATCTTCACGTTGCGCGCCGCCGGCACGCCGACCGCCACGCCCAGCGCCACGCCCAGCACGATCAGACCCCAGTTGCCCTCGCCGGGTGTCAGCAGTACGGCGATCACGGCGATCGCCATGCCGACCGCGGCGATGCGGTTGCCGCGCACCGCGGTGGTCGGTCCGGCCAGGCCGCGCAGGCCCTGGATGAACAGGGCGAACGCGATTATGTACAGCACGTAGATGAAGCTTTCGCTCTGCAGGAACACGGTGGCGGGCGCGAGGCTCACGAGTCGCCCTCCCCGTCCTTGCTCTCGTCCTTGGTCTGTTTGGGCTTGGACTTGAACATCTCGAGCATCCGGTCGGTCACCAGGAAGCCGCCGACCACGTTGATCGTGCCGAAGGCCACGGCGATCACCAGCAACGCCTTGCTGAAGCCGTCCAGGCCGGCGAGCCCGAACAGCAGCAGCCCGCCGAGCACGACGATCCCGTGGATCGCGTTGGTGCCCGACATCAGCGGCGTGTGCAGCGTGTTGGGCACCTTGGAGATCACCACGAAGCCGATGAAGCCCGCCAGCACGAGGATCGCCAGATTGGTCGTGAGGACGCTCGCGAGGATCACGCCGACACCCCTCCCCCAGCCGACTCGACCGCGGCCTTGGCGCCCGCGTTGACGATCTCGCCGTCGCGTGTCACACACGCGCCCTTGACGATCTCGTCCTCGAAGTCCAGCTGCAGCGAGCCGTCCTCGCCGACGAACAGGTCGAGCAGCGCGAGCACGTTGCGGGCGAACAGCTGTGAGGAGTGCTCGGCCATGCTCGCGGGCAGATTCAGCGGCGAGACGATCTTCACGTCGTGGCGGATCACTGTCTCACCGGGCTCGGTCAGCTCGCAGTTGCCGCCAGCCTCGCCTGCGAGGTCGACGATCACCGACCCTGCACTCATGCCCTGCACCGCCTCCGCCGTGACCAGCCGCGGCGCCGGGCGGCCCGGCACGAGCGCGGTCGTGATGACGACGTCGAAGCCCTTGATCGCGTCGGTCAGCGCCTGCTGCTGGCGGGCGCGCTCCTCGTCGGTCAGCTCGCGTGCGTAGCCGCCCTCGCCGCTGGCCTCCAGCCCGAGGTCCAGCCACATCGCCCCCAGCGATTCCACCTGCTCGGCGACCTCGGGGCGGACGTCATAGCCGGTCGTGCGCGCGCCCAGACGCTTGGCGGTCGCCAGCGCCTGCAAGCCGGCCACGCCGACGCCGAGCACCAGCACCTTCGCCGGCGGGATCGTGCCGGCGGCGGTCATCAGCATTGGATAGAAGCGGCCCATCTCCTCGGCGCCGAGCAGCGCGGCGCGGTAGCCAGCGACGTTGCTCTGCGAGGACAGCGCGTCCATCGCCTGCGCACGCGAGATGCGCGGGATCGCCTCCATCGCGAATGCCGTCGCCTTGGCGTCGGCAAGCGCAGACGTCGTCTGCGGGCTGGTCAGCGGCGCCAGGAAGCCGATCAGAATCGAGCCGGCGCCCAGGCCGCGGATCGCCTGCGGGTCCGGCGGCGCGATCGTGACGACCACATCGGACTGCCACACCGGCGGCGCGTCCGTTGCGATCTCCGCGCCCGCGTCGACGAACGCGGCGTCGGTCAGCATCGCGTCCGCGCCGGCGTCGGCCTGCACGACCACGTCCAGGCCCTTGGCCTTTAGCTTGCTGACGACCTCGGGCACAAGCGCCACTCGATGCTCGCCCGCCGCGGTCTCCTTCGGTACGCCGATCCGCATAAGAGGAGCGAGAACGTATCCGATCCTACGGATGAGCGGCGGCGCGAGGCGTTTGCGCGTCCGGGGGCCCGGCCATGCGTGGCCACGCGCGGGGGCCGCGTAGGTGACTTATCATCAGTGCACACATGACCGTCAATCTGACGCGCATCTACACCAAGCTCGGCGACGGCGGAGAAACACACCTCGGCGACATGAGCAGGGTGTCCAAGCTGCACCCGCGCGTGGAGGCCTACGGCACGATCGACGAGTTGAACGCCACGATCGGAGTGGCGCTGCTGGCACCCGGGCTCGACGGGCGCTTCGCCGAATGGCTGCGCCGCGTGCAGAACGACCTGCTGGACGTCGGCGCCGACCTGTCGGTGCCAGACCCCGGCCCGGACTCAGGCGACGGTGAGGACGGCGCGCCCGCGACGCGCGGGCGACTGCGAGTCGGAGCTGAGTACACGCAGTGGCTGGAGGAGGCGTGCGACGAGGTCAACGCGACGCTCGAGCCGCTGCGCTCGTTCGTGATCCCCGGCGGGAGCCCGGCGGCGGCGCACCTGCACGTCTGCCGCACGGTCTGCCGCCGCGCCGAGCGGCGCACGATCGCGGTCGGTGAGGAGGTCAATCCACAGGCCGTGCGCTATTTGAACCGGCTGTCGGACCTGCTGTTCATCCTCGGCCGAGCGGCCAACAGCGAGCAGCGCAACGGCGGCACGAGCGAGCCGCTTTGGGATCCGGGCGCACACGAAAGTGGGTCCGGGCAGCACCCGGGCTGATGCCCGAGTCGGCTCTAGAACGCCGCGGGCTTCACGCCCCGAGCGAGGAATGCTCGGGCGGGCGGCGGCGGTCTGCGGTCTGCAGCGCGGCCACTGCCAGCGCGGTCCACAGCGTGGCCACCAGATAGCCGCCGAGCACGTCGCTGGGCATGTGCCAGGCGAGGATCAGCAGCGCACCACCCACCGCCAGCGCAAACGCCCCGCCAAAGACCGCCACCACCGCCCGCCACCGCGGCGGGACGACGAGCACGGCCGAGAGCACCAGCGCGAGCGCCGCGGTCGCGTGGCCGCTCGGCCACGAGGCGGCGCCGATGTGAACGTAGCCGACCTGCACGTGCGGGTGGGCGAGCAACGGCTTGAGCGTCTCGGAGGTGAATGGCGCGAGTGCCATCACCACCAGTACCGCGATCGCCACGCGTGGACGTTCGCGCGCGAGAGCGAGCGCGATCAGCGCGACCCCCCACAGCATGAACTGCGTCGGGTCCAGCAGGTGCAGCAAAAAGTTCGCCGCACCGTCGACGCGCGGGCGGTTGAGCAGTGTGAAGTCGTACAGCGCCGTTGCGTCTCTGAGCTGCACCGCCGGCACCAGCTCGGCCACGGCCCACACCAGCGCCAGCGCAGCCACACACAGCGCGGCGAGGGCGAGCGCCACCAGCGCGCTGGAGCGCTCGGGTCGGCGCGGCACCGGCCGGCTCGACACCGCACCGGCCGTGTAGACGTGTCCGGGCATGCTCACAGCGTAGGACCTCTCCTTAAGCGGCGGTGAACGCCCGTCCGGGCGCTGCGCGCTAGGAGCCCAGCGCGGACCGTGCGCGCCGGGCTACTGGGGCGATCGGAAGCGGCTTGGCCGCAAAAGCGGTCAGCGCTTGTGCGGTCACCCACACCGGCGTCTGCGTCCCCGTTCGCGAATAGCGCACGCTGCCGGACGATCCGATCAGGCTCTGCAGGTAGCCAAGCGGCGAGCGGCTGCCGGCGCGCGTGACCCCGCGCGGATCGCGCCCCGCGGCCACGAGACTCTGCACGGCCCAGGCTGTGGACTGCGCGTTAGAGGAGCCGCCCTGCTCCAGCGGATAGCCGCCGTCGAGGTTCTGGCTGCGCACGAGGTAGCCAACGGCTCGTCTCGGCACCGGCCCGGTCCGCACACCGGCCTGCGCCAGCGCCTGCACGACGGCTGCGGTGTCGTCGATGTCGCTGGCGCCGCCGCGCGCGCCGAAGCCGTAGCCGCCGTTGGCTTCCTGCTGGCGCTCCAGCCAGCGCGCGGCGCGGGCGATCAGCGGATCGTGTGACGAGTAGCCGGCGGCGCGCAGGGCGAGGATCGCGAACGCGGTGAGGTTGCTGAGATGTCCGAACGAGCCGTCCGCCGAGCGCGAGCGCAACAGCTTGGCGACCGGGTCCCCGCCCGGCAGCGAGCGCACCGACGCGCCGCAGGCGTGCAGCGCGAGGATCGTGCGCTCCAGGTCGCCGGCGCCGTGCAGGGTGGCGGCTTCGCCGCGAAGCGCATCGAGAATCGTGTGGCCACCGCGACGCAGGCTCAGCGGGTCGCGCCCGGCGGCGGCCAGCCCGATCGCGGCCCAGGCCGTGTAAAGCTCACTGCTGGTCTGCCCTGGCGCGCCGCCGAAGCCGCCGTCGGCATTCTGTGCGGCTACCAGGAACGAGACCTGTGCAGCGACGTCCAGCCGCGCCTGCACAGCACGCGGCGCGGCTGTGCTCGCGGCCGCGCCGGAGGTCTTGGCGGCCACGGGCGTGGGCGAGTCGTGGGCCCTCGTGTGCATGGCGGCGGGAATCCCGATCGCGATCCCCACGACCGCGAGCAGCAGCACGCCGACGGGCGAGAGCGCATGCAGCGACGCGAAAGTCGTCCCCTGGAGCGGGTCGGGCCCGGGCGAGGGGCCGGGCGGCTCCCAGCTGACGTTCAGGCGTGCGCGAACGCGCACGAGCATCCGCAGCAGCACGGCGGCGAAGGCGAGGCCGAACGCGAAGCTCGCGACCACGTGGGTGACGTCGAACGCCAGCGCGGAGCCGAGCACGACGCCGAATCCGGCGAACGTGTGGTTGCCGCTGCCGATCCACGTGTAGAGGTCGAGCACGAGGTTGAACGCCTCGGCGGAGACGGCGCACGCGAGTGCGAGCGCTAGCGGCGCGATCCGCCGCCCGGTGAGTGCCCCGAGACCGGCGCCAATCAAGCCGACGATCCCCCAGCCGAGCATCTGCCAGGGGGTCCACGGACCCTCTCCGAGCAGCACGTTGGACGCGAGCGCAGACAGCGCGCCGACGGCGAAGCCGGGGCCGGCGCCGAAGGCGACGCCGCTGACGAGCACGATCGCGGTGATCGGCTTGACGTCGGGGACCGCCGCGAACGCGTCGCGTCCGAGTGCGCCAAGTGCGGCCAGCGTGCCGACGATCGCGATCAGCTTGGCTGGCGGGCGCGAGCGCTCGTACCACCAGAACGACAGCGCCAGCGAGGCCAGGACGAGGGCGAACGACGCGAGCTGCCAGCTCACTGCCCCACCTCCTCGGTAAGCGGCTCGGGCACCCGTTCCCGTGTGCGTTGCTCAGCGTTGTCGAGCAGCCATCGCGCACCCTGCTCCGCTCGCAGTGCGCCGCCGGCGCCCCCGAGGATTCGCGCCGTTTCGGTGGCGAAGTACCAGCCGCCGGCGAGGATCTCCTCGATCGGCCCGTCAGCGATCACACGTCCGTCGGCGAGCAGCACGGCGCGGGAGGCGAACTCGGCGGCGAACTCGGCGTCGTGTGTCGCCACGACCACCGCCGCACCGGCCACGGTTCGCTCTGCCAGCCAGAGCGCCAGTCGCTGCTTGGCGGCCCTGTCCATGCCGCGCGTGGGCTCGTCGAGCGCGAGCACGGCGGCGGGCTGCTCGCCGCCGAGCACGATCGCCAACGCCAGGCGCTGGCGCTGGCCGCCGGACAGGTCGCGCGGGTGGCGTGCGCCGAGACCGTCGAGGCCGACCAGGGCAAGCGCGTCGGCGCTCGCCTCCTGCTCGACGCGCTCGTGCAGGAAGTAGTCGCCTGGGTTTTGCATCAGCAGAGCAACACGCCCGGCGCAATCGATGCTGCCGCGCGTCGGCTCGAGCACGCCGGCGGCGTGGCGCAACAGCGTGGACTTGCCCGCGCCGTTGCGGCCCATCAGCACGACCGCCTCTCCACCGATCAGCTCGAGGTCGACTCCGCGCAGGATCGCCGGACCATCGCGCAGCTCGTGCCAGACGCCGCGCATACGCAGCGCCGGTGGGCTCTGCCCCTCACGCCCGCCGAACAGCCGGCCCGCGAGCGCACGCCGTCCCGTGCGCCGTCTGTGCTCTGGCGGGCTTGGGTCGGGCTGATCCGCGGTGGGCGTGAGCAGGCCGCCGCGGCGCAGCGCGGCGCGCGCCTGCTTGACACCGGTCGGCGGCGGACGCAGTCCAGCCAGGTCGAACATACGGGCGCCAGGAGTCTGCAGGGCGGGCGCGCGCTTACCGGCCCATTCGAGAAACCCACACGGGTCGGTGTCGCACACGATCGCGCCGTCGGCGATCGCGATCACGCGATCGGCTGCGGCCAGGCAGCGCTCGATCCGGTGCTCGATTAGCACGACGGCGGTGTCGGACTCCTGATTGAGCCGCCGCAGCTGCCAGATCAACTCGTCACCGGCCACCGGGTCCAGCTGCGAGGTCGGCTCGTCCAGCAGCACCAGCCGCGGGCGCGCGACCAACGCGGCGGCAAGCCCGACACGCTGAAGCTCGCCGCCTGAAAGCTCGCTGGTGGGACGTTCGAGCAGGTGCGCGATCCCAAGCGCGAGCGCCGTCTCCTCGACGGCCCTGGCAACGCTCGCAGCGGGCCGGGCACGGTTTTCCAGCGCGAGCGCCAGCTCGGCGCGAACGCTGCTCATCACGACCTGCGTCTCGGGGTCCTGCAGCAACGTGCCCGAGATCGCGCCGACGTCCGCGGGGCCGTGCTCGCGTGTGTCCAAGCCATCGACCGTTACGGTGCCCGTGAACGTGCCGCCGTGGAAATGCGGTACGAGCCCAGCGGCGGCGCGCAGCAGCGTCGACTTGCCCGACCCCGACAATCCGGCGAGAACACAGAACTCGCCTGGCTCGACCGACAGGCTGACGTCACGCAGCGCGTCTGTGCGAGCGCCGGGGTAGCGGTAGCTGACGCGCTGCAAGCTGAGCACGCTCACGGCGCTATCCCCTTGCGGTCGATGAACGGAGCTAGCGCCACGGCGGCGATCAACACCGCTAGCGCCGCGGTCGCTGCGGTCACGGGAGCACGCACGAGCGGGTAGGCGTGAAACGGTGCCGCGCCAGCGACAGCGCCGAGAATCGCCAGCGCGAGAATCGCAACGGCACTGGCCGCGAAGGCGAGGTCGTGGCGCGAGAACGCGCGCGGGCGAGCGCGGGTCCTGCCGGCGCCCCCGTAGCCGCGCATCTCGAGCACAGCGGCCACATCGAGCGAGCGCTCAAGCGCACCGCCGACGGTCGCACGCAGGATCGCCAGCTTGCCCCGCATCCCCCGCGCGCCACCGTCGGGGCGGCAGCGCTGCGCGTCGGCGAGGCGCTGGGCGTCTTGCGCAAGGATCGGCAGCATGCGCGTGGCCAGCGCGGCCGTGAGCGCGGAGTGCGGCGAGATGCGACGGAAGGCCAGCAACAGGTCGTCGGGATTGGCCGTGCACACGACCAGCAGGCAGGCGAGCGTCACGACCAGCAGGCGCAGCGCGAACACGAGCCCGTAGACGACCGCCTCGAGCGTGAGATCGACCTGTCCGAGCACCCCCCAGTCCCCCAGACGCGCGAACACCGTGAGCCCGCCGCGGCTGACGAGCACGTTGACGATCACCGTCAGCGCAAGGATCGGCAGCGCGGTGCGCCGTGCAGCGCCGAGCAGCTCTCGTCCGACTCCCGCGGCGGCGCCGGCCGCGAGCACAGTGACCAGCAGCGCACCCAGCAGCAGCGGGTGTTCGACGATCAGCGCGGCGGTCGCCAGCGCGGCGCCGTAGGCAGCGGCGAGCGGAGCGCGCGCGGCGTGCAGCGGGCTGGCACGGCGGCGGTAGGCGATGTGCGCTGGCGTGAGGATCGTGCTCACCCGCCTCTGTCCGGCAGTGCCTGTGCGCCTTGCGACGTGAGCGCAACCGCGAAACGTCGAGCAAGCGTCGCCTCATCGAAGCCCTGGGCGGCCCGTTGCACGCCCAGGTCGTCGGTCCCCGTGATCACCCACACGGGAGCGTCTTCGCCCTCGCTGGTGGCGGCGATCAGGCCCGCTCCAGCGCCCAGCACACGCACCGACCGCCCGTTCTGGTCGAGCAGCGTCAGCTGCTTGCCCGACGGCGCGAAGCGCGCGTAGACACCGCTGGCGCGTGGGCCGCGCTCGATCCCGTGCACGTCCAGGTCACCCCCAACGCGGTCCCATGGACCGACCAGCACGCGCAGCGTCTTGGGTGCCCCCCCGCCGCCGAATGCGGCGACCGCGGCCGGGACCTGAAGCGCCCGCAGGCGCGCGCGTACCGTTTGGCATGAAGTCCCGGACACGTCGATGCATTCCACGCGGACCGGCAGCCGCTTGCCACCGATGCCGTTGAGGAACGGCTCGGGGAACGAGCCGACGACGGCCGGGATGTCGGCGGTCTGACTCCAGTCGTGCCGGTCCCACCAAATGTGGTCGCCGGGGTTCACGTTCGTGGCGGCTGCTCCCTCCGGCGCCTCGACCCCATTGACGTAATAGAACCAGTCGACCGGCTCGCCCGCTTCCTGTCCTCCCGAGAGACTCTCGACGCTCTGCACGAAGCCGCCGCCGTAGCGCGTATTGACGCTGTAGTTGCGTCTGAGCAGGCTCATCACCGTCTCCTGCCCACGCAGGCCGAGCGGCCCGCTGGGGTGCAGCGTCTGCGCGCCGAAGTCACGCGTCACGAGCAGGCGCACAGCGCTTGGCGCGGGCCCGGCACCGAGTCCGCAGCCGCCCAGCACAAGCGCCGCGGCACAAGCGACGAGCAAAAGGACGGAGCTGGCCGGCAAGATCCTCACCGGACCACGATCGTCTCCGGGAACGACGGCACCAGACCGCGCCGCGCCGCAGTCACGGAATAGCGCCCCGGCTTGGACGGTGCGATCAGTGACGCCTTGCCGCCAGAACCGCTGGAGGCAAAGTCCGACCCGAGCGTCACGATCGCTCCAGCGACCGGCCGGGCACGACCTTCATTGTCATAGCCGCGGACGCTGACCGCCAGCAAAGCGCCCCGCGAGACCGTCGCCGACGACGGCGAGACTTCGAGCGTGCGCTGGCAGCCACCGCCGACGGCCTGACACCAGAACCACAGCACGCGATCACCCGAGCGCAGCAGACGCCCATCGCCACGGGCACCACTCGTGTCACCGGCGCCGGTGCTGCCGGCGACCCCATCGACCTTGTACTCCCAGCCGTTCTGGCCGCGGTTGCGCTCACCCCCCAGGTCATACACGAACAGCTGACCGGAGTTGCGGGGCGAGGAGTTGCAGTGACCGTAGTCGCGCAGCGCGAACCCTGGCCCACCGGCGGCGCGCACGGCCGCGAGCGTGGCCAGCGGCGTCCCCGCCGCGACAGCGCAGGCACGGGTGCCCGCGCGCACCATTCCTGTACTCGCGAGGACAGTGCGCGCCGGCGAGAGAACCGCGCCACCGGCACCCACGATCATGCTCTGCACGGCCGGCGCCCCGGCAGCGCGCGCAGATACTTGCGTGTGCTGCTGCGCGGCGGCGAGCGCAACCAGCGCGATCGCCGCCGCCGAGAGCGAGCACCTCCTACCGGACATAGAACACGATCCGCGAGGTGCCACGGGCGAGCGTCGTGCGGTTGCCCGCCGTGTCGGTCGCCTGCACGTCGAGCACGTAGCGCCCGGGTGCCAGCTGCGCGGGCAGCAGGTAGTTGAACGTGCCTTTGCTTGCGACCTGGAAGAACCGCCCAGCACCGCAACGGGCACCCGCGAAGCGCTCGCTGGTGCCGTTGTAGGCGAAGCAACGCCCCTTGAACTGGCGGCGCAGCTTGATGGCGACGGCTGAGACGGAGCTGTGCGCGAGGATCGTGCCTTCGAGCGCACGCGGAGCACCGTGGCGCCCGTACACGTGGCCGTCGAGCAGTCCGCTCAGGTGCGCCACCAGCGCATACGGGCCCTTGTAGGGGGCGCCGGCAGCGGTGAAGCCGGCGACACCGCCGGCTGTGGAGGCACCGGTGCCGGCTGGGCCCTGCGCCCCGCAGGTGCCGTCGTTGCCGTTGTGCACGCAAACGCTCGTCTGGATCCGCACCGATTCGGCGGCGCTTGCGCCGACGGCGATGTGCCCGCTGTGGGTGAGTTCGATCGTCGCGTGGCCTTCGGGATTCGTGGTCGCCGTCGCGCCTTCGTAGCCGACCGACGCGCCGCCAAGGGCCGAGGCTTCGCCTTTTGTGCCGTAGCGGCTAACGGTCACCGTGATCTTTTCCCCGACGTTGGCACTGGACGGCGCCGAGATCTCGAGCGGCTGCGGGCAAGGTCCGGCTTCGAAGTTGCAGGGGAACAGCAGCACCTGATCGCCTGTCTGCATCTCCGCGCCACAGGCGCCGTGTTCTTCTTCGGCCTTGTGGTTGATCCACAGGTCCCAGAAGGTGTTGCCGCTGAACGGATGGCTCTCGCCGGCGATCGTTTCGATGCCGTATCCGAGGCCTTCGAACTTGCCTTCCTTGATTTCTCCGCCGAACCAGGTGCCACCCCAGTTGCCGGCGCTGGCCTGCTCGAGCGCGCCCGCCGCGCTGGTTCCCGGGCACGCGTCTTCTGGTTTGCCGTCCTTGACGACCGGTTGCGTCGAGGTGGTTACCTGCGTCGCGCCGATGAGCGTCTGGTTGACGCCCTCGACACGCACGGTCACGACCGCGGGTGCTGCGAAGGACGATGCGCTGGACGCACACAGAGCAGCGACGATGGCGCCAAACGCCAGGGTGAGACGACAAGACAGATGCATGAGCCGACCCCTTTCCACGAGGGTTTTGTGGGCATGGGTCGGAGGCAGGTCTCCTGGCTCCCGGGCCTACACCTCCGCGCCTTCCCGACGCGCCGTAGGCGAGTCAGTGGCTGCACGCGCGAGTGGCGTGCGACGGTGCGCATCCCCGGTCACAGTGGCGGGTCCGCGCCGGACTTTCACCGGCTTCCCTTAACCACCGACCGTTTATGAACAAGCGCAATCCTACCCGACGGTCAGTCTCGGCGCCAGCGACGAGGTGACGTGCCGCCCCGGTGAACAGAGTGTCAGGAGCGCTTCTCGATGGCGTCCTTCAGGCGCGACAGCCTCCCCTCCCAGGCGGCCTCGGCCTCGCGCATCCATCGCGCACTCTGCGTGAGCGCGCCCGGGCGCAGCCGGTAGTGCACCTCTCGGCCGGTCGCGGGAGCGCGCTCGATCAGGCCCGCATGATCGAGCGTGGCCAGGTGCTTGGCCACTGCTTGGCGGGTGATCGGCAGCACCGCCGTGAGCGCGGGCACGCTGGTGGTGTCCTCGCGCAGCAGCTGCGCCAGCATCATGCGCCTGGTCGGGTCGGCCAGCGCGCCGAACACCTCGCCGATCTGCTCGCTCACGCCAGCGCCATCTGAAAGCTCGCGGCCAACGTGGCCAGCGGGAAGGTGGGGGTGCTCTCGGTGACGAGCACGCGCGTGCCGGCGGGCACGGCCACGACCTCGAACTCGACACGAGTCGCCGGCTGCTCGACGCCGACCCACCACCACACGAGGCGGCTTGGGGCATCGAGCACCTCCACGTGGATCTCGCGATCGGGCTCCTCCAGCCAGCGCTCGCGTCCCTCCTCGGTGGCGAGCGCCTCCCACACCTCCTCCGGTGACGCCTCGATGTGGACCTCTCGCTGTACCGCCATATCCACCTCCGTTGACAACCATATGGTTGCTATTGTTGTGACAACCGTCCAGTTGTCGAAAGGATAGCGTGATGACCCTGATTCCGATGGTGGTCGAGCAGAGCGCCCGCGGCGAGCGTTCGTTTGACATCTACTCCCGGCTGCTGAACGAGCGCATCGTGTTCATCGGCACTCCAGTCGACGACCAGGTCGCGAACCTAGTGGTGGCGCAGCTGCTGCACCTCGAGAGCGAGGATGCCGAGAAGGACATCTCGCTGTACATCAACTCGCCCGGCGGGGTCGTGTACGCGGGGCTGGCGATCTACGACACGATGCAGTTCATCAAGCCGGACGTGCAGACGATCTGCTTCGGCGTGGCGATGAGCATGGGCTCACTGCTGCTCGCCGGCGGGGCGACGGGCAAGCGCATGGCGCTGCCCAGCAGCCGCATCCTGATCCACCAGCCCTCGGGCGGGTTCGAGGGCCAGTCAGCCGACATCGAGATCCACGCCCGCGAGATCCTCGAGCTGCGCGGGCGCATCGACGAGATCTACGCGCGCCACACCGAGCAGCCGTTGGAGCGCGTGCACGAGGACATGGACCGGGACCGCTACTTCACCGCCGAGCAGGCGCGCGAGTACGGCCTGATCGATCGCGTGATCTCCTCGCACGAGCTGACGCGAACGCCGACCGGCTTCGGCGGGCGTTAGCGAGCGCGCGCTAGCGCGGCGATGTGCGCGACGACCTGCTGCACGCTCAGGCCGGTCGTGTCCAGCGTCACCGCCCCCCCGGCGGCGCGCAGCGGACTGTGCTCGCGCGTGCTGTCGCGCTCGTCGCGCATCGTCTGCTCGGCGAGCACCGTGTCGGGATCGGCGCCGAGCTCGGCGGCCCGGCGCCGAGCACGCTCGCGCGCATCGGCGGTGAGGAACACCTTCAGCGCTGCATCCGGGGCCACGACCGTGCCGATGTCACGTCCCTCGGCGACCCAGTCGCCGGTAGCGATCAAACATCGCTGCTTGGCCACCAGCGCCTCGCGCACCGCCGGGTCGCCGGCTACGCGCGAGGCCGCCTCGGAGACCTCCGGAGCACGGATCTCGCCGGTCACGTCGCGACCGTCCAGGATCACGCGTTCGTCTCCTTCGCCACCACCCAGCAGCTCGATCTCGGCACCAGCCGCCAACGCCGCCGGCTCGGCGGCGGGATCGCTCAGCGACAACAGCGCCACGCAGCGGTACATCGCGCCGCTGTCCAGGTAGGCGTAGTCGAGCGCGCGCGAAAGAGCGCGCGCGACCGTCGACTTGCCGGCGCCGGCCGGGCCGTCGATCGCGATCAGCATGGGCGCAGGCTAGACGCCCGGGCGAAAAACCAGCGCCCGGCTCAAGAGGCCAGCGCTTGCAGGTCCTCTACGAAGCCTGGGTAGGACACCGCGGCAGCCTCCATGCCGATCACCTCGACGCCTTCGCGCGAAACCAGACCGGCGACGGCGCCGAGCATCGCCATGCGATGGTCCCCGTGGGCATCGATCGTGCCACCGCGCAGAGCGCCGGTGCCGCGCACGGCGAACCCGTCCTCGGTCGCCTCGATATCGGCGCCGAGACCGCGCAGGCCGTCTACCACCCCGGCGATGCGGTCGGACTCCTTGACGCGCATCTCCTGGGCGCCGTACACGATCGTCTCGCCCTCGGCGAAGCAGCCGAGCAGGGCCACCAGCGGCAGCTCATCGATCGCCAGCGGGACCTCCTCGGGCTCAACGACGGTGCCCTCCAGCGCTCCGTGTGCGACGTCGAGGTCGCTTACCGGCTCCTCGGGCGCCAGCTCCCCGGACTCATCCTCCAACTCCCCCAGCACGATCCCCTGCATGCGACGCAAGATGCGCAGGAAGCCCGTGCGCGTCCAGTTGACGCCGACGTCATTGATCAGCAGCCGCGAGCCTGGTACCAGCACTCCAGCGGCGATCAGGAACGCGGCCGAGCTTGGGTCGCCGGGCACTCGCACGTGGTCGAGCAGCAGCTCGTCGGCGTTGACCACGCTCACGTGCCGCCCGTTGCGGTGGATCGCAACGCCCGCGCGCAGCAGCATCCGCTCGGTGTGGTCGCGGCTGCGCTCGGGCTCGCCCACGGTGGTGGCGCCGTCAGCCGCCAGGCCGGCGAGCAGCACACACGACTTGACCTGCGCGCTGGCCACCTCCAGCTCGTAGGAGATCGAGCGCAGCCGCCCACCGCTGACCTGCAGCGGCGCGAAGCGCCCGTCGCGCGCGTGCAGCTGCGCGCCCATCTGCTCGAGTGGCTCGATGATCCTTTTGACCGGGCGCCGGCGGATCGACTCGTCGCCGTCGAGCGTGAACGAGCGCCCCTCCTGCGCGGCCAGCCAGCCCGGCAGCAATCGCAGCAGCGTCCCGGCATTGCCGACGTCGATCGGCCCCGCCGGCTCGCGCGCCTCGCGCAGCCCGGTCCCACGCACCACCAGATCCTCACCGTGCACCTCCACCAGCGCTCCCAGCGCGCGAACCGCCTGGAGCGTCGAGTCGGTGTCGGCTGCGTGCAGGTAGCGCTCGATCCGCACGGGCTCGGACGCCATCGCCCCGAGCAGCGCCGCACGGTGTGAGATCGACTTGTCGGCCGGAGCCTGAAGCTCGCCGGACAGACGCCGAGCCGGTGGAAAGTGCATATTCATCGCGTCGTCTTCATGCTTGCACGACCGGGAAGCCCAGTCCCGCGATCAGCTCCCGTGCGCGCTCGACAAACTCCTCGCCGGCGATCCACAGCGCGACCACGCCCTGGCGGTTGTCCTGTGAGGGCGAGAGCACCATGTCGACGATGTTCACGCCAGCGCCGCCGAGCGCCAGCGCCAGCTCGGCGATCACACCGGGGCGGTTGGGTACCGACACGCGCAGCTCGTACACCGGGCCGCCCGCCAAGCCCGCGCCGAGCAGCGCATCGCGATCGACCTTCGCGCGCTCGTTCCACTCAACCACCGCCGGTGCTTCACGCGCGCTCAGCCAGCCACGGACCTCAGCCAACCGCCGTGACAGCTCGTCGATGCCGGCGATGAGCGCCTCGCTGTTGGACATGTAGATGTCCGTCCAGATCGCACTGTTGGCGCCGGCCACGCGTGTGGCGTCGCGGAAGCTCGGGCCGACCGCCGGCATCCGCTGTGACTCCTCGCCGAGCAGGCTCGACGCCTGGGCGACGAGCAGGTTGGCGAGCACGTGCGGCAGGTGCGACACGCACGCCATCAGGCGGTCATGCGTGTCGGGGTCGATCGCCACGGGGCGCGCGCCAAAGCTCGTGAGCAGTCGATGCAGCCGCTCATACAGAACGCCGGCTGTGCTGCCCTTGGCCGGCGTCAAGTACCAGGTGGCGCCGTCGAACAGGTCCTCGCGCGCGTGCTCCACCCCGGCCGTCTCCGCACCGGCCAGCGGGTGCCCGCCCACAAAACGCTCGTCGGCGCACGCGTCGATCACCACGCGCTTGGTCGAGCCGACGTCGCTGATGACGCACTGCGCCCCGGCGGCGGCGAGCGCCTGGCGCACCGTCTCGCCGAGCCGGCTGACGGGCACCGCCACGAACGCCACGTCGGCGCCGTCGAGTGCCGCGGCCACATCGGCGGCGGCGGTGTCGATCGCGCCGAGCGCGAGCGCACGAGCGCGCACCTGCTCGTCCGCGTCATACCCGCACACCTCGGCGTCGGCGCGAGCGCGCGCGGCCAGGCCGATCGAGCCGCCGATCAGCCCGACGCCGAGGATCGCAACCTTCACGCCGGGCTGAGCGCCTTCCCCGCCAACGCAGCGGCGCGTTCGACCGCCACCGCGTACGCCGCGAAGTCCTCCCCGCGTAGCGCCTGCGGCCCGTCGCAGATGGCCTCATCGGGATTCGGGTGCACCTCCACGATGATCCCGTCCGCCCCCACCGCTGCAGCGGCTAGCGACAGCGGCGTGACCAGATCGCGCCGGCCGGCCGCGTGGCTGGGATCGACGATCACCGGCAGGTGAGAAAGCTCCTTGAGCACCGGCACGGCCATCAGGTCGAGCGTGAAGCGGTACGCGTTCTCGAACGTGCGGATGCCCCGCTCGCACAGCATCACGTTGGGGTTGCCTTCCTTGAGGATGTACTCGGCCGCCATCAGCAGCTCGTCGAGCGTCGCCGACAGGCCACGCTTGAGCAGCGCCGGGCGCCCCGAGCGGCCGATCTCGGCCAGCAGCGGGTAGTTCTGCATGTTGCGCGCGCCGATCTGCACAACGTCGGCGACCTCCATCACGGCGTCGACGTCGCCGATGTCCATCAGCTCAGTGACGATCGGCAGGCCCGTCTCGGCCTTCGCCTCTGCGAGCAGGCGCAAGCCCTCTTGGCCCAGACCCTGGAACGCGTACGGGGACGTGCGCGGCTTGTACGCACCGCCGCGCAGCAGCGTCGCGCCGGCGTCTCGTACGACGCGGGCGGTATCGAGCATCTGCTCGCGCGACTCGACCGTGCACGGCCCGGCGATCATCGCGAAATGCTCGCCGCCGACCTTGCGCCCATCGATGTCCAGCACCGAGCGCTCGCCGTGCGTGATCTGCGCGGAGGCAAGCTTGTACGGCTTGAGGATCGGCACAACCCGATCGACACCCGGCTGACCCTCCAGGCCGAGGCCCTCGACGGTCACGTCCTGCTCGACGTCGCCGATCGCGCCGATCACGGTCACGCGTGCGCCGCGACTTCGATGCGCGAGCGCACCGGCGCGCTCAATCTTCTCCACGACCGCCTCCACCTCCTCATCGGTGGCGGTCTCTTTCATAACGATCATCATCGACTCATCCTTTCACTGACGCCTGGGCATGTTAGAGGTGCTGCGCTCCACCATTGGGTGGATCGTGAGTTGGCGCTCACGCGCCGGTTGAGGAGGCGCTCGGTCCCCGTCGGGGGACTCGGTGCGGCCGCGGACACCCGCTCACGAACGGGCTCGGGCCGTAGCGCCTAGCTAAATCGCCAGGTGCGATAGGCGTAGGAGGACAGCCACGTAATCGAGGCGGGCGATGCGCAGGAAGATGAGCGGACCGACGCGTGCATGACTGTCTGCATAAGTTTGTAGCAGACGCCGGGCGTCACGTCGAGGCCTGCGAGCGTCAGCTCGCTTCGAGCACTTCGGCGAGCGCGTCGAGGAAGCGCTGGTTCTCCTCGGGCAGCCCGTAGGTAACGCGCAGCGCGGGCGTCTGGCTGCCGAGTGCGCTGCCGGCACGGACGAGCACGCCGCGCTCGCTCAGGCCGCGCACCACCTCCTGCTCGTCGCACTCCGCGCCGAGGCCGAACCAGCAGAAGTTCGCCTGCGACGCGGCGGGCTCCAGGCCGAGCGCGCGCAGGCGCTCCTCGACCGAGATGCGCTCGGCGATCGTCGCCGTGACGCGTTCGATCACGGCGTCTTGGTGGGCGAGCGCCTCGACCGCGGCGGCCTGGGCGAGCGCATTACAGAAGAACGGCTGGCGCACCTGATCGAGCGCGCGTGGCAGCTCCTCGGAGCCGCACAGCGCGAAGCCGACGCGCAGCCCGCACAGGCCGTAGACCTTGGAGAAGGTGCGCAGCAGGACGAGATTGGGGTGGGCGTCGAGCAGATCCAACGACGCGTCGGGGTCCTCCAGCAGGTTGAACTCGCAGTAGGCCTCATCGACGATCACACACACGTGCGCAGGGACCTCGGCGAGAAACTCCGCGATCTCCGACAGCGCCACCGCGGTGCTGGTCGGGTTGTTGGGGTTGCACACCAGCACCAGCCGTGTGGCGACGGTGATCTGTTCGAGCATCGCCGGCAGGTCGTGGCGTTCGCGGGAGTCCAGCGCCACCGTCACCGCGCGCGCGCCGGAGGCGGCGCTGAGGTGCGGGTAGACCGAGAACGACGGCCACGCGTACACCAGCTCGGCGCCGGGCTCCAGCAGTGCCTCGCCGGCGGCGAGCAGGATGTCGCATGAGCCGTTGCCGATCGCGATCCGCGACGCCGGTACGCCGTAGCGATCGCTCAGACGGGCGCGCAGCGCGGCGTTCGTGGGGTCCGGGTAGCGGTTGAGCGTCTCCAGCTCGCGCTCGACTGCTGCGCGCACCGCCGCCAGCGGCGGGTAGGGCGACTCGTTGCTGGCCAGGCGCACGAGCGGCTCGCGCTGGGCGTAGCCGCCGGCCGCGGGATAGCTGGGGATGCGCGCGATGCGCTGAGAGAACTCGATTGCCACGCGCCCATTGTGCCGTCCCCGCGCCGGGGACGTGGACTTCCCGCCCAGCGCCTGCCCCTTGCGGCGCGCTACTGGGCCGCGTGGAGGTCGGTGCGCAGTTCGCGCGCGTCGCCGAGATACACGTGCGCGGGCGCGTGTGTGTCATCGGCGTAGTAGTGGATCAGCACCCTGATCACGCGCGGCATCGCGTGCGGGACGGGGATCTCTCGCGCGCACAGCAGCGGCACGCGGTCGAAGCCGAGCGCCCGCGCAGCGACCGCCGGGAACTCCGCGTTGAGGTCAGACGTGGCGGTGAAGATGCAGCTGACGACGCTGTCGGGCTCCAGCGCGTTGCGCGCCATGATCTCGTTCATCAGCTCCGTCGTGGCCGCCACGATGTCCGGCGCATCGTTGCGCTCGACGCTGACGGCCCCGCGTAATGCGAACAGTCGCATGGCGCGCGATTGTGTCAGAGCGCACCGCCGGCGGGGGCACCCTCAGTCGCCGGGGGCACCCTCGGCGGGCGAGGGCGCGCTTGCGAGCAGGCGCAGGCGCTCGATCTCCTGCGGCGAGAGCCGGCGATGGGAGCCGGCCGCGAGAGCACCGAGTGCGATCGGCCCGAAGCGGATGCGCGTCAGCTCGATCACCGGGTGCCCGACCGCCTCGCACATCCGGCGCACCTGTCGGTTGCGGCCTTCTCTGAGCGTGATCTCGATCAGGCTTGCGCGCACGCGCACGACCTCCGCGGGCGCCGTCGGCCCGTCGTCGAGGCGCACGCCGCGGCGTAGGGCGCGCAGCGCGCTGTCGGCCACAGCGCGTCCACCGAGCGTGACGCGATAGGTCTTGGGGACCTGAAAGCGGGGGTGCGTAAGCCGGTTGGCGAGGTCGCCGTCGTTGCTCAGCAGTATCAGCCCCGCGCTGTCGCGATCCAGTCGCCCGACCGGGTACAGGCGAAGATCGGACTCCACCAGCTCGACCACGGTCTGGCGGCCGTGTGTGTCGTGCGCGCTGGAGACGACGCCGACCGGCTTGTTGAGCGCGTAGACGGCGCGCGGCTCGGGCCCGTCCAGTGCCCGCCCGTCGACGCTCACGCGACTGCCCGCGTCGACGTCGCGTGCGGGATCGGTTACGACCTGCCCGCCGACCGACACGCGCCCGGCGGCGATCAGCGCCTCGGCCGAGCGCCTGGAGGCGACGCCCGCGTGGGCCAGGTACTTGCCTAGGCGCACGCGCGCCGATGCATCGATCTGATCATGCGACTGCCACCATAGGATGGGAGCGGACCGAGCGCTCGGCGCAGACCATCCGCGCCGGCGCCGCGACCCCGCCGTCAACCGACCGCCATGGACCTCGAGCTGCTCGATCAAACCCTTGCTGACCATGGCGAGCCGCGCTTTCGCGCCCGTCAGGTGTGGGCGTGGGCAGCTCGCGGCGCCGGCGGCTATGAGGCGATGACCGACCTGCCCGCGCAGCTGCGCGAGACGCTCGCGCGCGAGCTGCCGTTCTCCAGCCTCACGCTCAGCGAGCAGGCCCACGCCGGCGACGGCACGGTCAAGGCCTTGTTCGCCACCGCCGACGGCCGCCCGCTTGAGGCGGTGCTGATGCGCTACCGCGACACGCCGTCGGGGGCGATCGGACGCCGTTCGATCTGCGTCTCCTCGCAGTCGGGGTGCCCGTTGACGTGCGCTTTCTGCGCCACCGGGGCGATGCGCTTCGCTCGCAACCTGACCGCTTCGGAGATCCTCGAGCAGGCCCTGCACTTCCGCCGCATCGAAGCGATCGACCACTGCGTGTTTATGGGCATGGGCGAGCCGTTGATGAACCTCGACGCGGTGCTGGCGGCGTGCGAGCGCCTTCCCGACATCGGCATCACGCACAGGCGCACGACGATCTCGACCGTCGGCTGGATCCCCGGGATCGAACGCCTGGCCGAGCAGAGCATGCCGATCCGCCTGGCGCTGTCGCTGCACGCCGCCGACGAAGCACTGCGCTCGGAGCTGATGCCGGTCAACGAGCGCTTCCCGCTGGGCGACGTGCTGGAGGCCTGCCGCGCTTTCTACGCGCGCAAGCGCCGACGGGTGTTCATCGAGTACGTGATGCTGGCCGGGGTCAACGACCGCTACGAGCAGGCGCTGATGCTCGCGCGGGCGCTGAAGGGCGGGCGCGAGGACGCCCCCTCGATCTTCAAGGTCAACCTGATCCCCTACAACCCGACCGCCGCCGGCGGCTTCACCGGCTCCACGCGCGAGTCGATCGCGGCGTTTTGCGCGGCGCTGCGCTCCCACGGCGTCACAGCGACCGTGCGCTTGACGCGCGGTCGCGACATCGCCGCGGCCTGCGGGCAGCTGGCGGCAGGCGCCGCGGCAGCCTGATCGCGACGGCTCTACGCCTCCTCGGGCGGCGGTCCGTCGCCCGCGCGTGCCTCACCGGCGCGCAGCAATCGCTCGCGCAACTCGGCCTGCTCCTCCGGGCTCGGGTCCCACTGGGCGATGTCGGGTAGCTCGTCCAGGCTGCGCAGCCCGAACAGCTTCAGAAACTGGGTGGTGGTGCGATATACGACGGCGCCGAACTGAGAGTGTCCCGCCTCCTCGATCAAGTTGCGATCGAGCAGCGTGGCGGTCGCCGAGTCGGCGCTGACGCCGCGGATGCGAGCGATCTCCGGGCGCGAGATCGGCTGCAGGTAGGCGACGATCGCAAGCGTCTCCGCCTGCGCCGGGCTGAGCGTGGACACGCGCGGGCGGCTGAGCAAGCGTCGCGCCGCCGCCTCGGTGTCCGGATCGCTGGCGAGCGTCCAGCCGCCGCCCAGCTCGCGCAGCGCGATCCCGCGCCGGCCAGGCGCATACTGCTCGGCCAGCACCGCCAACGCCGCGTGGATCGCGCCCTCTCCCACCTCGCTGGCCGCGGCCAGCTCGGCCGGGCTGAGCGGATCGCTCGACAGGAACAGCAGCGCCTCAACGGTACGCGCGAGGTCCGGCAGCTCCTGCGTGTCGGGCCCGGCAGGGGCGTCGCCGAGCACAGCCGACTCGCCGGCGGCGCTCACCGCTTAGCTCCCGCCGCCGCGAGCACCGCGGGGGGCGAGCTGGCCGCTGCGGCGCGGCCATGCACGCCGATGTCGCCGAAGCTCTGCGACTGCTCCCAGTCGGCCTCTCCACGTTTGTACAGCTCGAGCAGCGCGAACAGCGTCACCGCGACGGTCATGCGATCGGCGCCGCGCACGGCCTCCTCGAAGCTGAAGCTGCCCTGGCGCAGGAGCCGGCGCAGGTGGGTCAGCCGCTCGGCGACCGTCACGCGAGGGATCGCGATGTGGCGGATGCTGATCGTCGGGTTGGTGCGCAGCAGCCGCCCGATCGCCTCGCCCAGCACGCGCGGATCCTGCGAGCCGTCCGCCGGCGCGAGGATCGTGCGACGCAGCTCCGGCGGCGGCGCGGCCTCGCGGAAGCGCACTCCGTGCTCGGCCGCGAGCAGCTCGCCGAGGTGCGCGGCAGCCGAGCGGTAGCGGCGGGCGTCGAGCATGCGTGCGAGCAGCTCCTCGGCCGCCTGTTCGGGCTCGATGTCCAGCAGCTCCTCCTCCTCGCCGCTGAGCATCAGCCGCGACTTCAGCTCCAATAGCGCCGCGATCAACACGATGAACTCGGTCGCCGTCTCGAGGTCCAGCTCGCCGCGCTGCTCGAGATGGTCCAGATACGCCAGCACGACATCCGCGAGCGCCAGCTCGAGCAGGTCGATCTCTTCGCGCAGGACGAGCGTCAGCAGCAGGTCGAACGGACCGCTGAAGACGTCCAGGTCGAGCTCTAGCGCCGCGAGGCTCATCCGGTCACCAGGACGCGAGGCAGGGCGGGGTTCATCCGCGCACCGTAGCGGCCGATCCCGACGGCGGAGCGCTGCCCGCGCCCGGCGAGGGAGGGCCGACGCCCATGCACGTGCGCACGTCGCGCAGCGTCTGCTCGGCGATTGCCCGTGCGCGACCCGCGCCGTCCGCGAGCACGTCCTCGAGGGCGTCCTCGTCGGCGCGCAGCAGCTCATAGCGCTCGCGCACCGGCGCCAGATACTCCACGACCGCCTCCGCGACCGCCACCTTCAGCTCGCCGTAGCGCGCCTGCGCGAGCTCCTGCTCGACCGCTGCCGGCGTCACGCCGCGGACCGCCGCGAGGATTTCGATCAGGTTGCTCACGCCCGGCTTCTCCGGTGCGCGACGGACCTCCGCGCCAGAGTCGGTGACCGCGCTCTTGATCTTCTTCTCGATCGCCTTAGCCTCGTCCAGCACGTACACGGTGCCCAGCTCGGAGCCGCCGGTCGTGGACATCTTGCGTGTCGGGTCCTGCAGGTCCATGATCCGTGCGCCCACCTCGGGGATGCGGTGCTCGGGCACGACCAGCACCTCGCCGCCGTCGCCGAAGCGCGCGTTGAAGCGCCTGGCGACATCGCGCATCAGCTCCAGATGCTCGCGTTGGTCCTCCCCCACCGGCACCTCGTGCGCCCGGTAGGCGAGCACGTCGGCGGCCTGCAGCACCGGGTACAGCAACAGGCCCGTGGAGACCAGCTCGCGCTGCGCCAACGACTTGTCGCGGAACTGGTGCATTCGCTGCAGCCGTCCCAGCTCGGTGACGCCCGACAGCAGCCACGTCAGCTCGGTGTGCTCGGGCACATCGCTCTGGCGAAACAGGATGCAGCGCTGCGGGTCCAGGCCGGCCGCGAGCAGGATTGCGGCCGTGTCATACAGGCGCTCGCGTAGCTCGGCGGGGTCGTAGGCGACGGTGATCGCGTGCAGGTCGACGATGCAGAAGATGCCTTCGCCGCGCTCCTGGCTGGAAACGTACTGGGCGATCGCGCCGATGAAGTTGCCGAGGTGCTTGCGCCCAGTGGGCTGGATGCCGGAGAAGATGCGCACGTGGTGCTGCTCGACGGACATTCCGCGCTCTAACCGAGCGCCTGGCGGATCACCGGGCGCTTGGCGGCCGCGACCTCGTCCAGCCGACGTACGGGCGTCGAGTAGGGCGCGTCGATCGCGATCTGCGGGTCCTCTTGCGCCTCGGCGAGGATCGTCGCGATCGCCTGCGCGAATGCGTCCAGCGTCTCCTTGGTCTCGGTCTCGGTCGGCTCGACCATCAGCGCCTCCTCGACCAGCAGCGGGAAGTACACCGTCGGCGGGTGAAAGCCGAAGTCCAGCAGCCGCTTGGCGAGGTCGAGCGTCTTGATCTTCAGATTGCGCTTCATCGGCCCGCCTGAGAGCACAAACTCGTGCATGCACACCTGGCCGTAGGCGAGCGGCAGCTGCTCGCACACGCCCAGCTCGCGCAGCTTCGCCAGCAGGTAGTTGGCGTTGAGCACGGCCGCCTCGGAGGCATCCTTGAGGCCGTCGCCGCCAAGCGAGCAAATGTAGGCATAGGCACGCACGAAGCATCCGTAGTTGCCCTGGAAGCCGCGCAGCCGGCCGATCGACTTGGATCCCAGCTCGCCGTGCTGCTCGACGAGGTCGAAGGTCCCGTCCGGCTCGCGTACGACCAGCGGGGTCGGCAGGAACGGCGCGATGCGCTCGGACACGGCGATCGGACCGGAGCCGGGCCCGCCGCCGCCGTGCGGCTGAGTGAACGACTTGTGCAGGTTGAAGTGCACGATGTCAAAGCCCATGTCGCCGGGGCGCGACAGGCCCATCACCGCGTTGAGATTGGCGCCGTCGTAGTAAAGCGTCGCGCCGACTCGGTGCACGATCTCGGCGATCTCAGCGATGTTGGGGTCAAACAGGCCGAGCGTGTTGGGGTTGGTCAGCATCAGGCAGGCCACGTCCTCGTCGGCCTTGGCGCGCAGGTCTTCGACGTCCACGCCCCCGTGCTCGTCGGTCGCAACCTTGACGACCTCCAGGCCGGCCATCGTCACGGTCGCCGGATTGGTGCCGTGGGCGGTGTCTGGCGTCAGCACCTTGTGGCGAGTCTGGCCGCGATCCTCGTGGAAGGCGCGCGTCAGCAGCACGCCGGCCAGCTCGCCGTGAGACCCAGCCGAGGGTTGTAGAGAGACGTGTGGCAGCCCCGAGACCTCCGCGAGCGCGCCCTGCAGGTTCCACATCAGCTCGAGCGCGCCCTGCGCGCGCTGAGGATCCTGCAGTGGGTGCAGTCGCGCGTGCCCGGGCAGCGCGGCGGCGCGCTCGTGCAGGCGCGGGTTGTGCTTCATCGTGCACGAGCCGAGCGGGTAGAAGCCGGAGTCCAGGTCGAAGTTGCGCTTGGACAGCGACACGTAGTGGCGCACGATCTCGGGCTCTGAGACCTCAGGCAGACGCGGCGGCGCAGCACGGCGAAAGCGCGCCGGCAACAGCTCGCTACCGTCGACGCTAGGCACATCAAGCCGTGGACTCGTGAACGCACGGCGCCCAGGCGCCCCCTTCTGGAAGATCGTCTTCGCGTCTTCGCGCTGGCGCGGACTGATCGTGGATGACGCGCTCATACGGCCAGCACCGCCCCACGCTCGGCCGCCACCGCCGCGCCGAGCACCACGGCAAGCCGATCGATGTCCTGCCGCGACCGGCGCTCTGTGAGCGCCACCAGCAGGCCGCCGCGATCCTCGGGACGACCGGTGAGCGCCTGCAGGTCGGCGCCAGGGTTCACACCCTCCGCGGCGCAACGGCGTCGCACCGCCGCAACGTCGGCGTCGAGCCGCAACGCGAACTCGCGGATCACGGGCTGCTCGTGCAGCTTCTCCACGCCCGGCAGCGCCGCGAGCGTGTCGCGTGCGTAGTGGGTGCGCGCCAGCAGCAGCTCGCCCAGCTCGACGATCCCGCGCCGACCCAGCCAGCTCAGGTAGACGATGCCCGCGAGCGCGTTCAGCGCCTGGGAGGTGCAGATGTTCGATGTCGCTTTCTCGCGGCGGATGTGCTGCTCGCGCGTCTGCAGCGTGAGCACGAAGCCGCGGCGACCGTCGACGTCGACGGTCTCTCCGGCTATCCGTCCGGGCATCCGCCGCAGATACTGCTCGCGGGCGGCGAACAGCCCGAACGACGGCCCGCCGAAGTCCAGGCGGTTGCCGAGCGCCTGGCCCTCGCCGACCGCGACGTCCACGCCGCATTCGCCGGGCGCGGCGAGGATGCCCAGCGTGATCGGGTCGACCTGGGCGATCACCACGGGAACGTCCGCGGCGCCACCGTTTGCGCTCGCGCCCTCGGCGGCCGGGGCCTTGGCGGCGGCGCTCAGGGCGGTCGCATCCTCGACCGCGCCGTAGAAGTTGGGCTGCGCAAAGATCGCAGCACTGGCCCCGCCGGCCAGCGCCCGTGCCCATGCGTCGGAGTCTGTGACGCCATCGCGCAGCGGCACCTCGATGACCTCCATGCCGTACCCGTGCGCGGTCGTGCGCAGTGTCTGCAGTGAGTGGGGGTGCAGACCGGCGCTGGCGAGAATCCGTCGCCCGCCGTTGTGCAGCTTGGCCAGGTACGCGGCCGCCGCCACCGCCGAGGGACCCTCGTAGACGGAGGCGTTGGACACGGGCAGGCCGGTCAGCTCGCAGATCGCGGTCTGGTACTCGAACATCACCTGCAGGCCGCCCTGGGAGATCTCCGGCTGGTAGGGCGTGTAGGGCGTCAGGAACTCCGAGCGCTCCATCAGCATGTCGATCAACGCGGGTACGTAGTGGTCGTACATGCCCGCGCCGAGAAAGCTCAGCTCATCTTCCGCGCTGACGTTGCGCGCGGCCAGCGAACGCAGGTGCTCATAGACGTCCTGCTCGGGCAGCCCGTCGGGCAGCGCCAGCGCGCGTCCGAGCCTCACGCCCGCGGGGATCTGCCGGTCAAACAGCTCCTGCATTGAGCCAACCCCGACCGCGGCGAGCATCTCGCCCAGGTCCTCCGGGGTGATGGCCGTGTAGCGACTCAACTGTGCAGCAGCCTAGCCGGCCAGCGTCGCCTTGTAGGAGGCGGCATCCATCAGCGTCTCTCGCTCCTGCGGCGCCGACATGCGCACCTGCACCAGCCAGCCCTCGCCGTAGGGATCCTCGTTGATCGTCGCCGGATTCTCCGAGAGCGCCTCGTTGACCGCAACGATCTCCCCGGACAGCGGCGCGATCACGTCAGAGACGGCCTTGACGGACTCGACCTCGGCATACGAGGCGTCCTTGGCTAGCGTCGTGCCAACCGGGGGCGGATCGAAGAACACGACCTCGCCGAGCGCGTCCTGTGCGAACCACGTGATCCCGAGCGTGGCCAGACCGTCCTCGATGCGAGCCCAGTCGTGCTCGGGGTGGTAGAGCAGCTCGTCTGGGTAGCTGGCCTGGGCCATTCACGAGACCTTTCTGTAGAGCGGCTTGTCCTTGATCACGGCGGGGCGCATCTTGCCACGAACGTCTATCTCCAGGCGCGCGCCGAGCGCCGACCGTGCACTCGGCACATAGGCCAGCCCGATACCAGCCTGCAGGCACGGCGAGAGCGTGCCGCTGGTGACCTCGCCGCCGCCGATCACCGGGTTGCCCTGGCGAGCGATTCCCGGCCCGTCGATCTCGAACGCGACCAGCTTCTCGGCGGGTCCGGCGGCGCGCACGGCGCGCACCGCATCCGCACCGATGAAGCCGGTGTCCTCCTTGCAGCACCAGCCCAACCCGGC
Source organism: uncultured Solirubrobacteraceae bacterium (assembly GCA_963705235.1). Lineage (GTDB taxonomy): Bacteria > Actinomycetota > Thermoleophilia > Solirubrobacterales > Solirubrobacteraceae > Palsa-744. Next base: position 2,258,493 of record OY970059.1, on the reverse strand, counting down.
CTCGATCGGGCCGCGCTGCACGCTCAGGTCGTTGCCGTAGAGGTGAAAGCACACCTCCAGGCGTAGCGTGTCGCGCGCGCCCAGACCCGCCGGGGTGGCGCCGCGGCGCACGATCTCATCCCACAGCGCCGGCGCGTCGGCAGGCGCGCACAACAGCTCCACGCCCTCCTCGCCGGTGTAGCCGGTGCCACACACGAGCACCTCGACGCCCGCCAGGTGTCGCGGCTGCGCGCTCATCCGCGGCGGCAGTGGAGCGTCGGAGATCGCCTGCACGATCTCCCTGGCCAGCGGGCCCTGCACGGCCAGCATCGCCCACCGCTCGATCGCATCGACGACCTCGACGTCGGCAACCGTCTGCGCGTGCTGCTGGAACCACGCCAGGTCGCGCTCGTGGTTGGCGGCGTTGGTGATGGTCAGATAGCGCTCGACGTCCAGCCGGTAGGTGAACAGGTCGTCGAGCACGCCTCCGTCCTCGCGACACAGCACGCTGTATTGGGCATCGCCCGGCGCAAGCTTTGCGAGGTCGTTGGACAACAGGCGCTGCAGCAGCGCCAGCGCACCGGGGCCACTCGTCTCGATCTCGCCCATGTGCGAGACGTCGAAGATCCCGCACCGCTCGCGCACAGCCATGTGCTCCGCGAGCACGCCTTCGTACTGGACCGGCATCTCCCAGCCGGCGAACTCGACCAGCTTGGCGCCTGCTGCCGCATGGCGGTCGAACAGGGGCGTGCGTCGCAGCCGCGGCGGGGCGCTGGAGGACATGGCGCCCAGGCTAGCGGGCAAGCTCGCCGTTGCCTCTCAACGCCGAGGCTGAACCTCCGGCTAGCGCAGGAACGGCGGTACGTCGATGTCCTCGTCGGCGATCTCGAGGTTCGAGCGCTGACGATCTGAGATGCGCGGGTTGCGATCCGGGCGCGCCGTGCGAGCGCCCTCGCGGCGAGGACCGCGACCGGGACGATGGTCGAAGCCGGTGCCGATCACAGTCACGCGCACGTCATCGGACATGCTCTCGTCGATCACCGCGCCGAAGATGATGTTGGCGCTCGAATCGGCCTCGGTCTGGATGATCTCGGCGGCGTCGTTGACCTCAAATAGGCCGAGGTCCTTGCCGCCGGTGATGTTCAGCAAGATCCCAGTGGCACCGTCGACCGACTCCTCCAGCAGCGGTGAGGAGATTGCCGCACGCGCGGCCTCCGCGCAGCGGTTCTCGCCGGTGCCCGTGCCGATGCCCATCAGCGCCGAGCCGGCGTCCTGCATGATCGTGCGCACGTCGGCGAAGTCGAGGTTAATCAAGCCAGGGATCGTGATCAGGTCGGTAATGCCCTGCACGCCCTGGCGCAGCACGTTGTCGGCCTCGCGGAACGCGTCGAGCATCGACGTGCGCCGCTCGACCACCGCCAGCAGCTTCTCGTTGGGGATCACGATCAGCGTGTCGACGACCTCGCGCAGGCGCTCGATCCCCTCGGTAGCCTGACGGCCGCGCTGCGAACCCTCGAAGTCAAACGGGCGCGTGACCACGCCGACGGTCAGCGCGCCGATCTCGTTCTTGGCGATCTCGGCGATCACGGGAGCGGCACCTGTGCCGGTGCCACCGCCCTCGCCGGCGGTCACGAACACCATGTCCGCGCCCTTCAGCGCCTCCTTGATGTCATCGCGTGACTCCGATGCGGAGGCGAGCCCGACGTCGGGGTTGGCGCCCGCGCCGAGACCCTTGGTGGCGTCGTGGCCGATGTTCAGCTTGACGTCGGCGTCGCACATCGCGAGCGCCTGGGCGTCGGTGTTGGCGGCGATGAACTCCACTCCGCGCAGCCCGGCGTCGACCATGCGGCTGACCGCATTGGTGCCGCCGCCGCCGACACCTACGACCTTGATCACTGCCAAATAGCTTCCGCTGCTCTCCATGATGGGTTCTATCCGAAGCCTTCAGTAGGAATGTAGGGTTAGCAGCATACTGGTCGCCGCACCCGCAGGGTTGTGCACGTTATGCAGGGATCTTCGCCCTGTCAACGAGGACGCCGAGTCTCGCAACAATCGTTGCAGATCGGCCGACTCTCAACCCACGCCTGAGAATTAGAAATCCGGACCCTAAAGCTGAGGTTCAGATTTAGGGTACCTCGGCCTCGTGGAGACTATTCCGTACCCGTTGCTTCGGCTGCCCCTTCGGGCGGCGAGCTGCTCGACGACGCTTCGCCGGATTCGGTGCTCGTGGGCGTGCCCGTGGAGGACGGTTCGCCCGTAGAGGATTCGCTCGCAGAGGAGCCTGCGCTGGTGCCGGCCGTCAACCCGGCCGCCAACGAGGAGACAGGCGTTTCCGCGCTGCTGGGCTGTTCGGAGGACGTCTGTTCGGTGGACGCTTCGCTGCTCCCCGGCGCCGACACGCCCGCGGGGAAGCCCGCGGCCGGCCGCGCCGGCAGGCGCACATCCACGTAGGAGGCACCCGCCGAGCTGGGGTCGGCCAACACACGGGCGAGCGATAGCCACTTGGCGTGCGGGCGCCCGGCGTCGCCGAAGTACGCCAGCAGGCCGCCCTGCATGACGATGGTCAGACCCTTCGGTCCGGTGTAGGCGCGCTGTACGAGCTTGGCAAGCGGCCCTGGGCACGCTCCGAGGACGCTCAGCACAGCCAGCAGGTTGCCGTTGTGCACATGCTCGCCGGCGCCGAGCACGAACGCCCCGGCGACGCTCGGCAGCGTGCTGGACAGCAGCGCCGAGCCGAGCACCACACCGTCGGCGGCGACTGCCGTGCGTGTCCCCTGCGCGCTCAACGCGGCCACCGGAAGCTGCTCACTGACGGTGATGTGAAGCCCGTGCGGGAAGCTCGGGCTGACGCGCACGTCGCGCACGACGCGAAAGCGCGCGACCGACGCGAGCAGCGCGCCGGATTGGACGTCGAGCGTGCTCATGCGACGCGCGGCCGCCGTCAGCGCGGCGTCGATCTCGTGTGCTTCTCGGCCGTGCACGCCGCTGATCTGCACGTCCTGCACGGACACCAGCGGTGAGTGGCGCAACAGCAGCCAACCTCCGTACAGCAGCGCCGTCGAGATCAGCGTCGCGAGCAGCGCGATGCGCAGCCGCCGGCGTTCGAGCACGCGTGTGAGACCACTGCGCGCGAGCCGCCCGGCGCCGCCCAGCGCTCGCGGTATGCCGAGGCCTGCTCGCCCCGACCCAGAGGTGATCCTGCGTGGAGGTCTTGCGGCGAGCGAGCGAGCCATCCACGGGTCTTCGACCTCGTGGCGTGAACCCCTACCAGGGAAAGCGAACGTCCCCGAGCGTCTGCACCTCGGGCTCCAGCGCCACGCCGAAGCACTCCATCACGCGGTGGCGACCCGCGGCCATCACGGCGATCACGTCGGCTGTGGTGGCCTCACCCGTGTTCTCGATGAAGTTGGCGTGCTTAGGCGCGAAACGGGCGCCGCCGACGGCCAGCCCGTTGCAGCCGGCCTGTGACAGCAGCATGCCGGCGCTGAGCGGACTCGGTAGCGGACCGCCGGGCGGCTGGCCCTCGGGGTTCTTGAAGGTCGAGCCGAATGTGCGGATCCCCTGCGGCTGGGCCTCGTGGCGGCGGCGGCGCATCTGCGCCAGGCTCGCCTTGACCGACTCCACGCTCGCGGTCTCCAGGCGCAGGCACGCGCGCGTGACGATTTCCCCTGCCCGCAGATTCGAGCTGCGGTAGCCCAGCCCAAGCTGGCCAGGCTCGCGGCGCTCGACGCCCGTCGGCCCGGCAAGCTCGACCCACTGCAGGACCCGTCCGAGCTGGCCGCCGTAGGCGTTGGCATTCATGCGCACGGCCCCGCCGACGGTGCCGGGGATGTTGACGCCGAACTCGATCCCCGATAGGCCGGCGCGCGCCGCCGTCGCGGCCACCGCGGGGAGCCGCGCGCCACCGCCGCACAGCACCAGCGGCTCCTGCACCGAGATCGCCGCCAGGTCGCGGTCGAGCTTGACGACCAGGCCGCGCACGCCCTCGTCGGCCACGAGCAGGTTCGAGCCCGAGCCGACGACGTTGACCTCCACACCGGCGGCGTCGGCCCACGCGAGCAACTCGCTCAGCCGGGCGTCGCTACCGGCGCGTGCGAACAGCTCGGCGGCGCCGCCCGTGCGCACGGTCGTCAGGCGGCTGAGCGGAAACTCGTGCTCGACGGCGGCGGGCGGGTCGGGCGCGCTCACGAGCGCACCAGCGCCCGCGCGAGCCGATCGACGTCGCCGGCGCCCATCACCATGCACACGTCGCCCTCGTCGAGCATCGCCTCCAACACGGGCTCGGCGTCGGCGAAGCTCGGTAGCCAGCAGACCTCCCTGCCCGCCGCCGCGTCCGCCGCCGCCTGCGCGATCAGCAGGCCGCTGACGCCGGGATGCTCGACGGTGCGCTCGCGCGCCGGGTAGACGTCGAGCACGACGACCGCGTCCGCGATCGCTAGGGAGCGTCCAAACTCGCGCGCGAGCAGCGCGGTGCGCGAGAACAGGTGCGGCTGGAACACGGCCACTAGCCGGCGGTGCTCGAGCGTGCGCGCCGCCTGCAGCGTTGCTGTCACCTCAGTCGGGTGGTGGGCGTAGTCGTCATACACGCGCGCACCGCGCGCGCTCTCCCCCACCAACTGAAAGCGCCGGCCGGCGCCGTCGAACCGGGCCAGTCCGGAGATCGCGCGTACGGGGTCGGCGCCGGCCGCGCACGCCGCCTCCAGCGCCGCGGTGGCGTTGAGCGCGTTGTGCGCGCCCGGCACCGCCAGCGACACCTCGTGCCCACGCCAGTCAAAGCGCGAGCCGCCCGCCAACAGCGTCGCCTGCGCCTCATATGCGGTCACTGGCCCGTCGCGCAGCTCCAACAGCTCCGGGCGGTCCAGCACAATCGCGTGCGCCGGCCCGCTGAGGAACTCGCGGAACGCCTCGCGCACGTCCGCCAGCGAGGCGAACGTAGCGTGGTGGTCGAGCTCGACGTTCGTCAACACGGCGATCTCCACGCTCAGGCTCAGCATCGAGCGGTCGGACTCGTCGGCCTCGACCACCAGCCACTCCCCCTGTCCCCATTCGGCGTTCGCTAGACCGCCGCCGATCGGCGCCCCCACCAACCAGCCGGGCTCCATCCCGGCCGCTCGCAGCGCGTGCGCGACCATCGAGGCGGTAGTCGTCTTGCCGTGCGTGCCGGCCACGGCGATCGTCCGCCGCAGCGCGCTCAGCTCACCGAGCAGCTCCGCGCGGGTGCGCTCGCGCATACCGCGCTCCCGGGCGGCGCGCCGCTCGGGATTCTCCTCGTCGACCGCCGCGGAGTAGACCAGCTCGACCTCCTCACCGGCGGGGACGTTGTCGGCGGCGTGGCCGACGGCGGCCTGCATCACGCCATCGGCGGCCAGGCGCGCTAGGTAGGGCCCGTCGCTTGCGTCCGAGCCGCTGACGTGTGCTCCGAGCGCGTGCGCCGCGCGCGCATAGGCGCTCATGCCGGCGCCGCCGACACCGACGAAGTGGATGCGCCGCCCCTCCCACACACGCTCGGCAGCGCTCACGAGGCGGCTTCCAGCAGCTCGCGCGCGACCTCGTGTGCCGCCTGCGGGCGGGCGAGCCCACTCGACGCCCGCGCCATCGACTCCAGGCGGTCCCCGTCGCCGATCAGCGCCGCGACCTCGGCGGCCAGGCGAGGGGCGCTCAGCTCGGCGTCGGCGATCACGACGGCGGCGCCCGCGTCGGCCATCCAGCGAGCGTTCGCGCTCTGATGGTCACCTGCGGCGTGCGGGTAGGGGACGAGGATCGCCGGGCGCCCGTGCGCGGCGATCTCGAACACCGACCCGCCCGAGCGCGCCACCACCAGATCGGCGCCCGCCAGCGCCTGCGCAAACTCAGCCAGGTCGAGGTACTCGTGCAGGTCATACCCGTCGGGCAGGGCCAGCGCGGCCAGCTCGGCGTGATCGCGCCGACCGCTGATGTGCAGCACACGAAACGACCCGCCGGCGAGCCCTTCGACGGCGGCCAGGTTGATCGAGCGAGCGCCGAGCGAGCCGCCGAACACGAGCACGCACGTCTCGTCGTCCTCGATGCCAAAGCGCCGTCGCGCCTGTCCGCGGTCGACCGCGTGCGGGGGCGTCGGGCGCCCGGTCAGCCGGTAGCGCGAGCCGTCGCGCCCGGCGATCGGGAAGGCCAGGCACACGCGCCGCGCGAACGGCGCGAGCATCCGGTTGGTCACGCCGAGATGCCCGTCGGCCTCGGTCAGCACCAACGGTATGCGCCTGCTCAGCGCAGCCACGCCCACGGGTCCCGCCACATAGCCGCCCGCACCCATGACCGCATCCGGCGCGAGGCTTCCCAGCAGCGCGCGCGCACGCGGCACCGCCAAACCCGAGCGCCACAGCGCGCGCGCAGCAGCGGCGGGGCTCGTGCGGCTCATGCCTTCGACCGCGATCGTGTGCAGCGCGTAGCCCGCTTCGGGCACGAGCTGCGCCTCGGCACGCTCGCCGCCGATGAACTCGACCTCGGCGCCTTCAGCCCGCAGCGCGTCTGCCACCGCGAGCGCCGGCACCACGTGCCCCGCGGTCCCGCCGGCGGCGATCACGATCCTCTTGGGCGCCGCGCTCATCCTCCCATCGTCCCGTTTCGCGTGTGCCGGCGTCGGCGGACCGCCGGCTGGACGGCCGCCGTCGTTCGCGCGGCGGCGCGAGCGCACGCACGTGTCCGGTGGCCCCCGCGGCCACGTTCAGCAGCAGCCCCATCCCGCCGAGCATCACGATCATGCTGCTCGACCCATAGGACACGAACGGCAGCGGCACGCCCGTCAGTGGCGCCAGGCCGAGCACGGCGAACGTGTTCAGCAGCGCCTCCGAGACGATCAGCGCGGTCACGCCGACCGCGATCAGCGCGCTGTAGAGGCTGCGCGCGGCCTTGGCGGCGCGCAGCCCGGCGTAGGCGATCAGCCCGTACAGGAACAGCAGCGCGAACACGCCCACCACGCCCATCTCCTCGGCCACCACAGCCAAGATGAAGTCGGTCGGCGCCTCGGGCAGATAGAAGATCTTCTGCACCGACTGGCCCGGACCGACCCCGAACAGCCCGCCCGAGCCGATCGCAACCTGGCCCTGGACAGCCTGAAAGCCGCTCGAGGAGGCGTGCGCCCACGGGTCCAGAAACGAGGTCAGCCGTGCGCGCGCATACGGGCGCACGAGCGCGTACATCAACACCAGCGCCGCCGCCGACCCCCCCAGCAGCGCGAGCTTGCGCACCGGTATCCCTGCCGCGATCAGCATCGCGCAGGCCGTGAACCCGATCACCAGCGCCGTGCCCAGATCGGGCTCGCTGAACACCAGCGCACACGCAGCGCCCACCACCAGCAGCAGCGGACGCGACAGTTCGCGCAGATCGTGCACGCTGTGCGGGCGACGCGCCAGCAGCGTTGCCGCGTACAGCACCAGCGCGAGCTTCATCAGCTCCGAGGGCTGGAACTGGAACGGTCCGGGGCCGAGCCAGCGACGGGCGCCGTTGACGCTCACCCCGAGATGCGGCACGTGCACGGCCAGCACCAGCACGAACGAGGCGACCAGCAGCGGCGCGGTGATGCTGTGTACTTTCGCCACCCCGTCGCGCGCCAGCACGTGCATCAGGACCAGGCCGACGCCGCCGTAGACGACGAACTTGATCAGGTAGCCGCTGCCATAGCCGCGGCCCTGCAGCAGCGTCGTCGCCGACGTCGCGCTGTAAACCATCACCGCGCCGAACGCCAGCAGGCACATCGTCGCGGTGATCAGGATGCGGTGCTCGAGCGTCTGGCCGTCTCTGAGCGTCGCCGCGCGGGAGCGCTTTCCCTGGCCCTTCGATCGACGGCCGTCCCGGGCCGGCGGGCGGCGTGCTCGCGCTGAGGACATCCCGGCTCACTTCGACACCGGCCAGCGGAAGCCTCCAGAGTGCCCCGTCAGGCCCTACACCCCCCTGCTCTGGCGGTAGATCGTGAACCCGATCGCGCCGCAGATCGACGCGACGATCCAGAAGCGCAGGATGATCTTCGTCTCAGACCACGCCTTCAGCTCGAAGTGGTGGTGGATCGGCGCCATCAAGAACACGCGCTTGCGCGTCATCTGGAAGGAGATCACCTGGATCACGACCGACAGTGCCTCGATCACGAAGATCCCGCCGAGCAGGATCAGCAGAACCTCGGTCTTGGTCATGATCGCCAGACCCGCGATCGCGCCGCCGAGCCCCAGCGAGCCCGTATCCCCCATGAAGATCGTCGCCGGAAACGCGTTGAACCACAAAAAGCCGATGCACGCCCCCACCAGGCAGCCGGCGAGCATCGCCAGGTCGAGGTCGCCGGCTAGGAACGTGATGCCGATGTAAGCGAGCAGCACGATCGCCACGCAGCCCGCCGCCAGCCCGTCCAAGCCGTCGGTCAGGTTGACCGCGCTGGTGGTCCCCGCGACGACCAGGTAGATCAGCAGCGGATACAGCGGGCCGAGGTCGACGTTGTAGTCGACGAAGCGCAGCCACAGCGTCGAGGGCAGGTGCGCGCGCTGGGTGGCGATGTACCACAGCCCCAGCGAGATCGCGATCGTCACACCGAGCTTGGTTCGCGCCCGCAGCCCCAGCGAGCGGCGCTTGACGAGCTTCGTGTAGTCGTCGGCGAAGCCCAGCAGCGCGCACGCGATCGCGGCGCCAAACACCCCCACCGAGCGCCATTCGTAGTCGGTCAGGACCAGGAACGAGACCGACACGGCCAGAAACAGGATGATCCCGCCCATCGTCGGCGTACCCGCCTTCAGATGGTGGCCCTGCGGGCCGTCCTCGCGGATCTGCTGGCCGAACTCCCGCTTGCGCAGGAACTCGATGAACTTGGGACTCAGGAATATGCAGATCAGCAGGGCGGCGGTGCCCCCGATCAGAATCTCCCCCATTCAGCGCCGCCCCTGGCCGCTCGAAGACCGGCCCGCGTAGGAGGCCGCTGCTACGGCTGCCTCGCCCCCGCCCTGCTCCGCGCTCACCAAGCCCGCCAGCACACGCTCCAGGCCAACCCCGCGCGAGCCCTTCACCAGCACCGTGTCGCGCTCCTCCAGCAGTGTGCCGAGCAGTTGGCTCGCCGCCGGCGCGTCGGCGACCGAGTGCGACTCCCCGGCAAAGCCTTCGCGCATGTGCGCCGCCAGTGGACCGACCGTGAGCAGCAGCTCGACGCCCCTCGCGCTCGCATGCTCGCCGACCTCGCGATGCAGGCGCGGTGCGTCGGGCCCCAGCTCGAGCATGTCCCCGAGCACCGCCACACGCCGCGCGGGGGCAGTCTCGGCGAGGTCGTCGATGGCGGCGCGCATTGACATTGGGTTGGCGTTGTAGCAGTCGTCGATCACGACCGCCCCGCCCGCCAGCGTGTGGCGCTGCCCGCGCATCGCCGAGAAGGTGACGTCGAGCGGCCCGTGCGGCGTGAATCCGATCGCGCGTGCGCCAGCCACCGCGGCGAGCAGGTTGCGCAGGTTGTGAGCCTGCGCGAAGGATGGGCGCAACTCGATCTCGCGGCCGCCGTGGACGATCCGCACCAAGCCATCCTCGCGGCGCTCGATCAGGCGCACGTCGCCATCCTCGCCGAACGTGGTCGTGTTCAGCTCGGGGCGCAGGTGCGCCGCCAGCAGCGGCTCGCCCGCCGGCACGACCACGCTCGCTCCGCGGGCGAGCCCGGCGATCAGCTCCGCCTTCGCGGCGGCGATCGCCTCCAGCGAGCCGAGCAGCTCGAGGTGCGCCGGGCCGACGTTGACGATCACACCGACATCCGGCTCAGCGATCGCCGTCAGCTGCGCGATCTGGCCGGGTCCGCGCATCGCCATCTCCAGCACCAGCGCCTGCGCGTCCTCGGACGCGCCGAGCACCGCCAGCGGCAGCCCGATCTCGGTGTTCAGGTTGGCCGGACTGGCGGCAACGCGCAGCTGCGCGCCTAGCAGCGCGGCGAGAATGTCCTTGGTCGAGGTCTTGCCGGTCGAGCCGGTGATCGCCACGACGTGTGCGCCACGCCTGCCCAGCTCCCGCCGCCAGGCCAGCGCGAGCGACTGCAGCGCCGCCAGCGGGTCCTCGGCGACCAGCACCGCCCCCGCGCCCCCCGCCTGCGCGTCCGCAGCGTGCGCGGGCGCCACCAGCACCCCCCAGGCGCCGGCCCGCAGCGCCGCCGCCGCGAAGTGTCCGCCGTCGACCCGCTCTCCCGCCAGGCCCACGAACAGCTCTCCGCCGCCGAGCGCGCGCGAGTCGATGCCCACCCCGCGCGGTCCCGGCTCGGGTGCCGCCGACTGCGCCCGGCGAGCGACCTCGGCCCCCGCCGCATCGGCAATCCTGTGCGCGTCCCAGACCCTCATCGCGCGGCGGACCCGGCGACACCGCGAGCGCGGGCAGCCAGCGCTTCCCTGGCCACCGTCACGTCGTCGAATGGCAACTTGTGCCCGTCCGCGAACTCCTGACCCTGCTCGTGCCCCTTGCCCGCGATCACGACCACATCGCCCCGACGGGCACCCGCCAGCGCCTCATCGATCGCCGCGCGGCGATCGCTCAGCGCATCGACGCGGGCGCCCTGCGGCCCATCGCCGCCCCGGAACGAGCCCACCTCGCCTCCGGTCCGCGCAATACCGATCAGGATCTCCTCGATGATCCGCTCGGGGTCCTCCGAACGCGGGTTGTCGGAGGTGACCAGCACCCGATCGGCCAGACGCGCCGAGATCTCGCCCATCAGCGGGCGCTTGGCGCGATCGCGGTCCCCGCCGGCGCCGAACACGCACACCACGCGGCCGTCCTCGCCGGCCGCGTCGACCAGGTCACGGGCGCACAACAGCACGTTCTCCAGCGAGTCCGGCGTGTGCGCATAGTCGACCAGCACCGCGAAGTCCTGACCGGCGTCTACCGGCTCGAAGCGTCCCGGGACGCGCACGCCGCGTTCGAGCGCTGAGATCAGCTCATCCAACTCGACGCCGAGCGCGTGCGCAGCGGCGAGCGCGCCGAGCGCGTTGGCGACGTTGAAGCGTCCCGGCATCGGCAGGCGCACCGCGCGCGTACCGGCCGGGGTGTGCAGCATGAAATCGCACCCATGCAGGGCGCAGCTCAGCTCTGTGGCGCTGTAGTCAGCCGGGGCATCCACCGCGAACGTGAGCGCGTCGATCTCCGCCGCCAGCCGCCGGCCGTAGGGGTCGGCAACGTTGACGATGCTCACCCTCGGCGGCTGGCCGTGCTCGGGCACGAACAGCCGCCGCTTGGCCTGGAAGTAGTCCTCCATCGTGGGGTGAAAGTCGAGATGGTCCTGGGTCAGGTTCGTGAATACGGCAGCGGCGAAGGGGATCGCCGCGACACGATCGAGCGCGAGTGCGTGCGAGGAGACCTCCATCGCGCACGCGCTGTCGCCGCCGTCGAGCATCGCCCGCAGGTCCGCCTGCAGGTCGACCGCCTCCGGGGTCGTGCGCCCGGCCTGCGCGTCGCGGCCGCCGATCACCGACTTGACCGTGCCGAGCAAGCCGCACTGGCGCCCGTCCGCCTCTAGCAGCGCGCGCACGAGGTAAGCGCTCGTGGTCTTGCCGTTGGTGCCGGTCACGCCGACGACACTCAGCCGGGCGGCGGGATCGCCGTAGAAGCGGGCCGCGATCGGCGCCATCGCCGCCCTCGCCGAGGCGACCTGCACCTCGGGCACGCCCAGATCGAGTGGGCGCTCCACGACCAGGGCGCTCGCGCCTGCTCGCACCGCCTGCGCGGCGAAATCGTGCCCGTCAACGCGAAAGCCGCTGACGCAAAAGAACAGATCACCCGAGCCGACCGCGCGACTGTCGTAGGCGAGACCGGTGACCTCCACACGACCGGCGGCGTCCGGTGCGAGTGTGTGCGCGTCGGCCAGCGAGCCCGTCAACTGGTCGAGCCTCATCGGTCGATCCCGCGTCGCGGCATGTGGATGAGTCTAGTTTCCGCCCCAGCCAGAGCGCAGAGCAGGACTATTCCGGCGCGATGCCAAGGTAGGGCAGCGCGAAGCTCATGATCTGCCCGAACGCCGGGGCCGCGACCGTGCCGCCGAAGATCGACCCGTCGCGCGGTTCGTCGACGACCACCGCGCACAGGAGCTTCGGGTCGGCGGCCGGGGCGAAGCCGATGAACGACGCGATATAAGCGCTCTTGGAGTATTCGCCCGTGGCCGGGTCGATCTTGCTGGCCGTGCCCGTCTTGCCCGCCAGCTGGTAGCCAGGGATCGAGACCTCGCTGGCTGTTCCTTCCGGCCCAAGCACACCTTCCAGCATGTGCCGAAGCTCCGCCGCGGTCTTCGCCGAGATCACGCGATGACCCGCCGGCTCGGGCTGGGCCTGGCCGCCGACGCTGCTGACGATGTGCGGCGGGCGCAGGATGCCGCCGTTGGCGATCGCCGAGTACGCGGTCGCCATCTGCATCGGCGTCACCAACTCGCCCTGCCCGATCGGCAGGTTGCCCATCGAGGAGCCCGAGTACTTTTTCAACGCCAGCGTCGCGCCGGTTTCCTCGCTCGGCAAATCCACGCCCGTGCGCGCGCCGAAGCCGAAGCGGCGCACCCACGAGTCAAAGCCTTCTGCGCCCTCCAGTTTGCCGATCTCGATCGCGCCCACGTTGCTCGAGCGCGCGAGGATCTGCGAGGTGCTCAGCGTTTCCACGCCGTGTTCGGTGTCATCGTGGATCGTGCGATCGGCCACCTGGATCTCACCGGGCACGCTGAACCCCGAGGTCGGCGTAATCAGCCCGCGCTGCAGCGCGCCGGCGACCGTCACCGCCTTGAACGTCGAGCCTGGTTCGTAGTTCAACGCGACCGCGCGATTCTCGCTAGCGCCCGCGGGCGCGGCGCCCGGATGGTTGGCGTTGACCTGCGGCCAGTTGGCCAGCGACAGGATCGCGCCCGTGTGGGGGTCCATCACGATCGCCGTCGCGTCGCGCGGGTCGAACGCCTGCGCAACGGCGCCAAGCACGTCTTCGGTGCGCTGCTGGATGTTCGCGTCGAGCGTCAGCGCCAACGCCTGGCCCGGTATCTCCTCGTGTGTTTCGGTGATCGACACCGGCTGCCCGATCGCGTCGCTGACCACGCGCCGCTCGCCCGACTGCCCGCCGAGCACCTTGTTGTGCGAGTACTCCAGGCCGTACAACCCGTGTCCTTCAGTGCCAACCTCGCCGAGCACCTGCGCGGCCAGCGTTCCGCGCGGGTATACACGCCGCATCACCGGTGTGCCGTCCACGCCCGGGATCTTCAGCGCCAGCACCGCCTGCGCCTGACGTGAGGGCAGCGCCCGCGCGAGGTAAACGAACCCGGTGTGTTCGGAGAGTTTGCGCAGCACGCTCGCCTGCGACTGGCCCAGCAACGGCGCCAGCTGGGTGGCAGCGCGCAGCGGGTCGCGCAGCAGCAGCGGGTCGGCGGAGATGTCCTGCGCCGGCTGGGAGACCGCCAGGTCGACGCCGTTGCGATCGGTGATCGTGCCGCGCGGCGCCGTCACCGCTTCCTCTGTCACCTGCTGGTTACTCGCGACCTGGCGCAGCGTGCCGCTGTGCAGGACGCCGAGATACACCGTGCGTCCGGCCGCGAGGACGAGCAGCAGGAAGAAGCAGCCGAACAGCGCCCCTATGCGGCTCTGGACGGCGGCCACCGCTTTATTCCGTGGTGCCTGGTCGCGTGCCGCCGCCAGCGCCCGTCGCTTCGGAAGCTGTTTCAGGGCTCGAGCTCGTAGCCGATTCAGCGCTCGTGGGCGCTTGCGCTTGCGCGGTGGCTTCGGAGGACGGCGCAGCGGCTTCCCCGGTGGCCTGCGAGGACGGTCCAGCGGCTTCCGTGGCAGTCGCTTCGGTGGCAGTCTGTGCAGAGGATTCGCTGCCGGCGGCGGTGCTCGTCGTGCCCGCCGCTTCGGCTTGGGCTTCGCCTTCACCGGCTACCGCGCGGGCGCCGCTGGCGAGCGCGGCGGCGGCGTGTTTGACGTCGACGCGCGGCTGCGCCTTCAGAAAGCGCACCGAGCCGATCGGCACCAGTTGCATGCCGAGCATCGCCGCCCGCGACTCGACGAGGTTGCCGGCGGCTAGTTCGGAGCCTTCGATGCTGAGCGCGGCGTTCTGGCGCTGCAGTGATGCCTCGCGCTCGAGCGTGCGGCCGATGCTCGCGTTCAGCTTCAGCACGAATAGCTGCAGAACCACGATCCCGATCAAGGCGGAGGCAATCAGCACGATCCACGCGCGCCCGCGGATCAGACGATCGAGCCTCGGCCGCGAGATCTCGCCGACCCTTGCCAGCAGCCCGGGCGCGTCCGCGCGTGCGGACGCAGCCGGCGCACGCGCAGGAGTCGACGGCCGGCGCGCCGGGCCGGACACTCGGCGAGGCTTGCGCGGGGCGACACGGGCTGGGCTTGGCGCCAGCGCCCCCCGACGGTGTGTGGCCGGCGCCGCGGCGGCTGCCGGCGGGGTCATCGCGTGGCCTCGCTGTCGTCGGTCAGCTTCCTGGCGCCGCGCAGGCGCGCTGAGCTTGCGCGCGGGTTGCGCTCGATCTCGCCGATCGACGGCACGATCGAGCGGCGCGTCAGCAGCGTCGCCCCGGGCTCGCGCCCGCACGCGCACACGGGCAGATCGGGCGGGCAGATGCATCCGCGCGCGCGCTCGACGAGAAAGCGCTTGACGCGGCGGTCCTCCAGCGACTGGAAGGAGATCGCCGCCAGCACGCCGTGCTCGCGCAGCAGATCCCAGGCGAGCGGCAGCGCGCGGTCGAGCTGTCCAAGCTCGTCGTTAACGGCGATCCGCAACGCTTGAAACGAGCGCTTGGCTGGGTGTCCGCCGCCGAAGCGGGCGGGCGCGGGAACAGCCGAGCTGATCGTCTCCACCAGCTCAAGCGTGGTCCGGATCGGCGCCTGCTCGCGGCGGCGCACGATCGCCCGTGCGATCGAGCCGGCGTGGCGCTCCTCGCCGAAGTCGCGCAACGCGCGAGCCAGGCGACGCTCGTCCCATTCGGCGACTATCGCTGAGGCGCTCACGTCTTGCGTGGGATCCATGCGCATGTCTAGCGGCGCCTCATACGAGTAGGAGAACCCACGCTCGCGCATGTCGACCTGCATAGAGGACATGCCCAGATCGAAGTACACGAGATCCGCGCGCACGCCCTCGTCTAGCAGCAGCTCCAGCGCCTCGGCGTAGCCGGAGCGGATGAAGCGCAGCGAGCAGGCGGTCTCGGACGCGAGCGCCGCGAACCGCTGCTCGGCCAGCGGGTCGCGGTCGATCGCCACAAGCGTGCCCGTCGGGCCCAGGCGCTCGGCCAGCAGCCGCGCGTGACCACCGTCGCCGAACGTGCAGTCGACCGCGACCTGTCCGGGACCGGGCGCGAGCAGCTCCAGCAGCTCGTCGGCGAGCACCGGCGTGTGCGATGCCTGACGGCCTTCGCGAGCGGCCGGGGAGCTCTCGGGGCCTGCGCCCGCGCGCCTGCCGCGAGCGGGACGAGCGCTACCGCCGCGGCGCCGCCGCGCCAGCTCCGGCGTGCGGCTCTCGCAGTCGCGCGCCTGCAGGGCCTCAGTCAGCGCGGTCGACAAGCGCCGTCACCTCCGCGACGCCGCTGAGCAGCGTCGATCGATGGTCGTTCCAGGTCTCCTTTGCCCACAGCTCCAGACGATCGCCGACACCGACGACGACCACGTCCTTGGCCAGTGTCGCGTGCTCGCCGAGGAAGCTCGGGACCATGATCCTGCCAGCCGCATCCAGGTCGGTGTCGTGCGAGCTGCCGTAGAAGAAGCGCTCCAGCTCGGCCAGTCGCGGCGACAGCGGCGGCAGCTCGGCCAGCGCCCTGCGCGTATAGGTCTCGTACTGCTCGGGTCGCCACACGCCCACGCACGGCTTGAGGTCGACGGGCATCGCCAGCACGACCCCTTCGGCCAGCGCCGCGCGATAGCGCGCGGGCACCGTCAGGCGGTTCTTGGCGTCGAGCGTATGGTCGAAGGTGCCGCGAAAGGGGACCACTGGGATAGCTCCCGAGATTGCTTACCGAGCCGGAGTGGAGGAGTGGGAGGAGCCCCTCCACCCCGGCTCGCTGGCGCGAACATATCCCACTTCCTCCCACAATGCAACCCTATTTGCACATCTTCTCCCACTTTCCCTTCACGGAACCGTCGATCGGCTGAAAATCCCCATCAGCAAGCGAAATCCGCGGCGGTGCCCGTGATCACCCACAAGCACCCACAACTGCAAACGGCCGTGCACGAGACCGCGCTGAGAAGGCCGTTGCACTCCTGCAGCCGGCGCCGGGCTCCGCGCGCAGATGTACGATCCCGCCGGCAGCCCGAAACGACGACACCGTGCCCCGCGCCTTCGCTCCCACGCTCCCACGCCGCCGACCGCCAGCCGCGCCGCTGGCGATCGTGTGCGCGCTGCTGTGCGGCGCCCCGGCAGCGGCGCTGAGCGGATGCGGGTCGGGCTCTGGCGGAACCAGCGCCGATCCCGCCACGGCGGTCCCGGCCGACGCAGCGCTGTACGCCGGAGCGACCGTGCGCCCCAGCGGCGCTCAGAAGGAGGCCGCACAAGCCGCCGGGCAGTCACTCACTCAGCAGCGTGACCCCTACCTGCGACTGCTGAGCATCCTGCAGACGCCCGGATCGCCACGGCTGGACTTCGGACACGACGTGGCACCGTGGCTGGGGCCACACGCCGGCGCATTCGTAACCTCGCTGTCGACCTCTGGTGACCTGCTCACGCCGCTGGCCCAGAGCCTGCTGCAGGGATCCACGCCGAGCACCTACCCGTTCTCCAGCAACGGCGCGCAAGGTGCGCTCGTACTCGACACCAGCGATGAGGAGGAGGCTCGCTCGTTCCTGGACGCGCAGGCCAAGCACGCGGGCGCCCACAGCGCCACCTACAGAGGCGTCTCCTTCCAAGTCACAGCGGCCGGGCTGGCCTTCGCGCTGGTGAACCACTTCGCGGTCCTCGGCAGCGAATCCGGTCTGCACGACGTGATCGACACGACGATGGGCTCAAGCGCGCTCGTACACGCGAGCGGTTACAGCAAGCTGGCGGCCGCTGCGCCCGCCGATGCGCTCGCCAACGTCTACGCCAATCCGTCCGCGGCCGCCGCCACAGCCGCTGCCGGCACAGCCGACGCGCAGACCGGGCAAGCCTCCTCGAGCCTGCTGGCGCTGTTCACCGGCGGGCACGAAGCCAACGTCTCGGTCGTGCCGTCGGCGAAGTCGATCGCCGTCGACGCCGACGCGCTCGCGTCGAGCTCAAGCTCCGGCTCAAGCTCCGCCGGGTTTCTGTCGCCGAACCCGGAAAGCGCGCTTGCCCTGGGTGAGCTGCCGGGCGAATCGTGGCTGGCGGTCGGTCTCGCGGACGTCGGCAAGAAACTCCCACAGCTCGCTCACGCGCTCGAAAGCTTCGGCTCGCTCGGCAGCGTGTTCGCGGGCGCCGGACCAGTGGTGTCCAGCTCGCTGGGCCTTGGACCGCTGCTGGAAGCGCTGACCAAGCCACTGAAGGTCCTCGGCGCCGACAACGCCCAGGCCAGACACGACTTCGCCAGCTGGATGGGATCGGCCGGGATCTTCGCGAGCGGCTCCAGCCTGCTCGAACTGCGGGCCGCCGTCGCAATCGACTCCAAGGATCCAGCGCTGTCACAAGCGGCGGTGACCAAGCTCGCCGATCAGCTGCGCAAGCAGGGAGCGTCGACCGTGCCGGCCTCGATCCCCGGCACCGACGCGGCGATCGGGGTGCGCGTGCCGGGCCTGCCGCTGGTGCTCGACGTCGCCAACGGCAGGGACTCCAGCGGACACACCAAATTCGTGCTTGGCCTGGGAGAAAACTCGATCACGGCCGCGCTCAGCCCGCCGAGCACGATGTCGAACTCGCCGGCGTACGCCGCGGCCGCCGCGACGCTCGGAGAAGGCATTCAGCCGAACGTGATCGTTGAATTTCCCACGCTCGTCGGCCTGCTCGAAGGGATCGGGCTCACCGAAGGCCCCGAAATAGCCCCAGC
The DNA here is from genome assembly GCA_963705235.1 of uncultured Solirubrobacteraceae bacterium. GTDB lineage: Bacteria > Actinomycetota > Thermoleophilia > Solirubrobacterales > Solirubrobacteraceae > Palsa-744. The sequence goes on along the minus strand of OY970059.1, from coordinate 2,240,585 downwards.
ACTCCCCTACCTGCGCGCGGTCACCACGCTCGCCGGCGGCGGGCGTGCGCTGGGCGGCGAAATCGACCGCTACCGGCTGGTCGCGGACCTGCGCCAGGCCGCCGGCTGAGACCGCCTGCCGGCGGGCACTATGCCCGGAAGCTTCACCGGGAGCTAGACCTAGCGTTCTGAGGCGGCGACGTCGATCGCCCGGTAGAACACCAGACGTCCGCCCAGAATCCGGTCGACGCCGTAGCGCGACAGCGTCGTTTCGCCGTCGGCTTCGATCGAGTAACGCCCGATCACCGAATCCCTGTCCTTAGTATCGAACACGCTGTCGATGATCTTCTGGCGATCGTCGCCGTGCGCGCCGGCATGCGCGATCGCATCCAGCACGAGGCTCATCGCCTCGTACCCGTAGAGGGCATACGGGCCACCCTCACGGCCGAACGTGCGCCGGTATTCGCTCAGCACCCGCTGCGCCGAAGCCGGATACAGCGCGGTGGCCAGCACCGGGGTGGTCAGGTAGGTGTTGGCGGCGGCCGCGCCGATCCCCGAGACGAACGCCGGCGTGGCCATCGAGCTGGAGCCGAGCAGCAACAGGTGCGGGTCGGCGGCGTGCAGCGCCCGCCACAGCGAGGCCGTCCCGGCCCCTTCCCCCCCGGCCAGGAACACCGCCTGCGGCTGGGCCTTCACAATCTTCTGCACCTCGCCGCTGAAGTTCGAGCCGGCGACCGTCGAGACACTGTCCTGTGCGAGCACCGCGATGCCCGCCTTGTGAGCGTCGGCGGCGACGATCTGCGCCAGCGGCTGATCGAACGGGTTCTCGTCTTCGAGCACGTACAGCCGGCGCACCTTCATCTCGTTCATCAGCTGGATCTGCGCGGCCGCCTGCACGGTTTCGCCAGGCTGCAGCCGCGCGAACGTGCGCTTGCCGCTGGGATAGAAGCGTTCGGGCTCGTCCTGGCCGGCGTAGGTCGAGGAGGTCAGGCCCACATATGGGCTGGCCGGGCTCACCTGCACGATCCCCGCGGCGTTGATCAGCGGCAGCGAGATCGCCGTAGCCGGCGAGTCCAGCTCACCCAGATAAGCGATCGTGCTGGTGTCCTGAGCTGCCGTCTTGGCGTTGGCTTCGGTCACAGCGGGATTCCAGCGACCGGTCTTAGGAGACGCGTCGTCGAGCGAGACGTAGCCGATCTTGAACCGTCCCGCGCGCCCCCCTGCGTCAGCGAGAGCGAGCTTCTCGCCATTGACGATCTGCCGTGAGATTGGCGCGGAAGCGCCCTGGAGCGGCAGGCTCGAATAGACCGCAAGCTGCCCGCCGGTCGCTTCGGCGAGGTTGGAGGCGGCGATGCCCCCGCAGCCGGCCGTGCCCGAGACGACAGCGACGGCGAGAGCGAGGCCCAGCCAGCGCGCGAGCACCAGGCGCTAGCTGCGGCGGCCGGGCAGGTAGCCGGAAAGGATCTTCAACGCCGCACCGATGAGGATGATCATCGTGGCCAGGAGGAATGAGTCGAAGCCCTTAGTCCCAAGCGCCCAGAGCACGATCCAGACAATCAGGCCGCCCGTGACGGTGAGGATGAGTCCCATGCGGGCGAGATCTTAGCTGGCCGATCCGTGAACGGTCGCCGCCAGGCCACCCGCCAGAGCACCGACCACCGCACCCACAGCCGCGGCGGGGTCCTCGGATTCGTCGGCCGCACGAACCAGACGCGTGCCGACGATCACGCCGTCGGCTCCCGCCTGCGCCGCCTGCAGAGCCTGCTCGGGCGTGCTGATGCCGAAACCGACCGCCACCGGCACGTCGGTGGCGGCCTTGGCGCGAGCGAGGATGCCTGCCAGATCGTCGCCCAGCTGACGACGCTCGCCGGTGGTGCCGGTCACGGAGACCGCGTAGAGAAACCCTCGGGCGTCGGCGCCGATCGCCGCCAGGCGCTCGGTGGTGGTGGTCGGGGCCACGAGCCCGACGAGCGCCAGCGCCTGCCTGTCGCATGCCTGCAGAACCTCAGGCGCCTCGCCGTGCGGGAGGTCGGGCACGATCAGCCCGCACGCGCCGGCTCGCGCCAGGCGCTCCACGAACGCCTCGACCCCGGGTGCGAAGACCATGTTGGCGTAACACATCAACACGACCGGAACGCTGTCGGCCAGCGCACGCGCCACCTCGAGCACGCCGGTTACGCTGGCGCCGGCGGCGAGCGCGCGCGTGCCGGCGTCGTGGATCACCGGGCCGTCGGCCAGCGGGTCGGTGTAGGGCATGCCCAGCTCGATTACATCCGCTCCGGCCTGCACGCATGCCTGCCCGATTGCCACGGATTGCTCGAGCGTGGGAAAGCCGCCCATCACGTAGGGCATCAGCGCCGCGCGCTTGCCGCTGTCCGCGAACGCCCGCCCGAGACGCTCGATTCCGCTGCTCTGGAGGGTGCTCACGCCTCTGCGCCGCCCAGTACCTCGGCGAGGTCCTTGTCGCCGCGACCGGACAGGCACACCAGGTCCAGCTCGCCGTTGGGCTCGCCCAGCACCCATGCGAGCGCGTGCGCGGTCTCAAGCGCCGGGATGATGCCCTCCAGGCGCGCGAGTGTGCGAAATGCCTCTAGCGCATGCGCATCGGTGACCGCCTCGTAGCGAGCGCGGCCGCTGTCGCGCAGATGCGCGTGCTCGGGTCCCGCGCCGGGGTAGTCCAGGCCGGCCGACACCGAGTGCGCCTCGACGATCTGCCCCTCCTCGTCCTGCATCACCGCCGAGCGCGATCCGTGCAGGATCCCGGGCCGCCCGCCGACGGTCAGCGGCGCGCCGTGGCGAGCCGTGTCGATCCCATCGCCGCCCGCCTCGACGCCAATCAGCTGGACCTGCTCGTCGGGGATGAATGCCGCGAAGATGCCCATCGCGTTCGAGCCACCGCCGACGCACGCGATTACGCGTTCGGGCAGCCTTCCCTCCTGTTGCAGCAGCTGCGCGCGGGCCTCGTCGCCGATCACCCGCTGCAGGTCGCGCACGAGCGCCGGGTAGGGCGCCGGGCCGACGACCGAACCGATCACGTAGTGAGTCGTCTCGACGTTAGTCACCCAGTCGCGGATCGCCGCCGAGGTGGCCTCCTTGAGCGTCCGCGCGCCGGCGTCGACCGGCTGCACGCTGGCGCCGAGCAGTTCCATGCGCTGCACGTTGGGACGCTGGCGGCGCGTGTCCTCCACCCCCATGTACACAACGCACTCCAGGCCCAGCAGTGCGCACACGGTGGCGGTGGCGACACCATGCTGGCCGGCGCCGGTCTCGGCGATGATGCGGCGCTTGCCCATCCGCTGCGCCAGCAGCGCCTGGCCGAGCGCGTTGTTGAGCTTGTGCGAGCCGGTGTGGTTGAGATCCTCGCGCTTGAGGTACACCGACCGCCCGAGTCGCTCGGACAGCCTGCGAGCGCGGTACAGCGGCGTCGGGCGACCGCCGAAGTCGCGGCGCAGCCCGTCTAGCTCGGTGTGGTAGCCGGGGTCCTCGCGCGCCTGGCGCCAAGCCTGCTCGAGCTGTGCGAGCGCGGGCATCAGCGTCTCGGGCACGAACTGACCGCCGTAGGGGCCGAAGCGGTGCTCGATCGCGCTCTCGCCGACGAGCGCGCTCATGCCGGCTGGCCGATCGCGTCGCGCGCGGGCTGCACGCCCGCGACCGCGTCGAAGAGCGCGCGCAGCTTGGCGGGGTCCTTGTGCCCGGGTGCGGACTCGGTGGCGCTGGCGCTGTCGATGGCGTACGAGTGCACGCGCGCGATCGCCTCGGCCACGTTCTCGGCGCTCAGCCCGCCGCTCAGGATCAGCGGCACCTTCGAGCGCCTTGCCGCAAGCAGGCCCCAGTCGAACGTCTCGCCGGTGCCGCCGCGCATCCCCAGGTGTGCCTCCTGTTTGGGGCGAGCGTCAAGCAGGTGGAAGTCGACGTGGAAGCGCTCGAGGTCGCGGATGTCGCCGGGGCCGCCCACCTGAGCCGCCTTGATCACGCGCGCGCCGGTCCTGCGCGCAACCTCGGCGCAGAACGACGGACCCTCGTCGCCGTGCAGCTGCAGCATCGTCAAGCCCAGCTCCTCGGCTGTGGCGAGGAGCTCCGCCAACGGCGCGTTGACGAACACTCCGCACAGCTCGACTCGGCGCCGCAGCGCAGCCGTGATCCGGCGCGCCTGATCCAGTGAGCAGCCGCGCGGGGAGCCGGCGTAGAAGATCATGCCGACGCTCCAAGCGCCCAACGTCACCGCCAGCTCGGCGTCTGCGAGGTTGGTCACCCCGCAGATCTTCACGCGTGTGCTTGGGCCCTCCGGCTCGCGGCCGTCGGCGGGCCGCTCGACGGCTGAGCCGGGAGCGTGCTGGGAGTCACTCGACATACCCCAACGGTAGCGGGGCAGTCGAGGCCGAGCACGCCCCCGGCTTCTCAGCCTTCAGGGGTGTTGGCGTTGGGCACTGAGTTGGGCCTGGTCCCGAGCTCGACGTTGACCGTTTTCGGTTCGTACTTGCCGTTGCCGGTGGCACGCAGCAGCCCGACGCGAACGGTCGTTCCAGGCTTCTTGGCAGCGATCTTGTTGGCCAGGTCTTCGGAGCTAGTGACCGGCTTATTGTCGATCGAGACGATGATGTCCCCGCCCACGGCAACCTGGCCGTTTTCGGTGGTCGTCCCAACCGCGCCGCCGTGGATTCCCGCCTTGGCTGCAGCCGTGCCCTTCTGGACGGTCTGCACTAGCGCACCGCTTTTGACCGGCAGGTTCAGCGCCGACAGCGAACCGTCGACAGTCAGCGAGGTGAGCCCGAGGTAGGCGCCGCGCACGGTGCCGCCCTTCTCCAGTTCGGCGATCTCGGACTTGGCCGTGTTGATCGGCACCGCGAAGCCGATCCCGACACTGCCCTGGTTGCCGTTTCCGCCCGTCTCGATCTGGGAGTTGATGCCGATCACTTCACCGTTCGTATCGAGCAACGGCCCGCCGGAGTTGCCCGGATTGATTGGAGCGTCGGTCTGCAGGACGTTGTTGATCGTGAAGCCGTTGGGTGCAGTGATGTGCCGCTGCAGCGCCGAGATGACTCCCGTCGTGAGCGTGCGTTCGAGGTCGAACGGATTACCGATCGCGTACACCGGATCGCCCACCTGGACCTTGTCCGAGTTGCCGAGCGCGAGCGGGTGCAGTGTCAGCCCGTCGGTCGGGATTTTCAGCACGGCCAGATCGTTGGAGGGATCCTTGCCGACCACCTGCGCTTCGACCGTCTTGCCTTTTTCAAAGCTGACAGTCACCTTGATCGCGTTCTCGACCACGTGATAGTTGGTTAGGATCGTTCCCTTCGAGTCGATCACGATGCCCGAGCCGGTCGCTTGACCCTGGCGCTGTGATTCCTGACCGAAGAGGTTGAATGGGGATTCGGACTTCTGCACGACCGTGGAGGTCACGAATGCCACGCCTGGCGCATCGCGAACGTACACTTCGTGCGGCGTCATCCCGACCGTGCGCCGGGAGGCGTTGGTCGGCGCCGCCGGGGCAGCGTTGACTGTGGTGACGACCGTCTTGGTTTCGTCGAAACCGCCGAATGCGGCGACGAGACCGACTACGACTCCGCCGCCGATCAGCGCGGAGATGAATGGGATGGCAATCGTGCGTTTCATTACAGAGAGGATGAGCGCCCGCGATCAACGCCCACTAAAGGTCGGCGCGAGCGTATCTAAAAAGATCTCAAGCCTCGCTAAGCAGTGCGAGCAGCGCCGCCTCCGGATCCTCGGCACGCATCAGCGACTCGCCGACCAGTGCGCCCGCCACGCCGCGTTCGCGTAGCCGGCGCATCTGCTCTGGAGCGGCGATACCGGACTCCGAGACGACCAGCACGCCGTCGGGAACGTCGTCCATCAGCATCTCGGTGCGCCGCAGATCGACGCTGAAGTCGCGCAGGTCGCGGTTGTTGATGCCGACAATCTCAGCGCCAACCTCCAGCGCCTGCTCCAGCTCGCGGCGGTCGTGCACCTCGACGAGCACGTCCAGCCCCAGCGTTCGGGCGTACTCGTACAGCGCCGCGAGCTCCGTCGGCGTAAGCGCCGCCACAATCAGCAGCACCCCATCTGCACCTGCCTGCACGGACTCGATCAGCTGGTATGGGTCGAGCACGAAGTCCTTGCGTAGCAGCGCCAGCCCGCACGCGGCACCGGCCGCGCGCAGATCCTCGAGGGCGCCGCCGAAGTTGGGCCCCTCGGTGAGGATCGACAGCGCCACGGCGCCGCCGCGCTCATACGCGCCGACGATCTCGGCGAGGTCGGGGCGCTCGTGCAGCGCGCCAGCCGAGGGCGAGCGCCGCTTGAACTCAGCGATCACGCCAACGCCCTCGCCGCTGAGAGCCGCATGCAAGCGCCCCGATCTGTTGCCATCCGCGCCGGCGGCGACGGGGGTCGCCTCCAGCGGGACCGCGCGCTTGCGCCGGTCCACCTCCTCGCGCGTCTGCGCCAGGATGCGATCGAGCACGGTGGTCGATCGCGAGGTCACGCGCCCGCCTCAGCGGGGGCGTGCGCGTGGCTGGCGCGCACGTAGCGCTCGAGCGCGTCTGCAGCCCGCCCGTCGAGGACGGCCGCGCGGGCGGCCTGTACTCCGTCGGCGATCGAGTCCACCGCGCCGGCCGCGTAGATCGCGCCGGCGGCGTTGATCAGCGCCAGCGCCTCGCCGGGCGGAGCCGTGGCCGGGCCGCTCTCGCCGGCCTGCCCCGCGCGCAGGATCGCCCGCGTCACGCTCGCGTTCTGCTCGGGTGTGCCGCCCGTGGGGTCGCTCGCGGATGGGTTCGCGCCATCCTCGCCGGGCGCCGGGGCGAGCCCAACCTGCTCGGGCAGGATCGTGTAGCGCACGAGATCCTCGCCGTTGACCTCGACCACGGTTGTGGGCGCGCTCGCGGAGATCTCATCGAGCCCGTCCTCGCCAGCGACGACCAGCGCACGCTGCACGCCGAGCTGCGCGAGCGCACCGGCCATACGCTCGAGGAAGCTCGCGTCGGAGACGCCGATCAGCTGGCGGCTGGCGCCAGCCGGGTTGGTGAGCGGGCCGAGCAGGTTGAAGATCGTGCGCACCGCCAGCTCGCGGCGCACCGGCACCACGAAGCGCGTGGCCTGATGATGCGCGGGCGCGAACATGAAGCCGAAGCCGGCCTCCTCGATGCACGCGGCCACGCCCTCGGGGCCGAGGTCGATGCGCGCGCCGAGCGCCTCCAGCAGATCAGCCGACCCCGACCGGCTGGTGGCCGAGCGGTTGCCGTGCTTGGCGACCGCACAGCCCGCGCCGGCGGCGATCAGCGCGGCGGTGGTGGAGACGTTGAACGAGCTTCGCCCGCCGCCGGTGCCCGCCGTGTCCAGCAGGTCGGTGCGATCGGTCGGCACGTGCGCCGCCAGCGCGCGCATCGTGCGGGCCAGGCCCGCCAGCTCCGCCACCGTCTCCCCCTTGGTGCGCAACGCGATCAGGAAGCCAGCGATCTGCGTCTCAGACACCTCGCCGTGCATGATCTCGGCGAGCACCTCGGCGGTCTGATCGGCGCTGAGGTCCTGCCGGCCGGCGAGCGCGTCGATCGCGCGGGTCAGAATCGCGTTGGGCATCTGCGCGTCATTCTGCCGATCGGCTAGGGCTCGAGGAAGTTGCCCAGCAGCCGTCGGCCCTGCTCGGTGAGCACCGACTCCGGGTGGAACTGCACGCCCTCGGCCGGCAACCTGCGATGGCGCAGGCCCATCAGCACCCCGTCGCCGCTCGCGGACTCTTCCAAGCAGTCGGGCAGATCGGCGTCGACGACCAGTGAGTGGTAGCGCCCGACGGTCAGCGGCGTGGACAGGCCGCGGAAGATCGTTCTTCCATCGTGCTCGATGCGTGTGGCCTTGCCGTGCACCGGCGAGTGCAGCTTCCAGCGTCCGCCGAACGCCTGCGCGAGCGCCTGATGGCCGAGACAGACGCCAAGCGTCGGCACCCCCGCTTCGGGCATCGCTCGCACGAGCTCCAGCGTGATCCCGGCTTGATCGGGAGTGCACGGGCCGGGCGAGACGACGCAGCGATCGAAGCGCTCGGCGACCAGCTCCTCGACGGTCGCGCGATCGTTGCGTACGGTGTGAATGTCGGCGCCAAGTTCACCCAGGTACTGGACGAGGTTGTAGGTGAACGAGTCGTAGTTGTCGAGGACGAGGACTCTCATGACCACTCGGGCTGCCCGCACGCCAGCGCGATCGCGCGCAACGCAGCCTGCGACTTGGCCAGCGACTCCTCGAACTCGTACGCGGGCTTGGCGTCGGCGACGGTGCCCCCGCCAGCCTGCACGTGCGCGACGCCGTCCTTGACGACGACGGTGCGGATGTGGATCGCGGTGTCGAGGTCGCCGGCGTAGCTGAGATAGCCGATCGCGCCGCCGTAGCCACCGCGCTTGACCGGCTCCAGCTCGTCGATGATCTGCATCGCGCGCACCTTGGGCGCCCCCGACAGGGTGCCCGCCGGCAGCACCGCGCGCAGTGCGTCCATCGCACCGACATCCTCGCGCAGGGTGCCCGAGACCGAGGAGACGATGTGCATCACGTGGCTGTAGGACTCGATCTCCATCAACTCGTCGACCTTCACACTGCCGAACTCGCATACACGGCCGAGGTCGTTGCGGCCGAGATCGACGAGCATCACGTGCTCCGCGCGCTCCTTCTCGTCGCCGAGCAGCTCGCGCGCGATCCGACGATCCTCCTCGGGATTGGCTCCGCGCGGGCGTGTGCCGGCGATCGGCTTAGTCGAGACCTCGCGTCCGTTAACGGTCAGCAGCGGCTCGGGACTGGCGCCGGCGACCTGGAAGTCACCGAAGTCCAGGTAGTACATGTACGGGCTCGGATTGACCGCGCGCAAACCGCGATAGATCGAGAACGCGTCCACCGGCGTGGCCGCCGACCAGCGCTGCGAGGGCACCACCTGAAAGGCGTCGCCGGCGTGTATGTACTCGATGATGCGCGCGACGATCGCCTCGAATCGCTCACGAGGCATGTTCGACTCAAACGTCGGGACCGCACGCGCGCCGGTGTGTGAGAGCGCGCGCGGGACCGGCCCTGCCAGCAGCGCGCGCACTTCCTCGATCGTCTCCGCGGCCTGCCGGTAGGCGCGCTCGAGGTCCGGCTCGGCCTGCAGGTCGGCGTTGGCGAGAATCGTGACGGTGTGCTTGAGGTGGTCGAAGATCACCAGCGCGTCGGAGAGCATCAGCGCCATGTCCGGCAGGCCCAGCGGATCGGGCGGTGGATCGCCGAGTGGCTCGACAGTACGCACGAGGTCATAGCCGAAGAAGCCAACGCCACCGCCGCTGAACGGCGGCGCGTCGGTCATCGGCGCCTGTCGAAAGCGCCCAACATGCTCGGCCGCCAGCGCGTAGGGGTCGCCGCCGTCGGCGAGCGACCAGCGCAGTACCGAGCGCGGGCGAAAGCCGATGAACGACCAGCGCCCGACCCGTTGCCCCTGGTCGGCCGACTCGAGCAGGAACGCCGGCTCATCGGGCGCCAGCGCGCGCAGCTTCAGGAAGGCCGACACGGGTGTCTCGCAGTCCTCGATGAACGTGTACGCGAGCGGGATCAGGTTGTGGTCGCGGGCGAGCTCGCGGGCCTGCGCGAGGCTCGGCGCGAGGGCCGCCTCGCCGGTAGCGCTAGGAGCGGCGGCCATCGAGCACCCGCTCGGCGTCCGCGAGCGTGCGACCGCGACTGTGCACCAGCACGAGCAGGTGGTAGAGCACGTCGGCGGTCTCTTCGTCGACGCGCTCGTCGGACTCCTCGCGAGCGGCGCGCACGACCTCCTCGGCCTCCTCCATTACCTTCTCGCCGATCCTCGCGGGATCGTCGAGCAGCTCGACCGTGTAGGAGCCGGAAGGACGCTCGCGGGCACGTTCGCTCAGCGTGCGCTCCAGCGCCGGCAACGTCTCATACGGCGCCCCAGCGTCGAGCTCGCCACGGTGAAAGCACGTTCGCTCGCCGGTGTGACAGGCTGGGCCGGCCGGCTCGACCAGCGCGAGCAGCGTATCCCCATCACAGTCCACGCGCAGCGAGCGCACCGCTTGGACGTTGCCGCTGGTGGCACCCTTGTGCCATTGCTCGCCGCGAGAGCGGCTCCACAGGTGAAGCTCACCGCTCTCGCGTGTGCGCGCCAGCGCCTCGCTGTTCATGTAGGCGAGCGTCAGCACCTCACCGGTTCGCCAGTCCTGGACGACGCACGGCACCAGACCGTCGCCGTCGTATACGACCAGTTCCTCAACAGCCTCGTGGCCCTGTGTGCTCATCGCCAGGATTGTAGGTCCCGCCGCCGGGTGTCCGGTTTCAGCCACACTGCCGCGTGATGCACTCTGTGCTCGATCGCAAGCTGGTCGTGGTCACCGGCAAGGGCGGAGTCGGCAAGACGACGATCGCCGCGGCCATCGGCCTGCTGGCGAGCGAGCGGGCGCGGCGCACGATCATCGTCGAGGTCGGCGCAGAGAGCCGCCTGCCGGCGCTCTTCTCCGTATCGCAGCACGAGCCCGGTACCGAGACGCAACTCGGACCCGGACTGTGGTCGATCTCGATCGATCCCGACGCGGCGCTGCTGGAGTGGCTGCAAGCGCTAGGCGGGCGCGTGTCGGGCCGGGTTCTCGCCTCGAGCTCCACCTTTCAGTACTTCGCCGCGGCGGCGCCAGGGGCTAAGGAGCTCGTAACGATGGTCAAGGTCTGGCAGCTAACCCGCGGTGCTGCCCGGCGGTCGCGCTCGGGCGCCTACGACCTGGTTGTGCTCGACGCCCCAGCCACAGGCCATGCGCTGGGAATGCTCGGCTCGCCGCACACGTTCGGTGCGATCGCTCGCGTCGGACCGATCGCCGGCCACACCCGCGAGGTGCAGGAGCTGCTGGAGGATCCCGCGGCAAGTGCATACGTGGCAGTGGCGCTGGCGAGCGAGATGGCTGTCACCGAGGTCCTCGAGCTACAGGACGGCTTGCGCCGGCTGCTGGGGCGCGAGATCGACCGGGTGATCGTCAACGCGCTGACGCCACGACGTTTCACAGCAACCGAGCTGGGGCGTGTCGATGCGCTGCGCACGCTTGCGGGTCACAGCCGGAGCGCCGTGAGCGGCGCGGAGTCGACGACGATCGCAGCGGCCGCGGCGGCGGCACGATCGGTTCACGAGCGCGGACGCTTCCAGCACAACCAGTTGGCACGTCTGCGCCGCCGTGGGCACGATGTGGCCGGCGTCCCGGTCGCGTGGGACGCCAAGATCGATGCCGCGGCGATCCGCGCGATCGCCGCAAGGCTCGCACGGCGACTGTGAAGCAGTGGCGCCGTCAGGTGGCTGCGAGGCGGTAACGGCGCGTTGCGGGATCGCGCTCGAGCAGCCCCACGGCAAGCAGCGTCGTGACGTAGCGGTGCGTGGTGCTGGTGTTCATATCCAACGCGCGCGCCAGCTCGGCGATGCCGAGATAACCGCCGTCACCCGGGAAGCAGGAGAGCACGAGCAACCCCGACAACAGCGAGCGCGACAGGCGGCGGTCCTCCATCTGGGCCGACAGCACCCACTCGTGCGAGTCCAGCGCCATCGTCCAGCCGGGCTCCTTGAGCGCGGAGAGCAGCATCGACATCGTGCCGCCCTGTCCAGCCGAGCGGACGATCTGGTCGACCTGTGCCTTGGACAGCTCGATGCTGACCGGTGGGCCAACATCATTTGCACGGGCCGAGCGTCCGCGAGGGCGCTCGGCCCGTGGCCACTGGCGAGACGACGCGGCTTGGGATGCACTGGGGCCGCCCGATTTGGCGCGCCGGGAATGGCGGCGCTCCTGTCTCCCTGAGGGCAGAACCCCAATCGTGGTTTCATCCGCCATCGCGTTGTCACATCATGGCTCGGCCTCCGAGCCGCTCAAAGGCCTTTCTGACTATTCAGTTCTGAATAGTTCATGCGTACTTTCTGCACCACTCGTCCAGTCGCATTTGAGTCCTGGTTGACGGGCATTGGCTGGCGGCACTCAAGCGGACACATCAGTTCACACGCTGCGCGTTGGCGCTTCGCCAGACGCGTAGAACGGGGAGCAGTAAGCGGGTTAACGAACCGCCCGCGTCGATCAGCCGCTCGGTGCTCGCTCGCATCCGCGGCTCGCGTAAGCGGTCGTGGGACAGGTACATCGCGACCATGCAGGCCGTGATCACAGCGTGGGTGTGACCCTCGGGAAGGCTGCGCGCCTCGTGCGCGGAGCGGCGGATCAGCTCCGTCAGGCGCCCGACGGCGGCCTCGCGAGTGGGGTAATAGGCGATGTAGCTGTGCTGGCTGGTGGCCACGTCGTTGGCCTCGTCGACATAGCTGTCAAGCATCGTGCTGACGGCGCACGTCCAGGGCACGTATGCGGCGTTCACGCGCGCCCAGTCTTGACGCTCGGAGGCCGCGAGCGCAAGCAGCACGTGCACTCCCAGCGAGCTGCTGGCGGCGGCGCTCATCTCCCACCAGCTGGTCTCGCGCTCGCCCGGAAACTCGCCCTCGGCCCACTCGCGAAGAGCGGCACCGCGACGCGCGGAGTCAGCCTCGTGGTTGAGGCGTTGCACACCGCCGCAGCGTCTTGCCCCCTGTAGCAGCAGCCGGCGCGCGTCGGCGTAGTACGGCAACGACAGGCAGCCTTTGCGACAGACGTGCACGAGCGTCCGCAGGAAACCGCCGTCGTTGCACCACGGATGGTGCATGTAGTAGTCGGAGATCGGGACGGCCGGGTCGAGCGCCTCCACCAGCGCGCGGTGCAACTGGCGCCCATTGCGCTGCTGAGCGGCGCGCTCGTGCAGTTCATCGAGGAACTCGAGAATGATCTCGTACGCGACCAACACTCGCAGCAGGCAACGATTGCGCCTAGGCGGCAGGATCGCGAACAGCGCCGCCCCGACGATGTGAGGTCGCTTGCGGTCGAGTGCCTGCAGCGCGTCCTGGCGAATTGACTGCTCAGGAATCGCGGCGGCCAGGCCGCGCCATCCGCGCAGCTCCCGCGAAACGCCTCTCAAGCCCCAGCTAAGCTCGCGCGTCGTGGCGGCCACCAGCGCGTGAAGCTGGCCCCCCGACACCGGAATCGCATCGGACATCTACCAAAAGTCGAAACTTTCCCAAGGAGTCGTTTCGAGAGACTACCGCCTGGGCGCGTAGTAACGCGCTCAGCTCACCCTGACGGCCTGGGCGCGTCTAACGCGCTCGCTCATTCCTGAAAGCTGATTGCAGGTCGCGCCCTGGCGGCGGCATGACCGGGCACCGCGACGATTGCGACGGCGACCGTCGTCACCATGAGCACGCACCAGATGGCCGTCGGCGCATTGGCGGAGAAGACCACGGGAAAGCCCGTCACGGTCGCGAGCGCGTGACTGAGCAGAACCTGGCCGTAGACGCCGAACAACGCGCCCAGCAGACAGCCTGTGCCCAGCAGCAGCACGCTCTCCAACAACAGTGCGCGCCACAGTTCGCCCATCGCAAAACCATCGACCTTCAGGTCCGCCAGCTGGATGCGCCGTTGCCAGATCATCGAACCCATCGCCGCGCCCATCGCCAACACGGCGGCGATCAAAACTAGCCACGAGATCTGTGTCAGTCGCGCCAGGCCCTGACGGCTGGCGGATCGCTGGCGCTGCTCGCGCACGCGTGAGGTTTCCACCACCAGCCCCTTGCGCGATCCGAGCGCCCGCGCAAGCGCCGCCCGCGTGCGCAGGAGGCTCGCACCGGGCGTGAGCTTGACGTAGTAGGCGCTCGGGTCAGCGCTAGCCCACGCGCTCACATAGTCGGCCGAGCTCATGATCACCGAGCCGGGCGGCCATCCCAGATTGGTTATCAGCGCGGCCACCCGCAGGGTTCGAGGGTGTGGCGAGGGCAGGCGCAGCGACGAGCCGATATGCAGGTGGTGTTCGTCGGCGATCGCGCGTGAGACAGCCGCCCATCCCCCTGCCCGCACGCGTTCGGCGGCGCGCGGCAGGTCGCCGCGGACCATCTGACTCGGAGGAATCGGTACGCGAGCGCCTGGCGGCATGCCGATCACCCACAACCGTCGGTCCCGATCGTCCAGCAGGTCGCCCTGCACCGCTTCGACCGACGCCACACCGGACACGCGCCTGAGGGTAGCCACGTAGACCCCGTGGAACGGGGCCGTCGCCAGCAGGTTGTCGCCGCCGCGCGGGATCACCCACAGCTGGGCGTTGGTGTTCAGCTGGTGAACGAGACGGTCCAGTCCTCGTTGCAGGTTGCTGTGCGCTCCTTGGATGGCGACGCTGCCGAACACCGCGATCGCGCCGGTGGCGCCGATCGCCAGCGCGCGAGGACGATTGGCGCTAGAGCGAAGCTCGATCAGCGCGAGAACTGGCGAGGCGCCCGAGAGCAGGCGCACGAATCTGCCATACAGCGCGACCACTCCCGCAAGCGCGGGCGGCAGCAGCAGCACCAATGCGACGATCAGACTGACGATGCCCAGAATCGCGTCCTGCGGCGCGAGCAGCAAGATCGCGCTCGTGACCGCCAGACAGGCGCTTCCCGCGATCAACGCCACTACGACATTGCCGGTCCGCCGCGCAGACGGCACAAATGCGCCGGGCAGCGGGGAGAACACCTCCCGTCGTAGAGGCGCGAGGATGCCGACGAGTGCAGCGAGCATTCCGCCGGCGATCGCGATCGCGACACTGTGCCAGCCGACGATCCGTTGCGATCCGACGGGAAAGCCCAACGACAAGTATCCGGGATTGGCGCGGAACACCTCCACCGACAGCAACTCTCCCAACGCCAGCCCAACCAACAATCCGAGCAAGCCGAGCACGAGCGCGTCGAACAGCAGGATGCGCACGATCATCGACGCCGTATAGCCGTCAAGACGAAGATCCTCGACCAGGTCGCGCCGCTGGGGAACGGTCAGCAAGATCGCGTTGAAGGCGAACAGGAAACCGACGAGCGCGCTGATCACCGAGAACAGCAACGTCGACTGGTTGGTCGGGCTGGCCGCCTGACTGAACAAGGTAGCCTCGAAGTCGGCTGGGCGAAGGTTCAGCGAGCCGGCTGACGCCAGGCGCCGCAGGCCTGCGGACACCTCGCGTTCCTCGCCGGCGTGCGGGCGCACGAAGATGCTTGTCACGCGGCCCTGCATGTGAGTCAGGCGCTGGACGTAGCGCAGCGGGCCGAGCGCGATCGGGCTCTGCGCCAGCCCGCCCGCGTCCTCGGAGGAGAGGGTGATGCCAAGCAGCGCTCGCACCTGATTGCCGCCAACCTGGAGCACCACCGGGCGCAGTGAGGTGGCGCCGATCGATTCCGCGATCGGCGCTGGCAGCGCAAGCGCCCGCAGACCGGTCAGGCGTGCGTAGCGAAACCGGCGCACGAGCGGGCCGGCCAGGTAAGCCTGTGCCGGATCGGCCCCAAGCAGTTCGACCGTTCGCGCGCCGCTCGGACCGACGACGTTCACTCGAAGCTGCACGACCGGCACGGCGACGCTCACGCCCGGCAGACGCTGCACGTCGCGCAGCACATGCGCGTCGAAACCTTCAGGTGAGCGTGCGGCAAGCTGGAAGCGCATGTTCCCGACGATCCCGCGCGTGACCTCACGGACAGAGCCGGTGAGGCTGGTGCTAGCGACCTGCGAGGCGAACAGCAGCGCCACACCGACAGCGATACCCGACAGGGCGAACAGCTCCTGAGCGAGCCTGCTGCGAAGCCGCACGCGGTAGAGCCGGACGATGTTTGACAGTTTCACCTTGCCCCCTACCCGGCGGAGAGAGGCGCGGTCGGCTGTTGAGACTCGTGCGCGACCAGCCTCCCGTCGCGAAGCGCATGCACGCGATCGGCGTGTGACGCCGCACGCGGGTCGTGCGTCACCAGCAGCACCGCCGTCCCACACTCGCGACAGATCTCACCGAGCAAGCCGAGCACCCGCTCGCCGCCCGCGCTATCGAGGTTGCTGGTGGGCTCATCCGCGAGCACCAGCTTGGGCTCGGTCGACAAAGCGCGAGCGATCATCACGCGCTGGCGCTCGCCCATCGACAGCTCCTCGGCGTGGTGCTCAGCGCGCCGCTCGAGCCCGAGACGATCGAGCAGCGGCATGACTCTACGGTGTGCCTGGCGCGCGCTCTGGCCGCTGCCGAGCAACTTCAGCGCGGCGTTGTCGAGCGCGCTGGCGCCAGCGAGCAGGTGCAGCGACTGGCGCACGAACCCAAGCTCGATCATTCTGTAGCGAGCCGCCTCGCGCGGTGAAAGGGCCGCGAGGTCGCGGCCGTCGACGCTGACCGTGCCACTTTCCGGTGCCAGCAGCGCGGCGATCAACATCAAGAGTGTTGTCTTGCCCGAGCCGCTGGGCCCATACAGGGCAACCAGCTCTCCGTGCTGGACGTCGAGCGAGACGCCGTCGACGGCCCGGATGGGTGGACCATCGCCTGCGGAATAGTGCCTGACGACCTCTGCTAGGCGCAGCACCTATGCGGAGTGCTCCCTGGCGGGGAAGTCGATCACGTTGGGGGGAGTCTCAGGCGGGTCCGGCGGTGCCAGCAGACGTCCCGCGCTCAGCGCTCGTATCTGATGCGCGCCCATCAGCTCGGGCATGTCGGGGACGGCGATCAGGACACCTATACCCGCCTCGACGGTCAGGCTGTGCAGCAGCGCGATCACCTCCTCGCGCTCGGCCAGGCCGAGATTAGCGGTCGGGTCGTCCACCAGCAGCAGGCGCGGAGCGCGGGCCAGCCCTCGCGCGACGCCCACCAGCGCACGCTCGCCGTCAGACAGGCTGCCCCAGGCCTGCGCCGCGCACTCGGGGACGCCGACGCGATCGAGAGCGTCCCTGGCTCGCGCATAGGCACTGCGGTGCCCGTGCGCGGGCAGCAGCGGCAGAGCCACGTAGTCGAGCATCAGCAGTTCATTGCGGGGCCCACTGCGGCGCACCCAGCCGACGTGTTCGCGCATCATGCGTGCCTGTTCGGACTCGGACATGGCGGCCAGATCGCGTCCCTCGAAGCGCACGGCGCCGCGGTCGGGACGCTCCAGGCCGGCGGCGAGCTTCAGCAGCGTGGTCTTACCCGAGCCGCGCCTGCCCCACACCACCACGAACTCGCGCTCGCGAACCGACAACTGCACTCCGGCGAGCACCTTCAGCTCGTGCAGGCCGCGCCAGTAGCTCTTGCTCACCTCTTGCAGGCAGAGCATCGCCTCGGCCATCAGACTGCCCGCAGCCGGCCAATCCGAGCGTCGGAAACACCTCGATCGCTGATCGCGACACCTTCTGCGCGGGCACGTTCGGATTGCTCGTGCAGCCGCTCGAGCAGCTCGCGAGCGTGTTGGAGCCACTCGATCCGCGCCTTCCAGGAGGCGATCTCAGCATCCCGCGACAGCACGCGCATTAGCTTGGACC
Organism: uncultured Solirubrobacteraceae bacterium; assembly: GCA_963705235.1. Classification (GTDB taxonomy): domain Bacteria; phylum Actinomycetota; class Thermoleophilia; order Solirubrobacterales; family Solirubrobacteraceae; genus Palsa-744. The sequence goes on along the minus strand of OY970059.1, from coordinate 2,223,288 downwards.
ATTCCTGGCGGTCAGCGCTGATCGCCGGCTCGGTGGCGTCTTTGAGATCGCGCAGGCGCCCTAGACAAGCGAGTTCCTGGCCATACACCATGTCGATCAGCCGCGGCAGGTTGCGCGGGCGGCAGAGGGCGATCTTCATGTGCAGCTCGTCGCGCAGAGGCGGTGCGGGCGAGGAGCCGAGCATCCACGATTCAAAATGATCGACACCCTCGCTGGTGGCCTCGTAGATCATGCGCGGCGCGGCGCGGCGGGCAGGACCGGGGCCCATCTCACCGGCGGCGCGGACGAACTCGTCACGACTCAGCTGATCGAGCGCCGAGTACACCCCCGATGGCGCGAAGCTCGAGGAGCCGAAACGCTCCTCGAGGCGTTGCGCCAGCTGGTACCCGTAGCCGGGGCGCTCGATCACGAGTCCCAATACCGCGTACTTCGCCGACAAGTCTGCCCCTTTTTCGAACGTTTCCCCTGAGCAGACGGTACCCAATCGGACGGCGTTTCGCGTACCAAAGGGTGGGATGAATCGCATGAACTGATGGTCTTTTTAAGTCAACCCTTTTCCACTGTCGGAATGATCAGCCGATGCCCAGGCGATCGAGCGACCCCTCGTCGCCGCGCCAATCGCGCTTCACGCGCACCGCCAGGTCGAGGTGAACACGGCAGTCGAGCGTGCGCTGGAGCTGACGACGGCCGGCTACGCCGATCGCCTTGATCATGCGCCCGTGCGCGCCGATCAGGATTCCCTTCTGGGACTCGCTCTCGACCCACAGAAGCGCGCGGATGGCCGTCAACTCGGGGCGGCGCGTGTCGATCTCCTCGACGATCACCTCGACCGCGTGCGGCAGCTCTTGAAAGGTCCTGCGGATGGCCGCCTCGCGGATCAACTCCGCGACCAGCAACTCCAGCGGCTGATCACTGCGGGTGTCGGGGGCAAACATGAACGGGCCCTGTGGCATAAGGGCAGCGAGGTGCTCGACGAGCGCATCGACGCCTTCCCCGGTGCGCGCCGAAATCGGAAACACCTCTGCAGCCGGTTCGAGTTGGGTCGCGGCTTGCAGCGCGGACACCAGCAGCGCACGGGCCAGGCGATCGACCTTGTTGACGGCGATCGTCACCGGCGTGTGCGCCTCGGCTAGAACAGTGGCGATGAAGCGATCGCCGGGGCCGACGCCCTGCTCGGCGTTGATCATCAGCAGCGCCGCGTCCGCGCCCTCGAGCTCCTGCTGCACGCGGCGGGCCATCCTCGCCGTCAGCGAGTCGCGCGGGCGCTGAAACCCGGGCAGGTCGACGAGCACGATCTGGCTGTCACCGCGTTGGTGAACGCCGCGGATCGCGCGCCTAGTGGTCTGCGGACGATCAGAGACAATCGCGACCTTCTCCCCCACGATCGCGTTGACGAGCGTCGACTTGCCGACGTTGGGGCGTCCGGCAAGAGCGACGAAGCCCGCGCGCGTCAATATTCGGCCCCAGCGAGCAGCTCGCGCTCGAGCGCGAGCATTTGACCGTCGTCGGTCTCGTGGTCCATGCCCATCACATGGAGCATCCCGTGGATGACCGCCTGGCGCAGATCGACGGTGTGCTCGGGGCAGATGATCACGTCGCCCAGCTCGACTGGCGGGTGCCGATTGACCATGTCCGCAGCTCTCTGGTCTGCGCTCGCATCAGCAGACGGGGCGAGGTCGATCGGGAACGAGAGCACGTCTGTGGGAGCGGGCTTGCCGCGGTAGACGGCGTTCAGTTGCGTGATCCGCTCGGCTTCCACGAACTCGACCGCGACGTGGCCCTCGCTGAGGCCCAGTCGTGTGGCGACCCGCTGGCACAGTTCGCGGATCTCCTCGGCTGACGGTGCGAGTGGGTCCAGGCCGGCGCCGAGCACCTCTACGTCGAGCATCGAGGTCAGGCGCTGCGAACGGCTGAGCGCGCGCCGATCGCACCGGGCGCGGGCAGTTCATGCTGAGAGTGCACGTCGTAGGCCTCGACGATCCTCTGCACGAGCTTGTGACGCACGACGTCCTCGCCGCCGAAGCGTAGGAACTCGATGCCCTCGACAGTGTCGAGTATGTCGCCCACGACGATCAGGCCCGATTGCTGCTCGCGCGGCAGGTCCACCTGCGTTATGTCGCCGGTGACCACCATCTTGGAGCCGAAGCCCAGACGGGTGAGGAACATCTTCATCTGCTCTGGCGTGGTGTTCTGCGCCTCGTCGAGGATCACGAACGAGTCGTTGAGCGTGCGTCCGCGCATGAACGCGAGTGGCGCGATCTCGATCACGCCGCGGTCGATGTGCTTGGAGACCTTCTCAGGGTCGAGCATGTCGTGCAGCGCGTCGAACAGGGGTCGCAGGTAGGGGTCGACCTTGGCCATCAGATCACCCGGCAGGAACCCCAGCCGCTCGCCCGCCTCGACGGCGGGACGGGTGAGGATGATGCGGTTGACCTCATTGCGCGACAGTGCCGCCGCAGCCATGGCAACAGCGAGGAACGTCTTGCCGGTGCCGGCAGGACCGACGCCGAATGTGATCGTGTTCTGGCGGATCGAGTCGACGTAGCGCTTCTGGTTGACGGTCTTCGGCGCGATGCGCAGGCCACGGTGCTGCCACACGATGTCCTCGAGCACGTGCGCGGGCGATTCGTGCGCGTCGAGCGCGCCGGTCACCGCGGTGATCGTGCCGGGACCGATCTGATGGCCGGCGGCGATCAGATCGGCAAGCTCGCGCACGACGCGCTCACCGGCGTGCGTCTCGACGTCGTCGCCGTCAAAGGTCAGCACGTTGCCGCGCAGGAACACCTGGCAGTCGAGATGCGCCTCCAGCGCGCGCAGCACCGCGTCCTGGCTACCGGCGAGCTCCGCCGCGACTTCGTTGCTGAGCTCGATCTGCGTCCTCATCCCTGCAACGCCGCTCGCACGAGCCCCGAAACGCGCTTGCCGTCGGCACGCCCATCGACGACGGCCATCGCGTGTTTCATCGCGGCGCCCATGTCCTTGGCCGACTGCGCGCCGCTGTCGCTGACAGCCTGGCGCACGATGTCCGTCAACTCCGCCTCGGACAGCTCGGCGGGCAGGTAGGAGCCGATCAGCTCCGCTTCGGCCTCCTCGGCCTCCGCGCGGTCCTCGTGGCCGGCCTCGCGGTAGGCGCCGGCGGCCTCAAGCCGGCGCTTGCGCTCACGACGCAGCACGGTCAGGTCGTCCTCAGCCCCCTCCTTGGCCGCCTTTTGCAGCTCAGAGAGGACCAGCCTGAGGGCGCCCACGCGTTCTTTCTCGCCCGCGCGCATCGCGTCCTTGAGGTCGTCTTTGATCTGCTCGATCGCCGGCATCCAACGATCAGGATACGCCGGTGAGCGCCGGGCGCGGACATCTCATTGGCGCTCCAGCGGCGTTGGGCTGCCGAGCCTGCCAGGCGATGAGACCTCCCGCCCGAACAGCAACGCGACGTTCCAGTCGGCGAGCAGGCGCAGCTTGCGTCCGACGCCGGGCATCAGCAGCAGGTGGTAGGTGCGTGCGATCAGCCACGCGGGCAGTCCGCGCCAGCGAATGCCGAGCGTGATCGCGACCGCCTCGTTTTGCCCCAGCTCGGCTACGACGCCTTTCGTGCGGTAGCGAAACGGGCGCACTGTGCCCCCACCGAGGGTCGCGGCGATGTTGCGAGCGACCAGGCGCGCCTGGCGGATCGCGTGCTGCGCGGTGGGCGGGCAGGGCTGTCCGCCGCGCGAGGAGTCGGGCACGGCGGCGCAGTCCCCGATCGCCCACACCTGCCTGCGCACGGGGCCCGGCGAGTGGCTCGCAGGGAGCTCTGTCGCAGGGGGCTCTGTCACGCGCAGCGTGGGCTCGACGAGCACGCGCCCGCCCGGGTCCAGCGCCAGCCCGAGATCGGCGACAGCCGGGCTGGGCTTGACGCCGGCCGTCCATACGAGCGTGCGGGTGGGTATTACGCGTCCGTCGGAGAGGGTCGCGGCACGGTCGCTGAGATGCTGGAGCGTTTTCTGCCCGAGCAGTTCGATGCCGCGTCCGCGCAGCTCGCGTTCGGCGAACACGGCGAGGCTCGTTGGGACCTCCTGCATGATGCGCTCCTGGCGCTCGACGAGCACCCAGCGCATTCCGTGCGCCCGACAGCGTGGGTAGCGCTCGATCGCTTGCGCGGCGAAGTCCTGCAGCTCGGCGAGCGCCTCCACCCCGGCGTAGCCGGCGCCGACGAACACGAAGCCGAGGTACTGCTCGCGCTCGGCGGGATCCTCGAGCGTCTCGGCGATGTCCAGGCAGTCCAGCAGGTGGTTGCGCAGCGCGGTGGCGTCGGCCAGCGACTTCAGGCCGATCGCGTGCTCGGCGAGACCGGGGATCGGCAGCGTGCGCGAGATCGAGCCGAGCGCGACCACGAGTTGGTCGTAGGGCAGCTCGACTCGTTGACCGTCGATGCGGTCGACCGACAGCACGCCGCGTGCCGGCTCGGCGCCGGTCACCCGGCCGATCACTAGCTCGGTGCGGCGCAGCTTGGATCGCAGCGGGACCACCACGTGACGCGGATCGAGGGTGCCGCCGGCGGCACCCGGGAGCAGCGGCGTGTACAGCATGAAGTTGACGTCGTTGACGAGCGTCACGCGCGCGCTGTGCGGCGCCAGCGCGCGCTCGAGTGCGCGCGCGGCGTAAAGGCCTCCGAATCCGCCACCCGCGATCACGACCTGCCAAGCCACGAAGACAGAATAGGGTTCAGGCCGTGAACGACTCCCTGTACGCGAGCGCGCTCGCGCCGTTCCTGGCGGAGAGCGAGCGCCTGCGACCAGAGCGCGCGGAAGTGATCGACGCCCACACCCACCTTGGCCTCGACGAGGATGGCCGCTCGTTGACGTTCGAGCAACTGCTGGCCCAGCTCGATCAGGCGGACGCTCGTCGCGCGTGCGTGTTCCCGCTGCACGATCCGGAGCGCAAGCCTTCCTACAGCGTGCCCAACGACCGTGTGCTGGCGTGGGCGAGCGAAAGCGAGGGTCGGTTGGTGGCGTTCTGCCGTCTGGACCCGTTTGAAGATCCGTTGACCGAGTGCGAGCGCTGCCTGTCGGCCGGCGCGCGCGGGATCAAGCTCCACCCGAGAGCCCAGGACTTCGTGTTTGACGGCGGCGACATGGACGACCTGTTCGGCCTTGCCGGCGAAGCGGGTGTACCGATCTTGATCCACGCCGGGCGCGGCCTGCCGCCGCTCGCCGACGGCCTGGCCGAGCTGGCACTGCGCCACCCGGAGGTCGTGTTGATCCTCGCCCACGGCGCGATCTGCGATCAGGGCATTCTGACCACCCGGCTGGCCGACCATCCGGGTGTTCTGTATGACATCTCGTGCTTCTTTCCGCTCGATGTGATCGAGCTGCTCGCGCGCGCGCCGATCGAGCGGATCGTGTTCGCGTCGGACCCGCCGTATGGGCTGCCGGCGACGACGCTGTACATGGCGCTACGCGTGGCCACACAGGCGGGTCTTGACGAGGCCGCCACGCGCTTGGTGCTAGGTGAGACGATGGCCGGCCTGCTTGACGGTCGCGGCCTGCCGGCGCCGAGCGCCCCCCGCCGCGGACCGTCGGTGCAGCTGTCGGGGCGCCTTGCGCGCGTGTACGGGTACGCGAGCCTGGTTGGACCAGCGCTGTTCACCGGCGCGGTCGAACAGGGACAGGCGATGCTGGACATGGCGGTCGCGGCCTGCCGCGACCCCGAGCCGGACTCGGTGGGCGAGGCGCTCGAGACGATCGGCGCGGCGCTGAGCGCGGCCAGCGCGCTGCTTGGCTCGCCGGACGGGATTCGCCCGGCGATCGACCTCGTTTACCGGTCGATCGTGCGCGCTGCCACCGAGATTCCCGACGCCGGCTGATTCGCAGCGCGGCGCGCCGGGCAGCGTCGCTCTACGGTGCGCTCAGCCACATGCCGGCCCACTCGCCGCTGCGGCGTCGAGCGCGCTCGTGCATGCCGAGGCGCTTGTTGAACGCGGCGGCGATCTCGTCGGCCTCCTCGCACAGCAGCCCGCCGGCGATCAGGTGCGCGGGCGGACGGGCGAGCGCCTCGGCCAGATCGAGCAGCAGCGGCCGCAGCAGGTTGGCGAGCATCACGATCGGCTCGCCCGATCGCGCCCCGTCGTTCCACGGCAGCTCGTCGTAGCGCAGATCGAAACGTTCGACGTCGACCTGGACGGCGTTGGCGAGCGCGTTGTGGGCGGCCGCCTGCACGCTCTCGAGGTCGTGGTCGAGCGCCAGCACCGGCTGGAATCCGAGCCGCGCGGCGGCGATCGCGAGCACCCCCGAGCCGGTGCCGAGGTCGAGCAGCGCCCCGTGCGAGTCATCCTGAGCGGACAGCTCGAGCAGCAGCCCTAGACACAGTTGGGTGCTCGCGTGCCCGCCAGTTCCGAACGCCTGGCCGGGGTCGATGACGATCTCCTCGGGTGCTTCCCCGCCGGTGTCGCTCGGCTGCTCCCAGGGCGGGCGGATGTACAGGTCGGGTACGCGACGGGCGTTGGCGACGGGGTCGGTAGGCGTGGACGGTGCACGCACGAGCACCGGGCGGTGGAAGTCGCGCCAGCGCTCGTGCCAGTCGTCGGGTATTTCGCTGGTGGAGATCTCCACGGGCGCCTCGCCGACGACCGCGTCCAGGTCGTGCAGGCTGGGCAGCTCGCCCGGGGCTCCGTAGATGGCGTACTCGACACCGCCGTTGTCCAGCGGGACCTCCTCGACGCCGGCGGGAGCTAGCTCGAGCAGCTCGGCGAGCACCAGCTCGGCGTGCGCGTCGCTGACGCGAACGGCGAGCCTGATCACGCGGCCTGGCTGCCGAGTGCCCGTTTGAGCTTGGCGAACACGGACTCCTGTGAGCGCAGGTTCTCCTCGCCGAGGCTGTCGTTCAAGCGCTCCATTAGGTCCCGTTGCTCGGGGTTCAGTCGACGCGGTACCAGCACGTTGACCACGACGCGTAGGTCCCCGCGGCGCCCGCGGCGCAGGTCGGGCATACCGTGGCCGCGCAGCGTGAGCACCTCTCCGGGCTGGCTGCCCGCGGGCAGCTCGATCGACTCGCTGCCGTCGAGCGTCTCCACCTCGAGCGTCCCGCCGAGCGCGGCCAGTGGCGCGGCGACGTCCAGGGCGGTGATCAGATCGTTGCCTTCGCGCACGAACCGCTCGTCGGGGCGCACTCGCACGACCACGTACAGGTCGCCGGCGGGCGCGCCCATCTCCCCCGCGTGCCCACTGCCTGACAGACGAATGCGCTGCCCGTCGGAGATCCCGGCGGGCACCTCCACGTCGAGCGTGCGGCGGCTGCTCTGGCGACCGCGGCCGCGGCACTGCCGGCAGGGCTGGGTGGGCACCTTGCCCTCGCCGTAGCAGTCCTCGCAGATCATCGTGCGCACCATCTGGCCGAGCATCGTGCGTGTCACCGCCTGTACCTGTCCTGCGCCGCCGCAGCGCTGGCAGGTCTCGATCGGTGTACCCGGCTCGGCGCCGTTGCCGTGGCAGTGCTCGCAGCGGTCGATCGCCTCGAACGCGACGTCTATCTTCATGCCACCGGCGGCCTGCTGCAGATCGATCTCGACGGCCACAGCGACATCGCCGCCCTGCGCAGGGCCGCCGCGCGCGCCCTGCGCTCCGCCGAAGAAGGCGTTGAACAGGTCGCCGATCGAGCCGAACGCGTCGAAGTTGGGCGCGTAGCCACCTGAGCGCAGGCCGTCGTGTCCATAGCGGTCATACGTTGCGCGCCGCTCGGCGTCGGAGAGGATCTCGTTGGCCTCGGCGGCCTCCTTGAACTTGCGTTCGGCGTCGGGGTCATGGGCGTTGACGTCCGGGTGCAGCTCCATCGCCAGCTGGCGGAAGGCTTTCTTGATCTGCTGCTCGGAGGCGTCGCGGGGGACGCCGAGCACCTCATATGGATCGCGAGGCATGTCCGTGCGGTTCAGTTCTCAGCGTATGCGTCTTCGACGAAGCGGGAGAGCTGGTGGGCGGCCTCGCGGACAGTGGCGATCGCACCGGCGTAGTCCATGCGCACGGGACCGATCAGCGATACCGTGCCGAGCTTGCGCGAGGCCATCCCGTAGCCGGTGGCCACGAGCGCCAGCGAGCGCATCGCGGGAAGCTCGTTCTCGTGGCCAATGCGTACGTACACACCCGGCTCGGCGAGCGCTGCGCGCAGGACGTGCAGCAGCGCGACGCGCCGCTCGAGCAGGTCGATCAGCTCGTTGACCTGCACCGTGTCCTCACCTTGGCTGGCCTGGAACAGGCGTGCTGTTCCCTCTACGAACAGTGAATCCTCGCTGTCTGAGCCGAGATCGGCGAAGGCCGGGACGAGGTGCTCGAGAAACGCCAGCTCGCTCGCCGACAGGCCGGGGTCGACCAAACGTTGGCGCAGCATCCTGGAGCCCAGACCCATCCCGGTCAGCCGCTCGTTGAGATACTCGCCGGCCCATGCGACGAGGCCGGGGTCGACCGAGCGATCAAATGTGGCGAACATCTTTGACACCTCACCGGTTGAGGTGATGATCACGACGAGCACCAGCTGGGGCTGAAGCGCCAGCACCTCCACGTGACGGATGCTGGTCGTCTGCACCGATGGCGCGGAGACGACTGCCAGCAGGTTGGTCACCTGTGAGAGCGTCTCGGTGGTGGCTCGCATCGCCTCATCAACCTCGCGGCGAATCAGCGACAGCTCGAGCCCGCGCGGGGGTGTCAGCGTCGCTTGCTCGGAGCTGAGCATGCGGTCGACCACGTAGCGGTGCCCCGCGTCGGTCGGCACCCGGCCGGCGGAGACGTGGGGATGCGTGAGCAGGCCGTACTCCTCCAGCAGCGCGAGTTCGTTGCGGATCGTCGAGGGGCCGCAGTTGAGGTCGGTCTCCCGTGCGATCGAGCGCGAGGCGACCGGCTGCCCAGTGTGCAGGTAGTCCTCGACGACCTTGCTCAGAATGCGCTCCTGGCGGGGGCTCAGCATCTGCTTGATTGTAGGCGGCGCGCTGGCGCCGCTGACGGCGCTCGCTACAGCTCCAGCTCCGCCCGCGCGTTGCGGATGATCCGTTTGCCGGCCTGCACGGCGAGGGCCTCCACGACGGTGCGCCCGTCGGGCGCCTCGGTGACCTCGCCGGTGACGAGCAGCTCCTGCTCGGGTACGCCCATGCCACGGAACTGGACGGACAGGCGCTTGAGATGCTCCGGCCCGCCGGCGGCGTCGGTCTGTGCGCGAGCGACCTGGGCCATCGACCACAGTCCGTGCAGGATCCGTCCGGGCAGCCCGACCGCGCGAGCGAACTCCTCGTCGATGTGGATCGGGTTGAAGTCGCCGGACGCACCTGCGTAGCGCACCGTGAGGTACTTGTCGGGTGTGACCCGCAACTCGGGGATCTGCTCGCCGACGCTCAACTGTGCCATGCCGATCACACTCCTCGGACGAGGTTGGTCCAGGTTCCGCGACAGACCTGCTCGCCGCGCTGGTTGGTCGAGACGGACTCGAACACGTAGTAGCCGCGACCGTCCTGTTCGGAGATGTCCTTGACGCTCGCGGTGGTGGTGATCTCATCGCCGGCCACCACCGGTGGACCCCACTCGAACTCCTGGGCGCCGTGGACCATCATCGCGAAGTTGAGCTCGATCTCGGGATCGAAGATCGGCGGTCCGACCGATGGCGCGCTGTAGACCACGGCGAACATCGGCGGCGCCACGACGTCCGCGTAGCCGGCCGCGCGAGCAGCGTCGACGTCGAGGTGCACGGGGTTGGTCTCGCCGACCGCGCGCGCGTACTCTCTGATCTTCTCGCGTCCTACCGCGTACACCACAGGCTCGTAGGTCTTGCCGATCGCTTTGGTGTTGACTGGCATCCAGGCTCCTTGCAGATGAGGTCAGCTGTGCTGCGGCGCGCCAGTTTACGCAGACCCCGCAGCCAGACGCGGCGCGGCCGGCGCCTGTGTCGGCGACATATCGGTTAACGCAGCTGGAATCCACGAAGCATGCGGCGGGGACGAGCAGCTGCCGTCCCCGCCATCGTGGACTTGCCCACATGCGCTTGTCGCACCGCACGCTGCTCGGACGCTAGAAGGTGAGATCGCCCTCGTCGCCGCCGACACCTACGCCGGTCAGCTCGCGGGCGTGCTGCTCGCCATCGCCGTCCGTCTGGCCGCCGTCCAGCTCCTGCTCGGCGCGATCGCCGCGACTGTCGAGGAACTGGACGGTGTCGGCGACGATGCTGACGGCCTGCCGACGCTGTTGCTCGACTTCCCATTCACGCCACTCGAGCCGGCCGTCGACCGCCACGCGACTGCCGCGGCGCATGTAGCTGCTGACAGAGTCCGCGGCTGCGCCGAAGACGCTCACGTCGAAGAAGTTGGGCTTCTCGATGAAGTCGCCGGCGGGGTCCTTACGCGCCGAGTTGCAGGCGATGCGCAGGCCACAGACACTCGCGCCCGACGGCAGCGTACGCAGCTCGGGGTCACGGGTGAGGCGTCCTATGAGCACCACACGATTGACGTTGAAGTAGGACATATCGATCTCCATTGCTTGCGGTTGACCCCCACCGTGAACCTAGGCATCGCTTGGGACGGTATGCGCGCCCGCTCCGTGCCGGTGGCGCAAGTGAGCGAGCGCGCCGCCGCCGCCATCTACATCAGAGCGTCCAGCTCGACCGCCACGATCCGCCCGTCGGCCGCGGCCGTCTCGATCGCTCGCTCCAGCGGCGCGCGAACCTCGGGAGCGACCAGGTAGAGCGTGCCCGCGATCGACCGGCAGCGTGCCCAGGCCGTGCAGATCTGAAACAGGCGCCGTGGCGCCTTGACCGTCAGCTCGACCTCGACCGCCACCGGCAGCCCTTGCGGCTGTTGCGCAGGCCAGAGGACGAGGTCGGGTCGGTGCAGCATCGGCTCGCCGCCCGGGCCTTGGCCCACACGGGCGCTGGCCAGAGCGCCACCGCAGCGGCGCTCTTCGCAGCGCAGCTCGCGCTCGCCGCTCACGCGCTGGTCGGGGTACGCCAGCTCGAGCGCGGCCGCCACGCGCGCGCAGACGATCGTGTGTCGGGCGTTGGCCGGGCTGATACGACACGGCTGGAGCCCGCGCAGACCACTCGCGCGCAGCCCGGCCGGCGTAATCGCGTACAGCGTCGGCTCGCCCACCAGCACGCGCCGGCGCACGACCTGTCCCGCACGCTCGGCGGCTAGCAGCAGTGCCCGCGCACTGGCGACGGTGCTGCGCTGGCGCTGGGCGAGCGCCTCGGCGGTGACGGCTCCGAGGCCTGCCGTCCAGCGCAGAATCGCGACCCGCTCAGGTGAGTGCTCATGACGTTGACGGACCATCGTTCCTCCTTGTGAGATCGTCGATTCGCGTGACGCGCACGCTGGCGCCGTCGCTCATTGCCAGTACCGCTCCCCAGCCGCAGCCGAGCCGCATGATCTGGTCGCTGTCGAGCACTGGCTCGCGGGTCCGCGTGCGGGTGCTCCTGCCGTCGCTGTGGCGCGTGAGCTTCCACGCGCCTTTCGTTCCGGCCATGCTCGCGATCAGCGCAGCCGATTCGGGTACGACCTGACGGTGGGCGATGAGCACGGACAGGTTGCCGAGCACCTGCTCGAGCAGCTTGTCGCGACCGGGCAGCCTGAGATCGGACAGCTCCTGCGTGCCGAGCAGCAGGCTGACGCCCGCTGACCGGGCTCGGGCGAACAGCCTGACGACATGCTCGCTGGCGATGGCGGAGAACTCGTCGATTGCGACGACGGTCGCGAGCGGGCTTGATTGCATGGCGGCAACGGCCGTCTGTAGATCCTGAACGACGGCCGCGCCGATCATCTGACTGAGCAGCGGCCGGCTGTCGGATTCGAGGCTGAAATACACGATCGCCCGTTCCCTGATGGCCGCCAGCAGATCGAACGGGTGCGCGGCGGGCGTATCCGGGTCCAGCCACGGCCCGACGTCGGACTCGACGAGGATCGCCAGGCGATCGCGCACCCCGCCCAGATCGGCCTGCTGGCGGGTGCTGAGCGAGTCGAGGTAGGCAAACGTGGCCTGCGCCCGATCCTCGGGCAGCGATCTGGCGAGTGCCTCCAGCCGCTGGGGCTCGAGGTGTTCGACGACGGCGCGCAGGCTGACCTGCGTGCCGTTCGCGCGCAGCGTTCTAACGACGTGGCCGAGGTAGCGCTGCGCTTGGCGCTGGTAGTGGGGCTCGGTGAACACCTCGCCAGCGAGCACCTTGTCGGCTACCTCGCTGTCTGCGCCACGCGCGAGCGGGTTGTAGGCGCGCTCTCCATCGGGAGTCCACCTGACGAATGGGCGCCCGTACGCCAGCGCTGCCGCGCGCAACTGCTCGCCCAGGTGAGCGTCACCCTTGGGGTCGACGACGACCACGCCCGCGCCGCGCTCGATCGCGCGAGTGAGGATCGAGGTCTGTGTGACGGTCTTGCCGGAGCCGGTGGCGCCGACGATCAGCATGTGCCCGACGCCGGCGGAGAGGTTGAACGGGATGCTCACCTCGCGGCGCTCAGCGTCCACTCCGAGCACCAGCTCGTGTCGGTGCCTGATGCCGCGCACCCGGCCGCGGAGCCTCGGCGTAGCTGTCCGGACGAGCCTGCGCAGCGCTCCGAGCGGAGCTCGTCTGGCGCTTGCGAGCATCGCCAGGTCGGCGCCGGTGTCGATGTCCTCACGGTGCCAGCGCCTGCCGCGCAGGGCGGCGACGAGCGCCGCAATGGCGAGGATCTTCCCCGTGTCGCCGAGGGCCTGGTGGCAGACGACGAGCAGGCCGAAGCCGCCTGCCGCCCAACTCCAGTGCAGGTTCCGCGCGCGCATCAGCCGTGCCGCGATCAGGCCGACCACCACCGCGATGCAGCCGTGCACGAGCGTGTGAACGAGCCAGTGCAAGAGCTGTGCGACTGGCTCTTGCGGGTTGCTCCCGTTTTCTGGGAATGAGTGTGCTGCGAGCATATGCCGCTCCTTTCTGGGACCTGCGAATGGCAGGCCTGTTTGTGGCCGGCGACTGCCGGCCCTTGTCGTCAACGAGCGACGGCGGGCTCGCGAGCCCGCCGTCGAAGTGGTGCGTATGCAGACGGCCGTACGGCCTGTCAGGAGATGTGCGCCTGGATTTCAGGCGCGGTCAGTCAAGGCGTGGTCAGTCAGTCAGAGCAGCCGGTATCCGACCCCGCGAACGTTGATCAGCCACTGGCCGCCGTCGGCCGCCGTGAGCTTGCGACGCAGGCGACTGATGTGCGTGTCGACGGTGCGCGTCGACCCTCCGGCGCGGTACCCCCACACCGTACGCAGCAGGTGGTCCTTTGCGAAAACCCGCTCGGGTTCTCGGGCCAGGTGCTCGAGCAGGTCGAACTCCATCCGGCGAAGCTCGACGGGGTGGCGGTCAACGGTGGCTGTATGGGTGTGCGTGTCGATCCTCAGCGGCCCCGCGTGGATCAACCTTTCACCGCTTGCTCGCGCGGCGGTGCGACGCAGGATCGCGCGCAGCCGGGCACGCAGCTCGAGATATGCCGCTGGCCTCATGATGAAGTCGTCGGCACCCGCTTCGAACGCTCGCAGTACGTCCAGCTCCCGCGCTCGTGAGCCGAGGACGATCGCGGGCAGCTCCCGATCCCACGTGACGCTGTCCGACGCCGGGCGTCTGATCTCCTCCAACAGCGTTAGCGCGCCACGTGGCGACTCCAGCCAGCCGAGAACGGCCAGCTCGGGAGCATCGAGCCTGGCAAGGATCCGTGCGTGCTCGGAGGTGCGCGCCAGCGCGGCCCGGTAGCCGTCGGCAGCGAGTTGCTCGACTATCGCTTCGCCGAGCTGGCGGTCGGACTCGATGACCAAGATCGGCCCCGCGGGGGCCGGACGGCTCACAACTCGACCTCGTGTGGACTGACGCCAAGGCCGTCGCGGGCGATCAGCGCGAGCACGTCACTGTGTATCCACGGTGTCGGTGCGGCGTGGCCGCTCTCGGGCAGCAGACCGAGCCGGCGCGCCAGCCAGCTGGTCTCACCACTTTGGTTGCCTCGGCGATCGCGCTTGACGCGGCCACAGCGCATCGCGATTTCGCTCATGCTCAGCTCGCCTCGCTCGATTCTCGCCAAGACGACCTGACGGAGCAGCCGGTTGAGCACGACCGAGCTGCTGCGCACTCGTTGGAGCTCCGAGCGCAGGACTTTCACCGATGTCCCGCTGGGCCGGTCGTGGATAGCGAGTGCACGGGCAGTGAGGGCGCACACGGGCTCATAGCTTTCGACCGCACCGATGACCGCGCGAACGCTCACCGTCTCCTCCCCGGCCTCCGGGCGGCCCGACCGGCGACGACACCAGCGCAGTTGCGGTGCCGACATCTGCCCGTGGACAAGCTGCAGGCGATAACGGCAGCCGGCGCGATCGACGACCTCCCGCTCGTCGGCGTCCACTTCGCCCTGGGGTTGTTCATCGAATGGCGCCAGCTGGGCGTCTTCAGAGGTCATCAGCCGGCAACGGCGCCGGTGCTCGACGGGCTCCTGCAGGTAGTGACGACAGATCACGGAGGCGTTGTGCGCCGGCTCGTCCGCGCCGAGATGGGCGATGAGCCGCCGGTCGCCGTGGGTGATCGCGTCGCGGTCGACCACGAGCACGCTGCCGGCGGCGCCGTCGCCGGCGATCACCTCGCGGGGGCGGCCGGGTCGAGCGGTGTAGCGACCGAGCAGCTGACTTGGTGGGGTCGGTGCGAGGGTGCGGGTCATGTGTGCCTCCTGCCGGTCCTGCCGGCTCGCCGTGGTGATGCATGGGCGTGCGGGCAAGCTTGTAAGGCGTGCTTGGGAGGGCGTCAAGCGGTCAGAGAGCGGTGCGCTGGCGCCACGGCGGCGTCCGAGAACCCCTAGGGGTTCTCGGCATTGGGCGCTGCGCGGATTGCCGCCGGGAAAAGTTGGCGCGAATGGACGCATTGCGGTCGCGCAGGGCTGGGCCGAGCGCCAGTCGACGACGGCATCCCACAGTCGAGGTGGCGGCTGATGGGGCGCCTGCCGCGGATGGCTGGAGGTAGATGGTTCGGCGGAAGGGCCGATATGTCGGGGCGGAATGAGCTAGGAGAGGGGCTATGACGGTAGCGAGCTGTGGCGGGCCGGCGGCTGGTCACACGTCGCGTGCCGGAGCCGTGTTGCAGTCACCTGCCGCCGTCCCCCCGCCGAGTCGGGCAATCGAGGAATGTCGCATGCAGTTGCCCGGCGCCAGCGGGGGCGGGCAACTGCACACAGGTGGGACGTACTACCCAGGCGACTGCATGCTCGAGGCGGTCAACGGCACGCGGACGAGGGCAAACTCATGAGCGCAAACGCGCCAAAATCGTCAGGTGATCGGCTTGCCTGCTTGGCGTCGGCGCCTGAGCACGGTCGCGCCGGCCATGCCCACGCCCGCCGCACCCGCGGCGGTGAGTGCCGCGCCGGCGCCGACGACGGCAGCACCGCGCGTGAGACGGCGCACTGCCCGCCGCGTGCGCCGTCGCGCGTAGAGGAAGCTCGTCGAGACGGCTGTAGCCAACAGCACGTCGTCGATCTGGCGCTCGATCCAGCTCACTCGCATGGCTTGAGGTTACAAGCGTCTAGGTTGCTGCCTTGATGGCACCGTCGATCACCGACGCTGGCGGCACCCGAGCAATCCGAGCGACCGTAGAGGGGACGGTTCAGGGCGTCGGCTTTAGAGACGCCACCAGGCGCATGGCGGTCGAGCTGGGTGTCATGGGCTGGGTACACAATGCAGACGACGGGATGGTGGCCGTGCACGCGGAGGGTCCGTCGGCCGGCGTCGCGGCGCTGATCGAGTTCCTGCACGAGGGACCGGCGGGCTCGATCGTCGGAGAGGTAGGTGTGGATGACGTCCGGCTCGAGGGGCACGAGCAGTTCGCCATTCGCGGCGTGAGCGCCGGTGTGTTCGTCGCGCAGGAGCACTCGGCCACCACTCACCACTTCGACCTGCGCCTGGAGGTGGACGGCGCTATGCGCTCGTGGGCCGTGCCCAAGGGCCCGTCGATGGACCCGTCGGTCAAGCGCCTGGCCGTGCAGGTCGACGACCATGCGATCGAGCACAACAGCTTCGAGGGTCCGACCGATCACGGCGGTGTGATCGTGTGGGACCGCGGCCACTACGAGCAGGGCGGCAGGGTCGCGTGGCCGGAGGCGCTGGACCGCGGACACGGCGTGTTCGTCCTGCACGGCGAGAAGCTAAGCGGAGGCTTCGCGCTGCAGCGCACGCGGCCGGGAACTAAGCCGCAATGGCTGCTGGTCAAGCGACGCGACGAGTCGGCGCGCCCAGGGTCAGACATTGTCGCCGAGCAGGCGACGTCGGTGCTCAGCGGGCGGACGTTGGGTGAGGTTCTGGGCGGTGGGAGTGAGGCGGGATCAGCGGGGGTGTGAGCCCGCCTTGGCCCCATACTTCCTGTGCGCGCTGGCTTCGCATGCTGCGCGTCGCCTCCTTGTCGGCTGCTTCTTGCATGCGCGCAGCGCCTTCGTAAGAAGCTGCGCCCGGGTTAGGGGCTTGGGCTTGGAGGCTGCGTGTTCGAGCTTCTTCCTGGCCGACGATTCTTGTTCGAGGCGGCTGTGCAACGCAGCCACTTCTGCTTCCAGACGTTTGATCCCGGCGGTCACGGCTTCTTCCTGCTGGCGCTTTGCCGAGGCGGCGCGCGCTGCGGCTTCTTCTTCGCGCTGTTTCTGTTCGCGCTGGAGGGCTTCTTGTTCGTGCTGTTTCGCTTCGACTTCGACCGCTGTGACGGCTTGGATGATCCCCGGCGCACTCGGCAGAATGGTCATCGTCAATTCGACCCCGGTAGTGACCCATTCGTGGGTTCCGTGTCTGCCTTCGGGGATTGCGGTGTGCATTTCGCCGTCGGATCCTTCGTATTCGTCCGGGGTCTGCGTCGGGCCCACGGCGGCTAGCGAGGCCGTGAATGAGGTCGCTTCTTTATTGACCGGCCCTACGGGCGCAAGAAACGGTCCTCGCGCTTCGGCTGATTCGCCTCCGCATTCGAAGACCATGTAGATGCCGCCGCCAGGGTTGAGCAGCATCCCGACTTCCCCTTTGGCTTGGCTGATGTAGACAAGTTCGGCGTAGATCGGCCCTGTCTTGATTTCTTCTACGCCCGCGCCTTCGGATTTGCATTTGGTCGCCCCGTTTTCGGTGGCGCATCCCGTAAATGAGTATTTCGCCACAGCGGAGCGAGGGCCGGTAACTTCGCCTTCGCCATGTGATCCGCTGCAATCAACGACGCTCGTAAAGTCAGCCATTTCCGCGCTTACCGGTCCGCTTTCGGTGGCAAACGGCACAGGCAGACCGTGTCCGGGTGCGACGAACTGAAGGACCGGCGCTGCCCCGGCGGTGGCGGTCAGGGAGAGCAAGGCGACGGCCGCGAGGCATGCGAGGACAGACGCGCGTTTCAGGGCCAACACGACGCTGACTGTACGCGGGCGCAGTGGCGAGAACAAGAGACTTGATAAATAAACATTCCAGGTGGTGTCATAGGGTGTTTTTGTCAAGCGTGGAGCGAGACGGCCCTCGATTTCCTAGGCTTAGAAGGGCATGCAGAGCCGGGCAGGAGCCGGCGACATCACCCCCCTCCGAAGTCGGCAGGAGTCCATAGCGGTATGTCATCCATCCCGGAAAGGAAGCAACGCATGAGCTCACTGATCCTGAAGATGTCCGTCTCGCTCGACGGATACATCGCACCGGCCGACGGGAGCTCCGGCTGGGAGGCCGCGGGACGCTCTCCCGACGGCGCCGAGTGGGTCCTCGACACCGTGAGCAACGCCGGCGTGCACCTCGTGGGCGCCGCCACCTATGCGCGCTGGGCCAGCTTCTGGCCCAGCGCATCCGGGCCGTTCGCGGCGCCCATGAACGGGATCCCCAAGGTGGTGTTCTCGAAATCGCTCACGTCCGCCGACTGGGGTGAGACAACGATCGCGACCGAAGATCTGGCCGACGCCGTCTCGCGTCTGAAGCAGGAGCGCTCAGGCGGATACCTGCTCGCGCAGGGCGGCGTCCGGTTCGCTCGATCGCTCGTCGAGACCGGGCTGATCGACGAGTTCCGCCTTGTCGTCCACCCGGTCGTCTTCGGTGCGGGCGAGCGGCTATTCAAGGCACCCCTCACCATCGAGCCCGTGAGCACGATCGCCTTCAGCGGCGGAGCCGTCTCCCACGTCTTCACGGCGCACCCGTGATCGAGCCCGGCCGGCAACAGGGAGCGGACGCCTATCACCGCGCGCCCAATCTGATCTGTCCGGACGGATGCCGTACACTTTGTCTATGACTTCCAGCCCGACAACGAAGACACGCAGGCTCGAGATCAGGATCACCGAGGAAGAGCGCGATCTCGAGCAGGCCGCCGCAGCCGTCAGCGGCGAGAGCCTGAGCGAGTTCGTACGACGAGCTGCCCGCCACGAGGCCGAGCGCACCCTCGCCGAGCGCACCCGCTACATCCTCGACGACGAAGCAGCACAGCGATTCCTCACCGCGCTGGAGCAGCCCTCCCCCGAATCCGAACGAGGGCTGCGCCGACTTAGCGAGAAGCCAAGCGTCCTGTCAGAGGCGTGACGCCGCAGCTCAGCGCGACCACACTATTTGACCGCAAGACACACCGCGTAGATCAGTTCAGCTGCGGCGAGGCCTTCCTGGACCGGTGGCTGATCGCCTATGCGGGACAGAATCAGCAACGCGACGCTGCCCGCACGTTCGTTACCACTGAGCCAGACGGCAAGGTCGCCGGCTACTACACCCTCGTAGCAGCCCAAGTCGAGCACGAGCAAGCAACATCCACGGTGCGCCAGGGACTATCCCGGCGCTTCCCAATACCAGTAGCGCTCATCGCACGCCTCGCCGTCGCAGCGCAGCTCCAGGGCGTCGGACTTGGCCGTAGCCTGCTGCTCGACGCGCTCCAGCGGGTACTGCGCGCCTCCGACCAACTCGCCGTACGCGCAGTCGCCGTGGACGCGCTCGATGATCGCGCTACGGCGTTTTACCGCTACTTTGGGTTCGAGCGCTCACCCCTCGCACCACACACACTGATGATCCCACTTGATGTGGTTCGGCGCACACTCCGCGCATGACCTCTAAGAACGGTCGAGCTGGCTCTAGTTGAGCCATTTTCGGAGTTTTGCGGCCATCAAGACCTCACGACGCCAGTGCTTCCGCGGCGACTCCGTGCACAATCGAGCAAAGTTCCGAATGTGCGACACCTGGTATCAAACCCTGAGTAGACTTCGCGAGCTTTGGCTGACGCCTTTGATCTAGAGCCGGATGGTTCGCTGAGGTTCGCCGGCACCACGCCACTACCAACCATGCGGCTGGCCGAGTTGATTGAAACGACTGACCGCTGTTACTACTCGCTATGCCTACACGCCGCACGCGTCAGGCTAGCCGTAACTGTTGCGGGAACACGTCGATGACAGCAGGCTCATCGAGCGAGCGACGGAGCTTCGGATGCACGACGAAAAGTATGTTGCGCGCGAGCAGAGCGCTGCCGAGGGGGCGCTAAGCCGAGTAGGACCGCCATACGGGCCTCCCGGCATGATGGAGAGCCTTCTCCTCCCGAGTCCACGTCTCGAACGGCTGCATGGTCATCCACTCGCGCTCGATCATGTCCGCATGGAATCGGCGGGCTTCTGGCAGTTCGTTGGGTCACTCAACCCGCTTGCACAGATGCGTGGCTACCTGGCCGATCGGCATGAGCGCAAAAAGGATGTGGAGTACCGTAACGACAGCGAACGTCGGCGACTCTTTGCTGAAGCACGTCTCAAGGAGCTTGAGGTTGCACGTGCTGAAGTTTCAGTCGCAGCGGAGACGTACGAGGCAGCTGCGCGCATCGTTGGGACCGACGACGCCAGAAAGCTCGCGGCGCATCGGCCCCGCAAATCGGACCTGGACCGGCACCGCCTCTACCGCCTCATAGCGGGACGTAAACGGGTCAGTCGCCTTGCTCGGCAACCGTGCGAAGGCTCACTGCGACGTTATTCAGCTCCTCGGAAAGCTCGACCACGCGCCAAGCATGACATCGCCGTCGAGCCGGCGGGCACAGCTTCAGCGGCTGCGAATTCTGTTCGTAGGACGCTCAACCGCCCACGTCCTCCCGCGTGGGCGGTTTTGTGGGCGGTCCGCTCGGAATCGCCTTGCTACGCGCGTTGAGATTCCGCGCCAGCATCCGGCAAGACCCTGATCCCAGAGCCGATCTCCCCGCCCAGGCCATCCCCGGCCCCTCCAACAACCAACCACGACTGAATCGGGGAGCCTTGTTCACATTGGCTTTGCTAAGCCGTTTTTGCGCCTTCTGCGGTCCCGTTGCGGTCCCGAATCACGGCGCGCTCCAGCCTGGGCAGCAAAGGCCTGTCATCTCAGCAAGTTCAATCGTCAGCGCTCTAGGGATCATTCTCGTCGGTGGACATGTAGGCAGCCAAAGCGTGCTGAACGGCTGTACGTACGCTTGGATCGAGCGATCCAGGGGTCTGAGCGAGAGCCTGTAGAGCCTCAATGACGCCCTCTCCTGCAATGCGAACCATCGGCAGGACGTTAATTGAAACGCCGCCGTCGCTTTGCGGCCTAACTTCAGTCCCGACCTGTTCAAGCACGGCAGCGAGAAGCACTGGTTTCTTCAACAGCTCCATGACCTTCTTTTGACCAGATGCCTCATGCACGAGTCCGAGTACCCATAGAAGATCCGCCTCGGCTGCCAGCTCGGCGATCGGGGATGCGACCACCTGCTCAGCGAGTCGCGCAGCCATCCGAGCAAATGTCGTTTCGTCGAGTAGCTCGAGCTGGGGTTTCGGGGAATCCTGCGAGCGAGTGCGGTATCGATATAGCAATTGCACACGCAGCGACAGCGTGGGCGCATCGGCGATCAGTTTCTGCATAAGTTGCTTGCGCGCCTCCGGTGGATGACTTGTCTCAAGAAGGTCATCCACCAGCCATAGCGCGCGGCGGGACGGGTCCAGTTCCAGTGCGCGAGGACGGGGGCGAAGCCGCGGGCTTAGCGCGAGCACCACAAGCGAGCAGCCGAGAACATCGATCTCTCCCTGCTCGCCAAGTCTTGCACGGATTCGATCCACGAGGTCCGCGAGGCGGTCATCTTCGACTGTGCCAAGCAAGTCCCTGAGCTCATTCGAGCTAGACAAGGCAGCCAGCGCGGCATCGACGCTCGCAGATGCAGCGTCGGTCGGACCCAGCGTGTGATGCAAGTAGCGCCTGAGCACTGGACCAGACGCGACTCGCTTTAATGTCCGCCAGCGAGGGTCCACGCCGTTACGCATGCCACCGAAGAGATGGCCAGCGGCAGGAAAGAGCGTGAGCAGGAGATGTCGGGTTGTCTCCGGAAAGCTGCTGTTGGACACGACCGCCTCTACCTTCTCTCGCTGTTCCCTATCGACATCGGCTTGCTGGCGAAACTCGAAGAGACCACGATTAGCAACGAGAATGTCAGCGATCGACGGCAATCTCTCGTGGACATTGGGGTCGAAGATCCGTATGGCCTCCAGCGCGAGAACGTCCATTCCAGCGACCTCGCCGCTGCACAAATCGATTGCAGCGGGAGCCATGTTCGCGAGGCGACGCCCGTCGCGCAAAGTTTGTAGGAAGCCATCCACGCCGCCGTCGAGCAAGCCAGACCACGCGACGGGATCCCACGCGATGAGGTCACGCTCGCCGAGCGCTTGCTGCAACCAATCCATGCTCATCGCTCGCAGTTGGTCACGAGGAATCGGCGGGACACCCATCGATGCCTGGACGATCTTCTGCAGGTAGGCGTTGCCATCGTCAATGCCAAGCGTCTTAAGGGCTCGTTCTACTCGCGATCGGTCATGGCTGAGCACGTGCACAACGCCAGGGAGATCCGCTACGAGCTTCACGAGTCGTAGGACCTCCCCTACCTCGTGCGGGTCGAGGCGGTCAAGATCATCGATCAGCACGACTATTCGCTGCGGGTGCTCTCGCAGCGTGGCGCGAATCTCGCGTCGTACTGCGGAGGCCGATGCGGTCTGTAGGTTGGCCAACCGCTTCGGAGCCGCTGCAATCTCCCCAGCCGGACCGAGAACGACGCTCGCCGCAGGACTAAGTGCAGCTCCATAGTCAGCTAGCCGCGCGCCGAGCTTGCGCAAGCGGCGCTTAGTGCCATCGCCCTTCAGCTGGGCTGAGAGCTCATCAAAGAAGCGCGTCACCAGCTGGTCAGCGTCAGAGAAAAGCCATGGCTCAAACCAAACGACGATTGCTTCAGATCCGAGTGACTCCTCCAGCAGATTGAGGACGGAGGTCTTGCCCGAACCCCAGGGCCCAGTCAACCCGATCACAAACCCCTCGTCGAGCGGGGCGTCACAGACCCAATCAGCCAGTCGCGCAACGAGCGGCCGTCGCCCAAGGAGATCCTGCTCTCCGGCGAGAATGGGACGATCAGCGTCTAGGGGCACATGTAGATGGTGTCAGGCGCTCACCAGTGTGCTGTCGCCGAGGCTAACTTGACCCTGATCCAGATTCAATCTGCAGCATGTAAGGAACCTCAAAAGGTTCGCTGGCAGATCGCCGTATTCGAAGCCGATAGCCTGCCCCTATGACGAACGCGCTTAATCGCGACGAGACGATGGCTCTCCTCAACGGTTGGAACGGGAGCAACATCGAGGTAATCGTTCGAGGCCGTAACTCAGATGCCTGGCTTTGCCGCTTCGGTGGGACGCTCAGCGCGGCCGAAGGAGCTGGGTCCGAGCCGTTCCAGATCGACGTTGGGGGACCCGAGGCTTGGGTGAGCGCAGTGCCGCTTTCCTTCGACTCTGCCGTGCTTGCTAAGCCCGATGTCTTGGTCATCCGCCACGAGGACGGCGAGACCACAATCCGCAAGGCCACGAGCGCCTGAGCCGACCACAGCGACCAGATGCGAGTGTGTAGGCGCATCGCCCCGGGTTCCAGACGTCGGATCAGCTGACCTTCCGTGCCGGGATCCAAGGTCTTTCTTCGAGCCTGTACCGAGAAGACGGCCCAGATGACCTTTGTTCATTGCATGGGAAAAGAATCACGCCACGGCGACCTCCCGACCCTGCGGTCCCTCTCGCCCCTCGCTGCGGTCCTTTTGCGGTCCCGATCCCCGCGAGGGCCCCCGAACACACCCAAACGACCCCCGCAACCCCAGCGTTTCCGCCGGATTTTGCAGGGTCATAGGATCAAATCTTCATCGGGGAGACAGGTACAGGTTGGCTTTCCTATGCGGTTTTGGGTGGTTCTGCGGTCTTTTTGCGGTCCTGATTCCGCGTCCATACGGGCTGCGCGCCCGTTGATCGATGGGTGCCGGCGCTGCCCGTGATCCTCAACAGACTACAAACGTCGCTTTCCGGGGGCTCGCGGTACTCGCCACCGCCACCAGTGGCGCCACTCGTCGTCATCACCGCCCTCGCCTCATGGCACAGTCGGGCACCGAGCCGCCCGACCATCTGGATCGGGTCATCTTCGCCGCCGACCCCGGCCAGCCACGTCCAGTTCAGAGCGAAACCTCTCGCTCGGGGCTACCTTCTCCATGCGGGCGTACCTCCATCGCTTGAGACGCGACCGCGGTGCGTCAGGCCGGCATCAACATGAAGACGGTGAGTAGGTCGTCAAACCAATCCTCGATCAACGCCTGGGGCCTACCGGGCGGTGCCGAGACAAGCACGTCGACTGGGTCGCCAAGTCGTCCTAGGCGGGCCGCAATGCCGACATCCCTCAAACGCGCAGCCGTTTCCTCATTGCGATGTGCAAAGAAATGACGTGCACGGGTAAGGTCAGCAAGTGCTCCCGTGCCGATCGACCAAGCGGCGTTGACCCCTTCGGCATTAGAGCAACTGGCCGCGTTCACCAGCCGAATAAACATTGACGTGTCGTGCCATGCCGGCTCATCACGTCGTCGCCAAGGCCCGTTGCCCCGAGACCGCCCAGTCATGTGCATGGCAAATGTGAGTGCGTCGTGCTGACTTGTAAAGCCCTGCGAGGTGACCCGAAGGCCGCTTGTGAGCCATGCGCCAGTAGCTGACGACAAATAGTACGAGCGCAGAAAGTTCGCACACGTGTTATGCATGTCAACGGTGACGAATGTAAGCAGCCGCTGACGCTCCGTCGGTGAAAGCGCCGTCGCCCGAGTAGCCAACGGACGGAGACGCACGAGACGACCTACGACCCATCGCTGCACTTCGATCATTGATGGCTTACGCTTCATTGCTGCGGGAGCAGTTGCCCGCCCTTCTTACTGACCGCCTCTGCAAAGTACCGGGCACGAGTGATGCGCTTTAGCTTCACGTTTGTGCCCTTTTCACTGGCGTCGATGAAGGGGCGGAGCTTTTTATCGTCACCGGTGTCGAGTGCAGCAGCAAGAATCGACAGCCGCCGCTGACAGTCGGTCGGCGACGCCAAGCCCGTCCCGTCGTGACCGATATCCGTCAGGGTAGGCAGAGCACGAGTCACGTGCATGATCGCAAGAATCAGCGAGTACAACGAGTACGACTTCATCAAGCCGGTGCTATGGATAGCTTCCAACGAGTCAATAAAGGCTATCGCGTCCGCAATGCGCTTGTGGAAGGCGTCGGCCCGCTGGAAACTATCGTTGTTGTCCCTGTAAACAGCATCCAAGGCGCTCTTGTTGGTCGTGGTGACACCGTGAAGCATGGCATGTGATATCTCAGCGAGCAACTTCATATCTTGCATTCGCACGAGCTGAGCCTCACTAAACGTCCCGAAGCGCTCAAAGGACTGGTCTAGCTTGCGCGAGAGGTGATATATGTACCACTTGAAGTCGCCCTGCCAGCGGGCATGGCGCTGCTCCTCTGGGTTTAGTGGTACCTCGTAGGAGTTAATCCGACGGAAGATATCCCGGACGATTTCGTCGGTGGCGTTAACAAATAGATCGAGACCGAGACCGTAGGACAGAAAGCGATCCTGTAGGTCGTCGGGTAGCTCACTGTAAGACTTTCCAGCCGCCTCCGTAAACTCTAGATTGCTCGATAGCCTCAGCTCGCCATCGTAGAAAGACTTTATGGCAACCGAGCGCTGCTGCCCGTCAACGATGAAATGGACGGTCTTTCGGCTGACACGGTCAGTCTTTTGGTGAAGGAATAGCTTGGGAATCGGGAAGCTCATTAGAATGCTCTCAATGAGGAACGACTGTGCCGCTATGGGCCAGATCTCATTACTGCGCTGGTAGCGCCAATCAACTTCGATGGCGTTACTCTCAAGTGCCTCACAGAATTGAGCCACGGTCATACTGCTAGGTACAATCTCCACTATGCCGCGCTCGGTGATCGGGTGTCGAGTGCCTCAGCTGGTCCAAACGTGGTGCTGTATGTCGAGTTCTGGGTCTCCATTAGGTCCTACGTGGAATATACGCTGACCGTCTCGATCGCGCGTGATGTGCGTCGTGTCGCGCGATGCGGATGCGCGGCTGCCCGTGTCTTCACCTCGAACGGGTGCTCGCAAATCGTCCGCCAGCCTATAGATTCAGCAAGCTCACTGATTATGGTGGGCGTAGCGACATGCACGTCCTTGAACCATGAATCTTGGACAACGAAGATGATCGGGGAGCCGTCACGGGCTACGCGATTGATCTCAGATAGCGAGGCCGACATACTTTTAAAGTACTGACGGTAAAAAGGCAAGTAGTAACTCTGAGCGGCATACGACGGATGCCGCTTGACACGGCGTATGAGCCTCTCAAGCGTGTCGCTACCAGTAATTGCAGTCTTGCTGTTATCAGCAAGTATTGTCGGTGTTCCGATGAGCCGGCCTCGCAGCTTTTGCACCTGCGGCCAGTCATAGCCGAGCACCGCCAACTCAGGCAGCGTCGCAATGGCGTAGTCAATCCGGGTGCAATAGGGAGGTGATGTGAGGACAGCGCTCACCGAACTGGCACGCAACGGAATCTGCGCCGAGCTTCCTAGTGATACCTGCGGCTGCTTTGACGGGGCAGGATACTCATTAGCTTTGGTCGCTTCCTGGAGAGTTAGGACGTTGGCACGTAGGCGCTTGGCGAGTGCGTTGAAGCTAACGTGGAGGCAGTCGACAGGATCAACGCGCAGGCGGATCCACGTCGGATTAGATGCGACGAAAGGCGCAAGCAGATCGCGAGTCGTCTGAAACAGGGCTAGGTAAAAAAGTGCAGCTAGTGAGGAGACGTCGTCGATGACGCCGGGGGTTGTCATTCGGCAGCCCTCCGATGACACCAGGAGCGTCGATATCGAGCGCTCAAGGCGCCGGATGCTGGTCGCAGTGGATGGATCAAGCCAGCGGAGGAGAAGATCGGGCTCGTCGGGAACGTCCCGCCGCGCTCGGGCGTGTCCGACGACATCGTCAGCTAGGGGCAACAGACTTGCCGCTACATCGCTCATAAGCAATCGGGCCTTTGCGATCACCACGGCTGCTGGGTTGATGTCCAGTCCGATGGTTCTCATGCCCGCGCGCGCGGCGGCGGCTGTAGTCGTGCCAGCACCGTTCCAAGGGTCGAGAACGGTTTTTGCATGCCCCTTCAGCACACCGATGACGTCCTCAACAAAGACGTCTGCGTAGCCAGCGTAATAGTTGAACCAACGTTGGTCACTGGACGACTGCCGCTTCGGGCTGGACGGGACCAGTGCCCGCAGGGCGTCCTCGAGCTGTTGGGCGCGTTGCGACCGGGCCGTCGTCATCTGACGCATTCTTCCGGATTGGGCGGCGGAGCATGATGCTGGCGGCGCCCTTGACGCGCCCCTAGAGCTTCTCTTCGAGCTTGCTGGCAAGACGGCGGCCGGTCGCAGCCTCGGCTGGCGTGCGGCCGTTCGTCGCGCGCAGCTTCTCGATCTTCTCACGCGTTGCATCGTCGTCCTCACGCATCCGCAATGCCGCGATGGTGTCCTCAGTGGCTGTGTGGAGGGCCTGGAGCTCGCCGAGCACGAGCTCACGCTCGTCGTCTGGAGCGACTTCCCAGAACGCCATCTTCTCGGCCTGCACGACGATCTGTGTTAGCTCGAGGATTCGCCGACGTACCCGGTACCACTGCTCATAGTCGCCGGCTTCCATCTCGCGAAGCTCTGCGATGCCCGGTCCGGCACGTCGGCGGCCACTTCGGCGGCGACGGGGACTCCGCACAGCGAAGCGCTCGCGAGCTTTCTCCACATCGCCCAGCGCCACCGTGCGATAGGCCGTTGCGGGATGCCTGCCGTCGATCGCTTTCTTGCCCATGGGCCTTATCAGGCCCAGCTCGCATAGATGGCGCAGCTCGAAGGTCAACCCGTCGGTGCGATGAACCGGCTCGCGCAGCATCGGTGCCGTCATCGGGCCGCCGCGCGCGTCGAGGGTGTTGTAGATCAATTGCTCTGTCGGCGATAGGCCGCGCAGCAGGTCGTCTCGTTCCTGCTCGGTCATAGAATCTCCTCTGGGCTACGGCTGCCGGGGGCTGCACGCATAATCGCGCCCAGCCCCCGTATCCGCCGTGCTACTCGTCGTCTTCGGGCTCGCCCGCTGATAGAGCCAACGTCGCCTTGGCGAGCTGGGTGGCGTTTTTCATGCCCGACTCGACCTCCTTCGCGAGTTGCTTCGCAAACTCGGGATGAGTGTCGATAGTCGCGGCCATGTTCTTCGCCAACTTATTCGCTGCATTGCGCACGCTGGTCTTCAGTGCAAGCGCGAAGTCCTGCTTGATGCACTCCAGGTCCGCGGTCACATAGATCGCGGGGAGGAGCATGTGATTACGGGAGACCTTGGTGCGGCAGAGCGTGAGCTTCTTCTTCTGCACCATCGCTTGCACCTTGCCCGAGACGTTCGGGTTGGTCTGGTTCCAGACGCGTCGCTCGCACCAATCCCAGATGCCGTGAGCGACGGGTCCAGCTTCCTCCCACTCCGTGTCCTGCGGACCGATGATCTCCGGCAGGAACTTCGCCGTCAGGTCGCCCTTGATGAGGGCCTTGTCCGACCGCTCATCCAGGGAATTGACCCTGGCTGCAAGGACCAGAGGAAGGATCCCTTCCGCGACCTTCTGCGGATCGACATCCTCAACCTCGCCTTGGAAGCGAGTACATTCGATCTCTTGGAAGGCTGCGAGACCGCCCTCCTTGATGCGCTCCTCCAGATCTTCCTGGGTGAACTCCTGCTGTTCCGTTGCGCTCATCGCGCGTCCTTTCTCCGTGGTGGCAATGCTGGTCGCGGGATTGCGAGCGGCATTGGCAGCGCGGATTCCGGAGGTTAGCACTTTACCGGAGCGTGCACTCATGGCGGCGCGAGGTCAAAGTCCCAATTGCGATCAGTCAAAGCTGCCTGTCAGGTCACCTGATCCGCGGAACAGCTCGCCAAAGCGCTGCCGCAGTCGTCTTGGCCTCACGGTAGAACGGCAGAGCGACCCGGCGGCTGACGTGGGCGTCGTTTGCGGTCCCTTTCGCTCGTCGCTGCGGTCCTTCTGCGGTCCCGCGTGCCGGGAACAGCTCGGAACAGACGAGAACGGCCGACCCAGAACTCCAGCGTTTCCGCGGCTTTCGCCGGTATTCGCGGCGATCTTCAAGGTTATGAACCTGCGACCGAAAATCGGGGAGACAGGTTCGGCTTGGCTTTCCTATGCGGTTTTCGACGCTTCTGCGGTCTTTTTGCGGTCCAACTTCCGCGTGTATGCCATCCAGTACGTGTGTACGTTGCGCTGAGTCGAGCGACTCCGCACCACCTACTAGAGAAGGTCGATCGTCGGGCACTCACGGTACAGACTGCCGTCGGCTGCCGACGATGAGGTTCTCCCGTGGGGCGAGCCGACCGAGACACGGGCGACGATCGCGTTCGAGCGTCCGGGAGACCGCTGATGGCGAACACGTCTACTCGCGGGTTGTGCTCGCCTTCAACAGCGCGGCGAAACGCTGGCGGCTCGGCAACTCGAGCAAGGGATAGTCGAGAACGACGTGCAGGTTGACCATCGCCAAAACGTAGGCGTGAAACATCAGACGTGAAGTCACCGCATCGCCGAGACGCACGAGCGTCGTCGGGACCACAGAGTTTTCCTTGGCGACATCGCTCCAGCCGGCACGGGACAAGCTGCCTGCCGCGAGATGCGCGAGCACCTGCCGTGCACGTTCGGAGCGCTCCTTCCACTGCCCTTCCTCTTCGGCGAAGCCATCGGGCACAGTGAACGGAGTCTGAGCTATGTGCACGAGCGCTCCGGTCAAACCGTGACCTTCCCGCTCTGCCAGGTCGAAGCGCGCGACGAGCCCGACTCGACGCAAGGCCGTTCCGTTGTCGTACAAGACCGACTTGTCCTGCAGCAGCGCGACCAGATCGCGCAAGACCGGGATTCGGAGCAACCTCAGTGCGCTCCAACCGAGACCGGCCGATGAGTTGACGGCCACCAGCTCGTCGGCATCCTTGAATGCCGCATCCGCATTCTCGGAGCGCGCAGCGCGTTTGACCAAGCCCTGCATCCACTGATCAGCCATGTTGTCGTACACCCCCCCGTCGTGGAGTGCCAGGAACTTCGTGCCCGCGGCCTCGGGCCGGCCCCCTTTGAAGCCGAACCGGGCGCTGCGTACTCCCCTTGGTGGGAAGATCGGCGGAAACGCCGCCGACGCCTGCACGGCGACGTGTAGCGGCAGGTTGCCCGGCCGACCGAGCCCGAACCGGTAGCTCGAGACAAACCGACCCGAGAAGTACATGTGCTCGCCCGCATGGAGCTCGGTCGCGCAGATCACATGGTCGACGCCTTGATGGATATCACTGAGCCGCGCAGAGCGACCACCGGTCGAGAACAGTGTCTCTGCGAACGCACGCCCACAGACCACGCCGCGCTGGCCGACGCTGAAGACGAACAGGACGAGCGCGACGGCGGAGATGCCAATCCTGGTGCCCACGGAGAAGGCCACAAACCCCCACGCACAGGCGACCACCGCGGGGAGCACGAGGAGCCAGGCGAAGTAGAGCCGCGTTACCTTCGCGCGAAGTAGGGTCCCACTGCTCGCAACCCGACTCGCCACGCGCGTGACGACGGCTTCGATTTCGTCCTTCGAGCAGATGCGCAGATCTACATCCTGCGCCACGGCCCCGTTCGCAAGCGATCCGCCGGATACGGAGGCGATCGACACGATGTCGTTCGCCCGCCCGGCATCAGCCAGATAGAGAAGCACACCGAGCGCGAACGCTGTCGCACGATGACCCCCTCCCGAAAAGGCGAGCGCGGTGCGGGTTCCGTTCAACGGGTCCTCCAGGCCCGCGGGGTCCTGCGCACGCCGCTCGACGCCCCTGCGGCCATGGCGGGAACGCTCGCGAGCATCGGCCGTCCCTTGGCGAGGCTGATGGGCTCGTCGGGGAGGTCCCCAAAACGCCAGATCTCGCGTCGCCCACCCATCCCGACGAGCAACGCAATAGACCCGAGCTGACCGACCGAGGCTCCACCTGCGTCGATCTCCTCGCTGCCTGTATAGAGGATGTTGAGATCCGAATCGGAGATATGGCTCCCCCCTGGTTTGGAAGAAATCGGGTTCAACGCCTCTCGCAGCAATGCCTGGGTGACCTCGTGCGGGAACTCATAGCGCCCTCCTCCTCGCACGCTCGACACTATGCTGATCGCCGGCTTTACCTGCTCTGCCAACTCGAGATTCATGCCGTGCTTGGAGCCGTGGTGAGGAATCTTGAAGACCTGTGCGCTCAACGGCTCGCTGCCGCGCGCACGACGCAGCGCGTCAGTGACCGCCGTGCGCTGCGGACCGAGCTGTGGAAAGTCCACGAGTACCTGCGACCACGACAGCGTCTGGGCGTCAGCCCCGAGGATGAGGGTTTGGGTGGTCGGCAGACGGAGGTATGTGCGGTCTTTCTTGCGTTGGCTCGTGTTGGCTGCCGGAAACTCAATCTTGAGAGCGATCGACGCGTCGTTAACATCGATCCCGTAGGTGTCGAACCGATTGCGCAGCCCGATGCCGGGAGCCAGCACGGTGATCTTGACGTGTCCCAGATAACGCGTTGTGCCGGCCGCCGGCTGCATCAGCAGGACCCCCTCGTGATCCTCCAACTCGCGCATCATCTCGTGGTATGCGCGAGCCGGATGGTAGTAGCCCGGCTCCCACAGCTCCTGCAGATGGCCCTCCCCGAAGCGACGCAAGAGGACCCCCATTCCGGCGATGTGATCGTCGTGCGGATGGGTCGCCACGGCGACCGCGATCAACGGACGCGTCTCCTGGAGCAGCCTCGCTTCGGCGAGCGCGTCGATGAGCGCAAACAGCTTCGACGCACGGATACAGTCGACGACCAGGCAGCGACGCGTACCGTCCGGGCCCGCCGGCAGGAGCAGCAACTGAGTGTCGCCGTCACCCACGTTAAGGGCGACATAGATCAGATCGGTCGGTCGGCAGGCATCCGTGAAGCCGCCCGCCGTGCCGAGAAGCTCGCGTTGCACATCGCTCGCCGGCATCAGGAACCTACTCGCATGTCAGGCGCCCATCTCCATCGGCCTGTCCCTGCGTCCCTGCTCCGATAGCTGCTCCCTCTCGGCCTCCTCGTCGAGCTCGGCGCGCAGCGGCTCGTCAGCCTGCTCGCTGGAGGCACTCGCGACCTGGCGGGCCAGGGCGCGGCGCGGCGGCGGCTCGACCTCGGGCTTCTCGCCTACACCGCCGGAAGAGGGCAGGCCGCCATCTGTGGGTGACGGATCCTCGGTGGGAGGCTCGTCGTCGTCCTCGCGAAACTCTTCGGCCACCTGCTGGAGGAAGTCTTCGTCGATCACTCCTGAGGCGGCCGCGCTGGCCTGAGCCTTGACCGCGTCCCGCGCCACGGCCGTGAGATCCAGCACGGGCGCCCGCAAGAGCCTACGGACCGGTTCGGGTTCGGGGCCGCCGCCTCGCGGATCATCAGCCCCACCGTCCCCTCCTCCTCCGCGCGCCGTCCCGCTGACGAACGCCGCGAAGACGTCGCCGACCGCGAGCTCCCGCGCCTTGAGCGCCGCAAGCAGGTCGGCCCGGGCACGGCGGAGCGGCACCATGCGCTCCTCGGCGAGCAGCTCCAGAAGTTCGTGTGCGCTGGCCGCGATGCGCCGACTGGTCTCCTCTGCCCCGAAGTGCAGCCGTCCGCGATCGTCCACGTGGGGCCAAGCGCTGACGACAAGCCCTGCCACGTTTTCCTCAAGCTCGTCCACGACAATGTGGCGCAGTTGCTCCCAGCGATGGTCGCTGCGCGGAGCCCTACCGCCGAACAGGCGCGCAATGCCGGCAGGTCGCCACGGCTTGAGTCCTGACAGCTCAGCAGGCTGGGGCACTGGCGGCAGCCAGACCGACCCCACGCCGGGAGGGGCAGCACCCATGTGCCTACGTGTACGGGCTCAAGCTGCTTGCCATTCTGATCCGCGGAACAGTCTAGACCATTACACAGATCGTGTTGTTCGCGCTGTGACGAACTCGCGACGTCGTTGCCGTTGTCGTCGTGCCCGTCATAGAGATCCTTGTTTCGTTCCGCCGCGCAGCCAGTCGTTGCCTTCTTCGCCGACCATTTCATCGACGCCGTAGTCACCGACGAGTAGGTATCGCCCCTAGCCGCCGTGGGGCTTGTCGTTCCGAACAGCCCCCTTCACCGTAGAGGCAGTCGCCGAGGCCCCCGCCGTAGACAACGTCTTCGCCCGCGCCAGTCGGCACGGTAGTGTCGCCACCTATGGCTGACGAGACTCAATCGATAGATCACAGCCTGCTCAGATTCCTCCCCCAAATCGCTCGTGATGCTCGGATCTTCACCGAGCTACGGTTCGACTCATCTGCGTCGCGCGCAATTCAGAGCGCTAGCGGAATGCCGACGGTGGCATCTCTGCTAGTACGGGGTGTCGCGCCGATCTTCCTTGCTGCGCCGCGAGGAGAGTCCGGCTTTCTCAAGCGAGAGTGGCAAGAGATCTACCTATCGGCATTGGCTCGTGACTTCAGTATCCAGATCCCCCATCCAGGCGCAGCGACCGTGGTCCTTGGCACCGCGTCATTGCCGCACACCACAGCCCTTGCCTCACAATCCGAGGCGTTGGTCTTTGTTGATCTTCACCAAATAGCAATCGTCACTACGTTGAGTGAACGCCTTCGACGCGTTGTTGAGCTTGTGTACGGTTCAGACTCCAAGCAGCATCATGACAGCGCACTGCCGTTGCTTCCCCATCAGAAGCACTTCCAAGCCATGGGTCTGGTCGCGCTCGCCGCGCTCGGAGGCGCGCTGGATGCATGCGAAGGGCGGACCACCGGCCTACCGCCGGGACCAGTGAGAGCAATGGGATTCCTTGCCGACCGGGCTGCCGAGGGCATACGCTCACTCGCCCTGCTTAGAGGGGTCTGGGAGTCCGGTCACCAGTCGGGCAAAGACGAACAGTTCCCATCATGGAATCCGACGACCCCCGCGTTTATCGTCGCTCATGAGTTTGGGCATCTTTACATGGGCGGAAATATCCACCACGGTGCGTTTGAGTCGAGCTTTCGGGATAACCCGTACATGTTGAGCATCGCGGCCGAGTGTCTGCAGCAGCGTGTGCATTGGGCGCAGCGCGTCATCGAAGATCTGCAGCGCTACGACGATAGCGCGGCCCAGCAGTGTCGCAGCGGAGTTGACGACATGAAAGACGATCCGGCCCTTCACTTCGAGACCTTTGCAGACGTTATCGCCATGGTGGCTGCTACGAGTCTCCTCACTCGCGACGACGAGATTGCCCTAGACCTAGACAACCCACCGTCCTATCCGCCAGCCGACTTGCTTATGTGGCACTCGACGGCAGCAGGAGTGGCTCTTGTGCAGGCCGCAAGAGAGATGGGCCGCCAGATCACAACCACCAATATCGGTAGCACCTCAGAGGCAAGCTTCAGTCGGGCGCTGGGTGCGTACTTGCTCAGAGCCTGGGCATCGGTAGTCGCTGCCGTCCTCATGAAACAGAGAGAGAGCTCGTACGAAGCTCGGGTGATCGCCGGGCACCGCCTGATACTCGCCGGCCTCCAGTGCATGACAGAGCTCCGGGCCGGCGTCGAAGATGCCCTCGGTGGTGAGCCGCTAGTAGAACGCCCGCCACCGCGCGGCGATTTCGCCAGGGGCGCCGAACTCTTTGGAGTGCGCCTAGGAGATCGGAAGATCACCACTCGACAGCGACTAGCGGAAGACAGTGACCCAGCGTGCGCGCTGACCAAGATGCGAACCTCACACGATGAGTGCGTGTCCCTTCTGTTCCGTGTCGGCTTCGAGCCGTTCGAGGCTGACTACCGTGACCATCCCGAGCTTCCGTTCAATACTCCCGAGCAGCGGAAGAAAAACCTATGGGAGTAGGGTACGACCAATGAGCAACCACGAGGCACCACGGATCTTTTTGCAGTCCCACTCTACTAGCGAGCTTTTTCTGTCGCTATGCGACGAGCAAGGTATCGATCGCGCCTACATTATGGAACGACACGCCCTTGACGGAGATCCCTACAACATCACTCTTGCGGTAGCGGCAACAGCGCAGGCTCTCGCTGCTGTTGGGCTGATCGTTAAAGCCCTCCTCAACGCACGCAATCCGATTAAGCTCGCCATCACGACTGTCGATGCCAATGGCGAGAGGACTGAAACACACGTCGCTGGAATCTCAAGGGCCGACTTTCCCGCAGTTGAAGCACTCTTGCGAGCGACGCAGGGACACGATGCCAGCATCGATCGCAGCTGAGTGGATCCGAGGTCACCCTTCGCGGCTGATAAGACGACCGTCTTTCAATTGCTTCATCGTTGGGGGCCCGTTACCAAGGATTGATCATGGACGTGATCTGATCGTTAGTCCACATATCAGCTCAGCAGCGCTGTGACGGCGAGCCTCCGCGCCTAGAGGTCGTCGGCGCCGCTGCCTAGCGGGAGCGTGTCGAGCATGACTATCACGCTCGCCGCTCGACACCCTCGTTGCGGCGCTCCGCAAGCCGATCGTATGACGTTGGTTGGTCAACGTCCAAGTGTCCGCGTGCCGGGACAGCCGGGAACAGGCGCGAACAGCCTTCGTCAAGCTCGCCACCTGCTCGTGCCGAAGACACTCCGCAACCACCCGAACACGATGCACTTGGTCTTCGAGATCGGCATGCGCCTGGTGCACGCGCAACCCGGTCAAGCTCGCCGGCCCGCCCGTGATCAAGAGCACCGAGACGCAGATCAAGTTCCTGGATGAGCCCCAACTCAAGCAGATGCTCGCTGCCCCCAGCCGACCGACGCCTTCGGCCACCTTGAGCCGACGCTCTACCTGACCGCCGCGATGGCCGGCTGCGCCAGGGCGAGTTACAGTTCGCTTCTGGAACTAGCTACTCAATCGAGCTTAGCTTCCATCGTGGGTACATGGCCCGCAGCGACGCTACTTGAGACTGAATCCGAGCTGCACGCTTAGTGGTGCGCTGCCAGCGCGCGTGAACGTGCCACGTGCAATCAGATGCACGCCGCGTTGATGCGTAAAGAGGCGTCTTCCGGCGGCAGTTAGCGCGAGCTTTACCGTCCCTAGGCCAGTCCCGCTCAAGTGTGAGGTGCCGCGTGCGACGAGCACCTCCGGACCCTTTCCATGACCAGGGGGCAGCCACCATGACAGCACAATCTTGCCCGGCACAGCCAAGTTGACTTGGATCATGCGATTGGCGTGCTTCCGTACGGTTGCAGCCCGCACACCATGAGAAGTGGCGCTCAGGGCTCGCAGGAGAGCGAGACGGATAGCTCTCGTTCCGACCTGGCTCTGGTGACTGCTCAGAACGCTACCTGCGTTGGCTGAGCTGTTCGAACCGGAACTCTGGACGCCCTGCCCCCCGGAACCTGCACCACCCGATTCCGTGCCGCCCGAGCCTGGGCTAGCTTCAGCGGCCGCGACCTCGCTCGCCGGAAACGTCGTAGTGGCTTCGGTAACCGGACCTTCGAAGAGCGTAGTTTTCGCGACGCCTTCACCCCAGGCATATTCGAGCTCCACCGTCAGAGTCCCGCTATCTTTCGTCGTCACAACCGTTCCGTCCGGTGCTACCGACAGTCCGCCAGCACCGGTCGTAGAAAGCACCCGGGACCCTCGCGCGACGCTGAGTTTGACCGGCGCGCCGGAAGCCAACACTGAGCCGGCCGAGTCGTCCGTTACGATCTGGAGCGGGCTCGATGCGCCTTCCTCCTGAGCGGTCATATACGCATGTTCGCCGCGTATGTCGGCCCCTGGATCGTTACCGGTCACCTGGAGACTGCCGGCGCTACTCGGGAGATCGATCACTTCCCCATTTGACGCGCCCGGTTCGTCGGCCGGCGCGGGCTCCACGTCAATCGCTCGACCGTCCGCATCGGTCGCTTCAGCTACTTCGTCCTCGGGCGGCACGTCCACAAGGACGCCTGAGCCAAGCCCGCCCGTGGCGGATGGGTAGTAGTGCAAACCGGTGGGGTCAAACAGCGGCAGCACGGCAAGAAGACCCAATGTGTAGCCCGGTGCCCCGGTGAGTGAGTATGTGCCAGTGAACGTGCTGCCGCTGTAGGGCGCGTCATATGTCCAGGTCCCGTCGGGCTCGACGAAGATCGAATAAGGATGCCCTGGGAAGTTGTTGTCCCATACGTCAATCTGGAGTCGCCCGCTCGGTGCAACCTCCAAGCTGTACGCGAGAACCTCGTGACCGACGTGGTGACCGGGTTCAAGCGTCTGCAGCGTGATCGGCGCGAAGTTGGTCCCGCGTGCTCCCGACAGCCGACCGGAGGGATCGTAAAGGTTGTGCCCGGTCCCGAGCACGCTTTCCAGCTCGGATTGAAGGTGAGTAACACCGGTGGTCGGATCCGCGTAGGCGTAGTGCTGAAGCTGAAGGCTCGTGTTCACCTCAGTGGAGTATTGCGTCACGAAGTCGTCTCCAATGAGCCCCAGGAACTGTTCGTTGAAAGAAGCGGTGGTGAACGGGGCACCTGGCGCCGACAACCTCATGCTTGCCGAGGGACCTGAGCCCGCGGCTATCCACTCAGGGTCGGTTCTTCCCATTCCGGGGTCAGAGATCGGTTCTTCTTCGGCGTCGAACCTTCCACCACTCAAGGCAAGTCCGAAGCACACGCCGTTTACAGTCGTGCGCATGAGGTTCGTAACCGCCCTAGCCTCACCCCCGCTAGCGGCCGCATCGCGGGCCCAGTCCACGAACGTCCGGCCAAGTCCGGAAGGCGTGAACACCTGGGCCGGCGCTAGCCCGGCCGGAATGAGGTAGCCGGGAAGTCCCCGATTCGCAAATGAGTAGCCGTAGCCGGCGGAGGGCCATGGTCGCGAGAAGTCACCGCCGCCCGAGGCACCTTGGGTCCCGGTCACGTGAAAGACGTATCTTCCCGGTGCCGGGCTGCCGTAACTCCGGTGGATCAGCCCCGTTTCATCATTAGCGTCGAGGAACGCCCCGTTTTCGAGTGATCCAGCGAGTTGGAAGGTGTGCGCCGCAACACCATCGCCGTTAGAGAATCCCACGGTTGGCGCCACGCCACCAAAGCCTTCGAACCCATCGCTCGCGTCGCCCGTTTCCCATTGGACCGTGTCGTAGTCGAAGACAATATCGAAGTCTCCTGGCGCGACGTCGGCGCGATTCACGAGCAGCAATTGAAACGAGTTGAGCTTGTCAGTGTGTTCCTCGTAATAGCCCACATTGGGCCAGTTGACGCAGAACGCTGGTCGGCCTTCATACGTGGTCGTGCCATAGGTGACCAGGCCGGACCCTTCCCCTCGCGTATCGACATCAGCCAAGAACGGCGCGATGATGGGCGGCGTTGACGCGGTGATCTCGAACGGTGTGTATGTGCTGAGCGGGCCGGTGAAGGTTACATTGCCGTTGTTGTTGACCCACAGGTTGCTGTATTCCTGACCGAAGAAGTTCAGAGCGAACGGCAGTTCAATCTCGTCGGTGGAGCCGTCATCGTTCTGCGGCAGCGCGTTGGTTTCGCAGCCCGACGTCGAGATGATCGCCGAACCGCGAGAGACATCTCGCGAGCCGCCTGGATGGGTATGTCGTGGCACACGGGTGTCCGGCACGGTCTTGACGGACGCCTGGGCGGGCGTGGCAATGCCGCAAAGAAGAAATGTCGCGGCCACGCAACCGCGTACCGTCATCCAAGCTAGTCGTCTGACCCCCGTGCGCGACCCAACCAGCATTGCCCTTCCCCCTGTTCCTCGAATCGCGTGAGCATACATAAGGAGCACAGAAATTTCATTTTGTCGGACAGTCGCGATGAATCGACTAGCGGATGACCGACATCAGGGCCGCGCTCCGCGTCGGAGTCATCGGTAGCGGACCCAGGCTGTCCCACGAGTAGTGAAGAGCGGGAGTAGGTGCCGCTCTTGCCAGTCGACCGGGAAGCCAGCCGCTTCTATCGCGTTGAGGACGGCGGCGCTCCAAGGTCCGAAGCACCAGCGCAGCCCCCCGCGAGCGGTTAGGAAGGGGCCCACCGGCT
The DNA here is from genome assembly GCA_963705235.1 of uncultured Solirubrobacteraceae bacterium. Classification (GTDB taxonomy): domain Bacteria; phylum Actinomycetota; class Thermoleophilia; order Solirubrobacterales; family Solirubrobacteraceae; genus Palsa-744. Next base: position 2,185,033 of record OY970059.1, on the reverse strand, counting down.
AACTAGCCGTCCTCCTCCGCGGCAAGCTCGTCGCCGTAGGTCTCCGGATCGATCACGTCCGTCGACACCTCGAGTTGCCCGAATCGGTTCCTGTAGAAGTTGCGAGGTCCCGTGAGGCGACGACGTGTGCCCGGGGCTATGACGTGGCGGCTTGACGAAAGGAGGCCTTCGTCGCGCAGTTGAACCAGCCCGCGTTCGAGCGTCGGCACAGAGAACGGGAGCTTCACGCGCGCGTCGGGGCCGTACTTTCCCTCAGCGTCGCCGAACCACGCTGCACTGCGGAACCAAGGCCCCTCGCCCACTTTCGGGCGGCCCTGTTTTTTTTTGCGACGCTCGGTCATGGCGCTCGGCGGCCATGGCGGCTAGGTACGCGCTCACGCCGGGGGCACCCCATTTCGCCAGCTTCCCGCTCGCTATGACGGCGCCTAGAATCGTTACGTAGGTCTTGCCCTCCGTGCCATCTGGGTCGTCGAGCGGCTCTCCCGATCCGTCATCCCGCAGCACCACGAGCTTCGGTCGTTTGCCCGGACGCTCGTCGCGACTGAGGAGCTTCATCTCTTCGAGACGGCCAAGTTGCTGGCCGACCCACTTCCGCTTCTGACGGACCACTTTGCTAGACGGCTCGACGTCAGGGGGAGCGTCGCCGAGCCCCAGCGGCTCCCGGGCGAGGTCGTGGAGTTCCTCCCAGGAGTAGAGGGGCAACACGAGTCCGACCTGCCGGCTTTTTGCGTGCGCGCTTTGAAGCGCCACACCGCGGAGCACGATGTCGAGCTTCGCGGCGCCGACGGCGTGACTCGTGATCAGCGGGATCAGGTGCTCGGCGACGTGCGCCTCTCTGAGCCGGAACTGTCGCTTGCCGACGACCATGCGCCCGTAGCGGAGGCCCGCGGGCGCTGAGGCAGTTCCGCTACGCCCGCGTGAGCCTGTTCGATTGGATTTCGATTCGGGTGTCGGCGATTTCGGGGCTGCAGGCATCTCGGTGGCCCTAGCTTAGATGGATCGCTAGCCCTCTCCCAGATAGCTTGCTAGGCCTCGGCTAGATGGAACCAGGTGAGACACTCGTTATATAGGAACGAGATAGCCGAGATTACTGTCTGCGCTCCATCTGGCCGAGGGTCAGGCCCCTTGATGCCGAGTCTGGGCCTGCCTATCGTCGTTGGTGCCTGAAGAAGCAAGCGCCGACAGGCCTCCGTTGTAAGGAGGAGCCGGCGCCTAGCGGAGGCCGCAGCGTCGTGTTGTATTCGAGCCTGCGACGAAGGTTCCCAGAGAGGCTCGGCCAGTGGTCGAGCCTCTCGCTCGTCCACGATACCTATCGGACGCGGGAACGCCAAGAGCAGCGTGCCGGATGATGGAACACCCATCTCGCGGCTGGAGGCTTCCGCCAGCGCCACACAACCGGGCCGTCTCACGAGTCAGACGGGTGTTAAGCCCCCGCGAGTCTCCGTCCATCGTTGATCTCGCGAAGGCGAGCGCACCGACCGCGAGCGGCTGCGCTTTCCCGTCATGCCGCCTCGGTCGAGAACTTGACGGTTCGACATGGAACCGGTTCAACGAAGAGGACCGCTAGCTGGCACGGGCGCTCGTCCTTCTCGGTCTCAGGCGGCCAGCGGGTGCTCTCGCGCTTCAGCTCAGCGCTGGGTCGAGCCCAGCAGGCCGCGCGCGGATGTCAGTTCGCAGCCTTCGGGCGGAATAGAGGTCGAACCGGTGGTCGTGGAACAGTTGGCTGCTCAGCCTGTTGCCTGGAGCACGCCAGCCCAGTGGTTAGCCAAGCTGGCGAGACTTGAAGCTCACGCGTTCATAAGGCTACCCCGGACACAAATCGGACCGCAGCGTCCTTCCTGCGGTCCTTTTGCGGTCCTGCGTGCCAGGAACAGCCGGGAACAAGCGAGAACAGCCGACCACGAACCCCCGTCTTTTCGCGACTTTTGCTCATGTTCGCGGATCTCTGGCAGGTTCTGAACCTGTGACTTTTCATCGGGGAGTAAGGTTAGTCCTGGCTTTTCTAAGCCGTTTTCGCGCCCTCTGCGGTCCTTTTGCGGTCCCGATTCCGATGCCACTGAGTACGCATGGATGTCATGCCAGGTGCCCAGTCCGCGTCATCTACTAGAGGAAGGCCACATGCCAGTGGCCTTCAAGCTCGGCCGACTGTTAAGACGGCGGTGACTCGGCGGTAAACCACTCTCGACAAGCATCGCGAAAGCTACGGTTCAGTTCGTGGCGCAGCTCATTGAGGGCTCCGTCCGCGGTTCGCTCGGCTTGTGAGCGGTTATCGTCAACTCCGGGAAGCAGCGCCACGAAAAGCTTGTTGGCCGCATCGTACGCAGCAGCATGCTTGGCCGCGATCGGGTGACCCTCCGGCAGGCGAATCCCGAGCCGAACTTGGGAGAAAGCCAACTCTTGCACCTGCGGTCGGGCCTTGTCTCTCTCAGTTCCAAGCTTTTCCTGCACTTCCTTTCGCGAGCTTCTGCGGTCTGTGGGGGGACTGCATGCTGGGCTCTCTGCCGTTGCTCGTCGCGGAATGCTTCCCTGGGTGCAACGTGGGCATAGAAGTTCCCAACCGCCGTCTGAGCCGCCGACATCGTGGCGTCTAGCGTGTCGCGGATGTGCTCTCGATCCCGCAAATAGCGGTCCTGGGCGAGTTCCTTCCTTCGGTTCTCGGTAGACACGAAGGCAGCCACGGCCGCCGCGAAGATCGCCGCCCCGGCCAAGAGAAAATCACCAGAGTTCTTGGCCCACCAGCCTTCGTGAACCCCAAGCGGCACTACCAGTGAGATCGACAGCAATCCGCCCATTGCGCAGAGATTATGCCGCATCGTCCAGGGAACAATCTAAGATGCGCAACCGGCTTCAGTCTGGCGATCACTGATATGCCGACTAGGTCCCTGAAGACCTTCCTCCCGGAGTTCAAGATGGTGTGGGGCCCTCGTGATGCGGACAGCGCGAGGTCACCGAACTGCCCTCATGTACGACGCCTACAGCGGCCTCGCCGACCACTGGGCGACGCGCGCAATTTGCGAGCTTCGGCAATCAAGAGAACCAGACCTCGACGTAAGATCCGAAGAATGTTCATTCACAAGGTCACAGCCACAGCCTTCAAGCCGTTCGCGTCCCTGGAGGTAACGATCGACGATTCGCCGCGCCTCGTGATGGCCTGCGGGATGAACGGATCGGGCAAGTCCTCACTCATCGATGCGATCAGCCTGTGGCGACAACAACAGCACTGGGGTATGAGCGATCCGGGTTATTACTCGCGCGGCGGACAGGCGTCGGGCGGCCAGGGCAGCGTCCAACTTGAGTTCCACGGCGATCTACCTGGCGATCCACGTTCAGCCGTGCACGTGCGGACAGCCCAACGGGTGACAGTCGAGTTCAGCATCGGAAACGTAGGCCAGCCTAAAGATCCCTTGGAAGATCCCGGTCCCCGACGGTCGATCGACCTGGATACTCGAGTCGATCAGAACTACCGCGACCTGATCGGGCGGTCGGTCGTTGAGCTTTGGGATCGCGCGCACCCGCGCATGAACACGGCCATTATCGACGAGCTGGTGGGATCGATTCGTGATCCACTTGCGCGACTCCTACCCGGCTTTGTTTTCGAGGGTCCCGGCAGCAACCCGCTCGCCGACGGAACGTTCGAGTTCACGAAGGGCGGCATCGAGCGGTACGCCTACAAGCTGCTGTCGGGCGGCGAGAAGGCCGTGTTTGACTTGCTGCTCGACTTCGCGGTCGCGAGGAGTACGTTCACGAACGCGATCTACTGCGTCGATGAGCCGGAGCTGCACGTGAACGGCGGCATCCACGGCCCCCTGCTGGATGAGATGCTCAATCTGCTTCCTGCAGGTTGTCAGCTCGTGCTCGCCACACATTCGGCGGGCGTAATGGCTCGTGCCCGCGACATCGGTGTCGAGACTCCCGGATCAGTTGCGTTCTTGGATTTCGATGGTCACGACTTCTCACAACACGTTGATCTCGCCCCGTCAAGACCGGATCGCGCGTTCTGGCGGCGTCAGCTTGAGATCGCTTTTGGCGGATTCGCCGACCTCTTGGCCCCCGCTGAAGTCATCCTCTGTGAGGGAGACCCTTCTCCCAGGAATAACGCCCGAGCGCGATTCGACTCGAAGTGCTACACGGCGATCTTCGGCGATGAGGTTCCAGACACGAGCTTCTTGTCGGTAGGTAACTCACACGATGTCGAACAGGATCGGCTGCAAGTTGGGGACGGAATCACGGCCATAGTTGACGGCGTGAAGGTGGTGCGGCTAGTCGACCGCGACTCCAAGGATCCTCGGGAGATCGAAACAGCTCACAACGAAGGCCTGCGCGTTCTGAGGCACAGGCATCTTGAGTCGTATCTACTCGCGAATGACATCCTGGAGGCACTTTGCAATGAGCATGGTCGTCCCGGCCAAGCTCACGCGTTGATTCTGGCCAGGGACGAAGCGATGGCTTATGCCCACGAGAACCAGGGGGTTGCGGTGGATGACTTGAAGCGGGTTCGAGGGGCCACGGTGACCGCGGCGCGCCGGCTTCTGTCGATTCCTCAGGGTGGCGGCGATCAGGACGCCTTTCTTCTGCACACACTCGCTCCACTCGTCGCGCCCGGTACGACGACATATGAGGAGCTCCGCGAGGATGTTTTTGGGACGCCTGCGCAGGCCACTCCAGCGCCAGGGGCCGGGGCTTAGGCGAGAGCCGGCTACGCGCCCAGGCCCACTCGCGAGCATTTGCTCTCGGACCATTACCTGTCACGCCCGACCAAGAGCTTGCGCATGGCACTCGGCAGAACCCTGGCACGCGAACGAAAACACTCGCCAAGATCGCGGCTGGCCTCGATACGACCGTTGACGGCACTCTGAGAGAAGGCGAAGATATGCCGCGAACTCGGTCAGCGTCAGCGGTTCTGATCTGGAGGCAAAGGACCGCAGCGCCGTTCCTGCGGTCCTTTTGCGGTCCCCCGTGCCGGGAACAGCCCGGGAACAGGCGAACGGCAGACAACGAACCCCAGTCTTTTCGCGGCTTTCGCTCCTGTTCGCGGATCTCTGGAAGGTTCTGAACCTATGACCGAAAATCGGGGAGACAGGATTTGAACCTGCGACCGCCCGGCCCCCAGCCGGGTGCGCTACCAGACTGCGCCACTCCCCGTGGCCCAAGCGGGCGACGGGAATCGAACCCGCCCTAGAAGCTTGGAAGGCTTCTGTGCAACCACAACACTTCGCCCGCACGCGGCCCTTCACCCATGTTACCGGGCTCCTCGCGAGCCCCTCACGCCGCCGTAGCCGTGCTCAAACCCGCAGAGCGCCGATCTGCAACGCGGTCAGCGAGCAACGCGTCGAGCGCCTAGCGCGAGTTGCCGAACAGCCGCAGGAACAGCAAGAAGATGTTCAGGATGTCCAGGAAGATCCCCGCGGCCAGCGGGATCGCTTCCTCGGTGCCCGCGCGGCGCAGGCGGTTGAAGTCGACAACCGTGTAGCCGCCAAAGATCACCAGGCCGAGCAGCGCATACGCCGTGTACAGCGCCGAGATACGCACGAAGATCAGCACGATGCTCGCCAGGATCAGGCCGAGCAGCGCGAAGAACAGGAACCTGTACAGGAACGACAGGTCTTTGCGGATCGCGTAGCCGGTCGCCCCAAGCCCACCCACGAACAGCGCCGTCGCCGCGAACGCCTGGCGCACCGCCGTCGGGTCCGTCGCCGAGTAGTAGTTGACCGTCGTCGACACGCTCGCGCCCATCAGCAGGCCGAACGCGAACAGCAGCGTCAGCGCCAGGGTTTGGTTGCCGCGCGAGTTGGCCACGTTCAGCCCGATCAGGCAGCCGAGTGCCAGCATCCATGCGATAAACCAGCCCGCACCGCCCAGGTTGCGCGCCAGGTACACGCCCAGCGTGGCGAAGCCGACGGTCACCGCCACCAGACCCATCACGCGCCCAAACAGGGTCTGCGTGCGCTCGGGCGTCAGCGGCGCGGCTGCGTATCCGGCTGAACTCATGCGCAGATCTTACGGGCTGACGGAGCGGTCAGCCGCGTCTACCGACGCTCGTCCGTCGTGCGCTCCTCCGTCGGCACCGTCCCCGCCTCATCCGCCAGCCCCGGCGGTGGCCACGGCCCGCACCAGTTATCGCGCGCGCCGTCCAGCGTCACCGTCGAGCCGCTCAACGCGCCACCCAGCGGCGAGGCCAGCAGCGCGACCAGCCATGCGTGCTCGCACACCGTGCCCAGCCGCTGCAGCGGCACCGTGCGCGACGCGCCCGCGCGCACGCTCGCCGGGTACTTGCCCAGCACCTCAGTGTCGAACACGCCCGCCGCCACCGCCGTCACGGCCACCCCCGACGCCGCCCAGCGCTGCGCCAGCTCTCGCGTCAGCGCCTCCACCGTCGCGCGCGCCGCGCCCGAGTGCGCCATGCCCGGCATGCCGTTGTGCGGCGACAGCGTCACGTTGATCACCGTTCCCCACCCCGCCTTCGACAGCGCCAGCTCGAACGCCGCCTCGCTCATGTTCAGCATGCCTTCCACGTTCAACCGCCACACCGCGCGCCAGCCCTTCGCCGCGATCAGCTCAGCCGGGCTGAAGAACTGGCCACCCGCGTTGTTGACCAGCACATCCAGGCGCCCATGGCGCTCGAGCACCGTGCTCACCACGCTTTCCGCGTCACCGCGCTCGCGCACATCGCCTTTCACCCAATCCGCGCCGGCGCCCGCGCTCCCCGCCGGCGCCACCGCGCCGATCTCCCGCGCCGCCTGTTCGAGAACCTCCGCCCGGCGCCCCGTGATCGTCACCCACGCGCCGCAGCGCGCCAGCTCCAACGCCGTCGCCTTGCCCAATCCCGTGCCGCCGCCCGTCACCAACACGACCTTGCCAGCCAACATTCCCGGCGCGAACACCTCCGATCCGCTCGCCGCTGCCGCGCCAGCCATCGCCTGCGATCGCGTCCCATCGCCGTTCATCGCCTGCGATCATAGGCTTGAACGTGGCTTGCATCGACCGGCGCCCTGTCCGTCTCCCTGCCTGTCTAGGGTGTGCCCGTGTCCCACAGGCCGCTGGTCTTCGTTGCCGGCCTCACCGTCGGCGACTACCTCGTGTGGAACTGGTCGCTCAACGGCAACCACGACGTGCTCGCGCTCGTGTCCGGGTTGACGCTGCCACCGCTGGTCGTCGCCTCGGTTTGGCTGCTCGCGCTCAGCGCCGCCCGCCTGCTCGCCCGCTCGGCGCGCCGCCGCAGCGGTGCCGGCAGGCGCTCGCGTGGCCAAGCGCCTCCTGGGCCGGCCCAGGAGGCCCACACGGCCGCCGCCCGCGCGTCACGCAAGCTCGCCGCCTGAGCCAACACGGTCGACGCCCGTGAGCGAGCGTCGCCAGCGACTGGTCCCCCGCTCTCGGCGCGCCCGCGGCGCGCTGCTCGCACTCGTCGTGCTGATCGCCGCCGCCGCGCTCGGCGGCTACCTGTACGAGCGCCACCGCACCGGCAACATCTACCACCCGCACGCCCGCTTCGTCGCGCAGCCCACCCCCAAGCTGCCCACCCGCGGCCCGCGCCGCTACTCCTGGCCCCTATACGGCTACACCAAGAACCACACGCGCTTCTTCCCCGCACCGCCCAGCGTGCGCCCACCGTTCTTCGGCCTGTGGGTGCGCAACAGCCACGCGCTGCTCGAGTTCCCGCCCGTGATCCGCGGCGACCGCGTGTTTCAGCTCGCCGACGACGCCGTCCTGAGCGCCGTCGACAAGCGCAACGGTCACACCGTCTGGACGCGCCAGCTCGGCCAGCTGTCCGCCTCCTCACCCGCCGTCAGCGCCAACACCGTGTACGTCACCATCCTCTCCAGCGGACACCCAAGCAAGCCCGGGCGCATCGTCGCCGTCAACACCCGCGACGGGTCCGTGCGCTGGCTGCGCTCGCTGCCCAGCCCCAGCGAGTCCTCCCCCCTACTCGACCACGGGCGGGTGTACTGCGGCTCCCAAAACGGCACCGTGTACGCGCTAGACGCCAGCACCGGCCACGTCGTCTGGACCTACCACGCCGGCGGCGCCGTCAAGGCCAGCCCCAGCCTGTCCGGCGGCGCGCTCTATTTCGGCGACTACTCAGGCCACCTCCAGGCCGTCTCCGAGCGCACCGGCCGGCTGCTGTGGCGCAGCGGCTCCGGCGGCACGCTGCTCGGCAGCGGCACGTTCTACTCCACCGCCGCCGTCGTCTACGGGCGCGTGTACCTTGGCAACACCGACGGGCGCGTGTACGCCTATGACGCATCCAGCGGCAAGCTCGACTGGGCGGTGCAGACCGGCGGCTACGTCTACGCCTCGCCCGCCGTCACCAACGCGCCCGGCCTCGGGCCGACCATCTACGTCGGCTCCTACGACGGCACCTTCTACGCGCTCGACGCCCGTTCCGGGCACGTCGACTGGACCTACAACGCGCACGGCAAGATCTCCGGGTCGGCCACAATCGTCGGGCGGATCGTGTACTTCGCCGACCTCGCACACCACCGCACCTACGGGCTCGGCATCTCCACCGGGCGGCTGCTGTTCGAAAAGCACACCGGCGCCTTCGATCCGGTTATCAGCGACGGCAAGAACATTTACCTGACCGGCTACACCAGCCTGTACGCGCTCGCACCCCGCTAGCCCGCGGCGCGAGCGGCCCGATCGGCTACCCGATCGCCGTGCTGCTGCACGAGCCGCCCGAGTGCAGCGCCCGCGCCAGCGAGAACTGCGCCGCCACCACCACGCTCCCCGGCCGCTGCACGCGCACACGCGTCCATCCGCCCGGCGCCTGCGACACGCAGCCCGCGCCCTTCGTCAGCGTCCAAAAGCGCGTGAAATGGACGCGCACCACAAACGTGCCCGCCGAGCGCGCGCTCAGCGCAAACGAGGCGTGGCCCATCGCCGTCAGCCGCCCCGGGCCCGACGCCAGCGGCGTCGCGCCCAGCACCTCGTACACCCTCCAGTGGGCGCTCGCGAACACCTCGCGCAGATATGGCAGCCCAGCGGCGATCAGTCGACCCTCCTGTGCGCTCGGCGGGTCAAGACGCATGTCCGGCAACGCCACATATGCCACCGCCTGCCCATCCAGCCAGCGCCTGTACGACGCCGCCGTCAGCGCCGGCGCCACCAGCACGCCGTCGTAGTGCATCTCCAGCTGCTTCTCCCACCCCCGTGCCAGCGACACCTTCGGCGCCAGCATCGCCGCCTCCCAGTGCGAGCGCGTCAGCGGCACCTCCAACCGCACAGGCCCGTGTGCGTGCTGGGCCAGGAAACGCTCGACCGGCGCGTAGTAGGACGCGCTCGTCGCCGCACCGCCCGCCACCGCCGCCGTCTCGCGCACCGGCCCCCACGCCACCCACACCGCAATCACGCTCAGCGCCGTCACACCCGCCGGGGTCAGCCGCGCCAACGCTCCGCCACGCCGGCTCGATCGGCCGCCCCTCCGACCGGCGACGCCCGCACCGGCGCCCTCGCCCACATAGGCATCGACATCCGCGTCGGCATGGACGTCGGCCAGCAGCGCGCACAACAGCAGCGGCCCGGCCAGCAGCACCGCGTAGCGCTCGACGTTGCTGCCCACCGGCGACTCGAACAGCGCGCACGCCCCGCACGCCGCCAGATACACCCACCCGCCGATCCGCAAGAGCCTCGCCGAGCGCGGCAGCGCCCACAGGAACACTCCGACCACCGCCAGCGTCGCCAACAACGACCGCAGCGGATACGGCTCGAAGCCGCCTTCCGGGAAGACGCTCGCCAACGTCAGAACGACCACCGCCGGCGGGCCCGCCAGCGTCACCAGCGCCCGCGGCGAACGGTCCGCCAGCGCCACCGACAGCCCCGCCAGCGCCAGCAGCACGCCCGCCACCGGGCTCGCCGCAGCACACAGGCCGGCGAGCAGCGCCGCCAACAGCCAGTGCCGGCGCACCAGCGCCAGCCCCGCCGCCAACGCCAGGCACACCCCCAGCGCAAACGTCAGACGACCGATCCACACGTCCCCCAGCGCCGCCAGCGCAAACCATGCACCACCCCACAGCGCCGCACGCTCACCGAACGCCGAGCGGGCCAACAGCACGAACAGCAGCGTCGAGCACAACACGCACAGCGCTCCCAGCGCGCGCATGCCCAGCAGCGAGGCCAGCGGCGGATACAGCAGGCTGTAGCCCGGCAGGCTGTGGCCGTCATACCAATGCGAATCCCACACCGACAGGCCAAGCTGGCGGAACAGGCCGACGCGATACACCTGCGCCGCCAGATCGGGCGTGCGCGGCTCGACCAGCAGCCACACCGCAACCGCCGCCACCGTAAACAGCGCCAACCAGCGCGCCCTGATCAACGCCGAGGTAACCGTCGAGGCCCATCCGTCGCTCGCGTGCGCCTGGGAGCGCCCTGCAGACGCCGGCCCTACCGCGCCGCTCACCCGTGCCGCCCGATCGGACACAGCGTCCGCGTCCGGGCCGACACGATCCTCGACAGGCGCCGAACTGGCTGTGCTGGCGGGAAGCACGCCCAGAGATAATGACGGGCATGACCGTCGTCACGAGCCGTGACCCTCGCCCGCGCCGCGCACGCGCGATCCTCGCGATCGCCTGCATCTGCGCCGCCGCGGCCATCGCCGGCTGTGGGACCAGTCGCCCGGCCCACGTTTCCGCGCGCGAACTCGCCGACGCACAGACCTTCCCCTACTACCGCGTGTACTGGGTCGGCCCAGCCTTCAACGGCCATCCGCTCGCCGCCACCGACGGCCTCAAGGGCTACATCAACACGGTCGGCGACAGCGTCTACTACGGCGACTGCGTGCAGGGCAAAGGCATCTTCGGCGGCGGCACCTGCGAGCTGCCGCTGCAGGTGACCTCGGTCATCTACAGGCTCCACTCCAACGCGCCGCTCGGACCGCAGCACAACACGATCCTCCGCGGCGTGCCCGCCACCGTCTACGACCAAGGGCACTCGATCGAGATCTACACCGGCAGGGTCGCCGTCGACGTGTTCTCCGACACGTTCACGCACGCGATCGCCGCCACCCAGCGCCTGTTCCCAGTCAACGCCCCCGGCTCCCCCCGCGGCGATCTGCCCGCACCGATCTACTGCCCCGGCCTGTCAGGTCCGATCGGCCACAGCCTCACGCGCGTGTTGGCCGATCTCCCCGGGCAACCCTGCCAGCACGCCGCCGCCGAGACCGCCTATCAGCGGACCCTGTTCGGCTAGCGCAGCCGCAGGCCGCAGGCCGCGCGGCGGGCGCAGGCCGCGCGACGCTTCTTAGGGTTTTCTTCGCTTGGCGTTAGCCGGCGGACGCCTCTGTGCGTCACGCTAGCCTCAAGGTTGCGCGCTGGCAGGCATCGTCGCCGACGGCAACGGCGCCGACTCGGCGCCACGCGAGCCTCCGACATGGCTGAGCAAGCACGCATACTGGTCGTCGACGACGAGCCCGCCGTGCAGAACGCGCTGCTGCGGGCGCTCACGCTCGAAAACTACGACGTCGCCAGAGCCAGCGACGGCAACGAGGCACTCGAACGGATCGGCTCGACGCCGTATGAGGCCATCATCCTCGACATTGGCATGCCCTACCTCGACGGGCTGGAGGTCTGCCGGCGCCTGCGCGACGGCGGCGACACCACCCCCGTGCTGATGCTCACCGCGCGCGGTGAGGTCGACGACCGCGTCGCCGGACTGGATGCCGGCGCCGACGATTACCTCGTCAAGCCGTTCGCGCTGCGCGAGCTGCTGGCGCGCATCCGCGCGCTGCTGCGCCGCGCCGGCGACGAGGACCCCCATCAGATCCTCTCCTTCGAGGATCTGCGCCTGGACGTCGGCGCGCACGAAGCGTGGCGCGGCGAGCGCACGCTGGCGCTCACGCGAACGGAGTTCCTGCTGCTGGAGCTGTTCCTGCGCCACCCGCGCCAGGTACTCACGCGCTCGGCCATCTTCGAGAGCGTCTGGGGCTATGACTTCGGGTCCAGCTCCAACTCGCTCGGCGTGTACATGGGCTATTTGCGACGCAAGACCGAGAGCGAGTGGGAGGCGCGCCTGCTGCACACCGTGCGCGGGGTCGGCTACGTGCTGCGAGCGCCGTCATGAGCTTCCGCCGACGCATCACGCTGGTGTCCGCCGCCGCCGTCGCGATCGCCGTGGTGCTCGCGTCGATCCTCATCTACGTGCTCACCTCCAACCAACTCCACCGCCAGGTCGACGCGCAGCTCGCCAACCGCGCCGGCCAGGCAGCCCGCCTGCTGCACCTCCTCAACCAACACGGCGATCGGGCCGCCCGCGTGCGCGCCGGCCAGTTCGGGCTCGCGCTCACCGCACCGTCAGCCACCTCCACCTCGACCTCCACGACTGCTGGACGAGGTGGCGCCCGCGCCACTCAACGCCCCCGCAACGCGCAGCTGATCCCCTTCGGCAATCTGCCGCCCAACCCCAACCAGGTGCGTGGCTACCAGCAGGTGGTGGGCGCCAAAGGCGAGATCCTCGACCGCTCCGCACGCGGCATCTCACTGCCCGTCGACGCCCGCACCCGATCGCTCGCGAGCAGCGGTGGCAAGTCGTTCCTGCGCGACGCCCACGCCCACGGCATCCACCTGCGCATCCTCGCCGAGCCCCTCGACAAAGGCCGCGCGGTCCAGTTCGCACAGCCCCTGACCGAAGTCGACAGCCTGCTCTCGCGCCTGCGTTTGATCCTCGCGCTGGTGCTCGTCGGCGGCATCGCGCTGGCCGCGCTGCTCGGCCGCCTGGTCGCCGGCGCCGCCGTCGCGCCGCTCAAGCGCTTGACGCAGACGACCGAACACGTTGCCCTCACCCACGATCTGACCCAGCGCATCGAGCTAGACGGCAGCGACGAGTTGAGCCGTCTGGCACGCAGCTTCAACGCGATGCTCGATGCGCTCGAGCGATCGATCAGCGCGCTCGACGCGTCCGTGCACGCGCAGCGCCAGCTCGTCGCCGACGCCTCGCACGAGCTGCGAACGCCCGTCACCAGCCTGCGCACCAACATCGAGATCCTCCAGCAGCAGGGTCCTCGCATGGACCCCCGCGAGCACAGCCGGCTGCTCGGCGACGTCGTCGGACAGATCGAGCAGCTGACACTGTTGATGAACGACCTGATCGATCTCGCCCGCGGCGAGCAGCCGCGCATGGACATCGAGGACGTGCGGCTGGACCTGCTCGTCGAGGAGGTTCTCGAGCGTGCACGCCGCAGCGCGCCGCGCACGCCGCTGCACGCCGACCTGCAGCCGACGTTGATCAGCGGAACGCCCGAGAGACTGGAGCGGGCGATCAGCAACCTGATCGACAACGCGCTCAAGTACAGCCCCGACGGCGAGCCCGTCGAGGTGGCGTTGCACGCGGGGCAGCTGACCGTGCGCGACCACGGCCCCGGCATCTCCGCCGCCGACGCGCCGCACGTCTTCGACCGCTTCTACCGCGGCGCCCAGGCGCGCGGGCGCCCCGGCTCGGGACTGGGCCTGGCGATCGTCCGCCAAGTCGTCGACCAGCAGGGCGGAACCGTCACCGTCCAAAAGGCTCCCGGCGGCGGCACGCTGATTCGCCTGCGCCTGTCCGGCAGCGAAGCCGTCGAGGATCACGAGGCGGTTGCGGCGGAGCGCCCTGGTGAGCGCACGTCGCCGTACGAGCGCTCGTCGGCCTGAAGCGACGCGTCGCGAAAACGCGCCGGCGAAAGGCCGTAGCGGCGGCGAAATGCGCGCGCAAAGAACGAACCCTGGCGGTAACCAACCAGACGCGCCACATCCGCCACCCTGATCGAGCGCTGCGCCACCAGCAGCTCCGCGGCCACCGACATGCGCCGCGCCAGCAGATCCTCGCGGAAGCTCGTCGCACCACACTGCGCATATGCGCGCTGCAGTTGCCTCGGCGAGGTCCTCAGCGCCCGCGCCACCGTCACCAGCGTCAGATCGCGACGGTAGTGACGCGCGACCACTACACGCGCCAGCAAATACAGGCGCTGTCGAGCGGTGAGCGTGTGCGCGTGCACCTCCCCCAGTCCGACGCGCCCCCCGCCGCCGGGACGAGTTCAGCCGGCGTAGCGCAGGGCCACGCGCTCGACCGCCGCGCCGTAGGAGCCGCCGAACAGCAGCGCGTGCACGAGCAGCGCCGGCAGCTGACACAGCTCCACGCGCTCGCGCCAGCCGTCCGCCAGCGGCGTGACCTCCTCGTACGCCCAGAACACACGCTCGGACGGCGCGCCGAACAGCCGCAGCATCGCCAGGTCGATCTCGCGATGCCCGCCATACGCACTCGGGTCGATCAGCCACGGGCGCCCGTCCTCAGCGCCGAGCACGTTGCCAGACCACAGGTCCCCGTGCAGGCGCGCCGGCGGCTCGCGCGGGCCGCACAGCTCGTCCAACCGCGAGCACACGCGCTCGACCGCAGCAACTCCCGTCGCCGAGCACACGCCGCGCTCGCGTGCCAGACGGCTCAACGGCAGTAGCCGCCGCTGCGCGTAGAACGCGGGCCAGTCCTCGCACGGCTCGTTCGACAGCTCCAGCCAGCTCAGCCGCGCCGTCGCCCGCACCCTTGTGTCGCCCCCGTCCCCCGTGTCACCCACGCCGCCCGCCTCTCCCGCGCTGGCCTCGCCAAAACCCCCGAACCGGGGCGCGCCCGCGCCATGCGTTTCAGCCAACCCCCTCCCCAGCTCCTCCGCGCCCGCCTCGCTCAGGCGCCCGCACACGATCCACTCGAGCGCCAGGTAGCGGTCGTCCACATCGAGCACGCGCGGCGTGCGCAGCGCGCCCGGCTGCGCCAGCCACTCCAGCCCAGCGGCCTCCGCTCGATACTCGCCCGGCGCGGCGTCCGCGCGGGTCTTCACGAACGCCTCGCGCCCGTCCGCCAACACCACGCGAAAGGCCTCGTTGATGTCACCGCCGCCCACGCGCCTGACTTCGCTCGCCCCTGCCGGCAGCCCCGCCTGCGCGGGCACGCTCACTGCACCCGGTCGGCCACGATCTCCTCCAGCAGCCCCCGGCAGGCGGCCTGCACGAGGTCGAGCACGTGCTCGAAGCCGTCCTCTCCACCGTAATACGGGTCGGGCACGTCGAGGTCCTCGCTGCCCGCGCTGGCCGGGTCGAACTCGCGCAGCAGCCTCACCTTCGCGCACGCCTGCTCACTCGGCGCGATCGCCCTCAGCTCCTGCAGGTTGGCGCTGTCCATCGCCAACAGCAAATCGAAGCGATCGAAGTCGTCTTGCACGACCTGGCGTGCGCTGCCCTCGAGAGCCAGCCCACGGCCGCGAGCAGCGGCGGTTGCGCGCCCGTCGGGCGCGCTGCCGACGTGCCACGCACCCGTGCCCGCCGAATCCATATCGATGTCGTCCTTCAAGCCCGCCTCGCGCACGAGCCCGCGCATCACACCCTCGGCGGTCGGTGAGCGGCAGATGTTGCCCAGGCACACGAACAGCACCCTGAAGGGCACGGCCCGCACGTCAATCCTCGCCGAGCTCCAGCACGGCCAGGAACGCCTCCTGGGGCACCTCCACGCGGCCGACCTGCTTCATCCGCTTCTTGCCCTCCTTCTGCTTCTCCAGCAGCTTTTTCTTGCGCGTGATGTCGCCGCCGTAGCACTTCGCGATCACGTCCTTGCGAAACGCCTTGACCGTCTCGCGCGCGATCACGTGCGAGCCGATCGCCGCCTGGATCGGCACGTCGTACTGCTGGCGCGGGATGCGCTTGCGCAGCTTCTCGGTCAGCGTGCGACCCATCTCATAGGCCTTCTCGCGGTGCACCACCATCGACAGCGCATCCACCGCGTCGCCCGCCAGCAGCACGTCCAGCTTGACCAGGTCGGAGGGCTTCATGCCGCTCAGCTCGTAGTCCAGCGACGCGTAACCGCGCGTGCGCGACTTCAGCTGGTCGAAGAAGTCCAGCACGATTTCCGCCAGCGGCAGGTCGTAGGTCATCTGCACCCGCTCGGGCGAGAGATAGTGCATGCCCGCGTGTACGCCGCGGCGCTCCTGGCACAGCTCCATCACCGCCCCCACGAACTCTTTCGGCGCGATCACCGACGCGCGGATGAACGGCTCGCGGATCTCCTCGATCGTGCCCGGATCGGGCATGTCCGACGGATTGTGCACCTCGAGCTCCTCGCCGTTGGTCAGCGTCACGTCGAACTCCACCGACGGCATCGTCGTCAGCAGCTCCAGGTCGTACTCGCGCTCCAGACGCTCGCGCACGATGTCCATGTGCAGCAGGCCCAGAAAGCCGCAGCGAAAGCCGAAGCCGAGCGCGTCCGAGGTCTCCGGCTCCCACGACAGCGCCGCGTCGTTCAGCGTCAGCTTCTCCAGCGCATCGCGCAGGTCCGGGTAGTCGTCGGAGTCGATCGGGAACAGCCCGCAGAAGACCATCGGCTTGACCTCGCGGTAGCCCGGCAGCGCCTCCGTCGCCTCAGCGCCCCCGCCGGGTGGGCGGGCACCCGATCGCGCGCGCGTCGTCAGCGTGTCACCCACGCGCAGCAGCGTCACGTCCTTCAGGCCGGTGATCAGGTAGCCCACCTCGCCTGCCGCCAGCTGGTCGGTCGGCATCATCTGCGGGCTGAAGAAACCGATGTCGTCGATGTCCGCCTCCGTGCCCGCGGCCATCGCGCGGATCGCCTCGCCCTTGCGGAACACGCCGTCCACCACCCTGATGTAGGCGATCACGCCGCGGTACTGGTCGAACTCGCGAGTCGAAGATCAGCGCGCGCGGCGGGCCGTCGGGGTCGCCCGTCGGCGGCGGCACACGCGCGATCAGCTCCTCCAGCACCTCCCCCACGCCCTCGCCCGTCTTGCCGCTGATCCGCAGGATCGACTCCGCCGGCTCGCCGATCAGCTCGCTCACTTCGCCCGCCACGCGCTCGGGCTCGGCGCCGGGCAGGTCGATCTTGTTCAGGCACGGGATCAGCTCGAGGCCCGACTCCACCGCCAGGTACGTGTTGGCCACCGTCTGCGCCTCCACCCCCTGCGAGGCGTCCACCACCAGCAGCGCGCCCTCGCACGCCGCCAGCGAGCGCGACACCTCGTACGTGAAGTCCACGTGCCCGGGCGTGTCGATCAGGTGCAGCTGGTAGGTCTCGCCGTCGCGCGCCGTGAAGAACACGCGCACCGCCTGCGCCTTGATCGTGATCCCCCGCTCGCGCTCGAGGTCCATCGAGTCCAGCAGCTGCGCGCGCATCTCGCGCGCTGCCACCGTGTGCGTCAGCTCGAGGATGCGATCGGCCAGCGTCGACTTGCCGTGGTCGATGTGCGCGATGATCGAGAAGTTGCGGATGTGCGCCTGGTCCATGGGCCGCTACAGCGTAGACGCGCTAGCGTTAACGGTCCGGCGGATCGCCAACTCGACTACGGGCCCTCGAGGCTCAACCGCGGCAACGCGCCGTGGGCTCTGCGCGCCGGCGGCCTGTCCAGGTGTCGAGAGTGTCACGCCGCCCAGGCAAGACACATAGTCCTGGGACGTAAGTAGTAAGCGGCGATCTATGATCGGGTGCACGCCGGGTGGGCCAAGGCTCACCCGGCCTCTGCTCGCCGCTGCACGCACCTATCGTCTACGCGCGTCCGAGCTGCGAGCGGATCAGCTGGTGAACCTGGTGGGCCTCGGGGATGTGCATCGTCAGCACGGCGCGCGCGTACACCACCACGCCCGCCACCCCGGCAGCGCCGACGCTCACGATCTGCGCCGGCAGCGAGGCGCCGAGCACGGCTGTCGAGCAGCTTCCACACGACCCACGAGACGACCGCCAGCAGCAGCGAGGCGACGAGGATGCGCGCCGTGATCATCGTCGTCTGCCCGCCTTCCAGGCGACCGTTGAAGCCGATGCGCAGGCGGTGCAGCTGCAGCGCGGTCATCACCGCGTTCGCCGCCACCGTGCCGATGATCAGCCCGGCGATGCCGAACGGCTTGTACAGGCCGATCGCTCACGATGACGTCGACGACGATGTTCATCGCCGCCAGGCGCGTCGGGATCCACGGCCGCTGCACGCGCGAAGAAGGTGCGCGTCAGCAGCAGGTTCAGGCCGCCGAACGGCAGGCTGAAGGCGAACCAGAACAGCGCGATCGAGACGATGTCCGTCGAGTGCGCGTCGAACTCGCCGCGCTCGAACACCAGCCGCACGATCGGTGTCGGCAGCACGATCATGAACGCCGCCGCAGGGATCAGCAGCAGGTTGATCTGGCGCATGCCGATGCCGAGCGCGCGGCGCATCGCCGCCGCGTCGCGGCGGGCGGCCATGCGGCTGAGCGTCGGGAACAGCACGGTCGCGACCGCCACGCTGAACAGGCCCTGCGGCAGCATGTAGACGCGGAACGCGTTGTCGATCGCGCGCGGCGCTTCCTCGGAGACGAGCGTGCCGAAGACCGAGTTGATCAGCTGGTCGAGGTTGACGATGCCGAGCCCGATCGTCACCGGCAGCATCAGCATGAACACCTGCTTGACGCGCGGGTCGTGCCAGTCGATCGAGCATCTGCAGGCGGAAGTCGATCCGCCCGAGCGCGCCGAACGCCATCAGCAGCTGCACGACCGTCGCGACCAGGATCGCGATCGCGTACGCGTACAGCTGATCGCCGTTTTCATACGCCGCCTGGAAGTGCGGGCGCAGCACGCACCAGCAGCACGATGATCACCACGTTCCACACCGCCGGCGAGATCGCGGGGATCGTGAAGTGGTCGTAGGACTGCAGGATCCCCACGAGCAGGCCGTTGAGCCCGAGCAGCAGCACGACCGGGAACAGCACCTGCGAGAGGCCCACCGTGAGCGCGTCGAGCTGCGGGTTGAACGTGCGGGCCGATGAACAGCGGCATGATCGCGCCCGCCGGCGAGGATGAAGAACGCGGTCGCAGCGCCCGAGCACGATCAGCATGATCCAGAACAGCGTCGAGGCCAGCCGGAGCGCCTCTTTGCGCCTGCCCTGCTGCAGCAGGTCCGTGAACACCGGCACGAACGCCGCCGACAGCGCCGCGTTGGCGAACAGGTTGCGCCACCAGGTTGGGGACCTGGAAGGCGATCGTGAACGCCGACGCCGGGCCGCCGGTGCCGAAGAAGCTCGCCGCGACGATTTCGCGCACCAGACCCGCACGACGCGTGAGATGCGCGGTGGCGATCGAGAAGATCGCCGTGTTGCGCGCGACGCGGCCGCCGCCCGGCGGAGGCGGCGCGGGACTGCTCCTCGGCGTGCGGTTGCGGCAGGCGGCGGACAAGGCCGCTATAGTACGGCGCTGCGCGGCGCGCCTCGGGCCGTTCTTCCTGCGCGCCCGCGGCTCTGATCATGGCCAACATTCACTCCCAGAAGAAGCGCATCCTGCGCTCCGAGCGCGAGCGTTTGGAGAACCGTCGCTACACCTCGACGATCAAGACCTACTTCCGCCGCCTCGAGGCGCAGGTCGCCGGCGGCGACGCCGCGGCCGCCGACCGACGCACCGCGAGCTCGTCAGCACGATCGACAAGGCCGTCAAGCGCGGCGCGCTGCACCGCAACACCGGCGCGCGCAAGAAGTCCCGCGCCGCGCGCACCGCTCGCCGGCGCGCCGCTAGCGCAGTGATCGCCTCGATCGCCCGCAGCGCGAGCGTGTCCTCGCTCGAGGCCGGCCAGCGGTCGCGCGGCTGGCCGCCAGCGGCGCGCCGCCGCGCGAGTCGAGCTCGAGGTCCGCGAGCACGCCAGCGCGCGCGCGCAGGCGCTCGGGGTCGCTGCGCGCGACGTCGGCGACGAAGCGCTCGGCGGCGCGCGCGGGCATGCGCAGGCCGCGCTTGACCTCGCGCGACCGACTCGCCCGCCTGCAGGCGCAGCGCCACCGCGAGCGCGTCGCGCAGCCGCTGTGCCATCAGGTAGGTCAGCCCGGACAGGCGCTCGCCCTGCTGCGCGCAGGCGCAGGTAGGAGAGCGTCGCCGCGCGCGCGTCCGCGCCGACGAGCGCGTCGGCGAGCGCGTAGGCGCGCCACTCGGCCGAGTGCGCCGCGCGCGCTTCGATGTCCTGCGCGCCCACCGCCGTCGCGCCCTGCTCGGCGTCGCCTTCCAGCGCCAGCTTCTCGAGCTCGCGCAGCAGCCGCTGCTGGCGCTCGCCGACCTGCGCCACCAGCGCTTTGGCCGCCGCGCCGTCGAGCGACAGGCCGATGCGCGCGGCCTGCTCGCGCGCCCAGCTGGGCAGCTCCCACGGCTTGACGGTCATCTGCGCGACGATCTGTCCGCCGGCCCGCTTGACCGCCTCGTGCACGCGCCGCCGGCGCCTTCGCGCGGGCCTCCTCGCGCGCGAACAGCGCGAGCGTCGTGTCGGGCGGCATCTGCGCCGATCGCGGCAGCGAGGTGCTTCTCGACGTCCGCCTGCCGCCAGCGCTCGACGCCTTCGACGATGATCACGCGCCGCCCGATCGCCAGCGTCATCGCGGCCAGCGCCGCGGCGACGCCGCCGGGCGTCGCGTCGTCGCCCTCGAGCAGCTCGACGCTCGCGCCGCCGCCGTCCTCGGGCTTCGGCGAGCGCGCGCAGGCCGGCGCGGCGCTCGGCGATCGCGCCGTGGTCGTCGCCGTGGATCAGGTACGCGGGCTTGAGCTCGGCCATGGCCCCGAGTCTAGGCGGAGGGGTCGACGCGCGGACGATCCGCCGCGGCCGTCTAGCGCACGACCAGGTTGACGAGCTTGCCCGGCACCACGATCTCCTTGACGATCTCCTTGCCGTCGACGTGCGCGCGCACGTTGGGCGCCGCCCGGCACAGCTCCTTGAGCTCCTCGGGGTCGGCGTCGGCGCCGGCCTGCACGCGGTCGCGGACCTTGCCGTTGACCTGGCAGACGAGCTCGTAGACGTCGCTCTCCAGCAGCGCCTCGTCGGCCTGCGGCCACGGCTGCTCCCACACGCGCTCGCCGGTCAGCCGCTCGTAGATGTCCGCGCACACGTGCGGGGCGAACGGGAACAGCAGCGAGGCGGCGGTGCCGAGCGCGAAGCGCAGCGTCTCGCAGCGCCGACCGAGTCGCGCAGCCGCGAGCATTCGTTGAGCAGCTCCATCACGGCCGCGATCGCCGTGTTGAACGCGAAGCGGCGCAGGTCGCCGCTGACCTTGTCGATCGCCCAGTGGGTCTTGCGCAGCAGCGCCAGGTCCTCGCCGTCAGCCACGTCGAAGCCGTCCAGCTCGGGCGCGGACCGGGCCGCGCGCTCGGCGGTCTCCGCCGCCAGCCGCCACAGCCGCCCGAGGAAGCGGTGCACGCCCTCCACGCCCTCGTCCGACCAGTCGGCGTCCTGGTCGGGCGGGCCGACGAACAGGATGTAGCAGCGGGCCGTGTCGGCGCCCACGCGCTCGACGATCGACGCCGGCGAGACGACGTTGCCGCGCGACTTGCTCATCTTGGCGCCGTCCTTGGTGACCATGCCCTGGGTGAACAGCGCCTGGAAGGGCTCCTGGAAGTCGAGGTGGCCGAGGTCGGCGAGCGCCTTGGTGAAGAAGCGCGCGTACATCAGGTGCAGGATCGCGTGCTCGACGCCGCCGATGTACTGGTCGACGGGCATCCACTCGCGCAGCGCCGCCGGGTCCCAGGCGGCGCTGATCGTTGCGCGGCGTCGCAGTAGCGCAGGAAGTACCACGAGGAGTCCACGAACGTGTCCATCGTGTCGGTCTCGCGCCGCGCCGCGCCGCCGCAGTTGCGGGCAGCTCGGTGTTGACCCAGTCCTCGGCGGCCGCCAGCGGCGAGCGGCCCTTGGGCGTGTAGTCCTCGATGTCCGGCAGCTCCACCGGCAGCTGCTCCTCGGGCACCGGCACCATCCCGCAGCTCTCGCAGTAGACGATCGGGATCGGGCAGCCCCAGTAGCGCTGTCGGGAGACCAGCCAGTCGCGCAGGCGGTAGTTGACCGAAGCGTGGCCCTTGCCCTCGCGGTCGAGCCACGCGACGATCGCGCGCGAGCGCCTCGCGGTTGCCCATCCCGTCGAAGTCCGGGTGGGAGTTCGACGAGCACGCCGTCGCCGGTGTAGGGCAGGCTCTCGGCGAGCGCTCCCAGTCCTGCTGCGTGCCGTCGATGCCCGCCGGAGCGGGCGCTCGGGCGACGATCACGCGCCTGATCGGCAGCTCGAACGCGCGCGCGAAGGCGTAGTCGCGCTCGTCGTGGCCGGGCACGGCCATGATCGCGCCGGTGCCGTACTCCATCAGCACGTAGTCGGCCACGTACATCGGGATCTGCTCGCCGTTGACGGGGTTGGTGACGGTGCGCCCGAGCGCCACGCCGGTCTTCGGCTTCTCGGCGTTGCCGCGCTCCTCGTTGGCTCTCGGTGAGCGCGTGGTTGACGTAGTCGCGCACCGCCTGCTCGTGCTCGGTGCCCTGCGGCCAGGCGCATCACGTCGGGGTGCTCGGGCGCCATCACGAAGAAGGTCGCGCCGAACAGCGTGTCCGGGCGGGTCGTGAACACGGGGTAGTCGACGTCCGAGCTCCTCGCAGCGGAACGTCACCTCGGCGCCCTCGCTGCGCCCGATCCAGTTGCGCTGCATCGTCTTGACGTGCTCGGGCCAGTCGATCCGCGTCGAGGTCGCTCGAGCAGCCGCTCGGCGTAGTCGGTGATGCGCAGGAACCACTGCTCGAGCTGCCGGACTTCGACGATCGCCCCGCAGCGCTCGCAGTGCCCGTCGGCGTCGACCTGCTCGTTGGCGAGCACGGTCTGGTCTTTGGGGCACCACTTGACCGCCGCCTCGCTTGCGGTAGGCCAGGCCCGCGCGGAACAGCTCCAGGAAGATCCACTGCGTCCAGCGGTAGTAGGACGGTTCGTGCGTGGCCAGCTCGCGCGACCAGTCGATCGAGATCCCCCACGAGCGGAACTGGCGCTGGAAGGACGCGATCGACTCGGCGGTCGAGACGCGCGGGTGCACGCCGGTCTTGATCGCGTGGTTCTCGGCCGGCAGCCCGAACGCGTCATAGCCCATCGGGTGCAGCACGCGGGCGCCCAGCCGGCGGTGGAAGTGGGCGATCGCGTCGCCGACCGAGTAGCACTTCAGGTGGCCGATGTGCGGCTCGCCGCTCGGGTAGGGGAGCATCTCGAGCACGTAGGAGCTGGGCGCCTGCGAGCCGCGACCCGCGCCGTGTCGGCGGGTCCACTCTGATCGCTCGGCGTTGGACACCTCCCACGTGCGCTCGCGCGGCCCACACGCGCCTGCCAGCGCGGCTCGATCTCGTGCGGGTCGTAGCGGTGCTCGGCCATCGGCAGTCGCAGGTTAGCGGGCGACCTGGACGGACCGCCCGCGGCGGCGACGGTCAGCCGGAGGCGGTGAGCGCGTCCTCACCTTCGAGCACGAAAGCGGCTGTGGCTGCGCGAGCAAGCTCGACGATCGCCTGCGGCGCCTTGGCCGGCGAGCCGGCGTCGAACGGCGGCTGCGGGTCGTACTCGATCCCCAGCTGGATCGCCTGGGCGACGTCCTCGCCGGCGATCTCCGCGGCGAGCGTGAGCGCCATGTCGATGCCGGCCGAGACGCCCGCGGCGGTGACGATGCTTGCCGTCGAAGACGACGCGCTCGGACACCGGCTCGGCGCCGAGCGCGCGCAGCTGCTCGATCGCCAGCCAGTGCGTGGTCGCGCGCTTGTCCGTCGAGCAGCCCGGCAGCGGCGAGGATCAGCGAGCCGGTGCACACCGATGTCGTCCACGTGCTGGTGCGCGTCGGCTGCCCGCAGCCAGTCGAGCACCGCCCCGCCAGCGCGTGCCGCGACCTCGCCCGGGCCGCCGGGGACGAGCACGATGTCGGGACGCTCGACCTCGGACAGTGGGCGCTCGGCGAGCAGCGTGAGCATGCCGTTGTCGGTCTGCACCGGACCGGCCTCGGCCGCGGCGAACGTGACGCTTGCGCCGGGGAGCCGGCTGAGCACCTCGTACGGCCCGATCGCGTCGAGCGCGGTGAAACGGTCGTAGAGAACGATCGCGATGTTCATACAGCCGCCTCCGTCGTGCTTGGGGATTGAAAGCGCCGGCGGTACTCGCTCGGCCCTACGTGCAGGGTGCGCAGGAACACACGACGCATCGTCTCGGCGGTGCCGAAGCCGCAATCGGCGGCGATCGCCGCGACCGGCTCGCGTGTGTCCTCGAGTGCTCGGCGCGCAGCCTCCACGCGCACACGCTCGACGTAGCGAGCTGGCGTCACGCCCGTCTCGGCTCGAAAGGCGCGGGCGAAGTGTCGCGGGCTCATGTGTGCACGCGCTGCCATCGCCTCGACCGAGTGATCGCCGCCGACGTCCTCGAGCACCGCCCGCTGCGATCTCGCGCAGCGGCTCGCGCTGGGGCTGCTGGGAGACGAGCGTGGCGCTGAACTGCGACTGGCTGCCCGGTCGGCGCAGGAACAGCACCAGGTGGCGCGCGATCGTCAGTGCGGCCTCGCGGTCGAGGTCCTCCTCGACGAGCGCCAGCGCGAGATCCATCCCGGCGGTCACCCCGGCGGAGGTCCACACGCGTCCGTCGCGCACGAAGATCGGCTCGGGGTCGACCGTCACCCGCGGATACGTCGCGCTGCAGCTGCTCAGCGGACGCCCAGTGCGTGGTCGCGCGGCGGCCGTCGAGCAGGCCAGCGCGCAGCCAGCAGGAACGCGCCCGCTGCAGACCGATGCGGTGCGCCGCGCGCCGGTCGCGGTCTCGCCGATCCACTCCACCAGCGCCCGGTCCTCGACCGCTTCGGCGGTAACCGGCACCACCGGCGACGATCAGCGTGTCGATCGGCGTGGGCGCGGCGCCGATCGCGGCGTCGGGGACGACCGTCAATCCGCTGGAGGTTCGCAGCGGGCGCCCGTCGCTGCTCAGCGTGAGCACCCGGTAGCCGCGCTCGCGACGGCCCGCAGCCTCGATCAGCGTCTGGGCGCCGAAGAACACCTCCAAAGGCCCGGTCACGTCCAGGCTCTGTACTCCCGGGTAGGCCACGATGGCCACGTTGCGCGGCTTGCGTCGCTCGTGCATGCAGCGATCATCGCCCAACTCGGCGATGTCCGCAAGGACATATATCCAACATTCTCTGCCACACCCTGCATGAGATGCTCGCTGCGAGCGCGAGCGTCCACGCCCGGCGCCAGAGCGGGCCAACGCGCGCCCGCCGCCGGCGCTTTACGATGGCCGCGTGGAGAACGTCGAACACCAGCAGCACGAGTTCGTCGAGGACGTTCACGACGAGCCTCATCCGGACACGCTGGACGCCGCGCCCGGACGGGTGGCGAGCATCGTCGGCGCCGCCGAACGCGCGGCCGTCGAGATGCGCGAGCAAGCCGAGACGCGATCACGCGAGCGGATCGCCGAGGCCGAACGCGCAGCCGAGAACCGGGTGCAGGCAGCCGAGGAAGAGGCCCAAGAGCTGCTCGGCAGCGCTCGTGCCGATGCCGAGACGACTAGAAACGAGGCGCTGGGCGCAGCCGCACAGCTGCACGCAGAGGCCGACGGCGCGCGCGAGGAAGCGACGCGCGGACTGGAGCAGGCGCGCGAGCAGGCAGACCAGATGCTGGCGGACGCGCGCAGAGAGTCCGAGCAGGCATGGGCACTCGCCCATCAGGAGACCGAGCAGGCCCGCACGGCCGCGAGGCAGGAGGCCGAACAGCTGCGGGCGGCGACCGAGCGCGACGGCGAGCAGCTGCTGCAGAACGCACGCCAGGAGGCGGAGCGACTCGCGCAGGAGACCCGCGAGCAGACCGAGAGCCAGCTGGCAGCATGCCAAGAGGAGCTGGAGCGCAAGCAGGCGCAGGCCGAGGAGCAGGCGCGCGAGGTCAAGGCCACTGCCCGCGATCAGGCGCGCGAGATCACCAGCGAGGCGCACATCGTGGCGCGCGAGATCCTCAGCGAAGGCACCGAGGTCTCACGCAACCTGCGCGAGCTGTCATCTTCGCTGCGCAACAACGCAGAGCGGCTGATCCGCGACGTACGTCTGACCCACGGCGCGATGACCGCCCGCCTGGACCAGGTCGTGGAGGGCGGCGAGGACCAGCGTCGCAAGCCCGCCCGCGCAGACGCGCTCGACGACGATGCTCCCGCCCGCCGGCGGATCACCGGCCGCGGCGAGGGCGCCGCCAGCGACGATCTCGACGTGCCGGAGTTCATTCCGCGCGGGTGACCGCCGTCCGACCGGCCGGACGGCACAGAGCCTGGCCGGTCGACTGCTCGGGCGCTAGGATTGACGGTTCCTGGGGCTATAGCTCAGCTGGGAGAGCGTCGCGCTGGCAGCGCGAAGGTCGTCGGTTCGAGCCCGACTAGCTCCATGTGTAACCAGCCTAACTGCGGACCGCCGATTGTGGCACATGCGTGGCATAATTATGGCATGGCCAGAACAAGAGTCAGCACGACAGTGGACGAGGCGCTCTTGGCGAGCGCCCGGCA
The DNA here is from genome assembly GCA_963705235.1 of uncultured Solirubrobacteraceae bacterium. Lineage (GTDB taxonomy): Bacteria > Actinomycetota > Thermoleophilia > Solirubrobacterales > Solirubrobacteraceae > Palsa-744. Next base: position 2,158,784 of record OY970059.1, on the reverse strand, counting down.
GGCACGCTCCGCGCTGACGGACGCCGCTCTCCTCGACGAGGCCCTGTCAGCCCTCGTTGCTCGGCACCGCTCCGCGGAGATCGACGCCTCCTACGCCGCCTATGACGAGCACCCGCTCGAGGAGTCCGACGCGTGGGGAGACCTCGCGTCGTTCCGAGAGGCAGCCGCCGCATCGTGAGCCTGAGCCGTCTGCCCGCTCGGGGAGAGATGTGGTGGTGCGAGCTGCCAGGAATCGGCCGGCGGCCTGTTGTGGTGCTCTCACGCGATACCGCCATCCCGCGGATGAGACGCACACTCATCGCGCCTTGTACAACCACGATCCGCGGTCTGGCCAGCGAGGTCGTGCTGGAGCCGGGTGACGATCCGGTCCCCCGCCGGTCCGGAGTCAACCTCGACTCAGTCGAGAGCGTCTCCATCGCGGTGCTGGTAGAGCGCCTCGGACGGCTCAGCGACAGCCGTATGCGTGAGGTCTGCGCAGCGCTCGACGTAGCCGTGGACTGCCGCGGCTAGCCCGTCAAATCAGTCCCACGATTCGCTGAGCAGTCGATCGAGCGCGAGTTGCAGCACCTGCGACCGGGTCTTCTCACCGTGCTGCGCTGCGATGAAGCGGCTGCCGATGAACAACGACAAGACCAGCATGCAGCGGACCTCGACATCGTTCTCATCCACGCAGAACTGCCCGAACAGTGAGCGCATGTACTCCATACGTCGATTGTCTACCCGGCGTACTCGCTCGGCGACGTCACTGTCGCGACGTGACCAGTCCCGAAGTGCCAGCTCTATTGCGATTCCATCGGGCGAGGAGGCCAGTTCGGAGCCCAACTCGAAGAGCTGGCGCAACTTGGCTTGCGGGTCGGCCGGCTGGCTCTCGATACTCGCGATCACGTCCTCGACCACAGCCTTCTCCCAGGTGTCGAGCATCTCCTCGAGTAGCGCCTGGCGATTCGCGAAGTGCCAGTAGAAGCCACCCTTGGATACCCCCAGGGACGCGGCCAGCGCCTCGACCCGCACGGAATCTGGGCCTCCTGCCGCGAGCGCCCGCAGCGCCGCGTCGACCCATGCGCTGCGCGGAGTCCGGACATTGGCCACCGACATATCTATACGGCGCCGTCTTGACAGATGCAAGCGACCCGCCTAATATCCATACGTAAGCGTATGGATCGAGGATCAGCATGAGACTCCCAAACGCAGCACACGAATCTGGCCCCTGGCGTATCCACGCGATCGTGCCAGACTTCACCCTGGAAGATGTCTGGACCCTTCCCGCCATGAGCGGTGGCGTCGAGGACTTCCAAACGGTGATCGAGATGGCCGTTTCCTTTGATCCGGCCCACGCGGAATCCCTCCCTACTCGCGTCCTGTGGAATGCCCGCGATCGCCTCGGCAGCTGGTTCGGCCTGGGCAGAATCTCGGCCCCAGTCGACAGCAGTTGGGACGATGCCGCCGGCAAACTGCCGATACCTGGTAAGAGCGAAAACTCGCTGGCCGATCGACTACCAGACGATCTGCGCAATACGGCGGCGGACGTGCATTTCAACTCCCTGCCTTTTGTGCCCCTCTATCGCACCGATTTCGAGTTCGCCGCAGAGCTGTCGAACCAGACCATGCACGGCGTGATGCACCTGTCTTGGGTCGATCAGGGCGAAGGCCGCTACCAAGGACAGATGGCCGTCTACGTCAAGCCACGCGGTCCGCTCGGAAAGGCATATATGGCGCTCATCAAGCCGTTCCGATATTGGATTGTTTACCCAGCACTCACGCAGCAGATCGAACGAGCGCTCAAGACACGCCTCAGGCCCGACTATCCTGTCGCGCGGCCGTAACTGGCGCTGAGGTGGACAACCACCGGGGAGCGGCCTCGCGGCGTCCGTCGTCAGCGAAACGAGCCGAGCGCCTGGGCGATCCATCGACCAGAAGGAGCGCCCATGTCAGCATCAGCTCAGGCCCGATTGATGGACGGCACCGCCCTCTCGCGGAGAGCGCTCGCCGAGACGACGAGCGACGCGCGCCGCTTCCTCGAGGCTGTCGGGCGACGACCGTGCTTGGCGGCGGTGCTGGTCGGCGAGGATCCCGCTTCGGTCACCTACGTCAACATGAAGCGCGCCAGGTGCGAACAAGTTGGTATTGAGCCCCGGCTGATCGCGTTGGCGTCGACGGCGAGCACGGCCGAGACGGTGGAGTCCGTGCAAGCGCTGTCTGATGATCCGGCGGTCGACGGCATCCTCGTTCAGCATCCCGTCCCCGCGCACGTCGATGAGCGAGCGGTGTTCGAGGCGATCGCCCCAGCCAAGGACGTCGACGGGGTGACCATGCGGTCGTTCGCCGCGATGGCCTTCGGGCTTCCCGGGTTCGCGTCCTGCACGCCCGGCGCCATCATGCGCCTGCTCGACGCATACGAGGTGGCGCTGACCGGCAAGCACGCCGCAGTCATCGGTCGCAGTCCAATCCTCGGCAAGCCGATCGGGATGCTTCTGCTTGCCCGCGACGCCACGGTCACCTACTGCCACTCACACACTGAGGGGCTCCCGGACATCGTGCGCGACTGCGATGTCGTCGTCGCGGCGGTCGGCCGTCCGCGGTTCGTGCAGGGCGACTGGCTAAAGCCGGGCGCGGTCGCAATCGACGCGGGCTACAACAAAGGGAACGTCGGCGATGTCGACTTCGACGGGGCGATGAGCGTCGCGAGCCTGCTGACTCCGGTCCCAGGGGGCGTCGGTCCGATGACCATCGCCGTTCTGCTCCACCAGACGATCGCCGCCGCACGCGCGCAGCGGCCGGCGATCGATCGGCAGCGCTGACCCTCGTTCTCAGGCAGCGACCGACTGGCGGGAGATCTTCACCTCACGCTCGGCGCTGTCGCAGTGCACGCGGTTTCGTCCATCCTCCTTGGCGCGATAAAGCGCCGCGTCAGCAGCGGCGAAGACGGCGTGATAGTCGAACTGCTCGCCCGGCACCGATGCCGCCACGCCCAGCGACATCGTCACGGCAACGCCGTCGATCGGGGTCTCGCCGACGGCCAGGCGAATGCGCTCCGCGACCGCCGTGGCCGCCGCCGCATCGATCCCCGGCAGCAGCGCGACGAACTCCTCGCCGCCGACGCGGTAGGCCGAGTCAAAGGCGCGCAGCGCCGAGCGCATGCGACTCGCGACCGAGCCCAGCACGGCATCGCCGACCACATGGCCGTGGCGGTCGTTGATCGCCTTGAAGTGATCGAGGTCGCCGACCGCCAGCGCCACCGGCTCGCCGGTCAGGTTCGCTTCGTAGGTCACCGCGGCGACCTTGGTCTCCAAGGCCGCGCGGTTGAGCATGCCGGTCAGCGGATCGATCACGGCCAGCTCGCGATGCTCGGTCTCTGAGCGCCCGACTCCGCTGCCGACCAGCCCCACGCCCACGGCGAGGGCGACCGGCAGCGCCAGCAGCGACGGGTTCGCCGCGACCTGGTCGGCGCCGTGCAGGAGCGCGACCGCGAGCATCGCGGCGACGGTGAACAGCACGCCGACCGCCACCCCGCGGGCGGGAAGCAGGACGCTGAAGCCGACCAGCAGGAGCACCAGCACTGGCAGATCGAACAGGATTTCGCCGTGGGCCACGAGGAACCCGACCGCTCCTCCGGTTTGCGCCAGTAGGGCGCCGAGGCCCAGCGCGTACTCCGGGCGGCGGAAGCGCTCGAGGTTGGCGATGATGACGTTGAAGATCATGCCCGTGACGAACCCAGGGAGGAGAATCCACCAGCCGTAATAGGGAGCGCCGACGAGCACCGTGGCGAAACCAACCGCGTAGCAGGCCGCCGTGCGGCGCGTGAGACGTTGTGTGAGGTCGAGCAGGTGCGCCCGGCTGGCCGCGTCGGGGATCAGCCATGAGCGCTCGGATGCGTCCGGCTCGACGCCACTCAGCGGCGGGGTCGGCACGGCGGCGAGCCGCGGCTCGCCGCGGTCGGCACGGCCAACAGGTGACCCCGAGGTGTCTCCGAGGGGGATCGCGGCGGCGATCGGCGTGGGCGCCGCGGGAGCGGTTTGCCTGGCGAGGGCCACACGGTCGCGCCCCTCGTGCTTGGCCTGATACAGGGCAGCGTCAGCCCGCTTGAAGGCCGCGTCGAAGTCGAAGTGCCCGTCAGCAGCCGAGTCCGACACGCCGAAAGAGATCGTCAGGCCAAGCGTCGCCTGCGAGGAGGCGGCGACGGCCTCCCTTAGCGTTTCCGCGACCGCGCGCGCGCTGAGCGCGTCGGTGTCGGGCAGCAGAATCAGGAACTCCTCACCCCCGAGCCTGTAAATCGGCTGGAACGGACCGAGGCTCTTGCGCAGGCAGTAGGCGACCTCCTGCAGGGCTGTGTCACCGACCGCGTGGCCGTGGCGGTCGTTGACCGCCTTGAAGTGATCGAGATCACCGACCACCACCGCCACCGGCTGGCCGCTGATCGCCGCGCAATGCGACAGCTCCGCCAAACGCGGTGGCAGTGCCGCCCGGTTGAGCAGGCCAGTGAGGCGATCGACCGCGACGCTGCTGCGCGATTTCGCATCCAGATCACAGGCGGCCTCGACCAGCCACGGAAGCGTCACCAGCACGATCGCCGGGCAGATCAGCAGCGGCGGCAGCCGCAGCACGGTAGCCAGTTCGACGCCGACGCCAACTCCAATCAGCAGCAACAGGCTGGAGATCGTCACGACGACCACAGTGCGAGTGGGGAACACCGCGGCCGCGAACATCAGTGGGAAGCTCAGCAGGGTGAGCAGATACAGGCGCGGGCCGTGAGCCAACCCGATGCCCGCCGTGAGAATTACCTGGATGCACAGCAGCAGCAGAACCAGCGCGACCTCCGGATGGCGCATATGCCCTACACGCCATTGCACCGCCTCATAGATGGCGCCCGCCACCAGCATCGCAACCAACGGCAGCCAGCCGTAGGCCGGCACGCTCGCCAGCCCGGCGAGCAGGATCATCGCAATCGCCCAGCGCCCGTAAGGCAGCAGCCGCCGATTGATGTCGAGCACGCGAGCGCGCTCCTCCACGCCGCGACAGACCACCAGATCCGCAAACCTGCGGATCGGGGCAGCATGTATGGGCGCCGGACCGGCCATACATCAATATCGGCGCATGAGACTTGTGCTTGAGAAACAAACGAGTGCGAGGACGGGCGGAGAGAGGGGGCGATCAGCGGCGGCGCGCGGGCGCGCTAGGACCCGCCGCCGTCCGGGCGCGTGGGCGCGCCGCCGATCGCGTCCATCAGCCAACGTCGGCGCTTTCGCACCCGCTCGAAGCGCACCCGTGAGCGTGTCATGCGATGTCCATCCGGCGGGTATCTCCGACGCGCCCACGGCGAGGTCGGCGTCGCCAGGCGCACCGCGCCCACGATCGACACCAACGGGACGAACACGCCGACCAAACCGGTGATCGGCTTGCCCTTGAGGATCGCCACCGTCGAGAACGTCAGGTCGACGAGAATCGCCGCCACCAGCGAGCCGATGTGCGAGCCGTGGTTGGGCAGGTCAAACGGCGCCACGCCGAGCACGATCAGCCCACCCAGCAATGCGGCCACCACGACCGCGTCGATCGAGGCCCGCCCCTCGTTCGTCCAATACACGTCTTCCAGGCGCACCCACAGCGCGAACTCGTCCAAGGTCAGCCCGGCGCCCACACCGAACGCGCCGGCCAGCACCTCCAGCCACGGGCTGTCCGGTCTGAGCACGAAGTTGAGGAACCCGGACACAAGGATCAGCACGATGCCCCACACGAGGTGGTGCAGGTGCAGGCCGTCTTTGGTCGTCACGCTGCCCGGCCACCAGCTCACCTTTGGGCTGCGAATTAGCCGCGCGCTCGTACGGATGAACAGGAACGCCGCCAGGAACGACCCGAGCAGCACGAAGCCCGCGCGCTGCCCTTTGTCGTCGAGGAAGTGCTGTGAGATCGCGAAGTTCAGTTCGAGCATCGTTGCCTGCTGTTCGCCGTGGTCCGACGCTGCTCGGTGCAGGGTGTCACGACAGGCGCCCTGTGCGCCGCCCTCCTAGGCGCGCCGCCGTACCGGCGATAGATCGTTCTAGAGCCGTTACTCTCGTGGGTGACCGCCCCGCGCAACCCCGAGGAGCTCTGCCCAACCGCTATGTCCAGCGCCACCAAGAACCGCATCCTTGACAGCACCGCCGAGCTGTTTCGCCGTCAGGGCTACACGGGGACCGGCATGAAGCAGATCGCCGCCGAAGCGTCCGCTCCGTTCGGCTCGGTCTACCACTTCTTCCCCGGGGGCAAGGAGGAGCTCGGCGCACAAGTCATCCGCCACTCCGGGCGCATGTACATGGGCCTGTTCGCCGCCATCGCATCGCCCGACCCGCTGGCGACGGTGCACGACTTCTTCGCCGGCGCCGGCGAGACGCTGCGCGACACCGACTACGCCGACGCGTGCCCGATCGCCACCGTCGCGCTCGAGGTCTCGAGTACCAGTGAGCCGTTGCGCGTCGCCAGCGCCGAGGTCTTTCAGGAATGGGTGGACGGCGCCAGCGCGTACTTCGAGAGCGTTGGCATTCCCCGCGAGCGAGCGCGCGAGCTGGCGTTCTCGATGCTGTGCCTGCTGGAGGGCGCTTTCGTGTTCTGCCGCGCGATGCGCACCACCGAGCCGATGGCGATCGCGGGGGCGACGGCCGTGGAGTCCGTGCGCGAGGCGCTGAGAGCGCTCGAGCCGGACGCCGAGACCGCCCAGTAGGGCGCCCCGCCGCGAGCGTGTGGCCGCCGCCCGCTCAGGCGGGCAGCGGCGAGCCGGCGAGCACGAAGAACCAGAGGATCAGCGCGATCACAGCCACGTAAACAGTGAAGATCACAATCAGCTCCAGCGGCGAAGTCTGAACGCCCGGCTGCATTTCGTCCTCATCATCGACGGCCATACCGCGCAGCCACGTCAGGCGCCGCCGCCCCCCAGGGCGGCCGGTCAGATGGTCGTAGGTCGCGTTGAGCCACGCCAGCGCAAGCGCAAGCGCGAACACCAGCACCGCCAGCACGGCCACGACAACGAACACGGCCGCCATGCTGAGCGCACCGGCGCCGACGATGCGCGATCCGACCCACAGCGCCAGCAGCGGCGCACCGGTCCAGATGTTAATCGCCACGAATGCGGTCGCGCCCGCGAGCGCCGCCCGCTTAAGTGTCATCAGCGCCGGCTCGCCGCCGCCCGCACGAGCGCCGCCGCCGCCCTCGTCGTCCCGAAGACGATCTCCGGATACTCCGTTGTCCGCCATCACTGCGCAAGACTACGCGCCCGTCAGCCGCGCGCGAGCTGCCCGGTGCGCAATCATCCGCACGTGTCACTGCTCGCCGTGAAGGTCCTGCTGGCCCCCATGTTTGTGGTGCTCGCGTCGCTCACCGCGCGACGCTTCGGACCGCGCGTCGGCGGCCTGGTAGCCGGGCTGCCGGTGGTGGCGGGCCCGATCCTGCTGGTGTACGCGCTGGCGCACGGGCGCGCCTTCGCGGCGGGCGCCGCCGCGGGCACGCTGCTCGGGCTGATCTCGCTGATCGCGTTCGTCGTCGTCTACGCGCGCCTCGCGCCGCGTGTGTTTTGGGGCGTGAGCCTGCTGGCGGGCTGGCTTGCGTTCGCCCTCGGCACGGTTGCCTTCAGCGCGCTGTCGGTTCCCGCGGGCGTGGCGCTCAGCCTGGCCGGTGCGGCGGTGCTGCTCGGGCTGGCGTGTCTGCCCCGCGCCGGGCGGGTGCCGGCGGCACTCGCGCCACCACCCGCGTGGGACCTGCCCTTGCGTGCCACGTGCGCGCTCGCGCTGGTGTTGGGGCTGACGGCGATCGCCGGCTGGCTCGGCCCACAGCTGAGCGGATTGCTGGCGCCCTTCCCGATCATCGCCACGGTCCTGGCGACGTTCACACACGCACAGCGCGGCAGCGACGAGCTGCTGCGACTGCTGCGAGGGCTGCTCAGCGGGTTCGGCGCGTTCGCGCTGTTCTGCTTCACGCTGGCGGTGTCGCTGCGAGCGCTCGACACGGGCGCTGCGTTCGCGCTGGCGACGGTGGTGGCACTTGTCGCCCAGGGCTTGGTGGCGCTGCTCGCGCCGTCGCCGTCGCTCGCCGAGTCTTAGCCGGCCACACCCTCGCGCACCGGCTGGTGGCGCACCCGCTCGCGCGAGTCGGCGTAGCGCAGCGCCTCGTAGGCGATCATCCCCGTGAGCACCGCCGCGAGCACACCGAGCGTGGCCAGCGCCGGGATCGCCACGCCCGCCGGGATCAAGAGGACGAGCAGGAGCGCGCACACGAGCCGGCGCGTTCCAAGCGTGCGCATGTTGCGCAACCTGAAAGCCACGAGCGCCAGCAGGTAGGCGGCGCCGCCCCCGAGTAGCGCGACGGCCGGCACCAGCTCGAGCGGCTCGTCGACATCGATCAGCGTGCGCTTGACGCCGACCGCGATCAGCGCGATACCGGCGATCATCGGGAAGTGCAGATAGGAGTAGGAGTCGCGCGCCATCTCGTTGCGCTCACGCCCCTGCTTGGCTTCGCCCAGGCGTTTGGCGGCGACGATCGCGGTGACGTCGAAGTAGGCCCACCACAGCGCTGCCGCGACGACCACGCCGAGGATCGCGACGGCGACCACGCCCGCGCCGATCACCGGTTTGGCGCCGACACCGATCGCGACGATCGACTCGCCCAAGGCGATGATCACGATCAGGCCGTGACGCTCGGCGAAATGTCCCGGCACGAGCTTCCAGCCCTCGGCGCCGAACAGGTAGGGCCCACCGGCGTCGAGCACCAGCGCAAGGCCCCAAAGGCCCAACTGCACCGCGCCTGACGTGAATGCGGCAGCGAACAGCAGTCCCGCGCCGATCGCCGTGCTGACCGCCAGCCCGAGCACGGAGTGACGTAGCTGCTCGTCCTCGCGGCTGGCGAGCATGAACAGCACGATGTGGGCCGCGCGCACCGCCGCGTATGCGCACGCAAACAGCAGCGCCTCCGCGCCGAACGCTCCCGGCACGCACAGCGCGGCCACCAGAAACGCCGCCATCGCAGCGAACATCGCCAGGCGCACCGAGCCCTCCTCTGGGTCGACGACGCTCGTCAGCCACGCATACCCGCCCCATGACCACCACAGCATCCCCAGCACGAGCAGTCCCTTGAGCATGTTCTCCCAGCTCGCGGGATGCGCCATCAGCGTCGTGCACTGCGTGAGCGCGAGTACGAACACCAGGTCGAAGAACAGCTCCAGCGGCGTCACCCGCTCTCCCTCGCGCATCACAGCGCTGATGCGCGGAGCACGGCTGGGGCGACTGGCGCTCACCGGCACATCTTCGCAGCCACCCGCGGGCGCGCCGGCTCGCCGAGGATCCTCTCAGCGGGCTTGGCGCCGGCGGTCGTGGCCGCCGGCGCCCCCGTCAGCCGATCAGTGCAGTGACATGTTCGGCTCGCCCGCTGAGTTGAGTCCTGTCGAGGAGATGCTGCACGTGCCGCCTTTCGGCGTGCCGCCGTTGTAGGCCTGGGTGAAGCAGTTGCGCAACGCGAGCTGGCCCCAATAGTTGGGGTGAATGTCTTCCTGCAGCTCGTATTCGCCGAACAGCGCCGTGACCGTGCGCACCTGGTTGACCCACTCGGTTTTGTCGACCGCACCGCTGCCTTTCCAGGAGGACAGGCCCTTCTCCTCGAGCAGTCCGACGCCTGTCTCGCACAGACGGCGTCCGTTGAACGCCGAGCCCAGCTCCATCGTCTTGACGTTCGTCAGGCCGGTCGCGCTAGCCGCCCCGAACACGGCGCCGTCGATCGTCGGCAGCATCGTCGAGTTGGCGTAGTTGGCGTCTTCGTTCCAGAAGCCGCAGCCTCCGACCGACTGCCTGGTGTATCCGCTTTGGGAGTAGCGGAAGCCGGATCCGTTGGGGATCGGCGACGGGTAGTCCTGTACGAGGATCGTGTACTGCGCGCTGGAGTAGCCTGCGTTGGTCATCGCCTGGGCGACGTTGAGGATGGCGTTCTTGATCGCCGTTTTCTGCGTCGAGACGTTTGCCGCGGTGAAGTTGCTTGTCACCGAGCTGTCGTCGTTGCAGTAGTTGGGCCACCACGAAGGCGAGAGCAGGAAGTCCTCGATGCAGTCCTGCACGATGCTCGCGAAGTTGAAGTTGTTGCCGCCGATCGAGATCGCGACCAGCTTGACGTTGTGAGTGGCGGCGAAGTTCTGCAGCATCAGCGCCTGGCCTTCTTTGCCGCCCGAGTTGTAGAAGTCCAGTCCCGGCTTGAACGTGGTGCCTTCGCTGAAGCTGGAGGTCTTGGCCCCCGAGCACGCGAGGTTCTCGCCGTTGACGCCGTTGCCGATGTACACCTCGGCCGCCTTCGAGCGGTGGCAGCCGGCGATCAGTTCGCCGTTGTTTGCGGCGTTGTCGTAGTACGCCGTCGTCCCCAGCGCGTCGATCTCCGACGGGCTTTCGTTCGTGTTTCCTGCCCAGCGGCCGGCCTCGCCGGAGATGTAGGAGTCGCCGAGACTCGCGGTCCACGGCGAGCCCACGCCGGGACCGTCCGCGTGTGCGCTCGACGCGCCGGCGCCGAGCATGTATGCGAACGCACCAGCAGCCAACGCCGCAGCGATCAGCAGCGTGTGCGGGGTCCTTCGATTGACGTACGAGCGATTCATCGACTGCACTCCTCCAGATCGCGCGCCGCGCCAGCGCGGCACTGTCGATCCGACCCTAGCCAGCGAGATCCCGACTGGTCAACTCAATCCGTCAGATCGTCTCTGACGTGGCTTCGGGCGGCGTGGGCGCCCACTGCCGCAGCCGCGAAGCTAGGCGTCCTCGCCGACGGCGCGGGCGGGTGCCTCACCCCACAGCTGCTCGAGCCGGTAAAACTCGCGCGTCTCGGGCGTGAAGATGTGCACGACGACGTCGAAGTAGTCCATCAGGATCCAGCCGGCACCAGGAGTGCCCTCGACCCTACGCGGCTGGCGGTCGTGTTCGTGCTTGAGTCCCTCGAGGATGCCATCGTGGATCGCCTTGGCCTGTCGGGCGGTGTTGCCCGAGCAGATCAGGAAGTAGTCGGTGTAGCCGAGCACCCCGCGCAGGTCCAACTCGACGACGTCGATCGCCTTCTTGTCGGCCGCGTAGCGGACGATCTCGCCCAGGAGCTGCTCGGGGTCCATCACGCCGGTGCCTGGCGCTCGGCGCCATACAGGCCATGTTCGGCGATGTAGCTGGCGACCTCGGCGCCCACGAGCGCCTGGACCGGTTCGCCCGCGCCAACACGCTCGCGCACCATCGAGGAGGACACGTCGATCGGCCCCATCTGCAGGACGCTCACGTCGCTGTTCGGATCGATCGCGGCGATCGCGGCGAGCACGGGCCGGCGCTCGGTGCCGGTTCGCGAGAGGACCGCCAGGCGCGCGAGGTCGAGGATCGCCGCGGGCTCGCGCCAGCCGCCGAGCGAGATCGCGGTGTCGGCACCCAGCAGCAGCGTCAGCTCGGCCTCAGGGTGGCTGGCATGTAGTGCGTTCAAGGTGTCCACGGTATACGACAGTCCGCCGCGCTCAAGCTCCAGGTCACACACCGCCAGCCGCTCGACCCCGGCGAACTGCAGCTGACACATGCGCAGGCGATGGAGCCCCCCCGGATCGACCTCACCGGGCTTGTGCGGCGAGGTGTGCGCGGGCACCACCAGCACGCGCTCCAGGCCAAGCTCGGCGAGCGCGTGGCGAGCGATCGCCAGGTGTCCGAGGTGCGGCGGGTTGAACGTGCCGCCGAGAATGCCGATCGCGTGGTGGGCGCCGGACGCGGTCGGACGTTCACGCGCGGACGTGTCCGTCGCCTTCGACTAGGTACTTGAACGTGCACAGCTCGCGCAGGCCGATGGGGCCGCGGGCATGGAGCTTCTGTGTCGAGTTGCCGATCTCCGCACCCATGCCGAACTGGCCGCCGTCGGTGAAGCGGGTGGACGCATTGACATACACACAGGCCGCGTCGACGCCCAGCTGAAACGCGCGCGCGGCGCCCGTGTCACGTGTGACGATCGCCTCGGAGTGCTCGCTGCCGTAGCGGCCGATGTGCTCGATCGCCTGCTCCACCGAGTCCACCACCGCGACCGCAATCACCGGCGCGAGGTACTCACACTCCCAGTCCTCCTCAGTGGCCGGCTCGAGCAGCGGCACAGCACCGGCCAGCTCCAGCGTGCGCTCGTCGCCGCGAACGAGCACGCCGGCCGTGCCCAGTGCGCCGAGCACGCGCGGCAGGAACTCGCCGGCCACGCGCTCGTGCACGAGCAGCGTCTCGGCGGCGTTGCACACACCGGGACGCTGTGTCTTGGCGTTGATGAGGATCGCCTGCGCTTGATCGAGGTCGGCCGTGGCGTCGACGTACACGTGGCAGTTGCCCGACGCGGCGTAGATGACCGGCACGCTCGCGACCGCCTCCAGCGCGGCCTTTAGACCCTCGCCGCCGCGCGGGATGATCAGGTCGACGGTGTCCTTCTGCGTGGCCAGTTCGGCCAGCTCCTCGCCTGTGCCCCCACCGGAGGTGCGCCCACCGCCGGTGACCAGGCCCACACAGCCTTCCGGCAGACCGGCCGCAACCGCCGCCTCGGATGCGATCTGCGCGAGCACGGCGTTGGAGTGGGTGGCCGTCGAGGACCCGCGCAGGACGATCGCATTACCCGACTTCAGGCACAGCGCGGTTGCGTCGATCGTGACGTTCGGACGTGCCTCGTAGACGACCGCGACGACCCCGAGCGGAACGCGCACCTTGCGCACGTCCAACCCGTTGGGCAGGCGATGACCGTCGATCACCTCGCCGACCGGGTCCCCCAGTGCGGCGATCTCTGAGACCGCCTGCGCGATCGCCTGCACGCGCTGCTCGTCCAGGCGCAGACGGTCGAGCAGCGCGTCGCCGATGTCGGCCTCGCGCGCGAGCTGCATGTCGCGCTCGTTGGCCTGCAGGATCTCCTCTGTGCGCGCGATCAGCGCATGCGCGATTGCTTCCAGTGCGGCGTCCTTGACGGCCGTGTCGGTGCGTGCGAGCGTGCGCGCGGCGCGCTTGGCCGCGAGACAGACGTCGGGGACCGATGAGACGACCGTTGCCATCGCCTACAGGGTACGACCCCAGGTCCGAGGCGGCTCGGAGGCCAGGACTCGCCGCGCGCTCGATCTGGGCTGCGCCCGCACGCTGTCCGAGCCCAAGATCTGGGACAGTGGCTGTGTGGAGCGCCCGCCAGTCGAGGACGATCAGCCCTCCCGAGCCGTCACTCGGATCGTCAATCCGGTGGCGAAGCTCGTGCTCCGCTCGCCGCTGCACCGACTGCTCAGCCGGAGGCTGATGCTGCTCACGGTCACCGGACGCAGGACCGGGCGCGCTTACACGATCCTGGTCGGGCGCCATCAAGCAGAGGACGGCACATTCCTACTGTCGGCCTCGGGCAACTGGCGCCACAACCTGCACGGTGGCACGGACGTTCGCCTGCTTCTCGACGGACGTCAGCGTACGGCCCAGGCGGTGATGGAGGAGGACCCGGACCGCACCGCCGAGCTTTTCAGGAGCATGCTCGAACGAGCCGGGGCGCGCGCGCTCGCGGTCAAGGTGAACGTGGATCGCCTGCCCAGCTGCGATGAGATCAAGCCGGCGCTCGCCGTTCGCGGGGTCGCCTACCTGCACCTCACCGACTGAGGCGGCGCGACACCAAGGGGCGCGAGGTCAGTCGAGCACCAGGTAGTCGCGGTGCACCGCCTCGTCGGTCGCCCGCGGCAGGACCTCGCGCACCGCGTCGGACTTCAGGCCGGCCACGCTGCGCAGCTCCTGCGCGGAGTAGTTGCAGATGCCCTTCGCGAGCGCCCGCGCCGCACCGCCGTCCGCGCCCGGCGCGGCGATCTCCACGGCGTCACCCGCGTCGAAGTCGCCGATCACCTCGACCACGCCCACCGGCAGCAGGCTGGCGCTGCCGTCGCGCACCGCGCGCACGGCCCCGGCGTCGATCAGCAGCGTCCCGCGCGAGGGCTTGGCGTACTTCAGCCACAGCTTGAAGCTGCTGTAGCGCGCCTCGCGAGCTGGGAAGTAGGTCCCCACCGACTCGCCGCTCGCCGCGCCGTCGCGCTCGCCAGCGAGCACTGCCACGAGCGACTCCGCGCGCAGCCCGTTACAGATCACGGTTGCGATCCCGGCCGCGGTGGCCATCTCCGCGGCGACCACCTTCGAGCGCATGCCGCCCGAGCCCAGCGGCGAGGTCGTGTGGCCGATCTCCAGCTCTTCCAGCGTGGCGAAGTCGCTGACTTCGGGCACAATCCGCGCGTCCGCGTGCAGGCGTGGGTCGGCCGTGTAGAGCCCGTCGATGTCGGTCAGCAAGATCAGCTCGTCGGCGGCGATCAATACCGCCACCTGGGCGGCGAGGAAGTCGTTGTCGCCGAAGGAGATCTCGTCGGTGGCGGTCGTGTCGTTCTCGTTGATCACCGGCAGCACGCGCCACTCCAGCAGCGTCGTCAGCGTCTGGCGCGCGTTCAGGTAGTGAGTGCGGGCGCTCATGTCGAAGAACGTCAGCAGCACCTGTGCGCTGGTGAGGCCTCGCTCGCGCAGCAGCTCGTCGTAGATGCGGTACAGCTTGCCCTGCCCGACCGCGCTGGCGGCTTGCAGCGCGCCGATCGAGGTCGGGCGCTGGGGCAGGCTCATCACGCGCATGCCGCGCGCGATCGCTCCGCTGGTGACGACGATCACCTCGCAGCCCTCGCGGTGCTTGGTGGCGAGCGCGTCGCACACGCTCGCGAGCACGTCCATGCGCAGCGTGCCCTCGCTGTCCGCGACGACGCTCGAGCCGAGCTTGATCACCAGACGCCTCATTGCGTGGAGCTTATTTGGCGTCCGGATCGAGCTCGAAGGTGGTGCCCGCAATCTCGATCTCATCGCCCGCCTGGAAGCCCTCGGCCTCGAGCGCCCGGATCACACCGATGCGCCGCAGGCGGCCCTCCAGGTAGAGCATCGCGTCTTCGTTGTCCACGTCGAAGCGCTCCAGCAGCCGCTCGATCCCCCGCCCCTTCACAACGAACGAGCCGGGCCCGAGGCGCTCGACCTGGAAGCCGGCGCCCGCCGCCGGACGAAACACCATGTGCTCGGCCAGCTGCGGCTCGATTGGCGCTCGGCGCGCGGACACGCCGGCGGCGCCTGCCTCGGTGGCGGTGGGCTGCGCGCTCATCGCCGGCACGCTGCGCAGCAGCAAGGCAGCCAGCTCCCCCACGCCCCGGCCGGTCGCGCTCGAAGTCACGATCACCGGCACCTCCTCTCCCAGGCGCTGCTGCCATTCGCTGGCGATTGCCGCGACCTGTTCGTCGCTCAGCAGGTCGGCCTTGGACAGCGCGAGCACGCGCGGCAGGCTAGCCAGGCGCGGGTCATGAGCCGCCAGCT
Source organism: uncultured Solirubrobacteraceae bacterium (assembly GCA_963705235.1). Taxonomy (GTDB): domain Bacteria; phylum Actinomycetota; class Thermoleophilia; order Solirubrobacterales; family Solirubrobacteraceae; genus Palsa-744. The sequence goes on along the minus strand of OY970059.1, from coordinate 2,143,458 downwards.
CGTGCTCGATCGTGGCGTGGTTGGCCACCGCGTCCGCCGTTTCGCCCATCGACACCTCAGGCGCGAGGTCGAGCACGTGCACAAGCAGGCGCGTGCGCTCGACGTGTGCGAGGAAGTCGTGGCCGAGACCCGCGCCCTCGCTGGCTCCCTCGATCAGCCCGGGGATGTCGGCGAGGATCAGCTGGCGCTCCTCGCCCTCGATCACCCCGAGCACCGGCGAGAGCGTGGTGAAGGGGTAGTCAGCGATCTTGGGGGCGGCGCGCGTCAGGCGCGAGAGCAGCGAGGACTTGCCCGCGTTGGGCAGGCCGACCAGCCCGACGTCCGCCAACAGCTTCAGCTGCAGCTCCAGCCAGCCTTCCTCGCCGCTCAGGCCGCGCTCGGCGAACCGCGGCCCCTGGCGGGTGGACGTCGCAAAGCGCTTGTTGCCGGCGCCGCCGGCACCGCCGCGCGCGAGCGTCACCGTCTGCCCGCCCGCCAGCAGCTCCCAGCGACGCCCGATCAGGTCGTCCTGCTCGTGCTGCTCACCGCCCTCCTCGTCGGGTCCGTGGATCAGTGTCCCGGGGGGCACTCTGATCGTCAGCGTCTTGCCGTCGGCGCCATGGCGCAGCGACCCGGAGCCGCGACCGCCGCGACCCGCGCGGTAGTGGGTGTTGCGCCTGTAGCTCTGCAGATCGCGCAGCGACTCGTCGCACAGCACGAGCACGTCGCCACCACGGCCGCCGTCGCCGCCGTCGGGCCCGCCCCTTGGTACGTGCGCTTCGCGGCGAAAGCTCGTGCAGCCGTCGCCGCCGGCGCCCGCCTGGATGTGGATCTTCGCGCGGTCGTGCAGCACGCTCGCCATCGTGACAGCAGCGGCCTGTGCGACCGGCGCTCACCGCGATAGCGGATATAGATGGGCTTACGCCACCACGACAAGGAGCCACGTAATGAGCCAGCCGTCCGAGACCGCGCAGCCGGTCCTGTTGATCACCGGCGCGTCCTCCGGGATCGGCGCCGCCACCGCTCGCCGAGCGCACGCCGACGGATGGCGGGTGGTGCTGGCCGCCCGTTCGCACGAGCGCTTGCAGGCGCTCGCAGATGAGCTGGGCGGGCCGGAGGCGGCGCTGGCGGTCAAGTGTGACGTCACCGATTGGGAGGACCAGCAGCGGATGGTCGAGGAGGCGCTGAACGCGTTCGGCGCGATCGACGCGGCGTTCGCCAACGCCGGCTTCGGCGGCGCGCGCGGCTTCTTGAAGGACACGCCCGAGCACTGGCGCGAGATGATCCTGACCAACGTGTACGGCGCCGCGCTGACGATTCGCGCGACGATCCCCGCGTTGACCGAGTCGCGCGGACATCTGCTGCTGACCTCGAGCGTCGCCGGGCGGCGCGTGCTGCCGGGCTCTCTGTACTCGTGCACCAAGCACGCGGTCACCGCGATGGGCGAGGCCGCTCGTCAAGACCTGAACGGCACGGGCATCCGTGTGACGCTGATCGAGCCGGGCATGGTCGACACGCCGTTCTTCGACCAGCGCCCCACGGAGGCACTGGCGGACGAGGACATCGCGGCGGGCGTCATGTACGCGCTCTCACAGCCGCCGCATGTGGACGTCAACGAGATCCTGATCAGGCCGATCGCTCAGCAGGGCTGATCGGTCACGCCGCGCCACCACCACGGCGCGGCGCGTCCCGAGGTCGGCGGTGGAGCAGCGCGCCGGAGAACCGGCGGGCTGCTCAGCCTTACTCGGAGGCGGGCAGCACGCTGACCACGCGTCCGCGGCGCCCGGTGCTGAACTGCACGGTTCCGGCGGCGCGCGCGTACAGCGTGTCGTCCTTGCCGATGCCCACGCCCTCGCCCGGCTTGAAGCGAGTGCCGCGCTGGCGCACGATGATCTCGCCGCCGCTCACAGCTTGCCCGGCGAACGTCTTGACGCCCAAGCGCTGGGCGTTTGAGTCACGGCCGTTTCGGCTCGAGCCGAGGCCCTTCTTATGAGCCATCCTCGCTCACCTCCTTCTTCGCTTTAGCCGCTTTCGGAGCGGAGGCTTTGCCGGCGGTGATCGCCGTGACCTCGATCTGTGTCAGCTCTTGGCGGTGGCCGGTGCGTCGCTTGTAGCCACGCTTGGGCTTGAACTTGAACACGCGCAGCTTCTCCCCGCGGACGTGCGCGAGGACCTTGGCCGTCACCTTGACGTTGGCCAGGCCGGCCTTGTCGAACACCGCCTCATCGGAGCGGTAGAGGATCGGCTGCAGCGACACGTCCGCGCCCTCGGCCGCCGGCAGGCGCTCCACGAGCAGCGTCTGGCCACGCTCGACGCGGTACTGCTTGCCGCCGGTCTTCACGATCGCGTACATGTCTGTCCTGGTCTCGATTTAGATGACTTGTCTGCCGCCGCCGCTGTGATCGCGCGACTGACGGCCCTACGACTCGGGCGTTGCCTTGGCCTTGGCAGCCGAACGGCGCCGTCCGCCCCTGCGGCCACGACGCCGAGGTTTGGATTGTAGGCCATCCCCGTCGCCCTCGGGCTGCGCGTCGGCGCTGAGCGCAACAGCAGGCTGCTCCTCTGGCTGGGACTCGCGCTGATCCGCGCTGGGTGCCTTCGCGGCTGGCTTGGCCGGCGCACGGCGTTTGCCGCGCCCATTCGCGCGCGCGCGCACCGCTGGCGCGGGCGCCACGATCACCTCGCCGGCCTCGTCCAGCAGCAGCGCGCTGGCCGCGGTACGCCCGACCTGGTCGATGCGCACCATGCGCTTCTCGCCCACGTGCGGGGAGGCGCCGGCGATCGAGATGATGTAGCCGTCGATTTTCGCGACCGCGTCGTCGACGTCGTACATGTGCGGCTCGACGATCTCGACCAGCACCTCGTCGCCCTGGCGGAACGGCAGCGCGCGCTCCTCGACCTCGGCACGCGTGCCCTGGAAGGTGATCGCGAAGTGGTCGAGCGTGAGGCCTTCGGAGCCCTCGAACAAGAACGACTTGCCGGTCTGCGCCTCCAGCGCGTGCAGCACGCGCGAGCTGTGCCCGGTGAACTCGGTCGTCACGCGCGGGTTGATCTGCACGAGGAACGCCTCCGCGTCGGGATGCTCGACGGCCACGTCGCGCAGGCGGCGCTCGAACTCGATCGCGATCGTCTCCTCCGAGCGGATCACGCCCTCGCCCTCGCACGTGGGACAGGCGCGGCTCATGATCTCGCGCACGCCCTCGGTGACGTTCTGTCGCGTCATCTCGACCAGGCCGAGCTTTGAGATCTCGGCCGTGAACGTCTTCGTGCGGTCCTCGTCGAGCGTCTTGCGCAGCGTCTTCATGACCGCGTCGCGGTTGCGCGCACGGGCCATGTCGATGAAGTCGATCACGATGATCCCGCCGATGTCGCGCAGACGCAGCTGGTTGACGACCTCCTCGGCCGCCTCGAGGTTGGTCTTGGTGATCGTTTCCTCCAAGCCCGCGCCCTTGCCGCGGCCGATGAAGCTGCCGGAGTTGACGTCGATCACGGTCAACGCCTCGGCGTAGTCGATGATCAGATAACCGCCGCTCGGCAGGTCCACGCGGCGCGAGAGCACCCCTTCGATCGCCTTGTCGACGGCGTAGGCCTCGAATAGCGGCTCGGGCTCCTTCCACAGCTCGACACGCTCGACCAGCTCGGGCGCGGTGCGCGTGAAGAACGACAGCAGCCGGTGGTATTGCTGCTCGTCGTCGACGATCGCGCGCTCGAAGTGCGCGGAGAAGATGTCGCGCACGACGCGCACCGACAGGTCGGCCTCCTGGAAGACGAGATCCGGCGCAACCGTGTCGGCGACGCGTTTGTCGAGCACCTCGTGCAGCTTGTGCAGGTACTTCAGCTCGCGTTCGAAGTCCTCGCGCTTGGCGCCATGCGCCGCCGTGCGCACGATCACGCCGCCGCCGCCCAGCTCCAGGCCCGAAGTCTGGCGGCGCAGCCGTTCGCGCTCCTTGTCCTCCAGGCGCCGCGAGACCCCCACTCCCTCGCCGGTCGGCGCGTAGACCATGTAGCGCCCGGCGATCGTCACCTCCATCGACAGGCGCGCGCCCTTGGTCTTCAGCGGGTCCTTGACGACCTGTACGACGATCTCCTGGCCCGGCTTGAGCAGGTCGGCGATCTTGCGCCCGCCACCTGCGCCGCCGCGGCCGCGCTTGGGCGTCTCCACGCCGGGCAGCACGATCTCATCGACGTGCAGAAAGCCGTTCTTCTCGAGGCCGATGTCGACGAACGCGGCCTCCAGACCGGGCAGCACGTTGTCGACCTTGCCCTTGTAGATGTTGCCTACGATCGAACGTCCGCCGCGGCGCTCTATGTAGAGCTCAGCGACGCGGTAGCCGGCCTCCGGGCCCTTGCCGGTGCGCTTGCGCCCCCGGCTCGAGGTGGAGCGTGAGGCGGCGGGCGTTCCGCTCGCCTCCAGAAGCGCCACGCGCGTCTCCGCGCGGTCGACGCTGACGAGTACTTGCTTTTTCAATTTGATCCAGTCTTTCGAAGTGGCAGGAGGCCGAGCTGGTGAGCGGGCGCCGATTTGAGCGGCGCCGGGTCAAGGCTCTCGCGCGCACGCACGGTGTCCACTGGGACGCATCCGGTGCGGCGAGGCAGACCTCCTGCGGAGGCTGATGAGTTGGGGAGAGGTGCTCGGCGAACATCGTGTTCTAGTAGCGCAGTACGCGGCCCTTCAATGCGGCTGAGGCGCGCGCCTGAACGTAGATCGACTGCAGCAACCCTACGCCCAACATCGTTGCGATGACCGACGAGCCGCCGTAGCTCATGAGCGGAAGCGTGACGCCGGTGATGGGCATGATGCCGATTGTCATTCCTACGTTGACGAATACCTGAAACATGAGCATAGCCGCTACCCCGGCCGCGATCAGGGAGCCGAACAGGTCCTTCGACATCACGAGGATGCGCAGCGAGCGGGAGATCAGTAGCGCGTACAGCAGCAGCACGATTCCCGCGCCGACGAATCCGTACTGTTCGCCGACCGCCGCATATACGAAGTCGGTGTGACTCTCGGGCACGAACCCGTTGGGGATCTGGCTGCCGTTGGCACCGCGGCCGGTCTTACCCCCCGCCCCGATCGCAATCTTGGACTCCTGCTGTTGGTAGCCTTCCTTGCGGGGGTTGGAAGAGGGGTGCAGGAAGGCCGTCAGCCTGGCTACCTGGTAGGGCTTGAGCAGGTTCACGCCGACCGCCGGCGCGGCCGCCAGCACGAACGCCGCGGACATGCACACGAGCGCCGCCAGCGCCGCCAGGTGCCGCCACGAGGTGCCGGCGATGAACAGCAGCATGTAGGCGATCACCATGTAGACCATGCCCGAGCCGAGATCGGGTTGGGCGATCACGAACATCGCGGGCACCAGCGCGGCGATCATCACGCGGATGGTCGTGTCGCGCTCGCGCAGATGGCGCGAGCGCTCGACGATGAACGCCGACAGCGACAGGATCAGCAGCAGCTTGCCGAGCTCGGACGCCTGGAAGGAGAACAGCGGGAAGTTGATCGCGCGCTGCGCCCCCTGCGCTGAGTGCCCGAGGCCGAGTACCGCCAGGATGCTCAGCAGCAGCGTCGCGTAGATCGCGTTTTTGGCGCGCCGCAGGCGCGAATAGTCGATCCGCGACAGCGCCAGCATGAACGCAAAGCCGATCCCCAGGTAGACCGCCTGGCGGTCTACGTAGAAGTGCGGACTGTCGGGAATCAGGTGGCGCGTGGACGCTCCGAGCGTCACGATCGAGCAGATCGCCAGCCCCACCACGGCTAGCGTCAGCAGCGGGTCCAGCGGCAGCGACAGCCCACGCGCCGGCGTCACCGCGGCCTCCTCGGGAGCCGTGATCGGGCTGAGCGGACTCACAGCGTCTTGGAGCTCCCGGCGACGAACTTCTCGGCTGCGCCGAACCACTCGGAGGCCATCAAGCGCGCCACCGGCGCCGCCGTTTCAGCGCCGAAGCCACCCTGCTCGACGGTCACCGCGATCACCAGCGGGCGCTTGGGGTCACCGACGTAACACATGTACCACGACTGGTCTTCCTGGCCTTCGTGCTGTGCGGTGCCGGTCTTGCCGAACACCGGGTGGCGCGCCTGGTTCCATCCGCTCCACACGTCGGCCGAGGTCCCCCCGGGCTCGCTGGCGGCCTCGTGGATGCCCTGCATCACGAGGTTCAGGTCTTCGTCGTTCAGATGCACGTGGCGGACGGCGGGGAAGCTAAGGCTCTGCACCAGCCCCTTACTGCCTTCGTCGATCTCCATGCCCAGATGGGGAGTGACAACCGTGCCTTCGCCGCCGTTGGTGTAGGCGTTGGCGAGCGTCGAGTAGGCGACCGCCATCTGCAGCGGGTCGGTCAGCAGATCGCCCTGCCCGACGGCCAGGTGCATGTTGTCGCCGACACTCCACGGCCGGATTTCGCTGACCAGGCCGCAGGAGGCACGATGCGTGCGCCGCCGGCAATGCAGTTCTTCGGCGTTGCGCTTGGCCCGCCACGAGGCGTCCGGCACGACACCGCCAAGCTCGCTCGGTAGATCGATGCCGGTCGCGTGACCGACTCCCAGCTTGCGCGCCATGTCCTGGATCACCGCCCCGTGCGGGTTGGCCAGCTCGCCGACTTCAAAGAAGTAGGTGTCGGAGGAGACCTTCAACGCCTGCACCAGCCCGACCGCCCCGTATTCGGCGTGCCCGGCGTTGCAGAAGGGCTCAGTAGACACGTAGATGCACTGCCCGGCGCCGAGACCCTGCGACGGTGTGATCACGCCGCGTTCGAGCGCCGCCATCGCGGTGATCGGCTTGAACGTCGAGCCGGTCGGGTAGGCGCCGTTGACCGCACGGTCGGTCAGCGGCCCGCTGACCGAGCCGCTGCCCTTCAGCGCCGAGTATTCGCGCTGGGTGAGCGGTTTGGCGAACTTGTTGGGATCGAATGTCGGCGAGGAGCCGATCGCCAACACCTGACCATTACGCGGGTCCATCGCCACGAACGCGCCGGCTGGCGCCGGTTTACCGCCCGCACGTGCGTGCTCGATCCCTTCCAGCAACGCCTTTTCGCTCTCCTTCTGCAAACCCAGGTCGAGCGTCACGCGCAGGCTCAGCCCGGCCTTCGGCGGCGTCGAGGGTAGTTTGCTCGCGACCGGATAGCCGGATGCGTTGACGCCCACCCGCTGTACCCCCGCGCGCCCGCGCAGATACCTGTCGTAGTAGTACTCGAGACCTTCCTTGCCGACGATCGTCCCCGCCTGCACGCCGCGGAAAGCGTGCAGCTTCAGGTCCGATTCGGAGACCTGGCCGACATAGCCGAGCACCTGCGCCGCCATCGCGCCGTACGGGTAGGCGCGAATCGACACCGGCTGTTGCACCACGCCCGGATATTCGCTCTGGCGCTCGCCGAGCACCGTCAGCACCCCCGGACCAGCGTCGGTCTTGATCGTCACCGGCGCATACGGCACGGCGGTGCGTCCGCGTATCACCAGCGCCTGGATGTGCGCCGGCCTCATCTGCAGCAGCTCCCCGAGTTTCCTGTACAGCGCCAGACGCGGCGCGCCCGATGGTGGCAGCGCCGAGGGCACGATCTGTACCGCGTTGGTAGTGCGGCTGGCGACGATCGGCTGGCCTTCGCGGTCGAGCACCTGGCCGCGCGGCGCGGCGATCGGCAGGTCACGCACGCGGTTGGCGTTGGCCTGTGCGACGTACTGTTCGCGCGAGAGGACCTGCAGGTACCACAGGCGAAAGAAGATCACGCCGAAGATCGCCATCGCCACGCCGCTGATGACCGCCACGCGCAGCGCCAGTTGCGGCGAGACGGGGATGCGCGGGTCGCTGCCCCGGCCGGGTTCGATCGCGCTCATGGGCGAGACAGTGGGCTCAAACCACCGGTTGTGTAGGCGCGCCTGCGCCTGCGCCGGCGCGGGTCTTCCGGCAGCGCACCCTCCAGCACGCGGCGCACGAGCGCCCACATCGGCAACGCGACGATCGTGTTGACGAGCACGCCAAGCACAATCTGGCGCAGCAGCTCGAAGCTGACCGGCGCGTCCACGCCCAGCATGAACTCCATCAGCGAGTAGCCCACCAACGCCAGCGCCGACGCCCCTGCGCCGACGAGCAGCGGCGTGAGCGCCGCCTGCGGGTCGCGCAGCTCACGCAGGCGCCCACAGCCGTAGCCGACCAGCGTGAAGATCAGCGACGTCAGCCCAAGCGTCTGCACTAGCGCCAGGTCGACCAGCAGCCCCACGCCGAAGCCCGTGAGCGCGCCCAGCGTCGACCCGCACAGCAGGCCCACGAACGCCACCAGCAGCGGCGACAGGTCGGCGTTGACCCCGAAGATCGGCACCTCCGAGACGACCCCGATCTGAAAGAACACGACCACGATCGACAGCACCGTCAGACGGACGGGCAGCGATCCCGACGGCGAGCCCCTCAACCTTCGGCCCCGGTCGAGGCGAGCTGTTCGCCGCCCGCGCTGCCCGCCTGCGCTCCGGCCGGCAGACTCGATGTCACCTGGCTGAGCTTGGCTGCTTGCGTGCCCGGGCGCGTGGTCAGCACCTGCACGATGTCGAGGTTGTGCAGGTTGGCGATCGGATGCACGTTGACCGACTTGTACGCGCTTTCTTCGTTGACCGACGTCACCTGCCCGATCACGATCCCCGGCGGATACAGCGAGTCATCAGGGCTGGCCACGGTGCCGGAGGTGACCACGTATTCACCGCTGTTGGCCTGCGTGTTGGCCGGCAGGTATTGCAGCAGTAGATCGTTGGGATCACCGACCTTGGGCTGCACGATGCCCGTCGCGTCGCTCGTGCCGATGCGCGCGGACACGCCCATCGAGCTATCGGTGATCAGGTCGACGACCGCGCCGTCGGAAGCCGCCTGGGTAACCTTGCCGACCAGCCCTTCACCGTTGATGACCGGGTCGTTGACGTGCACGCCGGCCGATTCGCCTTTGTCGATCGTCACCGTCGAGTACCAGATGTTCGGTGTTTTGCCGACGACCGTGGCGGTCACAGGGTGGTAGTCGCCAACGCCCAGCCGGTCGAGGTGGTAGAGCGCGAGCAGCTCGTGGTAGGAGCGTTTTTCGGCCTGGTCGGCGACAAGCTGGCCGCGCAGTTTGTCGCTCTGCTTGAGCAGCTGGTCACGCTGGCTCTTGGCGTGCAGCGTTTCGCCGAACCAACCGAAGGTGTCGCGCACAGGCTTCAGCGCCTTGTTGGCACCATTCTGGATCGGCGAGACGACCGTCAGGAAATCGCGCTGCACACCGTGCAGGCGACCGCCCGTGGACTCACCGAAATATGCGGTCAATAGCAGCAGGCACAGCACCACGAGCAGCACAAGCACCGCTCGTCGACGCCGGACCGTCTTGTCGTACACCGATGACTACCTTCCGAAGCGTTCATCCGACAGAGTACCCGCGCGAGGGGCGCGGCGAGTCAGGAGCGCGCGTGCTGGTGAGCGCGCAAACCCGCAATCAGCGACGGCGACGGTTACGCGAGGTTCGGTTGGAGCGGTGGATCGCCTCGAACTCCTCCAGCGAGCGACCCGAGCCGACAGCCACGCACGTCAGCGGCGACTCCGCCAGGTGCGCCGGCATCTGTGTCTCCTCGCGCAGGCGCTCATCCAAGCCTTGCAGCAGCGACCCGCCGCCGGCGAGCATGATGCCGCGGTCCATGATGTCCGACGCCAGCTCCGGCGGCGTGCGGTCGAGCGTCTCCTTGACCGCGTCGATGATCTGGTTGAGCGGTTCCTCCAGCGCCGTACGGATCTCCTCGCTAGTCAGCACGACCGTCTTGGGCAACCCCGCGACCATGTCGCGCCCGCGGATCTCGGCCTGCAGCTCCTCGCTCATCGGGCACGCTGAACCGATCTCCAGCTTCAGCTCCTCGGCCGTCTGCTGGCCAATCAGCAGCTTGTACTCTTTCTTGGCGTAGTTGATGATCGCCTCGTCCATCTCGTCGCCACCCACGCGGATCGACTGGGAGACCACGATCCCGCCGAGCGAGATCACCGCAACCTCGGAGGTGCCGCCGCCGATGTCAACAACCATCGACCCCGTCGGCTCACCGACGGGCAGGCCCGCGCCGATCGCCGCCGCCATCGGCTCCTCGATCAGGTAGGCAGTGCGCGCGCCCGCCGACAGGCACGCCTCCTCGACCGCGCGCTTCTCCACGCCGGTCACCCCCGAGGGCACGCACACGACCACGCGCGGGTGCGCCCAGCGGTTCTGGTGGACCTTCTGGATGAAGTGCCTGAGCATCTGCTCGGTCACGTCGAAGTCAGCGATCACGCCGTCCTTCAGCGGCCGGATCGCCTGAATGGTCCCCGGCGTGCGTCCGAGCATGCGCTTGGCCTCGATGCCGACGGCGTGTACTTCGCCGCTGCGCGAGTCGATCGCCACGACGCTCGGCTCCGACAGCACGATGCCGCGCCCGCGCACGTACACGAGCGTGTTCGCCGTCCCCAGGTCGACCGCCATGTCGCGGCCGCCGAAGCCTGTCAGATAGCTGAAGATGCCCATGTAGAGAAGGAGGGCGCGCCTATATCCGGTGTGGCGCAGCTGCGATGCGGCGCGCGTTCGGCACCCAAGCGCAACTGCGGCGTACCCGCGCGCCAGTGTAGCGAACGGCCGTCGCCACGCTCACCGCCTGCCAGTGGATTTGCAGGCAAAAACTCTGGGTCGGGCTGGATGCGGTCGTAACTCACGGCGCTCCCCGTGAGGCGCCGTCGGCGCCCTCGTCATCTTTGATCTCCGGGTACAGCTCCAGCAGCGTTCGCAGCGGCAGGCCGACGACGTTGTCCTCGTCCCCGTCGATCGCGATTGCCAACTCCGCACCCGCCCCCTGAATCGCATAGCCGCCTGAGCGCCCGCGCCACTCGCCGGTGGCGACGTAGCGCTCCAGGCGCTCGCCCTCCAGCGCCCGGAACGTGACCCGCGTGCGCGCGAGCGCCGTACGCTCGATGACCGCCGAGCCGTCGGCCAGCAGCACCGCCAGACCGCTGATCACCTCGTGCGTGCGTCCGCCCAGAGCCGCCAACGTCTCACGCGCGACGGCCGCGTCGGGCGGCTTGCCATAGATCACGCCGTCGAGCACCACGATCGTGTCGCAGCCGATCACCGCCTCGCGCGCGCCCGGGCGCAGTGCCGCGCGCGCCTTGCGCAGCGCGTTCTCGAGCGCCACCGCCGCCGGGTCGGCGCCCTGCTCGACCTCCCGCACGTCCGGCGTCCTGACGGTGAACGGCACGTCCAGAGCTCCCAGCAGCGCTCTGCGCTGCGGCGAGCTTGAGGCGAGGACGAGCGGAGGTCGCGCGGGCAGCGTCTAGGAGTCCCCGAAGAACAGCGCGGCCTCGCGCGCCGCCGACTCGGGCGAGTCCGAGCCGTGCACCATGTTGGTTGACATCTCGATCGCCAAATCTCCGCGAATCGTCCCCGGCGTCGCCTCCAGCGGATTGGTCGCGCCGATCAGCTGGCGCGCCGCAGGCACCGCGTCGGGTCCCTCCAGCACCATCGCCACGATCGGCCCCGAGGTGATGAATTCCACCAGCTCGCCGAAGAACGGGCGCTCGGCGTGCTCGGCGTAGTGGCGCTCGGCAAGCTCGCGCTCGACGGTCATGTGGCGCAGCGCCACGATGCTCAAGCCCTTGCGCTCGAAGCGGGCGATGATCTCACCGCTCAGCCCCCGAGCGAAGGCGTCGGGCTTGACAAGGATCAGCGTACGGTCCATGGGGTCCTTTCCCAGGTTGGGTGATGGGGTCTGTCAGGAGGTCGGGCGCGTGCGCCCGCCGGGGCGGCTGGCACGCCCGCCGCCGGCTGACCTGCGCTCGGCCGGGTTGGCGGCCGGCTCTGAAACGATCGCCGGGGCTTCCTCGTCGAGTACCGACGCCGACGGCGCGTCCTCGGCGGCCGCGGCGAGGGCGCCCACGTCTGTCAGCTCGCCCTCCAGCGCCGCCGCTTTGCGTCGCCGGCGCGAGCGAGGGGCGGAGATGCCGGGCACGTCGGCCTCGCAGTAAGGACAGATCGTCCACGCCTGGTCCAGCGGGCGCGAACAGCTGACGCAGCGCTCCTTGAGCTTGCGCAGGCAGCTCGGGCAGCGGATGAAGTCGCGCTCGACGCGATAGTCGCAGTGTGGGCACAGCGCCTGGTCGAGCTGGTGCAGCCGCGCCTCCGCCGCCTGTGTCTCCAGCTCGCGCTCGCGCACGTCCTCCAGGTACTCCGGCGGACGCAGGATCATGTACACGATCGTGCCCACGAACGGGAACACCGACGCCGCCGTCGCGCAGCCCACGAGCATCGGGTCGACGATCCGCCGCCGCGCGTCCGCGTACGTCCAGTAGATCAATGAGAAGTACAGGACGACGACGAACAGAATCAGCAGGTCGATCGCCAGATTCAAGCCGCTGCTTTCGATTCCAAAGTATGCGAGGGGAAGCATCGGCCGGCTGAGTTTAGAGAAACAGACGACCGAATCCGTAGCCTGCAGCGAAGAATGCGAGGATCACGAGCGCCACGATCAGCGCGACCGCGCCGATCATCGTGAGTACGGATGGACCCTCCTCGTTCATCTGGCAGCGCTCCGGGGCCGATCACAGGGCAAAGCCAGCGTATCGGAGCCGTCCGCGGCCGTAAGCAGATCGCCGATCAGGTAGACCGAGCCGGTCGCCAGCACACAGCCGCCGTGCTCGCTCGCCCACTCCCCAGCCTGCGCCAGCGCACGCGAAGGTCGCGGCTCGCACACGCTCGCGTCAAAGCCCGCCTGACGCGCGAGCGACTCCAGCGCGCCCGGCGACAGCGCACGCTCGCTGGCGGGCGCGGTGAACCACGCTCGCTCGCACACCGGCAGCAGCAGCGCGAGCATCCGCGCGGCGTCCTTGTCCTCGAGCACGCCCAGCACGAGCGCTAGCGGCCCACCCGGCAGCACCTCTGACAGCGCTTCCACGAGCGCCGCCACAGCGTGCGGGTTGTGCGCGCCGTCCAGCAGCGTCGGCGGGTCCTCGGCGAGCAGCTGCATTCGCCCCGGCACGGCGGTGGCGCACGCTGCCTGCGCGACCGCGTGCTCGCTCATCGCGATCCCCGCCCCCTGCAGATACGCCTGCGCGGCGGCCCTGGCGAGCGCGAAGTTGCGACGCTGGAAGGGGCCGCGCGCACGAAGCTCGACCTCGGGCGCCAGCGCCTGCGGGTCCACGATCCGTGCTCCCCGTTCACCGGCCACGCGCTCGGCGACTGTCAGCGCGGCCGCGTCCAGCCCCTCGCCCAACACCAGCGCCGCGTCCGGCGCCACCACCGCCAGCTTCTCCTCGGCGATGTCGGTGATCGTCGGCCCCAGCCAGCGCGTGTGCTCCAAGCCCACGTTGGTCAGCACGGTGACGCTCGGGGCGATCACGCTGGTGGCGTCGTAGCGACCGCCGAGCCCCGCCTCGACCACCGCCACGTCCACCTCCTGGCGCGCCATCTCCCACAGCGCCGCCGCGCTCAGTAGTTCGAACTGGGTCACGTGATCGTCCTCGCCGAGCGTGCGGTTGACGCGCTCGGCGGCCCACGACGCGCGCGCGACGGCGGCCGCGAACGACTCCTCGTCCAGCTCGCATCCGTCGACGAGCACACGCTCGCGGTAGGACACCAGGTGCGGCGAGAGGTAGGCGCCCGTGCGCAGCCCGTGGCGCTCGAGAATCGCGGCAGTCATGCGTGTGGTCGAGGACTTGCCGTTCGTGCCGAGCACGTGGATCGAGTCGAAGCGGCGCTCGGGCGACCCCAGCACGGTCATCATCCGCCGCATCCGGTCGAGGCCGAAGCGCATGCCGAACAGCTCGAGCGAACGCAGCTCGCGCTCAGCGCGAGCCTCCGTCCAATCTGTTCGTTCGCCGGCTGCGCTCACCGCGAGCGGCGGTGCCTGCGCTTGTGCTTGCGCCGGCCTCGACCCACCACGATCAGCAACTCGCGGCTGGTGGCTTTGAGGTCGAGTTTCTTCACCAGCTTGCGCAGCTCGCCCTGCTGCTTGTGACTGAGGTTGCTCGCGCGCCCGCGCGACTCACGCACGAGCGCCGCCAGGCGCGCGCGCTCCTTCGCAGAAAGCGTGCGCCAACGCCTGCCGAGCACGAAGCCGGCCTGCGCCATCGTCGCCCACGGCAGCGCTTTGACGCGCTCGATCCTGGACTTGGGAGCAGCGTGCTTGGCCATGCTCAGGCAGACTCCTCGCGCAGCCCGGAGGCGTCAGCGTCCTCGGGCGCAGCTTCGGTGACAAGTGTCGGCGTCAGGCCCTTTTCGACGGTCTCCTTGGTCACCACGCACTTCTTGACGTCGCGACGCGAGGGCAGCTCGAACTGCACCTCCAACAGGATCTCCTCGATGATCGAGCGCAGGCCGCGTGCGCCCGTTTCGCGCTCCAGGCCCTTCTCCGCGATCGCCGTCAGTGAGTCCTCGGAGAACACCAGCTCGATGCCGTCGAATGAGAAGAAGCGCTGGAACTGCTTGACCAGCGCGTTGCGCGGCTCGACCAGGATCGACACCAGATCCTCGCGCGTCAGCTGGTGCACCGCGCTCATCACCGGCAGGCGGCCGATGAACTCGGGGATCAGCCCGTACTCGATCAGATCCTCGGGCAGGCAGTGCTCGAATACTTCGCCGGTGTCACGCTCGGCCTTGGCCTCGATCGCCGCGGCGAAGCCGACGCCTTTGTGGCCGATCCTGTGCTCGATCACCTTGTCGAGGTTGGCGAACGCGCCACCGCACACGAACAGCACGTTGGTCGTGTCGATCGTCAGGAACTCCTGGTGGGGGTGCTTGCGCCCGCCCTGCGGCGGCACCGAGGCCTGCGTGCCCTCGAGGATCTTCAGCAGCGCCTGCTGCACGCCCTCGCCGGAGACATCGCGCGTGATCGACGGGTTGTCGGCCTTGCGCGCGATCTTGTCGACCTCGTCGATGTAGATGATCCCCGTTTCTGCCTTCTTGACGTCGTAGTCGGCGGCTTGGATCAGCTTCAGCAGGATGTTCTCGACGTCCTCACCAACGTAGCCAGCCTCCGTCAGCGCGGTCGCGTCGGCGATCGCGAACGGCACGTTGAGGATCCGCGCGAGTGTCTGCGCGAGCAGCGTCTTGCCGCATCCGGTCGGCCCGAGCAGCAAAATGTTGGACTTGTGCAGCTCGATGTCGGAGTCGCCCGACATCATCATCTGCACGCGCTTGTAGTGGTTGTAGACGGCGACCGACAGGGTGCGCTTGGAGGGATCCTGTCCGACCACGTACTCGTCGAGGACCTCGTAGATTTCGCGCGGCTTGGGCAGGTTCTCGATGTCGAACGCCGGCGGTGCCGACAGCTCCTCATCGATGATCTCGTTGCAGAGATCGATGCACTCGTCGCAGATGTACACGCCGGGGCCGGCGATCAGCTTCTTCACCTGCCGCTGAGACTTGCCGCAGAAGCTGCATAGGAGCTGCTCGTTTGAGTCTGTGGGTCTGGCCATATCCCTTGGTATCCCCGAGTCAGGCGTCCACCGGGATCTCGCAGCTAGTGCTCCGAGATCACACGATCGATGATGCCATACTCCTTGGCCTCCTCCGAGCTCATGAAGTAGTCGCGCTCGGTGTCGGTGCGGACCTGCTCGAGATCCTTGTGTGTGTGCTTGGCGATGATCTCGTCGAGTCGCCGGCGCACGTCGATGATCTCCTTGGCATGGATCTCGATGTCGGTCGCCTGGCCCTGGAAGCTCGATGACACCTGGTGGATCAGGATCTTCGCGTTGGGCAGCGCCATGCGCTTGCCCTCGGCACCGCCGGCCAGCAGCAGCGCGCCCATCGACATCGCGATGCCGACGCAGATCGTCTGCACGTCGGGCTTGATGAACTGCATCGTGTCGTAGATCGCCAGCCCCGCGTACACCGAGCCGCCGGGACTGTTGATGTACACCGAGACGTCCTTGTCGGGGTCCTCTGACTCCAGGTGCAGCAGCTGGGCGACGATCAGGTTCGCGATCTGATCGTCAACGGGCGTGCCGAGGAAGATGATCCGCTCGTTGAGCAGACGGCTGTAGATGTCGAACGCGCGCTCACCGCGCGAAGTCTGCTCGACGACCATTGGGACAAGTGGGCTCATAGTCCTCGCCTTTGTTTCGCCTCGCCGACCAGATTCCTTTAGAAGCCTACTGATCGGGTGTCCAAAGTCGCGCCGGTGCGCCCGCCTCGCCCTCCCCACCCACCGCCGCGGCCTCAGCCTTCTCGGGGGTCCACAACGCCTCGCGCGCCTGCGCCTGCGCGGGCGGTATCGGCTTGGCGGCGGCCGCAATCAGCGTGATCGCCTCGCGCGCGGCGAGGTCCTCGCGCGCCTCCTCCAGGCGCCCGGCCGAGGTCAGTTCGTTGAACAGCTTCTCCGGCTCCACGTCTTCGCGTTCGGCGGTGCTCGCAAGCGCCTCGCGCAGCTGCTCGTCGCTCGGGCTGATGCTCTCGGCGGCGACGATCGCCGTGATCACCGCCTCGCGGCGCAGTGCCTGCTCGGCTTCCGGCTCCATCTCGGCGAGGATGTCCTGCTCCTTGCGGTCGATCACCTGCAGGTAGGCGTCGCGCGAGATGCCGCGGTGGGAGAGCGAGTGCAGCATGCGCTCCCACATCTCATGCGCCCTCGCTTTGACCAGCTCGGGCGTCACCTCCACGCGCGCCTGCGCAACAGCCGCGTCGAGCGCGGCCTGGCGGAACTCAGCCTCGATCTCGGCTTCTTGGACCTCGGTCAGCCGGTGCTGGATGTCCTCGCGCAGCTCCTTCAGGTCGTCGAACCCGGCGTCGGTGGCGAAGTCCTCATCGAGGACCGGTAGCTCCTTGAGCTTGACCTCCTTGACGGTGATCTCAAACGACGCCTCGCGTCCCGCCAGCTCGCGGCTGCCGTAGTCCTCGGGGAAGCGCGTCAGCACCGTGCGACTCTCGCCGGCGCTCGCGCCGATCAGGCCGTCCTCGAAGCCCGGGATCAGGTTGCCCGACCCCAGCTCGACGAGCTGGTCGCGTCCCTCCCCCCCTGCAAACGGCTCCCACACGGGCTCCGCGTCCCCGGACTCAGACTCGGCGGCCAGCGAGCCGACATAGTCCATCACGACGAAGTCTCCGGCGGCGGCCGCGCGCTCGGCAGTCTGCAGGCGCGCCAGGCGCTCGCGCATGCCGTCGATCTCCTGCTCGACCTGCGCCTCGGCGACCTCGGGCTCCCGGCGGGGGACCTCCAGGCCGCGGTACTCGCCGAGCTCGGCCGTCGGCAGCACGCCGATCTCTATCGAGAACTCGAGCGCCTGGCCCTGTGGCGGCAGCTCGCCGAGGTCGAGTGTGGGATCGCCCACGGGGACTATGCCGGCGGTCTCGATCGCGTCTGAGTACCAGGCCGACAGCGTGTCGCGGACGGCCTGCTCGAGCACCGCCTCGCGTCCGATGCGCTGGATCACCAGCGGCGCCGGCACCTTGCCGCGGCGGAAGCCCGGCAGCTTCAGCTCGCGCCCCAGCTGGTTGGCCTTGCGCTCCAGGCGACCCTCCACCTCGCCGGGCGCGACTTGCACCTGCAGGCGCACGCGCGAGTCGGGAAGCTCAGTGACGGTGGTCGTTAGGTCGGCTGGCACGACCCGCCACGATACCGTGCCGGCTATGGCGCTCCGCGCAAGCAGCAGCCCGACCCGCCGGGCGGAGACATGGCTGTGGACCGGCCCGGTGGGCCACCTTCTGGGCGGCTCGCTGGACTTCGCGCAGGCGCTGCTGCGCTACGCGCTCGCGAGAGCGCGCGGCCGGAGCATTCGCTGAGGCTCGGCCGCGCGCATTCGCTGAGTGACTACTAGACGGCCACCGAAGCAGTGGCCGATCCGAGCGCCAGAGGTGTGCCGCGGGGGACCACCAGCACCGGGCAGGTAGCCGTCTCGATCAGGTGCGACGCCGAAGAGCTGAGCGACACGCGTCCACCCTCCGCGTCGGGGCGCGAGTCGATCACCAGCAGGTCGGTCTGGTCGTTGGCGACCGGCTCGACGCTTGCGCCGAGAGCCGCGGCCAGCGCTCGGGCCGTCTCGGTTGCGCCACCGTCGCCATCGCCCACGGCGACGACATGCTGGACGCCCTCAGCGAGATCGACGGGCGCGATCGCGACCGCCGTGCTGCCGCCTTCGAGCAGGCGCTCGGCGGACTTGCCGACGGCGATGTGACCTTTGGCGGTGTGCGAGTCCGAGCAGAACACGATCACATCTGCGCCCTCGGCCGCCGCCAGTGCGGCGAGGCCGTTGGGGGTCGAGCGGTCGGTGACGACGTGGCGCTTTGCGCCGGCGACGCCGAGCAGCTCGACGCCGCGGTCGAGCACACCCTGGGCCTCGACCTGCGCGATCTCCTCGCGCGTGCCGTCGACCTCCGGGTTGTGGCGTACGTAGGCGACCGAGACCTCGGCGCCCGCCTTGGCGAAGACGCGGCCGAGGGTGATCGCGTCATCCTCGTTGGCGGTGCCGTCGTAAGAGACGATGACTTTGAGGGACATGGCTTGCTCTCCTGTGTTCGTGGCGGGCCGGAGGGCCGGCAGGTGGGTGTTGGTGTGAGCTTTCGTCTGAGCTTTCGTCTCATGTTGGCACGCTCCTGCCATCAGCACCAGTGATTCTTTTGATTGCTAATATTAGTAGTGCTAATGCTTAATGTCGGTCGCCTGAAGATCCTCAAGGAGGTCGCCTACCGGGGCTCGTTCTCGGCCGCCGCCGACGCCTTGTCCTATACCCAGTCGGCCATCTCACAGCAGATGGCGGCACTCGAGGCCGAGACCGGCATGACCTTGCTCGAGCGCCATCCGCGCGGCGTCACGTTGACCGCAGCCGGCCAGACGCTGGTGGGGCACGCCGAGGGCATCCTCGCGCGACTGGAGGCTGCGGAGGCATCGCTGTCAGCGATCGCCGGCCTGCGCGGCGGGCGCCTGCGCGTGGCCTCCTTCCCGACTGCCGGCGCCACGCTGATGCCGCTGGCGATCGCCACGTTCCGTGCCTCCTACCCCGGCGTCGAGCTGACGCTCGCCGAGGGCGAGCCCGAGCAGATCGCTCCACGCCTGCGCGCGGGCGAGCTGGATCTGGCGCTGCTGTTCGAGTTCAGCGACGAGACGCTGCCGGTCCACGACATCACGCGCATCGAGTTGCTGGCCGACCCGATGCACCTGGCGCTGCCGCGCAAGCACAGGTTGGCCGAGCGGGAGAGGATCCGTCTAGAGGACCTCGCGGGTGAGGCGTGGGTGCAGACCTCGCGCGCGAGCCCGTGTGCACGCCACGTCGTGCGCAGCTGCCACGCGGCCGGATTCGAGCCCAACGTGGCGTTCGAGAGCGACGACTATCAGACCGTTCAGGGCCTCGTGGCGGCCGGCGTCGGCGTCGCGCTGATCCCCGAGCTGGCGCTGTCGGTGGTGCGCGAGGGCATCGTCATCCGCGCGCTGTCCCCCACGCCGCCGACGCGGCAAGTGGTCGCGGCAGTGCCCGCCGGCGCACGGCTGGTTCCGGCAGCGCCGGTCATGCTCGGCATCCTCGAACAGGCAGCCCGCGACATGGACGAGCAGGATTAGCGGTTAACGACTCGGGGCGCCCGGCCAAACCGGCCCGGACGCCCCGAAGGCTCACATCGCGGTCGGCTGCCTATTTGGCCGGATTGGCCTTGTAGGCGTTGTTGACCAGCTTGGCGAGGGTCTTGTATCCCTTCGGCGAGGGGTGGATGTCACCTTCGCCTTTTGCGCCGCCCGGGACGAGTTCTTCGTTCGGGTTGCACATTTCGGTGTACGTGCAGATGGATTTTTTCTCCTTCGTCACGTTGACCGGCTGCGTTTTCGTCTGAGCGCCGTTGTTGAACACGGGGAACGGGTTCGCGAACGTCACGTTTTTGAACGCGGGGTTGGGCAAGATGCTCGCTTCGATCGCTTCGTTAGTGGCCTGCTGCAACGCGTCGCTTCCCGCGAGCAGGAACGAGTCGGGGTTGTAGAAGCCGAGCAGCACGATCGGGCCTGTGTACCCAGAGCCGTTGATCACCCCAAGGATGTCGCCGATATTGGCCAGGATGTGAGGCACGGTCACTTTTTCGGCCGTTTCTTTGATGCAGGTGACAACCGCGAGAGGCGGTGAAGCACCCCATTTACTTTTGCCTTCTTTGCCGAATTCGACGGCAACTTCGTCCTTGCACTGCGTGATCGCCGCGAGCTCGTCGTTGTTACCAATGTTCAGCGTGATCGCCTTGACCGGGCTTTTCGTCGAGGCGATGCTACTCAGCGCCTCTTCGAGCTGTGACACTTCTTTGCCCGCGTTGAAGTAACCGCCATTGTGCAGCGGCAGGTTATTGACGAAGGTGTATTTGCACGGATGCCAGTCGCCGAGGCCCTGGTATCCACCCGCCGGGAACATTTCGGCAGGTTTACCTTCGACTTCTTCGATCGACTGGGTCGACACCTGTCCACCCAGCGCCGGGTTTTCACCGATCAGACCGTTTGATGTCTCACCCGGACAGGCATCGTTAACGAGCCTAATGCTCTTGCCGACCTCGCTGGCCTTGGCCAGATCCTTGACGAAGCCGTTGGTGAAGCCTTCGTCGAAATACGACGGAGACTCATTCGGAAAATGCAGGTTGAACTTTTCCTCGGAGTATCCGAAGGAAATTGAGTCGCCGAGTGCCAGGTAAGTAGTCGTGGCGGGTGCCGCGGCGTTGGCCGAAGCGGGCGCGAACACAAGCGCCGACAGCGCCATCATCAGCGCCATCGAGCACCCGGCCAGGCGTGCGCGTCCACGGAACGAAACCGCAAAGCCATGCGTGGCTTGCATCTCACATCCTCCTATGCGTGACGGGACATGCCAGCAGGCACCGCCCCTCGTCAAAAAAGCATCCCTCGATGCACAGCGCTCCCCGGCCGACAGGGCCGGGGAGGTTGGCAGCAGCATAGATCTAGCCGACACAGGTGTCAAGCCCTTGAAGCACGGCGGCGTCAAGCCGTTCGGCACGGGCGCCAGGCCGATCGCCGGGCCCAGTCCCGTCCGGGTCGCGCGTCATGGTTGTTGGTTCCGTTTCGACCGGAGGAACATGTCATGAGCATCGTGCTGCTGATAGTCGGGGTACTGCTGGGCGCCGCCGGCGCCGTGCTGCTGGTCAGGCCGAGCCGCTCGCGTATGCGCGAGGAGATGACGGCGATTTCGGTCGACGTGCTGGCGCAGACGGGCGACTCGCTGGCGCAGCGCGTCGCCGACGCGCGCCGCGCCGAGGAGGAGCGCTCGAGCGGCGAGATGGCTCGGCGAGCCGAGGAGATCAAGGGCGTGGTGCGCCCGGTGCAGGAGAAACTCGGCCGCATGCAGGACGAGATCGGCCGGCTGGAGCGCGAGCGCCGCCAGGCTCAAGGCGAGCTGGCGCAGATGATCCGCCATCTCGGCGAGGGCGTCGGCACGTTGCGCCAGGAGACCGGCAACCTCGTCAGTGCCCTCAAGCGCCCCAGCACGCGCGGCGCCTGGGGCGAGATTCAGCTGCGCAACGTCGTCGAGATGGCAGGCATGGTCGCGCACTGCGACTTCGTCGAGCAGAGCACGATCCACACCGGCGAGGGCACGCTGCGTCCCGACATGCTCGTGCGACTGCCCGGCGGCAAGGTCGTGGTCGTCGACTCCAAGGTGCCGCTGGACGCCTACCTGTCGGCGCTCGAGGCTTCCGCGGAGGACGAGCGCGAGCTGCACAACGGCCGTCACGCGCGCCAGACGCGCGAGCACATCGCCAAGCTCGCGTCAAAGGGCTACCAGCGCCAGTTCGATGCCACGCCCGAGTTCGTCGTCATGTTCGTGCCCTCCGACGGCATCTACCAGGCCGCGCTCGCGCAGGACCCGGCGCTGATCGAGTACGGCGTGCAGCAGCAGGTGCTACTGGCCACACCGACAACACTGATCGGGCTCCTGTGGGCGGTCCACTACGGCTGGCGCCAGGAGCTGATCGCCGAGTCCGCACGCGAGATCGCCGAGTCCGCACGCGAGCTGCACAGCCGCCTGGGGCGCTTCGTGCAACCGCTGTCGAAGCTCGGTCGCCAGCTCGATTCAGCGATCGGCGCATACAACGAGGCGGTCGGCTCATTCGACAACCGCGTGATGCCTCAAGTCAGGCGCATCGAGCAGGCGGGAGCGTCCTCCGAACGCGAGGTGAGCGCGCCCGATGCCGTCGAGGTCACGGCCCGAGCGATTACCGCACTGCCGCCGCACGAGGAGGCTGCGTCGCTGCCCCCGAGCGATCCACCGGAGCTGGCGATCGGACCGACAATCCGCCGCCGCGCCTGAGCGCGACCGCGATCAGCGCGATCGCCACCGGCACCGTGGCGGGCAGCTCCGAGACGAAGAAGAACAACAGGTCGAAGCCCAGCGCGAGCGCGGCGGTCAAGGCCGCGGCGCGCAGCTGCCATGCACGTCCGAGGCTGACAGCCAGCAGCGCGCCCAGCACGGCGGCGATGAACATGTCTCCGTAGCCCATCACCGCCGAGCCGAATGCGGCGCTCTGCAGGCGCGGCAGGCCGGCGGCCGGGTGTGCGGCGTTAAGGGCGTCGTTGGGCCGCTGTAGCAACTCGGACAGGACTAGCCCGACGTCCGCCACCGCCATCGCCACGACTCCGCCAGCCAGCCAGCGCGGCGGTGTGACCGCCGCCAGCAGGACACCCAGCGCAACGCAACTGAGCGCGGACAGCACGAGCGCCGCCCCCTCCCCCGCCAGCCCGCCGCGGTCGATCCACGCCAGCGCGAACAACGGTGCCACCAGCAGCGCTCGCAGCGGGTGAGGCGGGGGCGCGTCCCATGTCAGCCAGCCGAGCGCGAGCACCGCGAGGATCGGCACGGCGACCAGCGCCAGATACGTCAGCCCCTGCGCGCTGGCGTGTTCGGCGGCGCTGGCTCCGAACACGAACACCACTACCGAGAGCGGCGGTATCAGCGCCCAGCGGCGCCCGCGCAGCCGGCAGGTGAGGCTCGGCGCGAGCGCACCGGGGAGCGCCACCAGCACGCCCTGAACGAGCGACAGCAGACCGATCGAGATCCAGAACGGCAGCATCGCCGCCCAAGATAGAGCCGATCCGTGCCAGGCCGGGCGACCACCCCTTGGCCCAAGGGCTCACACCGAGGCCCCGGCCTGCCCTATGCCTGCGCAGACGAGGGCTCGCCACCCTCCCGTACGATAGAAACGTGAGCGCTTCGACCGCCCCCGCGCCGCCGATCCTGCACCTCTCCTCGATCGTCGGCAGCCCGCTGCGCGACGCCGACGGCGAGCGCCTGGGCAAGGTCGCGGATCTGATCGTCCGCCTGGGCGGCACCGGTTATCCACCGATCACCGGCGTACTCGCGACGGTGGCGGGACGGGCGTCGTTCGTGGGAGTCGAGCGAGTGTCTGAGATCGGCCCGGGCGGTGTGGTGCTGCGCAAGGCCAAGCTCGATCTGCGCCATTTCGAGCGCCGTCCCGAGGAGGTGCTGCTCAAGCGAGATCTGCTCGACCGGCAGCTGATCAACGTGGAGGGCGCCCGCCTGGTGCGCGCCAACGAGATCGAGTTGGCGCTCATCGCCGGCGCATGGCGCGTCGTGGGCGTCGACACCGGTCCTCGCGGCGGTCTGCGCCGGCTGCTGCCGAAGGGTATGGGCGCGCACATCGCGACCGGTGAATTCCTCGACTGGGCCGGCGTCGAGCCGTTCGTCGGACACGTTCCCACGGTGCGGCTGCGCATTCCCCACCCCAAGCTGGCCAAGCTCCACCCAGCCCAGATCGCCGACCTCGTCGAGGCGGCCTCGCGCCGCGAGGGCGAGGAGATCATCCAGGCGGTCGGCGATGACGACCGCGAGCTGGAGGCCGACGTCTTCGAGGAGCTCGACGACCACCACCAGCGCGAGTTCCTGGAGAGCCGTCCCGATAGCCAGGTCGCCGAGATCCTCGCGCGCATGGCTCCCGACGACGCCGCCGACATCATCGGCGAGCTGGACGAGCACCGCCGCGAGCCACTGCTGACGCTGCTGCCGGTCAGCCACCGCATCAAGGTCCGCGCGCTGCTCGGCTACGACCCGGCCGAGGCGGGAGGTCTGATGAGCCCCGACTTCGTGCTGCTTAGCGGCACGACCTCCGCGGGCGACGCGCTGACGGCGGTGCGCCGCAGCGAGATCGCCCCGGAGCTGCTGACGGGAGTGTTCGTGCGTGGCCCCGACGGAGCGCCCGCGGGGACCGTCTCGGTGACCGCGCTAGTGCGGGCCGACCCCGGCCGGCGCCTGCAGGACGAGGTCAAGCACGAGGTGCCATGCCTTCCGCCCGACGCCTCGTTCGAGGAGGTCGCGCGGCTGATGGCCGACTACAACCTGACCGCCATCCCGGTGATCGACGAGCGCAGCCGCATGGTCGGGGTGGTGACCGTCGACGACGTGCTCGAGGCGATGCTGCCGCGCGGCTGGCGCCGGCGGTTCGGGCTCCTCGGCGAGGACTGAATAGACTGCCCGGCGTGAGCGTTGTAAGCGGGCAGCTGGATGGCGGTCCGAGTACCGTCAGTTATGCGTCGGGTCCGGTCGGCCACTCGTGGCCGACCGCGTCTGCCTGCCCGGCTTAGCTCTCGCCGCACACGCCTGTTCGCGCTGCTCGGCCTACTTGGGCCCGGCCTGATCGCAGCCAACGCAGGTAACGACGCCGGCGGCGTGGCCACCTATTCGGCGGTGGGCGCCAAGTACGGCTACGAACTGCTGTGGACGATCGTGCTGATCACGATCTCGCTGGCGATCGTGCAGATGCTCGCCGCACGGATGGGGGTCGTGACCGGCAAGGGTCTGGCCGAGCTGGTGCGCGAGGAGTACGGCATTCGCTGGTCGGTGTTCGCCACCACCGCCGTGCTGGTCGCCAACGTCGGGATCTGCATCTCGGACTTCGTCGGCACCGGGGCGGCGCTCGGGCTGGCGGGCATCCCCGCGCAGGTGTCGGTTCCGCTGGCGGCAGTCGGCATCTGGCTGGTGATCGTGCGCGGCTCCTACCGCTCGGCCGAGCGGATCTTCATCTGGTTCACGATCCCGTTCTTCGCCTACCCGATCGCCGCGATCCTCGCGCACCCGGACTGGGGTGAAGTGGCCACGGCGATCGTCGAGCCGCACATCCAGCACAGCTCCGCCTACCTGCTGCTTCTGATCGCCACGATCGGCACGACCATCACCCCCTACATGCAGCTGTACCTGCAGTCGGCGGTGGTCGAGCGGGGCGTGCGCGAGGAGGACCTGCGCCGCGAGGAACGCGAGGCCGCCTCCGGCGCCGTGTTCGCGTGCGTGATCGCCGCGTTCATCGTGATCGCCACGGGCGCGACCCTGTACACGCACGGCATTCACGAAATCGGCACCGCCGCCGACGCGGCGCGCGCGCTGACACCGTTCGCCGGGCGCTTCGCCGAGGCGCTGTTCGGAATCGGCCTGCTGGGCGCGAGCCTGCTCGCCTGCGCGATCCTGCCGATCGCGACCTCCTACGTCGTTTCCGAGTCGCTCGGCTACGAGAAGGGCATCGGACGCCGCCGCGAGGAGGCCCCCGTGTTCGTGGGCATCATCACCGCGATGATCGTGCTCAGCACGCTCGTGGCGATCATCCCGGGAGTACCGGTGATCTCACTGCTGGTGGGGGTGCAGGTCGTCAACGGCCTGCTGCTGCCGATCAACCTGTTCTTCATCTGGCGGCTGTCGCGCTCGCGCACGCTGATGGGCGAGCGGCACGTTCGCGGCTCGATGGACATCGCCGCCGGGGCGACCGTGCTTGTGCTGTCCTCGCTGTCGATCGTGCTCGTCGGCGTCACGCTCGCAAACGCATAGCCCCGATCGGCCGCTGACGGCCGGCCCCGGAGCTAGCTGTTCTGCCGTGGAATCGGCTAACCGCGCGGTATCAGGCGAGCCGCGCCGAGCGCCCCGCCCAGGTCGCCAAGCGCCGCCACGTGTACCTGCGGTGGGCGGGTGTCGGCGAACAGATGCGGCAGCATCGCCGTGGCGATGCGCTCGGCATAGGGGTCTCCAAGCCTGGTCCCGAGGCCCCCGCCGATGATCAGCGCTTCTACGTCCAGGACGTTTAGAACCGACGCCAGCCCGGCGCCGAGCGCCCGCACGGCGCGGTCGAGCATGTGCGTCGCCAGCTTGTCCTCGTGCGCGAGTGCTCGTGCCCAGATGCCGCTCGTCAGGCGCGTGCGGCCGTGCTCCTCCATCAGCTTGAACAGGTCCGTCTTGCGTCCCTTCTCCTCGACGAGCTTGCGCGCGTGGCCCTCCATCGCCGCCCTGCCGGCGTATGCCTCCATGCATCCGCGCCGTCCGCACGTGCAGCGAGCGCCGTCGATCTCAACGACCACGTGGCCGATCTCGCCAGCTCCGCCCAGGCCCGTCCACGGCTCGCCGTCGAGGATCAGCCCGCCGCCGACACCGGTGCCCCAGAACACCCCGAGCAACGAGCGGTAGGGCTTGCCGGCGCCCAGCTGGAACTCGGCATCGGTGGCCACCTGTACGTCGTTGCCGACCGCGACCGGACACGCGAACGCGTCTTCGAGCGCCTTGGCGAGTGGAAACGTCCCTTCCCAGCCGGGCAGGTTGCGCGCGCTGGTGACCTCACCCGAGTCGATCGTGCCGGGCGAGCCGACGCCCACTCCCGTCAGCGACGCCGCCGCAACGCCAGCCTCGCCGGCTGCGTCCGTCAGCGCGCCGATCATCTCGCCAGCCACGTCGGCCGGCCCTCCGCTCGTCGGCGTCGGCCTGCGCGCCGAGCCGATCACGCTGTCGTGCTCGTCGACGACGGCAGCCTGGATCTTGGTCCCACCGAGGTCGATCCCGCCGTAGGTGGGCATCGACCGGGATGATCGCAGACAGCCTCCCGGTGACCCTGCGCATAAGGGCGAGCGCGCCTTCGGCTTACAGGACTTTTAGGCCCCCTTGCAGGGTTTCTTCGACCCCTCTTACAGCTCCGAACGAGTATCTGAGGGGAGCAAGATGACCGAACAAACCAGAGCATCCTGGCTCGTATACGTACTGGGCGCTCTGTGCGCCGGTGCGATCGTGGCCGCCGTCCTGCTGGTCGGGCCGGCCTCCGGCAGTCAGCACTCACCGACACGGACGGCAAGGGTCGCCCAGGGTGTCGTGCAGTCCACCGTGTCCGGCAGCGGCAACCTCCAAGCGGCCGACCAGCTGGACCTTGGCTTTGCGACAGCCGGGACGATCACCCACATCTACGTCACGCAGGGGCAGCACGTCGCCCAGGGGCAGCTACTGGCCACACTCGACCCCCAGAGCGCAGAAGTCGCGCTGGAGCAGGCGAGGGCATCGCTTCGCGCGGCCGAAGCCAACCTCGCCAAGGAAGAAGAAGACGGCGGCGAAACCTCCACGAACGGCGCCTCCGACGGTGCGAACACCAAGGGCTCGGCCAACGCGCCCGCAACCACTGACTCGAGTGTCAGCGCGGCCACGCGCGAAGCCAATCTGGAGTCTGCGCGAGCCGCCGTCAACAGCGACCAGCTGACCGTTCGCGAAAAGGAACAAGCGCTGAGCGACACCTCACTGCGAGCGCCCGAGAGCGCCACGATCGTCTCGCTGGGCGGTCAGGTCGGCGAAGTGGTCGCGGGTACCGGGACCAGCCGGGCCACGACCGCCGCGACATCCTCCGCCGACAGCAGCGCCACCGGCACCAGTACCGGCGCCAACGGCTCGTCCTCGTCGAGCCGCTCGAGCGCGAACAGCTCGTCGAACTCCTCGCAGTCCACGAGCGCGTCGTTCGCGGTCCTCGCCGATCTGAGCGAGATGCAGCTGGTGGTGCCGTTGAGCGAGTCCGAAATCGCGCACGTGCACAAGGGCCAGATCGCCACCGTGAGCATCGAAGCACTCGAAGGGCGAAAGCTGGCGGCTCGCGTGAGCGAAGTCGCGACGCTGTCCACGAGCAACAGCGGCGTGGTGAGCTACGACGTCACCTTCCAGCTGGAACAGAGCACCGCCGGGCTCAGGCCGGGCATGAGCGCCTCCGCCGAAGTCGTCGTCAAACAGGCCGAAGGCCTGAGCGTTCCCAACAGCGCGATCACCGCGGGCACGGTGACCGTCCTCAGCGGCGGCAAGCAGGTGCGCCACCAGGTGAGCACCGGACTGGTCGGCGACAGCTCGACGATAGTCCTCAGCGGCCTGCAGCTTGGTCAGCAGGTCGTCCTGCCGACCGCCAGCATCAGCGGCGCAAGCAGCCTTGGCACGAGATTGGCGGGACGACTCGGCGGAGCAGGCGCGGCCGGCGGTGCCCGCCTGTTCCCCGGCGGCGGTGGCTTCGCCAGAGGCGGCGGATGAGCGGCCTTCCGGTGATCCAGGTGCACCGCGTGGAGAAGGTGTTCTCGCTCGGGCAGATCCACGTGCGCGCGCTGCGCGGGGTCTCGCTGCGAATCGACAGCGGCGAGCTGGTCGCGATCATGGGTAGCTCGGGCAGCGGCAAGACCACGCTAATGAACATCCTCGGATGCCTGGATGCTCCTAGCGGCGGGCGGTATCTGATCGACGGCGTCGACGTGAGCGCGATGGACGAGGATGACCTCGCCGACCTGCGCAACCGCAAGATCGGCTTCGTGTTCCAGAGCTTCAACCTGGTGCCTCGGACGAGCGCCCTGGCCAACGTGGAGTTGCCGCTCGCATATGCCGGGTTGAGGGGCGCAGCCCGCAGGCGACGCGCCGAACAGGCCCTGCAGTCGGTCGGGATGGGTCACCGCCTGAACCACCGTCCGACCGAGCTGTCCGGGGGCCAGCAGCAGCGCGTCGCGATCGCACGAGCGATCGTCACCAACCCAGCCCTAATCCTCGCCGACGAGCCGACCGGCAACCTCGACTCGCGCTCCAGCGACGAGGTCCTGCGGATCTTCACCCAGCTCAACGAATACGGCCGCACCTTGGTGCTGATCACGCAC
Source organism: uncultured Solirubrobacteraceae bacterium (assembly GCA_963705235.1). Taxonomy (GTDB): domain Bacteria; phylum Actinomycetota; class Thermoleophilia; order Solirubrobacterales; family Solirubrobacteraceae; genus Palsa-744. Next base: position 2,114,648 of record OY970059.1, on the reverse strand, counting down.
GAGCCTGACGTGGCCGCGCAGGCACGGCGTGTGATTCGACTGAGCGACGGCGAGATCGTCCCATGATCGGCTCGGAGACGCTCGGGGTCGCCTGGGGCGGTATCGCCGCCAACAAGCTCCGTTCGAGCCTGACCGTGCTCGGGATGACGATCGGCGTGGCCTCGGTGATCGTGCTCGTCGCCGTGGGCAACGGGTCCTCACAGGCCGTCAGATCTCAGATCCAGAGCCTTGGCACGAACGTGCTGCTGGTCATGGCAGATGTCGGCCGTGGCGGCTCGGGCGCCCCCGCGGCAGGCACCGTGTCGCTGACGCGGGCGGACGCGCAGGCACTCGAGGCTCCTGGCGCGGCACCCGACGTCAAGAGCGCCGCGCCGGTCGTCAACGCGAGCGCGGTGACGCTCGTCCACGGCGCCACCAGCTATCAGCCGTCGTCGTTCGTGGGCACCACTCCCCCCTACCTCTCAGCCCACGGCTACCGCGTCCAGGAAGGCGCTGGGCTCACCTCGACCGACGTCAGCCAGCACAAGCGCGTGGCGGTAATCGGGCAGACCGTCGCCGAAGAACTGTTCGCGGGGCAGAGCGCCGTCGGGCAGACGATCAAGGTGAACGGGTCGGGCTACCAGGTCCTCGGCGTGCTCGCCTCCAAGGGCTCCAACGGCGCGATCAACGAGGACGACGTGGTGATCGCGCCGATCTCGACGGTTCAGGACTCGCTGAGCGGCGTCGGCCCGATCGACTCGATCACCGTGCAGGCCAAGTCCGAATCGGCGCTCGACGCAGCCCAAGACGAGGTGACCTCGATCCTCGAGGAACGCCATCGCATCAAGGACACCTCCGAACCGGGATTTCAGGTACTCAACCAGGGATCGCTGCTGTCCACCTCCAGCTCGACCAGCAGCGTGTTTACGACGCTGCTCGGCGAGGTCGCCGCGATCTCGCTGCTGGTGGGCGGGATCGGCGTGATGAACATCATGCTCGTCAGCGTCACCGAGCGCACCCGCGAGATCGGCATACGTAAGGCGATCGGAGCGCGCCGCTCGGACATCCTGACTCAGTTTCTGACCGAGGCGCTGCTGGTCTCGCTGATCGGAGGGCTCGCCGGGGTGCTGGTTGGCGTGATCGGCAGCCAGTTCGAGATCGCCGGTGTGAAACCGCAGATCGCGCCGTACTCGATCGCGCTGGCGTTCGCCGCGGCGGGGATCTCCGGCCTGTTCTTCGGCACCTATCCCGCGGCTCGAGCCGCCACGCTCAGGCCGATCGAGGCATTGCGCTTCGAGTGAGCATCGATCCCAAGGAGCACACGTGACCAGCGAACCTACTACCACCCAGCAGCCGCCACTCGAACAGGACGACGCGTGGCTGCGCGAGTCACCGACGCTGGCGCCGCGGCCCCGCCGCCGCCTACTCGCGCCCGTGCCGCTCGCGCTGCTGGCCGTGCTGCTGATCACCTGTGGCTTCATCGGCGGCGTGCTCGTGGAGAAGGGTCAGAGCGCATCCAACGCGACCGCCGATGGCGCGACCGGGCTCGCCTCGCGCCTGGCAGCGCTGCGCGGCGGCGCCTCCGCTACGGGCACACGTTCGAGCGCCGCCGCCGCGGGCGGCCTTGCCGGCGCAGGCTCGACTGGCGGGCTGCCGGTCGCCGGCCAGGTCGCCTACGTTGCTGGCAGCACGCTGTACGTCACCGACGCGGAAGGCAACACGGTCAAGGTCAAGACCTCGCATTCGACGGGCGTCACCCGCAACGTCACCGCCAGCGTCAAGGGCATCCATCCGGGAGAGACCGTCACAGTCGTCGGCCCACGCGCTGCAGGCGGATCTGTCAGCGCCGAAACGATCCGCGTGGGAAGCGCCGGCGGTGGGCTGGCGTCGCTGTTCTCCGGCGCCGGCGGTCAAGGTGCCGGCCCGGCGTCCGGCGCCAGCACGGGCAACTCTGAAACCGGCGCGCCAGCCCTGTTCGGCAAGGGCGGCTGAGGCCATCAACCAGATCAGCGACAAGGAGCTTTCGATGTCATCGATGACCAGCAGCACCCGCAAGTACCTGCAGGCCGGCACCAGCGCGCTCGTGCTGGCAGCCGCGCTCGCGCTGGCGGCGTGCGGCGGCTCGTCCACGAGCACGTCGTCGACCGCCCGCGCAAGTGCCTCTGCCGCTGTCGGTGGCGCCCCGGGGCGGGCACCCGGCGACCCCGGGGGGCCCGGGGGCCGGTTCGCGAAGGTGCGTGAATGCCTGCAGAAGAACGGCATCACGTTGCCCCAGCGCACACCGGGGCAGCAGCCCCCGGCCGCGGGCAGCCGAGCACCCAGACAGTTGCCAAACGGCGTTAGCAGAGCACAGTTCCAGGCCGCGTTGAAGAAATGCGGCGGCTCGCCCGGCGGTCTCGTCGGCCGCAGAGCTGGACTCGGCAGCGCCCAGTCCAAGCAGGCGTTGACCAAGTTCGCCGCGTGCATGAAGGACAACGGCGTCACAATCCCGCCGCCGAACACGTCCGGCAACGGCCCGATCTTCGACACCCGCGGGCTGAACACCAGCAGCGCGACGTTCAAGGCCGCCGAGAGCAAGTGTCGAGGCGCGCTGCCAGGCGCATTCCGGGCCCGCCCCGGCGGCGCCGGTGCGCCGCCCGGAGTGCCGGCCGGTTAGCGGGTCGGCTGGGTCGGCTGCTTGGGGCCCGCGTCCGGTATCGCCGCGTCGCTCGGCTTGGTCGCAACCTTGGGCGCGGGGATGGTAGCCACGCGTTCCATCAGCTGACCCCACTGGGCCGGGCTGAGAACGCTTGTGACGATGACCGGCGCGGGTGCGGTGGCGCCGGAGTGGGCCGAGTGCGCGGCCGTCGTGGACGATTTCGAGTTCAGCGCGGCGCTTGGCACGGGCGCGTGGAAAGCGAGGTGGATGCGGTTCCAGAACCCGGCGGAGGAGTGCGTGTTGGGCGAGCCGGGGTAGCGCATCAGGCTGACGATCGCGTGTGGGACGAACTCGGCGGGTAGCGTCAGCAGCGTGCGGATCGTAAGGTCGGTGATCGAGCCTGAGCCCTGATGGCCGGCGATCGCGGTCCCGTTGATCGACGAGATGTCCAGCGTCTCGGCCGAGCCCTTGGAGAGCCCCTGCGAGCAGCTGACACCCGTGACGGTCGGCTTCAGGCCGCTGCGCGACAGGAAAGCAAGCAGCGCGAGCACGCGCCGATCGACCCGCCCGGCAGCGATTTCGCGACGGCCGCACGTATCGACCTTGATGCCGGGGTCTGATAGCACGGCCCGCTCGAGGCGGTCGCTGGACAGCAGCAGCACGTCACTGGCGGTCGCCCCGAGCAGCGGGTTAGCCGCCTTGGCTCCCTGCGGGTGAAGCGCAGTCTGTAGCTGAGCCCAGTTGGCCAGGATCGGACTGGGGTTGATGCTTTCGGCGTCGCCTGCAGGGCGGATTGCAAAGCGCAGATGCCCGGCGGTGGCCCCGGGCGGCACCTTGACGCGGCCCAGCACGGTGCCGCTGGCGACGACCGAGCCGCGACGCAGCGCCAGCCGGCCACCGGCGTTGTGCACCCTGCGCGACGCGCGGACGGCGGCGGCCGCGCGTGCGTCGGGGTTGCCGGGATGCGCGAACAGGCGCACCTTGCCCATGCCCGGCGGCACGGCTTCCTCGGAGCCGGTTTCGAGCGAGACGTGCCCGTGCGCGGCTGCGTGCGGACGCGTCGGCTTCTTCACCTGCAGCGTCACGGGGGCCTGCGTGCCCGCGCTGGCGGGCTGCGACGGCGCCGGGTCGTGCGTGCTGGCGGCTTCGACGACGGGTGATTTGACTGGCGCGCGCGGCGCCTTCGGCGGCGCGTAGCTGGGTGCGATGCTGCCCAGGCCGGCATAAGTGAACAGGTCGCCGTAGACGTCGCGCAGCACCACATATTTGCCTAGCTTGTGCGAGTCGCCGAGCCGTACGATGCGCCCGTCCTGGACGGCGACGACCGAGGCGTTGGCGGGGCTGAGGAGTTCGACGAATTGCAGCGGGCGCGCAGCGGCGTGCTTGGCCGCGGCGGCAGCAGCAGCGGCAGGTGAGAGCGCGGGCGTGGACCCGGGCGTGCCGGCGGGTGCGCCGGCGGGCTGGCTGGGCACGGCCGTGGCGCTGGCGGTAGCGTTGGACACGGGTGGCGGCGCCGCAACCTTGACCTGACTCCAGGCGATGTGCTTGCCGGTCACGGGCAGGCGTCCGTCGACGAGGCCGGTAAGCGTGGCGATCACGCCCTTCGGGTAAGTGGAGATCAGCTTCGCCCGCAGCAGCACCGAGTCGGCATATTCTTCGGAGTGGTTGTAGGCGAGGATCGCGCCGCGCAAGTCCTTGGCGGCCCCGGCAGCGCGCAGGTAGCGGGCGGCGGCGAAGATCGCGTCGACGGGGTTGTACGGGTCTGCGTAACCGGCGCTGAGCGCATCGACGCCGTATTGCAGCCAGGTGCTGGGCATGAATTGCATCCAGCCGACAGCGCCCGCGCTGGACACCGACTGGTCGGCGCCGTAGTCGGTCTCGATCTCGTTGATCGCGGCGAGGATCTGCCACGGCACCCCGTACTGGACGGCGGCCGCCTTGTAGATCGGCAGTAGGAACAGAGGCACGCGATAGAACGTCAGCGCCTGCGCGGACGCTTCGGAGGAGGCGAGCATCGCGGCCAGCGCACCAGCCTGGGCGGCGACCGACTGCGGTGAGGGCGCAACACCGTTGGGGCCGGTGGCCTTCTTGTCTTTGCCCTGCGCGTTGTTCACGCCGGTGGTCGTCTTGTTCGGGTTTGGCCGTTCGCTGCGGCTGGCCTTCTGCTTACGCTGCAGTACGACCGTGGGGCCCTCGGTGGCTGCCGGCGTTTTGTGCGGAGGACTCGGCACCGGCACGCTGGTCGTTTCGGTGCTCGACGGTGTCGTGGCGGTGGGCGTCGGCGTTGTTGGCGTCGGTGTCGTGGCGGTGCTCGTCGGTTCGGGCGTGCTCGGTGCGGGCGGCGTCCCGGTTTCCGAGGTAGTCGTCGGATCGGCGGGCGTGCCGGTTCCGGTCGCAGCCGATGCGTCGGGCGCCACCTGACCGGCGAAGCCGGCAGCGGTCAGCCCACCGCCGGCGAGAGCGGAGAGCATGGCGCGCAAGGCCCGGCGTCGGGCGCTGCTCACCGGCGGCATACGCGAATGTCGTTCATCTGGGCGTTCATTTGTCGTGGTGGCGCAGCTAGCCCACAAACGCGGGGATACGCCCACCGGGATTCATATCGGCAGGCAAGCAGGAATCCGTAAAGGATTCGTAATCGCGCTGACAAATCGTGGAGAGCTTGATTTCCATGGGCGCAGGGTCTGCGCACGGTAGCGAGCCGCGCAGCGAACCGTCGCAGTTCGCCCGATTCCCCTTCTGTTGGGCGCTTTTCGGTGTCGATCTACCACTTTCCGGACCGCGACCGTGCGCAACAGGCGTTGCACCGACCACGACCAGGTCCCGTCCGCTGGTCTTCTAGACGCCGCGGTGCACTCCTGCCGCGCCCGTTTAGACGGTACTCTTGCTCGCATGGAAACCATCCTCTCGGTCCTGCAGGTCGCGATCGCCGTGATCGTGATCTTTCTGGTGCTGATGCACTCGGGCAAGGACTCCGGGCTCTCGGGCGCCTTCGGCGTCGGCAGCGGCACGGGTCCGCTGGGCGGTGGCTCGATGGTCGAGCGCAACCTCAACCGCTGGACGGTCTTTTTCGCGGTGCTGTTCTTCCTGAACGCCGTGCTGCTACTCAAGCATCCCTGGAGCTGACGGCGAGGCGGCTCAGTCCGGCGGCGCGCTCTCGGGCGTCGCTGCGTCCCCACCGCCGCCGGACTTAGCTGCGTCCGCGTCGGACGCGTTGGCGCGCTCCAAACGATTGAGGATCTCGATCGCCTGGGCACGCAGCTCGGCGTCGATCGCCTGGTAGTCCTCGTTCGAAAGCTTGCCCGTGCGGTAGTCGAGCTCGGCGTCGCGAATCTCACGGTACTTGGCCTCGCGCGCCACCTCCAGCTCTTCGCGCGCGTGGACCTCGGCGGCGGGACGCGTATCCGGCGCGCTGCTCGGCTGCTGAGAGCCGGGCGAGACACGGGCGCGACGCAGCGGTGCCCCGACAGCCATCACGATCAGACCGACCAGCAGCGCGAGGATCGCGACCTGCAGGATCATCTGAGCACGTTTGCGCCGCGCGGCGCGTCAGGCGCGCGCCAGACCGCGCGCGGCTCGGGCCCGCGAGCGCGCGGCCACGCGCCAGCGGAGTGAGTAGGTGGCCAGCCCGCCCGGTGGCCAGATCGCGATCAGCGCGCCCGCGAACACGATGATGCCGCCGATCCAGATCCACATCACCATTGGCGAGACGATGAAGTGGAACTGCGCAGTCGGCGGGTGCTGCAGGTAGGCGCGGGCTAGGTAGCCGATCGCCACCAGCGCCTGTTCGGGGGGCAGCGTGCTGTTGCCGACCTTCACGATCCGCTGTAGCGCGGGCGCTTCGATGTTCGGCTGAATCGCACTCCACACGTCACGGGCAACGCCGGCATTGATCGCGATGTGGCTGACCGGCTGGCCGCCGATCAAGCTGCCGACCGACCCCTGGCTGGCTTCGTTGGAGGCGTAGTAGCCCTCGCTGGGGTTGAGCGTGGCGACGTGGTGTCCGTGCTTGCTGACCGCCAGCAGCGCACCGAGGTTGAGCGTCGATCCGGTGTGGGCCGAGTCGTACCTCGGCGTGATCGTGGCCGTCGGGCGCACGTAGCGCACGGTGTAGGCACCAATGTGCGTGGACTGGCCCGGCGAGAGCCCCAACTCGGAGGCATGCTGGAAGGACGAGGACGCGGCCACTCCGACGAACAGCACGGCAATGCCCACATGGACGATGTAGCCGCCGTAGCGCCGGCGATTGCGTCGTACGAGCGCGCTCAGCGCTCGCGGCAGTGATTCGCCCGCCATCGCCCGGCGCGCGCGGGCACCGCGGTAGAACTCCTGCCCGATGCTGGCCAACACGAACGCCGCGCAGCAGAACATGGCGATCGCCAGCGGCTTGTGTGCGACGCCCGCGATCTGTAGCACGAGCAGTGTCGCCAACGCCGCACCGATCGGCACGAGGAAGTTGCGCCGTGCGTTAGCGAGCGTCGCACGCCGCCACGCGATCACCGGCCCGATGCCGCTGAGCAGTACCAGCATCAGCGCCAGCGGTACCGTGTAACGGTCGAACCACGGCGGCCCGACGGACGCTTCGTGGCCGGTTAGCGCCTCGGAGATCAACGGGAAGTAGGTGCCCCAGAAGATCACGAAGCACAGCCCGACGAGCACGAGGTTGTTGGCCAGAAAGATTGACTCACGCGAGAGCAGCGAGTCCAGGCGATGCTCTGACTTGAGCATGTCGCGACGCGAGACGACGAGATAGATCGAGGCGGCGATCAGCACCGCGATCAACGCCACGAACGGGACTCCCAGCGTCTGTCCGCCGAACGCGTGGATCGAGTTGAGTACGCCGCTGCGAACCAGGAAGGTGCCCATGATCGCCAGCGTGCCGGTGGCGAGCACCAGCGACACGTTCCACACCTTCAGCATTCCGCGCTTCTCCTGGATCATCAGCGAGTGCAGGAAAGCGGTGCCCGTCAGCCAGGGCATCAGCGAGGCGTTCTCGACCGCGTCCCAGCCCCAGTAGCCGCCCCAGCCCAGCTCTGAGTAGGACCAGCGTGCGCCGAGCAGGATGCCAACGCCGAGGAACAGCCAGCCGACGAACGCGAAGCGGCGGACTGCCTTCAGCCATTCCGCGTCCAGCCGGCGCGCCAGCAGCGCCCCCATCCCGAACGCCAGCGGGATCGTGCACAGCGTGTAGCCCGAATACAGCATCGGCGGGTGGATCATCATCGTCGGGAACCGCAACAGCGGATCGAGCCCGACCCCTTCAGCCGGTGTCGGGCGGGTGGTCGCGAAGGGGTTCGCGTAGAACACCATCAGCGAGATGAAGAAGCCGCCGAAGCCGAGCAGGATCGCGGTCGCGTAGGCAGCGATGTCGCGCATGCGCCGGCGCGTCAGGAACAGGGCCAGGCTCGACCACAGCGACAGCAGCCACGCCCACAACAGCAGCGAGCCTTCCTGCGAGGACCACACGGCGGCGGCGCGGTAGAAGTACGGCGTGGTGCGGCTGGAGGTGTCGGCGACCGTGTCGAACGCGAAGTCATTGCGCAGGAACGCCAGCTCCAGCACCAGGAAGGCGACGGTGAGGATGCCCGCGAGCGCGTACACCGAGCGCCGAGCGGACTCCGAGAACTCCGGGCGACCGCTGCGCACGCCGTACAGCGAAGCGCCGATGCCGTACACGCAAACGGCGAGCGCGAGCAGCAAGCAGGCAAAGCCTAGGCCGGCCATCAGCCCTTACGTCGCGAGCGCATGTCAGCCGGCGCGAGCAGCACTCAGTAGTTCTGCTTCTCGGCGGCTGGAGCGGTCTTGTACTTGGAGGGGCACTTGGTTATCAGCGAGTTTCGTTCGCCGACGTACCGCTGGCCGTGGCGCTCGACGGTCACGATCACCTCTCGCCCCTCACGGAACGGGTCTGGGACCGTGCCGGTGTAGGCGAGCGGGATCGTCGTCCCCCCGGCGCGATCCTCGACGCTGAAGTCGAGCACCGAGCCGACCCGGTGCACGGAGCCCGCGGCGACCATGCCCGTCAGCTGATAGCTGCGTCCGGGCTGTGCTTGGCGCAACAGCTGGCTGGGGGAAAGCGCCGGGCTGGCGGCGCTGAAGCTTGTGTAGATCAACGCACTGGCCAGCACCACGGCCGCGCTCAACGCCACCACCAAGCGCACTGTTCGCTTGCGCGCGGGGCTCATCGTGCTCAAGTATCTCAGACCGACTTTCCGCCCGCGCACGTGCCGCCGGACGGGCCACACGCGGACGGTCGTATACGACATACGAGGAAAAGCTCGACCAAAAGCGAAACCTTCGACTGTGGATGACGTTCTAGGTGCAGACAGGTGATGAGACCAAGCCTCCTACACCCCCGCACCGAGGGCCGCCACGCCAGACGCCGCCACGGCGGTCAGCGAGCTGCCACGCACGAGCCGGCGCCGGCGCGTGCGTGCGATCCAGCGGTTGAGCGTGTGCGCGAGGCCGGCGGCCCGATCGACACAGCCGCCTACACGTGCGCCTGTGGCTACCTGTTCGATGCACCGGTGTCGACGACCGTCGCCTGCCCGCACTGCGGCACCGATCAAGCTTGGTAGCCGCTTCTCAGCGAGCGCACGGCGTTGCAGGCGCGGCGAAGGCCCGCCGCCGTGACGGAGCCTTCGCCGGATGCCGCATCGATCTGCGCGCCAGCGCCTAGCCGGCGCTGACCTCGATCACGGGCTGCTGGCCTTCGTAGCAGCTGCCCGTCGGCGCGAACGTCCCGAGGGTCGCTTCGCTGCCGCAGTACATCGCGTTGTACGTCGAGTTGACGAACAGTTCTTCGGTCGGGTTGGACCCCAACGAGAGGGTGCCTTCGGGCGCTTCGCTGAAGGCGATGTTCAGCGAGTCATACGGACAGCCCGCGCTGGTTGCGTTGCACGCGGACGTGCCGATCGGGGCCGGTCCATGATGACTCGTGTTGTAGGAGACGCTGATGATCGCGTTCGACGGCAGCGTGCTCATCTTGAGCTTGAGCGAGATCGGAAACGCGAAGCCGTGGTAGCAAGTGCTGTCGGCTGCGTCATACCACGTGCCACCGGTGCAGTGAACGGGATCGCCGGAGGGGCGGTACTGCATCTTGAACGTTTTCGTCCGCTGTGCAAGCAGCGCCCCCACCGTGTTGCCGGGCCCGACCGCGTAAGCCTTGATCGTCACCGGCACCTTGAAGAACCGTTTCATCTTCGGCAGGCCCGATTCGCAGTTTTCTGCGACCCAGCTTCCGCGCTGGCACGCCCAGCTGCTCATCACGACCGTCACCGTGGGGTTCTTGCGCGCGCTGCCTGCCAAGCCGACCTCGCCGCCGAACTCAGCGACCGAGTAGGCCTCGTTGCCGTAGGAGGCGAAGTTGCCGGGCAACGGGCTGGGAATGTTGTCGTAGATGACTTCGGCACCGGCAGTGGCGGCCGTGGCGGCCATCGCGGCCAGCGCCAGGAGGACTGCCGCGACCAGCCTGGCACCCCCGGTTGGAATCCTTCCAATCATGTGTGTCTCCATTCTCCATCTTCAGACCCCGCGCCCAACGGCCCGGGAGCCTCTGGTTGATCCTCCTTAGCGGGCAGCTCTCGATCGGCGGTATGCGCCGGCTCATCCGTGAACGCGCCGGCGCACCCCCGCTGCAAGACCCTCCACCCACCTGACCGAACCTAACCGCAGACGCCCCTTTATGTCAACCCTCGCCGCGCTGCTCGTAGATGGCGTCCACGCGTGACTTGCCCCGCGGGGGAAGCACGCCGCCGACAATCCACAGCACCGGGAAGATGAACCCGAGGACGAACATCACCCAGCGGCCGTTCCTGGCGGTTTTCACACCGAGGACGACCAGCAGAACCACATAGAGGATTCCCAGCGCGACGTATCCCATCCCAGCTCCTGTCGTGACGAGGGGGAGCTAGCTTAGATCACGCCCCCCGCGTGTCGCCGCCCGGTTACTTGATGTGGATGCCCGAGATCGCGCGGGCGATGACCAGCTGCTGGATCTCGGCGGTGCCCTCGAAGATGTCGTAGATCTTGGCGTCGCGGTGCCAGCGCTCGACGGGGAACTCGCGCGTGTAGCCGTTGCCGCCGAGGATCTGCATCGCGCGCTCGGTCACCCACACGGCGACCTCGCCGGACTTGAGCTTGCTCATCGAGCCCTCGGCGTTTTCGAACGGAACCAGGTTGCGACCCATCCACGAGGCGCGCCAGACGAGCAGCCGAGCGGCGTCGATCTCGAGCTTCATGCGCGCCAGCGTGAACGCGATCGCTTGGTTCTCGACGATCTTGCGACCGAACTGTTCGCGATCCTTGGCGTATTCGAGTGCATACTCGTAAGCCGCTCGGGCGATGCCCAGTGCCTGCGCGCCGACGGTGGGACGTGAGGCCTCGAAGGTCTGCATCGCGGCCTGCGAGTTGCTCTTCTTGCCCTCACGCACGCGCGCAATGCGCTCATCAAGTTTGTCCTTGCCGCCGAGCACGTTCGCCGCGGGAACGCGACAGTCATCGAGGAACACGTCGGCGGTATGCGAAGCGCGCAGCCCGTGCTTGGAGACCTTGGTGCCCTGCGAAATGCCGTTGGCTTCGCTCATCGGCACCACGAACGCGGCGTGCCCGCGCGAGCCCAGCTCCGGGTCGACGGTCGCGATCACGACATGGACGTCAGCGATCCCGCCGTTGGTTGCCCAGGCCTTCTGGCCGTTGATCACCCACTCGCCACTGGCCTCGTCGAACTTGGCCCGCGCGCGCACACCCGACACGTCGGAGCCGGCGTTTGGCTCGGACGCGCAGAACGCCGCGACCTTGAGGTCGTCCTGGCTGCCGAAGCAGCGCGGAATCCACTCGCCGATCTGCTCGCCGGACCCCTGCCCGAAGATCGCCGCGACCGCCAGCGCCGTGCCCATGATCGACATGCCGATGCCGGCATCGCCCCAGAACAGCTCTTCGTTGACGATCGGCAGGGTCAGTCCGGTTGGGTCGGCGAAGAACTGCGCCAGCCCCTCATAGCCGTAGAGGCCGATCTTGGCCGCCTCTTGAAGGATCGGCCACGGCGTCTGCTCCTTCTCGTCCCACTCGTGCGCGGCCGGGCGAATCACGTCGGCGGCGAAGCCGTGCACCCAGTCGCGAATGTCCTTCTGATCCTGGGTCAGCGCCAGCGAGAACGTCACGTCCTGGCCGGCCGCGCCGGCGATTGCCTGCACGGCGGCGTCCGCGGCCTCGGCTGCATCGCCAGCCGCGGAAGTCGAAGCGGACGAAACGGCTGTTGATGGGGCTGACATCGAGCGGGGTCTCCTTTGAGTCGACGGGGTCGTCTATTACGCGGCCGGCACGAGCGCCATCTGTTGACAAAACCTCGCCGGAGCCCTTGACAGGGTAGCCGACGATCGGGCCCTGCGCATCCCTTGCTCACACCATTGATCCCTGTAAACAGGCACTTTTTCAGGACTCCAGCAGCCGCGCGGGTCCGTGCGCGATCGAGCTCACACGGTCGCGCGACGATGACTAACGCGTCTGCCAGGCCTGCTCCTCGCGCGTGAGCGCGAGCACGTCCTTCGGTAGCCGTCCGCTCGCGACATCGGCGACGGTCACGTGCTCGAGCACCTGGCGCAGGCTGGCGCGCAGCGCGACCCACACCTGCTGGAGGCTCTCCGCCGAGCCCGCGTACTCGACCTCCTCCGGGCGCTGCCCGCGCACACCGACCAGCGGGCCCTCGACAGCGCGGATGATCTGCGCAAGGTTGAGGTCCTCAGCGGGATGGGCCAGCCAGTAGCCGCCCTCCGGGCCACGCTGGCTGCGCACGATTCCAGACGAGCGCAGCTGCGTGAGGATGTTCTCCAGGAACGACACGGGAATGCCCTGTGCCTGGGCAACTTCATCGACCTTGCGGGGAGTTTCCTGGCTGCTCTCGTGGAGCTCGACGACCGCTCGCACGGCGTAGTCGGCCTTGGCGGTGACGTGCATGCGGTGATTGTCACGCATTCGTCGGCCAGGGGCGGGCGCGCCCAAGAGTTAGGGTTCCCTAACTCGTATGGTACGGTCCTCTCGTCATCCCGACCCCGTAGATCGGATATCGCCTTGAACATGTCTCGAACTCCCGCCCTGTTGGGCATGCTTCTAGCAGCCGCCTGCATCCTGCTGAGCGCGTGCGGCTCGTCCTCCTCCAACAATGCCGGCACGCTGACGCTGTACAACGGCCAGCACGAACAGACGACCGCCGCGCTGGTCGCGGCGTTTGAAAAGCAGACCGGCATCAAGGTTGCGGTGCGCTCTGGCGATGAGGCGGAGCTCGGCAACCAGATCCTGCAGGAGGGCGCCAACTCGCCGGCCGACGCCTTCTACACCGAGAACACACCAGTGCTTGAAGCGCTGCGCGAGAAGGGGCTGCTCGCACACCTCGCGCCGTCAACGCTGGTCGCGGTACCCGCCCGGTACAGCTCGGCGCAGGGCGATTGGGTGGGCGTGTCGGCCCGTGTGTCGACGCTCGTCTACAACACCTCTGACGTCTCGCCGTCGCAGCTGCCCTCCTCGATCCTAGAACTGGCTCAGCCGCAGTGGAAAGGCAAAGTCGGCTTCGCCCCTTCAGAGACCGACTTCCAGCCGCTGGTCAGCTCGATCATCAAGTCCGAGGGGCTGGCGCGCGCCGAACAGTGGCTGAAGGGGATGCAGGCCAACGGCAAGGTCTACCCCGACAACGAGACCGTGGTCGCCCAGGTCAACAACGGCCAGAGCGCGGTCGGCCCGATCAACCACTACTACTGGTACCGCCTGCGCCGCGAGGTCGGCAGCGGCGGCGTGCACTCGGCGCTGCACTACTACGCGGCGGATGATCCGGGCAATCTGGTCAACGTGTCCGGCGCGGCGGTGCTGAAGTCCAGCCACGAGCAGTCGGCCGCGCAGCAGTTCGTGGCCTTCCTGGTCAGCCCAGCCGGGCAAGAAGTGATCGCGCACAGCGACAGCTACGAGTACCCGCTGCGCCCTGGCGTCCAGCCGGCAGCCGGACTGCCTGCGCTCGATCGAATCGCACCCGCGCATCTGACCCCGGCCGAACTCGGCGACGGCAGCCAAGCGCTTGCGCTGGAGCAGAAGCTGGGTCTTCTATAGAGGAGCAATGAGCACGACCGCCCCCACCGCGGCGCATGCGAGCACCTGGTCGCGGACCTGGGCGGGCCGGCGCCGCTGGCCCTTGGTGAGCATCGCTGGGGCCTCGATCGCCGCGGCCCTGGTGCTGCTACCGCTCGTGTTCCTGCTTGTGCAGGCGCGAGCGTCCGGCTGGGACGAGGTGCAACGCCTGCTGTTTCGCCATTCGGTCGCGGTGCTGCTGTGGAACACCGTTCGTCTGGCGCTCGCCTGCACCGCGCTGTGCGCGGTGCTCGGCGTCGGCGCCGCCTGGCTGGTCGAGCGCACCGAGCTGCCGCTGCGAGGCGTGTGGGCGGTCCTGCTCGTACTGCCACTCGGCATCCCCGACTTTGTCGTGGGCTTTGGCTGGGTGTCGATCGCCCCCGCGCTGCACGGCTACCTGGCGGCGGTAATGATCATGACGCTGTCGCTCTATCCGCTGGTGTATCTACCGGCGGCCGGAGCGCTCGCGAGACTGGATGGCGGCCTGGAGGAGACCGCGCGCAGCCTCGGCCTTGGCCCGTGGCGCACGTTCTGGCGCGTAACGCTGCCTGAGATTCGACCGGCTGTCCTCGGCGGCTGCCTGCTGGTGACGCTCGCGCTGCTGGCCGAGTTCGGCGCGTTTGAAATCGTCCAGTACCGAACGTTCACGGTCGCGATCTTCACCGAGTTCAAGCTCGGTTTCGACACGACTGGCGCGTGCGCGCTTTCGCTGGTGCTGGTCCTCCTGAGCGTGGCCGCGCTCGGCGGCGAGCTGACGTTGGCGGGGCGCGGGCGCTCCTGGCGAGCCGGGCCGGGGGCACGACGGACGGCGCGGCGAGTCGCGCTCGGGCGCTTCACCGCGCCAGCGCTCGCAGCATTGGCGGTGCTCGCCGCGATGGCGCTGGGGATCCCGATCGGCTCGCTGGCGTACTGGATGCTGCGCGGCAGCTCCACGACCCTCCCCTCCGCGTCGATCGGCTCCGCGCTGGCGCACACCGCTCTCTACAGCGCCGCTGCGGCCGCGCTGGCGACGGCGCTGGCGGTACCCGTGACGGCGCTGGCGATCCGCCACCGCAGCCGCCTTACGACGCTGATCGAGCGGATGGCCTACCTGCCGATGGCCCTGCCGGGGCTGGTGATCGCGCTCGGATTGGTGTCATTCTCGGTCAGCCACGCGTTCGCGCTCTACCAGAGCGCGCTCGAGCTGATCGTCGCCTACGCGATCCTGTTCCTGCCGCTGGCGATGGTGGGGGTCCGCACGGCGATGGCGCAGGCGCCACCCCGCTTGGAGGAGGTCGGACGCTCACTCGGACTGCGCCCGAGCGGCGTGTGGTGGCGCGTGACGCTGCCGCTGATCGTGCCCGGGCTCGGCGCCGCGTTCGCGCTGGTGTTCATCTCCTCGGCGACCGAGCTGACGGCGACGCTGCTGCTGCGCCCCACCGGCGTGAACACGCTCGCAACCCAGTTCTGGACCTACACCTCGGAATACTCCTACGGCGCGGCCGCTCCGTACGCGGCGGCGATGGTCGCGATCTCAGCTGTGCCCGCCTACCTGCTGAGCCGCCGCGTGAGCACACCGGCGTCCAGCGAGGATCGAGCATGAGCGAGCTGGCGGTTACCGACCTATTCAAGCGCTACGGCGAGACGACCGTGCTCGACGGCGTGGACCTCGATGCGCACGCCGGCTCGCTGACTGCGGTGCTCGGACTCTCCGGTTGCGGCAAGACGACACTGCTGAGGGTGATCGCCGGCTTCGAGCGGGCCGACCGGGGCGCCGTGTCGCTCGCGGGGCGCACGCTCGAGGACGGACACACATATGTGCCCCCCGAGCAACGAGACGTCGGCTACGTGCCACAGGAGGGCGCCCTGTTCCCACACCTGAGCGTGCGCGAGAACATCGGCTTCGGCCTGCCGCGCCGGGAGCGTAGCGGTAAAGCGGTGGTGGAGCTGCTGGAGATGGTGGGACTCGAGCCGCTAGCGCAGCGGCTGCCGCACGAACTGTCGGGCGGTGAGCAGCAGCGGGTGGCGCTGGCGCGGGCGCTCGCGCGTCGTCCGCAGGCGCTGCTGCTGGACGAGCCGTTCTCCTCATTGGACGCGACCCTGCGCGGCCGCGTGCGCGAGGAGGTCCACGCGCTGCTGCGCGAGCGCGGCGTCACGACCGTGCTGGTCACCCACGACCAGGAGGAGGCCTTGTCTTTGGCCGACGCGGTGGCGGTGCTGCGTGACGGCATGATCGTCCAGCAGGGATCGCCGGCGGATCTGTACGAGCAGCCGGCCGACGAGCGCCTGGCGCGCTTTCTGGGCGCGATCAACATCCTCGACGCTCGCTTCGAGGACGGCAAGGCGCGTACCGCGCTGGGCGTGCTGGAGCTGCGCGGCGGCCTCGGGAGCGCCGACGAGCGCGCGTCGGTGGTGATGGTCCGGCCCGAGCAGCTCGAGGTGCATCCGCGACCCGGCGATGCACGCGCGGGCTCCGTCGATGGCGACCCGGCTACGGGCCTGTCTGGCACGGTCGAGGAGTGCCGCTACTACGGCCACGATGCGCTGCTGCACATCCGTCCGCTGACGCCGACAGGCGCGCAACTGCTGCTCGCGC
Organism: uncultured Solirubrobacteraceae bacterium; assembly: GCA_963705235.1. Classification (GTDB taxonomy): domain Bacteria; phylum Actinomycetota; class Thermoleophilia; order Solirubrobacterales; family Solirubrobacteraceae; genus Palsa-744. The sequence goes on along the minus strand of OY970059.1, from coordinate 2,098,347 downwards.
GCGTTCACGGCGAGGACGCGCTGGCGCCCGGCACACCGGTGACGGTCGCCGCCAGCGGACCGGTCACCGCACTGTCCTAAGGACCGGACGAGCGGCTCGGCGCGGCGCGACCGTGAGATATCGTAGCCGGGGCCAGCCATGAACCGACCCGCCTACCAGCCGGCCGCTGCGTGACGATGGACCCTCGCTGGCGCTGGGACTTCGAGGATGAGCGCAAGGACGGCGACGGCGGTGTCGCCGAGGCGGCTCCGCGTCCCGCCCCCACAGGCCAAGCTAGCCCGCCGGACCTGCCCCCCGCGCGCCCGCCGAGCCAACGCGAGATACAGGTTCGCCGGCGCAGGGCCGTGGCCGTCGGCCTCGGCCTGCTCGCCGTGGTCTTGTTGGCGGTGATCCTGCTCTCCGGCTCCCATCATTCTCACGCGGCCACCGCCTCCAACACACGGCTGGCCCATTTGAAACGGCGGCCCACGCCGATCACCCCCGAAAACGGGCACGATGCGGCCGTCAACTCGGTGCTGGCGTACACGCCGTTCATCAGAGAGGGCGGCGGGCGCGCACGCGAGATCGCGCTGACGTTCGACGACGGGCCGGGGCCGTACACGCCGGCGGTCTTGAGCGTGCTCGAGCGTCTCCACGTGCACGCGACGTTCTTTGCGATCGGGCGGATGCTCGAGTACTTCGGCGCGTCGGCCGTCCGCGAGATCGACGACGGGGACGTGGTCGGCGACCACACGCAGAGCCATCCCGAGCTGGCGCGGCTGTCCAAGCGCGATCAGTACGAACAGCTGTTTGAACAGATCGCGCGCGTCGAACTGCTCGGCGGCAAACGCCCGCGGCTGTTTCGACCGCCGTACGGCTCGTATGACCCGACGACGATGCGCCTGCTGCATCAGCTGCACCTGCTGATGGTGCTGTGGTCGGTCGATACCGACGACTACCTGCAGCCGGGCGTCCCGGTGATCGTCGCACGGGCGCTCGAAGGCGCCCATCCGGGCGCGATCATCTTGATGCACGACGGCGGGGGCACACGCACCCAGACGATCGCCGCGCTGCCGCAGATCATCACCAGGCTGCGCGCCGAGCACTACCGCCTGGTGACGGTGCCGCAGCTGCTCAACGACGATCCGCCACCGGCGGGGCTCCCGCTGCCGCCGAATCTCAGCGGCGACTGATGGACACCCAGACCTCGCGCGCGCGACGTGAGGATCGCTGGCGTTCGATCCGCCGGCGACGGCGGACGGGCATCGCCGTGATCACAGCGCTGCTGGGTGCGACGATCGCGGTCGTGGTGCTGGCAAGCGGCTCCCGTGAGCACCCGAGTGCCCACAGCGCATCGGCAAGCCCCGTGCGCACACGCTCGCGGCCAGGCCCACACACACCGGCCAGTGTGGCGGGCGGTGCCCGTGCGCGAACACCGGGAACCACGCCGGTACCGATCCTGATGTACCACGTCATCGCCGCACCGCCGCCGGGCGCGCCGTTTCCAGGCCTGTACGTGACGGCGGCGCAGTTCGCCGAACAGATGCACGCGCTCGCGCGTGCTGGCTGGCACGCGGTCACACAGGATCAAATCGAGGCTAACTGGCGTCGCGGCGTGCCGTTGGGCACGGGCAAGCCAATCGTGATCAGCTTCGACAACGGCTACCAGTCGCAGTTCACGCACGCGCTGCCTGTTCTGCGCGAACTCGGCTGGGTCGGCGTGGAGAACATCCAGCTGAGCGGCCTACCCCCGTCGCAGGGCGGGCTCGGACCTGGAGAGGTTCGCGGCCTGCTGGCGGCGGGCTGGGAGCTCGACACCCAGGGATTCAGCCACGCCGACCTGATCGCACTGGGAGCCGAACAGCTCCACTACCAGGTGGCTGTCGCTCGCAAGACCCTCCAGCGGCGCTACCACGTGCCGGTCAACTGGTTCTGCTACCCATCTGGCCACTACGACGACACCGTCGTGGCGGCGGTCAAGGCGGCCGGCTACACAGGCTCCACGACCGTTGTGCCCGGATGGGCGCGTCCGGATTCAGACCCCTACCGCCTACACCGGCTGCGTGTGCTGGGCGGCACCTCCGGGGCGCAGCTGCTGGCGCTGGTGAACGCCACGCGCGCGGACCCGCCCGCGCCGAACGCCTACGGCGGCGCTTAGCGCAGATCGAGGCCAGGCGGGCGCTGCGCGGCCAGACTCGCCTCGGCGGCCTCAGCACGGATACGCTGGCTGTGAGATTCGATCTGAGCATCGCGCAGACGCTCGTGCACGCGACGGTTCTGCTCGCGCGCGGTGGCCAGCTCACACTCCAGGAACGCCCTCGCGTCTTCGATCAGCCTGATCTCGCCGCGCACACGCGGACGGCTCAGGTCGTACTGGAGGGCAAGCTCCTCGAGCGTTACCTCTGAAGGCTCACCCTCCAGTACGAGCACTGTCGGATGGTCCCCCGCGACGCATCCGGGTCCCGCCCCCGGCCACCAGATCCTTGCCATGCCGGGTCCGATCGCCAGCTCGCGCCCGAGCAGCTCGCGCATCTCCTCCAGCACCTCCTCATTTGAGAGCAGGTAGATGTGCACGTCCGGGCCGACCACGCCGCGCACGTCACCGCAGCAGAGCGCCGGCTCACAATGCTCCTCCAGCGCGATGCCCACTACGGGCCGCTCTCGCGAGCCGAGCACCTCGGCGCACATGCGCCGGAGATCCTGGGCCGTCTCGACGGCGATGCACTCGGCGTCCCAGTCACCGACGCCCAACAGCAGCCGGTCGTCGACCGTGAACCCCGTCCAGTCGTGATCGTCGAGGCGGCTCACGCGAGTCTGTACCGACGAGTCGCGGGATCGCGCTCGAGCAGCCCCACGGCCACAAGAGTCGAGACGTAGCGGTGCGTGGTGCTCGGATTCATGTCGAGCATCCGCGCGATTTCCGCATTACCCAGATAGCTACCGTCGGTGGGAAAAGAGGCGAGCATCAGCAGACCGGCCAGCAACGATCGCGAAAGCCGGCTGTCCTCCATCTGGCGGGGCTCGCGTGCGAGCACCTCGCGCACATCGCTGAGCCCCGACAGCAGCACGGACATGCTTCCGTTCTCGGCGGCGCCGCGCACCACTCGATCGATCTGCGCCGGCGACAGCTCGATCAGCACTCGTTCGCTCTCCGGCGAGGTCTCGGCCTGAGCGCGCTCGAGCCGCTCCTCGCTTGCATCGCCAGACGACGACGCATCAGCGCTATCAACCCAGTTGCCCGCATCCTGCGCACCACCGCCGGTGGACGATACGTCCTCTGCCCGACGCGTGTCGCGCAGGCTGTCTCTCCGGACGAACCGGTGGCGGCTGTCGGCCTCGATCTTCACGTACTTCGGATGATGCACACCCGTCGGCTCGATGATAAGGCAGGCTATTGAATGTTCTACATCGTGACTGTCGACGAAAGATAGAAACGTCGCTTTTATTCACGTGGGTCTCCCGACTAGGCTTTGTCTTGCAATGGCCGTTAGATCTGTGGTTGAGAAACGCCCCAGGCGGAACGCTGGTGGGATGCAGTCCGCCGTGCACTGGGCGCTGCTCGGACTGGTGATCGAGCGCCCCAGCTATGGATACGAGCTGGCCAACCGATTCGAATACGCGTACAAGGGCATGCTGCAGCTGAGTGGCGTGTCATATGTGTATACGGCGCTAGACACACTCAAGTGCCGCGGCATGATCGAAGAGATACCCGGCACACGCGCCGGGCGCCAGCCCAAGCCGCGGTATCGGGCCACGGCGCAGGGAGTGCACAGCTACCAGGAGCGGCTGATCGCCCAGATGCGCGAAGACTTCAGGCGCTCCCGCCTGTTCGCTCGCCAGCTCGCGGTATTTGCGCAAGAGCCGGACATCGCTCTGGACGTGATCGAGCGCTATGGCGAAGCGTGCCTGGAAGAGGCCGGCGACATGCCGGTGCCCGGTGCCACGACGGGATCGGCCGGCGATCCCGTCTCCAACCTAGCCTCGCGGCTGGTTTCCGAGGAGCGACGACTGACGATGGAAGCGAAGCTGCCTTGGATCGACTTCGCCCGACGTGAGTTCAAGGCCCTGGCCGCCGCAGAGGGCCAGTCGCGATGAGCGTGCTGGAACTGGAGGGCGTCAACAAGTCCTACGGACACCACGGCGCGCGACCGACTCTGCGTGAGGTTTCGCTGCAGGTCAACACTGGAGAGATGGTCGTCGTTTGGGGCAAACGTCGGTCGGGGCGCTCGACACTGCTGCGAGTGGCGGCCGGCGTGGAGATACCGGACGGCGGCTCAGTGCGCTTCGATGGACAGGACCTGTGCGCCCGCCTCGATAGATGCCTGCCCGACGGCCTCGGCTTCTGCCACAAGACCTTCCGAGCAACCGAAGGCCGCCTCGTGCTCGACCATCTGATCGTCGGTCAGGTGGCGCGTGGCATACCGCTTTCAGTCGCCGCGCAGCGAGGCAGCGCCGCGCTGGAGAGAGTTGGCATCGGCCGTTGCGCCGCCCTTCGTGCGAGCGAGCTGGACAGTCAGGAAACGACGCGCCTGGCGATCGCGCGAGCGCTCACCTTCAGCCCACGGCTACTGCTGATAGACGAGCCGACGATCGGCGTGGACGAGGATGCCCGCGACGAGCTGCTCGCGCTCTTGCAGTCACTGGCGAAGGAGGGCATCGCTGTGCTCGCAACCACAGGTGAGTCGCCCAATCTCTCCGGCGCCCGGGCGCTCATGCTGAGCGACGGAGACCTGCGCGGGCCAAATCCACGCGACCTCGCCCCGGTCGTCCCGCTACGACGCAGCGCCTGATGCTCCGCCAGCGCCCGCGAGGGCCCCGATCCTCAGTGATCGCGCGGTAGCCACACCAATGCTGGACCTCGACAGTGTGGTCAAGCACTACCGCGGGGCCGGAGAGCGTGTGCGCGCTGTCGACGGTGTCAACCTCACTATCGAGCCCGGCGAGATGGTTGCGCTGGTCGGCCCGAGCGGCTCCGGTAAGACGACACTCCTGCTGCTGATCGCCGCGCTGCTGCGCCCCGATAGCGGCACCGTTCGCTTCCAAGGACACGATCTGGCGTCGCTGTCGGAGAACGAGGTGTGCGACTACCTGCTCCGAGACGTCGGCTTCATCTATCAGAACTTCCATCTGATGCCGCGTGTCCCGGTCATCGAGAACGCCTCGATCAAGCTGCTGCTGGGCGGCGTCGGCATGCGCGACGCGCAAGCGCGGGTACGGCCATGGCTGGAACAGGTTGGGCTCGGCGATCGCATTCAACACACGCCCGAGGAACTCTCTGGCGGCGAGCGTCAGCGTGTCGCGATCGCGCGAGCGCTCGCGGGCGAGCCGAGGCTGATCCTCGCCGATGAGCCGACCGGCAATCTGGACAGCGCCCGCAGCGGTGAAATCGTTGATCTGCTGCACGGGGTCGCGCGCGACCGCGGCGCTGCTGTGCTGCTCGTCACCCACGACCCAGCGATGGCTGGTCATGCAGACCGCGGACTCAGCCTGCGCGACGGCCAGATCCAGGAGGTGCCCTCGGCACGCAAGGATGAGCCGCTGCCGCTCCAACCGCGCTCACACCTCTCGCAAGCGTGAGCACGCTGACGGGCTTGGGACCGCTGCAAGCCAGGACGCTGCTGCGCCCGCAGGCCCTCGTCTACCTGTACGCCAGGCGCCTGCGTGTCCATCTGGTCCAGGAGCTGCTCGCGGGCCTTGGGGTGGCGGTCGCAGTGGCGCTCGTGTTCGCCTCGATGGTCGCCAACGCCAGCGTCGTCAGCTCAGCCAGCGAGGTCGTCCACGCGGTCGTTGGCCCGGCAAACCTCGAGCTGCGCGCACGCGACACGGCCGGCTTGGACCCACGGCTGCTCGATCGCGTCAAACGCATCCCCGGTGTCGAACAGGTAGCGCCGTTGCTCGAACAGACCGCAACGCTGCTGCGCCCCGACGGCCGCCAGGCAACGGTCAACCTCGTGGGCACCGACGCTCGCCTGGCGCGTCTGGACGGCTTGGCGCGGACGCTGCCGGTCGGGGCCTTGGAACCCGGCAGCATCGGCATCACCAGCGCGGCTGCCAGAGAGCTGCACGTCCCACGCTCCACGACCCCGCAACAGGTCGACGTGGAGTTGCGAGGGAGAAGAATCCCGCTGAAGATCGCAGCGCTGCTCGGACCGGAAATCGTCGGCGCGCTGGCCCAGGCTCGGGTAGCGGTGATGCCGCTGGCGCGACTGCAGCGACTGTCTGACGCGGGCGGGCGCTCCAGCCGCATCCTGATCAAGACAAGGCCCGGTCGCGAAGCCTCGGTGCGCGCCGCCCTGAGCGGGCTCGCGGGCTCGCGCCTGAGCGTTGCAGCGCCGGACGCGGAAGTCGCGCAGCTGCGCCAGGCGCTGCGACCGAGCGACCAGGCGAGCGGGTTCTTCGGTGCAATCAGCGCTCTGCTTGGCTTCCTGTTCGCGTTCAACGCGATGATGCTGACGGTGCCCGAGCGACGGGCCGCGATTGCAGATCTACGCCTGATCGGCGCCAAACGGTCTTCGATCGTGCAGATCGTGCTTTTCCAGGCGCTGTGCCTTGGCCTCGCCGCATCGCTCGTTGGCCTGCTCGCCGGCTACGTGCTCGCGGTCAACCTCTTCCACCAGTCCTCCGGCTACCTCGCGGAGGCGTTCACGCTGGGCACGAACACTATCGTCGGCACACGACCGCTCGTCGTCGCTCTGCTCGGTGGCCTGCTGGCCACGCTGCTCGCATCCACGGTTCCGCTGCTTGACCTGTACCGCGGTCGCGCGATCGACGCCGTGTATTTCGATGAAGGAGCGCCGGGCAACGCACTCGCTCGCGGAGCCCAGGTGCGGCTGGTGCTGCTGGCGGTGTTGCTGGTCGCGCTCACGACCCTGATACTGGCATTCGCGCCATCGCTCGCGCTGCTGGCATGCGGCCTGCTGGCGCTCGCCACCGTCCTGTCGGTGCCGGTCGCGTTTGCATTGGTAAGGCGGGCCGGCGAGCTTCTGGTAGGACGCTTTCAAGGCCTCACCTCGCTGCAGGTAGCGCTCACCTCGCTGAAGGCGGCGACCGTGCGATCGCTCGCGCTGGCGGCGACCGGCGCGGTCGCCATCTTCGGCGGCATCGCCCTCGGCGGCTCTCGCAACGACCTGCTCCGAGGCATCGGCAACTTCGCGCACAGCTACGCCGCCGATGCCGATTTGTGGGTCACCAATCCGGGCGACAACCAGGCGACCGTCACGCTCCGACCGGATGTGGCGAACCGTGTGGCCGGGACGCCGGGGGTTGCGAGCATCAGCAGGTTTCAGGGTGGCTTCCTGGACTTCGGCGATCGGCGCATCTGGCTGATCGCGCGTCCGCCCGGCAAGGACATGCGCGTGCTGAGCAGCCAGATCGTCGACGGCAACGTCGCCATTGCGTCCCGCCGACTTGACGAAGGCGGTTGGATTGTCGCCTCACAGCAGATCGCCGGCGAGTACCACACCGAACAGGGCGGTTCTCTCACGCTCCCCACGCCCGCCGGACCGGTGCGCTTCAAGCTGGCAGCTACGACCACCAATCTCGCGTGGAGCTCAGGTGCGATCTTCATGGCGGCGTCCGATTACCGTCGCTACTGGGGCACAGCCGCGCCTACCGCGCTCGGCGTCGAGGTCACGCCCGCGACCGGTGTCGGGCATGCACGCTCGGCGGTCATGCGCTCGCTGGGCGGCAGCAGCGCCCTCGAAGTCTCCACGGCGCGGGCGCGCGAAGCGAGAATCGACACGCTCACACGCGAAGGGCTCAGTCGGCTGGGCGAGATCTCGACGCTGCTGATCACGGCGGCGATCCTGGCGATGGCAGCGGCGCTTGCCACGAGCATCTGGCAGCGGCGCTCAGCGCTCGCGGCAATGCGCCTGTCGGGCGTTCGCGCACACCGGCTCCGACGCATCCTGCTGACAGAATCGTTGCTGATGCTGAGTGCAGGGTGCGCAACTGGTGCGATAATCGGGATCTACGGCGAGCTGGTGATAGACAGTTACCTAAAGCACATCACCGGCTTTCCCGTGGCCAAGCTGGCGGCGAGCAGCCGACCCTTCGAGATTCTCGCGATCGTGGTGGCGGTCGCTATGGCCGTGGTGGCAGTTCCGGTGTGGACTGCCTCGCGTGTCCCTCCCAAGCTCGCCCTAGATGATGAGTAGCTCGCTGACGCCTCCAGCGCTTACCGGACCTCGAGCGCCGGCCGCGTGGATGCCGAGTCCTGCACGGCCGTTGCACAGGCCCAGGCCCAAGTCGCTGATCGGGCCGATGCTGGCGGTCCGTGCGGGGTTGGCGTTGGCGCTGGCCAACATCCGCTACTGGTTAGCTGTCGCCCCGCTCGTGCGCCGGCAGCTGACGCGCTGGCGTGGCCAAGCGCAGGCTATAGAGGACCCAGCGATGCGGACGCTCGCGCTGGAGAAGCTCCGCGACGAGGGTTTCAACGCCGAGGTCGCGGCGACACTTGCAACGTTGGCTCCCCGCGTGCATCGCGGGCGTGTGGTGGAGGCGATCGTGGCGCTGGAGGTCCTGTACGACTTCCTCGACGGGGTGACCGAGCCGCTGTCCAGTGAGGACCCCGACGAGTGCCGCCTGCTGTTCGCCGCCTTCACCGACGCGGTCACACCCGCGCGCCGGCCGACCTACCACCGCAACCGCTCGCGTTGCGCCAGCGGCTGCTACCTGGATGAGCTTGCACGCACGGTCCGCGAGGCGCTCGCCCAGCTGCCGGCGGCATCGGTCTTGGCCGAGCCGCTGCGCACGAGCGCCGCACGGGCCGCGGCGGCCCAACTTCACATCCACGCAGCATTGCGATCAGACGATCGGCGGCTGACGTCGTGGGCGATCGTCCACTCGGTTGGTACGCCGCTGGCGTGGCGCGAGTTCCTCGCCGGCGCCGCGTCCTCGGTGCTAGCCGTGCACGCCCTGATTGCCGCCGCCGCGAAAACCGACACGACACTCGAGCAGGGACGAGAACTCGATCGGATCTATCTCTCAATCGCGGTGTTGCCGACCGTGCTCGACAGTCTCGTCGACTACGAACAGGACGAGTGCACTGGCTTCGTCCGCCTCTACAACCACCCGGCGGGGGTGTCCGAGCGCCTGGCGAGCGTCATCCGGATAGCCGTCCATGAAGCTCACACGGCCCCCAACGGCGCCTACCACGTGATGACGCTCGTCGGAGTGGTGGCCTATTACGCGAGCGCCGGCGGCCAGGTCGCGCGACCCGTGACCGACGAGATCGCTCAGCAGCTGCGTCCGTTGATGAGCCCAACGCTCGCGGTGATGCGGGCATGGCGCGCGCTCAAGCGAGCGCGCCCGCTGAGCGCCGCAAAGCCAGCGACGATGATCGGCGCCGGCGTTTGAGCGTTCTGCCGCCGCCGGCCAACCCACTCGTGGGGTCGGCGCGGTACGTTGCAATCATCACCGACGGTAATGGCCGCTGGGCACGAGCCCGGCGGCTGTCGACCGACCAGGGCCACGATGCCGGCGCCGACACGCTCAAGGCGCGCCTGCGCGACGCGGTCGAGCTTGGCATCGAGCAGCTGACGGTGTACTCGTTCTCGACCGAGAACTGGCTGCGCCCAGCCGAAGAGGTGGACGGGCTGATCTCGGTGCTCGCTCGGCGCATCGCCAGCGAGACACCGGAGCTGCACCGGCACAACGTGCGCATGCGTTTCATCGGGCGCCGCGACGGGGTGGCCGCGGAACTAGTCGAGCAGATGCAGCTCGCGGAATCGCTGACGGCCGGCAACGAGCTGATCACGCTGTTCGTCGCGTTCAACTACGGCGGGCGAGCCGAGCTCATAGATGCGGCGATCGGCTTCGACGGGGCGAGCGAGGAGGAGTTCCGTGCCGGCCTATATGCACCCGACATGCGCGACCCTGAGCTGATCATCCGCACCGGCGGCGAGCGGCGGCTGTCCAACTTCCTGCTCTGGCAGGCCGCCTACTCTGAGCTGGTGTTCAGCGACGAGCTGTGGCCGGACTTCTCTCGCGCCGACCTCGAACGGGCGCTGGCGGAATTCAACTCCCGCGAGCGCCGGTTCGGACGACGATGATCTTGCTTGCCGACAGACGACCGCGTATCGTCGGATCCGATGCCTGACGCGGACATCGTCAAGGTGCTGTCGATCGACGGCGGCGGGATCCGCGGGATCATCCCGGCGCTGGTGCTGGCCGACATCGAGCGCCGCACCAAACGGCCCGCCAGCGAGCTGTTCGATCTGATCGCCGGCACCTCCACAGGTGGCATCATCGCGCTGGGTGTGAGCGTCCCCGCCGACGACGGCAAGCCACGCTGGAGTGCACAGCAGATCGCCGACATGTACGTCAACGATGGAGGGCGGATATTCCACCACTCGCTGTTGCGCACGATCGAGACTGTCGGTGGTCTGGTCGAGGAGCGCTACGAGGCGAGCGGACTGGAGGCGGTGCTCAAGGGCTGTCTCGGCGAGGCCCGTCTGTCTCAATCGCTGACGGATCTGCTGGTGACCTCGTATGACATCCAGAGCCACGAACCGTTCTTCTTCAAGAGCTTCCGTCCGCGTGCTCACACACGCACGGGCTCGCGCGATCTGACCACCGGGCTGTCGCTCACAAGCGACCCAGCGCAGGCGACTGACTTTCCGATGCGTCTGGTCGGGCGCGCGACTTCGGCCGCGCCGACTTACTTTGAACCCGAGCACATCCGCGCACCCGCTGCCGACGGCACGCCGGCAGACTACGCACTGGTGGACGGCGGCACGTTTGCCAACAACCCGGCGATGTGTGCGTACGCGGAGGCGAAGCGCAACCGCCCGGACTCAGACGTGCTGATCGTGTCACTGGGCACTGGACGCCCAACCGAATCGATCTCCTTCGAGCAGGCCAGACGCTGGGGGCTGGTGCAGTGGGCACGGCCACTGCTGGGGGTGATCATGGACGGCTCGAGCGCGGCGATCGACTACCAGCTCGATGAGCTGCTGGGGGCAGACGAGACTCATTTCCGCTTTCAGACCGTGCTGAACGGCGTAAGCGACAGCCTCGACGACGCGCGCCCCGAGAACATCGCCGGTCTGCGCAAGCTGGCACTCGATTCGATTGAGGAAGACGAGGCTAGGCTCAAGCGAGTGTGCGACATGCTCGTGCGCTGACGCGTCCCGCCCTCGCCGGGCTTGTCGTGCTCGGAGCTCGGCACCGGACCCGCACGACACCCTTGGCGATTGCAGACGTCGACGGATAACGAGCCAACCGATTTAGCGCCGGATCGGGTCTGCCGATCTGCTGGACTGATGCCGAACCCAGAGCCCACCGCGATCGACGAGGAGCTTCGCCTGCTCGGACAGGCCGTCAATGCTCGCACCGAGGACGTGGTGCAAGCGATGCTTCAGCGCACGCGTCAATCGGGACGCCACCTGGACGCGGCCGTCGAGGAGCGCTTCGCGCGCGTGGGGACTGTTTCGACGATCGCGGTCACTCGCTGGATGTCGGGCGAGGGGCCCGAGGTTGCGCGCGAGGTCGGCCAGGAGGCATGGCAGATCTTCGGCCAGCTCGCCTCCCAGCGCGCGGCGCCGTTGAACGAGGTCACCAAGCGCTGCCTGCGTTGGTGCGACGCCACCGGCGAGGTCGTGCGCGAGTGCGCCGAGCAGCTCGACGTCGCTCCCGCCGTACTGGCCCAGGCTCTGGCGATGTTGCAGCGCAGCCTCAACGTGACGCTCGTGCGGATGTGCGAGTCCTTCGAGTCTGAGCGCCAGAGCGCCGACGAGGAGCTCGCGCACCGCCAACAGGAGCTTGCGTTCCTGGCCACGCACGACGCGTTGACGGGCCTGCCCAACCGGACATTGATCCTCGATCGCGTCGAGCAGCTGATGATGCGCGCTCGCCGCAGCAAAGCGCCGCTGGCGGCGCTGTTCATCGATCTCGACAACTTCAAGTCGATCAACGACTCGCTCGGCCACGCCCAGGGCGACGAGCTGCTGCAGGCGGTGGCCTCCAGATTGACTGCGGTGGTGCGCGAGTCCGACGCAGTGGGGCGTCTCGGTGGAGACGAGTTCGTGGTGATCGCCAGTGAGCTGTCGCTGGCATCCGGACCGGAGCTGATTGCCGAGCGCCTGCTGGACGCGCTCGATCGGCCCTTCAAGCTGGCCGGTTCCGCGCAAGCTGAGCTGCGGGTGACGGCGAGCGTGGGGATCGCATGCGGCGACCGCGAAGCGGCGGATGAACTGCTGCGAGACGCGGACATCGCGATGTATCAGGCGAAGTGGGACGGCCGCCACCGCTACGTGCTGTTCGAATCGGGCATGCAGACCGCCGTACAGACGCGCATGGAGCTGGAGATGGATCTGCGTGTGGCGCTCGAGAAAGACGAGTTCTTCCTCGTCTACCAGCCCACGTTCAGCCTCGACGACATGCACCCCACGGGTGTCGAGGCGCTGCTGCGCTGGCAAAGCCCCACACGCGGAGTCGTGCCACCGGACGAGTTCATCGGGCTGCTGGAGGACACCGGCCTGATCGTCAACGTCGGGCGATGGGTGCTGCACGCAGCGTGCGCTCAGAGCGTGCGCTGGCGCGAATCAGGCCATCCGATCGGGGTCGCGGTGAACGTGTCCGCGCGCCAGCTGGACACCGACGAGTTCGTCGCGGACGTGCAAACGGTGCTGGCTGAGACGGGACTCGACGCTGACTCACTGACGATCGAGGTCACCGAGACGGCGCTGATGCGAGACATCGATCACTCGGCGACGCTGCTGGCGAGAATCAAGGAGCTTGGCGTGCGCATCGCGATCGACGACTTCGGCACCGGCTACTCCTCGATGGCGCACCTACAGCGCTTCTCCGTCGACGCGCTGAAGATCGACCGCTCGTTCATCGCCCAGATGGCGCACAACAAGGAGAGCGAGACGATCATTCGCAGCCTCGTTCAGCTCGGCAAGGCGCTGTCGATTGAGACGTTTGCGGAGGGGATCGAGCAGGCACACGAGCTTGATCTGCTCCAGGACGAGCGGTGCGACAGCGGTCAGGGCTTTTTGCTCGCGCGTCCGCTGCCTGCTGAGGACACGGCTGCGTTCCTTCGCAGCTGGGGTGCAAAGCGCACGCTGACCGCGTAGGACGTGGCTCGGCAAGCGCACGGCGGGCGCGCTGGGCGTTTACGCAGTGCGCTGTACGAGCCGGTAGCCACGCGTGGCAGGGTCGCGCTCGACGAGCCCGACGGACACCAGCGTCTGGATGTATCGGTGCACTCGACTGGGGTTCATCGACAGCTCGCGGGCGACGTCGGTGACCCTCACGTAGCCACCGTCGCTGGGCATGCACGCGACGACCAGTAGGCCGGACAACAGCGAGCGAGACAGCCTCCGGTCGTTCATGTACGGCGCCTGAGCGTGCGCCGCCTGTTGCACGTCCGAGAGCCCCGACAGCATGACCGACATGCCGCCGCCGCCGGCGACCGCTTGCACAACCTGCTCGACCTGAGCCTCGGACAGCTCGATGCGGACACCGTCTGAGGCCTGAGCGTTGAACACAATCCGGTCACCCAGCGATCCGGCGGGATCACTCGACAATCCGGCGGGATCACTCGGCGCGATCAGCGACCGAGCGGCTGCCTGGCGCTCAGGGACCAGCGGTGTGTGCACCCAACCGCTCATTTCATCTGGCGAGCCTGTAGCTGCGGCTGCGGACCTCGCGTTCGATCAAGCCAACCGCCAGCAGCGTCTGCAGATAGCGGTGGACCCGACTCGCGTTCATACCTAGCCCACGTGCGATGTCGGCTACACGCACATAGCTTTCATCGCTGGGTAGATAGGCCGCGACCAGCAGCCCCGCGAGGATCGATCGCGAGAGCCGCTGGTCGGACAGATGCGCTGGGGCGTCCTCCAGCGCATCACGCACGCTGTCCAACCGATCCCGCAGGATCGACATGCTGCTTTCCTGTGAGACAGCACGCACGATCCGGTCGATCTGTGCCTGGGAAAGCTCGATCGACACGCCGACCTCCCCGAGCTCGCCGACCTCCCCGACTCTGGCCGCCGGGCGCCTGTAAGGGCGTCCGGCGGCATCTAGAGCGGTCGTGACCGAAGACGCAACGACCGGCACCCGCTCAGGATGCCGCGCGGCTGGCGACGAACCTCTCCGAACGGGCGACGACCGAGTGGGGAACTCAACGTCCGTTATCACGACACCAGCGATCGTGACGGGCAAGTTGCTTAAATAGCTAGAAAGTTGTTCCGACAGGAATAAAAACGTTCCGATCGGAACACGAACATCGCTTTCTCGAACCTACCCGGTGCGGCGGCTCAGGCTCACGCGGGCGCCAGCATGCGGTACGAGGATCGCACTGCGCCATCGCGGGTGCTCGATCGCCCCGCCCACCGGCTGCAGACGGCAAGTCGCCAGCGTCTCACGCAGCACGGCCTTCATCTCCAGGAGCGCGAAGTGGCGCCCGACGCAGCGCTTGCGCCCCGCCCCCCAGGGCAACCAGGTCCCGGCCCGCGGCGAGCGTTCGACGAAGCGCTCGGGCTGGAACCGATGCGGATCAGCGTAGAGGACGGGATCGTGATGCATCAGATATGTGCAGGCGACGAGCTGCGCGGGCGTTCGATACGTCCACTCACCTATCTCGATCGGGCGCACCACCTTGCGCGGTATCGCGAACATGAACGCCGGCCGATGACGCAGAGTCTCCTGAACGGTCGCGTTCAAGTAGCCCTCGCCCTCCCCAGCATCGATCTCATCTATCAGTCGATCCTGGACAGAGCGGTGGTGAGCGAGTAGTTGGAAGGACCACGCGATCTCTGCCGCCGTGGTCTCGTGCCCGGCGACGATCATCGACATGACATGGTCGTGCACCTGGCGATCGCTCATCGGCGAGCCATCGGCGTTGCTGGCCGCCAGCAGCGCGTCAAGCAGGTCGTGACGCCCCTCCCCTTCCTCGCGCCGACGGCCGATCAAGGCGAACACGCGTCGCTCAACCTCGTTGCGCTGGCGTTCGAATGTCCTCCATGTCTTGCGCATCCACGGCAGCGGGCGCAGGCGCGGCTCTTGCAGCAGAAACGTCTCGGTTATCGCGAGCATGTCAAACACATGCCCGCGCAGCTCCCCGATCGTGTGCGGGTCCTCGGCCGGGAACATCGCCGTCAGCACCGCCTGGAGGGTCAATCCGCGGATACGGGGGTGCGCGGCGAACGGTGTGTCCAGCGGCCACGTCGCGATCTCGCGCCGAGCGATCTCCGCGACCATCGCGGCGTGCTCGGCGACAACCGTCCGATGGAATGACGGGACGGTTGCGTTGCGGGCACACAGGTGCTCGTCTTCCTCGCGCAGGATGAAGGCCTGCTCACCGATCAGGGGGGTGATGATCGCCGAACCGGCACCGGGATGCAGGACGTCCGCGGGCGCACTGACGACAGCTCGTATCTCGTGCGGATCGGACAAGAACACCAGCGGCGGCATGTCCACCGGATAGACGGTGAAGCGCTTGCCGAATCGTGCCTGGCACCACTCCAGATAGGACAGCGGCCACCACCGGCATCCGAGCGTCTGTAGGGCGGCCGGAATCGGTGCAGCCGGTGGCAGCTCACCGCGCAGCCGTGCGGACAACGATGGTCTGACTGAGGTCATATCGTCTCCTGACGTCGTTAGTTGGAGCGCTGCGCGTAGAGGACTCGCCACAGGCGCAGAATCGGCAGCAATAACCTGGTGAGCGACCCGCCGGCGCCAACCAGACAACGCGTTGTCGCAGCCATCGTTGACGTGCGCGCGCTGTCCTTCGACAGATACATCGCGACCATGCACGACACGATCACCGTATGGCGCTCGCCACGCGGCAGCCTGCCCGCCGCAATCAGACTGAGTCGAACAAGCTCGGCAATGCGACGCGCGGCGACCTCTGGGGTCGGATAGTGCATTACGTAGCTGTGATCGTCGTTGGCACGGTCTTCGATCTGGTCCACGTAGCTATCGAGCATCGTGGTCGTGGTCGAGACCCAGCGTCGATAGGTACGGCGTGTGTTGGCGATCTCGTCATCGCTGAGCGACGGCTCGGCGGCGAGGGTCAGCAGCGCGTGCACGGTCATCGAAGCGCTCGCCCCGCCGGTGCGCTCATACCAACTCAGATCGGTGTCGAGGCGGGCGTGCTCAGTCGCCCACGCGCGCAGCTGGCGGTCCCTGAGCTCGGCGTCCGGCTCGTGGTTGACCGCGAGCACCTGCGCATCTCGAGCCTCGTCGATGAGGGCCGAGCGCACACGCTCATAGGAGGGCAGCAGCGGGCAGCTGCGACGGCATACTCCTACGAGGCTGCGCAGGTAGCCGCCGTCGTCCTTCCAGGGGTGATAGCGGTAGTAGTCCGACAGCGGGCGGGCGGGATCGAGCGCATCGATCAGCGCCAGGTGAAGCTGGCGGCCGTTCGCCTGGCCCACCTGCGCAGCGCGCTCGTTGACACTGTCCAGGTAGTCCCAGATGACCTCGTAGGCAACGAGGAACCGCAACAGCGGACCGTTGCGGGCGTTCGGGACGATCGAAAACAGCGCCGCTCCATCGATATGGCCGCGCTTGTCGTCCAACGCACTCAGCGCGTCGGCCCGGATCGCGGGCTCCGGAATCTCGCACGCCTTGGCTCGCCATCCGCCGATCTCGCGCTTGACCGCACGAAGCCCCCACGACAGCTCGCGCGAGACCGCGCCCGCGAGCGCCGCCAGCTGGCTCATGGAGAGTGGCGCTGGATCGGGGCTGACCCCCACTATCCCGACCGCCGTTTCGCTAGAAGGCCGGGCTGATCGTTCGTGGCGGGACACGCACTACCAGGTAGCCGGGTAGGGCCACGATCGTGACCGCTACAGCGCTCACGATCGCGAAGCCGGTCAAGGCGGCGGCCGCTTCGATGTGAAAGCCGATCGGGAACCCCGTGACCGTCGCCAGGAAATGGCTTCCCAGCACTTGCCCGTAGATGCCGAAAACGGCGCCGATCGCGCTGCCGACGGCCAGCATCACAGCACTCTCGTACAGCAACCAGCGCAGCAGCACGGACCGCGAGTAGCCGCTGCACTTGATGAAGGCGACGAGATCGCGACGCTGCCACATCATCGCGGCCATCGCCGCTGTGACGGCGAGGATCGTCGCGATGAGCACGAGAACCCTGATCTGGGTGAGGCGGGAGAGACCCTGGCTGGCCAGCGCGTAGTGGCGCCGTTGTCGTTCGGCGCTAGTTTCCGCCACGAGGCCAGTCGCCGGACCGAGAGCTCGCTGAATGCGCTCCCGAACGACCTCGGGTGAAACCCGCCGCTCGAGATGGATCTGGTAGGCACTCGGGCTTGCGCTCGCCCAGGCGTTGGCGTAGGCGGCCGAGCTCACGATCACGGCACCAGGCGGCCAGCCGAGATTGGGACTGAGCGCCGCGATCCGCAAAGCGGTCGGACGCGGCGAGGGCAGCGTGAAGGTGTCCCCGATGCGCAGGCCATGTTCGGCCGCAAGCGCCTGTGAGAGCACAGCCCATCCGCCACTGCTCACCTTGTCGGCGGCGAGCGTGGCGGAGCCGCTGACGAGCTGTCCGGACAGTAGCGGCCGTGCGGCATCTGCCGGTGGAGCGAGAACCCACAGGCGTCGTCTGCCCCAGTTCAGGAAGCTGCCTCGATAGAGCCCGACGGCGTGCACGCCTGGCACGCGCGCGATCGCGCGGGCGTGAACGTCCCTGAAGGGCGTCGTCGCGAACGCGTTGGATTCCCCGCCCGGCGTGACCCAGACATCTGCGCTGGAGTCGATGCTTCGGGCCGAGGCGTCGAGCCCTGCCGCGAGGTTCGCCTGTGTGCCCTGGAACTCGACGATACCGAGCACCGCCACGGCAGCCGTCGCGGCGATCGCCAACGAGCGAACGCGTGTTTGCGGCGCGCGCAGCTCGGTCAGCGCCAGCTTCGCGGCAGCGCTACGCAGCGGACTGCGTGAGTTCGCGAGGAGGGCCACGAACCCGTCGAACAGGAACGGCAGCAGACACAACAGCGAGATCACCAATGTCACGTTCCCCACCACCGCCGCACGGGCATCGACGAGCAGGATCAGCGTGGTTGCCAGCAGGCATCCCAAACCGGTGGCCAGGCGCGCCGAGCGCCAGCCGGCACGGGCAGGTGCGGCTCTGGCTCGCGGCGACCTGAGAATGCTGCGCAGCGGCCAGAACACCCCCAGCAGAGCGGCGCCGAGGCCTGTGGCAGTCGCGATTGCAACGCTCTGCCAGGTAATGATGCGTGCGTTGCCCACCGGGAACGCGAACGACAGATATCCGGGGGTCGTGTGGAAAACGGCGATCGACAACAACTCGCCCAGTCCGAGCCCGACCGCACACGCGAGCAGGCCAATCACGGCCGCGTCGAACAGCAGGATCTGCACCGTCATCAGACGCGTGGCCCCCTGCAGGCGGATCTCCTCGATCAGCCTGCGCCGCGATGGAACGGTAATGAGCATCGCGTTGAGCGCGAACATGAACCCGACGAGCGCGCTGATCGCCGAGAACAGCGCCTCGCTTTGCTTCTCCGGCGCGACCGCGGTACCGAACAGTGTTGAATCGAATTCAGCGGGCTCCAGGTCCACACCGGCACGGTTGGCAAGCGTCTGCAGCTCACGGCGTACTCGCGCTTGGCGCCCAGGCTCCGAGCGCACGAAGATCCTCGTGATCCGCCCCTGCGACCGTGCCAGCTGCTGCGCGTATGTAACGGGCGCGAGCGCGACTGGACTGTGGACGAGGCCGCCGATGTCGTGTTCGCTGAGCGTCGCGCCGACGAGCGTCGTGGCCACGCTCGCGCCGACCTGGAGCCGGATCGTCTGCAGCGGCCCCGCTCCCACCGCCTGGGCGATCGGGGCGGGCAGCGCAACCGCCCGCTGAGCGGCCAGCTGTTCGGCCGAGAAGCGGCGCAGGAGCGACCCGGCGACGCGAGCGAACTGCGGGTCGGTGCCGATCAGATCGACCGCGCGTTGACCGCTCGGGCCGATCACGTTGGCCTGTTGCTCGAGCACCGGCAGCGCGATGTCCACGCCAGGCTGACGCCGGACTTCGCTGAGCAGGCGTTCGTCAAAACCACCGGGCCCTCTGGCGTCGAGCTGCAGCTGTGTGCTGCCGACGATCTGGCGAGTGAGTTCTTGAACCGAGCGGGTGAGGCTGGTGCTCG
Source organism: uncultured Solirubrobacteraceae bacterium (assembly GCA_963705235.1). Taxonomy (GTDB): domain Bacteria; phylum Actinomycetota; class Thermoleophilia; order Solirubrobacterales; family Solirubrobacteraceae; genus Palsa-744. Next base: position 2,079,250 of record OY970059.1, on the reverse strand, counting down.
CGACCTGGGTCGCGAACAGCAGCGCCACGCCCACGGCGATGCCAAGGATCGCGATGCCCTCCTGTACCAGCACCGCCCGCGCCCGCAGCCGCGCGCGGTAGACGCTGAGGATGTTGGTAAAGCTCATCCGGACCAACGTCACAGGCTCCGCGAGGAGACCTCAGCGGGTCCAGCTACCACGGAGCCGAGCGCATGCTCCCCCAGCCTGCCATCGCTCAGTTCGCGCACCTGATCGGCGAAGCGGGCGGCCTGTGGGTCGTGGCTGGCGACCAGCACGGCGGTGCCACGGGTCAATGACAGCTCGCGAAGCAGCCCCAATGCCTCGGCGCCACGCCGTGTATCGAGGTTGCCCGTCGGCTCGTCCGCGAGCACCAGTTTGGGATCGGTCGAGAGCGCCTGCGCAATCATCACCCGCTGGCGCTCGCCCATCGACAGCTCCTCGCTGCGGTGGAGCATGCGGTCGGCCAACCCAAGCTGTTCGAGCAGCGGCTCAATGCGCCGGCGTACCTCCCGGTGGTCACGTGTGGACAGCCACAGCTTCAGGGAGGCGCTCTCCACCGCGCGCGCTCCTGGAATCAGATTCTGCGGCTGCCCTACGATCCCGATGTCGCGCAGCCGGTACTCGTCGGTCTCTTTGGGCGACAGCGAGAAGACATCTCTGCCACCGACCTTGACCGTTCCTGCGTCGGGCCGCTGCAGCCCGGCTATCAATTCCAGCAGGGTCGTCTTGCCGGAGCCGCTCGGGCCGTAGAGAACGACGAGCTCTCCAGATGAGACTGTCATCGACACATCGTCGACGGCATTTATTGGCTCTCCACCGCCGATGTGGTAGCGCTTGACGAGATTGAGCAGTTCGAGCACTAGTAGCCCGAGTCGCTGGAACCTCGGCTTTCGGGAGAGCCGGCACGAGGAAAGTCGATGATCTCGGCCCCACCGCCACCTTGACCTGAGAACAATCGCAACGCTCCTCGATCGAACGTCCACACGCGATCTGCCATCAGGCCGGCCACCGGGTCCGATGCGCTCATCAGCACGCCACAGCCAAGCTCCTCGACAAGCGAGCAGAGCAGCTCTCCCGCCTCACGGGTCTTGCTCATCCCAAGACCGTCGGTCAGATCGTCGATGACCATCAGGCGCGGTTTCCCCGCAATTCCCCGAGCGAACGTCATCAATACCCGCTCCCAGTTGGACAGTTCGGCCCAACGTCGGTGCGCGACGTCCTGAACACCCACACGCTCGAGCGCGGACATCGCCTGCTCGGCGGCGTCACGCCGCGGACTGCGACCCATTCGCAGTGGCAGCGACACGTAGTCGAGCACCGCGAACTCGAGCCCGGTGCCCGCGCGGTCAAGCCAGGCGATCTCCCGCCCCCACAGGCGCTCGCGCTCGCGCACCGGCAGACATGACATCTCGCGGCCCCCGAACCAAACCTCACCCGCGTCGGGAGACTCGAAGCCAGCAGCGATCCGCAGCAGCGTCGTCTTGCCCTCGTAGCGCGAGCCCACCACCGCGACGATCTCGCCGGGTCCGACCTCGCAGCTGACGTCGACGAGCACCCGCTGGCGTCGCTCGCCGCGGCGATAGCTCTTGCGGACTGCCTTGAGGGCGAGCAGTCGATCCGCCGTCGTATCAGGCATCGAGTGAGTCCATGTCGCCGTGCGGATCTTCCAGGTGCTCACGCAGGCGCTGGAGCGATCTGGCTCGCTCGTACCACAGCTTGACTTCGTCGACGAGCAGTGCCCGCCGCACGCGGGTCTTCCAGACCTGCTCGCCGCTGGGCGCCAGGCGCCCCAGCCGGTGTGCGCTTCGGTAGCGAGCAACGGCCGCCTCACCCTCCCGAACGCACAGCTCTTCCTGCTCACGGATGTCTCCGATAACAGTGCGCAGTTCCTCCTCTCCCTCCACGTACCTGAGCTTCGCGCGCAGAGCGTCGCGCAGTGCGGGCAAGTCCGCACAAGATTCACTCAGCCACCGGCGAAAGTGCTCAAGCCCCTCGCGGGTCGCCTCGTAGCGGTCGAGCGAGCGCTCGGGACCAGGCCGAATGACGCGAACGTAGCCCTGCTCGGCGAGGCTTGGCAGCGTGTTATGGACGATGTTGCGCGGCCAGCGGGCGGCGGGGTGCTCCTGGTCCAGGCGCAGCGCGACGCCGGCGACCGAATCGGGATGTTGCGCGAGCAGGCCGAGCACGGCCATGCCCGCGGAAACGTTGCCTGTTCGGGGGGATGCCATGACGTTACACATTCTATTCTCAACAGGGCTAGAATGTCTGCTAGCTCGAACTCTTCAGTCTGTATGACGATAATAGACACAGCCTGACTTAATCATCAAATTTCCGTGCAAACGACACCATTTGGGCAAGCGAAATCCGCGCGCTGGATCTGGCTGGTCGGTCTGCTCGTGTGCGTCGCGCTGGCAGCGTCCCTAGGTCTCGATCCGCGCTCGGTCGGCGCACGAGATCTGACACGAGCCCGTACGGCACGGACCCTCAAGGTCACGGACACGGCGCACCTGCATTACGTCAAAAGCCCCGGCTCACGCCTGCTCGAGGAAGGCACCGCGAACGGGCAGCTGCCGGGCACGGTGAAGGTGTGGCTTAACGTCGGCCCCACGGTGACGGCCACGTTCACGATCCACGCCCGTAGCGGCTCGATCACCGGCCATGGCTCTGGCACGCTGCACTCCTCCGGCGAATTCGCGAGCTTCGGAGGCTCGATGACGGTCACTCAGGGAACCGGGCGCTACACGCACGCGCACGGCCACGGCGGATTCTATGGTGCGATCAATCGCAAGACCTACGCGGCAACCGTGCAGACGACCGGCACACTGTCGTACTAGTCGCGCACCGGCGACCGTGGCCGCTGTAGCCAAGACCGGCCTGCTGGCGCTGGCCATGTCGATTGCCATCGCAGCACCCGCCGCGGGCGCCCAGTCGGTTCGGTTCAAGGTGGGGCTCACCCCCGAGCGCCTCGGCGCAGGCACGACGATCGTCTTCAGCGTGAAGATCGTTCCGCCCCCAGGCCGTGTGCCGCCGCCGATGACGGGCTTGAGCCTGCTCTACCCAGCCAACTTCGGCCTGATCACCAGCGGCCTCGGACTGCAGACATGCACTGCAGCGACCCTCGAAAGCGTCGGGCCCGAAGGCTGCCCGGCAAACGCCCTGATGGGCTACGGCAGCGTCGTCGTGGAGATCCCCTTCGGCCCACTGATAATCACTGAGACCGGCCAAATCACGACGTGGATGGCGCCCGTGCAGGATGGGCGAGTCGATTTGCTCTTCTACGGCGAAGGCCACAGCCCGGTGGACGCACAGCTGGTGTTCCCCGGCAGCCTGATCGATGCGTCCCCGCCGTTCGGCGGTCGGCTCGAGACGCAGATTCCGTTGATCCCCAGCCTCCCCGAAGGACCAAATGTGGCCGTCGTACAGATAAGCGCGACGATCGGCCCACTCGACGTCATCTATTACGCGCGCGCGCACGGCAAACGCGTCCCCTACAAGCCCAACGGCATCACCCTTCCCGACCGCTGCCCGTCCGGCGGGTTCCCGTTTGCGACCACAATCGCGTTCATCGACGGCAGCCACACGGATGCCCACGCGAAGGTGCCGTGCCCGTCTAAACCTAAGCGACATCACTGATGCGAGCTGCATAGGAAATGCGAGCGGAATGGCGAATTCATTCCGACCATCGATATCCTTCAATAATGGAGTAGAACTCGCATGACCGACACAACACAGCTAGTTCTCCCCAGCCAGCAGATCTGGGTGCTCATCATCGGGTCGATCGTCCCTCTGGCGATGTATGCATTCAACAAGGTGGCACCTTGGAAAAGCGAGCAGGCGAAGGCGATCGCTCAGGTCGTAGTGACCGGCATCGTCGGAGTGATTTACACGGCTCTCGCCAAACACGTTCATGGGTTCACGGACTTCACCGAGCAGGCCTTCACTGCCATCCTGTCCGGACTGTTCGCGCACAACATCCTCTGGAAGCCCTCCGGGCTGAACCTCGTGTTCGGGGCCAATCCTCCGGCCAAAGAGGTGAAGGCGGACGTCAAACGATTGGTGGAAGCCGAACCGCAAGCAACTTGATCGTCGCGATCCCGACAGACCGGCGCGCCCTCACGACGCGCCGGTCATTGGACCGGCCCCGTCTGACCGCGGAGGAGCCATCCCGTAGCCAGACCAGGCCCTGTCCCCACAAGCGGCGAACGGGTCTCGAACCCGCGACCTCAAGCTTGGGAAGCTTGCGCTCTACCAACTGAGCTATCGCCGCGTACCGGCAGATACTACGCCGCCGGTCTCTAGTCTTGGGGCCGTGAGACGCCGCGTGCTGCCGATCCTGATCTCGATCGTGGGGGCGGGCCTGATCGGCCTGCTGATCTACGGCGTGTCCCAGCAGACCACCAACCGCACACTTGACGAGCTGGTCGCGCGCAAGCAGTATCCGCCGGCGCCGGAAGCCGGGCGCACGCTGCCGCTGCTCGGCGGCGGCGGCACCAGCTCGCTCGCTTCGCTGCGCGGCAAGGTCGTCGTGCTGAACTTCTGGGCATCGTGGTGTGAGCCGTGCAAGGCCGAGGCGCCGCTGCTCGAGCGCGCACAGCGTCAGCTGCAAGCGCACGGCGGCTCCGTGCTCGGCGTCGCCTATCTCGACGCTTCGCCCGACTCGGAGGCGTTCATACGCCACTACCGCGTCAGCTACCCCAACTTGCGCGACAACAACAGCGCCTTCGCCCACGCCTACGGCACCAACCAGCTGCCCGAGAGCTTCGTGATCGATCGCCACGGCCGGGTCGTGGCGATCTCTCGAGGCGAGATCGACCAGCCGTTCCTCGACCGCGCAGTCGCGCTCGCGCGCAGCTCATGAGGACACCCGCCGCGCTCGCCGTCACCGCCGCGCTCGCGATCGTGGCCGCGCCCGCGATGCCATCGCCCGCACGGGCCGAACAGGCTAAGCCGTCGTTGCCCACGATCGAGCGGCAGGTGATGTGCGTCACGTGCAAGATCCCACTCAACGTCGCCCAGTCGCCACAAGCCGACCGCGAGCGAGCATTCATCCAGAGCCTGATCTACCAGGGCTACAGCGAAGCGCAGATCAAGCGCGCACTCGTCTCGCAATACGGCGCCACCGTGCTCGGACTCCCCAGCGACCACGGCTTCGACGCCACCGCATACGTGGTGCCCCTGGCCGTCGTGCTGATGCTCATCGCCACACTGCTGGCGCTGATACCCAAATGGCGACGTCGCAGCCGCTCGCGGAGCGCTCCAGCAGCTCCGTCACCGGCGCTCGACGCCGCCGACGCCGCCCGGCTGGAGGCCGACCTCGCCCATTTCGACTAGCCGGCACCGCTCGGCCGGGGCCAGGGCCGCGAGCCACGCGAGGCGCTCTACATCTCCATCGGAGCGCGCACGCCCAGCAGCTCCAGGCACAGCGCGATCGTACGCATGCTCGCCACACTCAACGCGATCCGAAACGACTCGACCGTGTCCGGCTCGGCCCCCACCACGCGGCAGTCGCGATAGAACGCGGTGAACGTCTGCGCAAGCTCGAGCGCGTACGCGGCGATCCGGTGCGGGGCACGCCGATCGCTCGCCTCGGCCAGCTCCGCCGGGAACGCCAGCAGCTGCTCCACCAGCGCGCGCTCGGCCTTGTGCAGCGGTGCGCGGGCCGGATCGATGACCGCCGCGATCGCGGCGCGAACGCGCTGCTCGCCGGCCTTCGCGAGCATCGATGCGATCCGCGCGTGCGCATACTGAACGTAGTAGACGGGGTTCTCGCTCGACTGCTCACGCGCCAGGTCGAGGTCCAGGTCGACCGTCGTGTCGTGCGAGCGCGCCAGCAGATACCAGCGCGCCGCGTCCACGCCGATCTCCGCGACCAAATCGTCGAGCGTCACGAACTCGCCCGCGCGCTTTGACATCTGCGCGCGCTCGCCCGCGCTGATCAGGTGCACCAGCTGCATGATCAGCAGCTCCAGCTCGCCCGGGTCGCCGCCCAGCGCCTCGTACGCCGCCTTCATCCGCGCCACGTAGCCGTGGTGATCGGCGCCCCATACGTCGATCTGGCGCTCGATCCCGCGCTCGCGCTTGTCCTGGTGGTAGGCGATGTCCGAGGCGAAGTACGTGTGCTCGCCGTCTGAGCGCACCAGCACACGGTCCTTGTCATCGCCGAAGGCGCTCGTGCGCAACCATAACGCGCCCTCGTCGCGGTAGGTGTGCCCGTGCTCTTCGAGCAGCGCCAGCGTCCGCGTCACCGGGCTCGGGTCGCCTTCGTGCAGCGCGCTCTCGAACGACCACATGTCGAAGTCGCGCACGCCGAAGCCCGCTAGGGACGCGCGGATGCTCTCGATCACGATCGCCACCGCCGCGCGACCCAGCTGGGCCGGGTCCATGTTGGCCGCACCCGGCACGCCGGCCGCCAGGTCGGCCACGTAATCACCCTTGTAGCCGTCCTCGGGAACCTCCTCGCCGCGCGCCAGCGCACCGATCGACTCGCCCAGCTTCCTCACCTGCGAGCCCGCGTCGTTGACGTAAAACTCACGCTCCACGTGGTGCCCGCGCAACGCCAGCATGCGCGCCAGCGCGTCGCCGTAAGCGGCGTTGCGCGCGTGACCCACGTGCATCGGCCCGGTCGGGTTAGCCGACACGAACTCGACCAGCACGCGTTCGCCCCCAGCCACCGTGCCGGCCGCCAGATCCGGCCCCGCGGCCAACAGCTGCGCCAGCGCGTCCGTCAGCCAAGCATCGGACACGAACAGGTTCAAGAACCCCGGGCCGGCCACCTCGAAGCGCTCCAGGCCATCGCCCAGGCGGTCCTTCAACTCGGCGCCGAGCTGCTCTGCCACCTCGCGCGGCGGGCTGTCCATGCCCGGCGCCAGCAACAGCGCGGCGTTGGTCGAGTAGTCCCCGAACGCCGCCCGCCGCGGACGCTCCAACGTGATCGGCCAACGATCGCCTGTCGGGCGCTCCGCCTCCGAGCCCGGCCCCGAAGCGTTCGGCTCGGGTTCTCCGGCGAGCCGCTCGGCGGCCGCGATCACGATCGCTCGCAGCGCCTGCAAGCGCGTCGTCCGCGCGGGCCCCGAGCCGGTGCCGGCGAGCCTGTCGTCGTGGTCTGAGAGATCGTTCATGGGTCCGTTCCCGGCGATTGCGATACTAGCTACGTGAACGACCAAGACTCAGGCGCCGAGCGCCACATAAACATCCATCTCTCCCCCGAGATCATGGGGGGCGTCTACGCCAACTTCGCCAACGTCAGCCACTCCGATTACGAGTTCACCGTCACCTTCGCGCGCGTCGATCACGAGGTCGAGGCCGAGGAGGTTCCCGGTGTGGTCGTATCGCGCGTCAACCTCTCGCCGCGCTTCATGCGCGAGCTGATCGATGCGATGGAGGACAACTACTCCAAGTGGCGCACGCGTGAGGGCATCAAGAACCTGCCCGAGTACGGCGGGTCGGAGGCCGGGCCCGACGCCGACTAGAGCCCAGCCGTACGCGGAGACGCGCGCCCTAAGACTGGCCGCACGATTGCAGTCGTGCCGATCGTGGAACGCCGGCCGCGGGGCGGTGTTCCTACCCTGCAAGGATGAAGGTCGCGGTCATTTCTGACATCCACGCCAATCGGCACGCCTTCGAGGCGACCTTGGATGCGATCGCAGCCAGCGACGCGTCCGAGCTGTGGTGCCTGGGCGACCTCGTCGGCTACGGCGCCGAGCCCGATGCGTGCGTCGAGTTGGCGCGCGAGCACGCGGCTGTCTGCCTGGCCGGCAACCACGATCTCGCCGTCACCGGCAAGATCCCCCTGGATGAGTTCTCGCGGGGCGCCAGCGTCGCCGCGCAGTGGACTAGGGAGGTGATCGCACCGGAGAACCTCCAGTTCCTCGAAGGGCTACGTCCGAGCGGCGAGGAGCAGGCGATCGGCCTTTACCACGCCAGTCCCCGCGACCCTGTGTGGGAGTACGTGATCTCCGCGCTGCTCGCCGAGCTGTGCCTGGACTCCCAACCCCAGCGCATCGGCCTGATCGGCCACTCGCACGTGGCGCTGTCGTTCGTGCGGCGCGAGCACGAGCTGGCGACCGGCGAGCCGCGCCGTGAGGGCACACAGCTGGACGTCGCGGAGGGCGAGTGGCTGCTCAACCCCGGCAGCGTCGGGCAGCCGCGCGACGGCGACCCGCGCGCGTCATGGCTGCTGCTCGACCTGGACGATATGGACGTCTCCTTCCATCGCGCCGAATACGACATCGCGGGCGCCGCCGAAGCGATCCGCGCGGCGCGGCTGCCCGACTCGCTCGCCGAGCGCCTGGAGTACGGGCAATGACGCGCCGGCGCCCGCCACGGCGAAGAAACCGCACACGCCGCGTGCACGCCCGCCGGGCGATGATCGCCCTGCTTTGCGGGCTGGCCGCCACCGGCCTGCTGGCCTGCGGCGGCTCCGGCGGCAAGCTGATCCCCGTCGCCGACGCCGGGCCGCTGCAGAGCGACTTCGAAGCGATCGTGCAGGCTGCCCAGAGCGCCAACGGAAACTGCGGCGCGACCGAAGCAGCGATCCTCAAAGCCGAACAGGACTTCGACGCGCTACCCGCCACCGTCGATGCTGGGCTACGCAACACCCTGCGCCAAGGCATCGAAAACCTGCGCTCGCGGTCGCTCGCCCTGTGCGCGCAGCCGCTCGCACAGACCGCCACCACACCGACCACGCCCAAGACCGCCACAACCGACACGACCACCACAACCACACCCACGACGACCACGCCCACGACCGCCACGCCTACGACGACCACGCCTACCACCCCGAGCACGCCTGGCTCCGGTGGCGGCACGGCCGCACCCGAGCCAGGAGAAACACCTCCCGGTGGCGGCACCGGCGTCGGCGAAGGCGCCGGGGGCGCCGCCGAACCGGGAGCGGGCGGACAGGAAGCCGGCAAATGACCGGCCGGCGGTCCACCAGCGAGGCGATTGCAGGGCGCTACCGGCTCGACAGCCGCCTGGGCTTCGGCGGCATGTCGACCGTGCACCTCGCGCTCGACCTCAGGCTCGAGCGCCAGGTGGCGGTCAAGCTGCTTGCCGAGCACCTCGCCGAGGACCCCGCCTTCGTGTCGCGCTTCCAGCGCGAGGCGCAGGCCGCCGCACGCCTGGTGCATCCCAACGTCGTGCAGGTATTCGACTCCGGCCGCGACGAGCGCGCGGGGCACTACTTCATCGTCATGGAGTACATCGAGGGGGCCTCCGGCGCCGAGATCCTGCGCGACGACGGCTGGGTGGCCGTCGACGAGGCGCTGTCGATCATCGAACAGGCGTGCGAGGGCCTGCACTACGCTCACCGTCACGGCGTCGTGCACCGTGACGTCAAGCCGGGCAACCTGCTGCGCTCGCGCGAAGGCGAGGTCAAGCTCGCCGACTTCGGTATCGCCAAGGCGACCGAGCAGTCGAGCATCACCCAGGTCGGCTCGGTGCTCGGCACCGCCGCCTACCTCGCCCCCGAGCAGGCCCGCGGCGAGGAGGCCGGTCCGAGCGCCGACCTGTACGCGCTCGGCGTGGTCACCTACCAGCTGATCTCCGGGCGCCTGCCCTACGACGCCACCTCATTGACCGAGCTGGCGCTCAAGCAGCAGCAGGAAGAGCCGCCCACGCTCGACACGATCGTCGCCGCCGTCGGTCCCGAGCTGGCCGACGCCGTGGCGATCGCGCTCGCGCTCGACCCGCGCGACCGCTACCGCAATGCGCTGGAGATGCGCCATGCGCTCAGCGACGGCGCCAGAGGCGTGCCCCCCGACGAGCGCTTCGGTGGCGCGCGCCAGACACCACCGACGAGCGCCACGACCGTACTGCCAAGCGCCGGGCGCGGCGCTCCGGCAGGCACGGTCGCCGCCCGCCACCCACGGCAGGGACCACCCCGGGGCGCCGCCGCCGCGACCCGGCAGGCGAGCAGCCCCGCGCCCGTCCAGACGCCGCGCCGCTCCAACCGCCTCGCGCTCGTGCTGTTGGCGGCGCTCGCAGTGGCGCTCGCGATCGTGGCGGTGGTCGTGCTCACCGCCCCTTCCCCCACTAAGGTCGTGCTGCGCAACGTCGTCTACTCAGACGTCCAGCGGGCCTCCTCGGCCCTCCAGCAGCTCGTCTCCGAAAACACCCAGTAGGGATCGCGCCGGACACCCGGCCCAGCAGATCCGCCAATGCTCGCCGCGCTCGTCAACGTCGATCAGCTGGTCCAGGACTTCGGCTACCCGCTGCTGTTCGTGCTGGTCATGTGCGAGTCCAGCGGCGTGCCGATCCCGGGCGAGACGGCGTTGATCACGGCCGCCGTGCTCGCCAGCCAAGGCAAGCTCCAAATCGAGCTGGTGATCGCGGTCGCGGCGGTCGCCGCAATCGTCGGCGACAACATCGGCTACGTGATCGGGCGCAAGGGCGGACGCTGGCTGCTGGAGCGCCCCGGCGCGTTTCACCGCCAGCGGCTGGAGGTGTTGCGCGTCGGTGAGCCGTTCTTTCAAACGCACGGGCCCAAGGCGGTGTTCTTCGGGCGTTTCGTCCTCGGCCTGCGCGTGTGGGCATCGTGGCTGGCGGGCGCCACGCGCATGCACTGGCGCTCGTTCGTGCTGTGGAACGCGCTCGGCGGGATCGTCTGGGCGACCACCATCGGCCTGATCGCGTACTTCCTCGGCAACTCCGCCAGCAACGCGATCCAGGCCTTCGGCCTGTATGGCCTGGCCGCCGTGCTGATCGCGTTCGCCGGCGCATTCTTCATGCACCGACGGCACCGGCGCCGCAATGGCGCCCGGGCTGACCCGACCCCCGACACGGCCGCCGCCGAGCCCGACCCGCCGGCGACGGACCCGCCATCGGAGGACTCGCGCTAGTGGCGTCGTCAGGCGCCGCGCCGCGGGTGTCTCGCGCCGGCGCCGCTCAGCAAGCGCCGCAAGGGGCGATGCGTTCCCACATGTCCGCCAGCACGGTCAGCTCACTCTCGGAGAAGTGCGAGAAGAACTGCTCGCGGATGACCGCCAGATGGGTGCCGCGGGCATCCTTCAGGCGCTCGCGACCGACATCGGTGAGGCACGCATAGGAGCCGCGCGCGTCGTGAGCGCACGAGCAGCGCTCCAGCAGGCGCTCGCGCTCGAGACGATCGACCAGCCGTGTCAGCCCGCTGCGCGACAGCTGCGCCTGCTCGGCCAGGTCGCACATACGCATTCGCCCACCCGGTGCCTCTTCCAACAGATACAGGACCTCATAGGAGGTCATCGGCAGACCATGCGCATGGTCCAGCTCCGCGTCCAGCCGCTTGGCTAGACAGGCGTGTGCTCGCAACAATCCCCGCCACGCGCGCAACTCCGCCAGGCTCAGCGTCTGCTGCTCGGAGTCGGCGATCTTGACGGCGGTGACGATTGACATGGCGGTCCAGAATCAGCTGCCTGCTGAAGCGAACATAGCAGCGCCGGGCCGCCCCGCTGGGGTGAGCGCTGTCATCGCCGTGTCGCCCGCCACGCCCACAGCATCATCAGCGGCTGCAGCGGCAGGCGCGCATACAGCGCCCAGCGCGGGATCCCCCCGAAGCGCTCGGGCTCGCGCGCCATGTACACGTTCGCCGGAAACACCGCCGCCAACAGCGCGATCAGACTCACGCCCGCGAGCCTGCGCGTGCCCGGCAGCAGCACCCCCACGCCACCCGCGATCTCCGCCACACCGCTGACCGTCACCAGCCGTCCCGCGTCGCGCTGGAGCTTCGGCGGCACGATCAGCTCGTATGGACGTCGCATCACGAAGTGATTGACGCCCGCGCCGATGAAAAACACGCTCAGCACACGCCGCGAGCGCACTCCCCTCCATCGCTTTTGCCCCTCTGCCCTCAAACCTCGCTCCTTCCCGCAACGCCCTACCCCAGACGCGGCCCCCAGGGCCGCGCCATAAGTAAATCTAGCGGCCAGCGATCAACGAGCGCCCGGTCATCTGCGCCGGCTGCTCGATCCCCAGTAGCTCCAGCACGGTCGGCGCTACGTCCGCCAGGATGCCGCCCCCGTCGCGCAGCGACGCCGCCGTGCTCGTCACGATCACCGGTACCGGGTTGAGCGAGTGCGCCGTGTTGGGGCTGCCGTCCTGCTCGAGCATGTGATCCGCGTTGCCGTGGTCGGCTGTCACCACGCACGCGCCGCCACTCTCGTGGACCGCCGCGACGACCTGCCCGAGGCACTCGTCCACGGTCTCGATCGCGCTGACCGCCGCATCGATCACGCCGGTGTGTCCGACCATGTCGGCGTTGGCGAAGTTGATGATCGCGAACCTCGGATCGTCTGAGCGCCACGCCGACACGAACGCCGCCGCGGCCTCGTGCGCGCTCATCTGCGGCTTGTGGTCATATGTCGGCACGTCCCGCGGCGAGGGCACCAGCTCGCGCCGCTCGCCGCTGCACGGCGCCTCCTCACCGCCGTTGAAGAAGTACGTCACGTGCGGGTACTTCTCCGTCTCCGCCACGTGCAGCTGCCTCGCCCCCGCCTGCGCGAGCACCGCTGACAGCGTCGTCGCCGGGCGTTCGGCCGAGAACACCACCGGGTAGGCCCAGTCCTCCTCGTAGCTAGTCAGCGTCGTGTAGCGCGAAAGCGCCGGCGCGCCCGCACGACCCTCCCACCCCGGCAGGTCCTCCGCCCCGTTCCCAGCAGCCTCGCCGAAGCCCGGCTCGGCGAGCGCGCGCGTCAGCTGGCGCGTCCGATCGGGCCTGAAGTTGAACGCGATCACGCTGTCTCCCGGCCGAATGCTTGCCTCCTCGCCCACCAGCGTCGGCTCGATGAACTCGTCAGTCTCGCCCCTGCGGTATGCGTGTTCGACGGCGTCCCAGCCGCTGGCTGCGTGGTGGGCGGCGCGCCCGTGTACGAGCAGGTCGTACGCCCGCTGCGTCCGCTCCCAGCGGCGGTCGCGATCCATCGCCCAGTAACGGCCGATCACCGATCCCACCCGCGCACCCTCGATTCGATCCAGCTCGCCCATGTAGCCAGCACCCGCGTGCGGCAGCGTGTCGCGCCCATCGGTGAACGCGTGTACGACCAGATCCTTGACCGCCAGTGATCGCCCCAGCTCGATCAGTGCGCGCAGATGATCCAGCGAGGAGTGCACGCCACCGTCGGACACCAGCCCGATCAGATGCGTGCGCTGCGCACCCGCGAACGCCGCGCGCAGCTGCTCGTCATCGGCCAGCGAGCCTGCGGCGATCGCGTCGTCGATGCGCACCAGGTCCTGGCGCACGACCGCACCCGCGCCGAGATTCAGGTGCCCGACCTCGCTGTTGCCCATCTGTCCTTCCGGCAGCCCCACCGCGCGTCCCCATGCCGTCAGCGTGGAGTGCGGGTAGGAGGCCCACAGCTCATCAAACACCGGCGTGCGCGCCAGCGACACCGCGTTGCCCGGACCCGGCTCAGCCAAGCCCCAGCCGTCGAGCACCACCAGGCAGGCGCTCCGGGCCGGCAGGCCGCCCGGGCCGCCCGGCAGCGTCATCGCGCGGGCGGCGCCGACCCGCTCGCGGCGGCCACGATCTGTGCGAACGAGTCGGCTTGCAGCGACGCGCCGCCGACCAGCGCTCCGTCGACGTCCGCCAGCCCCAGCAGCTCGGCAGCGTTGTCCGGCTTTACCGAACCGCCGTACAGGATGCGCACCTTCTCAGCGGCCGCCTTATCGCGGTCGCCCACCAGCGCCCTGATGAACCCGATCGCCTCCTGCGCCTGCTCGGGCGTGGCCACCCTGCCCGTGCCGATCGCCCAGATCGGCTCGTACGCGATCACCACGTCAGCCAGACGCTCGTCGGACACACCCGCCAGGTCCTCCTTGATCTGCTGGCGCAGCTTGCGATCGGTGTCTTCGTTGTCGCGCTCCTCCTCGGTCTCGCCCACGCACAGGATCGGCGTCAGCCCGGCCTCCAGCGCAACCGGCACCTTCAGCCCCAGCGCACGGTCGGTCTCACCGAACAGCGCCCGGCGCTCGCAGTGTCCGAGCACCACGCCGCGCACGTCCAGCTCCCGCAGCATCGGCGCCGAGACCTCGCCCGTGTAGGCACCCTCGGGCTCGTGGTGCATGTTCTGCGCGAACACCTCCACGCGCGAGCCGCGCGCGCTGTCGACCATCGCCCGCAGGTCGGTGAACGGGACGCACACGGCGACGTCCGTGCCATCGATCGAGGACACGCGCGGGAGCAGCGCCTGGATGAAGTCCTCCGCCTCGCGCTCGGTCTTGTACATCTTCCAGTTGCCCGCGATCAAGGGCGTGCGTGTTGCGCGAGCCATCACGAGGCCACCCCCGCGCCCGCCAGCGCCGCCAGCGCCGGCAGCACCTCACCCTCGACCAGTCGCAACGTCGCGCCGCCACCGGTGGACAGGTGGTCGACCCGATCCTCCAAGCCGAACTGCGCGAGCGCCGCCGCCGAGTCGCCGCCACCCACGACCGTCAAAGCGCTCGCCTGCGCCACCGCTTGGGCGACCGCGCGCGTGCCCGACGCGAACGGCTCCAGCTCGAACGCGCCCATCGGGCCGTTCCAGAAGACGGTGCCCGCGCGGGCGATCTCCTGTGCATACAGCGCGGCGCTGGCCGGGCCGATGTCCAAACCCATCCACCCGTCGGGCACGTCCACGCCCTCCAGCACACGGTGCTGCGCGTCCGCCGCAAAGCGATCGGCGATCACCAGGTCACGCGGCAGCAGGATGCGAGCGCGGCCGGGCTGCTCCGCCTGTTCGAGCGCGCGGCGCGCGTGCTCGGTGTCCTCCTGCGAGCACAGCGAGTCGCCGACCTCGTGCCCCTGCGCACACAGGAACGGAAAGCACATCGCGCCGCCCACGATCAGCACGTCGGCGATCGCCAGGAAGCGGTCGATCACCGCGATCTTGTCCGCCACCTTCGCGCCGCCGACGATCGCCACCAGTGGGTGCGCGGGACTCTCGAGGATCCCCGTCAGCGTGCTCACCTCGCATTCCAGCAGCCTGCCGGCGGCGCTCGGCAGCAGGTGCGCCACACCCTCCGTGCTCGCGTGCGCGCGGTGAGCCACGCCAAAAGCGTCATTGACGTACAGGTCCGCCAGCTCCGCCAGCGCGCGTGCGAGTGCGGGGTCGTCACGCGGCTCGCCCGGCTCAAAGCGGACGTTCTCGAGCATCAGCACCTCGCCGTCGCGCAGCCGTTCGCTCAACGCCTTCACGTCCTCGCCGACGACGGCCGGCGCGAGCGTCACCTCGGCGCCCGTCAGCTCGCGCAGGCGCGCCGCCACGGGAGCCATCGACAACTCCTGCGCCGCGTGCCCTTCCGGGCGCCCAAGGTGCGACACCAGCACCAGCCGTGCGCCGCGCTCGCGCAGCTCTTCGATCGTCGGCAGCGCCGCCCTGATGCGAGTGTCGTCGCCGACCACCGGCGCGCCGTCGGCGTCGGTGGCGAGCGGCACATTGAAGTCGACCCGCACGAGCACGCGCCGTCCGTGCACGTCCAGATCGTCGATGCTCCTCATCGGCTCACAGCACCACCTGGACGAGGTCCACCAGCCGGTTGGAGTAGCCCCACTCGTTGTCGTACCATGCGATCACCTTCAGCATCGTGCCGTCGATCACCGAGGTCAGCAGCGAGTCCACGATCGACGAGTACGGCGAAGAGACGATGTCGGTGGACACGATCGGGTCTTCGGTGTAGTGCAGCAGGCCCGCCAGCGGGCCGCTCTCGGCCGCCGCCTTCAGCGCGCCGTTGACCTCCTCCACGCTCGTCTCGCGCGCGCACTCGACGGTCAGGTCCACCACCGAGCCGGTGGGCACCGGCGCCCGCACCGCCATGCCGTGCAGCTTGCCCTGCAGCTCCGGTATCACCAGACCGATCGCCTTGGCCGCACCGGTCGACGCGGGGATCAGGTTGATCGCCGCCGCGCGCGCACGACGCAGATCCTTGTGCGGCAGATCCTGCAAGCGCTGGTCGGCCGTGTACGCGTGGATCGTCGTCATCAGGCCGTGCGCGATGCCGACCGTGTCGTTTACGACCTTCGCGACCGGCGCCAGGCAGTTGGTCGTGCACGACGCGTTAGAGATCACATCGTGCTTGGCCGCGTCATAGGCCTCGTCGAAGTTCACGCCCAGCACGACCGTCGCGTCGGGGTCGCTCGCGGGCGCCGAGATGATGACCTTCTTGGCGCCCTGAGCGAGGTGCTTGGCAGCGTTCTCGCGATCGGTGAACAGCCCGGTCGACTCGATCACCACATCCACGCCCAGATCGCCCCACGGCAGCGCCCCCGGATCGCGCTCAGCGAGCACCTTCAGCTGCTGTCCATCGACCTCCAGCGCACCGTCGCCGAGCGCGCGCACGCTGCCCGGGTAAGGGCCGAGGATCGAGTCGTACTTGAGCAGATGCGCGAGCGTGTGAGAGTCGGTCAGATCGTTGACCGCCACCCACTCGATCTCAGCTCCTGCGGCCTCGCCGCGGGCCTTAGCGGCACGGAACGCGTTCCGGCCGATCCGGCCAAAGCCGTTGATTCCCACGCGTACTGCCATGCATTGCCTCCTGACGCGAAAATGAACGATGCCGGGCAAACGGAGCACCGCTCCGACCCCCGGCGTACGCCAGTGAGGCTATCAGCGCACCACTGCGCCTCGATCCCAGCCGCCGGGCACAGCGCCCGCGCAGACCGCCCGTTCAGGCGCCGCTCGGCTGGCGCTCGATGTCGCGGTGGGCGACCGCCACGTCGAGATCGTCCGCGCCGCCGTAGCGCTCGGCCAGCTGCTCGGCGATCGCCACCGAGCGGTGGCGCCCACCCGTGCATCCGATCGCGATCAGCAGATGCGCCTTGCCCTCCTCGACGTACTGCGCAAGCAGGAAGTCCAGCAGCGGATGCAGCCGGTCGTACAGCTCCTGCAGACGCCCATCGCGGGCGATGTACTCCACGACTGCCTCGTCCAGCCCGGTCAGATCGCGCAGCTCCGCCTCGTAGTGCGGATTGGCCAGAAAGCGCACGTCGAACGCCAGGTCCTCGTCGCGTGGTGGACCGTGCTTGAAACCGAAGCTCATGAACGTCACCGCCAGCTTGCCGATGGCCTGGCGGGGCAGCAGGTCCTCGGCGATCCTTTCGCGCAGCGTCGACGCCGACATGCCGGTCGTGTCGATCACCAGATCGGCGCGCCCACGCAGCGGCTCCAACAGCTCGCGCTCGGCGGTCACGCCCGCCGAGATGCTGCCCTCGGGCGCTAGCGGGTGACGCCGGCGCGTCTCCTTGTAGCGGTTCACCAGCGTCTGCTCGGCGGCCTCCAGGAACAGCATGTGATGGCTGAGCCCAAGCGCGTCGAGATCGTCCACCACCGCGCGCAGAGCCTCGAAGTAGACGCCGCCGCGAACGTCCGAGACGACCGCCGCCCGCTCGACCTTCGAGCCCTCGTGCACGAACAGCTCGACCAGCGAGCGGATCATCTCCGGCGGCAGGTTGTCCACGCAGAAGTAGCCCGCGTCCTCGAACACGTTCATCGCCGTCGACTTGCCCGCGCCCGAGAAACCGGTGATCACCACCAGGTCCTGCAGACGCGACTCGATCACCGGCTCGCCGGACTCTGCCTCGCCGGGGTGCGACGATCTCATCGGTCTGATCACCGCCATCGCGTCATTGTGCCGCGCTCGGCGGACGCGCGGTGATGATGCTTGAACCATCACGATTGGGCGTGTTAACCAACGCGCCCGACGAACCGTCGTTGTCTCTAGGCGGGAAGCGTGGATGCGGCTCGCTCGAGGTCGCCCCGGTCAATGACGCGCTCGACAAGGAAGCCGGCTTGCTCATTGCCGCCGAGAGCCCGTAGCTCGCTGTTCGTGAGCGGACGGTAGAGGACACGGTGCTCGCCGCGTCGGAGGCGCAGCCATGGCGCGCGCCCGGTCAGCGCCTTGATGTCGAGATTCGCCGGCTGGGGCTCAGCGGCGAGATTGTTTTCGAGTAGATCGAGCAGTCGTCTGCGGCTTTGGTGATCGATGCGCCGCAGATCGCGCAGCGCGCGCTTGGACAGCTCGACTCGATACATCGAGAAAGAGCCCGGCGAGCTCTACCGACCGCGTGGCGGCTCGTCTATTTCGAACTCCGCACGTACGTCTGCGAGCGACACCGTTTCTCCGGCGGCTAGTTCGTCGTCGGCAGTGACCATGCCCTCGACGAACTGAGAAGCGTGCGTGAGCACGAAGTCCTCGAACTCCGCGGAGTCGACGGGGAGCATGTAGACGACTGGTCGGCCACGGCGGGTGACCAGCGCGGGCTGCTTCTTCTGCTCGATGTCGTTGATGATGGCGCTTGCGTGCCTGGCAAGCTCACGGACTCCAATGGTGCTCACTGTCGCGCTCCCGTCATGTACATATCAATGTACGTACACTTTATCACTTCGCTGATTTGGGCGCGAAAGACGATCCAGACCACAGATTGTCGCCAAGCCTGAGCTACCCAGTCACCCCGCCCGATGCAGGTACGCGTACAGGTCGCGACCGAGCTTGGCCGGGACGCCGGGGACCGCCTGCAGTTCGTCGCTGGAGGCCGCGAGCACCGCCTCGGGCGAGCCGAAGTGCGTGAGCAGCGCCCGCTTGCGGGCGGGACCTACGCCCGGCAGCCCGTCCAGCAGTGAGTTGGTCATCGCCCGATCGCGGCGACTGCGGTGGTGGGTGATGGCAAAGCGATGCGCCTCGTCGCGCACGCGCTGCAGCAACTGCAGCTCCGGCGTCGTGTGATCCAGGATCAGCGGCGTGCGCCGGCCGGGCACGAACACCTCCTCGATGCGCTTCGCCAGCGACACGACCGCGACGCCGCGCTCGCGAAAGCCCCGCAGCGGGCCCAGCCCGGCCGCCAGCTGCCCCTTGCCGCCGTCGATCACCACCACGTTAGGCAGCGACGCGAAGCTCGCGTCATACGCCGGGTCGTGCGGGGAGATGTCCGCCTGGCGCTCCCACTGCGAGAAACGGCGGCTGAGCACCTCAGCCATCGACGCGTAGTCGTCGGGGGCGCCCTCGGTGGCGCGGATCTTGAAGCGGCGGTAGTCGGACTTCTTCGGCGCGCCGCCCTCGAACACGACCATCGAGGCGACCGTGTGGGTTCCACCGAGGTTGGAAATGTCAAAGCACTCGATGCGGATCGGCGGCACGTCCAGCCCGAGCGCCTGCGCCAGGCCCTCCAGCGCCTCCACGCGCGTCTGGCGGCGGCGCTCCGAGCGCAGCCGCTCCTGGTCGAGCGCCAGCAGCGCGTTGCGCTGGGCCAGCTCGAGGATGCGACGCTTCTCGCCGCGCTCGGCCGCGCGCAGCTCCACCGGTCCGCCGCGGCGGCTGGAGAGCGCGTCGGCGAGCGCCAGGCGCGGCTCCAGGCCGCGCTGCACGACCACCAGCGCCGGGATCGAGGTGTGCCCGCCGTAGTACTGCAGCATGAACTCCTCCCCCACCTCCGCCTGCTCGCGCTCGGCCTCGTTGGCCAGATAGAACGACTGGCGATCCGACAGCACGCCGTCGCGCACCTGAAACACCTGGGCGTTGGCGTCGCGTCCGTCGAGGGCCACGGCGATCGCGTCGAACGTGCCGACCGTCTCGCTGGTCACGCGCCGGCGCTCCAGCAGCGAGCGCACCGCCTGCAGCCGGTTGCGCTCGATCGTCGCCTGCTCGAACTCCTGCTCGGCGGCGGCCGCGCGCATGCGCGTCTCCAGGTCGCGCTCGATTGCCGCGAAGCGGCCGCCCAGGAAGTCGATCACACCGTCGATGCTCTCGCGGTACTGCTCACGGGTCACGTAGTCCACACACGGCGCCCCGCAGCGCTTGATGTAGTAGTCCAGGCACGGGCTGCCGCTGCGTCGCCCGGGCTCCACTCCGGTGCACGAGCGGAACATGAACACCTTGGCGAGCACCTCTAGCGTCGAGCGCACCCGCTTGGCGTTCGAGTACGGGCCGAAGTACGCACGACCGGCGCGATGGCGCTCGCGCGTGAAGTAAACGCGCGGGTATGCCTCATCCAGCGAGATAGCGATGAACGGGTAGGACTTGTCGTCACGCAGGCGGATGTTGAAGCGCGGGCGGTACTGCTTGATAAAGCTCTGCTCGGCCAGCAGCGCGTCGGCCTCGGTGGCCACCACCACGCACTCGATGTGCTCGACGGCGGCCAGCATGTCCGCGTGCCCGGGGGAACTAGCTCCCCGCCCACCCCCCTGCGCCTTGACGAAGTGCGAGGCAACGCGCTTACGCACAGACTTAGCCTTGCCGACGTAGATCACGCGTCCGCGAGCGTCTCTGAACAGGTACACGCCGGGCTGGTCGGGCAGCGCCCGGCGCTGCTCAGCCAGGCTCGCGCCATCCGGCGACGTGCCCGTCGGGCCCGCCTCCCGTGCCTCCGTGTCCTTCACCGCTCCGCTCGCCGCCATCCCATCGAGGATAGGCGCCGACGTGCAGCGGACGCTGCGCTGGCGCTCAGTACGTGCGCGAGTAGCGGTAGACCTCCATCAGCGAGTACACAATCAGACCGACCAGCATGAACCACGCCAGCTCGCCGAAGCTCGTCTCCCACATACGCGCCCGCGCCACATACGCGAACACGCCCGCCGCCACAGACCCGTAAAGCATGCCCCGGTGCCGATCGCCGAGCCCGTATAGGGCGACGCGGTGTTCGCGGTACAGGCGCAGCCCCAGATAGGCGATGCCGATCGCAAACGCCACCCACAGCGCCGATTCGAACGTGTTGGCGGCGCGTCCGCCGCCTGGCAGGAAGTACACGGCCGCGGCGATCACCAGCAGGATCGCCACATTGCGCGCCGTCTTCAGCGTGTCCATGCCCGCAGTCTAGGTCAGTCGACCAACGCCTCCAACCGCGCGTACGCGGCCTCCACAGCGCGCGTGGCGGCGGTGTGGCGCGCCTGCGACTTGGCCGACTCGTACTGCGTCGCCCAAGCCGCCGGCTCGGTCAGCTCCGCTTCCAACACGCGCAGCGCCTCCTCGGCTTCCTCGACGGCCCGCTCGGCCTTCTGCTGATCGCTCAGCCTGTTCTTGGATGGCCCCTTGGGCTTGGGCTTTGCGCCGCCTTTCGGCGAGGCGGCCTTGGCACCAGCGCCGTTGCCCCCGCCCGCCCGCGACGGACTGTCAGCTCCGGCCGCGGTGCCGTTGGCGCTCGCGCCCGGTAGCGCCCGCAGCACCGCCGCCGGGCTGACGCCGCCGCGCGCCTGAGGCGCCGCGGCGCGCAGCTCGTCGCGCACGCGCACGTACTCCGGCCAGCCGCCGTCGTAGCTGCGCAGCGCGCCGTCCTCGATCGCGATCGTGCGCGTGCCGACCGCGTCCAGCAGCGCGCGATCGTGTGAGACGAGTAGAATCGCGCCGCCGAACGAGCGCAGAGCGTCCTCGAGCGCCTCGCGACTCTCGATGTCGAGATGGTTGGTCGGCTCGTCCAGGATCAGCACGTTGGCGGCCGATTGCACGACGATCGCCAGCGACAGACGCCGGCGCTCGCCACCGGACAGGCCGCTGAGCGGTTTTTCGGCATCGTCGCCGGAAAACAGGAAGCGACCGAGCAGCGCGCGCGCCTTGCCCGGCGTGAGCCCGGTCGCGCGCTGCACTGCATCGAGTGCGGTCTGCGTGGGCGCCCCGCCGACGCCGAGCTCCTCGGCGTGCTGGGAGAGGTAGCCGACGGTCACGTTGTGGCCGGTGCTGAGCCTGCCCGCGGCCAGCTCACGACGGCCCGCGAGCGTCTCGATCAGCGTTGTCTTGCCGACACCGTTGGGGCCGACCAGCGAGACGTGCTCACCGCGTTCCAGCCACAGCTCGACGTGCTCGAGCAGCACCAGCGGCGGCGCCTGGCGATCCCCGCCGACCTCGATGCGCCCGTCGAGCAGCTCGAAGATCACCCGCCCGCTGCGCTCGGGCGTGGCGAACTCGAACTCCAGCCCCTTGCCCTGCTTCGGGTCGCGCTCGATCCGCTCGATCTTGTCCAGGCGCTTGACGCGCGACTGCGCCTGGCGTGCCTTGCTGGCCTTGTAGCGGAAGCGCTCGATAAAGCGCTCCATGCGAGCGATCTCGGCCTGCTGCGCCTCGATCGCGCGGCCGAGCGCCATTTCGCGCGCGGCCTGCTCGCGCCGCCACTGGTGCCACGTGCCGGCGAAGAAGCGCGAGCGCGTGGCCGGGCTGCCGTACAGCTCGAGCACGGCCGTGCCGACCGCCTCCAAGAACCAGCGGTCGTGCGCTACCAGCACAACCGCCGCGTCGAGGTCGACGAGCGTCTGCTCGAGCCACTCCAGCGACTCGATGTCGAGATGATTGGTGGGCTCGTCCAACAGCAGCACGTCGGCGCCAGTGGCCAGCGCCCGTGCCAGCGACGCGCGCGTCAGCTGGCCACCGGAGAACGTGTCGAGCGTGCGCTGCAGATCGGCGTCGCGGAAGCCGAGGCCATGCGCCATCGCACTGGCACGGTTGCGCCACAGATAGCCGCCGCGCGTCTCCAGGTCGGCCTGCGCACGCGCGTAGCGGGCGAACGTCGCCTCGTCGCTGGCGCCGTCTGCCATTCGCGTCTCCAGCTCGCGCAGCCGCGCCTCGATCTGAAGCTCCTCAGCACATCCCGACAGCACGTAGTCGCTCAGCGTCATCGTGCGGTCGCGCGGCGGACGCTGATCGTGCAGGGCCACGCGCGCGCCCTTGGCGACGCTCAGCTCTCCCCTGTCGATCGACGTCTCGCCTGCGAGCATCCGCAGCAGAGTCGTCTTGCCCGCTCCGTTGCGTCCCGCGACCGTCAGCCGTTCGCGGCGCTCGAGCTTCAGCGAAACCCCACTGAGCAGCGGTTGACCGGCGATGTCCTTGTGCATGTCGGATGCGGTCAGCAGCGCCATCGGCTGCTGATGGTAGGCCCTGTTCGGGTAGCCCCTGTTCGCGTGAGCGCTCCGGTAGGATCCGCTGCCGATGCGCACCCGCCTGCTCGTCAAGCTCCTGCCACTGATGCTGCTCGCATCGCTCGTGCTGGCGCCGACCGCCGGCGCCGAGAACGACGGACGCGGCTTCTACGGTGCGACCAACGACAAAGTCATAACCAACGCCGGCTTCATCGTGATCGCCTTCTTCGCGGTGTTCGTGTTCGTGATGAGCATGGGCCAGCGCTACCTGGAGAAACGCAAGGACGCACGCAAAACCGCGCACGAGGCGTACCCGGGCGACGCCCACTGGCGCGGCGGCTGGTAGCACGGTCACGACCGTGAGCGAGCCCGACGCCGTCCGCTACGAGCGCGTCGGCGCGGCCGCGGTGGTCACAATCGACCGCCAGCACCGACGTAACGCGATCGACGGGCACACGGCCGCCCTGCTGCACGAGGCCTACCTGCGCTTCGAGGCCGACGAGCAGGCGCGCGTGCTCGTGCTGACGGGAGCCGGCGGCGTGTCCTTCTGCGCCGGCGCCGACCTAAAGGCCACCGAGACGATGGCCAGCAGGCTGATGAGCGAGGAGGGGCCGATGGGCTTCACCCGCCTGACGCCGTCCAAGCCGACGATCGCCGCGATCTCCGGCTTCTGCCTGGCGGGCGGACTGGAGCTGGCACTGTGGTGCGACCTACGCATCGCCACCGACACCTCCACGCTCGGTTACCCCGAGCGGCGCTGGGGGGTGCCGCTCATCGACGGCGGCACCCAGCGCCTGCCGCGGATCATCGGCCTCGGCCGCGCGCTCGACCTGATCCTCACCGGTCGCATGATCGACGCGCGCGAGGCACTATCGATCGGCCTGCTGACCGAGGTCGTCCCGCCCGGCGCCCACCTGGAGCGTGCGCTCGCGCTGGCAGAGGGGCTCGCGCGCTTCCCACAGCGCACGATGCTGGCCGACCGCCGCGCCGCGATCGAGGGGCTCGGCATGACGCTGCAGGACGGTCTCGCGCTCGAGGCCCAGGCCGGGCCGGAGGTGTTCGAGGACGGCGCTCGCGGTGCCGCGCGATTCGCCGCCGGCGAGGGACGCGGAGGCGCCGGCGCGGGCGCCTAGCGCGCACCGGCCGGACGCCACGCTTTCGAGATAGGCTCTGGCTAGGATGGCCTACTTCGTCACAGGAGCAACCGGCTTCATCGGTCGCCGTCTGGTCGAGCGGCTGCTTGAAAAGCGCCAGGGAGCGGTCTACGTGCTGGTGCGCGACAGCTCGACCGGTCGCCTGGACGAGCTGCTGGAGCGCTGGAGCATCGTCGTCGGCCCGTCCGTGAGGGAGCGCGTGAAGCCCGTCGTGGGAGATCTGCGCCGCCCGCTGCTGGGGATCGACAAGGAGCAGGTGGCAGAGCTGCGCGGCAAGGTCGACCACTTCTTTCACCTGGCGGCCGTATACGACATGACCGCCCCGGCCGAGCGCAACACGGCGGTCAACGTCGGAGGCACCACGCACGCGGTGGAATTGGCGCGGGCGGTGGACGCCAAGTGCCTGCACCACGTGTCCTCGATCGCAGTCGCCGGCGACTACCGCGGCGTATTCACCGAGGAGATGTTCGACGAGCATCAGCGCCTGCCCTCGCCCTATCACCGCACCAAGTTCGAGTCCGAGCGGATCGTGCGCGAGCAGCCGTACGTCCCGTGGCGTGTGTACCGGCCAGGGATCGTGGTCGGCGACTCCAAGACCGGCGAGATGGACAAGGTCGACGGCCCCTACTACTTCTTCAAGGCGATTCAACGGCTGCGACGCCTGCTGCCGGAGTGGGTGCCGCTGGTCGGCATCGACCTCGGGTACACCAACATCGTGCCGGTCGACTGGGTCGCCGCGGCACTGGAGCACATCGCGCACGAGCCCGCCCTCGACGGCCACGCGTTCCACCTGACCGACCCGCGCCCGCAGCGGGTGGACGAGCTGATCAACGAGCTGGCCGAGGTTGCACACGCGCCGCGCTTCGCGCTGAGCATCGACAAACGCTTGATCGACCCGCTGCCCAAGTGGCCGCTGGCGTTGGCGATGGCGCTGCCGCCGTGGCGCCAGATGCGCAAGCTTGCGCTGCGCGAGCTGGGCATCCCCGAGGAGGTGCTCGGGCACGTGGAGTTGGTGCCACGCTTCGACGCGCGCGAGGCGGCTGGCGCGCTGGCCGGCTCACCGCTAGAGAAGCCGCCGCCGCTGGCGGACTACGTCGCGCGGCTGTGGGACTACTGGGATCGTGAGATGGACCCCGACCTGCACCGAGGCGGGACGCTCAAGGAAGCGCTGGAGGGCCGTAACGTGATGATCACCGGTGCCTCCTCGGGCATCGGGCGCTCGACCGCGCTGAAGGTCGCGGCCGCGGGCGGAGTGCCGCTGCTGGTGGCGCGCAACGTCGAGAAGCTGGAGGAGGCGCGCGCGGAGATCGTCGCCGCGGGCGGGACCGCGTACGTGTACGCGGCGGACATCTCCGACATGGAGTCGATCGAACGGCTGCTGGAGCGGGTGCTGGCAGACCACCGCAACGTCGACATGCTCGTCAACAACGCCGGGCGCTCGATCAGGCGCTCGATTGCGCTCAGCTACGAGCGCTTCCACGACTTCGAACGCACAATCCAACTTAACTACTTCGGCGCGGTTAAGCTGATCATCGGCCTGTTGCCGCACATGCGCGAGCGCGGCTCGGGGCACATCGTCAACGTCTCCTCGATCGGTGTGCAGACCAACCCCCCGCGCTTCTCCGCGTACGTCGCCTCCAAGGCGGCGCTGGACGCGTTCACGCGCGTGGTCACCTCGGAGGTGATCGGCGACGGCGTCAGCTTCACCACGATTCACATGCCGCTCGTGCGCACGCCGATGATCGCGCCGACGAAGATGTACGACGCGTTCCCGGCGATCAGCCCAGAGGAGGCGGCGGACATGATCTGCGAGGCGCTGCGTTCGCGCCCCAAGGAGATGGGTACGCGGCTGGGCAAGTTCGGCGAGGTTGCCTACACGCTGTCGCCCAGCGCCGTGGACAGGCTGCTGCACCTCGCCTATCGCGTGTTCCCCGACTCGGCCGCCTCGAAGGGCAATCGCGACGTCGAGGAGCACGTGTCGTTCGAGCAGATCGCGATGGCGACGCTGACCAGGGGCGTGCACTGGTAAGTCCGCGCTCGCTCCCCGGGACGCGACCGTGAGCATGACAACCCCGGCGATCGAGGCGAGCGCTCTGAGCAAGCGCTACGGCGACTACGAGGCGCTGCGAGGAATCGACATCACCGTCGCTCGCGGCGAGGTGTTCGGGCTGCTCGGCCCCAACGGCGCGGGCAAGACGACGACCGTCGAGATCCTCGAGGGCTACCGCGCGCGCAGCGGCGGCGCGGTGTCGGTGCTCGGCCACGACCCGGCCAAGCGCTCGATCGAGCTGCGCCGGCGGATCGGCATCGTGCTGCAGTCGGGCGGCATCTACAGCCACGTCACTCCGCGCGAGGCGCTGGCGCATTGGGCGAGCTTCTACCCGCACCCGCGCGATGTTGAGGAGGTGCTGGGGCTGGCCGGGCTGACCGAGCAGGCGGACGTGCGCAGCCGCAAGCTGTCGGGCGGCCAGCTGCGCCGGCTGGACTTCGCGCTGGCGCTGATCGGCGACCCTGAGCTGATCTTCCTCGACGAGCCGACCACAGGCTTTGACCCGGAGGCCCGTCGCGCCGCCTGGGAGACGGTGCGCTCGCTGCGTGCGCTAGGCAAGACAATCCTGCTGACGACGCACTACTTGGAGGAGGCCCAGGAGCTGGCCGACCGCGTGGCGATCGTCAAGGACGGGCGCGTGCTGGCGATCGGACCTCCCCGGGAACTGATGGCCCACCCGCCCGGCGGCGCCGGCGGGGTGCGCTACCGCGTCGCCTATCGCGATCGCACCGGCGAGCTGGTGGCGCGCGAAACCGACGACCCGACGGCACTGCTGCACGAGCTGACCACTGACGCGCTGGCCCGTGGCGAGCGCCTGCAGGACCTGTCGGTGGCGCGCCCGACGCTCGAGGACGTGTATCTGGAACTGACCACCGCATCCTCCGAGGACGCAGATGCCTGACGCGCTCACGCTCAGCTGGCGCCAGTACCGCCTGGAGCGCAGGATGTTCTGGCGCAACCCGAGCGCCGCGTTCTTCAACTTCCTGCTGCCGCTGCTGTTCCTGGCCGGCGGCGGCGTCCTGCTCAGCGGCGATCAGACGAACCTCGACAGGCTGGTGCCGTCGATCGCCGGGATGAGCGTGATGTCGACGACTTTCACGGCGCTTGCGTACAACATCGTGTTCCTGCGCGAGCGCGGCGTGCTCAAGCGAATCCACGGCTCGCCGTTGCCGACAATCTCCTACTTCGCGGGCGTGGCGGCCAACGCGGTCACCAACACGGCGCTCCAGATCGGCATCGTCGTGATCGCCGGCCGCGTGTTCTTCGGGATCGGCTGGCCACCCCTGTGGGGCTCGCTGGTTGTGTTCGTGATCGCCGGCGTCGTGTGCTTCGCCGCGCTCGGCGTGGCGTTCGCGCACGCGATCCCCAACTTCGAGTCCACCGCCGCCTACGTCAACGCCGTATTCCTGCCGGTCGTGTTCGTGTCGTTCTACGTGTTCGACTCCAGTAGCGCCCCGCAGTTCCTGCGCACTATCGCCCAGGCGCTGCCGCTGTATCCGCTGATCGAGGGTCTGTCGGGGGCGATCGTCTCGGGCAAGGGCGTCGGCAGCTACCTGGACGCACTGGCTGTGATCGCGCTGTGGGGCGCGTTCGGGCTGTATCTGGCGGTGCAGGGCTTCTCGTGGGAGGGCAAGCGCTCGTGAGCGTCGACGAAGGAGCGGCGAGATGAGGGAGCTGACCGACGGCGTGTACCAACTGCGCGGCTGGCCGCCCAATGCGATCAACGTGTACCTCGTCGAGGACGTGCTGATCGACGCGGCCACACGCCAGGGTGAGCGGCGGATCATGCGCCAGCTCGGCGGGCGCACGCTGAGCGCGCACGCGCTCACCCACGCGCACCCCGACCACCAGGGCTCCAGCCATGCGATCTGCGAGCGCCTGCAGATCCCGCTGTGGTGCGGACGCGACGACGTGCCGGCGATCGAGACCCCTGGCGCGATCTCCAACCCGAGGGCGCCGCGCGCGCTGGACTGGATACAGCGGCGCTTCTGGACCGGCCCGCCGCACCCGGTCGCACGCGCGCTCGCCGAGGGCGACGAGGTGGCCGGCTTCACCGTGCTCGAGACCCCGGGACATTCGCTCGGGCACGTCGCCTACTGGCGCCAGTCCGACCGCGTGCTGATCCTCGGAGACGTCCTCAACAACATGAACCTGAGGACCGGCATCCCGGGACTGAACGAACCGCCCGACCTGTTCACGCCCGACCCCGCGCGCAATCGTCGCTCAGCGCGCCGGCTGGCCGAGCTGCGTCCCCGGCTGACGTGTTTCGGGCACGGCGCGCCGCTGCGCGATCCGGGGCGTTTGGCCGAGTTCGTGGCGCGCCTGGAGGACTGACAGCGATGGCCATGAGCATCTTCGTCCTCGACGGCGAGCGCTTCGTTGCGACCGAGCAGGCGCGCGGCCCGTGGGACCCGGGCGCGCTGCACGGCGGCGCCCCGGCGGCACTGATCGCCAGCGCGTTTGAGCGACACGAGCCGAGCCCGACCGTTCACATCGCCCGGCTGGGCTATGAGCTGCTACGCCCGATTCCGTTCGCACCGCTGTCGCTGTCGATCCGTACCGTCAGGCCGGGACGGCGGGTGCAGGAGCTGGCCGCCGAGCTGCACGCCGATTTGGGGTCCGATGGCGAGCAGCTGATCTGCCGCGCGAGCGCGCTGCGGGTACAAGACGTGCCGCTGGAGCTGCCGGAGCTACCCGACGGCGCGCTTGCCGATGAGAGGATGCCGGGGCTGGAGGGTGCCGAGCCAATTCGCTTCGCGCTGGGCGAGGCCGACCAAATCAGCTTTGCGGCAACCGCGATGGAGATGCGCTGGCTGAACGACCCGTGGCGGCCCGGACCCGGACGCGTCTGGATGCGCATGCGCCACCCGCTCGTGCCCGGCCTCGAGCTGACGCCGTTGGCGCGGCTGGCGGCGACAGCTGACTTCGGCAACGGCATCAGCGCGTCGCTGCCGTTTGACTCGCACCTGTTCATCAACGCCGACCTGACGATCCACCTTCACCGCCCCCCGCAAGGCGAGTGGATCGGCATGGACGCGCGCACGCTGCTGCACGCGGGCGGCAGCGGCCTGTCCGAAAGCGTGCTGCACGACCTGCAGGGACCAGTCGGTCGCGCCTTTCAGACACTCGTAGTTGCGCCGCGCTAACGCCGGTGGCGTACCCGCGCGGGCGGCCGGATGCACCGCGCCGTCAGCCGACGATCACGTCGGCAAGCGCGTCGTCGATCGCGCCGAGCGTGTCCGCGCTCAGCGCTAGCCCAGACGCCGACGCGTTGGCGTGAACCTGCTCGGGGCGGCTGGCGCCGACGATCGCAGAGGCAACGTCAGGCTGGCGCAGCACCCACGCGAGCGCCATCTGTGCGAGCGTCAACCCGGCCTGCTCGGCGACCGGCTTCAGCCGTTGCACCGCCTCGAGCACAGGTGGGCGCACGAGGCCGTCGATGAAGCCGCTCATGCTCTCGCTCGCGGCCCGGGAGTCGGGCGGCGGGGGCTGGCCCGGCGGATACTTGCCCGTGAGTACGCCCTGCGCCAGCGGCGACCACACGATCTGTGAGATGCCCTCGCGTTCGCATAGCGGGATCACCTCGGCCTCGGGTGCCCGCCACAGCATCGAGTACTGCGGCTGGCTGGAGACCCAGCGCTCGGCCCCGTCGAGCGCCAGCGACCGCTCGACCTGCTCGACGGGCCACTCGCTGAAGCCGATGTAGCGCGCCTTGCCCGCGCGCACGACCTCGCTCATCGCCTCCATCGTCTCCTCCAGCGGCGTCTCGTGGTCGTAGCGGTGGCACTGGTAGAGGTCGACGTGGTCGGTCTGCAGCCGTTCCAGCGAGGCGTCGAGTTGCTTGTGGATCTGCGCCGCGGACAGACCGCGATCTGTGTCTGACATCGGGAAGTACACCTTCGTGGCGAGCACGTAAGAGGAGCGGTCATGCTCGGTGAGGACTTCGCCGAGCAGCGTCTCGGCGGCGCCGCGCCCGTACACGTTGGCGGTATCCAGGAAGTTGATCCCGGCGTCAAACGCGGCGTTCACGCAGGCCCGGGCCTGCTCGCGTGCGACTCCGCCGGAGTAGGTCAGCCATGAGCCGAGGCTGACCTCCGAGACCTCCAAGTCGCTGCTGCCGAGCTTGCGGAGATTCATCGCGGCCATCACACTATCGAGCGGAGTACATCTGCCTGCGATGGCCACGATCGACCCCAACCTGCGCATCGCCTCCGTGCAGCTCGACGTGAGCGACCTGGCGCGCAGCGTCGACTTCTACGAGCGCGTGCTCGGCCTGCCGTTGGTCTCGCGCGAACGACAGCGGGCGCAGCTCGGCCCCGATCCTGCACACCCCGCGCTGGCGCTCAGCGAGATCGCCGCGCCGACGCCGCTGCCACCCGGCGCGACGGGCCTCTACCACGTGGCCTGGCTGCACCCTGACCGTGCGTCGCTGGCCGACAGCGTGCGCCGTGTGGCCAGCGGGTCTTGGCCGCTGGAGGGAGCGGCCGACCACGGCGTCTCAGAGGCCCTGTATCTGAGCGACCCCGACGGCCTGGGGATCGAGCTATATGTCGACCGCCCGCGCGAGGCGTGGCGGCGCCCGGCGGACGGCCACGGCGTGGAGATGGTCACGCTGGCGCTCGACCTGGAGGACTTGCTGGCCCAGAGCGTGCGCCAGCCAACCGCGACGATCGCGCCCGCCACCGCGATCGGGCACGTGCACCTAAAGGTGTCAGACGTGCCCCGCGCGAATGCGTTCTACCGCGACGCGCTGGGACTCGAGGAGCAGGCGCAACTGCCCTCGGCGGCGTTCCTGGCGGCGGGCGACTACCACCACCATGTCGGCTTGAACTCTTGGCAGAGCAGGGGTGCCCCGCAAGCGCCCGAGAGCGCACCGGGCCTGCGTGCAACGGAGTTCGAGCTGAGCGGACCAGCGGCACTGCGGGCGCTCGAACAGTCGATCGAGCAGGCCGGAGCACACCCCGCGCGTGCCCAGGGCGACACGGATACGGGCCATGATGGACTGTCGGTACGCGACCCAGACGGACAGCTGCTGACGTTCACCAGCCGCTGAGCGAGCCCGCCGCGAGCCTGTCGCGCTTGCGACGTTCAGGCGCTCGCGCGGCTCAGACGCTCGACCTCGCCACTCGACAGCTTCAGCTTCGTGCAGCCGAGCAGCTGGACCAGCTGCTCGACTGATGTGGCGCTGGCGATCGGCGCGGTTACTGTGGGCTGCGCGAGCAGCCACGCCAGCGCGACCGCGGCGGGCGAGCTGCTGTGCGCGCCTGCCAGCTCGTCGAGCACGGCGAGCACGGCGAAGCCGCGGTCATTGAAATAGGCGTCGCGCACTCCGTCCGCGCGCGGCCCCTCGACCTGCGCGCCGTCGCGGCGGTACTTGCCGGTGAGAAAGCCCCGCGCCAAGCCGTAGTACGGGACGCACGCCAACTGGTGGCGCGCGCACACGTCGGCGAGCGCATCCGCGTAGCCGCCACGCTCCATCAGGTTGTAGTGGGGCTGTAGCGCGACGTAGCCCTCCAGGCCATCGCTCGCGGCGACCGTCAGAGCCTCCTGCAAGCGCGCGGCGTCGTAGTTGGAGGCTGCGGCGTGGCGGATCTTGCCCGCCTGGCGCAGCCGCTCGAACGCGCCCAGCGTCTTCGTCAGAGGCGTGTCGAGGTCGTCGCTGTGCGCGTAGTAGAGGTCGATCGTCTCGACGCCGAGCCGACCCAGTGAGTCCTCGAGTGCAGTCGTGATCGTCTCCGGCGCCAGACCTGGGCGATCGGCCAGCATGCCGACCTTGGTGGCGATCACGAGTTGGTCACGGTTGCCGCGCGAGGCGATCCAGCGGCCGATGATCCGCTCGGACTCGCCGGCGCCTGCGGGGCCGCGGCGCCCGTACACGTCGGCGGTGTCGATGAAGTTCCCGCCCGCGTGGAAGTACGCGTCGAGCACCTCGAACGAGCGCCGTTCGTCGATCGTCCAGCCAAACACGTTCCCGCCAAGGCACAGCGGGAAAACGTCGAGGTCGGTGCTGCCCAGGCGCGCGATGCCGATCAGCCTAGCCGCCTCGCGCTCGAGCTGGAATCGGATCGCCCGCGGGGGTTCGTAGGATCTGGGCATGGACGGCGACGAGCTGCGCGCGCTGCAGGCGCCTCTCAAGCAGCGCTACCGCGACGAGCCCGAGGCGGCGCTGGTGACACTGGCGGCGGACGGCAATCTCGGCGAGGGCGTGTCGTGCTCGGTGCAGAGCGGGCGCGCGCTCGCACAGGCTGGGCTGCACCCGGCCAGCGGCGGCGACGGCTCGCTGCTGTGTTCGGGCGACATGCTGCTGGAGGCGCTGGTGGCGTGCGCCGGAGTGACGCTGCGAGCGGTGGCGACGTCGCTCGGTATTCAGGTGCGCGACGGGCGTGTGCGCGCTGAGGGCGACCTCGACTTTCGCGGCACGCTCGGCGTCGACCGCGAGGCACCCGTCGGGTTCGCCGCGGTGCGCCTGTCGTTCGACTTGGACACAGACGCCGACGAGGAACAGCTCGCCACGCTGCTCAAGCTCACCGAGCGCTACTGCGTCGTGTATCAGTCGCTGGCACATGCGCCGCGGCTGTCGAGCGCGCTGAGGAGCGCATAGACCGCTCCAGCCCCCCAGCGCCCGGCAAGCGCCGCACGTTGGCCACGCCGTGACCCGACGCTTCCTCGACGGCGCCGTCGAGGAAGCGCTCCAGCGGCGCCAGCTCGTGCACGATCACGTTGATCATGGGGCGCGGGCGCTCGATGTCCAGCTCGCCATGCTCGCCCTGGCGCCCCTGCCCCGCCTGGCGCCCTTGCCCCGCCTGGCGCGCCGGCCACGCGGGCGATCCGCCGATCGCGATCGGCGCCTGCGAGCGCTCGACGTGGCCTTTGGCGAGCAGCAACGGCTCGGCTCGCGCGAGCAGGCGGTGGCGCTCGTAGACGGCCTTGGACACGATCAGGTTGATCGTGCCGTGCTCGTCCTCGAACAGCAGGAACATCGTCCCCTTGGCGGTGCCCGGGCGCTGCCTGGCGATCACTAGGCCGGCCACCGCCACCTCTTGGCCGGTGGACAGCTCGGCCAGCTGGGCGCTGGTCGTGAGCGCGGGTACCACCAGCCGCTCGCGCAGAATCGCAAGCGCATGCTCGCCGAGCGTGACCCCGCTGGTCGAGTAGTCGGCAATCAGCCGCTGCCAGCGTCCGAGCGTGCGCAGTCGCGGCGCGTCCGCCAGCTCCAGCCCGAGCGCCAGCTGCGTGCCCTGCCCCTGCGCGACCGTCTGCGCCGGGGTGGCCACCCCTAGCTGCCATAGCGCGGCTCGTCGATCGCGCCCGCCGGTGATCGTGTCGCATGCGCCCGACCACGCCAGTTGTGCGAGCGTCGCGCGACTGACGCCTGCCCGCGCGGCCAGATCGCCGAGGTCGGCGAACGGCCCGCCTCGCATGCGCTCGGCCACCAGCCAATCCGCTTCCACGCCGGCCACACCCTTGACATAGCCCAACCCCAGACGCACGGCGGCGCGCTCGACGGTGCACTGCACCTGCGAGGCGTTGATGTCGAGCCCGAGCACTTCGATCCCACGGTTTTCGGCCTCGTGGACGAGGCTGTCGGGCGCGTAGAAGCCCATCGGCTGCTCGTTCAGCAGCGAGCACAGGAACTCCGGGCCATAGTGGACCCGCAGCCACGTCGACTGATAGGCGAGCAGGCCAAAGGCGGCGCTGTGGGACTTGGGGAAGCCGAAGCCGGCGAACCCCTCGACCATCTTCCACACGCGCTCCGCCGTCGCTCGGTCGGCCGGCGATGAGGAGCTCTCGCGTGTGTGGCGCAGTGCTGAGGCGATGAAGCGCTCGCGCTGGCTGTGCAGCAGCTCGTGCGAGCGCTTGCGGCTCATCGCGCGGCGCAGGCTGTCGGCCTCGCCGGGGGTGAAGCCGGCGAACGCTTCCGCCACTTGCATCACCTGGTCCTGGAAGATGATCGTCCCGAGCGTCTCGGCCAACACCGGCTCGAGCGTGGGATGCGCGTAGGGAATCGCATAGGCGGGATCCTGGCGCAGGCGCTGGCGCCTTTGGATGTACGGGTTGATCGCCCCGCCCTGGATCGGGCCTGGGCGAACGATCGCCACCTGGATCGTCAGATCCTCGAGGTTCTCTGGACGGGTGCGCAGCAGCGACTGCATCTGCGCGCGGCTCTCGATCTGAAACACCCCGACCGTGTCCGCCGCACGGATCGCCCGGAAGGTGTCGGCGTCGTCGAACGGGATACGCGAGAGGTCGATGCGCTCGCCGCGCACACGTGCGATCTCCTCCACGCAGCGCTCCACCGCCGAGAGCATCCCCAGGCCCAGCAGATCGATCTTCAGAAAGCCGGCGTCCGCACACGAGTCCTTATCCCACTGCACCATCTGCCTGCCCTCCATCGCGGCCGGCACCACCGGGCAGCAGTCGATCAGCGGCCTGGTCGCGATGACCATCCCTCCCGGGTGCTGGGAGAGGTGCCGCGGCAGCCCCTGGGCCTGCTCGACCAGGCGTGCCAGCCAGCGCCAGCGATCCGGCGCCCGCCCATCCACGCCAGCCGGCAACACGCCGTCTCCGGGTGAGCGAACCTCGCCCGACAGGGCGTCGATGTCGCGCTCGACGCCGGGGCCAGCAGGGCCGTACATATCGGCGCCGCGCGCCACGCGCTCGATCTCGCCGGCGGGCAAGCCGAGGGCCTTGCCCAGCTCGCGGATCGCCCCTCGTGCGCGGAACGTCGGGAACGCCGCCACCAGTGCCGCGCGATCGCGCCCGTAGCGCTCGTGCACACGCGGGATCAAACGCGCGCGGATGTCGCGCGGGAAGTCCAGGTCGATGTCCGGCAGGCCGCTCAGGTCTTCGTGCAGGAAGCGTCCCAGCGCGAGCCCGCCCAGGATCGGGTCGATGTGGGATAGACCGGTCAGGTAGCACACCAGCGAAGAGACCGACGACCCTCGCCCACGCCCCGGAGCCAGCAGCGCCCGGGGGGAGTCTGGCCCACCGGCGCCGCGCACCTCCGCGGCGACCTCGCGCGCCAGCTCGAGCATGTCGTGGTGCAGCAGGAAGAAGCCGGCTAGCCCGAGCTTGTCGATCACGCGCAGCTCCTCTTCCAGGCGCGTCAGCGCCTCTCCGTGCACCCGGCGCGCGGAGAGTGCGGCGTGCGGACCGTAGCGCTCGGCCAGGCGCGTCCAGCACAGCTCTGCCAGGCGGCGCGAGGTGTCCTGCTCCTCGGCTCCGGGGTAGCGGTAGCCGAGATCTCTAGTCAGGTCGAACCTCAGCGTCTCGGCCAGGCTCAAGGTCTCGCGTAGCGCGTCGGGGTGGTCGGCGAAGCGGCTTGCCATCGCTTGTGGCGTGCTCATCACGTGGCTGTGGTTGCCGCGCCGCAGTGGCTCGCAGGCATCGAGCGTGACGTGGTGGCTGATGGCCACGAACGCGTCCTGCAGCTCGGCTCGTGCGCGTGTGTGTGCGTGTACGTTGCCCGTGGCCACGCACTTGAGCCCCAGCCGCCGCGCGAATGCGGCCAGGGAGCGGTTGCGTGCGCGGTCGTGGCGGGCGTACGGTCGCTGCAGCTCAACGTACAGCCCGTTCGGGCCGAACGCGTCGAGCAGCCGGCGCGCCGCGGGCTCGTCGTTCGCACCGCCCGCGAGTACCGATCGTTCGGCGCAGCCCGTCAGGCAGACGAGGCCGTCGGCGTGGTCGATCACCGTTTGCAGATCAAGCAAGGGCTCCGTGCGCTCACGCCGTGAGGACCCGTCGCGGGTGCGCGCATGCGCGGCGGTGAGGACCCGGCAGAGACTGCTCCAGCCACGCGCATCGCGCACGAGCAACGTGAGGTGACGAGCGCCGCCCTCCCCCGCGTCACCGTCGTCGGAGCCTGTAACCACGTCGATCTCCGTGCCGTGGATCGCCCGCACCCTCTGCTCGGGAGCGGCCTGGGCCAGCTCCATCGAGCCGGAGACCGAGTTGTGATCCGTCAGCGCTAGCGCCGTGTGGCCCAGCTCGCCCGCGCGTTGGGCGAGCTCGCTAGGGAGCGAGACTCCGTCAAGGAACGAGTAGGCCGAGTGGCAGTGCAGCTCCACGTAGGGGGGCGTGGCCGGTTCCATCCCATCGACCTCTACGGGGCCTGCATGAACCAGCCGCCGACCGGCGTGAGATCACGGAAGACGACCACGTTGCGCCCCCGCTCGCCCACCAGCTCCCAGTAGCGCCGGCGCAGTGGTTGTGCGGTCCACCAGCGATCCTCCACCAGCCAGGACTCGCGCACCGCCTCGATCGCTTCGCCGTCGACCTCGATCGGCGTGCCTCCACGCCGGCGCACGCGTGCTGGGCGAGGACGATTTAGAGCTCGCGTCAAGTCCTCACTCCGGGACGGGCGCCAGCACCACCCGCCGCTCGGGTATGCGCGAACTGGGATCCACGCACACGGCCCGCAGCGCCGCGTCCTGCCCAGCCAGTGCGCGCATCTGCAGGACGGCCTCGCGCAGGCGTGTACCGCGCTCGGCGCTGCCGGTGGTCTCCTCGCTGCCCTGCGCGAACAGGGCCTCCTGCTCGCCGGCCGGCGGCCCGAAGCGCTCGACGGCCAGCGCCAGCCGCGTAGCCGGTGCGGGCAGCGCCGCCAGGCGCAGCGACAGCGCCAGCCAGATGCGCTCTGGGTCCGACAGCGCCTGGCGAAAGACCACGCCCTCCCGCCAGCCTCCACCCGAGACCAGATGGGCTGACAGCGTCGTGGCACGCAGCGTTCGTCCGCGCCGCTCGGATCGGGCCAGCAGCCTGTCGACCAGCACCCCCAGCACGCGTGACAGCGCCTCGCCGGAGCTGGCGTCACCGATCTCCATCGTCTCCGTCAGGGTCTCCTGGACGCGGCGAACCGCCAGCGGGCTGTCGTGCCCGCTGGCCAGCTCATGGGCCAGCTCGCCCGCCACCCCGAAGCGATCGGCCAGCTGTGGACGGCCGAGCCGAGCCAGCTCGCCCAGCGTACGCACACCGAGACGCCCCAACGGCGCCAACAGCGCCGCCGTCTCGGAACGGTAGCCGAGCAGGTCGATGGGCCGTCCGGCCAACCAGCGTCGCGCCTGCCGGTCATCCAGTACGAACGGACGGCGCGAGCGCACCGCCAGAGCGCCCGCCAGCGCACAGAAGCGCGTCGGCGCCGCGCCGATGCGCGCGGGGCGATCCAACGCGTCCCGGGCGAAGGCGAGCGCGGCCTCGCTCGTGCCGTACATCCCGCGCAGACCGTCGATCTCGAAGAAGGCAAGCCCGGGAGCGCTCGTCTCGACGGCCGCGCCGATCGATTCCAGGGCACACAGCGCTCCCTCCCATACCTCGGCCACGCGCACGGGGTCGCCGGGCACGAGCACCAGCTCGGGGCAGCGCGCGAGCGCCTCGCCAAGCGCCATCCCGGCAGCCACGCCAGCGGCTTCGGCGCCACCCGACACCTCTCCCACACGCTGTTCGCTCCCCAGCAGCGGGGCCACCGCAAGCGGGCTGCCCGCCAGCAGCGAGCGCCGCAGGACCTCAGCTCGGTCTCCGGCGGCCACGGCCAGCTCGAAGCGGGGTAGGTATACACAGGCAATCATACGAACATATGTTCGTATACGGCTACCCCCGCCGCAACAGATGGGTGTCTACAGGAACCTGCTCCCGGGGGGCCCCCCGCCTCAATCCATCGTCAGCGGTCCCTCTGCCGATCCGCTCAGGAACTGGCGCACGAATGGGTTCTCCGAGGAGAACATCCTGGCGGCGTCGCCCGCCTCCACGATCCGCCCGCGCCACAGCAGCGCGATGTACTCGCCGATCCTGCGCGCGGAGGCGATGTCGTGCGTGACGACCAGATACGTGCCTTTGTAAATCGAGTGCATCTCCCGGATCAGCTCGCACAGCAGCGCCGTGCGCACCGGGTCAAGACCCGAGTCGGGCTCGTCGAAGATGACGATGTCGGGCTCCATCACCAGCGCCCTGGCGAAGCCCGCGCGCTTACGCATGCCGCCTGACAGCTGCGAGGGGGGCAAGTCCATCGCGTCTCCCAGGCCGACATCGGTGAGGCGCTGGGATACACGCTCGGCGATCTGCGCCTCGGAGAAGTCGGTGTGCTGGCGAAGCGGGAAGGCGACGTTGTCGAACACCGACATCGACCCGAACAGCGCGCCGTCCTGGAACAGCACGCCGATTTTGCGTCGCAGCGTCAGCAGGTCGGGCATCGTCAGCTTGGGCACCGACTTGCCCTGCACGATCATGTCGCCCGAGTCGGGGAACATCAGCCCGATGATGTGCTTGATCAGCACGCTCTTGCCGGTCCCCGAAGGGCCCAGCACGACCGTGATCGTGTCGTCGGGGAACGCTACGTTCAGCCCGTTGAGCACGGGCACGCCACCCAGGCGCTTGTGAACGTCAACGCAGCGGATCGACCAGTTGCCCTCGTCTGCATCGCCGGCGAGCTCGAGCTCGTCGGAGTGGTACTCGAAGTGGTCGGAGGCCTGGTCGGACATCATTTGGTTGGGGTTGGGGGCGAATAGACCGCGTGCGGGAACTGACTGGTCTGGCCGTTGAACGTGAACGGGCCCTGCTGGTTGCAGGCGGGCGCCGGGACTTCGTTGGAGCTTTCCGGCTTGTTGGCGACTTTGAATTTAGTGATCAGTTCGAGGATGCCTTCGTTGACGGTTTCGTTGGTCGGGCCGCTGACCGACGGGGCTGAGTCGGCGCATGCGCTGGAACTAAACACCGACAGGCCGCTGGAGAGCGCCCGGTAGGCGCCGGAAAGCGGGTATGCGTTGCCGCGGTCGGTTCCGATCCGTTTGCTGTAAGTCGACAGGCTCTCCGGGCCGAGCACGACCATCGTCGTCAGGTAGTGCTGCTTGGGGCCTTTGTTTTCGGTATTGCTGTTGCCCGCGCTGGCCTGCGAGGCGGCGGTGAGGTTGGCGAAGAACGCCTGCAGCTCGGGCACGTATTCGCCTGTGTACTGCAGGAACGGGTCGAAGTTGTGCAGCACCGGCCTGAGGTTTTCGATCACGGGTACGGTCAGGTTGAGGATCTTGCTGACTTCCGGCAGACCGATCTTGGCGGCCTTGGTCAGCGGCCCCAGCGAGGTGTTGAACTTGTCGAATTCCGGCGCGAACGGTTCGGCCGCCTTCAGCAGCGCCGAGAGCTGGCGCTGAGCCGGGCGGAATTCTTCAAAGTACGGGTTGGCGATCGTCTGGAAGTTGTCGAGTTCCTTCAGCGCCACGGTCGAGTTGTGCTCGAATGCGGGCAGTTCCCTAAACGCCTGCGCCCAAGCTTCGCTGGCTTCGGCGGCGGCGTGGAACGTGCGCTCGCCGTTTACGATCGCCCCTTCGAGCTGGTGGTCGCGGCTGGCCAGCGCGTTGAACACGACGCCCGTGTTGTGCACGAGCGCACGCACCGCCCCCTCCTGGGAATCGAGGATGCCCACCAGGCTGTTGGCGTTTTCCACAAACGGTTCGAGCTGGCGATAGGCCCGCGTTGATCTGTTCGCCGCGGCCGTCGATCCCCTTGGCCAGCGCCTGCTGCCAGATTTTGAACGCCGCCCGGGTCTTAGGGTCGAGCGCCGACAGGACGTCGTCGAGCGTGACCGACTTCTCGACGTTGCCATTGGCCAGCTGCTGTTCGTCGCCCAGGTAGGGCCCGCTGCGACCCTGCGGGAGCAGTTGCACGTAGGTCTCCCCCAGCAGCGTCTTCTGGCGGATGATCGCGTGCGTGTTGGCGCGTAGCGGCGCGTACTGGTGGGAGATTTCGATGTTGACCTGGGTTAGGCCGCTGGTGTCGTGCTTGACCGAGATGACGTGGCCCACGTCGACGCCGCTGATGCGGACCTCCGACTGTTCGGCGAGCGCCAGCGTACGCGTGAAGGCGACGTTGAAGCGGTAACCCTTGGGCTTCAGCGGCACGGGGCCGCCGAAGGACTCCCACAGGAACAGCAGCAGCCCGAAGCAGCTGAGCGCGAACAGGATGATCACGAGGATGTTGCCGAGCGTCGGCGCGCGCTTCTGCATGTCAGCCAGCCCCCCCGTTCGCACTCGACGAGGCGGTGTGGGCGGGCGCCTTGG
This sequence comes from uncultured Solirubrobacteraceae bacterium, assembly GCA_963705235.1. GTDB lineage: Bacteria > Actinomycetota > Thermoleophilia > Solirubrobacterales > Solirubrobacteraceae > Palsa-744. The sequence continues at coordinate 2,039,219 of OY970059.1, read as the reverse complement.
CAGACCCGTTCGGCGTGGCGGGAGCCGTCGTGGAGTCACCGAAGGGCTGCTCGCCCAGGCCGGAGAAGGGGCCCGCCGGCGTCGTGGTTTTGGCGCGCGCCGCTGAGGCCGTCGTCGTGCCGGCGCCGAGCAGGCTCTGGCATTCACCCTTGCTCGGAGGCTTGAGCAGGCCGACGAGCAGCTTGACCGTTTCGTTGACTTCTGAGACGCTGTTGAGCAGCGGCAGCACGTTGCAGTTCAAGTACGCGACGCTGCGGCCGAGCGGACCGTGGGCGTCGGCGCTGCTGACCACGCTGTTGAGGTTGTGGTTGCCCCAGTCCAGGAAGAACAGGAAGCCGGCCTTGTTGGATCCGGGGTTGTAGGCGAGCTCGTTGAAGAATTCGTTGAGGACGGTGAAGCTGACCGCGAGCTTGGGGAAGGCTTCGCCCAGCTGCTTGGTCGAGGGGCCGAGTTCGTCGACGACGGGCAGGATTTCACGTGCGAACGGGCGGATCTCGTTCTTGAAGATCGGCGTGGTCGTGAGCGCGAGCTTGCGCGTGGCTTCGTTGGCGGGACCGAGCGCTTTGGCGAACGGCTGCAGCTTGTGCAGCGTCGGGCCGAGCACGCCGGCCGCTTCGGATGTCTTGCCGAGCGCCACGCTGGTCTTGTGCAGGGCTCCAGGCAGCAGATGCAGTGTCTTCTGCAGGTTCGCTTCCTCCTTGGCAAAGGTCGCGAACACCGCGTTGGAGGCGTCCACGAGCTGCGCGAGCTGCTTGTCCTTGCCACCCAAGGCTTCGATCAGCAGCCGGAAGTTGTGGATCGAGCGGGCGATGTTTTCGTGGCGGGCCGCCAACTGCTGGGCGATCTTCTGACCGAGCCTGGCCGTCGGGGAGAAGCGCTTGAACGTCGCCGACAGCGCCCGGCCATTGTGGTTGAGCCCTTCACCGGCACCGGCCAGCAGCTCCTGCAGGGCCGCGCGCGTTTCGCCGTCCAGGCCGGCGAGGAATTCGTCGAAGTCGATGTTCGGCGCGGTCTGCGACAGCGGGATCGTTTCGCCGCTGTGCAGCTTGCCGGCCGACGGATTACCCGGGTTGACCTCCACGGTTATGTCCTGCAGCTGGGTCTTGGGACGCACCAGCAGCGTGGCGTTGCGGTAGATGCGCGCGTACTTGGGAGTAATCCGCATCGTCACCACGGCGATGCCGCCGTGGAGGTCGACGCTCGCGATTTCGCCGATCTTGGCGCCGGCGATCGTGACCGCCTGGCCCTGGCCCGGCGTGACCGCCTGCGCAGTCTGCAGCTCGGCGTTGAGCGTGTAGTAGTTGCGTCCCAGCACGGGAACCCAGCCCGGGAGCTTGAGGTTCTCGTGGGCGAGGATGTAGCCGGCGACCGCCGCGGCGATCACGACCATCGTGACGACGGCGATGAACGCCGTGCGGTAGCGCTCGATCTGGTCGCGGACGCTCAGCCCTCCCTGGTGGCCATCGGCGGGGTTCATCATCCGCTCCCGTCCGCCGGGCCCTGCGATAGCGGGCCGTTGAAGTCGGGCAGCTTCTGCTTGTAGCACGGCACCAGCGGCTTGTACGGCGGCTCGGCTGCGGGGTATGCCGGCCGCGTCCCCAGCGGCGGCTGCGGCGAGTGCGCGAGCAGCCGCAGACCATTGAGTTTGGTGCCGAGGATCGACGTCGGCGCCGAGCGCAACGTCTGTCCGCTGTTGCCGACCACGAACTTGGCGAACGTGCCGTTGCCGTCGAAAGTCTGCCCGAGGCCGGCGAGCCCGACGAGGCTGTACCAGAACTCCTTGTAGTCCTCGACGCCGCTGGTGGCGCCGCCGTCCTGCAGCTTGGTGTTACCGGCGGGGAAGATCAAGTTGGTCTGGCACTTGGCCAGCAGTTCGCCTTCGTGGTAAACCGGGATCTGTTCGCTCTGGAGCTTGGCGAGTGACGGCACCGCTTCGGCTAGCCCGGCGGCCACACCGCCGAGCTCGCTCGGCGCCAGCGAGGCCTTGACCTGTTCGATCCACGGCAGCGCCGCGGCGACCGTGGAGTTGGTGTTGCGCACGCCCGGGAGGATGTCGGTCACGAACGCCTTAGTCGGCGGGAACGACGCATCGAGCGCAGCCAGGCCGGCGTCGATGTTCTGCAGCGAGCTGGGGAGCTCGGCGACTGTCTGTTGAAGGGGCTGAGCCTGCGCGGCGAGCGACCCGAAGAACGTATTGAAGTTGCCGATCAGTTCGCCCAGATCCTGCTCGTGCACGTTCAGGGCCGACGTCACCCGGCCGATGCTGGCAATCAGTTTCGACAGGTCGTGCGGGTCGGTCCCGCCAAGCGCCTGGTTGATGATCGTGGCGCCGCGCAGCGCCGAAGGGCCGCGGTGGTAGGCCTTGTTGATCGCCTGCGCCCCGGTGATGCCGCGCACTTCGGGGTCCTGTTCGGCGTCCTCGGCGGCGGTCGGCTTGGCCGTCAGCGCCTGGCCGTAGTAGATCAGGAAGTTCTGGAGGTTCGTGCGCGTGTCGGAGTTGAGCGTGTCGAGCACCTGGTCGAGTTGCACCGGATCGGAGGTCTGGGTGACCGGGATCGTGGCGCCGGATGACAACGTGCTCGCCGATGGGCTGCCCGGCTTCAGTTCGATGAACCAGTTGCCTTCTAGGAAGATGCGTGGCCGCAGCTTCAGCGTCGCGTCGGAGTGAATCGGCAGCCCACGCGATTCGATTTCCATGCTGACCAGGCCGGTCTTGCCGTCGCGCTTGATCGCGGTGACCTTGCCGACGTCGACGCCGGCGATGCGCACGGGCGACTTGGGATGGACGTTGAGCGCGGAGGCGAACTCGGCCTTCAGGCGAAAGCCGTGTTTGAACGGCACGTGCTTGGTGAAGCCGAAGTAGACGCCGATCACGATCACGATCAGCATCACGATCGCGAAGCGCACGGGGCTCGAGCGGCCCAGCTCGGAGGCCGGCACCTCGTCGCGGCGACGCCACCAGCGCCCAGCGCTCACTTGCTCTTCCCCTTCGTGGAGATGCCGAGGTCCTTGAGCGTTTCGCTGGGATATTTTTCGCCGAACAGGTCCTGTTCGCGGCTGGTGATTTCGCGGCTGGACGACACGTCGTTGGCCGGCACGTTGCCGATCACGGCCTGTTTGGGGATGTAGGTCTCGTTGCCCGCTTCGCACACCTGCGGCTGTCCCGGCCCGGCGACGTTCGGGTAGGGGTTGGCGTGCACGTGGTTGTTGTCGATGATCACCGAGCTGTTGAAGGCGTGTTCGACCGACGGCCCGTTGGCCGGAGCCGACGCCGGGTAGCCCTCGTTGTTGGGGCCACTCGGGCTCAGCACGAGTCCAGCGCGGCTCAGCGTGCCAAGGCCGATGTTCTCCGAGCTGAGGCTCGCGAGGTTGCGGAACGCCAGCGTCCAGTAGTTGCACACCGCCTGCTCGGGCGCGATCCCGGCCAGCAGCGGGTTGCCGATTTCGAGTGTCTTGGTGAAGTCTTCCAGCGATACTTTGACGATCGGGTTGTGGCCGAACTCGGCGATCGCCTTGGAGGCTTCGGCGAGCTGGGTGTTGAGGGCGGTCGCGGCCGCGAGGTTGACGGCGCCTTCGGTCACCGCGTGGCCGAGCGGCGGCGCGACCTTGACGAGCGAATGGGCGCTCGGTCGCAGCAGGTGCATGAACTCGGCGGCGTTTTCATAGAACGGCGCCTGGTTTGGCAGCGAGTAGATCGCCTGTTCGAGCGCGGCCGGGCCGCCCCTGGTCGCGGCTTCCAGCGACGGCGTGACCTTCGCGAAGTCGGTGAAGAATTTGTCCAGCTCGGTGAAGTAGGCGGCCTGCGCATCGGCGACCGGCGCCGTCTGTGAGGCGACCCGGTCGAGCGCCTTCCACAGCTCGCCGAATCCGGTGCGGGGATCGGCCAGGTTGTTGAGCACCGGGATCGCCTTGGTCACCAGCGGGCGCAGTTCGGCGATCGTGTTGTTCAGCCCAAGACCGCGGCCGGCGAGACCGCCGCCGAAGCTGTTGTTGTTGATCTTGATCGCCGTCCGCGTGTTCTGGTCGAACATGTTGAACAGGTCCTCGATGTTCACCGGTTCGCGCGTCTGGCTGACCGGGATCGTGTGGCCCGCCTTCAGCGCCTGGTTGGAGGAGCCCTTTTCGAGTTCGAGGTACTTCAGCCCGACCGCCGACACCGAGCGCACGATCGCGGTGCTGTTGACCGGCAGCGGTTCGACCTTCTTTTCCAGCTTGAGATCGGCGATCGCGGTGACCCGTCCGGTGGCCGGGTTCTGATAGGGCGTCAGCGATGTGACCAGCCCGACGCGGGTGCCGGCGATGCGCACCTGGTTCTGCGGGATCAGACCCGAGGCCTCTGGCAGTTCGACCTTGATGTTGTAGGTCGGCACGAACGGCAGCCCGTTGTTGGCGTTGTAGGCGAGGAACACCGCCACGAGGATGATCAGCGCTGTCACGGCGCCGATCAGCAGCGGGTTGCCGGCCAGGGAGGAGTTGCGCCGCCGGTTCATCTAGGGCGTCTCCGAAGGGTCGCAGCTGAGCAGTTCGTTGTCGGTGAACGGCGAGGAGCCGTCGGCGGCGGGCTGGGTGGCGCCGCCCGGGCAGCGGCGCAGTTGGCTCGTCTTGAGGTTTTCCAGCGCCTGCTGCGGGCTCGTCGGCGTGAGGTTGTTTTTCGAGTTGAGGCTGAAGTCGGGCAGGATTGCGCCGACCCGCGCGTAGTGACCGCCGGCGTCGTAGTAGGACCCGGCTTGGCCGAAGGTTCTCAGCGTGCCGGCCAGGTCGGGCGAGTAGGGGCCGAAGAACGCGGTAATCGGCACCAGTTCCTTGGACGCCTGGACGCTCGCGGGAGACGCTGTGGTCAGCGTCCTGGCCAGCTGCGGCAGCGCCTTAACGAGATCGGTGAGGTCGTTGTTGGGCCCGGGGCTGCTGAACGCTGTATTGAAGTTATGCACGGCCGGTGTGGCGGTGGTGACGAGCGGACGCAGGTGCGAGAGCAGCTTGGTCAGCGACGCGGTCGTCGGCTTGGAGGTGTTGATGAACGTCGTCAGCGCGGCGAGCGTCGAGGGGATCGCTTCGAAGGTTTCGTTGCCCTGGTGCAGCGTCCCAGGCAGCAGTTTGAGCCCCTGCGCGAGCGCCTGCTGCTGGGAGCCGACCGCCTGGAAGGTCGTGTTCTGGTTTTCGATCAGGTCGCTCAGCGACTGCTGGCGCGCACCGATCGTGGTCACCGCCTTGGCCGTTTCCACGAGGAAGCTCGTGAGCGTCTTCTGATCGCGTGTCAGCTCGGAGAAGAAGTGGTTCGTGCCGGTGAAGAACGGCGGGAACAGTTCGACGGTTTCGCCGAGCTGGCGGCTCGCGCCGACGTACTGCGCGGCCGACCCCTGGATGAACTCCGACAGGCCCTTGCGCGTCCTCGGGTCAAGCGTGTTGAACAGCTGGTCGAGGTCGACCACGTCACGCGTGGCGCTCGCGGGCAGGGTCGCTCCGTCGGGCAGCGACGGCCTGCTGTTCGGGCCGGGCTGAAGCGCGACGTAGCGGTTGGCGACGCTCGACAGCGACGGCACGCGCACCTGTGCGACCGTGCCGGCATGCAGCGGCGTGAGCGAGGAATCGACGTGGATCGTCACGCGGGCTTTGTAGTCGTGCGTGAGTTCAATACCGGTGACGCTGCCGACCGGCACGCCGCCGACCTGCACCTGGTCGCCGCGTACGAGCTGTCCGGCTTCGCTGAAGATCAGGTGGTAGTTGGCGCCGCCGCCGGCACCAAACACGAGGAAGGCGATGACCAGCACCACCAGCGCTAGCGCCGTGACGGCGATCGCGCGGGTGCGCCGCGCGCGGGCCGAGCGCACCGGCGGGAGCGCGCCCGGGCTCGGTGGCGGGGGTGGCGGTGGAGCGGCGGGCGGGCTGGGAGGGCTAGTGGTCGCCACGCGCCCCTCCTGTGCTCTGTCCCGCGGCGGATTCGCCGGGTGTGTCCGGGATCGACGCGTCGGAGTGTCCGACGCCGACCGCCGGATCGGGAATCTCCCCCAGCCGCGCGACCAGCTTTAGCCAGCCGCTGGGTGTCAGCCCGGAGGCCTGCAGGCGGGCGCTGCGGGCGGTGTCCGAGCTCAGCGAGCCGAACGTCACCGCGATCGCCCGATCGGCGCTCTTGGCGACACGCGCGACGGCCGCGCCCGGGTAGCTCATCAGGCTGACGATCCGTCGTGGCCGGGAGAGCCCTTGGAGCATCAGCAGCTTGCGGACGGTCGTGTCGGCGATCGAGCCCGGCCCCTGATGCCCGGCCACGGCGGTGCCGTTTACGGCGGTGATCTGAAGCGCCGTGACGGCTCCGTCGGCGGACGCGTTGGCCGCCAACGCCGTTTGCGGGGAGCTCGGGCACGTCAGCCCCGCGACCGTCGGCTTCAGACCGGACACCGACAGGTACTCGAGCATCGCCAGCACGCGCTTGTCGACCCTGCCCTCCTGCACATCCTGGCGTCCGCAGCGACCGAGCTGGATGCCCGGGTCGCGGAGCACCTGCGGCCCGAGCTGGCGCTTGGACTCCAGCAGCACCTGACCGACGCTCGGCGAGGTCGCTAGGAAGGGGTTCTCACCCTTGGCTCTGAACACCGACGTGTTCTCCAACGACACCCACCCGTCGAGGATCGGCTTGGGGTCGATCAACGGCGCGCCGGGACCGGCGGGGCGGACCTGGAAGACCATGTGCGCCGGTGCGGCGGCGGCCGCGGCGAGATGCCCGAGCACCGTCCCGGCGATCACCTGCACGCCGGCGACGAGCGGACGCAGGTAGACGTCGTTGGCGCCTTCGGTGAACTCACGCGCCTGCCCTGAGGGCTGCTCGGGCGCTTTCGGTGCCGGCGGGGTCGGCGTCGGCGCAGGTGCCGGCGGGCTGGGCGCGGCTTCCAGCCCGGCGACCGCGCCGAGCGTCAATCCAGAGATGGTGGCTGCTTCGGAGAGTGGCATGCGCGGCTGCGCCCCGGCCGTAGCCGGTCCGCTGGGCGCGGGTTCGCCACTGCCGGAAGAGATCCGCGGGCTTACCGAAGCACGGAGATGCGGCTTGAGCACCGGATACACCGATGCGACGCTGCCCAGCTGCGCGTATACGTAGGTGTTGCCGTACGCGTCGCGCAGCGATACGAAATGCCCGAGCGCTGGCGAGTCTCCGACCTGCACGACTTCGCCGTCCTGCACGGCCACCACGGGCGCACCGGCTTGCGAGTAGATGGTCGTGCCGACGAGCGTCTTGGTCGTCGCGGCGCCCGCGTTCGGGACGGTCGGGAAGCCGTCGCTGAAGTGCGACGCCGCGTGTACCGGGAAGTGTGCCTCGGTCAGGCCAGTGACCGCACCGAGCAGTTCGGCGGGCGTGCTGCCCAGCAGCTGCGCGCGCAGCATCACCGAGCTGACGTACTGCTGGGAGTGGTTGTAGGAGAACACCGCCGCCTTGATGTCCCCATCGCCTCCCGCCGCGCGCAGGTACCTGGCCGCCGCGAAGATCGCATCGGCGGGGTTGTAGGGGTCCTTGAAGCCATCACCGTTGGCGTCGACCCCGTACTGGGCCCACGAGGCGGGCAGGAACTGCATCCAACCCTCGGCGCTGGCGCTGGAGACGCTGAGGTCGCGCCCGTAGTCGGTCTCGACCTCGTTGATCGCCGCTAGCACCTGCCAGGGGATTCCGTAGGCCGCGCCGGCGGCCTGGAAGATCGGCAGCAGGAACGGCGGGATCTGGAAGCTTTCGATGAAGAAGCTCGGCACCCCGGAGATCGAGCCGCGCAGGGCTAGCGGCAGCGACGGTGTCAGCGTCGAGGGCGAGGGCGCGCTGCGCTTGGCGCGCGTGCCCCCGGCGCCAGCTTCTTCGTCGGGCCCGGATTCTTCCCCGGCCGGCGCCTGGCCGGCCGGCGACGACGCGCGCTTGCCCGAGCGCCCGCTGGGGCTCGCGTCCTGCGCGCGCTCGGACTGCACTTCGGGAGCAGGCGATGGTGTTGGCGCGGTGCTCGGCGGCCCCTCGCTGGGCGTGGTCGTCGGCGCGACGGGGGTTTCAGACGCCGGCGGCGTGGCCACTTCGGGCGAGCTTGCCGGCGCGCCGACCGCGGGTTCGTCGGCGATGCTGGCGGCGGGCATACACAGCGCGACGATCAGCGAGATCGCGAGCAGTGGGAGCAGGGCGTGTCCTAGCCGGTTCATGTGGTCATTCGTTCCCGAGCAGGTAGTTGAGCAGCAGGCCGCCCGCTTCGGAACCTTCACTGGAGGGGTTGTAGTAGGTCGTGCCAGAGGTCGAGCCGCCGACCGGCTGCGCTGCCCCTGTGGCGCCGCCGGCGCCGGGTTCGCCGCTGGTCGTGGCCGCGCCCGGGTATTTCTCGAGCGCTTGTGCGGGGGTGGCTCCCTGCAGGACCGCGAGCGTGCGCGCCATCACCACGCTCGTGTTGGCGCTGAGCTTGGCTGTCGAGGCCGAGCTGCTCGATGACCCGGTGTTGAACAGTTTGCGGCTGCACTTGCCTTCGACCTGGATCGCGTAGGTCAGGCAGGTCGTGGCGACGCCCTCGGTGCGCAGGAAGTGTCCGAGCGAGTCATAGCCGTTGGCCGAGCCGGTGCCCAAGAAGATGAAGTCGAGCAGGCGCTCGAGCCCACCGGTACCGCGCAGGCTGGTGAGCAGCGAGGCGAAGTTGGTCGTGAACGGCAGCGCGGCGCTGCCGAGCGTCTTCAGCTGCCCGAGCAGGGGCTTGGTGGCGCTCAGTGCCGGACCGGACTGCTTGGCGGTGGCGCCCAGGTTTTCGTAGAACTTGGTCGAGCTCCTGGAGAAAGCCGGCAGTCCGGTGAAGGCCTTGTTGATCCCTGGGGCCGCCTTGCCGAGGTCGGTGAACGTCGGCGTCGTCTGTTCGGCGAACTTGGCCAGGCGTTCCATCGATGGCCCAAGCTCTTCGAGGAACGGCGGGAACAGCTGCAGGTTGCGCGCCAGTGAGCCGCGCGTGGCGGCGCTTGCCTGCGCGACCGTGTTGCTCTGTTCGATGAAGTCGGCGAACTGCTCGCGCACCTTCGCCAGCGGCGCGAGCGCCTGGTCGGAGTCGACCGCGAGTTTGGCCAGCACGTGGTTCTCGTTGGCGAGGATCGCGAGCACTCTGTCGAGTTCCTGCAGGGCGGGGTTGGCGCGCCTGATCACGGCTTTCAGGTCGCTGCCGCGCCCGGCCAGCCCGGCGCCGAATTCGTTGAGGATGATCGTGAAGCGTTGCCGTTCGGGCAGGCGGTTGATGTCACCGAGCAGATCGACGTCGACCGGACTGTGCGTGTTCTGGACCGGCAGCAGGTACTGGCCCGAGCCTTCGTGGTCGCCGGGGATCTTGTGCAACGGCGGTGGCAGCGGCGTGCCCGCCACGCGCGGCTGCGTGGGCAGGCAGTCGACGTACTTCTCGCCGATCAGAGCCTGCGGACGGATCGTGCAGCTGGCGTCGGCACGGAAGTTCTGGAAGCCGGTGTTGGTGATGTCCAGCTCGACCGCCGCCTTGGCCAGCGGTGTCGGCGTGACCGAGCCGACGGTTCCGACCTTGACGCCGTCGATCTTGACGTCCTCGCCGGAGATGATGTTGGCCGCGTTGTCGAAGATCGCGCGCACGGTGTAGGTCGGGTTGCGACCGCCCGCGGCGGTGCTCAGGACCGTGAAGGCGAGGAGCGCGGCGAAACAGGCGACGCCGGCAATACCGGCCACCAGTCTCCTCCTCCCTGCGATCTCCGTCCTCACCCTTTTCTTCCTTCCCGTTACGACGAGCGGGCGACCCCATCTTTCGATGAAGCCGCCCGTCCCGCTCAACTACTTTGAAAAGCTTACGCCCTAGCGGACGTGAACCCTCCGCATACGCCTACTTCTTCTTCACGTGCCTCGTCGGGCACGGCGCCTTGTAGCTCGCCGCCACCGTGATCGGTTTGGATGGTTCGCCGTTTTCGGCGAAGATCACTTCGGTCTTGATCGGGAAGCCGCCCTTCGGGCAGCTGTTGGGGACCGTGCCGTAGTAGATCGTCTTGCCTTTCGACTTGTACGCCGAGCCGGCCTTGATGTTGATCGACTTGACCGACGCGTACGGCGCGCCGGGGACGCTCGCGATCAGCGGCACTTCGGTCAGCAACTCGGGGCCGAAGCCACCGGCGCCACCGAGGTTGGTGTAGTGGCCGCTGGAGAGGATTTCCAGCGACACCGGGGTGTGCCCATTGGCGAAGAACTCGATGCCACCACCGGGGGCGTAGAACGACGACAGTTCGGTGGCCTCTTCGACACGTTCGCTGCCGAAGGTGACGAAGCCGAGCGCTTTACCGACCGGACCGGCTGCCGAGCCCTTCGGGCACTTGATCGGCCCGAACTGTTCGAGCGTTGATTTCGAACACGTCGGGAAGCCCGTCGTGTGCAGTTTCGTGCCCTTGGGCAGGAAGAAGTTGACGCCGATGATTGGCGGCGGGCCGCCCGCGTATTCGGTACCCGAGATTTCGTATTCGGCCTGAACGGCAGAGCCGGCGCCGAAGATGTTCCCCGTTTCCGGGAAGCCCGGAATCGGCACGGCCTTGGCTTTGAACTTGACCGTCGGAACGGCCGATGCGGCGCCCGGCAGCGCCAACAGGGCGAGGCCAAGGACGGCAAGACAGGTGGATGCTCTGCGCATCAGTATCTCTCCTCGTTTGATGGACAGGTCCGCCTCGATCCGGGTAGCTCCGGAGCCATGCCGGTCCGGCGACATCGAGATCGCCGACAACTGGTCGAAGAACGGCGGCGTCTACTGCTCGAACGAACCTTATCCGGGTCACGCTGTGCGTTCAAGTAGTAAGGACGCCCGCGGTCGGAGCGAGGCGGGCTGACTGTTGTCACGCAAGAGCCCTGGGACCTGCGGGGGAAGATCGCGTGCATACGAGACATATACCCGCGACGTGCTCGAAGTAGCGGTGGCTGAGCGGGAGCCGAAGTAGCCGTGGCACTCACCCGCCTCGACGGCATCGGCCGTCGGTCGCCTCGCCGCGGGTCCCAGCGCCCGATGCGGCACACCAGGAAGCAACTCTAAGGCTCAGCTAAAGGGTTACAGATCGGCCGACAGCGCCAACTCGCCGCCGTCGAAGCGAACCCCCACGGGCTCGAGCAACACCTGCCTGGCCCCGGCCTCGACACGGCCCGCCAACATTGCGCTCAGACCCAGGTCGTGCGCGATCCGCACGACCTCCTCGCCGCCGCCAGCGGCGCAGTAGAGGGCGTAGCCGCTGCCCATATTGAACGTGGAGTGTGCGGCGTGCGCGTCCATGCCCGCCTGCTCGACGAGGAAGCTGAGCACGGTGGGGACCGGCGGCAGGCGCTCGATGCGATACGTCAGCGGCTTGGGCGGGCGCATCAGCTTGAGCAAGCCATGACCGGTCACGTGGCTGATGTACGTCAGCTTTATCTCTGACTCCAGCACGCCGGCCACCAGCGGCACGTACATCAGCGACGGCGCCAGCAATGCCTCCCCCAGCGTGGTGCCGTCGGCGAGCACGGTCGCGTAGCCGTCGGGAAGCCGCCCGGCGAGCAGCCGTGCCAGCGACGCCCCGTTGGCGTGCAGCCCGCTGGAGGCGACCAGCACGATCTCATCCCCGGGCCCGAGCTGCTCGCCCAGAATCGGCGAGCGCCCAGTCGGCACGGCGCCGACGGCAGCGCCAGCCAGCTCGATGTCCGCCTCGGCGAGCATCCCCGGCAGCGAAGGCGACTCGCCTCCTCCCCACACGCAGCCGGCGTCCTCGCATGCGGCCCGCCAGCCCTCCAGCAGCGACGCCGCCCGCTCGGCCTGCAGATACCACTGCGACGCGCCCGTGGCGAAGTACGCGTTGGCGACCAGTGGCAGCGCGCCGACGCAGCAGAGGTCGTTGAGGATCGCGGCGACGGTGTCGTAGGCGACGTCGGCGAAGTGGTCGCGATTCTGCTGTTCGAGCACGTGGCGGGCGATGATCGACTTCGTGCCCAGGCCCTCGACCACGAACGCCAGGGTCTGGCCTGCCAGCTCGAACACGAACGCCGGCTCGCCGCGCGAGGCGTCGAGCGCTCGCCCGCCGCGCGCCGCCAGCAGCCCCGAGGTCGACAGGGCCTTGGCGATCGCCAGCCGCTTGCCTGCGTCGAGCGCGTCATAGTCGACCCCGGCCGCGCTGTAGGAGGCACCTTGTTGGCTCATCGGCGATGATCCTATGACCTGTCGCCACCGAGGAGGGATTGAATGGAGTTCGAGCCGAGCCCGCGCTGCCTTGAGTTCAAGGAACGCCTGACGGCGTTTATGGACGAGCACGTGTATCCCGCCGAGGAGGTGTACGCACGCCAGCTGCAGGAGTCCGGCGACGCGCACCACCAGCCGGCGATCATGGAGGAGCTGAAGGGGCGTGCGCGCGATGCCGGCCTGTGGAACATGTTCCTGCCCGACGAGGAGTTCGGCGCCGGCCTCTCCAACAGCGACTATGCGCCGCTGGCGGAGATCCTCGGGCGCTCGCCGATCGCCTCCGAGGCGTGCAACTGCTCGGCGCCGGACACCGGCAACATGGAGGTCCTGCACCAGTTCGGCACCTCCGAGCAGAAGGACCGCTGGCTAGCGCCGCTGCTCGACGGCGAGATCCGCTCAGCGTTCGCTATGACCGAGCCGGACGTGGCCAGCTCGGACGCCACCAACATCGAGTTGCGGATCGAGCGCGATGGCGACGAGTACGTGCTCAACGGGCGCAAGTGGTGGACGACCAACGTGATGCACCCGCACTGCCGGATCATGATCGTGATGGGCAAGACGGGCGGGTGGGGAGCGGATTCTCCTCCGACCTACAAACAGCAGAGCCAGATCCTCGTGCCGCTGGACACGCCCGGCGTGAGGATCGTGCGCGAGCTTCCCGTGTTCGGCTACCACGACCAGGACGGCCACGGAGAAGTCGACTTCTCCGATGTGCGTGTGCCCGCTTCCAACCTGATCGCGGGCGAGGGCGAGGGCTTCATGATCGCCCAGGCACGGCTGGGACCAGGACGCATCCACCACTGCATGCGCGCGATCGGCGCAGCCGAGCGCGCGCTGGAGTCGATGTGCAAGCGCGCCGTCTCGCGCGTCACCTTCGGTCAGCCGATCGCGATGCGCGGCAACATCCAGGACTGGATCGCCGAGTCTCGCATCGAAATCGAGATGGCGCGCCTGCTGACATTGAAGGCCGCGTGGATGATGGACACCGTCGGCAACCGCGCGGCGCGTATGGAGATCTCGGCGATCAAGGTGGCCGCTCCGAACGTCGCGCTGAAGGTCGTCGACCGCGCGATACAGGTTCACGGCGGCGGCGGGGTGTCCGAGGACTTCGGGCTTGCCTCCGCCTACGCACACCTGCGCACGCTGCGCCTCGCCGACGGCCCCGACGAGGTGCACAAGCTCTCGATCGCACGACGCGAGCTGGCACCGTACGTGCCCCGCGAGGGGTAGGCGCACACGACGCCCGGCGCGGAACCGGAGCGCCGCGCAGATAGGGTGGGCGTCTCCGAGACGCAAACGGTTCAACCCCGACGCCGTCCACCGATGAGCAGCCTGACCTTTCGCGAACGAGCACCGGCGCACGAGCCGGAGGGGCTGCTGGTGCTCCACCACGGACGGGGCTCGGACGAGCAGGATCTACTGACGCTGGGTGAGGTGCTCGACCCCGACCGCCGCCTGCTGATCCTCACGCCGCGCGCGCCGCTGAGGCTGCCCGGCTCGCCCGGCTTTCACTGGTATCGGGTGCCGCGCGTCGGCTACCCCGACCCGGCCACCTTCCAGAGCGCCTGCCAAGCGCTCGCCGAGCTCCACGACGAGCTGTGGCAGCGCACCGGGATCGCGGCCGAGCAGACCGTTCTCGGCGGCTTCTCGATGGGCGCCGTGATGAGCTACGCGCTGGGGCTCGGCACCGGTCGTCCCACACCGGGCGGGATCCTCGCCTTCTCGGGTTTCATCCCGACCGTCCCCACGTGGCAGCCAGACCTACCGGCGCGCCGCGGACTGCCAGTGTTCATCGCGCATGGGTCGAGCGATGAGGTGATCGAGGTGGGCTTTGGGCGTGAGGCCGCACAGCGGCTGGCGAGCGCAGGCCTGGAGGTGGCCTACCACGAGTCGCAGGCCGCACACCACATCGATCCCCGTCAGCTTCCGCTGGCGAGCGCATGGCTCGCGCAGACGCTGCTCGACTGACCCGTTCTCGCCTCCTGGCGGCGTTGCGGCGAAGAGCATAAGGTTGGCAACGCAGTCGATCACGTTCGAGCACGGGAGTCTGATGTCTTCCACAACGGCGCAGCCGCAGTCCTCTCGCGGGCGAGCCCTGCGGGTGCTGATCGTGGGCGCCGGCTTCGGCGGGATCGCGGCGGCGATCGAGCTGCGCGAGCACGGGATCACTGACGTGAGGATCCTCGAGCGTGCGCCGGACCTCGGTGGAACGTGGTTCCACAACAGCTATCCGGGCGCAGCCTGTGACGTGCCCAGCCATCTCTACTCGTTCTCCTACGCGCAGCGGCGCGACTGGTCGCGGCTGTGCTCGCCCCAAGCCGAGATCCACGACTACCTGCGCGAGGTCGCCCGCACGCACGGGGTCGACAGCCTCGTGCGCGCGAACACCACGGTGACGTCGTGCACCTGGGATGAGCAGCGCTGCCACTGGAACGTGCAGAGCATCGCGGGAGACACCTACGAGGCCGACGCGCTGATCCTCGCAACCGGACAGCTGCACCGGCCCTCGCCCCCACCCGTCGCGGGCGCGGACACGTTCGCGGGACACAGCTTTCACTCCTCTGAATGGGACCACTCGTACTCGCTGGCGGGCAAGCGTGTGGGGGTCGTCGGCACGGGCGCGAGCGCCGTCCAATTCGTACCTGAGATCGCGCCCGAAGTCTCGCAGCTGACTGTGTTCCAGCGCACCGGTAACTGGTTCCTGCCGCGCAAGAACCGCCGCTATCCGGCGACGGTCAAAGCGGCTATCGAACACGTTCCCGGGCTGCAGGCGTTCCGCCGCAGGTTCATCTTCGAGTACGGCGAGTCGCTGACGTTCGCGATTCGTCACCCACGGACGATCGGGCGTCTCGGCGCCGCGCGCTCGGCTGCGTTCATGCGCTCCCAGCTGAAGGACGCGGAGGTCCGCCGCAAAGCGTGGCCCGACTACACATTCGGCTGCAAGCGCGTGCTGTTCAGCTCGCAGTTCCTGCCCACACTGCAACGCGCCAACGTCGAGCTGGTCACCGACGCGATCGCGACAGTCGAGCCCGAGGGCGTTCGCACCGAGGACGGCACGCTGCGCGAACTGGACTGCATTGTGTGGGCCAACGGCTTTCAGACAAACGACTTCATGTTCCCGATGGAGATCAACGGCAGCGACGGGGTCAGCCTGCGCGAGCGCTGGTCGGACGGCGCGCACGCGCACCTGGGCATGTGCATGCCGGGCTTCCCGAACATGTTCGTGATGTACGGGCCAAACACGAACACCTCAGGCGGCTCGATCATCTTCTACCTGGAGGCTCAGGCCGCCTACGTTCGCCAGGCGCTGGAACAGCTGCGGGCCCGCCGGGCGGGCGCGATCGAGGTCCGCGCCGAGATCGAGGCGGCAAGCGACCGGGCGCTGCAAGCGCGCTTCGCCGGGACCGCGTGGACGCAGTGTGACTCGTGGTATCGCGACGAGCGCGGGCGGATCGTGGCCAACTGGCCGGGCTACATGCGCGAGTATCTCGACCACACCCGCCAACTCGACGTGTCGGAGTACCGCTTCGCGGCGCTCCCCGACCGGGCGGCGCTCGCGCACGCCTAGAAGGAGGCACCGGGATGTACGACTACGTGATCGTGGGCGCCGGATCGGCAGGCTGCGTGCTCGCGAACCGTCTGTCCGAGGACCCAGCCATACGAGTGCTCCTGCTGGAGGCGGGTGGCAAGGATCGCTCGCTGAAGATCAAGATCCCGGCGGCGTTTCCCGAACAGTTCCACACCAAGCTCGACTGGGACTTCGCGACCGAGCCCGAGCCACACGTCGACAACCGCTCGCTGTACATGCCACGCGCGAAGGTGCTCGGCGGGTGCAGCTCGATGAACGCGATGCTCTACGTGCGCGGCCGGCCGCTGGACTACGACGGCTGGGAGGCCCAAGGCGCTGCGGGCTGGGGCTACCGCGACGTGCTTCCGTATTTCTTGAAGGCCGAGGACAATGTGCGCGGCCCCTCGGAGTTTCACGGCGCGGGCGGTCCTTTGCGCGTCAGCGAGCAGCGCTCGCCGCGGCCGCTGGACGGCCGCCTGCTCGACGCCAGCGCCGCGGCCGGGATTCCGCGTATCGCCGACTACAACGGCCCCGAGCAGGACGGCGTGTCGATGGCACAGGTGACCCAGCGCGACGGGCGCCGCTTCAGCACCGCCGACGCCTATCTGCGACCCGTACTCACGCGCCCGAACCTGGAGGTGCGCACGCACGTCACCGTGCTGGGCATCGCGCTTGAGGGCGATCGCGCCGTAGGCGTACGGGTGCGCAAGGGCCGGCGCGGCACGGAAACGATCCGCGCCGAGCGCGAGGTGCTGTTGTGCGCTGGCGCGATCGGCTCACCGCAGCTGCTGCTGCTGTCGGGCATCGGCCCGCCGGAGGAGTTGAGAGCGGCGGGCGTAGACGTGCGCCACGAGCTGGCGGGCGTCGGTCGCAACCTGCAGGATCACCCGTTCCTGACGGTGATCTGGGAAGTCTCAGACCAGGACACGCTGTACGGCGCGGAAAAGACCAAGCCGCTGGCGGAGTGGCTGCTGCGCAAATCGGGCAAGCTGACCTCGACGGTCGCGGAGGTGCTGGCGTTCACGCGTACGCGCGGGGGCCTGCCGGCGGCGGACATCCAGTTCCACATGGGCGCCGCCTACTTCGACGACCACGGCGCCGAGAAATATGAGGGCCACTGCATGGTGATCGCGCCGGTGCTGGTCTCGCCCAAGGCGCGCGGACAGGTCTGGCTGCGCTCGGCCGACCCGACCGCCAAGCCGCGCATCCTCACCAACAGCCTGTCTGAGCCCGACGACGTCGAGTCGATCCTCGCCGGTATCCGTCTGGCACGCGAGATCGCTCAGCAGAGCCCGCTGCGCGAGGTCGTCATCAAGGAGCTCAAGCCCGGTCCGGCGAGCGTCGAGCGCGAGGACCTGGAGGCCGACCTGCGACGGCGACTGATGCTGATCTACCACCCTGTGGGCACGGCGCGTATGAGCGACACGCACCCCGAAGCGGTTGTTGACTCGCGACTGCGCGTACACGGGCTACAGGGACTGCGCGTGATCGACGCGTCGGTGATGCCGACGATCACGGGAGGCAACACGAACGCGCCGACGATCATGATCGCCGAGCGCGGCGCCGACCTGATCCGGGGCATGGCGTGAGCTTGTCGATCAACCACCACCGCGTCGGCGAGGGCCCGCCGCTGGTGCTCTTGCACGGCGTCGGGCACCACTGGCAAGCGTGGGAGCCGGTGATTGAGCGCCTCGCAGGCGACTTCGACGTGATCGCGTGTGACTCTCCCGGCTTCGGGCGCTCCGCGGCGCTGCCCCCCTCGACCGAGCCCACGATCACCGCCTACGCGGACGCGTTCGAGTGGTTCTTCGCAGAGCTGGGGGTGGAGCGCCCGCACGTGGCCGGCAACTCGATGGGCGGCGCGATCGCGCTGGAGCTGGCGCGCGGGCGCGCGGTGCGATCGGTCAGCGCGTTCTCGCCCGCGGGCTTCTGGACGCCGGCCGAGCTGCGCTTCTGCCAGCTCTCGCTCGGCGCACTCGCGGCGACGCCCGCCGCGGCACGA
The DNA here is from genome assembly GCA_963705235.1 of uncultured Solirubrobacteraceae bacterium. Classification (GTDB taxonomy): domain Bacteria; phylum Actinomycetota; class Thermoleophilia; order Solirubrobacterales; family Solirubrobacteraceae; genus Palsa-744. Next base: position 2,021,467 of record OY970059.1, on the reverse strand, counting down.
GGAGGTGTGCAAGCGCTGGCGCGCACGCGCGCGGGGCGCACGGCGTTGTTCGGGCAGACGTTCGGCTACCCGGCGCGGCTGCCGGCCGAGGAGGCGGTGGCAACCCTGCAGGACGCGTGGGCCTCACCGGCGTTCGCCGCCACGTTGAGCGCCTTCGACAGGTACCGCTTCACGGCACCCGAGCAGCTGCGCAACACGCCGGTGACGATTGCGTGGGGCAGGCGCGACCGGCTGCTGCCATACCGGCGCCAGGCGCCGCGGGCGCGCGCGCTGCTGCCTTGGGCGACGCATGTGACGCTCGGCGCCGGACACGTTCCCTTCTACGACGACCCCGCGGCGGTCTCCGAGGTGATTCGTTCGCGCGCGTCCTCGCACGTCGAGGTCCTGCCGCTGCGCTAGCGTCTGCGCCTCGTGGCGAGCACGGGATGGTCAGAGGTCAGAGGCCGCGCCCTCCGGCGCCCACGCCCGAAGAGCGTCCTGCTGTTGGTACTGGCGTTCCTCGCGCTGGTGCTGATTCAGCGCATCGTGACGGCACCGGCGCCGGTGCTCGTCGCACACCGCACGCTGCCCGCGCGGTTGCGCATCCCCGGCAGCACGCAGTCCTTCGGCTGGCCGCGCTCAGGCCAGGCAGCAGCCGAAGTGGCGGGGGTCGGCGCCGTCGGCACGTCCGGTCGCCAGGCCCCGGTGCCGATCGCCAGCGTGGCGAAGATGATGACCGCCTACCAGACCTTGCTGGAACACCCGTTGCTTCCCAACGACGGGGGCTTCACATTGAGGATCACCGAGGCAGACGTCGATGAACAGCAGCGCCGCGCGGCGCTCGGGCAGTCGACGATCCCGGTCCGCGCGGGCGAGCGCCTCAGCGAGCGCCAGGCGCTGGAGGCGCTGATGATTCCCTCGGCAAACAACATCGCGGCGCTGTTGGCCGCGCGCGCGAGCGGTGGGCGCGATGCGTTCCTGGCGCGCATGAACGGGACCGCCCGGCGGCTGGGCATGCGCGCAAGTACCTATACGGACCCGAGCGGCTATGACGACAGCACCGTGTCGAGTGCGTCGGACCAGCTGAAGCTGACGGCCACGGCGATGCGCGTGCCGACGTTCGCGGCGATCGTCAATCGCCGCTCTGTGTACCTGCCAGTCGCCGGGCGCGTGAACAACTACAACGGGCTGGTCGGAAGCGATGGGTATGTGGGCGTCAAGACCGGCTCAGATCGCGCCGCGGGCGGCTGCTTCGCGTTCGCCAAGCGCGTTTCGGTCGCCGGGCGAACGCTGACGGTGCTGGGTGTGGTGCTCGGCCAGCGCGAAGGCCCGATCATCGCCGCGGCGCTCAGTGCCGGAAAGCGGCTGGGCGACTCGATCGCCGCGGCGCTGCGGGTCCACAAGGTGCTGGCGGCCGGTACGACAGTGCTCAGGGCGAGCACCAGCGACGGACGCCATACGAGCGCGCGCACAGCGCGCTCGCTCAGCACGATCGCCTGGGATGGCATGGAGCTTTCGCTGGGTGTGCGTGCGCGCTCGGACGTGACGCACGTCCGTGCGGGACAGCCGCTTGCAACCGTCAGTGTCGAGGGCTCGGACCTCGCCGTCACCGAGGCGCTGGCGACGAGCGCCGTTGCCGGCCCGTCGCTCGGATGGCGTGTTCGCCACGCCCCGTAGGCCACCTCCTAGATGTCGGCTTCCACGGCGGCGCTCAGCTCGACCATCGTGACCTCCAGACCCTCGGCTACCCGGCGCACGGTGTCCCATCCGGGCGCCGACTGCGACAGCTCGATCCGCGCGAGCGAGCCGGTAGTGATCCCTACACGAAACGCCAGCGCTTCTCGGGTGATGCCACGTTCCTCGCGCATTCGACGGACGGCGGCGGCGAGCGCCGAGTCGGGCTTGGCGGTGCGGCTCATGCGCTCGCCCGCGATCCTCGCACCGTCACGCCTCGACGCTGGGCGAGGGTTTGCGCATGTCGGGCACATCGAGGTCCTTGACCAGCTCGTCGATCGTCACGCCGAGCCCCGCGGCGAGGATCAGCAGCGTGCTTAGGCGCGGCTCCACGACGCCTTGCTCAATTTTGCCGATCTCCGTGCGGTGCAGGCGAGTGATGTGCGCAAGGCGTTCCTGCGAGCAGTAGGGCGTGATGGCTGTGCGTACGTCGCGTACGTTGCCGCCAAAGCCTTGAAGGAAGCCTTGGAGCTCCGCCTTGTAGTCGTCGGTCGTGCTCATCGCCTCACTCTCTCTACTGCCAGAGAGAAATGCGACTGATGTCCATCAGGCACTCGATGGGCTACCCGATCGGGATCCGACACTCGAGTGACCGGCTGACGCTCATCCACCACTCTTTCAAGTGACAGACTTTTGTCATCACATCGAATCGAGTGGTTCAAGCGCATACGAACATATGTTCGCATATGACAGCGCGACGCGCTGCTCGGTCCTCGTATTGAGCTCGCCGCGCGCTAGGCGGCCGGCAGCACCAGACGATGCGAGCGCGCAATCGCCTCAGCCATCTGCGCCTCGACGCCGATTTCCGCGGCGACCGTCCGCCAGCCGGCCACCACTTCGCTGACCTGCTCGAGGATCACATCGGCGCGGCCACGCGCGAGGCCGGCCACGCGCGCGACGGCGCGAAGGTCGGCGACGCTGAAGCCGTCACGCTTGCCGTTGATCGACATCTGATGGCTGTCGAGCCACGGATTGCCCGGCTTCCACGCCCAGATCACGTCATAGGCGGGCGCCAGCGACCACGCGCCATCGCGGTCCATCAGAAACGCGATGTTCTTGACATGGTCGTCCTGATTGCGAGCGACCACGTTGAAGACCATGCGCCGGAACTGCTGCTCGGCGACGGGCACGCCAAGACCGAGCCGACGGATCAACGACAGGACCTGCTCATAGCTGTAGGTGCCGGGCTCGTTGTAGCTGACGTGCTCCAGCGCAGCCACCGTCTGCATGTGCAGCTTGCCGCCGCCATCGGGCCGGTCGAAGCGGCGAGTCATGAAGTGCCGACGCCCGTGCTCCTCCAGCAGCCGGCACTCGGTCATTTCGATGCCCGCCGCACGAGCCATTTTCGAGTATGCGTACTCCACCGCGCCCCAGCCCTGCGGATCGGTGAGCCCGTGGTCGCCGGCGTGTGACACCCCGTCGAACTTCAGCAACCACTGCCGAAAGCCGCTGTCAACACTCACCTGTCCCGAGCGCACCTGGCCGGTGGCGTCGTTGTAAGCGATGAATGCCTTTGGGCGCGCCCCACCGGCGGAACTCCCGACCGCGAGGATCGCCTTCATCGCCTCCTCGTCGGGGTCGCTGCTCAGCTGGGCGATGAACTGCTGACGCTGGGCGAGCACCTCGCTGGCCAGGCGCACGAGCGCGTCCACCTGCAGATCCGCGCCGGCGGGGAGCTCGGGCGCGCGAGCGGGTTGAAACTCCAGTGCGCCGACGCCGCGCGTGCCCACGTAGCAGAGCCGTTGAACGACATCAAAGCTGGACTGCGCGCGCCCTTGAGCAGCCAGCCATGCGTTGACGAGCGCTGTCCCCCAGCGATCCGGCAGCGAGTCGGCCAACAACCCGGGCAGACCGCTGAACGCGTCCGCGGGCAGTCCGGGGAACCTGTACGGCTGAGCACGGAGCGCCATCTGCGCGGGCGCCACCTGTATGCCACTGGGGACGAACGAGGGGTCGTATTGGAAGGTCGCGTAGCGCGCGCCGGGCTCAATCGAGACCGCCGCGATCCGCGATCCCCACAGCGTCACCGCCGCGACTGTCACGCATCTGCTCCCGGCTGTTCGGCCCACGTCCACCGCTCCTTGGCCGGCTCGGCGCGGCGGGCGCCGTGCCGACCACGAGCACGCCGCCTGGTTTTGCGCTGCTCGCGCTCCAGCTGGGCGATCGGCAGGTCGAGCGACTCGGGTATCGCGGTCTCGAGACCCGCGAGCAGCTCGAGCGCCCTCAGCAGCTTGATCATCGAGGTCATCTGCACGGACTCGCCCCGCTCGGCACGCTGCACGGTCGCCTGGCCGAGACCGGCCTCGGCGGCCAGCTGAGCCTGAGTCCAGTTGCGCTCGAGGCGGTGACGCTCGAGCCTGCTGCCAAGCTCGGCGAGAACGGCGGCATCGGTTAGGACATCGTTGAGATACATCAGTTTTGATTGACTAGCGGTTAATTGTCCCGTATCACATCATTTCTGATGGAAGACTATAGCAGGTGTCCTGTACCATGATGAATCAATTCTGATTTATTATGACTTGATATGCACATAAGTCATCATCATTGATTGACGCCGATAGGGACCGGTGACGCCGGCTCGGCCTGGAGATGCTGATGCACCAGCTGAACCACGGTGGCACCCTCGCCCATTGCGGTCGTCACCCGCTTGACCGATCCGTGCCGTACGTCACCGGCTGCGAACACGCCGGGGACGCTCGTCTCGAGCAGTCCCGGTGCCCGCTCGAGCGACCAACTCGCGGCGCTATGACCGCCATCCTCCAAGTCGCGACCGGTGAGGATGAAGCCGTGCTGGTCGCGCGCGATCATCCCGTCCAGCCAGTCAGTGTGCGGCTCGGCGCCGATCATCACGAACAGGCCGTCGGCCGGCATCCGCTCTTGCAGTCCTGTCGCCCGGTCGCGGATCACGAGCGCGCCCAGCTGCTCCTCGCCCTCGCCGTCGATCAGCTCCACGCCGAGCCTGACTGCCACATTGGGCATCTCGCGCAACTCGGTGATCAGGTACTCAGACATGCTCCGCTCGAGCGAGTCTCCGCGCACGAGCATCGTCACCTGGGCCGCGTACTTCGCCACATGCGCGGCGGCCTGCCCAGCTGAGTTACCCGCGCCGAGGACGCAGACGTGCCTGTCTTTCATCGCACGCGCCTCGCTGGTGGCGCTTCCGTAGAACACGCCGGCGCCGATCAGCGCCTCCAGACGCGGGATGCCCAGGCGTCGCCAGGAGACGCCCATTGCGAGCACGACCGCGCGCGCGGTGATCTCCCGCCCGTCGGCAACCCCGACGACGACGGTTCCAGCGCCCGACGGGCGCAGCTCGGCGGCCCGCTGCGCGAAGACCATGTTGGCTCCGAACAGCCACGCCTGCTCGCAGGCTCGGTAGGCCAGATCGTGGCCCCCGATCCCCCAGGTGAAGCCGGGTACGTTGCGGATGCGCGAGCTTGCGCCCGCCTGACCTCCGGAGATCTGACGCTCGAGCACGACCGTGTCGAGCCCTTCCGAAGCCGCGTACACGGCCGCCGACAAACCGGCCGGTCCGGCACCCACGATCGCCAAGTCGTAGACCTGCTCGCCCAGCCGCGTGCCACCGCCGAGCGCCTCGATGATGTCGCTGTCGCTCGGATCGATCAGCACATGCCCGTCGTGGCGAACGACTACCGGCAGGCGAGATCCCGCCTGGCCGATCTCGCTCAGGAGTGCGACGCCCTCGTCGCACTCGCTTGCGTAGAACGCGAACGGCGAGTTGAAGCGGGTCAGCAGGTCTCGTATCTCGGCGGCGCGCGCACTGTGTTCAGGTGCGGCGATGCGAAACAACGTGAATCTGTCCGGCTCGGTGCGCTCCCAGCCGGCGAGGAACTCGCTGATGGCCGGATACAGCGCCTGCTCTGGAGACCAGGGCTTGACGAGGTGGTAGTCGATCTGACCGAGCGTCATCGCCGGCACGATCGGGTTGGCGGCCGTGTAGTCGCGCTCGACCAGCAGGATTCGCTTGGCCGAGCGGTGCAGCGCATGTGCGCTCGCCAGGAACTGGACGCCGGTCATCTCTCCCATGCGCTGGTCGGCGATCAGCAGTGCAACCGGCTCGCCGCGATCCGCCAGCGTCGCCAAGCGCGCCAGCCCGAGGTCGGCTCTGTCGACGCCGACGATGCGTGTGTCGTTGCCAAAACGGCGAGCGATGTCGCGTTCGAGCGCATCGAGGACGGACGGCTCGGTGGACGCGATGAAGATGATTGGTGGACCTCCCGCCGTCGCCGCGCTCCGCTGGGCGGCGCGGGCCTGGGCGAGCACCGACTGCAGGTCGGCGACCGCTGGGGCTTGGGGCGCGAAGCTCATGGACACGGGGAACGCTCCTTCACAGTTAGTACGATCGTTCGTACACTATCACACGACCGATCGTGCTAACTTGTTGCCATGAGCAAGCCCTCGACATCCACCAGTGCACCGGGCAATCGCCCCCGCGCGAGGCGCAGCGACGGGCAGCGAAGCCGCGATGTGATCCTGCACGAGGCCACACAGCTGGCGACGGTGGAGGGAATATCGGGACTGTCGATCAGCCGCTTGGCAGACGCGGTGGGGATGAGCAAGAGCGGCCTGTTCGCTCACTTCGGCTCCAAGGAGGAGCTGCAGCTGGCGACGATCGAGACGGCCAGCGCGGTGTTCAGCGAGCACGTGGTTGAGCCAGCGTCGAAGGCTCCGACTGGGCTCGAGCGGCTACGCCAGCTGAGCGAGCGCTTTCTTGGGCACCTCGAGGAGAACGTGTTTCCGGGCGGCTGCTTCTTCGCCTCGGTAGCGGCTGAGCTGGACACCCACCCTGGCCCCGTGCGCGACCTCGCCTTCGAGGTCGTAAACGGCTGGATCGGGCTACTCGAGACCGCCGTCGCCGACGCGCAGAGCGAAGGAGCGATCGACCCCCACGAGGATGCGCACCAGCTTGCGTTTGAACTCGATGCGTACCTGCTGCTCGCGAACGCGCAGTTCGTGATCGCCAAAGACCCCGGCCCACTCGAGCGAGCCCGCCGGGCGATCGACCGTCGCCTGGCTGTGGCGATCGTCGCGCAGGCAGCCTAGATGGTTGCTGCCTGCCCGAGCGAGGCGAACAGCTCGAGCGTGGCGGCATCGGTCTGGAGCATCCCTGACTCGGCTTCGTGCTCGGTGATGGAGCCGCCGTCCCACGCCCGCAGGTAGAGATTGCTGGCGGTGCTCGCGTTGGACTTCGCGCGAGCGGCCATCGTCGAAGCCAGCCCGACCCACCGGCGATCCCCGGTTTGCGCCGCGTACGCAAGCATCCAGTGCAAGTAGATCGTGTCGAATTGAGGACCCATGTTGAGCCGGTCCTGGAAACGCGCCCAACACGCATCCGCGAGCTCCTTGGCGCGTTCGCAGGCCGCACGTTGACCGCGTTCACACAGGATCTGATGCGCCTCCACCAGTGGACCCTCGACGTAAGGGGTGGGAGTCCCGTCGTGATTGTTCTGCGAGTAGAGCCGGTAGTCAGTCAAGAAGTCGGCGTCCGCCCATCGCAGGAACTTCTGGACTTGACCGAGGTAGAACACACGCCCGGTTTCCCGGTACAGCATCGCCCCGAGGAGCGTGTCTGCCGCCAACGCGGGCCCGGACTTGTAGGGGTGGGCTGTGTTCCACCAGATACCGCCTGCATGCCGATCCCACCCCTGCGCGGCAATGAACTTGAAGGCGCGTTCGGCATCACGCAGAAAACGTGCGTCGTGGGTAGCCCGGTAGGCGTCGATGAATCCCAGGCCCCACCACCCATTGTCGTCGAACCAGGTGCGCGGTTGGCCACGATCGTTGGGATAGGGCGCGTACCCAGGCGTGGGGCGCAGTTGCCGGTTGTAGTAGCGCTCGGCCCCCGTTGCGAATGTCTCGACGGCGGCTCGGTGCGCAGCCGATGGCGCGGCCAGCTGGATGGCGTCGAGCGTTTCAAACAGCGGCGCGATTCCCCAGATAGTTGCGAGCGGGTACCGATCACGGTCGCCGAGCCGTTCCTCGTACCACCCGCCCCTCCCCCATCTGGCCTTCGCGACAGCTACGCCCTTTTCAGCGAGCTGGAGGTACACCGGGGATTCGGGGACGATGGCATCTGCCGCCGCCACGCTGGAGGTTGCGATGCAAGCCATTGCCAGCGAAAGCGCCAGCGCGGCGGCGACGATGAAACGCACACCAAGACTCCGCTGGGGGTGCTGCGGTGCGCTCACTCCCAGCCGTGGAAGGGCGAGCGCTCGCCCGCGTCCCACGCCTCGCGCAGCCCAGGGGCGCTCGAGGTCCCAGTCGGGGCGGATCTCGCGCGTCACGGTCCGCAGGTCGTGGCGGAGGTCGTCGACCGAAGGGCGCCCCCAGAACCAGTAGCCGTTGTAGATGCTGTGGATGACCAGGCCGGGCTTGAGAACGAGCGTGTGCGGGATCATCGGGTCGTTCTCGGGGTCGGTGTACTCCTGGATGTCGAGGTCCTTCTGGACGATGCGCCCGGGGTCGGAGAGGAAGGGCCACTGCGCGCCGACCGACGCGCGGAACTCTTTGAGCTGGTGGTCGTCGTCGGTCGAGATCGTCGCCATCTGGGTGTAGGCGACGGCGACCTTCGGGTAGAACGCGGCGAGTTCGCGGTGCTGCTGGTGCTCCTTCGGGCAGTAGTGGCCGCGCGACGAGCGTGAGGATCAGCGGGATCCTCGCCCTGCAGCTCGCTGAGCCTGCGCGGGACTTTCGTCGTGATCGGGCAGCTCGTAGTCCGGGAACGTGGCGCCGGGGACGATGTCAGAGCGCATGTTTTCCTTTCCGTCAGTTCGCCATCGGGGGTTCTGTGTCGACTGCGCTACCGGCTGCCTTGGATGCTGCGGCGATCTCGCCGCGGAGCGCCTTCAGCGCGGCGACGTAGATCTCCGAGAACGTCGGGAACGGCTGGATCGTGTCGGTCAGGACGTCGAGTGGGATGTGAGCGCGGATCGCGAGCGTGGCCTGCTGCAGCCACTCGCCCGCCTCGGGGCCGAGCGCGTAGGCGCCCGTCAGCCGCTCGCCGTCGCTGAGGAGCGTCAGGAAGCCGTTGTGCTCGGCGTACGCGCGCGTGTAGGTGGCGGTCTTCGGCAACCTCCGACAGCGGCGACCATGGCGCTGAAACGGCCGGCGGACAGCACCGACCGCCGCTGCTTGCGGGTCCGTGTAGACGACGCGCGGGACGGCCTCGTAGTTGGCCTTGCGCGGCTCGCCCGAGGATGTTCGCGGCGACCACCTCGCCCTGGTACTTGCCGACGTGGGTCAGCGGCCAGAGGCCGTTGACGTCGCCGATCGCCCACAGCCGCTCAGCCGCGCGCAGGTGCGCGTCGACCGGAACCCCGTGCGCGTCCGGCTCGACGCCGACGGTCTCGAGGCCGAGCCCGCGCACCCGCGGACGCCGGCCGGTAGCGACGAGCAGCTTCTCGCCGCGCAGCTCGCGCCCGTCGTCGATCTCGAGCACGTACTCCTCGCCGTCGCGTCGCGCGGCGCTCGCGTTCGGCGGACAGGACGAGCTCGATGCCCTCGCCGCGCAGAACCTCGCCGAGCGCCTCACCCAGCGGCGCCGGCTCCCGCGCGAGCACGTGCTCGGCCATGTCGATGATCACCGCCTCACCGCCGAGTCGATGAACGGCCTGCGCCATCTCCACCCCGACCGGCCCGCCGCCCAGGATCAGCAGGCGACGCGGAACGGCCTTCATGGACGTCGCCTCGCGGTTGGTCCAGACGCCGTCGAGCTCGCGCAGGCCCGGCACGGGCGGCACGACGGGATCGGCACCGTTCGCGAGCACCACGTGCTCGGCGGTGTGACGCACGCCGTCGACCTCGACGACGCCGGGGCCGGCGAGCCGGCCGCTGCCGCGCAGCAGGTCGATGCCGTGATCGGCCAGCCAGCGCTCCTGCCCGGCGTCGGAGTAGTCGGAGACCATGAAGTCCCGCCAGGCCAGCGCCGCCTCGCACGTCGACCTCGGCGCTCGCTGCGGCCTCGCGCGCCGCATGGACCGCCTCGCCCGGACGCAGCAGCGTCTTTGACGGGATGCATGCCCAGTACGAGCACTCCCCGCCGACGAGCTCGCGCTCGACGATGGCGACGCGCAGGCCACCCTCGGCCAGGGCGCCCGCGCAGTGCTCGCCCGGCGACCCGCCGCCGAGCACGATCACGTCATAGTCGCTGCTCATGTCGGCAGCTCCTCGCCGGCGCGCTCGCGCACCATGTAGAGCGCGTACCAGTCCGGCCAGTTCGGGTCCGCCTGGCCCGTTCGCTCCTCGTGCTTGCCGTGCGCCTCGGCTGCTCGCCTGAGGGCGTCCGCGAGGTCGCTTGCGGACTCATATGTCGTGTCCATCAGCCTCTCCTTTCAGCGACCCGGAAGCCGAGTCGTAATCTCCTGGAGCAGCCAGCCGTTGCCATCGGGATCGCTGAAGGTCGCGAACGAGCCGTATGTACTACGGTCGGGCGCCGGCCCGGTCACACGGCCTACCTCGTGGAATCGAGCGCCCGGCGCCCCTTCGTGGAACACCTCGCTCACTTCCACACCGCGGTCGAGCAACTCGTCACGCGCAGCCTCGATGTCGGGGACGACCAGGTAGAGACTTTGAGCCGAACCGGGTGGTGCCGAGGTGATGTTCGTGCCAAATTGGATCGAGCAGCCCGAGCCTGGCGGCGTGAACTGGACCACGCGGTAATCCTCGTCATGTGCGATGTCGGCGTCGAGCCTCCAGCCGAGGCCCGCGTAGAACTCCTTCTCCCGGTCGACATCCGAGACCGGCAAGACCACGACCTCGAGCTTGAACTCGCCGACCTTCACCGGCGGCGTGCCTGGCCCGGTTTCACCGCTCACACCGGCGCTGCCCATGTCGATCTCCATTCGGTTGATGACGCCGGAGCACGGCGGCGCGTTCTCATCCACCCACGCAGTGCGAGGCGACGACGGCGAAACGACCGGCGCTGCGCCCCAGCACTCCGGGAGGGATTGGCAATAGCCCTTTCCGGTCGCCCCTCGGGCGTTCGACCGAGGATGCTCCCGTCGAAGCGCACAGTCTCGTTCTCGACTGAGCCGAAGTCAAGGCTTTAACCAACGAGGGCACCATAAGATTGCGAACGTGCCGTTCACGCTCAGGAACCTCAAGGAAGACCTGGAGGACGTCGGAGCCAGGTTCGACGGCGCGCCGGACCTTGAGTTCCGCTTGGCGACCGAGGCGCTCGCGCTCGAGCGATCCGGCTTGGGCTATCAACGCCTCCCGACCGGCTATCGCTTTCCGTACGGCCACACGCACAGAAAGCAGGAGGAGGTGTACGTGGTCCTGCGCGGCAGTGGTCGGATGAAGCTTGACGAGGAGATCGTCGAGCTCAAGGAGTGGGACGCGGTGCGCGTCCCACCCGGCACGTGGCGAGGCTACGAGGCCGGGCCGGAGGGCCTCGAGATCCTCGTCATCGGTGCACCCAATCTCGGCGAGGCCCAGCGCGAAGACGTCGAAGGCCAACGCGGCTGGTGGACTGACTAGCGCCGAGAGGCTGCGGATGTTCGTGCCTACCGCGCGTCGCGCGCGCGATCACGATGTACTTAAATGAGGCAATGGACTTCGTAAGGGTTACATCCGCGCAGGTGCTCGGCCACTATCGGCTGAGGATCGACTTCAGCGATGGCAGCTCGCGCGATGTCGATCTCACAGGCGAGCTACGCGGCCCCATCTTTGAACCACTTGCCGACCCCGACTTCTTCGCGCAGGCCCGCGTCGACGACGAACTCGGGACCATCGTGTGGCCCAACGGGGCGGACCTCGATCCCCTCGTGTCGCACGGCGATTTCAAGCCGGCCACGCACTTCGTTCATCGCTGAACGACCAGCTCGGTGCGCGTCGTGCCCTGCCCGAAGATCATCAGCTGAACGCCCGCGGGCATCGCCGGAAGATCACCGCGGAAGCTGCTCATAGCGCTGGCTCAGCCGCTCTAGGGACGCGAGCGGTCGATCCCACCGGTCTATGATCGCTGCAATCTAAGGGGGGAGCGTCCCGCGGTGGTGGGCCTCAGAGTGAGGAGTAAGTTCCGCGAAGGCGATCCGGGGGCGGTTCGGAGCGTCTACCGCGAGTACGGCCGGCTCGTGTACTCGATCGCCTATCGAGCGCTGGGCGACAGGACGCTAGCCGAGGAGGCAACCCAGCAGACCTTCTTGAAGGCATGGCGCGCGGCGGCAAGCGTCGACGCCGAGCGTGAGCTGGGCCCGTGGCTCGCGACGATCGCCAAGCGGACCGCGATCGACGTGTACCGCAGCGAGCTGGCACGAACCGCCACGCCGCTCGAGTCGGCATCCCCGTCGGATCCAGCACTCGTGTCCAACCCCGAATCGGTCGAGTCGCTCTACGACGCATGGGAGGTGCGCAGCGCCGTGGACGCGCTCCCGGCCGACGAGCGCGAGGTCGTGAGGCTGCAGCACTTCGAGGGCTTGACGCACACTCAGATCGCGGCGCGCGTGAATGTGCCGGCGGGCACGGTCAAGTCGCGCTCCTTCCGTGCGCACAAGCGCCTGGCAGAGCTGCTCGGGCACTTGAAGGAGTGAACCGCTCGCCGGTTCCGTACCGTAAGAGGAGAGGTCACTGATGGCAAGCCACGACGACGACGACCGGATCGCATACCTGGCAGGCGAGGAAGCTGCGTCGCTGAATGCTTCCGAACGTGCAGATCTGGAACACCTGCGCGGTCACTTGAGTGCGAAGGCCACGTGGGTTGAGCCCGACGCCGGACTGGAGGACCGGATCGTCGCGGCGGTGACGGCAGAGGCCGGTGCAGCCCGTCCGGCGCGCCGTGCTGGGCGCACTCCTTTGACGGCGCGCCTCGGGCTGCGGCGTCCGGCGCTCGCCCTCGGCGCGCTCGCGGCGGCCGCTGTGGCCGTGGCGATCGTGCTCTCGAGCGGCGGCGGATCGCCCTCCACCCGGTTCGCGATGGCGGTCTCCGGCACTGCGCTGGCACCTGACGCCCACGGCTCGGCGACCCTCGCGAAGACGGCATCGGGCTGGCGAATCGAGCTGTCGGCATCCGGGCTGCCTCGGCTCGCGAACGGCCGTTACTACCAAGCGTGGCTGAAGAGCCCGGCTGGAGTGCTGGTCCCGGTCGGCACATTCAACGACGCACGCAAGGTGACACTGTGGGCCGGCGTGCCCCCCACCGCGTTCCCGGCGCTGACCGTCACCCGGCAGCGCGCAGACGGCAACCCAGCCTCCTCGGGCGAACGAGTCCTGCTCGGCGCCCTGAGCGCGACTCACTGAACCGCGGCTAACAACCGCGGCGCCTTGCCCGGCGCCCGCCTGATCCCGCCCCCTGAGCGCCACCCCGCGAACCGTTACGCGACGGTGGCCGTACGGGTCTCCAGCAATCCCCTCAAGACAAGGAGACTCGATGACCAGGCCGTCAACCACCAACGGAGTCGCAGAGGCTGATGAGCCGCCGCGGCACCCCCGGCGCACCCGAGCATGGCGTGCGAGGTTTCGCAACCTCCGGTCGGCACTGAGTGTGACCGCGACTGCAGCGGTCGTCGCGTTCGCGCTCACCGGCACGGCCCTCGCCCTCCAGGGCTTGGCGCCCGGCGCACAGATCAATGAAGACCCCGCCGCCGGAATCGACCCGACGCTCAGCGTCAGCGGCGAGGACCCGGCCAACGCCGACGTCGTCGGCGGTTCGCTCAAGGGCGGCAAGCCCGCGGTCCCGTGGGCGGCCTTCCGCCAGACCGAGCCGCCGGGCAGCTCAGATCAGATCTTCGCCCGCTCCTTCGCGGGCGGCGCCTGGACGACCAGGGGCACCGGCACTGTCGGCGGCCGCTCGAGTGACGCGCCGCACTTCAGCGGCTCGCTGAACTTCGATCAGGCCCAGGACGGCGAGGCGCCCTCGATCGACTTCGCCGGCACCGAACGCACGGTGCCGTGGGCGACATGGTACGAGAACACAAGCGGCACCGGCTTCGAAAACAACAACGTATTCGCGAGCCGCTTCGACAACACGGGCGACGCCAACCAGGGCAAGTGGATCTTCGGCGGCCAGAACCGCGGCCTGGGCGGCGGCGACATACCGATCCCCTCCCTGAACATCGACCCCAACCAGTCCGCTGAAAACCCGTCGATCGCCGGCGGCTCAGCGGTCGACCCGTCAAAGGCCGGCCCGTGGGTGACGTGGCAGGAGTTCTCGGGCCTGGAAGGCGTCGATCAGATCTACTCCGTCAGGCCGATCGGTCCCGGCGCGGCCAACTGCGACGGCGTCAAGCCCGCCGGCGTGCCGATTGAAGGGCACGTGCCCGCGATCGGCGGCATCTGCTGGCAGCAGACCGGGATCCCGCGAGTCGGCGAAGATCCGAGCCTGAACGTCGACACCGCGCGCGAAGGCGTCGAGCCCGACATCGCATTCACGGGCGTGAACGACGGCGTGCCTTGGATCGTCTGGTACGAGAAGGGCAAAGGCACGAAAGGCCTGCACGAAAACGAGATGGTGTTCGCCGCCAAGGGCGTGAGCGACGGCGAAGCCGCCAACGGCGGCTTCCACTGGGTCGTCGTCGGCCAGGCGTTCAGCGCCACGCTCGACACGAGTGGCGTCAACAAAATGGGCAAGTGCGCCGAATCGGCACCCATCGAGGCGCGTTGCGCGCTGAACAGCGACACGGACGGCGACGCTGAGAACCCGCGCGTGGCGGCGGGGACGATGAGCCCCGCCAACCCCACCTCGCCCTGGATCGCATGGGACGAGCAGGTGCGTGGCGTCAAGCAGGTGTTCGTTTCGCACCTCGTTGGCACGGGGAGCGAAGCGCACTTCGAAATCGCCAATGGCGGCGCCCCGATCTCGACCGGGACGGGCGACTCGACCCGGCCCGACATCACGTTCTCGGGCAACACGCCGTACGTTTCATGGCGCGAGGAGGTCGGCGGTACGTCGAAGGCCTTCACCGGCCATTTCGCGAACCCCGGCACGTTCGTGCTCGACCAGGGAGATGTCTCGTTGACGCCGACCGCGCAGGCCGATGTTCGCGAGCCGATCTCATCCTCGTGCATCGCGACGCCGTTCAACATGGATGGCGCGTCCTGCCAGGGTGCGGCAGCGGGCACGCCGTTCTTCCTGTTCACGGCGGGCACCGACCCGCGCGGCCTGTTCGCGAATGCGTACGCGCCGGAAGCGCCCGTGACCGGCGGCGCCACCGCCAGCGGCTCCTCTGTCGTGGTCAGCGCTACGGTCGACCCGAAGGGCGCCACGGTGAAGGAGTCGTTCGAATTCGGGACGACGACGGCCTACGGACAGAGCACCGCGACGCAGCGGAGCGCTCCCGCCAGCACTCCGGTCCCCTTCAGCGCACAGCTGTCGGGGCTGCCCGCAGGCACGACGATTCACTACCGAGCGGTCGCGAGCAGCGACTTCGGCGCCTTCGTCGGCGCCGACCGGACCTTTACCACGGCGCCAACGCCAACGGCGACGGTCCCCGGCTCCGGGGCCGGCACGGCCGTGGTCGGCCCCGGGACGGTGCTGGCACGCGGGACGGTGCTGGCACGCGGGACCACCGGGCCGGCAGCCAACGTCAAGATGACGTGCGGGGGCGCTGCGGGCGCGATGTGCAGCCTGACGCTTCGGCTGACCGTCGTCGAGACGCTCAGAAACCACCGGCTGGTGGCCGCGAGCTCTGTCGGCCAAAGGGGCGGTTCGCACCGTACCGTGCTCGTCGGCACGGCCCGCGTCTCGCTCGTGGCCGGAGAGACGAGAACGGTGCGAGTCGTGCTGAACCGCGCCGGCAGGCGGCTCGTGAGCAGGCTTCATGGCCTGCGCGCGAAGCTCCAGGTGAGGCAGAGCAACATCGTCGGTACCTCGAGCACGGTCTTCTCCAAGGCCGTTGCCTTCAAAGCGCCGGCTCGCCGGCTCGGCGCTCACTGAACGGCGGTCGTTCAGTCGAGCCGTGAACTGCGGAGCCCCGTCCTCGATTAGAGGGCGGGGCTTTCGTCGTTGCGCAATGGAGACGGTGGGAATCGAACCCACGTCCGTAATCGCGTGCGAATGGCGTCTACGAGCGTAGCCGGCGCTCTGATCTCATCCTCCGCTCGCCTCGCCGGCGGGGTTGCGGGGGACCAGCCTCCTTAGATGTCCCTGGCTTGGCGGGGGCGGACCGCACCGGGTGAGCCTGCTTTCTGATCCCGGCCTTCCCCGCCGCAGGCGAGCGGGGCCCGAGACCTCACGGCTTAGCTATTGACTAAGCGGCGAGGGCGTACTCGTGAGAGTCCGCACTTATGGTTTTGCCGGGTGTTTTACGAGGCCGCCCGGCACCTCGACTCGCAACCATCCCCACGAGCCGACCACGTCGAAGCCTGTCGTCCCCGAGGATGCTGTTGTCCTTCCAGTGTACCCGCGCGAGGGTGACGAGCGAGGGTTGCACGGGCTCGGCCGGACGCAGACAAAAAGAGACGCGGTTCCGAGCCACTTCGAGGAACCCGCTGGGTCGACCCGAAGGCCTTCCCTTGGGTGGCGCGGCCTCACACCTCAGTGGCCTCGCTCTTCGCGGCTCGGTTCCGCGTCTGGATTGAAAGTAGCTCGCGGCGACGGCGGATGCAAGCCGTGTGGACGTTTGATTTCGCACCCTCCGGGAAAAACCCAACGGCACGCGCCACGCACCTAGCCGTGCGCAGGCACAAGGCGGGGTGCGCACCACTGCAACCACGGTCGGCAAACGTTAGGAAGACCTTAGGCGGGCTGCGACAATGGGGGTATGGAGAACTCGGAGCTCTCCGTACCCACTCCCACGCCGGTCGTTCATGTGGCCTCGCCCGTGCCGCCTTCTGCGCAGCCGACGCCCCAGCCCACCGGTGATCCGTTCGGCGGGCAGCGCGAGGGCTCGCAGCCGCTTGGTGCGCTGCGCAAACGCTTGGGCGGCATCGTGGCGGCGATGGTGGCGGTGTTCGCGAAGTTCTTCACGGCGATCAAGGCTGGGCTGCTGTTGCTGCCGAAGGCGAAGCTGCTGACGACGAGTGGCACGGCGCTGATCTCGATCGCGGCGTACTCGCTATTCTTCGGCTGGTGGTTTGCGGCGGGCTTCGTGCTGCTGCTGCTGGTGCACGAGATGGGCCACGTGATCCAACTGCGACGCGAGGGCATCAAGGCGAGCGCGCCGATGTTCATCCCGTTTCTGGGCGCGGTGGTTACGTCGAAGTCACTGGGCGAGAACGCGGTGGCGGAGGCTCGCGTGGGCCTGGCGGGCCCGGTGTTGGGCACGCTCGGCGCTGCGGCGTGCTGGGGGCTGGCGGAGGCGACCAACAGCGACTTCCTGCGCGCGCTGGCGTACGTGGGCTTCTTCTTGAACCTGTTCAACCTGCTGCCGGTGGTGCCGCTGGACGGCGGTCGGGCGATGGCGGCGATGGCGCCGTGGATGTGGTTCGTGGGCTTCGGCGCGGTCGTCGTACTGGAGCTGTTGTACCCGAGCCCGATCCTGCTGATCATCCTGTTCTTCGCGGGCTTGGAGGTGTGGCGGCGCTGGAAGGAGCGCGGCAGCCGCACGCTCGAGCAGGCCGCGTACTACCGGGTCTCGCCGCGCAATCGGCTGCTGGTGGGCGCGGTGTACATCGGGCTGGTGGCGGCGCTGGCGCTGGGAATGCACGAGACGCACATCCTGCACTCCTCCTCGGGCCACAGCTTCGGGCACCTGTAGCGTCGTCGGCGCTCGGCGTCGGCGCGCCATCCGCGGGCTTTCGTCCCAGCGCGGCGCTTGGCGCTAGCGCTGCGCTTCGCGCACGCCGCGTTCGATGTCGCGCTTGGTCTCGCGCTCGCGCAGCGACTGGCGCTTGTCGTACAGGTCCTTGCCGCGGGCAAGCGCGATCTCGACCTTGGCGTGCGCGCCGGAGAAGTACACGCGCGTGGGCACGAGCGTGAGTCCACGCTCGGCGGCGCGCGCGGCGATCCGGTCCAGCTCGCGGCGGTGGGCGAGCAGCTTGCGCGGGCGCTCGGGGTCGTGGTTTTCACGCGACGCAGCCCCATACGGCGGGATGTGCACGGAGTGCAGCCACAGCTCGCCGTCGCGGATCGCCGCGTACCCGTCCTTGAGCTGCGCGCCGGAGGTGCGCAGCGCCTTGACCTCGGTGCCCTCGAGCACGACGCCGCACTCCAGCCGCTCGATCAGCTCGTAGCGGTGTGAGGCGTAGCGGTTAGACGCCACGTCCCCGGCCCCGACCTTGCGCTTGCCCTTGCCCTTTGCCACGTTGCGAGCCTAGCGTCGAATATTGATGAGCTGCGCCCTGACGGGCTCCGCTGCGCGGGGTGCGCGGCGCCCGTCAGCGGGCTGGGCGCAGGTCCACGCGCCCGCGGATCGCGTCCACGCGCTCCACACGCACGTCGATCGCATCGCCCAGTCGCAATGTGGCGCCGCTGCGCTCGCCGTGCAGGATCGTGCCTTGCTCATTCAACTCCCACCACTCGCGCCCGCCCGCGCCGGAGGGCGTGGCGAGCGCGCGTACGGGGAGCATCCCCTCGAAGTCGGCGGCGTCGCCGAAAGCGATGAACGCACCGGCGGAGATCAGACCAGTGACCTCGCCCACGAACTGCGCTTGGTGGCCCTGCTCGTACAGGGCGCGCTCGAGCGCGAAGCAGCGCGCGACATCGTCTGCGTCGCGCTCGAGGATCATCGCCTCTCGCTCGCGTTCGGAGGTCCACGCGCCCAGCTCGGGCAGCTCGCGTGAGCGGGGAGCGGCCTCACGGCCGCCGATGGCGGACAGCAGCGCGCGGTGGCACACGAGGTCTGGGTAGCGGCGGATGGGCGAGGTGAAGTGGCAGTAGCTGGTGGAGTGCAGGCCGGCGTGGCCGAGGTTCTCGGGCGAGTAGTGCGCCTGCTTGAGCGAGCGCAGCACGAGCGAGCCGAGCGCCTGGCGCCCGCGGCCGGTGCGTCGCACGTGCTCCTCGACACGGATTGAGATCTCGCCGAGCAGCTGCGCTGCCTGCGATGGGGACATCGGCTCCCCCTTCGGGGACGATGCCGGCAGCGGCGGCGTGGCGACCTCGAGCGAGGCGAGCTGATCGACCAGTCGCCGTACGCGCTCAGGTTCGGGGCGCTCGTGCACGCGATACAGGCATGGCACTGCGCGGCGGGAGAGCATGAGGGCGACGGCTTCATTGGCAGCGATCATCAGGTGCTCGATCAGGCGGTGGGACTCGGTTTGCGTGCGCGGATGGATGGCGCTGAGATTGCCCTGCTCGTCGAACTCGAACTCGGGCTCTTGCGAGTCGATCACCAGCCCGCCGCGGCGCTGGCGCTCGTGCTCGAGCGCGGCGGCAGCCTGGCGGGCGGCGCGCAGCGGCTCGCGCCACGGCTCGGCGGCGGACTCGGTGCCGGCGAAGATGCGGTCGACGCGCTCGTAGTCCAGGCGCGCGTTGGAGTGGATCGTCGAGCGGTAGAAGGCGGCGCTGGTGACGCTCGCGCCGTCCAGCTCGAGCTCCAGCTCGACGGTGACGGCTGCCCGATCTTCGCCGGGCACGAGCGAGCAGGCGCCGCTTGAGAGCGAGTGCGGCAGCATCGGCTCGACCGCGCCGGGCGCGTATACGCTGGTGGCGCGCTTTCGTGCCTCGCGGTCGACGAGCGAGCCCTCGGGCACATGCGCGGCGACGTCGGCAATGTGCACCCAGATGCGCACTCGCCCGTCGCCGATGTCCTCGGCTGAGATCGCATCGTCGAAGTCGCGTGCACCGGCGGGGTCGATCGTGAACGTGGGCAGGTCGCGCAGGTCGCGCGCGTCAGGGCGCCCGCCGGCGGCGCGCTCGCCGGCGGCCTTCGCCTCGCGCTCGACTTCGGGCGCGAACCCGCGCGCGAGGCCGCGATCGAGCAGTAGCCCCTCGATCACGTCGCGGGCGACGTCGGCGCGACCGAGCACACGCAGCACGCGCGCGCCGCCGCGCCGTCCGGCTCGTTGCACGAGCGCCAGCTCGCCGTGCCCGGCGCGTGGCCCCGTGCGCGAGGAGCCGACGACCGCCGCCGAGCTGCTGGCGCGCGAGGACCGGCTGTTCCCGTCGCGCGACGGGAACAGCGGCTGCGCGGTCAGGAAGCGCCCGCGGCGCTCGAGCACCGCGACGAAAGCGTCCTCGGGCGCCGGACCGTGCCCGCGGGGCTGACGCCGAGCGCGTTCGCTCACTTGACTTTGGCGGCGAGCGTTTCGAGCGCGACGTGGAGGCCGTGTTCGGTGTCCACGCCGTGGGGCACGCGCACTTCGGGGGTGATGCCGGCGCCCTCTTTGACGCCGCCGCCACCGAGGTTATGCCCGCTGGGGGTGAAGTACTCACCGACGGTGATGTCCAGCGCACCGCCGTTGGACAGCGGCACCTCCTGCTGGAAGACGCCCTTGCCGAACGTATGCGTGCCGACGACGGTGGCGCGGCGGTGGTCTTTGAGCGCGCCGGTGACGATCTCGGCGGCGGATGCGCTGTTGGCGTCGACGAGCACGACGACGGGCACGGAGGTGGGGATGGCGCCGCCGGTGGCGGTGATCGTGCGCGTGGGCTGCGTGCGTCCGCGCGTGGTGACGATCGTCCCTTGCGGGATGAACACGCTGGCGATCAGCTGCGCCTCATCGACCAACCCGCCGCCGTTGCCGCGCAGGTCGAGCACGATCCCCTGCGCGCCTTTGTGCAGCTGGTCGTGCACCGCTTCGCTGACTTCGGCGTGCGCGCCGGGGCTGAACGTGGCCAGCGCGACGACGCCGATCTTGACGCCGTGGACGGTCTTGGTGACCGATTCGACGACCGGCTCGGATACGACCGCACGGGTGATCGAGACCTTCTTGGTGGCCCCGTGTCGGGGGTGCGCGGGATCGGGGTGTTCGACTTCGATCGTGACGTTGGTGCCGGGCGCGCCCTTGATGCGTGCGACGGCGTCTTCGGCGGTCATCGTGCTCAGCGGGCGTCCGCCGACGGACACGATCAGGTCGCCTGCCTTCAGTCCGGCGCGGGCGGCGGGCGAGTCGTCGAACACGCGTGCGATCTCCAGCGCGCGATGGTCAACCAGCTCCTGGCCGACGGACACACCGATGCCGGTGAAATGCGGCGGCGCGCTGAATTCGCGAAACTCGCTCGGGCTGAGGTAGTGCGAGAAGCGGTCGCCGAGGCTCGCGACGACGCCGGCAATAGATGAACCCGAAAGCTTGTCGACGGGTATCGGACGGTAGTAGTCGCTGGCGATTCGCTGGATCGCTTCGTCGACAACGCGCGTCTTGGCATCGGCGACGAAGGTCTTACGCAGGAACCCGGGGAGATGTTCGGGATGCCCACCGAACCACAGTCCGATGATCAGCAGGACGGGGAGTGCGACGACGAGCAGCAGGGCCAGCGGCTGTCGTCGAGAAGCGGAGGACATCGGCTGCGAAAGCGTAGTGCAGCGGCCAACCGACCCTAGCCGGTTGACCTTCTAGGGTGGGAGCGATGGCGAAGGTAAGCGTCAGCACTGTGGCCGGGAACGGCCTGCCGATCCACCGGGTGGAGCTGCCGGGCACGCGCGCGCTGACGGTGCTGGTGGCGTTCGACGCGGGCGCGCGCAACGAGCGTCCGCAGGAGAACGGTATGGCCCACTTCCTCGAGCACCTGGTGTTCAAGGGCGGTGAGAAGTATCCGCACTACAGCGACGTCAACGAGACGGCCGAGCGGCTGGGGGGCGTGCTGAACGCGTACACGAGCCACGACCTGGTGGCGTTCCACATCACGGTGCGCGCGGAGAGCGCGCCGCAGGCAATCGATCTGCTGAGCGACTTCGTGGGACGGCCACGGATCGACGCGGACGAGCTGGATCGCGAGCGCGGCGTGGTCATCCAGGAGATCAACCGCGCTTTTGACCAGCCGTCGATGGTGGCCGAGTACCTGATCGATCGCGCGGCGTTCGGCGATCACCCGCTCGGGCGCACGGTGCTCGGTCCGGAGGAGAACCTGCGCGCGTTCACGCGCGAGGGGATCGTGGCTTTTCGCAACCGGCGCTGGGCAGGCGCCAGCGGCGGCGCGTTCCTGGTGGGCAACCTCGATCACTTGCCCGACGAGGCCGAGCTGCAGGAGGCTTTCGCTCGCTTCCCCGCGCTGCCCGAACCCGAGCCGTACGTGGCGGCGCCGGAGTTCGCGCCGCAGAAGCTGGTCGAGCAGCGCGACACCAACCAGTCGCACCTGCGCATGATCTACCGTCCGGAGGTGTCGGTGAGCGACGTGCGCGAGCGCGCGGCGCTGTCGATCTACGCGACGCTGCTGGGCGGCTCGATGGGCTCGCGCCTGTTCGATGAGATCCGCGAGAAGCGCGGGCTGTGCTACTCGGTGTATGCGCACGATCACACGTTTGCGGACGTGCCGGTCTTGCAACTGGGCTCGGGCCTTGACTCGGCCAAGTGCATCGAGGCGTACACGCGCATGCGCGAGATCGTCGACGAGCTGCGCGCGGACGGGCCGACGCAGGAGGAGGTGGCACGAGCGCGCGCGTATGCGGCCGGACGGATGGTGTTGGCGTTTGAGAACACCAACGCGGTTGCCCGCTACGCAGCCAACCGCAGGATCGTGTTCGGTGAGGACATCGACCCGGACGTGGCGATCGCCGCACTCGACGCCGTCACCTTCGATGAGGTGCGCGCGGTCGCCGACGGCATCGCCGACTCACTGGCGGTGTCGTGCGTGGGCCCGCACACGGCCGAGGAGTTCTGAGCGCGGGCGAGCGCTGGCGCGCAGTGCGCCACCTGGCCCGAACATCGATCAGCTTGACGCGTCGTCCAGGCCCGGGATATCCAACATCGGCAGCGTGCCGTCGTTGAGCGCCGCGAGCTCGTCCAGGTCAAGTCGATCCTGAGGCCGGCCCGCGAGGCGCTTGAACGCGACGAGATGCGCCAGGTCGGCAACCATCAACGGGACGCCGTCCATGTTGGTTTCGATCGTGCTCGCGCTGACGCTCGCAAAGTCCAGCGGTGGTTCCCCCTCCAACAGCAGATCGATCCGGCCCAAGTCCGTTTCGAGCTGCCAGCCCTGCTCGGGAATCGGACTTGTGGCTGCGATCGCCCGGCCGTCGAGTCGGTGCCCGTGAACGCTGCTCATGGCGAGCGCAGCCCGCTTGTGGGCATCTGGCGTGTCGGGGATCAGAACATCGATGTCGCGAGTGAATCGCACATGTCCGTGGGTGATCACGGCCCAGCCGCCGATCACCACATGCGGGACCTCGTGGTCACGCAGGACGCGAATCAGCGCCGCGTCGTCGCGTTCGCCGGTCACCTCGAGCGGTCGCGCTGTCCTGCTTGCAGCTTCTCCGCTATGCGGATCAGCGCCAGACCCTGCGCGATGCGTTCCTCATGGCTCATCTCGCGGGCGCGCGCGCGGTCGAGTTCGGCAGCCTCGCGCGCGCCTCGCGCCCACGCCTCCCGCTTGCGCGACAGACGTGTCGCGGCGCTCGTCGCGACGGCTCTACCCATACCCCCAGGGTAACGCCGGGGACGGTCGTTCGGGCACTGCGAACGCCGGTGAACACCCGCGGTGTCTGGCTCCTGCCTGCGCCGCGAACACCGCACTTCCTAGCCCAGCGCGGCCATCCTCCGCGCGACGGGAGCCTCCGCGCCGACCATCTCCGCGATCCACGCAAGCGCACCTGAAGGGTCCAATGCGCCGGCGGCCACCATCGCCTCGATGTCCGCCCAGTCCTTGGTGCGGTCGAGCAGCGCCTTGAACACTGCGACCGCCGTGCAGCCGACGACGGGGATCGTGCGCCCGGAGAACGGGACCTCGCGCACGGTCCTTGCGACCTCGGCGTGGAAGGGGACGGTGTCGAGGAAGATGTCGATCGGGGTGTCCTGCCACCACACCCTCACCTGGCCGTCGCGTTCGGCCGTGCTCAGATCGGCGTCGGAGGTCGCCACAGCGGCTGGCAGTGCGGCGAACACGTCCGCCACGCGATCGGGAGCGACGAATACGTTGACGTCCAGGTCGCGCGTGCCGCGCGGCTCCTCGGTGCAGTAGGCCAGCGCGATCGCGCCGCCGAACGCGTGGTTCAGGCCTGCCTGCGAGAGCGCGTCGTGAACCGCCAGCAGCCGCGTGGCGAGAACGCTCACGCGTCCGCTCGCCCCGGCGCCAGGTCGGCGGCGCTCACGCGGCCAGTCGCGCCAGCGGCGGGTAGGTCAGCTGGCGGCGAGGCCGGTAGGGCAGCTGCTCGGCGAGATCGAGCACCTGCTCGAGGATCCGCCCGGCGCGCGCAGAGCTGATCCGATCGGCATCCTCCCCCGCCTCACCCACGCGGACCTCCAGACCAACTGCGGCGGCGATTCGCACGAGCGCCGCCACCGCCGGCTGGCGGCGTCCGTGCTCGTACGCGCTGAGCACCGATCGCGCCATGCCCACGCGGCGGGCGAGCTCCGCCTGTGTGAGCCCGCTGTGCAGACGTATCTCGCGGACCAGACCGCCCGCCACCGACTCGTCCTCAACCATGAAGCCATGTTAGCGGATCCGCCAACAGGTAGCGTATCCGTTACCCGATGGCGACCATGCGGTCGATCGGCACGCGCGCGCGGGCCGCGACGTCAGGCTGCACACGCACCTCGAACTGCATCTCGCGCAGAGCGTCGCGCAGCTTCGGGAGCGTGATCATCTTCATGTACTGACATGAAGCCTCGGCGTTGGCGGGGATGAACTGCACGTCCGGCGCGGCCATCTGCAGCGGGTACAGCATCCCCACCTCGGTCGCCACCACCGCCTGGCGCGGGCCCGCCGCGTCCTGCTCGACATCTTTGGCGTATTTGAGCATCCCGCCGGTGGACAGCATGTGCACGCCCTCCGCCGACACGTCGCCGGCGGCCACGTACTCCATCACGCTGGTCGTGCAGCCGCACTCGGGGTGCACGAGGAAGTCCGCGCCCGGGTGCGCCGCGCGCGTGGCCTCGATGTCCGCCGGGCGGATGCCCGCGTGCACGTGGCACTCGCCGTCCCATACGTGCATGCGTTTGCCAAGCTCCTTCTCTACGTACGCGCCCAACCACATGTCCGGGCCGAACAAGATCTCCGTGTCCGCGCCGTGCGTGTCGTAGATGTGGCGCACCACGTCCACCGCGTTGGAAGACGTGCAGCAGTAGTCGGTCAACGCCTTGACCTCGGCCGTGGTGTTGACGTACATCACCACCACCCCGCTCGGGCACTGCGCGCGCCATGACGCCAGCTGCTCGGCGTCGATCGATGCCGCCAGTGAGCAACCGGCGTCCAGGTCGGGGATCAGCACGGTCTTCTGCGGGCACAGGATCGAGGCCGTCTCGGCCATGAAGTGCACGCCGCAGAACACGATCGTCTCGCCGTCCGCGGCCGCAGCCGCACGCGAGAGCCCGAGCGAGTCGCCGACGTAGTCGGCCACGTCCTGCACCTCAGGCACCTGGTAGTTGTGCGCGAGGATCACCGCCTGGCGCTCGGCGGCGAGTGCGCGCACCTCCTGCTTCAGCTCGGCGATCTCGGGCTGGGAGAGCGCCGTCGGGGAGGTCTGGGTGGGAGCCATGGGCAAGTTCATGGCAGCGTCTCCAGTGTTAGAGAGAGATCAAGGGCGGGCGCGGAGTGCGTCAACGCGCCCATCGAGATCCATTCTACCCCTGTGTCCGCGACCGCCCGAAGCGTCTGCAGGCTGACACCGCCGCTGGCCTCAAGCTCCGCGCGACCGGCCACCTGCGCGACCGCCGCGCGCAGCTGTCCATTGTCCATGTTGTCCAGCAGCAGCCGGGGCGCGCCCGCCGCCAGCGCCTGCTCGATCTCCTGCACATCGCGCACCTCCACCTCCAGGCCCGCCGCCAGCTCGGGGGCACTCGCGCGCGCCCGCGCCACCGCCTGGGCGA
The DNA here is from genome assembly GCA_963705235.1 of uncultured Solirubrobacteraceae bacterium. Lineage (GTDB taxonomy): Bacteria > Actinomycetota > Thermoleophilia > Solirubrobacterales > Solirubrobacteraceae > Palsa-744. The sequence continues at coordinate 1,995,958 of OY970059.1, read as the reverse complement.
TGCCGCCGGCGGCGGCGATGTGGTTCTCCTTGATCAAGATCGCGTCGTACAGACCGGCGCGATGGTTGACCGCGCCGCCCGCCGCCACCGCCGCCTTCTCCAGCGCACGCAGCCCGGGAGTCGTCTTGCGCGTGTCGAGCACCCGCGCTCCCGTGCCCCGTACCTCGTGTGCCGCACGCGCCGCCATCGTGGCCACTCCAGACAGACGGGCCAGGAAGTTCAACGCGGTGCGCTCGGCCGTCAGCAGCGCACCCGCGTTGCCAACCACCTCCAGCACCGGGCCGCCGTCCTCGCGCCACTGGCCCTCCCCCACCATGCGCTGCACGTGCGCGTCGGGGTCGAGCAGCGTGAATGCCGTTTCCGCCGCCTCCACGCCGTAGATCACGCCCGGCGCCTTCTGCGTTACCCGTGCTCGGGCGCGGACATTGGGGTCGACCGTGGCGAGCGTGGTCACATCGCCGTCGCCCACGTCCTCGCTCAGCGCCGTACGCACCAGCGCGGTGAGACCGTCCACCGCTAGTCGCCCGACGCCGCCGAAGTGAGCAAGTACGCACGCACAAATCCATCGAGATCCCCATCGAGGGCTCGCTGCACGTCGCCCATCTCGTGCCCCGTGCGGTGGTCCTTGGCCATCGTGTACGGGTGCAGTACGTAGGAGCGGATTTGCGAGCCGAAGTTGACGTCCTGGGCCTCGCCCTTCTCGCGCGCGATCTCTTCCTGGCGTTCGCGCTCTTTGCGCTCCAGCAGCTTCGCGCGCAGCATCGCCATCGCGGTCGCTCGGTTGGATGACTGTGAGCGCTCGTTCTGGCACTGCACGACGATGCCCGTCGGGCGGTGGGTGATGCGTACCGCCGAGTCGGTCTTGTTGACGTGCTGGCCGCCGGCGCCCGACGCGCGATAGGTGTCGACCTGCAGGTCGTCGTCGTTGATCTCCACCTCGCCGCTGTCCTTGACCACCGGCGCGACCTCCACGCCCGCGAAGCTCGTTTGGCGGCGGTGGGCGGAGTCAAACGGCGACAGACGCACGAGCCGGTGCACGCCGCGCTCGGCGCCGAACAGACCGTACGCGTTCTCGCCGGACACGCGGAAGGTCGCCGACTTAATGCCCGCTTCCTCGCCCGCGCTCACCTCCAGCAGCTCCGTCTCGAAGTTCCGGCGTTCGGCCCAGCGCATCAGCATGCGCAGCACCATCTCCGCCCAATCCTGAGCGTCGGTGCCACCCGCTCCCGCGTTCACGCTGACGAGCGCGTCGCCCGCGTCATACGGACCGGAGAACAGCCGTTGCTCCTCAAGCGCCGCCAGGCGCTGCTCGACCGAGACGATCTGCTCGTGCACCTCGTCCTCCAGCGAGGAGTCCTCGGCGGCCATCTCGGCCAGCCCATCGAGATCCTCGACGTCCGCGCTCAGCGCCTGGAAGCTCTCCAACCGCCGCGTCGCGCGTGCGTGCTCGGCCGACACCGCCGCCGCTCGCTCGGAGTCATCCCAGAAGCCGCCCGCGCCCATCTCGCTCTCGAGCGCCGCGACGCGCTCGGCCAGCCCAGCCGGGTCAAAGATAGTCCGCGAGCAGCTTCATCTGCTCACGGATCGCCGCCAGCCGCTGCGGCGTGGACTCGCTTGGTGCGGCGGTGGCCATGGGGCCCACGCTATCAGCGCGAGTGGCGTCGGCCGCTGTCGCCCAGCGGATCGATCACCACAGGATCGGTACGTCGTAGGCTGCAATGCGCGCGTCGTTGCTCACCAGCGTCAGGCCCTCGCTCTGCGCTTGCGCGATCAGCATCCGATCGAAAGGGTCGCCGTGATGCGGCGGCAGAGCACCCGCGCGGATCCCGTGGGCGGACGTGATGCCCAGCTCGAGGAACCGGGCTGCCGCGACCTGCTCCAACAGGTCGTCGGGAGCGCGAAGCTTGCCCGTTGCCCGCTTGATGGCAATCTCCCAGATGCTCGCCGCGCTGAAGTAGGCCGGCACTGCTCCTGCTTCGAGCACTGCGCGCGACGCCGAAGACAGGCGGTCGGTATCGCCGATGCCCCACAACAGCGCGTGTGTATCGAGCAGCAGCGGGCTCAATCGCGCGTGCCGAACAGGCGTTCGAGCTCCTCGTCCGGCTCGTCAAAGTCCTCGCTCATCCAGATCTGTCCCCGCAGCGCCCCCATCGGGCGGCGAACAGCCGGCTCGTCGTAGCGAACGAGCTTCGCCACCGGCCTGCTCCCGCGGCGAATCACTATCTCCTCGCCCTCACCCACACGCTCGATCAGGCTCGACAGCTGAGTTTTCGCCTCGGTGACGGTGACGGCATCAGAAGCGCGAATCTCTGACATGTACACATCCTATCAGACCTGGTCAACCTGGTCTGATTGAGCTCGCCTCAGGCGCCGTGGCACTTCTTGTACTTCTTACCGCTGCCACACCAGCACGGGTCGTTGCGCCCGACCTGGTGCTCGTCGTCGAGCACGCGCTGCTCGATCACCGGCAGCGCTTCTAGCGGTTCGCCGTCCTCGGCGTAGCCCTGCGCTCCGGCGACGCCAGCCGCGGCGGCGGCTGCCGCGAGCGCGCCTGCGCCGGCGGCGCTCGACCCGCCCGAATAGGACACCCGCCCGGCGCGCGTGGAGCTGCCGGCGGCAGCGAACGCGGGAACCTGTTCGCCGCCGTTCTGGTTCTCGACGTTGACCTGCACGTTGAAGATCATGCGCGCGTAGTCCGCCCACACGCTGTTCATCAGGTCGCCAAACAGCTCGAACGCTTCATTCTTGTATGCCACCAACGGGTCGATCTGGGCGAAGCCGCGCAGGTGGATGCCCTCGCGTAGATAGTCCATGTCGAACAGGTGCTCGCGCCAACGTTCGTCGATTATCTGCAGCAGCAGGAAGCGCTCGAGCGCGCCCATCAGCTCCTCGCCGAGCGCCTCCTCGCGGGCGTTGTAGCGCTCCAGCGCCATCCCCACGATCCGCTCGACCAGCAGGTTGCGATCGACAGTGTCGGCGTCGAGGTCGTCGTCGTCCAGCTCGACCGGGAAGAACTGTCCGAGGCCGGTGAACATGCCGTCGATGTCCCAGTCCTCGATGAAGTCGCCCGGCGTGTACTGGTCGATCGTGCGTTCGATCACCTTTGCGACCTCGCCGCGCGCCTCCTCGCCCATGCTCTTGCCCTCGAGCACTTCGTCGCGGTAGGCGTAGATCACGCGCCGCTGCTCGTTCATTACGTCGTCGTACTCGAGCACGCGTTTGCGGATCAGGAAGTTCTGCTCCTCGACCTTCTTCTGGGCCTTCTCGATCTGTTTGGAGAGCATCCCCGCCTCGATCGGTTCCTCGTTACCCTCGTCATCCACGCCGCCCAATTTGTCGAGGATCTTGTAGATGCGATCGCCCGCGAACAGGCGCACGAGGTCGTCCTCGGCGGACAGGAAGAAGCGCGATTCGCCGGGGTCGCCCTGGCGTCCCGCGCGGCCGCGCAGCTGGTTGTCGATGCGGCGCGACTCGTGGCGCTCGGTGCCGCAGATGAACAGCCCGCCCGCGGCCATCACCTGCTCGCGGCTACTCGCCAGACTCGCCTCGATCCCGGGCAGGATCTCGCGCATGCGCCGCTCGTGGTCCTCCGCGTCGGTCGCCTCAAAGTTTTCCCTGGCGAGCTGCTGAGCGGCGAGGTGCTCGGGGTTCCCGCCGAGCTTGATGTCCACACCGCGTCCGGCCATGTTGGTCGCGATCGTGACCGCGCCCGGGTGGCCGGCCTCGGCGACGATGTCGGCCTCGCGCGCCGCGTGCTCTGGCTTGGCGTTCAGCACCGTGTGCTTGATGCCGCTCTTGGTCAAGCGATCGGACAGCAGCTCGGAAACCTCCACCGAGATCGTGCCCACCAGCACCGGTTGACCGGCCTCGTGGCGCGAGACGATCTCTTTGGCGACCGCCGTCCACTTGCCCTCCTTGGTCTTGTAGACCTGATCGTTGCGGTCCTCGCGCACCATCGGCATGTTGGTGGGGATCTGCACGACCGGCAGCTCGTAGATCTTCATGAACTCGGTCGCCTCGGTCAGCGCCGTGCCGGTCATGCCCGCGAGCTTGTCGTACAGGCGAAAGAAGTTTTGGTAGGTGATCGTCGCCAGCGTCTGGTTCTCCTCCTGAACCGACACGCCCTCCTTCGCCTCGATCGCCTGGTGTAGCCCCTCCGACCAGCGCCGGCCGTCGAGGATGCGCCCGGTGAACTCGTCGATGATCTTGACCTCACCGTCGATCACCGCGTAGTCGACGTCGCGCTTGTACAGCGCCTCCGCGCGCAGCGACTGGATCAGGTGGTTGACCATGTGGCCGTTCTCAGCGCGGTACAGGTGGTCGATGCCGAGGAAGCGCTCGGCCTTACCCACGCCCAGCTCGGAGATCGACACGGTCTTGTGCTTCTCGTCGACCTCGAAGTCGAACTCGGCCACGAACTGCTTCTTCATGCGCGGGTCCATGCCTTCGGGCGTCTTTCCGGCGACCATGCGCGGCGCCAGCCGCGCGAACTTGACATAAAGGTCGGCGGCCTGTTCGGGCGCCCCGGAGATGATCAGCGGCGTGCGCGCCTCATCGATCAGGATGTTGTCGACCTCGTCCACGATCGCAAACGGGTGTCCGCGCTGGACCTTTTCGCTGAGGTCCTTGGCCATGTTGTCGCGCAGATAGTCGAAGCCGAACTCGGAGTTGGTGCCGTACAACACGTCGCACGCGTACGCGCGGTGCTTCTCCTCGTAGGGCTGCATGTTCTGTAGGACGCCCACGCTCACACCGAGCGCCTCGTAGATCGGGCTCATCCATTCGGCGTCGCGTCGCGCCAGGTAGTCGTTGACCGTGACCACGTGCACGCCGCGCCGCCGTGGCTTGCCCTCCGGATCCTCGGGGTCGGGGTCGCCAACAGCCAGCGTGTTGAGTACGACCGGGAGGGTCGCCGTCAGCGTCTTTCCCTCGCCTGTCTTCATCTCGGAGATCTGACCGTCGTGCAGTGCCATGCCGCCGATCAGCTGGACATCGAAGTGACGCATCCCCATCGTGCGCTTGCCCGTCTCGCGGACGACCGCGAAGCACTCCGCCAGCAGCGCGTCCAACGACTCGCCCTCGGCGGCGCGCTCGCGCAGGACGTCCATCCGCTCGCGCAACTCCTGGTCACTGTCGTGCTCCAGCTCGGGCTCGAACGCGCCGATCAGCGCGACGCGCTTCTGGTAGGTCTTGAACTTCTTCGCCTCACCGGCGTTGAGCGCACGATCGAGCAGGGACGGCATGCGCCCAAGGATAGCTCTCGGCGCGCGCCGCTTGGCCCGAGCAGCGCCGGGCCGCCCACCGCCGGGTGCGGCGCCCGTCTAGCTCGCGCGCGCCTGCTGCCCGGCGCCCGGCAGCGTCGACCAACCCGATGGCAGCGTCGCGGCGCGGGCGGCCGCCGCACGCTGGCCGATGCCCACGCGATCGCGCCGGTGGCGCAGTTTGTCGCGGTGGCGCTTGACCTGGCGGGCCAGCTCGTCGACCACGAGGTTCAGCGAGTGCAGCATCTCCGGCGAGGCGTCGCGCGCGCGCAGCGTCACACCCTTCAGATACAGCGTGCACTCGGCCACGTGGCAGTCGGCAACGCGCGGGTTGGGCTCTCTGAAGATCTCTATCTCCAGCTGGGCGAGGTCTGAGACCTGCCGCGAGACCTTCCCCAGACGACGCTCCGCGTGCGTGCGAAGCTCGTCGGTGACCGGGACGTTGCGACCCTTGATGAAGATCTGCATCGTAGGCTCCTTCGGTCGGCCTTTTTTCATCTGGCTGTAACAACGATGCTACGCCCGAGTGCGGCGGATGTAAATAGCCCTCAACACAAGATCGAGGGTGGCGGAGTGGGACAATTGGCGGACATGAGCGCCAACTTGTCGTGGACGTTCAGCCCGGGTGTCCTGATCGGCGCAGTCCTCGTCGGCGGCGTGTATGTGCGCCGCTGGCGCCAGGTTCGCTACAGCGACTCGCCGCTTCGCGAGACGCAGGCGCCGACGTGGCGGCTGTGCTGTTTCCTCGGCTCGATCGCCGTGGCCGTGATCGCGCTCGTCTCGCCCGTGGACGCGCTCGCCGACCAGCTGTTCTTCATGCACATGATCCAGCACATGCTGCTGCTGGACCTGGTGCCGATCCTCACGATCGTCGGCTTGACGAAGGTGATCCTGCGGCCAGTCACGCGCTCCGTAGCCGATCTCGAGCGCCGCGCCGGCGCATTGGCGCATCCGGCGGTCGCTGTGTTCCTGTACGTCACCGTGATCTGGGCTTGGCACATACCGGCGGCCTACGACGTTGCCGTCACCCATCCGACCGTACACGTGCTCGAGCACATGAGCTTCGTGATCGCCGGGTCGCTGTACTGGTGGCACCTGCTCTCGCCGATTCGCGCGCGCATGCGCCTGGATGGGCTCGGGCCGGTGGTGTACATGGGTTCGACCAAGTTGTTCGTGGGTGCGCTCGGCATGGGCCTCGCGTTCGCCCCGGCCGCCCTGTATCCGTACTACGTGCACCACGCGCGGGTGTGGGGGCTCTCGGCGGCCGACGACCAGTCGATCGCGGGCCTGATCATGGCCGTCGAGCAGTCGCTGGTGATGGGCGTGGCGCTGGTGGTGCTGTTCGTGCGCGCGCTGACCGAGTCAGAGCGCGCGCAGCAGCGGCGCGAGCGCTACGAAATGGTCTAGCTGGCCGCCGGGCCCCCGACGGCCGGAAAGCAACTGCGACATCTCGCCACCGGGCTGTGGTATGATGACAACTGTCAGAGTCTCACTTTCCGGGAAAGGGTCCGCTTCGGCGGGCCCTTTCGCGTTCTAGTGCTCTGACTCAGGACACTAGCGGCGGCGCAGACTCTGGATGATCCCGCCGTGCCCGGCGATCGCGCCGATCATGATCGAGTCAGCGGCTATCTCGCTGCCGGGGAACACGATGCTTTCGCGCAGCTGCGCGCGGTCGCCGACGGTGGCGCCGTCGCCGAGCACGATCGGCCCCATCAGCCGCACATCGCTGCCGATCTGCACGTCGCTGCCGATCCACACAGGGCCCTCGATCTCCGCCGCCTGCGCCAACGGCCGTCCGTCGGCGACGACCACGCCCGGTGCGACCTCCTGCCCATCGACTTCCAGGCGCAGCCGGCCATGCAGCGCGTCGAAGGTCCCCTGCTTGAGCTCGGCCAGCGAGCCGACGTCGTTCCAGTACTCGTTGATCTGATGGATGTGGAACGGCACGTCGTTCTCCAGCAGCACCGGAAACACGTCGGTCGCCCAGTCCACGAAGGGGCGCTCGGGGAAGTAGTCAAAGATGCGCGGGTCGAACACGTAGATGCCGCAGTTGCCCAGATCCGACAGGGCCTCCTCGGGCGCCGGCTTCTCCTGAAAGCCGGTCACGCGCCCGTCGCGGTCGTGCAGCACGACGCCGTACTCGCTCGTGTCGGGCACCTGCTTGACCGCCAGCGTGGCGATCCCACCCGACTGCACATGGCGCGCGGTCAGCGCACCCAGATCGATGTCCGTGAGCGCGTCGCCGGAGATGATCACAAACGGCTCCTGCCCGAAGAAGTCCGCGCAGCCACGCACGCCGCCGGCAGTTCCCAGCAACTCCGGCTCGAAGCGGTACTCCAACTGCTCGCCGAAGTACTCGCGGATGCTGTCCGGGAAGTAGTGCAGGTTGGCGATCACCTCGTCGAAGCCGTGCCTGGAGAGCAGGTCGAGGATGTGCTCCATCACCGGACGGTCAAGCACCGGCACCATCGGCTTGGTGATCTCGTACGTCAGTGGACGCAGGCGGGTGCCGAGCCCCGCCGCCAGGACCATCGCCTTCATGCGGTGATCAGTACCTGTAGTGATCCGGCTTGAAAGGGCCGTCGACCGGCACGCCGATGTAGGCGGCCTGCTCGTCGCTGAGCCTGGTCAGCTTCACGCCGAGCGCGTCGAGGTGCAGCCGTGCGACCTTCTCGTCGAGGTGCTTGGGCAGCACGTACACCCGCTTCTCGTACTCATTGTTCTTGGTGAACAGCTCGATCTGGGCGATCGTCTGGTTGGAGAACGAGTTGCTCATCACGAAGCTGGGGTGACCGGTGGCATTGCCGAGGTTCAGCAGGCGCCCCTCCGAAAGCATGATGATCGCGTGGCCGTCGGCGAACACCCACTTGTCGACCTGCGGCTTGATGTTGATGCGTTGCACGCCCGGCGTGGAGGTGAGACCGGCGATGTCGATCTCGTTGTCGAAGTGTCCGATGTTGCCGACGATCGCCTGGTGCTTCATCCGCCCCATCTGCTCGGCGGTGATGATGTCCTTGTTGCCGGTGGTCGTGATGAAGATGTCGCCGCTGTCGAGCACGTCCTCGAGCGTCGCCACCTCATAGCCCTGCATCGCCGCCTGCAGCGCACAAATCGGGTCGATCTCGGTGACGATCACGCGTGCGCCCTGGCCGCGCAGTGATTCCGCGCAGCCCTTGCCGACGTCGCCGAAGCCGCACACGACGGCAACCTTGCCGCCGATCATTACGTCGGTGGCGCGGTTGATGCCGTCGATCAGCGAGTGGCGGCAGCCGTACAGGTTGTCGAACTTGGACTTGGTGACCGAGTCGTTGACGTTGATCGCCGGGAACAGCAGCTCGCCGGTCTCGACCATCTGGTAGAGGCGGTGTACGCCGGTGGTCGTCTCCTCGGTGACGCCTTTGATGCCCTCGCCGATGCGCGTCCAGCGCTGGGGGTCTTCGCCGAGCGAGCGCTGAAGCAGCGAGAGGATCACGCCGAGCTCCTCGGAGTCCGCGGACCCAGGATCGGGCACCGCGCCCGCCCGCTCGTACTCGGTGCCCTTGTGCACCAGCAGCGTCGCGTCACCGCCGTCGTCGAGGATCATGTTCGGGCCGGTGGAGCCGTCATCGCCCTCAGGCCAGCGCATCACCTGCTCGGTGCACCACCAGTACTCCTCAAGCGTCTCGCCCTTCCAGGCAAACACCGGCACGCCCTGGGGGTTCTCGACGGTCCCATCGGGGCCGACGGCCACGGCCGCGGCGGCGTGGTCCTGGGTGGAGAAGATGTTGCAGCTACACCAGCGCACCTCCGCGCCGAGCGCAGTCAGCGTCTCGATCAGCACGGCCGTCTGGATCGTCATGTGCAGCGAGCCGGTGATGCGCGCGCCCTGCAGCGGCTGGGCGTCGGCGTACTCGGCGCGAATCGACATCAGGCCTGGCATCTCGTGCTCGGCCAGCGTTATCTCCTTGCGGCCGAAGTCCGCCAGCGAGAGATCGGCAACCTTGAAGTCGAGGTCTACGACTGTGGGTGTCATTGCGGACATGACTGAGCCTCCTGTCCGGTCAGGTGAGCGCCCTTGCTGCAGAGAGGCCGAGCGTGGCGGATCGGAGCCCGTCGCAGCGCTCCTCGGCCGAACCCGACGGTATCACACACCCAGCGCCTCTCAGCGCTTGGCCAGCCCGGCCTTCAGCTCGTCAATCAGCTTCACCGGCCCCGGGTCCACGCCCCGCAGCGCGGCCAGATAGATCGACACGAGATCACCCAGCAGCACGAGCGAAATCACGCGCTCGATCGCCGTCTGACCGCGCGTCTCCAACCGGTAGCTGCCGACAGCGTTCTCGGCGATCAGACGCTCGGTCAGGTCCATCCGCTCCTTAACACGCGGATGGGCATCTGAATCGTCGAGGAACACCGCCGAGAAACGCCCTACGTCGCGCGCGCCTTCCCAGCCGGCGATCTCGTTGTGGTCCAGCTCGGGCAGTTCGTGCCAAAAGCAAGGCTGCTTGGCGTTCTCGTTGATCTGCGTCTTCCAGCGGTAGGCGATCGGGGAGGTCAGCCCGGCACCTGCGACGACCGGGATCGTGCCGTGCAGGCCGCGCGCGGTTTCCTTGGCCAGCGAGTCCTCGGGGGCGTCCGGGCCCCACTCGGCCACCAACTGCTCGATGTGCGAGGCCGCCACGTCGATCTCGGACGTCAGCCGCGACCCCGCGCCGCATAGTGCGGCGACCTCGAGCGCGGCGACGATCATGTAGGCGACCGCCGCACGCGGCTGAAAGCCACCGGGCAGGGGGATCACGGGGACTCCGTCGGCGCGTGCCATCTCGGCCAGACGCCCGCCGGTGGTCACGACTGTGCGCTTGGCGCCGAGCGCGCCGGCGGACTCGTAGCAGGCGAGCGTCTCCTCGGTGTCGCCCGAGTAGCTGGCGCACAGCACCATCGTGTCGGGCGTGGTCCACGTGGGCAGCCCGTACGCGCGCGTGACGAAGATCGGGCGCGAGGCGTGATCCCCCAGCGCCGCGCGGGCGAGCGCACCGCCGATCGCCGATCCGCCCATGCCGGCCACCACCAGCCCGGCGCCCGTGTCCCAGTCCTGCATGATCGCCGACTCCACGCGCCAAAGCGCGTCGCGCAGGTGCTCGGGCAGCGCCAGCACGTCGCCGAGCTGATCTGAGGGATCGATTGCGGCAATCGTGGCGCGCGTGAGCTCCTCGACAGTTGGTGCAGCGGTGACAGCGCCGTCGCTCATAGGGTGCTGGCCTCCTGTGGTGCCGTGATGTTGGTGACGTTTGGCATCTGCAATCGCTTGCTCGGCGTGTCCGGTGAGCGCGTGAGCCTAGAACTCGATCGCGCCGTCGGGCAACTCGACACCAGGGAAGATACGCGCCCCACGCGTGATCACGTTGCGCGCCCCCACCGTGACGCCCTCGCCGAGCACCGTCCCGCCGGTGATCTTGGTGCCGGCGCCCACGCGGCAGCCGGCCGCCAGGATGCAGTCGCGCAGCTCACAGCCCTCGCCGATCTGGGCGCCCTGCAGGACGACCGCGCGCTCGACGGTCGAGCCGGCGCCGACCGAGACGTCCTCGGCGAGGACCACCAGGCTGCCGACGTGAGCGCCCGCCGCCACTTGTACACCCCGCTCCAGCACCGCCGGCGGGATCACGCGCCCGTGCACTTGCGCGCCCTCGTCGACCGCCAGGAAGGTGCTGCCCAGACGCTCGGCCACCGCGGTCTGGACGTTGCCCTCGATGATGTCGAAAGTGCCCTGCAAGTAGCGCCTGGGCGTGCCGATGTCCAGCCAGTAGCGCTCAGAGGCGAACCCATACAGGCCGTTGTCGATCAGCAGCGGCCACACCTCGCGCTCGATCGACACGTTGCGCTCTGCCGCCACCAGGTCGAGGATGTCGCGCTGGAGCACGTAGGCGCCGGCGCTGATGAGGTTGCTTTCGAGGTTGTCGGAGGAGGGCTTCTCGACGAAGTCGCGCACCGAGCCGTCCTCGCGCAGGATCACCAGGCCGTATGCCGTCGGGTCGGCGACGGGTACGAGCGCGAGCGTTGCCCGCGCGCCGGTGGCCTCGTGCTGTGCGATCTGGGCGCTCAGGTCGATGTCGGTGAGCACGTCGCCGTTGAGCATCAGGAAGCGCTCGTCGAGCATCGGCTCGGCGAGCTTCAGCGCGCCGGCCGTGCCGCGCGGCTCGGGCTCCTCAACGAAGCGCAGGCGAACGCCGAAGCTCGAGCCGTCGCCGAGCACCGCGCGCACGCTGTCGGCGAGGAACCCGCACGACATGATCACGTCGTCGATCCCGTGCCCGCGCAGCCATTGCAGCATGAACGCGATGAACGGCCGGTCCACCAGGCGCACCACCGGCTTGGGGATGGTCGAGGTCAGCGGGCGCAGGCGCGTGCCCTGCCCGCCCACCAGGATCACGGCCTGAATGTGCTCACCGCCTGCCGACTCCCTCGTAGATCAGCCCGGCGGCGCGGACCGCGCCGGGGTCCAGGGCGTTGCGCCCATCGACCATCAGCGTCCCGCGCATGGCCTCAGCGGCGAGCTTCCAGTCGAGCGCCACCAGCTCGCTCCACTCGGTCACCAACACCGCCGCGTCGGCTCCCCGCAGAGCGCCCAGCGGAGAGTCGGCGAACTCGATCCCCGACACCAGCGCGCGCGCCTGCTCCTCGGCGACCGGGTCATATGCGATCACGCTCGCTCCGTCCGCCTGAAGACGCGCGGACAGCACCAACGAGGAGGCCTCGCGCATGTCGTCGGTGTTTGGCTTGAACGCCAGGCCGAGCAGTGCCACGCGCTTGCCGGCGAGCCCGCCGAGGTGCTTCTGCAGCTTGCCCACTACGCGGCGCTTCTGCAGGTCGTTGACAGCGATCACAGCGGTCAGCAGCTGGAAGTGGTAGCCGGAGTTGCCGGCGAGCTGCTTGAGCGCGTCGACGTCCTTGGGAAAGCAGCTGCCGCCGAAGCCAATGCCGGCCTGCAGGAACTTCGCGCCGATGCGATCGTCCAAGCCCATCCCGCGTGCGACCTCGACCACGTCGGCGCCGGTCTCCTCGCACACGTTGGCGATCTCGTTGATGAACGAGATCTTGGTCGCCAGGAACGCGTTGGAGGCCAGCTTGACCATCTCCGCGCTGGCGATGTCCGTCCGCACCAGCGGCGCGTCCAGCGGCGCGTACAGCTCGGCCACGGCGTCGCCGGCCCACCCACCCTCGTCGCCCACGACGACGCGGTCCGGGTGCAGAAAGTCCTTGACAGCCGAGCCCTCCTTGAGGAACTCGGGGCAGGAGACGTAGCCGAGGCCGTCCTTGCCTTGCTCGCCGAACACCCGCAGCAGCGACGCGCCGGTGCCGCAGGGAACCGTCGACTTCATCACCAGCGCGTGCTCGCGCGAGGCCGGCACGGAGTTCACGACCGCGTGCACGGCCGACAGGTCAGCGTCGCCGGAGTACGTCGGCGGCGTCCCCACCGCCACGAACAGCAGTCGCGCGCGCGCCAGCGCGTCGGCGAGATCGGTGGAGTAGTGCATGCGCTGTGCGTTGCGGGCCAGCAGCTCCTGCAGGCCCGGCTCATAGATCGGCACCTCGCCGCGTCGCAGTCGCTCGATCTTGGCCGCGTCGATGTCCACGCACCAGACCTCGTTGCCTAGCTCGGCGAAGCCGGCGGCACTGACCAGGCCAACATAGCCCGTTCCGATCACTCCGATTGGCTCGCGTGCTGCGGTCATGTGCGGCGAAGGCTAGTCGGTGCAGATGCGGACAACGAGTGTGGCCGGGGCGCTGTTCCGCACGTCAGCTGCCGACGGCCAGAAACGCCTCGTAGCGGCGAATGTCGCGCTGCGCGCGCGCCTGTTCCTCGCTGTCCTCGGCGGCGCGCTCGGCCGTCGCACGCGCTTCGGAGAGCTTGGTCTCGAATGTGGTGCGGTCGATCGACTCGGGTGCGATCGCCTCCTCGACGAGCACCAGCGCGCGATTCTCGGCGAACTGCAGGTAGCCCTCCGCCTGCGCGAAGTGGACGATCTCCGAATCCGAGCGATACAGGCGCAGCTCGGTCGGTTCGAGCATCGCCAGCACCGGCTCGTGTCCGGCGAGCACGCCGATCGAGCCGACCGCCGTGCGCGTGGAGAGCATCTCGACCTCCTCGGAGAAGACCTCTCCCTCGGGGGTCAGCACTTCCGCCTGGAACTTCGTGCGGCTCATTTCTTGGCGGCCTCGACGACTTCCTCGATCGTGCCCTTCAAAAAGAACGCGCTCTCGGGCACCTCGTCGTGCTTGCCGTCGATGATCTCCTGGAAGCCCCTGATCGTCTCGGCGATCGGCACGTACGCGCCGGGGGTGCCGGTGAACTGCTCGGCGACGAAGAACGGCTGGGACAGGAAACGCTCGATCTTGCGCGCGCGCTGGACGGTGAGCTTGTCCTCGTCGGAGAGCTCGTCGATTCCGAGGATCGCGATGATGTCCTGCAGCTCCTTGTAGCGCTGCAGGATCTCCTTGACGTGGTTGGCCACGCGAAAGTGGTCCTCGCCAAGGATGTCCGGCTTGAGGATCGTCGAGGTCGAGTCCAGCGGGTCGACGGCCGGGTAGATGCCTTTTTCGGAGATCGCGCGAGAGAGCACGGTGGTCGCGTTGAGGTGAGCGAACACGGATGCCGGCGCCGGGTCGGTCAGATCGTCGGCGGGCACGTAGATCGCCTGCACCGATGTGACCGAGCCCTCACGCGTAGAGGTGATCCGCTCCTGCAGCTGGCCCATCTCGGTCTCGAGCGTCGGCTGGTAGCCGACCTGCGAGGGCATCCGTCCGAGTAGCGCCGAGACCTCAGAGCCGGCCTGGACGAAGCGGAAGATGTTGTCGATGAACAGCAGCACATCCTGGCCCTGGTCGCGGAAGTATTCAGCCATCGTCAGGCCCGACAGCGCCACGCGCATACGCGCTCCGGGCGGCTCGTTCATCTGCCCGAACACGAGCATCGTCTTGTCGAGGACGCCCGACTCCTTCATCTCCAGCCAGAGGTCGTTGCCCTCGCGCGAGCGCTCGCCCACACCGCAGAACGCCGACAGCCCGCCATGCTCCTTGGCTAGGTTGTGGATCAGCTCCTGGATCAGCACGGTCTTGCCGACGCCGGCGCCGCCGAACAGGCCGACCTTGCCGCCCTTGGCGTACGGTGCCAGCAGGTCGACGACCTTGATGCCCGTCTCGAACATCTCGGTGGTCGGCGTCAGGTCGTCCACACGCGGCGCGTCCTGGTGGATGCCGCGGCGCTCAATGCCCTCGGGCATCGGCTCGCCCAGGTCGATCGGCTCGCCGAGCAGGTTGAAGATTCGCCCGAGCGTCGCCTCGCCGACAGGCACCGTGATCGGAGCGCCGGTGTCGAGGACCTCCACACCGCGAGCCAGACCGTCGGTCGTGTCCATCGCGACCGCGCGCACGCGATCATCGCCGAGGTGCTGCTGAACCTCGCACACGAGCACGCTCTCCTCGGCGCCGGAGCTGATGCCCGGAGCCTCCTCGGCAGCGGCAGCGGCCGGGCGCGCGACGGTAATCGCGTGGTTAATCTCGGGCAGGCGGTCGGGGAACACGGCCTCGATCACTACGCCCTGGATCTCCTCGATGCGCCCTACGTTGCGCGAGGCGTCCGTACCGTTTGCGGCGCCGGTCGACTGCGTTGCTGTGCTGGCGTCCATTAGCTCAATTCTCTCCTAGTCAAAGTCGTGTCGAAGTTTGTTGTAGCGGCTAGCTCAGACCCTCGGCGCCGGCGACAACCTCCATGATCTCCTGGGTGATCTCGGCTTGGCGCGCCCGGTTCATCTGTAGTGTCAGATCGGTGATGACTTCGCTTGCATTCTCGGAGGCACTGCGCATGGCGGTCATCTGCGCACCGAAGAAGCCAGCTGCGGACTCCACCAGCGCGCGGTAGATCGAGATCTCGACGTAGTCGGGAACGAGCCGCCTGAGGATCTGCTCGGGGTCGGGCTCGTAGTCCACCAGCGCACGTGGCCCCTGGGCGTCGGGCGTGGGCTCGGACTCACCGTCGTCCTGCTCGCCGGCGATCGTGGCCTGGGAGAGCGGCAGCAGCCGCTCGTGGGTGACCTTCTGCGTCAGTGGTGAGACGTAGGAGTTGTAGATCATCTCCACGCGGTCCAGGCGTCCGTCGACATACCCCTGGATGAGGTCGTCGGCGATCGTGCGCGCATCTGCGTAGGCCGGACGATCGGCGAAGCCGCTGTAGGCGCCGCTCAGCTCGTTGCCGCGAAACGTCAGCGAGGACACCCCGCGCCGGCCGGTCGCATACCAGTCGCTGTGCAGGCCGTCCTCGTCCAGCTCGCTGGAGATCCTCACGGCGGTGCGGATGACCTGCGAGTTAAAGCCACCCGCCAGGCCGCGATCGCCGGTAACGACCAGCAGGCCGACGTTGCTGAGGGACTCGTGCTCGCTGAGCAGTGGCAGGCGCGCGGTCTCCGCGCCGGCGGCCGCGGCCGCCTGGCGGGTCATCCGTCTGATCGCCTCCGCGTACGGGCGCAGAGCCGTGATGCGCTGCTCAGCGCGACGCAGCCGCGCGGCGGCAACCATCTCCATCGCCCGCGTGATCTTCTGGATGTTCTTGACCGAGGCGATCTTGTTCTTGACGTCGCGCTGGGATGCCATGGCTGGTTCTCGGCGGCGGCGCTAGGCCGCGTGAGCCTCCTCCAACGGTTGGCCTTCCTCGTCGAGGTCGTAGCCGAAGTCCTCGGCGAACGTCCGCACGGCCTCGTGGATGGCCTGCTGCGTCTCCTGCGACCAGTCGCCGCCGGCGATCTTCTCACGCAGGTCGCCGTGCTGGGCGTGCATCCGTTCGGTCAGCTCGAGCAGGAACTCGCTGGAGCGCTCGACGTGCAGGCGGTCGAGGAAGCCGTTAGTGGCCGCGTAAATCTGGATCGTCTGGTCCTCGACGGGCAATGGCGCGCGCTCGTTCTGATTGAGCGTCATCACGAGCCGTGCGCCGCGCGCGAGTGTGGCCTGCGTGTCGGCGTCGAGGTCGGAGCCGAACTGAGCGAAGGCCTCGAGGTCGCGGTACTGGGAGAGCTCGAGCTTGATGCGCCCGGCGACCTTCTTCATCGGACCGATCTGGGCGTTTCCACCGACGCGTGAGACCGAGATGCCAACGTTGATGGCGGGTCGCACGCCGGAGTTGAACAGCTTGGACTCCAGGAAGATCTGCCCGTCGGTGATCGAGATCACGTTGGTGGGGATGTATGCGGACACATCGCCCGCCTGCGTCTCGATGATCGGCAGCGCAGTCAGCGAGCCGCCGCCGAGGTCGTCGTTGAGCTTGACCGCGCGCTCGAGCAGGCGCGAGTGCAGGTAGAACACGTCGCCGGGGTAGGCCTCGCGCCCGGGCGGGCGACGCAGCAGCAGCGACATCTGCCGGTAGGCGTAGGCGTGCTTGGTCAGGTCGTCGTAGATCGCCAGCGCGTGGCGGCCGTTGTAAAGGAAGTGCTCGCCCATCGCGCAGCCGGCGTACGGGGCCATGAACTTGATCGGCGCGGCCTCGTCGGCAGGAGCGGCGACGATGATCGTGTTCTCCAGCGCGTTGTTTTCCTCGAGCGTCTGCGCGAGCGCCACGACCGTCGACATGCGCTGCCCGATCGCCACGTACACGGACACCACGCCGGTGTCCTTGTTATTGATGATCGAGTCGATCGCGATCGCCGTCTTGCCCGTCTGGCGGTCGCCGATGATCAGCTCGCGCTGGCCGCGCCCGATAGGGATCATCGCGTCGATCGCCTTCAGACCTGTCTGCATCGGTTCGGTCACCGGCTGGCGCTGTACGACGCCGGGCGCCTTGAACTCAGCCGGGCGAGTCTCGGTCGTGTGGATCTCACCCTTGCCGTCGAGCGGGCGCCCGAGCGGGTCAACGATCCTGCCGAGCAGCGCGTCGCCGACGGGAATCTCCAGCAGCGCGCCCGTGCGTCTAGCGGTGTCGCCCTCGGACACACGCTCCCAGTCGCCGAACAGCACCGCGCCGACGTTGTCGGACTCGAGGTTCAGCGCGAGCCCAGTGACGCCGTGGGAGAGTTCGATCATCTCGAAGGACATGCAGTTCTCCAGGCCGTGCAGGCGCGCGATGCCGTCGGCTACCGACAGCACGGTGCCGACCTCGGTCAGCTCGGCACGTCCGCTGTCGAGGCCCTCGATGCGGCTCTTGAGGATGCTTGTGATCTCGTCGGGATTGATCTGCATGTCTAGTTCCTAAGAGGCTCCTTGGGCAACGTGCCTGCGCAGCTGCTCCAGTCGGTTGCGAATTGAGGCATCGAGGATCGAGTTGCCCACCCTGACCACGATGCCGCCCAGGATGTCGGGGTCCACGCGAGCGGCGAGCGTCACCTTGCGCCCGGCGCGCTCGCCGATCGTCCTGCCCAGCGTCTCGGTGGTCTCGCGGTCGAGCTCGATCGCGCTGGTGATCTCCACCGGCAGAACGCGATTCTCCTGCTCCCACAGCCGCTCGTACTCCGCACGGATGCGGAAGATCACCGGCATGCGGTGGTTTTCGATCAGCAGCTCCAGGAAGTTCAGCAGCTGCGGGTCGACGCCGTCGAGCACGCGGCCGAGCGCCTGCTGCTTCTCGACCGTCGAGAAATACGGAGAGAAGAAGAACAGCGCCAGCTCGCGATGCTCGTCGAGCGCGTCCGCAAATTGGCCGAGCTGCTCGCGCAGCTCGTCGAGCTTGCTCGCCTCCTTGGCGACCTCGAACAGCGAACGAGCGTAGACCTGGGCTAGCTCCTCCATCAGTTGTTTGACACTCCGGAGGAGATGTCGGAGAAGTCCAACTCGCTGAGCGCCTCCGCAACCAGCCGGCGCTGATCGGCGTCGTCGAGCGTCTTGCGGGTGACCTTCTCGGTCGCCATGATCGTCAGGTCGGCCACCTCTCGGCGGATGTCATCGAGCGCGCGTGCGCTGGCGGCGGCGATGTCCCGCTCGGCGCGCTTGGTCGCTTCCTCGACGATCTGCTGGCCACGCTCCTTGGACTCGTGCTCGTGCGATTCGGCTGTCTGACGGGCGCGCTGGACGATCTCCTCGGACTGCGCCCTGGCCTCCTTCAGTCGCTCGCGATATTCGGCGAGGATCTTCTCGGCCTCCTCGCGCGTGCGCTGCGCGCTGTCGATTGACTCTTCGACGGCGCGCTGGCGACGCTCGAGCGCTTCGCTGATGCGCGGGAACGCGAGCCGTGCGAGCAGCACCATCGTGACCCCGAACACGAGCAGGGTCCAGACCATCAGGCCGACACCCGGCTTGATCAGAAAGCTGCCGTTTGACGCAAGCGTGTGCATGGCCTCAGACGATGAACGCGGCCAGCAGACCGGCCACGAGCCCGTAGAAGAAGCAGGCCTCGGTCAAGGCGAAGCCCAGCCACTGAAGCTGCGTGATCTCGTCGCGCATCTCCGGCTGACGGGTGATCGCTTCGATCGCCTTGCCGAAGATGATGCCGATGCCGACGCCGGCGCCGACGGCGCCGAGACCGCCGCCGACCCCGAGGCCGATGGACTTACCGGCCTTGGCGGTTTCTTCGGTTGCGACCGCCAGAAGGGTGATGAAAGCAATGTGCACGGCGATTGGCTCCTTTTAGTGTTCCGCGGCGACCGCGCCGCCGAGGTAGATAGCTGTGAGAGTGGCAAATATGAACGCTTGGAGGGCTGCGACCAAGCCGACCTCGAACGCGAACAGGACGATTCCGAACGGTATCGTCAGCCAGCCCAGCGCCGCGATGCCGAGGATCACGGCGAGCGCGCCCGCCATGAACAAGATGATCAGGTGGCCGGCGAGGATGTTGGCGAACAAACGAATCGTCAGCGACAGGATGCGCATCAGGTTCGACAGGACCTCCAGGCAGAAGATCGCGACCGCCATCCCGCCTGTGACGCCGCCGGGAACCAGCCCTTTCAGATAGCCGATCGGCCCCTTGGCGCGCACGCCTTCGATGGTGTAGGAGACGAACACCGCCAGCGCCAGCGCCAGCGGGATCGAGAGGTTGGCGGTGGCCGCGTAAAGCGAGAACGACGGGATGTGCCAACCGAACAGGCTGATCTGGTGCTCGGTGTTGGTCGGCAGCGGTATGTAGCCGATCAGGTTGGAAAACAGGATGAACAGGAACAGAGCGCCGATGAACGGGAACCACCTGGCGGCCATCTTGGCGTCCATGCTCGCGCCGGTGATGTTGTCGTGCATCAGGTTGTAGAGAAGTTCGACGGCCGCCTGGACCTTGTTGGGACGCGCCTGCATGCGCCGTGCGATGTAGATCATCGTGATCGACGTGAGGGCGGCGGCGATAAACAGGTACATCACGGCCTTGTTCAGCGATAGGTCGAGCGAGCCGAGCTTGAGCTGAACCCAGTTGTCGAGTTTGAACTCGTTCTGCGGTTCAAAGCTCTTGTTGCGTTCGCTGTGCCAGCCGTAGGCGAGGACCAGCGCGACGACCCCTGTCAGGTACACCCCAAGCAGGATCAGCAGCTTCTGTTTGGTGCTGAGCCCTTGCTTCTCCTCGGTCGTGTTCACAACCGATCCCCCCGTCTGGGCGCTCGTGCTCATGGCGTGCTCGGCCTGCCGGTCACGCGCGCGCTCGTCGGAGCGCTGCCGAGCGGTCCTTCGCGCGTTATGAACGACATCACGAAGTAGACGGTGAACGCCGCCAGGTCGATCGCGGCGGCCATGATGCCGTCGTCCTTGCCACCGACGTAGCGGGCGAGCACGATCCCGAGCGCCACGATCCACACCCGTCCGAGCATGCCCCCCACCTGCAGGCCGGCGCGAAACCTCGGGTCGCCCACGCTCCTGGCGCGGGAGTGCACGAGCGCCGTACCGAGTCGTGTCAGCAACCACGCGAGGGCGCCGATCAGGTAACCGAGCAGAGGCAGACCTCCAATCAGCACGAACGGGGCCGTCGCGAGCACCAGGCACACGTCGAGGTAGCGGAGGAAGAACACGTCAGCCGGGGGATCCGGGGAGTCGTGCGTGACCTACGCCTCGCCGGCGCATACCGCAGCACGAGGCGTCTTGCACCGCACGGATCGGGTGCCTGCGAGGTGTCGGGCAGCGCCGAGCGCGCCCGCGCACCACCAAGGGCGCTGGGCCCAGGTGTCGCAGGCCGCCGGGCCCGTAGCCGGGCAGGCGTGCGTGATCCTCGTTGGCTTTGAACTCTGACATATGTGGGGGCCACCCTACAGACGGAAAACTCGCCGCGCGGTCAGGCGGCGGAGCCGTCGAACTGTCCCTCAACTGTCTGCGGCGGCGAAGTCAGTCTAACCGGTCTTGGACTTCGTAACAAGTTTGTGACATGCGTTACGGGGACCCATCGGACTTCGTGAACAGTCCCGCAGCGCGCAAACGGCGCGGCTCGGAGGCCGCGAGAGACACGTGTCTCGCCAGCTGCACGACCGCCATCGCGAGCGCGATCACGACCAGGCCGCCGGCGATGTCGAGCACATAGTGGTTGCCGGTCGCGAGCACGGCGGTCGCAGTGAGACATGGGTAGAGAATCGCCGCTGCCCGTACCCAGGTGCGTGTGGAGATCTGCCACAGGGCGACCGCGACCCACACAGCCCAGGCAATGTGCAGCGAAGGCATCGCCGCAAGCTCGTTGGCCTGCGATGCCAGCGCGCCCGTGTGCCACGACCCGATCGCGTGGGTGGAGGCGACGACGTCGATGAAACCGGGGAGCATCCGCGGTGGCGCCACCGGGTACAGCCAGAAGACCGCGAACGCGAGCACGTTGACGAGCACCAGCGAGTTGCGCAGCGGGCGGTAGATGTCCGCGCGGCGCCACCACAGCCATCCGAGCACGCCGAGGGTGACCACGAAGTGGGCGTTGTCGTAGTAATCGGAGATCACCAGCCCCAGCGACTGATGGGCGGCCAGCCAATGATCGAGCGTACGCTCTGGCGCGATGTGCAGCCATCGCTCGAGGTCGAGCACATCCTGACCGTGTGCCACCGCCGGGCGCACGCGCAGCGGCGCGAGGTTGTTGACTGCGTCGTACATCCAGCACAGCCACACGATCACCAGCAGCTCGCCCCACCAGCGCGGGCGCGTCACCGCCGGGGCAGCGGGTGCGCCGGCGGTGTGGTCGAGAACGGGCGGATCGTGCAGGTCTACAGATGCAGAGCTCAAGCGGGTGATGTTAATCGGCTGCCAAGCTGGAACACGCCGGTGCGATCACGCCGGCGCGGGGCTGTGATCACGCCGGCGCGGGGCTCAATCCACGTTGCGCGAGCGTGTCCAGGACACGCGGCAGCGCCTGCGCCGTGCGCTGCCACGAGCCGGGCGAGGCGTAGTCGTCGGCGTCGTGCAGGAGCAGCACCGCGCCCTCGGCGGCGCCGTCGGTCACGCGCGCGGCGATCGAGGCCGGGGTCGCCCGTGCCTCCCAGTCACGACCCCAATGGCTCCACAGCAACGTGCGCCAGCCACGTGAGCGTGCGAGCCGCAGCGCGGAAGCGTTGAGCACCCCGTAAGGCGGGCGGTACAGCGCCGGCGAGCAGCCAGTGTGAGTGGCGATGACGTCTTGTGCTCTGTTGATGTCCTCGCGCACCTGCCACGGCGTCAGCCGCAGCAGGTTGCGGTGGCGGTGGCAGTGCAGCGCGACCTCGTGACCGGCGTCTGCGATCTCGCGCGCAATCGTGGGGTTGCGCAGCACCTGCTCGCCGACGAGGAAGAAGGTCGCTTTGACGCGCTCGTGGCGGAGGATCTCGAGCACCGCAGGTGTACCGCGCAGGTGCGGCCCGTCGTCGAACGTGAGCGCGTAGCCGCGACCGCCGGCCGTGCGGTCCTCGACGCCGAGCGGTGCGCGCAGCCGCGCGCAAGCGCCGGCCAGGCCTGGGAGCAGATAGCTGGCGGCGCTGAGCGCCCCGAGCACGCCCGCGAGGCGTACTGCGGGGATGCGATGATCGTCGGCTGACATGGTCGAACTCGTCCTGGGAATCGCGGCGGCGGTCGGGGCCTCTACGCTTTACAGCCTAGGGATAGCCCTGCAGGCGATGGACGCCAAGCAGGCCTCGCACGAGCAGAACCTGCGCCTGGCGCTCGTCGGGGGGCTGATCACCCGCTCGCGGTGGCTGCTGGGAACGGGCCTGTCGATCCTCGGTTGGCCGCTGCAGGTACTCGCGCTGCTGCTGGCTCCGCTGGTCCTCGTCCAGCCCGCGCTGGCCGCCGGCCTGCTGGTGCTGCTGTTCCTTGGCGAGCGCATGCTCGGCGAGCACGCCGGTCGCAGCGAGCACCTGGCGACGCTGGCAATCGTGCTTGGCGTGGTCGGCGTCGCGCTGTGCGCGCCGCCACGCACGACCGACGAAACAGCCAGCCAGACGGTGATCGTGCTGGTGCTCGTCGGCCTCGGCCTCGGCGCGCTGCTGCCGTATCTGCTGCGCGCAATCGGGCGCTCGCGCGCCGATGTGACGATGCTCGGCGCCGGGCTGGCGTACGCCTTCAGCGGCGTATCGACGAAGCTCGTGACCGACGACCTCGCCAGCCACCATCTGCTGACGGCGGGTTTGTGGGGACTGGCGACCGCGGCGGCCTCGGGCGTCGGTGTGCTCAGCGAGATGAGCGCGCTGCAGTCGCGCCCTGCGATCCAGGTCGCGCCGGTGGTGTTCGTGACTCAGACGATCGTGCCGGTCGCGCTCGCGCCGATCCTGTTCGGCGAGCGCTTTAGCGACACGCCGCTGTCGGGCATCCCGCTGAGCATCTCGCTGGCCGTACTGGTCGCCGGGGCGGCCGCACTAGCCCGCTCGCCACTGCTGCTGGGACTAATGGAGGGTGAGGCGGTCAACCGCGCGAGCGGCTCGGCGCCCAGCCTCGAGGAGCCGAGCCATGAGATCACCCGTTCCAGCCCTGTCAGCGAGCCTGCCGATCCATCTAGTTCGACGACCAGCACGTCGCCCGCGCGCATCGGGCGCTGAGGCAGCGCGCCGGTCGCGTTGACACGCAGGGCGCCCCTCACCGGGATCGCGCCGGTCGTGCGCGCCAGCACCATCTGCCCGACCGACAGGCCGCCGCTCGGGCGCAGGTAGTAGAAGCTGCGCCCAAGCCCGAGCGCGCGCGCCTGCGAGCGCAACGCGCCGCGCGTGCGTATCCAGCGAAACAAGGCCGAGCCAGGGATTTCCGGCAGCAGCTCGTCGCCGAGTTTGTGCAGTTGCGCGATCCGCTGCGACGAGGGCACGCCGGAGTCATCAGCGAACGAGACATGGATCCCGCGCCCGGCCAGCTTGCCCGCCAGCGGCACGATGTCCGCGGACGGCGTGTGCACGATCAGCCCGACCTCCGGCTGGGTGGTCGGTACGCGCACCAGTTCGTGCACGTCCAGGACCTTGGCCGCAACAGCCGCGACCTCGTCGGTGGACATGATCCACGCCCCCACGCCGATCAGCAGCGCCACCTGGGTCGCCAGCGCCACCGCCCGTAGCCGCCAGCGCGGAATCGGCAGCACGCGCTTGGGTGCCTGCAGCACAATGTCGACGGCTGCTGGGTCCTGGGCGCCATCTGACCGTCCGCCAGCGCCGTCGGCCTCCTGCGATGCGAAGCTCGCGCGGACCTGCGTGCGCAGCTCGTTGGTGTCATTGGCCAGGCGCAGCAGGTCGAGCGCGGCCATCGCACGGGTGTTCACGCGCGCGTGGCCGACCGGCAGGCCGTAGGAGACGACCGGCGTGCCCGCCGCCTTGGCCTCCAGGCAGGTGACTCCGCCGGTCGAGTGCACGAGCACGTCGGCGGCGGCCAGGATCTCGGGCATCCGGTCGGTGAAGCCATACACATGCACGCGCGACTCCTCGGCGAAGATGCGGCGCAGCTTCTCGCCCAGCTGCTCGTTGCGCCCGGCGAGGCAGACGATGCTCGTCACCTCCGCCACCTTCGTGAACTCGCGGACCGCCCCGGCGATGTCGCCCACGCCCCAGCCGCCACCGGATACGACCACCGAACGGCCCTGCTCGGGTAGCCCGAGCGCACGGCGTGCCTCCACCGGACAGCGCGGACGCAGGAACTCGGCCGAGATCAACGGCCGCACGAGCTGGACGCTGCCCTCGCCCGCGATGCGCTCGACCGACGAAAGCGACTCGCCGTACATCACCAGGTGAATGTCGATGCCCGGCTGCGCCCAGAAGAACAAGCCGGTCAGGTCGGTGATCGTGGCGACGGTCGAGCAGCGCACCTCGCCCCTGCGCCGCAGGCGCGCGAGCACCACCGTTACAGCGGGATAGGTCGAGACGATGATGTCCGGGTCGTATTCGGCGATCTTGCGTGCGAGCGGGCGCGAGCCAAACAGGCACAGCAGCCAGCGGGCGAACGCGCGGAACGGCAGCACGTGCTCGAGCAGCCAGTACACGATCGTGTAGGTCCACGGGAAGAAGCGCAGCTGAACGCGATAGCCGTCCTCGACGACCGGGCGCAGCAGCGGTCCCATCGCAGCCAGTCCGTCGATCGTGGTGACTTGGACCTGCTGCTCGGAGGCTTCGATCTGCTCCGCCAGCGCACGCGCCGCCGCCGCATGACCCTCGCCGACGTCCGCCGAGAGGATCAAGACGTGCCGAGCACCCTGCGCGTGCGACCGCGCGCCGGTGTCCGGCTGGCGTCGAGCGGAAGCTCGACGCCATATGCGTATGCGTTTGGGAGATTGCATCACTGAGAGCCACACCGCCTCGCGTGGCTGCGAGCGCCCGCGCCTCGGCTGTTGTCCGCGAGGCGCGACCGCGCAGAGCGTACCGGGCAGATGGGACGCCCGCACACCCGCGAGACGCAACAATGGGGCGAGATGCAGGCCGCCACGCCGATACCGTCTGTTGAAATCGCCGGCCGGCACAGCCAAGAGGAGGGGCGCGCGCCCGGGGCGCGCGCGTTCTCGCCGCTGAGCAACGTGATCGGGGCAATTGGCCTGCTGGGCGTCGTCGTGAGCGTGTTCTTGCTCAGCGCCGGGGCGGCTTCGGAACCATCGCAGTACGTGCCTGGCCGCAGCGGCGGTTGGCCGGTGTGGATGGCAGGGCCGCTGCATGGCTTGGACGCCGCGCTCAGCAGCTCCAGCTTTCAGACGCTGATGCTGGTGATGTGCGCGAGCTACCTGCTCGTGCTCGCCGTCGCCGCGCGCATGCCGCTGGGCGCGCTGGCCGTTGCGATCGTGCTCGCGCACGTGATCCTCGCGCTCGGGCCGCCGCTGATCTCCCAGGACGTGTTCGGCTACCTCGCGTTCGCCCGGCTGGGCGCACTACATGGCCTTGACCCCTACACCCACGTGGCCGCCGAAGCACCGACCGACGCTGTGTTCGCGTTCGTCGGCTGGCCCTTTCAACACTCTCCCTACGGTCCACTGTTCACGCTCGCCAGCTACGCACTCGCGCCGCTGGGGCTGGCGAGTGGCCTGTGGGTGCTGAAGCTGGTGAGCGCCGCCGCCAGTCTCGGCGCGATTGCCCTAATCGCGCGCGCCGCCGAGCGAGCCGGACGCTCTCCGGCCTGGGCGGCGGCGTTCGTGGGGCTGAACCCGGTGCTGCTCGTGCTGGCGGTCGGCGGCGCACACAACGACACGCTCGTGATGCTGGCGCTTGCGGTGGCGCTGTTTTTGAGCGCGGGCACCAGTCCGCGGCTGCGCTGGGCGGCGGGGGCGCTCGGCGCGGGCGTCGGCGTCAAGCTGACCGCCGGGCTGGCGCTCCCGTTTCTGGTGCTCAGCACCCCAGCTCGTCGCCAGCGGCTGCGCGTGGCGCTCAGCGGCTGCGCCGGTCTGCTGGCCGTCGCGGCGATCGGGGTGATCGGCTTTGGCACAAATGCGTTCGGGTTCTTGAACGCGGTCGGCGAGCAGCAGCAGTTGGTGGCGACGCACAGCCTTCCAGCCGAGACCGCCCGCCTGTTCGGCTTGCACGGAACGCCCGACTGGTGGCGCCATGTGTTCCTCGCCGCCTTCGTGGCCGTGCTGGTCTATGCGCTATGGCGAACTGCGCGCGGCGCGGACTGGCGCACGGCGACCGGCTGGAGCACGATCGCACTGCTGCTGTCGACGGCGTGGCTGCTGCCCTGGTATGCGATCTGGGCGCTGCCGCTAGCGGCCGTCAGCGGCGACCGGCGCCTGCGCGCCGCCACGCTCCTGCTGTGCGCCTACGCCGTCCTGATCCACCTGCCGCTGGCCGACCCGCTGCTCAGCCCGGGCCATGCCGGCGTCGTCACGCACACGCGCGTCGCCCCCGTCCCCGGCGTGCGTCACAGCCTCAAACTCGCCGGTTTCGAAATCCTTCATCACGTCCAGGTCGATCTCCGCTGGTGAGGCCTGCGGGCGCAACCGCCGCAGACGCGAGGCGTCCAGCCGCCTGAACTTGAGGATCTCCAGCACGTACACCAGGTACACGCTGGCCGCGATTACGAACAGCCCGATGGCGAGCATCACGAGCATCCAGCCCGTGTGGAAGTGGCCGTTATGGTCGCTGTAAGGGACGAACCGTAGCGCCAGCGCGAGCCCGGCCAGCATCAGCGTCCACGCGTACAGGTAGGCGATCGTGCGTCTGCTGCTGAAGCCGATGCGGGCCATGCGGTGATGGAAGTGCTCGCTGTCGGGCTTGTAGATCGGCTGGCGGTACTTCAAGCGCTTGAGCACCACGAAGGTGGTGTCCAGAAACGGCACCGCCAGCAGGATCAGCGGCAGCACAAACGACACCACCGCCGCCGTCTTGACCGCCGCCTCCACTGCGATCACCCCCATCAGCAGGCCGAGCAGGTTAGCGCCGCAGTCGCCCATGAAGCTCGACGCGGGCGGGAAGTTGTAGATCAAAAAGCCGAGCGCCGCGCCGGCCGTCAGCGCCGCCAGCACACCGGGCTGGGGACGCCCGAGATCGAACGCGATCACGGCCATCGCCAGCGCGATGATCGCGCACACTCCCGCCGTCAGACCGTCGACGCCGTCTGAGAAGTTGACGACGTTCATCATCAGCACCAGGCCGATCACGGTCAGCACCGGGCCGGCGTTGGTGACGCCCGCGTTGGGGAACGCCAGCTCGCCGACGAACGGCAGCGTGATCGCCTTCACGGCTACGCCGAAGTGCACGACGATCACCGCCGCCACCAGCTGCCCGAGCAGCTTCAGCATCGGATGCAGGTCAAAGCGGTCGTCCAGCGCGCCCACAAACGTGATCACCGCCGCCCCCAGCAGCACGCCGTGCCACAGCTGCTGCTGGTGTTCGCCGGCGTAGCCCGAGGGCAGCCAGATCAGTCCGGCGACGAGCGCGCCGGCGAAGATCGCCAGACCGCCGAGCAGTGGCGTCGGGCGCTCGGACAGTCCGCGCTCGCGCGGCTCGTCGATCGCGCCGATCGCGGTGGCAAAGCGCATCGTCAACGGCGTCAGCAGCGCAGCGACGAGCGCGGCGGTCAGCAGGGCGTAAAGCGCGTCGAGCTCGTTCGGATGCGCCATCGGCTCCCGCACAGCATCGCAGGCCGCGCAGTCGCAGGTATGCGGGGCGCGCTACACCGGCGCTGCCGCGCCGAGCCAGTCGTACAGCGGGTAGCGCTCGGCGA
The DNA here is from genome assembly GCA_963705235.1 of uncultured Solirubrobacteraceae bacterium. Lineage (GTDB taxonomy): Bacteria > Actinomycetota > Thermoleophilia > Solirubrobacterales > Solirubrobacteraceae > Palsa-744. The sequence goes on along the minus strand of OY970059.1, from coordinate 1,968,221 downwards.
TCGCGCCGACGCGCTCGGCAAGTTCGCCTGAGCGGGACTCGTATTCGGGTGTGAGCGCGACCGCCAGGATCTGCCCGACCTCGGTGAAGTCCTCATGCTGGAGTCCGCGCGTGGCCAGCGCCGGAGTACCGATGCGCAGCCCCGAGGACTCCATCGGCGGGCGCGGGTCAAATGGCACAGCGTTGCGGTTGACGGTGATCTGGATGTCGTGCAGGCGGTCCTCGGCCTGCTTGCCGGTCAGCGGCGGGTCGGCCGCGCGCAGGTCGACCAGGATCAGGTGCACGTCGGTGCCGCCCGTCAGCACGTTGACGCCGTGCTCGGCCGCGGCGGACTCCAGCAGCTGCTGCGCGAGCGCCTGCGCTCCGGCGATCGTGCGCCGCTGGCGCTCGGCGAACAGCTCACTGCCGGCGATCTTCAGCGCGACCGCCTTGGCCGCGATCACGTGCTCCAGCGGCCCGCCCTGCTGGCCGGGGAACACCGCCGAGTCGATCTTCTTGGCGTACTCCTCGCGGCACAAGATGATCCCCGCGCGCGGACCGCCGAGTGTCTTGTGCGTGGTGGTGGTGACGACGTCGGCGTACTCGACGGGGTTGGGGTGCAGACCGGCGGCGACGAGCCCGGCGAAATGTGCCATGTCGACCATCAACAGCGCGCCGACCTCGTCGGCGATTTCCCTAAAGCGAGCGAAGTCGAGTTGGCGCGGATATGCCGACCAGCCAGCCAACAGCAGCCGCGGACGACGCTCGCGCGCGATGCGTGCGACCTCGTCCATGTCGATCACGCTGCTGTCCCGGTCGACCTCGTAGGCGGCGATATCGTACAGACGCCCGGACACGTTGATTTTCATGCCGTGCGTGAGGTGGCCGCCATGCGCCAGCGCCAGACCCATGACCGTCTCGCCCGGTTTTAGCAGCGCGTGGTAGACGGCGGTGTTGGCCTGCGCGCCCGAATGCGGCTGGACGTTGGCGTGCTCGGCGCCAAACAGCGCCTTGGCGCGGTCGATCGCAAGCTGCTCGGAGACGTCCACCCACTCGCATCCACCGTAGTAGCGTCGACCGGGATAGCCCTCCGCGTACTTGTTGGTCAGGACCGAGCCCTGACACTCCAGTACGGCGCGCGGCACGAAGTTCTCGGAGGCGATCAGCTCGAGCGTGCGCTGCTGGCGCTCTAGCTCGCCGTTGAGCGCTTCTGCGATCTCGGGATCGACCTCGGCGAGAGGACGGTTGAAATAGTCGGGGCTCAGCTCGGACACACGCTCTCCTTGAGATGCGAACAGGACCGGGATGCCCAGGCGCGCGGCGTGTTGGCTGACCGCTCCCCGGTGGTCGATTCCACCTCAGGCGCCAGTCGCGGCAGCTTTAACGAGGCTAGCACGGGCGGGCGATGCCCGCTCGCGGCGTCAGTCCAGCGCCGTCAGCAGCTCCTGCACCGAGCTACGCGACAGCGCGCCCTCGCGCAGAACGTGCCAGCGCCGGTGCGCGCCGTAGTCGCGCAGGTCGATCACTGTCGAGGGCGTGCCCGGCAGCTCGCCGCCGTCGAGTACCAGGTCGGCGCCGTCGAGCAGCGACTCCGGCACGTCGTCAAGCCTGCGCGCGTCCGGTTGTCCCGACAGGTTGGCGCTGGTCTGCATCACCGGTCTGCCGATCGCGCTCAGCGCCTGCAGTCCCACCGGCAGCCGCGGCACGCGCAGCCCAAGCGTGCCCGGATCGGTCCTGCAGGCGGCGGCAAAGCGCTTCGCTTCGTTGGACAGCAGCAGCGTCAGCGGAGCCGGCAACAGCACGGTGAGGGCCAGGCGCTCGGTCTCGGACAGGTCATCCAGCTCGCGCAGTGCCGGCTCGAGAGCGAAGAACATGACGGCGGCCGGGCGCGCCGGCGGGCGCCCCTTCAGCTCGTACAAGCGCATTGCCGCCCGCTCGTTATCGGGATCGCAGCACACGCCATATACGGTGTCGCTCGGGAACACCGCCACGCCGCCGTCGGCGATGCAGCGCTCAAGGCGCTCCGCGTCCTGCTCGCCGATGTCCGCGCTCATTACCGCTGGCGTACCCCAACCGCGACTCGCTGAATCCCTGCCAGGTCTCGCTCCCAGCGTACCGCGCTAAAGCCAGCGGACTCCATCAGCCGTGAGACCTCCGGCGCCTGGCCGGCGCCGATCTCGATTGCTGCGAACACGATCCGCGGGCGTGCCGCGAGCTGCTCGGCGAGCACGCGGATCACCTCGAGCCCGTCGGGTCCGGCGAACAGCGCGCCAGAGGGCTCGTGGCGGGTGATCTCTGGCGCGAGCGTCGCGCGCTCGGAGTATGCGACGTAGGGCGGGTTGGCCAGTAGCGCGTCGTACTCACCGGGTATGCCCGCGAGCAGGTCGCCCTGCAGCCAATGGACGTCGAGCTCCAGCCGCCGCCCGTTGGCGGCGGCGAGCTCCAGCGCGTCAGCGCTGATGTCGCTGCCGGTCACGTCCAGGTCGGGGCGCTCGTCCTTGAGCGCCAGCGCGACCGCGCCGCTGCCGGTGCCCAGGTCGAGCACGCGCGCGTTGCCGGCGAGCGACAGCGCCTGCTCGACCAGCAGCTCGGTCTCCGGACGGGGGATCAGCACGCGGCGATCGACGGCCAGCTCGAGACGACGAAATGCGCGTCGCCCGACGATGTAGGCGACGGGCTCGCGCTCGATCGACCGGCGCCGTACGGCGTCCTGGAAGGAGCGCACCGCCGGGCCTTCGACCTTCAGAGTGCTGTCGCTCAGCAGCTGCTCGCGGCTGACGCCGAGCGTGTGCGCGAGCAGGAGTTCGGCGTCAAGGCGCGGGATTTCGCAGCCGCCGGCGGTGATCGCGGTGATCGCGCCGTCGAGCGCATCGCGCGTGGAGGTGCTCACACGGCCGCCGGCCCGTGCTCGTCAGAGTAGGCCGCCAGACGCCGGCGCTTCTCGTCGGCCTGCAGCCCCTCGGTCAGCTCGTCCAGCTCGCCTTCGAGCACCTGTTCGAGGTTGTGCACGGTGAGCTTGATGCGGTGGTCGGTGACGCGCCGCTCGCCGTAGTTGTACGTGCGGATCTTCTCGGCGCGATCGCCCGTACCGACCTGTGAGCGTCGGTCGGCGGCGAGCTCGGCCTGCTGCTCGGCTAGCGCCCGCTCATACAGTCGCGCGCGCAGCACGCGCAGCGCCTTCTCGCGGTTCTGCAGCTGGGACTTCTCGTCCTGCATGGAGACGACGATGCCGGACGGCTTGTGCGTGATGCGCACGGCCGAGTCGGTCGTGTTGACCGACTGACCGCCCGGGCCCGAGGATCGGTAGACGTCGATCTGCAGGTCGTTGGGGTCCACCTGCACATCCACATCTTCGGCCTCGGGCAGCACCGCGACGGTCGCGGTCGAGGTGTGGATGCGCCCCTGAGACTCGGTCTGGGGCACGCGCTGCACGCGGTGCGTACCGCCCTCGAACTTGAACACCGAGTAGGCGCCCTCGGGTGGGCGGGACTTGATCTCGAACGTGAACTTGCCGTCGCCGATGTCCATCGCCTCCGTCTGGAAGCCGAGTCGCTCTGCGTACCTGGTGAGCATCCGGTAGAGGTCGCCGGCCCACAGCCCGGCCTCCTCGCCGCCGGCGCCGCCTTGGATTTCGACGATCACGCTCTTGTCGTCGTTGGGATCGCGTTCGACCATCGCCAGGCGGATCTCCTCCTCCAGCGCTTCGATGCGACCGCGCGCGCCTGCCAGCTCCTCGCGTAGCTCGGCGTCCTCGCCCATCTCAGCGATCAGCTCCTGGGCTCCGGCGACGTCGTCCTGAGCGCGACGCCAGTCCGCGGCGAGCTTGGCGGGCGCCTCGAGCTGGCTGTAGGCGCGCCCTACCTCGGCGTAGCGCTCGCGGTCAGAGATCACCTCAGGATCGGTCATCTGCTCGCCCAGCTCGGCGAAGCGCGTTTCTATCTGCTCGACCAGCTGCTCGATCATCGCCGGGCCAGTCTAGGCACACGCCGACACGCACAGGCCGGCGATCCGTGTCCGGCGAGCCGCGCAGCGCGGGACTCAGGCGGCTACACGGCGTGCGCCGGCCAGCTCGAGCAGCTCGTCGAGCGTGGCCGATAGCTGCTCGAGCGCCTCGTGCTCGAGCGGGCGCCCGTCGGCGCCGAGCGCCTCGTCAGCGCCGCCGATCGGCAGCTCGCGATCGACCACTTGGGCGCCGATCGTGGAGAGCACCTTGCGCAGCTCCGCCTGTGCCCAGACGGCACCGAACAGACCAGTACTGGCCCCCATGACGGCGGCGGGCTTGCCACGCAGCGGCGTGTCGGCGATCGGCCGCGAGACCCAGTCGAGCGCGTTCTTGAGGGCTCCGGGTATCGAGGAGTTGTACTCGGGCGTCGCCACTAGCACAGCGTCGGCCCCGGCAATCGCGGCCTTCAGAGCCACGACCGCCGGGGGCGCCTGCTGCTCGTCGTCCTCGCTGTAGGGCGGGATCTCAGCTAGTCGCTCGAAGATCTGGAGCTCGTCCTGCTGCCCCAGCAGCGAGCCGGCGCCGCGCAGCAGGCGCGTGTTGTGGGAGTCACGCCGCAGACTCCCCGACAGGCCGAGCACCTTCATGGTTAGGACGCCTCCCTGACCAGCTCCAGCGAGACCTCGAGCTTGACGTCGTCGGCGAGTGCGAAGCCGCCTTTGGGCAGTGGCGCGTTCCAGTCCAGGCCGTACTCGCGCCGGTCGATGACCGCCTCCAGCTCGACGCCGAGCTTGTCGTTGCCGGCGATGTCCACATGCGGCCCGCTGAGAGTGCCGCGCGCGGTGACGCGGTGGGTGTTGCCCTTGATCGTCAGCTCGCCCTCGACCTCCAGCTCGCCGGCGTCGCCGACGCGCAGCTCGTTGGAGGTGAAACGGATCTGGGGATGGTGCTCGCTGTCGAAGAAGTCCGGTGACTTGAGGTGTCCGGCGAGGTTCTCGTCCTTGACGACGATCGAGTCGACGTCGACCGAGCCCTGCAGGCGAGGCGTCCCGCTCTCGTCGCTGTTCAGCGAGCCCTGGTAGTTCTCGAACCGCCCGCGAAAGGTCGAGACGACCATGTGCTTGACGGCGAAGCCGACGTGCGAATGGATTGTGTCGATCTTCCAGGTACCGGCGGCGATTGGCTGTGCGACAGTGGTGGTCATGACAGCAGCTCCCTTGTTGCGGACCGTGGTCCGTTTACTGATGAGATCACTGTAGCACAGAATCGGACTATGGTCCGTTTAGTAGAATAAGCACATATGGACGCCCCTTTCGAGCTACCGGTCCTCGAGCCGGAACCCACCGAACGAGCCGACGCGGCACGCAACCGCGAGCGCATCCTGTGCACCGCGCGGCGCCTGTTCGCCGAGCGCGGCGCGGGGTGCGTGTCGATGGACGAGGTCGCCCTTGCGGCCGGAGTCGGCAAGGGCACGCTGTTTCGCCGCTTCGGCTCACGCGCAGCCCTGGCGCAGGCGATCTTGAGCGAGGACGAGCGCGCTCTACAGGAAGGCTTCATCCGCGGCGAGCCGCCGCTGGGACCGGGGGCGCCACCGTGCGAGCGCCTGATCGCATTCGGTGCAGCACGGCTGGAGATGCTGGACAAGCATGCCGATGTGCTGGTGGCGGCCGACGTCGGTCCAGCCCGCTTTGGCTCAGCGCCCTATGCGGTCCATCGGCTGCATGTGGAGCTGCTGCTGCGCGAGGCCGATCCCGATTGCGACGCCGAGCTGCTGGCGGACACGCTGCTGGCGGCGCTATCGGCCGATTTGTTCGTGTACCTGCATGACGTGCGCGAACTGGGGCTGGAGCGGATCAAGCAGGGCTGGGAGGCCCTGGTCGCGCGAACCGCCCCGGCGCCCGCGCTCGACGGCTAGCGCTAGGCGACGACCTCGACGCCCAGCAGATCGGCCGCGGTCAGCTCACCCGGCTGCTCGCGCTCGAGCACCGCGCCCAGCGCCGCGATCGCGACCTCGAGCTGATCGAGGTCGGGCTCACGCGTAGTCAGCAGTTGCAGCTTCAAGCCCGGCCACATCACCGCCCGCACCCAGCGACGCTGGCGGTTGCGCCCGGCGAACTTGATCAGCTCGAAGGAAATCCCGGCGATCAGCGGCACACCCACGATGCGCGTGATCATCAGCCAGTACCAGGCGGGCAGGCCGATCGGCGCGAACACGAAGATCGCCACGATCATGACCACCAACAGGAAGCTCGTGCCGCAGCGCGGGTGCAGCCGCGTGAAGCGCTGCGCGTTGGCTGGCGTCAGCTCCATGCCAGCCTCGAAACATGAGATCGTCTTGTGCTCGGCGCCGTGGTACTCGAACACGCGACGCAAGTCGCGCACGCGCGAGAGCGCGAGCATGTAGCCGAGGAACAGGGCCGTGCGCACGCAGCCCTCGACCAGCCAGAACAGGAATGAGGAGCCCAACTGGCCCTTGATAAGGCTGGTCAGCCCGACGGGGATCAGGAAGAACAGCACGACCGCCAGCGCGACCGCCACGACGACCGTGCCGACCCACAGCCCGCGCGGGATCTCCTGCTGCTCGGTGGCGCCGTCAGCGCCCTCCTCGGGCGGCAGTTGCGCGTTGGCGGAGACCTCCAGCGCACGGAAGCCGATCGCCATCGACCCCCCCAGCGCGACGACGCCGCGGATGATCGGCCAGCGCAGCACGCGATGACGCTTCATCGCCGAGTCCAGCGGGAAGGTCGTGACCTCGATCTCGCCCAGCGCCGCCTGCTCGGGGGAGATCTCGCCCTCGGCCAACTGCTCCGGACTGGGCTTGCGAACGGCCACCGCCCAGTTGGAGACACCGCGCATCATCACGCCCTCGAGCACCGCCTGGCCGCCGAGCGGCGCGTCGCGCTGAGCCCACTGACCGCCGGGCCCCCCCTCCTGCTCGCCCGCGGGCACTGCGCCGACACTCGGGGCGTGCTCGCTCACCGGCGGCGAGGCAGCGCTGGGCGCGGCCACGAGCGATGAGGCGGCTAGCGCTGCTGGCCCTGACGGCGAACCGGCGGGCACGCGCTCGGACATCGGACTACTGCGCGGACCGTGCTTGCTGGCGGCCTTTAGCCATCCTGCGCTGGAAGCGCTCGACCCGTCCGCCGGTGTCCATCAGCTTCTGCCTGCCCGTGTAGAACGGATGGCAGTTGGAGCACACCTCGACGTGCAGCTCGTCCTGGGTGGCACGAGTGATGAACTCGTTGCCACACGTACAGCGGACGTGCGCACGGACGTAGTCAGGATGGATCTTGGCCTTCATCGTCGCTCGATTCTAGCGGCACGCGTCGGCAGCGCACGGATGGGCGTGAGCAGCCTGCTGCCGCGGCGCCCGCGCGGGACACCCGGTGTGTCCCACTCAGACTCCGCCGATCGCCGCCGAGGAGCCGACCGGCGTGCTCGGCGATTCCGGCAGAGGCGGCTGTTCGCAGCGGGGCGTGCGCAGTTCGGTGGCGGCCATCTGGCGGCCGTGCGCGTTGAGCCAGCGGAAGCGCACTGCGCCGCGGTAAAACGCGGGCGCGGGCAGGTCGGTCACCTGCTTGAGGTACTTGTAGACCTTCACCCCAGGCGCCGAGGACCGCCACACGCCGAGGCCGGGGGCACTGACCGCGTGATAGTGCAGCTCGCCGGGCGCGCGCTCGAGCACGTCGACGCGCATCAGCATCCGAGCGGCGCCAGGGATGGTGGCCATTTCACCGCCGAACGTCGCCGAGCGTTCGCTCTGAACGCCCGTCGTCAAACACTGTTCGAGGTCCACCGACACGCTGGGCTTGGCTGCTGAGGAGGAGCCTGCGAGCACCATCGAGGACGCCCCCCACGCGCTCGCGCCGAACACGCCGAGGCAGGCGAGGAGCGCGGGGACGCACGCAAACGTGCGCACAGCCGCCCGCCCCCACTGGCACTCTGACACGGCAGATCTGAAAGATGTGAACATCACCACACCCTCCTAACACTCAAAGCACACGCAGGTTTCGCAGCTGTAGCCAGGCGAGCAACCGCCGCGGCCACGCTGGAGCGCGCGCGGAGTCCTCAGGTCACCTGGTAAAGCGGCCCGTCGCCACCCTCGGGCGTGGTCAGCCGGCCGCCCTTGGCAGTGATCGCGCCGCACTGCACGCAGTTGGTGTAGTTGACGATCACGTCGACCTCGCCGTGCTCGGGCGCATCCTCGGGGATCTCATATACCCCCGCCGGGCACATCCACCGCCATGTCTCGGCGACCTCGCGCGGAACGCGTTTGCGCACGCGAATGTGGTTCGGTGCGTCATCGCGCGTGGCGTTGCCGGTGATGAACACCGACGAGAGCTTGTCGAACGTGTACTTGCCGTCGGGCTTGACGTACACGTCCTTGGTCTTGCCGATGAACATCGGCTTCTCGTCGTTGCGGTGCCAGTCGGCGCGCCCGGGCAGCCGACCCTTGCTGATCTGCTGGATGCCGCTCAGCGGCCCACCGAGTAGCAGGCCCTTCTGCAGCGGCTGGCGCGCGTTGCGGACCTCCCACAGCTCGCGCCCGACCGATGACTCGTCGATCGCCTGCTCGTAACCGGACAGATCCTGGTTGCCGTGCTTGAGCGCCTCGTAGATCGTCTCGGCGGCGAGCATGCCCGACTTGATGCAGTGGTGCACGCCCTTCAGCGCCATCGTGTCGACCATGCCACCCGAGTCGCCGACGAGCAGCGCGCCGGGCATCGACAGCTTCGGCATCGACCAGTAGCCGCCGCCGGGGAGCGCCTTGGCGCCCCATGCGACGCGCTCACCGCCCTCCAGGATCTTGCGCACGAGCGGGTGTGTCTTGAAGGTCTGCAGTAGGTCATGCGCGGAGGTCGTCGCGTCGGCGTACTCCAGCTCGACGACGAAACCGATCGACACGAGGTCATCGCCGGTCTTCTCGTCCTTCATCGGGTAGATCCACGTGCCACCGATCTGCCCGTACTTGGTGGCGATCTTCAGTGGCCATGGGCCCATCGTGTGGATCAGGCGATCGAGCGGCTTGGGGACCTTCCAGACCTCCTTGACGCCCAGCTCCCAGACCTGCGGCTCACGTCCCTCGGCGAGGTCAAACTCCTTAATCGCCGCGCCCGTCAGATGGCCCCAGCAGCCCTCCGCGAGCACCGTCGTGTGCGCCTTGATGTCGGTCCCGGGCTCGAAGTTGCCCAGCGGCTCGCCATCCTTGCCGCGCCCCTTGTCGCCCGAGCGCACGCCAACCACGCGACTGTCCTCGACGACGAGCTGCGTCGCTGAGGTCTCGGTGAGGATGTAGGCGCCGGCGTCCTCCGCCTGGCGCTGCTGGTAGCGGGCCAGCGCGGACACCGAGATGACCTCGTTGCCGTGGTTCTTGAACGGCGGCGGGGTGGGGATGCGCAGCGAGTGTTTGGAGGTCGGCGTGAGGTAGACGGCCTCCTTCTTGACCTCACCGTAGGCGAAGCCCTCCTCGCGCCACTGCTCGCGGGTCATCTCCGGGAATAGCTCCAGCAGCGGGTCGGGGCGCATGACCGCGCCCGACAGGTTGTGCCCGCCGCACGTCTTGGCCTTCTCCACGACCGCCACCGGCACTTCGCCGAGGCGCTCGAGCGTTTCCTCGTCGTCGGCCAGCAGCTGAAGCAGGCGGTTGGCGCACGCCAGCCCGGCCGTGCCGCCGCCGACGATCGCCACCCCCACCTCGATCAGCTCGTCCTCGGCGTCCAAGCCGTGCTTGATGAACTCCTTCTGAGAGTCCACCGGCGGCGGGTACGCCGCCGGCACGACCTTGCCATTGGAGGAGCCGTTTGAGCCGGACATCTCAGCTGCCCTTCTTCGCCTTCACAGCCTCGGTCAGCTTGGGCAGGATCTTGTTGAGATCGCCGACCACGCCGAGGTCGGAGAACTCGAAGATCGGCGCGTTGGCGTCCTTGTTGATCGCGACGATGTTCTCCGAGCTCTGCATGCCGACCTTGTGCTGGATCGCGCCGGAGATACCCGCCGCGAGGTACAGCTTGGGGGCGACCGTCTTGCCCGTCTGCCCGATCTGTGCGGCGTATGGATACCAACCGGCGTCCACGACCGCGCGCGTGGCGGCGACGGCAGAGTTGCCGCCGAACGCCGCGGCCAGGTCCTCGGCCAGCTGAAAGCCCTCAGCCTTGCCCAGTCCGCGACCACCCGCGACGAGGATGTCGGCGCCCTCGATGTCGACGTCAGCGCCGCGCTGTTCGCCGCGCGTGACCATCGTCGCCTGCGAGGCGTGCGGGCTCAGCTCGAAGCTGAGCTGCTCGACCGGCGCGTCGGCGCCGCTTGCGTCGTTGATCTCGAACGCGTTCAGACGGCCGATCACGATGCCGACCTCGGAGCGGTACTTGATCTCCGAGATCGCCGAGTCACCGAGGATCGGGCGCTCGGCGATCAGCTCGCCGCCCTCGGCGCGCACGCTGGTGACCTCCATCGCCACGCCCGCGCCGAGCCTCGCGGCCAGCCCGGCGCCGATCTCGAAGCCGAGCAGCCCGCCGCCGAACAGCGCGTAGGAGTAGCCGCCGTCGGCGATCGCCTTGGCCATCGCGTCGACCAGCGGCTGTGCGAGTCCTTCCGGCCCCTCGGCGACCAGCACCTTCTTGGCGCCGTATTTGCCCAGCGACGCTGCGAGGTCCTGCGGAACACCTTGGCCGAGCAGGATCGCGTGCGCCTCGCCGCCCAGCTCGGCGGCGAGCTTGGCACCCTCGGAGACGGCGCCAAGTGAGTTCTTGTTGATCGCGCCGTCGTAGTGCAGCGCGTAAACCAGGATGTTTGCCATGTCAGATCAGCTTCCTCTCGTCGAGCCAGGCGACGATCTTCTCGACCGTCTCGCCGGTGTCCTCGTCCTCAATGATCTCGCCGGCCGCCTTCGCGGGCGGGGCCTTGGCTGCGACCCACTGAGCCGCTGAGTTCTCGCCGCCGACTTTGGCGGCGTCGATGTCGACGTCGCCCGCGCTGACGGTGTCCAGCGGCTTCTTCTTGGCGCCCATGATCGCCTTCAACGAGGGATAGCGGGGCTCGTTGATGGCGTCGCCGACGGAGATCACGGCGGGCAGCTTGATCTGCACGGTGTCGTAGCCGTACTCGGCCTGGCGCTCGCAGCGCAGGCTCTCGGGGTCGACGTCCATCTTGATCACCTGCGTCAGCGACGGCATACCGAGATGCTCGGCCACGACGGCGCCGATCGTGTAGCACTCGCCGTCGTCGGACTGCTGTCCGAGCAGCACCAGGTCGGGGCTCTCGCGCTGCAGCGTCTTGGCGAGCGCGTAGCCCGTGGCGGCCACGTCAGAGCCGGCCACGATTTGATCTGAGAGGTGCACCGAGCGGTCGGCGCCAAGCGAGACCGCCTTGTGCAGGGCGCGCACCGCGCTGTCGGGGCCCATCGTCACCGCGACGATCTCCTCGACCGGGACCGCGCCGCCCTCCTTGATCTGCATCGCAGCCTCGATCGCGTGCGTGTCATACGGATTGAGGTTCTTCTCGCCGCTGCGGTCCATGCGCCCCGTCGAGAGGTCGATCCTCTTCTCGACGGCGGCGTCCGGAACCTCCTTCACCAGGACGCATATCTTCATGTCTGTGGGCTTCTCCTTGGGTTCTGTTGGAAACGATGCTACCGGTTCGGGCGGTTGACTGACGAGTCAATCAGCTTGGGGACACCCGTCCACCGGCGGTGGCACCGCGAATGAAGTCGACTATTGCCTGCGTGGGCGCGCCAGGCGTGAAGACCTCGGCGACGCCTAGGCTCTTGAGCTCGGGAATGTCTTCTGCCGGGATCGTCCCGCCGACCGTGATGACGACGTCGTCGACGCCCTGCTCGCGCAGCAGCTCGACCACGCGCGGCACCAACGTCATGTGCGCGCCGGAGAGAATCGACAGGCCAACCGCGTCGGCGTCCTCCTGGATGACCGTCTCGACGATCTGTTCGGGCGTCTGGTGCAGGCCCGTGTAGATCACCTCCATGCCAGCGTCGCGCAGTGCCCGCGCGATGATCTTGGCACCGCGGTCGTGCCCGTCCAAGCCTGGCTTGGCCACTACCACGCGGATCTTGCTGTGGGTACTCGACGCGGCTGAAGACATGGGTGAGGGACGCTCAGTCGGTTTCGATTGACGATGCTGCGAGCGGCTGTCGGCGAGCGCGCGGCAACTCGGGAGATCGCGCGCGGGCCGACGGCCGGCGCATCCCCTCGCGTACATACTCTATGCGCTCGCGGTGGTTGCACGCCGGCACGCGCGCCGCGGCTGCGTGGGCGTTCACCGTCGCCGCCGCGCGGGCGCGCCCGGCGTCCCGCGCGATCGCACTCGCGCGCCGGCGCTCGTCAGTCGCGTCCGCGCACCGGCGGAACCCTGCGGGGTGCGTCGCTGCACACGCGCGCCCGTGCCCGCCACGCCGCCGCGTTCCAGCAAAAAGCGCCCGGCCGAGACGAGCACCGTCCCCGCGCCCAGCGCCGCCAGCATCTTCAGCCGCCGCCCGAGACGGTCTAGCTCGACGACCTCCCAACCCTCCTCCGCAGCGATACGCCGCAGCGGCGCATCGGGGTTGACCACGACCGCGTGACCGACCGCGCGTAGCATCGGCAGGTCTGACTCCGAGTCGGAGTACGCATACGAGCGCGCCAGCTCGATGCCCTCGCGCCCGGCCAGCTCGCGCATCGACAGGACCTTGCCCTCGCGGTAGTTAAACGGCCCCGCCGGGCGCCCCGTGTAGCGACCGTCGACGATCTCCGAGCGCGAGCCGAGACCGCCGTCGAACGCGAGCACGTGCGCGAGCAGGTCGGCCATCTCCTGCGAGGCGGCCGTGAGGATGTAGACGGGCAGACCCGCGTCCTGGTGGGCATATGCGCGCTCGAGCATCTCCGGATACAGGCGTGGCAGCACTCCGCTCAGCACGCGCGGCGACAGCCGCTCGAGATCGCGCACGCGCACACCCGCGATCATCTCCCCCACACGCTTGCGCACGTCGTCGGCACGATCGTCGGTCGAGCCGAGCAGCCTGAAGCGGAGGTTTTCGTACACGTCACGCGCCAGACGCGAGCGCGAGATCATGCCCGTCTCATACGCCGCGCGGGCGAAGAACACGCCAGAGGACCCGGCCATCAGCGTCTTGTCGAGGTCGAAGAAGGCAGCGCCGCGACGCGGCCGTACGCTCTCGCCGGAGCTGCCTCCCTGCCCGGGCACGAGCGCCTCAGACCTTCAAGATCACCGCGTCGCCCTGACCCCCGCCAGAGCAGATCGCAGCGCAGCCGAGCCCGCCGCCGCGGCGGCGCAGCTCGAGCACGATGCTGCCGAGCAGCCGGGCGCCGGAGGCGCCGATCGGGTGACCGAGCGCAACGGCGCCGCCGTTGACGTTGACACGGTCCTCGTCGATGCCAAGCATGCGAATCGAGTTCAGCGTGACCGACGCAAACGCCTCGTTGATCTCCCATACATCGATGTCGCTGGGCTGTAGCCCAGCTTTCTCGAGCGCCTTCTTGGCGGCGCTGGCCGGGGTGGTGGCGAGGTAGGCAAAATCATTGGCGCTCTGGGCGTGCGTGACGATTTCGGCGAGCGCCTCCTTGCCGTTGGCGCGCGCCCACTCGTCCGAGGACAGCACGAGCGCGCCCGCGCCGTCGTTGACACCGGGCGAGTTGCCGGCGGTGTGCGAGCCCTCCTTGCCGACCAAGCCGGGCAGCTTCGCGAGCGCCTCGAGCGAAGATTCACGGCGCGGACCCTCGTCAACCTCGACGACCGTGTCGCCCTTGCGACCCTTGACGGTGACGGCGACGATCTCCTCCGGCAGACGACCCTCGTCGGTCGCCTTCAGCGCCAGCTCGTGCGAGCGCAGCGCCCAACGGTCGAGATCCGCGCGGGTCATCTCCAGCTCGTCGGAAATCTCGGTCGCCTCGACGAACATCTGCTTGCCCGAGAAGGGGTTGGTAAGCCCGTCGTGGACCATCGCGTCGAGCGCCTTTACGTCGCCCATACGAAAGCCGAAGCGCGCGCCCGGGAGCAGGTAGGGAGCCTGTGACATCGACTCCATACCACCGCCGACGCCGACCTCGACGTCACCGGCGCGAATCGCCTGATCGAGGATCACCGACGCGCGCAGGCCAGATGCGCAGACCTTGTTGATCGTCTCGGAGGAGACCTCCTTGGGAACACCGGCCTTGATCTGGGCCTGGCGAGAGGGGATCTGACCCTGCCCCGCCTGCAGCACCTGACCCATCACGACATGGTCGACCTGCTCGGGCTCAACCCCTGCGCGCTCCAGCGCCGCACCGATCGCCAGCCCACCAAGCTCTGTGGCTTCGAGCGAGGACAGCCCGCCGCCCATCTTGCCGATCGGGGTCCGTGCGCTGCCGAGGATCACTGTCTTAGCCATTGAGCCGGTCTGCTCCTTCGGTAAGGGATGGGAGATCGAGAATGGTAGTAGACCGTTTGAGCATCGCCCGGAGGGCTTGATCGGCAGATGCCGGCGGTCGGCGACGGTGCGCCCGCGCCCAGCCCAAGTTTCGACTACGCGGACGAACCGCGGGCAGGCTGGATATGGTGCGCGACCGATGCACGTCTCCGCCATCAACCAGCACGCCGCCGACAGCGGCGCTGACACGATCGCTATCGGCCTGTTCGAGGGCGATCAGACACCCCCCGGCTGCCCCGCGGCGGTCGCCGAGCTGCTCGCCTCCGGCGAGGCACGCAGCTCGTTCAAGGCGCTCGCGCTTACGCACATCGACGGCCAACGCTGGCTGCTGGTAGGACTCGGGGAGCGCGCGGCGTTCACCGCCGAGCGGGCGCGGGTGGCGGCGGCGGTCGCCGGCGCGCGCGTGCGGGAGATCTCCACGCGGACGCTCTGCTGGCAGACGCCCGACGCCGATGAGCCCGCGATCGCGGCAGCGATCGTGCAGGGCACAGTGCTCGGTGACTACGCCTTCGAGCAGCACAAGTCGACTCCGCCGCAGGACCAGCCCGACGGCCCGCCCAAGCACCTCGAGCGCCTGGTGCTCGCCGGCGGCGAGGGTCTGGCCGGAGTGGTCGACGAGGCGAGCATCGTGGCCGAGGCGGTCAATCGGGCGCGCGACCTGCAGAACCGTCCGGGCAACGACCTGACCCCGTCGGCGCTCGCCGAGTATGCGAAGGCGCTGGGCGAAGCACTCGACAGCGTGTCGGTGCAGGTGGAGGGAAGCGAGGGCATCCGTGCCCGCAACATGGGTGCGTTCTCGGCGGTGGCGCAGGGCTCCGAGCAGGAGCCGGCGCTGATCACGCTCAAGTACGAAGGCCCCTCTCCGGTCGGCCCGACGCTCGGCTTCGTCGGCAAGGCGGTGACCTTCGACAGCGGTGGGATCTCGCTGAAGCCCGGAGCGAAGATGGCCGAGATGAAGTTCGACATGTCCGGCGGCGCGGCCGTGATCGAGGCGGTCTCGGCGATAGCCCGACTGCGCCTGCCGGTGAAGCTGGTGGCAGTGGTGGGCGCGACCGAGAACCTGCCCAGCGGACGGGCGATCAAGCCGGGGGACATCGTCACGGCCGCAAACGGCAAGACGATCGAGGTCAACAACACCGACGCAGAGGGACGGCTGGTGCTGGCCGACTGCCTGTGTCACGCAGTCGCCGAGGGAGCCGAGCGGATCGTCGACCTGGCGACGCTGACGGGCGCCGTGATCATCGCGCTCGGCTCAACCTACGCAGGGCTGATGAGCAACGACGATGAGCTGGCCCAGCGGATCTCGCTAGCCGGCGAGAGCACCGGCGAGATCGTCTGGCGGCTGCCGCTGCACGCCGAGTACGGCGAGCTGATCAAGGGCAAGTACGGCGACCTCGACAACGCACCGGAAGGCCGCAAAGCGGGCACGATCGTGGGCGGCACATTTTTGTCGAACTTCATCGGCGAGACGCCGTGGGCACACTTGGACATCGCCGGCTCTGCATGGGAGCTGGACCGGGCGTACGTGGGTAAGGGCGCCTCCGGCTACGGCGTGCGCCTGCTGGTCGCACTCGCCGAGTCCTACGTGGAATAACCCCCTGCGCCGGCGGGCGCGATGAGCGGGTCAGACAGTCGCCGGGTGACCTCGCTCCAGGCCCGACCGCGCGGATCGATGTGCGCGCGGTGAGCGCCAGGCGCACCGTCCACCTCGACCAGCTCCACCTCCGCGCCAGCGATCCGGGCGGCCTGCGCGTAGGCGCGAGCGAGCTTCACCGAGACGGTCTGATCTTGGGTGCCGTGGACGAGCAGCGCGGGGATCTGCAGTGGCACCAACGCGAGCGGAT
Source organism: uncultured Solirubrobacteraceae bacterium (assembly GCA_963705235.1). Classification (GTDB taxonomy): domain Bacteria; phylum Actinomycetota; class Thermoleophilia; order Solirubrobacterales; family Solirubrobacteraceae; genus Palsa-744. Next base: position 1,952,042 of record OY970059.1, on the reverse strand, counting down.
CGCCGACCGCGTAGCGCTCGGGGAACTCCTCCGGGGAGCCGCCCATCAGCGCGCGTACCGGCCCTCCGTGCCAGCGCCGGTAGGCCCCGCGTAGATCGGCGACGCCTGCCTGAGAGACGACCCACTGCAGGCGCACCGCCGGCGCGCCGTCGAACGCGCCTGGGGCGCCCGCGGGCAGACTCGGGCGCCCGGCTGCCCACAACGCCAGGTGGCCGCCGGCGGAGTGGCCGAGGATGCTCACGCGACCGAGGTCCAGCCCGGGATCGTCCAGCTCGGCCAGATGGTCGACGGCGCAGGCGACGTCCTGAAACGTCGTCGGCCAGCCACCGCCGTCGCCGAGCCGCCGGTACTCGATGTTCCACACCGCCCAGCCGCGACGGCACAGATCGCCCGCCAGGCCGCGCATCGCGAGCTTGCCGTAGCGGGCCTGCCAGGAGCCGCCGTGCACGAGGACCATCACGGGGCTGGGCTGCGGGCCGGCGGGACGGTAGAGGTCGGCGCGCTGAGAGCGGTGCGGGCCGTAACGATGTGGCTGCCCGCGCGAGAGGAAGTCGAGGATCAGACGGGCTCTGGTCACTGCGCGGGCATCGTGACAGACGATCGTGGCCGCTCGTGTAGCCCACGATGCGCCAGCGGGCGAACCCTCCGCCGTGTGTCTGGGAGACTCTGCACGCGATGGACTTCGACCTGTCCCCCGAGCACGAGCTGATCCGGCGCACGGTCAGGGAGTTCGCGCAGGGCGAGGTCGCGCCGGTGGCCGAGGAGCTCGATCGGACGAAGTCGTTCCCGTATGAGATCGTGGCGAAGCTGGGCGAGCTGAACCTGATGGGAATCCCGTTCCCGCAGGAGTACGGCGGTGGCGGCGGTGACACGCTGGCGTACGCGCTGGCGGTGGAGGAACTCACGCGCGTGGACTCCTCGGTGGCGATCACGCTGTGCGCACACACGTCGCTGGGCACGCAGCCGATCTACCTGTTCGGCTCAGAGGAGCAGAAGCGCGAGTGGCTGCCGCGGCTGTGCTCGGGCGAGCGACTGGGCGCGTTCGGCCTGACCGAGCCGGAGGCGGGCTCAGATGCGGGCAACACGCGCACGCGCGCACGCCTCACCGACGGCGAATGGGTGATCGACGGCGCCAAGCAGTTCATTACCAACGCGGGCACCGACATCTCGGGCGTGGTGTGCATCACGGCGGTGACCGGCGAGGCGCCGGACGGCGCGAAGGAGATCTCGAACCTGATCGTGACTAACGGCACGGCCGGCTATGAGCAGGGTGAGCCGTATCGCAAGATGGGCTGGAACGCCTCGGACACGCGTCCGCTGAGCTTCAGTGACTGCCATGTTCCCGAGGCCAACCTGCTGGGCCCACGCGGGGCGGGCTTCAAGCAGTTCCTGCACATACTCGACATCGGGCGCATCGGTGTCGCCGCGATGGGCGTGGGACTTGCGCAGGGGGCGCTCGACGAGGCGCTGAGCTATGCGCGTGAGCGCCGCGCGTTCGGGCAGGCGATCTCCAAGTTCCAGGCCATCCAAGCCAAGCTGGCGGACATGGCGACCGAGATCGCCGCCGCGCGCCTGCTCGTGTACAAGGCGGCGCGGGAGAAGGACGCGGGACGCAACTTCACGCTCACCGCCGCACAGGCGAAGCTGAAGACCGGCCGCCTGGCGGTGCGCTGCGCCGAGGAGGCCGTGCAGATACACGGCGGCTATGGCTACATCGAGGAGTACCCGGTGTGCCGCTTTTACCGCGACGCGAAGATCCTGACGATCGGCGAGGGCACCGACGAGGTGCAGCAGATGGTCATCGCCCGCGCGCTCGGGGCTTGAGCTAGCGGCGCAGGTCTGGCTGGGGAGCGCTCGCGCGCTCGAGCAGGCTGGTGGCCGCGCTGGCTGGGTCGAGCCGGCGCTCCACGACCTCCTCCAGCAGCTGCTGGAACTCCTCGTCCTGCTGCAGATCCTCCTCCAGGCGGCGACGCAGCCGCGCGGTGGCGATCGCGAGCACCTCGTTGCGTAGGTTGCGCCGACGGCGCTCGGCCAGTTGCCCGGCGGCGAGGATGTGCTCGCGGTGGCGCTCGAGGCTGGCGACCAGCTCCTCCACGCCGACGCCGCGGCTGGCTTCGGTCTTGATGATCGGCACCCGCCAGTGGGCGCGCACCTCCTCGGGCGTGCGGTCGAGATTGGCCAGCGACAGCACGCCGCGGATCTCGCGGATCATCGTGTCGGTCAGCGGATGGTCTGCCTTGTTGATGACGATCACGTCGGGGATCTCCATCACACCGGCCTTGAGCGCCTGGATCGAGTCGCCGGAGCCGGGCATCAGCACCAGCACGATCGTGTCGGCGTGGTCGATGATGTCGATCTCGGCCTGCCCGACGCCGACGGTCTCCACGAACACGTCCTGGCGCCCGGCCGCGTCGAGCAGCAGCGCCGCCTGCAGGGCGGCCTCGGACAGCCCGCCGAGTGCGCCGCGATTGGCCATCGAGCGGATGAACACGCCCTGGTCGAGGAAGTGCTCGGTCAGGCGGATGCGATCGCCCAACAGCGCCCCCTGGGTGAACGGCGAGGAGGGGTCGATCGACAGCACGCCAACGCTGCGACCGGCCTCTCGGCGAATCTTGGTAAGCGCACCGATGAGCGTCGACTTGCCCACGCCGGGAGGCCCGGTGAAGCCGACGACGGCGGCCTGGCCGGTATGCGGGTAGACCTCCCGCACCAGCTCCCAGCCCTCGGGGCTGTCGTCCTCGACGAGCGTGATCGCCCGTGCAAGGGCACGGCGATCGCCGTCGAGCAGACGCTGTGCAAGGGTCGTTGCGCTCATCGAGCGGCAATCATCGCAGGGGTCCTCGCTCGGTCGGACCCTCCCCGCCTTCGCTTACGATTCGGCGGCGATGGAGCTGCTTGCGGACCCGAGCACGCCGACCTACGCCGAGCACGGCGGCGAGGGGCTGCGCCGCGCGCCCGCACCACCGCACGGCGGTCCGCTCGCGCTGCTGCGGTTCCTGCGCGCCAACCGCATGCTCAATTTCCACTACGCAAGGCTGCTTGCGCGTTACGTGCTGCTGAAGCTGCGCTGGCGCGGACGGCTGCAGACCGACGGCCTGTGTTTCGTGTGCCCGGGCGTGAAGCTCGAGATCGGGCGCGGCGCGACGCTGCGCATCGGGCGCTGGGCGTGGATCGGGCACGGCTGCAAGATCCGCGTACACGAGGGCGAGGTGAGCATCGGCGCCAAGACGGTGATGGGTCAGGAGTGCACGATCTCCGCTTATCAGCACGTGTCGATCGGGCGTGAGTGCATCGTCGCTGACAGGGTGATGCTGATCGACTTCGACCACGGCGTCACCGAGGTCGAGCGCCCGATCCGTCTGCAGGGGATCTACAAGCGCGATGTGTGCGTCGGGCACAACGTGTGGATCGGCTACGGCGCGTGCATTCTGCGCGGAGTGACGGTCGGCGAGAACAGCGTGATCGGCACCAACTCGGTTGTGACGACCGACGTGCCAGAGAATGCGGTCGTGGCGGGCACACCGGCACGAGTGCTGCGCATGCGTGAGACGCCGCGCTCGATGCGCTGGGAGTGAGCGCCGCCGCGCGGCGGCCGCGTTGCGCAGCCGCGCAGCATTGTGAGCGCGAGTTAGGCGGGTACCAGCAGTGACGCGCGCTCGGCGTCGATGGCGAGGTTGCGCAACCCTGTCAGCTCGGCGCGCTGGCCGAGGTCCAGCTCCCGTTCGAGCGCCCGCCGATGACCGTCCAGGCGCTCGCGCGCGTACGGCGCGGCGATGTCGCGGGAGATCATGAACGGCCAGTCGCTGGCCTGCAGCGCGAGTAGCTCGCGGACTGCGGCAACACCGGCGCGCTCACCGGCTGCCACCACCTCCAGCTCGGCCGCGCGGGCGGTGAACGCGATGTCGGCGACCGCCGGTCCCGACCAGGTCGACAGGTCTCCCCCCTGCCCCCATGAGCTGGCCGCCCACGTTGTGTGCTGCTCGGCCCCGCCCAGCGCGTCGTTCCCGGCCAGCCGCTCGAGCGCATCGTCCAAGCGCACCAGCTCGAGCCCTTGTCGGGAGCACTCCTCGACCACAGCCGCCAGCCAGGCGACGCCCTCATACCACCAGTGTCCGAGCAGCTCGGTGTCGAGCGCGCACACGACCAGTCCTCCGGCGGGCAGCGGCTCGCCGCCGCGGGACGCCTCGTTGGCCTCGCGCAGCCTGGCGAGCGTCCGCGTGACGAAGTCGGCGGCGTGCTCGCGCGCGAGCGCCAGCGCGCGCTGGTGGTCGTAGGCCTGGCCGTCGTTGCTCCAGGGGTTGTGGTGGTGGATCGTGTGGTGGTGGTAGTCGCGGTAGGCGCCGCTGGCCGGGTAGCCGCCGTCGCTCCACACCAGTGAGATCGTGCTGCGGTCGATCGGGACGAGCATCACGCCGGCCTCGGTGGCAATCGGGCGCAAGTGCTCAGGCGATCCGAGGCCGAGCCGGTTAGTCGACTCGATACAGACCGCGTGAACGCCGGCGTCCTCTAGAGCGCGGTCCAGCCCTGGCTCATATGCGCACTCGGGTAGCCAGAAGCCGCCGCGCCAACCCTCGCCGAAGCGGCGGCGATGCGCGCGTACGCCGCCGCCGACCTGCAGGCGCACGCCTACGTCGGTGGCGAGCAGCGGCAGGATCGCGTGGGTCGCCGAGGAGGTCCACTGCGCGTGTGCGGAAAACGCATCCAGCATCCGTCCGCCACGCCGCTGCAGACTCTCCAGGGCGCTGGTGTAGTCGCCGTAGGAGCGATCGACCTCGGCCGCCAGTTGCTCATAGCCGCCGGCGCGTAGCCCGGCCGCATCCTCCTCGTGCGTATCGCGGCGCACGTCCTGCACGAACGCGGCGAACCGCTCGCCCACGCCGTCGGCCTCCAGCTGGTCGCACAGGACCGGCGTCAGCGACAGCGTCAGCGGCGCGCCGTCGTCGAGCAGGTCCAGCAGCGGCAGGTAGCTGCTGGCCATCGCCTCCCACAGCCACTCCTCGCCAAACGGCCACGTCCCGAAGCCCTCGACGTAGGGCATGTGCGTGTGCAGGACGATCGCCAGCGCGCCGCGATCGCGGCCACTGCTCACGGGCGACACACCGCGAGGAAGTCCAGCGCGCGATCCATGTCGGCGCCGCCCGCCGGGCGCAGACGGAAGTCTGAGACGGCGATCGCGGGCGTGAACCAGTCATAGAAGCGGCGGGTGATGCCCAGCCCGGCGTGCACGCGATCCCAACCGATCCGCAGGGCGAGCTCGTGCGCGCGCAGTTTGCGCGCATGGAACAGCCCGAACAGCTGCACGGCGGCGAACTCCCGCCTGCACAGCGCCTCGAACTCGCGGTGGTCGTACTCGTGCACGTGCCACGGGTTGTCCGAGCGCGAGGCGCCCGCGGGTGCGAGCGTGCGCACGTTGGGCGTGGAGACGAACACAACCCCGTCGTCGCCCACCAGCGAGCGAAAGTGCTCGAGCGTGGCCGCCGGCTCCTGCAGGTGCTCGATCGTCTGCAGGAACACGACCGCGTCGGTCGGCTCGGAGAAACCGTCGACCAGGTCGCGTACGAAGCGAAGGTTGGAGCGGCGATAGCGCAGCCGCGCGTGCTCGTGGGCCTCGGGGTTGGCGTCCACGCCGACGACAGCCGCGGCCCCGCCGGCGAGCACGTCCGAGCCATAGCCCTCGCCGCAGGCCATGTCGACCACGCGCAGCCCCCCGACACGCGCGGCGATCCAGTCGTAGACCACCAGATGGCGCCTGAACCAGTAGTTCTCCTCGGGGACGTCAGGCAACGTGCGCTCGCCTGTGAGGGCCAGTGGCGGCACGCCGTCGGGCTGATCGTGCTGCTCGTAGACGAGCGGGGACGGGCTCGGCTCGGATTGCGGTGTTGACATCAAGAGACTGGAAATTGGCCGTTGTTCAGGTGCGGGGAGGGATGCGTGGGCACGGCGCGCGAGTATATGGTCCGGCCGATGCCGCCAGTCCTGAACGCCGATGAGATCCGAGACGCCAACACCCGCTACCACGACGTGGCGGCCGAAAGCTACGACTCCAAGTGGGGCATCGACTTCGGCGAGATGGGCGCGAGCCAGGTCGGCGCGAAGGTGCGCAAGGCGCTCGGCCACGAGCCCGGCCACTACCGACGCTCGCTGGAGATCGGCTCGGGAACCGGCTATTTCACGCTGAACCTGCTGCGCGCGGGCCTGATCGGCGAGGCAACGTGCAGCGACATCTCGCCGGGCATGCTGGAGACCCTGCAGGCCAACGCGCGGCGCCTGGGGCTGGAGGTAGACACCGCACCCGGCGACGCCGAGCGCCTGCCGTTCGCCGACGAGAGCTTCGATCTGGTGATCGGACACGCGGTGCTGCATCACATCCCCGACCTGTCGCGCGCGTTCTCAGAGTTCGCGCGCGTGCTGGCGCCCGGCGGAACGGTGCTGTTCGCGGGTGAGCCATCGCGCTATGGCGATCGTCTGGCCGGCGTGCCCAAGCGCGTCGCCGGTACGCTGGCGCCGCTGTGGCGTCGCGCGATCGGCGCGCGGCCAGCGGCCACGAGCGATCACGGGGCGCCGGACGAGGCGTTGGAGAGCGTCGTCGACGTGCACGCATTCGCGCCGGCGGAACTCGCTCGTGCGGCGCGCGGGGCGGGCCTACAGGACGTGCGCGTGAGCGGCGAGGAGCTGCTGGCGAACTGGTTTGGCTGGACCAACCGCACGCTCGAGGCCACAGCCGATCCCCAAGACGTCCCGTGGGCCTGGCGCCTGTATGCGTATCGCGGCTACCTCGCGCTGCAGGAGTTCGATCGCCGGCTGCTGGAGCCACGGCTGCCTGCCGCGATCTTCTACAACCTGATGCTGTCCGCGCGCAAGTACGCGGCCTGACCCGCAAGGCCGACCCCGCCGAGGCCGCGTGCCTAAACTCGGCAGCATGCCCGAGCGACCGTCGCGGGACTTTGCATTGTTCCCGTTGGGCATCGTGGCACTGCCGGGCGAGAGCATCCCACTGCACGTCTTCGAGGACCGCTACCGCAGAATGATCGAGCATTGCCTGCGCGCGCGGCCGGGCTCGCTGCAGCGCGAATTCGGGATCGTGTGGCTGTCCGAGCAGGAGCTCAAGCCGATCGGCTGCGCGTGTGAGATCGAGCGAATGATCGAGCGGATGCCAGATGGACGGATGAACATTCTCGCGCGGGGCACGCGGCCGCTGCGTTTGGTCGAGCGCCAGGACGACCTCCCCTATCCGGCCGGTGTCGTCGAGTTCCTCGGCGAGGAGGTGGAGGAGCCCGACCGGCAGGCCCACGAGAGCGCGCGCGAGCTGTATCGCGAGCTGGTTCTGCAGGCGACCGACCGTGAGCTCGAGGACGCCGAGCTGCACGCGATGGACGCCTACAGCATGGCTGGCACCGTGGAGTTCAGGATCGAGGCCAAGCAGGAGCTGCTCGAGCTTCGCTCGGAGAACGCAAGGATGCGACTGCTGGCGACGCTGATCCGTAGGACGATCGAGCGTTTGGAGCTGGTCGAGCGTGCTCAGGTGCGCGCGCTGTCCAACGGCAAGGTGCGATTCGCCTAGGACAGAGCGCTACTCGGGCAGGTGGCAGACCTGTTGCGCGGCCATCAGCACGAGTAGCGCCAGTTCGCGCAGCACGGCTGGCTGACCGGGTGAGTTATCGGCGAAGCGCACCGTCCCGTCTTCATCACGGACCGTGTAGCTGAGCACCGAACCGCGCGCCGGCGCGAGCGACAGGTTCTTGGAGGCCGGGTCGTGCAGATCCTCCTTGATGCCATCTGCCTTCAGCAGTTGCGCGTCGCTGAGCCTGCCCGCCGGGACGCCGTTGCACGTGACGCCTCCTTCTTCGTTGACCAGCAGCGTGAGACGCTCCCGCGGTGTGGCGCCCGTGCGAGTGACGATAAACAGGTCGGCCGCCTGTACGCCGCCGCAGCCGCCGCCCAGCAGGCAGGCGATCACGCCGGCGAGGAGCAGGGCCGGCCTCATGCCCTCACTGCCACGCCACCGCGACGCGGATCGCCGGCCCCGCTGATCTGCCGGTCGTGGCGCAGCGCCGCCTGGACGCCCCCGAAGAACAGGTTCAAGGAGCCGAAGCGCACGACGCGCCTATCCGCGCCGAGCACATGGGCGTCGATGCCGGGCTCGGCGAACACGACGCCGTCCTCGAAATGGACTCGCGGAGCCTCGACGGCGTCCGGACCTGCATGCCGTGATCGACGACGCCGACGATCGTCTGCAGGATCGCCGAGCGGATCCGGTTGGAGCCGGCGCTGCCGAGCACCAGCTCGACCTGTCCGTCGCGCATCACCACCGACGGGGCCATCATGCTCGGCATCCGCCGCCCGGCCGGGTGCAGGTGAAAGCCGAGCGGGTTGAGATCCTCCTCGCCCATCACGTTGTTGATGTGCATACCAGTCCCGGGGACGACGACCCCCGACCCCTCGCCGTTGGTGCAGGTGACGCTGCACGCACACCCGTCGCGATCGATCACCGAGATGTGCGTGGTGGAGCCGAGCCGCGAGGCGAGGAAGCGCTCGAGAAAGCCATCCTGGTCGAGCCCTTCGACGAACGCGGGCGTACGCTCGGATTGCGCTGAGGACATCGCGTCGACAACCGCGCGCAGCGACGGCGGCGCTGGACCGCGATCGAGCAGCGCAAGCGAGTAGGCCAGCAGCGTGCCCCCGGCCGACGGCGGCGGGTTGGTGAGGATCTCGCGGTCGCGATAGGCGATCCTGACGGGCTCGCGCTCGATCGCCCGATAACCCGTGAGATCGTCGCTGCAGAGCGAGCCGCCACGAGCGGTCAGCCAGTCGGTGACGGCGGCGGCGATGTCGCCGGTATAGAACGGCTCGGCGCCGTCGGCCGCCAGACGCAGCAGCGTGTCGGCGAGCTCAGGGTTGCTCAACACCTCGCCCTCGCGTAGGACATGCCCGTGTGGGGCCCACAGCGCCGCGCACTCGGGCGTGGAGGTCAGCAGGTCGGCGAGGATCTCCGCCACGTAGGCCTGCTCAGCGTTCATCGCCACCCCTTCTCCGGCCAGACGGACAGCAGGCGCGGCGAGCTGCGCCAGCGGCACAGTTCCCCAGCGGCACACCGCCTCGCACACGCCCGCGGGCGTTCCGTACACACCACAGGAGGCCGGGCCGACGTAGAAGACCTGCTCGGCGTCGCCGAAAGAAACGTCGATTGCCTGCAGCTCGACCTCAGAGCCTGCGCCCGTGCGTGTGGGCGCCTGCACGAAGAAGTCCAGCAGCGCCGGCTCGAGCCCACCTCCGGCGACCAGCATGTACCCACCTGCGCCGAGACCCGTCAGCAGCGGCTCGGCGACGAACGACGCGAGCATCGCCGCCACCGCCGCGTCGACGGCGTTGCCGCCTTCGCGCAGCACGCTCGCGCCGGCCTGCGCGGTCAGCGGATGCCCCGCCGCCACAACCCCCTTTTCAGCGTCGCCCATCACAGAGCGATACCACAGCGGCGTCCGTCGGCGCGGACTGCGCAGCCGTCAGAGGTTGGGGAGGAACTCGGGAATCTCGAGCTCGTCCGAGCCGCGACGTGGCTGGCCGGGACGCGCAGGCACGGCTCGCTGTACGCGGACCTCGCCTGCCGCCGGCTCGTTGAGGCGGCTGACGCTTTTTCGCCTGCCCTCGTCGCCGTAGCCCGTGGCGACGACGGTGACCCACACCTGATCGTCGAGCTTCTCGTCGACCATCGCGCCGAAGATGATGTTGGCGTCCGGATGGGCCGCCTCGGAGACGGACTTGGCTGCCTCGTTGACCTCCCACAGGGACAAGTTGACGCCACCGGTGATCGACAGCAGGATCGAGCGGGCACCCTCCATCGAGGTTTCCAGCAGCGGCGAGGAGACGGCTTGCATCGCGGCCTCAGTAGCGCGGTCCTCACCGACGCCCATGCCGATGCCCAGCAGCGCGCTGCCGGCCTCGCTCATGATCGTGCGTACGTCGGCGAAGTCGAGGTTGATCAGCCCGGGGAGAGTGACCAGGTCGGAGATCCCCTGCACGCCCTGGCGCAGCACGTCGTCGGCGACGCGGAACGCCTCGACCATCGCAGTCTGCTTGTCCAGCACGGTGAGCAGACGGTTGTTGGGCACGACGATCAGCGTGTCGACCTCGTGGGCGAGCGCGTCCACGCCCCGCTCGGCCTGCTCGCTGCGCCGCGTGCCCTCGAAGCCAAACGGCTTGGTCACTATTCCGACGGTCAGCGCGCCGAGTTCTCGTGAGATGCGCGCGACGATCGGCGCTGCGCCGGTGCCCGTGCCGCCACCGGCTCCAGCCGTGATGAACACCATGTCCGACCCCTTCAACAGCGCCTTGATGCGGTCGTAGTCCTCCATCGCCGCCTCGCGCCCGACCTTGGCGTCTGAGCCTGATCCCAAGCCACGGGTCAGCTCGGCGCCGATGTGCAGCGTGATGTCGGCGGTCGAGTGCTGCAGCGACTGCACGTCGGTGTTGACGGCCAGGAACTCGACACCCTCGACCTCGGCCTCGACCATGCGGTTGACCGCGTTCACGCCGGCACCACCGACACCGACGACGCGGATCACCGGCTGACCATCACCGGCAGGCGAGCTCATGCCCTGGATGTGCTCGTGCGAGTAGTCATCGACCATGACGGGCCGGGCCGGACGATCCATGACGTTCTCCGGGATCTCCGAGGAGAAGGCGTGGCGCAACCGCTCCTGTGGCGAGGGCACGCGCACGTCCTGTGCAGGGGCGGGCGCGGACGCGCTCAGCGCGGGGTGCGGCAAACCGCTTTCGCGTGGGTGCGTCGCGGGTGGCGCAGATGTGCCCTGTTCGAGCCCTTCCTCGGCCTCCTCGGTCTTGCGGAACAGCGCCGCAAGCGGTCCTTCGCGCATGCTCGCGCGTCTAGGGTTGGGCATGGGTCAGGACCTCCTGCGCGAGTTGCCGGTAGGACTGGGCGGCGACGCCGTCCGGCTCGTACTTGAGCACCGACATCCCCTTGACGGGGGCCTCGGCAAAGCGAACGGTCTTGCGGATGCGCGAGGCGAATACGCGGTCACCGAAGTTTTCCTCGAGGATCTCAATGGCCTCCTTGGCGTGGATCGTGCGCGAGTCCACCAACGTCGGGAGGATACCCTCGATGTCGACGCCTGGATTGAGGTTCTCGCGGATCATCGCGAGCGTGTTCTGAAGCTGGATGAGCCCACGCATCGAGAGATACTCGCACTGGACGGGGACGATCACCTTGTCGGAGGCGGTCAGCGCGTTGATCGTCAGCAGCCCGAGGCTGGGCGGCGTGTCGATGCAGATGAAGTCGTAGTCCTCGCGGATCGGCTCAAACGCCTTCTCCAGCGAGCGCTCGCGGCCGATCATCGTCGACATCGCGATCTCGGCGCCGGCCAGGTCGATCGACGCGCACGCGATGTCGATCTCGCGCTTGCGGATCACCTCGCGGATCGACATTTTGTGTACGAGCACGTCGTACATGGACACCTCGAGGGTGTCCGGATCGATTCCTTGGGACATCGTCAGGTTGCCCTGCGGGTCCATGTCCACGCACAGCACGCGATGGCCCTCCTCGGCGAATGCGGCCGCAAGGTTGAGCGTCGTCGTCGTCTTGGCCACGCCGCCCTTTTGATTGGCGAATGCGATGACCTTGGCTCGTCCTTCCACGGTGGCTCCGATACTCGTTTGCTGGAAAGCCGTCCGGTGGTTATTCGCATGGTGACGGGCGATTCCTGCATGGCAACTACGATCCCGAGGTGCCCGCCAGTCAGATCACCGGCGCCGCGACGCTGACGGACAGGCTGCACGAGAAGCAGGTGGTCGTGTGTGTGGGTGCGGGCGGGGTCGGTAAGACGACGACCTCGGCGGCGCTGGCGCTCGGGCTGGCACGCGAGGGGCGCAAGGTGGCGGTAGTCACGATCGATCCAGCCAAGCGGCTAGCTTCGGCGCTCGGCCTGTCCGAGCTGGCCGGCGAGCCGCAGCGGATCGAACCGCACCCGCCTGAGGTGAAGATCGAGGGCGAGCTGTGGGCGATGATGCTCGATGCCAAGCGCACGTTCGACGAGCTGATCGCCGAACTGGCCCCCGACGAGCGTGCGCGTGAGGAGATCTTCGCCAACCCGGTGTACCGCGAGCTGTCGACGGCCGTCGCCGGCTCGCACGAGCTGAGCGCGATCGCCAAGCTGTACGAGCTGCACGAACAACACGACTTCGACGTGATCGTGCTGGACACGCCGCCCTCGCGCAACGCGCTGGACTTCCTCGACGCTCCCAACCGGCTGCTGGGATTTCTGGAAGGGCGAGCGCTGCAGGTGTTCCTCGGCCCAGGGGGACTGACGGCGCGCCTATTCGGGCGAGGGACGGCGCTGGTGTTTGCGATCTTCGCGCGCGTCACCGGTGTCGACATGCTCGGCGAGCTGTCGCGCTTCTTCGGCTCGTTGTCAGGGGTGATGGAGGGCTTTGGCGAGCGCACGCGCAGCGTCGCCGAGCTGCTGCGCTCGCCGCGTACGAGCTTCCTGATCGTCACCTCACCGCAGCCCGAGCCGGCCCGCGAGGCCGGCTTCCTCGCGGACAAGCTGGAGGCGGCGGGCATGCCGCTCGGCGGCCTGATCGTCAACCGCGTGCAAACGCACAGCTTGCGGGGGATGCCCGTGGCCGAGCTGAGAGAGCTGCTCGTGCCAGCGCTGGGCGCCGGGCTGGCCGGACGTGTGGCCCACAACCTGGCCGACTTCGACGCGCTCGCGCGGCGCGACCGCGAGACGATCGACCGACTGTCGCACGCGATCGGCGAGCACCAGCCGGTGCTCGTACCGGACCTAGATGAAGATGTCCAGGATCTCCTGGGCCTCAGCCGGATCGCCGAGCATCTGCTCGACTGACCCGGCTCGCGTTGCGACCGGCTCGGGAGCGACCTCGGGCACGACATCGGGCATAGGACCGGGCTGCGGCTGGGGTTCCGCAGAGGCGAGCAGCAACTCGTCGGCTGTGCGTGCGAGGTCGGAGTCGAGGTGCCCGCAGACGACGTCGCGCAGCAGCGCGCGCAGGTGGTCGGCAATGTCGTTGGCCAATAGCTGCGCGCCGGCGCTCGGGATGGCCGTGCCGTCCACCACTTCGCGCTCGAGCGCGAGTGCGCGCACGGTGCGCTCGGTCAGCTCGATGCGGCGCTCAGGCGTGGCGCACAAAGCCGCCAAGCGGCCGGGCAGCAGCCCGCTCGCGGGACCCTCGGGCTCGAGCAGGACCCGCAGCGCGAGCAAGTGGTCGCTCAGTGCTTGCAGGGGGTCGTTGCGCTCGCAGCCGAACTCGAAGCGCGCCAGCGCCCAGGCCACCTCGTTGCCGTGCGGCGCGCGGCGCGAGACGAGGTTGCAGAAGGCGCGCAACTCGTCCTCCTGCTCGCTGGTCACGACCAGCATTCCGTGCGGACGCCCGCCTTCGCCGAGCGCCACCGCCTTCCACTTGCCGGCGCCGACGCGCGCCCACGCCAGCGCGCCGAGCGTCACGCGCCCGTCGCCGAACAGACGTAGCGCGCGCAGCAGATCTCGCAGCACATCGCGTCCATTTGCGATCGCTTCCAGAGGATCGCTCTGCTCGACGGTGAGGACCACGATCAGGTGCTCGCCGGCAGCACCGTCCTCGACGACCAGCGCGCCTTCGGGCAGATTTTCCAGCGTGTGGGGCTGGGCGATCGTCAGGCCGGTCGTGAGCGCCAGCTCGGCAGAGGCGATCGTGAGGCCGTGCAGCGTGGCCAGGAGCGTCGTCTCGCCGCTGCCGGCGAGCGCCGAGCACGCCAGACGCTCGAGCGCCGCGCTGACCCGCTCGGGACGGGGCTCGAACTCAGCCTGTTCGTCGAACACGTCGCGCAGCAGCATCCCGATCGCCACCCGCGCGCGCGAGCGCGCGTCACCGCGAATGGCATCCGCACCCATGCTCGTCAGGTAGCGCGCGAGCCCGTCGAAGCCTTCCAGCAGGCGCGCCGCCTCGTCGTAGCTGGGTAGGCGTTCGAGCTTGCCCTGGCGCTCGGCGATGAACTCGCAAGTGAGAGCTCGGTAGCAGTACAGCGAGGCGCCACCGGCACCCCGGTGGGTGCCGGCCGGCTCCAGCTCGAATGCGACCTCGGCGCCGGCCGCGATGTCCGCGTTTAGCTGGGCCCCCGCAGCTGTGATGAAGTCGGTCAGTACCGGCTGAAGTTGAATTGAGCGCATAGCGCGCTGACTTCGCGCCCACACGTCGCGCTCCTGCCCGGCGCACCCCGTCTTGCAATCTCGCGCGCGCCCAGGCGGGGCGTGCGCGACCCAGTGCTCTAGGACTTCTTCAGCAGGAACTGCGTGCCGATGACGGTCAGCTCGGCGCAGCGCTCGGCGAACTCGTCGACCGCTCGTGCGACTCCGTCCTCGAACCAGGCGCCCTCGTGCCCGTAGTCGTCGCCGGCGAGGAACCCGCCGGACTTGACGACACGGAAGTAGGCATCCAAATCGCCCTTGACGCCCTCGTAGGAGTGGTCTGCGTCGATGTAAACCCAGTCGAGACTCTCGTCGGCAAACGATGCGGCGGCGTCGAGCGAGCGCGCGCGCTTGACCTGGACCTGCCCGCCGTCGATCTGGTCGCGGAAGCGAGCAAGCACGCTCTCGTGCATCGCGTCCATCTCCTGCTGACCACTCTGCTCGTGGCCGCCGTAGCTGGCCTGCTGGTAGCGCTCCTCGGTGCGGTACTCCCACGGGTCGACCAGGTGCAGCTCGCGCGGGCGGCGCGAGTCGAGGATCACCGCCGCGAAGTCCCCTCGCCAGGTCCCCACCTCGGCACACACGCCGCCCTTGGGCAGCCGCGCCAGCAACTGGCCGCGCTCGTCTTTGCGCTTTCGTACGCGCAGCTTGCGCGGGATGCGGGTCGGGTGGCGCGCCAGCTTGGCCACGCGTCGCGCGCGGCGCCGGTAGCGCGAGAGTGGATCTGGCACGGCGTAACTCTAAGCGACTGCGAGAGCCGGCGAGTCGGCGATGCCAGCGCACTCGGCACCCAGCCAGCGTTCGCCGTAGGAGCGCATGTCGTCAATGATCGGCAGCAGCGCGCGACCCTTCTCGGTGAGCGCGTACTCAACGCGCGGAGGGACCTCGGGGAAGGTGTGGCGCTCGACGATGCCCTGCTCCTCCAGTGCGCGCAGGCGCAGCGACAGCGTGCGCGGACTGATTCCCGCCAGCGAGCGTTCCAGCTCACAGAAGCGCGAGCGGCCCTCTGCCAAGTCGCGCACCAGCAGCAGCGTCCACTTGCCACACACGATGTCCGCGGTCATGCACACCGGGCATGTCTCAGAAATGGCCATTCCGACCTTTACTTTACCAACTGAAGTGACGATGCCCGACCGCCTCGCACAAGACGCTCGCCGACCCCTACCCGCGCAGCCCGGCGATGGTTTGGACGATGACGGAGATCGCAGCGTTGCTTGACTAGCTCTGGCGGCGCTTGAGGTGCTGAGCGGCATCATCGAAGCCGGGCCAGTCGGGGTTGATCCCCTCACTCTCAAGTAGCACCGCCGTCCGCGCGAGAACATCCTCGGGTGTTTTTCCGGGTGCCAAGACATAACCCCCGGGCGTTTCTACTCCGTCCATCCCGTCACCCTGCAGATCAAGTCGTATATCTCGGGGTCGAGCCATCCGGGTTTCCCTCCTTGGCCGCGCTGCCTGCGCTCCATGAGAAGCGCAAAAACCTCGGCGACCACCTCGTGCGTGTAGCTCGAAACACCGTAGTTTGCGGATCGGACGTCCTCCGCAATGCCATCGGGACAGAGATCAAGCAGTCGCCGTCCGCTGCGCCTATCTTGCCACGAACATCGCGCGACGCTAAGTGCATGACCAACCTCATGCCAGACGACCCGAGCGATGAACTGCTCGACAGCGGTCGGCTCCAGCCCCCGGAGTCGCGGATGGTCACCGCGAATTAGCACCACATGCAGATCTTTGATCCACACCCCAAAGGCGTCGGCTAGCCGATTCCTCTCCGCAGTTAAAAGACCCGGAAGGCCAGCCGACCGCCTGAAATCGTCTACCGCTTCCCCGATCGGTTGATCGACGACTTCGTACTGGAGTGCACCTACGCCCTCAAGACTCTGGCGGTAGGAAGCCGGGAGGCTGGCCATCGCTTTTTGGACGGTTGCTCGCACATCTACCGCAACCGACTCCCTGGCATCCTTGCGCATGCACAGAGAGCGTACTTTCCGTGCCGACGAACAGCCCCCGCCGCGGTGCTTGCTAAGTGGCCGGCCCCGCGAGGCAACTGGGGCGGCAGGTGTGCGTCAGACGCGCGTGAGCGAGCCGTTTGCGTCGGCGTCGCGGTTGGCCTCGGCGGAGGCGACATCCTCCATCGTCGTGCCGCGACGTCCGTCGGCCTGCATCAGCAGCTTGAAGTCGTGTGGGCTAGAGGCCACGCGCATTGCGTCCTCGAAGGTCACACGCCCGGCCTTGACGTGGCCGAACAGGGCCTGGTCGAAGGTCTGCATGCCGTAGTAGCCGCCGCTGGTGATGACCTCGACGAGCTTGCCCGTCTGGGTGGAGTCGACGATCATGTCGCGCACGCGGCCGGTCATGCGCAGGATCTCGCATACCGCCACGCGCCCGCCGTCGGCGCCGGGCACCAGGCGCTGGGAGATCACACCCTTGACCGTGCCCGCGATCATGCTGCGGGCCTGTTGGTGCTGGTGGGGCGGGAAGAAGTCGAGCATGCGGTTGATCGACTCGGTGGCGTCGACCGTGTGGATCGTGGAGAGCACCAGGTGGCCGGTCTCGGCGGCGGACAGCGCCGTCTGCACGGTCTCCTCGTCACGCATCTCTCCGACCAGGATCACATCGGGGTCCTGGCGCAGCACGCGGCGCAGGGCGCGCTTGAACGAGGCGGTGTCCATGCCCACCTCACGCTGGTTGATGACCGAGCGTTTGTCCTCGTGTACGAACTCGATCGGGTCCTCGATCGTGACGATGTGCTTGCTCATCGTTTCGTTCATGTGGTCGATCATCGCCGCGAGCGTCGTTGACTTTCCCGAGCCAGTGGTGCCGGTCAACAGCACAATCCCGCGCTCCTCCTCGGCCAGTTCGCGCACAACGCTCGGCAGCGCCAATTCCTCGATCGTGCTGATGTGGTGCGGGATCGCGCGGCAGGCCATCGAGATCACGCCGCGCTGCTGAAAGGCGTTGATCCTGTAGCGCGCGGTGCCCTCAATTTCGTAAGAGAAGTCGACCTCGTGGTCGTGGCTGAATTCGGACAGCTTGGCCTCGTCGCTGAGCAGCGTCTTCAGCGCTTCCTCGGTGTCCTGCGCGCTCAGCGGGGCAACGTTCGCGTCAGTCGTCAGTTCGCCGTGAACCCTGTACAACGGCGAGGAGCCGACCTTCAGGTGCAGATCGGAGCCCTCTTTCTCGACAAGCTCACGCAGAGCAGCCTTGACGTCGAACATGCCTTACTGATCGGCAGCCAAGCTGTGCGCCTTGAGCGCTAAGCCGCGGCCTGGACAACACAAACCCCCTGACACCCGCCTGTGCCCCGAACGGGGTGTCAGGCGACGTCGCGGAGCTTCTGCGCCTCGGCAAGACTCTGCAGCTTCTTCAGCGACTGGTTCTCGATCTGGCGGATGCGCTCGCGCGTGACGTTGAACGTGCGCCCGACCTCGTCGAGCGTGCGCGGGTGCTCGCCGCCGAGTCCGTAGCGCAGCTCGAGCACACGGCGTTCGCGGTAGGAGAGGTTCTCGAGCGCCTCGCGCAGGGCCTCCTTGGTGAGGATCTCGGCGGCGCGCTCGTATGGCGACTCGGCGCGCTCGTCGGCGATGAACTGACCGAACTCCGACTCCTCCTCGTCGCCGACAGGCTTCTCCAGCGACACCGGCGCCTGCGCTGAGCGCTTGATCGAGTCGACCTCCTCGGGGTCGATGCCGGTCACCTCGGCGATCTCGTCGGCGGTCGGCTCGCGCCCAAGCTCGGTCACGAGCTTGCGCTCGGCGCGACCGATCTTGTTGAGCTTCTCGACGACGTGCACGGGGATGCGGATCGTGCGTGCCTTGTCGGCCAGCGCACGCGCGATCGCCTGGCGGATCCACCAGGTGGCGTAGGTGGAGAACTTGAAGCCCTTGCGGTAGTCGAACTTCTCGGCGGCGCGCACGAGGCCGAGCGTGCCCTCCTGGATCAGGTCGAGGAACGGCAGGCCCTGGTTGCGGTAGTTCTTGGCGATCGATACGACCAGGCGCAGGTTGGACTCGACCATCTTCTGCTTGGCGTCGAGGTCACCGCGCTCGATCCGCTTGGCCAGGTCGACCTCCTCCTGTGCTGTCAGCAGGCGCACCTTGCCGATGTCCTTGAGAAACAGCTGCAGCGAATCGGTCGTCATGTCCGGCTTGAGGTCGAGCGCCGTTTTGGCTTTGCGCCGACCGCGTTTGTCGGGCGCGCGCTCGACCTGGGCCGCGGCCGCAGTAGCCGGGTCGATGTCCTCCACGAGCTCGATCTCCGATTTCTCGAAGAACCCGTGCAGCTCTTCTACATCCGACTCGTCGAGATCGAGCTCGGACATCGCCTTGGTGATCTCCGTGTAGGAGAGGACACCCACCTGCTGTCCCTTGGCCAACAGGCCCTTGACCTCGTCCAACTCCTGCAGCTCGACTACTGACATTCGCGTTTCCATTTCTTCCGTCGTCGACTACCCGGATGCGAGGCGCGCCTCGCAAAGTCCGTGCCTGGAACAGCCACCCGTCGGACATACGGTCCTAACCCTGCCGACGTTACAGATCCAGTCTCGGTTCTCCAGCCCTCATGCTAACGCGTCGCACGCGATCCTGGACCGGTTGGCGATCAGCTCCCACGGCAGTGTTAAGCAATGATGTGCCGATGAGCCCCTCCGACGAGAGCGAGCGCCCGGTGACCGCGCCGCCGGCGGATCAGGGAGTGCTGTCCAACCTGCCGCGCACCCGTCCGCAACGTGCCAGCCCACGCCGAGCGGCGGCACGCGAGGCGGGGGCCAATGGGGCCAAGCCCAACGGCGCCACCCCGCGACGAGCGCCGGGCGCCAAAACCTCTCGCGTAAAGCCCGCAGGCAAGGCGGCCGCGACGAAACCCTCGACGGAGGTCCCCAGACAGGGATTCGAGTGCGAAGACGAACGCGTCGGAGGCTCGGTGGCGCCGCCGGGTGCCACCGAGCTGCTGGCCTCGGCGATCGAGGTCGTCAACGAGCTTGCCAAGGCCGGTGCCTCAGCGGGCGAGCGGCTGCTTAAGGACGTCGCGTCGCTGTTGCCGCGACGCTGAGCACTCGACGCAAACTGCGCTAAATCTCCGCAAGCCGCAGCATCACCGCGCAGCGTGTTTGTATACTGCCCCGGCAACGCCGAGCTGCCAAGACCCAGGTCGCGGCAGACGGGGGACCCAACGCGGATCGTGATCCGCCGGGGCGAATCGGCCCAGCTGGGCCGTAGCGCGATGAAGCAGTCGTGCGAGTCCGTCAGCTCACCCCGTAGGCGCGCAAGCAACATGCGAACCGACGTCAAGACAGCCACGACCCTGCTTGCCCTGCTCGCCGCCATGGCCTGCCTGGCCGGCTTCACCGCGTCCGCGCTGGCAGCCGGCGGCTCCGGCGGCGCGGCCGCGCCGAACGCCTCGGCACCGGCGGTGCACACGACCGGGATCGCTACCTGGTTCGGCCCCGGCTTCTACGGCAAGCAGACCGCTTGCGGGCAGATCTTGACCCCGGGGGTTCTCGGTGTCGCCCACCGCACACTGCCGTGCGGCACGTTGGTGCGAGTCACCTACAAGGGCCACAGCTTGACGGTCCCCGTGCTCGACCGCGGCCCCTACAGCCACGGTGCCGACTGGGATCTGACCGCCGGTGCGGCACAGGCGCTGTCGATCACCGACACGGTGCGCATCGGCACCCGCGTGGTCGGAAAGACGGCCAACATCGCCACGCTCGGCCAGCCGGCCGGCGCCGCCAGCGCCTCGATGGCCGGTGGCGCGCTCGCTGGCTGAGGCTGCGCGCTCAGTCCGCCGCGTCGACCGGCGCCCGTCCGCCTGACAGGCCGGACGGTGTACGAATCGCGGCGCGCGCCGCATACAGCGCGACGTCGGCGTGCGCGGCCAGCGTGGCCGCCTCGCGCCCGTCCTCAGGGCACACGGCCGTGCCTACGGCGACCTGCAGCGGAACGCCGCGATCGCGTGCGCTGGAAGAGGCGGCGTGCGCGTAGCGCTCGGCCGCTCGGCGCGCGCCATCGCGGTCGGTGCCCGCAAGCACCACCCAGCACCTTCCCGGGCGCTCGCGCGTGAGCGCGCCCGACTGGCGCTCCAGCTCGCCGGCAAGCGACTGTTCGAGCAGCTCTCCCAGCCTGCCGAGCTGCTCGGCCGGCGCGCTGTACCGCAACCGCTCGATTTCCATCAGCTCCACCAGCAGCACCGCAAACGGCGCACGATCGAAGGCGAAGCGCTCCAGCTGCGCGCCGATCGATCCGATCCAAGCCACCGGCCCCTCCGTGCGTTCGTCGCGGATCTCGATCTCGGTCGCGCCCCTCGCCGGTGTGCCGGGAGGGATCGGCGGCGACTCGTCCCACGACAGCGGACGCTCGCCGGCAGGCCGCCTGGGGGCAGGCGCGGACAAGGGCACGGCCTCGTCGACGATCGCCACCCGAGCACCCGCACCAGCCACCGAACGGCGTTCGGGCGTCTGCGGCGCGGCGAGCGCGCCGGGCGGCGACTGCTCGTCGGTGATCCGCGCCGCCGCCGTCGCCGGCGTGTCCGTGGCGAGGGCCACAGCCAACATCGCCGAGCACACGTAGGCGAGGCGGTCGCCGACGTCCGCGAGCAGCGCCGCCGGAGCGCCGTCGGTGCGCTCGAGCAGCGCCCGCCAGAGCACCCCGCGCAGCATCTCCACAGCGTTGACGGCCGCGACCGCGTCGTCGGCCCCGCAGATCGCCGCCAGCGCCGCGGCCGGGGGTGCGATGTGAGGGTCGTGGCCTGCCGGGGGTTCGATCAGGCTTTGCAGCTGCGCGTCCGAGCGCACCGCGCCGAGCGCGCGCTCGCACAACGAGGGCGCCTCCCGCGCGAGCCGCTCCAGCGGCAGCTCGGCGATCTGCTCGAGCGGACATTCGAGTACCAGCTCGGCGGCCCAGCGTTTGGCGAGATCCTCGGCGTTCGCGGCGACGGCCTCGCCTGCGAGCTCGACGACCGGGCGCGGTCGAGCGACGGGGCTCATGCGCAGCGGGGCGAACACACGTGTTGAATAGCACCAATCGGGGACATCACGACGGCACCCGGTCGTGCTCGGGATAGCCTCCACATCGGGTGTCACGCGTGAAGCCGACTGCAGCTCATCGCCGAGAGGCGGTGATCGCCGAGTTGTCGGACTCGACTTCGGTGGGCGCGGACGGAGCTGTGCGCTCGGTCCAGCGCGCCGACCTGCTGCTCGACGAGGCCGATCTGGCGGCGATTTGGAGCCCGACGCACCTGGAGCGCCTCGCGCGCACGTACTGGCGCTTCATCGGCCGGGTTACTTTGGGGTTGATACGCGTCCGCTACGCGGAGGGCGAACGCGCGCTGGTGCTGCTCGTGCGCCCGTTGGCGTTGTTGAGCTTCAAGGCGCCCGAATACGAGATCGATGGCGAGCGCGGCGTGGTCAGGTGGCGCATCGCCCGTGGGCTGCTGGTGGCCAAACGGGGTCGGGGGCGCGGCTACCTGCAGATCGAAGTGTGCCGGCACGCCGCCGGCGAGCACGGCCAGGCGCGCTTGCACGTCGAGGTCGAGGTCGCGAGCTTCTACCCGACGATCGTCTCGCGCCTGGGCCGGCGCCTGTACAACGCGACGCAGTCGCGCATCCACGTGGCCATCACCTACGGCTTCCTGCGCTCGCTGGCGCGACTGGATCTGGCCGAGTCTCGCGTCGGGCGACTGACCGACCGGGATGCGTAGCAGACGCTCGAGAGCGTCCCCGCGAGCCTGCGTGTGCCACGACGCTCACGCGGGCGTCGCTCGGTAGGGCCCGGGCTTGGGACGCACCCTGCCGCCAGGAAACGCCAGGCGCAGGATCGTGCGGTGCACGGTGCCCAGCTGCCTGCGCAGCGGGCCGGTGTTGTAGGGCAGTTCGTAGCGGTGGCAGATGTCGCGCACGCGCGGCGCGATCTCGGCGTAGCGGCTGGAGGGCAGGTCGGGGAACAGGTGGTGCTCGACCTGGAAGCTGAGGTTGCCGCTGAGCAAGTGAAACAGCGGGCCCCCGTCGATGTTGGCGGCGCCGAGCAGCTGGCGCACATACCAGCCGCCGCGCGTCTCCTCGGTGACCTCCTCCGGGCTGAACGTGTAGGTCTGGTCGGGGAAGTGGCCGCAGAAGATGATCGAGTACGCCCACACGTTGCGAATGATGTTGGCGGTGAAGTTGGCCGCGATCGTGGAGCGCACGCCGCGCCGGCCGGCGAACACCGCCGAGAGCAGCGGAAACGCGAGGTAGTCCTTGACGATCTGGCGGTGCGCCTTCTCGCCGATCGCCTTCAGCTCGGCGATCGCCTGCGCCTTGGGCTTCTCACCGGTGCGGATCGCCTCGAAGTTGAGATCGTGTAGCGCCACGCCCCACTCGAAGAAGCCCATCAGCACCAGGTTGTAGAGCGGCTGGAGCAGGTACACGGGATGCCAGGGCTGGTGCGGGTCGATGCGCATGATCTCGTAGCCCAGGTCGCGGTCCTTGCCGCGGATGTTGGTGAACGTATGGTGCTCGTAGTTGTGCGAGTGCCGCCACGCGTCGGCCGGTGAGGCGGTGTCCCAGTCCCAACTCTGGGAGTTGATGTCGGGGTCGTTCATCCAGTCCCATTGGCCGTGCATGACGTTGTGGCCGATCTCCATGTTCTCGAGGATCTTGGCCAGCGACAGGGCGGCGGTGCCGGCGAGCCACAGCGGTGCTATATCGCTGCGCAGCAGCATCGCGCGAGCGCCCAGCACGAGACGGCGGTGTAGGCGGATCGTGCGCCGGATGTAGCGCGCGTCGCGATCGCCGAGGTCGGCGAACACCTCCTGGTGAAGGGCGTCCAGCTCCTCGCCGAGTAGTTGCAGCTGCTCGGCGGACAGTCGCGCCAGCGGGCTCTCGCCGGCACCGGGCACGGCGGTCTGCTGCGGATGGGCATGCGTTGCTCTGGGACGGTCGGTGGTTGTGGACATGGCTCCTCGTTCGCTCGCTTACAGATCGATCTCGACGGGACCTTCGGGGGCGTTGACGCAGATGCGCAGCAGCTCGCCGGGCTGACCGTGTACGCGTCCGGTGCGCAGGTCGCGCACGCGCCCGCTACGCAGGCGACCGACGCAGCTGTGGCAGATGCCCATGCGACAGCCGTGCGTCAGCGTCATGCCGGCCTGCTCGCCAGCGAGCAGGATCGGCTGACTTCCGTCGCTGACGCCGTCCACGCCGCTTGCGCAAAAACTGATCGGCCCACCCTGGCCGTGCTGACCCTCGCCGATCAGCTCGTCGGGCTGGAAGTGCTCGTGGTGCAGCCGCTCACTCAGGCCTTCGCCGCGCCAGCGCTCCTGCAGGCCGTGCAGGAGCCCGGCAGGCCCGCACACGAACGCCTCGCGCTCGCGCCAGTCGGGGCACATGCGATCCAGCTCGTCGGGCTGCAGGCGGCCATCGGTCGCGGTGTGACGCTCGTACAGGCGGTAGCCGTCGTGGCGAATGTCCAGCGCGCGCAGCTCCTGCGCGAAGATCGCCTGCTCGGGTGTGCGCGCACAGTGCACGTGCACGACGTCACCTAGGCGCGCGCGTCGGGCGAGGCTGCGCAGCATGGCGATGATCGGCGTGATGCCACTGCCCGCGCTGACGAACAGCATCCGCTCGGGCATTGGGTCGGGCAGCGTGAACGTCCCTTCGACGCCGCCCAGCCGCACGATCGTGCCGACGCCCAGCCGTCGGCACAGGAACGGCGAGACCTTGCCGCCGGGCGCCAACTTGGGAGTGATCGCGATGCACCCGTCACGACGGCCGGGGTCGGAGGTGAGCGAGTACGCGCGCCAGTGGTGCACGCCGTCAACCTCTATACCCAGCCGCAGGTACTGGCCGGGCTCGTGCCCCGGCCATTCCCAGCCGGGCTTGATCAGCACACTCACCGCCTCGTCGGTCTCGCGCTGCACCTGCTGCACGCGCCCGCGCAGCTCGCGCGTGGACCACAGCGGGTTGACCAGCTCGAGGTAGTCGTCGAGCAGCAGCGGCGAGGTGAACGATTGCGCGAGCGCAAGCGCTCGCCGCCGTGCGCCGGAAACGCTCGGCACGGCCCCCCGTTCAGCCATCGATGATGTCCGAGCGGGCGGGGAGTTTGATGGTTGCGAGCAGCGACAGCACGTTGACTCGATCTCATGTTACCTCAAACGAGGGCACATGAAACATGGTAACCTCAATCGAAGGATGGCAAGCGTGAGCACGCGCACGTCGACGGCAACCGATCTGACGATCGAGCAGCTGGCAGCGGAGGTGGGGATGTCGGTGCGCAACATCCGCAACCACCACTCGCGCGGGCTGCTGCGCCCACCGGAGGTACGCGCGCGCGTCGGCTACTACGACGCCGACCACGTCGAGCGGCTGCGCCTGATCCAGGACCTGCAGGCAGACGGCTTCAACCTGGCGGCGATCGAGCGTCTGCTGAGCGGGCCGGACGGTCTCGCCGGCCGGCTGCTGGGTCTGCGCAAGGCGGTCACCACCCCGTTCGAGCCCGAGTCTCCGGAGATCGTGACCGCCGAGGAACTGACCGACAGGTTCGGAGAGGTCAGCGAAAAGGACATCGAGCGCGTGCGCAAGCTGCGGCTGCTCGTACCGCTCGGCGCGGACCGCTTTGAAGCGCCCAGCCCGGCGCTGCTAAACGCGGCCGAGCAGGTGATGGCGCTGGGCATCTCGCTGCACACAACGCTCGGTCTGGTCGAGCGCGTCAGCCGTGACTGCGACTCGGTGTCGCGCACGTTCACGCGGCTGGTGCTGAAGGAGCTGTGGGAGCCCTTCGAACGTGCCGGTCAGCCGGAGGACGGCTGGGACGAGCTGATCGACGGCATCGACGCGCTACGCCCGCTGGCCTCAGAGGCGCTGCTGGCGCTGTTCAAGCTGCGCATGACCGCTCAGCTGGAAAACGCGTTCGGCAAGGTCGTCGAGCACCAGGCCAAGCGCAAGTAGTACGCCGCGCCGCTCACGCGCAGGCCGGGCGCTGGTGCGTCGGCGCTCAGTAGCGCTCGCCGGCGACCGCGCGCAGCTTGGCGCGGTCGTGCGTGGCGCGGATGCGGCGGATCGTGCCCGTGCGAGCGCGCGTGACGAGCGACTCGGTGGTGGCGCCGCCGGCGCTGGGGTAGCGCACGCCCTGCAGCACATCCCCGTCGGTGACGCCGGTGGCGGAGAAGAACACGTCGTCGCCGGCCACCAGGTCGTCGCGGTCGAGCACGCGGTCGAGGTCGTAGCCGGCGTCCACGGCGGCCTTGCGCTCACCGTCGTCGCGTGGCCACAGCCGCCCTAGCAGTTGCCCGCCGAGGCACTTGACGGCGGCGGCCGAGATGACCCCCTCGGGCGTGCCGCCGATGCCCCACAGCAGGTCGACGGTCGAGCGCTCGGTGACGGCCAGCAGCGCTGCCGAGACGTCGCCGTGGGCGATCAGACGCACGCGCGCGCCGGCGGCGCGGATGTCGGCGATGCCCTGCTCGTGGCGGGGGCGGTCGAGCACGACCACCATCACGTCGCCGACGGGGCAGCCGCGGCGCTCGGCGACGAGCCTGACGGTCTCGCCGAGTGGGCGGTCGAGGTCGAGTAGGTCGGCGATCTCGGGGGCGCCGGCCATCTTCTCCATGTACACGCACGGCCCGGGGTCGAACATCGTGCCGCGTGCGGACAGCGCGATCACCGCCAGCGCGCTGGGCATCCCGTGCGCGGCCAGCGTGGTGCCCTCGAGCGGGTCCACGGCGATGTCGACCGCGGGCGGTGAGCCGTCGCCGATCTGCTCGCCGTTGTAGAGCATCGGCGCCTCGTCCTTCTCGCCCTCGCCGATCACGACCACGCCGTCCATCTGGATCGAGCCGAGCATGTAGCGCATGCCGTCGACGGCGGCCTGGTCGGCGGCCTCCTTGTCGCCCATGCCGACCAGCGGCGCGGCGGCGAGCGCAGCGGCCTCGGTGACACGCACCAGCTCCAGCGCGAGATTGCGGTCGGGCAGTTGATTGGTCGGGTTGTCGTTCATGGCTTGTTTTTGTGGGAGACAATCCCGCGTGGCGCCCTCATGCCTGCCGTGTCGCCGGTCTCAGCGCCAACAGTCCGGGAAGCGGGCCGCTAGGGCGCAAACGTATACCAGGGGCGCGGCCATTACGATCGTGGCGTGATCGACACCGCGCTCACCCTCGAGGCTCGCGTTCCAGGCGCACTGGCAACCGCGATCGAGGAGAGCGTGGCGCTCGCGCGCTCACAGCGGGTGGGCGATCGCCTGCGCGATGGGGACGCGACGCTGTGGGGTGGCCCGGACACGCCGGAGGTCGCAAACCGCCTCGGCTGGCTGACGATCGCACAGCGGATGCTGGGAGAGCTGGAGGACGTCGAAGCGTTTGCGCGGGAGATCCGCGAGGCGGGCTTTCAAGACGTGGTGCTGCTCGGCATGGGCGGCTCCTCGCTGGCGCCGGAGGTGATCCGCCGCTCGTTCGGCGAGCGCGAGGGCCACCCGCAGTTGCACGTGCTGGACACGACCGACGCTGCGAGCATCCGCGCGGTCGGGGACGCGGTGGAGCCGGCGCACACGCTGTTCGTCGTGTCCTCGAAGTCCGGTGGCACGATCGAGCCGCTGTCGCTGTTCGCGCATTTCTGGTCGCTGATTCCCGACGGCGCGCACTTCATCGCGATCACCGATCCCGACTCGGGCCTGGCCAAACTGGCCGAGGAGCACGGCTTCAGGCGGACGTTCCTGGGCGACCCGGACATCGGCGGGCGCTACAGCGCGCTCTCAGCCTTCGGGATCGTGCCGGGCACGCTGATGGGCGCGGACACGCGCACGCTGCTGAGCGGCGCCGCCGACGCGTGGGACACAGAGCTGCGCGAGCTGGGCGCCGGCGAGTCCTCGAACGATGCCGAAGTGCCTGCGGCGGTGTGGCTGGGAGCGGCGCTGAGTGCGCTGGTGGGCGCGGGGCGCGACAAGCTGACGTTCCTGATCTCCGAGTCGCTGCCCGGCCTGGGTCTGTGGATGGAGCAACTGGTGGCGGAGTCGACGGGCAAGCACGGCACGGGCATCCTGCCGGTCGCCGAGGAGCCGCTCGCCGACCCCGATCTCTACGGCGAGGATCGCGTGTTCGCCTACCTGCCCGACCTCGACGCGGGCGACGCCGAGGCCGACGCGCGCGTGCTGGCGCTGGCGGATGCGGGCCATCCGGTGATCACGATCCCCACCCGCGGACCGGGTGACCTCGGACGCGTGTTCATGCTCGCCGAGCTGGCGGTGGCGGTCGCCGGCTGGGGCCTGGCGATCAATCCGTTCGACCAGCCCAACGTGCAGCAGGCCAAGGACGCGACCAACACGGTGCTCGACGGCTACGAGTCCCAGCATCACCTGCCGACCGTAGAGGCGGCCGACGCCGAGGCTGTGCTGGCGCTGCTGGGCGACTCCCACCCGCCGCAGTACGTGGCGATCATGGCCTACCTGCAACCCTCGCCGGCGTTCGACGAGGCCGTGAGCGAGCTGCGCACGGCGATCCGCCGGGCAACGAACGCGACGACGACGTTCGGCTACGGCCCGCGCTTCCTTCATTCCACCGGCCAGTTCCACAAGGGCGGCCCACAGACCGGGCGCTTCCTGCAGCTGTTGCACGACGGCCCCGAGGACGTGGAGATACCGGGCGCCCCATACACCTTCAAGACGCTCAAGGGCGCACAGGCGATCGGCGACTTCGACACGCTGCGCCGGCTCGGCCTGCCCGCGCAGCGACTGCAACTGCCGGGTGATGACCCGGTGAGCGCCGTGCGCGCTCTCACAGCGAGGATCAAGGAGCCGGGATGACGCAGATCGGATTCGTCGGGCTGGGCAAGATGGGCGGCAACATGGTGCAGCGCATCCGGCGCGACTCCGATCACGAGGTGGTGGCGTTCGACTTCGACGAGAAAGCGGTCAAGAAGGCGGTCAAGAGCGGCGCCGCCGGCGCGCACTCGCTGAAGGACCTGGTCAAGCAGCTGGCGCCACCACGGATGGTGTGGATCATGGTGCCCGCGGGCGCGCCCACGCAGGACACGGTCGACAAGCTGGCCAAGCTGCTGGATCGCGGCGACATGATCGTCGACGGCGGCAACTCCAAGTGGACGGACGACAAGCTGCGCTCCAAGCAGCTGAAAGGCAGCGGCATCGACTACGTCGACGTGGGCGTATCGGGTGGCGTGTGGGGTCTGGAAGTCGGCTACTGCATGATGGTCGGCGGACCGCCCGGCGCGGTCAAAAGGCTGTCACCGATCCTCGACGTACTGGCGCCGGCGACCAACGAGCAGAGCCGCGAGGCGATCGGCGCGCGCGGCTGGCTGCGCTTTGGCCCATCGGGCGCGGGGCACTACGTGAAGATGGTGCACAACGGCGTCGAGTACGGCTTGATGCAGGCCTATGCGGAGGGCTTTGACGTGTTCGACAAGTGCGAGTACGAGCTGGACAACGCCAAGATCGCGCACCTGTGGGGCCAGGGCTCGGTCGTGCGCTCGTGGCTGTGCGAACTGGCGGCGCGCGCGTTTGAAGCCGACGGCAATGACCTCGAGGTGCTCGAGGGCTATACGGCAGACTCGGGCGAGGGCCGCTGGACGATCGAGGACGCCACCGCACACGACGTGCCCACACCGGTGATCACCGCTTCGCTGTACGCGCGCCTGAGCTCGCGCGGCAACGGCGACTTCGGCAATCGCGTGCTCTCGGCGCTGCGCAACCAGTTCGGCGGTCACGCGGTCAAGAGCGCGCCCGCCCCCACAAAGCCGGTCAAGAGCGCGCCTGTCCGCACAAAGCCGTCTTCGCGGCGACGCGGAGGACGCTGAGTTGGCGGTCACGGCGGCTCACCACCACGGGGCGCCGATCGGCGAGCCTGCCGATGAGAACCCGCTGGTGGCGGGGCTGGAGCGCATGCCGGTGGCGCCCACGACACTGGTCATCTTCGGTGGCACCGGCGACCTGGCCAAGCGCAAACTGCTGCCCGCGCTGTACAACCTCGCCCACGAGGGAGCGCTGCCCGAGCGTTTTCACCTGGTGGGCGTGTCGCGCAAAGCCAAAGCGCACGAGGACTACCGCGCGGAGTGTGAGGAGGCGATTCGCCGCTTCTCGCGTCGGACGCCCGATGAGAGTGTGCTGAAAGGCCTGCTGGAGAACGTCAGGTACATCCCGGGTACCTTCGACGATGCAGACGTGTACGCAAACCTGGGCACGACGCTCGACGAGTTCGACGAGAATGCCGGCGAGCGCCTGAACCGTGCGTTCTACCTCTCGACGGCGCCGAACTTCTTCCCGGTGATCATCGAGGAGCTCGGGCGCTCCGAGCTGGCCACCCACGAGGGCGCGCAGGTGCGGGTGATCATCGAGAAGCCGTTCGGCACGACCCTGGCCGAGGCGCGCGAGCTTAACCAGCGGGTGCTGGCGATCTTCGACGAGACCCAGGTGTTCCGCATCGACCACTACCTCGGCAAGGAGACCGTGCAGAACATGCTGGCGTTCCGCTTCGCCAACGGCATGTTCGAGCCACTGTGGAACCGCAACTACATCGACAGCGTCCAGATCACCGCGGCCGAGGAACTGGGCATCGGCACACGCGCGGACTACTACGACGAGTCGGGCGCGTTGCGCGACCTGATCCAGAACCACATGCTGCAACTGCTGTGCCACATAGCGATGGAGCCGCCGGTCAACTTCACCGCCGAAGAGGTGCGCAACGAGAAGGTCAAGGTCTTGCAGGCGATCCCCCAGCCGACCCCGCCGGAGATTCCGCGGATGGCGGTACGAGCGCAGTACGCGGCCGGCCACGCGGGCGGCGAGGACGTGCCCGGCTACCTGCAGGAGGACGGAGTGCCGGCGGGCTCGGTCACCGAGACATATGCGGCGCTGCGTTTGGAAGTGGACAACTGGCGTTGGGCGGGCGTCCCGTTCTACCTGCGCACGGGCAAGCGTCTGGCGCGCAAGATCACCGAGATCGCGGTGACGCTCAAGCCGGTCCCCCATCTGGCGTTCAGCCAGGACGGCTCACTGGGCGTGCAGCCCAACCAGCTGGTGCTGACGCTGCAGCCCAACGAGGGCGTCTCGCTGCGCCTCGGCGCCAAGATCCCAGGCACGCGCATGAGCATCCGCCCGGTCAACATGGAGTTCCTGTACGGCACCGCGTTTCTGTCGCAGTCCCCGGAGGCCTACGAGCGTCTGATCACCGACGCGATGCGCGGCGACGCGACGCTGTTCACACGTAACGACGAGGTCGAGGCGCAATGGCGCATCTGCGACCCGATCGTGAAAACTTGGGCGCCCACCCACCCGCAGACACCAGGACCGGCGGGCGGGCTGCCGCAGTACGAAGCAGGCTCGCAGGGTCCCGCGGAGGCCGACGCGCTGCTGTGCGAGGGCGACAGCTGGCGCGCGATCTGATGAGCACCAGCGACGCGGTGTGGAGCGAGCAGGGCACCACGCCGGACGCAATCGAAGCGGCATTGCGCTCGCTGCTGATCGAGCGCCACGGCGAAAACGACAACTACGTGTCGGCGCGCGTGCTCAACATGATCGCGTTCGTCGACCGCGAGTGGAGCGGCGAGATCGCCAACCGCCTGCGCGGGGTCGGGCGCTACAGCGCCTCGCGCCTGCTGGTGCTCGCCTACGAGCCGGGCCGCGAGCGGCTGGACGCGCGCGTGATGATCGCCTCCGAGGGAGAGCCGCAGGCGGGTGAGCTGGCGCTGCTGCGCGAGACGGTCGTGGTGGAGCTGGGCGATCGTCATCTCGACGATCTGCTGACGATCGCCGATCCGCTGGTGGTGACCGACCTGCCGACGCTGCTGTGGTCTCCGCACGGGCACGAGGGGATCGTGGAGGTGTTGCTGGAGATGTCCCAGGCGGTGCTGCTGGACTCGATCAACGAGCCGATCGCGCTGGAGGCGTTGGAGCGCGCGTGGGCGCTCAGCGAGCAGGCTTATGTGGTGGATCTCGCGTGGCTGCGCTCGACGCCGTGGCGCGAGCGCGTTGCCGCCGCGTTCGACCCCGCATGGCTGCGCCCTGAGCTGCGCTCGATCTCATCCGTGACCGTGCGCCACCACGCCGCTTCGACGGTCGCCGCGACGCTGCTGGTCGGCTGGCTGGCCTCGCGTCTGGGCTGGCAGTCGAGCGCGTTGAGCGAGCAGGATCAAAGCGTCCTCACCGGCGTCAGCGCCCGCGGCGAGCAGCAAGTGCAACTGCGCCTGGAAGTGGCGCCCGAGCTGCAGGTCCCGGGCCTACAGGGCGTCGAGATGGAGACCGTGTCGGGCCTGCGGCTGGCGCTCAGCCGCGGCTCCGGCGGCCTGCGCGCGCGCTGGCGCGGCGAGGATGGAGCCGAACGCGAATGGACGATCCCGGGCGCCTCGCGCGGTGAGGCGGGGGTGCTCGGCGAGGGCATCCGCCAAGCGCTGCTGCGCGACCCCACATACGTGCCTGCGCTGGGCGCCGCGCGGGCGATGCTCGCATGACGCGGCTGACGACCTGCTCGGATGCCGCGACGGTCGCCGAGCGCGCCGCGACGTTCGTGGTAGGCCAGCTGCGACGCGCACGCGAGGAACGCGGCGTGGCGCACCTGGCACTGAGCGGCGGCACCAGCCCGGGGTGCACGTACGAGCTGCTGGCCGCCACGCCCGCCGAGCTGGAGGACGTACACGTGTGGTTCGCCGACGAGCGCTGCGTCGCGCCGGAGGACCCCGAGAGCAACTACCGCCTGGCGGCCGAGACGCTGCTAGGGCCGGCCCATGTCCCCGCTGAGCGGGTGCACCGCATGCGCGGCGAGCTGGGGCCGCGGGACGGCGCCGAGCAGTATGCGGCGGAGCTGCAGGCGCTGTGTCCGGGCGAGCCCGCGCCGGCACCGGATGGCCCGCCGGTGCTCGACGTGGCGGTGCTCGGCATCGGCCCCGACGGCCACGTCGCCTCGCTGTTCCCGGGCGCCGAGACGCTCGACGCGGGAGACGACGCGGTCTGCCTGGGCGTGAGCGACTCCCCCAAGCCGCCACCACAGCGGATCACGCTGAGCATGGCGGTGCTGCGCGCGGCGCGCGTGTGTCTCGTGCTGGCCACCGGCCCGAGCAAGGCCGACGCGATCAACGCGATGCTCGGAGATCCAAGCCACAGCGTCCCCGCCAGCCTGCTGCGACGGGGCCGCCTGACGGTGATCGTCGACGACGACGCCGCGCCCGCCGGCCCGCTGGTGTGAGCGGCTCGGGCGTCGGACCCGTGGTGCTGGTGCGCCACGCCGAGACCGCGTGGATCGCTCGACGGCCGCCACACCGGGCGCACCGACATCCCGCTGACCGACGCCGGGCGCGCGGCCGCGGCGCGAGCGGCACCGCGCCTACGCGACTGGGATTTCAACCTCGTCCTCGTCAGCCCGTCGCTGCGCGCACGCGAAACCTGCGAGCTGTCGGGCCTGGGCGCACAGGCGGTCGAGTGCGCCGACCTACTGGAGTGGGACTACGGCGACTATGAGGGGCTGACCACGCCGCAGATACACGAGCAGCGACCCGACTGGGTCTTGTGGCGCGAGGGCTGCCCGGGCGGAGAGACAGCTGGCGACGTGGGCGTGCGCGCCGACCGCGCGATCGCGCGGCTGCGCGCGGCGGGCGGCGCGGCCGTCGCGTTCTCGCACGGCCACATGCTGCGCGTGCTCGGCGCGCGCTGGATCGAGCTGGGCCCGGAGCACGGATCAAGGCTGGGCCTGTCGACCGGCGCGATGTGCGTGCTCGATCACGAGCACCACATCCCGATCCTCGCGCGCTGGAACGACGTGCGCTGAAAGCGCTTTGCGGCGCCGCCGAGACCGACGCCCGGACGCCGGGTCCGAACGTTGGACCCGAGGAGCGGAACTTCCTTCTAGAGTGGGGCAGCACAGCCAGCCATGGCAGCCCGCGCGGAACAGACCAATGCTGTCTCCCCCGACGCCGAGCAGATGCTCCTGGCCATGGCCGATGCACGCGAGGGCACACTGACGCTTGTGTCCCACCTGAGCGACGAGCAGCTGGAGGCCGTGCACTCGCCGATCATGAGCCCGCTGGTGTGGGATCTCGGTCACATCGCCGCATACGAGGATCTGTGGCTGTCGCAGCGCCTCGGCGGCCTGGAGCTGCTGCGAGCCGATCTCGCCGGCCTGTACGACGCGTTCGAGACACCTCGCGCCGTGCGCGGCGACATCGACACGCTCGACCCCGGCCAGGCACGCGCGTATATGGCTGACGTGCGCGAGCGCACATCGCGTGTGATCGTCGACCAGGGCGTCGGCGACGGCGTGCTGTGCGAGCTGGTGCTGCGCCACGAGCTGCAGCACCGCGAGACGATGCGCCAGACGCTCGAGATCGCCGCGCTGCTGCCCGCCGGCGAGCCAACGCCGGCGCACGGCGACGCGCCGGAGGGGTGGCTGCGCGTGGCCGCCGGGCCGTTCGCGATGGGCGCCGGCGAGGGCGGCTTCGCCTACGACAACGAGCGCCCGTGCCACGCCGTCGAGCTGGCCGCGTTCGAGATCGCGCGCCTGCCTGTCACCAACGCCAGCTGGCTGCGCTTCAGTGAGGGCGGCGGCTACGAGCGGCGCGAGTGGTGGTCGGACGAGGGCTGGGCGTGGAAACAGGAGCACGACGTCACCCACCATCCGGCCGTGGCCGCGGGCGAACCGCACGCGCCCGTGTGCCACGTCTGCTGGTTCGAGGCCGACGCCTTCGCCCGCGCGCACGACGCGCGACTGCCAACAGAGGCGGAGTGGGAGAAGGCGGCGACCTGGAGGCAGTGGCCGCCGGCCGACTCAACCAGCGCAGAAGGTGCGGGTGACGCCGACACCGACAGTCACGAAGGCGCGCTCGCCGGCGTCGGCCAGGTATGGGAGTGGACGTCCTCGCACTTCGGCGGCTACCCGGGATTCCGCGCCCACCCCTACCGCGAGTACTCCGAAGTGTTCTTCGGCGACGCCTACCGCGTGCTGCGCGGCGGCTCGTGGGCGAGCTCGCCGCGCGTAGTCACACCCACCTTTCGCAACTGGGATCTGCCGCTGCGACGGCAGATCTTCTCCGGCGTTCGACTTGCAAGGAGCGTGTAGATGGAGCCCACCACCCCCCCGCAGACGGTCATCGAGCGCGACATCCGCATCGAGTCCCATCTCGACGGAGTCAGACGAACGCTCGCTCGCCGACGACGTGCTCGACGGGCTCACGCGCCCGTTCAAGGAGCTGCCGCCCAAGCACTTCTACGACGCCCGCGGCGCCGAGCTATTCGATCGCATCTGCGACCTGCCCGAGTACTACCCCACGCGTGCCGAGCGCGCGATCCTCGAGCAGAGCGCGCAAGAGCTGGCCGAGCTGACCGGCGCCGTCGAGCTGGTCGAGCTGGGCTCCGGCACCGCCGCCAAGACGCGCGTGCTGCTCGACGCGCTGCAACGCGCCGGCACGCTAACGCGCTACGTGCCCGTGGACGTCACCGAGAGCATGGTGCGCGACTGCGCGCAAGCGCTCACACAGGAGTACCCGGGGCTGAGCGTGCACGGCGTGATCGGCGACTTCGAGCGCCACCTCGACCGCGTGCCGCCGTCCTGCGGGCCGCGCATCGTCGCGTTCCTCGGCGGCACGATCGGCAACTTCCCGCCCGGCAGTCGCCGGCGCGTGCTGCGCGACATCGCCTCCCTGCTCGGACCGGCCGACCACCTGCTGATGGGCACCGACCTGGTCAAGGACCCGCGCGTGCTCGAGGCCGCCTACGACGACACCCAGGGCGTCACCGCGGAGTTCAACCGCAACGTGCTGCGCGTGCTCAACCGCGAGCTGCAAGCCGACTTCGATCCCGAGGACTTCGACCACGTCGCGCTGTTCGACCCACAACACGAGTGGATCGAGATGCGCCTGCGCGCACGCCGCGAGCACACCACGATCGTGCGCGACCTCGACCTGCCCGTGCACTTCGACGAAGGCGAGGAGCTGCGCACGGAGATCAGCGCCAAGTTCACGCCCGAGCGCCTCAGCAGCGATCTCGCCGCCGCCGGCCTAGAACTAGTTCGTTGGCTGACCGACCCCGACGAGCTATTCGCGCTCACGCTCTCGCGCCCGACTGCCGCCTAGCCGAGCTTGTCGTAACCCCATTCGCTGAGCAGATCACGACCGAGGTAGTCGCTCAACGCCACCACCTCGGGTGCAAAGCGCCGGCGCAGCTCCAGCATCAGCTCCTCATCGGCCGGCGGCGCCTGCGTGAACACCAGCCGCCGCCACAGCGCGCGAAAGCGCTTGCCGCGCACCGCCCGCCCGGCAATCGCGTTGGCCGTGCGCGCCACGCGCCCGGCCGCGTCCGGGTTGCGACCCGCAATCGCGATCGCGCGCGTCATCCCATGCAGGCGCTGCGAGCGCACGCCGTCCAGCCGCTCCGTCTCCACCGCTGAAAGCGCCGGCGCGTCATCCACGTCCAGGAAGCGCATCACCCTGCGCAGCGTGCCCTCGTTGTCGCGGCGAAAGTCGTCGTAGATCAGCACCAGCACCTGCTCGGATCCGAACGCCGCGTGGTAGCTGCGCAGCTGCTGCGTGTAGCGCACGTGGTCGGCGTACATCAGCGGCTCAGCCGAGTGCGCGTAGCGCGGTATCCGCCGGCCCTCACGACGGTCCGATTCGAGCGCCAGCGCCCCCCGCAGGCTCTTCTCCGACTCGATGTGGTTGTGCAGCGACTGCAGATGAAAAGAGCGCAAGAAGCTCGCCGGCTCGCGCAGGATCGCGATGATCTTCGCCGCTGGTGCCACCTCCGCGATGCGCGCCGCCGCGGTCGGCGAGCGCAGGTACGCCGGCGAGGCCTCGCCCACGAGCTGATCGGGGGCGGCGGGCGCGAACAGCTCCAGGTAGCCCTCCAGCGTGTCCGGGCGCCTGCCAGCTCCAGGCTTCTGAAAGCGCGAGCGCAGCTCCGGCGTGAAGAAGCGGATCTCCTTGATGTCCGGCATGAAGATCTGCTCGTGCGCGCGCAGCATCATGTACAGCGCCGTCGTGCCGCACTTGGCGTGGCCGACGATCAAGAAATCCGGCACGCGCGCGCCAGTCGCACGACCGGCCGGCGCCCGCTCAGACGCTGGGGCAGCCGCGTCGGCCGCGGGCCCTCCCCCGTGAGGCTCAGCCGACGCCGCCATGACACGAGTGTAACGGCCGTACCCCGCCGCTCTGCCGCCGTCCACACCCTGTGCACGCCATCCATATACGCTTCGCCGCGATGCAGATCGAGGGCAGCTCAGCAATCGTCGTCGGCGGAGCCTCCGGGCTCGGCGAGGCATCGGTGCGCGCGCTGCACGAGCGCGGCGCGCTCGTCACCATCGCCGACGTCAACGCCGATAAGGGCAACGCGCTCGCCTCCGAGCTCGGCCTGTCGTTCGTCTCCTGCGACGTGCGCGAGGAGACACAGGTCCAGGCCGCCGTCGAGCAGGCGGGCGCCGGCGAGGGTGGGCTGCGGATCGCCTTCTGCTGCGCCGGCACCGGCTGGGCACAGAAGGTCGCCGGCTCCAAAGGCCCGCACCCGCTGCTCCCGTTTGAGACGATCATCTCGATCAACCTGATCGGCACGTTCAACGTGCTGCGCTTCGCCGCCGCCGCGATGATCGCCAACGAGCCGCGCGAGGACGGCGAACGCGGCGTGTGCGTAAACACCGCCTCGATCGCCGCCTACGACGGCCAGGTCGGGCAGATCGCCTACTCCGCATCCAAGGGCGGCGTCGTCGGCATGACCCTGCCCGCCGCCCGCGACCTCTCCCAGTACGGCATCCGCGTCAACACGATCGCGCCCGGGCTGTTCGACACGCCGCTGCTCGGCGCGCTGCCCGAGGAGGCCCGCCAGAAACTCGGCGCCGGCGTCCCCTACCCCCAGCGCCTCGGCCAGCCCTCCGAGTACGCGCAGCTTGGCTGCCACATCGTCGAGAACCGCATGCTCAACGGCGAGACCATCAGGCTCGACGGCGCGCTGCGGATGCCGCCGCGCTGAGAAGCAGCCACGCCGCACCCCCGGGGGCCGCCCGAAGGCGGCCCTCATCGAACTCCTCTACGCCAGGCGTTCCACCAGCATCGCCATGCCCTGGCCGCCGGCCACGCACATCGACTCGATGCCGTAGGTCCCCTCCAGCGTCTCCAGGTCGTTGAGCAGCGTCGTCATGATGCGCGCGCCGGTCATGCCGAACGGGTGCCCGAGCGCGATCGAGCCGCCGAACGGGTTGAGCTTGTCTTCGTCGATCCCAAGCTCCTCGATGCACGGCACGATCTGTGCGGCGAACGCCTCGTTGATCTCGACCACATCGATGTCGCTCATCGACATGCCCGTGTTCGCCAGCAGTTTCTGAATCGCCGGGATCGGGCCCAGGCCCATGATCTCCGGGCGGATCGCCGCCACCGTCGATGCCACGATGCGCGCCCGCGGCTTCAGCCCCAGCTCGCTCGCCTTCTCGTCGCTCATGATCAGCAGCGCTGCCGCGCCGTCGTTCAGCGGACACGCGTTGCCGGCCGTAACCGTGCCGTTCTCCACAAACACTGGCTTCAGCCCCGCCAGCGCCTCCATCGTCGTGCCCGGCCGCGGGCCGTCGTCCCTGCTGACCACCGTCTCCGGCAGCTCGACCTCGTTGCCTTCCTTGTCGGTCTCCTTGTGAGCGGGCACCGTCACCGGCACGATCTCCTTGTCGAAGTGGCCGCTCTCGACCGCTGCGACCGCGCGCGTCTGGGACACCACCGCCCATTCGTCCTGCGCCTCGCGCGAGACTTTGCAGCGCTCGGCCACGTTCTCCGCGGTCATCCCCATCGGGATGTAAACGTCGTACGGTGCGCCCTCCGAGCCGTCGAGCATGTGGTTCAGCTCGAACTCTTCGCTGCCGCTGCGCCCCACGCGGCTGACCGACTCCACGCCCGCCGCCACGTACGTGTCGCCCTCGCCCGTCTTGATCGCGTGAAAGGCCATCCGTGCGGTCTGCAGCGACGAGGAGCAGAAGCGGTTGACCGTGCAGCCCGGCACGTGATGGTCCATGCCAGCCAGCAGCACTGCGATACGCCCGACGTTGTAGCCCGACTCGCCCTGCGGGTAGCCGCAGCCCATCATCACGTCGCCCACCGTGCTGAAGTCAACCTGCGGGTTGCGCTCGATCAGCGCCTTCAGCGGGATCGCCGCCAGGTCGTCCGGGCGAACAGCCCGCAACGATCCCTTGACCGCCCTTCCGATAGGCGTCCGTATTGCGTCGACGATCACTGCTTCTGGCATGCCAGCCCTCTCCTTAGTCGTTGTCAGACGGAATATATGGAAGGACGCCCGGCTGCCGGACTACGCCGCCGGCCTACAGGTCCAGCCGCGACACGCCCAACTCGTCGAAGCCCACATGGTGGGCCAGCTCGTGGCGCACCGTGCGCGTCACCTGATCGCGCAGCAGATCCGGGTCGTGCCCGAAGTCGCGGCGCAATGTGTCGCGGAAGATCACGATGCGGTCGTGGTGCTCGTCGCGCGTGGCGCCGTCGCCCTGATACAGCCCATACGCGCCGCGACGGCGCCCGCCGTCGGAGATCACCACCGCCACGTGCATCAGTGCATTGCGCAGCAGGTCCGGCAGGTCGTCCAACGCGTCGCGCACCAGCTCCTCGAAGTCGTGATCGTCGAGCGGGTCCAGCTCCATGAACTCGCTTTCGTCCGGATCGACCACCAGGCCTTCGCTGGCCAGCCGTTCGGAGTAGCGCACGATCTCTTCAAACTCGTCCTCGGACTCGGGATTGCGCCAGCCCGCCATGCGCACCGCCACAAACGCCACACCGCCCATCAGCGCCGCCGCCACGATCACCCCCAGCGCCACGTCCTCCAGCGCCCTCACCGCGCCGATCGAGCTGAAGCCCTGCCCGACCACCAGCACCACCAGCCCGAGCGACAGCGCGATCAGCGCCGCCACGCCCACGCGCCGCGGCTGACTCAAGGCTCCGGGAGGCTTGGCGTCGCGCATCACCGACCGGGCCCACTCGCTCCTATTTCAACGTGCGGGCAATCACAAGACGCTGGATCTCGTTCGTGCCCTCGTAGATCTGGGTTATCTTCGCGTCCCGCATCATTCGCTCCACCGGGTACTCCTTCACATAACCGTAGCCGCCGAGGACCTGCACTGCCTCAACCGTCACGGCCATCGCCGTGTCCGAGCAGAACACCTTGGCCATCGACGAGTACTTGGCGCGCTGTGGATGCCATTGATCGGCCATCGCGCACGCCTTGTACAGCAGCTCGCGCGCGGCCGCCGTGCGTGTTTCCATATCGGCCAGCTTGAACTGGATCCCCTGGAACTCGTTGATCGCCTTGCCGAACTGGCGGCGCTCCTTGGCGTACTCGACCGCGTAGTCGGTCGCCCCCTGCGCGATGCCCACCGCCTGCGCCGCCGCCCCCAGGCGCGTGCGCTCGAGCGTCCCCAGCGCCACCGACAGGCCCTTGCCGACCTCACCGATCACATTGGCCGCCGGCACACGCACGTCCTCGAAGATCGGCTGCCCGGTAGGCGAAGCGCGGATGCCCAGCTTGTGCTCGAGCTTGCCCACGCTGAAGCCCGGGCGGTCGGCCTCGAC
Source organism: uncultured Solirubrobacteraceae bacterium (assembly GCA_963705235.1). Lineage (GTDB taxonomy): Bacteria > Actinomycetota > Thermoleophilia > Solirubrobacterales > Solirubrobacteraceae > Palsa-744. The sequence continues at coordinate 1,912,346 of OY970059.1, read as the reverse complement.
CACGAACGCCGTCAAGCGCCGGGTCTCGCGGTCGCTCACCGCGAAGCAGATGTAGAAGTCCGCCACCCCCAGGTTGGTGATCCAGTTCTTGGTGCCGTTGATCACCCATTCATCGCCGTCCTGAACCGCCGTCGTCTTCATCCCCGCCGGGTCCGAGCCCGCCTCGGGCTCCGACAGCGCGAACGCCGGCGACCACTCGCCCGTCGCACACTTGGGCAGGAATCGCTCCTTCAGCTCCTCCGAGCCAAACAGCTGGATCGGCAGCGTGCCCAGCTCCTGCACCATCAGGATCAGCGAGCACGACGCGTCCACCTTGGCCAGCTCCTCGACCGCCATGTTGAGCATCAGCGTGCCCGTGCCCGTGCCGCCGTACTCGGTCGGAAACGGCAGCCCCAGAATGTCCTGCTCGCCCAGCAGCTTGCGCACGTCCCACGGGTACTCCGCGCGCTCGTCGATCTCGGCCGAGCGGGGGGCGATCTTCTCGCGCGCGATCTGTCCGATCGTCGCGCAGAAGTCCAGGTTCTCCTGGGGGATCGTGTAGATCTCGCTTACCGCCTCCACAGATGTGATCCTAGTGATGGACGTCAGGCGCCGCGCTGTTCCCGGTGCTGGCAGCGGTAGCGCGCGCCGCTACGCTCAAGCTCGATGAGCACCAGCGAGCAGGCGCCCCAGACCGACCCGTCCGAGATCGACGTCGCGCCCGCGCGTGTATCCGATTGGATGGCAAACGAGCCCCAACTACAGGTGATCGACGTGCGCGAGCCCTACGAGCGCGACGCCGGGCACATCGACGGCACTCGTCACGTGGCGCTCGCCGAGCTGACCGCCCAAGCAGACACGATCGACCGCGACCGCCCGGTGGTCTTCTACTGCCGCGTCGGCTCGCGCTCTGACATGGCCGCACAGGCATTCCGCGCCGGCGGCTATGACGCTTACTCGATGGCCGGCGGGATCGCGCGCTGGGTCGCAGAGAACCATCCGATCGTCCCCGCCGACGGACACGTCGCCTAGATGGTCGATTCCACGGCTGCGCGCGCAACTGACAACCCTTTTGCAGTCGGCGTGCTGGACAATCAAGTCAGGCGCCAGCGCACCGCGGCCACATCGACGAGAGGAGACACATGGAGGCTTCCACCGACTACCCAGGGGTGACCACCGGCGAGGGCTACGCCGTCGGACACCTGGAGGATCTCGGCAACGCACCCGGCTTTCGCAAGGTCCGCAAGGGCCTCGGCGTCACCGCGTTCGGCGTCAACGCGATCGTCATGCCCCCCGGCATCGAATCCGGGTTCCACTACCACGACGTCCAGGAGGAGCTGTACTTCGTGCATCGCGGCACCATCGAGATGGAGTTCGGCGACGGCACCGTCCACCGTCTGAACGAGGGCGGCATGGCGCGCGTGGACGCCGCGACCGTGCGCAAGATCCGCAACGTCGGCGACGCCGACGCCGTATACCTGTGCGCGGGCGGCAACGACGGCTACGTCGGGCGTGACGGCCAGGTGCCCGAGGGCGAGGAGCAGCGAGTCAGGGCGCTGCACGATCTCGCCACCAAAGAGACCACCTGAGCCGGGTGGCGATCGCTTGAGCGACGCGCAGGACCGATCGGAGGTCGACCAGCGGCAACTGCTGCGCGTCGGGCCGCACCTGGCCATCCCGCTGGCGGAGGTCACGCTACGCACCAGCCGCTCCTCCGGGCCCGGCGGCCAGCACGCCAACGTGACCGCCTCGCGTGTCGAAGCCGTCTTCGACGTCGCCCGCTCGCCGTCACTGAGCGAGACGCAGCGTGCCCGCGTGCTGGCGCGCGCCGGCGCGCGCGTGGTCGCCGTCGCTCAGGACGAGCGCTCGCAGACACGCAATCGCGAGCTGGCGCTGGAGCGTCTACGCGAGCGCCTGCAGGAGGCCATCGCCGTGCCCCGCGTGCGGCGCGCGACCCGCCCAACCGCCGCCTCGCGTGCGCGGCGCCTGCAGAGCAAGCGCGCCACCGCCGCGCGTAAGCGCCAGCGCCGCCCGCCGTCGGGCGACGGCGATTGATGTCGCCAATACGCAGAGGCGCTGCTCTTAGCGCGACATTTTGGGTATGACCGCCCAGGCGCCACCCGCGCAGGAAACCGCGGCGTCTGGCAGCACACGCCTCGCGGTGGTGCTCGCGATGGCGATGTTCGTCCTGGTCGTGGACACGTCGTTGATGAACGTGTCGATCTCGGCGGTGGTCCACGATCTACACACGACGGTGAGTGGAGTGCAGTCGGCGATCGCGCTGGAGGCACTGGTGTCGGCCGCTTTCATCCTGATCAGCAGCAAGGTCGGAGATCTCATCGGTCGCAAGCGGGCCTTTGTGCTCGGACTGATCGGCTACGCGATCGGCGCGCTCGCGATGACGCTCGCCCAAAGCCTCATGGTCATCATCGTCTTCTGGGCGATCGTCGGCGGGCTCGGAGCGTCGCTGTTGCTGCCGGCGATGCAGTCGCTGATCCACGGAAACTTCGAGGGCGCGGACCAAAAGCGGGCCTATGCGTTGGTGGGCGCCTCGGCGGCGATCGCGGCCGCGATCGGGCCCCTGCTGGGCGGCTTCGTCACCACATACCTGTCCTGGCGGGTGGGCTTCATGCTCGAGCTGGTCGTGATCGCGACCGTTCTCACGCAGCTCGGGTTGATCCGCGACGTCCTCTATACGGGTCCCCGCAAGCTCGATCCGGTGGGGGCCTTGTTGTCCGTGCTCGGGATGGGTGGCGTTGTCCTCGGAATCCTCGTCTGGCAGGAGGGCGGCGAGTACGTGGGCCTGATCATCGCGGCCGGTGCCCTGGCCCTGTACATGCTGGCCCGATGGCTCGTGCGCCGCCACCGTGAAGGAAAGGTGACGGTGCTCGACCCCGACCTCTTCCGCCTGCCTCACTTTCGGATCGGGATCACCCAGCAGATGCTGCAGCAGATCACCCTCGGCGGCGCCATGATCGCGCTGCCCATCTTCCTGCAGATCCGCTTGGAGTACAACGCTCTGCAAGCAGGCCTGTCGCTTGCCCCGCTGTCACTGACGATGTTCGCCTTCGCGATGCTCGCCGGCAGGCGAGCTGGGGATCGGAGACCGGCGAGCATCGTGCGCGCCGGCTTCGCGCTGAGCACCGCCGGCATGCTTCTGCTCATACCGATCGTCCCCAGGGCCAGCTCGGGGTGGTACCTCGTGGTTCCCCTCATGATCGCCGGCGCCGGGCTGGGACTGCTCGTCTCCCAGTTGAACAACTACACGCTCGCGCCGATCGAGGAGGAGCGGGTAAGCGAGGCCGCCGGGGTCAACTCGGCGGGCGGGTCATTCGGGCTTTCCTTCGGGCTCGCGATGGCCGGCGGCATCCTTTTGGCGACGCTCTCGCTGGCATTCACCAGCAAGACCGAATCGAGCACGGTGATCCGCCCCGCCCAGCAGAATCAGATCGCCGACACGCTCGAGCACGACGCCCAGGTCGTGAGCAACACGCAGCTCGAACAGCTGCTTGCCCATGAGCGCCCCGCCGTCCGGCAAGAAGTCCTCGAGATCAACCGCGACTCCACCGACATTGCTTTGCAGGTCGCCCTGCTCGTTCCGATCCTCGCGAGCGGGCTTGGGCTCTTCAACTCGTTCCGGATGCTGCGCCTGCCCGACATCGAGCCTTCAGACAGGGTCGAGGCTGCCGTCCTCGGCTAAGGCCAGCCTTAGTTCAGCAGCTCCTTCACGCTGCGCTGGTGCAGGCGCCCGAGCGTCGTCTTTTCGGGGTGAAAGCCGATCGCGTTCCACAGCAGCCCGGCCGCCGGCGCCCACGCGAGGATCAGGTACACGCCCACCAGCAGCGCCGCCGCGCGCAGGCTGCGCTGGCTCGACAGCGCCGCCAGCGGCAGCACCCACAGCACGTACCACGGCAGCACCCAGCTGAGCGTCAGCAGCAGCGCCACGCTCGCCCAGCCCGACGCGCTCAGCGAGTCTCGCCAGCGCCACGCAAGCCAGCAGCACGTCAGCACCGAGGCCACCAGCGTCGCGCTCATCAGTGTGTGCAGCGTCGTCGTCTCTCCGCCCTGCCCGAACGCCAGCCCGATCAGGTTGGGCACGCTCTCGCTGGTCACCAGGCGACTTTGCGTGCTCAGGTCGGGGATGTGCAGCCCGAACGCCAGCAGGCTGCACGCGCCCAGCGCTAGCGCCGCCGCGAACATGCCCAGCAGCACCTGCGCGAGCCTGCGCGGCCAGCGCAGCAAGCCCGCCAGCACCACCGGGATCAGCACGCCACCCGACGCCTTGATCGCAGTCGCCGACACGAACGCCGCACCCGCGCCGATCTCCAGCGCTGAGAGCGCCAGCAGCCACCCGCGCGGCTCGCGCGCCGCCGGCGCCTCGCCTTGCTCCTCAGCCTGGTTCTCCTTCGTGTTCGTGTTCGCTGACGCGCCCGGCTCGCGCGCACGCGCCAGGAACATCAGGTAGAAGCCGAGGACGATCAGGAACACCATCAGGAAGTCGTTGTGGTCGCCGCCCAGGCCCCACACGAGCACAATCGGGTTCAGGCCGACCAGGGCGATCGCGGCCAGTGGATCGCGGCCCAGCAGGCGCGCGCACTTCCACACCAGGAAGATCGTCGCCAGGCTCGCCGTCGCCAGGATCACCTTCAGCACCCAGAAGGAAGCCGGTACGCCGATCGGGACCACGGCGAACGTCAGCAGCGTGAACAGCGGCCCGTATGGGCTCAGCAGCTGATGCCAGTTACTGATCAGATAGCTCGGGTCGTTGTGCGGCTCGAGGATCGGGATCGACGTGTACGGGTTGAGGCCGTGAACTATCTCCATGCGCCCGTAGTTGATGTAGTTGAAGATGTCCGTCAGCGCCAGCGGCGGCGCGAGCACGAAGATCACGTGCGCCGCCACGATCGCCGCCACCAGCCAGCGCGTGCGCAGGCGCGGCGCGAACTTGAACGCGACCACGTACGCCACGTACATCGCCACGATCGCGCCCGAGAACAGGTACTTGAGCGTCTTGCCGTCGTTCGTCAGACCTCCCAGCAGCCCACCCAGCGGGCCCGACATCCAGTGCGGGAAGTAGCCCGCGTGTGTCGTCGGCGACAGCAGGCTCGGCCGGTTGGCCGCGATCAACACGACGAACAGGCTGAGTGAGACGATGCTCACCAGCGCGATCACGCCGGCCACCGTGCCGGCATCCGCACGCACCAGAGCGCGTGCTCGGGGGCCCGTGACCTCGGCACCCGAAGTCGGGCGCTCGCCGGCGGGCAGGCCGCCTACGGGCACAGTTGTGGCGTCGCCGGTCATGCGCAGCGTCGCCACGATAGCCGCCCGGACGTACAGAGGGCCCGCACGAGCGGGCCCTCGAAGGCTCGTTTGACTTCCGGGCCTAGATGGCCTGGACGTTTACCGCCTTAGGGCCCTTGTCGCCCTGCTCCGGGTCATACGAGACCTTGGCCCCCTCCTGCAGCGACCGGTAACCCTCTCCGTTGATGCCGGTGTGATGGACGAACAGGTCCTTGTCACCGTCATCGGGGGTGATGAAGCCGAACCCCTTGTCGTCGCTGAACCACTTGACTGTGCCAGTTGGCATGGTGTGAATTCCTCCACGGTTGTGCGTGCTGCGACGCGGAGGATGCTCCTCAAAGCTTCGACCTGCGAGCGCTTGCACTACTTTCGCCGGTTTCATCCCGGCCATACCGCACGACCGTAGCACGTCGCAATGGTCACGTGTTGCCCGATTGTTGCCGAGCGGCCGCCCGCGGGAGGCGGGCTGAGAGCGGGCTAGGACGTCTGCGCGCGCGAGCGCGTCTCGCGCGAGACGATGCTCAACAGCTCGCTCGCCAGATGCCGGCCCTCGCTCGCCACGCGCGGCGTGGCGGCGATCAGCACCACCACCTCCTCGCCGTCCAACTCCTCGAGCGTGATCCGCGGCGAGTCGCGCAGCGGCGTCTGTAGCGACTTCTCGAGGATCTCCTGCATGTCGCCGGGCGTCATCCCGGCGCGCAGGCGAGCGCGCAGATTGACCGCCTCCGGCTCGCTCAGCGGCATCACCGCCACGTTCAGCACCACGCTGTTGGGCACCATGATCGAGTCATCGCCGGTAGCAAACGTCGTGTACAGCAACCCCAGCGAGCTGACCGTGCCCTCGATCTGCCCCGCCAGCGGCCCGCCCTGCAGTCGCACCCGCTCACCCACGCGAAACGGCCGCGCGCTCAGCAGCACCGTGCCGGCGATCAGGTTGCCGAGCGTCTGCTGGGCGGCCAGACCGAAGATCACCGCTGTGAACGCGCCGCCCAGCGCGAGCGTCTGCGGCTTGACGCCCGCCACGCTGAGCGCCACGAAGAACGCCACGATCACGGTCACCAGACGGATCAGGAAGCCGACCGTGCCCGCGGTCGCCGGGTCCAGGCGCCTGAACAGCGACGGGGCAAGGCCGCGCCCGACCGCGCGCGCGATCGCCCAGCCGATGATCAGCAGCGCCACGACGGTGATCGCCGTGACCGGCGTTTCGAGCCCTTCCAGCGACGTCGTCGCGGGCTGGCCGTGATGGCCCGGTGTGGTCGTGCCGAACAGAGTCAGGCGGCTGTCGTAGAGGACCACGATCGCCACGAACAGCGGCACCAGCACGAGCAACTCCAGGCGCGCGCGTTTGACCGCTCGCCGGTCTATCTGCCGCAGCAGCCCGACCTCCTTCCAGGCCTGGCTGCGCGTCTCGAACATCTTCTGGGGTGTCCTCGGCACGGGCATCGGCTCCTCAATGATGGTGCACGCGACTGCGCCTGCGCGGGAGAGCGCTCCCAGCCTCGCAGCGCCAGACGTGCGTGGGTGCGCGGCCCGCGGGTCGGCCGCGGTCGTGTCAGGCCTGGGTGTAAATGACCATCGCGCCGCCGAACACCAGGCAGTAGACGGCGAACGGGATCAGCGTTCTGGTCTTGAAGTAGCGCACCAGGAACGCCACCGTGAAGACCGCCGTGACGGCTGCCGAGGCGCACCCGACCAGCGCCTGCCCACGGACACCGTTGCCGAGGCTGCCGAGCAGGTCGGGGAGCTTGAACAGACCCGCGGCGAGGATGATCGGCGTGGCCAGCAGGAACGCGTAACGCGCCGAGTCGCTGTGGTCCAGGCCGCGCGCGAGGCCCGCCCCCATCGTCACGCCGTCGCGGCTGATTCCCGCCACGAGCGCCGTCGACTGTGCGGCCCCGATCACGAACGCCTCGCGGTACTCCAGCGTGTCGAGCTTGCGTCCGCCGTCGGTCTTGGCGCCCTCGCGAATCGCCAGTTCGCGGACCGCCGCGCGGCGGCGGAAGCGCTCGGCGGCGATGAGGATCAGGCCGTTGACCATCAGGAAGATCGCCGCCACTTCCGGCTTGGCGGTCAGCGTGCGCAACTGGTGCTCGAACGCCAGGCCGATCAAGCCGGCGGGGATGCTCGCAGCGATGATCAGCCAGGCCAGGCGCTCGGTCGGGGTCTCCACTCGTCGCACCCGCAGCGTGTGGAAGAAACCGCCGATGATCTTCACCCATTCGTCGCGGTAATAGAACAGCAGCCCGAGCGCGCTGCCGACGTGCAGCATCACCACAAACGCCAGCCAGAAGGACTCCGACTGGTCCTGCGCTTTGACCAGCCCGTCCCAGCCGAACAGGGTCGGGAACAGCACCGTGTGCCCGAGGCTCGAGATCGGGAACAGCTCGGTGACGCCTTGCAGCACGCCGAGCACGATCGCCTGCAGGTAGGTGATCGCTGACGCCAGGGGTGTGAATGTAAGGCTCAACACGGGTTCGAGAGCTTATTGACTGGTGTCCGCCGGCTCTGCACGTCAGCGACCACGTCGGGTGGCTGAGCGTGCGCCAAGCAGGTTCACCAGCGCTTTACACGATCGTTGCCGCTTGGTCACAAGAAAGCGGCGTTTGCAGGGAAATCTGTCTGTTATGAACGGCCGTGAAGAGCCGCAACTTGCGTCCGTCGCCGCGACGGTCAGCAGGGTCGACATGCACTGCCACTCGACCGCGTCGCAGCAGTCGCGCCTGGGTGTGCAGCGCGCCGTCGGTCTGCCCGAGTGCGCCACCCCACCCGAGGAGGTCTACGAGCTGGCCAAGCGGCGGGGGATGGACTTCGTGACGATCACCGACCACGACACGATCGCCGGCGTGCTCGAGATCGCCGATCGCCCCGACGTGTTCGTCTCCGAGGAGCTGACCGCCCGCTTCCGCGGCGAGCCGCAGGCCGTGCACGTGCTCTGCTACGGCATCGACGCCGACGACCACGAGTGGCTGCAGGCCAACAGCGGCGACGTCGAGCTGTGCGCCGCGTACATGTACGAGCGCGAGATCGCCTGCGCGCTCGCGCACCCCTACTACACGGTCGCCGCGCCGCTGAGCGCGCGCCACCGCCGCCGCCTGGCCGAGCTGTTCGCCGTCTGGGAGGTGCGCAACGGCGCTCGCGCGCGCGAGCTGAACCTGCCCGCTGCCACCTACGTCGCCACCCGCGACGGCGTCGGCATCGGCGGCAGCGACGACCACGCCGGTGTGGACATCGGGCGCACCTACAGCGAGACGCCGCACGCGCGTACCCCCGCCGACTTCCTCGCACACATGCGCGCCGGCGCGATTTGCGCACGGGGGGCACACGGAAGCGCCGCCAAGTGGGCGCACGCGGCGATCGCGCTGGCGGCCCGCTCGCTCGGCGCCACCTCCCACGACGCACGCGACTGGCGGCCGGACCCCGGCCGCGTGATGACAATGGTCCGCCGCCTGCTGGCCGAGGGCGACGTGCGCCAAGGGCCCGTGAGCAACGACCTCAGCCCCGACGACGCTCGCTGCCTGCTGCGCGCCTGGCTGAGCGCGGTCGAGCTCGACCACCTGGACGAGCGCGGGCTGATCGCCTATATGCAGCGCGAGGACTTCAGCCACGAGGACCTCTACCGGCGCGCGCGGCGCATGCACGAGCGCGGGCTGCGCGGCGCGGTCGCTCAGGCGATCGCCGCGGCCATCGGTGAGAGCGAGGTTCAAGCGGCCGCCGAAAGCCTGTTCGAGGCCTGTGTGGCCGCGATCCCCTACGCCCCCGCCGCCGCCTTCCTCGCCGGCGAGGAGGCCAAGGTGGCCGCCATCCCCTACACCTCCAGCGAGGGCGAGCGCCCGCGTGTGGCGATCCTCGCCGACGGGATCGGCGGGACCCACGGGGTCTCGCGCACGATCGAGGAGATCCGCGAGCGCGGCGTCCCCGGCTTCGAGATCGACGTCGTCGGCACCGACCCCGGAGTCGACCGGCGCCTGCCCGCCGTCGCCGAAGTGGACGTGCCGTTCTACCCCGGGCTGCGAATCGGAGTCCCGAGCCTGCCCGACGCCGTGCAGACGCTCTCGGGAACCAACGCCCGCCGCTACGACGCCATCCACGTGTGCTCCCCGGGGCCCGCCGGGATCGCCGGCGCACTGGTCGCGCGCGCGCTGCGCCTGCCGCTGATCGGCAGCTACCACACCGAGCTGAGCGCCTATGCCGAGCTGCGCTCGGGCGAGCGCCGTGTGGCGCAGGCGATGGAACTAGCCGTCAGCACCTTCTACCGCGCGTGCGATCTGGTGCTCTCGCCGAGCGCCGCCTCCGACGAGGCGCTGAGCGCGATCGGCATGGCGCCCGAGCGGGTCAAGCGCTGGGACCGCGGCGTGGACACCGAACGCTTCAGGCCCAATCCGGGCGGTCGGGCTCCGCTGCCCGAGCTGCCGGGCGGGTCGGCCGGCACGGAGGCGATCAACGTCCTGTACTCGGGGCGCATCACCCGCGAGAAGGGCGCCGAGCTGCTGATCGACAGCTTCCTGCTCGCACACTCCCGCGAGCAACGCCTGCACCTCGTGCTCGCCGGCGGCGGCCCCGAGCAGGAGCGCGTGCGTGAGCGGCTAGGCGAGCACGCAACGTTCCTCGGCTGGCTCGAGGGCGAGCGGCTGGCGCAGGCCTACCGCGACGCCAACATGTTCCTGTTCCCCAGCGCCACCGACACGTTCGGCCAGGTGATACTCGAGGCGCAGGCGAGCGGGCTGCCCGTGATCGCGCTCGCCCGGGGTGGTCCACTGTCGCTGGTCGAGCAACGCGTCAGCGGGCTGCTGTGCGAGCCCGACGCGCAAGCGCTGGCCGACGCCGTGCTCGAGCTAGCGAGCTCTGAGCTGTTGCGCGAGCAGCTCGTACGGGGCGGGCTTGGCGCCGTGCGTACGCGTACCTGGGAGCGCACGCTGGAGCGGCTCGCCGACGGATACCGCCTTGCGCTGGACCACGAGAACGTCTACGGACTGCCCACGAGGACCAGCGACCGCGCCGCCTGAGGCGGCGGTGAGACGATGCGCCACACACGCGACAGCCAAGCGCAGACGATCGCCGTCGCGCTGCACGGGATCGAGCCGGCCACGTTCGAGCGCTGTGCGGTCATCCGCGACTGGCTCGACGATCACGGCGTGGATCGCGTCACGCTGCTGGTGATCCCGGCGCGCGACCTGCATCCCCTGGGCGAGCGCTCACCGGAGATGGTCGGCTGGCTGGACGAGCGCCGGCGTGGCGGTGACTCGATCGCCCAGCACGGCTTCCAGCACATGCGCCCCGGCGCGGGTGGCTCGCCGCGCTCGCTGTTCGCTCGCACGCATCGCCGACGCCTGGAGTTCGTCGGGCTGAACGACGCCGAGACGCGCCGCGCGGTCCACGCCGGCTGGCGGCTGATGAAGCTGGCCGGGATCGAGCCCGACGGGTTCGTCGCGCCTGCCTACGCGTACACCGGCGCGCTGCGCCAGGCGCTCGGCCAGCGCTTCGGCTGGTGGGCCGGGCTGCTGCGCGTCCATCGCACCCATCCAGAGCTCGACGGCGGCGCGTTCGAGGGCGCTCCGGGCGGCCGGCTGGCGCCCGCCTGGAGCCTCGCCGCCGACGGCCTGCTCGGGCGCACAGCCTCACCGTCGCTGCTGCGCGTCGGCTCGCTGCTGCCGACCAGCACGCTGCGACTCGACATCCATCCGGCCGACCTACAGCGCCCACGTCACATGATGGCGCTGGAGCGCGTGCTCGCACGCGCGCGGCCGCGCCGCAGCGCCGTCACCTACCAGCAGCTCGCCGGCCTGCGCCCGATACCGCGAAGCGGCCCCGCCGTTCAGCTCTTGCCGGTCGTGAACATCGCCGGTTCGAACGACGTGACCGTCGACAGGCCCGCATAGCCGAGGTGGCGCACGCCGAACAGGTCCTCGATCGTGCGCAGCAGCGAGAAGTGATTGAACTTTTCCTCGTTGGTGCTCGCCGCTTTGACGAACGGCGACAGCAGCAGCGCGCCCACCGCCCCGCCACCGCGCGGACGCAGCCCGCTCGGCGCTCCCGCCACATTGGGGAACGTCGGCTGCCCACAGCATGAACTGGAGTCGGCGAATTCGCCGCTGGAGGGCGCCTGGTCGGTGGTGATCACCAGCAGGCCGCTTTCCTTGTAGGCCTTCGAGCCGAGGATCTCCGGCACCACCCGCGCCAGGAACGCGTTGGCCTGCGCCGGGCCGGCCGGCGCGCCCGGAGAACACGGCGTCGGGCTCGCGTCGTGGCAGCGGTCGGGTGCGATGTAGGAGAAGCTCGGCGTGGTCTTGGGATTCGCCAGGTCAGCCGCCAAGCGGCTCAGCCCGACGTCGCCCGCAGCGCACGCCGGCGACCCGACGATCGAAGCGAAGTACACGAACGGGTTGGCGAACGTCGCATACGGCCCGGTGGCAGCGCCCGGCGCGGAGCTGGGATCGGCCTGGCCGAGCGCCGGGTGGGCACACACGCCCGCCTGTGCACCCGCTTCGTCGATGCCCTGGATGTAAGCGCGCCACGTCAGGTGCTTGGCGGCCAGCTCGTCGGGCAGCGTTTGCGTCGTCTGCGGGTACACGCAGCCGTCGCCGAGCACCTGTTCCTGAGGGCCGGTCCCCGTCGGCACGATCTCCGTGTAGCTCTGGCAGTTGGCGGCCGTTGCCGCGGTCGGCCCCTGCCCGCTGATCAGCGCGACCTCGTTGGCTAGGTTCTCGTGCGCGACCGCGTCGTAGTTGGTCAGCAGCTCGCCCTGGCGCTCAAGCGTGCGGGCCAGGTAGGGAACGCTGGAGGACGGCCCGAACATGGTCGCGTAGGGCTCGTTGGCGAGCATGATCACGAACACGTGCTTGACCGGCGGCAGCTTGACGGCGGGGGTGCCCACGGTGTTTTCGGGCTTGGCGCCCTGTTTGTCCTGCGAGCTGGGAGCGGGCGTCGGCGCGGACTTCGCCGGCGTGCTGCTCGGACTCGCGCTCGGCGCCGGCGCGGGCGTCGCTTCCGGTTCGACCGGCGGGGCTTCTTCAGCCGAAGACGGGGACGCAGTCTGCGTGCCCGCTGGCGAGACGCCCGCAGCCGAAGGCGCCAGCACCAGCTTGACCGGCGAGCGCGTCGAGGCGAGCGTGTCCGCCACCGGCGATCCGCCGGCCGCGCCAAGGACCGCGCCGAAGCCGAGAAACACCAACAGCAGCAGCGCCGCGACCTTGGGCGTGGGAAGCCGGAGATCGATCGGTCTGGCGAGGGCCGTCGCTGTGGCGAGGGCTGGCGTCGCGTGGGGCTCGGGCGCCACCGGGCGCCCCGCCGCCCGTCGCATCAGCTCGCGCAACTGCGGTCCCGGCGGTCCCACACGCGCGCCGCAGGCCAGGCAGTAGCGCTGGTCGCCCGCCAATGGAGAACCGCACTGCTCGCAGACGTGGGGTTGCTGACCCTCGATCGCGCGCCCGCTATTCGTGGTTGCTCGGCAGGCGCGCCATCAGCGTCGTCCCGCACTGCCAGCAGTAAACCGCGCCGCGGCTGTGCGGCGCCGAGCAACTCGGACACGCTCCGGCCACGCCGTCCTGCTCCATGTGCAGCAGTCGCTCCACCTCCGCCAGCTCGGCGTCGCGTTCCTGAAGCACAGCCGCACGGCGGACCAGCACGTCCAGGCGGAAGTGATCGCGGACGGCCATCTCGTAGGCGAGCCCACCGAGATCCCAGTGCAACTCGGTGACCTGTTCGGCGAGCTTGTCGCGCCGGAGGCGCAGATCTGTTGGGGCGCGGCCGGGCACGACGGGCGCACTCGGCAGCGGGGGTGCACTCAGCGCGTCGACTGGGTCCGGCGGCGCAAGCGTTCCGCGCGGAGAGCTGTTGTCGATGATGCCCACGCGCTACCCCGTTTCGACGACGTCGGGAAGATTCTTGGACTTTTCCTCGTAGCTCTTGCCTTTGGCCGACTTGAGTTTGTTGAGCGTCGACGCCGGTGCCGGGTGGGTCAGACTGGAGGGCGGCTTGCCGGCCGATCCGGACACGGCGGCGCCCGCGCTCGACCCGCCGTTGGACACCTCGATCACCCTGGCCGTCGGGAAGTCCTTCTTCAGCGCGTGCAGCGCCCGCTGGGCCTGCGCGCGTGCGTGGTAGACACCCGAGTAGATCACGTAGGTGCTGCCGCTGAGGCTGGCGAAGTCTTCGGACTTCAGGGCTCCCACGTCGTGCGCGCCCTTTGCGCTAGCGGCCGTCTTGGCCGCCGTCACCGCGGTCACGCTGGTGCCGGCCAGCGGCAGCGTCTGCAGCTGGATCGTGTACCCCTTGCTCGATGACTGCCAGTCACTGGTGAACGTCGCTTCGGCAGCCGCGGCGGCGGTGCCCGTCCCCGGTGTGGAGGCGACGCTGATGACCTGCGCGGGCGGCGCGCTCTGCTTGGAGGACCCCGAGCGTCCGATCAGCACGCCGACGCCCATCGCCAGCAGCAGCACTCCCACGCCGGCGATCACCGTGAGCATGTTGCTGGGCCGGCCAGAGTCCTGGTGACCGGTGGGCAGCGCGACTCCAGCTGGCGGCGGGGGTGCAGTAGAAGACGGGCCCGCCTCGGGCGCGAGCGGCGGCCCGCCGCGCAGCACGCTGCTCATCGGCGCACAGCGCTCGCCACACTCAAGGCAATAACGCTGGTCTCCGGCCAGCGGCGCAGCGCAGCGCGCACACTGGGCGCCGACGCTCGCCTGTGTCGGTGAGGGGCTTGCGATCGATTCCGTTGACAGGGTGACTACCTCGGCTGTGTGCACGGGCGGGCGTGCGGATCGCGGCGCCCGACGCCGGACGGCGCGCGAAGCCCTCCGTGCTCCTGCGGACATGGTCGAGGCAGCCGCGCCCTCAGGCGTGACGATTTTGTGAAGGGCCAGGAATGACACAAACGGATACAAGTAGGGCTTGACACGAGCGGCTATGCTCAGCAGCCCCGTGAGCGGCGTATCGAGCGACAGGTGGCAGGATGCCCAGGAGGCCGAGCGTGGCTTTTGGTCGACCGCGAGCTTCGGCCTGAGCAAGTTCCGCCGCGCGGTTGCGGGGTCGGTCGGCACCGCCGAGTGGGCGCGCCCGCACATCCAGGCCGCGGCAGGCGACTGGCTGGAGGTCGGGATCGGCCCGTTGGGGGTCGGCTGCGCCCATTTCCTGGAACACGACGGCGAGCTGCACACGCTCGATCCGATTGAGCCCACACCAGCCGATCAGTGGCAGCTGCCCGAGCCGGCGCGGGCGCTGATCCGCTCTTGCCAGGAGATGGCGATCAGGCATACCGGCCAGGCCGAGCTGCTCGACTTCCCCGATGACTCCTTCGGGCTGGTCGCGATGGAGAACATGCTCGATCACGTGCAAGACCCGGGCGCCGTCCTGCGCGAAGCGCGCCGCGTGCTCAGGTCGGGCGGAACACTGATTCTGGCGGTCGACACCTTCTCGACATTCGGCGAAGCCCGGTTTCGACTCGTCTCCGCACGCAAGCTGCGCAGCACCACGTTCGTGCGCGCGCATCCCCACCGCTTCTCCGCCAGCAAGGTGATCCAGCTCGTTCGCGACGCCGGCTTCCAGGTCGTGCATGACGACACACCTGACGTCCTAGCCGCCGCAGTCGGCCGGCACTACCGAGTGCGCGTCCTCGCGCGCTGAGCGGCCCGTCGCGAGCGAAGCAGCCGGTCGCGAGCAGGAGAGGGAGCTACGCCGCTTGGCGTGCGACCCTGGGCTCGGGCGCTACCGTCGACGCCGCCGCTGCAGCCGTGTGCTCCACCGCCGGCACGCCCACGGCGAGCGCATGCCGATCGCCGACGCGCGCGGCCATGCACACGGACGCCACCATCGACAGGGCCAACAGCCAGGCTGCAGCTATCAGCAGGAGGGTCATCGCGGGCGGCGGTATGTGCGGTTCACGCTCATTCCTCATCGAGCATATCAGCTTTATGACATTAGTGCCCAGACGTGTACATGGGAGCGGCTGTGCACGCCTACCGCGCTGTCAACCCCTGCGCTACGATTCGGGGCCAGCAGCACGCTGCGTCACCTCACGGCGGCGGCGGTGCGTTCGCACCGCATCGAACCGGCAGGGCGCGGGTTGTCAAGGATGAAGCCGCGATCGCGGACCTAAATCGTGCAGCAACACTGCAAACCGCCAGATGAGCCCGCACGGACGAGCACAGGGAGGGACTCGCAGATGAGGAGCTTGAGGATCGACCGCGCAGCCGTCGTGTACGCGCTTGCGCTGACCGCCGTGGCCGGCGTGCTCGCGCTCGCCTCCCCGGCCCTTTCCAAGACCCCCGCTGCGCCGACACCGGGCAAGCCGCACGCCGTAACCGGCGGCGTCGGGCATCTCCATGGCACCACCGGGCAGCTGCAGGCCTCGGTCAACCCGACCGGCCTGGAAACGACCTACTACTTCCGCTACGGGCCGAGCACCGCGTACGGCTCCCAGACCGCACCCGTCGCGATCGGCAGCGGTTCCACGAACGTCAAGGTCGGCCAGACCGTGACCGGCTTGGCAGCGGGCTTCCACTACCGCGTAGTCGCCGTCAACAGCGCCGGAGAAGCACTCGGCAAGGACAAGACAGTCACGCTCGCCAAGAAGAAGCTCGACTTCAACTTCCCCAAGGTCAAGGCGCGCGACCGGCTGACCGGCTACGGAGGCACCTACATCCTCTCGGGCACGCTGACCGGACAGGGCGCCGGCAACCACGCGATCCAGCTGCAGTCGGCGCCCTACCCCTACACGGGCGGCTTCACCACCGTCGGGCCGACGGTCGCCACAAACGCCACCGGCGGCTTCTCCTTCCGGATCGCGGGCATGCGCCAGAGCACCAAGTTCCGCGTGGTCGCGCTCGGCACGCGCCCGACCACCAGCCCGGACATCGTCGTCAGCGTCGCCGTCAACGTGACGGTTCACGTGCGCTCGCTGCCGCACGCCGGCATGGCACGCGTGTATGGGACGGTCACACCCGCCGTCGCCGGCCAGGCGATCGTCGAGCTGCTCAAGCCGGCCAAGGAAACCAGCAAGCGCGAAGCCGAAGGTCCGCGCGCGCAGGCGGTCGGGGCCAGCAAGCTGAAGGCGGCAACCAAGACTCTGTCTCGCTTCAGCGCGGTGCTCAGCATCCCCGCAAGCGGCAACTACCGCGTGTACGTGCGGCTCGCCAAAGGCCCGCTTGTCTCGGGCTACAGCCAGGACGTGAAAATCCGCACGCACGTGCCGCCGCGCAAACGCAAGCACAACCACAAGCACTAACGCTCGCTAGCGCAAGGCCAAGCCGCGGCGCTAGCTAGCGCGAGATCAGGCCGCGGGCGGCGAGCAGGTCCATGACCCGCTCGACCTCCTGCTCGACCGTTTCGCCACCGGCGCCGAGCACCAGGTCGGGATCGGCCGGTGGCTCATACGGAGCGCCCACGCCCGTCATGCCGGCAAGCTCGCCGGCACGAGCGCGCGCGTACAGGCCCTTTGGATCGCGCTTCTCGCACACCTCCAGCGGGGCGTCGACGAACACCTCGACGAACGCCAGATCGTCGGCCTCGTGCAGCGACGCGGCCATCTCACGGTCGGCCGCATACGGACTGACGAGGCTGACTAGCGCGATCGTGCCCGACTCCGCCAGCAGGCGCGCGACGTGGGCGGTGCGCCGCACGTTCTCGCTGCGAGCCAGTTCGTCGAAACCGAGGTCGCCGTTGAGACCGTGGCGCAGATTGTCCCCG
The DNA here is from genome assembly GCA_963705235.1 of uncultured Solirubrobacteraceae bacterium. Lineage (GTDB taxonomy): Bacteria > Actinomycetota > Thermoleophilia > Solirubrobacterales > Solirubrobacteraceae > Palsa-744. Next base: position 1,895,387 of record OY970059.1, on the reverse strand, counting down.
TCGAGCAGAAAGACCGGCTGGCCAGCTTCCAGCAGCCGCTCCTCGACGGCCGCTGCCACGGTCGACTTGCCGGCGCCGGGAAGACCGGTGAACCACAGCGTCGCGCCGCCGTGGCCGAGCGCCTGCCAGCGGCGCTCGCGCGTCACCCGCGTGCCCTGCCAGCGCACGTTCGGGCTGCGCTCTTTTTTGGCTTGCTCGATCGTGTCCGTGCCGACGCCTTCGACCTCGGTGTCCAGGATCACGCCCGCGGCGACCGTGTCGTTGGTCGCCTCGTCGATCACGATCAGGCTGCCGGTCACGCGATTGCGCCGGTAGGAGTCGAACACCAGCGGCGCACTCAGCTCGACCTGCACGCGCGCAAGGTCGTTCAACTCGAGTGTGGTGGCGCTATCGTCGCGGCGCAGGGTCTCGACGTCGATCCGGTAGCGGACGTCGATCTTGCCGACCATCGCCGTGCGCGTCGTGTGCTTGACCAGGTAGCGCCGTTGCGGGCTGAGCGGCTGCTCTGACATCCAGCACATCTGGCACTCAAAGCGCGCGGCCACGGTGGGCTGGTTCTGGGTGCGCACGATCGTGTTGCCGCGGCTGACGTCGATGTCGTCGGCGAGCCGCAGCGCGACCGACATCGGCGGGAACGCCTCCTGGACGGGACCGTCGAACGTGTCGATGCCGGCGACCTTCGAGCGCTGCCCGCTCGGCAGCACCACCACCTCGTCGCCCTGGCGAATAATCCCGCCGGCGACCTGGCCGGCGTACGCGCGGTAGTCGGCGAGGCTGCTGGAGGGCGGACGGATCACCCACTGCACCGGAAAGCGCACGTCGATCAGGTTGCGGTCGGAGGCGATGTGCACGTGCTCGAGGTGATAGAGCAGCGGCGGGCCCTGGTACCAGTCCATGTGCTCTGAGCGATCGACCACGTTGTCGCCGAGCAGCGCCGAGATCGGGATGAACGTCACGTCGGGCAACTCCAGGCGCGCGGCGAATGCGTCGAACTCCTCGACGATCGTGTCGAACACGGCCTCGTCGTAATCGACCAGGTCCATCTTGTTGACACACACGACCACGTGCGGGATGCCCAGTAGCGAGCTGATGAAGGCGTGGCGCTTGGACTGCGCGATGACGCCCTTGCGCGCGTCGACGAGCACGATCGCCAGGTCGGCGGTCGATGCGCCCGTGACCATGTTGCGCGTGTACTGCTCGTGCCCGGGCGTGTCGGCGATGATGAACCGGCGCTGCGCGGTGGCGAAGTAGCGGTAGGCCACGTCGATCGTGATCCCCTGCTCGCGCTCGGCGCGCAGGCCGTCGGTCAGCAGCGACAGGTCGACGAACTCGTGTCCCATCTGCCGGCTGGTCTGCTCGACGTGGTCGAGCTGGTCGGCCAGGACCTGCTTCGAGTCGTACAGCAGGCGCCCGATCAGCGTGCTCTTGCCGTCGTCGACCGAGCCGGCGGTGGCGAAACGCAACAGGTCGGCGGGACGCTCGGTAAGCCGCTTGAAGATCTCCTGGGTGCCCTCCTCGACGACGGCGTGTGTCGTGCCGTTGCCGTTACTCGCCACGTCGTGTGTGTCGCGCGTACTCACTAGAAGTACCCCTGCCGCTTGCGATCCTCCATCGCCGCCTCGCTCGCGCGATCATCCGCTCGTGTCTGCCCACGCTCGGTCACGCGCGTGCTGGCGATCTCCGCCACGACTTCCGCGAGCGTCCGCGCGTCGGATTCGACGGCGCCGGTACAGCTCATGTCGCCGACCGTGCGGTAGCGCACCTGGGCCGAGAACGGCTGCTCGCCATCCATCAGCCGCACGAACGGGCTGACCGCATAGAGCATTCCGTCACGCGAGAACACCTCACGCTCATGGGCGAAGTAGATCGACGGCACCTCCAACTCCTCCTCGGCAATGTACTGCCAAACGTCAAGCTCGGTCCAGTTGGAGATCGGAAAGACGCGAGCGTGCTCCCCCTTGCGGATGCGGCCATTGTAGAGACTCCAAACCTCAGGGCGCTGTTTGTGCGGCTCCCACTGGCCGAACTCGTCGCGGAAGGACAGCACGCGCTCCTTTGCCCGCGCGCGCTCCTCATCGCGCCGCGCGCCGCCGAAGGCGGCGTCGAAGTCGTTGGCGGCGATCGCGTCCAGCAGCGTCACCGTCTGCAGCTTGTTGCGCGAAGCACGCGGGCCCGTCTCCTCGACCGCACGGCCGTCGTCGATCGACTGTTGCACGCTCGCCACGATCAGCCGCTCGCCCAGTTCCGCGGCGCGGCGGTCGCGGTACTCGATCGCCTCGGGGAAGTTGTGCCCGGTGTCGACGTGCATGATCGGGAACGGGAACGGCGCCGGGCGGAATGCCTTCTCGGCCAGGCGCAGCAGCACAATCGAGTCCTTGCCGCCGCTGAACAGCAGCACCGGTTTCTCGAATTCCGCCGCCGCCTCGCGCATCACGTGAACGGCCTCCGCCTCAAGCTCGCGCAGGTGCGGTAGGTGATAGGTAGGTGGCATCCGTGCTGGGCCTGAACGATCCGTGTGAGACCTGGTATCCGCTGTCACCAAGCTGTCCGGCCAAGGGTCCCACCCGACCGGCAGGTTGTCAAGATCGACGGTTTCACATGCAGGACTCTCAAACGGGGTTGCTGCTACGTTTCTGCACGCCCGCAGCGAGTCGCTCTCCACCTTGAGGCAGCGCAGCAGCTTGTCCAACAGCGTCAGCAAACCTTGGCGGGAGCCCGCCGCTCCGCTCGACGCCGGGAAGCGCCCCGATCGCGTGCTGATGCTCGGAATGGGCTGGTTCCCATCCACGGTGGGCGGCCTGGACCGTTACTTTCGCGGCCTGTTCGAGCAGTTGCCCCAAGCACACGGCGTCGTGCTGGGACCGGCCGAGAACGCCCCCTCCTCGGTCGAGGTTGCCACGGGCGCCGACTCGCCACTGCCGTTGCGCCTGCTGCGCTACTGGCTGGCGGCGCGGCGGGCAGCCCGCGACGTCGATCTGATCGACGCCCACTTCGCGCTCTACGCGGCCGCGCCGCTGCTGCTTGGATCCTCGCGGGCGCGCCCGAGCGTGTTCCACTTCCACGGCCCGTGGGCCGATGAGAGCGCGGCCGGCGGCGACCGCTCACCGCTGAAGCTGGCGCTGCGCCTGGCACTCGAGCGGCGTGCACTGCACCACGCCGACGCGCACGTTGTCCTCTCCTCGGCATTTCGCAGGCTGTTGGTCGAGCGCTACCGCGTGAGCCCGTGGGGTGTGCACGTGCTCGCGCCGGGCGTCGCGCTCGACGAGTTCACCCCAGGCGAGCGCTCGGTCTCGCGCATCCGCCTGGAGCTCGACTCCTCGGGCTTCGTGGTCGTATGCGCGCGGCGGCTGGTGGCGCGCATGGGCATCGAGGCGCTGCTGGACGTATGGGCGGAGCTGGTCGACGAGCTGCCGGCGGGGTCGGTGCTGCTGATCGTGGGCGACGGGCCGTTGCGCGAGCAGCTTTCCCGACGGGCTTCAGAGCCGGGCCTGGCGGGTCGCGTGCGGGTGATGGGCCGGATCAGCGACGCGCAACTGATCGACGCCTACCGCGCGGCTGACCTGGCGGTCGTGCCGACGGTCGCCTTCGAGGGGTTCGGGCTGGTGGTGCTCGAGGCCGCGGCCTGTGGCACACCGAGCATCGTCAGCGACGTCGGCGGGCTGCCTGAGGCGATCGCCAGCCTGGATCGGTCGCTGGTCGTGCCCGCGGGCGATGTGCGGGCGCTGCGCGAGCGTGTGCGCGCCGCGGCAGCCGGCTCGCTGCCCACGCGCGAGGCCACCCGCCGCCACGCCGAGCGCTTCGACTGGCCGGGCGTCGGTGAGCGTCACCGGCAGCTGTATGACCGGCTGGCGCGCGGCGAAGCCGACGAGCGCCCGCGTGTCGTGTTCGTCGACCACGTGGCGCGGCTGTCCGGCGGCGAGATCGCACTGCTGCGCGTGCTCGGACACCTGCGCCAGATCAACGCCCACGTGATCCTCGGTGAGGACGGGCCGTTCGCGGCGCGCCTGGCGCAGGCCGGCGTCTCGGTCGAGGTCCTGCCGATCGATCCGGCCGCGCGCGAGCTGCGCAAGGACGCCGTGCGCTTGAGTGCGCTCTCACCCTCGGCGCTGGTGGGCACCGTCACCTACGTGGTTCGGCTGGCGCTGCGCCTGCGTCGGCTGCGCGCCGATCTGGTGCACACCAACTCGCTGAAGTCGGGTGTGTACGGCAGCCTCGCGGCGCGCCTGGCGGGCGTTCCGGTCGTGTGGCACGTGCGCGACCGCATCGCCGAGGACTACCTGCCGCGCCCGGCGGTGCGCCTGATGCGGCGCCTGATCGCCCGCCTCCCCGACGGGGTGATAGCCAATTCGCAGGCGACCATGCAGACGCTGGACGCGGACGGCCGCGGCCAGCGTCGCGGTCAGCGGCGCTGGATCGTGCCCGACTCGGTGGAGATCTCCGAGCGCCCGCGCACGGCACCCTCGCCTGGACCCACGTTCGGGATCCTCGGACGTATCGCACCATGGAAGGGTCAGGATCTGTTCCTGCGCGCGTTCGCCGCCGCGTTTCCCGAAGGCGACGCCCGCGCGGTGATCGTCGGCGTGGCGATGTTCGGCGAGGAGGCATTCGAACGCGAGCTGAAGGAGCTGGCCCTGAACCTGGGACTCGCCGAGCGCGTCGAGTTTCGCGGCTTCCGCGAGGACGTCTGGGCCGAGCTGGCATCGCTGGACGTGCTCGTACACGCGTCGATCACGCCGGAGCCGTTCGGTCAGGTGGTGCTGGAGGGCATGGCCGCCGGCTTGCCTGTGATCGCACCCGACGAGGGCGGGCCGGCGAGCATGATCGCCGACGGCCAGACCGGCCGCCTGTTCTCCAGCCGCGACTGCGACTCGCTGGCGAGCGCGATGCGCGCCCTGGCCGATGCCCCAGCCGAGCGCGAGCGTCTCGGGCGCTCGGCGCAGGCGGCGCTCGACGAGTACCACCCGGACGCCGTGGCGGCACACCTGCAGAGCGCCTATGAGGCACTGCTGGCATCTCGCCGCCGGGCACCCGCCGACTGACTCGCAGCCGGTCGCGCAGGCGCGCTACGCCCACAACCCCCGAACGTCCACCGTCGGGCACATACGTCAAGCGCCGCGGGCGCCCCTCCGATCAAAACCGGGACAGGGGTCCTCCCTCTCCTCCCCGCGTTTACGACCGTATGCCCACACACAGCACACCGCCTCCCAGCCGTCGATCGTGGAGGCTGGCGCCACTGCTGCTCGCGGTCGCGCTGGGCCTCGCGGCGTGCCTGGCTGGGACCGGCGTTGCGAGCGCCGGCCAGCACCGCGCCACCAGGGCCGCCAAGCGACGCACCGCCGCCAACTGGTGCGGCACGAGCATCAAGGCCGTCAAGCGCTCCGCGCACAGGAGCGCGGCCCAATTGCGCCTGGCTCGCGGCTGCGCCAAGCCAAAACAGCGGGGACGCGTAATCGGCGCGATCCACAGCTCCGGAGTAATCGTTACCTCCAGCGGCGCGCCCGTCACCGGGCCCGTGCTCGGCAGCTATCCCGCGCCGGCCGGCTCCTCGCAGCCGGGCTCCTCACCCGAACCTCCCAGCCGACCGGCGCACAAAGCGGGGGGCAAATCGGGCGAAGGTGGTGGCTCGGGAAGTGGATCGAAAGGCGGCGGATCGCCGGGCCAGGGCGAAGGCGGCCTGCCCCAGGAAACGGGCGGCGTACTGACCGACCCGATTGACCCGCGCTACCTGACCAAGCTGCCGTTCGGGACCAGTTCCTTCTGGATCCAGCCATGGCGCGCGTACCTTGACACGTGGTCCTCATCGACGCTGCTAAACGCGCTGGGAATCAACTTCAACGTGTCCGAGAGCGACGCCGACGACGTAGCGCGGCTGCTCCAGGACAGCGGTTTCAAGCTCGCGCGCAAGGAAATCCCGTGGGGCGCGCTGTCCTACGAAGACCCGACGCAGTTCAACAACGAGCCGAAGATACGGACGATCCTGACGGCCATGCACGACCACGGCCTGCGGCCGCTGCTCATGCTCAACGCCAACAGCGGCCTGCCGGCCCCGGCCCTGCAGATCTCGCTGAGCACCGTCGCCGCGGCCGCCGTCGGCGCCACCACCGTCAAACTCGACGCGGCCAGCGCCGCCAAGGTCGTACCCGGCAAGACGGGCTTCGACGAACTGACCTTCGGCACCGGCCCGGACATCCTGCTCACGTCGGTCAGCCCGAGCGGTGTAGCGACGCTGTCGCGTCCGCTGCGCAAACCGCTGGCCGCTGGCAAACACCGCGCGATGACGCTGCGCTACGCGCCGTTCGAGCGCCCCACGCTCGAAAACGGCGAACCCAACCCGGTCTTTCAGGAAACGCTCGCCGGCTGGCTGAGCTACGTGGCGACTGTGTGCCGCGAGGCGAGCAGCATCTTCGGACCCGAAGGCTATGACCTGGAGATCTGGAACGAGCTGAGCTTCGGTTCGCAGTTCCTGAACTCCGAACACTATTACCAGGCCAGCGGAGCCGAAAGCTCGGAAGCTGAAGAAGCCGCGGAAGCCGGCGAAGGTACTGAAACCGAAGCGAGCCCCGAAGCGCGGGAGAACTCACAGGGGCTCGAAGGCAGCGAAGCCGAAGTGCAGCCGGAAGACGAAGGCGAAACGGCGGGCGGGGCTGAAGGCGAAGAGGAAGGTGCGGGAGCCGTACCGGCCTCCAAGACCAAGGACGCCCCCAAGCTGGTGATCGACAAACAGGTCACCAAACTGATCCGCCGGACGCTGCTCAAGGAAACGGTCAATTTCGTGCGCAACCCCGAAAACGGCATCGGCGCCGGCGTCGGCATCACCGACGGCTTCGCCAGCCAGACGCCCTTCCCATCCGGCGCGAACGCGCCGCTCGGCCTGACGGCACTGAGCAAGCACCTGTACGGCGGTGCCAAGACCTACCCCGCCGACTACCCCAACCGACCGATCCGCCCGATCGATGCGTTGGGCTTCAGGGACAGCGAGCAGGGCACCGGCGCCAAACCGCTGTTCATCCCCAATTATCAGTCGCTGTTCCCGGAGCTGTACCTGTCGGGCACTCACACCGAGACGATCACGCGCGACATCGCCCCGATCACGACCGACATCTACGGCTTGGCGCACGGTCGTGAAGTCGGCCCGGCGGGCGGGGAACCGGTCCAGAAGTGGATGACCGAGTACAACCTCAGCCCCAACAAGGGCACGCCAATGGGCCCCGACGGGGTGACGCCGGCGAACGTCACGCTCAGCGCCGCCGACAAGGCGCATTTCCAGGCCAAGGCGCTGCTACGCAGCCTGGTCGCGATGGTCAACAAGGGCATGAACCGGGAGTACTTCTTCGCGGCCGCGCCCGGTGGGCTGAGCCTGATCTCGGGGAGCTTCTTCTCAGCGTTGGAATCGAACCCCGGCAGCTACCCCGGCGACGAAGCGGGCGGTGAAACGATGAAGGCGTTCCACAACCTCCTAGGCCAGTTCCAAGGCCCGGGCCCGAGTGGCGCGCCACGCCAGATCAAGCTGCTGTCGATCGCCCAGGACGGCAACCACGCGCAGTTCAGCGGCGATGGCACCGCCGCACACCCCGATCTGTATGACCGTGACGTGCTCGCCGTGCTGCCGTTCCAGTCCTCGCCCGGCACGTTCGTGATCCCCGTGTACGTGATGACGCGCGATCTGCTGACGCTGTACGAACCCGGCCAGCCCGCCGGCGACGTCGACCGCTTCGATCTGCCCGACGAGACTTTCCGCATCACGCTTGGCAACCTCCCCGAAGGCGGCCAAGCCCCGAGCGTCAGCGCATATGACCCGCTGCACGAAACATCCACCCCCGCGCACCTGCTGTCGCGATCCGGCGACACGGCCGAACTCGAAATCGCGGCGAGCGACTACCCGCGCCTGCTGCGACTCGAATACCCGTAGTCAGTCCGCGGGCGTGGCGAGCACATGCACGTCCCACTTGGCCTCGCGCGGCGCCACCGCGGGCGTCTCGATCGTGCTCAGCCGGTAGCCGTGTGACTCGAGCAGGTCGCACACCGCCTGGTTGGTGCCGTGAAACTCGCAGATGATCGTCGGGCGATGCTCGGTGAGCAGGCGCGAGGCCCCGCGCAACGCGGCCACCTCCGCTCCCTCGATGTCGATCTTGACGAAGTCCGGCGGCGTGAGCGTCTGCAGTTGATGGTCGATCGTCGAGACCTCTACGCTCACGTGACCGGTGACCTGCTGCTCCTCTTGAAAGCCGGTGTCGGCGCTGGTGTCGAGCTTCGCCCACGTCTGCTCGGCGTGAAGACGCAGATCGGCCGTGCCCTCGCTGTCGCCGAGCGCGATCGCGATCACCTTCACGTTGGCGATCCGGTTGAGCGCGAGGTTGCGCCGAATCGCCTCAGCGTTGCTCGGCAGCGGCTCGAACGCGACCACCTCGCCGTCGCCGACCAGGCGTGAGGCGATCAGGCTGTAGAAGCCGATGTTGGCTCCGATGTCCCACACCACGCCGCCGCTTTTCACCTGCTCGGCGAACGCATCCTGGATCAGCGGCTCGGTCGTGCCGAGCGCGTAGCCGGCATTGGCGCCGGCCGGATCGATCCGCATGCCCGCCGCACGACCGTTGGCGACGACGCGCGGGCGGTGGCGCAGCCACGACGTCGAGGCTCTCACCACCGGTCCGATCACCGGACGGAACTGCTGCCTGCTGAACCACCGCATTGCCGGCGCCGGCACACGCTCAACAATGCCCATGGCAGCAAGGTATCCAGCGGTGCGGCAGCTGTCAAGAAACGCCGCGCGCGGCACGCCGCAGCCACCCCAGAGGGCGGCGCGGGGGCGTCATTCGCACTAGCTGGCTCATCTGGGTGAAGGGGTCGGATGCGTCGAGCAGGTCATCGGCCTCATAGCGGCGCAGCTCGTTCTCGCGGTGAAGCTCGATCTTCGCTGGGTTGACCTGCACGCGGAAGCGATGCCATCCGTGCGCGACCTCGTCGGGCGCGTAGCGGTTGGGCCCGAACTTGCGCGCGGCGTGGTCACGGCTGAGAAACAGGTAATGGCGTGAGTACATCGACCGCGGTGCCATCTTCAGCCCCGGGAACTTGACCAGATGGCCGCCGCCGATCAGCTCGATCGGCCCGTCCTGGCGCTTCCATGCGTTCAGGCGATGGGGCGTGCGCGGCAGGTACGGGTAGTAGGAGGTCATCGTCCGCAGGTAGTCGGGGTGATCGTGGTCGGGAGCCTCGACGGTCGGCATGAACGCGAACTCGATGAAGTTGACCGCGTTGAACCCATCCGCGTCGGCTTCGACGAGCGCCTCGGCCAGCGAATGCCCGCGATCGGGCGACACTCGGAATTCATCGGCGTCCAGATGGATCAGCCAGTCGGCGTCGAGACTCTGCGCCAGCTCCTGCTTGCGCGCGAGCTGCTTGCGCAGCGCGAAGTGCCCATCGCGTGCCAGCGTCTCGATCCCGACGAGGTTGGCGCCCAGACGCCGTTCGGCGATTGCGACGGTGTCGTCGGTCGATTCATTGTCAACGAGGTACGCCGATATACCCTGCTCGGCCAGATGGTCAAGACAGTCACCGATAAAGCGCTGCTCGTTGTAGGTTTGGAGAATCGCGACGATATTCAAGAGGCGATCCTACCGCGCGTGTGGCGCTCAAGCGCCTGGCGCGGCCAACCAGTTGACGATCCCGTGGGCAGCGATGAAGTTCGTACGTGTAAACGGCCCTTCACCCGTTACCGAGAACATGCGGTAATCCAAATCAGTGAAAACATCCCACACGGCCCCGGGCGCGGTGCCATACAGCGCCGCCGCCTCGGGTACGTGCTCGAATATCACTATCGGCCGATCCCGGCCTAGCAGCGCCCGCCCTCCTTCCAGCACCCCCAGCTCGGCGCCCTCGACGTCGATCTTGACGACCTTCACCACCAACTCTCCGACCTCGTCATCGAGCGTCGAAACCTGCACGTCGATGTACTCGGGCGCGCCCTGCTCGTCACTGATTGCCGGCGCCCGCCGCAGCCCGCTCCAGCCGTCGAGCTTCCTGAAGTGACAGAACTGCGTGACTTCGCTGCTTGCCGCGAGCGCCTTCTGGCGGCAGTCGACCTGCGGGAAGGCGCGTGCGACCTCGGCGGCCAGGGCCGGGATCGGCTCGAACGCCAGGTGACGCCCTCGTGGCGCGACGCGCACCGCCTCGCGCAAGACCTGCCCACGGTTGGTGCCAACGTCGACATAAGTGCCGTCCGCTGCCAGCACGCTGGCCAGCAGCGCCGAGATCGCCAGGTCATCGTGCTGGGCCTGACGGGCGCCCGCGTCGACCAGCGCCAGCAACTCTGGACGCCCCAGACGCCGCGACGCGGCTCCGATCGCCCGCTTGTAGAGCTTCATCGCCGGACCGCCGGGTGCATGCGGGCGAACGCGAGCCGCCACGGTAGCTGCAGCAGCGCCGTCAGCCGTGACCCGCCTGCCGGGCGATCGGGCCTTGCCTGGAGCGCCACCACCTCGGAGGCGATCAGCCGGTTGCCGCGGAAGGGGATGCCGGTGCGCAGCAAGGACAACTCTGGCAGCGCGGCATCGCTGCCCAAACGCTCGAGGATCTCGCGCAGGCTGCCCTCGGGGTCTGCGAGGAAATCCTCATGGCGCAGAAACATGCGCCGCTGTGCAGGTTGGCGCAGGAACACGATCGCCGCCAGCAGATGGGTCAGCCACAGGTCGACGTTGGTGGCGAGCGTCACGCGCCGACGCGCAGCAGCGTCGTGACGGTTCACGCTGCGTGCAAACGACTTGACGACGCTCTGCGGGTCGCGCACGAGGAAAATCAGGTAAAGCTCGATGCCGCTGATGCCTTGGAGCTCGCGTGCGCGTAGTGGGAAGTGCGCCGTATCGATCACATAGGAGGCGGGAGCCGCCTGCGCGATCGCCCTGTAGAGATCCTCGCTCACACGACGGAAGCGAGGGCGCAGCTGGCGCCGCGCGCGCGCGCGGTGAAGCCGCAGCACCGCTGCCGAGCGTTCCAGATAGCGGTGACACGCGCTGCCGAACAGCCCATCGCTGTCGACCTGCTCGGAGATCGTCGCCCAGAAACGCGTCCGCTCCGTGCCGCCCAGCGAGGGGACACCTGAGCGCGTCAGCCAATTGTCAAGCTCACCCGCGTAGAACATGCCGTCGCAGTTGCCCAGCGCGATTCCAAGAATCGTGCTGCCACTGCGACCGGAGCCCATCACGTACACAACTTTCGGTCGCCCGGAGCCGCTAACGGGTGAAGAATCCAGGGGCGTCGCGGGCTCGGGCATGAGCGGTGTAGTGTCGCAGATCACCTCGTCCTTGCCGCCCGTCAACGGCCGCTCGACGTGCGGATATGATCGGCCATGAGATGCTGAGCGTTGACAATTACCGATCCACGCCGAACGCTTCGCATCCCCCCGTGCCGCGATCCGCTCTGCTGGTGACGCCGTTGTGGAGCAGGCACGGCGGTGTCGCCACACACGTGCAGGCGAGTGCCGCCGCACTCGCACGCCACGGCGCCGAGGTCACGGTGCTGGCGGCGCACGTCGAGCCCGATCAGCCTCCCGCCGGCGTGACCGTCTGCGAGCGGCCCGCGCTGCTGGAGGCCGGTGCGCCGATCGATGTGCGAATCGGTGAAAGCATGCCCGTGCCGCTCGACGTGATTCACCTTCACCAAGTCGATGACCCGGACCTCGTCAGCGCCCTGCGCGTGCACGCGCCGGTGTTGGTCAGCGCACACGGCTACACCGCCTGCCCGTCCGGTGTCTACTACTTCGCGCCGGGACACGAATGCACGCGCGCGCACGGACCCGGCTGCGTGCCCAACCTGCTGCTGCGCGGCTGCGCGCACATGCGCGACCCGCGGCCGCTGCCGCTGGCCTACCAGCGGGCAGGGCGTGGTGCACAGGCGCTGCGCGAGGCGGACCTGGCGGTCGCCTACTCCAGCGCCGTCGATCGCCACCTGGCGGCCAACGGCATCGAGCGGCGCACGGTCGTGCCGCTGTTCACCACGATGCTCGCCAAGGACGGCACCGGGCACGAGCAGCGCCGGCGCGTGGTGTTCGCGGGGCGCGTGGTGGCCGCCAAGGGACTGGGCGTGCTGATCCGCGCAGCACGCGAGGTCGACGCGGAGTTCGTCGTGTGCGGTGAGGGCTGGCAGCTAGGCGCGATGCGCAAGCTCGCACACAAACTCGGGGTGCAAGAGCGAGTCCGCTTCGCGGGATGGCTCACAGCGGAGCAGCTCGCCGAGGAGCTGGCACAGGCCTCGGTCGTGGCGCTGCCCTCGCTGTGGCCCGAGCCGTTCGGCCTGGTCGGGATCGAGGCTCTATCAGCCGGTCGCCCAGTCATCGCCAGCGCCACCGGCGGGGTCGAGGACTGGCTGGTGGACGGCGTCAGCGGCCTGTGCGTGGCACCCGGCGACGTGCGCGCGCTGGCGGGTGCGCTGAACGAGCTGCTGGCCGATCCCGCTCGCCAGCACACGATGGGCAGCGCGGGCCGCGAGATGGTCGCCGAGCGCTTCTCAGCAGACCGTCACGTGGCAGCGCTCTCACAGGCCTATGCGGACGCGCGCGCCACGTGGGAGTCCATCCCAGTTCGCGCGCTCAGCTGAGCGCAGGCGCGTCGAGCAGCTCGCGCACTGCTAGGGCGGTACGCGCCACGCCCATCTGCTCGCGGGCGAACGCGCCCCCGCGCGCACCGAGCGCCTCACGAGCGGCCTCGTCGTCGAGCAGGCGCTGCACACCATCCGCGAGCCCGCGCGCCGTCGCCGGAACGACCATCAGCGCGTCGCGCTCGACCAGCTCCTGCCAGGTGCGCGGCCCGTCCAGCGCGACCACCGGGCGCCCGGAGCCCAGCGAGCCGGCCAGCGTGCCCTTGCGCGAGGAGGGACCGCCGGCGCCCACGAACAGCAACACGTCGCATTCGGCGAGCGCGTCCGAGAGCTCCTGCGCGGCGAGCGTGCCCGAGAACGACAGCGCCTGATCGACACCTCGGGCGCTCGCCTGCGACAGCCACCGCTCGGCTGTCGGCGAGGATCGCCCGGGCGCGCCCAACAGCTTCAGCTCCGCCTGCGCGCCGCGCTCGCGTAGGTCGACCAGCGCGTCCAGGACCAGCTCACCCGCGGCGCCCTCGTAGGCGTAGCCGAACAGCCCGATCAGCGCACCGGCGCGGTCGGGGCTTGGGCGCGACCTCGGCGCGGGCAGGTTCGAGAAGACTGGCGCGAGCGCCGCCGGGCGGCTCGGCAGCCAGCGCCGCGAGCGCAGCCAATTCACACGGAAGTCGGCTGTAGCCACGACCGCGCTGGAGGCGCCCATCACGTCGATCAGCAGCGCCCGCTGGCTGGCGGCCCAGACCTTGCCGCGCGGCCCCCCAATCGTCCACGGGTAGACCATCTCGTGCATGATCGTGATCACCGGGACGCGCGCGTCGCGCAGCGCGGACAATGTCGGATGCACGAACACGGGCACGCCGCGGTAGGAGTACGCGAACACCGAGTAGTGCAGCAGGACCGCGTCGACGTTTGCTTCGTCGAGCTGCGTGCGTAGCCTGCCGGTCCATGCGCGCACGTCCGCGCGGGCCCGGCTCAGAGAGTCTTCGCTGCGCTCGAGCCACTGCAAAGTGCAGGCGACGTCGACGGCCGGTAGCGCCTGTGCAAGCACGCCCGCATGGGCGCGCACGCCGCATGTGGGTATCACCGACATCCCCACTGCGGCCGTCTTCAGCGGCGCGCGGTCAGCCATTGAGAATCTCGCCGCGGTAGGCCGCACGCATCGACTGCACGAGCGCGTCGAGGTCGCCGGTCGGCACGACCATCCCTTCATCGGCGCCGCCGATCAGCTCCTTCATGCCAGTGTCCTCGCTGACGATCACCGGCACACCGGCCGCCAGCGCCTCAGCGGGCGCGTAGGCAAAGCCATCCTCGTAGGTCGCGTGTACGCACAGCCGCGCCGCGCGCAGATGCTCGAGCGGGTCGCCAGGGCGCACGAGAACCCGGGGGTCGCGCGCGCGGGCCCGCTCGATAAAACGACGCATCGCGCGCGTTCCCCATCCCCCGACCAGCACTAGGCGCATGTCGTCGTGCTGACAGCGGGCGAACGCATCCACCAGCAGCGGCACGCCCTTGGCGACGGTCAGGCTGCCCACGTAGACGACGTCGAACGTGTCGCCCGCGGGCGGACGCTCAGAGGGGCAATAGCGTGGATCGGGTGTAAGCGGCAGCAGCGACAGCGACTCCTCGGCGACACCTTCGTTGACGAACGACTCCCAGATGTAGCTCGAGGAGACGTAGATCGTGTCCGCGCGCCGATACTCGCGCACGTTGCGATCGACCAGGTGGGTGGCCCACGAGCGTTCGAACGGGTAGCGGCGCGAGGCCTTGGCGTGCTGGCGTACGACCTGGCGCAGGTGCGAGTTGGCGGCCACCAGCGAGACCGTCTGGCGGTGCGCACGCCGGGCAGCGTCGATCTGCGCCAGCGCCTGGCCGTTGAAGGCGATCAGGTGATCGCCGGCCGGCTGTGCCCGTGCAGCGCGGCGGTCAAAGGCGACGCTCTCGACCCACGTCCGCCACGCCGGGGAGCGTCGTGCCAGGCGGACCCCGCCACGCGTGAGCGCGCCCGCGGGAAGCGCGCGAAGGTCCTGACCGGCGGGCGACGGGCTGGGAACCGATCCGCACAGACAGCTGCCCGGCTCCCCGCGCCGCGCGAGCGCGGCGATGATCTCCTGGACGTGGCGTCCGAGCCCGCCGGCGCCGAACGGTGCCGAGCAGGTGGCCAGCACACGACCAGAGGGCAGCGCGTCCTCCTGCACCCGCTGTGCCTGCGCGCGCCAGCCGGCCCCGAGCGGGGTGTCCTGGGCGCGTGGATCACTGGCTGTCATAGCCCCACAGCCTGATCAGGTCGCGACCCAGGTACTCGCTCAGCGCCTGTACCTCGCCCCTGAAGCGCCTGCGCAACTCGAGCATGAACTGCTCATCGACGGGACGCGGGGCGCCATAGACCAAGCGTTGGCGGGCTCTCAGGAATGTGTCGCCGTGCAGGCTCGCGGGCGTGAGCGTCTTGACGGCGCTCTTCACCCGCCTCATCACCGGACCCTGTCCGGCGTACAGCGCGCGCACCGCGCGGTCCAGACGCACCGAGCGCACATGCACGGTTGGGTTCGCATCGGTCGCCTCGATCGCGACCGTGTCGTCGACCTCAAGGAAGCGCAGCACCTTGCGCACCGTGCCCACGTTGTCGCTGCGGAAGTCGTCGTAGATCAGCACCAACACCTGCTCCTCTGCGAACACCGCGCGATAGCGGCGCAGCTGCTCGACGTAGCGCACGCGATCGGAATAGCGTGGCAGCGGCTGCGCGGTGGCCTCGCCGCCGGCCCTTGCGTCGCCATCGGCCGCGGCCCGCTCGACCGCCGCGCGCTCGTTGGCGAACGCCTTGCGCAGATCGGTCTCGCGCTCGACATGGTTCTGCACCAGTTCGAGGTGCAGCGAGCGCAGGAAGCTCGCGGGCTCACGCAGGATCGCCACGATCCGCGCGTCCGGGCGCGCTTGGGCGATCAGTGCGGCGGCTGTGCGCGAGCGCAGGTAGGACGGAGTCGCCTCGCCGATCCGTTGGCCCGCGCGTGCGTCGGTGAACAGCGCCAGGTACTCCTCGAGCGTGTCCGGCAGCTTCAGTGCCGTGGAGCCGGGGGCGTGCTCGGGCGCGAAACGCGGGCGCAGGTCGGTGGCGAAGTAGCGCGGCTCCTTCAGCTCGGGCATGAAGATTTGCGGATGCGCCCGCAGCATCTCGTACAGCGCCGTCGTGCCGCTCTTGGGGTGACCGACGATGAAGAAGTCCGGGACGCGCGGCTCAGTCGAGGCCGTCATAGCCCCAGAGGGTCACGAGATCGCGACCCAGATACTCACTCAACGCCGCGACCTCGCCCTTGAAGCGCCTGCGCAGCTCGAGCGTGAGCGCCTCGTCGGGCGCCTGCGGACCGCCGAACACGACGCGGCGGCGGATCGTACGGTGCGCGCCACGGCGCAGTGCGCGCGGGGTGAGGGCTTTGATCGTGCGCCGCAGCGCGCGCGCGGGCGCGTTCCTGCCGACGGAGATCGCGCGCACGGTCTCATCCAGGCGAACCGAGCGCATCCGTACCGTCGGGTTGGCCTCGGTCGGCTCGATCGCGACGGTGTCGTCGACGTCGAGGAAGCGCAGCACCTTGCGCACTGTGCCCTCGTTGTCGCTGCGGAAGTCGTCGTAGATCAGCACCAACACCTGCTCGTCTCCGAACAGATCGTGGTAGCGGCGCAGCTGCTCGACGTAGCGCACTCGGTCGGTGTAGAGCAGCACCTGCGGCCAGCGCGCGACCGCCGGCGGCAGATTGCGCCCCTGGCGGCGGGTGTCCTCCAGCGCGAGCGCCTTGCGCAGGTGCTTCTCCTTCTCCACCCGAATCTGCAGCAGCTGAAGGTGCATCGAGCGCACGAAGCTGGCGGGCTCGCGGATGATCACGACGATGCGCGCGGCGGGCTGGGCCTGGGCGATCAGCCCAGCGGCGGTGTGCGACCAGATGTACGCCGTCGAGGCCTCGCCCACGAGCTGGTCGGGGCCCGCCGGGTCGAACAGGGCAAGATAGTCATCGACTGTTTCCGGTGGCAGTCCGTGCGCGCGTTCGTTGTAGCGGGAGGGCAGGTCGCTGGCGAAATAGCGCGGCTCCTTGAAGTCGGGCATGAAGATCTGCGGATGCCCTCTGAGCATCTCGTACAGCGCCGTCGTACCGCTCTTGGGGTGACCGACGATGAAGAAATCAGGCGTGTTTCGCGATGTCTTAAGCGAGGCCGTCATAGCCCCAAAGTGTAATGAGGTCCCTATCTAGGTACTCGCTGAGAGCAAGCACCTCGGGCCTGTATCTGTGCCGCAGCTCGAGCATCAACGCAGCGTCTGGCTCCTGCGGCTCGGCGACCACCAGGCGGCGCTGGGTGGCTTTCAAAGCGCGACGACGAACGCCACGGGGCAGCAGCGTCTTGACAGTCCCCTTGGCCGCGCGCGAGACCGGCCCGGAGCCGACCGAGACGGCGTGCACGAGCGTGTCCAGGCGCTGTGAGCGCATGCGTACCGTCGGGTTGGCCTCGACGGACTCGATCGGCGCCGTGTCATCGACGTCGAGGAACCGCAGCACGCGCGCAACCGTCGCCTCGTTGTCAAGCCGGAAGTCGTCGTAGATCAGCACCAGCACCTGCTCCTCGGGGAACACCGCGCGATAGCGGCGCAGCTGCTCGACATAGCGAACGTGCTCGGAGTACAGGAGAACCTGCGGCCACAGCGAGCGAGGCGGGATGTTCTGGCCCTGCGCCCTTGACTGCTCGAGCGCGAGCGCCGTGGCGAAGTCCTTCTCGGTCTCGTAGTGGGATTGAACGCACTGCAGGTGAAGTGAGCGCAGAAAGCTCGCGGGCTCACGCAGGATCGCCACGATGCGCGCGTCCGGCTGCGCTTGGGCGATGCGCTGTGCGGCCGTCTGCGACCACAGGTAGGACGCCGATGCCTCCCCCACGCGCTGCTCCTGAGCTGCCGGCTCGAATAGCGCCAGGTACTCCTCGAGCGTCGCCGGCGCCGAGTAGCGGTGCGCCTGGCGCGGCAGCTCGCCGGCGAAGTAGACGGGCTCCTTCAGGTCGGGCATGAAGACCTGCGGATGCGCCCGCAGCATCTCGTACAGCGCCGTCGTGCCGCTCTTGGAATGACCGACGAGAAAGAAGTCGGGAAGTCGCCCACCGTTGTCAGTCGAGCTGGTCATAGCCCCAGAGGCTCACGAGGTCGCGCCCGAGGTAGTCGCTGAGGTCAGCCACCTCTCCCCGGTAGCGGTGACGTATCTCGAGCATGGTGGCGTCGTCGGGCGGCTGCACCTCTCCATACACGACGTGTTTGAGTGTCATTTTCAGCGCGTCGCCGCGCAGACGGTCGGGTGTGAGCGCCTTCACCGAGGCCTTCACCGTTCGTGTCAGCGGACCGCGTCCAACCGAGATTGAGTTGACGAGGTCATCGAGCCGCTGCGAGCGCATGCGCACGGTCGGATTGGCATCTTTGGTGTGTACCGGCACGGTGTCATCGACGTCGAGAAAGCGCAGCACCTTGCGCACCGTTGCCTCGTTCTGGCTGCGGAAGTCGTCGTAGATCAGCACCAGCATCTGCTCGTCGTCGAACACCTCTCGGTAGCGGCGCAGCTGCTCGACATAGCGCACGCGCTCGGAGTACATCAGCGCCTGCGGCCTGACCGAGCGGCGCGGAATGTGACGGCCGGCGCGCCGCTCCCGCTCGAGCGCGAGCGCCGCGCGCAGGTCCTTCTCGGACTCGATGTGGTTCTGCAGCAGCTGCAGGTGCAGCGAGCGCAGAAAGCTCGCGGGCTCGCGCAGGATCGCGATGATGCGCGCGTCCGGGCGCAGCCCGGCGATGTTGCTCGCGGCCTCCCGCGACCACAGGTAGGACGATGACGCCTCGCCGACGCGCTGCCCGGGCGCCGCCGGCGCGAACAGCGCGAGGTAGTCATCCAGCTCGGTGGGCAGCGACCCGGCCGCGCGGCGCTGGAAGCGGGCGCGCAGGTCGGTCGCGAAGTACAGCGGCTCCTTCAGCTCGGGCATGAAGATCTGCGGGTGTGGGCGCAGCATCTCGTACAGCGCCGTCGTGCCGCACTTGGCGTGCCCGACGATGAAGAAGTCGGGCACCGTCGCCGGGCCGTGAGCGCCGGGCGAGGAGCCGTTGCTCTCAGCTGACATCGTCGTAGCCCCACTGGCTGATCAGATCGCGTCCCAGGTACTCGCTCAACGCCGCCACCTCACCCTTGTAGCGCACTCGCAGACCGCGCATGACCTCCTCGTCGGGAGGACTGGGTGCGCCGAACACCACCCGCCGTTGGAGTGCATACAGGGCCTTGCGCCTGGGGCCTGAGGGGGTGACGGCCTTGATCGCCTCCTTGACCGAGTGTGAGATCGGGCCGCGTCCGACCCCGACCGCGTGCACCAGCTCGTTGAGCATTCCCGAGCGTGCCTGCACTGTGGGATTCGCCTCGACAACGTCGATAGGAGCGTCGTCGCCGACACCGAGGAAGCGCTGCACGCGGCGTACCGTCTGCTCGTTTTCACGACGGAAGTCGTCGTAGATCAGCACCAACATCTGCTCCTGGGGAAACACCTCGGCGTAGCGGCGCAGCTGCTCGACATAACGCACGTGCTCTGAGTACATGAGCATCTGCGGCCAGTACGTGTACGGCGGCACGTGGCGCCCCTCGCGGCGCTCGGACTCCAGCGCGATCGCCTTGGCGAAGTCGGTCTCGACCTCGTAGTACACCTGCACGAACTGTAGGTGCAGCGAGTGCAGGAAGCTCGCGGGCTCGCGCAGGATCGCGATGATGCGCGCGTCCGGGCGGACCTGTGCGATCCGCTCGGCGGCGGTGTGCGACCACAGGTAGTGGGGCGAGGCCTCGCCGACGCGCTGCCCGGGCTGGGCGCCGTCGAACAGCGGCAGGTACTCCTCCAGCGTCCTCGGCGTGCCTTGCGGACGCGGCGGCGTGCGGGTGTGCAGCTCGGTGGCGAAGAACCACGGCTCCTTGACATCGGGCATGAAGATCTGCGGATGCCCTCTGAGCATCTCGTACAGCGCCGTAGTCCCACACTTGGGATGCCCGACTATGTAGAAGTCGGGCACTTTGGCTGTTGACTTACTGGGCGCCGGCGCGCTCTTGGTGTCATCCCCCACCGATCTCACCTCCCCACGCGCCTGCCTCACACTCGCGTCAAAGCATCCTAGCGCCCGTTGATCCGGCTGCCAAAGCCGAGGCAGAGCGGTAGTACTCATTCTGCTCTCTCAGCAGCTCGATCGTGTCGAATGCGGCCAGATGGCCGTCGACGATGACCATCACCCGGCGGCAGATGTCAAGCGTCGACATACGGTGGGCAATGATGAACAGCGTCAGCTCTTGAGCCAATCCGGTTAGCGACTCCTGGATCAGCATCTCCGAGTGCGGGTCGAGCGCGCTGGTCGGCTCATCAAGGATCAACACCTCTGGACGCGCCGCGAGCGCGCGCGCGAGACAGATGCGTTGCTGCTGGCCGCCGGAGACCGCATCGGCGCGC
This sequence comes from uncultured Solirubrobacteraceae bacterium, assembly GCA_963705235.1. Lineage (GTDB taxonomy): Bacteria > Actinomycetota > Thermoleophilia > Solirubrobacterales > Solirubrobacteraceae > Palsa-744. Next base: position 1,875,317 of record OY970059.1, on the reverse strand, counting down.
GGTCCGACGATCGTGTCGTAGCCCTTCTGCCAGCCACTGACGTCGTCGTGGATGCGAGCGAGCCTGGCCGCGTGTTCGACCGCCTCGTCGTCCAAATCGCGAAAGAAGCGGATGTTCTCGGCGACCGAGGCGTGCACCAGGCGGGGTTCCTGTGGCACATATGAGACGCGGGTGTGCCAGTCCTCGGCGGTGAACTGCTCGGCTGAAACGCCGTTGATCAGATAGCGACCCTCGTCTGGCTGGCGAAGTCGCAGCAGCAGCTGGATCAGCGTCGACTTGCCGGCGCCCGACGGCCCGATGACGCCGACCGTCTCGCCACCGGCCACCTCGAAGCTGATGTCCGAGAGCACCGGGCGCCCGGGACGGTAGGCGAACGAGATGTTCTCGAACGCCAGCGACCGCACGCTCGTCAATGCAGCTTCGCCCGTGGGCGGGGTACTGGCCTCGTAGCGCCGGCGCGTTTCCTGCAGACGCTCGATGAACGGCACGCACTGGCGCAGGTTCTGCCAGGAGCCCTGCACCGACTGGCCGGAGGAGCCGGCGCGGTAAAGGATCAGGATCACCGCGCCGAGCGAGACGACGTGGCCGGTCCCGACGGTCACGAGCACGGCGAGGCCGATGACCAGCATCAGCGAGATCGAACTCTGGTAGATGCTTGGCGCCAGGCGTCCCATCAGCTGCGTGCGGTAGAAGGCATTTCGTGCGGTGTCGATCAGTCCGTCGACCTGGTCTCGCTGCGCGTCGGCCACGCCGAACACGCGCGTCTCCTCGGCCAGCCGGTTGGCCTGGGCGATCCCCCCGGCGTACTCCATCTGAGCCTTCGACAGCGCACGGGCGCGTCTGACACCAGCCTGATTGAGCGGCCTCAGCGCGACGAACAGCAGCGTGGCCGACACCAGCACGATCGCCGCCGCCTCGGCGTTGAGCGCAAAGGCGGCCGCCAGCAGCACCAGGAACGAGAACAGCGAGGTGATCAGCCCAGTGGCCTGCAGCGCACCACCGGTCGCAGATGCGACCTGGCCGGTCATCGTTTCCTGCATGTGCCCCTCGCGCTCGCGCGACTGCATCCCCCAGGAGGCCACGGTGAACGAGTGAAACAGTTCCTTGCGCAAACGCCCCTGCACCTGCGAAGCGATGCGTGCTGGCAGGACCGCCAACGGCACCTGTAGGACGATCCGCGCGATCACGACCACGAACGCGAGGATCACGAGCGTGTCGGTCGAGGCGTGCACGTGGAACAGGCCCGTGTGCTGGTTGACGTGCTTGGTGCTCTTGACGAGACCGAGCGCGATCTCGACGAGCAGCGCGAGGAACGCCGCTTCAGCGATGCCGGCGAGGATCGAGCAGAACGAGAGCCAGATGACCGAGCCGCGACGATTGCCGATCAGCATGCTCACCAGCTCGCGCGTGGAGACCTTCTTCGATTCGCCCCACGGATCGGGCGAGAGCTGGCGTACCTTGGCCATCAGGCCTTACTCCTGGCCGGGAGTGCGTACGCTCGCCCTGGCCCCGCCAGCCAGTAGGCGGCGATGCCGGCGGTCAGCCAGAAGAACGGCCCGCCTGCCGCCCCGGCTGTGAACGCACCGGCGAAGCCCATCACGGTCAGCCCGGCCAGCGACGAGAACACCGCCGCCAGCGCCAGGCGCACCTCGACGTCACGCACCTTCATCAAACGACCTACGACCAGCACGCCGAGATAGATCGAGAACGCGACCCACAGGATCAGGCCGGGTAGCCCCAGTTCGTTCATGATGAAATTGAACTCGGTCTCGGAGCTGAAGCCATGACCTTCCAGCGTGACAGTCGTACGTCCGCCGAAGCCGGACGCCGCGCCGGCGGTGCCCAGTCCGAAGCCGAACGGATCATTGGCGATGGCGACAGGTATCTGCCCGAGGCTCACCGACTTGTAGCCGGTGGACGCAGAGGCCGCATCGGATCCCGTGAACGTCGAATAGCGTGAAAAGACAGCTGTGCCCACCGTCGAGGTGACCACCGAGGCGAGCGGAATGGCGAGCACCAGCATTACCAGCGCCGCGGCCAGCGGACGGGTGACGCGCCGTCCCGCTGTCAGTGACAGGATCGCAAAGGCGAGCAGGGTGACAACCGAGCCGAGCACGGCCGTGCGCGACAGCGAGACGCCCACGCTGAGCACCGCGCCGAGGCTGAGCAGCGCATAGATCCAGCGCCGGCGCGGACGCGCGGTCGCCAGCAGCACGAGCGTGGCCGGCAGCGCGATCACACCGATCGTGCCGCCGAAGCCGATGTCCGAGCCCAGTCCGAGCGGGCGTACGCGCCCGGCGCCTTCAGCCGCGAACGTCGTCCCGGAGACACCATTGGCGCCCAGGATCTTCTGACTGTAACCGGGCCCCCAGGCGGCAAGCTGATGCGGGCTGAGCCGAATCTGGTACGCGCTGACAAGCGCGTTGACCGTCGCCACCACGGCCAGGAAGATGAACAGCTTGCGCAAGCTCTCCCTGGAGCGGATCAACAGGTAGCCGAAGAAGAAGAACGGGACCCACTCGAGCTGCTGCCTGAAACCACCGAGGATCTTCAAAACGCCACCCGTGTTCGGGTTGAGCGCCTGGAGCAACACGAGCAGCACGAAGCCGAACACCCAGGGCGCCAGCGCGGGCAGGTTGGTGGGCTCCCGCTTGGCATAGTGGCGCAGCAGCGCACCCACACAGATCGCGAGGATCAGCACGTCGCGCAGCGCTGAGACAGAGTTGCCTCCGCCGGAGACGAGCTTGACCGGCCCGTCCAGGCAGGTGAGGTAAAACGCCAGCAGCAGCACCGTTACCTCAAGACGCGGGTTCACCATCAGGTAGATCAGCCCGAACACCCCGACCACAACCGCGAATGTCAGCGGCAGGCTGGGCTCTGGCACCGACGCCGCGATCGCCAGCGCTACCGCCGCCGCGATCGCGCCGGCGAGGGCGATCATCGTCAGCTCACGTACACGCCGTCTGGCGACCGCGGGGTGCGTCCCCCCGATCGGACCGACCGAGGTCAGCGACTGTCCGCTCATCGCCCTGTCAGCGTGCGCGACCAGCTGCGCTGGCCGTACCCCGAGGAGAAGCCGTATTTCTCCATGTCCGAGCGCGACACCGCGTTGGCGACCACGCCGAGAACCGGTGCACCCGCGTTACGGGCCAGCAGCTCTGTCAGGTGCCGCGCAGAAGCCTCCCGGGTGTGTCCCGCACGCGCGACGATCACGATCCCGTCCACGATCTTCAGCAGCGGCAGCACGTCGCTGACCTGCAGCGGCGGCGGCGCGTCGATCAGCACGTGGTCGAACTCGTTGCACAGCGAGTGCAGCAGCTCGGGCATCGCCGGGCGTGCGAGCAGCGCGGGCGGGTTGGCGACGGTCGTGCCACCCACGAGCACCGACAGCGAGCCCACGTCAGCCGACTCGACCATCGTCGCCACGCCGCCGCTAGATGCGGCGCCCTCCGGGCCGGTGTTGATCGCCGGTGCGACACGCTTGACCTGCTGCATCGCCGCATCCAGCGGCAGTGCCCCGGCGAGCACGTCGGCCAACCCGTGCGCGTTGCCGATGTCGAGCAGTTTGGCCAGCACGGGTCGGCGGAAGTCGGCCTCGATCACCGCGACACGCCGTCCGGCTTCGCGCTGCACCAGCGACAGCCCCGCGACGGTGCTCGACTTACCGTCGCCGGCGTCGGCGCTGACGAACAGGATCGAACGCGGACCTCGACTGCCCGTCCGTGTGTCGTCCAGCTCCAGCGTGGTGTGCAGTCGCCGCAGCGGCTCGCTGAGCAGTCGCGACGGGCGAAGTTCGTCCTTCCGATGCACGATCGGCGACCTCACGCTGGGCAGGGCGGTGAGAATCTGCATCTAGAAGCCCGGCTGGAAGGCGGCCTCGATGTCGCTCAGCGTCCGCAGCCGGCGGTCGAAGCGGCTGACCACGTACACGGCGAGAGTCGCCAGGACGATCCCAATCGCGAACCCGAAGATCGCGTTCTTGCGCGGCTTAGGGCCGATCAGTTCAGCCTTGCCCGGCTTGGCGACCACGACCTGCTGGACGCCGTTGACGGACAGGTCGGATTCGAGCTGGTTGAGCTTGGTGTTCAGGCCGGCGACCTGCAGCGTCGCTGCGCTGCTGCCGGCGGCGCCCGCGCCCTTGCCCGACTTAGACCTAGCTGCCAGCTGCGCGGCTTCGATCCGCGCGATCTGGCGACGGGTCGTTGCGATCGCGGTGTTGACGGAGCGTTCGTAGTTGGCCTGGTGGCGTCTTATGTAGGCGCGCGCGTACGCGTTGGCCAGCAGCGCCGCAGCACGTGCGCTGTGGGCTTCGGCGGTGATCGTGATGAAGTCGCTGCCCGCGGTGGCCTTCGCCCTGACTTTGCCCTTGACCGCCGCACCGCCATGCTGTTTGCGCAACTGCTTGCGCACGATTTCGCCGATCGTGGTCTGGATCAGCTGTACCTGGTTGGCGACCGCCGTGGAGCTCAGGTTGGTCTTGCCGAGCGTGTTGTTGAGCAGCGCCTGTCCTTCAGAAGTGCCACCTAGGTAAAGCTGCGCCTTGGCCGAGTAGATGCTCGGCTTGTGTTTGTAGTAGGCGTAGGATCCGGCTGCGACCAGGATTCCGATCGCCAGAATGAGCCACTTGCGCCTCCAAATCGGAGCGAAGATAGCGGTGGCATCGGTGGTCTCGTTCATCGTGGATCCGTCCAAGTTCCGCTAAGCGGCCAGCTTAGGGATCGGCATAAGTCGGCGCTAAAGATTAGCGTGTAATGGCGGGCCGCAAGCGCATCTGCGCGCGTGCAACGATGTTCCCATGCGCGCTCCTGTCAACCCCGTAACGAGCCGCGGGCGGCGCCTGCTGGTCATCAGCCATCCGGCCGTCGTGAGCGTCAATCAGGAGGTCTACCGCGAGCTGAAACGACGCGACTGGGACGTGACGATCGTGCTGCCCAGCCGCTGGCGCCACGAGTATTCGGCCGCACTGCTCACGCCGCAGTCGCTCGCCGGCATGGAGAGGACGCTGAGACCGACGCCGGTGCTGATGCCGGGGCGCCCGCAACGCCACATCTACCTGACGAGCACTCGCCGTCGCTGCCAGCGAGTGCGCCCCGACGTGGCGTTCATCGAGGCCGAGCCTTACTCATTTGCGGCCGCGCAGTGGGGGTTCACTTTCAACCGGCGCGAGATCCCCTTTGGCGTGCAGTGTTACGAGAACATCGACCGGCCGCTGCCGGCGCCTGTGCGCTGGATGCGCGCGCGTGTGTTGGCCCACGCGGCCTTCGTGGCGGCGCGCTCGGACAGCGCGGGCGAGCTTGCACGCGCATGGGGCGCCGTCGGCGAGGTGGCCCTGGCGCCCCCGGCGGTGCCGGCCTGGGAGGCCGTTCCGGCTCGCTCCGCCGAGCGCCCGTTCACAGTCGGCTACGCCGGTCGCCTGATTGAGAGCAAGGGCCTCTCAGATCTGCTGGCGGCGGTGCGCCAACTGCAGGCGCCGACCGAGCTGCTGCTGATCGGCAATGGTGAATTGAGGGATCAGCTCGACCGCCAGCCGATACCCGGTTCGAGCGTGCGCGTGTTGGACGGTCTGACACACGAGCAGATGGCTGACGGCTACGCGCAGATCGACGTGCTGGTGCTGCCATCGCACACGACGCCAACCTGGAAGGAGCAGTTCGGCCGGGTGATCATCGAGGCGCTGTGGTGCGGCGTCCCGGTGGTCGGCTCGGATTCGGGTGAGATCCCATGGCTGATCGAGCTGACCGGAGGCGGGCTGACGTTCCCCGAGGGCGATGTGAGCGCACTCGCCGACAGGCTGCTCGAGTTGCGCGAGGCCCCACACCTGCGTGAGCGCTTGGCGAGCGACGGCCGCGCTACGGTCGAGCGGCTGTTCACAGTGGCGGCGGCCACCGACGCGCTCGAACGGATGCTGCTCGCGGCGTCCGGCGCCCGCGTTACCCCGCCGGCGCTTTGACGTCTGGTCTGGCGGGTTGAGCGTCCGCCAGACGCTGATATAGCTCGTGGTGGCGGTCGACCATCCGATCCCAGCTGAACGCGAGCGCCGAGCGCCGCACGGCCTCGGCCATCCTGACTCTCAGCTGCGGATCGCCCGCCAGCCGCTGCAGTCGATCGGCGATCACCTCGGGCTCCTGAGCGATCACGAATCCGCTCTCCCCATCGCGCACCAGCTCGCCGATACCGTTCACCGGGGTGGCAAGGATTGGCACGCCGCTGGCCGCGGCCTCGAGCGTCACCAGTGAGAAGGCCTCGTAGCTGGATGGGAACACGAGCGCATCGGCGAGTTGGTACACGAGTTGCACGTCACGGCTAACGCCGAGCCAGTGAACGGAGTCCTGCACGCCCAGCGAGCGGGCGAGCGCTTGATAGCGGTCGCGATCGCCGCCGCCGGCGACCACCAACTCCCAGTCGGGCGCGCTCGCCAGCGCTCGAACGACCACCTCCAGGCCCTTACGCTCCCACTCGCTGCCGACGAACACCGCCACCAGCCGCCCGGGCGCGATGCCCAGCTGGGCTCGCTTGGCAAGCGCGTCCTGCTCGCGCACGCCGGGGGCGAACAGCTCGACGTCGACACCGTTCTGAATCGCCACGATCCGCTCGGCAGCGTCCGGGAAGTGTTCGCGCATCTCCTCGGCTACACCCTCGGAAACACACACGAACGTGGCGCTGCGGTTGGCCTCGTAGCAGCGCCGCTCGACGACGCGGTTCAACAGTGCCACGGCTTTGATGTACACACGTGTGAGCGGCGTCGAGCGGCTCGGTGTGGCGGGTCCGATCTGATGGCAGTAGTGCACCGCGATCGTGTCCACACGGTTGAGCACGATCGCCCCTGTCGCCTGCACGACGCCTGCACGCCATCTGCGCACGGCCAGTGACCCGCTCAGGAAGAACCACGGGTAGGCGAGCAGAAACGGTTTGCCAGGGCCGCGCACGCGGTGAAATGTCACCTCGACGTCATCGGGCAGCACACATTTCCGTGCAATTACGGTAACCGGGTGGCCGAGCCGCCGCAGCCCTTTCACCAATGCGACGATCTGTCGCTCCATCCCCCCCACCGGACCGATGTCGTGCGCCACGATTGTCACATCGCACGGCGGCTCCTGCTCGGTCGTGTGCACGGTCACTGGATGGTAGTCGATGGGTGCGTCGCGGCCGCCTGGCTGGAGATTACCGAACGAAGTGTTTGGTAGGGTTCACCTCCCGTGCGCGACTACTCCGACCAGCTCGCCTCAGCTGGCATATCGATGAGCGAGATTGTCGAAAACGCGCTGGCGGCCGCGAACCCCGAGCCACACCTGCGCTGGCTGGACATCGGCTGCGGGCAAGGCGCGATGCTGCGGCGGATCAGAGACGAGTGGCAGCCCGACGGGCTGTGGGGCATCGACCCGATCGACTGGCTGGCCGACGACCTGAGAGCCGATGTGAGCTTCGACACGCTCGCCGCCGAGCACGCTGCGCAGCTGCCGGAGATGGATCGCGTGTTGATGGTCGAGGTGATCGAGCATCTGGAGGCGCCGTGGAGCGCTCTGCGCGCGGCCGCTAAACGCGTCGCTCCGGGCGGACGTATCGTCGTCTCAACGCCCAACCTCGCGCGGCTGCGCAACCGGCTGGAGCTGACCGTTCGCGGACAGCTGACCTCGTTTCGTCCAGACAATCAGCCTCACATCTCACCGGCGCTTCCGCACGTCACCGCGCGCATCCTCGCCGACGAGGGCTTGATCCCCGAGGCGCCGCGCTATGCCGGCACCGACGTGATCTCGCTGACCCACGGTCGACTGTGGCCGCAGGCGCTCAGATCGCGCTACCCGGTACTTACCTCGGTGTCGGTGATCATCGCTGGCGAGCGACCGGCATCCCCGCCGAATTAACACAAATCCCTAGACGAGCGCTTCGAGCTGGTGAAAAAAGCGCTCGCGCATCGCCACGTCGGTGAAGTCCTGCGCGAAGCGCTCGCGCCCGGCCTGACCGATCCGTGCGCGCAGCTCCACGGAGGCGAGCAGCGGCTCGAGCGTGTCAGCAAGCGCGACGGGATCGCCCGAGGGCGCGAGCAGGCCGGTGCGAGAATCCTCGACGATCTCGCGTGGACCGCCGGCGTCGACCGCCACGACAGGGACGGCGCGTGCCATCGCCTCCAGCAGCACGATCCCGAACGGCTCGGGATCGGATGCGTTGACGAGTATGTCCATTCGCGCGACGTACGGACCGGCGTCCGCCACTTGGCCGGTCATCGTCACCGCGCCATCCAGCCCCAGCCGCTCCACGAGCGGTCCCAGCGACTGCGCGTACTCGGTGGACAGACCGTGCGCATCGCCGCCCACCAGCAGCGTGTGAATCGGGTGGCCGCGCTCACGCAGGATCGCCTGCGCTCGCAGCAGCCGGTCCTGACCCTTCCAAGGCTGCAGGCGTCCGACCAGGCCGACCACCGTCGCGTCCGTGGGCAGCGAGAGCGAGGCGGCGGGCGCGTCCGCGGGCAGCGCCGATGGCGCCTGCGGGGCGCGCGTGCCGGGGGCCACGACGAACGTGCGCCGGCGCGGGCGCAGTTGCTCCTGGGCGCGTGCGGAGGTGCTCGACGAGCAGCCGACGGCAATCGCCGGCAGCGCGGTCGCAGCGCGGTCGAGCCAGTGCCCACGGGGAATGTCGTGCTGCCACCAGACAACGCGCTCATGCATCCCGGCCAGCGTGGCGGCGGGCGCGCAGTACACCTGCGCCTTGGCGATCCAGTTGACGATCAGGTCGGGGTCGCGCTCGCGCAGCAGTTTTCGCAGATGCACAATCGAGGCGATCAAGTGGTGGAGCTGGCGAACTCGTCCCGTCGGTATGACCTCGACGCGAAAGCCCGCGTCGCGCAGTTCATCCGGCCACGGACCGGCCTGGAAGAACACCAACTCGAGCTCGTGCCCGCTGGCCGACGCTCCGTCGAGGATCGTCTGCAGCATCACCTCGGCTCCGCCCAGGCGCTCCCCCCACGGGACGGTCAGCAGGATGCGCATGACGTTGCCCAAACCCGGCCGCTGGCGCACACGCCGTCACTCACCAGCGGAGGTTATCCTATCCACCCTCGGCGGCGAGCAGCCCTGATCCAGAGATGAATCGCACGCCCAGCTCTCCCCTTCAAGCCGAGCGCGTAACACTCGTGCACGACTATCTGCTGGTCATGCGCGGTGCCGAGCGCAGCTTCGCTGCGATCGCCGACCTGTACCAGGCGGCGCCGATTTTCACGCTGCTGTATGACGAACACGGCACCAGCGCCCGCTTCGCCGGGCGCTCTGTCACGACCTCGCCGTTGCAGCGCCTGGGCGTTCGCCAGGGCGGTTTCAGGCGACTGCTGGCGCTGTACCCATGGGCGGTGGGGCGGTTGGCGCTGCCCGACTGCGATGCGGTCGTGAGCAGCAGCAGTGCATTCGCCCACGGTGTAGGAGTCCCGCCCAGTGCCGTGCACGTTTGTTATTGCTACACGCCGTTTCGCTATGCGTGGTATGAGCAGGAGCGCGCCATCGGCGAGGTGCCCGCACCGCTGCGGGCGCTGCTGCGCCGCCAGCTGGACCGCATCCGCCGCTGGGACCTGGCCGCCAGCCGCAGGGTTGACTCCTACGTGGCGATCTCCGAGCTAAGCCGCGAACGCATCAGGCGCTACTACGGCCGCGACGCCGTCGTGATCCACCCGCCGGTGGAGACCCACCGTTTCACTCCGAGCGAGCCGGGCGACTCGCTGCTGGTCGTCTCCGAGCTGGTGCGGCACAAGCGTGTGGGCGTAGCACTCGAGGCGGCACGCCGCGCGAGCGTCCCGATCCGCGTCGTCGGGTCGGGACCAGATCACGCGGCGCTGAGCGAGGCCTACCCGGAGGCCGAGTTCCTCGGGCGCGCCGACGACGAGCAGTTGGCGCGGCTGTACGCGAACGCCCGCGCGGTGGTGATGCCGAGCATGGAGGAGTTCGGGATCGTCGCCGTCGAGGCACAAGCGGCGGGACGCCCGGTGATTGCGGCTGCCGCGGGCGGCGCGCTGGAGACAGTGCTCGACGGCGAGACCGGACGGCTGGTCACGCTCGACGACGTCGACGCGTTCGCGCGCGCGATGACATCGGTGGAGCAACTCGACTTCGATCCCGCGAACGCGGTCGCGAACGCCGAGCGCTTCTCGGTCGCGACGTTCCAGCAGCGACTCTCGGCGCACGTGCGCGAAGCGCTTCAGAAATATTCACAGAGCAAGCAGTCAAGCGGCCGTCGATGAGCGCGGATAGGGTTGCAGCGATGGCCAGTAGATCGCTTCGCATCGCGTGGCTGGGCGCGGGACCGTCGGCGAAGGAAACGGGAGGCGTGCCTGGTGTAGCGACCGAGCTCTTGCACGGGCTCGCCAGCCGCGGCCATCGTGTGGACTGTTTCACCACCGGCCCCGAGCACGCGCTGCCCGAGCGCCTGCGCGAACAGCAAAACCTGACGTTCGTGTGGGGCACGAGCGCGTGGCGCTGGGATCGCTGGTACAGCAGGACAAAGATCACCGCGTTCCTCTCCGGCCTGCTGGCGCGCGGGCTGGGTTCGCTGGCGCTACGCCGCGAGGTGGCACGCAGGCACCGCATCGAGCCCTACGACGTCCTCTACCAGTTCTCCAACATCGAGACGCTGGCGGTGCCCGCCGGCGTCATCGACGAGGTGCCGCTGGTGATTCACCCGGAGACCCACGCGGCGGGCGAGCTGCGCTTCCTGATCGCCGAGCGGCGGCTGGGCCTGCGCTGCCAGCCGGCCCATACGCTGGCGGTGGCGGTGGCGGTGATGTCACTGCGGGCGCTAGTGCAGCGCGTGCGGATTCGTCGCGCACGCCTGTTGGTGTGCATCAGCGGCGTGTTCCGCGACCACCTCGTGCGCGACTACCGCTTCCCCCGCAACGACACCGTGGTGATCCCCAATCCGGTACGCCTGGAGCGCTTCCCGGTCCTCGAAAAACAGCCGGGCGACCCTCCGACCGTGCTGGTGCTCGGGCGCATCGCCGTGCGCAAGGGGATCGAGGACGTGATCGCCGCGGCACAGCTGCTCCAACAGCGCGACGTGAACGTCAGGATCAAGGTCATCGGCGGACCGGGGCTGTGGTCGGACTACACACGGCTGCTGAACGACCTGCCCTCCAACTCCGAGTACCTCAGCCGCACACCCGCAGCTGAGATTCCACAAGAGCTGGCCCAGACCGATGTGCTCCTGCAGGCGAGCAGGTATGAGCCGTTTGCGCTTACGGTCGCCGAGGCGCTCGCGGCCGGCGTGCCGGTGGTCGCCAGCAGCGAGGTGGGAGCGATCGAGGGGGTCGACCGCTCGGTCGTGATCGAGGTCGAGCCGGGCGACGTTGAGGGCATCGCCGACGGGATCGTGGCGATGCTGGAGCGCATCGCGGCTGACCCGGCCGCGATCGCGCGCACAGCGCGCTCAGAGGCGGCGCGGCTGGACTCCCCCGACGTGGTCTGCGACGCGATCTCGGCCGCGCTGACGCGCCTGGCCGACGCCGCCTGACGCGCTTGCGCCCCCCAACAGCGCTCGCTAGCCTGAGAAACATGGCATCGCCGGCCGAGTCATCCCCCGCGGCGGCGGTATCGCAGACGAGGGTCCCCGACTTCTTCGTCGTGGGGCCGCCGAAGACGGGCACGACCTCGCTTCACCAGATGCTCGCCGGGCATCCGCAGATATTCATGCCCGACCTGAAGGAGCCGATGTTCCTGGCCGAGGACATGACACCACACGAGGGCTTCGCGGATGAGCCGCGCGAGCTGCAGTACCCGCACACGCTGCAGGAGTACCTAGCGCTGTTCGACCAGGCTCGCCCGGACCAGCGCGCCGGCGAGGCATCGACCTTCTACCTGTGGTCGCAGACGGCCGCGGGGCGCATCGCCGAGCTGCAGCCGCACGCACGCGCGATCGCGATCGTGCGCGAGCCGGCGAGCCTACTGCGTTCGCTGCACATGATGTACCTGCGCTGGGGAGTGGAGTCCGAGCAGGACCTGCGCAAGGCGCTGTCGCTGCAGGACGCGAGAAGCGAGGGTCGTGAGATCCCGCGCCGCTGTCACCGCCCGCAGCTGCTTCAGTACTCCGAGCACGTCGACTACGTGCCGCAGCTGCGTCGCTACAGCGACCGGTTGGGCAGCGAGCGCGTGCTGGCGTTGCTCTACGACGACTTCCGTGCGGACAACGAGGCGACGGTGCGCGGCGTGTACCGCTTTCTCGAGGTCGACGACGCGGTTGCGGTCGCGGTGAGCAACGTGAACGTGACGACCCGCACGGTGCGTTCGTGGCGAGCCAAACGCGTGCTGTACACGGTGTCCAAAGGGCAGGGTCGGGTCGCTCGCTCCACCAAGGCCGCCGTCAAAGCGCTCACCACCCGCAAGCTCAGGCACAGCGTCGTCAAGACGATCAGGCGACGCGCGGTGACGAGCGAGGCCCCACCGCAGGACGAGGCGCTGATGGCCGAGCTGCGCCAACGCTTCAAGCCACAGGTCCTCGCCCTCAGCGAGCACCTCGACCGTGACCTGATCAGCTTGTGGGGCTATGACACGCTCGCGTGAACCGGCGCGCCGGCTTTCGCGAGCGTGGACTCAGGCGATCTCGGCGAGCCATTGCCGCCCGCCGCGCTGGATCTCCTCGTAGAGGATCGCCGACTGCTTCAGGTAGCGCCGCTGCGTCGCGCGCGCCCACGAGCGCCGGCGCTGCCAGTTCATGCGCCGCACGAGCGGACGCAGCAGCGGGTTGCCGGGAAGCGGTCTTGGTTGCGGCGCAAGCGCGAGGTGCGCGCGGCTGAAGTCGCCCTCGCGGAAACCGGCGCCGTGGTGGTAGACGACATCGCCGTAGACGGCAAAGAACAGCGGGTCGAGCTTAGTGGCGTTGGATCTCAGCACCGGCACCCACGGCGAACCGGACAGCTCCAGCGCGCGCAGGAGATTGGCGCCGACGTCGGTCGTGTACCCGCCCGAACGCGTGGGCCAGGTGTAGCCGCCCGACCAGTCGCCCGGCAGCGTTCGCCAGGTGCCGACGGTGGTCACGCAGAAGCAGGGGTGTGGCTGTGGATCGCCGACGTTCTCGGCGCGACGCACGGCAACCAGCGGCGCCCGCCCGAGACTCTCGTCGACCAACGGCATCGGGTCGGCGATCGGGAACGCGTCGCCGTCGAGAAACATCAGCAGGTCATCGGGCGAGGCCTCGTGCGCGATCTCCATCGCAAGGTGGTTGAGCTTGCCCGGATGGCGACCCTGCTGGTCGATCACGCGGTCGAAGTGCTGCTCGTAGGAGGCGTCGATCCGCTCCAGCGAGCTCCATGTCTGAAACGGCACGTCGATGTGTTCGCGCAGATGGCGCTGCTGGATCTCGATCCACCGCGGCGAGCGGTAGTGAACGGTCAGCACGTACAGCATCAGATGAACTCCGACAGCCACTGCGTGCCGCCCTGCTCGATCCGCTCATATATCTCCTGGGACTGTCGAATGTGGCGTTGCTGCATGGTGCTTTCCCATGTCCTCCAGCGGTGGCGGTTGATCAGGCGCGTGATCGGGCGCCGCCACGGTGCTCGCGGGCGGGGCAGCAGCTCGGGCGCGGTGTCACTGTGCGCCCCGCTCAGTTCACCGGTGCGAAAACCGGCGCCGTGGTGGTAGATGACATCGCCGTAGACGCCGAAGTAGAGCGGATCGATGTCAGTGCGGTTGGAGCGGAGCACTTGAACCCAAGGGACCTCGCTCAACTCCAGCTCACGCAGCAGGCTGCCGCCGACGTCGGTCACGCGCCCGCCCTTGGCACCCGGCCAGGTCGGCCCGCCCGACCAGTCGCCCGGAAGGCGCCGCCACGTGCCGACGGTTGTCACGCAGAAGCTCGGGTGTGGCTGCGGGGCGTCGACGTTCTCGGCGCGACGCACGGCGATCAACGGCGCGCGAGAGAGCCCGTCCTCGATCAGCGGCATCGGGTCGGCGATCGGGAACGCGTCGCCGTCGAGAAACATCAGCAGATCGTCGTCGTCGGCGATGTGTGAGATCTCTAGCGCCAGGTGGTTGAGCTTGCCCGGATGGCGACCCTGCTGCACGAACACGCGGTCGAAGTGAACGCCATAAGAGGGGTCGATCTGCTCGAGCGAACTCCACGTCTGGTACGGGACCTTGACGTGCTCACGCAGATATTTCGTCTGGATCTCGATCCACCTAGGAGACCCGTAATGCACCGTGACGATGTAGAGCAATGGATCGCGGATCCAGCCGCAGGACGAGCGAGGATGATACATGATCACGGCGGGCGCCAGACGCCTCCCGGCCGGCCGAGCCCGACTGGACGCTTGACCGATGCAGACAACCGACGGATCAAGAATCGCCCCCGTGCGTCCGATCATGGGTATACCTGTATGCGACCTTCGACGCAAGTCTCGACGTGCTCTTGATCTTGATTCCAATCGCCTGGCTGACCCTGTTGACCGCCTTCGTGGCCGTCTGCCAGACGGCCAAGCGCGGCGACGCCTTCGCCGCGCTTGCGCCGGCTGGCGCCGAGCAGCGCCACCCGTGCATCGCAGACGGGTTCAGGAGCTGCGAGGCGCATCCAAGCTTCCGGCTCGCCGATCGGCGTGCGCGGCGCATTGCTCAGCCCACTCGGCTCAGGCAACGGGCGACCGCGCACGACGCGCGCTAGCCACTGCCTGCAGCCGTCGGCCCCGACGACTGCTAGCTTGGAACAGCAGGTGATCCGTTGAACAGTCGACGTCTCGCAGGGATAGCGATCTGGTGTCTCACCGCTGCTGCAGGCGGCGTCCTTTGCGGCTGCTCGGAATCCTCAACGGGCGCGCAGCCGAGCTCGCACAGCGGGGCCGAGATAGAACGCAACGAACGCAATGAACTGGCCGCGTCGCTGCAGCGCGAAGAAGCCTCGGAAACGGCCAGGAACCGCGAACTGCTCTCGGAGATGGAAGCCAAAGGCCGCGAAGAAGCAGCGGAAGCGAAAGCCAAGAAGACCGAAGCGCAGGCTCGCGTCAAGGCCAAGAAGCGCGAAAAGGCGGCGGAGCTGGCGGCCAAGGAAAAGGAACTAGCCGCCGAAGAAGCTGACAAGAAGAAGGAACAAGCCCTTCAGGCCGAAGCCAAGAAGAAACGTGAAGAAGCCCAGAAGAAGAACAACGCCAAAGAAGTGAACACTGTCAGCACGCCAGCGGCTACTGCACCACCGAGCCCGGCCGGTTGAGGACAATGGTGGGCGGATGATCAAGCAGATGACAAGCACGAGGGCTGCACGAGCGCTCCTGCTCGGCCTGCTCGCGCTCGCCTGCACCGGGCCGCTGGCCGGCTGCGGTGGCGCAAAAGCCGGTTCAGGCGCACACGCGGGCGCACACGAAGCCGCTGAAGAAGCGGGGCTGAGCGCCGAAGCCAAGCGCGAACAGGCGGCCGAACAAGCCCGCACGAAAATCCGCGAACAGACCGAAACCGAAGAACTCGCTCAGCGCGAGGCCGCGATTCGTGCCGGCGCAGAAGCGCAGACGGCGTCGACGCAGAAGCACAAGTCGGCTAAGCACAGCAAGTCTGCCGGGCACCCGAGCGCCGGCCACCACTCCGGCTCCAACCGCTCCAGTGACAGCGCGGGCAAGCGAACCAAGAAGAAGCACGCCGGCAAATCCTCGGGGGAAACCGCAGAGCAGCAGGCCGCGCGCAAGCAGTTCGCACGCGAAGAAGCTCAGGAACAGGCGGCGTTCAAGAAGCTCCAGCGTGAAGAAGCCGGGCGTTAGGCGCGAGCAGCCCCGAGCAGCCGGGCGCTCTTAGAGTCCGCGGCGTCCGATGACGTGGGGGATGGTGCGTAGGAGGATCTTGATGTCGGTCCAGAGGGACCAGTTGGCGATGTAGATGTAGTCGATCGCGACCATCTCTCTGAGTGGGACCCGTGAGGGTCCGAGGATCTGCCAGGGTCCGGTCATGCCGGGCATCAGCTCTAGGCGGCGGCGGTGCCAACCCTCCACGCGCTGGTCCTCGTCAACGACTAGCGGACGCGGCCCGACGAGGCTCATCTCACCACGCACGATGTTCCATAGCTGCGGCAGCTCGTCCAGCGCGGTGCACCGCAACAGCCTGCCCATGCGCGTCACACGCGGATCCCCAGCGATCTTGAACAGCCCCTCGCGCGCCTCGTTGCGATCCCGCAGCGAGTCCTTCATCGCCTCAGCACCCGGAACCATCGTGCGGAACTTCAGCATCTGAAAACGCTGCCCATGACGCCCGACCCGCCACTGCCGAAAGAACACCGGGCCACGACTATCAAGCTTGATCGCGATCGCGATCACCACCAGCAACGGCGAGACCGCCAACAACCCCAACGACGCACCCAACAAGTCAAACGCGCGCTTGAACGCCGCCGAAGAACGCGTCAACTCGAACCGCCGCACACCCATCACCGTCACCCCATGCAGATCATCGAACTCGACCGAGGACCCCACCACCTCCAACAACCTTGGCAGCACACTGACCCGCACCCCCACAGCCTTCAACGTGCGCACCAGATTGAGCATCTCCCCCCCATCAACACTGCGCGGCGCGATGATCGCCCGATGCACATCAAGCGTCTGCGCCAAATCACGAACCTCAGCCAGCCGCGCCTCCGAGAACGTGTCCGTCGACCACGACGCAACCTTGTCCAGATCCAAATGCGCGACGACCTCCGCCTTGACCCCCCCATGCCCCGTCAACTTCGACCGGATCGTCTCAGCCGAGAACTCATCCCCAATAAACAAACACCGCTCCGCCGGCGCGATCCGCAACGCCACCGCCCGCGAAACCGCACGCGCCAAAACCAACCCCCCAGCCAACGCCAACCACAAAAACAACGCCTCATGCCGATCAAGCGCCCGATGCGTAATCAACCCCCCCGTCAACCACGCCACCAACGCACACAAAGTCGCCAACTGAAACAACTTCGGCGCCTCATCCAACGTCGTCTTACGCAACAACGTCTCATCCCGATCATAAAGACCAGTCAACTTCGCGCACACAACCAAAATCGGCACACCAGCAGCAGCCGCCCAAGTCAACTGCAACGACCGCCGCGCAAGCTCAACCGTCAACACAAACGCACCAACAATCGCCACAACATCAGCAACCAACAACAACCGCCTAAACAACGCATCCCGCCGCATACAAGCCGCAGGACCACGCACCTCCGCAATCCCCGACACAGCCACACGACGACGCCCACCCAACCCCAACAAACCACGCGACAGCGCCAGCGGCCGTCCACCCGCCAGTGGCCGCGGTTCGCCAAGCGCCGCGGAACTCAGCACAACCCCAGCCTCAGCTCCGCTCCCCGTGTCGATGCTCATCGCGCTTCCGCCTCCTTGCTTACTGACGGACCCCACTGAGACTCCAACAGATGTCGAATCCGCTATCCCCTTGCTCAGGGGCGCATCATAAACACCAAGCGAACCTAAAGCAAGCCCCCTACTCCGATTCGTCACAACGGTGATCAGCGCCCCGTCGCACCCGGGTTATCCGCGCCAATCGCACCGACAACGTGAGACTTGCCCTATGATCGGCATTTAGGCGGCGCTAGACGCCCGGGAGGAAGCTCCCAGCTCAGGGGAGTCCATGCACATCGACCCATACATCGTCCTAGGCAGCGCCGTGATCGGATTCCTGGTCGGGATGACCGGTGCGGGCGGCGGCGCGCTGATGACGCCGATGCTGATCCTGCTATTCGGCGTCACGCCATCCTCGGCGATCTCTAGCGATCTGGTGGCGGCCGTGCTGATGCGCCCGGTCGGCGCCGCGGTGCACCTGCGCAAAGGCACCGTCAACCTGAACCTGGTCAAGTGGATGGTGGCCGGCTCGGTGCCGATGGCCTTCCTGGGCGCATACCTGCTGCACCTGATGACCCATGCCAAGTCGGCGCAGACGCACATCGAGACGGCGCTCGGCATCGCGCTGCTGGTCGGCGCCGCCGCGATGCTGCTGCGCTACATCCTCGACCGACGCGCCGGCCAGACCCGTCAGGGCGTCGTCCACAACATCAAGGTGCGCCCGCTGCCGACCGTGATCATCGGGATGCTGGGCGGGATCGTCGTCGGCATCACGTCCGTCGGCTCGGGCTCGCTGATGATCATCCTGCTGCTGTTCCTCTACCCGATGCTCGGCGCCAACCAGCTGGTCGGCACCGACCTGACGCAGGCCGTGCCGCTGACGCTCGCCGCGGCACTCGGCGCGATCGCGTTCGGGCACGTCGAGTTCGGCGTCACCGTCTCGCTGATCCTCGGCAGCGTCCCGGCCGTGCTGGTCGGCTCGCTGCTGTCCTCGAGCGCCCCCGACCGCTACATCAGGCCGGTGATCACATTTGTGATCGCCGCGTCCGGTCTGAAGTACGTGGGCGTGGACACCACCACGCTCGGCTGGCTGCTGTGCGGGATGCTGCTCACGGCCGCCGGCACGTGGGCGCTGATCAGCCGGCCCTGGCAGCGATCGTCGATCGCGCTCGACGACCTCGCGCCAGACGCTGCCGCCGCGCAGCCGGAAGCCGAGTAGCGTCGCCCGCGAGCGAATGCGCTGAGGCCGATCAGCGCCCGACCGGCGATAGCCGTGGCGAGGACGGCCTCGTACTGACCTCCGCCGGCAGCAGCAACGACAGCAGTCCGGCTGCCACCAGCAACGCGGCGGATGCCCACAGGCAGGCCGTGAGCCCATGCCACTGGTAGAGCAGCCCTGAGAGAACGGTGCCGCCGAGGCGCCCGATCGCGTTTGCCATGTAGTAGAAGCCGACGCTCATGGCGACTTGATCGTTGTCAGCGTAGGCGAGGATCAGGTAGGAGTGCACGGCTGAGTTCATCGCGAACACGACCGCAAAGGGGAGCAGCCCGCACACGATCGTGGCCGTAGGGTCGACACCCGCGCCCAGGGCCAGCGCCATCGCGGCCGGGCACAGCGCGACGCCGAGCGCCAGCCATACGGCGGTCCTGCCGTCGGGCTCACCGCCACTGCGGCGGCGCACGAAGCGCGGTGCGGCCGCCTGCACGGCGCCGTAGCCGATCACCCACAAGGCGAGCAGGATGCCAACCGCCCAGAAGCTCCAGCCCAGCTCGGAGTACAGGAAGAAGGGCAGGCCGACGACGAACCACACGTCGCGCGCGGCGAACAGCAAGATGCGCGCGGCCGCCAGGACGTTGACAGCGCGGTTGTTGGAAAACATGTGCTTGAACCTCGCAGTCCTGTCCGGTCGGCCGAGATGGCCGTGGATCGAGGTCGTGGTGACGATCAGCGCCACCAGCACGAGCGCCGCAAGCGCGAGCACGGCGGCCTGGAAACCAAACAGCGTGAGCAGCAGACCGCCGAGGAAGAAGCCAACCCCCTTCAGCGCGTTCTTGGATCCGGTCAGGATCGCCACCCAGCGGTACAGCGAGGATTGGTCGCCTGCGGGCACGACGAGCTTGACGGCGCTCTTGGAGCTCATCTTGTTGAGATCCTTGGCGACCCCCGACAACGCCTGCGAGACCATCACGTACGGGACGACCAGCAGCGATGGCGGCGCGAAGCCGAGCATGCAGAGCGCTACAACCTGAATCGCCAGGCCCATGAACAAGCGTGATCTTCAGCCCGAGACGGGCGGCGAGCCAGCCGCCGAACAGGTTCGTGACGATCCCGGCGATCTCGTAGAAGACGAACAGCGAGGCGACCTGCAGCGGCGTGTAGCCGAGCTGGTCGAAGTAGAACAGCACGAGCGTCCGGATCGCACCGTCGACGAGCGTGTCCGTCCAGTACGCCCCGGTCACCAGTACGTAGTTGCGCAGATCCTGGCGGCGCTGCGGCGCGTGCGCTTCGGTGGCGTGCGCGCCGTTAGCCATCGACCGCGCCGGAGGCGCCGACCGGCTTAGCGGCGGGCAGACTGCCTGCCACGGTGCGGGTCAGCTCGACCAGGCGATTCGCGTAACCCCACTCGTTGTCATACCACGCGAGGATCTTCACCTGGGTCTCGTCTGTGACCGTCGGTGGAGAGCGCGTCGACGATCGCCGAGCGCGGATCGTCCTTGAAGTCGACCGATACCAGCGGCCGACGCTCGTAGCCGAGGATTCCTGCCAGCGGCCCGTCGGCGGCTGCCTCGCAGCAGACCGTTGACCTCCTCGACGGTGGTCGGCGCGCGCGACCTCGAACACGCAGTCCGTGAGCGACGCGTTGAGCAGCGGCACGCGCACCGCGAGGCCGTTCAACTTGCCCTCCAGCTCCGGGAAGATCAGTCCGATCGCGGTCGCCGAACCGGTCGTCGTGGGGATCAGCGACACGCTCGCGGCTCGCGCCCGACGCAGATCCTTGTGGGGGGCGTCGATCAGCGTCTGCGTGTTGGTCATGTCGTGCAGCGTCGTGATCTGCCCGTGCCGGATGCCGATCCCCTCGTGGATCACCTTGACGACCGGAGCGAGGCAGTTGGTGGTGCAGGAGGCGGCCGTCAGCAGAGTGGTGTCGCTCGGGCTCGTAGAGGTGGTCGTTGACCCCGACCACCACGTTCAGCGCCTCTCCCTTGACAGGCGCCGCGACGATCACCTTGCGCACACCCTGCTGGAAGTAGACGTCGAGCTGCTCGAACGTGCGAAATCTGCCCGAGCACTCCAGCACGATCTCCACGCCAAGCTCACCCCACGGTACGTCTGCAGGCTCAGTCTGACTGGTGTAGCCGATCGTCGTCCCGTTGACTCTCAGTCCGTCGGCGTCGGCGTCGCACGTCCTCTGACCAGCGTCCGTGGATCGAGTCGAACGATCAGCAGGTGCGCAGCGGTGTGCGCGTCGCCGGCGAGCTCGTTGACGTGTGTGAACGCCAGCTCCGGCCAGCCCCATGCAGCGCGCAACGCCAGCCGACCGATGCGGCCGAAGCCGTTGATGGCGATTCGCGCGCTCATTTAGCGGCCTCCACGGACGCAATCCTATTGCATTGACGAACATCAGTGTTATTGATATATGTATATAGATGTCCGTCGATCTGGAGCTGGTGCCCAAGCAGAAGCGAGCGGCCGGCGAACGCTGTTGCGAGCCGGTCGTATATCCAGACGTGGCGCGCGATCACGCGGTGCGGATGGCGGAGGTCGCCAAGGCTCTCGGCGACCCGATCCGCCTACAGCTCGTCGACGTCTTGCGTAAACACGCGGGCAAGGTCTGTGTATGCGAGCTGGTGCCACTGTTCGACATCTCCCAGCCCACGCTCTCCCATCATCTGAAGAAGCTCCGCGACGCCGGGCTCGTGGATTCAGAGCGCCAAGGGCTTTGGGCTTACTACTACGTGATCCCCGACGCGCTGAAGGAGCTGTCTGCATGGCTGAGCTGAGCGGCGCGAGGTCGACGCACGAGTTGCACCTGCACGACCCGCAGACGCTTTACCGCCACTGGCGGGTGCCGCTGGACACCCTGTGAGCCGCTGCTCCCGCGCGTGAGAGCTGTCGGCTGTTTGCTGGCTTAGAGTCCGCGGCGTCCGATGACGTGGGGGATGGTGCGTAGGAGGATCTTGATGTCGGTCCAGAGGGACCAGTTGGCGATGTAGATGTAGTCGATCGCGACCATCTCTCTGAGTGGGACCCGTGAGGGTCCGAGGATCTGCCAGGGTCCGGTCATGCCGGGCATCAGCTCTAGGCGGCGGCGGTGCCAACCCTCCACGCGCTGGTCCTCGTCAACGACTAGCGGACGCGGCCCGACGAGGCTCATCTCACCACGCACGATGTTCCATAGCTGCGGCAGCTCGTCCAGCGCGGTGCACCGCAACAGCCTGCCCATGCGCGTCACACGCGGATCCCCAGCGATCTTGAACAGCCCCTCGCGCGCCTCGTTGCGATCCCGCAGCGAGTCCTTCATCGCCTCAGCACCCGGAACCATCGTGCGGAACTTCAGCATC
Organism: uncultured Solirubrobacteraceae bacterium; assembly: GCA_963705235.1. Taxonomy (GTDB): domain Bacteria; phylum Actinomycetota; class Thermoleophilia; order Solirubrobacterales; family Solirubrobacteraceae; genus Palsa-744. Next base: position 1,853,488 of record OY970059.1, on the reverse strand, counting down.
TGAAAACGCTGCCCATGACGCCCGACCCGCCACTGCCGAAAGAACACCGGGCCACGACTATCAAGCTTGATCGCGATCGCGATCACCACCAGCAACGGCGAGACCGCCAACAACCCCAACGACGCACCCAACAAGTCAAACGCGCGCTTGAACGCCGCCGAAGAACGCGTCAACTCGAACCGCCGCACACCCATCACCGTCACCCCATGCAGATCATCGAACTCGACCGAGGACCCCACCACCTCCAACAACCTTGGCAGCACACTGACCCGCACCCCCACAGCCTTCAACGTGCGCACCAGATTGAGCATCTCCCCCCCATCAACACTGCGCGGCGCGATGATCGCCCGATGCACATCAAGCGTCTGCGCCAAATCACGAACCTCAGCCAGCCGCGCCTCCGAGAACGTGTCCGTCGACCACGACGCAACCTTGTCCAGATCCAAATGCGCGACGACCTCCGCCTTGACCCCCCCATGCCCCGTCAACTTCGACCGGATCGTCTCAGCCGAGAACTCATCCCCAATAAACAAACACCGCTCCGCCGGCGCGATCCGCAACGCCACCGCCCGCGAAACCGCACGCGCCAAAACCAACCCCCCAGCCAACGCCAACCACAAAAACAACGCCTCATGCCGATCAAGCGCCCGATGCGTAATCAACCCCCCCGTCAACCACGCCACCAACGCACACAAAGTCGCCAACTGAAACAACTTCGGCGCCTCATCCAACGTCGTCTTACGCAACAACGTCTCATCCCGATCATAAAGACCAGTCAACTTCGCGCACACAACCAAAATCGGCACACCAGCAGCAGCCGCCCAAGTCAACTGCAACGACCGCCGCGCAAGCTCAACCGTCAACACAAACGCACCAACAATCGCCACAACATCAGCAACCAACAACAACCGCCTAAACAACGCATCCCGCCGCATACAAGCCGCAGGACCACGCACCTCCGCAATCCCCGACACAGCCACACGACGACGCCCACCCAACCCCAACAAACCACGCGAGGCCAGTTCGTCGGTCAACAACTGCATCGCCGGCCTCCTGCCAACATCGATACTCATAGCGCCTCCACGCTCGCAGTCATCGCTCTATCGTGACGCACGAGTGGCTCCGGAATGTCGAGATTCCGTGATCCTAGCGCGCGTCATCCCTTTTCCGCACCCGCCGACAACGGACCCCATGCAAGTGACCGGCAGCCGCTGCCTTGACAAACGCAAACGGCCGGATGACCTCCTCCATGAGGCCATCCGGCCGTCAATGCCGTATCTCGATCGACGACGGGCTCTAGCTAAGCCGCCGCGCCATCCTGGCGTCTAGAAGTCGATTTTTTCGAGGCCTTCTTTGTCCTCGTTCATGAGTTCCTTCGGCATCGGCAGGTAGTCGTGCCCTTCCATGTCCTTCTGACCACCCTTCTTGTCCGTGACGTATTTGAGGAAGTCACGGACAGTCGCGGCCTCAGCTTCGGTCGCGCCCTTGCCTGAGTAGGCCCCGTACTTGGTGAGCGCGAAGTCATACGTCAGCCCACACAGTGCGTAGGTCTTGGACACCGTGTCCGTGCCCACTTCGTTCCAAGCTGATTCAAGTGACGGCGGCGGGAATTCTTTTTTGCCGTTGACGAATACCGTCTTCTTGCAGTTGGAGTTGGCCAACGTGGTGCTCAGGCCGTTCGTCGAGGGGTCAGCGTACTTCCGTTTCGGAGCTTTGCCCGGTTTTTCCTTGCGGCTGTTTTCCAGCTCGATCCAGAACTCTTTGCCGCCTTTGGCGAACGAGCCGTTGGCGGGGTTGCGGGCGTCCGCCAGGTTGGCGTAGCCGATGCTTCCCGGAGTGGCGTCAACGGCTTTCAGCACCCCTGGGTTACCGGACGTCGGCGCCCTCAGGACTTTGGCCGCCGTCGGCCAGATCTGGTTGAGTTTTTTACCGGCTGTTTTGCTGCTGGTGCCTTCAGCCAGTTCGGTCCAGTTGTAGGTGCCGCCATCTTCGGAAGCGAAGCTGCCGGTGTCGATCAGAGCGAACAGGCGCTTGAAGATGTGCGTCGTGCCCGAACCGTCTTCACGTACGACCGGGACGATCGGATCCGAAGCCGGCGTGCATCCTCCACCTTCGAGTTTGTTGCCGCCGTTTTCTTCACCTTCGATCTGGTTCCAGGTCGTGACGTCGCCTTTGTAGATGCCCTCGAGCGTCGCCTGATTGAGGACAAGACGTCCCGCAGCAACAGCCGAAGTGCCGGTGCAGCCCGTCGGCAGGTTCATAACCACCGCGACAGCGCTCTGGAGCACCGGAACAGTCAGAAGCTTGCTCGCTTTTTTCGGCGAGGCCTCTTCTTCGATTTTTTCGATTTCGGCGGTGTTCGCCGTGTTGTCCGTGCCGATGAATCCGAACGTGCCGTATTTTTCAAGTTCCTGCCACTGTTTGTAGCCCGTTCCACTGCTGGAGCTGAGGTAGCTCACTTTTGGGCCACCTTTACAGGCGGTTTTCGCCGCCGAGGTGTTGAAGGTTGCGTCCCAGACCACCTGGGCTTCCGCCTGCAACGAGGAGCCGGTGCCTTCGATCGCCGACCCTTTGCATCGTTCGATTTTGATTTCGGCGCCGGCTACACCCGGCACTGCGAGGGCGACCAGACTAGCCGCCAAGATGACGCACGCCGACAAAGCGCGACGCGCTGAGAACGACCTCATTACTACCTCCTGGATAGCAGGTTCCATTGCAGACAATGAGGGCTTCCACCCCCCTGGCGACCCGGACTGGAAGGATCACGCCCTCCATTTAGGTTGCGTACCGCAGTCTGCTGGGCAGGGCCGTTGACAAAGTTGCCATACGGTGACGTAACGTGACGTTTACATGATGGCCGCAGGGTGCCGCGGGCCTGCGCCACCTGCCTCGTACACGGACCATGGGGCCTACGCCCGGGACGCTGTCCGCGCCCCGGGGCATCGACGAACCTAGTGGTGCTTCTTCGCGGGACGCAGCGTGATGATCGCGACCGTCGTGTGCGCGCCCCCCAGCGGGTCGTGCGCAGCAATCGTCACACGCGCACGGAGCACATGCGAGTGAGCGAGCAGGCTGCGGGCCTTCGCCGATAGGTGCAGCGTCAGCGTCTTGGCCTGACCGCCGGAAAGCGCGAACCGGCCGCTTGCGAGCATCAGGATCGCCTTCTTCTTGGCTGCATGGGCGCTCGCTGAGACCGCGCTGAGCGTTTGCACCGCCACCGTTCCCGTACAGCTGCTCTCACCGCCCGGGCACGTGAGCTTCAGCGGAAATGCGCCGGCCGCGCTCACCGAGCTGGCACTCGTGGCGATCGTGACCACCGGGATCGGCTTGATCGTCGTTTCGGGCAGCACTTCCGCTTTGGGTTTGACTTCTTCAGGTTTCGTTTCGACGGGTTTGGGGTCTTCTTTCGGTTCTTCTTTGGGTTTTTCGCCGGGAGTCGTGGAGAACACCTGATCGCCGCCGAAGCTCGTCGAGGTGCCCGCTTTCGCGACTATCCGGAAGTGATAGCCGCTGCCGGCTTTCAGGCCGCTGACGTTCACCGCCTCGGCTACCGGGGCTTCTCCGCTGCCCGGTGGCACCGTGCACGGCACGCTCGCGCCATAGGAGTTGGTGGGGCCGTATTCGAATTTACATTCGGTGCTGGCCCCTTCGGGGTTGACCTTCCCGTTGAGCGTCGCAGTCGTCTGTCCGATCGCGCTCGCCGGTTCGGTGTGCACCACGGGCGCCGGGCCTGTCGTGAACAGGGCGCCGCCGCCGGTTGCTTCACCTTCTTCGCTTTTGGCTTGCAGGCGGAAGTGGTATTCGGTGTGCTTGGCCAGCCCGGAGGTGATTTTGGCCGACACTTCCTTGGCCACTTCACCGGAGCCCGCCGATTCGCTGCACGCCACGCTCTGCGGGAATCCTTCGCTGGCCTTGCCGTATTCGAACTTGCATTCGGTTTTTTTGCCGTTGGGGTTGACCGTGCCTTTCAGCGCGACCGTCAGCCCGTCAGGCTGCACCTGCGCTTCTTCACCGCCGATCGTCGGTCCAGCCACGACCGTGAGCTGGCGTTTGACTTCGATCAGCGGGCTGGCCAGATCGTCGGTGTGGATCTTCTCGGTGATCGTGAGTTTGCCGCCTTTTTTGAAGGTGTGCTGCACTTCGGTCTTCTGCTGCTGGCGCGTGCTGACCGTCTGCGTGGAGCCGTCGCCGAAATCCCATTCAACGCTGAGCGCGTTGGCCTGCGTCAGGGTCGAGGACAGCGTCACTTTGTCGGCGATCGGCACCGGTTCCAGTTCGACGCCGCCGGACTTGGCGGTGGGCACCGTCGCGCTGCCTTTCGGACAGCCGCTGCCGCCAGGTCCTAGCTCCATCACCTTGGGGGTGTTTTTGTTGCGGGCCAGCATGAACACCGTGTGTTCGGTCTTGCCAGCGGCGATCACCGGGGCTGTGAGGGCTTCGTTGACCGCGCACGTCTGCGTTTCGCTGGCGGCGGTGTTGCCGCCGGTCCAGCCCAGCTCGCCGAACGTCGGGCTGAGGACGAGCACGCCGCCGTGGAAGAATTCTTCTTCGCTGGCCAGCCTGATTCGCGCCCGGATATAGATGTTGCCTTCAGGGCCGAGCGACATCTGCGAGCCGTTGTACGGATTCTGGCCGGGAAAGTCCGTCAGGTGTTCGTTGAACGTGCAGGTTTCGCAGTCGAACGAGAAGACGTGGGTTGGTGCCGTCGCGCTGTTGAGGTTCGACGGCAGTTCGTCGAGTTCGTCGAGTTCGCCGAGCACGTAGATGTTGCCGCTTGGCGTGACGACAGGCGAGTTGACGCATTCACATTCTTCAAAGAAGTCTGTTTCATCTACGTAGCGAGAGCCGAGTTTGCCGCTGGGTTCAAGCTGCTGCACAACCGTCGTGCCTTCCTGGGTTTTGCCTAGTTTGCCGCGGTCCTCGAAGCCGGTGATCAGCAGGTTGTGGTTGACCGGGTTGACCGCGATGCCACCCGGTTCGAGCACGGAGACGCCGAACGTGTTGGACAGCGGTTCGAGGACTTCAGCGCCGGCCAGCAGCCCTTCAGCTCCAGCGCCGCTCGCTGGGACGAGTTTGTTGCCGCTCGGTTCAGTCGAGAATGCGTACACTTCCGCGGCGGCGCCGTCGAACTGGTCGATTCTTTCACCTTTTTTCAGCGGAGGGCGAGCCTCCGAGACGAGCAGATACGCGCGTTTCATCGACGGATCGAAGGCGACCCCCTCGACTTCGTCTTCTTCTTCCCCGCCCGGGTCCTTTGGTTTGAACGTGGCCGAGGCGACCGCTTCGTATTTGCCTTTGGTGTTGAGGAACTTCTGGATGCGGAAGTTCTTGCCTTCGGCGACGGTGTCGACCACGTACATGCCGCCGTCGGTCTGGTCGATCCCGAACGCGTATTCGGGCTGTTCCAGCTGCCCCAAGCCGGTGCCTTTTTCGCCGAAGTGTTCGAGTTCGCCCCATGGCGCTTCGGCGGCTTGCGCGGAACTCGCAAGCGCCAATACCGTCAGCAGGACGGCGCCCAGGAGGCTCAGCGGACGGCGAAGAGGACTGGGGCGGTGGGACATCGTGCTCCGATCTGTCGCTTGCTTACTTGCTTGCGGACGGGGCGAGCGCGGCCGAATGCGGCCGGTCGCTCGCCGCCGTGTTTGCCATGCTCACCGCTTGCCGAGAGCAGGGCGTGTAAAAGTGGTGAACATCGGGTGAAACGATGCGCCGCTGCCGTCACCACCGCGCCGCCGTCACCACCGATCAGGCCTGCGCGCGCGTCGCATCGGCGTGCCCCTCTGACTGTGCCCGGCCGAGATCGACGCGTGGGCCAGCTCGCGACGGCGCCCGCGGCGCCTGCGCCCCAGCGGCACGCCCGCGAGCGCGGCCAGCACCACGATCCCGAGGAGGTACGCGGGCGCGGTGTCGTGCTCCGCGGCGGTGTAGGCCACGGCTTGATTGCTGACCGAGTCGGGTGCCGCCTCCTCCTCTTCTTCTCGCTGTGGCGCCTCCACCGGCGAGGTGACCGCCGAGGTCCCGCTGGGCGGCGTGGGACGGGCGGGCGAGGGCACCGGCACAGGGACGAACACCGGCAGGAACGCGACCTGCGGCGGCGGCGCGAAGAAGTTCGGCAATGCCGGCGCTCGAACCGGCGGCGGGGCTGGCACGGGTGGTGGCGGCGGTGGCGGCGGCAGCGCCACCGGGCTTGAAGACGCCACCGGTGTGGGGCCCGCCGGACCGGGCGCGGGCGCGGGTGTGGGAACGCTCGCGCTCTGGCTCGGATGCACTTCGGTCAAGGGAGTGGTGCCGCAGGGCTGGGCGACGCTTCCCGCCTGCACGGTCACTGGCAGCGAGTAGGACAGCCCGCCGGTGCTCAGTGTGACGATCGTCGTGCCCGCGTTGTACGCGCAGAACAGCGGCGAGTGGGCGTCGGCGATTGGTTTGCCGTTGGCGGCGAGCTTGACCGTGTGCGGGTCGGCGGCGGCCGGGTTCGGTTCGACGAAGTCGCCTATGTCCGGCCGCGAGGAGGTGAACTTGTATTCCGGAAAGACCCCCTTCGCGCATTGCACGCCCACACAGGGAGGCCCAACTGGGATGTAAGGGCTCGTTTCAGGCTCCACTGCCTTGTTGTGGGCGCGGTTGCCCGAGCGTGGGCGGCGGGCGAGTCCGTAGAACAAGGCCGGGCGGCTGCGTCGCAGCAGCGTCCCGTCCTTGGCTTCCATCGACAGTTCGCTGACATCCGGGATCAGCTGCACGGTGACCGGCGCGACATTGGTCGAGGGGTTGCGAGCCCGGACGTTGACCTGCGTCAGCAGGAACCCGCTGGCGCCGATGAAGTCACGCCGTTCTTCGGCGATGTAGTTGACGTAGCCGAGTGTGCCCGAACCGAAGCTGGGAATCGACCTGGCGCCGAAGCGCAGCGGCTGCTGGACGTTCTGTTCGGGCGAGTCGAAGAAGTAGGCCGACGCGCCCCCTTCGACGATCGTCTGTGCAACGCTCACCGCGGCTGAGTCGCCTTCGGCGATCTGAGCTTCCAGATCGGCGTGTCCGACGACGATCGCCGGCTGCGCGGCGCTCTTTGCGCCCGCGAGCTCGCCGGCCAGCCATTCCAGCTGGGGCGAGGCGACATCCCCAGTGTCGTCCAGCACGATCACTCGCACTGAACCGTTGGATCCCGTGGATTCCATCGCGTAATAGGAGCCCTGGCAGCCGGACACGCCGGCGCACGGTTCATGCGCGGGCGGCGGGTTGAAGCCGCTGAAGGAAAGCTGGAAGTCACCCTCGCTGTGTGCCCCGTCGAGGTCGGTGGGCGAGGGCACCACGTACGACGGCAGCGGGCTGGCGCCGAGCAGTTCCGCGTATCGTGCCTCCTCGTTGGCGTATGGGACCACCAGCTCGGCGGGACCCGCCGTCTGGCCACTGGTCACCCGCCCGCCCGTGTAGAGGAACGCCCTCACGCCCGCGATCCGACCGGCTTGCGAGAGCGCCGCGGAGAGCCACGTGTCGGGGCCAATGCCGGTGGCCGCACGATCGGCGCACGGCGCCGCACACTGCGCCCCGCCGCCGATCGCGAACGCGGCCGTCCCCGCTTCAGGCACCACCGGCGCCGAGCCGAGCCCCACGGGCGCGGACCCGTCGGCGGGATAGCGATCGACGTCCGCGGTTTCCAGCAGCGAGGAGTTGTTGTCGGCGATGCCGCCGACCGCCCAGCCCTGGCTGCCGGTCTGGTCAACCAGCACGGCCGCCACCGGATCGGGCTGGAAGACGGTGTCGTAGAAGAGATATTCACCGGGTGGTTCTTTAGCGTTGTTGAGGTCGTGCTCCTCGTCGCTCCAACCCGTAGCCGTCTGGCGCAGAACGCCGTGTTCGGAATCGACGGGGATCGGATAGGAGCCCACAGGCGTCGGCGGCAACCCCGCCGGCGGAGGCGCTTCGCTTTCGGCGGCGATCGTCGCCGGTTCGGCGCCGCTCACCACGGCCCGCAACGCGCCGCCGTCGCGGAACAGCGCGATCGATCCCGGCGCCAGACCACCCGGCAAGGAATCGGGCTGCCAGGCCGAGCCCGCCGATTGGCGCTCGAAGATTCGCGCGTCTTCGTTTGGCCCCGCCGCCGTGAACGCTGCCCCGCCGTCGGGCAGCCCGGCGACGGCCCACGGCACATCTGAGCCGATCGCTGCGGCGGCGGCACTGTCGATGCGCCAGCCAGAGCCGTCGTTGACGAGCAAGCCGCCCTGGTAGAGATCCTGAGAGCGGCTGAGCAGTTTGCGGTAGGCGACGATCGCTTCTGAGCCGGCGAACGCGATCGACGTGAAGCTTGCCCCGCGAGCTTCTGCGGGGAGCGATGCTTCCGGTACCTGTGTCCAGGACTTGCCGTAGCTGAGTAGCACGCCATCGGGGCCGACGGTGTAGCCGCGCGAGGAGTTGTTGGGATCGAAGGCGATTCCGAGCAGGTTGCCGCGAAAGTTCAGCGGCACGGCGGGGTCCCTTTCCCACAGTCCGGTCTCGCCGCGCCAGAGCCACATCTGGCTGCCGATACCGCCTTCGTTGTTCAGATCCCCCACCGCGTACGCGCGCGTGGGCGTCGGCCAGGCGAGCGCGCGCAAACGCGGCGTTTCGCGCCTGCCTCCGGGTCCCAGCAGGCTTTCCGGCAGCCAGCCTCGACCGGGGCGATAGCGGGCGACCTCGCCGCGATCGCCGACGGCCAGAGCTTCGCTGGAAAGCGCCCCCACCGGCGCGCCCGGCTGCGGTGCGAGCGCCAGCAGCGCGTTGCGGAAGGAGACCGGCCAGGGCGTCAGGCGGCTGGCCACCGGTTGCGAGGTGACGTGAACGGGCAGGCGTTCTTTGCCCAACCAGCCGTCATGCGGGTCTGAGAAGGCGGCCCCGTAGCTGGCCCCCGTGTCGCCGCCGAGCCCCAGCACGACCTTGAACGCCGTGCCCTCCAGCCGCAGGCTCAAGCCGTCGGGCAGACCGGTGATGACGCGTTCGCCGAGCCCTTCAGGGGTGGACGAGTTCGGCCACGCATAGCTGCGGTTGGGACCTGTTGGCAGTGCCCGTGGGAGGTTGTGCGGGCATGGCTGGGTGCCTTCTGGCGCGCTGCCCGGGATCAGACACCACGCGGTCTGTACGCGCGCTTGTGCTTCCCCCTGCGGCTGGAGGTACAGCGTCGTCGGGGCCTGCACGTCGCGGCGCAGGCCGTCGATCCATAGGCCTTCTTCGGTTGCCGTAAGCACCTGTGCCTGGTCGCCGCTGGGCACCGTGAACGGCTTGCCTTCGACCGCGAGCGGTTCTCCGGCTTCGCCGCCCGCTTTGATCGCAACGGCACGCCAGGTCGGGGTTTCCCCGCCACCGCCCAGGTGACGGCGAAACAGCGCGACCGACCCCGCCGGGTATTCGGAGGACAGCCGCGCCAGCAGCCACGCGTTGCCGGGCGAACTCGCGGCCATCGCCAGCACTTCGAGCTGTTCGCTGCTCTTGGCTGGGATTTCGATTGGCTCGCGTGTCCACGTCGAGCCGTCCCAGTGCAGCACTCCTCTGTCGACGCCGCCACTTTCGTTCACCGGGACCACCAGCGCGCCGGCGTGAGAGCCTTCGTCGAGCGCCGCGACCATCGGAGCCCGGTTGACGGCGAACAGGCTTTCGCCTTCGCCGAGCAGAGCGCCTTCCCCGGCGGAGGGGACGGGCTCGGTTTCGCGGAACGGTCCACCCGGGTTGCGGGTCAGCAGCACCTTGCGGGTGCCGCCGCCTTCGTTCGCGACGCTGCCAAGCAGCGCGCCGCTGCCGTTGGCCGTCATCGACCCGGCCAGCGGGCTCGGCGTCCTGTACTTGAAGGATTCGGGCTGCGCGAGCTTGAACCCGGGCAGGACGCCGCCGGAGGAGTCGAGCAGGTCCGGGCCGAGCGACCAGCCTTCCGTGGACGTGTAGCGAACGAGGGCGGGCTTGCGTTCATGGCGACCCAGCCCCCAGGTCTCCTCCGGAGCCTCGGCCGGCGAGGTGCCGAAGAACGTGACTTCAATCGCGGGCACCGAGTCGTCGGTCTGCGGCGTCGGTTCGCCTTCGCCGCCAGCTTGCCCGGCCGCCTGCGGGATCGCGCCGGATCCGGCTAGGCCCAGCGCGAGCACGATCAATACCGCGCCGGCCAGTAGGGCAGCGCTGTACAGCACGCGCCCCAGCGGGAGCCGCCTCGACCTCGATGACTCGCTCAAGGGATTAGGCCCGGGCTTCTCAGCAAGCCCTTTTCAGGGAACCAGAGGGAGGTCGAGACGCTGGTGGTGGACGATTCCCGGGTCGAGGTCGTCGGCAGCGGCGCGAGCGCATGGGTTTGCAGATTGAGCTTGGTGGGCCACTTTCGGCGGTTCAAGCGCAGCAGCAGGCTGCGGTTTCCGGCGGTGAGCGTGCGTGTCGCGGTGTGGGCGACGATCGCGCGGCGCCGTTCGGCTAGCAGCCGCACGCGTGCCTTGACCGCGAGATGGAAGCTGAGCTGCAGCGTCGTTCCGTGCAGGAGCCGCGATCGCACGTGCGAGAGCAGCGGCACGGTCACGGTTGCGAACAGGTTGGGGACCGCGTGGGTGCCCACCCCTTCCTGCGCGGGGACCGGTTCTTCCTGTCCGGAGTCATCGACGGGGAGCGCGTCGGATGGTTCCTGAGGCACGCCTTCGTCGCGCGGGCGGAAGGTGATCGGTTCTTCGCCCGCGAACGCGGGATCTCCGTTTGGTTGCGGATTGGCGCGTTCTTCGGCGGTGGCGAGGTGCATCAGCCAGCCTTCGCCGGTCGTCACCCAGCAGTCGTGGATGGCCGGACAAGCGACGTGTTCGGCCGCACCGAGAGGGCCGTGAGGATCGCCGGTGGCGGGCAGGCTTTCTTCGTCGGACACCGAGCCGTCGGCCGAGACGCGTGCCACTCGCGCCTGCGTGGAGTCGTGGTTGACCGCGTGGGATTTGGTGTCGAGCGCGAGCCAGGCGCTCGTCGTTTCCGGCTCGGCGGCGATCCCGTCGACGATCTCTTCGGGGAAGCGTTCGCGGCCGGTGGGCATGGTTTCCGGACCTATGACCTGACTCCAGAGCACCCCGCCGAGGGCTTTGCGCAGCACGGTCACGCCCGCGGGTTCGGAGCCGGGGACGTTTTCGAGCGTCGGCCCGGCCGCGGCCCACAGCGAGTCCTGGTCGACCCCGAGGCGCAGGAAGTCCAGCGCGAAGGCGAACTCTTCAGGGCCGTACAGCGGCAGTTCTTCCACGCCTTCGAACTGGGTCGCCGATCCGGCCGGATTGATGGTCCGCAACGGCGGCGGGTGGCGCAGGACTTTTTGCACGTGGTCGTCGGCGCGCAGGCTCACGCTCTCGTACAGGCGGCCGCCGAACGGGAGCATGTCCCGCACGACGTGTCCTTCCGGCAGGTACGGTTCGGCCTGCAGCGAGTGGCCGTTCCAATGCAGTTGGAAGGCGCCGACCTGCGGTTCGATCAGCGTGTCTCCGCCGAACCAGCAGTCAGACGGCGTGATGCACGCGGCGGCGTGCATCGCCTGGTAGGAGGTCGAGAGGAAGGCCGGAGAGGCGTAGGAGGCGAGAACTTCAATCTGGCCTGACGCCCCGGGCCCGAAACGGCACAGCGTGTTGTCTTCCAGCGGCGGGCGTTCGCTGCCCGATGCGATCGCCTGTCCGGGCCTTCCGTCGGAGATCGTCCAGAATTCGTCCGGTCCGGCCCAGGCGATGCGCCCGTCGGTGGCCCCGCAAACGCTGGCCAGCTCTCGCCAGCTCGCGCCGTCGTAGAGCCACACGCCGGGCGGCACCGAAGTGCCGTTGCCGGCGGTGATGAGCGCTCCGCGGTCGCGCGCCCAGAACTGGATGTCGCCGATCTTGCCGAGTCCGATCGGCGTCGTGGACGGTTCGACTCCCACCGGCGGCGCAGGCGGCAGCGGCTGTTCCACCTGCCATTCGGCGCCGCCGTCGTCGCTGAGCGGGCCGGCGATCGAGGCCGCCGGCAGCGCGAGCGCGAGGGCGAGCGCCAGCCCACACGCCAGCAGCAGATGCCTGGGGCAGCGCATCATCGTCCTCCTCCGCGCTTGTGGTAGCGCCCTCGCTTGGCCTTGGCGGTGCGGGCACGGTGCGGTGGCTTGGCGCGCCGGAAGGTCACGGGGATGGTTTGGCGCAGCGCAGGATGGCCCGCTGCGCCGAACGTGATCGCGACCGTCGCCGAGATACCTCCGGGCTGTTCGGCATTCGCACGGTAGGTGGCCGCCAGCGGCAGCGTGAGCGTAAGCGGACCTTCTTCGCCGCCGCTGGCGTGCCGGCCGGCGCTGGCCAGCGTGCGCACGACGGTCCGCGCTCGGCGCCCGCGCGGGTGCGCGCCCCGGCGCCGCGAGACCGACGCGCGCACCTTCATCGGAGCGCTCGCGCGGGCCGCCAGCTGACCGGCGCCGGGTGCGAGCACGTAGAGCACGACGTTGCCGTTCTTCAGCGAGACCGCAGTCACGCCGAGCGTCCACGACGGGCTCGACGAGGGGTTGGGCGGCGCCGGTGAGATCACCTGCGGCGTGGGCGTCTCAGTGAATACCGTTCTGGGTATGACGAACACGTCGCCGCCGTCGCGGCGAGCCGGTTCGCGAACGTTCAACGGCGGCGTGTTGCCATCGCCAAAGACCAGGTTTGACGCCGTCGAGGAGAACGCCAGCAGGTTGCCGCTCTGTGAGAAGGACGGCGACAGCGCGCCGTCGGTCGAGAACAGGTAGGGGTCTTCGCTGGTCGCTTCGCTGTGGGGATGTTCGGCTGCCCCCCCTTCGTAGCCGTGCGTCACGCGCGTGAGGGTGTCGTTGGCGAGGTCGACGTCGAACACTTCCAGCAGACCGGGCACCGCCGCCGGCGCCGTCACATAGGCGAGGGAGCCAAGCGGGAACTGCGTCCGCCGGGTCGTGAACGCAACCTGCGTGCCGTCGGGCGAGACGCCCACGTCGACGATCTCTGCCGTCGCCGCCAGGTCTTCTTCGCTGCCGGCCGCCAACTCGCTCAGCGCGCGCAGCGCCGCGGTGCGGCTGAGTCCTTCGTGCATGTCGACCACGTACACGTCGCTCTCACGTTCCACGTCGCCGCGACCGAAGCCGCCGGCCAGCTGGACCGGTTCGGCGCTGGCGATGAAGGCGACCGTGTCGCCGTCCGCGCTCAGGCACGGGGCGAGGATGGCCGGCTCCTTGGCGTTCCAGGTGCCCAGCTCGGCGACGAACGGCCCCTGACACGGATCCGACAGCGACGGGCTCGATGGCAGGTGGGCCTCGGGATGCGCGGCACAGGCAGGATTGGTCGGGTCCGAGCCACCGGTGACGCGGCGCGTGGGCGCCTGCTCGCCGTCACCAATGCGCCGCCACAGCGGCTCGTCGTAGCGCGCAGAGAGCGTTTCGCCGGACAGCGTCGGCGCCTGTTCGGCGATGTTCTGGGCGAGCCAGGAGACGGTGGATCCGTCGCCGCTGATCGAGGCGGCCACCTCGTGGGGCACTTCATAGGATTCGGTGGCGCTGAACTGTGGTGGTTTTCCGGATGAGTAGACCGCGCCGAAACTGCCGCCTTCGGTCACGTTCGCGACAGGCTCGGGCGCTCCGGTTTCGGGGTCGGTCGCGGGCCGGCCGGTGGCGGGGTCGTAGCGAACGCTCACGAGCTGGGTTTCATCGGTGTCCAGATTGCGCAGCGCCACCTGCAGCGGCGGGGTACCCGGACCGGCGAGATTCGACACGGCGGTGGTGACGAACACGACCTTGCGCCCGTCGGAGCTGAGCGCCGTGCGCCCAGCCGCCATCGCGCCGCCTTCGTTTGATTCGTTTTGTTCGTAGGTCAGGCTCTGTGACGAGCCGTTCGCCGCGGAGGCCAGCGTGAAGGCAGCCGCTTCGCCGGGCTCTACGTCCATGTCGCGCACGTACACGCCCGGGGCTTCGCGAGGGTCTTTGGGCTGCGCGATCCCGTTGGTGAGTTCCGCCAGTCGAGCGCCCTGGTCGGTCGTGAAGCTCACGTAGCGACCGTCCTGGCCGACCGACGGCAGCTGGGCATCGCCGCCGGCGACCTGTTGCACCGCGCCGCCGGGACGGTTTTCGCGCCGCCACACCCCGCTCACGCCGCCGATCGCGCCATCAAAGACCACGTAGCGACCGTCGCCGGAGATCGCCGGGTCGTGCGCGTCTTCAGCCTGCGTGAAGGGCGTTGCCGACAGCAACGAGATCGTCCCGAAGACATCCGCGCTCGCAGACGCCGAGCCTGCCAGAGCCAGACCCAGCGCGGCGCCGATCGCTATCGCCCACCGCCTCATCCGGCACTCACCCACTGCCTGACCGTGGCGGCATTGCCGAGCTTGTCCTGCTCCCGCACCACGACCCGGTAGCTGCCGGCGTGGGCGTAGCGATGGCGAAACAGCGAGCGCCCGCGCGCGGTATGGCCGTCACCGAAGGAGACCAGAACCTTGCGTGTGAGCACTCCTGAGCCCGGATCGCTGACGCGTATCGTCACGCCACCACGCGACCTGGCGATTCGCACCGCCGGTGCCCGGCCGTCGACTTTCAGAGCGACCGGCGGGGTCAGAATCGACTGTCCGTAGATGTCGGTAGCGAGGACGCGCACGGCGTGGCTGGCGCTGGCAAGCCCGCGCGTGTCGAACGCAAACGCGGCTCGGCCGGGGGGCGTGCGAATCGGTTTGCCGTCGAGCAACACGGTGTAGGTGAGCGGGCCGTTGGCGCTGGTGGACGGCTGCCAGCTCACGCGCGCTTGGGCCGGCTTGACCCACCCTTTGGGCACCGAGATCACGAACGGAGCGGGTGGCGCGGTCACCTGCGCGCCGACGATCGCGGCGTCGCCGATCGGGCCCTGCTGGAAGGCAACGAGCCCATCGCCGAGCGTGGAGCGACCGACGGCGAGTTCACCAATCGGTCCACCCGCTCCGCCGCTGATGAGCGCCGTCTGCACGGCCCCGGAGGGGAAATCCTCGCGCACGGCCACGGCGGCTCGGCCCTGGGGGTCGGCGCTCGGCCACGCGGAGATGCCTCCGCCTTCCGGGTTCATCGCGCTGACCGCTGTCAGTTCGCCGGCGGGCGTCAGCTGCGACCCGACGAACGCGGGACCGAGAGCCACGGTCCCGGCGATGCCTTTGTCGTTGCCCTGAACGACCCGCGGGGCACCGTTGCTGTCGTACAGGAGCCTGATTTCGCGTCGTTCGTTGAGGTCGATACTCGGCCGCCCCAGCGAGGCCGCCTTGCCCCCGGACACCGCCGGATCAGCGACGGCGGCGCCGAGGAACTCCACACCGCTTTCGGATTCGCCGTCGGGCAGCGTGTTCAAGAAGATGCGCGGTCCCGGCAGCGGAGAGCCGGCACCGTAGGCCTGGCGATAGGCGACCTCGGCCTGGCCGAGGCGGTTGATGGCGACGCTGGGCGCGTCGGCGTCCTGTCCGATCGACCCGCCGCCCAGCGTGGTGGCGGTGACCGGCATCACGTAGTCGAGCGCCTGACCGAAGATCCTCCGCGCCCAGATGCGCGCTACGCCGCTGATTTCGGGCTCCTGCCAGACGACCACGCCGTTGCCCGTCGGCCCGATCGCGATCTGCGGCGCGTTGGCCTGGGTGGGCGCGCGCATCGACAGCCCCGGATCGCGGTTGACACGACCGAACGAGGACCACCTCTTGCCGTTGTAGCCCGCGACGCGAACGCTCTCCACCACGTCTCCCGCGCGCAGCAGCGGGATGTTGCTTTGGAAACTGACGACGCGGTAGACGACGTCGGCCTGTCCGGTCGAGCTCATCGCGAGATCGGGGCTGAGCCCGGTGGCTTCGCGGACGTTCGGGTCGATGATCACCGCCTGGGAGAAGCTGCTGGATCCCGGTCCTAGCGTCGCCCCTAGCAGCTCGTCGACGGGACGCTGCTGTTCGGTGGCGAACGGGGTCGCCCAGATGACCACCAGCGCGCCTCCGTTGGATGCTCCGATACGCGGCCAGCTGGCCGCGAACTGGTCTTCCGAATCGACCCTGATCGGCGCAAGCCAGTGCCCGCCGAGATAGCGCGAGACGAATACGTGCGCGACGCCGTCCACGCGCTTGAGGTAGACGGCCCCGCCCGTTCCATCTTCGGCCATCGCCGCGCCACCGAAGCCGACGATGTTCTCGCTGGGGCCGTCGAGCGTCACCGCGGGCACGACGACCGCGCCGGCGTGTGTGGCCGTGGAGCAGCCCGCGACCGTCACGAGCACCGCCGCCAGTAGCGCCGAACGGGCGCGGGTCACGGTCCGATGCCTCGCACGAGCGTCAAGATTCCGAGTTGTTCAGCGCCCCGGGCGCCTTGTTGAAGGCGCAGCGGAAGTTCTGCGGTTCCTTGATCGGCTGCGAGCCGGCGAGGCCGCCATTGTCCGCGTTGTCGTAGACCGTCACGTACTGCAGCGATTCGGGCTGAGGGTTGGCCGCCATCGGGATCGGGTTGGGCTGGCCCTGGCGTGGGTTGCCGGTGGCGCCTTCGCTGACGCCCTCGAAGCCCGCCGCAGCCGATCCGGCTTCGGTCGTCACGAGCGTCGAGCTCATCTCCCGTTCGTCTTTGAGACCGCGACTCGGGTCCTGGTTGACGGTCGCTGATAGCGGCGAGTCGTGGATCGTCGACTCGAGCTTCACGCGCGCGGCGGCCCCAAGTAGTTCGGAAGCCGACGGCAGCCAGCCGCCTTCGGCCTCACAGGCTTTGCTGGCCCAGATGAAGTTGTTCTTGCCGGCGTCGGCGTTGGTCAACGGATAGGGCGCGGAGTCCAGGCACCACGTTCCGAGGTCGACCGTCGCCGGCGGACACGTGCCTGCGAGCTGGGCCGCGGTTTTCCCACCCACGCGGCTCGCGTTGGTCACCGTCGGTATCGCCGCCGCCGGGAATTTCCGGTTCTTACCGAGCAGTAGCACCCCGCCGGCGTGGGGCTTGGCGCTGACCGGATGCCCGGCGATCGAGCTGATCACGCCGCGGCGCGCCGCGTCGGCTAGACCGGTCGTCGAAAACACCAGCGCGACCACGGCGATCGCCGTGGCCGGCGAGGGCATCCGCCGCTGCCGGCGGGAGGTCATCCCCCCTGCTTGGGGTCGCGGGCCATGAAGCGCGGCGGCGAAGCGCGCCGCACGGGAGCCAGCTCCTCGAGCGTGACGTCTTGGACGGTTGAGAGCACCGCGTCGAGCGCGACGCCAGAGAGCGTCTCCTGCTCCAGCAGCGCGGTGGCGGTCTCCTCGACCGTGTTCCAGTTACGGTCGAGCACGGTCGCGGCGCGCGCCTCGGCGTCGCCGACCAGCCGCTCCACCTCGTTGTCGATCACGTTCAGCGTTTCGGGACCGACCGAGCCGAGGTCCTGCAGCGATGCGCCGAGGAACACCTCGCCGCCCTTCTCGCCGATCGTCACCAACCCGAGCGCCTCGGACATCCCGAACGAGGTGACCATGCTGCGCGCCAACGCCGTTGCCGCGTGCAGATCGTCGTTCACGCTCGTGGAGGTGTGACCGAAGGCGATGCGCTCCCCGGCCAAGCCGGAGGTGATGACGATCAGCTGACTCTGCAGATCGGGCTTAGTCATGATCACCTGGTCGCGGTCGGAGAGCATGTGCGCGGCCGTGCCCAGCTGGCGCCCACGCGCGACGATCGACAGCTTGCGCGTCGAGGAGACGTGTCCGAGCGCCTCCGTGACGACCGCGTGCGAGGCCTCGTGAATCGCGATCAGCCAACGCTCCTGCTCAGTCAGAATGTGATGTTTGGCCGGGCCCGCGACAACGCGGTCGATCGCCTCCTCCAGCGTCGCCTGATCGATCTGACCACGCCCATCACGCACGCTCAACAGCGCCGCCTCATTGATCACGTTCGCCAACTCCGCGCCACTGAACCCCGGCGTCTGGCGCGCAACCTCCTCGAGCGATGCGTCGGGCCCCAGCGGACGCTTGCCGCCGTGCAGGCGCAGGATCTCAAGGCGCCCGTGCACGTCGGGGTTGTCCACCACCACCTGACGGTCAAAGCGCCCCGGACGCAGCAACGCCGGATCAAGGATGTCGGGACGGTTGGTCGCGCCCATCACGACCAGCCCGCCGTCCCCGGCGAAACCGTCCATCTCGACCAGGATCTGGTTCAGCGTCTGCTCACGCTCGTCATTGCCCTGACCTATACCCGCACCACGCTTGCGCCCAGCGGCGTCAAGCTCGTCGATAAAGATGATCGCCGGAGCCGCCTTGCGCGCCTTGCGGAACAGGTCGCGTACTCGTGCCGCGCCAACGCCCACGAGCGACTCCACGAAGTCCGACCCCGAGACCGAGAAGAAGGCGGCGTCGGCTTCACCCGCCACCGCCTTGGCGAGCAGCGTCTTGCCCGTGCCAGGAGGACCGACGAGCAGCACGCCCTTCGGTGCGGCCGCGCCGACGTCGAGGTACTTACTCGGATCGGACAGGTAGTCGCGTATCTCGCGAAGCTCCGCGAGCGCCTCGCCCGCCCCGGCCACATCAGCGAACGTAATCCTGTCCCGCGTGCCCTTGCCCTTACGACGACCCTTGCCGGTGAACTCCGAGAACGCGGCGAGACCGCCGGCCGCTCCTTCACCGCCGACCCGCATGAACAGCGAGAACAGGCAGACGAGCAGCAGGATCGGAATCAAGAACTGCACGACGATCGTCTTGGTCTCCTTGCCCGCCTGCTGGTCCACGCCGACGATCGCGCCGCCGGCATACAGTTCGCGTAGGAGCTGCTGGGTCTGCGCGCCGGAAGCGGGGTAGGCCGCCCACAGTTTCTGCGACCCGATCGAGGTGGGTTTGGACTCGGCGGCGGCGGCGCCGCCCGACTGGGCTGATGTGCCGTCGCGCTCGGCCGCGATCGCTCCCGTCACGAAGACCTGCGGAGCCGTCGAGGTCGTCGTCAGCTCGACGCGGTCGTCGTGGTCGAGCAGCACGGCGGTGGCAACGTGTTTGTGTGCGGCCAGCGACTGCATAGTGCTGATCGGTATCGGCAGCCCCGAGCTGCTCGGCTTGATGTCCCCGAGCAGCGTCGCGAAGGTGATCGCCAGCGCGATCGACGCCGTCGCCAAGAACGTGGCGAGCGGGTCGCGCAGCAGCAGACGGCGCACGCCCGCGGCGAAGTCGCCTACCGCGACCAGCGCGGGGTTGCGCCTGTGGGCCAGGCCGGAGCGCACCGCCGCGCGGTTGGCACTCGGAGCGCCGGCGCCGTTACTGGAGGCAGACTCGGCGCCGTTCTCGGAGGGGGGCTGTTGGCTTGGGTCGTCGGTCATGGGTGTCGCTGGCTTGCGTTTCTCGCCCCGATCGGGGCGAAGCTCCGTTGTCGTGTAGCGCTGCGCCTCGAGTCCGCTGGAGCGAACTCGATCGCCACGAATCAACCGGCTCACCGCGAAAGCGCAGCGCCGATCGAACGGGCCGCCAGCGTCACACGACCGAGAGCGAAAAGCAATGGCGTTCACAAAAACGACACATGCCCCGGCCCAATGCCGGTCACGTTTACAACTTATTCACAGCGTGTGGCGTATGGACGGTCACAAAAACGAAACACCGGGCCTTCACAAAAACGAAACACCGAGCCATTTCTCGCTCGACACTCTTCGCGAGCGGTGAGGTTGATTGCGGAAACCGCATCGATTCACACCTTGATCTGTTCCCAGCACCGCGTTACACACGCCCGCAGTCGACCCCAACTCGCAAAGGAGCAATATCGTGCGCGCGCACCGCACCCTCATCGTTTCCCTGGCCCTCGCGCTCGCCCTCGCCCTGCCAGCCGGCGCGATGGCACGACGCCTGATCGTCGGCGGTTCGACCTCAGTCCTGCCGCTCTCGCAGAAACTGGCGACCGCCTACCACAAGGCATACCCGAAGCTCCCGGCGCCCCAGATCCAGGGCGGGCAGTCGGACATCGGCATCAGCGGCGTGGCGGAAGGGCGCTTTGACATCGGCGACTCCTCGCGCGACCCGCTGCCGACCGATCCGCACCACCTCGTGTTCAGCAAGATCGCACGCGACGGCGTGTGCGTGGTCACTAACAAGGCCAACCCGATTGGCAATCTCTCTCAGGAAAGCGTGGAAGGAATCTTCACCGGGCGCATCCGCGACTGGAGTCAGGTACCGGGAGCCGCCATCAGCGGCCCGATCGACCTGTTCGACCGCGACGGCGCCTCAGGTACGCAGGACGCCTTCCAGCACATCTTCCTCGGCGAAACGCTGAAGATCTCACCAAGCGCCACCGCCGAGACCTCCAACGGCCTGGAGCAGAACGCCGTTTCCAGCGACAAGCAGGCGATCGGCTTCGTGTCCTTCGCCTACACCGCGGGCATCAACGCGGTCGGCTACCAGGGCGTGCCATGCAACCTGCGCAACGCCAAGTCCGGCCAGTACGGCGGCGTGCGTAACTTCTGGATGGTGACCAAGGGCGTGCCCAAAGGCGAAGCGCTGAAGTTCATCAAATGGGTCACCAGCGGCAACAAAACAGCTGACAAGATCATCAACTCCAGCTGGATCGCGATCCACTAGTAGGTGACGGGGTCGGCTCGAAACCCGGCGAGCCGGCGCTCGCCCGCGCGGGCCGACAGGCGCGTCGAGCTGACGCTCGGCGCGCTCGCCGTGGCGGTGCTGGCGTTGATCGCGGTGATGGTCGTCACCGTGATCGTCAAGGCGTGGCCGTCGTTCTCCTACAACGGCTTGAAGTGGTTCGCGCCGGGCGGCGACGTGGACCTGCAGCTGCGCGCGATGCGCGAAGGCACGCCGATCCCCGGACACGGGATCCTGTACTTCCGCGCGTGGCCACTGATCTGGGGCACGCTGGTGACGACCGTGCTGGCGGTGGCGCTGGCGCTGGTCACGTCGACGCTGGCGGCGGTCTTCCTGACAGAGTTCGCGCCGGCGCGGGTGAGGCGCACACTGGACCCTGTGATCAGGCTCCTCGCCGGCGTCCCGTCTGTGATCTATGGGCTGATCGGCATCCTCGCGCTCGCGCCGTGGATCAACGAACACCTGATCGACAACTCGCGCAAGCAGTCAGTGATCTATGTGGTTCAGATCAACGGAGCCGACCTGACGACCGCGACGTTGATCCTGACCGTGATGATTCTGCCGATCATGGTCGCGATCAGCGCCAACGCGCTGGCAGCCGTGCCGGCGTCCTGGCGTGAGGGCTCGGCGGCGCTCGGGGTCAACCGCTGGCGCACGATCTGGCGCGTGTCGCTGAAAACCGCGTGGCCGGCGATCGCCGCGGCGACCGTGCTCGCGACGGCGCGCGCGCTCGGCGAGGCCGTGATGCTCGCGATGGTCTCCGGCGGGCGCGGGTTCGCCGCCAACCCGCTGGACGGCCTGACGTTCCTGTTCGAGCCCGTACGGCCGCTCGCGGCGACGATCTTCCAGGAATCTGGAGGGCTGACGATCGGCCCGCTGGCGCACACGATCTACGCGATGGGCGCGGTGCTGCTGGTGTCGGCGACGATGCTCTCGCTCGCCGGATGGGCCGCCAAGCAGCCGCTCAAGCGCTACGGGATCCGCGCCTGATGGCCAGCGCGGCGTACTCGCACAAGCCGGAGTCCGCGACGATCGTGCGCCCGCCGCGCGAGGTGACGTCCTCGTGGCCGCTGGTCGATCGCATGTGCTACTGGCTGTGCTGGATCACCGGCATCGGGCTGTGCCTGATCGCCGCGTCGATCGTGATCTTCATGCTGGTCAAGGGCATCGCCTACCTTCGCCCGGACCTGCTGGCGCAGTCTCCGGCGGCCTCGATGGACCAGGCCGAGAGCGGCGGCTTTCTCGACCCGATCGTTGGCACGCTGGTCGTGACGGCGATCGGAACAGCGATCGCGGCGCCCGCCGGCGTGGCGATCGGGGCGTGGCTCACGGAGTACGGTCGTCCGGCGGGGCTGGCACGCACCGTGGAGTCGGCGATCGAGACGGTGGCCGGCGCGCCCAGCATCGTCCTCGCCCTGTTCGGCCTTTTGATCTTCTCCCAAGGCTTCCTCGCATTCGTCTCGCAGGGCGCCGCCGAGGGCGCCACCGGCCAGTCGTTCGTCGCGGCCGGCATAGTGATGTCGACGCTCGCGCTGCCGCTCGTCGTCAGCGCCACGCGCGAGGGTCTGGCCGCACTGCCCGACCGCCTGCGTGAGGCCTCCTATGCACTCGGCAAGACGCGCGCGACGACGATCCGCCACGTGCTGCTGCCGGCGATCCGCCCCAACGTCGCAAGCGGGATCGTGCTGGGCATGGGCAGGATCATCGGCGACACGGCGATTGTCGCGGTCCTGCTGGGCGTCGGCTACAAGCTTGAACCGGTCGGCGATGTGCCGATCATGCGCACGCTGCGCGGCACCGGCTCGACGCTGACGACCTACGTCTATAACAACTCACCGGCCGGCGAGGGCAACTCGCACGAGAAGGCCTACGCGGCGGCGTTCGTGCTGCTGATGGTCGTGCTGGCGCTCAACGCGCTCGTCACCCGGCTGACCCGCGGCGAGCGCGAGAGCGGCGATCCACGACCGTTTTCCTCCCGCTTCCTACTGAAGGTCACGCGAGGGTCATGGACCCGCTGATGCCACCGCCAATCCGGCGGATCGCGCTCGATCGCGAGCCCCACGTCGCCCCGCCCAAGCCCGTCCCGACGCCGGCGTCAAATGGCGACTCCCCGACACCGGTCGCCTCGGTGGCGGCGCGCGCGCGGCGCCCGGCGGTCGCACAGGTGCTCGAGCGCATGCGCATCGAGTCGGTGTCGCTGGCCTACGGCGAGAACTGGGTCGTGCGCGACGTCAGCCTGCCGGTGCGCCGCGGCGAGGTGCTCGCCCTGATCGGCGCGTCAGGCTCGGGCAAGACGACGCTGTTGCGCTCGCTCAACCGCCTCACCGAGATCACCGCCGGGGCCGCACGGGCGGGGCGCATCACGCTCGACGGCACCGACATCCACGAGCTGGAGGTCAACGATCTGCGCCGGCGCGTCTCGATGGTCTTCCAGCAGCCCAACCCGTTCCCGATGAGCATCTTCGACAACGTCGCCTACGCGCTCGCCGAGCAGCGCCCCGCGCACGGCCTACGGCGCAGGCGCTCGTCCGAGCTCGAGCACGCGGTCAACGACGCGCTGCTGCGTGCCGGTCTGTTCGAGGAGGTGGCGGGCGATCTCGACCGCTCGGCGCTGCGCCTGTCGGGGGGCCAGCAGCAGCGGCTGTGCATCGCCCGCGCGCTGGCCGCCGACCCGGAGGTGCTGCTGCTCGACGAGCCGTGCTCGGCGCTGGACCCGATCTCCACGGCAACGATCGAGGAGCTGATCGTGGGTCTGCGCGAGAGCGTGGCGGTGGTGATCGTCACGCACAACCTCCAGCAGGCCTTCCGCGTAGCCGACCATGTGGCGTTCATGCACCTGGGCGAGCTGGTCGAGTACGGCACCAGTGAGCAGGTGTTCGACCGCCCGCAGCAACCGCGCACGCGCGACTACATCAGCGGCGCGTTCGGGTGAGACGCACGGCGCCGGTCGGCGCGGCGCTCGTCCTGGCCGCGTTGGCGCTCGCAGGCTGCGAGTCCACCCAAGAGGAGAGCGCCAAGCTGGAACGGGCCGCCGCGCGCAGCACCGGCGCGGGCATCGGCGCCGGGCGGCTCGCCCAGCGCGGTCTGACGATCGCGCGCCCGAGCACCAAGGTCGAGATCCTCGCGGCGACGCTCGTGCGCGGCAGCGAAGGCAACGCCGTGGCCATCACGCTGCGCAACACCTCGTCCAGCACGCTGCACGACGTGCCGATCGCCATCACGGTCACGGGAACCGGCTCCGGCTCCGGCTCCGGCTCCGGCTCCGGCTCCGGCAGCTTCTACACGAACACCACGCCCGGCCTGGCGCACTCGCTGGTCTCGCTGGCGCTACTGCCGGCTCACGGCCAGGCGACGTGGATCGACGATCAGGTCGAAGGCAGCGGTACGCCGACCGGCGTACGCGCAAAGGTCGGTGAAGCAAGTGCGAGCCCGGGGGCGATCCCGCGCATCGAGGTCCGCGGTGTGCACCTTTTCGCCGATCCCGCCAGCGGCGTCGGCGCGGAAGGCACCGTCGTCAACCGCTCAACGGTGACTCAGACCGAGCTGCCCGTGTATGTGATCGCCGTCCGCGCCGGCAAGACCGTGGCCGCCGGACGGGCGGTGCTCCCGGAACTCGCAGCCGGCGCCTCCAGCCACTTCCAAGCGTTCCTGATCGGCGCTCCGTACGGTGCGCGGTTGATCGCCAGCGCCCCCCCGAGCACGCTCGGTTGAGCCGTCAGCGCGGGCGCCGGCGCTGCTTGAGCGTGATCCCCTCGAGCACGTGCGCGACGGTCTCGCACGCATCCACCGCCGCCTCGAGCGACTCGAAGATGTCCTTCCAGCGGATCACAACCATCGGATCGATACCGCCGGCGAACAGCGACGCCACGCCGTCGCGCTGCAGGCGATCGCCCTCGTTCTCGAGTCGGTGGATCTCGACCAGGTGCGGTCCCAGCTCGGTTCCCGTGCGCAGGCAGCGCAGCGCCTGCGCGATCTGCTCGCCGGCACCGACGAGCACCTCGGTGAAGTCGACCGCCTGCTCCATCGGCGCCTCCACGCCGTACAGGCCGAGCTGCGCGGCGACCTGCTCGGAGTGATCGACGATGTCGTCCAGCGCAGTCGCCAGCGCGTAGCCGTCGCCGGCGTCGAACGGCGCGCCGCACACGCCCGCGACCGGCCAGCCGGTGGATGATGTCGTGCGTGATGCGGTCGCCTTCCTGCTCGCACACCTTCAGGTCCTGCGCGAGCGTCGCGTGCTCGGGATAGTCACGCAGCAGGTCGCGCAGCAGCAGACCGCAGCGCTGCACGTTGCGCCCGGCCTCCTCGACCAGGGCCATCAGGACCGGGTCCAGACGGCGGCGCAGCAGGCTCATGCGGCGAGCATATTGAGCGTCGTCGGCGCCTGCACCTCGACGCACCTCCACGGGTCGATCTTTTCACGGGTTTTTCACGACTAGATCACGACTTTGCAACTCCTTACGGGAGGCCTGTTGCGACGCTTTCGCGTCGTGGCGGCCTATCCGGAGAGCCCGGACATCCCGGCGGACGTCCTCTATGCGGGCGAGCTCGAGATCAGGCTCGAGGAGGGTCTCGTGCTGGCCACCGGCCGGGCGCTGACGCTGTCGGTGCGCGAGTTCGAACTGCTGGTCGCACTGGCTCACAAGCTGGGAGCGATCGTGACGCGCGAGGAGCTCTACCGGACGGTCTGGGGCGGCGAGCTGCGCGCGGGCGACCGCTCCGTCGACGTGTATGTGAGCAAGCTGCGCGGCAAGCTCGAGGCGGCGCTGCCAGATCGCCGCTTCATCCACACGCACCCGGGGTTCGGCTACCGCTTCCGCCCGAGCCTTCACGAAATGTTCACAAAGAGTCCACCGGCGGTTGAAGAGACTGCCCCTGGCACACCTTCGGGGCGCAGCGGCGCACGCTCTACGCGCCGTCAACTGAAAATCCAGCCAGAGGAGACGTAGTGATCAAGAACAAGATTGGCGCGCTTGCAGGCTGCGCGCTGCTCGCGCTGGGCGTCGCCGCATGCGGCAGCTCCAGCTCATCCAGCAGTTCCAGCACTTCCGCAGCGACGAAGATCTCGGGGGCCGGCTCGACGTTCGCCGCGCCCGTCTACGAACAGTGGGCGTCATCACTCTCCCCGCTGACCG
Source organism: uncultured Solirubrobacteraceae bacterium (assembly GCA_963705235.1). GTDB lineage: Bacteria > Actinomycetota > Thermoleophilia > Solirubrobacterales > Solirubrobacteraceae > Palsa-744. The sequence continues at coordinate 1,827,875 of OY970059.1, read as the reverse complement.
TCAACTACCAGGCCGTCGGCTCGGGCGCGGGCATCACAGCGCTCGAGACCAAGACCGTCGACTTCGGCGCCAGCGACCCGCCGCTGAAGCCCGAAGACGAAGCGGCGATCGCCAAGAACGGTAGCCCCGCCGTGCAGATCCCGATGTTCCTCGGCGCGATCACTGTGTCCTACAACGTCCCGGGTGTGAAAACCGGGCTGAAGCTCGACGGCAAGACGATCTCCGACATCTACCTGGGCAAGGTCAAAACCTGGAACGACGCCGAGATCACAGGCGCTCAACCCAGGAGTGACGCCTGCCGAGCACCGCGATCACGGTGATCCACCGCTCGGACTCCTCGGGCACGACCGCCGGCTTCACAGCTTCCTGGCCAAGGTCGACCCAGAATTCAACAGCAAGGTGGGCGAAGGCAAGGACGTGCAGTGGCCGACCGGAACCGGCGCCAAGGGCAACGCCGGCGTCGCCGGGGCGGTCCAGCAGACGGCCGGCGCCGTCGGCTACGTCGAGCAGGCGTATGCGCTGCAGCACAACTTCACGTTCGCCTCGGTCAAGAACAAGTCGGGGAACTTCATCGCCCCCTCGCTGGAATCGACCAGCGCGGCGGCCGAAGGCGTGACCGTGCCGGCGAACCTCGGCATCAAAATCAGCAACCCGTCGGGGGCCGGCGCCTACCCGATCACCTCGCAGACGTTCATCGTCGTCAACAAGGACCTCTGCAAGGCGGGCATCCCAGGTGGCGAAGCCGCCGCCAAAGGCGTGGCCAAGTTCCTCGAACTACGGCCTCGGCCAGGGACAGTCGATCCTCGCGCAGGCCGACTACGCGGCGCTGCCGGCGGAAATCCTGACCAAGTCCAAGGAAGCGGCCGCCGGGCTGCAGTGCAACGGCAGCACGCTGACCGGCTGAGCGTGACCTCACGGGCTCACAGCCGATAGAAAACTGGTTGTGAGCGCAGCCTCGCTACCCAGTGACGACCGCGCGCTCCTCGCGCGGTCGTCACTGGCGCGCCTGCCCGACCGGGCGCTGAAGTACGGCTTGACCGCGCTGGCCGTGGCGATCCTGGCGCTGATCGTCTACTTCTTCATCCGTCTGGTCGGTGAGTCCAGGCCGGCGTTCGCCAAGGAAGGCGTGCTCGGCTTCGTGTTCGGCAACGACTGGGACGTCAGCGGCGAACACTTCGGCGCGCTGCCGCTGGTCGTGGGCACGCTGATCAGCTCGGCGCTGGCGCTGGCGATCGGTGTGCCGATCGCGGTCGCCACGGCGATCTACGCGACCGAGCTGTGACCCGCGCGCCTGCGCGCGCCGATGACGATGCTGGTCGAGCTGCTGGCTGCCGTGCCATCGGTCGTGTACGGGCTGTGGGGCATCTTCTTCCTGGCACCCAAGCTCCAGCCGGCCGAGCAGTGGGTGGCAGACAGGCTGTCGTTCGTGCCGTTCATCGGCGGCGGCACGGTCACGATCCCCAACTACTTCATCACCGGGCTGGTGCTCGCGATCATGATCCTGCCGATCGTCAGCGCGATCAGCCGCGAGGTGATGAGCACCGTACCCGCCGATCACAAGGAGGCGGCGCTCGGGCTCGGCGCCACACGCTGGGAGATGATCCGCATTGCGGTGCTGCCGTATTGCCGCTCGGGCATCGTCGGCGGCGCGATGCTGGGGCTCGGGCGCGCGATCGGCGAGACGATCGCGGTCACGATCCTGATCGGTGACGCGCCACAGCTGGGGCACTTCCTGTTCGGCCAGGGCTACAGCCTCGCCGCGGTGATCGCCAACGAGTTCGGCGAGGCACAGGGCGCTGCACCGCTCGGCGCTGTTCGCCGCCGGCCTTGTGCTGTTCGTGCTGACGCTGCTGGTCAACGCGATCGCGCGCCTGCTGGTGATCAGGGCGGCGCGCAGCTCGAACGTGGCGCCCGCGAGCCGCGGCGGCGATAGCAACGCGACCCTCGAGACCCTGGCCGACGCGGCAGCGGGCGCATGAGCACCGAGCCTCAAGCGGCCAACCGGCTGGCGCGCTTCGCGGTCAGCCCGGCGCGCCGGCGCAAGGACAAGATCGCCCGTGGCAGCGTCGTCGCGGCGACCGTGATCGCGCTGATACCGCTGGCGCTGATCGTCTACTACCTGCTGAGCAAGGGCCTGTCGTCGTGGAGCTGGAGCTTCTTCACGACCGACCCGACCGGCAACACGTTCTTCAAAAACTCGAGCATCGGCGGGATCAAGAGCGCGATCCTGGGCACGATCGAGATGGTCGTGCTCGCGTCGGTGATCTCGATCCCGATCGGCTTGGGTGTCGCGATCTGGCTGGTCGAGTACGGCCGCGATAGCTGGTTCGCCCAGCTCGTGCGCTTCTTCGTCGATGTGCTCACCGGCGTTCCGTCGATCATCTTCGGTCTGTTCGTGTACATCGTGCTGATCGTCGGCACCGGCACCTCCTATGCCGCGTACAAGGGCTCGATCGCGCTGTCGCTGCTGATGCTGCCGATCGTGATCCGCTCAGCCGAGGTGATCCTGCTGCTAGTACCGGCGGCCCTGCGCGAATCGGCGCTGGCGCTGGGCGCGCCGCGCTGGCGGGTGATCTTCAGCGTCGTGCTGCCTGCCGCGCTGCCGGGGATGGTCACCGGCATGCTGCTCGCGGTCGCCCGCGCCGCCGGCGAGACGGCTCCGCTGCTGTTCACCGCGGCGGCCACGCACAACACCAACTTCGACCTCGGGCAGTTCATGAACTCGCTACCTGTGCAAATCTACAACGACGTGACGTCCCCCACGACGGCCGTCGTAGACCGAGCCTGGGGAGCGGCGCTGACCCTGGTCGTGATGATCCTCGTGCTGAATCTCATTGCCCGTCTCATCTCGCGAAGGAGTCGTCTTGCATGACACCCGCTCGACCCGAACCCCAGGTGGCTGACGTGGACCCTGACAGCACTCCCGAGCTTGGCCGCCACAGCGAGCCGACCGCGCCGCCCGAAGCGGTGGGCCCGGCGCGAATCGTGCCCGAGGCCCCGGCGGTGAACACGCCCCCCGAAGCCAGGCCGGGCCTGACGGTGAAGCTCCAGCAGCTGCGTGCCTTCTACGGCGAGGCAGAGCAGGTCAAGGGCATCGACCTCGACTTCCACGCCAACGAGGTGACCGCCATCATCGGCCCGTCCGGCTGCGGCAAGTCGACGATGATCCGCTGCATCAACCGTATGCACGAGGAGATCCCGGGCGCGCGCGCGGAGGGACGGGTGATGCTCGACGAGACCGACGTCTATGACCCGTCGATCGACGTGGTCGCGGTGCGCCGTGCGATCGGGATGGTCTTTCAGAAACCGAATCCGTTCCCGACGATGTCGATCTTCGACAACGTCGCCGCCGGCCTACGCCTGACCTCGCACCGCGGCGGCGACCTGAACGGGAAGGTCGAGGCGGCGCTGCGTGGCGCGGGCCTGTGGGAGGAGGTCGCCGAGCGGCTGGGCGAGCCCGGTGCGGGCCTGTCGGGAGGCCAGCAGCAGCGCCTGTGCATCGCGCGCTCGCTCGCGGTCGAACCCGAGGTGATCCTGATGGACGAGCCGTGCTCGGCGCTGGACCCGGTTGCCACGCTGAAGATCGAGGAGCTGATCGAGCAGCTCAAGCAGCGGGTGACGATCGTAATCGTCACCCACAACATGCAGCAGGCCGCGCGCGTGGCCGACCGTACGGCGTTCATGCTCGGCGGCAAGCTCGTCGAGGTCGGCCCGACGCAGGAGATTTTCACCAAACCGAACGACCCCCGGACGGAGGAATATGTCACCGGGAAGTTCGGCTAACGAAGACGATCGCGCGCCCGGCTCTCCCGCGATCGTCCCGACCGAGCGCCGCGGCGGGGCAGGCGCCGGCGAGGGCCCGCAGGGTCGCGCGCACTTCCAGGAGCAGTTGCGCGAGCTGGAGGCCAACGCGCTTGGCGGCCTGGACCTGATCGTCGAGCAGCTCGACCGCGTGCTGGAGGCGCTGCACCACCAGGACGTCGAGCTGGCACAGATGGTGATCGCCGACGACGACCGCGTCGACGGACGCTACCTGGAGGTTCACCAGGGGATCTTGTCGCTGCTGGCGCTGCAGGCGCCGGTGGCGGGCGACCTGCGTCTGGTGGCTGCGCTGCTGCACATGATCAAGCACATCGAGCGCATGGGCGACCAGTGCGTGAACATCGCCAAGCTGATCCCGCTGTCGGGTTACGAGCCTCCGGTGCACCAGGAAATGCTGGACGCGCTGGCCAAGATGGGCGCGTTCGCGCGCTCTGAGGTAATCCAGTCGAAGGCCGCGTTCGCCGCTCGGGACGTAGGTCTGGCGGAAGACCTGGTGCGCCAGGATCGCGAGATCAACCGCCTCAACCGCGAGATCTTCCGCCTGGCGATCGAGATCGGCGACGATCCCGACCGCCGCGAGTGGGCGATGCACATGACGCTCGTATCGCGCGCGCTGGAGCGGATCGGCGACAACGCCGTAGACATCGGCGAGCAGGTCGCTTTCGTGGTCACGGGTCTGTTCCGCGAGTTCTCAGACTCCTCGCGCACGCCCGGGTAGCGACCGAGCGTCCGCAAGCAGCGCCTGGGTGTCCGCAAGCACCACAAAAGCACCTGTAAAGATCCTGTGACGTCAGCCCCGCAAATCACGTCACCGTGCCTCTGATCCCGTACACTGGCGCCCGATGACGGCAAGCGTGCGCGCCGAAGCTCCGGGGGGCTCATCAGCGGCTCCCGAGAGCACAGCCTCGTCCTCGACGTCCCTGCGCATTGCCGTGCTCGACCGCGACAGCGGCTTCATCCAGGTGCTCAGCAAGCGCTTGGACCGGCTCGGCTGGGAGCACCGGGTGCTCGCCAGCCCCGTGCCGACCGACGCGGTCGTGTCGATGCGCCTGAGCGCTCTGGTCGTCGATCTCGCCGTGCTCGGCCCGCAGGCATGGAGCTGGCTGGAGCGGCTGTGCGCGGCGCTGCCAGAGTTGGGCATCGTCGTCTGCACCGGCCCCTCGACCGTCGCCCAGCGCGTGCGCGGGCTGCGACTCGGCGCCGACGACTGGATCACCAAGCCCTGCCACCCCGAGGAAGTGATCGCGCGTGTGCAGAGCGTCGTGCGCCGCCGCCGGCGCAGCGCCAGCCGCACCGAGACAGCACCGATCGCCGCCGGCGAGGTGGAGATCCGCACCGACCACTTCCAGGCGTTCGTAGGCGAGCGCAGCATCGACCTGACCAGGCGCGAGTTCGAGCTGATCGAGCTGCTCGCGCAGGCCGAGGGCCGTGTGCTCGAGCGCGAGGAGATCTACTCGCGGCTGTGGGGCTACACGATGGTGCGCGGCGACCGCTCGGTCGACGTGTTCGTGCGAAAGCTCCGCCAGAAGCTCGAGAAGGCCTCGCCAGATTGGCGCTACATCCACACACACTTCGGCATCGGCTACCGCTTCGCCGCCGAATCGACCGAGCAGGTCGACCCCAGCTCGGTGCCCTCCGCACCACCCGCGGAGTGGGAGCCCGGCAGCGAGGGTGCGCCCTCAGAGGGCACCGGCGACCAGGGCAAGCTCCCTGGGTCGCAAGAGGGCGACGAGCTGGCCGCTCCCGCCCTCTAGCCGCACGACCGCCAGCCCTCCCTTCTTGACGTCCGCGCGAGCGCCGGTCAGCTCGGCGACGATGCTCGACATGTCGGGCTCGTGCCCGACCATCAGCACGCGTCCGTCGGCGCTCGCCCCGGCCATCGCCGTTAGCGCCTGCTCACCGTCGAAGCCGCCGCTGAGCGGCTCGTGCACGCTCAGCAGGGCGCGCTGCTGCGCAGACCACTGCTCGGCCGCCAGTTCGGCCGTCTCGCGCGCACGCACCCTTGGGCTGAACAGGACGATCTCGAAGCCCACGCCGATGCGCTCCAGCGCCACGCCGGCCGAGCGCGCCTGCTCGCGCCCGCGCTCGGTCAGACGGCGCTGAGAGTCCTCGCGGGTGCCGTGCGGCTCGGCATCCGCATGACGAAGTAGCCAGAGCTGACGCGCCATTTGCTCGGCTCCACCCTAGCGTGTGGTGTAGCTTGAGCAGGGCATGGACGAGCACGCCATCGACGGCCACGAAGAGCGCCCGGGTCACGCCGGCGAGGACGCGGCCGTAGACCCGTCGCTGTATCTCAACCGCGAGCTTTCCTGGCTGGACTTCAACGACCGCGTGCTGCAGTTGGCTGAAGACGAGCGCCTGCCGCTGCTGGAGCGCGTGAAGTTCTGCGCGATCTACACGACCAATCTGGACGAGTTCTACATGGTGCGGGTCGCCGGCCTGCGCGACCAGATCGACGCGGGCGTGGAGAACCCCAGCCAGGACGGACTGATCCCTTCCGAGACGATCGCGCTGATCCGCGAGCGGGCGTCGGCGATGGGCCAGCGCCTGACCGACTGCTTCGAACGCAAGCTGCGCCCGGCGCTGGCCGAGCACGACATCCGGGTGGTCGGCGTGGAGGATCTCGACGAGGAGCGTCGAGCGGAGCTGGCCAGGCACTTCCAGAAGGCGATCTTCCCGGCGCTGACGCCGCTGGCGGTCGCGCCGGGGCGCCCGTTCCCATACATCTCCAATCTGTCGCTCAGCTTGGCGGTGCTCGTGCGCGACCCCAGCAGCGAGCAGACGGTGTTCGCGCGCGTGAAGGTGCCGACCGAGATCCTGCCGCGCTTCGTCACACTCCGCCAGCCGGCGCCCGAACCTGCGCTGCTGGTGCCACTGGAGGACGTCATCGCCCACCATCTCGACGCGCTGTTCCCGGGCATGGAAATCGCCGACTACGACGTCTTCCGGGTGACCCGCGACGCCGACCTGGAGGTCTCCGACGACGCCGCCGACCTGCTGCAGGCGGTCGAGGACGAGTTGCGCCGGCGCCGCTTCGGGGAGGTCGTGCGCGTCGAGGTCGGCGCCCGCTGCGAGGGTCAGCTGAGCGAATCGCTGTCGGCGCTGCTGGGAGTCGAGGAGGACGAGGTGTATCCGGTCGACGGTCTGCTGGACATGGGCGCGCTGTGGCAGTTGGTCAAGCTCCCCGGCCACGCCGAGCTGCGCCAAGAGCAGATCGGCGGCGTCGGCATCACCCATCCGCGACTGCTGCGCCGCGAGGGCGAGCGCCCGGACGTGCTCGGCGCGATGCGCGAAGGCGACCTGCTCGTGCACCACCCCTACGACTCGTTTGGGACGTCGGTCGAGCGCTTCGTCGAGCAGGCGGTGGCCGACCCCAACGTGCTGGCAATCAAGCAGACGGTGTATCGCACCTCTGACGACTCGCCGCTGGTGCCGGCGCTGATCGACGCGACCGAGCGCGGCAAGCAGGCGGTCGCGCTAGTCGAGCTGCAGGCGCGATTCGACGAGAGCATGAACATCCACTGGGCGAAGGCGATGGAGGAGGCGGGCGTACACGTTGTCTACGGACAGCCCGCGCTGAAGACACACGCCAAGTGTGTGCTGGTCGTGCGGCGCGAGGGCGACGGCGTGCGCAACTACGTGCACATCGGCACGGGCAACTACCACTCGACAACCGCACGGTTGTACACGGACTTCGGGCTGTTCACCACCGACGAGCAGATCGGCGCGGACGTAGCGGACATGTTCAACTACCTGACCGGCTACGGCCGCCCGCTGCACTACCGCAAGGTGCTTACTGCACCCGAACACCTGCGCGACGGGATCATCGGGCAGATCGAACGCACGATCGCCGCCCACTCGCCCGAGCACCCCGCGCGGATCTCGATGAAGATGAACTCGCTCGTCGACGGGCGCTGCATTCGTGCGCTGTATGCGGCCTCGCGCGCGGGCGTGCGCGTGGACCTCAACGTGCGCGGCATCTGCTGCCTGCGTCCCGGCCTGCCGGGCATCTCGGAGAACATCCGCGTAGTGTCGATCGTCGGACGCCTGCTCGAGCACTCGCGCGTGTACGTGTTCGAGCGCGACGGCGAGCAGACGGTGTACATCGCCTCAGCCGACCTGATGCCGCGCAACCTCGACCACCGTGTCGAGCTGGCGGTGCCGGTCGCCTCGCCCGAGCTGCGCGGCGAGCTGCTCGACACGCTGGCGCGCGCGTTCGCCGACAACCAAAGCTCGTGGAATCTCGACGGCGACGGCGTGTGGCACCGGCGCTCCTGCGAGCCGGGCGAGCAGCCACGCAACCTACAGCTGGAGCTGGCCGAGCTGCACGCGGCACGCGCGAGCGTCGAGCGGCCGGCCGGCGAGCGCGAGGGCAGCGTTCTGGGATCGGTGGCGGTTCACTGAGCAGCGGGGGCTGTGCGAGGTCGAATTGATGGCAGCGGCGACCACCGCAAGTGCGCTACCCCCGGGCATCCCTCTGCCCTCGCCGATTCAGACATACCTCTTCTGGCGCTGGCCATTGGCCTTGCTGGAGCACTGCCGAGACCACTACGGCAGCAGCTTTACGCTGCGGCCAATCGACCACCCGCCCCTCGTCTTCCTCACCGACCCGAATGACATCAAGGCGGCCTTCGCCGCTTCGCCCGACGTGCTCCACCCGGGACAAGGCGCGCAGACGATCGAGCCGATCGTCGGCGACGGCTCATTCATGCTCAGCGAGGGCGATGCGCATCTTCGCACCCGCAAGGCGATCCTCCCGCCGTTGCACGCCAAAGTGGTAAGCGAGCACGCCAACCGAGTAACCACCATCGCGAAGCGGGCGATCGAGGCCTGGCCACGGGACGTTGACGTCGCGTTGCACCCGCGACTGCGCGCGTTAGCGCTCGAGGTCATTCTTCACACGCTGCTCGGCCCCGGCGATCTGACCGGGCCTGAGGCGCTCGCTGAGCTTAGTGAGAAGCTGCTTGCGATGCTGGCCGTGACCGCGAGTCCCATGCTGTCGGCCCCCGCGCTGCGTCGCGGCCCGGGGCGAACGATCTGGGAGCGCTTTCTCAGGTGCCGGGCCGAAGTGGATGACCTGCTACTCGATCTCATCGAGCAGCGACGTTTCGGCGCTGAAGCGCGCCCCGACGCGCTCAGCGCGCTGCTCCGCACACACAACGAGGACAGCTCGCGTGCGTCGAACGAGCAGGTGCGCGACGATCTGATGTCACTCATTCTCGCGGGCCACGAGACGACCGCAGCCGAGCTGTCATGGGCGTTTCAGCTGCTCACACATAACCCGCGCGTCCTGTCTCGCCTCGTAAACGAGATAGACAATGGCAGTAGTGAGCGATACCTCACCGCCACAGTCCACGAGATCCTCCGTCACCGTCCAGTCTTCCTGTTTGCGATGCCACGGGCGGTCGCCCAGCCGATCGAGATCGGCGACTGGAGCTGTGAAGCACCAGCTCAGCTGCTGGCCTGTATCTATCTGGTTCACCATGATCCCCGCCTCTACCCTCAGCCCCAGGCGTTTCGACCGGAACGCTTTCTGGAAGGATCGCCGGCCACCTACACCTGGCTGCCGTGGGGCGGCGGACGTAGGCGGTGCCCAGGGCTGCATCTAGCCGCACTCGAGATCAAGACCGTGCTTCGCGTCGTCTTGACGAACATGACCGTCACGGCGACTGCCCGTCGGATCGAGCGGCCACGCTGGCGCAGCGTGATCGTGACACCGCACAGAGGCTCACGCGTCGTGCTGAGCGCGCGGGCGCACCGAGGGTGCTCGCATCGCCGTCACACCGACGCGAGCCCGCGACGTGCCCATTCCGGCTCCTCTCAGACCGCCAGCCCGTCCAGCACAGTCTTCAGCTCGTCGACCGACTGATAGTCCAGCCCCAGCAGGTGGTCGTGGCGGTGGCGCACGACGCCCTGCTCGTCGATCACGATCACGGCGCGCTTGGTCCCAAGGCGTGAGGAGTACGCGCTGTAGGCGCGCGCGACCTGCTTATCGACATCCGCCAGGAGCGGCACGTTGAGTGCGTGCTTGGCGCTGAACGCCTCGTGCGAGGCCAGATCCTGGGATGAGATGCCCACGATGGTCGCGTCGAGCCCCGTGAAGTCCTCGGCGCGATCGCGATAGGAGCAGAACTGTTTGGTGCATACCATCGTGTTGTCGCCCGGATAGAACAGCAGCACGACGCGCTCGCCGCGATGGTCTGAGAGCTTGAAAGGGCCGTCTGTGCCCGGAAGCTCGAAGTCTGGCGCCTGCTCACCCACCTGCGGATTCTTCGCCATAGCGGCTCACACTAACCGATGCGCTTGAGCCTGACTCACGTGCGCGACGGTGGCCTGACGCCGATCGGCGGCTCTGCGAGACTGCCGGGCCGATGGAGCAGCCCGTGAGCCCAGACACACAGCCCGAGCCCGAGCGCCCGCGGCCGACCCGCCCGAAGGTGATCTACGTGATGGGCGCGGGGCGCAGCGGCAGCACGATCCTGGGAGTCACGCTGGGCAACTGCGAGGGCGTGTTCTATGCGGGCGAGCTGGACAAGTGGCTGGGCCGCTCGGGAGTCTCGCCGCTGCCAGGCGAGCAGCGCGCGCGTTTCTGGGAGAGCGTGCTGGGACAGGTCGACGCAGAGGACCTGTTCGGCGGGCGCACGCGCACTCTGGAGCGCTCCTCGGCGCTGTTTCGCGCGCGCGACTACGCCACGCGACGCCGTCTGCGCAGGCGCTATCGGCAGGTCGCGGCGAGCCTATACAGCGCGGTCGCCGCGACGGCTGCGGCGACACACGTGGTCGACACTTCGCACTACCCGCTGCGCGCCGCGCAGCTTCAGCGCCTGAGCGAGGTGGATGTGTTGATCCTGTTCGCGGTGCGCGACCCGCAGCGCGTGGTCTCGTCCTTTGGGCGCGATGACGTCCCCGAGCGCCGCTTTGGCGTGCTGGCGACCAACGCCTACCTGTGGCTGACGCACGCGCTGTCGATGTGGGTGTTCCTCCGTCACCCGCGCGATCGGCGGCTGTTCGTGCGCCACGAGGACTTCCTGGCCGACCCCGACGGCGTGATCGCGCAGGTCCTGCGCTGGTCGGGCGCTGGTGCGCCGCCGCGGGACCTCTCGGCGCTGAGTACGGGCATGGCGTTTCAGGGCAATCGCCTGATCAGGACGGATGTGGTCGCGCTGAAGGGCGAGACCCCGCGCAGCGGGCGCGGCTCGCTGCTGACAGCGCTACTGCAGGCGCCCGCGCGCGTGCTGCTCTCGCGCATGGCGCCAGCCGCCGCGCGCGAGCGTCAGTCCTCCTCGATCGCGTCATAGCCCCACAGCTGCACTAGGTCTCGCTCGAGATACTCGCTGAGCGCGCGTACTTCCGGGGCGAAGCGGCGGCGCAGCTCCAGCATCAGCGCCTCGTCGGGAGCGCGCGGACTGGTGAACAGCAGGCGGCTGCGGACAGTCGAGAGCGCGCGCATGCGCAGCCGCCGCGGCGTCACGAGCTTGACGGCCGAGCGTGCTGTGCGCGCGGTCCTGCCGCGCCCGGCGACGGCCGTGCTGAGCGCGTGGTCGAGCCCCACCCGCCGGCGGACAGTCGGGTTGGCCTCGAGCTCGGGCGCGCTCACGCTGTCGCCCACGCCGAGGAAGCGCTGCACGCGGCGGACGGTCTCCTGGTTGTCGGCGCGCAGGTCGTCGTAGATCAGCACCAGCACCTGCTCGCGCGCAAAGACCGCGTGATAGCGGCGCAGCTGCTCGACGTAGCGCACGCGGTCGGTGTACATCAACACCTGCGGCCAGTGCTCGTTGACCTTCGTCAGCTTGCGCCCCTGGCGGCGCTCGGACTCGAGCGCAATCGCCTTGCGCAGGCTCGGCTCCTCCTCCGAGCGGTGCTGCAGCAGCTGCAGGTGCAGCGAGCGTAGGAAGCCGGCGGGCTCGCGTAGCACCACCACGATGCGCGCGTCGGGGCGGGCCTGCGCGATCTGCCCGGCGGCCGTGTGCGACCAGATATAGGCCGTCGAGGCCTCCCCCACGAGCTGGTCGGTCCTCGCCGCGGCGAACAGCGCGAGGTAGTCATCGTAGGTCTCGCCCGGCTCGCCCGACGGCCGCGGCTGGTAGGGCGAGGGCAGGTCGCTGGCAAAGAAGCGGGGCTCCTTGCGATCGGGCATGAAGATCTGCGGGTGGACCCTGAGCATCTCGTACAGCGCCGTTGTGCCGCACTTGGGATGCCCGACGATGAAGAAGTCGGGCACCCTCCCCGCGTGTGCAGAGCCGCTCACCGAAAAAGTGTAACTAGCGCCCGTTTACGCTCGGCCGGGCCGCCGGGGCGACCTCGGCCAGCCAGTCCGAGTCGCCGGCCTTGATCTTCGCGTAGATCGAGTCCGACAGCTCCATGTACCGGCGGCGCGTGCGCCGCTCCCAGGACCTGCGCCGCGTAGTCGACAGTCGACGGCGCACAGCACCCGCGGCGTGCCCGGGAGACGCGTGTGCCGGGGACGGCGCGAGCGCGAGGTGCGCTCGGCTGAGCGGGCCGGGGGCCGCGCCGTGGTGGTAGACGATCTCGCCGTACACGGCGAAGAACAGCGGGTCGAGCGTCTGCGGATTGGACCTGCGCAGCGCTACCCATGGGGTCGCGCCGAGATCCAGGCGGCGCAGCAGGTTGGCGCCGACGTCGGTCACCAGGCGCCCGTCCGCGGTCCGCCACGCGTAGCCGTCGGACCAGTCGCCGCTCAGCTCCCGCCAGGCTCCGACGGTGGTCACACAGAAGCATGGGTGCGGCTGGGGGTCGCCCGCGTTCTCGGCCTTGCGCACGGCCAGCAGCGGCGCCTGTGTCAGCGCCTTGGTGATCGTCGGCATCGGGTCGGTGATCGGGAACGCGTCGGCACCGAGGAACATCAGCAGATCCTCGTCATCGGCCTCCTGGGCGATCTCCAGCGCGAGGTGGTTGAGCTTGCCCGCATCGGGACCTTTTTGGTCTATCACGCGGTCGAAGTGGGAGCCGTAGGACTGGTCCATCAGCTGCACGGACGCCCACGTCCGATAGGGGACCTGCAGGTGCTCGCGCAGGTGCCTGGTCTGGATCTCGATCCAGCGCGGGGACTGCAGATGGGTAGTGGCCACGTGCAGCACGACGGCCTCAGATGAACTGCGACAGCCAGTCGCTGCCGCCCTGCTCGATCTGCTCGAACACGCGCTGGGACTGCTCGTCAAGGCGCTTTCGCTGCTCGGATTCCCACGCCCGCCGGCGGCGTCGGTCGGCGCTCTGGCCGCCCTCGCGTGGCGGCGCGGCGCCACCGTCGCCCGGCGTGGGCAGCCCCTCGGCACGATGGGAGGCAGTCAGTTTCTCGCTGCGAAAGCCCGCTCCGTGGTGGTAGACGACGTCGCCGTAGACGGCGAAGTACAGCGGGTCGGGGTTGTGGCGGTTGGAGCGCAGCACCTGCACCCACGGCAGCCCGGCCAGCTCCAGCTTGCGCATCAGCAGGCTGCCCACGTCGCTGACGTTCCAGCCCTGCCCGCCGGGCCAGGTGGGGCCCGCCGACCAGTCGCCGGGCAGCGTGCGCCAGGCGCCGACGGTGGTCACGCAGAAGCATGGGTGTGGCTGTGGCGAGTCGACGTTCTCGGCCCTGCGCACGGCGATCAGCGGCGCTCGCGACAGGCCGTCGGCGATCAGCGCCATCGGGTCGGCGATCGGGAACGCGTCGCCGTCGAGGAACATCAGCAGATCCTCCTCGTCAGCCTCCTGGGCGATCTCCATCGCCAGGTGGTTGAGCTTGCCCGGATGGCTGCCGAGCTGCTCGACGATCCGGTCGAAGTGGCGCCCGTGAGATGGGTCGATCGCCTCCAGCGAAGCCCACGTTCGGTAAGGGACCTGCAGGTGCTCGCGCAGGTACCTCGTCTGGATCTCGATCCACCGAGGCGACTGATAGTGAGCGGTGGCTATGTGCAGCAAGTTCGCCTCGCGGGCTGCTCAGCGGCGTACGCGCTGCCACCCGCGCTTGGCGGGATTCAACACGCCCATCCACCAGGGGTTCACCGGCGGCGGCTGCTCTCGCGTGAGCCCGTCCAGCGACGTGCTGCGCGAGCAGATGAACGCCAGCCGACGCTGAATCCGGTAATCGCTCATACCTGTGTAGTCGGTCATGTTGTGCGCCAGCGGCATCGTCTGATAACCAAACTGGGCGGCCAGCTCGGCAATCGCTCCGCGCGTGGGGATCAGCACGAGTTCATAGTCCACGGCGTTGCGCGGGTCCTCCATGTCGCGGTCGCGGCGTACCTGGAAGAAGCTCGACGGCGCGAACGAAACGCTGGTGTCGATGACCACGATGTCCGCCTCCACGCCGGCGATCACCTCGAACAGCTCGACGGGCTTTGAGATGTGGTACATCAGCCCCAGGCACAGCACGATGTCGAATTGCTCGGTGAAGTCGTGCTCGAAGATGTTGGCTTCTTCGAAGCGGTAGCGCGAGTCCTCAACGCCCTTGGCCTCGAACACGAGGTTCGCCTGTTCGACGTGCATCTGGCGCCCGTCGACGCCGAGCACGAAGTCCGCGCCCGCCTCGATCGCCTGCAGCGACCAGAAGCCCGCGTTGCACCCCAGGTCGAGCACGCGCTTACCCTGCAGCGAGCCGCCGCAGATCTTCACGAGCGCGTCGAAGAAGTAACGGCGGCGCTGCTCGTGCCGGTTGAGTTCGGCGGCGTCGGCGACGGGCGTCTTGGCGCCGCCGTCGAACTCGAAGCCGTAGTGCCAGCGCGGGAACGAGTCGATGCGCTGCTGCAGCTCGTTGGTGTCCATCGCGGGACTCATCGGCGAACGAGCTGCGAGGCCCGCCTCCGCGTACGCTCCGCTAGCGCCAGCCATTGGTTCTCGGGTGGCGGCGGCTCTGCCCGCAGCCCCGCCAGCGACACGCCGTCTGAGCAGATGAACGCGAGCCGGCGGCGGTTGCGGTAGTCCTCCATGCCGGTGTAGTCGGCGATGTTGTGCGCCAGCGCGACGGTCTGAAAGCCGAACTGAGCGGCGAGGTTTTCCACGGCCGCGCGCGTGGGCACGAGCACCAGTTCGTAGTCGACCGCGTTGCGCGGCTCACTCAAGCGCGACACTTCGAAGAAGCCCGAGCGCAGCGGCGCAGGCGAGAGCGACGTGTCGATCACGACCAGCTCGGCGCCAACGCCGCGCATCAGCTCGAACAACGCAACCGGCTTGGCGACGACGCTTAGCAGACCGAGGCACAGCACCACGTCGAAGCGCTCGGCGAACTGGTGCTTGAAGACGTTGCCCTGCTCGAAGCGGTAGCGGGCGGGGTCGATCCCCTTGGCCTCGAACACCAGGCTCGCCTGTTCGATGTAGTCCTGGCGGTCATCCACGCCGAGTACGAAGTCCGCGCCCGCCTCGATCGCCTGCAGCGACCAGAAGCCCGCGTTGCACCCCAGGTCGAGCACGCGCTTACCCTGCAGCGAGCCGCCGCAGACGCTCATCAGCGCGTCGAAGAAGTAACTGCGCCGCTCTCGGTTGCGGTTGATCTTTTTCGGGTCGCCGACGGGCGTCCTGACGCCGCCGTCGAACTCGAACTCGTACTGCCACACCGGAAACCGGGCGATCTGCTCCCTCAGCTCGTCAACTTCCACGCATGACCCTCTCTAGATGTGAACACCACTGTTCCCCGCTCGCCGGCGACCTTGTCGCGCGGCGAACAATCGTAACCTACGCCCTCGATTCGACCGTCAGTGAGGCGCAGGCGCTACGCTCGGATCGATGCTCGTGGAATCGCTCGCCGGGCAGCTGCTGCTGGCCTCCCCCTCGCTTTTGGACCCCAACTTCGCGCGCACGGTCGTGCTCGTCGGCGTACACAACGAGGACGGCGCGATCGGGGTGGTTCTCAACCGGCCGTCAGAGATGACAGTGGGCGAGGCGGTCCCGCAGCTGCAGAGCG
This sequence comes from uncultured Solirubrobacteraceae bacterium, assembly GCA_963705235.1. Lineage (GTDB taxonomy): Bacteria > Actinomycetota > Thermoleophilia > Solirubrobacterales > Solirubrobacteraceae > Palsa-744. Next base: position 1,812,157 of record OY970059.1, on the reverse strand, counting down.
CGATGGACGCGCTGGAGCCGATCTACGTCGGCGGGCCCGTGCAGTCCAGCTCGGTCGTGTTCTTGGCCGAGTTCGTGGACCCCGCGCCGGCCGGGCTACTGGTGCTCGGGCGGATCGGCTTCCCGGCGCCGGATGCCGACGTCGAGGAGCTGGCGCAGGCGACCTCGCGCGGGCGCGTGTTCGCCGGCCACGCCGGCTGGAGCGGCGGGCAGCTCGACGCTGAGCTGGAGAACGGCGACTGGATCACCCACGCGGCGCAGCCCGAGGATGTGTTCACCGACGCGCCCGAGCAGCTGTGGAGCAGCGTGCTCGCGCGCAAGGGCGGCAGCTACGCGCTGATCGCGCGGATGCCGCCCGACCCCAGCGTCAACTGAGCGTGTGGCTAGGCTTGGGCGAGCCCGAGCCCGACGCTACCCTTGGACTGACCGTCGGCCCTCCCGCCGCACCCCGACGACCCTGACTGGAGCCCTCAGTTGCTGAAGCTCGCCCGCTGGTCGACCACACATCGCAAGTACGTCGTGATCGGCTGGCTGATCCTGCTGATCGGCGTCAACGTGCTCGCGCAGTCGGCCGGCACGAGCTACTCCAACAACTTCTCGCTGCCCAACTCGGATTCCCAGCGCGCGGCTGACCTGCTCGATCACAGCTTCCCGGCCCAGGCAGGCGATCGCGACACGATCGTCTTCAAGGTCGGCTCGGGCAGCGTCAATGACCCGGCGGTGCGTGGGCGCATGCAGGCGATGTTCGCCGCCGTGGCGCGCCTACCGCACGTGACGAGCGTCATCAGCCCGTACGCGCCGGCGGCGGCCGGCAAGGCGATCTCGGCGGACGGCCGGATCGCGTTCGCGACCGTGGTGTTCGACGAAAAGGCCAACCTGCTGCCCAAGAGCGCGGGCGAACGCGTCGTCGACGTCGCACGCGCCGCCCAGCAGCCCGGCCTGCAGGTGGAGCTGGGCGGCTTCGCGATCGAGGCCACTGAGCAGGCGGGCTTTGGCCTGTCGACCGCCGTCGGACTGCTCGCGGCGATCGTCGTGCTGCTGATCACGTTCGGCTCGCTGATCGCGATGGGCCTGCCGATCGTGACCGCGCTGTTCGGTCTCGGCACGGGGCTGGGCGTGATCGCGCTGTTCACCCATGTGGTCGACACGCCGGACTTCTCTTCGGAGCTGGCGGCGATGATCGGGCTGGGGGTGGGGATCGACTACGCGCTGTTCATCCTGACGCGCTTCCGCGAGGCCTACGCGACACCGGGCGCGACCTTCCACGACACGCGCGCGTCGGTCGTGCAGGCGATCGACACGGCCGGGCGGGCGGTGCTGTTCGCCGGCTCGACGGTCGTGATTGCGCTGCTGGGCATGATGCTGCTGGGCGTCGACTTCCTCTACGGCGTGGCGATCTCAGCGTCGATCGGCGTGCTGCTGGTGATGCTCGCCTCGCTGACGCTGCTGCCCGCCCTGCTGACGATGGCCGGCGCACGCGTGGCGATCGGTGGGCGGCGTGCGCGGGCGCGCGCCCGCGCGGCCGAACGAGAGGTGCAGGCAGATGACGGCACGCAGGCGTCCGAGGGCTCCTCGCCGGCGTCGCCCGCGTCACCGACAACAGTCGGCGCGGGTGCCAGCTGGCTGCGCTGGAGCGCGTACGTATCGCGTCGACCGAAGCTGATCGCGACCGTCTCGGCGCTGATCATGCTGGCGATCGCCGCGCCGGCGATCGCTCTGCGCCTGGGCTCCAGCGACGCCGCCAACGATCCTTCCGGCCAGACCACGCACCGCGCGTACGAGCTGCTCGCCGAGGGCTTCGGCCAGGGCTTCAATGGCCCGCTGCTGCTCGTCGTGAAACTGCCGCGCGACAAGCAGGCCGTCGCCAAGCTGCACGACGCGGTCGCCGGCACGCCGGGCGTGGTGGCGGTCGCGCCGCCAAAGCTCAGTCCGAACGGCGAGGTCGCCACGATCACCGTCTACCCCCACTCCTCGCCGCAGGCATACGCGACCACCCAGCTGGTCGAAGACCTGCGCGAGCGGGTGATCCCACCGGTGGCCACCAGCACCGGCATGAAGGTGTACGTCGGCGGTGTGACCGCCGGCAGCGTTGACTTCGCGACCACGCTGTCACACAAGCTGCCGCTGTTCATCGGCGTGGTCGTGCTGCTCTCGGCGCTGCTGCTGATGATCGTGTTCCGCTCGCTGGTGATCCCGCTGCAGGCGGCCGTGATGAACTTGCTCAGCATCGGCGCTTCGCTGGGGGTGATCGTGATGGTCTTCCAGTGGCGCTGGCTGGGCGGGCTGATGGACGTTCAGAAGGGGCCAATCGAGTCGTTCATTCCGGTGATGCTGTTCGCGATCGTGTTCGGCTTGTCGATGGACTACGAGGTCTTCCTGATCTCGCGCATCCACGAGCGCTGGACGCAGACGCGCGATCACTCGCGCGCGGTCAACGAGGGCTTGGCGCTGACCGGGCGCGTGGTCACCGCCGCCGCGGCGATCATGGTGTGCGTGTTCCTGTCGTTCATGCTCGGCGAAGACCGCGTAATCAAGGAGTTCGGCCTGAGCCTCGCCAGCGCGGTGTTCCTTGACGCGCTGGTCGTCCGCTGCCTGCTGCTGCCGGCGACGCTGCACCTGATCGGCCCGATCACCTGGAGCCTGCCGGGGTGGCTCGACCGGCTGCTGCCACACGTGAACATCGAGGGCGCGCTGCCCGCCGACGGTGCCGCGACTCTCAACGGCCGGGAGGACTCCGGCGCTGACGGCTCGGGCCCTGACGGCTCGGGACCGAATGGGTCGGGGTCAAACGGCGCGGGCCGGCCGCAGGCGCTGCCGGGCGCGGCGACAGAGGGAGCGGAGGCCTGAGCCGCTCCCGACGGGGGGCGCGCGTCGCCCTCCTGTGCGCGGCGGCGCTGTGCACCTGCCCGGCGGTAACGCAGGCGGCGGCGGTGGTCATCCCGCAGCGCTCGGCGCTGCTGGTGTTCGTTCCCGCGGAGGGATCGGAGTTGGCGAGCGTTCACGGGCTGTCGGTGGGAATCATGTCGGCCACGCAGGGCCGCTACTCGGCCGATCAGCTGCTGCTCGACGTGACCCAGGGCGCGCGGGTCGCCGCCTCGGCGTACCCCACGACGCAACCGCCCACGCTGTCGCTCGTCCCCGAGGGGACTGGCGCGCGCGTGCAGGGCTGGGACGCGGCGCGCGCGCGAGCGCAGCGGGCGCCCCAGCTGCTGCGTCCGGGTCTGCTGGCCGGCCGGGTGCCCGGCGGCGCCGCCTACGTGGGGATCACGGGCACGGACATCATCGATGGGGTGGCGGGCGCCGACCCCTCGGGGCGCGTCGCGTCTGTCTCGCTGGGCTCGCCGCGCACGCTGCTGGCGCGTATCGCCGCGTCCAGCGCGCACAAGCGCCTGGTCGTGGCCGACCTGCCGGACGGTGTCGCGGGGCGCGCCGATCTGCGCGAGCTGAGCCGTCGGCGCGCGCCGGGCGAGTGGCTGCTCGTCGTGCAGCGTGTCCCGGACACGCCGGGTCACGAGCTGCTGTGGAGCGCTGCAGGCGGGCTGCCGGCGGGCGGCGGGCGTGTGCTCAGCTCGCAGAGCACCAACCAGCGCGGGCTGATCGCGGCGATCGACCTGGCGCCGAGCATCCTCGAGCAGCTCGGCGTGGCTGTGCCGGCGGACATGCGCGGCAAGCCGCTGCAGACCGACGGCACGCTGCACGCGACGAGCCTGAGCGATCTGATGGCACGCCTGCACGTCGTCGGCGGACGCCGTCTGCCGGCGCTGGGGTTCCTGCTGTGCGCGTGGCTGGCGCTGCTGGCGCTGTGCGCGCCGGGCTCCGCGCGGGCATGCGCGTGGGCGGTGCGCACGGGCGCGCTGGGCGTGATGTGGGCGCCAGTGGCGGTGCTGATCGGGGCGGTGCTACAGCCGAGCGCGCCGGTCGAGTACGCGACGATCGCGCTCGCGTGCCTGGCCCTCGGCGCACTGAGTGACCTACTGATCCCGTGGCCGCGGGCGATGCTTGCGCCGGCGATCGCGGCGATCGTGGCGCTGAGTGTGGACGCGCTGGCTGGCACGCAGCTGCTGGTGCGCTCGCTGCTGGGACCCAACCCGATCCTCGGTGCACGCTTCTACGGGATCGGCAACGAGCTGAAGTCGGCGCTGGCCGTGCTCGTCCTGGCGGCGGTCGCCGGCGCCCTGTATCCGGCGGTGCGCGGACGGCGAGCGGCGGCGAGCATGGCCGGCGCGGGGCTGGTGCTGGCGGTTGTCGAGGGCTCGGCGCGGATCGGCGCGGGCGTCGGCGGCGTGATCCTCGTGTGCTTCGCATTCGCCGTCGCCAGCGTGATGCTGCTGCCGGGCGCCGCCACGCGCAAACGCACGCTGATCGTGCTGATCACGCCGCTGCTCGGGCTGGCGGCGCTGGCGCTGCTCGACCTGTTGAGCGCACACGGCGGCGGCCACTTCACCGGCAGCGTGCTGCACGCGCGCTCGCCGCGAGACGTGCGTGACGTGATCGTGCGCCGCTATGAGGCGTCTTGGAACGAGCTGCACAACCACGCGATGCCGGTCGCGACAGCCATCGCGCTCGTGTACGCGGTGGTGGGCGTGCGCGCCCGCGAGCGCCTGCTGGCACCGGTTGGCTCGGATCCGGGTTGGCTGGCGGCGCTCGCCGGCGGGCTGGCGGCGGGCGTGGTGGGCGCGCTGGTCGAGGACTCGGGCCCGGTGCTGCTGGTCGTGGCCGTGTTCGCGCTCGGCTGCGTGAGCGCTTACCTGTGGGGAGCGCCCACGGCGGGCGACGAGGAGGCTAGGCGGCGCACTGCTCGCACGAGCCGTGCAGCACGATCTCGTGCTCGGACACCTTCAGCGGGACCCGCTCGCTGAGCAGGCCGATCGCCTGCTCGAGCGCGGCGTCGGAGAACGGCATCACCAGCCCACACTGGTCGCACACGAGATGGTGGTGGTGCTCGTCGTGCCCACACACGCGCTCGTAGCGGACCATCGCCTGGCCGGTCTCCACGCGCTGGACGAGGCCGATCTGCTCGAGCTGGTCGAGAACCCGGTAGACGCTCGCACGGCTGACGCTGCGCCCGGGGGCCGACCGCTTGGCGCCGCGACGGCGCAGCGCATCCTCGATCTCGACGGCGGTGAGCGCGCACTCCTGCTCGCTCAGCAGCTCCAGCAGCGCGAGCCTGGCGCCGCCGCGCTTGTGTCCGGCGGCCGCGAGCGTGCGCTGGGCCTGCTCGACCCATTCCGCTGAGCTGGCGGGGGTGTTCATGCGATGGATCCTAGAGCGGTCCTCGCGCGTCCACACCAGGCGGCCCAGCCGCGCCCGAGCGCGTACGCAGTGGCGCTGAGCACGCCGACGAAGAAGCCGACCGGGTAGTCGGTCGCGTAGGAGGCGGCGATCGCGCTCCAGACGGTCGCCAGCGCGATCGCCACCGACAGCGCCATCGCCATTGCCGGGCGGTCGGTCAGGCAGCGCGCTGCCGCGGGCGCGCCGATCATCAGGCTGAAGATCAGCAGCGTGCCCACGACGGGCACAGTCATCGTGCTCGCGAGCGCGACGACCACGAGGAAGCACGAGCTCCATGCGGAAGCTGCTCACCCCGCGCGCCTCTCCGACCTCGGCCAGCACCGAGGACAGCAGCAGCGGTCGATACAGCAGCGCGATCGCGGCCACGCACACGAGCGCCAGCGCGACTGTGGGAGCGACCTCGTTGGCGGACACGCCGAGCACCTCGCCGAACAGCAGCGAGTACACCTCGGGCGCGTACTCCACGCTGAAGCTGAGGAACAGCGCGCCGAGGCCGAGCATCACGACCAGCGCCAGCGCGGTCGCCACGTCGTGACGTCCGCGCCGGCCCAGCAGGCCGATGCCGAGCGCGCCGAGCAGCGCGAACACGCCGAGCCCGAGCAGCGTGCTGACCCCGATCAGGCTCGCGCCGGCGGCGCCGGCGAACGAGCCGTTGGGCACCGCGTGGGCGACGAACGAGGAGCCGCGCAGCACCGTGAAGAAGCCGACCAGGCCGGCCACCACGGCGACGATCGCTGGCGACCGTCCAGGCGTTGACCATGAAGCCGGAGAACATCGCTACCCGCGGCGCCTCGGCGAGCGCAGCGCGCCGCCGAGCAGGTAGCCGAGGAAGATCAGCGTGACGACGAAGAAGCTGACCGGCCAGCCGGTGCCGACGGGCGGCCAGTAGTAGCTGTCGTAGGCGAGCAGCATGCCGAGCCACATCGCGGCGACGCCGATCAGCGCGGCGAGCGCGACCGCCACGCCGGGGCGTCGGGTCAGGCGCAGCGCGGTGGCGGCCGGGCCGACCAGCAGCGCGGTGCTGAGGATCGTGCCGATCGTCATCGCCGCCAGCGCGACCGCCAGCGCCAGCGCGAGCAGGTAGGCGGCGCCGATCAGGCGCACGCGGATCCCGCGCGCGGCAGCCATCTCGGCGCTCATCGAGCTGAGCAGCAGCGGACGGTAGACGAGCGCGACGATCGCCAGCGCGACCGGCGCCGAGCGCGATCACCGCCGGCAGTGTCGAGCGGGCGATCGCGAACACCGAGCCGAACAGGATCGTGACGGTCGCGCCGGTGGTGCTGTGGCGCGTGGTGCCGAGGTACAGCAGCAGCGCGGCCAGCCCGAGACCGGCGCCGAGCACGATGCCGGTCGCCAGGTCACGCCCGCGCGCGCGCTGGACGCCGATCAGCTCCATCGCCGCGGCAGCGGCGACGTCGATCGCGACGAAGCCCCACAGCGGACCGACGCCGACGAGGTAGGCGCCCGACCCTCCGGCGGTGCCGATGTCGCCGAGCGCCTCGCCGGCGAACGACTGCCCGCGGATGACGGTGAACACGCCGACCGTGCCCGCGACGACCGCCACGACCGCGCCTACGGCGATCGCCGTGCCGCACCGCTTCGCTGGCGAAGAACCCGGGCGCGACGACCGCCGCCAGCGCGGCTCACGGGCCGATCCCCCGGCCCGGGAAGACACCCTCGTGCCCGCGCAGGTCGCTGTCGTCGCCGGCGCCGGCGACGACCAGCACGCGCCCGTGCACGTCGAGCACGTCGACGTGGTGGCCGTACAGCGCGCTCAGCACGTCGGCGCGCACGACCTCCGCGGCGGTGCCGCTGGCCGCGCGCCCGGCGGCGAGGTAGACGATGCGATCCATCACCGGCAGCAGCGGGTTCATCTCGTGGGCGGTGATCAGTACGGCGACCTGCTGCTCGCGCGCGATCCGGGCGAGCAGCGCGACGACCTCCTGGCCGCTGCGCAGGTCGAGGTTGGCCAGCGGCTCGTCGAGCAGCAGCAGTCTCGGCCGGCCGATCAGCGCGTGGGCGATCAGCACCCGCTGCTGCTCGCCGCCCGACAGGCGGCCGACGCGCGTGTCGGCGAAGGACTGTGCGCCGACGGCGTCGAGCATCTCCTGCGACGCGCTCCCGGCGCGCGCGCGAAGGGCGCGGGAGGCCGAGACGGTGGGCGTCGACGCCCAGGCCGACGAGGTCGCGAGCGCGCAGCGGCATGTCGGGGTCGAGCAGGAACTTCTGCGGTACGTAGCCGACCAGCGGGTTGCGCCGCGAGCGCGCCCGCCCGTCCAGCAGCACGGTGCCAGCGCTCGGCGTCTGCAGGCCGAGGATCACGCGCAGCAGCGTCGTCTTGCCGGCCCCGTTGGACCCGATCAGTCCAGTGAACTGGCCGGCACGCACGGAGAAGTCGACGTCGCGCAGCACGTCCTTGGCACCCAGGCGCACGCTGATGCCGCGCACCGACAGGATCTCGCTCCCGTTGTCGCTCACAACGCGTGCGTGGAGCGTCGTTCGTCGATCGCCTGGCGCAGCGCGCGTGTCTCGGCGAGCATCCACGACTGGTAGTCGTAGCCAGGCGTGGGCATCGTCTCGTACACGGCAACGACGGGAACGCCGGCGCGCTTGGCTGTCTCCAGGAAGGATCGCGTGAGCGAGTCGGTCACCTGCTGGTTGTAGAGCAGCGCCGTCACGCGATGGCCGATGAGCAGCTCGTTCTGGGCGCTTACGTCCTGCGGCGCCGGGTCGACGCCGTTCATCACGTCGGCCTGCAGCCCCGAGGGGGTGAGGTTACGAGCGCCGGCCGCTGCCAGCATGTAGTCGGCGACCGGCTCGGTGCTCGCCACCGCCACCCCCGGATGGACCGCGGCGAGTTCGTGCAGCGCGCGCTGCCACGGCGCCAGCGACTTCGCAAATCGAGCTGCGCCAGCCTGGAAATAGGCTGCGTGCGCGGGGTCCAGCGCGGACAGGTCGGCGGCGACGGCGTTCGCCACCGCCGGCATCGTGCGGGGCGAGTACCAGAGGTGGGGATTGGACGTGGAGTCCGGTAGCTCCAGAAGCTTCTGCACGTCGATCACCTTGCGCGCGGAGTCGGGCGAGGCGGACTCGATCCGCTGCATGAACGTGTCATATCCCAGCCCGTTCTGCACGACCAAACGCGCGGCGGCGACCGCGCGGGCGACGCTGGGGCTGGCCTCGAAGGAGTGCGGATCGGTGTTGGGGTTGCTCTGCACGGCCGTCACCGCCACGTAGCGCCCGCCGACCTGCGCGATCACGTCGGCGTACTGATTCTCGGCCGCGACCGCCGCCAGGCGCCCGTCGGGGCGCGCGCCGACTTGTGTCCCGCCACAGCCGCTCAGCAGCACGGCAAGCGACACCAGGGCGCACAGCCCCGCCGGCAGGATCACGCGCCGGCGGCAACGGCGCGGAGCTCCGCGCAGGCGAATGCGGTCGGGCGACATCGGCCCAACCTATCATGAGACTGAGTCTCGTTCTTAGTCTCGGGCGCTTTTGCGACGGCGGTCGATCAGCAGCACGGCTGCGACGATGACCACCACCGCGATCAGGATGCCGCCGGCGATGTAGCGCAGTTTGTGGTGCTTGGGTGCCGCCTTGGCCTCGCGGGCGGCTTCGGCCGGCTTGAGGATGGTGACGGCGACGTGCTTGGCGGCGAGCGCGGAGGCAACTTTGGGCTCTTCGTGGCGCCCGTATTTGGCGAGCACGTACGTCCCATCCTTGAGCTTCACGCGCAGCGAGCGCAGCCGCTTGTTGATCGTCACCGACTCAATCTGGCCGGCGGACAGCTGCTGCTGGTATTCGGCGTAGCTCTCCTTTTGGTAGCTCACCGTGGCTTGCGCACCAGCAGCGCCACCCACCACCAGCAGCAACGCACACGCCAGCGAGACGAGGCACGCGAGCAGCTTTGTCGTGATCGAGATCCTTGTCACTGAAAACATCGCGCGTACCCTACTCACCAACGCTCATTTGCGCGCCGCTCTGACCGCCTTCAGCCGGTCGACCTTCGGCAGCACGACCTTACGCATCCGCACCGACACGGGCGTCACCTCGACGGCCTCGTCCTCGCGGACGAACTCCAACGCCTCGTCCAGCGTGAGTTTGCGGTGTGCGTCCAGGCGCACGAGCACGTCCGAGGTCGAGGAGCGCATGTTGGTCAGGTGCTTCTCCTTGACGGGGTTGACGTCGAGATCCTCCGAGCGGGAGTTCTCGCCGATGACCATGCCCTCGTACACCTCCTCGCCGGGACCGACGAACATCGAGCCCCGCTCTTGCAGCGTGAACAGCGAGAAGGTCACCGTCTCACCACTGCGGTCGGCGACGAGCACGCCGCTCTGGCGCGTGAGCAGCTCGCCGGCCCATGGCTCCCAGCGGTCAAACACGTGGTGCATGATGCCCGTGCCACGCGTCTCGGTGAGGAACTCCGTGCGGAAGCCGATCAGGCCACGCGCCGGAACCAGGTAGTCCATCCGCACCCAGCCAGTGCCGTGGTTGATCATGTGCTCCATCCGCCCTTTGCGGGCCGCGAGCAGTTGCGTGACGGTGCCTACGTGCTCCTCCGGCACGTCCACAGACAGGCGCTCGACCGGCTCATGTCGGATGCCGTCGAGATCCCGCTCGACGACGTGCGGCTGACCGACGGTCATCTCGAAGCCCTCGCGGCGCATCATCTCGACGAGCACCGCCAGCTGCAGCTCGCCGCGGCCCTGCACCTCGTAGGTATCCGGCCGCACCGTGTCATTCACGCGCAGCGAGACGTTTCCGATCAACTCCTGGTCGAGGCGCGCCTTGATCTGGCGGGCGGTGATCTTGTCGCCGTCTTTGCCGGCCAACGGCGAGGTATTGACGCCGATCGTGATCGACATCGCCGGCTCGTCCACGGTGATGACGGGCAGCGGACGCGGGTCGTCGAGGTCGGCGAGCGTCTCGCCGATCGTGACCTCGGCGATGCCGGCAACGGCGATGATCTCCCCCGGTCCGGCCTCGGGTGCGTCGACGCGGTCGAGCGCGTCGGTGACGTACAACTCGGCGACCTGCGCGCGCGCGATCGTGCCGTCGGCGCGGCACCAGGCGATCTGCTGCCCCTTCTTGATCGTTCCGTGGCGCACACGGCAGATCGCCAGGCGGCCCACGTAGGGCGAGGCGTCGAGGTTGGTGACGAGCGCCTGCAGCGGGTGCTCGGGGTCGTACAACGGCGCGGGGATCCGCTCCAGCAGTAGGTCAAGCAGCGGCGCCAGCGTCGTACCCTCGAGCTCGTTGCCGGGCTCGTATTGCAGCGAGGCGACGCCGGCCTTGGCATTGCAATAGACGATCGGGAAGTCGATTTGCTGCTCGTCGGCGTCGAGGTCGAGGAACAGCTCATAGACCTCATCGACGACCTCGGCCACGCGCGCGTCGGGCCGGTCGACCTTGTTGATCACGAGAATCACCGGCAGCTTGGCCTCGAGCGCCTTGCGCAGCACGAAACGCGTCTGCGGCAACGGTCCCTCGGAGGCGTCGACGAGCAGCAGCACGCCGTCGACCATCGTCAGCCCACGCTCGACCTCACCGCCAAAGTCGGCGTGGCCGGGCGTGTCGATGATGTTGAGCTTGACGTCGCGATAGCGCAGCGAGGTGTTCTTGGCGAGGATCGTGATGCCCTTCTCGCGCTCGAGGTCCATCGAGTCGAGCACGCGCGTGGCGACGTCCTGACCGGCGCGAAACGCGCCGGACTGCCACAGCATGGCGTCGACCAGCGTGGTCTTGCCGTGGTCGACGTGCGCGACGATCGCCACGTTGCGGATGTCATTTCTAGCTACAAGCACGGCCGAACAGGCTAGCGGCGCGGGCGCGCACTCCTGATACCGGTTCGTATACCGAAGCGCGCGAGCGCCGACGGATAGCGCTCGGCGGCGGCAATCGTCTCCTCCAGCGCAGCCGCAAAACGCCTTATTTCCTCCTCCTCGATTGTGAGCGCGGGCAGCGCCTTGATGACGTTCATGTGATGCCCGGCGACCTGGCAGAGAATCTGGTGGCGGTGGAACAGCGGCACGGTGATCAGCTGGGAGAACAAGCCCGGTTGGCGACGCTCGACGGACTTCCACAGACGCCGCGCGCCGCGGCGCGCCGGCGCCCGGAACTCGATCGCCCACATCAAGCCGAGCCCGCGCACATCGGCGACGACCTCGTAGCGCTCGGCCAACGGTCTCGTCAGCTCCAGCAACAGCTCGCCCATCCGTTGCGAGCGCGCGATCAAATCCTCTTCGTCCAGTACGCGCAGCGTTGCCAGCGCGGCGGCGGCGGCGAGATCGTTGCCGCCGAACGTGGAGCCGTGGCGGACGGCGCGTTCCATGCCGTCGAACACGCTCGCGAACGCCTCGCGTGAGACGAGCACGGCCCCGATCGGCACGAGCCCACCTGACAGCGCCTTGGCCAGGCACACGATGTCTGGCTGCAGGTCCCAGTGCTCGAGCGCGAGGAAGCGCCCGGTGCGCCCGATGCCAGTCTGCACCTCGTCGCACACGAACAGCGCTCCGGCTGCCCGGCACAGCCGCTGCGCGGCGGGCAGGTAGTCGGGCGCGGGCAGGTTGACGCCCTTGCCTTGGATCGGCTCGACCACGAAGGCGGCGACGTCCTCGCGTGAAAGCTCGCGCTCGAGCGCCTCCAGGTCACCGAAGCCGACGGGGTCGCATCCGGGCAGTAGCGGCTCGAAGCCCTCGCGGAACTCGGCGTTGCCGTTGAGTGACAGCGCGCCGAGCGTGAGCCCGTGGAAGGCGTGCTCGGCGTACAGCACACGCGTGCGCCCGGTGGCGACGCGGGAGAGCTTGATCGCGGCCTCGACGGCCTCGGTGCCGGTGTTGGCGGGCACCATCGCGGCGACGCTGTCGGGCGCCCGCTGCAGCAGCTGCTCGGCGAGCACGCCACTCAGCAGCGTCACCCCCAGCTGCGGCAGGTTGGCAGTCCTGGCCTCCATCGCCTCGCGCACGGCGGCGATCGCCTCGGGATGCGAGCGCCCGATCGCGAACACGCCGTAGCCGCCGAACATGTCCAGGTAGCGTTGGCCGTCGGAGTCGATCAGATGCGCCCCCTCGCCGCCGCTCCAGACCTTGTCGAAGCCGAGCGTGCGCAGGATGCGCCCCATCTGCGGGTTCAAGTGGCGGTCGTTGAGCGCCATCTCCTCCCCGGCACGCGCGCTGAGGATCTCCGAGATGCCGGGGGCGGGCTCGCGGAACATGTGTTGAGACTACGTCGAGAGACCTGTCAGCGGCGGCGCGGTGGAGTACCCTGAAGCGAGCGCTTGGATGCCGCGCCAAGTGGGTAGAGTGGTGTGTGCGGGTGACGCCAAGCGCTGTCCCCGCACAGGGGTGCAGTGAGAACGAGGAAGGGAGCAGCGATGCCTGTCATGGCAGTCACCCAACCGTCGACCCTACGCACCGTTTCGGCCGCGGACGAGGAGCTTGCGGCGCTGTTCATGCGCTGGCAGCAAGATGGCGACGAGACCGCGCGCGAGGCGCTGGTCGAGCGCTTCATGCCACTCGCACGCAGCCTGGCAAGGCGTTACCGGCGTTCGTCCGAGCCGCTGGAAGACCTGTTTCAGATCGCTTCGCTCGGTCTGCTCAAGGCGATCGACCGCTACGACTCAGAGCGCGGACACCCGTTTCCGGCGTTCGCCGTGCCGACCGTGCTCGGCGAGATGCGCCGCTACTTCCGCGACGCAGGCTGGGCCGTCCACGTTCCGCGCGGCGCACAGGAACGCGCGCTGAAGGTGCGTGGCGCCCAGGAGCGGATAACCAACGAGCGCGGTCGCGCGCCCACGGTCGGGCAGCTGGCCGAGTATCTGGAGCTGGGGACCGAGGACGTGCTGGATGCGCTGCAGGTGATCCAGGCGTATGAGACCGTCTCGCTGGACGCGCCGCGACCGGGCACCGACTCGGAGGGCGCGGGCGCGTCTTACGGCGAATCGCTGGGCGGCGAGGACAAGCGCTACGAGCTGGTCGAGCTGGATGCGACGCTGAGCTGCGCGCTCGAGCACATTCCCCGCCGCGAGCGTGCGATTTTGCGCATGCGCTTCCTCGAAGACCTGACCCAGACCGAGATTGCCGAGCGGGTGGGCATCTCCCAGATGCAGGTCTCGCGATTGCTGCGACGTTCGCTGGAGCAGCTGCGTGCCCTCGCTGCGTCGGCCGACAAGGTGGGCTAGAGGCTCGGATGCGAAGCGGCGCGGCCAGACGCGCGGCGCCGGCGACGCCGGCGTCCAATCGCGTGATTTGAGTGTTCGCGCGTAGATGGTCGAGTTGCCCAACGTCAGCCTGACGCTGTCCAACCGGCCCGAGAACGTGCTGCTCGTGCGCCAGGCGCTGAGCGGGCTGGCTGAGGCGATCAGGCTCGACCCGATCGAGTTGAACGACGTCCACACGGCGGTGACCGAGGCCTGCAACAACGTCGTCCTGCACGCCTATGGCGGCGAGGAGGGCTCGCTGGAGGTCGAGATCGGCCTCTCCTCGGCGATGCTGGAGATCGTCGTGCGCGACCACGGCCGCGGCATCCGCCCGCGCGTGCGCTCCAGCGAGCTGGCCGACGGGGGCATCGGTCTGCCGGTGATCCAAGCGCTCTCGCACGACGTGGAGCTGCGGGACCTGGACGGCAGCGGGACCGAGGTGCGCATGCAGTTCAAGCCGGCGCAGACGGCGGCATTCGAGGAGATCGGCGAGCGCGGCAGAGCGGATGGTGCCGGGCTCGCCGAGATGGCGCACTCGCAGCTGCAGGACACGGCGGAGATCGTCGTCGCACCCGCACCGCTAGCGCGTTCGGTGCTGCCTCGCGTGCTCTGCTCGCTGGCCGCGCGCGCACACTTCTCGACCGACCGCATATCCGATACGCAGCTGCTGGCCGACGCGCTGCTGGCGCACCTCGACAGCTCGGTCGACGACGAGCGCCTGGGCTTCGGCATCGGGGTCGGCAGTCGTGAGCTGGAGCTACGCATCGGCCCATTGCCCGACGGTCGTGCGGAGAGCCTGCTCGAAGCCTGCGTGGTCGACGGGTTGGGCCCCGTGATTGAGCGGCTGACCGACGGCCACCAGGTGACCGACGCCGGCACGTCGGGAGAGCTGCTCGCGCTCACGCTGATCGACCACGGCGGCATGCCGGCAGGCCGCCGCGGGGGCGGAACCTGACCGGCATGCCGCGTCGCCCCACCTTGGGTGGATGACCGGCGGGGGTCGCGGTCATCGCTTGGGGCAGTTGCTGGCGAGTGGTGATTGCCCGGTATGACCGAGGCGTAAACAGTCGATGGCGCTGTTTGACGGGACCGCTGAGGGGGAACTGAAGCGAGATCGGCGCAGCGCACCGGATTCCGAGGGAATCGAGGTCTAGCATGGTCACCTTGGTGGCCGGCATGTTGATACCGGTTCGGATTGAGCAGCAGTGACGAGCGCCGGCGCAACAGCCGACGATCAGGCCGGCGCACCGCCGACACTCCCGCGCGGCGCGCGTGAGAGCGACCGCCGCGACGGTCATGAGCGCGCCGATCCGGACCGTGGCGAGCAGGTGTGCACCGATCCGGACGGCACCGACCCGTTCGCGGGCGAGCTCCCCGCGCCCGCCGGCGCGGTGCGTGAGCTGACGTTCGGGGCCGACGATCTCAGCCTGCTGCGCCAGCTCGTGCGCGGCTGGGCAAGTGACGAACAGCTGAGTGTCGAGGGCACCAACGAACTCGTGCTGGCGGTCAACGAGCTGGGCACCAACAGCGTGTCTTATGGCGGCGGTGAGGGCACGCTGCGGATGTGGCGCGAGCGCGACACGCTGATCTGCGAGGTCCGTGACCGTGGCGTGATCGTCGATCGCATGGTCGGGCGGGTGTGCCCCGGGCCCCAGCAGACGGGTGGCCGCGGCCTGTGGCTGGCCAACCAGCTGTGTGATCTCGTGCAGATTCGCTCAGGACCGCATGGGAGTGTCGTGCGCGCCCACAAGCGGCTCACGTAGCCAGCGCACGGACGATCGGATGCCGCGGGACCGTTGGGAGGCTAAAATGAGTTACTCATGGGGGATACCGATCAGCTTCGGGTCGACGTCCGTCACGAAGCCGACCGCATCGTGGTGGGCCTCGAGGGGGAACTCGACCTGGCCAACGCGGCGCTGCTGCAGCGCGCAATCGAGCGGGCCGGCTTGGAGACGCAGCCGATGCTGGTGCTCGACCTGCAGCGCCTGCAGTTCATCGACTCGACTGGCCTGCGGATCGTCCTGTCGCTGCGCGAGGGCGCGCTGGCGCGCGGACAGGAGTTCGCGGTCACACCCGGCTCCGAGCAGGTCCAGCGGCTGCTCAGCCTGACGGGGGTGGCCGAGCACCTACGCACGATCGCCACGCCCGACGAGCTAGCCGTTTAGCCGCTCAGCTGAGCACAAACGCGACTTCGTCGAGCACGCACCACGACCAGTCCTCACCAGGCTCGATCGAGGACATGATCGGGTGGGAATCCTCGCGGGCGTGGCCGGAGGCGTGGCGGTTGGGTGAGGAGTCGCAGCAGCCGATCTTGCCGCATGTGCGGCAGATACGCAGGTGAACCCAGCGCCCACCGATCTTCAGGCACTCCTCACAGCCGGGCACATCGGCCCGCGCGGGCACCTCGAGCACGTCAACCTGGTCCAGATGCGTGCACTGCGCGGCGCTCACGCCGAAGGTCCGTCATCGCTCATGGTGGGCTGATGGTAGACGGGCGCGTCGCTGTGTAGCGGTAGCCACACGTGAAAGACCGTGCGCCCGGGCTCGCTGTCGGCTTCGATGCTGCCGCGGTGGCGCTCGACGACGATCCGCCGAGCGGTGTCGAGGCCCAGGCCGGTGCCCTGCCCGACCTCCTTGGTGGTGAAGAACGGGTCGAAGATGCGCTCGCGATCCTGCGGCTGGATGCCCGGCCCATCGTCGGCGATGTCGACGCGCACGCAGGGCCCGTCGAGCGCCGTGGTGATCGTGATCGTGCCGGTCTCGCCAAGCGCCTGGATGGCGTTGTCGAGCAGGTTGGTCCACACCTGGTTGAGCTCGCCGCCGTTGACGGTCAGCTTGGGCAGCGAGCGATCGTAGTCGCGCACGACCTCGACCTGGGTGTGCTTGAGCTTGTGCCCGAGCACGGTGAGCGTGGTCTCCAGCCCCTCGTGGACATCGGTCTCGACCAGCTGGCCTCGATCCATGTACGCGTAGGACTTGACCGCACCTACGAGTGCGCTCATGCGCTGGGTCGATTCGGCCAGCTCGGCGGATAGTTTCTGCGCGGTCAATGAGCTGGCGACCCACTGCACGGCGGCAGTAGTGGCGGGTCCGGCCAGCTCGGCCACGCGGCTCAGCCAAGCGGCGTCGACGCCGGCAGCGGCCAACGGCTCGGACAGCTTCCATCCCTCCTCCACACCGAGATCGGCGAGCGCGTCCTGCAGCTCGTCCTCGGCGTCGGCCGCATCCAGCGCATCCAGCGATGTGCGCGCGGAACAACTCGACAGCGCCTGGCGCTGCAGCTCGACCAGCTGCTGGGCCTCCACACGCTCGACGCCTGAGTCGACGAAGTGACCGATCGTCGAGCTGAGCACCTCCAGCGCCTCGGCGAGGTCGGCGGCGGCGCGCTGCGCGGCGGCGGCGGGGTTGTTCAGCTCGTGCGCGAGACCGGCGGCCATCGTGCCGAGCGAGGCCAGCCGTTCGCGGTTGGCTTCGATCGCGGTGACGCGCTGGACGACCGGGCGCACCTGCGCGATCACCTTGTCGAATACCGGGCGATGCGCGATCGCCAGCTCGACGAACTCCTCCGAGGGGATCGTCGCGAGCGTGACGTCTGTAATGGCGATCGTGCGTAGCGTGGAGACCCCCTGCGTGAGTGCGACCACGGCGCCAACCCATGTGGGCGCCCTGTGTTCGCCGACCGGCTCGGCTCTGCCCTGGTCATCCACCGAGAAGGCCTCCAGCGAACCCTCCAGCACGAGGTGCAGCGAAGCCGCCGGTCTACCCTGCTCGGCCACCGGCGTGCCGGGGGGCAGGCTGCGCAGCGTGGCGGCCGCCGCCCACGGCTCCAGCTCGGCGTCGGACAGGCCGTCGAACAGATCGATCGGGCGCAGCTGCTGCACGCTCGGATGGCTCATGCCTCGGCCAGGTACTCGTGGATCAGCGAGACGGCCATCGAACCCTCCCCGACCGCGCTGGCCACGCGCTTGATCGAGCGCGCGCGCACGTCGCCGGCGACGAACACGCCGGGGACGCTCGTCTCGAGCACGTACGGGTCCCGGCGCAGCGGCCAGCCGTGTTCGCGCACCTCCGAGCCGGCGAGGATGAAGCCGCGCTCGTCGCGCGCGAGCACGCCGTCCAGCCAGTCGGTGCGGGGCACGGCGCCGACGAACACGAAGCACGCGTCGACGCTCTCCGAGCGCTCGCCGGCACCGTCGCGGATGCGCAGCGCACTGAGGCTGCCGTCGCTGCCTTCGGCGGCGACTGCCTGCGCGCCCGTGCGCACCTCGACGTTGGCCAGGGCGGCGATCTGCTCGATCAGGTAGTGCGACATCGACTTGCCCAGCGAGTCAGCGCGCACGAGCATCGTCACCTTGGCGGCGTATCCGGAGAAGTACACGGCCGCCTGCCCAGCGGAGTTGGCGCCGCCGATCACGACCACATGCTGATCGGTGCACGAGCGCGCCTCGGTGAGCGCGGCGCCGTAGTAGATGCCGGCGCCGGTGTAGTCGGCGAAGCCGGGGGCGTCGAGTTGGCGGTATGACACGCCTGAGGCGACCAGCACGCAGTTGGCGCTGAGCGTGCCTCCACCCGACAGCTCGAGGATTCGCCCGGCGCCTTCTACGCGCAGCGCGACCGCGTCGCGCACGCTCAGCAGCTCTGCACCGAGCCGCCGCGCCTGGTCGGTCGCGCGCCGCGCGAGGTCGGAGCCAGACAGCCCGGCGGGAAACCCGAGGTAGTTCTCGATGCGGCTGGACTGCCCGGCCTGACCGCCCGGAGCCTCGCGCTCGACCATCACCGTGCGCAGCCCCTCGGAGGCCCCGTAAACGGCCGCCGCCAGACCGGCGGGCCCGCCGCCGACGATCACCAGGTCGTAGTGGTCGGCCGACGGTTCGGCGGCGATCCCGAGCCGCTCGGCCAGCTCGAGGATACTTGGGCGCTCGAGCACCGAGCCGTCCTCGAGCAGCGCGACCGGCAGTCCGGCGGCGTCGACGCCCGCTACGGTCAGCAGCTCGCGCGCTTCGCCGTCGCGTTCGACGTCCAGCCAGCGCGCCGGCACGCGGTTGCGCGCGAGGAAGTCGCGCAGGTCGTGCGACTCTCGGGAGAAGCGATGGCCGATCACCGTGACGCCGCTGGCGTCCAGCGCGGCGCCTGACTCCCAGGTCGTCAGCAGGTCCTCGACGACCGGGAACAGCTGCTCCTCGGGCGGGTCCCACGGCTTGAGCAGGTAGTAGTCCAGCGCGACCTCGTTGATCGCCGAGATCGCGGCCTCGGTGTCGGCGTACGCGGTCAGCAGCACGCGCTTGGCCTCAGGCACGAGCTGGCGCGCCTTGACCAGATAGTCGGTGCCGGGCATCGCGGGCATGCGCTGGTCGGCGACCAGCAATGCGACCTGCTCGCCGCGCCTGCGCACCTCGCTCAGCAGCTCCAGCGCCTCAGCGCCCGAGCTGCTGCGCATGATGCGGTAACGCTCGCCGAATCCGCGGCGAAGGTCGCGTGCGACCGCGGCGAGCACGGCCGGCTCGTCGTCGACCGCAAGTATCACCGGACGGCGCGAACGCTCTGGTGCGTTGGCAGCCATGAGCAGAACGCTAGCGGGCGTGTAAAGGGCTGACGCTGCGGCTCCCACCCCGCCTGAGGGTGGGAGCCGTCGCGATCCTTCGGTCTTTCAGGCGCGCCTCATTCCTGCAGGTCGCCCGCGTTGCACTCGTAGGGCTTGAAGAACGAGCTTCCAGGCACACACCTCCACATGCTCTGGTTGGTCTCGCTCGGCGCACCCGTGAACGTCGGGTTCAACACCGACTGCATGTACGCCGGACCCGTCAGCCTTGCGTTCAGACCTTGTTCGAACGCATAGCCGTCGGCCAGGAGCTCGGCCTCGCTGTAGGGCGAGCCGATGAGCTCGATACCGATCGGGTCACCACCGGTCGAGCTGTTTTGAGCAGCGAATCCGGCCGGCACCGACAACACCGGGTAGCCGGCACGGTCGGCGATTCCCACCAGTGAGCTCCCGCTCGGAACCATGATGGCCGAGGAGCTGGCGAGGATGGCGTCCAACACAGCCTTGCTGTCGGACTGACCTTTGGCGAGGTTGGTCTGGTAGGCCGTTGTCGTCGTCGAGTCTGTGTAGTCCACAGCCTGTGAGGCGAGCAACGCGTTCTGTCCGAATTTCAGACCCTCGATCGGGTTGGCGTTGTTGTATTCGATGACCTGTTTGAGTGAACCTCCGCTGGTCGAGAGATACGAGTCCAGGTCACGATGGAACTCGTAGGGGATGATGCTCGGCGCGGTGGTGGCTGCACCGGGCGTGACGACGGCGGTCGTGGCGCCGAGCGTGCTCAACTCGGTGACCGCTGTCGGGTATGGCACGGTAGTGCTCGACACGACCGCGATTTTCTTACCGGAGAGCGCCGAAGGTGAAAGACCCACGGTGTAGTCCGGCACTGGTTTGGGCTGTGATTCGGTGGCCGGATCGCTTGGGTCGGGACCAGCCAGCACGCTCAGGCCGCTAGCCACGTCGCTGACCGTCTGGCCGATTGGCCCTGGCGAGTCTTGTGACTTGGCCACCGGCATCACACCGGCCCGACTGACCAGCCCGACCGTCGGCTTCAATGCCACCACCCCGGCGTTGCCGGACGGCGCGATCATCTGTGCGCTGTCGGTCGAGGTCTCCGTACCGATCGCCAGCGGGGCGACACCTGTTGCCACCGCGTCTGCCGAACCGGCCGAGGATCCACCTGGGTTTTTGTTGGTGTCAGACGCGAGCAGCACCTGGCCACCCAGTGAGGAGTAGCCCTGTGTCATGTTCGGGTCGAACACACCACCGAGCTCCGTCGTGTTGGTGTCACCAAGCACGATCGCACCCGCGGCCTTCAGCTTGGCGACGATCGTCGCGTCGGCTTTCGGCAGGTTGTCCTGCAGTGCGATCGAGCCGCCGCTGGTCGGCAGGCCGAGGTCGTCGATCGAATCGTTGACGACCACGGGAATGCCGGTGAGCGGCGTTGTGGCTCCGCCTTTGGCTCGTTTCTTGTCACTGGCCGTCGCTTCTTCGACGGCGTTGGGGTTGAGATTGCGGACCGCCTGCAGCGACGGGCCGTTGGCGTTGGTGATGGCGATGCGATAGAGCTCGGCCTTCACCAGTCGTTTGGAGGTGAGCGAACCTTCGCTCATCATCGCCTCGAGGCTGGCCGCTGATGCCGTCTCTAGAGAGAACGGGAGCACCGGACCGGAGCCGCTGAGCGTGCTTGAGATCGACTGGTAGTCGGGGTTGCAGTGACCGCGACTTGCGAACGGCTCGGCGGGCACTGTGTGGGCACAGCGGTACATCGACGGGTTGACCATCCCCGGCGCCTGGTGCAGTTTGGTGGACTGTTCGATCACATACGCCACACCGAGCAAGCTGGGCTCTGTGTAGGCGCCACCGTTGACACTGACAGCAACCGGCCGCCGCGTCGTGGTGCTGTAACCCATTGGCACGGTGATCTGCGGCAGCCCTGCCTGCGGGCCGCTCGGGACCGAGCCGACGACCGCGATCACGGGTCCACCACCACCACTTGGTTCTTTCATCATCTTTTCGATCGCTTCGTGGTATGCCTTCTTGCGGATTGGGAGATTCGTGTCGTAGGTGATCTGGTTGGGCCCACCTGGTGCAGCCTCGGCGAGCGACTCGCTGGCGTGCGCGGAGTTACCGTCCTTGAGCGCCTCCTGGGGATTGGTGAGGTCGTAGGCGACCTCCTCTACGAGATTGTGGATCGGCACACCGCCACCGAGTCGTTTGTAGTACTCGTCGATCGTCGCGTGCGCCTCGTAGCCGCTGGGCAGCGAGGGAATGCTCCCGACGGTCGTGGCTGCGTCTGGCACCATGATTGCGCCGGCGGCTTCGAGTGCGGCAACCGCTTTGAGGGTCGGATCGCTGGTGCCGTTGTAGCCGATGCGCTTGCCGTTTACGTAGCTCATCGTCAGCGGTGCCATGTAGTCGGGCAGCGTGCTGAACGGAGCCTGCAGAACATCACCGTTGGTGTTCCATTCGGGACCCATGATGTCCGCGTACTCTTTGTCGGAGTCGGGGTCGGTGCCCGGCGGCTCGGCGATCGACTGCAGCGTCATCGCCGCGTCGGTCACACTGCGGACCATCGGGCCGGCGGTGTCCTGCGAGGCGTCGATCGGAGCGATGCCGTAACCGGGCACCAGTCCCAGCGTCGGGCGCAGCCCGACGTCGCCCTGCGCCTGCGAGGGGCTGATGATTGACCCCGATGTTTCGGTGCCGATCGTGAGGCTGGCGAGCCCCGCCGCGGCGGCCGCACCAGAGCCTGAGGACGAGCCGCTGGGGCCCGCGGCGGTGTCAACCGCGTTGAGCACCTGGCCGGTCAGGTTGCTGAAGCCGGAGGGCTGGCTGCCGAAGCTGTTGGCCCACTCGGACAGGCCGAGCTTGCCGAGCACGATCACGCCGTGCGCGCGCAGGTTCTTGGCCACTCCGGAGTCACTCGGAGGGAAGGATTCACGCAGCGCCCAGTCACCTGCGGAGGTGTACATCGGCGTCGCGTCGATGATGTCCTTGAGCAGGATCGGAAGCCCCATTGCCGGGCCCAAGTTCTGGTGCTTGCCACGGGCACGGTCCATCGCTTTGGCTTCTTGCAGCACTTGCGGGTTGATCTGCGTGACCGCGTTCAGTCCAGGGCCCGCCTTGTTCACCGCGCCGATGCGCGCGAGATACGCCTTCACGAGTTCCACGGAAGTCAATTTCCCTTCTTGCAGGTACTGCTCGGCTTCGGCGCCGGTGAGTGTCTCGAGGTTCAACGTCGATGCGAAGTTGGCTTGCGCCGATACGGCGCCGCCGGCGAGCAATAGCGACACGAGCAGTCCAACTGCGACCAGCCCGGTGGCCATTCGTCGACGTAGCCGAGGAGGGGAAGCGATCACGTGCTGTCCTTCCGTGGAGGGATGAGTGGATTAATTCAGCGGAGGCCCGCTGGGTCTATTACGCCAGCGCACCTTGTCACCTGATACTCACCCTCAACTCAGCCACACGTCCAGGATCTCGCGCGACGTGTTTGTGCGGATGTCGAGATCATCCGTCGTAGTTTCCAATCGTCAGTAAAAGAGCGCGCTGCCTCCGTGGGCACGCGCTCCCCCGTGACGAGCCGCCTCCCGCAGCGGTCCGATCCGCGCTCACGTGGATCGCCGCCACCCTCGCCACACACCAGGGCATGCGGGGCGAGACCGGCCGGCCCGTCCCGCATGCCCACTGATTGCTAGGCGACCTGGAGGTTGTGAACCGGGAACTCCTTGACCTCGGGCGGGCTGGGGAAACCCTGATCACCGAGTGCCTGGATTTGAGGCATCAGGCGCTCGGCGACAAAAGTGTCGAACGCCGCACGAGACTCCCAGAAGTCGATGACCCCCCAGCCCCCGTCGATCGGACCGGCCGAGTGAACGATCAGTCCCGCGGGCGGGTTGCTGTCGACTTCGACCGCCCGATGGACCGCGTCGTAGGTCTCCTGCTTGCCTGCGCTGAACTTGAGTCTGATGCCAACAGCCATGGTTGGTCCTCTCGTCGTGTGATGTCGATCGAGGCTACAACACCAGCGTGCACCGCCAGCACAGGGCGGCGCGTCAGCCGACAGCGCCCACGAGTGCACACATGAGCGCCACCGCGTCGGCGTCGTCGAGCCCCTGCTCCTGGATCAAGGATCTCCATGTGGAGAAGGCGATCGCGTGACCGACGGCGGCCCGTGTACGACGGCGGACAGCGCCTCGCGGCCTTCGCCCAACCATCAGCGCGTCGCGTGCCGCGTCGAAATAGCCACGGAAGGCGGCGAAGCGCTCGCGGACGACCGGGACGGTCGCCTCGTCGCGAAAGAGGTTCTCGAGCATGGGCGCGGCTTGCCGGTAGAAGACGTAGATCTCGACGAGAGCACGACGCAGGCGTTCGTCGGGATCGTCGATCGCCGACCAGGCGTCCAGGTCAGGCGGTGGATTGGCCGCCGCCCAGTGGGCAGAGCACGCGTCAAAGAGCGCCGCTTCGTCCGGGAAGTGTCGGTAGACGGTTGAGCGGCGAACACCGGCGTGCGCGGCCACGGCGCTGATCGACGTCCGCGACGGGCCAACTGTCCCGTGCAACTCCACCGCGCTCTTGGTGATGCGCAGACGCGTCTGCTGCTGGGACTCCGCGCGCCGGCGCATGCGGTAGGAACGTGCTTGGTCGGTCATGCCTGTCCGCTCAATATTTGCACGGTCCTACCTGTATAGTTGCCGCGACACTACTGTCCGATGAAATGAGGACGCGATGCAGACCGCTCCAAGCCGGGTCGTGAGACCCGGAGACGGCATGGCTGGATTCCTCGGGAGCATCGGGGTGCGCTTCATGGTCGACGGCGAGACGACCGACGGCGGCTTCTCGCTCGTCGAGCACCCGATGTCCGCACACGCACTCGCCGCACCGCTGCACCGCCACCTGCGCGAGGACGAGTACAGCTACGTCATCGAAGGCCGCATGGGGGCGCTGCTTGGCGAGGAAGCGCTCGAAGCCGGCCCAGGCGATCTGGTCCTCAAGCCGCGCGGTGAGTGGCACACGTTCTGGAACGCCGGGGACGAGCCGTGCCGCATCCTCGAGATCATCGCTCCGGCCGGCTTCGAGGGGTTCTTCAAGGAGCTTGTCGACCTCGGCGGTGTCGCGCAGGCTGACCCCGAGGTCCTCGGCGGCCTTTGCGAGCGCTACGCCCTGGAGATGGACCCCGCGAGCATTCCCGGTCTGATCGAGCGCTTTAGCGTGCGGTTCCCTGCCGAACCACTCGCTGACTGAGTCCGAAGAGCGGCAGACAGCGCAGGCGCTAGGCTGCGCCCGAGACGAGCGGACACAGCGCCGACGCTCAAACGCGAGGAGGAGGCAACATGGCGATGACCCTGGCACAGATGGTCGCGACGGCGCGCGGGAGCACCGCTCGCTGATGGCCGCAAAGACGCTGGCGAGCATGGGCTACGAGCGGGTGGAAGTGCTCGTCGGCCGGCTGACAGGCTGGGGCAAGGCCGGTTTCGCGGTTGAGCGCGAGGAGCAGCAGTGAGCGCGCGCGTGCTGGTGCTCGGGGCCGGGTTCGGCGGCCTAGAGCTGACGACGATGCTCTCGGAGGCGAGCGGCGACGACGTCGAGGTGACGCTGATCGACAAGAGCGACTCGTTCGTGTTCGGGTTCTCGAAGCTCGATGTGTTGTTTGGTCACGCGACCGCGGACGCCGTCCGGCTGCCCTATCACGACGTCGCCAAGCCGGGCGTGCGGTTGCTGCGCGAGACAGTCACGGCGATCGACCCGGAGGCGCGGCGAGTGACGACCGACGCAGGCGTCCACGAGGCCGACGCGCTGGTGATCGCGCTGGGCGCCGACTACGACATGGATGCCACGCCTGGGCTCGCCGAGGGCGGCAACGAGTTCTACTCAATGGCGGGCGCTGAGCGGCTGTCGGAGATCATCCCGACGTTCTCGCAGGGGCACGCCGTCATCGGTGTGTGCGGCGCGCCATTCAAGTGTCCGCCGGCGCCGAGCGAGTGCGCCCTGCTCCTGCATGACGAGCTGACCGCACGCGGGGTGCGCGATGCGTGTGAGATCTCGTTCGTGATTCCGCTGGGCACCCCCGTACCACCGTCGCCGGAGACCTCGGCCGCGCTTGAAGAGGCGTTCACCGAGCGCGACATCAAACTACTGACCGGGCGCCGTGTGAGCGCGCTTGACCCGGGGCGCAGCGTGGCGATACTCGACGACGGCAGCGAGCTGGCGTTCGATTTGTTTCTCGGCGTGCCCAAGCATCGGGCCCCCGATGTGGTCATCGCCAGCGGCATGACCGAGGACGGCTACATACCGGTCGACCCGGCCACGCTGCAGACACGCTTTGCGGACGTGTACGCGGTCGGCGACGTCGCCACTGCGGGCGTGCCCAAGGCGGGCGTGTTCGCGGAGGGCGCCGCGCGGATCGTCGCGCAGGCGCTGATCTCGAGGTTCGCGGGTGGCGAGCCACCTGGGCGCCACCTCGGGCAGGGCACGTGCTACATCGAGTTCGGCGCGGGACGAGTGGGGAGCGTGGACATCGACTTCCTGTCCGGGCCGTCGCGCACCGGCACGTTCAATCCGCCCTCCGCCGCCAAGGTCGCCGAGAAGGAACAGTTCGGCGCCAGCCGCAGAGCACGCTGGTTCGGCGCCTGAGCTGGCGGTGGCTCGGCCGCGCAGCGGCCGCTGTCAACCTTCGAGCGACTCTGACAGCTCCAGCCATGTGGCCTCCAGACGCTGGCGCTCGCCAGCTATCTCCTCGAGCTCGGACTGGAGCTTCGCGAGCTCGACATGGTCGCTGGCGATGACCGTCATCTGCTCGCTCAGCGCGCTCTCACGTGCGGCGAGCCGCTCGATCGCCTGCTCCAGCTGTTTGAGCTCTCGCTCGGCGCGCTGGTTCTGCTTGCGCTGCGCGCGGATGACGGCCCCCGCACCCGCGCTTCGTGTTCGCGCGGTCGGCGTGGACTGGCGCTCGGCGGATTGCCGTTGCTCGATGTACTGCTCGATGCTTCCGGGCAGATGCTGGATGGCGCCGGCGGCGGTAAGCGCGTAGACGTCGTCGCAGACACGCTCGACGAAGTAACGGTCGTGGCTGATTACGACGAGCGTTCCGGGCCAGCCGTCGAGCAGATCCTCGAGCGCGGTGAGCGTGTCGATGTCGAGGTCGTTGGTGGGCTCGTCTAGTAGCAGGACGTTGGGCTCGGCCATCAGCAGGCGCATCAGTGCCAAACGGCGGCGCTCACCGCCGGAGAGGTCCTCGACCGCGGTGAACGCCTTCTCGCCGCGGAAGCCGAAGCGCTCGCACAGCATCGCGGCGGTGATCTCCTCGCCATCGCTGAGCGTCGCATGGCCACGCACCTCGTTCAGCGCGTCGAGCACGCGTAGGTGCGGGGGAATCTCGTCGGTGTCCTGGCAGAGGTGGGCGATCCGTACCGTGGCGCCGCGCTCGACATGGCCCGAGGTGGGCGCGATCTCCCCGGCAAGGAGCTTTACGAGCGAGGTCTTGCCGGAGCCGTTGACGCCGACCACCGCGACACGGTCGCCCGGCCCAAGGCGCCAGGTCAGCTCGCTGAGCACCTCCCTGGAACCGAGCGTGAGTGACACGTCGACCGCGTCGAGCACCTTGTCGCCGAGGCGCGAGCCGGCAAAGCGCAGCAGCTCGGCGCGATCGCGCGGCTGGGGCTCGTCGGCGATCAGCGCGTTTGCGGCGTCAATGCGGAACTTCGGCTTGCTCGTCCGGGCCGGCGGGCCGCGCTGCAGCCACGCGAGCTCCTTGCGCAGCAGCTGCCGGCGCCGGCTCGCGCGTGAGGCCTCCTGGCGGTCGCGCTCGGCGCGCGCGAGCACGTAGGCCGCGTAGCCACCCTCGTACTGGTGGACAGCCCCGTCAACAATCTCCCACGTCGCCGTGCAGACCGCGTCGAGAAACCAGCGGTCGTGGGTGACCACGAGCATCGAGCCCGAGCGCGCCGCCAAGTGATGCGCGAGCCAGTCGACCGCCTCGACGTCGAGGTGGTTGGTCGGCTCGTCGAGTAGCAGCAGCTCAGGCGCGTCCAGCAGCAGGCGCGCGAGCGCGACGCGCCGACGCTCGCCTCCCGACAGACCCGCGATCGGCGTTTCCATCCCGTCCGAGAACCGCCGTAGCTCGACGCCGCCGAGGAGACCGTCGAGCACACCGCGAAACGCGGCGTCGCCGGCCCACTCGTGGTCGGCGCGCGCACCGACGAGCGTCTCGCGGATCGTTGCATCCTCGTCCAGCTGATCGCGCTGCCCCAGCAATGCGACATCTACGTCCCCCGCGCGCGTGAGCGCTCCGGCGTCGGGTGGCTCGAGGCCGGAGATGAGGCGCAGGAGCGTCGACTTGCCATCACCGTTTCGCCCGACGATGCCGATGCGATCGCCCGCGCAGACCCCGAGCGTGATGTCGCGCAGCACCGATCGGCTTGCGTAGCCCTTGTGGACGTCCTTCAAGTTGAGGAGGTTGCGAGCGCTCGGCATCCGGCGCTCATCCTGGCGGATCGTGGGCACGGGGCACCCTCCGCCGCCGCTGTTTCTTGGGGCCCTCTCCGACGGCGTATCCAAAACGTTTAGTTAGCTTGAATTGTGGTCGGCGTTCGTATAGAACGTCGCGGTGGTCTAGCTGACGTCGACAACGAGAAAAGGGGTGCAGTGATGAGCGACGGGCACGTGGCGCTGCCGGACAGTCATCGCAAGCAGGAGGCTACGCGCGTGGGCGACGTGGACTCGTCGGCCCAAATGGAGGTGACCGTCACTCTGCGTGCCCCGGACCTGCCGGAGCTGGACGTCAGTGAGCCGGCAATCTCACGCGAGGATTTTGCCGCTCGCTATGGAGCAAACCCCGAGGACGTAGCCAAGGTCAGAGACACTCTCGAGCAATTCGGCCTCACCGTCGAGGGAATCTCACAGACGGCTACCAGCATGCGCGTCAGCGGCACCGCCGCCCAGATGGAAAAGGCGTTTCACCCAGCCCTCGGCGTCTACCACACCACCGAACAGGGGGAGTTCCGCGGACGCGCGGAAGGCGAGCTCCAGATTCCCTCAGCCCTGGAGGGGATCGTTACCGGGGTCTTCGGCCTCGACGAGCGTCGGGTCGCGCACAGGAGAAGCAGCGCACCGGCAAGCGCCCAGTCGACCTCGCCCAGCCCCTCTCCGCTCGGACCACACGAGCTCGAACAGCACTACAGCTTTCCCCCTGGAGACGGGAACGGCCAGAAGATCGGTATCGCCGAGTTCGGCGGCGCCTACTTCCCCACTGACCTCAAAGCGTTCTGCGAACAGCACGGCATCACCGAAGCTCCCGTGAGCGTGGTTTCCGCCGGCCTGATCCCTCCGACGATCGCCGAAATCGAGGCGCTTCCTGAAGAACAGCAGCGGCAGGTGGTCGGAGAGGCGGTCGAGGTGATGATGGACGTTCAGATCATCGCCGGCCTGTGCCCTCGCTCGGAGATCCTCCTGTACTTCTCGACCTTCGACCAAAAGGGCTGGATCGACTTGCTCGACAAGGTGATCGCCCCGGGCGGCCCGCCGGTGCTGTCGGTCAGCTGGGGTCTGGCCGAGGACAGCCCCCACTGGTCGAAATCAGCCCGCAAACAGATCAACCGGCGCCTGGGCATTGCCGCACGTCTGGGCGTGACCATCTGTCTGGCCTCCGGCGACGACGGTTCGGGTGACCAGCTCGAAGACGGCAGCGCACATGTCGACTTCCCCGCGTCGAGCCCTTGGGTTTTGTGCGTAGGGGGCACGATGATCAAGCACGGCAAAGATGTCGTCTGGTGGGAAGCCCCCGGACGGCGCACCGGAAAAGGTGGGGGCTCGACGGGCGGCGGCGTGAGCGTGGTCTTCAACCGACCCTCGTGGCAGAACGTCCAGGTGACTTCGGTGAATCAGGGCAGCATCGACGGCAGAGTCAACCCTGATATCGCCGCGTTGGCCGGAGAGCCGTTCTACGACCTCATCTTCCTGGGCAAACCACAGCCCAACGGCGGCACCAGCGCCTCCGCTCCGCTGTGGGCGGCGCTGATCGCGCGCCTGCTGGAGGCCGGCAAGCCTTCGCAGGGACCGACCTTCCTGGCGCCCCTGCTCTACGAAACGGGGTCCGACGGACACCCGCGTGGACAGTCCGCGTGCACAGACGTCACCAGCGGGGCCAACGTCTCCACACCGCCAGGCGACGGCTATCACGCCGCCGTGGGCTATGACGCGGTCAGCGGATGGGGCGTGCCGCACGGGCTGAAGCTGCTGGCCGCGCTGCCATAGGGCGCCTAACCGGTGTTGAGTGCGACAGCGGCGCGGATCAGCGCCTTCAACGCCTTCTCGTCGATCTCCTCGCCCTCATGGAGATCGATGGCACGCCTGGTGTTGCCCTGGAGGCTGGAATTGAAGAGGCCTGAAGGGTCCTCCAGCGAGGCCCCCTTAGCGAAGGTCATCTTCACGGCCTTCTTGTAGGTCTCACCGGTGCAGATGATTCCGGCGTGCGACCAAACCGGAACCCCCCTCCATTTCCATTCCTCGACCACTTCGGGGTCGGCCTGCTTGATTAGCGCCCGAACCCGAGCGAGCGTCTCGCCCCGCCAATCACCCAACTCCTTGATCCTCGCGTCTATCAGCTGAGAGGCTGTGCCGTTCACGCCTGTGCCGAGCTGTCTTGGTACTCGCGTAGGAACCCCTCAAACAAGCGGCGGTGGCCTTCCTCGTCGTGGAGTATTGCGATCACCATGTCGTTGGTCACCGGGTCAGTACCCTCGGTTGCCTCGATGATCTCGTTGTAGAAGTTGATTGCGCCGCTCTCGGCCTCGATCACGCCCTTGATCACGTGCACGATGTCGGTCTGGTGCTCGGGCGGCTGTAGGTAGGCCTGTTCGGCCTGGAAGTCCATCGAGCCGGGCACGATCCCGTAGAGCTCCTTGATGCGGCTGGCGAACTGGGTCGCGTGCCCGAGCTCCTCCTGGATGTCCTGCGCCAGGGACTTGATGATCTCTTGGGCGCGCACCCCGTCGGGGTTGACCGAGTTGGCGAGGTAGCTCATCACGGTCTCGATCTCCATCCAGTACGCCTTGGTGAAGCATCCCGACGATCCGCTCGCGCTCCTGGCGGGCGTCCTCAGCGAGAATCCCTGTGCTTTGCGCTGCAGACATGCCGGGCCCCCTTTTCGCTAGTGGTTGCTTACATTCAGGTCGATCGGGCGCCGAGTGTTGTGGCCTCTTGGCTGATAAAGTGGACACATGCGCGAGATTGGTGTGCGTGCATTGAAGCTGTCACTGAGTGAGACGCTGCGAGCGGTTGCTCGCGGTCAGCAGGTGCGCGTGACCGTCCGTGGTCGGCCGGTGGCCGACATCGTACCCGCGGGCACCTCAGTCGAGGAGAGTCGCCTGCGTGAGCTAGTGGCCCAGGGGCGGTTGACGCCCGCCGCACGTGCGCGACCCAGGCGCGCGCCCCAGCTCGTGCAGGCTCACCGCAGCGCATCTTCGTTCGTGCTCTCCGAGCGGGAAGCCGAGCGCTGAAGGTCTACCTCGACGCGAGCGCGCTGGTCAAGCGCTATGTCGCTGAGTCGGGGAGTGACATCGTCCGCGATGCGATGGATCGCGCCGACGACTGGTTCATATGCCGCGCCGGCTTCGTCGAGGCCGTCCGCGCCGTTGGTCTAAGCGCAGGCCGAGCGGCCACCAAGACAGTGCGAGATGAGTGGCCCGCGTTCAGCGTAATCGAGGTGGATCAGAGCTTGGTCGAAGACGCGGCCAAGCTAGCGATCGACCGTGAGCTACGCAGCCTGGACGCCCTGCACCTCGCAGCTGCCCTGATGATCGCCGACGATGATCTCGTCCTGGCCACCTGGGACCGGCGCCTGCACACAGCTGCGCGTACAGAGGGGCTTCAGCTACTCCCGGAAGCACTTGACTGAAATGCCGCGAACACGGCCCCCGCGACCGTCAGCATTTCGCGCCTTTCCCCCATATTCGCGGCTGTTCGCGGACCTGCGGAAAATCGGGGCGAACGGTT
Organism: uncultured Solirubrobacteraceae bacterium; assembly: GCA_963705235.1. Taxonomy (GTDB): domain Bacteria; phylum Actinomycetota; class Thermoleophilia; order Solirubrobacterales; family Solirubrobacteraceae; genus Palsa-744. Next base: position 1,781,142 of record OY970059.1, on the reverse strand, counting down.
CAGGTTGGCTTTCTAGAGCCATTTTCGACTGAGTACCATACGTTATATATGGTAAGATCTCAGGCATGGTGAAGACGACTATCTACCTGCCCGACGAGCTTCATCAGGGGATCAAGCGGGCGGCGAAGGAGCGTGGCGCCAGTGAGGCCGAGGTGATCCGCACGGCCGTCCGCCACGAGCTGCTCGGCGCACCCGCCGGCCAACAAGAGCGCGCTCGCAGGCGTGCACGCCTGCTCGCCGCGATGGGCAAGCTCGACAGCTCCGTCTACCCAGCTGGCTACCTCGACGAGCTCCGCGCCGAGTGGCGCGACTGATCGTTCTAGACGCGAGCGTCGCGATCGCTGCCCTTGCAGCGGACGACGCACATCACGATGCAGCGGTCGCTGCGCTTGCTAGTGCGAGCGATGACGAGCTAGTGCTCGCGGCCACGACGAGGGCTGAGATCCTCGTCGGACCGACTCGCGTCGGCGGCATGGTGCTGGCAGCCGCGTGTGACTTCGTCGGCGGCTGTGAGACAGTGCCTGTCAGTGCCGTCATTGCCGACGGCGCCGCGAAGCTGAAGGCGCGCCACCGTGGCCTCAGTCTGCCCGATGCGATCGCACTGGTGGTGGCTGAGTTAATCAACGCCGACGCCGCATGGACGTTTGACCAGCGCTGGCAGAACGTTCACCGACGGGTAGTGGTTCCATAATCCCTCGCCTCGGAGCCCGGTCGCTCGCCGAGGGCAAGCACCGGGCTTGCGGGTCAGCCGCACCTCTTGCTTGCCTTGCAGTCCTCTATCGAAACGCCGTCGCTGTTCAGCCGGCAGGCACGATTCACGTCGATCATCCACCGCGGGCCTTCGACCAAGCGACCAGCGAGCGCGATTATTCAATGGATGGTCGATCCAGTCGAGGATGGCGGCCTCGGGCCTCGACCCCGCGACGGTCGCAGAAATGGTCGGCCACGACGACGGCGGCTATCTCATTGCCACTGTCTACACAAAGCTAGGCCGCCGTCGCGTACTCGCCCGCGCACAGCGCGCAATGGACGACTACGAGCAGGCGGCCACCCCGCCGAGTCAGCGCCTGCGCGTCGTCGGCTCCGCTGATTAGGCTCGCGGGGGGATCGGCGCCCCTCTACGGAGGGTTTGCGGGCTGGCGGTTTGGTTCGCCCTGGCCGCGGGCTGGTCACCTCTAGGCCGCGGGGAGCTCGACGACTGCGGCCGATCCGGTCAAGCCGGTCTCGTAGACGGCGCTGGCGCGGACGGTGTACTCCCGCCCTTCGAGATCGACCGGGAATTCGACCTCGCCGGGTTGCTCTCCCGTCGTGAAGTAGGTCGTGGCCGGGGGACGACCGTCCTGATGTCCGTCGAAGCTAACGAGCAGTCCCGTCGGGGTCGGCTCACCGGGCTTGACGGGGGCGAAACTGTAGGAGACCACCGCGCGGACACCTTGACGCCGGACCTCGACCACGGGCGTCTCGGGCAGCGCCACCTCTACCGCTGCGGGCAACCGCTCCGCGGAGCGCGCCGCTTCGTGAAACGCGAGCGGATCTTTCCAGGCTCCGTGATGGCTCGGGCCCGGAGGGCTGTTCGCCCCGATCGGGCCGATCAGAGCTCTGGTATTACCCCAAGTGCCCGACCACGCCACCCAGGCTGTGTTCTCGTCGATCGGGTTCACCGTCGGACGCACACGTGGCCCGCCGGCGTCGTTGTAGTCGGGCACGATCGGGGCCTGTTCGTAGGTCCCGCGACGGAAGTAGGAGGCGTGCGACCCGCGCGCCGAGTAGACAACCGGAGCGGGGCCATCGGGACTCGGCTCCAGTTCCACTTCGCCCCACGCGCAGCGTTCACCTCGGGTGTGCTGAGCGTATGTCGCTGCATCGGGCGTCCCATCGGCCCCCAGGCGTACCTGGATCATCTCCCAGTCGCCCTCGTGCAGGCCGACGTACAGGAACGCCTTGTTGTTGTAGAAGTAGAAAAACCAGTACTGGAGCCACAACGCCCCCTTGGTGTCACGTTTGGCGTGACCGTAGATCTGATCGGCCATCCCAGGACGGACGTGCACCTCGCGGGCATCCTCGACGTATGCTTTGCCCGCGACGTCGATGTAGTCGCTTCCCTTGACCGCGGTGTGGGCCTGATCGGGATAGGTCCCCGCTCTCAGGAAGTCGAGCTCCAGCTTTGCTCCCCCGGCCGCGGGCGCCGCCTGCGCCAACACCTTCCCTCCCTCCTCGCAGAGCGTATTTCCCTGCGGGTATCCCTGTGGGACGCAATCGGTCATCGTGGCGACCGAGTCGGCCGCGAAGCTCTCCATCGAGTCGTACTGGATGTAGGGCGCATACCGTTCGAGCAGTTGCAGTTCCTCTGGAGTCACGAGATTCCCAGCCTGTCAGTGAACGGGGAGTTGAAGACCCCCGACGCGTTGTACTCCCGCATCGTCTCGAGCCAAGACTCCCAGAGTGGATAGAGCTCAGCCGGTCTTCCGGGTGAGAGAAAGTTGATCTGCCCCCAGTGGGGTCGGACATCCAAATCCGCGAGAGCGGATTCATATCCCTCCAACAGCGACATTCCCCCGCGGCTGCCCGCGACCATGATCAGCTCGATCATCATCGTCGACTGCCCGTACATCATCGAAGCGGTGGCACAAGATGGGGCGACGAACCGCAACGAGAAGGGAGAGGTGTGGTAGATGCCTTCCTTCGCTCTCTCGCTCGCGATCGCGAGGATGCGGTCGACCGCCTCGATGTGCCGCCCGCGCTCGTCGACCGCCACTCCCAGCTCCATCGAGTAGGCGGGGAGATGGTTAGCCTCGCCGATGTTGAACACCTTGTAGGAGAGGTTCGTGTAGTCCGAGTCGCACATTTCCTCGAGAACCGAGTCGAAGCGCTTGGCGAGCAGCGAAGGGAAGTATCTGGCGCAGAACCTGAGGAATATCCAGGTGAGCTTGAACGACGCCTCGAGTTCGGTCAGAGGATTGCGTTCGAGGTTCTCGGGGGGCTCGTCGTGAGGTTGCGGACAGTCGCGGCGCACCGTCACGAGCAGATGGTGTTCGCCCTTGTCGTCGGGGTAGGGATTGACGAACAGCTCGTAGTGGCCCGGCCGACCCAGAACGCCGTCAGCCGTGAGGGTGGACCTGACTTTCTCCCACGTATCCGGCGTTCGCACCTCCTTCAACCAGAACTTGTCTCGCACCTCGATCATCGCCCGGTGGAGCAGCCCGACCGTGCCCGCCCCACAGATCGCGGCGGCGAAGCGGCCGTCGTCCTGCACGAGCTCCACCCCGCCGCCGGAGAACGCGTCGGGGTCGGTCGGCCCGTCCGCGGGCTCGAGCCGGATCGCCCTTCCGCCGGAGACGACGAGCTCAAGTGAGCGCACCATGTCGGGGAAGGGCGGGAAGGCCAGCCCCGAGCCATGCGTCGAGGTGGAGATCACGCCCGCGATCGTCTGGGCGTCATAGCCCCCCATGTTGCGCAGCGCCAGGCCCATCTTTTCCAGCTCTGGATTGAGCGTGTGCAGATGCGTTCCGCCGCAGACCCACACGAGGCGCTCGCTTTTGTATTCCCCCCGGACCGTCGCGGGATCGACCTTCTCGACGCCGCTCAGCCGGTCGGGTTCGACCATGATCCCATCGGTCAGCGCCGCGTCTGACCAGGAGTGCCTGGCCCCTGAGGCGCGCACGGTGAGGCGTTGCTCTTCGGCTCGTTTCACCAGTGCCACGAGGTCCTCGAGCGTGGAGGGATGGGCGATCTCGCGCGGATTGCACTTCTGATTGCCGGTGTGGTTGCGCCAGACCGGGCTCAAGCGAGCGTTTCCACGAGGTGCGCGACACCGCGCTCGGCCAGTGCCGCGATCGTCTTGGAGGGGTTTACGCCCAAGGCCGTTGGGACGATCGAGCCGTCGAGCACATGAAGCCCGGGGTGTGCATGCACCTGGCCATAGTCGTCGACCACCCCAAGAGCTGGATCGTCCGCCATCGGGCAGCCTCCGAGAGGGTGAACGGTCGTGAACTTGCTCAACGGCCCGCCTTCCAAGGCGTAGTAAAGGCTCGCCCCGCTGGCCTCGCTGACTTCCCGCGCGGTCCGTTCCAGCTCGGCAAACAGCTGCGCCGAGGCCGCCTTGCTCCAGCGAATGTCAAAACGGCGCAGCAACGGCGTCAGGCGCATGCGCCCATCCGCGGCGTCACGCCCAATCAGCAGGAAGATCAGCGAGTCGGTGTCCGAACGTGGGGAGCCCACCTTGGCGACGTGGCGCGGGCGAAGCGACTGATCACTCCAGCCGAGGGAGATCAGGGCAGCCTGCAATCGCAACAGCGCCCGCCGCCAGCCTCGGATCACGTTCACCCCGCGGGCGACGTCGAGCAGGAAGTCGAAGTTCGCCGGCAGCCCCCCGTCCGCGACGATCAGGTGGCGATCCGCGGTGTAGTCGAGCTTGCTCGTCATCACCGGCCCGAAGTCGTTACGGGCGCCCCTGACGTCTTGCTTGCTCGGGTCGAACGCGAGGCCGAGGGCGTCGCCATTGCCGGAAAAGCGCGTTCCCAAGGCCTTCGAGAGGCCGGGCAGCCGCCGTTTGTTCATCAGCAGCAGGCGCGAGGAACCGACCGTTCCAGCCGCGAGAATCAACGTCGGCGCTTGCACCTGGCCGTCCTCGCCGTCGCCAAGGTGCTTGAAGGTGACGCACCAGTCCCCTCCCGCGCTGGGTGGAGGGATGATCTTCTGCGCGAGGTGCAGCGGGCGCACCTGCGCCCCGTGCGCCTTGGCGCGCGCTATGTAGGTGATGTCGACCGTGTTCTTGGCGTGTACCGGGCAGCCGATGTCACAGCGCCCCAGATTCTGGCAGCCCTCCTGCTCGACGTCGCTGAAGGGGTGCTTCCGCGCCTCGCCGAAGTGGACCGCGAGTGGCAGCAGCTCGGCCTCCTTGCCCACGTGCCGTCCCGCCGCCGCGAATGCCCGCACCTTCTCGAGCGCAGGGTCGGGAGGGGTCGTGCGGGGTTGCAGCGCTTCCTCGGTCTTGTCGTACCACGGGTCGAGCACCGCGCGATCGATCGCCGCCGGCCAATCTTTCTCGAACACCGCCGCCGGGGCTCGAAGCTGAACGTTGGCGTAGACCAGCGACCCGCCCCCCACGCCCGCGGCAGTGATCACGCAGACATCCCTCATCATCCGCACGTCGAACATTCCCCCGGGGTTCAGCGACTCGTGCCACAGCAGCTCAGGGGCTTCAGTCGGCTCTGAAGGGAAGTCCTCGCCCTTGAACTGCCGCCCGCGCTCCAGGACACAGACGCGCTTGCCCGCTTCGGCCAAGCGGCACGCCGCTATACCTCCTCCGAAGCCGGAGCCGACGATGACAGCGTCAAAGGACTCAGGCACGGCTCGATCATATATCGGCACGGTTCCATTAAGCGCCCGCCTTTTCGAAGGTCGGTTGCTCTTCCCTTCACGCCACGCGCATGACGACGAATCGGACCCGCACAGGAAGGGACAGGCGTACGAGGCCCTCCGACAGCGAGCATGACGGAGCGATGCTCGTCGGTCTGATGCCGGTGGTGCTCGCCCCATCTAATCCGGTAGCCGCCCTTCCCATCGGAAGAGACCGCAAAAAGGACCGCAAGCTGCCCTCTGCGGCCCCAATCCCAGGAACCTCCCCGAACCCTCGCAAATACCGTTTGCTGGATTGCGCCTCGGCGCGCCGCCCGCTTTGGCACTCGAGCGACCCACAGCCGAGCCGCCAGGCCGATCAGCCGCGGGCCACGCCGACTCGAACAGGTGACACCACGATTTCAGGTGTACCGAGATACATCCCAAAACCCATTTGCAGGGCTTTTGTGCCGTCCACCACCTCGCCGATACCGTTTTTTCCGGCGGCTTACTTCCTGCTCAGTCTGCGATAGGGCCACCACCGGCGTCTCCTTCAGGCGGTGGCGGCGAGAGCCGCACCGGCAGCGTCTTCATCTGGTTGGCGAACGCCGATTCGAGGTATGTCGGGGTATCGAGGATCTCGATCTCGGGAAAGCGGGCGAGGGTCTCCTCGAAGAGGATCCGCAGCTCCAGACGCGCGAGCGCCGTACCGAGGCAGTAGTGCCGGCCGCCGGCACCGAACGCCTGGTGCTCGGGGTTGCGCCTGACGTCGAAGCGCTCGGCATCCTCGAAGCGGGACTCGTCACGGTTGGAGGACGGGTACCACATCACGAGCTTCTCCCCCTCGCGGATGCTCTGGCCGTGCAGCTCGGTGTCGCGGGTGGCGGTGCGGGCGAAGTGAGTGAACGCGGGAAACATGCGCAGCGACTCCTCGACCACGCCCGGTATCAGCGACGGGTGGTTCACGACCTCACGCAGCTGGTCACGGCTTTCCATCAGCGCACGCATCCCGCTGCAATACGTCGCCTTGGTGCTGTCATTACCGGCCGCCATCAACAGCAGGAAACCCATCACGATCTCGTGATCCTCGAGTCGCTCGCCGTCGAGCTCGGCATGCACGAGCACGCTCGTCAGATCCTCAGTCGGTGCGGCGCGACGTTCGGCGATCAGCCGCCCGCAGCGCTCGAATACTTCGGGCACCTCGTTCTCCATCACGCTGTTGGCGCCATCCGGCGTGGCATCCGGGTCACCGGCACCGACGATCGCGTTCATCAGTCTGGCCCACACTGCATCATCCTCGGGAGTGAGGCCCATGAAGCTGCCGATCACACGCGCCACCACAGGCTGGGCGACATCGTCGACGAGATCGCAGCTCTCCCGACCGGAGAGCCGGTCGAGCACTTCGGTGGCGATCGCGCGAATCGCGTGCTCGTGCTCGGCGATCCGCTTGGGCGTGAAGCCGCGCTGGAAGAGCGCCTTCAGACGGTCGTGCTTTGGAGGGTCCATGCCGATGAACATCGCCTGTTGCATCTCCAGCGACAGCCCCGTTTTCTTGGTGGCCGTGAAGCCCCCGATTTCTGAGGAGAACGTCTGCCAGTCGCGGCTGACCTCATGCACATCCTCGGCCGTGGTCACCGACCAGAAGCCATCCTCGCCGGGGTACTCGGTGATCCCGGCCGACCAGTGCACCGGGCACTCCGAGCGCAGCCGCCGGAACAGCTCGTGCGGCGGCCCCTCCCGGAAGTTCGACCGGTCGCCGACACGCGCGTTCTGCAGATCGCTTTCGAGGGGTGCCGGTTTGTTTCTCTGGACTGATGCCATTTGCGACCTCCTATGAAGTAGCGTCGATCAGCTTCTCAAGCGAAGCGCCATCGCGTCTGACTGAACTGCTCACCCTTGCCGAAGCCAAGGATCGTCGTGGGCGAACCATGTGCCCTCGGGTGCTGTGAAGTGCGCCCCGTACTTCGACTCGTAGGCCTTGGCGATGAGTCCGAGCTCCGCTCCGTCAGCAACCTCGACGGCGTGTCCTTCGACCACGACATCGAGGCCATCGAGTCCGTTCTGGCCCGTGATGAGAATGCAGTGTGGGTTCTGCCGAAGGTTCGTTGCCTTGCGCTCCTCCGGACCCGTGCAAAAGTACATCGTGTCGTCGTGCCGCACGGCCAACAGCGGCGTGACGTGCGGGCGTCCATCGGGACGCACCGTCGAGATCCAGAACACGTCCGCCTCATCGATGTGCCGGCGGCCCTCCGCCCAACCTGTCGTGGTCGCCCCCTTGCTGCTGAAACGCGCGTCTAACTCCGTCACCGGCATCTTGATCGCCATTCTACGCCTTGCGAGGAGGGGTACGGCGGGCTCAGCCGGACGGCATACTCCCGCGAGCGTGCCGTCGGCGCGCTGAGGATGTCACCGCCGGCAGCACGGTGAAGAGCGGCCGTTCGCTCGCGGCGCCCGAGCCAGTCGCACTCGCCAGCTTGACTCGCCTAGCGTCGCTGGCGGGATCGTCACCGGGAAGCAGGAGTTGACGACCGAGGCATGTAGGGCGCTGGCGACGGTCAGGTTGAGGTGGGCCACGCGGAGTTCGATACCGGAGAGGCGCACGAGGGCAGTGCTTCGGACTCGCTGATCTCAGCCGACCCTCGCCATTCGAGCCGCAGACAGGCTCGGGGCTCAAAACAGGTCTCAACGATGATGTTGTGGCTGCTGAGATTCGCGCACGAAGCACGAGTCCATATTTCGCAGCTCCCTAAGTGATGCCTCGCTTCCAGCCCGTTCGAGTTGAGACTGATCGCGATTACTGGATGGTGCGATGGATCCCATCCGCAACTTGACCACGAGGTTCCGTTCGTGAGTGGTCCCGATCACACCTTCACCAAGCGCGGTGCCGCCGTCAATGTGTACATACAGCACTTTTGCGGGCGCTTGGCGGACGCCCGGCAAGCGGCGTGACACCGATGGACCTACAGCAGGCAGAGCTCGTGCTGGCGATCGTCAACGGCCTTCTCACGCTCGTGCTTTTGCTCATCAAGCTGAGGAGCTGCTACCAGCCGGCACCTCGCCGCCAGCAGGAGACTCGGCCGGTGTCGCGTCTTGGCTTTCGAGCGCGATTGCGTGGTGGGGGTGCGTTGCAAAGAAGTCGGCGACATCGCCACGAACTACTTCAGCGTCAACGGGCGCCAGCGCGGCCAGCCGGTCGGCATAGTCGACGCGCAGGATCTCGGCGTGCTGAGGAAGCGCCGCACGTAGCTCAGCGATAGCTGCATAGCGCGCGTGCACGCTCGCAACGAGCTGCGCGATACCCGAGAACGCGGCGTCGCCGACGAGCGGACGCAGAATCAGCACCGTGCGCAGCAAGCTGGCCCGCGTGAAGGTTGTGTTTGGCTCAAGCGCGCTGAGCGAGCCGAAACCCGCGATGTCCTCGCCGAGCAGGCCCTCAAGCGCTGAGCCAATCAGCGCCAGCGGCCCGGAAAACAACAGGGCGTCCTCTCGCGCTTGGATCAGCTGCTGCTCGCTCGCCTCACGGATCGGACGTGCCGCATCTTCGAGCTCGAATCCACCCGCATCTCGCAGCTCGGCCATAAACCGAGGTAGGTCGAAGTCATCGGGTAGCCAGGAGCCATTACCGGCAGGATCGTCATTAAGCGCCCGCTCGACGCCCGTGGCCTTCGCAAGCACGGCCAGGGCGCCCGGCGCCGGGTCAGGCCGCGACCGGTCCTCCTGCTCCCACGGCGCCTGCCCGCCCAAGCCGATTACGAGGAGGGTCCAGAGGAGATCGAGAAAGTCAGCGCGACCCGATAGACGACCTCGCATCAGCGTCACGGTCGCCGACGGCGGACCGTCATCGGTCATCCCGGCGACCAGCAAATCAGCGGCCTCGTAAGGATCCTCCACTCCTGCATGCGCCACACGCGCTTCCTCTGAGAGGCGGGCGAGCGGCGCGCTCATGGCCGAGCGCAGCGCATCCATCTCAACCCAGTGCCCCTCCCACCAAACGGCGACCACCAGGTCATCAAGTCCATGCATGGTGCCATGTAGCCGGGCTACGGTTATCAGCTGCTCGACCGTCCACGCCGGATACAAGGCGCCGGAGCCCCTGACTCCTTCAACATGCACGACACGTGGACGTGGGATCAGGCCCGCCCGCCGCCAGCGCTTGAGCTGATGGACAGACACCCTCGTCCCAGCCTGCGCAACGGTCTCCAACAGCTCACGCTCTTTGATCTCGCTTCTCATCTCTTTCCTGGCATTAGAGGTGCGCCGAATCATGGCAGCCGCCCTGAGCCCAGTTAGTTGACTTTGGCGCACCGCTAACCGACGGCGTAGATCCGCTGCCCGACAAGAAAGGAGAGAAGCATGAGTCCGGCAATCCTGTTCGCTTTGAGCCTCGCACTCATAGCGATCGCTGGGCGAGAGCTCGCAGCCGCTGGGCGGGCGCTCGGCATGCCTGACGCGCTCGTGAGGCTGCTCGAGTCACTCGCGCTCGGCTGACGCTTCGCGCGGGGGCGCCTGTATTGGAGCCCCCGCGCGTCGACATTCGGCAGTCGCTCACTGGACCGGGCGCACCCTGAGCGGATTCTGAGGGGACCGCTCGGGGGAGCGATACTATGCCCACGCTGCCGGCCAGCAGCCTCGCGCATCGCTCCTCGGGTAGCGCCTGAGAAGCACCCCCTCGAGCGCCCGAGCGGATCCCGCTCCGCACCCTAACCAGACCAGCAGACAACTGTCTGCGTTTGGTTACGTCGTGGCTGATTCACCGTCCGTTAGATGTGACTTTAATAGTCAATAGATAACACTTATAGTCACACCTCCGCCCGGCAAAAATGGCTGCCAAACTCGCCGAATATGCCCAAGCTCGGTGGTAGCGTGAGGCCGCGATGATCGACGGATCTGCAGATTTGCAAGGACGCCTCGCGGTAGGACGGGTCGTCTGTCGCAGCTCCGTTTCAGCGCTTAGCGTTGGGCGAGCTGGCCGAGCGTGGCTTGTCGGCTGAGTCTCGGTTCTATACCGGTCCGGCCAAGTGGCTGGTCGCATCGAGCCCGGCCGACCTGAACGGCACGGTCAGCCCTGACAACCTGACCGTGCTCGAGTGGCGTGATCTATGCGAGCGTTGGATCAATACGGCCCGAAACCCCGATCCGAGGCGAACGTCGCTGTTCAGCGCTGCACACGAGTGGTTCGAGTGGCTGGCCAAAGTGGACCGTCTCGCGGTCGTAGGAGTCCATCTCGATAGTCCACGCGCAGCGGAGGACCTGCTCTCTTTCGTCGTGGAGCCGGCGGCGAAACGCGGCATCGAGCTGATCATCGGCGCCGACCGCCTCGTCGACCAGCTAGATCGCGAGACCTTCACGGAGCCGGAATTCGGCTACGCATATTCACTGGAGCGGCTGTTGTGGTCCCTGCGCGGCGAGCAGCCGGGCTCGACCACGAGGCGTGCGCTCGCGCCGATGGATTTCGTTCCCGATCGCGCACAAAAGGAAGCGGTTGAGGCTAAGTCGGGCGTCGTGCAGATCATCGCTCCGGCAGGGAGCGGAAAGACCGCGGTGCTGATCGAGCGCATCCGAGAGCTTCTACGACGAGGAGCATCGCCGAGCAAGATTCTCGCTGTCACTTTCAACGTCGGCGCACGAGAAGAGCTCGAATCGCGGCTTGCGACCGCGGACGTTGCCGGTGTGCAGGTCGCGAACTTCCACCGGCTCGGCTGCCGCATACTTGCCGACGCACGCAAGCTCCCGCGAGACTGGAGGCGTTGGTCTGCCTCTCAGGGCCAGTTGCGCTGGCTGGCCTCGAAAGCGAAAGGGGCGGCTGGAGAACACGGCGTGTGGCTGGATCCGCCCGAGGCCCAGAGCGGGCTGAGTGACATCAAGCTCGGGAAACTCCAGACTGCATCCGAGTACGCCGCATCGCTGACCGGGACAAGCGACGATCGAGAACACACCCTCGCCGCCCTCTATACCGCGTATGAAGAGCTGAAACGCACCGAAGGAGGAAACCCCGACTTCGACGACATGATCATGCGTGCAGTGTTGCTGCTCCGCACTGACCCGGCCGTTCGCGATCGCTGGCAGCACAAATGCGAACATGTTCTAGTTGATGAGTACCAAGACATTGAGTGGTCACAAGAGCTGCTGGTCCGCATCATTGCCGCCCCACACGATCAGCTGCTCTGCGTCGGAGACGAGGATCAGACGCTGTATTCATTCCGCCGAGCAAGCGTCAGGCGGATTATCGACCTTGACCTCTTGTATCCGGGACTACAGCGAGTCGCGCTGAAAATAAATTACCGCTGTCCACGGGATGTCGTTTTCGCGTCGGGCACATTGATTAACCACAACGGTGTTCGTTTCCCGAAGGACATTCTCCCGTTTCATGAAGAGCACCCGGGAAGCGCAGTCACACTGCGGCCACTCTCTACGCAGGAATCTGGTGTTGTCACAGCGCAGCAACTGAAGGGATGCCAGCGTGGAGAGGTCGCCGTGTTGGCTCGCACGACAGACGCGCTGCGCCCCGCCGCACTGGCCTGCGCGGACCCGGACTTCAAGGTACCAATCGACGGGCCGGACAAGCTCTTCGCGCCGACTGGAGCACGACGCGCTCTGGAAGATCATCTACGGCTCGCATTCAATCCGCATGAAGCAGATGCGAAGCTGATCAAACGCGTGTGTCAAAAACCGAGCCGCAGTGCGTCCTCAACTCAGATGCAGCGCGCCCTTGAACTGCTGAAGGCAGATAGCTCTTTCGAGCTCGCGTTCGAGGACGTCGCGCCACCGACACGAGCGCGGGGCAAGCTGTGGGCGCCCGGGGAACTCTTTATGGCGGTCTCTGAATGCAGCGACGCCGCGAAGGCAATCGATCTACTGCGCAAGGTCGGAGGCTTGGATGAATGGTTTCAGGACGCCGAGAAGATGGGCGGACTGGATGAATTTGAGTACGAAGTTCTCGAGCAAGCCCAACGCGATGCCGCCGGGATGACCCCCGCGGCATACCTTCAGGTGCTACACGCACAGCGAAACGCGCTCAAAGCGACCCGCGATCCCGAGAACGGCATCGAGTTCAGCACCATCCACCGTGCAAAGGGACGCCAATGGCCCCACGTGATCCTCCTCGCCTGCGAAAAAGACACCCTCCCGCACAAGCGTTCACTCACAGTGACCCAAGAGGCGCTTGAACGTGGCGAGGGAATCGAGGCCGAGCGACGCTTGGCCTACGTAGCGTTCACGCGCGCCACGCAAAAGCTTGAGATCCATTACGACAAAGCGCGACCGAGCCAGTTCCTCACCGAGGCGGGGCTCCTTGCGACAGCCGCCCAGCGCCCCGCGCGTAAACCACCCCCACCCCCCGGCTTCTCCGAGCCCGACCCACCTCCACGTCCCGCACCAGGCCGCTCCCTCCGAGCCATTATCAAACGGCTAGTGGATCCCGGATCGGGATGACGCGCTCGATGATCGCGTTCGCTACGGAAGCTCGGCCCGCGACACAACCGATACCCCGTCGCTGACATCGTGCGCGAGCTGCTCTGGACACTCAAGGACGACACCAAGACCGCCTTCGTCGCCGGCGTCATCGCGGAAACGCCCGAGGCGGCCTGGCACTACCACCGACAGACCCTGAAAGGACCGCCCCCTCCAATGATCGCGGATGCCCTCGCCACGGCCGACGCAGAGGACGAGCCCGACGACGACTTCGTGTTCTAATCAGCGTGAGCTACGCCGCCGGACGATGTCTGTCTACGTATTCACGCGCGTCTCGATCCCTCGCACCGCCGCAGCGGCCGCCTCTCCGATGTCAGGGTCCCGTGTGAAGCGCCTGAGCGCCTGGGCGGCACGGCGGTCCCCTCGGTGGGCCAGCACGCGAATGATGTTGCGTCGTACCCCCCAAGTGTTTCCGAACACCGTGCGGAGTTGATCGGGGTGCTCAAGGCTCCACGTGAGTGCCTTGACGCCAGCGGTGGGCATCGCGGCGAGGACGAGGTCGTGGATTGACTGCTCGTCGAACCATCGAGCGTCGTGGAGGCTCGACAGGAACCCGGCCAGGGTGTCGCGGTGATTGTCAGTGAGCGCGCCCCATGCCTCGCTGGCGGTATGGAGCTCGTCGGGGGTGGGGTCGCGCTCGCGGACGGCGTCGAGAATGACGGTCAGTCCGGCGCGCCAAGCTGGGTCGCAGCTGCCGTGTTCGGCGGGTTCGGGGAGGGGCCGGCCATCGGCGGCAAGCAGTCGTAGCGCGGCGACGGTCGCGCGCATGCTGTCCGACGACATCATCCATTTGGACGGGTCGGTCTGCGCGATGTGATCGGTCACGGCGGCGCGTACGGTCGGGCTGGAGAGATCCTTGAACTCGTTGATGATCCAGTCGTCATACAGGCCGGTCTCGCCGCCGCGCAGCGCCATCGCGAGGAGTAGCTCTCGGTCTTCGTCATCGAGCGCGCTGACCGCCTCGTAGTAGGGGCCGATGGCTTCGGTCTCAAACTGCGAGGAGACGATCCCGCGAGCCATTCGCAGAGCGATCGGGTCCCCGGCCATGCTGAGGACGTTGCGGATCTGCTCGGCGATGTCCTCGAGGCTTCGTGCTGGTTCGATGCCCCCAAGGGCAGAGAGCGCCTCGAGGATCATGCCGTTGAGCATCAAGTTGTCCGACGGGAGCGACTCGACCGCCTCGAGGACTCGTGTCCGCTGTTGTTGATCGAAGCGCCGCCCGAAGTCGTGGGCCAGCCCAAGACCGACGAGACATAGGTGGTAGCGGCCGGCGACAATGCAGCGGATGATCACGTCCGGCAGCTCGTCGGGCGGCGAGTCCGGGCTGTGCAGCAGCCCGGCGGCGAGATAGAGCGCCCCGAGCCCGGGTTCTGGCTCGCCGTGAAGGACCGCGACGGCTGTGTGTGCGCGCGATGACCCCCTGTTCCGGACCCGGTCGGTCGCTGCGTTCATCACCGTCTGGGCAGGTAGTCCACCGGGTCCGTGCATCGCGTACGTGGTGGCGAAGATCTGGTCGGCGAGGCCCGGGATGCTCCCCTGCGCATCCTCGAGCGCAGCGGCGCACAACTCGTCGGTGAGCGCGAGCAGTCGCATCACACCGTCGAGGTAGCGCCCCCGCGCGAGCAGGCTGCCGACCGCGGCCAGTTGCGCGTCGCCGGGCGCGTCCGTCGGCTCGGGCAACGCCCAGCGCCCGCTGAACACGGGACCAGCGGCGGGCGTGAACGTGATCCCAGGCTGCGTGGTACGCGCGCAAGCCACTGTGATCGCTTCGCAAAGCAGCGCGTCAGCTACCCGCTCCGCGAGCGGGCCAAGCTCAGCCATGACGGCGGCGACCAACACGTCCGGGTCCTCGCAGGCCGACAGGATCTCGGTGAGGCGCGCCTCGTCGCTCTCCAGCGCGAACGCGTCCTCGCGGAGATGCGCACAAACAGGTTCGTTCAGGACGCGGGCGAGATGGCCGGCGTCGGGGTCGGCGATCAACGCCTCGGCAGCCAGGAAGTGCTCGTAGCGCTCATGCGCAAATGAGACGCGCCCCTGGGCGACGTGCACGAGCGGCCCGGTGAGCAGCGCTGCGAGCTGTTCGCCGTCAAGGTCGTGGTCCCGACGCAGCGTGCGGTTGACATCCGGCCGAGGCAGCGACGGAACGAGCTCGTCATGCATGCGCTGGGCAAGCACCCGCAGCGCCGCGCGCCGGCCCTCGTCGCCGTCAAGGGCGCGGTCGACGTAGATGTCGAGCAGCTCGGTTCTTGTTGTCTGGTCGGGCAGCGCGGCTGCGCACTCGGCGGCGAGTGCGAGCTCCAGGGGCGTGGTGAACGGCTCGCAGCGGTCAATGATCACCGCCTGCCCGTAGCCGTCAAGGACCGCTAGGCGCTCCTCGGCCTGCGGGATCTGCAGCTCGACGTCCAGCAGGTCAGGCAACGCCGCCGTTTCAGGCGCCGACCGGGCGGTGACGAGGATGCCGCGGCTCGGGGTCCGCAACCGTGCGGTCTGGGCGCCGGCGATGAGCCCGCGGCGGACCGGCTGTGGAGCCTTGCTCAGATCGTCGACGACGAACACCACGGCGCGTCCCGCGGCATCTGCGGCTCGCAGCAGATCGTTTGGCGCCAGCGCCGTGTAGGGCGCAGTAGCACGCGCGACCGCAGTCTTGAATGACTCCTCGCACACCTCGGCTGCTAGCCAGATCGGAACGTGACCAGCGGAGGCAAGCTCGAAAGCAGCGTGCCGCGCCCACAACGTCTTGCCAAGACCAGAACCGCCGGTCAGGAGCACGGCGCGCCCGTCTGCCGCGAGGTTGGGAATATCTGGGCGCGGTGCTGGCTGTCTATCGACGTGCACGCGAGTCGGCACGAGCGGCGGCAGGTTCGCGTGCTCGGCAAGGAAGAGGCCGCGGTAGGTGTCCACCGCCGCGGTGCCAGCGTGGCGGACAAGCGCCTCCGGCGAGTCCTCCTCCTCGCGGTAGAGGTTGAGGTGACGGCGGAAAGCGTCCCAGTCCTGCGACGACCATCGCAGCCCTGGGCCGGGCCTCCGGAGACGTTCGAGCAGCTCGCCATAGCCCAGCACGGAGACGTGTGCCCGGCGCTGGACGTGAGAGTTCTCGTGCAGCGACGGGTACGCGCACACGACGGTGTCGATGTCGCGGTAGAACTTTCCGGCCTTGGGGCCAGGCGCGCCAGTGGCCGCTGCGAACTCGTGCATCGCATCGCTCAGCGCATAAGTGGCGTCGAGCGCCTGCGCGAGCGGGTTGCGCCACTCCTCGATCTTGTTAGGGCCGACGCGGACACTCCATGGACCATTCGGCGGCCCGTCCTCAACGGCCCCGGGAAAGACCTTCTCATCGAGTTGCACGACGCGGTGGGCACTGATGACGACAAAGTCGATCTGCCGCTCTGCGCGGCCAGCGCGGAAGTTCGCGAACACGCGAGCGGAAACCCCTAGCCGGAGCAGATCGTGCCGCAGACGAGCGAGGAACTCGCGCTCGCTCGCCACGTTAATGGGATTGCCGAGATAAACCTCGACGGTGGTGTTGGCACTCATCCTTTGCCGCACGATGCGGCGACTGCAGCGAATGTTATCTGCCGGTACAACGGCATGAGTTGACGACGAGCGCGACCTTTTTCCCGAGCCCGGAACCTCACCGCAGACTTTCAGCAAGCCACCTCGCAAAAGTCCCGCAAAACGAAAGGTTCCCCGTCGACGCCAGCACGCTACTGCCCAATGAACACGCTTCACTGCCAAAACCCGACAGAGCATGCGGCCAACAAAAAGCCCCGCATTTGCGGGGCTTTTTAATCGGGGCGCCGAGATTCGAACTCGGGACCTCACCGACCCGAACGGTGCGCGCTACCAGGCTGCGCCACGCCCCGACGCCCGAGCAGTATCCCATACCGCTGATCGCCGCTAAGGTCGCGCGTATGCCCGCCTCGATCTCCGAGATCCTCGCCGAGGCTGACCGTCTGCTCGAGCCCGCGCGCTTCGAGGACTACTGCGTCAATGGCCTACAGGTGCCCGGGCGCTGAGCAGGTGGAGACGATCGCCACCGGCGTCTCCGCGCACGCCGAGCTGTTCGAGCTGGCCGCGGCCGGCGGGCGCCGACTTGCTGCTCGTCCACCACGGCCTGTTCTGGGGTTCCGGCGTACAGGCCATCGACACGCAGCTCAAGCGCCGCCTGCAGATACTGTTCGACGCCGACATCGCGCTCGCCGCCTACCACCTGCCGCTCGACGCCCATCCACAGCTCGGCAACAACGCCCTGCTCGCCAAAGCGCTCGGCGCCACCGAGCTGACGCCGTTCGCGCTGCACGCCGGCCAGCCGATCGGCTTCCTCGCGACGCTGCCCGGCGACGGCGTGCCCGCGCCCGAGCTGTTCGCGCGCGTACGCGAGATCACCGCGCGCGAGCCGCTCGTGTTCGACTCCGGACCTCCCCGCGTACGCCGCCTAGCGATCGTGTCCGGCGCCGGCGCCGACTACCTCACCGACGCTGTGCTCGGCTGGCGCCGACGCGCTGCTCACCGGCGAGATCCCCGAGCGCGCGATGGCCGGCGCGCGCGAGGCCGCGTGCACCTGATCGCCGCCGGGCACTACGCCACCGAGACGTTCGGCATCAGCTGCCTCGGCGAGCACCTCGCCGAGCGCTTTGGCATCACGCACGTGTTCCTTGACGTGCCCAACCCCGTTTGAGGCGCGCGCCGGCGAGCTATCCCCCAGATGGAGGACAATGCGAAACACGGTTAGTCGCTCTGTCCAAACCACCCCCCAACGTCTAACATCACAGGCCCATTTCGGATGCATGATGAGGAGGGAGTCTTGATGGAGGCCACGGCCACGGCGTCGACCACCGGGTCGCTGACGATCGCCGACCTGATCCCGCGCTCGGCTGTCGCGTACGCCGAGCAGGTAGCCGTCCGCTACAAGCGCGACGACGAGTGGCACGACGTCAGCTACGCCGCAGCTGGCGCGAGACCGTCCAGGAGATCGGCGCTCGGGCTGATCGACCTCGGGACTCCAGCCGGGCGAGCGCGTCTGCATCCTCTCCAACACGCGCGCCGGAGTGGTCCTACGTCGACATGGCAGCCATCGTCCGCCGGCGCGGTCGTCGTGCCGATCTACCAGACCAACTCCGCCCGAGGAGTGCCTGTGGGTGATCTCCGACTCGGGCGCCTGCGTGATCGTCTGCGAGGACGACGAGCAGCTCGCCAAGATCGACGCGATCCGCGATCGCGTGCCCGACCTGCGCGCGATCATCATGATCGAGGCCGCCGCCGACGGCGCCGCGTCCGCCAACGGCTCCGCTGAAGGCGCCTCGGCAATCGAGATGGTCGACGCTCGAGCAGCTTCGCGAGCGCGGGCGCGGTCGCCCCGCTGATGAGCTCGAAGCACGTCGCGCGGCCGTTCGTCCCGAGGACCCGTTCACGTTCATCTACACCTCCGGCACAACCGGTCCGCCGAAGGGCTGCGTGCTCACCCACGGCAACTACCGAGCGATCATCGACATGGTCGCCGAGAGCGGCGAGATCGAGGGCGACGAGGTCATCTACCTGTACCTGCCGCTCGCGCACTCCTACGCACTGCTCATCCAGCTCGCCGTGTTCGACCTCGGCGGCACGCTCGCCTACTTCGGCGGCGACACGCAAGCCAGATCGTGCCCGAGCTGCTCGAGGTCCACCCGACCTACCTGCCGTCCGTGCCGCGCGTGTTCGAGAAGATCTACACGATCGCCCACGGCACGATCGAGGCGCTGGACGCCCGAGGACCGCAAGCGCGCCGAGGAAGCGATCGCTCTGGGCGTCAAGGTGCGCGACATGCTCAGCCGCGGCGAAGAGATCCCCGAGGAGATGAAAGGCCCCTTCGAGGAAGCCGACGAGCAGCTATTCAAAAACGTTCGCGCGATGTTCGGCGGGCAAGTGCGCCACGCCACCAGCGGCGCCGCTCCGATCGCGCGCGAGATCCTCGAGTTCTTCTGGGCGTGCGGCGTGCCCGTGCTGGAGGGCTACGGCATGACCGAGACGGCCACCGCCGCCACCGTGTCCACCGTCGAGAACCATCGCTTCGGCACCGTCGGGCGTGCGCTGCCGGGCGTCGACATCAAGATCGCCGACGACGGCGAGATCCTCATCAAAGGACCCAACATCTTCGACGGCTACCACAACCAGGCGTCCACCAGCTTCGGCGCCGTCGAGAACGGCTGGCTGCACACCGGCGACCTCGGCTCGCTCGACGACGACGGCTACCTGTCGATCACCGGGCGCAAGAAGGACATCATCATCACCGCCGGGGGCAAGAACCTCACGCCCGCCAACATCGAGAACGACCTCAAGCAGTGCCGCTGGATCTCCCAGGCGGTCATGCATGGCGACCAGCGCCCCTACCCCGTCGTGCTGATCACGCTCGACGAGGAAGAGATACCCACGTTCGCGCGCGAGCACGGCCTGCCAGAGGACATCGCCTCGCTGTCGCGCGACCCCGCCATCCACGAGCTGATCCAGAAAGAGGTCGACCGCGCCAACGCCAAATACGCTCAGGTCGAGCAGGTCAAGAGGTTCGCGATCCTCGACCACGACCTATCCCAGCCGACCGGCGAGCTGACGCCCACATTGAAGGTCAAGCGCAACGTCGTCAACGAGAAGTACGCCGACGTGTTCGACGCGCTCTACGCCAGCTGACGGGGAGCAGCGCCGGTAGCTGCGAACATGTAGGCGATGCCGCCGCGTAACGACCCATCCGAGAACGGCGGCCTGTTCGTCGGGCGCCGTCCAGGCACCGCGCCCGTGCGCTTCCGCAGCCTGCCCGAGCGCGGCAGCGAATTGCGCCAGCGCATCGACGGCTCGTTCGCCGGGCTGATACTCGCCGCGATGACGCTTCTCAGCCTGCTGTGCTGGGGCCCGATCCCGCTCGCCTGCCTGTGGCTGGGCTCGCAGGCCAATTACCTGTCCGGCAGCGTCAGCATCGGCATCTTGGTCGCGTTCATCGGCCTGTTCGGGCTGCTGTTCGGCGCGCTGTCGCTGCTGCGCTGGCTCGACGACACGTGGATCCTCGTGCGCCGCGCCGCCGGGCACGACCAGCGCCGCGGAACGCTCCCACGGGTGTTCGGCGCCACCGCCATCGTTTGCGGCACGGCATTCACGTTCTGGTTCGTCGTCATCCACGGACCCGGCCAGACCGTCGTCTCTGGCAACGGGGGCATGTGACCGGCGTGCCTACGCGCAACGCACCCGCGCCGCCCGCCGCGGCGCGTAGTCACTGCTAGAACGAGGCCGTATGGGCCTGCTCGACTACTACCGCCAGTTTGAGGGGATGTCCCAGGAGGAGGTCAACGAGGGCCTGCGCGAGGAGGCCGCCGAGCGCAAGCGCAAAGCGCTCACGCGCGTGGTCACGCTCGACCTTTCCCAGACGACCTGGCCGGAGCTACCCCACCCGAGCATCGTCAACGCGATCACGTTCGTCGCGCGCGCCGGCATGCACCGCTATCCGCACCTCAATGGCCCCGACCTGCGCCAGCAGCTCGCCGAGCGCCACGACGTCGAGCCCGACCGCTTGATCCTCGGCAACGGCGCCGCCGAGCTGCTCAGCGCGGCCGCGCGCGCGCTGATCGAGCCCGGACAGCAACTGCTCACGCCGTGGCCCTCCTACCCCCTGTATCCGCTGATGGCGCGCCGCGCACACGGACGCGCGGTACGTGTGCAGGGCGGCGTCGACGCGCTACTGGAGGCCGCGCGCGAGCCTGACGTGCGCGCGATCGCACTCGCCAGCCCCAACGACCCCACCGGCGAGCTGCTCGCCGCAGGAGAGCTGCACCGCCTGCTCGACGGCCTGCCCGACGACGTCGCCGTGCTGCTCGACGAGTCGCTCGTCGAGTACTCCGACGCCCAGCCCACCAGCTCGTCGCTGGCGCTGCTCGAGCACAACCCACGCCTGCTCGTCTTTCGCAGCTTCTCCAAGGCGTGGGGGCTGGCCGGTCTGCGCGTCGGTTACGCAATCGGCGGCCCCGGCTCACAGCAGCTACTCAACGAGCTGGAGCCCGACCTCGGCGTCTCGGAGATCTCTCAGGCGGGCGCGCTCGAGGCGTTGCACAGCTGCTCGGCGCTGATCGAGCGGCGCGTACGCGGTATCTGCGAGGAGCGCCCGCGCATGACCGCCGCGCTTCGTGAGCGCGGCTTCGACGTCACAGACAGCCAAGCCAACTTCGTGTGGGCCGCCCACCCCGCGCGGACCGGCGGCAGCCTGGCCGGCGCGCCTCGCCCAGGCCGGCATACTCGTAGCCGCCGGCGACGCGCTCGGCGAGCCCAACCACGTGCGCATCTCCGTCTACACCGCCGCCGCCACCGACCGTCTACTCAAAGCGCTCGACAAGTCTCTGTAGCGAGCGCCGGAGCGCCTACGCGCTCGTGCCGGCCTGGCGCAGCAGCGCGCCGGTGGTGCCTTCGAGGATCTTGCGCCACGCGCTGACCTTCTCGGACTCCTCGTCGAAGTGTTCGACCACCTTGCGCACGCGCTTGCCCGAGATCTCCAGGCCGTGGCGCTCGGCCAGCGCCTCGTAGCGCTCGTATTCGCCGGCTAGCTGCTTGGTCACAGACTCGAAGCCGTGGCGCGCGATCTCCACACGCGAGGTGAAGCTCATCATCGACGTCTGGAACATCAGTTCGTCGGTCGGCTCGGGCTCGATCAGCACGATGTCCACGCCCGGATAGCGTTTCTCCCAGCCCTTCGCCAGTTCGTGCAGGCGCTGGTGGGCGACCAGCTTGAACACCTGGTAGCCGATCTGCGCGAAACCCATATCCGAGATCCGGCGCGGGCGCTTGCCGCGCAGTGTGCGCACCTGGCTGGCGAAGTCGTTCACGTACGGCACGATCGGGTTGATCACGACCACCAACTTGGCGCCCGCCTGCACCGCGATGTCGAGATTGGTCGTCGAGATGATGCCGCCGTCGATCAACTCACGGTCGTGCACTTCCACCGGCGCATAAACCATCGGCAGCGCACCCGACGCACGTACCGCAGTGGAGATCGGCACGTCATCGGAGCCGTCCATGCCGAGCACCACGCGCTCGCACGTGTCCAGGTCGGTGGCCGTCAGGTACAGCTCACAGTCAAGCTCGCCAAAGTCGTCCGTGCGGCCCGGCTCGCTCAGCACCTCGTGCAGATAACGCTCGATGCCCCCGCCTGTGTACAAGCCCGACGGCAGGTTGTCGGCCAACCCCATCACCACGTCCATCAGCGACACCCCGCCCGGCTGGCGCAGCAGCTGGCGCGCCAGGCCGGCGGCACGCAGCGGCATCAGCGCGCCCTTGCGCGCGAACTCCACCAAGTTCGGGCGCAGCAGGTCGCCGATGTCGATGTCCTTGAACGACGGGTTGGTCTGCCGCGTGACCACCCCCATCATCTCCTCCGGAGTCACGCCGTTGGCGCACAGCGCCGCGATGAACGCGCCCGCGGAGGTGCCCACGTACACGTCGAAGTTGGTGACCGTGCTGTTGACCGCCAGCAGGTCGAGCGCGCGCAGCGCGCCGATCTCATACACGCCGCCCGTGAACCCGCCGCCGCCCAGCACCAGCGCGGTCTTGTCGCGGCGGGGCCTGCGCCGCCGGTCGACCGATGCCGGGCGCCCAACGCCGCGCGCCGTCACCCGCCGCGTGCGTGGCTTGGCTTTCGCTGACGGTTCCAGCTTGACAACCTGACCCATACACGAACATTCTATGGCCCAGTGCCCCGGACTCTCCCTGCAAAGCTCGCGGTTCTGCTCTGTGGGCTTTTGCTCGCGAGCGCTGTCGCGGCTTCGTCCGCGAGCGCCCAGCTGGGTCTCGCCGAACTGCAGGCGTCGCTCAGCCACCAGCTGTCCACGGCCGGATCGGCCAACGGCGCATACGTGTACGACCTGACCGCCAAGCAGGCGCTGTTCTCACAGCGCGCGACCAGCATGCGCCCGCCGGCGTCGGTCGAGAAGCTGTACACGGCCACCGCCGCGCTCGCACAGTTCGGCGCAGGCACGCGCCTGGCCACGACCGTCTACGGCGTCGGACGCATGGCGCCCGAAGGCGTGTGGGAAGGCAGCCTGTATCTGCGCGGCGGTGGCGACCCGACGTTCGGCAGCACGGCGTTCATCGCCCGCCACTACGGCCGCGTCGGCGCGAGCGTCTCCACGCTCGTCTCCCAGCTCGTGCGCGTTGACAAGATCCGGCGGATCACCGGGTCGATCCTCGGCGATGAGTCCTACTTCGACTCACTCCGCGGCGAGCCCTCCAGCGGTTACGCCCACGACCCGTTCCTCGAAGGCACGCTCAGCGCGCTCGCTTTCAATCGCGGCGAAACCGGGCACGAAAAGGGGGCGCACGCCCCCGCCGCCTATGCCGCTCGCTCGTTGGCGCAAGCGCTCAAAGCGGCCGGCGTGAGCGTGACCGGCAAGAGCGCCGTCGCGAGCACACCCGCTGGCGCCACGCAGCTCGCCCAGGTTCAGTCGCCGACCGTCGCCGAACTGCTCGGCCTGATGCTGCCGCCTTCGGACAACTTCTTCGCCGAGACGCTGCTCAAGGACATGGGCGCGCGCTTTGCCGGCGCCGGCACCACCCCGGCCGGGGCGGCGGTCGTGTCGGGCACCGTCGCGGCGATGCTCGCAATCCATCCGCGTGTGATCGACGGCTCAGGCCTGTCGGGAGCCAACCGCAGCTCGCCCTACCAAGTCGCCGACCTGCTCGTCGAGCTGGCGCCGACTCCGATCGGTGCGGTGCTGCGCGAACACCTGGCGGTGGCGGGACGCACGGGCACGCTCGCGCTGCGCATGCGCAGGACAGCCGCCGCCGGTCGCTGTACGGGCAAGACCGGCACGCTCACCGGCGCCTCCAACCTCGTCGGCTACTGCAACGCCGCCGACGGGCACCTGCTGGCCTTTGCGATCTTCACCGACGGAATCTCCACCGCCGCCGCGCATGTGGTCCAGGACCGCATGACGATCGCAATCGCCAGCTATTGAGCAAGCAAGCCCAGCAGCCCGGCTTCGTCGAGCACCGCCACGCCCAGCCGCTCAGCCTTCTCGCGCTTGGACCCTGGGCTCTCGCCCGCAACGAGGTAGTCGGTCTTCTTGGACACCGACCCGGTCACGCGTCCGCCCGCCGCCAGTATCCGCTCGCCGGCGGCCTCGCGCGAGAGCCGCGGCAGCGTGCCGGTCAGCACCAGCGTGCGACCCGCCAGCGGCCCCTCTGACGGCGGCGGCCCCTCCTCGTGGAAGCGCAGCCCCAGCTCGCGCAGGTCGGCGATCAGCGCGAGCATGCGCTCGTCGTCCAGCTGCGCGCGGATCGACGCCGCCATCTTCTCCCCCACCCCCGGGATCTCCGAGATCCGCTCGGGTGAAGCGTCCAGCAGGGCATCGATGTCACGCAAGCCCTGCACGAGGTTGCGCGCGGTCACCTCCCCCACCTCCTCGATCCCCAGCGCGAACAGCACGCGCGCGAACGGGCGTTGCTTGGAGTCCTCGATCGCCGCCAGCAGGTGATGCACGGACAGCTCGCCGAAGCCCTCCAGCTCCAGCAGCTGCTCGGGTGCCAGGCGGTAGAGGTCGGCGGCCGTGCTCACCAGGCCGCGGTCCTGCAGCAGCGCCACCTGCTTCTCGCCGAGCCCGTCGATGTCCATCGCGCCACGCGAGACGAAGTGCTTGAGCAGCTGCCACGCGCGCCCCGGACACACCGGGTTGGGGCACTTAGTGAACACGCCCTCCGGCGGCTTGATCGTGGCGGTGGCGCAGAACGGACAGCGTGCCGGCGGTTTGGGCACACGTGGGCGACGCCCCCGCTCGGCCACGTGCGGGGCCGGCGAGACGACCTGCGGGATCACGTCCCCGGCGCGCACCACGATCACCTCCTCGCCCGCGCGCAGATCCTTGCGCACGATGTCCTCCTCGTTGTGCAGCGTGGCCAGCTTGATCGTCACGCCCCCCACCTCCACCGGCTCGAGCACCGCATACGGGCGCAGGTCGCCGAACTTGCCCACGTTCCACATCACCTTCTCCAGCCTCGTCACGGCCGTCGTCGGCGGAAACTTCCACGCCACCGCCCAGCGCGGGTCGCGCCCGACCGAGCCCAGCCGGCGCTGCAGCTCGAGGTCGTCGACCTTCACCACCGCGCCGTCGATCTCAAAGTCAAGCTCGCCGCGGCGGCGCTCCCACTCGATGCACTGGGCGATCACCTCATCGGCGCTGGCGAGCACCGCGATGCCACTGTTGACGCGAAAGCCGTGCGCGCGCAGCCAGTCCAGCGCCTGTGAGTGGCGCTCGAATGCCAGGCCGTCGGTGACGCCCACCTGGTAGCACCAGATCGACAACGGCCGCTTGGCCGCGTCGGCCGGGTCGAGCTGGCGGATCGTGCCCGCGGCCGAGTTGCGCGGGTTCATGAACGTCGACTCGCCCGCTTCCGCGCGGCGCTCGTTCAGCGCTGTGAAGTCCTTCAGCGACATGTACACCTCACCGCGCACCTCCACCAGCGAGGGCGCGTCCTCGACGCGCAGCGGGATCGCGCCGATCGTGCGCAGGTTGTGGGTCACGTCCTCGCCGATCTCGCCGTTGCCACGCGTGGCGCCGCGCTCCAGCAGCCCGTCGCGGTAGATGAGGCTGATAGCCAGCCCGTCGATCTTCGGCTCCACCACGAACGTGAAGTCCGGGTCCTCGATGCCCTCACGTGCGAGGTGGTTGCGCATCCGCTCGACCCACGCGCGCAGCTCGTCCTCCGAGCGCACGTTGTCGAGCGACAGCATCGGCTCGAGGTGCTCGACCTTCTGCAGCCGCCCGACCGGCTCGCCGCCGACCCTACGCGTGGGCGAGTCGGGTGTCAGCAGCTGCGGGTGCTCGCGCTCGATCTCGCGCAGCTCGTCAAGCAGCCGATCGTAGGCGTCGTCCCCGATCTCGGGGTCGTCGAGCACGTAGTAGAGGTGCGCGTGGTGCTCGAGCTGCTCGCGCAGCTCCCGCGCGCGCGCGGCGAGTGACGCCTCGCTCACGGTTGCGCGTCGCGTGCCGGGCGATCTCCGATCGGTCCCACCAGCAGCTCCTCCAGGTCGAAGCGCCGCAGCGCGTCCAGACTCGCGCGATCGGTCAGGTCGAAGTGGATCGGCGTGACCGCTACGCGCCCGCCCGCAACCGCCGCCAGGTCCGTGCCCGGCTCGTCGTGGAAGCCGGGATCCGAGCCATAGATCCAGTAGCGCCGACGATGCTCCTCCTCGCTGTCGAGCTTCAGCTCGTCGCGGTAGATGCGCTTGCCCAGGCTCGTCACCTCCACCCCGCTCGGCTCGCCCGCTGGCACGTTCACGTTCAGCAGCGTCTTGGCCGGCAGCGGCACCTCCTCCAGGCGCTCGACCAGACGCGCCACGAACGCCGCCGCGACCTCGAAGCCGAAGCCCCCGTCGAAGCGGTAGTCGAGCTGGCCCGCGCCCGATTGCTGGGAGACGGCGATCGCCGGCAGCCCCAGCACGACGCCCTCCAGCGCCGCCGCCACCGTGCCCGAGTAGGTGATGTCATCGCCCAGGTTGGCGCCGTGGTTGATCCCCGCCACGACCAGGTCGGCCTCGAAGTCCTCGATCAGCCCGAGACTTGCCAGGCGCACGCAATCGACCGGCGTGCCGTCGGTGGCGTAGCCGATCGTGCCGTCCGCGAAGGGGACCTCCGCCACCCACAGCGGCCGGCGCGTGGTGATCGAGCGGGCCATCGCCGAACGGTTGCCGTCCGGGGCGATCACTGCCAGGCGTATGTCCTCCAGCTCCAGCAGCGCGCGACGCATCGCCTGCAGCCCGTCGGCCTCGATCCCGTCGTCATTTGTCAGCAGCACGTTGCGCATCAGCACACCCAGGATAGGGGCCGGTTCGGTCCCCGCTGGTGAAGATTCTCCGCGCCGGCACTCACGCCGCGGGGCGAGCGCCGTCATAGGACACCCGCGCCAGCGCCAGCCCGCGCGCGGGCGCGGTCCTGCCGGCATGCGCGCGTGCCATCCCCGCGAGCAGGCCCGTGAACTGCTCGGGCGCCATCAACCCGCTGGCCACGTCGATCATCGTGCCCACGAGCACGCGGTTCATGTGCCGCAGGAACCTGTCCGCCTCGATCCAGAACTCGAGCAACTCGCCCTGCACCCGCCACTCCGCGGACATCACCTGACAGTCGAAGTGCGAGTGCTCAGTTTCGGTCGGCGTGAACGCGGTGAAGTCGTGCCTGCCCTCCAGCGCGCTCGCGCACCTACGCAACGCGTCGATGTCGATCGCGCCCGGCCACCACAGCGCACGGTCACGCTCGAACACCGAGCGCGTGCGCCGCGACAGCACGCGGTAGCAGTAGGTGCGGCTGGTGGCATCGCGACGCGCGTCGAAGTCCTCGTCCACGGGCTCTGCCGCGAGCACCGCGACGTCCTTGCCGATCAGCCCGTTCAGGCGTGACGGGTCGACCGCCTCGTGCCGGTAGCTAGCGACCTGCCCCCACGCGTGCACGCCCGCGTCGGTGCGACCGGCCACGGTCAGCTTGAGTGGACGACCGTCGCTGGCGGTGTCGCCAAGCACGGTGTGCAGTGCCCGTTCCAGCTCATCGCGAACCGTGCGCTTGTCCGGCTGGGGCGCCCAGCCGGCGAAGTCCGTCCCGTCGTACTCGATCGTGAGCTTGGTGACCACCTGCCTGCGCCCTCCAGGGTGTGCGCTCGGCAGTCCCGCACGACGACGCCGCGAGGGCGCCGGCTCAGACCAACTCGATGTAGACCATCTCGGTCGAGTCGCTGCGACGCGGCCCGAGCTTGAGGATGCGCGTGTAGCCACCTGGACGCTCGGCGTAGCGCGGCGCCACCTCCGCGAACAGCTTGTGCACCGCGAACTTGTCCTGCGCGAGCGTCGACAGCGCCTGGCGGCGCGCGTGCAGGTCACCGCGCTTGGCCAGCGTGATCAGTTTCTCGATCTGCGGCTTGACCGCCTTGGCCTTTGCCTCGGTCGTCTTGATGCGCTCGTGCTCAATCAGCTCCTTGCTGAGGTTCATCAGCAGCGCCTTGCGGTGCGCTGAGTCGCGGCTGAGCTTGTTGCGTGTCTTCTGGTGGCGCATGGTGTCGGGAGTGTAGATGAGTCGGATTCACGCGGCCGCCTGCAGGCGGCGTGAGCCGATCAATCCTGGCGCAGGTTCAGTCCCCTGGCGTGCAGCGTTTCGATGACCTCGTCGATCGACTTTTTGCCGAAGTTGGGGATCGCGTTGAGCTCCGCCTCGGACTTGGAGATCAGGTCGCCGACCGTCTGGATGCCCGCGCGCTTGAGGCAGTTGTATGAGCGCACGCCCAACTCGAGCTCCTCGATCAGGATGCCCCACTCCTCGCCCTGCAGCGCCGCCTGCGAGCCGCCAACAGCCAGGCCGTGGCCGTCGAGCTGGCCGCCCGGTGCCGCGCGCAGCTCCTGGATGCGGTCGGCGTCGGTGAAGATCGCGAGTTGGCTGATCAGCAGCTCGGCCGCCTCGCGCAGCGCCGCCTGCGGGTCGATCGAGCCGTCGGTCTCGATGTCCAGCGTGAGCTTGTCAAAGTCCGTCTTCTGACCGACGCGCGCCTGCTCGACCGCGTAGGCCACGCGGCGCACCGGCGAGAAGATCGAATCGATCGGGATCACGCCAATCGGCTGGTCGGCCGTCTTGTTCTCCTCAGCCGGACGGTAGCCGCGGCCGCGGCCGATCGTCATGTACAGCTCGAGCTTCGTTTTCTTCTCGAGCGTCGCGATGTGCAGATCCGGGTTGAGGATCTCTACCCCGGCCGGCAGGTCGATGTCTTTGGCCGTGATGTCGCCCGGGCCGGTAACCACCAGTGGCGCCTCGACCTCACTGGCGTCTGAGTGCATGCGGCAGACCACGCCCTTGAGGTTGAGCACGATGTCGGTCACGTCCTCCTTGACGCCCTGGATCGTGGAGAACTCGTGCGCGACGCCCTCGATGCGCACGCTCGTGACGGCCGCGCCAGCCAGCGAGGAGAGCAGCACGCGCCGCAGCGAGTTTCCGAACGTGTAGCCAAAGCCGCGGTCCAGCGGCTCGATCGTGAACGTTCCACGATTCTGCTCCACGGACTCGCTTGTGATCCGGGGGATTTGGAAGTCGAGCATGAGAGTCCTAACGTCGTTTTGGTCTCACACCGGCGTCATGGCGACGCCGGCTTTCAAAGCGCCGCCGCCCTACGGCGTCGGCATGGGCAAAGTCGTTTACTTCGAGTACAGCTCGACGATGAGCTGCTCCTGCACCGGCGCGGCGACCTCGCGACGCTCCGGCTTGCGCAGCACCTTGGCCGACAGCGACTCGTGGTCGGCCTGCAGCCACGCGGGGATCTGTCCGGTTAGCTCCGTCGCATCCCTGACCACCTGCGTGGCCGGCGTGTCCGCCTTGATCGTGATCACGTCACCCGGGCGTACCTGGTAGCTGGGGATGTCCACGCGCTTGCCGTTGACCATCCAGTGGCCGTGGCGGATCAGCTGGCGTGCCTGACGGCGCGAGGCGGCGAAGCCGAGGCGCACCAGCACGTTGTCCAGTCTGGCACTCGAGCAGCGCGAGCAGGTTCTCGCCGGTGATCCCGGCCTGGCGCGAGGCCTTCACGTAGTAGCCGTGGAACTGCTTCTCGAGCACACCGTAGTAGCGGCGCGCCTTCTGCTTCTCGCGCAGCTGCACCCGGTACTCACTCTGTTTCATGCGCCCGCGTCCGTGCTCGCCCGGCGGATAGGAGCGCCGCTCCACACCGCACTTGTCAGTCAGGCAGCGCTCGCCCTTGAGAAACAGCTTCTGTCCCTCACGACGGCATTGCTTGCACTGCGGGCCCGTGTCGCGCGCCATCAGACACGCCTCCGCTTGCGGGGTCGGCAACCGTTGTGCGCCTGGGGGGTCACGTCCTTGACGCCCGTCACTTCCAGGCCGGCGGCCTGCAGCGAGCGAATCGCCGTCTCGCGTCCGGAGCCGGGGCCCTTGACGTAGACCTCGACCTTCTGAAGTCCCTGTTCCAGACCCTTGCGCGCGGCCGCGTCGGCGGTCACCTGCGCGGCGAACGGCGTCGACTTGCGCGAGCCCTTGAAGCCGGCGCCGCCGGCGGACTCCCACGCGATCACGTTGCCCGTGGTGTCGGTCAGCGAGACGATCGTGTTGTTGAACGACGTCTTGATGTGCGCCTGCCCGACCGGGATGTTCTTTTTCGGCTTGCGCCGGCCGCGAGCTCGTTTGGGTGCTGCCGGCATCAGCTGTACACGCTCACTTCTTACCCGCTTTCTTCTTGCCCGCCACCTGCATGCGCTTGGGCCCCTTGCGGGTGCGCGCGTTGGTCTTGGTCTTCTGACCGCGCACCGGCAGGCCACGCCGGTGGCGCAGGCCGCGATAGGAGCCGATCTCCTGAAGTCGTTTGATGTCCTGCACGCGCTCGCGGCGCAGATCGCCCTCGACGGTCAGCCCCTCGTCGATCGCGTCGCGCAGCTTGGTCACCTCGTCCTCGGTCAGGTCGCGGATGTAGGTGTCCGGGTCGACGCCCACCTGCGCGAGGACCTTGTTGGACGTCGAGCGCCCGATCCCGTAGATGTAGGTCAGGCCGATCTCCGAGCGCTTGTTCAGCGGAAGATTGACCCCGGCGATGCGCGCCATTCAGCCCTGCCTCTGCTTGTGGCGCTTGTTTTGGCATATCACCAGCACCACGCCGTGGCGGCGGATGATCTTGCACTTCTCGCACATCGGCTTGACCGACGGTCTTACCTTCATGATCCCTTTCAGGCGCTATGTTCCGGCGACTCGGCTCTGGCTGCCGCCCAGGCCGCCGCTACCGAGTCGAGGACGTGTCCAACACACGCCAGCGGCGTGCGCATGGGCAGGACTCCTGATGGTAGCAAGCTCAGCCTGCGCTCGCGACGCCGCCGAGCACCGGCTCGCCGCCGCGCTCGCTCGCCGGCAGGTGCCACGGGGTCAAGATGCGCGGGCCCTCGCCGGTAACGGCCACGGTGAACTCGAAATGAGCCGTCCGTGTGCCGTCCTGAGAGAAGATCGCCCAGCCGTCTGCGCCCGTGCGCACGTGCGGGCGCCCGGCGGTCGTCATCGGCTCGATCGCCAGCACCATGCCGTCTTCCAGCAGCGGGCCCTTGCCGGGCTTGCCGTAGTTGGGCACCTGCGGGTCCTCGTGCATGCTGCGACCGACGCCGTGACCGACGAGCGAGCGCACGACCGATAGGCCAGCCGCCTCCACCACGCGCTGGATCGCGTTGGACACGTCGCCCATACGGTTGCCTTCGCGGCATTGGGCGACGCCTGCGTACA
The DNA here is from genome assembly GCA_963705235.1 of uncultured Solirubrobacteraceae bacterium. GTDB lineage: Bacteria > Actinomycetota > Thermoleophilia > Solirubrobacterales > Solirubrobacteraceae > Palsa-744. The sequence goes on along the minus strand of OY970059.1, from coordinate 1,750,090 downwards.
GCGACTCCTCGGTCGCGCTCAGCAGCTTGCGCACATCGGGTCCAACCTCGCCGACGGCGAACGTGCGCGCGGCGTCGGCCACCCAGCCGTCGAGCGTGACGCCCACGTCGATCGAGATCACATCGCCTTGTGAGAGCTTGTACCTGCCGGGGATCCCGTGCACGATCATCTCGTTGGGCGACGCGCAGATCGACCCGGGGAAGCCGCGGTAGCCCTTGAACGTTGGGGTTGCGCCGCGTGCGCGGATGAAACGCTCGGCGAGCTTGTCCAGCTCGGCTGTGGTTACGCCCGCGCGCACCTTGCCCTCGAGCTCGTCCATGACCGCCGCGAGGATCGCCCCCGCCTGGGCCATCTTCTCGATCTCCTCCGCCGACTTCTTGATGATCACCCCCGGAGCTTAGCTTGAGAGCTGGGCCCGCCGGGGCGTGGAGCGCCCGCTACAGCTTCTCCTCCAAGCGCAGCGTGGCGACGGTCGCGCGGACGTGCGCGTGGACCTCGTTGGCGCTGCGGCAGCCGTCGAAGCGGCGCAGCAGACCGGCTTGGTCGTAGTAGGCGATCAGCGGCTCGGTCTGTTGGTGATAGACCTCCAGACGCCGGCGAATCGTCTCCTCGCGGTCATCCTCGCGCTGGATCAGCCGCGCGCCGTCCTGGTCGCACACGCCGTCGTGCTTGGGCGGGTCGAAGTCCACGTGGTAGATGTGCGTCGGGTTCTTCACGCACACGCGCCGACCGGCCAGGCGACGCACTAGCTCGTCGTCGGGGACCTCGATCAGCAGCCCGGCGGTCAGGCGTCGGTCGAGGCTCTTCAGCGCCTGCGCCAGCGCGTCGGCCTGGTGGGTGTTGCGTGGGAAGCCGTCCAGCAGGAAGCCGTCGCGCGCGTCACCGCCGGCGATGCGCTCGATGATCATGCCGACGATCACCTCGTCGGGCACCAGCTCGCCCGCGTCCATGAAGCGCTTGGCCTCCGTTCCCAGCTGGGTGCCCTCGGCGACCTGCGCGCGCAGGATGTCCCCGGTGGAGATGTGGGGCAGCCCGAAGTCGTCGTGCAGACGATCGGCCTGGGTCCCCTTGCCGGCGCCAGGAGGGCCGAGCAGGATCAGGTTCAACTCGGACAAGACCGGGGCAGCCTATCCGCTCGGGTGGTGTCCGTACCAGTGTCAAGCTCGAGCAGGGCGCCGCTCGCTGCGGCTTACTTCAAGAATCCCTCGTAGCTGCGCATCATCAGCTGCGCCTCCAGTTGCTTCATCGATTCCAGCGCCACACCGATCACGATCAGGATCGAGGTGCCGCCGAACTGGAAGTTCTGGTGTGTGCGCGCGAACAGGATCGCCGGCAGCGCCGCCACCGCTGCCAGGAACAGCGCGCCTGGGAACGTCAGGCGGGCGAGGATGCGGTCGAGGAATTCAGCCGTCGGACGCCCCGGGCGCACACCCGGGATGAAGCCGCCGTACTTCTTCAGGTTGTCTGCCTGGTCGACCGGGTTGAACGTGACGGCCGTGTAGAAGTAGGTGAAGATGATGATGAACAGCGACTCGCCGATGATGAAGTGCCAGCCGTTGGGCGTGAAGAAGTCCGAGACCGATTTGCCCCAGTGGGTTTTCACGAGTTGGCCGATCGTCGGCAGGATCGTCATGATGCTCGCGGCGAAGATCACCGGGATCACGCCCGCCATGTTCACACGCAGCGGCAGATATGTCTGACCGCCCTCGGACATGCGCCGCCCGATCACGCGCTTGGCGTACTGCACGGGGATGCGCCGTTGGCCTTCCTGGACGAACACGATGCCGGCGACCACTGCCAGCACCAGGAACGGCATCATCACCTTGAACACCTGATCCTGGGTCGTCCACCACGTCTGGATGCCGCTCGGCAGGCGCGAGACGATCGACGCGAAGATCAGCAGTGAGATGCCGTTGCCGATGCCCCGCTGGGTGATCAGCTCGCCGATCCACATCAGCAGCACGCAGCCGGCCGTCAGGCACACCACGATCAGGAAGATGTGCGGTCCGTTGAAGTTTTTGATCACGTTTTCGCCGGCTTTGGCCTGCAGCGTGTGGAACAGGAACACGTAGCCGATCGACTGTGCGAAGGCCAGCCCGACGGTCAGGTAGCGCGTGTATTGAGTGATCCGCGCCTGCCCGACCTCGCCTTCCTTGGACAGCTTCTCCAGCGACGGGACGGCCACCTGCAGCAGCTGCAGGATGATCGACGCTGTGATGTAGGGCATGATGCCCAGCGCGAAGATCGCGAGTTTGGAGAGCCCGCCACCGGAGAACAGGTTGAGGTAGCTGAGGATGCCCCCGCCACCGAACTGCTTCTGGATGTTGTCGACGGCCGTCAGGTTGACGCCCGGCACCGGCACGTGCGAGCCGAACCGGTAGATCAGCAGCATCAACGCCGTGAAGCCGATCTTCTTGCGGATGTCCGCGACCTGGAAGGCGTTGAGAATCGTCGAGAGCATGGCTTTAGCCCCGCCCGCTCGGCACCGATGCCGCCGCGTCCGTGGGGGGCCCGATTCTAGTCGATGCGTGCTGTCGTGCCGCCGGTGCCACGGCGGGGGCCGTTAGGCCTCGATCGTCTTGCAGGTGCCGCCGGCCGCCTCGATGCGCTCGCGCGCGGTGGCGCTGAACGCGTGGGCGTGGACCGTCAGCGGCTTGCTCAGCTCGCCCTTCGCCAGCACCTTCACCGGGATGCCTTTGCGGGTGCCCAGGCCGTTGGCCACCATCAGCTCGAGCGTCACCTCGGTGCCCGCGTCAAAGCGAGCATCCAGCGCCGAGATGTTGACCGGCTGGGTGTGCGTGCGGAACGGCTCGAACGGCATCGACTTCTTCATATGCGGCCCGCGCAGCTTTCGCATCCGCATGTGAATCGGCATCTGGCCGCCCTCGAAGTTGGCGCGCCGCTTGGAGCCTGAGCGCGAGCCCGCGCCCTTTTGCCCGCGGCCCGAGGTCTTGCCGGTGCCCGAGCCTTCGCCCCGGCCTATGCGCTTGCGCGGGCGCCTACTGCCGGGCGCCGGTGCGAGATTGTGTAGCCCGACGCGCTCGGGCTCCTCTGCTTTGGCCGCGCTCACTTGCCCTCCTTGACCTCTACGAGGTGGCGCACCGCATGCAGCATCCCGCGCGTCTGGTCGTTGTCATTGACCTGCACCGTGTGTCCGATCCGGCGCAGTCCCAGCGAGCGCAGAGTGTCGAGCTGTTTGCCGTTGGCGCCGTTGCTCGACTTGCGCTGGGTGACGCTCAGAGCGCTCGTCACGCCGGTGCTCCGTCGGCGGTGACGCTCGCCGGCTGCTCGCCCGCGGTTGTCTCCGTCTCGCTCTCCGCCGCCTCGCCGTTGGCTGCCTCGCCATCGGAGGCGCCGTCAGCGCTGGCCTCACCGCCCAGGCCGAGTACCTGGTTGACGCTCAGACCACGTAGCTTGCCGACCTCCTCGGGCGTACGCAGGCCGCGCAGGCCGGCGACGGTCGCCTTGACGAGGTTGATCGGGTTCTGCGTGCCAAGGCTCTTGGACAGGATGTCGTGGATCCCCGCCAGCTCGAGCACCGCGCGCACGCCACCGCCGGCGATCACACCAGTACCGGGAGACGCCGGCTTGAGCAGGACGCGCCCGGCGCCGAACACGCCCGTCGTCTTGTGCGTGATCGTGCTGCCGTGCTTGGGGACGCGGAACAGGTCCTTCTTGGCGCGCTCAACGCCCTTCTGGATCGCTAGCGGCACCTCGTTGGCCTTGCCATAGCCGACTCCCACGATGTCGCGTTCGTCGCCGACCACCACCAGCGCGGTGAACGAGAAGCGCCGCCCGCCCTTGACGACCTTGGCGACACGGTTGATCTCAACCACGCGCTCCTGGAGATCCAGGCCGGATGGGCTGACTGAACGGTCGTTGGAAATAGACATGAGTGGGTGGAGAGGGTAGCGGGAGTAGTAGTGCGTGGTGCTTTATACGGTGATTCCGGCCTCGCGGACGCCTTCTGCGAAGGCCTGCACGTGGCCGTGGTACTGGTAGCCGCCGCGGTCGAACACGGCCTCTGACACACCCGCCGCCTTGGCGCGCTCGGCCAGCAGCTTCGCCGCCCGCTCCACGCGCTCGGATTTGGACAGCGAGCGAAGCTCGGGCTCGAACCAGTTGACCGCAGCGAGCGTGCGCGCGGCCACGTCGTCGACCAGCTGCGCCGAGAGCCCGCGGTTGGAGCGGAACACCGAGATGCGCGGACGCTCGGCAGTACCCGAGATCTTCGCGCGCACGCGGCGGCGGCGTTTGAGACGTCGAGTCTCCTTCGTGAGGACCGTCATGCGCGCTTACCGACCTTACGCTGGACGTACTCGCCCTCGTAACGGATGCCCTTGCCCTTGTACGGCTCGGGGGGGCGCTGCTTGCGGATGATCGCCGCGGTCTCACCGACGAGCTGCTTGGAGATGCCCTTGACCACCACACGGGTGGGCTGTGGAACCTCGAACTCGATGCCCGCCGGTGCGGGGATCGGAACCGGGTGCGAGTAGCCGACGGCCAGCTCCAGGTTCTTGCCCTTCAGCTGCGCGCGGTAGCCGACGCCCTGGATCTCCAGGCGCTTCTCATAGCCGCTGGTCACGCCCTGGACCATGTTGGCCACCAGTGTGCGCGTCAGCCCGTGCAGCGCACGGTGCTCGCCACGGTCGGTCGGGCGCGTGACCACCAGCTGCTCGCCGTCCTGGGTGACGGAGATGTCCTTGTGGATGCGCTCGCTCAACTCGCCTTTGGGGCCGTTGACCTTGACCGACTCGGGCTCGATCGACACAGTCACGCCGGCCGGCACGGGTATGGGCTGTCTGCCGATTCGCGACATTCCACGCTCACCAGACCTGCGCCAGGATCTCGCCGCCGACACCCGCGGCGCGAGCGTCGTGGCCGGTCATCACGCCGTGTGAGGTCGACACGATCGCGGTGCCCATCCCGCCCAGCACCTTGGGGATGTGCTTGGAGTCCACGTACGTGCGGCGCCCCGGGCGCGACACGCGCTTGAGGCCGGAGATCGCCGAACGACGGTCCTCGGTGTACTTCAAACGGATCTGGATCACCTGGCCGGTCGCGCCTTCAGGCGCTGGGATAACCGCCCAGGAGTCGATGTAGCCCTGCTCGTCGAGAATGCGCGCCAGCTCGCTCTTGAGTTTCGATGCGGGCACGTCCACGGTCTCGTGCGCAGCGTGGATCGCATTGCGCACGCGCGTGAGGAAGTCGGATATGGGATCGGTCATTGACATGGTTGCTCGTCTGCTCTCGTCGACCCTTACCAGGAGGACTTGGTCATCCCGGGGATCTGACCGTTGTGGGCGAGCTCGCGAAGACAGATGCGGCACACCCCAAACTTGCGATACACCGCGCGCGGCCTGCCGCAGCGGCTGCACCGAGTATAGGCGCGCGTTTTGAACTTGGCTGGACGCGCCTGCTTGACGCGCTGCGAGGTCTTGGCCATCAGTCGGTGCCCTCCTTCTCGGTGTCGGCGTCTGTGTCCCCGGCGGCGTCTGCGTCCCCGGCGTCAGTCTCGGTAGCGGCCTGCGGCTCTTGCGCGGCCGCTGCGTCCCCCGTCTCAGTCTCATCGCCGGCCTGTGGCTCGGGCGCAGGCTTCGCCTCAGCGGCCGGCTCAGCCGCGGCCTCCGGCTCCGCGGCTGCCTCTGCCTCTGCCTCTGCCTCTGATGCTGCCTCTGGCTCTGGCGCAGCAGCGGGCTCGGGCTCGTCGATGGTCGTACTCGGCTGGGTGACCGCGCCAGCCTGGCCCTCCGGCTCGAAGCCCTTGGGCCTGCCCTGGGCGGCGAACGGCATGCCCATCGCGTACAGCAGCGCGAACGCCTCTTCGTCAGTGGCGGCGGTGGTGGTGATGGTGATGTTCAGCCCGCGCACCATGTCGATCTTGTCGTAGTCGATCTCCGGAAAGATGATCTGCTCCTTGACGCCCATCGAGTAGTTGCCGCGGCCGTCGAACGAGCGCGCGTTGAGACCGCGGAAGTCGCGGATGCGCGGGATCGCGATCGAGATCAGGCGGTCGAGGAACTCGTAGCCCCGTTCCGCGCGCAGCGTGACCGCCACGCCGACGGGCATGCCCTCGCGCAGTTTGAACGCGGCGATCGACTTGCGCGCGCGGCGCACGCTGGGCTGCTGCCCGGCGATCGTGGCCAGCTGCTCGGTCGCCGCCTTGAGCATTTTCGAGTCCTGCTTGGCGAGCCCGACGCCCATGTTGACTGTGATCTTCTCGACCTTCGGCGCCTGCATCACAGACGAGTAGCCGAAACGCGACATCAGCTCGGGGCGGATCTCCTCGAGATAACGGGTCTTCAGTCGGGCTGTGGGAATGGTGTCGGTGTCGGTCATGGCGTTGGTCGGATCTAGTCGAGTGCGGTACCGGTGCGCTTGGCCACGCGCACGCGCTCGCCACCGTCGCGCTTGATGCCCACGCGTGTGGGGGTGCCTTTGGCGTCCAGCAGCATCACGTTGGAGATGTGGATCGGGCCCTCGCGCTCGATCACACCACCCATCGCCGCTTCGGCCTGCGCTCCGGCGACCTGCTGGGGGCGGGTGTGTCGTTTGACCATGTTGAGGTGCTCCACGAACAGACGCTCCTTGGTCGGCTCCACGCGCAGGACACGCCCGGTCTTGCCGCGGTCCTTGCCCGAGATAACCTGTACGCGATCGCCCGAGCGGATCTTCAGCGGGCGGCGCTTGGCCGTCGTGGTCGACCTGCGACGGGCCATCACAGGACCTCCGGCGCCAGCGAGACGATCCGCATGAAATTGCGCTCGCGCAGTTCGCGCGCGACCGGCCCGAACACGCGCGTGCCGCGCGGGTTGTTCTGGTCGTCGATGATCACCGCCGCGTTCTCGTCGAAGGCAATGTAGGTGCCGTCCTCGCGCCCGATCGCCTTCTTCGTGCGTACGACCACCGCTGTGACTACCTCGCCCTTTTTGACCGTCCCCTGCGGGTTGGCCTGCTTGACGGTGGCGGTGATCACATCACCCACGAACGCGTAGCGACGTCGCGAGCCGCCCTTGACGCGAATGCACAGGATCTCGCGCGCACCCGAGTTGTCGGCCACCCGCAGCCTCGTCTCGTTTTGGATCATCGCGCACGCTCCACCACGTCGACCAGCGTCCAGCGCTTGGTGCGTGACAGCGGCCGACTCTCGATCACGCGCACCACGTCGCCCTCGTTGGCGTCGTTGTTCTCGTCGTGCGCGTGCACCGTGCTCGAGCTGCGCACGATCTTCTCGTAGCGGCGGTGCCGCCGCGCGATGTCGATGCGCACCGTGATCGTCTTCTCGGCCTTGTCGGAGACGACAATGCCCTGGCGCAGGCGCCGCTTACCTTCGACGGGCGCGTGCACCGGCGCCAGCGGCTCTTGCGCGGGCGCTCCGGCACGGCGCTCGGTCGCCTTGGCACGTTCGCTGAGCCTGCGTGCGCGCCGGCGTGCGGCCTTCTGGCGGCGCTCGGTCACGCGCTCGGCGTGGCGCTCCTGCGGCGTGCGACTCGGACCAGCCTCACCCGCGTGGCGCGAGCGCGCCCTGCGACGGCGCTCCTTCGGCGAGAGCTGCTCGACCGGCTCGGACGGCGACTCGTCGGCGTCGGCCTGGGGCTCATCGGTTTCGTCTTCGGTGCCGGCGTCGGCCTCGACAGCGGCGTCGGTCTCAGCCTCGGTGTCGGCCTCGGGGGCTGGAGCAGCCTGCTCCGCCTCGACCGCTGGGGTCTCCTCGGCCGTGTCGGGTGTGTCGTTGTCTGGTTCGTCAGCCATGTGATCCGTTCGCGGTAGTCGCTTGGTTCCTAGTTGTCCTGGCCGTCAGATGCCGTCAGCTCGCGCTCACGCGCAATGGTCAGCGCCCGGGCGAGGTCGCGCCTGGCGCGCCCCAGCCCCGAGGTGTTGTCCAGTTCGCCCGTGGCATTGGAGAAGCGCAGGCCGAACAGGTCTTTGCGCAACTCGCCCAGCCGCTTGGCCAGTTCTCGGTCGTCCAGGTCTCTCAGCTCGCTCGCCTTCATGTCAGTCCTCGCGCAGCACGAACTTGGTCTTGACCGGAAGCTTGTGCGCGGCGAGCCGGATCGCTTCGCGAGCCAGCGGCTCGGACACGCCGGCGAGCTCGAACATGACCCGTCCGGGCTTGACCACCGCCACCCAGCCTTCGGGCGAGCCCTTGCCTGAGCCCATGCGCGTCTCGGCGGGCTTCTTGGTGATCGGCTTGTCCGGGAACACGTTGATCCACACCTTGCCGCCACGCTTGATCTTGCGCGTCATCGCCACACGTGCGGCCTCGATCTGACGGTTGGTCAGCCAGCCGCACTCGAGCGCCTTCAGGCCGTAGTCGCCGAACTGCACGTGCAGCTGCCCGCGCGAGTGCCCGCGACGCCGTCCACGGTGCTGCTTGCGGTGCTTTACACGCTTGGGGGACAGCATTAGCGTGCGCCTCCGCCGCCCGACGGCCCGCCGGGCCTCGGCCCGCGTCCGCCACCGCCGCCACCACGTGAGCCGCCGCGTCCACCGCCAGGGCCCCCGGGTCCGCGTCCACCACCGGGACCGCCGGGACCACGTCCGCGTCCGCCGCCGCCCCCGGGTCCACCGCCGCGCCCGTTGCCACGTCCGCGTCCGCGTCCCTCACGCCCATCGCGCCCGTCGCGATCGGAGCTGGGGGTGGCCGGTGCGGTCATGTCGGTCAGGTCCGCGCCGGTGTAGCCCTCGGGCATGATCTCGCCCTTGTTTACCCAGCACTTGACGCCGATGCGTCCGAACGTCGTGCGCGCCTCGTAGAAGCCGTAGTCGATGTCCGCGCGCATCGTGTGCAGCGGCACGCGTCCGTCGGAGTAGCTTTCGGTGCGGGCCATCTCCGCGCCGCCCAGACGCCCGGCCACCTGCACCTTGACGCCCTTGGCCCCCGAGCGCATCGCGCTGGTCAGCGCGCGCTTCATCGCGCGGCGGAAGGCAACGCGGTTCTGCAGCTGCTCGGCGATCGACTGGGCGACCAACTTGGCGTCCAGCTCGGGGCGCTTGATCTCGAGGATGTTGACCTTGATCTGCTTTTTGGTCATGCGGTGCAGGTCACGCCGCAGCGCGTCCACTTCGGTGCCCGACTTGCCGATCACGATGCCCGGGCGCGCGGTGTGGATGTTCACCTCGAGTTCGTTTGTGTCCTTGCGGATGGTGATGTCCGATAGACCCGCGTGGGCCAGCTTGCCGATGATGTGCTCGCGGATGCGAACGTCCTCGGCCAGGTACTCGGCGAAATTGCGCTCGTTGAACCAGTTCGACTTCCAGTCGTGGATGTAGCCCACGCGCATTGCCTCTGGATGAACCTTTTGTCCCATTTCTCAGTCTCTCAGCCGTGTCTCTTGTTGTTCCCGGGCTCCGGGCGCGGGGTCAGTGTGATCGTCAGGTGGCTCGTACGCTTGCGGATCGACGTTGCTCGTCCCATCGCGCGCGGTCGAAAGCGCTTGATCGTCGGCCCTTCGTCGGCGTATGCCTCCCTGATGACCAGGTCGTCCTCGAGCAACTCGTGGTTGCTCTCGGCGTTGGCCACGGCCGACTCGAGCAGCTTGCTCCAGTCGCGCGCCACCTCACGAGGGGTGAACGCGAGGATAGCGCGTGCCTCCTGCACGGACTTGCCGCGCAGGTGCCCGCAGACCATCCGCGCCTTGCGCGCGGAGGTGCGCACGTAGCGGGCGTGAGCACGCACAACGCGGCGGCGGGGCGCTTTGGGCGTGGCTTTGCCCCCACCGCGACGAGCGGGTTTCTGCTTCTCCTCGCCGGCCTTCTCCTCAGCGTCCGGCTTGGCCGCGGCAGGTTTCTCAGCCGCCGGTTTTTTCTCAGCCGCCGGTTTTTTCGCGGCGGCCGGTTTTTTCTCAGCAGCCGGCTTCTTCTCGGCGGCCGGCTTCTTCTCCGCCTGTGGCTGTTTGGCGTCGGCTTTTTTTGCAGCTTTTTTGGCCGGCGCTTTTTTGGCGGCGGCTTTCGGGGCAGCTTTTTTGGCCGGCGTTTTCTCGGCCGCCTGCTCGTCGGCGTCGGGCGCCACGTCCTTCTCCTCCTCGGCGCTCATCTGACCTTCCCGGAGCCGGCGTGCCCGCGGAACACGCGCGTGGGCGCGAACTCGCCGAGCTTGTGGCCGACCATCGACTCGCTGATGTACACCGGCACGTGTTTCTTGCCGTCGTGCACGGCGATCGTGTGGCCGACCATCTCCGGGAAGATCGTCGAAGCACGCGACCAAGTGCGCAGCATTTTTTTGTTGTTGTCCGCGTTGAGCGCCTCGATGCGCTTCATCAGGCGCTCTTCGACCCACGGGCCCTTCTTGCTGGAGCGGCTCATCTGCTCTTACCCTTTCCGCGCCTGCGGCCGCGCACGATGTAGCGGTCGGAGGTCTTGCTCTTCTTGCGGGTGCGGTAGCCGAGCGTCGGCACTCCCCACGGGGTGACCGGGTGCCGGCCGGCAGTGGTCGAGCCCTCGCCACCGCCGTGCGGGTGGTCGACCGGGTTCATCGCCGTGCCGCGCGTCTGCGGGCGCACACCCATGTAACGCTTGCGCCCGGCCTTGCCGATCTTCACGTTCTGGTGGTCCGCGTTGCCGATCGTGCCGACCGTCGCGCGGCACTCCGCGCGCACCATGCGCATCTCCCCGGAGGGCAGGCGCAGGGTGGCCATGTCGCCGTCCTTGGCCATCAGCTGCGCCGAGGCGCCAGCCGAGCGGGCCATCTGCCCGCCGCGTCCGGGCGCCAGCTCGATGTTGTGCACGACCGTGCCGACCGGCATGCGCGCCAGCTCCATGCAGTTGCCGACAGTGATGTCTGCGTTCTCGCCCGAAGACACGGTCATGCCGACGGTCAGCCGCTGCGGCGCGAGGATGTAGCGCTTCTCGCCGTCCACGTAGTGCAACAGCGCGATGTACGCCGAGCGGTTGGGGTCGTACTCGATCGCGGCGACCTTCGCGTCGACGCCGTCCTTGCGGCGCTTGAAGTCGATCCGGCGGTACGCGCGCTTGGCGCCGCCGCCGCGGTGACGGGCCGTCTTGCGCCCGAGCGCGTTGCGCCCACCGCTCTTCTTGAGACCTTCGACGAGCGTCTTCTCGGGCTTTGACTTGGTGATCTCGGCGAAGTCCGGGTAGGAGACGAAGCGTCGTCCCGGGCTCGTCGGCTTGGGCTTGCGAATTGCCATCGATCAGCCCTCCAGTGCCGCGAGGCCTTGGAATATCGGGATACTCTCGCCCGCCTGTACCTGGACGATCGCCTTCTTCCACGAACGCGTGCTGCCCCGCGGGGTGGTACCCCGGCGCTTGGGCTTGGACTTGACGCTCATCGTGCGCACCTCCACGACGTGCACGTCGAATAGCGCCTCGACCGCCTGGCGGATCTGTGTCTTGTGCGCGTCGTTGTGGACACGAAACGTGTAGCGGTCGGCCGCCGAGAGCACGTAGCTCTTCTCGGAGACGACCGGGCGGATGATCACCTCGGTGTGCTCCATCAGCTGCTGACCTCCGCCTGCTTGCGCGGCGCTCCGGTGCGCGCGATCAGCGCCGCCAGCGCCGGCTCGGAGACGATCAGCGCTGCTGCGCCCACGAGATCAGCCACGCCGACGTTCTCGGCGCTCAATACCGCGACGCGCGCGAGGTTGCGGAAGGACAGCGCCGCCGCCGACTCCTCCGCGTCGAGCACGACCAACGCCGGGCGCGTGTGCCCGGTCGCGGGCGTCCAGTCCTCGAGCAGGTCGAGTGCCTGGCTGGTCTTCGGCTGCGTGAACATGCCGGCGTCGAGAATCGCGATCGAGCCACGCTCGGCGTGCAGCGACAGCGCGCTGCGCAGCGCCGCGCGCTGCTCCTTGCGGTTGACCTTGAACGTGTATGAGCGCGGCTGGGGGCCGAAGACGGTGCCACCGCCGGTCCAAATGGGGGAGCGGGTGGAGCCGGCGCGTGCTCGTCCGGTGCCCTTCTGGCGCCATGGCTTGGCGCCGCCGCCGGAGACCAGCCCGCGCGTTTTCGTGGATGCGGTGCCGCGCCTGCGCGCGGCCTGCTCAGCGCGCACGCTCTGGTGCACCAGCGGGCCGGCGAAGCGTGCGCCGAACGCGGACTCGTCGAGCTTGACCTTGCGGGTGGCGCCGAGCACGGGGGCGTCAGGCATCGCTTCTGACCTCCACCAGCGAGCCCCTTGGGCCGGGCACCGAGCCACGCACCAGCATCAGGTTCTCCTTGGCGTCCACGCGCACGATCTCAAGACCCGGCTGGGTGGCGCGCTTGTTGCCCATCTGCCCGGGTCCGCGGATGCCCTTGTGCACGCGTGCGGGCGTGGCCGACGCGCCGATCGAGCCCGGCGCGCGAACGTTGTGCGAGCCGTGGGACTTGGGGCCACTGGCGAAGTTGTGGCGCTTGATCGTGCCCTGAAAGCCCTTGCCCTTGGTGATGCCGGAGATCTTCACGCGCGAGCCCACCTCGAACGCCTCCACGGTCACCGTCTCGCCGAGCTGCAGCTCGGCGGCCTCGCCGCGGAACTCGGCGACCCGGCGCAGCGGCGGCGCGTCGGCCTTCTTGAGGTGGCCCAGCTCAGCTTTGCTGAGGTGCTTCTCCTTGGTCGCGCCGAACGCCAGCTGCACTGCTTCGTAGCCGTCGCGCTCGGTCGTGCGAATCGCGGTGACCGGGCACGGGCCGGCCTCCAGCACCGTCACGCGCGCGACTTTGCCGTCCTCTTGGAAGACCTGGGTCATGCCGAGCTTCTTGGCGAGGATCGCGGGCATCAGGGTTCTCAGGTCGCGAGGCGGATCTCGATGTCGACGCCGGCCGGGAGGTGATCCAGGCGCTGCAGCGAGTCGACTGTCTTGGGCGTCGGCTGGTGGATATCGATCAGGCGCTTGTGCGTGCGGATCTCGAAGTGCTCGCGCGAGTCCTTGTCCTTGAACGGCGAGCGGATCACGCAGTACACGTTCTTCTCGGTCGGCAGCGGCACCGGGCCGGACACGCTCGCGCCGGTGCGCGTGGCCGTCTCCACGATCTCCTTCGCGGCCGACTCGATCGCGGAGGTGTCATACGCCTTCAGGCGGATGCGGATCTTGTTCTGGTTGGCTGCTGCCATTTTGAAGTCTCGGTCTCTGATCTCTCGTGTTGCTTTGTCGTGTCGCCTGCCGTCGGCCCGCTCGCGCCGCGCGCATCTGTCCGGCGGCGGCTACATGTCCACTGCCTTGCGCCCCGAAGCGGCGAGAGAAAGAGCGGACTCCTTGCCGGAATCCGCTCGTCCTCGCGGGGCCGTTTTGTCGTATCGGACTGCCAATGCGCGACGCCTCCGACTGCCTGCCAGAGGCGCGCGGGTGCTACTCGATGATCTCGCTGACCACGCCCGAGCCCACCGTGCGTCCACCCTCTCGGATGGCGAAGCGCAGGCCCTGGTCCATGGCGATCGGCTGGATCAGCTCGATCTCCATCTGGACGTTGTCTCCGGGCATGACCATCTCGACGCCGTCGGGCAGCTTGGCCACGCCGGTGACGTCGGTCGTGCGGAAGTAGAACTGCGGCCGGTAGCCCGTGAAGAACGGAGTGTGGCGTCCACCCTCCTCCTTCTTGAGGACGTACACCTCGGCCTTGTACTTGGTGTGAGGCGTGATCGAGCCGGGCTTGCACAGCACCTGGCCGCGCTCGATCTCCTCGCGCTTCGTGCCTCGCAGCAGACAGCCAACGTTGTCGCCGGCCTGGCCCTGATCGAGGATCTTGCGGAACATCTCGACGCCCGTGACGACCGTCGAGGTCGAGTCGTGCACGCCGACGATTTCCACCGTGTCGCCAGTGTTGACGATGCCCTGCTCGACACGGCCAGTGGCGACCGTGCCACGGCCGGTGATCGAGAACACGTCCTCGACCGGCATCAGGAACGGCTTGTCCAGCTCGCGCGTGGGCTCGGGGATGTAGGAGTCCAGTGCCGCCGCCAGCTCGACGATCTTCTCCTTGTAGCTCTCGTCGCCTTCCAGCGCCTTCAGCGCCGAACCGGTGATGAACGGGATGTCATCGCCCGGGAAGTCGTACTCGGAGAGCAGCTCGCGTACCTCCACCTCGACCAGCTCGAGCAGCTCCTCGTCGTCGACCATGTCGGCCTTGTTGAGGAACACGACGATGTAGGGCACGCCCACCTGACGGGCCAGCAGGATGTGCTCGCGCGTCTGGGGCATCGGCCCGTCGGCCGCCGAGACCACCAGGATCGCGCCGTCCATCTGGGCGGCTCCGGTGATCATGTTCTTGACGTAGTCGGCGTGTCCGGGGCAGTCCACGTGCGCGTAGTGACGGTTCTCCGTCTGGTACTCGACGTGGGAAGTGGCGATCGTGATCCCGCGTTCCTTCTCCTCGGGCGCGTTGTCGATCTCCTCGAAGCTGCGGGCTTCGGCGCCCCCCTTCTCAGCCAGCACCGTGGTGATGGCAGCGGTCAGCGTCGTCTTGCCATGGTCGATGTGACCGATGGTCCCGACGTTGACGTGCGGCTTGTCGCGCTCGAACTTCTCCTTCGCCACTTTTTGCTCGCTCCTGTATCGACTTGGATGTTCGCCACTGTCGAGGGCGAACCGGGGAAATCTATCTAACTGCGGTGTTACGTGACTGCTGCTCGAAACTGGTGACTGCTGCGCCGGGGTGCCGAGGGCCGACCTGGACCGCCTAAGCGGGGACCGGCTCCCCCGTTCGCGCTTCCACGATCTTCTCGGCGATGTTCGGCGGAACCTCCTCGTACGCGTCGAACTGCATCGTGTACGTGGCCCGCCCCTGCGTGTTGGAGCGCAGGTCGGTCGCGTAGCCGAACATCTCGCTCAAGGGGACGCGGGCGGTGACCGCCAGCGCGTTGCCGCGGCGCTCCTGGCCCTCAACCCGTCCACGGCGACGGCTGAGGTCGCCGATCACGTCGCCCAGGAAATCCTCGGGCGTGACGACCTCGACGGCGAAGATCGGCTCGAGCAGAACCGGCTTGGCGCGTTTGGTCGCCTCTTTGATCGCCAGCGAGCCGGCCACTTTGAACGCGATCTCCGAGGAGTCGACGTCGTGGTACTTGCCATCCACGAGCGTCACCTTCACGTCAACCATCGGGTAGCCCGCCTTGACGCCGCTCTCGAGTGCTTCCTCGATGCCCTTGCGCACCGCCGGAATGTATTCCGAGGGGATCGCGCCACCCTTGATTTTGTTGACAAACTCGAACCCGTCGCCGGGCGCCGGCTCGACGTCGATGAACACGACCCCGAACTGGCCCGAACCGCCGGTCTGGCGCACGAACTTGCCTTCGACCTTCTCGACCGTGCCGCGCACTGTCTCGCGGTAGGAGACCTGCGGGCGCCCGACGTTGGCCTCGACGCCAAACTCACGCTTCATGCGGTCGACAAGCACCTCCAGGTGCAACTCGCCCATGCCCGAGATCTCCGTCTGCCCGGTCTCTTCGTTGCTGCGCACCTGGAAAGTGGGGTCCTCTTCGGCCAGGCGCCCGAGCGCGGTCGACATCTTCTCCTGGTCGGCCTTGGTCTTGGGCTCGACGGCGACCTTGATGACCGGCTCGGGGAAGACGATGTTCTCGAGGTGGATTGGCGCGTCGGGCGCGGCCAGGGTGTCGCCCGTCATGACCTGCTTGATGCCGACCGCGGCGGCGATGTCGCCGGCGTAAACCTCCTCGACCTCCTCGCGGTCGTTGGCGTGCATCATCAGGATGCGCCCGACCCGCTCGGTTCGCCCAGTGCTCACGTTGAGCACACGCCCGCCCGCAGAGAGGTGGCCGGAGTACACGCGGAAGTAGGTGAGCTTGCCGACGTAGGGGTCGGCGGCGATCTTGAACGCGAGCCCCGCGAACGGCTCTTTGTCATCAGCGTTGCGCACGACCTCGCGCTCGGCCTCCTCGCCCTTGATCAGTTCGGTGCCCACGACCGGTGGGACGTCCAGCGGCGAGGGCAGATAGTCGATGACCGCATCCAGCAGCGGCTGCACGCCCTTGTTCTTGAACGACGAGCCACACAGCACCGGGGTGAGCTTGGTCGACAGGGTGGCGCTGCGAATCGCCTGCTTGAGCACGTCTTCTGAGATCTCGGCCTCCTCGAGAATCAGCTCCAGCAGCTTGTCGTCGTAGTGGGAGACCTCCTCGAGCAAGTGCTCGCGCGCAGCGCCCGCGGCTTCGGCGAGACCCTCGGGGATGTCGACTTCTTCCTGTTCCTTGCCGAGGTCGTCTTTGTAGATGATCGCCTTCATTGCGACCAGGTCGATCACGCCCTCGAAGTCGCCCTCGGCGCCGATCGGCAGCTGGATCGGCACGGGGTGCGCGCCGAGCCGGTCGATCATCGTCTGCACGCCCTGGTCAAAGTTGGCGCCGACGCGGTCCATCTTGTTGATGTAGGCGATGCGCGGCACGTGGTACTTGTCCGCCTGGCGCCAGACCGTCTCGGACTGTGGCTCCACTCCGGCAACCGAGTCGAACAGCGCGATCGCGCCGTCGAGCACGCGCAGCGAACGCTCCACCTCGACGGTGAAGTCGACGTGGCCGGGCGTGTCGATGATGTTGATGCGGTGGTCCTTCCACTGAGCGGTGGTGGCGGCGGAGGTGATCGTGATGCCGCGCTCCTGCTCCTGTTCCATCCAGTCCATGACCGCCGCGCCCTCGTGGACCTCGCCGATCTTGTACGTGCGTCCGGTGTAGTAGAGGATGCGCTCGGTGGTCGTCGTCTTGCCAGCGTCGATGTGCGCCATGATCCCGATGTTGCGGGTGTTTTCCAGTGAGAACTTACGTGGCATGGATGAGATCCAGTGAGTAGTGGGGTTTGGCGGCTGCGGGCAAAAAAATGGGCCCCTCGGGCCCATGCGCGCTACTGGTCTTGTTTGGACCGTTCGGCGTCGCTATATGGTCGAGGTCTCCATCTTTGATCTCACACTTCGCGGGCATGCGCGCATCGTGCGTCAGCCCGCGACGCGCCGCCGACTATAGCAGAGGAATTCTGCGATCTACCCCGGTTTCCTGCCCTCGCCGGAGGTGTCCGGCGTGTCCATGGATCGCTGCTGGTAACCGCCGGACGGCGGATCCTCGAACAGCGAGCCGAGGCACTCGAGCACGCGCGTGGCAGCCTGCAGATCGTCCTCTGGGACCTCACGCAGCGCTGCCTCCCAGCGGCTCTGCCAGGCTTCGCGCTTAGCTTGGATCTTGCGCTCGCCCTGATCGGTCAGGCGCGATACGACCACGCGCCGATCGGTCGGCGAGCGCACGCGCTCGACGTGGCCGCACTGGGCCAGGTGCTCGAGCATCTGGGTGACGGTCGCGGGTGTCAGGCGCGCAGCCGTCGCAAGCTCGCCGGCCGGCAGCTCGCCACGCTCCTGCAGCTCGATCAGCAACTCGAACTGAGCGTGGCTCAGCTCTGAGCCACCAAGGTGGGTGTCGCGTCCGCGCAGCCGGTTGAGACTGCGAAAAACGCGACGAAAGGCCATCCGCAACTCGCTCAGCCTGGCCTCGCGCGTGCCAGGGTGCTGCGAGCGAGACTTGATGGGAGCGGAGGTACTCATGCGCGCCGGCTACACGCCGACCGGCTCGGCGGCCGTCTCGGTGGTGGGCAGGCCGCTGTCGGCAGCGGCCCCGGCGTCCCTGTTCGGGCGCTCGGCGCGCAACAGCATCAGGCACGGGATCAGCGTCAGCAGGGCGATCCCCAGCGCCCACCAGTAGGCCGCCTGGAAGCCGTGGACGAGCCCCTCCACTCCAGGTGCACTGGCAGAGGCGCGCTGCAGCACGACCGCCAGCACGGCCGTGCCGATCGCGCCGCCCATGCGCATCAGCACGTTCAGCTGTGGGGTGGCGTCTGAGAGCTGGTCCGGGCGCATCGAGGCGAATGCGGCGCTCATCGCGGGCATGAACGACATGCCGATGCTCACGCCTCTGACCACCAGGATCAGCGACAGCGCCACGATCGGGGTGTGCACACCGACGAACGCCAGCGGGATCGTGCTCAGACACAGCACCGTCACGCCGGCCAGCGCGACGCGCCCACCACCGAAGCGGTCGGTCAGACGTCCGGCGATCGGCATCGCCACGAGCGCACCGATGCCCTGCGGGCCGTTGAGTAGACCGGTGTCGATCACGCTCTGTCCGCGCACCTGCTGGTAGTACAGCGGCACCAGGATCATCGCCCCAAACAGTGCTGCACCGAGCCCAAAGGTGGTCAACGAGGCGCCCGCGAACACGCGGTTGGCATACAGCCTGATGTCCAGCAGCGGGCGCTCGACGCGCAGCGCGTGCACGCAGAAGGCGAGCGTCAGCAGCACGCCGCCGATCAGCGGCACGAGCACCGCCGCCGATCCCAGGCTCGCGCCCGAGCCCAATTCGCTGAGCCCGAACACGAACGCCGCGCCGCCGGTCGGCAGCAGCGCCAGGCCGAGGAGATCCAGCCGCCCGGCCTCGCCCGAGTCGGTATGCGGGAGCATCCGCCAGCCGAGCACGAACGCGAGCACCCCGATCGGCACGTTGACGAAGAAGATCCACGACCAGTGCAGGTTCGCCAGGATCAGCCCGCCGACGACCGGACCGAGGATCGGCGCGAGCATCGCCGGCATCGACACCACGCTCATCACCCTGCCCATCCGCTGCGGCCCGGCGACCTGGGCCATCATCAGCTGGGCGACCGGCATGATCATGCCCCCGCCCGCGCCCTGCAGCACGCGGAACAGGACCAGCGCGGACAGCGAGTTCGACAGCCCGCACGCGGCCGAGCCCGCCGTGAACAGCACCAGCGAGGTCAGGTACACGCGCTTGGCGCCGAAGCGCCGCGCCGCCCAGCCGGTGACCGGGATCACGGCCGCCAGCGCCAGCAGGTAGCCGGTCACGACCCATTGCACCTGCGAGATCGGGCTGTGCAGATCATGCCCGAGCGTGTCCAGCGCGACGTTGACGATCGTCGTGTCGAGGATCGACATGATCATCCCCAGAATCACCACGCCCGAGATCACCCACACGTGCGTCTCGATCTTGTCCGAGCGGCCCGCCGATGCCGCTGGCTGTGTTGGAGAGGAAGACATTCGGTACCTAAAGCTTAGGTACCAAAGCTTTTTCCTTCAACCCCTACCGGGGCTGGCCTCTCACCACCTGTAATGCGCGAAGGCCTTGTTGGCCTGCGCCATGCGGTAGATGTCGTCCTTGCGCTTGTACGCGCCGCCCTGCTGGGACTGGGCGTCCAGCAGTTCACCGGCCAGCCGCTGGGCCATCGTCTTCTCGCGCCGCTGGCGCGCGAACTCCACGAGCCAGCGCACAGCCAGTGTGCGCGCGCGCCTGGAGGGCACCTCGACGGGCACCTGGTAGGTGGCGCCACCGACGCGCCGCGAGCGAACCTCCAGCGATGGGGTCAGCGACTTGATCGAGGCCTCGAGGGTCTCGATGGGATCTTTGTCGCTGCGCTCACCGATCAGCGCCAGCGCGTCGTAGACAATCCGCTCGGCGGTGGACTTCTTGCCGTCGAGCATCACCTTGTTGATGACCTGCTGGACGAGCTTGGAGCGGTGGATCGGGTCCGCCTCGACCGGACGGATCTGTGCGGCTGCGCGGCGTGGCATCTACTTTTTCTTCACGCCGTACTGCGAGCGCGCCTTCTTGCGGTCGCTCACGCCGGCGGCGTCGAGCGTTCCGCGAACGACCTTGTAGCGCACGCCCGGGAGATCCTTGACGCGGCCGCCACGGACGAGCACGACCGAGTGCTCCTGCAGGTTGTGCCCCTCGCCGGGAATGTAGGCGGTGACCTCGATCGACCCCGAGATACGCACACGCGCGACCTTGCGCAGGGCGGAGTTAGGCTTCTTCGGGGTCGTCGTGTACACGCGCGTGCACACGCCGCGCCGCTGCGGCGCGGCGACCTTCTTCTTGCGACCCGCGCCGGACTTCAGTCCAGGGGTGGCAACCTTCTTCTTGGGCGTCATGCGCCCCTTGCGCACGAGCTGCGAGGTGGTTGGCATCGGGCGCGAATGCTAGCAGCGCCGGAGCGCATCCGAGGGCGCCGAGGTTTCAACCCCGGTTCTCAGGTGGCTCGAGCGACGCCAGCGGCGCGCACGGGCGCGGGCATCAGCGCGGCGGCCACGATCACGAGTACAAACGCCAGCGCCTCGAGCACGACGCCACCTGTGCTGGCGGCCATCGGATCGCCGAACACGACGATCCCACCGGCGATGCCCGCGATATTGGCGGCGGCGCCGGTCACGGCGATCACCGGTACGGCGTCTCCGTCCTGCAGGCCGCGTGCGGAGGCGAAGAAGGCGACGATCGAGGCGAGCACCGCCACACCGAGCCACGGGCTCAGCGCCAGGCCGAGCACCCCGTGCTCGGCGGTGATGCCGGTGAGCGCCTTGATGGCGGTGTCCGAGACGCCGAACAGGACGCCCGATGCGGCGCCCAGCATGATCCCGTGATGCTCGACCGGACCGCCCATGCGCGGGCCCATGATCAGTAGTCCGCCGATCCCGAATAGGCCCGCCTCGAAGGAGATCATCGCGGCGGCCGAGAAGTGCGAGTGCGCGCCGTGCATGCTCGGCAGCGTCGCTCCCAGCAGCACCAGTCCGGCGGCGGTGAGGAACAGGCCGAGCCACTGGCGGCGGCCGACCTCGAAGCCGAACAGGCGCTCGGCCATCACCGCGATGAACACCACGCCGGCGGCCAGCGCGACCTGCACGACCGACATCGGCGCCAGCGCCAGTGCGGCGACGTGCAGACCCCAGCTGGAGGTCGCGGTGATCATGCCCAGCGTGAACCACTTGGAGGAGAACAGCGAGCGGATCGAGCGCAGCGGGTGCAGCACCTGCACCTTGGGTACCGAGTTGGCGCCCCGGTACTTGTAGAAGAAGCCGAGGTTGGCAACGAATGCGCAGGCGAGCGCGAGCAATATGCCTATATCTAGAGTCATGGTCGTGGTGGTGACGGAGTGATGCATCGGATGGGCCTGACGACTGCTTTACTCACGACGAGCGGCCTAGGCACATCGACCGTCCGGCGCAGCGTAAACCCCGCAACCTGTATGGAAGCTAAAGAACCCGTCGGCGCGCACGGGCACCGTGCAAGGCCGCTTCTGCTGGTCGACATCGACGGCGTAGTGTCTCTGTTTGGCGCCTGGCAGCGCGCCGGCGAAGCGCCCGGCGATCGCTCGGTCGAGGGATCGCTGCACTCGATCGACGGCATACCGCACTTCCTTTCGTCCACTGCCGCCGCGTACCTGCTTGAGCTTGCGGGCGTATTCGACCTGGTGTGGGCCAGTGGCTGGGAGGAGAAGGCGGATGAGCATCTTCCGTATTTGCTGGGCCTGCCGTCGGGGTTGCCGTTCCTGCGCTTCTCGCGCAAGGTGGGCCGCGCGAACGCGCACTGGAAGCTCGACGCGATCGACGCCTACGCCGGAGCGCGTGCGCTGGCCTGGATCGACGACGCGCTCGACGACGCCTGCCGCGAGTGGGCCTCAGCGCGGGCGACTCCGACTCTGCTCGTGCAGACAAGTCCCGAGCAGGGCCTCACCGCGCGCGAGGCGCAGCGGCTGCGCGACTGGGCCGCGAGCCTGCACCAGCCCACGTAGTCGCGGCAGCGGGCCGCGAACTACGGGGCGTGTGCTCAGCCTCTAGCTCTCGGCGGGGCCGTCGTCGGGGATCTCCAGCTCGGCCAGCTCCTCGGCGAAGCCGGGGTCGGTGCTGCCCGCGCCGATCTTCTCCAGTGAT
This sequence comes from uncultured Solirubrobacteraceae bacterium, assembly GCA_963705235.1. Classification (GTDB taxonomy): domain Bacteria; phylum Actinomycetota; class Thermoleophilia; order Solirubrobacterales; family Solirubrobacteraceae; genus Palsa-744. Next base: position 1,728,448 of record OY970059.1, on the reverse strand, counting down.
GCCAGGTCGGCGTCGAACTCCTGCCCGTAGCCGCCGCTGAGGCCATCTCCGGCCAGTCCCAGCTCGGCCGCGATCTCGTCCTGGTCGAGCAAGCCGACATCGTCGATCGCCCGCGGCAGCGGCTCTGAGGGCTCGATCTCGATCCGCCGGTAGCGCTTGAGACCGGTGGCCGCCGGTATCAGCTTGCCGATGATCACGTTCTCCTTGAGCCCGTTGAGCCGGTCGATCTTGCCCTCCAGCGCCGCGTCGGTGAGCACCTTGGTGGTCTCCTGGAAGGACGCCGCCGACAGGAACGAGTCGGTGTTCAGCGATGCCTTGGTGATGCCCAGGATGATGTCCTCGAACTGCGCCGTCTCGCCGCCGGAGTCGGTGACCGCGTCGTTGGCCTTGGCGAACTCGAAGCGGTCGACGAACTGCCCGGGCAGGTAGTCGGTGTCGCCCTTCTGGTCGACGCGCACCTTCTTGAGCATCTGGCGGACGATCAACTCGATGTGCTTGTCGTTGATGTCCACGCCCTGTGACTTGTAGACCTCCTGCACCTCGTTGACGAGGTACTGCTCGGTCTCGGTACGACCGCGGATCGCCAGCAGCTCGTGCGGGTATACCGACCCCTCGTTGAGCTGCCTGCCGGCCTTGATTTTCTCGCCGTCTGAGACGAACAGCCGTGTGCGCCGCGGGAACGCGTGTCGGTGCTCCTCGCCGGCGTCATCGGTGATCACGACGGTGAGCGCCTTATCGGTCTCCTCGATCGTGACCTTGCCGTCCTGCTCGGCGATCTTGGCGAGCCCCTTGGGACGGCGCGCCTCGAACAGCTCGACCACACGCGGCAGACCGTGCGTGATGTCCGCGCCGGCGACACCGCCGGTGTGGAACGTACGCATCGTCAGCTGCGTGCCGGGCTCGCCGATCGACTGTGCGGCCACGATGCCCACCGCGTCGCCGATCTGCGCGAGCGCGCCGGTAGCCATCGCCCGCCCGTAGCAGGCCTGGCAGACCCCGCTGGGCGCCTCGCACTTGAGCACCGAGCGCACCGGCACGGTGACCTCGGCGCCTTTCTCGTGGTCGTCGGCGAACGCACCGACGATGTCGGCCAGCTCGTCGCGGCCGATCTCGGCGCCCTGCTCGGCGAGCATGCGGTTGCGCTTAGTCGTGATCGGCAGCGCGGCGATGCGCCCGACGAGCACGTCGTTGGGGTCGCCGTTGTCCTTGAACACGGCCATCTCGATGTACTCCTCGGTGCCGCAGTCGGCCTCGCGGATGATCACGTCCTGGGCGACGTCGACCAGACGGCGCGTCAGGTAGCCCGAGTCGGCGGTGCGCAGCGCGGTATCGGCCAAGCCCTTTCGCGCGCCGTGCGTGGAGATGAAGTACTCCAGCACCGACAGGCCCTCCATGAAGTTGGCCTTGATCGGACGCTCGATGATTTCACCCTTCGGGTTGGCCATCAGGCCACGCATGCCGGCCAGCTGGCGGATCTGCTTGAACGACCCGCGGGCACCCGAGTTGGCCATCATGAAGATCGGGTTGAGCGTGTCGAGATTCGCGATCATCGCCTCGGCGACCTCGTCGGTGGCCGCATTCCACTGCTCGACCACGGCCTCGTGACGCTCCTCCTGGGTGATCAGGCCGTCCTCGTACTGGCTGGTGATGTCACCCACCAGCTTGTCGTAGCGGTCGAGGATCGACTGCTTCTCCGGCGGTATCACCACGTCGTTCTTGGAGATCGTGATCCCGGCCTGCGTGGCGTACTTGAAGCCGAGGTCCTTGAACGCGTCGAGCACGAGCGAGATCGTGGTCGAGCCGTAGCTCTGCACGAGCAGGTCGATCAGCCTCGTCGTGTCGCGCTTCTTCATCGACTGGTTGACGAACACGTACTTAGACGGGTCGAACTCGTCGCCCAGCGCCTCCGACAGCGCACGCTCGATGCGGTCGTTGTAGATGATCCGTCCGATCGTGGTCAGCACGTGGCCGCCCTCGCGCCCGAACGGGCGGAACTCGGCGACGTCGTGCAGCTTGACCATGCCGCCCTCGTAGGACAGCTCGGCCTCCTGTGCGGTGCGAAACACGTGCGGACGCGGTTCAGACGCCGGCCATTTGCCACCCGTCAACAGCTCGCGCTTCCCCGCGAGCTCGTCTGATTCGGGACCGTAGGTGAGGTAGTAGGCGCCCAGGATCATGTCCTGGGTGGGGGTCGCCAGCGGCGCCCCGTGTGCCGGCGAGAGGATGTTGTTGGAGGACAGCATCAGGATGCGCGCCTCCGCCTGCGCCTCGGCCGACAGCGGCAGGTGCACGGCCATCTGGTCGCCGTCGAAGTCGGCGTTGAACGCGTGGCAAACCAGCGGGTGCACCTGGATCGCCTTGCCCTCGACGAGCAGCGGCTCGAACGCCTGGATGCCCAGACGGTGCAGCGTGGGAGCGCGGTTGAGCAGCACCGGGTGCTCGTGGATGACCTCCTCGAGCACGTCCCACACCTCGGCGATCATCGAGTCGACCATCTTCTTGGCCGCCTTGATGTTCTGCGCGGACTTGCGCTCGACCAGTCGCGCCATGATGAACGGCTTGAACAGCTCCAGCGCCATGATCTTCGGCAGCCCGCACTGGTGCAGCTTCAGGTACGGGCCGGCGACGATCACCGAGCGCCCCGAGTAGTCCACACGCTTGCCGAGCAGGTTCTGGCGGAAGCGACCTTGCTTGCCCTTGAGCATGTCCGACAGGCTCTTCAGCGGACGGTTGCCCGGTCCGGTCACAGGACGCCCGCGGCGGCCGTTGTCGAACAGCGCGTCGACGGCCTCCTGGAGCATGCGCTTCTCGTTGTTGACGATGATCTCCGGCGCGCCCAGGTCGAGCAGTCGCTTGAGGCGGTTGTTGCGGTTGATCACGCGGCGGTACAGGTCGTTGAGGTCCGAGGTGGCAAAGCGCCCACCGTCAAGCTGCACCATCGGGCGCAGCTCCGGGGGGATCACCGGCACGGCGTCCAGCACCATCATCTCCGGCTTGTTGCCCGACTGGATGAACGCCGAGACGACCTTCAGGCGCTTGACTGCGCGCGCCTGCTTCTGACCTTTGCCGGTCTTCACCTGGTCCTCCAGCTCGACCCGTTCGGCGTCGAGGTCGACCTGCTGGAGCAGGTCGCGGATCGCTTCCGCGCCCATGCCGCCGCGGAAGTACTCGCCGAAGCCGTATGGCGAGCCGAAACGCTCCTTCAGCTCGCGGAAGGTCGTCTCATCGTGCTCGATCTGCTTAGACTCCATCGTCTTGAACAGCTCCCACACGTTGCGCATGCGCTCGGCCGCGTCCTCGATGTAGGCCTCGGTGTCGGCGATGTCGGCGTCGAAGGTCTTGGTCAGCTCCTTGACCTGCTTCTCGCGCTCCTCGTCTGACAGTTTGGTGAGGTTGATGTCCAGCGAATCCGCCCACAGGTGGTCTTCGTCGTTGAAGTTGGTCTGTTTGCCGTTCTGCAGGTACTTCTCGCGGCGGGCGAGCGACTCACGCAGCTCGAGCACGCGCTCCTCGCGCTCGGCGGCGTAGGCGTCGAGAACCTTGTTGACCTCCTTCTCGAGGCTGTCCAGGTCCTTGGCGCGCGCCTCGTCGTCGACCCACGTGACGATCGACGCGGCGAAGTACAGGACCTTCTCCAGTTCCTTGGGCGCCATGTCCAGCAAGTAGCCGATGCGGCTGGGCACGCCCTTGAAGAACCAGATGTGACTGACCGGCGCGGCCAGGTCGACATGCCCCATGCGCTCACGGCGGACCTTCGAGCGCGTCACCTCGACGCCGCAGCGCTCGCACACGATCCCCTTGTAGCGCACGCGCTTGTACTTGCCGCAGTAGCACTCCCAGTCCTTGGTCGGCCCGAAGATGCGCTCGCAGAACAGCCCGTCCTTCTCCGGCTTCAGCGTGCGGTAGTTGATCGTCTCCGGCTTTGTGACCTCGCCGGAACTCCAGCTGCGGATCTGCTTGGAGGAAGCGAGGCTGATCTCGATTGCGTCGAAGTTATTTATGTCGATCATCTGTGTTTGCTTTCGCTCGCGGGTGAATCGGGCAACTGCTACTCGGAGGGCTCCTCGGCGACCAATGACTCCAGGTCGACCTCCTCGGCCCCCTCGACGTCGACCAGCTCCTCCACGCCGATCGCATCATCTGCCTGCGCCTCGCCGTCGCCAGCCGCGTCCTCGTCGGTCGCCGCCGTTGCGTCGGTGTTGTCCTCGGACTCCAGCTGCTCGTCGCTGCCATCGCCCGCCAGCGCGCGCACGCCTGAGAGGTCGATGCCGAGCTCCTCGGCCGCGCGCAGCAGGTCGTCGTCCTCGTCGCGCATCTCCGTGCGCTGACCCTCCTCGGAGACGACATTGACGTCGAGCGCCAGCGACTGCATCTCCTTGAGCAGGACCTTGAAGGACTCGGGGATCGACGGCTCGGCGATGTTCTCGCCCTTGACGATCGCCTCGTAGGCCTTCACGCGCCCGACAGTGTCATCGGACTTGATCGTAAGCATCTCCTGCAGCGTGTAGGCGGCGCCGAACGCCTCCAGCGCCCACACCTCCATCTCGCCGAAGCGCTGGCCGCCGAACTGCGCCTTGCCGCCCAGCGGCTGCTGGGTGACCAGCGAGTACGGGCCGGTCGAGCGCGCGTGGATCTTGTCGTCGACGAGGTGCAGGAGCTTGAGGATGTACATGTAACCAACGGTCACCTGTTCCTCGAACGGCTCGCCCGTGCGCCCGTTGAACAGCGTCATCTTGCCCGACGCCTGCTCGCCCACCCGCCGGGACTTGTCGATGTCCATGCGGATGCGCCCTTCGTGCGCGTCCTGCCACTTGACCAGCGCGTTGTCCACGTCCTCGACGGTCGCGCCATCGAACACCGGCGTGGACACGTACACGCGACGCTTGCCGGCGCCCGCGTCGGCCTCCTTGTAGGCCTCGGTGCCATCGTCGTACCAGCCCTGCGCGGCCGCCCAGCCGAGGTGCGTCTCGAGGATCTGCCCGACGTTCATGCGCGAAGGCACGCCCAGCGGGTTGAGGATCACGTCGACGGGCGTGCCGTCCTCGAGGAACGGCATGTCCTGCTGGTCGACGATCTTGGAGATCACACCCTTGTTGCCGTGACGGCCCGCGAGCTTGTCGCCCTCGGAGATCTTGCGCTTCTTGGCGACGAACACGCGCACGAGGTCGTTGACCCCCGGCGGCAGGTCGTCGCCGGCGTCGCGGCTGAACGTCTTGACGTCGATCACCACGCCGCCCTCTCCGTGGGGCACCTTCAGCGATGTGTCGCGGACCTCGCGCGCCTTCTCCTTGAAGATCGCGCGGATCAGCTTCTCCTCAGCGGTCAGCTCGGTCTCGCCCTTGGGCGTGACCTTGCCGACGAGCAGATCGCCGGAGATGACCTCGGCGCCTACGCGCACGATGCCGCGGTCGTCGAGGTTGCGCAGCGACTCCTCCGAGCGGTTGGGGATGTCGCGGGTGATCTCCTCCTCGCCCAGCTTGGTCGTACGGGCGTCAATCTCGTACTCCTCGATGTGGATCGAGGTCAGCTCGTCGTCCTGCACGAGGCGCTTGGACAAGATGATCGCGTCCTCGAAGTTGTAGCCCTCCCAGGACATGAACGCGACCATCAGGTTCTTGCCGAGCGCCATCTCGCCCTTGTCGGTCGAGGAGCCGTCGGCGAGCACGTCACCGGACTTGATCTTCTGGCCGGTGCCCACCAGTGGCTTCTGGTGGATCAGCGTGCCCTGGTTGGAGCGCATGAACTTCTGCAGCTCGTACTCCTCCTTCTTGCCGTCGCTGCCCTGCACGACGATCTGGTCGGCGTCGATGTAGTCGACCGTGCCGGCATTGCGTGAGAGCAGCACGTCACCCGTGTCGAGCGCCGCGCGGCGCTCCATGCCCGTACCGATCAGCGGCGCGTCGGCCTTCAACAGCGGCACCGCCTGGCGCTGCATGTTCGAGCCCATCAGCGCACGGTTGGCGTCGTCGTGCTCCAGGAACGGGATCATCGCCGTGGCCACCGACCAGATCTGCTCGGGCGAGACGTCGACCAAGTCGACGTCTTTGGGCCCGACCGTCACGTACTGCCCGGCCTGCGTGCGGCAAAGGATCTCCGCGCCCTTGAGCTTGCCCGTCTTGGCGTCCACCGGCGTGTTCGCCTGGGCGATCACCAGCTCCTCTTCCTGGGTGGCGTCGAGGTGGCGTATCTCCTCTGTGACCACACCGTCCTTGACCACGCGGTAGGGCGTCGTCACGAAGCCGTACTCGGAGACCTCGGCGAACGAGGACAGCGAGCCGATCAGACCGATGTTCGGACCCTCGGGGGTCTCGATCGGGCACATGCGCCCGTAGTGGGTCGGGTGCACGTCGCGGACCTCGATCGGCGCGCGCTCACGTGTCAGACCACCGGCGCCTAGCGCTGAGAGGCGGCGGCGATGCGTCAGCCCGGCGAGCGAGTTGGTCTGGTCCATGAACTGGCTCAGCTGCGAGGAGCCGAAGAACTCCTTCAGCGCAGCCACCACCGGGCGGATGTTGATGATCGTCTGCGGCGTGATCGTGTCCGCGTCCTCGGTCGTCAGACGCTCGCGCACGACCCGCTCCATGCGGTACAGGCCGATCCGGAATGCCTCCTGGATCAACTCGCCGACGGTGCGCAGGCGGCGGTTGCCGAAGTGCTCATACTCGTCCAGGTGCTCGGCGACGGGCTCGCGCGGCATGCTCATCGCCTCGGCCGCGTAGTCCTTGATCTCGACCTCGCCGTCCTCGGGCAGGCCAAGGCGCTTGGGCAGCGACACCAGCTCGCGCACCAGCGCCAGGATGTCGTCCTGGGTCAGCGTGCGGGTTTCGATGTCGACGTCCAGCCCCAGCCGGGAGTTGAGCTTGTAGCGCCCGACGCGCGTCAGGTCGTAGCGCTTGGGGTCGAAGAACAGTTGATTGAGCAGCGCCTTGGCGTTGTCCACGCTGGGCGGCTCGCCCGGGCGCTGCTTCTTGAACAGCTCGATCAGCGCGCCCTCTTCGGTGCGTGTGGCTTCCGTGTCAGCGTCGATCGTGTTGCGGATGTACAGCGAGTTCTCGAACAGCCGCAGGATCTCCTCATCGGAGGCGTAACCCATCGCGCGCAACAGCACCGTCACCGGCAGCTTGCGCTTGCGGTCGATGCGGACGAACACCTTGCCCTTCTTGTCGATCTCCAGCTCCAGCCACGAGCCGCGCGCGGGCATCAGGTTGGCGATGAACACCTGCTTCTCGCGGTCCTTGGGCTCCATCAGGTAGGCGCCGGGCGAGCGCACCAGCTGCGTGACGACCACGCGCTCGGTGCCGTTGATGACGAATGTGCCGCGCTCGGTCATCCACGGGAAGTCGCCCATGAACACCGACTGCTCGCGGATCTCGCCGGTCTCGCGGTTGATGAACGCGACCGTCACGGTCAGCGGGCGCGCGTAGGTCAGATCCTTCTCACGACACTGGTCCAGCGAGGCGACCGGCTCGTCGAAGACGAACTCACCGAACTGCACGGCGAGGTTGCCCGTGTAGTCCTCGATGGGTGAGATGTCGTCGATCGTCTCGCGCAGACCACCCGTCTTCGGATCGGTCAGCCACTGAAACGAGCGGCGCTGTATGTCAATCAGGTTGGGAACGTCAACAGTCTTTGGCAGACGCGCGAAGGTTCGGCGCGTCCGGAGAGCATCTGCAGCAGCCAAGAAATGACTCCTTCGGAGGGCGATACACGGGCAGAGGAGGGCGCCGGGGGCGCGACCAGCAAAGATAGCACAGACTAGCGGCGCCCTGAAGGGCCGCCGGTGCTCACGGACCCCGCCCGCGACAATCGCGTATGTGGCGCGACGTCGTCCTTCGGACGGCTGCGGCTATCGACCAGCGCCCGGCACTCTACCGGAAAATGGGCGAATGTGAGCGAAACATAAAGACGGCCGTGAGCGAGGCATCTGACGCGCCCCGCGAAAGCCGAAGCTGTCTGTCTGACGGCTGCCCGCGAAGCCGCAGCCGTCAGACAGACTGCGCAGCGCCTACTTGAGCTCGACGCCCGCGCCGGCCTCCTCGAGTTCGGCCTTGAGCTTGTCGGCCTCCTCGCGCTCGATGCCCTCCTTGACCGGCTTGGGGGCCTCGTCGACGAGCGCCTTGGCCTCTTTCAGACCGAGGCCGGTCGCCGCGCGGACGACCTTGATCACCTGGATCTTCTTGTCGCCCGAGCTGGCAAGGATCACGTCGACCGTGCTCGCTTCCTCCTCGCCGCCGCCGTCAGCAGCGCCACCGGCGCCGGCCGGAGCAGCAGCCGGGGCGGCGACCGCGGCCGCGGACACACCGAACTCCTCCTCGAGCGCCTTGATGCGCTCGGCGAGCTCGAGCACGGAGATGCCCTTCAGCTCCTCGATCCAATCTTGTGTGCTGGTTGCCATTCTCGTCAGTCCTCCTTGGTGGGATTCGTCTCGGCGTCATCGGACTCGGTCTCGGCCGAGACATCCGCCTGGTTGTCGTCGTCAGTCGCCGGGGCCTGCGCCCCCGGCTCAGTCTTGATCTCCTCCGGCACCGGCTCGGCAGCAGGCTCCTCGGCAGCCGGCTCCTCGGCGGGAGCCTCCTCGGCGACCTCGCCCTCAGCGGCGGGGGCCTCCTCGACCTCGGTGGCCGGCTCCTCGTTGGCCGGCTCCTCTGCAGGCGTCTCAGCGGCGGCCGGCGGCTCGCCTGCGGGGATCTCGCCGGATTCCTTCTTCTGATTGACCTGGCCGAGCGCCACGGCGAGCCCGCCGACAAGCGCGTTTAGCGTGCGCACCAGCCCGCTGACGGGCGAGGCGACAATGCCTACGAGCTGCCCGTAGAGCACTTCGCGCGAGGGCAGGCGCGAGAGCGAGCGGATCTGGTCGACGTCGAGCGCGTCGGCACCCATCATGCCGCCCTTGAACGGCAGCAGCTGGGTCGCGCGCGCGTAGTCGGCAATGGCCTTGGCGGCGACGGCGACGTCGCCGCGTACGAAGGTCAGCGCGGTGGGGCCTGACAAGTAGTCCTTGAGCGCCTCGGCGCCGACCTGGTCGGCGGCGCGCTCGGTGAGCGAGTTCTTGACGACCTTGAAAGTGGCGTCGGCATCGCGCAGCTTGCCGCGCAGCTCGGCCACCTGCTCGACGGAGATGCCTCGGTAGTCGACGGCAAAGATCGCGTCTGACTGGTTTATATGGGTGGCGATCTCCTCGATCGCCACGGCCTTCTGCTCGCGGTTCATTTGGGCTCCTGTCCCGGACTTATGCGCCAGCCGCCGGGGGTCTCTGGTTGCCTGTCGTCGGAGGGCTAGGCAGCGGCGCTGGCCGCGGACGTCTCCTCGAGGATTTCACGTGTGCGGTTGGTGTCGACCTTGACGCCGGGCCCCATGGTCGAACTGAGCGTGATCGAGCGCAAGTAGCGACCTTTGGCGGCGGAAGGCTTGGCACGGACCATCTCTTCGACGACCGCCGCGTAGTTCTCCAGCAGCTTGCCGTCCTCGAAGCTCGCCTTGCCGATCACGAGGTGAACGATCGCGGTGCGGTCGGTGCGGTACTCGACCTTGCCCGACTTGGACTCCTCGACCGCCTTGGCGACGTCCATCGTGACGGTGCCGACTTTCGGGTTGGGCATCTTGCCCGACGGCCCGAGGATACGCCCGAGACGTCCGACCACGGACATCATGTCGGGGGTGGCGATCGCAACATCGAAGCCGTCGAAGCCCTCCTCAATCTTTTTCGCAAGGTCGTCGCCGCCGACATGGTCCGCGCCGGCCTCTTCGGCCTCCTTGGCCTTCTCGCCCTGCGCGAACACGGCGATCTTGACGTCCTTGCCGAGGCCATTGGGCAGCGCGATCGTGCCGCGCAACTGCTCGTCGGCGTGGCGCACGTTGAGACCGGTGCGAATGTGGAGCTCGACGGACTCGTCGAACTTGGCCCCGGCGAGGCTGCGCACTAGCGCGACCGCCTCGGCCGGCTCGTACTCGCGGTTGCGATCGACCTTGGTCAGGGATTCGGCATAGCGTTTGCCGTGCGCGCTCATGCGACGTCGACTCCCATCGAGCGGGCGGTGCCGGCGATGATCTTGGCGGCCTGGTCGACGTCGTGGGCGTTCAAGTCGGCGAGCTTGCGCTCGGCTATCTCCTTGAGCTGCGCCTCGGTGATCGTGCCGACCTTGACGCGGTTGGGCTCGCCCGAGCCCTTGTTGATCTTGATCGCCTGGCGGATCAGCACCGCAGCGGGCGGCGTCTTGGTGATGAACGTGAACGAGCGGTCCTCGTAAACGGTGATGACCACCGGGATGACGGTCCCCGTTTCGCTCTGCGTCTGGGCGTTGAACGCCTTGCAGAACTCCATGATGTTGATCCCGTGCTGACCCAGCGCGGGACCGACCGGCGGGGCGGGACTCGCCTGCCCGGCGTTCGCCTGCAGCTTGATCGTCGTCAAAACCTTCTTTGCCATGTCTAGAGCTTCTTCACTTGGTCGAATTGCACCTCGACGGGGGTCTCCCGACCGAAGATTGATACCAGCACCTTCAGGCGCGCGGCGTCCTCGTTGATCTCGGAGATCTCACCGGAGAAGTCAGACAGCGGACCGGAGACGACCTTGACAGACTCGCCGATCGAGAACTGGGCGCGCGTGCGCGTGGCGGTGGCGACCTCCTTATGCAGCAGCCGGTCGACCTCGACCTGAGAAAGTGCGACCGGCTCCTGGGAGGCGCCCACGAAGCCTGTCACGCCGGGGGTGCCCTTGACGACGCCCCACGAATCCTCGTTGAGCTCCATGTTGACGAGCACGTAGCCGGGCATCGTGCGCTTCTCGACGGTCACCTTCTGGTTGTCCTTCATCTCGGACACGGCTTCGGTAGGCACGACCACGCTGCGCACAGCGCGCTGCTGTCCCAGTGAGACGACGCGGTGCTCGAGGTTGTGCTTGACCTTGTTCTCGTGACCCGAGTAGGTGTTTACGACGTACCAACGGAACATTCAGATTCGGGGTCCCTTACAGGAGTATTTCGACGATTTCCTTGGCCACAAAGTCGGCCAGGCCCAGGTAGGCGCCAGCGATCGCGACGAAGCCGATGACGACGGCGGTCGCCTGCGTGACCTGACGACGGTCGGGCCACTGCACACGGTGAAGCTCGGCCCAGCTGGCGCGCAGGAAGCCGATCGCGCGGTTGCCGCCGCGGATCGGCGCGCCCGATGCCTGCTCGGGGCTGACCGCCCGCTCACCGTCGGGGGTGGGGGTGAGCTCTTGAAGTTCATCCTCGCTGACATCGCCCTCGAGCTCGGCCTCAGTCTCGATTTCGGACTCGGACAGGTGTCGCGGGTCGTGCTCGGCGTCAGGGGCGTCGTCGGGCGTCGCGGGCACACCGCCGGCGCCGGCCACGAGCGCCGCGTCGAACTCGTCGGCGTCGCCGGCGTGCTCGAGCGCCCCGGGCAGGTCGGCGCGCTGGAGCCCGCCGCGGCCGTTGCCCTCGGAAGCGTCGGCTTCCTGGGCGCGTTGCGCACGGCGCTTGCTGACGGCCGGTCCACCGCCGCGTTCGCGGCGTTGCTTTGCACGTTTGCGGTCACGAGCCACGGCGCAGCGCTCCCGCGCTAACGGGTCTCCTTGTGGCTGGTGTGCTGACGGCACCAGCGACAGTACTTGCGCAGGGTGATCCTGTCGGGGTTGTTGCGCTTGCTCTTGTTTGTCTGGTAGTTACGACGCTTGCACTCCTCGCAGGCGAGGGTGACAGCGATTCGTACGTCTCCGCGGGCCATGATCAGAAATCCCTGCGTGGTGGTTGACAGCGGCCCCAGGCGAAGAAAAACCCCGCCCAGGCGCGAGGTCCAAGCAGTCTAGCGCGCTTTCGCGTGCGAGGAACCGCTCCCTTACGCGGCAGCCAATCGTGCGGCGGAGCCCAGCTTGTTTCGCCCGCCCAAAGAAGGAGACATGCCGCGTCGCGCGGGGCAGCGATCACTCGTACAGCGTGAGCGTGGCCAGGATCACGTACAGCGACACCAGCGCCCAGCCCTCGAATTCGGCGGCCTCGCCATCGCCGGTGACCTGCCACAAGGCCAGCGCGGTGAGCGCGAGCGCGCCTATGTACACGGGCGCGAGCGCGAACGTGAGCGTGGTGGCGAGCACGAACGAGATCAGCACGAGCAGCGGGAACAGGAATGCGGCGATCTGCGCGACCGAGTTTTTTACGACCGAGATCGCCAGGTCCGAGCGGCCCTTGTAGGCGAGTACCAGCCCGGCCACGTTCTCCACCGCGTTGCCCGCGATCGCCACGATCACCAGGCCAGCGAACGCCTGGGAGATGTTCAGCTGCTCGATCGCCGGCGACAGCGCCGCCACGAACCAGTCGGACACGAACGCCGAGGCGGTGCCCGCGACCAGCAGCAGCGCAAGCGTCAACGTCAGCGACAGGCGCGGGGCGTGCGCCGCGCCTTCGGGCTCGGACGCCGCGCTGCGCCGCGACTCGGGCGAGGCCCCCGCCGAGCGCTGCTCGGGCGGCTGGTCCGCCGTGGGCCCTTTGTCCGAGCGCAGGTAGGGCACCACCCATGTCAGATACACCACCAGCAGGCACACCGCGCCGACCGCGGAGATGGTCTTGACGTGATGGCTTGCAGGGTCGTGCGCGGCCAGCGACAGCCCGAGCAGCACGATGATGAACACCGTCACCTGCAGCAGCGTGGCCGTGTCGTTGGGCAGGCGCTTGGAGAAGCGCATCAGGCCGTCCGGCGCCCGGCGCGCGCCGATCACGATCACCAGGCCGAGCACCAGCAGCGCGTTGGCCAGGATCGAGCCGACGATCGCCGTCTGCGCGACCACCAGCTCGCCCTTCTGCAGCGCGAAGATCACCACGAACAGCTCCGGCAGGTTTCCCAGCGTCGACTGCAGCATCCCCGTCACGCCCGGGCCGAAGCGCTCGCCCAGTTGCTCGGTGGCGAACGACACCACCCACGCCAACCCCGCCAGCGCGAGCGTCGCCAGCGCGAAGCGCGGCACCGGCGCCCAACCACCGTAATTGGCGACCCCCGCCAGCGCGGTCAGCGCCACGACCAGCGCCAGCGACGAGCGCTCCAGGCGGGTCAGCGCCGACATGCTCCGAGCGCGGTCAGTGACTCTCGAGCACGCGGTCGACCAGGCCGTACTCGAGTGCCTGCTCGGCCGTGAAGAAGCGGTCGCGCTCCATGTCGCCACGCACCTCCTCGGCCGGCTTGCCCGTGTGCTCGGCGTAGATCTCGTCGATGCGCTCGCGCACTTTCAGGATCTCGCGTGCGTGGATCTCGATGTCGGTCGACTGTCCTTCAAAGCCTGCCGAGGGCTGGTGGATGAGGATGCGCGAGTTGGGCAGCGCCGCGCGCTTGCCTTTCGCCCCCGCCGCCAGCAGCAGCGAGCCCATCGACATCGCCACGCCCACGCACATCGTCGCCACGTTCGGTTTGATGAACTGCATCGTGTCGTAGATCGCCAGGCCTGAGTAGATGCTGCCGCCGGGCGAGTTGATGTAGATCGAGATGTCCTTGTCAGGGTCCTCGCTCTCCAGGTGCAGCAGCTGCGCCACCACCAGGTTGGCGACCTGATCGTCGATCGGCGTGCCCAGGAAGATGATGCGCTCGTTGAGCAGCCGCGAGTAGATGTCGAACTCGCGCTCGCCGCGGGCGGTGCGCTCTATGACCATCGGGATCAGCGGCATGGTGCATCACCCTAGCGTGCTGTGCGGGACGCTCAGATGTTGACCGTGCGCATCCCGTGCGGGTCATAGCGCTCGCCCGTCGCCGTCGGCACCTCATCGGCGATCCGCTGCACCTCCTCGGCGCTCAGCGACACGTCTGCCGCTGCCAGGTTCTCCTCCAGGTAGGACACGCGCTTGGTGCCCGGGATCGGCACGACGTGCTCCCCGCGCGCCAACACCCACGCCAGCGCCAGCTGTCCCGGCGTGATGCCCTTCTCGGCCGCTAGCTCTCTCACGCGCTCGGCCAGCTTCCTGTTCTCGCGCAGGTTCTCGCCGGTGAAGCGCGGGCCGTAGCGGCGAAAGTCGTTCTCGTCCAGCTCCTCCGGCGAGCTGAAGCGCCCCGACAGGAAGCCGCGTCCCAGCGGCGAGTACGCGACCAGCGCGATGCCCAGCTCGTCGAGCGTGTCGCGGATCTCGCCCTCGACGTCGCGCGTCCATAGCGAGTACTCGCTCTGCACGGCCGTGATCGGGTGCACCGCGTGCGCCCGGCGGATCGTCGCCGCGCTCGCCTCAGACAGGCCGATGTGGCGGATCTTGCCCGCCGCCACCAGCTCGGCCATCGCGCCGACGGTCTCCTCGATCGGCGTGTTCGGGTCGACGCGGTGCTGGTAGTACAGATCGATGTGCTCGACGCCCAAGCGCGTCAGCGAGCCCTCGCACGCTTCGCGCACGTACGCCGCGCTGCCGTCGATCGAGCGCACCGGCGGACCGCCCGCCTCGCCCGGTGTCAGCCTGATGCCGAACTTGCTCGCCACGAACACCTCGTCGCGGCGGTCTTTGATCGCGCGGCCCATCAGCCGCTCGTTGGTGTGCGGTCCGTACATGTCGGAGGTGTCCAGAAAGTTGCAGCCAAGGTCCAGCGCACGCTCGATCGTGCGCGTGGACTCCTGCTCGTCGGTGGCCCCGTAGAACGCCGACATTCCCATGCAGCCAAGGCCGATCGCCGAGACCTCCGGGCCCTCAGGCCCGAGCGTGCGCTTGTTCATCGCGCCCTTCCTTTCCTGTGGGGGTCGACCCCGCCGGTACATAATGTCCGCGGCGTGTTCCCGTTGAACCTACCCAACCTGCTGACCGTGCTGCGGATCATGCTCGTGCCGGTGCTCGTCGTCGCGCTGCTCGGCGACACGCCCGACGGCGACGTGCTCGCCGCGATCGTGTTCGCGCTCGCGTCGCTGACCGACTTCGTCGACGGCTACCTCGCGCGCTCGCGCGAGGAGGTGACCACGTTCGGCAAGCTGATGGACCCGCTCGCCGACAAGCTGCTGATCATCGCCGCGCTGATCTCGCTGGTGTCGCTGGACCGGCTGCCGGCGTGGGTGGCGATGGTCATCATCGCGCGCGAGCTCGCCGTCACGGTGCTGCGCCTCGGCGCTACGCAAGCCGGTGTGGTGATGGAAGCGAGCATGTTCGGCAAGGTCAAGACGTGCCTGCAGATCGCCGCCATCATGGCGCTCATCGCCGTGCCCTCCCAGCCCGCGTGGGTGATGGCGCTGCTGTACGTGGCCGTCGCTGTGACCGTGCTCTCGGGCCTGGACTACTTCTTCGGCGTGCGCCGTCGCCTCGCGCAGTTGCAGGCCCCCGCCGAGCACTGAGCCGGCACAGCTACGCGCGAGCGCCCTCGCCGAGCCACTCCTCCAGGCTCGTCTGGTGCGCGCTGGGCTCGCCCGAGGCGAGCTCCGCACGCAGCTGGGAGATCAGCCCATGACGTTCGGCCACCACGTTGTGCTGATGGATCGTCTCGAGATTCTCCTGGCGCGCGGACACGAAGTTGGCGCCATGCAAGTCCGGGAACGCACGCACCACTCCGGCGATCATCTCGCGCACGCAGTCCTCCACGAAGCGCGGGCGCCGGTGCGCCTTCTCGACCACCTCGACCTCGTCCGAGCGCTTCATCAGCTCGTAGATCTCCGAGGACATGCTCGACTCGGCGATCTCCAGCAGCGTGGCCGCCTCGATCTCGCCGGGGCAATCCTCGATGCACCCGATCTGTAGCGTCGCCAGCCCGCGCTGATTGTGCGTGGCCACCGGCACGCACTCCAGCACCTGCTCGATCTCCTGCGCCGAGAAGCCCTGCGCGGTCAGCCGCTCACGCGAGCGCGCCGCCACCAGCTCCTGCGCGCACGGGCACGCCGTGATCCCTGTCGCCGACACGCCGACCGTGCGCCGCGTGCCGTGCTCGAATGCCACCGCACGGCCGTGCAGCGTGTAGATCTCCTGGGTCTGCACGCCCGACACCGGCGCCGGCTTGTGCTCGGGGTAGCGCGCCGCGATCGTCACCTCCGCGCGCACCGCGCCCTGGCGCTCGCGCACTAGCTCGGCGATCTGGCGGGCCAGCGTCTCAGCGCGAAAGCGCGACTCGCTCAGGACGACCTCGCCGATCGCCTCGTTGACGACCTCATCAAAGCGCGACATGTGCGCGCCCTTCTGGCTGCCGCTGAGATCGACGAAGCAGTCGAGCCGAGCGAGAAACAGCTCGTCCCGTATGCGCACGACCTTCTCCACGCCGGTCACACCCACCCGCGAGAGGCCTACCGGGATCGCCGGCTCACGGGCCTGGACATCGTCGCTGGCGCCTGTTGTAGAGGCCCGCGTGGGGGTGGACGTACTGGCCTGCACCGCCGCTCAAGCCTAGCGCGCGAACATGCCGCGCCAAACCGTGCGTCCATCGGAAACCTCCTCGACCGCGGATTCTGGTATCAATCCGCACTCAGCCGACGGAGTGCCCGAAGATCGGAACAATGGCAACTCGTAAGGCAACGGGAGACGCGGCGAGACTACCGATACGAACGCAACGCAGGGAGACTTGGCGTAGGTAAAGGGGAGGTCGGAGCGGTCTACCGCTCCGATGGGGAGTCGGAAGGTAGTTGGGAGGCCAGTTGAGCGAGCGGCTTGAGGGTCTGATGACCGCCACGGAGGAGCCAGCCGTGGTCGAGTTGGATGAGTTGCAGGGCGTAATTGCCGAATCCCAGGAGCGGGGGTTCATGACGGCGGACACGCTCGCGGCGACGTTGGAGGACGCCGAGCTGTCAGCCAAGCAGACGCACGATCTGCTCAGCTACCTGGAGGAGCACGGCATCGACGTGCTCGCCCCCGGCGAGTCTGCACCGGAGCTGCAGGCACACGCCGGCGCCAGTGCCAGCACCGGCACAAGTAGCGGGCCCGCCGGCGAGGACCCGCTGATCGAGCCCGCCCACGCGCAGTCGCTGGCCGGCGGGGACTCTGAGCGTGAGCCCGAGGACCGCGGCGAGCAGGTGCGCGACCTGCATGCGCGCCTGGAGGAGCTCAAGCGGCCGGACGTCGATCTGACCGTCGAGCCGAGCCTGGACTCGCTGCGGCTGTACCTGCGCTCGATCGGGCGCGTGCCGCTGCTGAGCGCCGAGGAGGAGGTCGCGCTGGCCAAGCGCATCGAGCGCGGCGACGTGGCCGCCAAGCAGCACATGGTCGAGGCCAACCTGCGGCTGGTCGTGTCGATCGCCAAGGGCTACGTCGGTCGCGGGCTGACGCTGCTCGACCTGATCCAAGAGGGCTCGCTCGGGCTGATCCGCGCGGTCGAGAAGTTCGACTACCGCCGCGGTTACAAGTTCTCCACGTACGCAACCTGGTGGATCCGCCAAGCGGTCACGCGCTCACTCGCCGACAAGGGCCGCACGATCCGCATCCCCGTGCACATGGTTGAGCGCCTCAACAAGCTGATCCACGCCGAACGGCGCTTGATCCAGCAGCTCGGGCGCGAGCCCACGCCCGTCGAGCTGGCCGCCGAGCTCGACTGCGGCGTGCGCGAGGTGCGCGACATCGTGCGCATCACCCAACAGCCGATCTCGCTCGAGAAGCCCGTCGGCGAGGAGGACGACTCCGCGCTCGCCGACTTCGTCGAGGACGTCTCCGCCGAGTCGCCGTTCGAGATCGCCTCCGAGGCGATGCGACGCGAGAACGTCATGCGCGTGCTCTCAGCGCTGCCGCGACGTGAGCGCGAGGTGATCGAGATGCGCTACGGGATCGTCGGCGGGCGCTCGCGCACGCTCGAGGAGGTCGGACGCGCCTTCAACATCACCCGCGAGCGCGTCCGCCAGATCGAGAACCGCACGCTCAAAAAGCTGCAGACGCTGCCTGAAGCCCAGCAGCTGCGCGAGGCGTCCTAGCGCCCGCGTCGCTCTGGCGGCGATGCCGCTCCGACGATCCAAGCCCTAAACTGACGACCCCTGGCGGGGTTCCCGAGCGGTCAAAGGGGACGCGCTGTAAACGCGTTGGCTCTGCCTTCGGAGGTTCGAATCCTCCCCCCGCCATATGGAGGTTCGAGTCGTCCCCCTCGCCATCTCTAGCTAAATGCCGGATCGCGCCATCTACCGCGACGGCCGACGGGTCGAGGAGCCCCGGGATCTCGCCGAGATGGCCGCCAGCTGCAAGCTGAGCGGTGGCATTGCGTGGATCGGCCTGTATCGGCCGAGCCGTGAGGAGTTTTCAGAGGTAGCTCGCGAGTTCGAGCTACACGAGCTCGCGGTCGAGGACGCGGTCAACGCACACCAGCGACCCAAGCTCGAGCGCTATGGCGAGACGCTGTTCTGCGTATTGCGTCCAGCCCGGTACATCGACGAGACAGAGACTGTCGAGTTCGGCGAGGTCCACGTCTTCGCAGGTCCGCGGTTCGTCATCACCGTCCGCCACAGTGAGGCCCCCGACCTCAGCGATGTCCGCCATAAGCTGGAGGCCCGCCCGGATCTGCTTCGTCGCGGCAGCGTGGCGATCTTGCACGCGATCATGGACCGCGTGGTGGATGACTATAGCCCCGTCGTTGCTGGCGTTGAGAACGATGTCGATGAGATCGAGGACGATGTGTTCGATCCTGGCTCTGACGCATCGAGGCGGATCTATGACCTGACGCGCGAGGTCATCCTGTTTCAACGTGCGGTCAAGCCGCTGGTCCCGATGCTCGCGCGGCTGATGGACGACGCCGGAGTCGACGAGGAGGAGCGGCGTTACCTGCGCGACGTCCAGGATCATGCGCTGCGCGTGCAAGAGCAGGCCGATGGCTTTCGCCAGCTGCTTCAGAACATCCTCAACGTCAACCTGACGCTCGAGACTAAGACCCTCAACGAGGTATCCAACCGCCAGAACGAGGAGGTGAAGAAGATCTCCGCATGGGCGGCGATCCTCTTTGCGCCCTCCGTGGTGGGCACGATTTACGGCATGAACTTTCACAACATGCCTGAGCTGCACTGGCGCTACGGCTATGCGTACGCGCTCAGCGCGATGGTCGGCGTGTCGGCGATGCTGTATTTCGTGTTCAAGCGGCGCGGCTGGATCTGAGGACGGTCAACGGGAGTTCGGCTGGCGCTCGTCCCTGCTGGGCTGCCAGGCGCGAGTGGGAGGCGAGCTGACTTACGGTCGACAAAGGGGAACTGTCCTTGCCCAGGCTCTCCTTACCGACGGCAATAGCCCTCTGTTCAACCCGTACTCCGAGCGGACCGTCGCCGAAGCCACGCGTGAAATCCAAGAGGCGCTTGGTGGAGCAGCCAACGATGTCGTACGGTAGCCCGCAGGACGCTCCTCTGGCTGCAAGGGTTCGCGGTCGGCTCTCGTGGACGCCCTGATAGATCCGCTGAGTAATAGCGGCTTGGTGTGGGTCAGAGCCGGCCATCACTACTTCCAGGAAGAGATCTGCAGCTCCTCACACCTACTGACTTCACTTAATCTGCGCGATCGGACGCCAGCGGGCAGAGTGTCGTAATGAAATCGTTATGCGTAACGCCTTGATCGTCACGCAGGCGTCATACGTGGGCGGCAATAGTGCACTTCATGGACGTCGTCGCACTCGTGATCGGGATCGCCGCATTCGCGATCCTGCTGTTCTTGATCGAGGGGATCGACCGCGTATGAGTATCGAGCCGGTGCTCGGCTTCTTCGTCGCGCACATGAGCGGCGCCGACTTCTTCGGGTTGGTCGTGTCGGTGCTCGTGATCGGGTATCTGTTCTATGCCCTGATCCGCGGGGAGAATCTCTGAGATGACGTTCAGCGGCTGGCTGACGATCATCCTGTTCGTAGTGATTCTCAGCGCGCTGGCGATGCCGCTGGGGACCTACATGGCGAAGGTGTACGGCGGCGAGAGCGTGTTCCTGACGCCGATCTTCGGCTGGCCCGAGCGCTTCCTCTACAAAGTCCTGCGCGTCGATCCCAAGCGCGAGCAGAACTGGAAGGGATATGCGAAAAGCGTATTGATCTTCTCGTTGGCGGGGTGGCTGCTGCTGTACGTGATCCTGCGTACGCAGGACGCATTCTTCGTGCCCCACGGGGTCAACCCGCTCGGCTACCACTCGGCGCCGTGGAACGTCACCTTCAACACGGTCTCCTCGTTCGTCACTAACACCAACTGGCAGTTCTACAGCGGCGAGACGACGATGAGCTACCTAAGCCAGATGATCGGGCTGACCGTGCAGAACTGGCTCTCGGCGGGCGTCGGCATCGTCGTTGCGGTCGCCCTAATCCGCGGGATCGTCGGGCGCTCAGGCAAGAGCCTCGGCAACTTCTGGCAGGACTTGGTGCGCACGATCCTGTACGTGCTCGCGCCAATCGCGGTGATCGGCGCGATCGTGCTCGTCTCCCAGGGAGTGATCCAGAACTTCTCCACCTACCTGACGGTTCACACGCTCACCGGCCTGACCCAGTCGATCGCGATGGGTCCGACTGCCTCCCAGCTCTCGATCAAGATGCTTGGCACCAACGGCGGGGGCTTCTTCAACGTCAACTCAGCGCACCCGTTCGAAAACCCGACGGGGTTCACCAATCTGTTTGAGATGTTGCTGGTGCTGATCATCCCGGCGGCGCTCGTCTTCACCTACGGACGGATGACCGGCAATCGCCGTCAGGGCTACGCGATTTACGGGGCGATGATGGTGATGTTCCTCGGCGCCGTAGTCGTCGCCTACATCGCGGAGGCGCACGGCTCCCCGGCGCAGCACGCCGCAGGTCTGCACACGCACGCGATCTCGGGCTCGGCCGGTGGCAACATGGAAGGCAAGGAGCAGCGCTTCGGGATCGCGGGCTCGGCGCTGTTCGACGTCGTCACGACAGTCACCTCGTGCGGTGCGGTCAACAGTGCGCTCGAGTCCTTCACGGGCATCGGCGGGGCTGTGCCTTTCGCCAACCTGTCCGCGAGCGAGACGATTTTCGGCGGCGTCGGGACCGGGCTGTATTCGATCCTGCTGTACGTGCTGCTGGCAGTGTTCATCGGCGGGCTGATGGTGGGCCGCACGCCTGAGTGGCTCGGCAAGAAGCTCGAGGCGAAGGAGATCAAGCTCGCCGGCCTGGGCATCCTGATCACGCCGCTGGCGGCCCTGTTTGCCACCGCTTTGGCGGTCGCCAGTCACGCCGGTCGCGCGTCGATCTCCGAACTCGGGAAGGGGCCGCAGGGCTTCTCAGAGAGCTTCTACGCCTTCCTGTCCCAGGCGAACAACAACGGCTCGGCTTTTGCCGGCTACACCGGGTTTATCCAGCCAAACGCCGGCAATATCGGCTCCCACGGCGTCACCTTCGCCGACGTGCTCGGCGGCCTGGTGATGATCTTCGCTCGCTTCGGGCCGATCCTGTTCACGCTGGCGGTCGCAGGCGCGCTTGTCGGCAAGCGCGTCACGCCGGCCGGCCTGGGCACGATGCGCACCGACAACCCGACGTTCGTCGTGCTGCTGATCGGCGTGATCATCCTCGTCGGCGCATTGACCTTCTTCCCCGCCCTGCTGCTCGGCCCGATCGTGCAGGGCCTGACCGGACACCTCTACTGATATGCGCCGCGACATCGTCACATCGATCATCGGCGTCATCGTCCTGACGGTTCTGCTCGGGCTCGTCTACCCGCTGGTGATCACCGGCGTCAGCCAGGTCGCCTTCCCGGGCAACGCCAATGGGCAGAAGGTCTTGGTCAACGGCAAGCTGGTCGGCTCGAAGATCATCGGCCAGGCGTTTGTCAAACCGGTGCTCGACAAGAACGGCAAGCCCAAGGAAGAAGAAGAGGAAGTTGTCACCGAACCGGACCCCATGTACTTCCAGAGCCGTCCCTCGGCGACCGAAGGCGGCGCCTACAACGCAGCCGCCAGCACGTTCTCCAATCGTGGGCCGAACGACAAGGTCACCGAGGAAGAAGACGCTGAAAACATCAAGGCTTATCTCGAACTGGAGAAGCCGTATGACCCCGGGCTGACGACTGCGCAGATCCCTGTCGACGCCGTCAACACGTCGGGCTCGAACCTCGACCCGGAAATCTCACCGGCCAACGCCCGTATCCAGGCCCATCGAGTCGCCGCGAAGCGACAACTTTCCCTCCGTGTCGTCAACAACTTGGTCGCCAAATACACCGACTCGCGCGGACTCGGGTTCTCGGGCGAACCGGGCGTGAACGTGCTCGAGCTCAACCTGGCGCTTGACCGCCTTACCGGAGGAACACACTGATGTCCGCAGAGCTACCCGCAACGCACGAGCGCCAGGCGATCTCGCTGTTCCAGCGGGAGATCGTCAAACGAGCGCTGATCGACAGCTTCAAGAAGCTCGACCCGCGCGTGCAAATTCACAACCCGGTGATGTTCGTCGTGGAGATCGGCTCGGTCATCACGACCGTCACCTGGCTGATCCAAGCGTTCGGCGGAAAGCCGCTGGGCGGCGGCAACGAGCCGGCCTGGTACACGTTCACGATCGCCGTCTGGCTGTGGTTGACGGTCGTCTTCGCGAACATGGCCGAGGCGTTTGCCGAGGGTCGTGGGCGGGCGCAGGCTGACACGCTGCGCTCGATGCGCAAGGAGACCGTCGCGACGCTGCGCGACGGTGGCACCAAGGCCGCCGCCGAGCTCACGCGCGGCGACGTCGTGGTTGTGCCGGCGGGGGAGCTGATCCCCGGTGACGGCACGGTGATCGAGGGGATAGCGACGGTCGACGAGTCGGCGATCACGGGCGAGTCCGCGCCGGTGATCCGCGAGTCCGGCGGTGACCGCAGTGCGGTCACCGGTGGCACGCGGGTGACGTCTGACGAGATCGTCGTCGAAATCACCCAGGAGCCGGGACAGTCTTTCCTCGATCGCATGATCGCGCTCGTCGAGGGCGCCTCGCGGCGCAAGACGCCGAACGAGATCGCTCTGAACATCCTGCTCGCTGCGCTCACGCTGATCTTCATGATCGTCGTCGCGACGCTGCGCCCGTTCGGACTCTTCTCTGGCACCTCGATCTCCGAGACGACTCTGATCGCGCTGCTCGTCGCGCTGATCCCGACGACGATCGGAGCCCTGCTTTCGGCAATCGGCATCGCCGGCATGGATCGGCTGGTGCGACGCAACGTGCTGGCGCTGTCGGGTCGCGCGGTCGAGGCCTCCGGCGACGTGGACGTGCTCTTGCTCGACAAGACCGGCACGATCACGATCGGAAACCGACTCGCCTCGGAATTCGTGCCGATGCCGGGCGTCGCAGAGGCCGACTTGGCCGAGGCCGCGCAGCTCTCCTCGCTGGCTGACGAGACGCCTGAGGGCCGCTCGATCGTGGTGCTGGCCAAGCAGTACGGCATCCGCGAGCACGACATGAGCACGCTGCACGCCGAGTTCGTGCCCTTCACCGCGCAAACACGCATGAGCGGCGTCGACTTCGACGGTCAGCAGCTGCGCAAGGGCGCGGGTGACGCGATCATCGAGCTCGTCACGCGCGAAGGCGGCGCGCCGCCGCCGGAGCTTCAGGTCCAGCTCGACCGGATCGGCAGCGAGGGTGGCACGCCGCTGGCGGTCTCGCGCGATAGCCAGGTACTCGGAGTCGTGTATCTCAAGGACACGGTCAAGGAGGGCATGAAGGTGCGCTTCGACCAGTTGCGCGCGATGGGCATCCGCACGGTGATGGTCACGGGTGACAATCGCCTGACGGCCGGAAAGATCGCCGAGGAGTCCGGTGTCGATGACTTCCTCGCTGAAGCGACGCCAGAGCGAAAGCTCGCGCTGATCCGCGAGCAGCAGTCGGAGGGACGTCTCGTCGCGATGACCGGCGACGGGACCAACGACGCGCCGGCGCTCGCGCAGGCGGACGTCGGCGTGGCGATGAACACGGGCACACAGGCCGCGCGCGAGGCGGGCAACATGGTCGATCTGGACTCCAACCCGACGAAGCTGATCGAGATCGTCGAGGTGGGTAAGCAGTTGCTGATCACCCGCGGTGCGCTGACGACGTTCTCGATCGCCAACGACGTGGCCAAGTACTTCGCGATCCTGCCGGCCGTGTTCATCTCGACCTACGCGGCAAGCCCGGGCGGCAAGGGGCCCCTGCACGTGCTCAACATCATGGATCTCGGTAGCCCGAGCTCGGCGATCATCTCCGCGATCATCTTCAACGCGCTCGTGATCCCGCTGCTGATCCCGCTGTCTCTGCGCGGCGTGCGCTACCGGCCGATCGGGGCGAGCGCGCTATTGCGGCGCAACCTGTGCATCTACGGCCTCGGCGGCCTGATCGCGCCGTTCATCGGCATCAAGCTGATTGACCTAGTCGTGCACAACCTGCTCGGGGGCTGACGAGGAGGTAGGGGCCATCGAGCTTTCCGCGCCCAACACCCAAGCACGGAGCGGAGCCTGCGCGGCTACTCGCGCGCCAGCGCCGCGTGGGTGTGAGCCGCGTGTACAGCGGGCGCCAGACCGAGCTGGGCGCTGACGCGCCGCAGCAGCTCCAGCAGCTGATCGCGCTCGGTGGCGCTGAGGTCGGCACAGAGGCTGTTCTCCAGCCCGTTCGCGAGAGCGAACGCGCGCGTCAGCAGCTCGCGCCCGGCATCGGTCAGATACAGCTCGCGCGTGCGCCGGTCATCGGGGTTGTGCCTACGCTCCAGCAGCGAGCGCCCCTCCAGCGCGTCAACGAACGCGACCATGCGACTCGGCGGTATCTGCAGCCGCTCGCCGATCGCCTGCTGAGACTGTCCCTCGGCAGCGCCGACCGCGCGCAGCAGCGCGAACTCACGCGGCTCGAGATCGATCGGCGCGAGCGTCTGGCGGAAGCTGCGCGCGACCGCGTAGCCGAGCGAAGACAACGAAAAGCCGACGCTGCGGAAGGGAGCCGCTGCGCCGGGCGGCGGTCCGGAACCGTCGCTCACATCTACTACCGTTGAAGGCTCCGCCGTCGGTGGCGACCCGCAAGGCGAAGCGGCGCCGTCGCCGTCGGACTGGCCGAATGCCGACGCTTCGGTCGTAGATTCTCCGCCGTCGATCTTCACAGCGAGATCATAACGCAGCGGAAATAATTATGATATAGATTATTCTGCTCGGAATCATTCTGTGTGCGAAATACTGGAGACGCTGTGATGCCCGACTCCCCTCTCACCGGCCAAACACAACCCCCCTCCACCACTTCCGACGCCGGCTCCGCCGGCACGATCACGCGCTTGACGCACTGGGTGCTCGCGCACAAACGCAGCGTGGTGGTGTTCTGGCTCGTGCTGACGCTCATCGGCATGGCTTCCGCCGGCTCGGCGACCAAAGCCCTCAAACAGAAATTCTCGGTCCCCGGCAAGGAAGCGTGGATCACCAACCAACGGATCGCCCACCACTTCAACGGCACCGGCGGCGACGGCGCGCCGCTGCTTGCCGTCGTCACGCTGCCCGCCGGGACGTCGATCGACTCGCCGACCGTCAAGGCGCAACTGCGGGCGGTCGAAACGCGTATCGCGCAGACGCTGCCCGGCACCCGCCTGGCGGGCTACGCCTCCACGCGGCAGCGCCGCGTTCGTGTCCGGCGACCGGCACACCACGTTCGTGCTCGCCTATCCGCCGCCCGACCCCACGCAGGCCTTCGAAGAAAACCCCGAAGCGGCGAAGAAGGCGACCAAAGCGCTTGCGGGCACGACGGTCGCGGGCGCGCCCGTGCAGGTGACCGGCTTCGACGCGCTGTCGGTCCAGAGCGGCGGCGGCAAAGGGCCGGGCGTGCTGCTCGAGGCGATGCTGGGCGGCCTCGGCGCGCTGCTGGTGCTGGCGTTCGTGTTCGGCTCGTTCCTGGCGATCGTGCCGATCATGATGGCGATCGTCTCGATCCTCACCACGTTCCTCGTGGTCTGGGGGCTCACCACGATCACCGAAGTCTCACCGATCGTGCAGTTCCTGATCGCGCTGATCGGCCTGGGCGTGTCGATCGACTACGCGCTGCTCGTCGTCGTGCGCTGGCGCGAGGAGCGCGCGCACGGGCTCAGCGGCGACGCGGCCGTCGAGCGCGCGATGCAGACCGCCGGACGGGCCGTCGTCTTCAGCGGCACGACCGTAGCGATCGGCCTGCTCGCGCTGATCGCGCTGCCGCTGCCGTTCCTGCGCTCGGTCGGCTACGGCGGAATGCTGATCCCGCTGATAAGCGTGATCGTCGCGCTGACGCTGCTGCCGGTCGTGCTCAGCAAGCTCGGCCCGCGCCTTGACTGGCCGCACATCCGCAACGACGACAAGGCCAGCCGCTCGTGGACCGGCTGGGCACAGCTGGTCGTGCGCCAGCGCTGGCTGGCCGTGCTCGGCGCCGCGCTGATACTGGGCGCGCTGGTGCTCGCCGCTACGAACCTGCAGCTGGGGATCTCCAACGTCAACACGATCGCCAAAGAAGGCGACGCCAAGCAGGGCCTGGTGGCACTCGAGCGCTCGGGCATCGGCTCCGGCGCGCTGCTCCCGCACGAGGTGCTCGTCACCAGATCGGCCTCGTCCGCGCAGACCGCGGCGATGCTCGCCGGTGTGCCTGGAGTGCGCGGCGCCGTGGCGCCGTCCTCGCCTGAGTGGCAGCAGCCTGGGACCGCCGTCGTCGACGCGTTCGCGAGCGCCGACGCTTCCAGCCGCGGAAGGACGCGCGACGCTCGACCGCGTGCGCAGCGCCGTCCGCGGCGCCGGAGCCGGCGTCGCGCTCGGCGGCCTGCCGGCACAGAACCACGACTTCATCGAAGCCGTCTACGGCAACTTCCCGCTGATGATCGCGCTGATCGCCGCTGATCACCTTCGTGCTGCTCGCGCGCGCCTTCCGCTCGCTGCTGCTGCCGCTGAAGGCGGTCGTGCTCAACGTGATCAGCGTCGCCGCCGCGTGGGGCGTGCTCGAGCTCGTGTGGCAGGACGGCCACGGCTCGGAAGCTGATCTGGGGCATCCCGGCGACCGGCTCGATCACCGCGTGGATTCCGCTGATGGTGTTCGCGTTCCTGTTCGGGCTGTCGATGGACTACGAGGTGTTCATCCTCGCGCGCATGCGCGAGGAGTACGACGCCACCGGCGACGACCGACACAGCCGTGATCCGCGGCATCGGGCGCACCGGGCGGCTGGTCACGAGCGCGGCGCTGATCCTGTTCCTCGCGTTCGTGTCGCTGGCCTCCGGGCCGGAGACCGAAATCAAAGTGCTGGCGACCGGCCTGGCGGCCGGCATCCTGCTCGACGCGACGGTCATCCGCGCGCTGCTCGTCCCAGCCGCTAGTCTCGCTGTTCGGGCGCTGGAACTGGTGGCTGCCGCAGATGCCCGCCAGACTGCTGCGCGTCGAGCCATCGCCCTCGCCACGTCCGGTCGGCCAGGCGGCAGCCGAGGGCTCGGCGTGAGCGTCGACGGGCGGATGGGCGACAACGGCATCGAGGTCGAGGGGCTCGTCCGCGACTTCAAGGGCGGCGTGCGCGCGGTCGACGGGATCGACCTGCGCGTGGCGCCCGGTGAGATCTACGGCTTCCTCGGACCCAACGGCGCCGGCAAGTCGACGACCGTGCTGATGCTCACGACGCTGCTGCCGCCTACCGCCGGCAGCGCACGCGTGGCCGGCCTGGACGTCGTGCGCCAGGGTGCCGAGGTGCGACGCGCGATCGGCGCCTCGCTGCAGGAGTCGGCGCTCGACCCCTTCGCTGACCGGACGCGAGCACATGCAGCCTACAGAGCGCGCTGCACGGGCTGCGCAAGAGCGATGCGCGAGCAGCGCGGGCGCGAACTGCTCGAGCGCGTCGGCCTGACAGACGCCGCCGATCGCAAGGTCGGCGGCTACTCCGGCGGGATGAAGCGCCGCCTGGACCTCGGCCTGGCGCTGGTACACCACCCCCGCCTGCTGTTCCTGGACGAGCCGACGACAGGCCTGGACCCGCAGAGCCGCGCCGCGCTGTGGGACGAGGTGCGCCGGCTCGCCGGCGACGGCGTAACCGTGTTCCTGACCACCCAGTACCTCGAGGAGGCCGACGTGCTGGCCGACCGCGTGGGGATCATCGACCGTGGCACGATCGTCGCCGAGGGCACGCCCGCAGAGCTGAAGGCTGCGATCGGGCGTCCAAGCGTCGAGGCCGTGCCACAGGACCCGGGCGAGCGCGAGCGCCTGGCGGACGCGCTGCGGCGCTTCGGCGAGGACGCGGCCGCGGCGCCTGGCGCGGTCGCCGTGCGTCTGCCCGACGGGCGTCGGCGACCTGGCGGAGATCATCCGTACGCTCGACAGCGAGGGCCTGACGATCGCCGACCTGCGCCTGCACGCGCCGACGCTCGACGACGTGTTCCTGGCCAAGACCGGCCGCTCGCTGGAGGGCGCGGGCGACGACGAGGGCGACAGCGAGGGTGAGCAGGACGAGCAGTCGACCCCCGCGCCCGTCGCCTGATGGGCGGCGAGCACGCCATCCAGATCGCCACGCTGGCCAGACGCTCGATGCTGAAGACGCTGCGCCAGCCCTTCCAGCTGTTCCCGATCGTGTTCTTCCCGCTTATCCTGCTGGCCGTCAACGCCAGCGGACTGCAGGCGGCCACACGCCTGGTCGGGTTTCCGACCCACTCCTACATCTCCTTCGCGATCGCCGTCGCGTTCATCCAGGGAGGGATGTTCGCGCTGATCAACACCGGCACCAACCTCGCCGAGGACATCGAGAGCGGCTTCTTCAACCGCCTCGCACTGACGCCGCTGCGGCGCGTGTCGCTGATCGCCGGGCTGCTCGTCGGCGTGGCGCTGATGGGCGTGATCCAGTCCGCCTTCTACATGCTCGCCGGCCTGATCGCCGGCGCGCATCTCGACGCCGGCTGGGGCGGCGTGCTGGCGATCCTCGCGCTGGGCGCGCTGACCACGGTCGCGTTCGGCGCGCTCGGCTGCGCGGCGGCGCTGCAGACCGGATCGGGCGAGGCCGTGCAGGGGCTGTTCCCGCTGTTCTTCGTGTTCATCTTCCTGTCCTCCAGCAACCTGCCGCGCAACCTGCTGCACACCGGCTGGTTTCACTCGATCGCCACGTGGAACCCGATCTCCTACCTGATCGAGGCCTTCCGCAGCCTGTACATCTTCGGCTGGCACGGCCCGGCGCTGTGGCGCGGCTTCGCCGTTGCTGCCGGTCTGACGCTCCTCGGCCTGCTCGCCGTCGCGGGCGCGCTGCGGACAAGGATGCAGCGCACGTGAGCGAGCATTCCCCCACCCGCGCCAGCATCTGGCGCATCGCGCGCACGATCGCCTGGCGCAGCCTCTACACGTACGTACGCCGAGCCGACCTGCTCGTGCCTTCGCTCGTCTTCCCACTGGTGTTCCTCGCCAGCTTCGCCGGCGGGCTCTCAGCGCTCGGCTCCGTGCCCGGGTTCCACTTCCCCGCCGGCTACACCGCCTTCCAGTTCGTGTTCGTGCTGTGCCAGTCGGCGATGTTCGCGGGACTGTTCACCGGCTTCTCGCTGGCGTTCGACTTTGAAAGCGGTTTCGCCCGACGGCTGATGCTGGCAGCCGAGGACCGGCGCGGGATCGCGCTCGGCTACGCGCTGGTGGCGCTGTCGCGCGCGGCGATCACGCTCAGCGTGATCACGGCGGTCGCACTGGCTACCGGCATGCGCATCACCGGCGACGGCGTGGACCTGTTCGGGCTGTACGGCCTGGCGGCGCTGCTGGTACTAGTCGGCTACGGCTGGGCAGCCGGCGTGGCGTTCCGGTTCCGCTCGATCCAAGCCGGTCCGCTGATGCAGACGCCAGTCTTCCTGATCCTGTTTCTGGCGCCCGTATACGTGCCGCTGACACTGCTCAAAGGCTGGATTCACGCGGTCGCCACGGTCAACCCAGCGACCGCCTTCCTGAACGCCGGGCGCGGTCTGATCTCCGGCGCTCACGACCACACAGCGCTGGCGTTCGTGTGCGCGCTGGGACTCGTCCTGCTGTTCGCGATCTGGACGCTGAGCGGCCTGCACCGCGCAGAAGACGCGACGTAAGACTCAGGAGCGCTGCAGCTGACGCGCCAGCTGCTCGGCCTCGCGTGTGCTCACGAGCACCTTGCGCAGCTTGTCCTGGCCGGCCACCGCGAACGACAGCGCGGGCACGCCACGGCGTACCAAGAACGCCTCGTCGAGGCGAATGGTGCGTGCGACGAAGTACAGCCACGGCAGTCGCAATCCGACTTTCACGCCCGCCGACATCGCCTCGCCGATCGGGTCCGCCACCACCTGCACGTCGCTGATCTGCGCACGCGGCACGCGAATGTCTCCGAGCAGGCCCAGCACCTTCTGCCACGCGGACAGGCGGATTTCCACGGTGTCGTCGCTGACCTCGATGCGCATCGGCCAAGCGTATCTACGCCAACCCGTCATACCCACGCGAGATTCGGGTAGAACTGATCTACAGCGAGCGCGTGGCGCCGCGGCGCCACAGCGGCTCCACCACAAGGCAAGCCAGAAGGGAGTGCCATGGAGTCCTCACAGGTTCCCACCAGAGTCCTGGTCGTGGCGCACAAGACCGCCGCCACGCAGCCGCTGCTCGACGCCGTGCGCGAGCGCGCGGCGCACGGCCCGGCCACGTTCACTCTGCTCGTCCCCAACCCCGCCCACGGTCTACACAAGCTCGTCGATCCCGAGGACCAGGATGCCGAGGAGGCCAAGGGCGTGCTCGAGCAGGCGCTGCCCAAGCTGAGCGCCGCGGCCGGCTCGCAGGTACAGGGCATCGTCGGCTCCTCCGATCCCGGCGCGGCCGTGCAGGACGCGATCAACCTGCGCGGCTTCGACGAGGTCATCATCTCGACTCTCTCGCCGCGCCTGTCACGGTGGTTGAAGCTCGATCTGCCCAGCAAGGTCGCCGGAATCGGGCTGCCGGTGACAACAATCACCCCTGCGGATTAGGTGCCCGCGACGGTCACCGGACGCCCGTGGCGAGGATGCCTCACATGGGGTAATCCGCCCGCGGCGAGGTTACTTGATCTGAGGTACGTCGAGCGTTTTTGTTGATGCGAAAACACCACCACAACAGTCGTCTAAGAAGACAGCTGTCTGTGGAACTTTCGTCTGCGCGCCGTGAGAGTTGGATCGGTGGAGACAGTTCGCAAGCAATTCGCAGCCAACCTCCGCCAGCACCGCGACCGGGCCGGGCTTTCCCAGGAGGCGCTGGCCGACCTGTGCGATCTGCACCGCACCGAGATCAGCCTGCTCGAGCGCTGCAAGCGCTCGCCGCGACTCGAGACGATCGTGATTCTCTCGCGCGGACTCGAGTTGGGCTCGCCGTCGGACCTGCTCAAGGGGATCAGCTGATTCACCGCGGTAGGATTCGGGCCCGCCTGCCGACGTAGCTCAGCTGGTAGAGCACCTCCATGGTAAGGAGGGGGTCAGGGGTTCGAGTCCCCTCGTCGGCTTCGCCAAGATCCGCTGCAGCCTCCGTTCTGTTGGCGGACCTCACCAGACAGGCCGGCTATCGCGGCGCGTACACGTCAAGCCCAGCGTCGTGCGCGGCTGCGGCCATCCGCTCGTCGTAGGTGAAGATGCCGTTCAGGCGCTCGCGCAGGTTCAGCGCACTGGCGACATGGATCGCATCCAGTGACCTGATCGAGGGCGGCTCCAGCTCGCCCGCCAGCTTGCGGATCTCATCAGTCAGCGGCATCAGGCGCACCGCCGCGAGCTGTGCTCGAGCGGCGCGCGTATCGCCACCCACACGACGGCTCGCGCGCAGCACCTCGACCTCGAGGATCTCTGAAGCGACAACTCGCGCCACACCCTCGAGAGCCGCGCTCAGACTCTGGGTCTCGGGCTCGGGCACCACCAGCTTGACAAACGCAGACGCGTCGAGATAGGCCAACTTGGCGGCTGGCAAGGCTCAGCGATCTTCTTCGGCGCGCATCTGTGCGAGCGCGTCCGAGAGCGGGCGCGGATCTCCGGGGTCGTAGGCGCCGAGAGCCGCTGCCGTCTTCAGAAGGTCACTGGTGGACCGAGTGGCAGGCGTGGCTCCCTGCCCGGCCAGCCATCGGTCGAGCTCGTCGCCGGAGTTCGCGAGCAGATCTTGCGCGCCGCGCATTATCAGCTCGCGTGCCACGCTGGCCGCCGGCTTGGATTGGCCGAGGATGGACGCGCCAACCTTCAGCGCACGATCGAGCTCGGGATCACAGGTCAAGGCGATGCGGGGGTGGGCTGTTGGCACGACGAAAGTGTAGCACCGCTGTTACACCAAATTGGCCGCGTTCCATTGCGTGCGACGCAGCTAACCATCCAGTGCTCAGCTGACCGGCGACACGCTCAACAGGACCGCGCTGCTGGGCTGCACGCTGACGGTGATCACGCCCTTCCGATTGGGCTTGTACGGCAGCCCGGCAACGGGCGTCCACGAGCCGTCGGCGGCCACGGAGGCGCCGCCGAGACGCACACCGGACACCGCGGTGGGCGAGGGGGCGCTGAGCGGGAGGATGCTGGCGCCCTGAAAGCCGTTGCCGACGGGGAAGCTCACAGCCAGGCGGCGCGATCCGGGCTGGTCGTAGTCGACGATCACGAAATGCAGCGCGCCGCCCGGGTCCACGAACGCGGCGACCTGGACGTTGGGGTGAGCGCCCGAGCTGGTGAGCGTCGGCAGCGGGCGCTCGCCGAGCAGCGCGCGCGCCAGCAGCAGCGCATACCAATCTGGCTGCGCATTCAGCGCGCCGGCGGCGAGAGCTTCGGTGGTGGGCGCGCACACCGGCGTGTAGCCCATGCAGTTGGCCGGGTTGCCGTGCATGTTGATGCCCGCGGCGCCCATCGCCATCGCCTGGGACAGGTAGCCGACGGCCCACAGCGCGGACGCGAACGTGTTGCTGATGCCCGCCGTCCCACCACACGAGACCGAGTTGGTCTCGTCCATGCGAAATGGGATCGCGCCCTGACGCGCGATCGCCACGTACCGGCGCAGCGACGTCTTCTCCAGCTTGCGGATCGCCGGGCTGAGCAACCGCGCGATCGACGGCGCCGGGTGCTGTTCGCAGCCGAGCGGGTAGTGGTGGCCGGTGAGCAGCGCCGGCTGCACGTCGACCGCCTCGCCGAGCCCCCAGCTTTCATACGCGCTCGACCCGGACGTATCGGGGCCGGCGAGCGGCACGCCCGGCGCGGCGGCCTCGATCGCGTTACGGTACGCGGTCACTTGTTCGCTGTACTGCACGAACGTCCACGGTTCGCTGCGCAGGCCGTGCAGCGCGTATGCGTTGGGCTCGTTGCCCAGCTCGATCCCGATCAGCCATTCGCCGAGCGCCGCGCGCGCCGCCGCCGCCTCGCGCGCCGCCGCTTGCGGTTCGTAGTGGCCGAGGCCGACCGTCAGCAGCACGTGCCACCCGCTGGCCGACGCCAGCCGCGCCAGCCGACGGAGATCTTCCACACCCAGCGTGTTGGAGGCCCACGCCGGGGGCGGGGTGCTCGCGTCGGTCCACGCAGTGCGCGTGTCCGCGGACACGCCGCCGAAGCGCAGCACACCGGGACCCAGCGAGTGCAGCAGCGTGACCAGGTTGCCGCTTTCAGAGTATGCGGCGATCTGCGGCAGGCTCGAGACCTCAAACGACAGCCCGAGGAAGTCGCCGGGCACCGGTTTGCCCGGATGACTCCAGTCGACCGCCACCGAAACCGGAACCGGAACCGGCTTGGGTGCATGGCTGCGAGCGCGCCGAGCAGCCGCGCCCGGGCTCGACGCAAGCGCCAGCGCGATGCACAGCGCCGCCGCCAGCGCCCAGCGCACGCCGGCTATCCCTCGAAGCTGACTGCGAACCAGTCCGCCTGCAAGCCCGGAGTGGCCTCGCAGATATCGGTCACGAGCTCGAGCACCACACGGCGACCGGCGTCCACACGTTCGTCGCGCGTCATCGCGACCGGGGCATCCTCGTCGAGCTCGACCTTGATCTCCGCGCCGACCCGCGCAAATGACATTTCTTCACGACGGGGGCCGAGCTGCTGCCAAAGACGATCGAGCGCGTCCTCAGGCGGCGCATACGTCGAGTGACCGGTGATCTTGAATCTCACGCGGCTGGGACTATAGCCGTGACCGTTTGCATCCTGAGCCGAGCGAAGCGGAGGGTGATGATCGACCTGGAGCAGGTACGCACACGCTTTGAGCACTCGACCGCGAGCGAGATCGCACAGGAGCTGGTGCGCATCGAGGTGATTGACCGCGCGCTCGCGCTCGCGTCCAAGCTGTTCGTGGCGATCATCCCGCTGAGTATCATCCTCAAGGCGATCGCGCCGGGATCGGGCAGCTTCGGGCAGGATCTCGTCGTGCGCCTCGGGCTCACCGGACTGGGTGCGCGCGCCACGCGCACGCTGTTCGCTACCGGCGGTGAGGTGCGCGGCGCGGTCAGCGTGGTCGGCATCGTGATCCTGCTGTACTCGGCGCTCAGCTTCACTCGCGGGCTGCAGCGCGTGTACCTGAACGTCTGGCGCCTGCACCACGAGGCCTTTGAAGCGCTCAGGCGCCAGCTGTACTGGATCGCCGGCTTCAGCCTGTACTCCGTCGTGCTCTCGCCTATCCGCGACTTCGAGCACCGCCACGACCTCGGCGCCGCGTACCTCGCGACAGCGCTGGCGCTCGGCGCCGTGTTCTGGGTGTGGACGCCGTACGTCCTACTCGGACGCCGGGTTCAGTGGCGCCGGATGCTCCCCACGGGACTACTGACCGCAGTCGCGATCAGCCTGTACTCGGCCGGGACGGCGATGTTCCTGCCCGACATCTTCACCCGCAACGCCGAGCGCTACGGGCTGATCGGGATCGCCTTCGGCATGGTTACTTGGCTGTTCCTGTACGCCGGCGTCGTGATCGTGTGCGCGGTCCTGGGTCGCGCGTGGGACCGTCACCGCAACCCGACCCTCACAGCCGACTCCTAACCCCGCGGCACGCGCGCGGCCGGCGAGCTGCGACCCCGTGCCGACCCCAACGCGCTAGCTGGACATAGCATGCGGGGCGTGACCGGAGCGCTCTATCGGATCGGGCGCTTCTGCGTGCGCAACAGACTCGTCGTGATCGGTGTGTGGTTGGTGGTCACGATCGCGGCGGTGGCCGTGTCGCACGGCCTCGGCGAAAACACCAACGACAACCTGTCGCTACCCGGAACCGACAGCCAGCGCGCGACCGAAACGCTGGAACGCTCGTTCCCCGACCAAGCCAACGGGTCCAGCCCGATCGTGCTGCATGCCGCCAGCGGCAAACTGACGGACGCCAGGTACGAGAGCGCGATCGACCAGGCGGCCGCCGCGGTGGCCAAGGCCCCCAATGTCGCCTCGGCCGTCAGCCCGCTGACACCACAAGGAGCGAGCGCCCTCAGCAAGGACCAGCAGACTGGCTATCTGTCGGTGACGCTGGCGGTCAGCCCCGGCGAACTATCAGTCGACGAAGCTCAGGAGATCATCGACGCCGCCGCACCGGCCAAAGCCGCCGGCTTGCAGGTTGAGACCGGCGGGCAGCTCGGGCAGAAGGTCTCAAAGCCTGCCACCGAGTCCAGCGAGCTGATCGGGATCGTCGCCGCGATGCTGATTCTCACGTTCACGCTCGGCACGGTCGTCTCGATGTTCCTGCCGATCGCCAACGCCGTGCTCGCCCTGCTGCTGACGCTCGCGATCATCCGCATGCTCGGCCACGTTGTCACGGTGCCCACAGTCGCGCCCACGCTGGCCACGATGATCGGCCTGGGGGTCGGCATCGACTACGCGCTGTTCATCGTCACACGCCATTTCCGCGGTATGTCCGCGGGGCTGGAACCAGACGAGGCGATCGCGCGCGCGGCCGCGACCTCAGGCGGCGCCGTGTTCTTCGCGGGTGGCACCGTCGCGATCGCGTTGATCTCGCTGGCTGTGGCCGGCATCCCGCTGGTGACCACGATGGGCTTGATGGCCGCGATCGCGGTGCTCGTCGGCGTGCTCGCCGCGCTCACGCTGTTGCCGGCGGTGCTAGCGCTTACTGGCCCGCGTATCCACTCGCTCCGCGTCCGCCCGGAGCCGTCACCTGACCGAGTCGCGCACGGACTGTG
Source organism: uncultured Solirubrobacteraceae bacterium (assembly GCA_963705235.1). Taxonomy (GTDB): domain Bacteria; phylum Actinomycetota; class Thermoleophilia; order Solirubrobacterales; family Solirubrobacteraceae; genus Palsa-744. The sequence continues at coordinate 1,692,609 of OY970059.1, read as the reverse complement.
GGCCAAATGGGCCGAGAGCATCGCCGGCCACCCGTTGATCGCGGGCCTGGCCGCACTGGCGATCCTGCTGCCGCTGACGGTGCCGCTGCTGTCGCTGAACCTCGGCCAGCAGGACGTAGGCGCGCTGTCGACCTCCACGACCGCGCGCCGCGCCTACGACCTGCTCTCCGCGGGCTTCGGCCCGGGCATCAACGGCCCGCTGATCGTCGCCGTGTCGCTGGGCACGCCGGCCGAGGCGTCGAGCGCGAGCGCACACAGCGAGAGCACGACGGCGAGCACTGGGGCGGGCGACCCGCGCACCAGTGACCCGCGCCTGCAGACGCTCCAGAAGGAAATCGCAGGCACTAGCGATGTGGCCGCGGTCACGCCGATCCAGATCGACAAGGCGGGCACGGGGGCGTACTTCAACACGATCGCTAAGACCGCCCCGTCGGACGCGGCGACCGCCGATCTGGTGGAAAGGCTGCGCGCGGACTCCGTCCCGCAAGCCGAGCAACACACCGACATGCACGCCTACATCGGCGGCAGCACCGCCGGCTACGTGGACCTCGCGTCGCGCATCTCGGCCAAGCTGCCGCTGCAGATCCTGGTGGTGATCGCGCTTAGCTTCGTGCTGCTGATCATGGCCTTCCGCGCACTGGCGATCCCCGCGCAGGCCGCTGTCATGAACCTGCTTTCGATCGGCGCCTCCTACGGCGTGCTGACGGCGATCTTCCAGTACGGCTGGCTCAGCGGCTTGGTCGGGCTCGACGGCCCAGTGCCCGTCGTCTCGTATGTGCCGCTGTTCATGTTCGCGGTGCTGTTCGGCCTGTCGATGGACTATGAGGTGTTCCTCGTCAGCCAGATCGAGGAGCACGTGCACGCCGGTGTGGACAACCGCAGCTCGGTCGTCTCGGGACTACTGACGAGCGCGCGCGTGATCACCGCGGCAGCCGCAATCATGGTGTTCGTGTTCGGCAGCTTCGTGCTCAACGGCGACCCCACGATCAAGCAGTTCGGCGTCGGCCTGGCGGTCGCGGTGGTGCTCGACGCGACCGTCGTGCGCTGCCTGCTGGTGCCCGCGGTGATGATCCTCACGGGAGATGCCAACTGGTGGCTGCCGCGCTGGCTGGACCGGCTGGCGCCGCACGTGAGCATCGAGGGGGCCGAGTTCTTCGCCACACACGATCTCGCCACCACGAGCGCCGGCGCCGGCGAGCGCGAGCAGACCGCCGCGGAGCTGCCCTCTTGAGCACGCGCCAGCTGCACACCTGGGTGCAGGACGCTCGCCGTGTCGATCACGCGGTGTACGAGGCGATCACGCAGACGCCGACTCCGGGCCTTGACCGGGGCATGCGCCGTCTCACGCAGGCTGCCAACTTCTCGCAACTGTGGCTGGGCTGCGCCGGCATCCTCGCGCTCGCGCGCGGAGCGCGCGGCCGGCGCGCGGCCGCCACCGGCCTGGTGACTGTCACGATCAGCTCGGCCGCCGCGAACCTGCTGCTCAAACCACTCGGCACGCGCCGCCGTCCGGACGCCAGCGCGGTCCCAGAGGCCCGTCGCGCGCCGATGCCCGCGAGCACGTCGTTCCCATCCGGGCACGCGGCTTCCGCGTTCGCGTTCGCCACCGCGGTCGGCAGCATCCTGCCACGAGATGCGATTCCGATCAGAGGCCTGGCTGCGCTGGTTTCATACTCGCGCGTGCACACCGGCGTGCACTACCCGGCCGACGTGCTCGGCGGCGCGTTCCTCGGCACGACGATCGCGCATGCAACCACGCGCGCGCTCGAGCGGCGCTCGCGCCGCTCCTAGCCCTCAGGTCACCCGGGCCCGTTCAGCGCTCAGGGTCCAGCGCAAACTGGCCGCGGGCGACGATCCTCGCCGAGCCACCCACCTGCACCCGTTCGATCCGCCCCGCCGAGCCGTCGGCCCGTGCTCGCAGCAGCGACGGGCGCGAGATCTCAGCGCCCTGGCGAATCTCGATCTCCTGACCGAAGTCGATGCGCGCGTGACGGGCCAAGTGCACGGCCAGCGGCCCGGCGGCGGAGCCCGTCGCCGGATCCTCCGGCACACCCAGCCCCGGGGCGAACATCCGCGTCTTCCACTGTGACCCCGCCCCGGCGAAGCAGCTGACCAACAGCTCCCCCAGCTCGGCCAGCGAGCGCATGTCCGGTGCCAGCTCGCTCACGGCCGTCTCGTCTGCCAGCGAGACGAGCACATGGCGGGGGCCGTTGTTGTACACCTCGATGGGCAGACTCGAGCCGTCCACGCCAAGCGCGCCCAGCAGCTCACGCCTACGCTCGAACGGGCTCCACGAAGGGATCGGCTGACTCATCGATCCGGCGGGCGCGTCGTCTCCCCCGCCGCTCAGCGTGACCGGCACCGGCCCCTCGCCAGTTTCGAGCGTGACGGCGGCGCGTCCCAGCTGCGCTGCGAGCACGATCGCCGCCCCCAGCACCGGGTGTCCGGCGAACGGCAGCTCGACGAGGGGCGTGAAGATGCGCACACGCGCGTCAGCGCCGTGCGCGCCCGGCAGCAGAAACACCGTCTCCGACAGGTTCAGCTCGCGCGCCAGCTGCTGCATCCGCTGAGCGCTGATGTCCTGCGCATCGGTGAACACCGCGAGCTGATTGCCCTGCAGGGGTGCGTCGGTGAACACGTCCAGCAGGACGTATGGGTGGAGCTCGCTCATGCGCTGGAGACTGCCACTCCGGCCGGGCGGCTACCGCGCTACGCTCGCTGCGGACTGCGGCGACGAGGAGCGGAGGAGCGATGAGCGAGGTCGTGCAGAGACAGGTTCAAGACGGGGTAGCGGTGTTGACGCTCAACCGCCCCGACCGGCTGAACGCATGGACGGCGGAGATGGAGCACGTGTACTTCTCGATGCTCGAGCAGTGTGCACACGACGCCGAAGTGCGCGTGATCGTGGTGACGGGCGCCGGCCGCGGCTTCTGCGCGGGCGCAGACATGAACGATCTGCAGGCGATCGGCGCGGGCGAGTACACGGGCGAGGGCGAAGCGCACGAGCGCCACCCGCAGACGTTCGCGCTGAGCATCCCCAAGCCGATCATCGCGGCCGTCAACGGGCCGTGTGCAGGCATCGGCCTGGTCCAAGCGCTGATGTGCGACATGCGCTTCGCGGCTGACGGAGCCAAGCTGACGACGGCGTTCGCGCGCCGCGGGCTGGTCGCCGAGCACGGCATCTCCTGGCTGCTGCCACGCCTCGTCGGCCCCGCGCACGCGCTCGACCTGCTGCTCTCGGGCCGAGTGCTGTTGGCACGCGAAGCGCAGGCGATGGGGCTGGTCAACCGCGTGCTCGATCCGGACGCGCTGATGGCGCACACGCTCGACTACGCGCGCGAGATGGCCGTCAACTGCTCGCCCGCGAGCATGGCCGCGATGAAGCGTCAGGTGTACGCCGACCTTCAGGCATCGGTGCCCGACGCGCTCGCACAAGCTGACCGGCTGATGCTGGCGTCGTTCGCCGCACCCGACTTCGCCGAGGGCGTGGCCAGCTTCGTCGAGCGCCGCGAGCCGCGCTTCCCGGCACTGGGCGAGCAGTCGCTGGAGCTCAGCGTGCCAGCGCCCTGACGCGGATGCCCTCGGCTTCGGCGACCGCGATGAGTGGAGCATCGGCGGTGGCCAGCTCATCAGACGCGCCAGCCGCGGCCAGCAGAATGCAATCAGCGAGCGACACCGGAGCACGGGTGCGGTGATACCGGCGTGCGCGGATGTCGCCCGCGTCGCGGGCGATGCGCTCATCTATCGCGACGAGCGCCAACCCACTGCCCACCAGCGGAGCCGTCAGCGTCTCTAGACGCTCACGTGAGATGCCCTGCACGCGCTGCAGCACATCCAGCGCCTCGGCCAGATTTACAGCGGTGATCGCTGTATCGCCTTGCCGCATCAACACCTCTACCTGATCGGCAGCCGGCTCCTCCGCCATCAGCGCGATCAGCGCGAAGGCATCCAGCAGGACAGTCACTCAGACACGCGTCGACGGCGCGCAGCCACGGCCTCGGCCTCACGCGCCTGCGCTCGAAGCTGCGTGCTGCTCGACGAAAGCTCTCCCGCGAGGGCGCCGCGCACGGCGGCGATTGGATCGTCCGGTGCCGGCCTGAGCACGATGTAATCCCCGTGATCCTCGAGCGCCAATGTCGAAGTGGCCCACCGATGACGAATGCGCGAGGGAATCGAGATCTGCCCTCCACGAGAAATCTTGGACGCCCTCATGATCATGAACAATATCATGAAGCCTCAAGCAGACTCGCACCCGCGCTGCTACCCGGCTCGGCTACACCGCCCGCAGCCGCACGCCTCCAAGCTCGATGACCTCTCCCCCGCTGGGCAGCTCGTGTGGGATCTCGACGGCGATCTCAGACAGGCCTTCGGCCGCCTCCTGCGTGGCTGCCTGGAAGCGCACTTCACCGTCGCTCAGGGCGAGCACGGGACCCTCCTCCTCGCCGACCGCTACGCCCAGCACCTCGCCCCAGCGCTTCGCCGCCGCCGCGGGATCGCCGACCGCGAGCGTGATCGCGGCCAGGCGCCCAGGCGCGCCCGAGCCCGTGCGCTCGGTCCACTGCGGGCCACCCCAGCGCCAGGAGCCGTACGGCCTGGATTCGTCGACCGACACGATCGCACCGCGCATGTCGGCGGGATGTAGGTGCGTTCCCGAGATGTCGGGGAGATCGATCTGCCAGACCGTGCGCACACCCGCCCGCTGCGCACGAGTGCGCGCCGCCTCCAGGTCGGTGACGTCGAACATCGCCATGTAGCCGCCGTCGCCGCCATGGCGCGCCAGGTAGCGACCGGCGGCCGTATCGGCCTGCGTGGGCGAGACGATCTCTAGGAAGCAGTCGCCGAGCGCGAACACGGCGTTCTGCAGGCCGAACAGGCCGACGCCGGGATCGCGGAAAGGCTCGCTCAGGCCGAGCGCGTCGCGCAGCGCAGCCTCGACGGGCTCAAGCGCGGCGGCGACGAGCACCGCCTGGCGCAGCCTGACCTTCGGTTGGGGCCCCGCGTCCACGTCTGGCAGCCTACCGCCGAAGCGACGAGCTCAGACCAGGACTTCAGGCGACCTCGCGCCGACGCTCGGTGCCCCCGGGGGCGTCCGGCACGACCCGGGCGCTCGCGTGGCGCGCGGCGTGCTCGGCCAGGAACGCGTCGACCACCTTGGGATCGAACTGCGTGCCCGCGCAGCGGCGCAGTTCGCTGAGCGCGTCGGCTTCGGACTTGGCCTCGCCGAACGGCCGGTCGGCGACCATCGCGTCGAACGCGTCGCACACGAACACGATGCGGCTGACCAGCGGAATCTGCTCGCCCGACCAGCCGTAGGGATAACCGGTGCCATCGAAGCGCTCGTGCGTGGCGCCCACCAACTCGGCCACGCGCGCGAGCGCGGGCGCGGCGCTGAGAATGTTGGCGCCGATGACGGTGTGGTGGCGCATCAGCAGCCACTCCTGATCGTCCAGCGGCCCGGGCCTGCGCAGCAACGAGTAGGGCATCGCGATCTTGCCGATGTCGTGCAGCTCGGCGGTGCGCACGGCATCGGCGAGATCGTGGCCCGCGAGCCCGAGTCGACCCGCCACGCCCTCTGTCATCTCGGCCACACGGGCGACGTGCGTGTGCAGCACCGGCTCGTTGGCCGCGAGGATCTGCAGAGCCAGATCGCGCGTCTGCTGACCGGCGCTAGCGCGACTGGAGTCCTTGTGCGCGTACATGCGCTCGTCGGCCAGCTGCAGCGCGTGCTGGGGGTCGCTGGCCTCCATCGGCAGCATCACCGAGCCGTAGGAGCTAGTGATCGAGAAGCCCTCGCCTTCGGCGCTGAGAGCCAGCAGGCAGTCGCCGACCAGGTCGTCGCCGCCGCTCACCGCGAGCAGCGCGCAGAACTCGTCGCCGCCGACGCGATAGGCGCACCCGGCTGAGCCGACGGCTCGCTTGAACGCGCCTGCGAGCCGGCCGAGCAGCAGGTCGCCGCCGAGATGGCCGAAGGCGTCGTTGTAGGCCTTGAAGCCGTTGAGGTCGAAGAACACCAGCCGCACGGCGCGCCCGGCCCCGTCCTCCTCCCAGATCGCCCCAAGATCGTCGGCCAGCTGGCGGCGGTTGGCCAGCCCGGTGAGGTGGTCGACGGTCGCCTCGACGCGCTGGTGCAACTCGGCGGACTCGAGCGCCGAGACGATCGACACGATCGCTACCAGCAGCGCGAGCGTGGTGAACACCGGCACGGGGTTATGCAGGGTCGCGTGGAGGTCGACGCCGGCGGTCGCCGCGAGGATCACCGCCGCAGTCACCACCAGGCCAGCGATCACAACCTGGGGCCGGAAGCGGGCCGCGACCATGCCCGCCGGCAGGACCAGCCACGGCAGCGCCGGACTGGCGGGTCCGCCGCTGAGCACCACGCCCACCGCGAGCAGCAGCAGGGTGATCAAGATCGCGCCCATGCTGACCCGCTCAGGGTGGGCACTGCGAGCCATGCGGCGGTCGATGCTCAGGAAGTTCAGCGCCGAGAGCCCGAACAGCGCGAGCGTCCACAGGCCCAGCCATGGCGTGGAGATCAGCAGCGTCACACCGAGCGCTGCGGAGCCAACCAGCCGTATCGTGCGGACGCGATCGCTCGCCTCGCTTACACGGCGGCGATCCTGATCAGTGGGACACAGCCATTTCTCGGACATCCTTGGATCGTCTCGGACGCGGCTCGACGAGCCTTGAGAAATGCACGCTCGGCGATGGACTCTCGGACGAGCGTGCGGCGGCCTCGACTACGGCAGCTCGCAGACAGACGTCTGATGATCGCGAGATACAGGCACATTCGCGCGCCACCATGAGATCTGCCACGAGATGTCCGACTTGGAGGTTTCTCGCAGTGCTTCACCGAGTAAGCGCCGGTATGTTGTCTACTGCGAATATTCGGCTGTCACGTAGGCCGATCTTTCGCGGGGTGAAATCGTGTGTACGCCTGCCGGCACGCTCGTTAATTGCATACTTCTAACAGTAATCTAACTCAAATGTAAACACCGATGCAACACATGTTCGGTTAGCTATCGCGGCAACGCTGGCCAAAAGGGGCCACAGGGGGCGACAGGGAGGGAGTATGCAAGACAGCACCGTGGGGAACGGGCATGGCTAGCGCTGTGGACCCGATCGCGACCGAGGCCGCGGACGCCGACACGACCGCGCACGGTCGAGGAGGCCGCGAGAGCCTGCACACCAGCCGACTCGTCTCACGGGCGGTCAAGCGAGCCCAGGCGGGGGATCGCGACGCCCTCGGGTTTCTGTACACCCGCTACGCCGACAACGTGTACGGCTACGTCCGCAGCATCGTCCACGACGAGCACGAGGCCGAAGACATAACCCAGCACGTGTTCGCCAAGCTGATCCATGTGATCGGCAAGTACGAGGAGCGCGACGTCCCGTTCTTCGCGTGGATCCTGCGCGTCTCGCGCAACGTCGCCGTCGACCACATCCGCCGACAGCGGGCGGTGCCCGTCGAGGAGGTCAGGCGCATTGGCGAGGAGCGCGACGATCGCGCTACCTCGGAGCGGTTGAGTGACCTGCGAGAGGCGCTGGCCAAGCTCCCGCCCGACCAGCGGGAGGTGCTCGTTCTACGCCATTTCGCAGGTCTGTCGCCGACGGAGATCGCGGTGCGGACGGGTCGCTCGGAGGGCTCTGTGCACGGGCTGCACCACCGCGGGCGCCGCGCGCTCACGGCCGAGCTGGAAGCCCGAGGGGCCGCGCCGGCGACGGCTCACCCACGCCGCGCTCACGGTGGCGCGGTGGCATCCGGGTAGGGGCTCCTGGTAATCCGCCGGGCGATCCTGCCGCTGTCGAGATCGGCGAGGTAGTACTGGATGGAGAAGGCGATCAGGTCCTCGACCGAGACCGACAGGCGAGCGCTTTCCTGCTCGAGCGACTCCCACGCGAACTCCTCCAGTCGCAGTGACAGGCTGCGCGCGCCGCGCACTCCCTGACTGCCCCCTCCCTTCCCGCTCACGCTGGGCCGCGATCTGATGACTGCACACTCCCACTCAACGGCGGGCACCTGGCAACGCTCACGCGCTGCCGGCTCTGAGAGGGACCAAAAAAGACTGGTTCGCGCTGACCACCGGGGTGTCTAAAGCCGTGGGCGGGCGAGGTCTGCTGGCGTGAAATTCGGGTCATGGCCGAAGGTCCGTCGAATCCTAGAACGCAGCGCGGCGTAGCGCCTGACGGCGTCGCTTCGACGTCCTCGCATGATGTCGAGTTCGATCAATCGTCGGTGTACGTCCTCGTCATAGGGCTGCAATGCCGCGAGTCTGGTCAGACAACGCGCGGCGCTGTCGAGGGCGCGTAACTCCAGACGGATGTCGGCGAGCCGGCTCAGCCCCAGACAGGCCAGATCGTGCAGCCGGTTGCGCTCCGACATCGCCCAGTCGGCGTAGGGCAGCTCGGCGAGGAAGTCGCCTCGATACAGCGCCAGGCCCTGCTCGATCTCCGCTGCCGCTCCCTGCGGATCGCTGTCCACCAGCGCCAGGCCCGCGTTCACGCGCGCTTCAAACTCATCAGCGTCGATCTCGACGTGGTCGAGCTTCAGCCGGTAGGTGCCCGAGGACGCCGTGATGAACGCCGACGGCTCGCGTGCGCCGCGTTCGGGCTCGAGCTTGCGGCGCAGGACATGGACGTAGTAGCGGACGCTGGCGCCGACGGCGTACTCGGCGTCCGGCCAGATGCTCTCGCCGATCGCGTCCACCGTGACCGCGTGATGGCGCTCGGCCACCAGGTACTTGAGCAGCTGGCCCGTGCGCTGGTCCAGCCAGCCGCCGCCGATCGGCCCCTCGGGCGACTCCACGGCCGTACTCCCGAGCGTCGCTATGCGCAGCCGCGAGTCAGTCGTCCACTGGGTGGCCGCACGCCGGCGCCGATCGCCCCACACACCCTCGCGCAGTTGCAGCACGACGCGAGCGCGCCCATCGCCGATCGTCGAGCCCGTGACCCAGACAGCGGTCGGCCCCGCGGACGTGGAGATGTCCACACGGGCCTCGGACAGTGCGGCCTCCTGCCCGATCGCCATCTCGGTCACACAGCCATTAGACAGCGCCGTATCGGGCCGCCGGCAGCCGAGCAGCGCACAGCAGGTCAACTCGCCCTCCGGCAGCTCCATCATCTGAATGAGCCGCACTGCCCGCTGGTTGCTGGACAGGACACGACCCTGCCGGTCGAGCACCAACAGACCGTGCGGGAATCCCTGGAATGCCTCGCGCTCCAGCGCGATGGCGGCTGGCTCCACCATCGCGGCGGAAAGATGAGTCACAGGCTTTGCCACCGTCGCCATAAACTCACTCTTACACTGATGCGCTCCGCGCGGAGCGGAAATCGTTGAAATGTGTCAACAACAAACCAGTGTGTCTCTTTTTCTCAATACTGAATGAGACGGCTATATAAAATGGGCGCGAACTGTACTACATCGCGTCGAGACACAGGCATTGATCTCAAGCCAGTCCGATCGCCACGACGACGAGCCGCTCCGGAAATTTCTCAAAGCCGATCCCGTTAGATCTGCACAGCCACTGCGACGCATCGAGCCCGAAGCCGATCCACGAGTGCCGGGCGCAACGATGAACAGGCAGCACCGCCCAGACGGGACATGCGGGCAGCGATATGAGATCGGCTACGAACACCCCAACAGAGTCGATCTCCAGTCCCTTTCAGAGCTCCCGCCGACTCGCGATCGCCGACCAGTTTCGCATTCCCTACAGCATCATCGACGGGCACAAATCCTCAGGCGCCGAGCAGCTGAGCACGCGCCGTGGCACGACGCTGCTTTGGTCGAGTGTTGACGAGGGCGGGAGCCCGCCGGTCGCGGCCTTCATCCGGAGCGCCCGCGTCAGCATCCCGATATTTGCGCACGTCCTCAGCGATCGAGAGGCCGAATGCCGCCTCACCGAGCACGGCGGCTCCTGGTCGCGCGCGGTCGACCTCACTCGCGAGGACGGCGAGCATCTGGCCTCGATCTGGAGATCGAGCGACGGCAGCGTGTTCCTTCCGTTCGATCCGGACGACGTATGCCACGGGTACTGGAGCGAGCGCTACATCGACACGTCGCGCACCAGGATTCGTCGCAACGCCGGCTACGGAGTGCGCTGGGGTTACTACGCGGTAAGAGGACTGCTCCCCCGCTCCACGCAGATCTGGCTGCGCCGCCGCTACGCACGCATCCAAGCACGCACCCGCGCATTCCCCAGCTGGCCAATCGAGACAGCTCTACACGACTTCTTCGACCTGTTCGTCTCGATCCTCGCGGATCTCGCCGACGATCCCGTTCCCTCTCTCGCCAGCTGGCCAAACGAGCACACGTGGGCGCTCGTGCTGACACACGACGTAGAGACAGCCGAGGGGCTCGCGGCGGTGGACTCGATCGTCGAGCTCGAGTCGAGACTTGGCTTGCGATCGTCGTGGAACTTCGTCCCTCGTCGCTACCAGGTAAGCGATGCGCGCATCCTCGATCTGGCCGCCGCGGGCTTTGAGGTCGGCGTTCACGGCCTGCATCACGACGGACGCGATCTGGAGTCGCTCGCCCGTGTGCGCGAGCGCCTGCCGGGCATGCGGGCCGCGGCCGAGCGCTGGAACGCCGTCGGCTTTCGCGCGCCGGCTACCAGGAGGCAGTGGGAGCTGATGCCGCTGCTGGGCTTCGACTACGACTCCTCCTATCCAGATACCGATCCGTTCGAGCCGCAAGGCGGCGGCTGTTGCAGCTGGTTGCCGTTCTTCAACGAGGACATGGTCGAGTTGCCCCTGACGATGCCTCAGGACCACACGCTGTTCGTGATCCTCTCTCGCGCGGACGAGGCGACGTGGATCGAGAAGGCTGAGCTGCTGCGCGCGCGGGGCGGGATGGCGCTGCTGGACACTCACCCCGACTACCTCACCGACGAGCGGATCATGGGCGCATACCGGCGCCTGCTCGAACGCTACGCCGCCGAGGACACCGCCTGGAAGGCGCTCCCCCGCGAGGTCAGCGCGTGGTGGCGCAGGCGCGCGGCCTCGCGCATCGAGCGAGTGGGGTCGGAGTGGGTCGTGAACGGGCCCGCCGCCGAGGAAGCTCGCGTAGAGCTACTGGAGGCCACGCCATGGCGATGAGGACTGCGAGCCGACCCGTTCTTACGCCCAGGGGTGGCGCCAGCGCCGACGTGGAGGTCGCCGTGATCGGCGCCGGACCACACGGGCTCTCCGCCGCCACTCATCTGCGCCGCGCTGGAGTCCATGCCCATGTGTTCGGTGACGTGATGGCGTTCTGGAAGACGATGCCGGAGGGGATGGCGCTCCGCTCGAACATGTCCGCCACCAACATGATCGAGCCGGCCGGGCCGCTGTCACTGTCCGCATACGCTAAGGCGACTGGCGCGCGAATCCAGTCGCCGGTGCCGCTGAGCGACTTCGTCGCCTACGGCACGTGGGTGGCGCACGCGGCCGTGTCCGATGCGGATGAGCGCATGGTGCTCAGACTGCGACGCGTCGCGGCCGGGTTCGCGCTCGATCTCGACGACGGCGCATCGGTCACGGCGCGTCGGGTCGTGATCGCGTGCGGGATAGCGCCGTTCGAGCGCGTGCCAGCGGGGTTCGACCACCTTCCCCCCGAGCGCGTCTCCCACACCGCTCATCACCGCGACCTCAGCGTCTTCGCCGGCCAGCGTGTCGTCGTCGTGGGCGGTGGCCAGAGCGCGTTCGAGTGCGCCACCCTGATGCGTGAGCGCGGCTGCGCGCAGGTCGAGGTGCTGGCTCGATCTCCCTCGACCGTATGGTTGCGTGGCCACGCCGTGAAGAAGGCCCTCGGCAGGCTCGGACCGATCGTGTATGCGCCGACCGACGTGGGACCCCTTTGGTACAGCCGGCTCGTCGCGGTGCCAGGCGCCTTCCGCCTGCTGCCTCGCCGCACGCAGAACCGGATCGCACGGCGCTCGATCCGACCTGCGTGCGCGCATTTCGTGCGCGTGCGCCTCGACGAGGTGCAGGTGAGCACGGGCGTCGAGATCCTCGATGCCGAGGCTCGCGGTGGGTCGATCCAGATCTCGGTGTCTGACGGTCGCGTGCGAGAGGCTGATCACGTGATGTTCGGGACCGGCTACCAGGTCGACGTCGCGCGCTATTCGTTTCTCGACGATCCGCTCCTGGACGAGCTGCGACGGGTCGAGGGCTATCCAGTCCTCACCCGTGGCCTCGAGAGCTCGGTCCCCGGTCTGCATTTCCTCGGCGCACCTGCCGCCTGGAGCTTCGGGCCGATCATGCGGTTCGTGTCGGGCAGTTGGTATGCAGGGCGCGCGGTCGCGCACGCGACCGCCAAACGATCGTGACACCGGCCAGCAAGGGCGTCGACGCGGGATTCAACGGCGACTCAACGACCCCGGGCGCTGTTGTGATCGGCGGCGACTACCAGGGGCTTGGGATCGTCCGCAGCCTCGGTCGCCGCGGCATCCCCGTGCTCGTCCTCGACGACGAGCACTCGGTCAGCCGGCACTCACGCTTCGTCAGTCGGGCGGTGCGGGTGCCCGACCTGCGCGACGAGGACACCACTGTCGAGATCCTGCTCGACCTGGGCGAGCGTCATGCGCTCGACGGCTGGGTCGTGTTCCCCACCCGTGAGGAGACCGTCGCAGCGCTCTCGCGCCATCGCGACCGGCTTCTGCGCCGATTCCGAATCCCCACTCCAGGTTGGGACGTGGTCAAGTGGGCATGGGACAAGCGCAACACTTACGAGATCGCCGCCGAGCTGGGGATCCCGACACCGAGGACGTGGTCGGTGAGCGGCGCCCGCGAGCTAGACGCAATCGACGGCGAGCCGCCGTTTGCGATCAAGCCGGCGATCAAGGAGCGCTTCTTCTACGCGACCGGACAGAAGGCATGGCGCGCGAACACACGGGCCGAGCTCGCGAGCCGCTTCCGGGATGCTGCCGAGTTGGTCGGGGCGGAGGAGGTAATCGTCCAGGAGCTGATACCCGGCTCGGGCCAGACGCAGCTTGCGTATTGTGCGCTATTCGGAGACGGACGCGCGTCGGCGAGCATGGTCGTTCGGCGGCTTCGACAGCACCCCCCGTTGTTCGGACGCGCCAGCACGTTCGTCGAAACCGTCGAGCATCCCGCACTCGAGGCCGACTCGGAACGGTTCCTGAACAGGATCGGCTACTACGGGCTGGTCGAGCTGGAGTACAAGCACGACGCACGCGACGGCCAGACGAAGCTGCTGGACGTGAACGCGCGCACCTGGGGCTACCACAGTCTCGGAGCGCGCGCCGGCGTGGACTTCCCGTTCCTGCTCTACGCCGACCAGCTGGCACTGCCGTCGCGCGAGTGCCTGCGCGCTCGGCCGGGCGTGTCGTGGGTCAGGCTGGCCACGGACATCCCAACGGCCGCACTTGGGCTGGCGCGAGGGACGCTCGATTGGCGCGAGTATGCACGCTCACTGCGAGCGGCCAATATCGAGTCGGTTTTCAGCCGCGACGATCCACTGCCTGGGTTCGCGGAGCTGGCGCTGATGCCCTATCTTGCTGCGCGCCGGGGGTTTTGAGAGTCGTATCGAGATCACCGCGATGGACAGATTGGCCCGGAAGCCGCTGTCCCCGAGACAGCGAGCTGACCACAGCAGAGGCGCTGTCTAGATTCCGAGCGAATCCCGCAACGATGCGCGCTCAACAGTGTTGGGAAGGCTGAAGGCCAGACGGCCGACAAACGTCCAGGCCCAACGCGGAGGTCTCCGGGAAGGTCTGCCGATGGCCGAGTTAAGGCAAGCGCAGCTCACGCTGCCACGTCCAACCATGGCCAACAGGCCAAGGATATTCCCAACATGCATGTAGATCACAGGCCGGCAAGCGCCACCAGGCTCATTGCGGTTCTCGCCGTGATAGTCAGCGCCGTCCTACTCGACACCACGGCCAGCGCTGCGATCAGCCACACCACCAGCCACGCCGCCCGATCCGCTACGCCCACTCGCATCTCTCATCGTCAGCCAGGCACCGGCCTGAAATCACGCAAGCCGAAGTGCACGATCGCCGCTCGCCGAGGTCACGGCCGCAGGCAGTCCGGCACGCGAAGAGCCGCCGTGCGCAAATGCATTCGGGTGCGACCGCGACCTTCGACCAAGACGCCGACACCCAACACGCCGAGCCAGGCAATGACGATCGACGCGTTTCCCAGCCCAGTTACCGACTTGAGCACAACGGGATCCTCCGGCTCAGCACCAGCGGCGGGCAGTTCCGACAGTCCTTCATCCCCCGCCCCGCCGGCGGACCCCGAAGAACAACCTGTCGCTCCCGTAGAACCGATCGCTCCGACTGAAGAACCGAACTCCCCGGCCGAAGAACCGTTGTTGCCAACCGAACCGCTCAATAACGAACAGAGCCTCGAACCGGCGCGTTTCTTCTCTGCCTCCGGCATTTGGAACGAACCTTTGAACGCTGGTGCTCCGTTGGATGCGAGTTCGGCGGCGTTGATGAGCGCGCTCAATAAAGAAATCACTGCCGGGAAACTGCCCGGCGGCTCCCCTCGGGTAACGATCGACACCACCTCCTACACCAGCCCGATCTACACGGTGCCCGCCAACCAGCCGACCGTACGGGTGCAGCTCAACGGCAAGAAAAGACCGCCAGCGCTGCAGGCAGCCTTCGACAAAGTCCCACTCCCCCCCGGCGCCCTGCCCTCGGCAGGCACCGACGGCGAGTTCGTCCTCTGGCAGCCGAGCACCGACCGCATGTGGGAGTTCTGGCGACTGGTCGATAGCACGAACGGCTGGCAGGCCTCCTGGGGCGGAGCCATGCAACACGCCTCCTCCAACCCCGGGGTCTACACCGCCACGGCCTGGCCCGGAGCTACGCAATGGTGGGGAGCAACAGCAAGCTCGCTTTCACTCGCCGGCGGGCTAATCACCCTCGAAGACCTCCAGCGCGGCGAAATCAACCACGCACTTGCGATGTCCATCCCCAACGTCCGTGCCGGGGTCTACTCGTCACCCGCGCAACGCACCGACGGCAAATCCACCTCCGCGCTCTCCATACCCGAGGGAGCCCACCTACGCCTCGAACCCAAACTTGACCTCAGCACCCTGAACCTACCGCGACTGACGATGATGATCGCCCAAGCCGCACAGCGCTACGGGATCTACATCCGCGACGTATCACCAAACATCGGCCTCTACGGCCAAGACCCCACCCCAACCGGCACCAACCCATACGCCGGCCCAAACGGCTACCTCGAAGGCAAAACCCCACCCCAACTGCTCGCCTCCTTCCCATGGAAACACCTACAGCTACTCAAAATGACGATCCACAACACCCCGTGAGCCGCAGCAACCGCGCAGCGATGAGCCTCGAGCAGCCGACGCACAGATAGGCACCGTGAACGGGCGTGGGAGTGGCCCGCCCAGGGCGCATCCACGAGTACGCCGTCTCGCGAGAATGAGCGCGCTGGATCCGTTGCTTAACGGGAGGCCCACCGTGTCCGTGGAGGGTCTCGCACAACCGCCATGCACTCCGGCTCTAGAACACGTACATCCGGCTACCTGCTCACGCTCCTGACGGGGCTGCTGCTTGCACTGTTTTCGATGAGCGGTTGTGGCACGGCGAGACCTCAGCAGTCGACACCAGGGCATCAGCGAGGCGAGCTACACCCGGCCGCGTTCGCACAGGCCGGAAGCAAGTCATCACGCTTCTTCTCCAACTCGAGCCCCTGGAACCTACGGAAGCGCGCTGGTGCTCCGTTGGATGCGAGTTCGGCGGCGTTGATGAGCGCGCTCAATAAAGAAATCACTGCCGGGAAACTGCCCGGCGGCTCCCCTCGGGTAACGATCGACACCACCTCCTACACCAGCCCGATCTACACGGTGCCCGCCAACCAGCCGACCGTACGGGTGCAGCTCAACGGCAAGAAAAGACCGCCAGCGCTGCAGGCAGCCTTCGACAAAGTCCCACTCCCCCCCGGCGCCCTGCCCTCGGCAGGCACCGACGGCGAGTTCGTCCTCTGGCAGCCGAGCACCGACCGCATGTGGGAGTTCTGGCGACTGGTCGATAGCACGAACGGCTGGCAGGCCTCCTGGGGCGGAGCCATGCAACACGCCTCCTCCAACCCCGGGGTCTACACCGCCACGGCCTGGCCCGGAGCTACGCAATGGTGGGGAGCAACAGCAAGCTCGCTTTCACTCGCCGGCGGGCTAATCACCCTCGAAGACCTCCAGCGCGGCGAAATCAACCACGCACTTGCGATGTCCATCCCCAACGTCCGTGCCGGGGTCTACTCGTCACCCGCGCAACGCACCGACGGCAAATCCACCTCCGCGCTCTCCATACCCGAGGGAGCCCACCTACGCCTCGAACCCAAACTTGACCTCAGCACCCTGAACCTACCGCGACTGACGATGATGATCGCCCAAGCCGCACAGCGCTACGGGATCTACATCCGCGACGTATCACCAAACATCGGCCTCTACGGCCAAGACCCCACCCCAACCGGCACCAACCCATACGCCGGCCCAAACGGCTACCTCGAAGGCAAAACCCCACCCCAACTGCTCGCCTCCTTCCCATGGAAACACCTACAGCTACTCAAAATGACGATCCACAACACCCCGTGAGCCGCAGCAACCGCGCAGCGATGAGCCTCACCAGGGCAGAGCGTCAGCTTGTCTTGCTAAGCGCGGGCACTGCAGCGCGCCGCCTTGCCGCATCGGAGAAGGCCATGCAATGGGCGACGGACGTTGACTGGCCAGAACTCGCCACCGTGCTGCGCTGGCGGCGGCTGCTGCCCACCCTGGGCCCACGCATCCACGAACTCGCCGGCGAGCATGCAAGCGATGAGTTCTGTTCCACAGTCGACGAATCAAGAGAAGCTGGGCTTCGTCAGAGCGCGCTCCTGGAGTTCGTGTCCTCACATGTGAGCTCGGCTCTAGCCGACGCGGGAGTCCGCTCAACATCGTTGAAGGGACCTCTTCTCAGTACGGAACTCTACGGCGATCCTGGACGGCGTTTGTCGAGCGACGTCGATCTGCTCGTCGCCCCCGAGGAGTTGGATGCCGCAGTGCAAGTGGTGCGCACGCTGGGCTATAGCGCTCCCAACGATCATGTCGATGCGCACGGCCTCCCACTGCTGCATTTCGCGCTCGTGCACGAACGCGGCGAACTGCCGCCGGTGGAGCTGCATTGGCGCATTCACTGGTATGAGCGACGCTTCGCATCGGATCGCCTGCTGGCGCCAGACACGACTGATCCAGCAGGCGACTGGCGCCCAGAACGAGCGGACGAGCTCGCCGCGCTCCTGCTGTTCTATGCCCGAGACGGGTTCATCGATCTCCGTCTTGCAACCGACCTGGGCGCCTGGTGGGACGCCTTCGGCGACGGAATACCCCCGGGCGCGATGGATGAGCTGTTCAATCGCTACCCAGCGCTCGTTCGCGTTCTTACCGTGTCGGGAAAGGTCGCACAGGAGATCGTGGGGCTACCTGTCGAGCGGATCGTCCGGAGGATGCCCAAACAGCGCATCCGCGACCTAGCCGCGTCACGGTTGGCTAACCCGAACCCCCACGCAAGTCGATCGCAACTCTATGCCGATCGTGGTCTGATCGACGGCCTGCTGATGCCGCCCGGCGGGTGTGTCGCGTTCATCAGGCGGCAGATCTTCCTTCCGCGAACAGTCTTGGAGGAGCGCGCCGGTCGGTCACCGGAGCGTCGCTTGAGATCTCGCTTGGGACGCAACGGGCGACTGCTGATCCGCTGCGGCGTGCTTGGTCGGTACGGATTGGCGATGACGCGCGCTGTTCGTGCACGGGAAACGATCGCCTGACGTGTTTTCGGACATCTGCCCAAGCATCTTGTGCCCGCGGACCGAAGCTCTGGTGGCAAGAGCGACCGCCCGGCTTATCTCATGACGACGTTGCTGGTCAGCAGCGTTGGTGGTCATCTGACACAGCTAAACAGGCTCGTGCCGAATCTCGTGGGGATCGATCCGGACCGGCTGTGGGTCACGTTCGACTCACCGCAGAGTCGTTCGCTGCTGGAGAAAGAGGATGTCATCTATCTCGACTACACGCGCTCGCGTGACATAAAGCAGATTCTGCAGCACTCGCTGGTGGCCAAGCGCTTGTTTCGAGGCCGCCATCCGTTCTCAACGGTGATCAGCACAGGCTCCGGAGTTGCGTTGTCGTTCCTGCCACTCGGGCGGATGCGCGGGATCCGATGCCATTACATCGAGTCCTTCACGCGCACTAACGGACCGTCCGTCACCGGTCGGCTGCTGAGTTACGTGCCCGGTATCTCTCTCTATAGCCAGTATCCCAGTTGGGCCAAGGCGCCTTGGGTATATGCGGGATCGGTGTTTGACACATTCGCACCTGGACCGCCATTGCCAGAGAAGCCCGACATCAGACGCCTCGTTGTCACACTCGGCACGATGGAAAACTTCTCGTTCCGGCGACTGATCGAGCGGACGATTGCCATCCTACCCAGATCCACTGAGGTGCTTTGGCAGGTCGGATGCACTGACGTCTCGGACCTGCCCATCGAGGCACACCGCCAACTGCCGGCGCATGAGCTGGCCGCTGCGATCGCGGCCGCCGACGCGGTCGTGGCGCACGCCGGCACGGGATCTGCAGTAGCCGCCCTAGAGGTGGGCAAAAAGCCGGTGCTCGTTCCTCGCCGCGCGCGGCGAGACGAGAACATCGACGATCACCAAGTGCTCCTCGCGGAAGAGTTGTCGGATCGTGATCTCGCCGTCGTTCGGGCGGTCGAGGATCTCACAATTGACGACGTGCGGCTGGCCGCACGGTCGTCGGTCAGCACCGAAGCACGTTCGGCGTCGTTCCGCCTTGTGTGAGGGGGACCACGCTCAAAACGACCCCCACGGACTCACCGCGCCCACGAGAGTCCAGCGATTCGGCCGCGCTCGACTCAGCCGACTGCGGTCGTCATCGGGCGCGTGATGCGCGAGCGATGTCCGAACGTCTGATCGCCCGACACAAGCCGGTCGTCCGTGGCCAGTTCGATGGGATCGCCAGCGTTAGCCATTGAGAGGTGCGCCGCCTCGAGCGAACGCACTATTTCAAGGCCCAGCCGGCTATTAGAGCGAGGCTCATCGCCTGTACGGATGGCGTGCGCAAAGTCGGCCAACTCGAGCCCGAGCGGCTCAGCCGCCTCGATTCGGGGTACGACGATGTCTCCGCTGCGGTAGGTCAACTGATACTCGCCAAAGGTCGCAGGGGCCTCGGCCATCGACACGTCCAGCCCGCGGTCATATACGCGAACCGACTCATCCGAGGAGGTGTCCTCGTACTGGACCATCCGCTTGGAGCCCACCACCACCATCTGGCGCATCTTGCGCGGCGCCAACCATGAGATCTGCACATTCGCGGTCGGCCCCCCGGCGAAAGTGACGGTGAGAAATGCCGTCTCGGGAACGCCATCCTGGAACACACTCTGACCCGAAGCTGCGATGTGCGTCACCGGACGGTCGAGCCAATAGAGAAGAATGGACAGATCATGCGGAGCCAAGTCGCTAATGACACCGTCAGGCTGGTAGATACCCAGGTTCATCCGCGACGAGGTTATGAAGTACACATCCCCCAGCTCGCCGGACCGAATCAGTTCGCGCACCTTATTGACCGGCGGACTGTAAATGAAAGTGTGTCCGGGCATCAGCACCCGATCGGACTCGGCCGCGAGCGCGATCAACTGTTCAGCGTGAACGATGCTTGTCGCGAGCGGCTTCTCGACCATCACGTGCTTGCCGGCCTCCAACGCCCTTCGAACGAGATCGAAGTGAGTACGCGGCGGCGTCGCGATCGAAACCGCCTGCACACTAGGATCCGCCAACAGCACATCCAGGTCCTGCCCCACCCAACAGTCGGGATATCGACGAGAGAAATCCGCCGCCCGTTGCGGATCACGCTCACACAGTCCGATCAAGCGAAACTCCTGCCGCTCGGCGATATTGCGTGCCACGTTGGGGCCCCAATAGCCGAAACCCACCACTGCAATCCCGATCTGCTCGGCGATCATGGCCTTCCCGTCCGTGAGCCGGATCGTGATCGGCACTCATCGAAAAGCATTAGGAGCATCCCCCATTCAACGAGATGGCCGTAGCTGGACTTGCGCCAGGCTCGATTTTTCTCCCGTCTCGCACGAACCTCATGCCACTCCACGTCGACAGAGAAGCACCCATGGTGTACGCGCGACAATCGACACATAGAGCGCCAGCGAGTAGCGGTCAACCCATGCGATATCTAGCTCCACCATCTCCCGGTACGTGCGCTCGTTACGACCGTTCACCTGCCAAAAGCCCGTCATACCCGGCTTCATCGTAAACCGCCGGTGATAGCTAGCCGGATACAACTCGGCCTCGTAGGGAATGACTGGCCGGGGGCCCACAATCGACATGCTGCCGCGCAATACATCGAAGAACTGCGGCAACTCGTCGAGACTCGTCTTGCGCAGGAAGCGGCCTACACGAGTGACCCGATCATCGGCCGCGACCTTGTAGAGATCCCGACCATTCTCGTCGACACGCGTGGTCTCGTTCCCTGCGATGAGTTGCTCGACATACTCACGATGCGCCGCCGGATCGGCTGTGATGGTCATGGTTCGAAACTTGTGCACCGTGAAAACCCGCTTGTCACGACCAAGGCGCCTCTGGCGGAAGATCGCGGGACCCCCGTCAAGACGGATCGCCACACAGATGACCAGCAGTAGAGGAAGACACGCGATCGCACCCGCGCCAGCAATGAGCAGGTCGAGCACGCGGAAGCTTGCGAGCGTCAACCCACGTCGCGGCGATTTCACGTGATCTTCCTTGACGGCAACGGTAGACATGGCTATCCAGCGCTAGTCCAGCACCGCGACTACGGGCTCGTGGAGGTCGTTCGTGCATTGGCGCACCACATCTGCGATTCGCTCGATTTGCTCACATTTCAGCGTCGGAAATATCGGCAGAGACAGCACCTCGCGCGCCAGGCTGCTGGCATGCGGAGCCACGTCGTATCTATCGGCACGCTCGTAGGCATCGGATTGATGGATGGGTATCGGGTAGTGGATGCCCGTCGCGACGCCCCGCTCTGACAGGAAGTCCCGCATAGCGTCTCGTCTCGGCGTGCGGATTACAAACTGGTGGTATACGTGGTCGCAGTGCTGTGCAACTGGCGCAGGGAGCGTTATAGTGTCAACGTCCGCGAGCGCTTCGCGCAGCCTCCCAGCGACTAGCTGGCGAGCCCGGTTGTGATCGTCTAGGCGAGCAAGCTTCAGGCGCAAGACAGCCGCCTGAATCGCGTCGAGACGACCAGTGGTTCCGATCATACGATGGTGGTAGCGCGGACTCTCACCGTGCGATCGCAGCATGCGCACCCGCTCGGCAATCTCGACGTGGGGAGTGACCACGACTCCAGCATCGCCCCACGCGCCAAGGTTCTTTGCCGGGTAACACGAAAACGTGCCGGCGTGCCCGATCGTCCCCACCCGCTGGCCCCGATAGCGCGCGCCATGAGCCTGGGCTGCGTCCTCGATCACGAGCAAGTTGTGTGACCGTGCGAATTCCAGAATAGGAGTCATTTCCACAGTCCGCCCGTATAGATGCACGGGGATGATGCATCGCACCGCTCCAGTGTAAGCCCGTTCGACCGTCGCGAGGGTCACCAATTGTGTTCGGGGATCAACATCTGCAAAACGAGGGCAGGCCCCCACAAGACTGACGGCCTCGGCTGTCGCGATGAACGAATTAGCTGGAACGATGACCTCTTGCCCCGGACCGATCCCCAGTGCTCGCAGTGCCAGGACGAGTGCCTCGGTCCCAGAGGAGACGCCGACGGCGTGCTCCACCTCGCACCAAGCCGCGTAGTCGGCCTCGAACTCCTCGACAGCGGCGCCGCCTATGAAGGCCCCTGTCTTAGCGACTGTCTCAACCGCGCCCATCAGCGCTGCCCACAGCTCTGGGTCAGCGTGATCCATCATGGTCAGGGGAATTTCTGAACTCATCTGTGTCATCGCGCTGCAGCCGGGGTCGGCTCTACCTCAGACAGAGTCGTCTCTATTGGCTCTCCACCCAGAGCGAGGATGCCCATGCCCAGTCCACGTTGGGGATTGAGGATCAGGTCGACGGCCTCGTTGCGCGACCGCACACCGAGCTTGCCGAATGCCGAGGAGAGATGACTCTTGACGGTGCTTTCAGCGAGAAACAGTTGCTCGGCAATCTGGCTGTTCATATAGCCCATCACGACCAGGCCTAGGATCTGCTTCTCGCGCGTGGAGAGAGCAGGCGGCTCGATCACTCGCCAGTGTCGACGCGGAACGCAGATCTGCCCCGCCTCAACTGCGTGCAAGCACGAACTGAGCTTGCTCGCAAGATCCTCAAAGAGCACCACGCCAGCCGCTCCGGAGGTGAGCGCGGCCCGAACCTCCCATCGCTGGATACTCGGGCAAACAACCACGACTGGAGACGACTCGAATCGCCCGGTCAACGGCTCGATCAGTTCGGGGAGAGAGGAGATTGCTTGCTCGACCCACATGACGATCGACGAGGGCTCCTCGCCCAGTTGCCCCCTCGTAAGCGCCCGCGCGCTATCGAAGGATGTGTAAGTAAAACCCTCGTTCGACAGAACGGCGGTAATGGCCTCATCAGGACCACCACTCGCGATAACGCCCACCCCCACACGCGTCAGGTCTGCAACAGACCTACCCATCGCTTCAGTCCCTGAGCTTGCCATACATCACTAACGCAGTGGCTGCGTTGGGACTTCCGGAGACGATGCGTTTACCACACCACCATGCGACGGCAGTAGACCAGTTACGGCCACAAACAGATTCAGCCGCCCATCTGGGCGGCTGAAACACTACGCAGCGATGTATAGGACGGCGATCTAAACCGCTGCTTACGGGTTCGATTTACAGCCAACCGCCGGGTTGCTGGGACCAACGGTGTATCCACCGATGTGCCCCGGATAACCCTGGTCGCCCCCGCTGCCACCCAGGCAGGCTGCCGTCAACTCCTGAAGGTCACCATAGTCCATCACCCTGGGAGCCTCATACTCGTGAGATGCCATCTGATCATCCATGTCGAAGGTTCCTTATCGCTCTATTGCCTGCCCAGCTTCCGCAGGGCAGCTGATCGACTGCAACCAGCCTAGAGCAGCAGCCGCCGCCGTCAAGGTGGAAAAAGGTAGGAGAGGGCCCTCAGCCATTAGCGGTAGCAAGCGACGACGGGGTCTTCGGCGAGACCCGCCGGACGCTCACCCGCGCCGGACTGGGCTCAATCGCACCGGCCGGCGGCAGTCCGCCATGATCTGTCTGCGCCCGCAGCCAGGACTCAGCCGTCACGAGCCGCCAAACCTGGCGCATCCATTGAAAGGAGTCGGGCCGGCCTCGAGGGTCAGTGGCGAACAACGTGCTCTGTAGACAATCCAAGTCGACGTAGGCGCGCAACTCCGCTCGCGGATGAGTCACAAGCTTGGTTACTGCCACGGCATCCGGCCCGCTCAGACAATCCACGATAAGCGAGTCGAACCATGCCTTCGCCGGGCGAAGCCGCACCGAGTCCGGCACCAGATCCGACATGCTGGCGCGCAGCACCGGGCGGTCTCGGTGGCGGTCCAGCGTGGCCTCAGGCGGCTGGCGAAGGCCTAGTTCAAGCAGGTCGAGGTCGAACAGGGGGTGCCGAGCCTCCAGGCCCGCGAGCGCTGCGCGCCGGCGCTGGTGCTCGAAGATCCCCGCCTCCTCGACCCCGCGCGTGAGGCCGTGTGCCGTATTTGCCCACCAGCGCGGGCCGTCCAGCCGCTTCCACGCATAGGGGTCGTCGGAGTCCACCAAGTCGCGGATAGTTTGCGGGCGCATCCAGCGAGGCGTCCGTCCGCCTGCCCAACCCCGCCAAAGTGCCGTGTGCAGCCGATGTGGCATGGCCCCCGCGAGAGCCCAATTGGCATAAACCCGGGCGACTTGGCGACGAGAGGGATGGTCACCGGCGCCCGGAAGATCGAGGCCCATCCGAAGCGCGCGGAAGGGGTGCCCGCCGCGCACACAGTCCGCCAACGCATAGGCACGAGGACCAAACAACTCGTCGCCGCCATCGCCCCCCAGGGTCGTCGTCACTCCAGACGACGCCGCAGCCCGCAGCAGCGGAAGGACCCAGAAGTCCCCCCACCCGAGCAGCGGCATACGCCACGCATCCAACGACTCGAGGGAGCTTGCCAGTAGACCTCCGGCACGGACCTCCGCGTTGAGGCCGGGCAGGCAGAACGCATCGCGTAGCTCATCTATCAGAGTCGACTCGTCCACAACCGGGTGCTCGGGGAAGACGCCTGAGAACGCAGATACGCGATCGGGGGCCTGCGACGCAGCGACGGCCGCGACAGATGCCGAGTCCAGCCCTCCGCTCATCAGCACTCCCGTTCTGCCTTCGGGGCCGATCCGGCGCCGTACCGCGCGATCGAGCGCCAAGCGCACACGGTAAGCGAGTTCGGGCTCAGTTCCGGCGAGCGACTCGACATACCGAGGCGTCCAATAGGCTTCTTCGCGAACTCCGTTGCCATTCAGCAAAAGGATCGCGCCAGGATTCAAGCGGCGAACCCCCGCGTAAAGTGTCGCGGGCCCAGGGCGGCTGCTCGCTGCCACCCAATGCGCAACGCTCACGTCATCTGGAGCGGGGCGCGTTGGCAACATCGCCAACAGGTGGTGGATCTCGCTCGCAAAGCACACAACTCCCACCGCATTGCTGAGATAGATAGAGCGCACGCCCAGCTGATCGCGCGCGATCAAACCCTCGCGGCGATAGCTGTCCCAAACGAGCAAGGCGAAGTCGCCACGCAGACGCGGCAACAGAGCGCGCCCCCAGCGCTGATAGCCGGACGCGAGCAGCCTCTCAGGCTCGGTGGTCGCCGATACCCCGAGCGCCTTGGCGATCTCTGGGCCATTGTCCAGGAACCCATCGAATAGGCACATCAACTCATCGGAACAGCCGGCCGGCCCGCTGAAAGCGACACTCAGCGGGCCGCGATGCACGACCGTCGCAATGTGCGGCGCCAACGCACCCGCGAGCCGCGCGTTCTCGGCCCTGCCGCCTGGGTCGAATGTCCCGGCTAGCAGTCGCTTCATCCCGGCACACCAAGTCGCTCGGCCACAGCAGCGCCAAGTCGTGAAGCGTCGACCGAAGGCCCCAGAAGAATCCTCTCTACCCGCTTTTGAGCTGCCAGCGCGCATACGTCAAGGAGCCCGACCAGGCGGTCAGGGCTGGCGAGTACGAAGTTGAACGTCGCGGCCAGGAGCACGTTGGCGTGCGTGATCGGCTCGAACCGCGGCTCGGCTGGTCCATCTAGACGTCGGTCCAAGAAGAACAGGGCGGCCACAGGGGCCGGTGCGTCAACGACCGGAACACGCACGATGCGCTCACGCTCGTTGACCCCGAGGGTCTCTCCGATGACCGAGCTGCCCTGCAGACGATCGACCTCGGCGTGATCGACGCCGGCGGCGGGACTTCCTGGATGGCCAACGAGCCCGACACCGTCGCGATCCAGGGCGAGAACGTCGTCGGCGAGGAACCCTGCCCCTTGTCGACATAGCTCCAATGCAACAGACGTCTTGCCCGAACGCGAGGGCCCCACAAAGGCAACCGCTTGGCGGTCGATGACTACTGCGCTCGCGTGAAGCACCTCCAGCCCGCGCAGGATCGCGGCCAATGGCAGCACCTGTGCCACCAATAGTCGCTGCCAGTCCTCCCCACAGCCGTTTCCCGACGCGTACTGAAGGTTGCGACCGTCGACCGACAGCAGGTGGACGCCATGACGCGGCCCCGATAGTAGGTAACCAAGATCGGGGTGCGCTTCGATGCGGAAGCTCACCGTTCCGTCTGGTTCGACCTGATCGCAGATGAGCTCGAAGCCATCCCGCGCCTGGAAGCTCGCCACGCCACCCGGCCGCTGGGCAACGTCGAGCCGACGCCCTGTGGCCTGCGCGGTGGCACCCTCGATTACTGGTACGGCAGGCTGAGCCCATACGTCCAGCCCGAACACCGTTGCCCGAGTCTCACCCACCTCGGTGCTCAGAGTTCGACGAGCCGGCCGAAGGATCCGTCGCCTGGCGGCAGCACAGGGACACCTACGCACTCGACCCAAGCGTGAGCGAGAAAGCTAGGCGCCGCCCGCGCGCCAATTACGAGTGTCGATGGGACCCCACGCGTGGCAAGCAGCCGCGTAAGCACAAGCGAGCGAGCCAGACATCGCGTATCGCCGGGCACAAGCGCCAGCGTGCGCGTCACCGCCCCGCCGAGGCGGCGCGCTTCCACAAGCGCGTCTGGCGCGGCCTCTGTAGCCGACGAGGGGCTATCGCTAGCAGGCCGACCTCGCAAGTCCGCGACGGCCACCGCGATCGGCGATCGGCTCATTGCACTACGCACGCGAAGGTAGGTGCAGACAATCTCGACTGCTAGGCGAACCCGCTCGGATGAACTCAGGCGCCGCCCAGAGGGCATCCGGCGGGCTTCAGCGCAGTCCGGCTCAGCTTGCCGGGTCGCCATCGATCTCGACCAAGTCTCGATCGAGCAGCTGCTCGCAGAGTTCGCACATATCCTTCTCCACTGCGGCCGGCGACTGTCCATAGTTCCCGGCCACTGCTGCCGCCGCCTCGCGCACAGACGGCGCTTTCTCCAGTGCTTCGAGCATGTGGCCCGCTGTCGCGTTGAGCCCGTGGTACTTGCCCGTGTGTAGGTTGAGTACCACGGTCTCAGACGGGAAGCTGCGGTGGACGACGTACTGGGGTACTCGGATCCTGGCATCCAACAGAGATGTGATGTTTGGCATAGTAGTTCGCGGCATGCTAAATCTTTCCATTCATCAGTACTCGATGATCGTGCCACGCCGCTGACCAAAGCGAATCGCACTCGCGAGGACGGCTATTGAGATCGGCACGAGCACCGCAGCGAACGCGGCGAGCTTCACCAGGGAGCTGGTGGCGCCTTCGCTGACAGGGCTATTTACGAGCAGATGTCGCAACTCGCTCGTCGCGGCCGTGAATGGCTGCAACTTCGCCGTCGTCTGTACCCAACCCGGCAGCAGAGACACCGGGAAATACAGTCCGCCGACGATCGAGAGCAACGCAATCGCCCAGGCCGTTCCCACGCTCCCCTGCTTGATCGCGATCGTCAACGCTGCGAATAGCACTCCAAACGGTAGGAACGCCAGGAGCGCAAGAGCCATCACCGGCAGACTCAACGGAACAGTCGACCAGTGCAACTGTAGACCAAAGGCTATGGCGCCCAGCCCGAGTGTGATCGCTGCCATGAGGAAGGAGTAGAGCATCGGAAACAAGGACATCGCAATCACGCTCCGCACAGCACCGAAAGGAGAAAGGAGCAGTCGGTCAAACGTGCCTGCGATCAACTCCTGACGCAGGAGTTCGGCGAGCGAGAAGCACGAATACAGCACACCCACCATCGCGATGCCGACGATGACGAAGCCGAAGTAGTCGCTGGGCGACTTGAAGCCGCTGACGTGTACCAACCGTGAGACGTAATAGAAAAGCGTGACGCTGAAGACCGACGTCAGCGTCTGACTGACAAGCCGCGTGCGATAGGAGAGGTAGATCGTAAGGTCGCGTCGCATGACGGCCATGAATGCGTACATCGCGGTGATCGTGTCGCTCATGCCGATATCAGCCTTCCCTGCTCGATAATCCAGCGAGCGTCGAAAGAGAGATCCAGATGCTCGTCGGTCGGAGAACACCACAGAACGGCCCCGTCGCGAGCGAGCAGTTGCTGCACTGCGTCAAGCAGGATCGCCGCTCCGTCGGCATCGAGGCTCGTGAGTGGCTCGTCGAGCAGTACCGTCTCGGGGCCAGGAAGAAATGTCATGGCGATGCGTAGCCGTTGGCGCTGTCCCATCGACATCCGATCGACGCGTCGGTCGCGGAGTTCGCCCAGACAAAACCGGTCGATGGCTTCGTCGACGCGCTGGCGCACCTGCTCACGCGGCAGCATCGAAATCCGCGCCCAAAACTCCAACTGCCGGCGAACCGTGAGCCGTGCATATAGACCTCGATCTCCAGCGGGCAGAAACGACACCAGAGTTTGGTAGCGAACCCGGTTCTCCTGGGCACTCACGCCCCATACCTCGGCCCGACCTCGCTCCGGCTCGATTAGTCCCGCAGCAACTCGCAGCATGGTGGTCTTGCCCGCGCCGTTGCGCCCGCCAACCCATGTGATCGAACCTTGTTCGAGCAACAGATCGACGCCGTCAAGGACCGGGGGTAGATCACTGCGCCAACGCTTGGTGACGTCCTTGATCGCAAGAGGAAAACCGCCGACCGCCGTCTGGGGGGCCTGTTCGGGCTTGTGTGCGAGGCCCGTTTCGCTGACCGGGTCGACAAGCACGGGTGTCTCAAGCGAGGTCATCGTGTCGCTCCAGCCGCAAGCGGGCGGGCGTCCCCGGCGACCACCTCGTCGATCAGAGCCGCCAGGTCGCCTGGGCGGTCCGCTCCCCCGGCCGTGAGGCGCAGCAACGCGGTCGAGCTCATTAGCTCCCCGTAGAGATCGAATCGACGTCGCTCCCGCTCGATGTCTCCTGATAGGCCGAGAACATAGGGGGCCAACGGCAGCGGACTGGGGGACAAGCTCTCGACATCGAGCAACCGTTCCGGGCCGCGCTCCAGTAGGAAGATCGCGCGGACCGGACCTGGCTCGCTTGCGGCATTGCGCGCCGCCAGCCAGTGCTCACCAGCACAGAATCCAAGTGTCGGGCCGATGTCGTCATCTACGCAATGGGCCAACGGCCCGTCGACTGCAACGTTCATATGTGGAGTGCCCGGATAGGCCAACACTCCGTCAGGCGTGGCGCCCAGGGTCAGTACGTCATCAGTCAACAGCGGCCAGCCACGTCGCATCAACTCGAGCGCGAGAGTCGTCTTACCCATGCCCGTCGGCGCTGCGATCGCTAGTACACCCCACGGAGAAGCGACAGCACTCGCATGTAGCGCCTCGTAGCCACGCATGACGCTGATGCTCGAGAGCACCTTGGTCAGCAGTGTCCGCTGCCAGTCCCCAGCCCCGCTCCTCCGCGGCGCCACCGCCAACGAGCGCATGCTTGCGTCGAGTCGGTGGCGAGCATGGTCGTCGTGCGTGAACAGTAGGTCCCCCCCGATCCCGTGCTCGATGGTCAGAGTGCCGCCGTCGCCGAGATATCCGCTCCAGACCGGCACACCATCAGAACCGCTCCACATGCTCGCTAGCTCAGCCTGAGTGACGAGATCGAGCGAGAGAGACCGCAAGCCCTCTGAGTCGGTCGGCCGCATACCTGGAAGCGCGAACGAGGAGCGCAGCGCCAAGCCATAGGCTACGTAACGGGTGGCCATCATCCGATCAACTCCCGATACGCGGGATTTCTTCTGCCGTAGCGCTTGCCTGGCCGGCACGCGACTAACGCGTGCCGTGCTTGACCGGCCGTCGCTTCACGCAGGTGTGGTAAGTGCGGCGGCCGCTGAGGTGGTGTCCAAGCACTGTCGTGACGCTGATCCTCACAGTGAACCTACCGCGAGGTAGGCCTTTGAGGCTGATGGTCGCCGCGAAAGTGTTGCCATGACGTCGCGCAGTGACCGTATGCCTCCCGAGCCTGACAACCACCTTTTGCAGAGGGTCGAACTTGGGGTTTCTCAAGTGGATTTGGAAGACCCTGTGGCTGAAGCACTTCTTGTTGCTGGGGAGGGACACCGCGTCGGACAAGCTCTCCTTGCCGCCACGGCTCCCCTGCACCGATCCGCCGGGGAGCGGCGCGACCTGCGCTGACTCGAGTTCGCTGCCGTCGCATCCGTAAGTGACATCAGTATGTGCGCCGCCGGACGCAATTGTCGGCTGGATTGGCTGTTCGGGAGAGCTGAAGCACACGAGCAGGAAGTGGGCGCCACTCGCAGCTTCCATCACTCGCCAGGCGGTCGGCCCGGGCGTCGGATTGAGGGCACATTCCTGCGTTTCAAAGAACCAGTGGTGCAAGCCCCAGTAGGACCCATCCTGCTGAGGCGTTATGCCAGTCCACATTTCTTCCCCATCGGGGTGCGTGCACATTGCGAACTTCGTCGGAGCCACGACCGTACCGACGTATATTCCCCCAGGTCCCGGGTGGATGGCAACCTTGCCACCGTTGAAGGACCAGACCCCTTCGATTGGCGACAAAGCGCTCGCAGGAGCCACCGCGGCCACGGAGAGGACTAGCAACAGGGTGACCAGCGCCACGATTGGCTGCAGCGCGTTCGCACCCACGCGGCGCAGCTGGCGCACTGGTTTCCAATATCGACTCACTGCTCATCAACGCGGCTCGGCTCGCTTTCTTTCGGCGGCCAACTACAGACGCCGGCCACACGCGCGCAAGTTGGCCAACGCGTCCGGCGTTGGATTGCCATGACCACCGCTGCCGCCGCGACACCACTGTCTACAGGCCGCAAGGCTGGGGCAGCAAAGCCGCGTGCTGTCCACCATTTCGGTCCGGACATCGCGTACGCCGGAGGGATGGGGAGCGTGATTCGGGTTCTCACTGAGCATCGCGTCGGTGCCGCCAAAGTCGTGGCACATCCCACATGGCGACCTAACTCGCGCACGCGCAACACTGATCTCGCTATCACGGCAGCCAGGCAGATCGCCGGGTTGGAGAAATCGGAAATCGTCCACATCCATCTGGCCGAAAACGGCTCATTCGCTCGTGAGGGAGCGCTTGTCGCCTGGGCACGGATGCACGGAAACGCGACGGTCGCCACCATCCACGGCTCAGGATTTCTTCCCTTCGCTCATCGACATCCCCGCTTTGCGGCGTGCGTGCTCCGCCGTGCCCACGTGATCACCTGTCTGGACAGCGAGGTTGTTTCCCTGGCTCGGGACTTCGCACCAGGGGCGCAAGTCGAGTTGGTCCCCAACCCAATAGCCGTAGAGAAGGACTACATGCCTGCCGGCCAGGCCGACGAGGTCGTGCTGTTTGCCGGGCTGGTCGGCCTTCGCAAGGGCATTGACGTGCTCAGTCGCGCGTGGGAACTCGTGGCCAGCTCTCGCCGAGACGCACGCTGCATCATCGTTGGCCCGGCCGGTGACTACGCCGTACCATCGTTGGAGCGGCTTGAACTCCGTCCGCCTGCACCGCGCGATGAGATCCGTAGGCTAATCCGTTCAGCCCGCGTCGTCGCACTACCATCGCGAGCCGAGGGCATGCCAATGTTCCTGACCGAGGCCATGAGCGCCGGCCGGCCATTTGTCAGCACCCCCGTAGGGGGAATACCACAGCTTGCTGACCACGGAGGGGGCCTACTCGCCGAGGTAGGCGATCACGTTGCCCTCGCACAGCACATCGTCGGACTTCTCGCAGATCCCGCGGCAGCCACGACGATCGGGGACAAGGGTCGACTATTCTGCATACAGACACGCAGCGTCGAGGTACTCGATGCGCGGTTTGCCGAACTATACGCGGCGGCCGGCGAGCGGTCTACGCGAAGTTCAACAGGGGCCTGCGAAACCCGGCAAAGGGCTTAATCCCCAAAGTTCGCGACAGGGCGGGCTCCTGCCTGTCGCTCACATCACCAACCTGAAAGGAACTGCGCAGCAAGCTGCTGCTTGGTACTCAACGGCTGTTGGTATGACCGGCTGATACACCTGAAACCGCTGCCAGGCGGCCCACTCGCAAAAAGGCGAGGAGGTAGATAGACCAGAAGGCTGCCGTAAAGGCCGCGAACGCTGCAAGTGCACTGCCCAGCGCTGCTGCCGCGAAAATAATTCCGGAGGCCCCAACCGTAATTGACAAGACCATGATCGCCAAAAACCGTCCTTCGAGATGTGCAATCAGTACACCCTGAACCAAGCCGTACATGATCCGCGCCGGCCCAGCGAGCAGCGCCAGGGCGAGAAAGGCTGCACTTTTCGCATATACCGGTTTGCCCAGAGCGTCGAACACCGTCCCCACAATTGGTGTACTAGCCACGATGATCGCGGCCAGAACGAACGGCACGGTTGCGATGAGGTTCTCGCGCGGCGCGATCGTCGGAGGAGAAATGTCATCGTTGAGCGTCCGGGCCGTATGGGGCACCACCGCCAGCAGGATAATCGAGCCGACGCGCTGGGGAATCGAGAGCAGGACGATGGCGATATCGATCGTCGCCACCGTCGTATAAGAGTCCAGCGTCGCGGCCACGCGAATCACCAGAGGAAGAGCGGCGATACCCAGGGTAGCCGCGCCGAGCCACATGGAGAACCCGAGTAGCTGGCGAGGCGTGGGCACATGCTCAGCAGAAGCCGTGCCACGTCCCTCCCGTGCTGGCATCGACCGCCTGACAAGATAAAGCCCGACCACAAAACTGACCACATTGCCCAAGCAGAACACGCCGAATGCAGATACCGGGGTTATCGCGAAGCCCAAGAGCAGCATCAGTCCGAGCGGAGCCACTTCGGCGATACCGGCTGCGGGCATTATCGATGCGGCCGCCCCCATCTGGCCACGACCTCGCAAGATCCCCATAGCTAGCAGCGAATAGATGAGCCCCGACAGTCCCAGTGCGGCGAGAAAACCAGCCAGCAGTGAATCGAGCAGGATGCCCGACACGACCGATACAGCGATCGCAGCAAATATCACCGGGCCAGCGCCGGCACGAATCGCCGATCTGATGATTGCACGGTCGTCTGCCGGAGCAACCGTCGCGATATGACGCGAGACGCCGCTTGGCAGCCCACTGGCGCCGAGTATCCATACCGTGTTGTAGATACTAAGAATAAGAGTTAGACGCCCGTATGCGGCTGGCACAAGGGCCGTGATGAGGATTGCCCGAAATCCCAACTGAGCGACTACGGCGCAAACGCTTCCCGCCCCCAGCAACACCACATCTCGGCGAATGCGACGCCAGATCGAGGGCGATCTGACCGGGCTATGGTCATGAGCCTGAATCTGAAGTGCGAGCAACTCGCCTGAAGCCAGCATGGGCGGTTCGGACTGGACGCTGGCGTTCTGATTGCTCGGCGGCATTCGGACGAGTTCGACTACGCGTCTGCGTCCAGGTATTGATCGCCTGCGTGCAGGGCGTAATGCCGTGAAGAAGGAATAGTTTGATAGCCGTACAGGCGCAGCTGGGGCCAGGTGATGGCCGTCACTGCGGCAAACTGTGAGGTGGGCATCATTGTCTGCCACTCATCGTCGAGCATCATCGTGATCCAGCCGAGGTCGGCTCGCATCGGGTTGCCCGAAAACATGTGATGCCCTCCGAGCCTGATGGCAGTGTCGTTTATTTGCGATGAGTCCAAGGCGAGCTGCACGTCCGCAAACTCACTGAGAGCACGCAATGTCTCCACCGGCCTTGTCACGAACTGCTCGTAGTGAACTCGTAGATACGGGGCTCTACGCAGCGCGAGAGCTCGTAGTGCCGCGTTGGTGAGGAGCCAGCGTGGGGCTACGTCGGCGGGCCTGAAGCGAGGAAGGAACTTCTGGCCGCCTATCGGGCTCGGCATTCGCTTGCTGCGAGTCCAAGAGTACGTCACCGCACGGCTATCGCGAACGAGGTGAATAATGCGCACATCTCGGTCGTCCATGCGAGTGAGAAGCGAACCAAATGTGGGATCCTTGCTCGTATCGACTATCGTGCTTGCGCCCGCGACACGCGCGATAGCCGCGTACAGCTTGGCCAACATAGCTGCATACTCTGTAATCGCTTCCGTGAAGCCCCGCTGTATTTGCGGCACCCAGTGCACCGGGAGCTTGCGCAGTTGAACCAGGGTGCCGTCAAGCTCGAGCAGTCGAGCGAGATCAACACTATCCCAGCCTCCGAACGCATACTCGCCCACCGCGCTCCAGAAAGGACAGGACCGGAAGGGATGTCCGCACCCACACTCGACGTTGTGCAACAGGCCCCGACTCCACGCGTAGCGGGTCTCCCCAACGCAGACGACATCCGGCGCCTCTCCAAGTATGCGCCCGAGGAGCGTACTTCCACTGCGACCGAAGCCGCCTACGTACAGAACCTTCGGTAGGGGCTCGACCGGACTATTAGCCCCTGCCTCACTCGGCGCCGATGACTCGCTGATTAAGGTCATCACCGTGCCGTTGCGGATTGACCTTGCACCGCAAATGCACTAGCACTGAGAGCCGCAGCGATTATCAGTGCTGCCGCGTAGCCTGTAGTGCTGTAGAGCAGCGTGTTATCACCCAAGCCGTCGACGATGCATCCAGCAGCAACCGCCAGGCCCAGCGCCGCAACGTCGTACGTCTCTGCAATTCCTCTTTGCTGCAACAGCCGGCGCATCATGGCGACGAGCGCGCACAGCACGAGCGCCAAGCCGATGGCCCCTGTCTCTACCAGGTATCTCACATATTCGTTGTGAGGCACCTTGCCCGCTGTACTATTCTGAGAGGTGCCTTCCGCTGTCACTGTACTTCCCAGACCACGTCCGAACAGCGGTGCTTCTTCCCATTCAGGTATGAGTGTGCGCCACTTGTAGAACCGCCACGCCAGCGACGTATTGGCGGTACCCCTCGTCAACGCTGAGTGTACATTGGTAGCCGACTCCGTTTCGATCCGCTTGGCGCCGACCGGGGTTGCGACAAAAGCCACGGCGACCAATACCGCCACTGCACAGGATCCGAGCTTTAGCCGTGCGGATCCGGGCCTCGCGAGCCCGAATGTAATGAGCATCACGAGAAGGCTGACCAGCCCACCGACGCTGAAGGTGCTTATAGTGGCAACCGCGAACAGCACCGCGAGCAGAGCGTCTGATCGGCGACGTCCAGCGTCAAGATATCGCCACAGCGAAGCGGTCACGGCGATCGCGAAGTACATCGCGGCACCGTTGGGATGCGTAAACGTGCCGTCCGCACGTATGTTGCCTCCAACATTGAGTCCGCTATGAGTTGCAAGCTGGTAGATAGCTACCAGCGCTGCGCCTAGGCCGGCAAGCTGCACTATGCGTGCGGCGACCGACACGGTGAAGGCACCTCGAGCATTCCAGACGATGACCGGCAGCGCGATAATCGACGCCTCGCGCACACCCTCTCGAATGGTCAGACTGGATTCGCCGTGCGTGCGAATGGCAATAATCGTCCAGAGAGTCAACGCGAAAGCCCCACCGATAGCTAGCGATGCAGCTTTCCGACGGTGGATGAACAATCCAACGGCAAAGATGATGAAGAAGACGGCAATCAGGCCGGAGAGGTTCAACGACCCTGAATACCTCGCGCGCGGCGAAGAGACCGCCTGGCTGGAGAGCACCCGGATCGCTAGCGCCGTGCCAACGGCTGGCACAGCCGGGATGTCGGTCGCCAGCGCAATGACCAGGAGGCACACCAGGGGAGCCGCCCACATGTAGGAGTAGGTGATCGCCGCTCCTTGAATCGCGAGGCCGCACACCAAGCATCCACCGAGCAGGACGTACTTCAGGCGCGGACGACGAAGATCGAACGCGGGTCGGGCGAGAGTGCGACGAAGAGGACCCGCCGGCTGAGGCAGCCAAGTGCTCATGGGATTGGCTGATGGTCTCGCTAGACCTTCGTCGGCGGGGAGACCAGTTCCTTGGGCGACGCACCATTGGACGATGGCTGCGCAGGCGTTGTTTTGTCGTTTCTCGTGGGACTCGCGGCTTTACCACGCCCCGCACGTCGGGTCGCTCCGGTGCAGTTGGCGACAATTCCCAGCATGTTGGTCGAGCTACCCGCGAGGATCTCATGGAGTCGCTCTACCTTGTCGCGCTCGCTCTGACCCGTGCGCCCGACGATCACCACACCGTCCGTCTTGGAGAGCAGTGGGAACGCGTCGGAGACCGTCCCCAGCGGCGGTACGTCTATGACAACGAAGTCGTAGGTCGACCGGGCCTGCTCGATTATCGAGTCCATCGCGTGGCTGTCCATGAGTGCCCCTGAGTTGGGGGTCGACGCATAACCGGCAGCCAGCACGTCGAAGGTCCGGTGCGGTAGGCCCTCGGCAAACGATGACTCCGACTGGATAGAACACATCGCGTCTTCCATCGAGGCAACGCCCGTCAGG
This sequence comes from uncultured Solirubrobacteraceae bacterium, assembly GCA_963705235.1. Taxonomy (GTDB): domain Bacteria; phylum Actinomycetota; class Thermoleophilia; order Solirubrobacterales; family Solirubrobacteraceae; genus Palsa-744. The sequence goes on along the minus strand of OY970059.1, from coordinate 1,656,670 downwards.
ACATCCGGCAGATAGGCCGTGGATCGGATGTCGAACTGCTCGGCGAGGACCGGCCGGCGCAGATCCGCCTCCAGCAGCAATACGCGTGAGCCCAGCCTCGCGGCCGACTCTGCGAGACGACGGGCAATTGTCGTTCGGCCCTCGCCAGAGGCTGCAGATCCAACCATCACGACGTGCGGGTCGTTGTCGGCGTTGAACGAACGCAGGTGCGCGCGGATAAGGTTGAACCGCTCGGCCTCCTCCGAGCTTAGATCGACACGGCCACGGCTACGGGCCGAACGTGTCAACTCCGCACTCTTGGGGATCGTTCCGAGAAGAGCGACACCGAAGATCTCTTCGAGATCCTTCGGATCCGTGATGCGTTTGGCGCTGTGAAAGCGCTCCAGCATGATGGCGATGCCAAGGCCAAGCAGCAGGCCAAGGACCCCCCCAAGCATCGTATTCCTCGAGGTCTTCGGCGAGGACGGAACTGTGGGCACCGCAGCTATCTGCTCGACCCGGACGTTGCCACCCTGCAACTCGGAGAGGAAAGCAAGAGACTGTGCGCGATTCTCCAGCGCCACCGCACCGGGGCTCAGCCTCTGCTTGGCGGGGAGGGCAGCCAACTGCTTGTTGACGAGCCTAAGCGCTGACCTGAAGAACCGTCGATCGATCGCCTGCTGCTCGGCGACGAACTGCTTGACGTAGGTGTTGGCGATGGTCGCCGCGAGGATCGGGGAGGTCGACGTCGCAGCTACTGCAACGGAGCTTGATTCACCCAAGGCGGCCACCTTCAGACTGCTCTTGACCTGCGCTTCGGTGAGCCCGTGTCCAAGCAGACTCGCGGTCTTGGCTGCCATGTCGCCGAGTTGCACCGACGCGACGTTGCCGGCCTCCTGCACGAGTAGGTTGCCGTTGTTGGCCGGTAGTCCTACCAACTCCTGGCTCAACGAGTCGTTGTTGAAGATGATCGAGGCAGTCGCCGTGTACTGCTTCGATTGATGCTTGGAGTAGAGATGCGCAGCCACCGCGACGACCACGAAGCAAAGGACGACTAGCGGCAGGCGACGGCGCACCACGCCCAAGAACGCCCCGAGACTTAGCGATTCCGAATCTTGCTGCACGGTTCTGCCTCCCTTCGCGTGACGTCGGATGACCGCTTATCAGGCCATGGCCTTGTCTTCTGCGTCAATAACTCCCCGGTCTCGGCTGTTCTTCCATGCGCCGTCGGTCCGATTGCCGCGCCGGGACGACCCACGCGCCTTTGGCGGTAGCGCTCGGGATTGCACGCCGTGCTTGAGACAGCTCCTCGTCTTGCCCCGAATCCAACCGGGAGCCGACTACTTCCAGTTGCCGGATCGGCCTCGATCGGTCAGTTGACTCGGATCGCGCGGCTGTGGTTGGAGATGTGAGCGCCGCTGAGGACGTGCACGGACGCTCGATAAAGTCCAGCGTGTCGGATACGAATCACCCGGCTAAAACGCGATACGGTCGGGGTGTATCTCTTGACGACTGTAGCGCTGACATCCGCGTGCCTGCCTCGGGTGCCCATCAGCTGAAACGCAACCTGCGCCCCAACCTCGGCCGGCGCGACCGTACCGTAGAAGCGTACGAACCCTTGTCGACCGGTTGGCCGGAGGTGAAGCGTCACGCGCACGGCCACCAGCGCAACCATCACCGAGCTGGCGACGCTAGGCGTGCCAACAGTGGCGACGCGCAGTTGGGTGTTTTGCGAGAGAGCCCCAACGGCGAGCGAGAAACCCCCGCCTGCGTTGGTCAATTGTGGACTGCCCAGTGGCTTGAAACCACCCAGATATGGGAATGGATTGGCGAGTAGCTGCACCGCGCGGCCTGCGCTGCCGGTACCCGTCAGCGTGCCGAGCACGGAAAGTGGACGACCGAATACGCTCCGGCTCAACCTCGTTGCCAGCGTGAACACAAGCGGGAGCTTTTTCGTCGTAAACGTCCGGTCATTGCCATCCACCGTATACCCGTGATTGGTCGCGACCAGCCTGTAATGATAAGTCGTTCCCGGCGATAGTCCGGAGACGACAGCGGCGACATGCAGGGACTGGGTCCCACCGCCGGCCACCGTGAGCGGGGTCTGCGCTTCGTAAGCGCCATTCTGGCCGTATTGGAAGTAGTAACTCGTCTGCTGGTTGCCCGGGCCAACGACGCCCTTCAACGTGGCCGACGTGTAGGCGGTTTGCGTGGCTTCGCCGGTGTACGCACTCGGAGCGTATGCGGCATCTACCGGTCGGGCCCCACATACGAGCAACAACATGCATGCCAGCAACAATCCCGCCACCACAACTCGCGGCTTTGAGGTCGAGAACGCAGAAGTGGATCTAGTCATGCCAAAACAACTCGTTGAAGCAGTCGTTCTTTCGTGCCCTGGACACTCCGGGTGTCCCCGACCGTGCTCGTTGACCAATTCATCGCCGCCGAGCTTCCCATCGATCTTGCTGTAGCCAATCCGGATGCGCCGCGCACGGCGCATCATGCGTCAAGTTCGGCGCATTTCCGATCTGGCCGCGCGTGCCGGCGAGCTTCGCGCCGGCGTGTCTGCCATTACCTCCAGCAACACCCGGCGCCGCGGGTCGGCCACAGGATCTCGCTGACGTCCGGCTGCTCGAGTCGCTCGACGAACCCTGATAGACAACGCCTCTCGAGGCGTGGAAGCCCAGCCCCGAACTGGGAACTGCTTGACCAGCCCCATATCAGGGTAGGCTCGTGCCATGCACAGATCTCACGCCCTCCGCCGCTCCCGCGCTGTAGTGGCACGCCCACTGGCCGTCGCCTGCGCCATCGCAGCCGCCGTGCTGATCTACGCCGGCCCAGCCGCCGCAGCATCCGCCCCCACGGTCAGCACGGGCAACGCCTCGAACGTGATGTTCTCCTCAGCGATCGTGTTCGGCAACGTCAACCCACACGGTCAGGCCGCCAACTTCAGCTTCCAGTACGGCACAACCCGCAACTACGGGTCGCAGACGCCGCTGTCTCCTGCCGGCGGCAGCGAAGGGTCGATCAAGGTCAGCCAGACGATCACCGGTCTGCAGCCGCTGACCACCTATCACTACCGCATCCTCGCCTCCAACGCGTCGGGCGCCAGCGTCGGCAAAGACCGCACGTTCACGACCGGTAGCGTGCCGCTCACGCTGGCCATCGCCGGCGTGCCCAACCCGGTCAGCTTCGGCGCGTCGTTCCTCGTCGAGGGCACCTTGTCGGGCACCGGCGCGGCCAACCATGCAGTCGCGCTGCAAGCCAACGCTTTCCCTTACACCGGCGGCTTCAAGCAGGTGGGCAACCCGCAGCTGACCAATGGCAGCGGCGGCTTTTCGTTCCCGTATCTGGGGCTGCTGCAGAACGCCCAGCTGCGCGTGGTCACGGTCGGCAAACCGGAAGTCGTCAGCCCGGTGCTCGGCGAGGGCGTAGCCGTGCGCGCGTCGTTTCACGCGCATGCGACCAGACGTCATGGCTTCGTGCGCCTGTACGGCGCCGTCACCCCCGCCGAGGTCGGCGCGCTGGTCGGCTTCCAGTTGCTGCAGCGCGGGCGCTCGGTAAACGTCGGCGGCACCGTCGTCAAATCAGCCACGCCCACCGTGTCGCGCTTCAGCCGGGTCGTGCGCGTGCGACACCGGGGCCTGTACCGCGCGCTGATCAAGGTCTCAGACGGTGCGCACGTGTCAAGCTACAGCCCGCCGATCCTGATCCGCTGAGCGCTGGCGGATAATCGCTGCATCCAGTCGAGCACCGCACCCGATCCAACACAGGCCACGCCGACTGCTGTCGCGGGGAGCTGGAGCGCACGCGTGGCCAGCTGGATGGTGCCCGCCGAGAACCCCGGCGGGGTCGTCTACGGCACGATCGTGATCGCCGCCGTGCTGGCCGTCGAGAGTGGGCGCCACGAGACCTACCTGGAGGCGCTCGCCGCCACCGTGCTCGCAGCAACTCCGTTCTGGCTGGCGCACGCGTACGCCACCGCACTCGGACGACGCATCGCGCTGCGCGAAGGCCTGACGCTGAGGGCGCTGATGCGGGCCCTCGCCTATGACTGGGCGATCATCCGTGGCGCCGCGCTGCCGCTGCTCGCGCTGGTCACCTGCTGGATCGTTGGCGCCAGCCTAGAAACGGCATTGACCGTGGCGTTGTGGAGCGCGATCGCCACTCTGATCGCGTTCGAGCTGGCTGCCGGCGTGCGCTCGCAGGCCAGCGGCGGCGAGATGGCGCTCGAGGTCGGCGTCGGCGCCGCCATGGGCCTGGCGATTCTCGCGCTGAAGATCGTCACGCACTAGCCCCGCCTACACCTGGCGAAGTGCGCGTGCGGACGCCTGTGCGGACGCCGCCGGCCAGCCCTGGACACAACCCCAGGGAGGCTTCAGGAACACCGATGAACCGATCCGTCCGACGTAATGGACCGCTCGACGACGGTTGCCTGTAGACAAAAAATCGCTGACATGGAATGATCTAAGTCGATCGATCACATGACATCAGTCCGCTGATTCGAAAAGATTCGTCAGGGAGAGGTAGATGGCATCAGGAGGGAGATCGTCGTTGTCCGCGCGCAACGATCACACCAAGCGGAGCAAGCGCTCAGGGAGCGCGGGATATATCGCGCCCCTCTACAAGCGCCTACCGCACGGACCCCACCGCCTCGAGCGCAACGAGGTGATCAGACACCAGCGCGCACGCATCCACGGAGCGATGGTCGAGGCGGTCGGGCGTGGCGGCTACGAAGGCACGAGCGTCAAGCAGGTGATCGGACTGGCGGGCGTCTCGCGACGCTCGTTCTACGAGCAGTTCTCCAACAAGGAGGGCTGCTTCCTTGCCACCTTCGACCTGCTCGCACGCCGCGAGATCCGCGAGGCCAGGCGTGCATACGCCGCCGCCGACGGCTCACTAGAAGATCGTTTCGAGGCAGCGTTCCGGCGCTTTGCGCAATCGGTCGAAGAGGATCGCAACGCGACCGTCCTGGTCGTGCAGGAGGCACAGCGCGTCGGCTCGTCCGGGGTCGCGCGCGTGCGCCGCGCCAGCGGTGTTTGCGAGCAGATGCTCGCCCAGAGCTTTGCCCAGTCGGGCGCCACGCCGCTGCCGATGCCGGTCGTAACCGGGATCGCCGGTGGACTGCTCGGAGCCACGTCCAGCTACCTGCGCAGCGACGCAGCCGACGTCGACCTGGCCGAGGAGCTGCTGCGCTGGACACTGCATTTCGATACCTCCGACGCTCAGCGCATGGCCGACATGCTGAGCGTGCGCATGCGCGAGGTCTCCGCCGCCTACGGACACGGACTAACCGGCGCCGAAGCGCCCGCACACGACGAGCGCACGCGGCTAATGCAGGGCGTGCTGCGGCTGGCCACGCAAGAGGACTACCGCGAGCTGACCGGGCCGCAGATCGCCGATGAGGCGAACGTCTCGATCGACGCCTTCTGTGAGCAATTCGCCACGCGCGACGAGTGCTTCCTGGCGGCGCTGGACATGATCGCCGACGAGCTGCTGGCGATCGCCGCCGACCCCGAGTTGGTCTCCTCAGACTGGCCGCGCGCGGTGCGCCGCGTCACAGCATCGCTGTTGCGCTACATGGCCGACCATCCGCTGCACGCGCGCACGCTCGCGCAGGAGGCGTTCTTCGCCGGCGACGAAGCGCTCGATCGCACGCTCGAGCTGTCGCACAGCATCGCCACGCTGCTGACCGAGGGCGCGCCCGTACAACCCGACACGCGGCTCACGACCGATGCCGTCGCCGGCGCGATCTGGCACACGCTGCGCTGCCAGGTGCTCGCCGGACGCACGCAGGTGCTCGCCGCCCTCTCCGACCATCTCTCCTACGTCGTGCTCGCGCCGTTCATCGGCGCCGACGGCGCCGTCGAGATCGTCACCGAGCGCCGGGCGCCTATTGGCGACGCTTACGGCCCAGGCGCTCAGCGGAGTACGTGAGCACGATCCCCACCAGCAGCGAGATTACGATCACGATGATCAGCGGCACGTGGCCCGACCCGACGATCCAGTTGACCTTCACCTCGTTGAGGTTGAGCAGCGCGAACAGAATGAACACGGCCGCCAGCGCGATCATGCCGCCGGCGCGCATCCGATCGCTGGTACCGCGTCGAGGCCGACCGTCCCTGCTCGACTGCTGTGCTGACTGAGCGGACATCACGCGTTCTGCGGGTCATCGTAGCTCAGCTCACCACGCACCCACTCGCAGCCCACCGACAGGTCCTCGACGCCGAGCGCGGCGGCGACGTTGAGCGCCATGCCGTGGCGGAAGAAGTCATCCAGGCGTTCGCCGTCAGCGCCTGAGAGCTCACCGGCCAGCGCCACCAGCCGCGCGTAGCGGTTGCGCACGCGCGTGCGCACGACCTCGTCGTCGCACGCCGCGTAGGACTGGTGCTGGAGCATCAGGTAGTCGCGGTCGCTGCTCAGCAGCTCGCGGTAGGCGCGCCCCATCGCCTGCAGCGCGTCCTCGCAATCGGCCGGCGCGCGCCCCGCGTGAAAGTCCGCGGCCGCACGCGCGAACATGTCCGCGACCAGCTCGAAGCTGCGCTCCAACGCCGCCAGGAACAGCTCGCGCTTGTTGGCGAACAGGCTAAACACGTACGGCTGGGCGACGCCCACGCGGCGGGCGATACGGTCGACCGGTGTGCCGTGCAGGCCACCGTGGGCAAACTCGTGGACAGCCGCCGCAATCAGCTCCTCGCGACGCTCGGCCGCCGGCACGCGCCTGCGAGCCCGCCCGCCGACGGCCGTATCGCTGGCGCTCATGCCGCCTCGCCCGCCAGCCCGCCCACCGCTTGCTCGCCGTGCTCGCGAGCGTCCTCGGCGCCGGTCCCCTCATCCGTCGAGGTCTCGACCACCGGCGCCCCGAATGGCAGCGCCAGCACGATCAACGCACCCGCGGCCAGCACCGACACGCCCACCCACAGCGCCGGACGCAGGCCGTCGATGAACGCCTGCGGCGAGCTGTAGCCGCCGGCCGAGGTGAACACCGTCGCCAGCACCGCCACGCCCAGCACTCCGCCGATCTCGCGGATGGCGTTGTTGGCACCCGACGCCTGCCCAGCCTGCTCGGCGCGCACCGACGCCAGGATCGCATTGGCCGACGGCGCGAACACGAGCGCCATGCCTGCGCCGGCCATCACGAACGGGGGAATCATATGCGCGTACGGTAGTTGCAGGGCGGTGAGGCTGGCAAGCCACGCCAGTGCCCCGGCCTGCAGCGACAGCCCCGCGAACATGAACAGGCGGCTGCCCAGCCGCTCGGAGAACACGCCCGCCAGCGGCGCCACGATCAGCGTCGCACCCGTCCACGTCAGCAGCTTCAGCCCCGCCTGCAGCGGCGTGTTGCCGAGCACGTTCTGCATGTACTGGGACAGGAAGAAGATCGACCCGAACATGCCGAAGTACATGCTCAGCGACGCGACGTTGGTCACGCTGAACGAGCGCTCAGCGAAGAAGTGCATCGGCAGCATCGGCTCGCTGGTGGCGCGCTCGCGCAGCACGAAGCCCACCAGCAGCAGCGCGCCGCCGATCAAGCAGCCGAGCACTGTCGCACTCGTCCAACCCAACGACTGCGCGCGCACCAGGCCGAACACGACGCCGAACGCGCCCGTGCTGGCCAGCACAAGCCCCGGCAAATCGAGCGTCCCATACGGGCCGCGGCTCTCGCTCAGCCAGCGCATCGCCAGCGGCAGCTCGACCAGGCCGATCGGCACGTTCAGCCAGAAGATCCAGTGCCAGGAGATGCCCTGCACGACCGCGCCGCCGACCAGCGGCCCGAGCGCCACCGCCACGCCGCTGACGCCCGACCACACGCCGATCGCCAAGCCCCTGCGCGCTGGTGGGAACGCCTCCGCCAGCAGCGTCAGGGTCAGCGGCGTCACGACCGCCGCGCCCGCGCCCTGAACCGCGCGCGCGGCCACCAGCGCGCCGGTGCTCGGCGCCAGCGCGGCCGCCGCGGAGGCCGCCGTGAACAGCGCCATGCCCGCCAAGAACATGCGCTTGCGCCCGAACCGATCGCCGAGCGCGGCTCCCGTCAGCAGCAGTACCGCGTAGGCCAGCACGTACGCGTTGACCGTCCACTCCAGCTCCTGGATCGACGCCCCCAGGTCGCGGTGGATCGTCGGCAGCGCGACGCTCACCACGAGGTTGTCCAGCACGACCATGAACAGAGCCACCGAGACGATTGCCAAGGTCCAGTTGTTCCTGCGCGACCCGCTCATGCCACAACGCTCCTTTGTCAGCCACCGATGTAAGCGAGCTATCTTAGCAGTCACTAATAATAATTGGGAAGCGGGTGGTCGACGCGAGCACGGCGAATACCATGGCTGCATGCCACGCCACCTGCCCATCCGTCGTTTGGCGCTCGCGCCGGCGCTCGTCAGCGGTTTGCTGCTCGCCGGCTGCGGCTCACAGACCAAGACCGAATCGGTCGCCGAAACCCCGCCGCCGACGCAGTCGAGCACCAGTACAACACCCGCAACAACGACGAGCACCGCTACCACCACGCCGGCGCCGACCGGCGCCGCCGGTGGTACTTCGGCCCCCAGCACCACGCGCACCGCCACCGAGCCGGCGTTCACCCAGCACGAAGCGCACGGCGAAGGGGCGGGCGAAGCCGAAGCGGTGCTGCGCGCACACGGCTACACCGCCGCCGACGGCTCGCAGTACCACTCAGGACAAACGCTGCGCGTGCTCGTCGGTAGTCGCGACGGAGCGGGCGACGGCTACGGCCAGCAGGCGTTCTTCTTCGTCGGCGGACGCTTCATCGGCACCGACACCAAGCAGCCGAGCGCCACCGTGCGCGTGGTCTCCCAGGGCGACACCGAAGTCACGCTCGCCTACCAGCTCTACCGGCCGGGCGACCCGCTGTCCTCGCCCACCGGTGGACAGTCGGTCGTGCATTTCCAGCTCAACAACGGCGAGCTGACGCCGCTGAACCCGATCCCGCCGGCGAACTCCACCAAGACGCTCAGCAGAAACTAGGGCGCTCGGGTACTACCCGCGGCGCAGCAGCCGCGCCCACAGCGAGGCCGCACGCGGCTGTGTGCGCTGCCAGTCCTCGCGCAGCCGCAACTGCCCGCGCGCGCGAGCCGCCAGCACGCACTCGGTGTGGGCGTGTCGCCGCCGCCGGGTATCTCCTTCGGGCGCGATCAGCATATGCTCGCTTAGAGCGGGCAGCAGATGACCACAAATCGGACAGCGATACGTCGCAGGCTTGCGGTTGGCGGCACGGCGCACCGACCACCATGGGGCGGGCGGAAGGCTCGGCATCGCTCCATTGTGGCGCCGCTGGCCGCGACCGTCGCAACCGTCGCTCTCGGCGTCGGGCTGGTCGTGGCGAGAGCTGACCGCGAGCGTCGCCACGCACGCCGACGCGGGCGCGACCGGCGCCTGGGCCTGGCCGCGCACGAGCACCTCGCCGAAGGGCTAGCGCGGATGGCGCTCGGTCAGCTCGACCTGGCGATCGAGCTGATCGACACCGCCGGCGAGGACGCCTCCCAGGAGAAGGCCGTGCACGACACGCGCAAGGCGCTCAAGCGGCTGCGCGCCCTGCTTGGGCTGCTGGCCGAGGAGCTGGGGGACGCCGCGTTCGAGCGCGAGGACGCGACGCTCCGCGAGGTCGCCCAGCGGCTGTCCGGCGCGCGCGACGCGCAGGTGATGCTGAACACCCTCGACACGCTGATCGAGCGTCATCCGCGCAAGCTGGGGCGAGGCGGCGTGGCCAAGCTGCGACGGAACCTGAAGGCCGAGCACGCGAGGATGCGCCGGCGCGCGCTCGGGGACCCACAGACGCGCAGCGAGGTGCTCTGCGAGCTGCGCGCGCTGCGCTGTCGCGTAGCGGCCTGGCGGCTGCCCGAGCAGGGCGGCATCGAGCTGATCGAGCGCGACCTCACGTCCCTGTATCGACAGGGTCGCCGCCGCCACCGGCGCCTGGCCTCGCGCAAGGGCCTACACACCAACGCTATGCACCGCTGGCGCAAACGCGTCAAGGACCTGCGCTACACCGCCGAAATGCTCGAGCGGCGGGGTTCCGCGAGCACAGCGGGCAAGAGCGCCGGCCGGCGCTCGCGCCAGCGGGCCGAGCAGGACGCACGCTGGCTGCACAGCGTGGCCACGCGCGCCGACGATCTCGGCGAACTGCTCGGCGAGGACCACGACCTGGCGGTGTTCGCGCAGCGCCTGGTGACCGCGCAGCGCCGCGGCAAGGGACACACCTGGCAAGTCCGACGGCGCACCCGCAAGACCCTGCTCGGCCTGATCGCCAAGCGGCGGCGCCAGCTGCGCAAGCGCGCGCTGCGGGACGGCCGGCGGCTGTACGCAACCAAGCCGCGACGGTTCGTACGCCGCGTGCGCCGGACCTACGCCGGCGGCGCTCGGCTCAGCTGACGCTGAGAATCGTCAGTGTGCGCTCGCCCTTGGGCAGCATCACCGACGCCTGCTCGCCCGGAGCGCGTCCGAGCAGCGCCACTGCCACCGGCGATTCGGCCGACAGGCGCCCCTCGCGCGGCGAGGCGTCGTGCGAGCTGACGATCCGCCAGGTCTGCTCGGCGCCGTCCTGGTCGCGCACGACCACCGTCGAGCCGAAGCCGACGACGTCGCCGGGCGCCTCCTCGACGACCACCGCGTCAGCGATCTTCTCGCGCAGCCTCGCGATTTTGGTCTCTAGGTGCGCCTGCTCGTTCTTGGCGTCGTGATACTCGCTGTTCTCCTTTAGATCGCCCCATTCGCGCGCGGTCTTGATCCGCCCGGCGATCTCGCGACGCCCCTCACCCTCGAGCGTGGCCAATTCAGCTTCGAGTACGCGCAGTCCCTCGACGGTGGTCAGGTTGGCACCCTCTTGCACCAGCCCAGCCTACTCCTCGCGCCCGCTCGCGGCCGCCGCCACCAGCAGCGCGCGGGGCGCGCCCCCGCGTCGGACAGGGTTCAGAAGTACGTGCTCGGGGGCGAGGACAGCAGCGCGTAGATCTGCACGATCGCCGCCTGCACAAGCAGCTGCGCCGACGGCGGCGAGCCGGCCACGAACAGGTAGCCCGTCAGGCGCCGGTGCTGCCACGCGTAGTCAACGTACGCCTGCGCAAGCTTGGCCCCCGGCGGGTCATGCGTGATCGAGTCCAGGTACAGCACGTTGCGGAAGTACACCGACGCGAAGAACGGCAGCTCGCCGGCGAGCCGTTCCGGCGTGAAGTAAGACAGCGCGGCCTTCGCGGTCTGGCGCGCCTGGTAGAGATAGGCAGCGTTGCCCGTCGCCTGGTACAGCAGCGCGCCGGCGCCGATCATCGTGCCCTGGTTGTAGCTCCAAAGCATCGGTTCGACAATGCCCCTGCGGTTGACGTGATCGCCGTACATGCCATTGGGTTGCAGCAGGCAGCGGCGCACCCATTCATAGGCCGTCTGGGCGAACGCCAGGTACTGAGGGTTGTGGGTGATGCGGTAAAGCTGCACCGCCAGCTCGGCAGCGGGCGCCGTGGTGACGGTGTTGCGCTGGGAGTTTTCGGCGGCATTGGAGAATGGGATGCCGCCCGGACATCCAAGCGTCGGGCTGGTCGCCCAGCCGCCCATCTCGAAGGCCATGATCGCCTCGGCGGTGCCCAGCTCTGCGGCGCTGTGCGTTAGGCGGTACAGCCGCGCCAGCTCGATGCCCACCCAGTCGTTGTCGTCGTAGTACTTCGGGCCGCCCGGGCCGACCGGCGGCGCGACGGTGCCGTCGAAGGCCGCCAGCGTGCTCGTGTAAGTGCCTTCGGCGGCCGCCGCGTTGTTTGTATCCAGATAGGAGCGCAGACCGACCACCCGCGCTTTCAGTTCGCGTGTAAGTGAGACCGGCAGCCGCGGGATGTTGGCGACGCTGACGGTCGCCGCCAGCGCCTGCGAGAACGGCCACAGATACGAGAACGGTTCGCCCAAGTAAAGGCCCGGGCCGCGCACGTAGTAGCGCTTTTGCATCGCCTGGAAGGCGACCAGAGCGCGCGCGGGGTTCCCGCGCAGGACCGGCTTGGCGGGCTTGGCCGGCTTCTTGCTGCTCGGCGAGGAGCCCGGCGCAGCCGAGCCACCGCTGGAGGCAGCCGCGCGCGCGAAGTCCGATGCGCGTGGGCGCGGCAGCGCACGCGTGGCGGCGGCCGGGTAGGGCGATCGGGCGGCGCGCTGGCCGGCGGCGTGCCGGGTGGCGGCGGAGGCCGCGTGCGCCGGGCCGGCGCTCAGCGCCAGCCACAACGCCGCCATCACCCCGCACAGCACCAGCGAAACCCGTCTGTGGACGTAGCTCGAAGTCATCGACTCACACAGGACAACAAGCGACCGCGGCATTCGATTTGGTATACGGATACGCCTGTCCAGACGCACGGGAGCCTCTCGCCGCCGGCATGTCCCGCGCCATCGTCCCACAAGGCCGCGGAGAGGGTGAACGGCTCCTTGCACTTCGACTACACGACGGTCGGGCACGTGACGATCGACGTCCTGCAGGACGGCTCGCGCAGAGCCGGCGGCAGTGCCCTGTACAGCGCGCTGCAGGCCGCCCGGCTGGGCCGGCGCGCGCTGATCGTGACCGCCGGCGTTCCCCGCGAGCTGGAGGAGCTGCTCGAGCCATACCGCCCGGAGGTCGAGCTGCACGTGACCCCCGCGCGGGAGACGACCACGCTGCTGACCGCCGGCAGCGGCGCGGCGCGCAGCCAGCGCATGCTGGCGTGGGCCGGCCCGATCGCCGCCCCCAGCGTGGACTGCTCGATCCTGCACCTGGCGCCGGTCGCGCGCGAGACCCCCGTCGACTGGCGGGGATCGGTCGAGTTCGTCGGGCTGACCCCACAGGGTCTGCTGCGCGCGTGGAGCGAGCCCGGTGGCCAGGTGCGCCTGACCGCGCCCGCGCCCGCGGTCGAGCGGGTGGCTGACGTTTGCGACGCGATCGTCCTCAGCGACCTGGAGCACGAGCATTGCGCGAGCCTGATCGCCCGCGCCCGCAAGGCCGGCGCGCTGGTGGCGATCACCGCCGCCGAGCGGCCCAGCAGGCTGCTGGCGCCCGACGGCCGGGACGTCGAGCTGGCGGTGCCGGCGCTCGAGGATCCCGTCGAGGACCTCGGCGCCGGTGACGTGTTCGCGGCGGCGCTGTTCGTGGCGCTGGGCGAGGGGCAGACGCCGCGGGAGGCCGCCGGCTTCGCCACCGCGGCCGCGGCGGTGCGGATGCGGGGCGCCGGCGCCGGCGCGATCGGCGACACGGCGGCGATCGCCGCACGGTTGGCCGCCACCGCGCCCGCCGGCTAGCGGCGAGCGCCGCTGGCTATGCCGGGGCGCCCTCGCGGTCGCGCTTCTGCAGGTACGGGGCCAGGTACTTCGCGGCGATCTTGGGGGGCGACGACGAGGTCGGCGTGTCAGTGATCTCCGAGCTGGACCCCTGCCCTCCGGTGATGTGAGCGGTGAGATATCGCGGCGTGTCGTTTGTGAGCAGCATGCCGTGGATCACGGGCTTGAAGTGTTCGGGTGTCACGGAAGCTCCGGCCAGCGCTGCGATCGACTGAGCGGCCACGTCGGCCTGCTGCGCGCCGATGCCGCCCTGCTTGACGGGGAAGTCGGTCGCATCGCCCGCTGCGTAGATGTGCTCGCCATCGCGCACCCGGCAATGCAGGTCTACCGGGATGAAGCCGTGTTCACCGAGAGGCACGCCGCGTATGGCAGGGCCGGAGAGTTCAGGCAGCGCGATCACCCGGTCCACCTTCAGGTGGCGCTCACCGGGACTGATGGCCACCTCGCCGGAGCTGGGGACCTCGGCGTAGGCGGAGGTGATCGTCTGGACCTTCGCACGGTCGAGCAGTTCGGCGATTGCGTCGCTCGCCGTTGACCCGAAGATGGCCAGCGGACTGTCCTCGGGCGTGACGATGGTCGTCTGCAACTCGATGCCCATGTCGTAGGCGCGACCGGCCGTCATCAGCGCCATCTCGTACAGGGGCAGCGGCCAGGCGATACGTCCGGGCGCAACAAATGCGAGCTTGTGGACGTAGCCGCCCTCGATGTCCTGGATGAGGCCGTGCATGGTCTCATCCAGATCGCGGTCGTCGATCGTCAGAGCATGGGTGTAGCGCTTGTTGATGCTCGCCCCGAGCGCGAGTAGCAACGCGTCGTATTCGAGCGACTCACCGGCCTCGGTGTGAATCGTCCGCGTGGTCCGGTCGACCCAGGCCAGCTTGTCTGTGATCAGCGTTGCCCCGGCATCGTGGACGATCGGCGCCAGCGGGTAGCGGTGCGCCGCGCCATAGGCGAAAGGCTCGCGGACGGCCATCGGCCGATAGACGAACTCGGCGTCAGGAGCGATGACGCTCACATCGATGCGGCCGGGCGCAAGATCGGCCAACGCCAGCGCGGCCTCCAAGGCGGCGACACCTCCGCCGACGATGACCACTCGGAGGTTGCCCTGATATGAGGTGCCTGGCACGTCGGGGTCAGGGTTGCCGGACACGGCTACCGACCGGTCCCGCCGCTCAGCACTGCTGGCGCGACCGTCGAATCGGGAGTCTCGCCGTTTGTGGTGGCGAGAATCGAGAGCAGGTCGCCGATGCGCTCGATGCGGCCGAGGCGGTCGGGAAGCGCAGCGCCGGATTGGATCGTGTAGCGGTTGCGCCGTCCGTTGCGTTCCCGCTCGATGTAACCGCCGGCCGCGAGCTCGGTGACGATCCGGTGGGCGGCGCGTTCGGTGATTCCGACTCGCTCGCTGATCTCCCGCAGACGCACCCCAGGATCGTGGGCGATACAAACGAGGACGTGTGCGTGGTTCGTCAAGAACTTCCAGCGCGGAGTGGCATCCTCAACCATACTGCCAAGAATATCATATCTAGATTCAGATTCCTAGAAACCTACTTCATGCTATGCTATTCAGGTCCGCGGTGCTGCTCGGTCGCTGGCGCTCATGCGCACCTACCGAAACGAGGGTTCACCGTGCCCAGTTCAGTCATCCAGAATCCGCCCGCCGGACCTACCGGCAACGGCGTAACTCCCACTGCTGTCGCCGGTCCCGTATCCAGCGCAGGCCACCAGGCCGAGCACGCGCCACGCAACGGCGTGCTGGCGAGGATCACCGGCCTGACCTCGATCGCCGCCGTCGCCGCCGCGGGCATCATCGTCGTCGGCATCCTCGCTGTGGTGGGAGGCAGCTACGACAAGCAGGTCGTACACGATCAACTCGTGCCGCAGAAGATCTTCTTCCCGGCCGCCGGCAGTCCGGCACTGCTCCCAGGCATAAAGCAGTACGCAGGCCAGCGGCTCGTGAACGGCGCGCAAGCCAAGGCGTACGCGAACAACTTCATCAACGTGCATCTCTCCAAGATCGCCGCTGGCCAGACCTACGCCCAGGTCAGCACCGCCGCGCTGGCCGCGCCGACAAACGCCAAGCTGGCCGAAGAGAAGGCGACGCTGTTTCAAGGCGAGACCCTGCGCGGCCTCCTGCTCAACGCATGGGGATGGTCGCTCGTCGGCACGATCGCCACGCTGGCCGGCTATCTGATGATCGCCTTGGGCACCATCCTGCTCTTGCTTCAGCTGGCCAACTGGCAGGTGAACCTGAGAGCCCGCCGCCCGGTGGCCGCTGGCGCGTAGCAACGCGCCCAGGAACAGCTACTGCTGCCCTGCGGCGTCCTCGAGCAGCCGCGCCAGATCCATCCCGGCCACGTCCTGGTCGTGTCCGCACACGCGCGCGGCGAGCAGCAGGCTGCCGCCGACCGGAGCCATCCGCACCGGCTGTACCTGCGCCGCCGGGGCGCACGCGTGGATGACTCGCAGGAGCGGATCGACGTACACGGCGCCGGCCTTGAACGCGCTGCCGATCAGGCCCACGGGAAACTCATCGCGTAGACCGGTGCGATCGATCACCGCGGCGATCTGCTCGCCGAGCTCGCGCGCACCGTGCTCGTACAGCTCACGCGCGACCGCATCGCCATCGTCGGCTAGCTTGGCCGTCTCGATGCCGAACGCGGCGATCTCGCCCTTCGTCAGCGGCTTGGCGTATACGTGCGCGGCGAGCGCCTCCACGGTGGACTGCGCGAAGAACGCCGGAGCAGCCTCGCTCAGCGCGGTCGCCGGCCCCGAGCCCTCGCGGTCGCGCAGCGCGGCCTTGATCGAATGCAAGCCCAGCCAGTAGCCCGAGCCCTCGTCGCCGAGCAGATGCCCCCAGCCACCGGCGCGCCACGCTTGCCCGTCGGGACCGACGCCGAACACGTTCGAGCCGGTGCCGGCGATCACGGCCACACCCGGGCCACCGCCGGTCGCGCTCGCCCAAGCGGCGACCACGTCGTTGACCACGATCCATCCGTCCGTGCGCGCGCGGCGCACGTGCGCACTGATGGACGCGGTGTCGGTGCCGGCGACCGCTAGCACGGCGCCACCGAGCTGCGAGGGGCCGACGCCGGCGCGTTCGATCGCCTCATCAGATGCACCCAACAGCGCCTGCACGGCGGCATCAGCGCCGACCGCGTCCTCGTTGCTGGGACCGCCGTGTCCGAGGTGCAGCGAGCGCGTCTGCAGGTCGAGCACGGCCGCGAGCGTCTTGGTCGCGCCGCCGTCAACACCGAGCACGAAGCGGACGTCCGCGCGCGGCTGCGCAACGGTCAGCTGTGCGGGCAGCTGGACGAGTGGCTGGCGATCCATCGCGGGCATCCTTCCAGGCTCCACGGCGGGTTAGGATCGCGGTCATGGCCGCACACGCGATCTTCCCCAGCGCGCGAGCGCGCACGGGCATGTACGAGTCGTTCTACCTGCGGGCGGTCTCGCCGACCGAGCCGGTCGGCGTGTGGCTGCGCCACACCGTCCATAAGGCGCCCGGCGAGCGGCCGCAGGGGTCGGTGTGGTGCACCGTGTTCGACGCCTCGCGCGGGCGCCCGTACATGCACAAGCTGAGCACCGACGAGCTGTCCGCGCCTGGCGGCGACTGGATCCGAGTCGGCGAGAGCACGATGGGACCCGGCCGCGCCGAGGGCCGCTGCGGGCAGGCCAGCTGGTCGCTGCGCTTTGACTCCAACGAGCCCGAGCTGCTGCACCTCTCGCCGCACTGGCTCTACCGGCTGCCGCTGCCGCGCACCAAGCTCACCAGCCCCGCACCCGCGGCGCGCTTCAGCGGCGTCCTCGAACTGGTCGGACGGGAGCCGCTGATGCTGGAGGACTGGCACGGGATGGTCGGGCACAACTGGGGCGCCGAGCACGCCGAGCGCTGGATCTGGCTGCATGGAGTCGACTTCCACGACGCGCCCGATGCGTGGCTGGACGTCGCGCTGGGGCGCATCAAGCTGGCGGGGCGCCTGACGCCGTGGGTGGCCAACGGCGCTCTCTCGGTGGGCGGGCGGCGCTGGCGAATCGGCGGCCTTGGCGCGCGCGGGACCTCGGTGGACGAGAGCGCCACCGGCTGCTCACTGCGATTGGCCGGGGAAGACGGGTTGAGCTTGCACGCGGCCGTCGAGGTACCTGGCGAGTCGGCGGCCGGCTGGCGTTATGCGGACCCCGACGGCGGGCTCCACGATGTCGTCAACTGCTCGGTCGCCTCGCTCGATCTGAGCGTCGTTCACGCCGACGGCTCGGCGCCGGTGGACCTGCGCAGCGACCACGGCGTCGCCTACGAGCTGGGTATGCGCGAGCGCGACCATGGCGTGCCGATCGCCGCGTTCACCGACGGCTGACGGCCGAGCACCGACGACGTGCCCGGCGCCGGCCGGCGCGGGAGCCTGATCCCGCCAGCTGCCGGGCGGAGCGCGCCAGCCACACTCAGAAAACAAAGGGCGGGGAGCCGACGCAGCCCGCGTCTATCCCCGCCCTTGTAGTCAAGCCGAGCCCGCTGCACGGGCCCGGCTCACACGTTCAGGTTCCTATTTTTTCGGTTCGAAGCCGATGTTGCCACCTGAAATCGTAATTTCTTCCAGTTCGGCTTCCATCGTGCCGGTTTTCCATTCCCTGCGACCAGTTTCAGTGTTGATGGGCTGGGCGCCCCACTGGCAGTGTTCGGTTTCAGTTGCTTCGACTTTGATTTTTTTCAGTTCCCATTCAACGTCGAGCTTTTCCTGGAAACCGCTCGGGAACTTTTTCAGCTTTCCGCCGGACACACTTTCGTGTTCAGTGCCGTAGCTGGCGGCTTCGAATTCATCTTCGGGGTTTTTCACCGCCCGGAACGGGATCACCTGCGCCGGAATCACGACCAGTCCGGTGCAGTAGTTCTTCCTGATCTTGATCGGCTGCGTGGCTTTGGAGATTTCGAATTCCCCGCCTTCTTCGCCAAACACCAATGCGCCGTTCGAGTGGAACGTAATGTCAAGCTTGAAGCTCGTTTCGGTCTTGACCCTGTTTTCTTTGCTGCCACCTTCCCAGTTCATGTAGACAGGGCACTTCTTGAAGGTGATCTCGGCTGCGAACGTGTTCGAGGATTCCGATGTCACGCTGGACACCGATTTGAGTTCCTTTTCACAGCCTTCGCTTAGTTCGAGCGGGCCGAGCTTGGCTTCCGAGAGTTCCCCGATGCCAGTCGCCTTGGCCGGACTACCTTCGGAGATCGTGCCCCCCGGAAGACTCGCGATGAATTTGCCGAACACGACTGGTTCTTTTTCGATTTTCGCGAACGCCGGCGCGGCCAGCGCACCGAATGCGCACACCACCGCGACAACAACGCCTAGTTTGACCCTAGTGCTCCTCATTCTCCTAAGTCCTCGCTTTCGCCTGGAAGGCTAGATTGAGCTCGTCATCGTCGACCGGCGAGTTCACAGGGCACCCCTCCGCCGCCCTCCGAGAGTCGAGGCGCGAGAATACCACGATTGACGGTCCCATTACAGCAGCAGGAAGCGCCCGGTTGCGAGGTACCGGCAGCGCAGGCGGGACGCGTCTTTTTGGCCAGACAGCCAGGATACGTCTGCGTACACGTCTCGCAGCGCGACACTCATCAACGAAGCCGGGAGATTAGCACAGCAAATCGCCACTCAGACGCCCGGCTGAGCCGCGATTCCAGCTTAGCGGCGGCTTATGCGCGAGCGCCAAACTACACTTGGAGACAAGCTTGGTAGATACGCTTTTCGGTGGGAGCCAGGGGATGAAGCCGAACGTCAACCGCAGGACGATGATCGCTGTAGCCGTTGCGGCGGTCGTCATCGGAGTCGTGATCGCGATCCTCGCGGTCGGCGGCGACGGCGACCACAGCAGCCAGCGCCCACGCGCGGGGCGGGCCGGGGCTGGGCACACGCAGCCGGCTGGCAACATGGCGGTGGCAGCGCGCTACCTGAGCCTGACGCCGACCCAGATACGCCAGCAGCTCTCGACCCGCCGGACGCTTGCAGCGGTGGCCGACCACACCAACGGGAAGTCGGCCGCGGGACTGATCGCGGCGATCGTGGGCGCGAAAGCGGCACGCACGCAGACCGGTCCGAGCGCCGGCGCCACGACTACCAGCCAATCGGACAGCTTGGCCGCGATACACGCGCGCGTAGCGGCTTGGGTGCGTCGGGTTCGCCACGTGAGCAGCGGCAACGCGGACCTGGCGGGCGCAGCGAAATACCTGGGGATGTCGGTGGCACGGGTCCACAGCGAACAGCAGCACGGGCATTCGCTAGCCCAACTGGCCGAGGCCAGCAACGGCAAGTCGGCGTCCGGGCTGATCGCGGCGATCGTTCACGAACGGGAGGAGACGCTCACCACGGCCGTCGCCAACGGGAGGATCAGCCTAGCCCGAGCAAAGCTGCTCGCCGCAAACCTGCAACGGCGCATCTCACACGAGGTCAAGCGCTCGCCCGCCCAGCAGCCGACCGGCTAACGCCGGATCGTGCCCACCAGCCTCGATGGAAAATTCGTGCAACTGGATCTGCAGACGTAAAGATTCATAAAGACGGCTCCGATTTGCCCCGGGAGGACACGCAAGTGTCCACAATCCAAAAAGGGGGCTTGACGTGTTCGGAATTACTGGCAAGCGCGGCCTGTTGGGCCGCAACCGCAAGGCGGCGGGCGCTTTGGCGTTCGCCATTGCGGCTGTGATCGGGGTGGGCGCCTATGCGTTTACCGCGAGCAACACGGTCGCCAGCCACTCAGCAGGTGCAGGTGCGGCGGAAGTGAGCGGCTACACCGTCTCATCTCCCGCCAACTACATCTTCAGCGGCGATGGGCTGACGATGGTCGGCGTCACGTTTGAACTGGACAAGGCCGCGACTGACGTGGCCGTGGCCTTGACGCCGGGCACGCCGGAAACGGCGAACTGGGCCGACTGCGGCGCTTCGGAAGGATCGGCGCCGTACGCGGTCAAATGCACCTTCAAATCACCCGTCCCTGACGGGGAAGGTCTGAAGCTGTCCGTGGCTGCAGTGAGCAGCGGCACGGTCACCATCGAATAGTCACACCAGCTTGGGAAACGGGGGCGGCCCGCGAGGCCGCCCCCTCCCATGTGGCCGCCATGCGACGAACTCGTCACACCACGAAGCTCGTTTCAAGCGGTCTAGCGCTGATCGCGCTAGCGTGCCTATGGCTCTTCTTCGCTCCGACCGGGCTCGGCGGCTCCGCCACCTACGTGGTGACCGACGGGGTCAGCATGGAGCCGCGCTTTCACTCAGGTGACCTGGCGCTGGTACGTAGCCAGGGCAGCTACCACGTGGGCGAGATCGTCGCCTACCACAGCAAGGTCTTCCACACGATCGTCCTGCACCGGATCATCGGCCGCAGCGGCGACCGCTACGTGTTCAAGGGCGATCACAACAACTTCGTCGACTTCGAGCATCCGGCCGGCAGCCAGCTGATCGGCGCCCTGTGGCTGCACGTGCCCGCCGCCGGTGGGCGCCTGCAGTCGATTCGCTCGCCGGCCCTGGTGGGCATGCTCGTGGCGCTCGGCACGCTCCTGTTCGCGGGGGCAGCGTTTGCGCGCAGGCATCGCCGTCGCCGCCGCCAGCGGCGCGCCGCGGAGTCCCAGGGCGCGCTCACGTCGTCGTTCGGGGGACCCTCCGAGCAGATGGTCGGCGTGCTGGCGGTCGGCCTGGTGGCGATGCTGCCGTTCGTAGCGCTCGCGCTGCTGGCGTTCACACGCGCGTCGAGCGCGCCGCTGCCGGCGAGCATCCCCTACCGGCAGAGCGGCGCACTCTCATACACCGCCAACGCCGACCCGGGGCCGGCCTACCCGAGCGGCCAGGCCGTCACCGGCGACCCGCTATTCACACACGTCGTGGACAAGGTCAACCTGCGCTTCGGCTACGGGTTCCACACCGACGCGCAGCATGCGATCGCCGGCAAGGCGTGGCTGTCGGCGCTGGTGGGATCGACGAGCGGCTGGCACGCGACGCTCCCGCTCGGGCATGTCACATACTTCCGCGGCAATCACGCGCTCGTCACCGGCACGCTGGACCTGTCCTCGATGCTGGCGCTGATCCACCGCGTGGAAGCCAGCACCGCGGTGCGCAGTTCCTACACGCTCACGGTCATGCCGCACGTCAGCGCGACCGGCACGCTCGGCGGACTGGCACTGCACACCACGTTCTCACCGCCGATCCGCTTCACCGTCAATCAGCTCGAGGTGCAGCCTGCGGTGTCGGCGAGCGACAGCTCGACCGGCGCATCCTCGGCGAGCCTCGAAGGCAAGCCGCCGCCGAGTCAGTTCGCCACCACCACCTCCGGCTCAGCCAGCGGGCGCCGCTACCAGCCGCTGTACGTGTCGATAGGGCCGGCCCGCGTGTCGGTCGCGACCGCGCGTGCGATTGCGCTCGCGGGGATCGTCCTGATCGCGTGCGCGCTGGCCGTGATCCTGGTGCTCGTCCGCCCGCGCCGCCGCGACGAGACCGCGGCGATCCAA
Organism: uncultured Solirubrobacteraceae bacterium; assembly: GCA_963705235.1. GTDB lineage: Bacteria > Actinomycetota > Thermoleophilia > Solirubrobacterales > Solirubrobacteraceae > Palsa-744. The sequence continues at coordinate 1,634,928 of OY970059.1, read as the reverse complement.
TCGCGTTACGCCCGTCTGATCGTTCCGGTCGCGCGCGTGTGGCAGGAGCCCGGCGTGGCGGTGATCGACGTGGCCGACATGGAGGCGCTGGTCGGGATCGCCGAACGCTACGACCGCTCGATCCTGCACGAGGTGACCGAGGACGGCGAGGCATTCTGGGTGACCGACGAGAGCGGGCAGTTCCGCTACTCGGTCGCTTCGCCCCCGAGCACCTTCGCATCCGCGCCTGTGCCGGCACCCGCTCCTGCGTCCGCACCCGCTCCTGCACTTGCACCCACGGCTGCTCCCGTGCCTGCGCCTGCACCGGGTGAGGGGCTCCTCAGCACGGCGATGGCGAGCGCCTACGCCGATGGGGTCGAGCCGGAGAATGTCGTGCCAGCCGCGCGTGCGCAGCGTTCCGCGACGACGGGCGAGTCGGGACCGGCGGCACCTGAGCCAATCCCAGGCGAGGCGGGTGCGAGCGACGATTGGGCAACCCAGGACACCGCCGAGGTGATTCGCCGGGAAGGCGACGACTGGCGTGCGGCGTATGCGGCAGCCGACCTGAACCAGCCCCGTGGCCCAGCGGTCGCGATGATGACCGAGGTCGAGCAAGTCAAAGGTGCGCCTTGATAGGCGCATCGGGAGCGAAGATATCTCAGATGCGCTGAGGAGTACGTCGCACAGGCGGCAATGGACGCCCGTACCTCATGCCGACTCGGCAGAGACCATACGAACAACGCAATTACTCCTAGTAGCGGGATCACCCGAAAAGTAGGCAACCACGTCCCCAGCATCGTTCAGGAGCGGTACCGGAGTATTTACTGCTTCAAAAACGTTAGGCCCCTCACGGACCTCAGCGGATACAACAGGCGGGATGGCGGTTAGAGTCGCCTCGATCTCGATCGGCTGGTCGTTATGGAGCCGGCCGATAGGTGTCTCAACCGAGATAAGACGCATAAGTTTGAAGTGTGCGGGAAAGTCCTGTCCGGCGACCTCTTGCGTCAGCGTTCCGTAGTTACGGTTGCCGGTCGTCTCGGTGATGTGAATGGCGTCGTCTCCAGCCGCAAGTAGCCCCTCTACTCTGGACTCAACCATCTCGAGGTCGATCTGCGTGCGGCCATCATCCAACGTCCGACGCTCATCGTCTCTGGAAGGCCACTCACGAATACGAACCATGCCGGTCATTGTGATGTCCTGGCGCTCGCCGCCGGGGTCCTCACTGAGGACGATTGATGCGTCGACCACAACCTGTCCGACATATTCGCCCGCAGAATCCTCAAAGCTAGCCATTTGATCCTCCAAAGTCCATCAGCTGGAACGAAATAGCCTACTACCGCTCAGCCCGTCGCACAATCCGCGTTGCGCGAGCAGAGGCTCACTCCAGCAAACGACTACGTCACTAGCAGCGTAACGGTTACGCCGAGTGCCGTCGACGCCACTACCGATCCGATTGTCAGCCGCATGTCCCGTGGGAGGTGCCGCTCGGCGTTGGCCACTCGAACGTACCTCCGTATCCAAGCTGCCTCTGTCGCGTCAGAGATCCGCTCAGGGTCCTTCAGCAGCCAGTCGGCGTCGGCGTCCTCGATCCGCCGGATCTCGGCGTCAGTGAGCATTAGCAGCCCACGCTGGGTGTAGATCATCACGGGGAGCTTGTACTCGGGATACTCCGCGCGAAGCTCCTCAAGGACACTAATCGCCGACGGAGTCCAAGCTCTGTCGACGTGTTCTCGAACTTCTCGGATCATGGCGGACAAGGCCTCCAGCTTCGCCTTGGCCGCCTCGCGAGTTACAAGTGCGTCCGCAGTCACCTGCGACGTAGGGTGATAGAGATCGAGAAGTAGAACGTCGGGAAGCTCCCGATCCCGGCGACCAGAAATGTCACGGTAGACGCCGCTGATACTGGACTGCACTTCTACATCGAAATTATCGGCGTGGCGTGCCCGAAAGGCGTCTATATAGCGAGCGTCATCATCACAGTAGAGAACTTTCAGCTTCTCTTGCCGACTCCTACGTCGTTTTCGCAACTTGCCTCCTAATTCGTCGGGAAGGATCATCTCCGTACCGTTCCGCATGCGCATTTGAGGCCGCGCAGCCAGCCGCCCTGGCCCTCACAAGCTAAGCGCTCGCGTCGTGGGCCGGTACCGGGGAGGGTCTCTGTCAACGTCATGAGACGCCAAACCGAGCGCATCGAGCGGGAGCAGACCACCCTGCAGCAGCTCCTCAGCCAGGGCGGCGGCGCTTTGGCGGGCTAGACAACGGCCGAATCCCGACCCCTTTTCATTGGGGCCGGAGTTGACCGCGAGCGACGCGCCCGAGAGGATTCGAACCTCTGACCTTCGGTTCCGTAGACCGACGCTCTATCCAGCTGAGCTACGGGCGCAGAGCGCCGTAGTCTATCGCCGCTCCTGCGCTTCCCCCCACACCGTCGCCACGAGCGAGCGTGGCCCGCCGCGGTCGCGGTGCTCGCACATGTAGATCCCCTGCCAGGTCCCCAGCGTCACGCGACCGGCGCTGATCGGCAGCGTGAGCGTGGGCCCGAGCAGCGATGCCTTGATGTGCGCGGGCATGTCGTCGCTGCCCTCCAGCGTGTGCGTCCACAGCGAGCTGTGCTCGGGCACCGCATCGTCGAACCAGGCCTGGAAGTCCCGGCGCACGTCCGGGCTGGCGTTCTCGTTGAGCGTCAGCGACGCTGAGGTGTGGCCCAGCAGCAGGTGCAGCAGCCCAATCGAGATCGTCGAGATCTTCGGCAGCGCCGCGAGCACCTCTCCGGTGATCAGGTGGAAGCCCCGCGGTCGAGAATCGAGCGTCAGCCCGCGCTGGAGCCACATGGCGCGACCCTAACAGCGCCCGCGAACGGCTGTTAGCATCGCCCGCACGGCCGTCAGCGAACGACCGCAACGACTTTCCACTGGGGGGCTGGTGCGAAAAGACCGCTTGCAACGCACGGGGGCTGTCCTGTCGGTTTTCGGCGTGGTACTCGTGCTCCCAACCGCAGCCGGTGCCGTTGGCGTGCCCTCGGCATCGTTCGTCGCGACAGTTCAGGGCACACAGACGAGCACCGCGACGCTGGAAGAACCGGGCGGCGAATGCGGGCCGGGCACGTCTTCGGACACGATCGACTTTGCCAGCGCCGCGCCGTTTCGCGTCAAGGTGACGAGCTATCGCCGCACACTCACCGTAGGCAACGGTCAGACACTGTTTCGCGTCGACGGGACCACCACGCGCTCCAACGCGGGAGCGGTGAGCTGTCACGACGATCGCACGCGCCCGAGCGACTGCGCCACCAAGTCGTTCTCGTCCCTGAAGATGGCACTCGAGGAGGGCGACCATCTCTCGGGTGGGCGCTGGCACAGCTTTGCCGTGGTCGACTTCGCACCGGAAGCCAAAGATGTGTTCGAGAACTGCACATCCGTCTCGCCGAGCCGCTTTCCGCAGGTCGCGCCGGGCGACGGCGTTGACCTGGTCGTTCCCAAGCGGATGCTGCTCGACCGGCACAAGCAGACGATTGTCGCGACCGGCACGCACACGTTCAGTGGCGAAGGAGCGTACGCCAGTCAAGGCACGACGACCATCACGGTCAAGCTCACGCTGAAACGGCTCTAGCTGTGGTCGACGCGCACCTTCGAGCCGGCGTACCTCACGTTTTCGCCAGTCCGGTCGTTCAATGCACATGACCCGTCAAGACCTGCGCTTCACCTCGGCAGCGGACCAGTGCGCGGCGTGGCTCTATCCCGCCGCCGGCCAGGATCAGCCAACCCCGATCGTGGTGATGGCACACGGCCTGTCGGGAACCCGGCGCGACCGGCTCGGCCCGTTCGCCGAGCGCTTTGCCGCGGCCGGTGTCGCGGCGCTGGTGTTCGACCACCGCGGGTTCGGCGACAGCGCCGGTGAGCCGGACCTGTTCGAGCCTACGCGCCAGCTGGCCGACTGGCGCGCGGCGATCGCCTTCGCTCGCTCGCTCCCCGACGTCGACGCCGATCGCGTGGCCACGTTTGGGTCGTCGATGGGTGGCGGCAACGCCCTCGCCGCCGCCGCCCAGGACGCTCGCGTCGCCGCCGTCATAAGTCAGGTGCCGTTCCTCGACATCGTGCGTCAAGCGCACCGTCCCTCGCCCCGCGTCGCCGCCCAATCCCTGCTCGCCGCTGTCCTCGGGCGCCACCTACCCGCAGTCGGTCAGCCACACGAGGCCGCGTTCGTCAACGCGCCCGGCAGCGAGGACGGCTGGCGCCGCGTGGTGGCCGGCGGCGAGGACTCGCGCTGGCGTGACCGCGTGTCGGCGCGCTGGCTGTTGCACCGTCCGTTCCAGCCTGGACGCCATGCGGCGAAGTTGCACTGCCCGTGGCTCGTGTGTGTGGGCGAGGCCGATCGCGTCGCCAAACCCGGCCCCGCGATCGCCGCGGCGCGCCGTGCGCCGCTGGGCGAGCTGCGCACATACCCCGGCGTCGACCACTTCGATGTTTACGACGGCCCGGCGCACGAAGCGCTCCTGGCCGACCAGCTCGAGTTCCTAGAGCGCCATCTCTTGTCCCACCACCGAACGGGCTCTCCCGTCGGCGCCGGGCCGAGCTGAGCGCAGACGACGGCGCACGCGCACCTGCACGCCGTGCTTGGGCGCGAGCGTGATCCCGCGCAGCACGATCGGGTCCGGCTGCGCGCGGACAGGATCGAGCTCGACCGTCGTGACGGCCACGCGCAGCACCTCGGCCATCTCCGCCTGCGCGAGCGCAGCGCCGATGCAGCGCCGAATGCCGCCCCCGAACGGCAGCCACGAGTAGGACTCGACGCCCTCCTCGAGGAAACGCTCGGGCAGGAACTCCTCAGCTCGTGGGTACAGATCCTCGCGCAGGTGAACCAGCACGATCCCCGGATAGACCTTCACTCCCGCAGGCAGCTCCCACCCGGCCAAGGTCCGGGGAACCGTCAGCGTCCGCTCGGCGCCGTCGATCACCGGACGCAGCCGCAAGGACTCCTTGACGACCGCGTCGAGATAGGCGTCGTCCTGGCCGGCTTGTATCTCCTCGCGCAGACGCTCCAGCACGAGCGGGTTGCGCAGCAGCAGCTCGAACGCCGAAGCCAGGCCGGTGGCTGTCGTCTCGTGCCCGGCCGCGAGCATCGTGAACAGCTCGTCGCGCAGCTCCGCCAGCGTCATCTCGCGGCCGTCCTCGTCGCGCGCGCGCAGCAGCAGCGACAGCACGTCGCTGCGCTCGTCCAGATCGGGCTCGCGACGGCGGCGTTCGATCTCCTCGTTCAGCAGCGCATCGGCGGCACGCAACCGCCGCGCAAAGCGCCCGCCGGGGCTGAGCGGGCCGAGGTCCGCGCGTACCGCGCCCGACAGCAGGTACAGCGGGCTGCTGTCGATCACCGCGCTCAGCGTCGCGCGCAGGCGATCGACGCGCCACGGCTCGGTCACGCCGAACACCGCTCGGCAGATCACCTCGAAGGTCAACGCGCGCATGCGCTCGCGCAGGACCAGCCGCTCGCCGGGCTGCCACCGTGCGATCTCGCGCTCGGCCACGTCGCGAATCACCTCGCGAAACCCCGCCACCCTCGAGCCTTGAAACGGCGGCAGCAGCAGCTTGCGCTGGCGTAGGTGCTCGGGCCCGTCGAGGACCAGCACCGAGTGCGGCCCCAGCACAGGTTCCATGAACGAGTTTGCCTCGCCCGCGCGCAGGTCCGACTGGTCGCCCGTGAACAGCTCGCGGATGGCGTCGGGATCGACGACGAACACGCCGGTCCCAAAACCCGTCAGGCTGACCGTGAAGACGTTGCCGTAGCGAGCTTGCCACGCGCGCAGGCAGTCCACCGGGCGACGGGCGAAGCGCAGCATGTTGATCGCTGCCGGGCTGCGAGGGCCGGGCGGGAGCGTCATGGGGACAGTTTAGATCGCGTCGGCTCCAGCCGGACGCACGCGGACATCGCCCACGACCAGCTAGAGCAGACCCACCTGACGCAGGATCGAGACCGAGTCCGAGTACACGTCCTTGCGCTTGACCTTGCCGTCCTCGAACGGGATCACGTCCATCCCGTTCCATTCGATGCGCTTGCCTGACGGGCTGGCCACGATCTCGCCGCGAGTGAGCGGCTTGACGTGCGTCGCAGAGGCGGTCCACTCCTGCACGACCAGATCCTCACGCACGTACAGCCTGCGTGTCTCGAACCTGATGTCGGGCCAGGACTCGAAGATGCCGGCAATGTGAGCGAGCGCCGCTTGACCCTCGGCCCGCTCGCCGGCGGTGTGATTCTCGAACACCATGTCCGCGGCGTGCATCGACCCGATCCGGTCGACGTCGTGGGCGTTCCACGCGTCGTTGTACGCGTCGATCGTCTCGCGCAGGCTCTCCACGACGGCGCTCATGCCCAACCCATCGGCTCGTAGCCACTGGAGACGGGCGCCGAGGCGATCAACACGCTGGCGGTCTCCTGACCGTCGTTGCGGACGGTGCGTGAGTGTGCCGGGTCCAGACGAGCGAACATCCCCGCCCGCGTGTGATGGTCCTCGCCGTCGACGACCAGCGTGGGGCTGCCGTCGATGACGTAAAAGACCTCCTCTTGATCGCGGCCGGTCTCGTCGTGTTCGGGTATCTGCTCACCGGGAGCGAGCTCGACGACGTTGACGCCGAACGCCTGCAGGTCGAGCGTGCGGCGCACCAACTGCCAGTTGCCGGCCGTCTCACACTCGTCGCGATGGCAAAGCTTGAAGCTCATCAGTCCTCCTGGTGCATGCCGGTTGGCTCGAACGTCGCTAACCTACCTACTAGTAAGTAGCATGTCAAGTAGGGCTGCGAGAATGACACGATCACCGTGACGACCGGCACCACGACCAGCGCAACGGACGGCGCACAAGCGAAAGCGCCGCCGTCGAACACACGCACCCAGATCCTCGATGTCGCCGAACGCCTCGTTCAGGTCCGCGGCTTCAACGGCTTTAGCTACGCCGACGTCGCCGCCGAGCTGGGCGTCACCAAGGCGAGCCTGCACTACCACTTCCCGAGCAAGGCGGAGCTCGGCGAGGCGCTAATCGCGCGCTACGCCGAGCGCTTCGCCGAGGCCCTAAGGGCGATCGACGCACGCCTCACTTGGGCGCCGGCCAAGCTCGACGCCTACGCCGGCCTGTACATGGACGTGCTGCGCGACGGGCGCATGTGCCTGTGCGGCATGCTCGCAGCCGAGCACGAGACCTTGTCGCTACCAATCCGAAAGGCGGTCGTCTCGTTCCTCGACGAAAACGAGACGTGGCTCGCGCGGGTGCTCGAGCAGGGTCGCCGGGACGGCAGTCTGGATTTCGACGGCCCGGCCGGCGAGACGGCGAGCAGCATCGTCAGTGGGCTAGAGGGAGCGATGCTGCTCGCGCGTTCCTACGGTCAGGTCGAGCGCTTTCAGACTGGCGCCGCACGCCTGCTCGCCGGCCTTGCCGGCACCGCCGAGTCTGCCTGAGGCAGACGCAGACGACCGCCCGCCGCTCGGCCTACGCCTTCGGCTGACGATGCTCCCACGCACGCCCGATCTGGCGCATCAGCGCGGGGTAGACGATGTGATGTCGAAACGGTCCGATCAACGCCATGTAACCCTCGCCGAGGGTGCCCCGGGGTTTCACATATACGGCCATTCGCCCGCGGTACATGCCCTTGCCCTCCTCGACCCATGCCAGCTGCACGACGCCGTGAACCGTGCGGTTGGAGATCTCCGCAGCCCACTCGTCGTCGGTTCGGTAGAGCGGCGAGAAATCGGTCGCGCTGAGATTGGTCGCACTCGCGCCGCCTTGTAGATTCACTGGAAGTCGCGCGCTGAGCGTCGTCTCGCCACGGTCAGACACCGCACGCTCACGGCCGTCATCCCAACCGAGCCAGCCGCCGATGCGATACCGCAACGCGAACAGCGCGCGCGTCACATGTGAATCCGCCTTCGCCGGATCAAGCGACGCGATCAGCTCCAGCAGCGACGGGAACTCGTCGGGGCCGCCGGTCGCGGGGAGCGCCCACACATCAAGGAGCTGGAAGTCGGGCGCGATTTGGGCGATTACCCAGGGCCGCTCTTCGTGCACCGCGTTCGGGAGCCTCATACGACCTCTTCACTTGGGGGAGTACGACGCTACCACCGCCGCACACTCGAGACGACGCCCGTACTCCTTAGACAGCACGAGAGTCTCTGCCAAGATGAGGTTCGTGGCTACCCCGATTCGGCCGAGGGCTCAGCGACGACGCGACACCCTGGCGAGTCTCGCATCGCACAACCACCTGTGGATCGCGACGGCGTCAGCGGAGCTGTCGAGCCCGTATCTCGTGCCCGTCAGCTATGCGTGGTCGGGCCACAGTTTCACCATCGCGACCTCGACGGCCAGCCCGACCGCCAAGAATCTGTTCGCGTCGAAACTCGCGCGGCTCGCAGTCGGAGCCACCGACGACGTCGTGCTGATCGAGGCCATCCTCGACGACGCGATCCCGGTGGCGACAGCGCCGCCCGAGCTTGCCGACGCCTACGCCGAGCAATCCGACTGGGATCCGCGCACCGGCACCGACCTTCCCTCGCACTACTTCGTGCTCGTGCCTCGCCGCATACAGGCCTGGCGCGAGGCGCGCGAACTGCCTGGAAGGACGATCATGGACGACGGTCGCTGGCTCGCCGACACCTGACGTCAGGCGTGGCGCGTGATCACGGGTTGTTTGCGCCGGCGGACCCCGTGGGATCCAGCAGCCAATGTTCGAACACGTAGCCGTCGATCACTTCGGCGGGGAGCAGCTCGACGCGAGGCGACGGCATGCCGATCTCCAGACGCAGGCCGCTGCCGACGACCAGCGGGGCGGTGGTCAAGCTGAGATCGGTGACCGCACCGGCGGCGAAGGCGGAGCGCAGCAGACGAGGACCACCCTCAGCGACGATCACACGAGCACCCAGCCGATCGTGAACGTCGTCGATCACGCGCGTGACGCTGAAGTCAGATACCTCCACCCAGGTCGCACGATCATCCTCCCGCGCCTCACCAACGCCTACATAGACGATCAACGGCGGCGGGTCGGCGCCACGTAGAGCGACGTCGAGGTCGATCGCTCCGGAGCGATCGACGGTGACGATCGGCGGCAGCGCCGACATGCCGTTGGCAACGCGTGTCCGGCGGCCCTCGTCGGACACGATCGAACCGGAGTAAAGCTCGGTCATGAGCGTTCCAGTGCCAACGAAAAGCGCGTCCGCGGACTCACGCCAGGCGCGCAGTAGCGCTCTGTCCGCTTCGGAGGTAAGCCCTGCCGTGCGCCCGTCGACGGCGGCAACGAGATCGGTCGACCCGATAAGCACAGCGACCACTCTGCGGCTCGGCCCCTGCGCAAGCGCCTGGGCGACGCGCCCGCGCGCCCAGGCCATGTGGTGGGCGACCGCCATCGCTAGCGTCAGCCTATTACTCGAGGAGGCCGCGGCACGACCAGCGGACCGATCCGGCCGGGCGCGGACACCGCCCCTTGCCGTGCGGGCGCACTGGCGTTAGTGTGGCGCTGCAGCCGTCCAGAGCATTCAGCTGCTCACCTCGAGCGGGATTGGAGAAGACGATGGTGTCGACCGAGCGTAGGGGTCCTCAGCGCAAGCTGCTGTTGGCCGTCGCGGTAGTGCTCGTCGCCGGAGGGGTTCTGCTGACGCTCAGCGCTCCCGGATCGAACCCCGCGAGCAACAAGGCCGACGCTTACGGCACAGCCACGCCGACCAAGCCCACCAACCCGAAGAACAAGACCGAATGCACCAAGTACTACGGGCCCAGCAAAGCCGCCGACGCGCGCGAATGCGGTGCGCTGGCGACGCGCCACGCAGCGCTCGCCCGCTGTGCCAAGAAGCACGGCGCCGCGCAGAGGGCGTGTAAGAAAGCAGCGGCGACCGCTTACGCCAAGGAACGCGCGAAGATCGCCAAGCAGCGGTCCGCTGAAAAAGTGTGCAGCGAAGCGTTCAACGCGGAATTCGCCAAGCTCAACACCGAAGACCCTGAATACAGCCAAAAGATCTCGCAGATCAGCGCCGTGGAGAGCGCCTGCCTGACCAAAGCCCAGGCCTGATCGGCCAAGCAACCGGGGTCCGGATGACCGGAGCCCGGATGACCGGAGCCCGGACGACCGGGGCCCAGACGTGATGCACAGCGCGGCTGGCGACACGCGCGCGAGCCGGAATGTCACCTGGCGCTGGCTGGCGCTGGCGGTCCTCGCCGTCCTCGCCGTCGGCTGGCGCGGCGGCTACAGCGCCGACTCCCGCAGCGCCGTGGTCGTGCTCGCCGGGCTGGCGCTGGTGTGCGCGCTGTGGACAGCGCCGGAGGCCACTGCGCGGGCGTGTCGCGAGCCGATCGTGCTGGCCTTGGCCGCGCTCGCCGCCGTCACCGCGCTCAGCGCCGCATGGACGATCGGCGCGCCCAACACTGCGCTGCGAGACGCAGCCGTGGTACTCGCGCTTGCCACGGTCGTCGTGGTCGCCGCCGCCCAGCCGGCACCGTGGGGACACGCCGGGCTGCTGCTCGTGGTAGCTCTCAGCTGCGCCGTCAGCGGACTGCTCGCCACGATCGCCACGACTGCTCCGCACGCGCTGCCGATCTGCGGCACGTGGCGGCCCGCCGGCCCGTTCGAGTATCCGCCGACGCTCGCGCTCGTGTGCGTCGGCGCGCTGCCCGCAGCGCTCGCGATCGCGGGCGATCGACGCCGCGCGTTCGCCGCCATCGGAGTGCTCGCCGCCTGGCTGCTCGCGACCACGATCGCGCTGACGGCCAACCGTACCGGCATCGCGCTGGGCGCGCTCGCGATCGCCGCCACTGCCGTGCTGGCGCCGCGCGAGCGAGCGGTGGCACCGTTTTGCCTGGGCGTGCTCGCCGCAGCGAGCGCGAGCACGCTCGTGCTCGCCGGCGACCTCGCCCGCGCGGATGCGCTGCACGTGGCAATAGCGATCACCTTCGGCGTGGCCGGCGCCGCGCTGCTCCCGAGCCTCGCTGAGCGCCCGCGCGCACGCAGATCGCGCGGGCGCTGGAGCGCCATCGTCGCCGTCGCCGCACTGCTGGCCGCGACCGCCGGCGTGCTTGCCGAACCGACCGGCTGCGGTGGCGAACTCAGTCACGGGCGCCTGGGCATATGGCGCGCCGCGATCGACACCGCCGGCGAGCGCCCGCTGCAGGGCTTCGGCGCGGGCACGTTCCTGACCTCGTCGCGTTCGCACCAGCTCACGCAGCGACCAGTGCCCACCCGCTACGCTCACGACCTCGCGCTCGAATCCTGGGTCGAGGTCGGCCTCGCCGGCCTGCTCGCTGTGCTTGCGTGGTACGCAGCAGTCGCCCGCGCCGTGTTCACACGTCGGCGTGCCAGTGGCGCCTGGGTGCTGATTCCCGCGGTCGCAGCGTTCCCGCTGGCCAACCTACTCGACTGGCCGTGGGAGCTCACCGGCAGCGGCGTGCTGTGGGCGATTGCCGCCGGAGGGTTGCTCGCGTGCGTCTCGCACGACGCTGTTTCACCATTCGGTTCGATCGCGAACCTTGAGACAATGGGTGGTCGATAAGTGGACCACGGCGAGGGGGAATCAATGCACGCAGTCATCGGACGAGTCACGATCAAGCCCGACCGCGCAGACGAAGCGCTTGCGATGGTCGGCGAGAGGGGTGTCGCGATGCTCCAGGGGATGGCCGGCGCGAGCGGCGGCTATTGGGCGCGAACCCTCGACGGCGACATCATCCAGCATTCGTTCTGGCTATTCGATACGGAGGAGAACGCGCGAGCCGCCGAGGCTACGTTCAATCGACTCCGCGAGATGCCCGACGCGCCTGCGACGTTTCTCAGCGTCGACGTCTGCGAGGTGATCGGGGAGGCGTAAGCCTGCGTCGCGGTTGCGCCGCTCGATCGCATCGGCAACCTTCTCGCAGCGTCAATCCTCAAACGGAGCCATGCGCACCGCCAGCGGTACGCCGCAGCGAACCAGCAGTCCGAAGCGCCCCTTGGGGACCGCGGCTGCCTCAGCTCGCATCAGCTCGATCAGCTGACGCTTGAAGTCCATCCGTGGATGTTTCTGCAGAATCTCGCTGACGTTCCCGGGAGCGATGTCCCAGATGCGAAGCCCGGCGCCGTCGACCATCGCACCCCATTGCAGATAGCAGCCGAGCGAGCCGTCCCGCTCGGGTGACACACCAGGTGTCGTATGGACACAGATCGCGTCGGCGACCGTTTCCGCGCGGTCCTCGGCAAGGCCGACGCTCGCTGCACAAGCGAGCATGCGATCCGCGCTGGCCAACGTGAAATCGCGCCCGAGTGTGGGCTGCGCGATGCCGAAGTCGTGAACGAGCGCGCCGCAATAGAACAGCTCTCGATCCAGCGCATCCCCGTCGAGGGCTGCCAGCGCACATCCGAACAGCCAGGTTCTGTAGGAGTGACCGATGATCGCCGGCGGCTGTTCGCTGCACGCTTGCTCGGCCTCGCGCGCGAACGCGGAATCAGGTGGGTGAAACGTCGTCACATCGACCGCCGAGGCGCCCCGAGGTAGCCGGCCGAGCGCGAGCTTGGCGCGCCCCATGAGGTTCTCCCATTGACCGATCCCGATCGCCGCAAGCAGCCGCCTGCGCTCGCCCGCGGTCAATTTCCCGCCGGTGCGCCGAGCCCATCCGAGGCCACCCAGACGATCTGGATCGGGAGCGCCCGTAGCGCTGGCCAGCAAATGTCCCTCGGCCACGCATCGATCATACGGCCAAGCCAATTCGGACGGGGCCGGTCCTGGATACACGCTCGCCAACCTGACCTTAAGATCTCGCGAACCCAATCGAGACGGAGGAGCTACATGGACATCTTTGAGATCAAGCAGAAGGAAACGCTCAGCAGAGAGGAGATCGCGGAGCGCCTGCGGCTCCTCGCGGACATGCTAGCCCGACACAACGACATCGAGTTCGACCGCGGCGGGATGCACTTCACAGTCCATGTCCCCGATCAGTTGCAGCTCAAGGTCGAGCTCGAGGTGGAGAGCGACGAGCGCGAGCTGGAGATCGAGCTGAAATGGTGAGGGCGGCGCACACAGATGGTTAGGCTAAGCGCCAGCCGCGCGGGCGGGTGACTTACCGGCCAGCCGCCACTCGCAGAAGCGTGCCCAGGTTGCCGGTCGTCAATGCCACCCCACGGGCCGCCGGCGACAAGCCTGCACCGCGGGGCAGTCGCACACGCAGTGCGCCGGGCAGTGACGCGAAGCGCAACGGCGGGTCGAGCACAACCGCCTCGCCGTCGAGACCCACCTCCACCGGGCCGCCAGAGCGGACCTCGAGCTCCGTCGCCGACCAGGACAACAAGCCGGGGTAGCGCTCTGCCCGACCGACCAGCTCGAGCGCAACGAGCTTGGAGATCTCGGTGCTGCGCACCCGGGCGGCAACAATGCCGAGCGTGCCACTGTCGATCCGCTCGCGCGTGCCGGCGCCCGACAGGTGCGTGAGCGCATAGCGATTGTTCGACACCAGCACGAGCGGGGCGTCGTCGTGGATATTCCCGTCCGGCCCGGTGAACTCGAGGTCGATCGGCTCGGCGTTGGATCCGAGCAGATCCGGCAGCATGCGCGTCCAAGTCTCGAGCTTGGCATCGCGATAGGACTCGGATTGCACGACCTTCGCATAGACGCCGAGCGAAGCGTTGTTGACAAACACGCGGTCGTTCACACACCCGAGGTCAATGCGCCGCTCGATCCCGTCGGTGAACGCGTCCAGCGCACCCAGGACGTCGTCACGGTCCAGGCCGAGGTCGAGCGCGAGATGGTTTCGCGTTCCCGCCGGGATGCACACGTAGGGAACGTCGCACCGTGCGGCGACGGTCGCCACGAGCGCCTGCGACCCGTCACCGCCGGCCATCCCGATGATCTGCGCACCGTGCGCGACGGCGCTCTCGGCGAGCTCGAGCAGATCATCCCCGGGGCCCATGACTATTGGTTTGACGCCTCGGCGCCGGGCCTCTTCGGCAAGGTCAAAATGTTCGGCCTTGCCACCCCCCGATCTCAGGTTGATGATCAGCGCCGCCGTGTCTGGGTCACTCGCCGACACGACGGCGGCAAACGCCTCAGCTGCCGCCCTCTCACCCGTTCGCTCCAGCGCGTAGCGCGCGGCCAACCCGAACAACGCGAGCAACAGGAGCAGAACGACCAGCACCATCAGTCCCTGCCAGTGAGTTGCCAGAACCACAATCAGGCCCCCACCCGCGAGAGCCGCGGACACTACGCCAAGCGCACGCGCCAAGCCGCGCTCCGTCAGGGCGAGCCAGACAGCGGCGTTCGCCACCAGTATCAGCACAGCTGCCAGTACGGCGATCGCGACATCCCCCGCCAGCGAGACTGCGCCCACAACGACCATCGCGACGGGCACAGCGAGCGCGACGATCGCGGCGGTGCGCCGCGTCCACGGGCGCCGTGAGGCCAGGCCCGTCTCGGATGTCGCTGGCGGCGCGTCCACGGTGGCCCATGTTCTCAGAGCCACACCGGCCCAGTGCATCACTGCGTCGCTCTGCGCGATCTTCGAGGATTCCGGACCCATCGACTGAACAAACGTTTAGGCTGTCGCTCAACCGAGGCCCGACGACGCTCATGCAACCCAACATCCTCTACCTGCACTCGCACGACACCGGCCGCTTCGTCCAGCCCTACGGCCACCCCGTTCCGACCCCGAACATCCAGCGCTTGGCTGATCAGGGAGTCCTGTTCCGCAAGGCGTTCTGTGCGGCGCCGACCTGCTCGGCGTCGCGCGCCTGCTTGCTCACCGGGCAGTACGGCCACAACAACGGCATGCTCGGGTTGGCGCATCGTGGCTGGTCGTTGAACGACTACAGCCAGCATCTGGTCCACCCCCTGCATGAGGCGGGCTACCACTCGGTCCTGATCGGCGAGCAACACATCGCCAAGCGCCCCGACATCATCGGCTTCGATCGGGTGGTGAAGATCGAGACCACCCGCGTGGAGACGGTCGCACCAGTGGCGAGCGCGATTCTCGCCGAGCCGCCGCCCCAGCCGTTCTTCCTGTCGGTCGGGTTCTTTGAGACTCACCGCGACTTCCTCGCTCCGCCGTCGCTTCGTGACGCTCTCTACTCGAGCCCGCCACCAAACCTGCCCGACACTGCGGAGACGCGGCGCGACATGGCTGCCTACAAGGCGAGCGCACGCTCGCTAGATCAAGGCGTCGGCTCAGTGCTCGAGGCGCTCGACGCAAACGGCCTCGCGGACAACACGCTGATCGTCTTCACGACCGATCACGGGCTCGCGTTCCCGGGCTCCAAGGCGACGCTGTACGACAGAGGTCTCGGCGTCATGCTGATACTCCGCGGCCCCGACGGCTTTGCCGGGGGCAAGGTGAGCGACGCGCTGGTCTCGCACATCGACGTTTACCCTACCCTGTGCGAGCTGGCGGGGATCGAGCGCCCAGACTTCCTGCAGGGAACCTCGCTGCTGCCACTGATTCGTGGCGAAACCAACGAGGTGCGCGAGGAGCTCTTTGCCGAGATGACCTGGCACGCCGCGTATGAGCCGCAACGCGCAATCCGCACCCAACGCTGGAAGTACATCCGCCGCTTCGGCCAGCGCACCACGCCCGTACTCGCCAATTGCGATGACTCGCCGAGCAAGACGCTGCTGATCGAGCTCGGCTGGGGCGAGCGCTCGATTCCGTTCGAGCAACTCTACGACCTCGCCTTCGACCCGAATGAGGCAGCCAACCTCGCCGACGACCCCAGCTGCGAGAGCGTCCGGCGCGAACTCTCCGATCGCCTGCATCGGTGGATGCTCGAAACGAGCGACCCGCTGCTCCACGGCGACCCGGCGCCGCCGCCGGGAGCCGAAGTGAACGATCCCGATCAGATCTCGGCGAGCGAACCGACGATCGTGATCGCATGAGCCCACACGACCTGCCCACCGCCCCCGCCGCCCGATCGGAGGCAGTCGAGCCGCAGCGCTCATATCTCGTCTGTGCAACGCCGCGCAGCGGCAGCACGCTGCTGTGTGAAAGCCTCGAGCTGACCGGCGTCGCGGGGCGTCCACGCGAGTACTTCGAGGCGCTCAAGGAGACCGGCGTACCACGACGCCCACGCGAGTACTTCTGGGGCCTGCGCAGCCCAGAAGTACTGCGCCTGCTTCCGCACGATGCGCAGCTCGACCGCGACTCCGAACGGGTGGCGACGTGGAGCAGGGACGACTACGCTCGCCATCTCGACGCCGCGATCCACGAGGGCACCACCGCCAACGGCGTCTTCGGAGCGAAGATGATGTGGGGCTACTTCGACGACTTTCTCGAGTTGACCCGCGGCATACCACGCTTCGGGGGTATGGGTGACGGATCCCTCCTCACCGCCGCCTTCCCCAACCTCGACTATGTGTTCGTCTCACGCAGCGACAAGGTGCGCCAGGCAGTCTCACTGTGGCGTGCGCTGCAGACCTGGGTCTGGCGCAAGGCCGAAGGCCATTCCGCCGATGAGCCGCTGCCAGACAGGCGTGCTGTCTACTCCTTTGACGCAATCGATCACCTTCTCGACCAGCTCCGCCGCCACGAGGACGCATGGCGGGGGTTCTTCTTCCGCATCGGTCGACAGCCGCTGCCGGTGCTCTACGAGGAAGTCGCCGGCGACCTCGACGCGACCGTCGATCGCGTCCTCGGTGCACTCGCACTCAAGCGCCCCGCCGCCTCGGCGCCGGTCGCGCAGCCGATGAGCCGCCAGTCGGACGACCTATCGGAGAGTTGGGTCCAGAACTACCTGGAAGACGTCTCACGCCGCTGACAGGACGCCATCGCCCGACGGCGGGCGCTCTCGTGAATCCACTGTCGTCGAAGCCCGGATTCCCAGACGTGCGTAACACACATGGAAACGTGGCACTGTTTCTGTCACCTTGACCGTCCAGGCTAGGCATCCTAAGGTCGCGTAACTGGTAATCCTGTGACCTGAGGAGACGGTGAGTCAAATGAGACGGACTACGACGACACTGGGGCTGCTAATTCTTCTTCTTCTTCCAGCGTGGTCGGCAATCGGAGCGACTCCGGCATCTGCCACGAAATGCTTCAAGGTTGTACCGACTGTTAAAAATACAGGCGCGACAACGGACAAAAGACTATATGGGGACTGGGAAGATAGCAACTGCAAAACGTCAGGCGGCACAAGAGCATTTGTCTTAGCGGAAACCTGGCAGTATTGGTGGCAATCTGTGTGGACATTACGCTCAGGCACCAATAAAGAAGTATGCACACAAGCAGAAGCTCAAGGTACCGGCTGGTTCTCCAACTACACCTGCACAAATCCTGTCGAAGGGTTCGAAGGGCTGAATCGGTATACCCTGGTGTATGCGGAACCAGGCTGGTCGGGCATCAGCGTGGTGAAAGCCGCCAGTGCATCTAAACCGGAATTCAATATCAAAGAAAAAAAGATCACCTGCTCGACGGCGACTGGCGGCGGTCCGGCATCGAGTGCAAAAACGGTCAAGGTGATCACCCTCAAATACAGTGGGTGTGAAGCATCATCGAAAGAATCGGTGACCATCTCCAATGCGGAATACGATCTATGGGCGGGAGATGCCCTAGGTATTACTGGGAAACCAGTAGTCATCACATTTCCGACAGCGAACTGTAGCGTCAAACTTGTAACAGGAGGCAACAACAAAAACCTCGAACCCGTAATATATGCAGAGGATTCAGTGAAAGAAACGGCAACTACGGCGTTTATGAGTGTGAAAGGCATCAACGCCGAAGGCAGCGGTGGAGCCTGTGCGGGTACGAGTACCAATGGTAGTTACAATGGTGAACTCGAGCTGTCAGAGGAAGGCACGACCATCAAGGACGAAATAACACCCACACCGTAATATTGCTCTTCGCTCGAAGACTGATGTGGCCGAGGTCAGACCTCGGCCACATCGACTACAGGACCTCCTCGGGCAGCATGATCGTCGTGCGCTCCCGCAGACGCCCGACCGGGCTCGACCGCGACGAGCACGACGACGAGCGCACAGCCGACGAGCGCTGCGGCGACCCAGAACGCGAGGTGGTAGCCGGTGGTCAGTGCTGAGGCGAGCGGATGTCCGGCCGCGATCAGCGCGTTGCTGCGCGAGGTCGAGAGCGTCGCGAGCACCGCCAGCCCGAGCGCCCCGCCGATCTGCGCGGTGGTGTTGACGAGCCCCGAGGCGAGACCCGCATCCTGCGGCGTCGCGCCCGACATCGCGAGGTTCATCAGGGTCGGGAACGCGATACCGGCACCGAGACCGAGCAGCAGCATCGACGGCGCGACCTGCATCACGTAATTCGCGTGCACCGGCGTGAGCGCGAACAGGACGAGGCCGGCGAGCACAAGCGTGAGGCCCAACAGCAGCGCACGCCGCGCTCCCAGCGCCATCAGGATGCGCTCTGAGTAGCGAATTGAAAGCGTCCCCATGGCGATCGTCACTGGGAGAAACGCGAGGCCGATTTCTAGCGCGTCGTAGCCGAGCACGCGACGCAGGTACAACGCGCCGAGGAAGAACATCCCGAACATCCCGGCGACCGACAGGATCTGGATCCCGTTCGCCGCCGCGACAGGACGCGAGCGGAAGATCCGAAGCGGCATCAGCGGGCTCGCGGCACGCGTCTCACGCAGCAGGAACCCGACGAGCAGCGCGATCGAGCCGGCGCCGAGCAGCAGTGTTTCCCCTGAGCCCCAGCCGTGTTTCGCCGCCGGGCCAACGATCGTGTAGACGCCGAGCATCAGCGCGCTCGTGATCAGCACCGCGCCCGGGACGTCCGCGCCCTCGCGCAGGCCCATGCCCGGCTCGTCGGGGACCAGCCGCCGCGCCGCGAGCACCGTGGCGATGCCGATCGGAAGGTTCACGAAGAAGATCCAGTGCCAGTCGAGCGACTGCGTCAGGATGCCGCCCGCGATCAGGCCGACGGAGCCGCCCGCCGAGGCGACGAAGGCGAACACGCCGATCGCCTTCGCCTGCTCGCGAGCGTCGTGAAACATCGTCACGATCATCCCGAGGATCACCGCCGAGGTCATCGCGCCGCCGACGCCCTGGACGAAGCGCGCGGCCACGAGCCACCATGCCGCCTGAGCGGCGCCGCACAGGAGCGAAGCGCTCGTGAACAGCACGACGCCCGCGAGGAAGATGCGTCGGCGGCCGACCAGGTCGCCCAGGCGTCCGGCCAGCAGCAGCAGCCCTCCGAACGCGATCAGGTACGCGTTGACGACCCACGCGAGGCTCGACGTCGAGAAGTGCAGATCTTCCTGGATCGACGGCAGCGCGACGTTCACGATCGTCACGTCGAGCACGATCATGAGCATCCCCGTGCACAGCACGTAGAGCGCGAGCCAGCGCGAGCGATCGCTCCCGCCCTCGGTGGCGCTGTGCTCGATCGGGCGCGAGGTCGTGCGCGCGCCACCGATTGTGCCGGCCTCCGCGCTCATACCGTCGCAGCCCCTTGTGCGAGCGTTGCGCCGAGCTTGTCGAGCATCTCCCCCGTGCCGTGCTCGCGCAGCTGCGGCGTGTCCTCGCCGTCGAGGAACACGCCCTGCTCGGTGTAGCGCATGTGCGTTTTACCGCCGTCGGCGAGCAGCTCCACTGTTGTCACGGAAACGGACATCCGTACGCCGTTGCGGTGCATGTTGTAGGTGTAGACGATCCGCTCGTCGGGGACGATGTCTTCGTAGAGCGCATCGTAGGAGTAGACCGCGCCCGCAACTGCCGCCTCGAAACGCTCGCGGCCACCCTCGCGGAAGTCGAGGTCGTGCCCCTGGTCACCGCCCGGCCCGAACCACTGGCCCTTGGCATTCACGTCGGCCCATGCCGCGAACACGCGTGCGGGGGATGCGTCGTAGTCGCGCTCGATCACGAACGTCGCGTGTGTCGCTGACCTGTCGCTCATTTCGATCTCCTTTTCGGTCTTGTCTTCTTGGACTGCGTGGAGGACTCCGGCTCATCGGTCTCCTTGGCGAGAAAAGCGCCGAGCCGGTCCAGCCGGGACTCCCACGTCGCGCGCCGCTCGCTGATCCAGCGCTCGGCCGTGCTCAGCGCGATCGGCTCGATCTCGCACGTGCGCACGCGCCCTGCCTTGTGTGAGCGCACCAGACCGCTCGACTCGAGCACGTGCAGGTGCTGGACGACCGCCGATAGCGATATGGCGAGCGGCCGTGCGAGTTCGCTCACCGATGCGGGCCCGTCGATCAGGAGGTCGATCATCGCGCGTCGGTTCGTATCTGAGAGCGCATGGAAGACCACGTCGATCGGAGGCTCGGGGGGCGTCAGCCGGGTGGGCGCATACTGAAGCATCCACTTAAGTATTGCGGCCCAGCCGATGAGACGACGATCGCGGTGCTCCTCGAGCAGACCAGAAGCCCGACGTGGCGGCGCATCCGGGAGCTGCACGCGATGCGTACAGATCAAACACTCCTGCAGATGAGTAGTGCATTTTGCGCTACGCTGCTTTCATGGCGTCGGCTCCCCATCCGCTTTCCTTGCGACTAGGCCGCGACGGGCTGACCGCTCTGGACGAGATCGCAAGGCGACGTGGACTGAGCCGCGCCGAGGCAGCGCGGCAGGCGATCACCGAGACGGCGGAGCGTGAGCGCCACCGCGGCGGACTGGCAGACGAGGCAAGACGCCTCATGCAGAACGACGGCTACGTGCGAGAAGCCCACGAGGTCGCCGACCTGATGGAGCAACTGCGTGGTCCGTGGTGATGTACACGAGATCAAGTTGCCCGGCAAACGCGGCCACGTTCAGATGGGGCGCCGCTACGCGGTGGTCATCCAAGCCGACGATCTACTCGCTCTCTCCACCGTCGTCGTCTGCCCCACATCATGCTCGGCATTCGAAGCGAGCTTCCACCCAGAGATAACAGTCGTCGACCAGCCAACGCAGGTGCTCTGCGAGATGGTCGGCGCAGTTGACGCTCGGGCACTCGGCCGACACGTCGGACACCTCACGCACGATGAAATGCGCGCCGTAGAGGACGCGCTGCTGTTGGTGCTCGACCTCGCTTAGGATCGATCGACCAGCTCGCTTAGACGCTCGCGATGGCGCACGGAGACGAGGCCTGAGCGCATTCGTTCCCCCGCACTTCTCGAAAACCCCGGCGTTATGGGGGTCTACGGGGATCGAGGGACGAAGCTCGAACACATGCCTAGCGTGGAAGCGTGTTAGGGAGCTGCACGCTCAGCGTTCGATATGGGCTGACGAGGCGCCGCCCGGCACCAGGCCCCTGCTCGGACAGACAGTGCCAGCGAGTCGCCTAAGCGGGCTTTTCGATGCCCGCGACGAGCTCCGCGAGGCTAACGCCCAGAGCGTTGATGAGCCTTCTGACGGTCAGCCAGCCAGGGCTGGTCAGTCCACGTTCGATTCGCGATAGCGCGGAGACTGTGATGCCGGCGTCGAACGCCAGCTGTTCCTGAGTGATCTCCCGGTTCTCGCGCATGCGTTTCAGTAGTGCTGCCAGGACTGGATCCGGTTGCTCGCTCACACGAGAAACATGTCGGAGTGCTAGGGTCAAAGTCCAGGGTGTCCAGTACTAGGACTCTAAGCCTTGCTAAGGTCGGTCTCGCCCAAGGGCAACGACCTCCGCCGATGTCCTTGGGCACCCAAACGTGCTGTCCCGCAGTGGCACGCTCGGCGGAAAGCAAAAACGGAGAGGGAGGGATTCGAACCCTCGAACGAGGTTTCCCCCGTTACGCGATTTCCAGTCGCGCCCGTTCAACCGCTCCGGCACCTCTCCGGGTGCTCGTCCACCGGCCGGACGGTCGGTGGCGGTGCGCTCCAGCGTACGACACCGGGCGCTCGCACGGCTTGGTAGGCTCACGCCGTGCTCCTCGCCACCAGCGAAGCGTTCGTCAAGTCCTTCGGCCTGCTGCTCACGTTCGGCGGGATCGGGATCGTCGTCAACATCATCCTGATCTACATCGCCGTGCAGATCCACGGCGAGCGCCGCCAGAACAAGGAATACCGCGAATCTCGCCAGCCGCCCAGGGTCTGAGCGGCGCGACCCCGGGCCGAACGGCCCTTACATGATGTAGACGGGGGTGCCCACGGGCGTCTTGCTGTACAGCGCGATCACGTCCGGGATGCGCATGCGCACGCAGCCGTGCGAAGCGTCATGGCCGATCGACGAGTACTCGCTGGGGTCGATGCCGTGGATGCCCGCGCCGCCTTCGAAGGACATGAAGCGCGCCTTCAGCGGGTCCCCCGGGCCCGGCGGCACGACCGTGCCCGCGAGCGATCCCGCCCACGCTTTCTTGGGCACGTACCACGGCGGATCGACCTGCTTCCATTCGATGTGGTGCAGACCCGGAGGCGTTTCCAGGCCTTCCATGCCGACCGCGATTTCATACGTTTTCGCCAGTTTCAGGTGTTCGTAGAAGCGCAGCCTGAACGCGTCGCGGTCGACCACGATGTACGCCGGATACTGCGCCGCCAGCTCGGCCGTCGTGACCTTCGGCGCCAGCTTGTGCGTGGGCACCGTCACCGTACGCGCCGCCCCCGCCGCCACCAGCGCCCCCTCCACACGCCCGCCCAGCTTGTCGTTGTCGACCGTCAGCCCATCGCGGCCGGGCACCGCGGCAAGACCGCTCGAGTTCGGCTGCACGGTCGCGTCGCGCGGTGCGCTGTTGACCGCCGCGCGCACGTGCGCGGTCAGGTTGCGCACCGCCTGGTGGGAGTAGGTCACCACCAGCGGGACGTTGTGGTGCACTCTGCCGCCGAACAGCCCACGTGTCGTACGCGTCACGATCGAGCCCTCTCGGCTCACGCTGACGGCCTCATCGACCATGTTCGCCACGTCCACGTTCACGTCCGCTTCGTGCGTGTGCAGGACCCACGCGTGCCCGCCCGAGCGCACCACCACCGGCTTTTGCAGCGAGGTCACGAGATCGTGTTCGAGCTTGCTGCGCGCGGCGGCCGAATGCAGCCCGCCCACCGCCACCCCGTCGACCGTCACGCCCTTGGCGATCACCTCACGCCGAGAGTGGTCGTACAGATACGCGCCCAAAGCCACGATCGCCAGCACCGCCACCAAGACGATCGCCACGATCGGCAGCACACGGCGACGCGGACGCGCATCCGGTCGGTCTAGCGAAGACGCCACCATCCAGAACTACAACTTAGCTCGACCCGTGGTCGCCTTCCAGCCGCGCACGGCGATATTCGTTGACCACGATCTCCGTCAGCTCCTCGACTGACGTCTCCGCCGTCGGCTTGTCCAGCGCGATCACACCGTCCTGGATCATGCTCACGCGGTCGCACGCCTCCAGCACGTGCACGTAGTTGTGCAGGATCATGATGATCGACACGCTCCCCTCGGCCTTCAAACGGGCGACCAGGTCGAGGATCATCGAGCCCTCCTTCGCGCCCATCGCCGCCAGCGGCTCGTCCAGCAGGATGATGTCCGCGTCCGAGTTGACCGTGCGCGCGACCGCGATCGCCTGACGCTGGCCGCCCGACAGCCGCGCCACCGCCACGTCGATCCGCGGGATGTTGATGCCGATCTCATCCAGTGCCCTGCGCGCCTGCAGCTTCATCTCGCGGTTGGCCAGGAACGGCAGCGGCCGGTGCACTTTCTCGCGACGCAAAAACAGGTTGTGGTAGACCGACAGTTCGTCGATCAGTGCCAGGTCTTGGTAGACGGTGTCGATCCCTTTCGCGCGTGCGTCGTCGACGCCCTTGGGCTCGTACGGTTGCCCGTGCAGGAAGATCTCGCCGCCGTCCTGCTTCTGGAAGCCGCTGATGATCTTGATCAGCGTCGACTTGCCCGCGCCATTGTCGCCCAGCAGCCCCAGCACCTCGCCCTTTTTGAGGTGCAGGTTGACATCGCGCAGCGCCGTCACCGGGCCGAAGCGCTTGGAGATGTGTTCGACGCGCAGCACGTCGTCGGGCGCAGACGTCGGCCCGACGATCGTCTGCGCGGATACCTGATCAGCCACGGTGGGTCCCCCTGCGAAGACGCTGCACGTACACGTTGATCGTCATCGCCACCAGGATCGCCAGGCCGGTGTACAGCAGCAGGTAGTTGGCGTTGACGCCCTGCAGGATCAGACCGTCCCTGAGGATCCCAAGGAACAGCGCGCCGATCAGCGCGCCCACGACCGTGCCCGAGCCTCCCGCCAGCAGCGTGCCGCCGATCACCGCCGCGGCGATGCCCAGGAACAGGATTTCGTTGGCGCCCGCGGTGTCCGGCTGCACGGTCGCCGAGCGCACCGCCTCGAGGATGCCGACCAG
This sequence comes from uncultured Solirubrobacteraceae bacterium, assembly GCA_963705235.1. GTDB lineage: Bacteria > Actinomycetota > Thermoleophilia > Solirubrobacterales > Solirubrobacteraceae > Palsa-744. The sequence continues at coordinate 1,610,781 of OY970059.1, read as the reverse complement.
GCCGCCGGCCATCGCGCAGATCACGAAGTTGCGGACCATCACGAGCTTGACGCGCACGCCCGCCTCGGCCGCGCCGAGCTTGTTCGAGCCGACCGCGACCGTGTATATCCCCCAGCGCGTGAACGTCAGCACGACCTGCAGCACGGCCACGATCACCACCGCCCAGATGATCTCCGAGTACACGCCGCCGCCGAACACTTTCGCAAACGTGCTGATGTGGTTGACCGTCTCGCTCAGTTTGACGTGCACGCCGTTGACCACGCGCGTGACCGCGTGCGTGGTCGAGTGCGCCTGCGCGCCCGGTGTTTCCTTGGGCGCGCCGTGGGAGATCACCAACGTCAGCCCCTCCAGCGTGAACAGCATGCCCAGCGTCGTCACGAACGAGCTGATCCCCACGACCGCCACGAAGAAGCCGTTGACCAGGCCCACCGCCACACATGCCAGCAGCGCCACGATCACGCTCGGCACGAGCGGAAAGCCGCCGCTGGCGACCTTGTAGAACAGGTACGGCGCCAGCAGGTACGTGGCCCCGATCGACAGGTCGATCTCGCCGAGGATCATCACGAACACCTCGCCCGCGCCGAGGATCGCGAACGGCGCCACGTACGGCAGCAGCGTCTTGAAGTTCGCGCCCGTGAAGAACGTGCTCGTGTTGATCGAGAAGTAGATCGCCACGATCAGCGTGACGACGATGATGCTGCCCTCGCGCAGCGCAAGGACACGTTCCAGCGCGCTGCTGCGTTCCGGCGGGGAGGCCGGGCGCGCCTGCGCCGGGCCTCCCGCCGGGGTCGCTTGCCGGGGAGGGGCCGATCCCCCTTCGACGCTCGCCATCGCTACTGGGCGGGAGTGCCCGCCTTGATCGCGACGACCGTCACCGCCGAGGACGTACCCTCGTAGCGCGTCTTCGATTCGACGTACGGGACGACGGTTTCTTTGTTCAGGAACTTCAGTCCGGTGTCCGTTTCCGCGGGCCCGGTGAGCGAGCCCGAGGCGTGCCACATGTACAACTGCAGGACCGGCAGGAAGCCCTGCAGGTAGGGCTGCTGGTCGATCGTGAATTCGATGTTGCCTTCCAGCAGCAGCTTCTGCGTCTGTTCGGTCAGGTCAAAGCCACCGGCCTTCACACCTTTGCCGGCCAGCCCGAACTTCTGCATGACTTTCGCGAGGCTTTCCGTGCTGCCGCCATCGACCGCGTACATGCCCTTCGTGCTCTGGTGGCCCTGCCAATACGCTTCGATCGCCGACAGCTCCGCCGGCACCGCCGCGCCGGTGGCGACCGTGTGCACGTTGATCGGCTTGCCCGAGTCTTTGATCGCCTTTTCCGCGCCTTCGATGCGGGGCTGCAGGTTGGCCGAGCCGGGCGTCGCGATGAACAGCGCCACGTCACCCGAGGGGACCGCCGCGACGATCCGTTCACCCATCTTTTCGCCCGCCAGTTTGAGGTCCTGGCCGATGTATGACAGGCGCTTGTTGCCCGGCGCGTCGGCGTTGTAGGCGACCACCGGGATCCCCGCTTTCAACGCCTGTTCGACCGGCCCGTTGAACGCGTGCAGATCGATCAGCGACACCGCGATGCCGTTCGCGCCGCCGGTGATCGCGCTGTTGATCGCGTTGACCATCTGGTTGACGTTGCTGCTTTCTGAGCCCGTCCACTGGTAGCTACAGCCCAGCAGTTTCGACGCGTCCGCCGCCCCGTACTGCGTGGGCACGAAGAACGGGTTCGTCGTCACGTGGTTGACGAACACAAATTTGAGTTTCGGCACGGAGCCGAACACGGCCACCGAGCCGCCGTTGCTCGACGCGCTCGACCCGCATGCCGCCAGCAGCGTGCTGACCGAGCCGGCGGCGACCCCGGTCATCGCCGTGCGTCTCAGGAATGCGCGCCGGTCGAACCCCGGCGTGTCCAGCAGCCCCCTGTCTGAATGATCGAGACGCTCCACGGCTTCGTGTGCCTGGTCGGTGTCCGACATCAGTGGCCTCCTCTTGCTCGACCGTGCTGCGTTAGACCAGCGCAGCATCCTGTCTACCTTCGCTCGATCCGCCGCAGTAGTCAATGCCCGTGTTTCACGCAAACTGCGGCGTTTCAATCCGGGGTGACGCACTGCGTCGACCGATCAGAATGTTGTGTCAGCAATCACATGTGCTGGGTATACCCTCCGTCGATGCCCGGGAAACCCGCGCAGCCGCGCCAGTCGCAAGCCGACCGCACGCCCCAGCGCGAGTCGGGTCCCGCGCACGACGCAGCGGACGACGGCGAGCAGCGCGTCGGGCCGCTCGCGCTAAGCCGCCACGTCAAAGACGACGGTCGCGCGCTGGCGCTGTTCGAGCGCGTCGAGGGAGGCGGCGGGTGAGCGAGCGCCGCTTGGAGGAGCTACGCGGTGAGGAGGTCGTGTATGCGATCCACCGTCAGCAGCGCACGTTCCTGCCCTCGCGCGAGCACTGTCCGCTGTGTCCCACCCGACCAGGGCAGCCCGCGACCGAGATCCCGTTCCCGTCCTTCCAGATCGCGGTGTTCGACAATCGCTTCCCGGCCTTCCAGGCGCCCGACGGGACAGCCGAGGTGGTCGTTTACAGCGACGACCACGACGCCTCGCTCGGCACGCTCGCGCCCGAGCGCGCCGACGCACTGATGTGGGTCTGGCGCCAGCGCTACCAGGAGCTGGGCGAACGCGAGGACGTGCAGTACGTGTTCATTTTCGAGAACCGCGGCGTCGAGGTCGGTGTCACGCTGCACCACCCGCACGGGCAGATCTATGCCTACCCGTTCCTGCCCCCCGTCCCCGAGCTCGAGCTGGCCGCCGACGAGCGCCTCGGCGGCTGCGCGCCGTGCACGCTGCTCTCACGGGAGCTAGAGGACGGGCAGCGGGTCGTCTACGAGAACGACAGCGTCGTCGTCTACGTCCCGTATGCCGCGCGCTGGGCCTACGAAGCGCACGTGGTCATGCGCGAGCACCGCCCCAGCCTGCTCGCGTGCGAACCTCAGGAGCTGCGCATGCTGGCCGGCGCGCTCCAGGCGCTCGTGCGCGGCTACGACGCGCTGTTCGAGCGACCGTTCCCCTACGTGATGGCCGTGCACCAGGCGCCCACACCGGGTGCCGGCGCCGCCGGCGCACCCGCCACCGCGCGCGGGCACCTGCACATCGAGTTCTACCCGCCGCTGCGCACGGCCGACAAGCTCAAGTACCTGGCCGGATCCGAGCAGGGCGCCGGCACGTTCATCTCCGACACGCTCCCCGAGGAGTCCGCCGTGCGGCTGCGCGAGGCGATCGCCCGTGGCGCATGAGCGCAGCGTCGCGTTCGCTCCCGGCCGCGTCAACCTGATCGGCGAGCACACCGACTACAACGGTGGGCTCGCACTGCCGTTCGCGATCCTCGCCGGCGTCACCGTGCGCGCCACCGCTTGGCCTGAGGAGCCCCCGCGGCAGGCGCGCGTGCTCGCCTACGCACGCGATCTGGGCGAGCGTGACGAGTTCGCCCTGGCGGACCCCGCGCCCGCGAGCGGCTGGCGCGCGTTCGTGCGCGGCACCGTCGCCGAGCTGGCGCGCGCCGGATACCCGCTCACCGGCGCCAGCCTGGAGATCGCCGGCGAGCTACCGCGCGGCGCCGGCCTGTCCTCCTCGGCCGCGCTCGGCGTCGCGCTTGCGCTGGCGCTGATCGATTTGGGCGCCGGCGGCGACAGCGGCCCGGTCGAGGCATGGGATCGAACGCGGATCGCGCGCCTGTGCTCGCGCGTGGAGAACGACTGGGTGGGCGCCCGCACCGGCATGCTCGACCAGCTCGCCTGCCTGTACGGCGCGCCCGACACGGCCCTGTGCATCGACTTTCAGCACGCTCGAGGCGCAGCCCGTGCCGTTGCGCCTCGACGGTTGGCGTCTGGTCGTGCTCGACTCGGGCGAGCGCCACGACCTGGCCGCCTCGGCCTACAACCAGCGCCGCGCCGAGTGCGCCCGCGCGTGCACGCTGCTCGGCGTGCGCTCGCTGCGCGACGCCAACGAGGATGCCGTCGCGGCGCTGCCCGAGCCGCTGTGCCGGCGCGCGCGACACGTGCTCGGCGAGAACCGCCGCGTTCGCGAAACCGTCGGCGCGCTGCAAGCCGGCGACATGCCGAGCGTCGGCGCGCTGCTAGACGCGTCGCACGCGAGCCTGCGCGAGGACTACGAGGTCTCCACTGCAGCCGTCGAGGCGGCCGTCGCGAGCCTGCGCGAGGCCGGCGCCGCCGGCGCGCGCGTGATCGGCGGCGGATTCGGCGGCAGCGTGCTCGGCCTGTTCGCGCCCGACGCCGCCTACCCCGCCGGCGCGCTGCAGGTGCGCCCCGGTCCCGGCGCACGCCTGCTCGAGCGCTGAGCCGGCGTGCCGGCCCCGCTCAGCCCCGCCGCGCCACGGCGCAATCGGCTCACGCCTGTATCGGGCGCACGCTCACAGGCGCGCCGCCACGAGCGCGCACGCGGTCACCACCATCGCCAGCGACATCGCCGCCAGCGCGCCATCGAGTGGCGCCAGCAGCGCACGAAGCGACAGCGGCTCGGTGGCGCCGTCGTGAAGCGTGCGCGTCCCCTGCACCGCCGCTGTGCGCCGGCGCAGCTCCCGCGCGGGCGAGCTCAGACGCCGCTGCGCGACACTCATCGCCATGCACCCGGCCGCGATCAGCAGCCCCGGCAGCGCGATCTTCTCAGCCTCCACGAAGTAGCCGGTGAACGCCGGGAACGCTCCCCAGCCGAGCGCGAACCACAGGTCGCTGTGCAGGCGCCCGCCGGCCAGCTCGAGGTTGTACGCGGGCAGGAACAGCGCGCCCGCGATCACCAGCGGCGCCAGCCACACCGACACGGTGATCGCGCCGGCCACGCCGATCGCCACCGCGCCCGCCAACCCCGCCACGCCCAGCGCGATCAGCGTGCGGTCGGTCAGCCCGGTGCCCATCGGCCGGTCGTGCAGCTCGTCGAACGCGTGCGCCGCCACGCCCACCGCCAGCGCGAACGCCGCCAGGCCCCACAGCAGCCGCCCGACATACAGGTGCGGTGCGATCGCCGCACCGATCGCGAAGTAGCTCAGGTGCCACGCCGTGTACGGCGGGTGTAGCAGCGTCACCAGCTCACTCGCGCGCCCGCGCCCGCGCGCGTAGAACGCCGGGCGCTCGCGCGTCGCCCCCATCCCCGTTCAGCCCCCGCCGCTCGCGCCGGGTGGGCGCGCCTGCCCCTCCCCACCGCCATGCTTGGTCGCAGACATCACCACACCCCCGCCGAGGCTCATCCGCCGCACGCTCACCCGCTCCAGGCCCGCATCGCGCCAGTAGCCGACGATCGCCGGCACGGGGTGGCGCTCGTAGTAGCCGCGGATGCTCGGCCCCAGGAAACGCCCGACCTCCGCCCACTCGCGCGAGGCTACGCGTCCGAGCACCGGCAGCCCGACCGCTGTGTACAGCCGCCACGCCGCGCGCGCCGGCGCCCATGGCGGCACGCCGAACTCCAAGCTCGCCACGCGCCCGCCCGGGCGCACCACGCGTGCCAGCTCGCGCATCGTCGCGGCGGGATCGTCCACGTAGCGCAGCAGATAGGTGAACGTCAACGCGTCGAAACTGTCCTGCGCGAACGGCAGTCGCTCAGCCTGGCCTTCGATCAGCTCGACCCGCGAGCCCCTCTCATCGGCAAAGCGCGCACGGGCGGCGCCGAGCATCTGCGGGCTCTGGTCGAGCCCGACCACCGAGCAGTCCGCGCGCGCGAGCAGCTCGGCCGCGACCATCCCCGTGCCGGTCGCCACGTCGAGCACCCGCTGGCCGTCGCGTGGCGCCAGCGCATCGACCAACGCGCGCCGCCAGCGGGGGTCCTGCCAGAAGCTGAGCGCAGCCGACAGCGCGTCGTAGCGGCGCGGCAACTCGCGGAACAGCTCCAGCGCCTGATCCTTGCGCGGCGAGCTTGCGGCGCTCGACGCGACGCCGTGCAGATCGCTGGGAGTGGACTCGCTCATCGTGTGCCGATCTGAAAGGCTAACCGCCGGGCGCTCTGAGCCCATCGCCGCCCCCGATCCAAGCGAGGATGTCATGGCCGAGCGCATCCACACTCCAGGCAACTCCCGCGTGATGCTGATCACCGGCTCCTCCAGCGGCATCGGCGAAGCCACCGCGCGCCGGCTGATCCGCGAGCCGGGGGCATCGCTAGTGCTGGTCGCGCGGCGCGAGCAGCGCCTGCGTGAGCTGGCCGGCGAGCTGGGCGAGCGGCGCGTCAGCTACGTCGCCGCCGACCTGATCGACGAGGACGCCCCCGCGCGCATCCGCGACCACGTGATCGAGCGCCACGGGCGGCTTGACCTGCTCGTCAACAACGCCGGCGCGTCATGGCGCGCGCGCTTCGCCGACGGCGGCTACGAGAACGTGCGGCGCACGATGGCGATCAACTTCGACGCGCAGGTGCGACTGACCGAGGCGCTGCTGGAGCTGCTGCACGCCAGCGCGCCGTCGGCGATCGTCAACGTGGCCTCCACCGCCGGTCGCGTCGCGCGCGCGGGCACCGGCGCCTACAGCGCGTCCAAGTTCGCGCTCGCCGGCTGGTCGGACGCGCTGTGGGCCGAGGAGCGCGCCCACGGCGTGCACGTCGGGCTGGTGCTGCCCGGCTTCATCTCCACTGAGGGCTTCCCTCAGGCCGAGCTGACCGGCAGGTCCGCCACGCGCTGGATCGTCTCCACGCCCGAGCGCGCCGCCGAGGCGATCTACGAGGCCGGCATCGGCCGCCGCCCCGAGCGCTACGTGCCGCGCCCCTTTGCCGTGTTCGCGGCGCTGCGCGTGCTCGCGCCGGGGCTCGTGCGGCGCGTGCTCGGCGGGCGCGGCGCGGCGGTGATGACGACCACCACCGGAGCGGACATGGCCGAGCGGCGCAACGGGGCCGATACCGCACCGCACGTGTGAGCCTGGCTGTATTCGCCCGCCGATGGTCACCGACATCCCGATCAAAGGCGAGACGATCCGACTCGGACAGCTGCTCAAGCTGGCCGGGATCGTCGGCAGCGGCAGCGAGGTCAAGGTCCTGCTGGCGAGCGAGCCCGTCGAGGTCAACGGCGAGCACGAGATCCGCCGCGGACGCCAGCTGCACGCCGGCGACGTGGTCAGCGTCGCCGGGCAGGAGCTGCACGTCCGCTGACGGCCAAGTGTCGCCTGCCTACATCACCGGGATCGTCTCGTACACCTGCACGCTGCCGCCGGAGGCGAGCACCGGACAGCCCTTGGCCAGCTCGCCGGCTGCCGCGAGGCTGTCGGCGCTGATCACCGAATAGCCGGTCAGCCCAGCTGAGGCGCCGTCGCTGACACCGCCGGAGGCGACCGTGGCAGATGGGCCGAACGGGTTGCCCGCGTCGACGATCGCCGAGCCGAGTGCGCCGAACCAGCCGCCCCATGCCGCCATCGCGGCCTCGCGCTCCTCGTCGGTCTGGGCCATGCCGCCGCCCGTGTATGCAAACAGGTAATTCGCCATCGTGGTCCTCCTTTTCGTTGTTTCGGTTTCGCGGAGCGCAGCCGTTCAGGACGGCTGCGCGACCGCGGTGAAGACGCGGGCGCCGAGCATCCCCAGACACCCTTCCCAGCCCTTGCGGTGTCCGTCGGGCGACTCAGAGGAGGGCAGGTCGGTGTGCTCGAGCACGACCGTCGTGCGCTCGCCCTCGCCGACGAACTCGACGGTGACCGTGCTCACGTGCCCGGCCTGCCCGTCCTCCTCCCAGCTCCAGCTGTACACGAGGCGCTCGGGACGACTGACCTCGCGGTACTCCCCCACGACCGTGTGCGTGGTGCCGGCGGCGGGGTCTTCCATCGACAGCCGGTAGGCGCCGCCGACGCGCAGGTCGACGTCCGCGACGGATGTGCGCCAGGTGGGATCGGCTACCCACCAGCGTCTGAGCACCTCGGGGTTGGTCCACGCGTCGAACACCTCCTCGGCGGGCGCGTCGAACGTGCGCTGCAGGCGCAGGCGGGTGGAATCGGTGGCGCTCATGTCGGCTCCTTTCGGGTCTTGCCGGTTCGCTGCTCGCGCAGGTATTGCTCGACGGTGTCCAGCTTGCGCTCCCACATCCGCTGCTGGCGTGACATCCATTCGGCAGCGTCCTGGAGCGAGCGCTCGCGGACGCGCAGGCGGTGTGTGCGCCCGTCGATCACGCGCACGATCGCGCCGGCTTCCTCCAGCACCTTCAGATGCCGGCTGATCGCCGGCTTGGACACGCCGAAATCGCCGGTGGCCTCAGCCACGCTCAGCTCGCCCGCGCCCAGCCGTTCGAGGATACCCCGGCGGATCGGGTGTGAGCAGGCAGCAAACGTGCGGTCCAGCACCTCACTGTTAGCCATGTGGTTAACAGTAGCAAGGACCTGAGCACGGCGTCGTGGCGTCGCGCCTTCCCAGCTTCGCGGCGTCGCCCGGAGCCACAACCTGCGCTCAGCTGACGCGCGCGACGATCACGGGCGTGCTCGTCGGGGCGGGACTGCCGCCCAGGGGCTCGGCGGTGACCATCACTTCCTTGACGCCGTTGACGCTGCCGGGCACGCCGACGGTGGCTGTGCCGCCGGCCGCGACGGTGAACAGCGCGTCGGTGGGCAGCGGCCCGCCGGAGCGTTTGATCCACAGTTGGTACACGTGCCCGGGCGGCGACTGGGGCATCCCGGCGATCCTCAGCTGCCCGTGACCCCCGCTGACTCGCAGCGTCGCGTGAGCGTGCGCCGGGGTCACCTGCGCGGTTATCACGCGCGTCCCGCCGCCAGCGCCCGGCACGATCGCCACCAGCGCCAGCGCAATCGCTGCGGCCACGATGACGGCGCTCGCAAGGGCCGGCCACCAGCGCATCCGCGGGGCGCCGCGCGTATGGGTGATGCGTTCTGACTCGCTGCTCGTGCGCCGGTTTGCATCCGCGTGCACCTCAGACATCACGCTGCGCTTGAGCTGCGCAGGCGCGCGCACCTGTGGCGCTGCCTCGCCCAGCGCGGCGGCGAGGACCTGCAGCGAGGCGACCTCCTCACGGCACACCGCACACCTCTCCATGTGCGCTCGGAAGGCGCCGTGCTCCTCGTCGGTGAGCGCGCCGAGCGCGTATGGCGCCGCGTTGCCGCCGCAGCCGGCCGGATCCATATCCGCCCCCCCGCTCATCGCACGACCTCCGCGGGGTCTCCGAGCGCCATCCTCATCTTGGCCAGGCCGAGCCGCATGCGCCCCTTGACCGTGCCCACGGGCGTGTCCAGCATCGAGGCGATCTCCACGTGGGTGAGGCCACCGAAGTAGGCCAGCTCGATCACGCGGCTCTGCTCGGTGGGCAGCCGCTCGAGCGCGTCGCGCACTTCGCGCGACTCGTCGCGACGCGCGACCTCGACCTCGGTGCGCTCGTCCGCCACTAGCCGCTCCGGCAGTCCCTCATCCCTGACTAGCCCGCGATCGCGCACGGTCTGGCGACGCAGGGCGTCGATCGCGCGGTTGTGGACGATGCCGAGCGTCCACGTGCGCACGCTGCCGCGGTTGCGGTCGTAGCGAGCGCCGCTGCGCCACAGCGACAAGAACGCCTCCTGCACGACGTCTTCGGCCAGCGCCCGCTGGCCGCACATGCGATAGGCCAGCGAGAACGCCACGTTGGCGTGGCGTTCGTAGACGACCTCGAAGGCGGACGCGTGGCCTTTGTGCACTAGCTGCATCAGATCCTCATCGGCGAGGCCATGCAGGCTGGCGGAGGAGCTGCCTTGGGATGAGCGCCACGGCCTGAACATCGCACTCATTGTTACGGCGCCGATCGGCGCTCGGATCACCGCACCCGCGGGTCGCGCCACATCTTCCACACCGGCGGCCCACGCAACAGGCGCATCTGCTCGAGTACGCGAAAGCCATGGCGCGCGTAGAAGTCGACGTTGCTCTCCTTGGATGACTCCAGGTAGGCGGCCACGCCATCGCTGTCGCACTGCTCGAGTGCCCCACCGAGCACCGCCGAACCAAGACCGCCGCCCTGTCGCTCAGGATCGGTGCCGAGCACCGCCAGGTAGAAGTGTGGCGGGCGGCGCGGGTGCGCCCGTTCGAGTCGGTCCCAGCCGAGCGCGATGAGCGGCAGGCGCACGATCAGGCGCGGGTGCGCAAACGACGGAACCAGCTGGGCTGTTTCGCGCGGCGAGGAGTGCCAGCTCCCCGGCGGCGCCCACAGCGCGGCACAAGACAGATCGTCACTCGTCCACACCTCGCCGGCGCCGATCAGCTGGCGCATGCGCGTCGCCTGAAAGCGCTCGAGCGCCTTCAGCCTCAGCGAGTCGGGCGGCCACGCCCAGCTCGCGACCGGGTCGTCGAAAAACGCGCGCGCGAGCATACGCGCCAGCGCGGGGATGTCGCGGGGCTCGGCCCGGCGCACACGCGGGAGCGTGCTCACGCTGTCACCGCGGCCCCGCCGGGCGCCTCCAGCCCGAACGCCTCGGCGAGCAGCTCGTAGCTGCGCCGGCGCGCCTCGTGCTCGTATGTGATGGTGACGATGATCGCCTCCTCGGCGCCGTAATTATCCACCACCTCGCGCAACTGCTCGCGCACAGCCTCGGGCGCGCCCAGCACGGCGCGGCGCTCAGAGCGCGGGCGAGCACCCACGCGGTCGTCGGCCTGCAAGAACCTGACGGCCTCATCGGGCGGCGGCACAGCGATCAGCTGTCCGCGACGCAGCAGCGTGAAGGTCATGCGCCCGCTGGCTGCCAGGCGCTGGGCCTCGTCGTCGCTGTCGGCGCAGATCACCCACACCGCCACGGCTGTGCGCGGGTGAGCGCCGGGGTGTTCGTGTTCGGCGAAGCGTTCACGGTAAAGCGCGGTGGCCTGCGCGCCGTTTGGATTGATGAAGTCCGCAAACGCGTAGGGCAGACCCATCTCCGCCGCCCAGATGGCACTCTGCGGCGAGGAGCCGAGCAGCCACGGCTGCGGGCGCTCGGGGCCGCCCGGCAGCGTCTTTGCCAGGCGCGCGAAGGCGTGGTCGGGCGGGAGCAGATCGTCGAGATAGCCCAGCAGCTCGGCCAGCTGCTGGGGGAAGTCATCGGGAGCCGCCTGGCGGCGGTCGCGTTGCAGCGCGAACGTGGTCAGCGGGTCGGTGCCGGCCGCGCGCCCCAGCCCGAGATCGATGCGCCCGGGAAACAGCCCTGCCAGCAGGCTGAACGTCTCGGCCACCTTGAACGGGCTGTAGTGGGGCAGCATCACACCGCCGCTGCCGACGCGGATGCTGTTCGTAGCCGCCGCGATCGGCCCGATCAGCGCCTCCGGGCTCGGGCCGGCCAGCATCGGGCCGCCGTGGTGCTCGGCCACCCAGTAGCGGTGGTAGCCGAGCCGGTCGGTCAGCCGCGCCAGGTCGAGCGTGTTGTGCAGCGCCTGCGCACCCGACGATCCCTTGGAGATCGGCGACTGGTCGAGAACCGATAGTCGGAAGGGCGCCTGGCTCGCCACGTCCCTGAGAGGTTATTGACGACTCGTCGCACGCGCGCGCCCACGCACTACCCTGGACGGCGCCCACGCACCGCCGCGCACGGTAGGGTTTGACAGTAATTTCGAGAGGAGAACGATGCTTGAACCAGTGCTGTTCCGTGATCGCGAGCGCCCCATGCAGGTCGTGCTGGGTGGCGTGGTTCCCGCGATCGCAGGCGCTGTCGCGGGGATCCTGATCGGCGTCTCCAGCGGTTTGTACTGGGCCTGGGCCGGACTGCTCATACCCGCCACCGTGATCGGCGGTTTCGAGCACCTGGACGGGTGGGGTGGCGCCGACAGAGGCCTCGTGGGCGGCTTCGTATATGGCGTGTCACTGCTGGTCACGCACGCGATCGTGGGCACTGAGGCGAAGGTCTCGCTCGGCGACCACCCCCCGTTTCTGGCCGTGGTCACGGCGATCATCGGCATGCTGTTGAGCTCGCTCGGCGGGCGCCTGGCACGGATGCAGCGTGAGCGGGCAAAGCGGGCGACTACGTCTACGGAGTGATCGTCGTGGCGCTCGGGGCCACGATTCGGCGGCGAGCGGTCGAGCGGCACAGGTAGGCTGGTTGCGATGAGCGACGCCACGTCGGAGCCCGAGCCCCCGTACCACCTATTCCTGGATGAGGTGGAGGTGCCCGTGGCCGCGAGCGCCCTGAGGCTGCTGATCTCCGACGAGGCCCACGAGCCGACCATCCGCCGTCTGGCACGCGAGGTGCTCGCCGGCCTCGACGGTCCTCGCAACGAGCACGGCGTCGTGACGGTGTCGCTGGCGCCCCAGCAGATGAAGATCACGCACAGCGCTGTGCGACTGCTGCTCAACGACCTGCAACGAGGACAAGCGCAGGAGCGTGAAGTCCTTCACCGGATCCTCGACAAGCTTCCGGACGAGCACACGATGCGCGCGATCGTGATCGACTAGCGCGCGACGCGCCCGCGCGAGGCGCTTGGGCGAGGCGCCGTCACACGGGCGCGCTTGCCGCGCCCAGACCCTCCGCGGTCAGCTCAGTCTCGATCGCGCTGCGCACCGCGGCCAGCGCGCCGGCGCGGGCGCGCAGCTTGGTGGCGGTGTGCGCTTGCACGTTCAGCTCGGCCAGTCCGGCGGCGGCCTCGCGTGCGGCGTCCGCGAGCTGGGCTGTGGGCACAACGCGGTCGAGCAGGCCCGCCTGAACCGCCTCGTCGGGCCCGTACATGGTGGCGCTGACGACCGCGCGATCGAAGTGCGCGGGCGTCAGACGCTGGCGTGCCAGCTCGATCGCGAACCACGGCACGGTCAGACCGATGGCCACCTCGTTGAGGCCGAGCTTGAACGGCCCCTCGCACCCGATGCGCAGGTCGGCCGCGAGCGTAAGGAACGAGCCGGCGGCGACGGCGTGGCCGTTGCAAGCCACCACCACCGGCCGCGCAAAGCCGAGCATGCGCTCGGCGAGCGTGGCGCCGAGCGTCAGCATCTCGAGCGTTGGCTCAAGGCCAGCGGAGAACACATTGAGGTCGAAGCCCGCGGAGAAGAACTTCTCTCGACCGGTGAAGATCACCACCGCGCCATCCCGCTCGGCCTGGTCGAACGCCGAGTGGACCTCACGGAGCATCGAGATCGACAGCGCGTTGACCTTGCCGTCGTCCATCGTGATCGTGGCGATCGGCCCGTCGAGCTGATAGGTAACCGGCTGGGGCATGGTGGCCTCCTGGTCTGTTGACACCTACGCCGGCGATGCTACGGATCTAGACGGCCTCAGTGACTGACAGGAGCAGACATGCGGCGCGGGCCAGATCAGCCCTCAGCGGAACCGCCGTCTTGGAGACCGAGCCGCTCGAGCACCTCTTCGCGGTCGGTTCCATGCGCGCGCAGGACGCGATCGAAGTCCTCGCCGTACACGTCCATCACGCCTAGCAACACGTCGGTGGTGGCCAGCATCGGCACGCCGCGATCAGCGGCGATGCGCACAGCCTGCTCGGTGACTTGCGCGACCGCGTCGCGCTCGCCGCTGCCGGCGGGCGCCGCCTGGCGCTGGGGGTCCGCGGGGTGCTCCTGCTCGGGCAGCGCGCCCTCGCTGACGCCGATCGACTGCAGCGCGCTGCCGACCTCGCCGTGCAGACGCAACAGACGCAACCAGCGCTCGACCTCGGCTTCGGGCGTGCGCGCAAACGGCAGCGCCGTCGAGGCGATGCCAAGCACGATCGCTGCGTCGGGGGCGACGGCCGCGCCAGCGCTCACAACGCTACCTGCGCCTGTGCGATCGGCTCACGATCGCGTGGCTGGTGAACGAAGGCCAGGTGCTCGCGCCGTAGCGTCAGTGCCGGGCCGCAGGCGCTGCGCCGCAACTCGAGCACGACGGTGCCGGCCGGCCCAGCGGCGGCTCGTGCCGCTCGTGCCGCATCGGCCACGTCCGCGACAGCCATGCCGCAGTCGTGCAGGAACTGTGCGGTGCGCTCGCTGCCGGCCTGCTCGCGGTCGACCTCCAGCTCCTCGACGATCACGCTCGGAGCACCATCGCCGCCCTCCACGCTGAGCAGGCAGGCGGCCATGTCGTCGGGGTGCGCGTCCGCTTGATGCACCACGCGATCGAGGATCGCAGAAGCACTGGACGCGAGCGCCGGTTGGACGAGCGCGTCGGCCAGCCGCTGGGAGCCGAACAACTCGGAGCCGACGCGCGCCTCGGTCACACCGTCGGTGTAGAAGCACAGCCGCGAGCCGCCGGGCACCGACACCGACGTCTGGCGGGTTCCCGTGCGCATGCCCACGCCGATCGGCGGCGCCGAGCAGGCGGTCACCGGCGCGATCGAGGGCGGGCAGCCCTCGCCGCTGAGCATTACCGGCGGCGGGTGGCCCGCGCAGGAGTACACGAGCACCCGCTCGCGCGGGTCGTATACACCCGCCACGACCGTCGCGAACAGCCCTTCGAGCTGATGGTCGAGCACCGATCCGGCGGTCTGCACAGCTTCGCGCGGCGACAGCCCCGCCTCGAGATACGCGCGCAGCGTGTATCGCAGCAGCGCGGTGTGCGGCAGTGCGCGCCGCCCATGGCCGGAGACGTCGCCGACGATCACCGCCACGCGTCCGTCCTCGAGCGCGAACACGTCGTAGAAGTCGCCACCCGCTCCCGGCCCGGCCGCCGGCTGGTAGGCCACGGACGTTCCGACCGGACCGATCCGCTCGGGCGGGACGGGCAGCAGCGCGGCCTGCAGCAACCCGACGTCCTCGAGCAGTTGCGCGCGCTGGCGCTCCAGCCGGCGCGCGCGCAACGCCATCGCGCCAGAGCGCGCGGCGAGCGCGAGCGCGAGCGCGACCAGGCCCGCGATCAAGACTCTCACGGGCGTCGGCACGACGCCGACGATCTTCGTGATGGTCGTGGTCAGCGGCGAGGTGACCTGTGTAGGGGACTTGTGCCCGCGCTGGTGGCCGTGCCCAGCAGGCACCCGCTGGGCCCCGGCAGAGCCGATGCTCCGCACGGGCGCCGCCGACGCGAACGCATAGCCCGCTCGACCGGCGCGCGCGTTGGCACGCGCACGTCGGGCGTGCGTCGAATGCTGGGCCGCGCGACGGGAGACGGCGGGCGTCGAGATGTCCGCACCGGCCGGCGCCTGGCCGGCGGCGGGCGCGGCCGGCGCGCTGTCGCCGACGGGGTTGGCTGCGACGGCGGCGGTGGCCTGCGGTGCGTCCGAGCTGGCGCTCGAGCCGCCACCCGACTTGGGCGTTTCAACGGGCGGCGTTTCGTGGCCTTTGTTGCCGCGTTCGTGCTGTTTGGGTTGTTTGCCGCCTTTGGGTTCTTTGGTTTTTTCTTTTTGATGGCCGGGGCCTTTTTCGCGGACCGGTTTGCTCGTGCGCGCGGCCGGCAGCACGCCCGTGACCTGTCGGACGGCTGGACCGGACACGCCGCCCGTGGAGCGGACGCGACCGCCGGCGATTTTGCGTCCGTCCGCGCGACTCCCCGATCCGCCCGCGCTCGAACCATCCTGACGACTGTGCGCATCGTGGTGGCGGCCGTCACCGCGCTGGCCGTCCTCCGCGCCTTGCGCTCCCTGACCGCCGGCTCCAGATTGCGGCGCGCCGGCGCCCGTGGGGGCTTCGTGACCGTGTGTGGCGTGACCGTCGGCGGGGGCGCCCTTCGCGCGCTTGCCGGCGCTGGAAGGTGCCGGCCCGTTGCCGGCCGGCGTGCCTGACGCGCCTTCGCCATCCCGGTGCGCGCCCGATGGTGAACTCGACGGCTGCGACGTCGTCTGGCTCGTGGCGGGGGAGGTCGAGTTGGCGCGAGTGCGAGCGGAGGAGGCGGTGGTGACGGGGATCGAGGCGAGACAGATGACACAGCAGCCACCGGCGATGAACGACCTCAGCCGCGAGTTCGCGTGATCCGGTGACCTGGGTCTGGCGTTGTCGGTCCTCATGCCCGCGTCCTTCGCCTCCTCAAGATGCGTCGGGGTCCTCGCGCTGAGCGTGCGCGACGGCCTGCTCGAGCGTGTCGAAGATCGCAAACGCGCCGTCCATGCCGGACAGCTCGAAGATCTTCAGCACGGTGGAGGACGAGCACACGATCGCCAGCCGAGCGCCAACGTCGAGGCCCCTGTTGACGCCGATCAGGACGCCAAGCGCAGTTGAATCCATGAACGTGGTCGCGGACAGGTCGACGATCAGCTGGCGCCGTCCGGCTTCGAGCGAGTCCACCAGCTCCCACTTCAGCCGCGGCGCAGTCGAGAGATCGAGGTCACCCTGCACAGAGATCAGGCTCGTGCCGGCATCGAGATCGCGTCGGGCGATCCCGAACGCCGGTGGGATCGGCAGTGGAGTGTTTGTACTGTCAGCGCGGCTGAGCATCGTCATCCCCTCCTGGAACTCGGGGTGTGCGGCGTGTGTCGCTGCACCGAGGCATACACGTGTTGATCGGCAGGCGGCGCTCAGTTGAGCAGGGTGCTCGGCGGGGGTAGAACGAACGTCCAGAAACACTCATGCGGCGTTCAGTCCAAAGGCGTGCGGAGGTACGTGCGGAGCTATCTGCGCGGGCGCGGGCTCACGGCAGCGGGCGACGGTAGCGAACCTCGTCGGCAGCCACGCCCCAGTGGTCCTCGCCACGGCCGCTGCCGTCGGGGGCCCAGCCGTCGATCCGATAGAAGCGTTCGGCGCGCCGGTTGCCGGCCAAAACCCAAACGATCGCTTCGACGAAGCCGCGTGTGTGCAGACGTTCGCGCGCGTCCGCGATCAGCAGCCGCCCAATGCCGGCGCCCCACCGATCGGGATCGACGTAGATCGCGATCAGCTCGCCGCTGCCCTCGGCGTCGGCGTCGCGCGCGGGACCGGTGGTGGCGAACCCGCGGATCGCGCCGCCGTCGAGGGCGACGACGGTCATCGGCTGGTCGGGGCCGACGACGTCGAACTGGTAACGCTCGGCGCGGTCTCGCCAGCGCAGCCCATCGAGGTACTCGGCGGGTAGCAACCCACGGTAGGCGGACTGCCAGGAGCGGACGTGCAGGCGCGCCACCTCCTCGGCGTCTGCTGCTGTGGCGACTCTCATGCTCGGCACCACCTGAGTTTTCCAGGTGGACGCTTGCAAGCTCACGCAGCCGGCGTCGGCAGCCGATGCTGCAACGGTGATGCGAGCAGCAGTTGCACGGGTGTTGGCGTTCCTGGCCGCGGGGGCGCTCAGTCTTGCCGCGGGGGCGCTGGGCAGCGGGGCGGCCGCTGCCGCGACATGGACGCCGGCGAGCGAGATCTTCACGCCGTCGAACGGCTACAGCCATCCTCAGGGCGGGCTATATGGAGTCGCATGTCCGGCGGACGGCGAGTGCGTAGCGGTGGGCGAATATCTGGACGCCTCGATCGACTCTCAAGCGATGGTGGCGAGTGAGTCGGGGGGCTCGTGGGGGCAGGCGAGCGAGATCGAACTGCCGCCCGACGCGGTTCAGTTCACCGCGTACCTGACATCGGTGGCGTGTACGGGCATCGGCTCGTGCGTGGCGGTGGGCTCGTACACGGTCACCGCGAAAGGCGGCCTGCAGCCGATGGTGGTCGAGGAGCAGAACGGCGTATGGGGACGGGCAAGCAAGATCGCACTGCCGGTGAACGCCGCTGGCGAACCGGCGGCGTCGCTGGTGTCGGTGGGGTGCACCGCGCCGGGGTCGTGCCTGGCGGTGGGCTTCTACCAGGACGACTCGCCGACAAGTGGCGGCCTGGGCTACCAGCGTCCGATGGCCGTGGCGGAGGGCGGCGGCGTGTGGGGGCAGGCGAGCGAGGTGACGCTGCCCGCGGGCGCGGCGACACCCGGGAGTGCCTACTACCCGGAAGGGCCGGGCACCGTTCGCCCTGAACACGCGGAAACGGCCAAGCTGCCATCGCTCGTGTCGATCTCGTGTGTGCAATCCGGTGGC
This sequence comes from uncultured Solirubrobacteraceae bacterium, assembly GCA_963705235.1. Taxonomy (GTDB): domain Bacteria; phylum Actinomycetota; class Thermoleophilia; order Solirubrobacterales; family Solirubrobacteraceae; genus Palsa-744. The sequence continues at coordinate 1,592,998 of OY970059.1, read as the reverse complement.
TGTGAGGCAGTCGGCGGCTATCCCGACGGACTGGGCGACTACCTGACGATGGTGCTGGGCGAATCGGGGTCGGCGACGCAGGCGACGATCGCCGAACCAGACGACGGCAGCGGCGTGAGCGCCGAATCTGGCTTCTCGACGATTGCGTGCCCGGCGATGGGTGCGTGCGTGGCGGGCGGGATGTACACCGACAACTCCGAGCACCAGCAGGCGATGGTCGCCGCCGAAACGTCTGGGACGTGGGGTCAGGAGCGCCGGATCACCGCGCCTGCGAACGCGCCGGGAGATCCACGATCGCGCGTTCACGCGCTCGCGTGCATTCGAGCCGGCGAGTGTGTGGCGGGCGGCACCTACGAAGGCAGCACGATCGCGCTGGCGACGGTCGAGTCCGAAGGCGTGTGGACTGCCTCCCAGCAGATCCTGCCGCCATCGAACAAGGGCAGCATCGCCGACGCGCTGTGGTCGGCTGCGTGCCCGGCTTCGGGACGGTGTGTGCTGGTGGGCACCTACGGCGACAACGACAACTCGCGACAGGGGATGGTGATCAGCGAAGCGTCCGCCCGCCCACCGGCGGGCGAAGGCACACAGCCGACGCCGACGCCGGGCTCGGGTTCTTCGACCCCATCGGCTGACTCGCGCTCATCCGAGGACTCCCCGCCGGCCGGCACGGCGACAGGTGCCACGACCCCAGGCTCAGCGACGGCGCCGGGACCGGCGCGCCCGACACATACGAGGATCGCAAGATCAGCGATCAGCGCCAGCGGGCACACAGCCCGCTTCAGCTTCACGGCGGTGGGCGCGAGCGGTTTTCAGTGCAAGCTGATCCGACCGGCTCGCGCCAGAGCAACCAGACCAAGGTCGAAGTTCAGCCCTTGCCGCGCGCCACACGGCTACACGCACCTGAGATCGGGCAGATACACGTTCCTGGTGCGCGCTGTGAACGCGGTGGGCGTGGACGCGACGCCGGCGCTACGCACCTTCACGTTGCGCTGAGGCGCGGCTGCCCGCCCGCGACGGCGGTGGGGTATGGTCGCGCGATGTGGTCCGATGCCGAGGACGCGATCATCGGTGGCGATCTGACGGCGGCGCTGGCGTACGTGACGCCGGCGGGCGGGGCGGTGGTGACGGCGGTGGCGCCGATCGGCATGCGCGATCGCGAGGCGGAGACGGTCGCCTTTACGACGTCGCTTGGCTTCGGACGCAAGCTCGACCGCATCAAGCAGAACCCGCGCGTTGCACTGGCGTATCACGCACGCGAGCACGGGTTTGCGAGCGAGCCGCGATTCGTGCTCGTGCAGGGCACGGCCAGCTATGACGCTCACCCTGACGAATCGGTCCTGCTCGAGCGCGTGCAGCCGGCGTCGGCACGCTTCATGGGACCACCCCGTCGGGGCGTGTTTTGGGACCGCTGGCTGAAGGCCTACTACGCCGATCGCGTGCTCGTGAGCGTGCGCGTCGAGCGCGTGGTCTCGTGGCCGGACCTCGAGTGCCGCGGTGAGCAAACGGTGAGCGGCCGGCCGCTGCCGTCGCAGCCGCCGCCCGCGCAGAGGCCGCCGGGCAAGGGCACGGGACCACGGATCGACGTATCGCGTGCGGCGCTCCGCCTGCGCGGTCTTCCGCACGTGCTGGTGGCGTACGAGGGCGAGGACGGATTCCCGCAGGTCGTGCCGGTGAGCGTGGGCGCGGACAGCGACGCCGGAATCGCACTGGCCGGAGCGCTGCCGACGAACGGGCGCCGGGCGGGACTACTGGGGCACCGCTACGAGCCGAAGCTGATCGGTCTGGAGTCGCGCCAGCACACCGGCTGGCTGGCGGAGGGCATGTATGCGCCGCACACCGAGAGCGGCTTTCGCGCGCCCTCCAACAAGACGCTGCTGCTGCTGGCCAACGGCTACATGGCACGCCAGGGGCTCAAGCAGGCGCGCCTGCTCGGGCGCACGTAACGCGTCGCGCGATGGCGAGCGCTCGAGCCGCCGGCTCCCGACCGCCTGTGCTTGCGCTGCTGCTGGTCGCGCTCGCCGCGATGACCGGGTGCGCGGGCAAGTCGCCGGGGAGCGCCGCTTCAGAGCGCCAGACGGCGCTCCCGCTCGCATCGTCGACGGCCTCGGCGACCCAGCCGCCGCCGGCTTCAGCCCAGCCATCGACTGAAGCAACCCAGCCGCCGGCTCCGAGAACCCAGCCACCCAAACCCCCACCGCCGACGCGACCGTCACACGCGACGCCCGCGCGGCCGCCGATACACCAGTGGCCGATCCCGTACGGCTCCGCACGCAGGCGGGAGATGGCCGAGTACTCGCTGCGCCACTACGGCGAAGACACCTCGACGCTGAGCGATCCGCAGGTGATCGTCGAGCACTACACCGAGACGGCGACGGCGCGGGAGGCGTTTGACACGTTCGCGCCGGACGTGCCGGACAACGAGTTCCACGAGCTGCCGAACACATGCGCGCACTTCCTGGTCGAGCCGGACGGGCGCATCGATCAGCTCGTGCCGTTGTCGTTGCGCTGCCGCCACACGACCGGCCTGAACTGGACGGCGATCGGAATCGAGAACGTGGGCTCCTCAGACAACGAGATCCTCGATGACCGCGCACAGCTGGAGGCATCGTTGGCGCTGACCAGCTGGTTGCGCTGTCGCTACGGCATACCGCTGGGCGATGTGATCGGCCACAACGAGAGCCTGTCCTCGCCCTACCATCACGACCTCGTGCCGGCGTTCCAACACCAGACGCACTCCGACTGGAACCACGCCGACATGGACACCTACCGCGCACGACTGGCACGATTGTCGTGCGCGAGCGCTGAAGCGCCGCCGGCGGGCTGACCGACCACAGGAGGCAACATGACGAAGCTGAGGCTGGACATGTCGATGTCGTTGGACGGCTTCATCGCGGGGCCCGATCAGAGCGTCGAGCACCCGCTCGGCATCGGTGGCGAGCAGCTGCACGAGTGGGCGTTCGAGCTGGCAGTGTGGCGCAGGTCGCATGGGCGCGAGGGCGGCGAGGTGAACGCGAGTACACGGGTCATGGAGGAAGCGCTGGAGCAAACCGGTGCGACGGTGATGGGCCGCAAAATGTTCGGCGGCGAGCCGGGGCCGTGGGGCGATGACCCGTGGGATGGCTGGTGGGGCGAGGAGCCGCCGTTTCACACGCCGGTGTTCGTGCTGACTCATCACGCGCGCGAGCCGCTGGAGAAGCAGGGCGGCACGACGTTTCACTTCGTGACCGACGGCATCGAGTCGGCACTCGAGCAGGCCAAGCAGGCTGCGGGTGGCAAGGACGTGTCGCTCGGTGGTGGCGGCAGCACAGCCCAGCAGTACCTGGCGGGTGGCCTGGTGGACGAGCTGCGGCTGACGGTGGCTCCTGTACTGCTGGGCAGCGGCATGCGACTGCTGGACAACCTGGCGGACGCGGATGTGCGGTTGGAGCCGATTGAGGTCGTCGCGGCGCCGCGCGTGGCGCACCTGCACTACCGCGTGCTGAAGTGAGCCAGGACGGGGGCGTGTAGGGCAGGCGGGCGCGCAGATCAGGCGGCGACCGGCTCGGGTACGGCCTCCTCGCGCGGTTCCTCGTGGCGCAGGCCGCTGTCGCGCACGAGCAAGAACGCGAGCACGGCGCCGGCGATCGCGAGCGCGCTGCCGGCGAGCAGGATCGTGGAGAAACCGTGTGCAAAGCCCTCGCGCGCGGCATGTACGACGGTCGGGGACGCGCTGTGGGGCAGGCTGCCTGAGGACACGGCCTCGGCCAGGCCGCGCGCCCGCTCGCTGCCCACACCAGGCAGGAGATGCTCGATGCGCTGCTGTGCCAGCGCGAGGAACAGCGCGCCCAGCCCGGCGGTGCCGGAGGCGATCGCGACCTGACGGAAGGTGTCGTTGATGCCCGATGCGACGCCGCTCATCCGCTCGGGAACCGTGGACAGCGCGACGTTGGCGAGCACGGGATTGACGAGGCCGACGCCGAGACCGCCGACGATGAAGCCGGGCAGCAGCACCGTCCACGAGTCATCGGCCTTGGCGCCGCTCATCAGCAGGAGACCGACGCCGGTGATGCCCAGTCCGGTGGACAGCAGCACGCGCGGGGACACCTTGCCCTCGAGCGACGCGGTGGCGCCGGCGACGAAGAACGAGCCGACTGTGAACGGCAGGTAGCGCAGGCCGGCCTGCAGCGGGGAAAGGTGCTCGATCTCCTGCATGTAGAGGGTGATGTACAGGAACAGCGCGAACATCGAGCCGCTGAGCGCGAAGGCGGTGACCTGCGCGCCGGTGAAAGCGGGACTGCGGAACAGGTGCAACGGCAGCATCGGCTGGCGCACGCGCAGCTCGATCGCGACGAACGCGACGAACAACAGCGCAGAGCCGATCAGCAGGCCGAGGATCGTGGCGGAGGTCCAGCCCTCGTCGTTGCCGCGCAGCAGCCCGAGTACGAGCATCGCGTTGGCAGCGGAGAAAGTGACAGTTCCGCCCCAGTCGATGCCGCGCGCGGTCTCATCGCGAGACTCGACGATCTTCAAAGCGGTGACGGCGATCGCGGCGATGCCGATGGGCACGTTGAGGAAGAAGATCGACTGCCAGCCGATGGCGGTCGTCAACGCGCCGCCGACGAGCGGCCCGAGCGCGACGGCCACGCCGATGGTGGCGCCATAGATGGCGGTGGCGGTGGCGCGCTCGGGACCACGCCACTCCTGCGCGAGCAGCGCGAGCGAGACGGCGAACATGACCGCCCCACCGACACCCTGGAGCGCGCGAGAGAGGTTGAGGACGGTGGCAGACCCAGCCAGGCCGCATAGCAACGACGCGACCGTGAAGATCGCGACGCCGACGACGAACACGCGCTTGCGCCCCAGCCGGTCGGCGAGCGAGCCGGAGGTGAGCACGAACGCAGCGAGCGTGAGCGCGTACGCGTCGACGACCCATTGCAGGTCGGTGAACGACGCGTGGAGGTCCTCGCGAATGCTCGGCAGGGCGGTATTGACGACGGTGATGTCGAGCAGCAACATGAACGTCGCCACGCATACGGCAATGAGTGTCCACCACTTGCGTTGCATCTTGAAGTCCCTTCCGAGAGCGCAGTAGAATCGTAAGGAAGCCTTGTAGTCAGGCCACCTTACCAAAGAGAGAGCGAGTCGCCAGAATGCCCGCCGTCACCAGCGCACAGCACCTCGTGGCGCTCTTGGGATCGGTCAAGGAAGACCTGCTGGAGGAGATGTACCGGCGCGTGTCGGCGGCCGGCTATCCGGGTCTGCGCCCGTCGCACGGCTGCATCTTTCGCTACCTCGAGGAGGACGGCTCGCGCCTGGCGGAGCTGGCGGAGAAGTCGGGAATGAGCAAGCAGGCGTTCGGCGAGCACGTGGCCAACGTGGAAGCGCTCGGCTATGTGGTGCGCGTCCCGGATCCACAGGACGGCCGCGCGAAGCTGGTCCTCCCTACCCCGCGTGGGCGTGAGGCGCTGCTGCTGGGCCGCGAGGTGTTTGCGGAGCTGGAGCGCGAGTGGGCGCAGGCGATCGGCGAGGAGCGCGTGGCCGCGTTGCGTGAGACGCTCGAGGAGATCCACGAGCTGCAGTCCACGCACGTAGGCCATCCGGCGTAGGCACCGGGAGCCGGAAGAGCGCTGCCGGTGAGGTCGGCAAGCGGCCCCACCGGTAGCGCCATGACGCTCGTGTCTAGGTTATTTCGATTTCCCCTGGGGATTCGACTTCATCCGCGAGCACCTCGGTCGCGCTGAGACCAAACGCTTCCAGTTCGGGAGTGCTTTTCCCGGATAACACGCTTATGGTTTTGATGTTCTGCGCACCTGACATCGTTCCAAACAGAACCCAGTTATGAGATTGTTTGGTGCTGATCGAGACGACTTCCCCCGCCACCGACCCGTTGACTGACGTTTCAGGGGTGCAAGCAGTTGAAGCAAGCTGTGTCAGTTTGGTTCCGCTTTCGGGCGATACTAGAAGTCCAACTTCGGATGCGGCTTCTGTTGATTTCACGCTGCCGAGCGAGCCTTTCAACGTGGTGGTCACAATTTCGCCCGTACCGGCGCCAATGCTTTTGGCGGTACAAGTGGTGCCACCGCTCGAGTCTTTGCATCCGGTGAATTTTACAACTATCTTACTAATGGTGTCCATGCTGGTTATTTCACCCTGGTGCGTGCCTTTTTCGCAGATTATGGAGTTGGTCCCAGCCATGAGTGTGGACTGCCCAGTTGTACCTTTGAGGGTTTTTACTGAGGGTAAGACAGCAAATTCTGGTTTTTTCGTTCCGCCCTTGTTTTCAGGGAAAGCAACTCTTATCCATCGTGCGTTTTCTTCTTTGGCCGGGGTGCCATTTACTTCTTGACATCCTTCTAACGTCACCCAGCCCGTGACACCGGTCCGCTGACCGGCTTCGACTTCTGCACAGAAATGAAAGGCGACATATGGTTCGGTGAATGCATCAAGCGTTCCCTTGATGAATTCTTTGGATCCACCCGCTTCAACACAGTTGGCGCCGCTGGCTTTGTTGAAGTTACCGGTTTCTGTCAGGGTGTTTAAGATTTTGAAGCACCACGCTGCCGAAGCGCTCGACGCGGAAATCCCGCTTAGCGCGAACGCCGCCGCCAGGATGAGCCCTGCAATGCTGAGGTGTTTCATCGGGTGCTCCCTCTCGTAGTCGTGGCCGGCTCGAGGGGGCGCCCATCGACGGTGCCCGTGACCCGAGTGCTCGCAATTCGACGCGTTCTAATAATAAGACTCCTACAGCTAGTCACTACGCCCTAGATGTAGCGTCGAACACCCCCACCTGTCAAAAGAAAGCGCACAACTGTCTCCGACAGCCGCTCGGGTATGCGCTCGGCCCGGCCGGAGACAGACCAACATTGAGGCGGCGACGCCGGGTCGGTGCCCATCCAAGCGACGGCCGCCGCGATCGACGAAAGGACGCCGAGAAAGGCCGTCGTAGGTCATCCACACAGGACAGCCGAGCGAACTTAGGCTCTCCTAATTAGGGCACCCTAAGACATGCTACAGTCCGGCCCCGCATTTCCTAGTGCAGCGATCGGATTTCGAGTAGAGGAGCACGCAGCGTTGATTCCCACCTATGTGATCGGCCTCCGCGAGGGGCTCGAGGCGGCCCTGATCGTCAGCATCGTGGCGGCGTTCCTGCGCCAGCAGGGCCACAGCGGGGCGCTGCGCTACGTGTGGATCGGCGTTGCGATCGCGGTCACGGTGTGCACGATCGTGGGGGTTGCGCTGCAGCTGCTCGACGAACAGCTGCCCCAACGCCAGCAGGAGCAGCTGGAGACTGTAGTCGGCCTGTGCGCGGTGGGAATCGTGACGTTCATGATCGTGTGGATGCGCCGCAACGCGGCGGGTCTGCGCGCGGAGATCGAGGAGAGCGTCGCGGCGGCGCTTGCCACTGGTTCGATCGCCGGGCTGGTGGCGATGGCGTTCTTCGCGGTGCTGCGCGAGGGCCTGGAGACGGCCGTGTTCCTGCTGGCGGCGTTCCAGGCTTCGAGTAACCCGCTGACGGCAGGCTTTGGCGCGCTGCTGGGGGTTCTCAGCGCTGTTGCGATCGGAGTGGGGATCTACCGCGGCGGGCTGCGGATCAACCTGGCTCGGTTCTTTCGGATCACATCGGTGTTCCTCGTGCTGATCGCGGCGGGCCTACTGGCAACGGCCGTCCATACGGCCCACGAGGCCAGCTGGGTCAACGGTCTGCAGGGGCAGGCGCTCGACCTGAGCTGGCTGGTGGTGCCGGGAACGGTCACCTCGTCGCTACTGACGGGGATGCTCGGACTGCAGCCGTTGCCAAGCCAAGCGGAGGTTGCCGCGTATCTGCTGTACGCGGTCCCGATGCTGCTGTACGTGCTGTGGCCGCAGCGTCGTTCGCAGCCGAGATCCCGCCCGATCGAGGAACCCGCCGAAGCGTGACCAGAGCGATTCGGGCACCGCGCGCGAGCGCTCATCGATCAAGTCGACAACCCAAACACAAGAGGAGAAAATGAAGAGGACAACGCTTGGGATCTGCGCGCTGGCAGCTGTCGTCCTGACTGCCTGTGGCACCTCGACCAAGGGCTCCAAGGAAGTCGCGGTCACGCTGACGGACGCCGGCTGCACCCCAAATCAAATCAGCGTCAACGCCGGGCCGGTCACCTTCAAGATCACCAACGGCGGCACGACGAAGGTCAGCGAGATGGAGCTGAAGAATGGATCGGGAGTGATTCTGGGCGAGTCCGAGAACGTGGTGGAAGGCGTCCCGGGCAAATTCTCGTTGAACCTCCGCCCCGGCAAATACGTGGTCAGCTGCCCGAACGGCGAGGCGGAAGATCAGGGAACACTCGTAGCGTCGGGGACCGCCACGGCCGCGCCCAAAGGCGCCTCGGCGGCGCTGCTGGCGCAGGCGACCGACGGGTATCGGCGCTACGTCGAAGCTGAAGTCGCGCAGCTGCGCTCCGGCACCGCTCAGCTGGCGGCGGCACTGGAGGCGGGCAACCTCGCGCACGCGAAGGATCTCTACGGGCCAGTGCGCCGTCACTACGAGGCGATCGAGCCGGTGGCAGAGAGCTTCGGCAAGCTCGACCCGGAGATCGACGCCCGCATCAACGACGTAGAAAACACCCACGAATGGAGCGGCTTTCACCCAATCGAGAAGATCCTGTGGGAGCAGAACACCACTCGCGGCACCGAGGCCTACGCCAAACAGCTGATGAGCAACGTCGAAACGCTGCAGCACAAAGTGCACAACATCGAGCTGCAGCCGGCACAGCTGGCCAACGGCGCGGTGGAGCTGATGAACGAGGTGTCCAACTCGAAGATCACCGGCGAGGAGGACCGCTATTCGCACACCGACATCTCAGACTTCCAGGGCAACCTCGCGGGGTCGCGCCAGGCATTTCAGCTGCTGCGCCCGGCGCTACGCCAGACCGGCAACGCGGAGCTGGTGAGGACGATCGAACAGCGGTTCGCCGAGGTTCAGAAGAACCTTGACCGCTACCGGCGCAACACGGCGCTCGGGTTCGCCGTGTACGGCGAACTGACGCCCGAGGACCGCCGCAAGCTGGCCGAGCAAGTCGACGCCCTGGCAGAACCGCTGTCGACGGTGGCCGCCAAGGTGAGCGGCGCCTGACAGGGGCGATGACGGTCCACCTCACAACGCTGCGCGAGCGAGCAGGCCGGTCGGTCCTGCTCGCGCTCGCGCTGCTCGTGGGCTGCTGCGCCCTGCCGAGTGCGCGAGCGTCCGCAGCAGCGACCCCGGCGGCCCAGGCGACACAGCCGAGCGACGAGGTCGAGGGCGTGCAGGCGCTGCTGGATGTGCTCGACAGCGAATACCGGACGGCCGACCGAGCGCACGAAGCCTTGGCAGCCGCCCGCGCGCGGGAGATGGCGGCGGCAATTCGCGAGCGGGTCGGGCGGTGGCGAGCGGATGGCGCCGGCACCGAGCTGGACGCTGCCACGCGCACGGCCGAGCAGCTTCAGCGCACGCTCACCCCAACCACCGACCGGCTGCAGCCGTGGCCGCTGCCGATGAGCATCGCGGCGCTCGGGGCTCGGCTGAGGGACCAGCTGGATCAGGCCGGGTTGAGCGCGCGTGCGAGCGCGAAGCCGTATGGCGCGATCGCCAGCCTGCTCGACGACGCAGGCGCGGCAGCGCGTGGCGAACAGCGAGCGAGCGCGCGGGCTGACGCGGCGGCCGCGTACGCGCTGTTCGCTTCGGGCCCCGCCGCTCGCCTGCAGGGCGCCAACGCTAGCCTCGCGGCGGCGGTGAGCGACGCCTTCTGGAGCGAAGAGCGCCATCAGCCTGGATTGCTGACGGCCCTGCGTGTATCGGGCGCGACGGCGGTCGCGAGAGCGCGCGAGCGCGCACAGAATGAAATCGAGACCGCCGCGACGGTCCTGGGCGACCGCAGCATCGGCAAGGAAACAGTCGTGGCGGACGCGGCGGTGATCGTGTTCAGAGAGGGTCTCGAGGCGGTGCTGATCCTGGCGGCGATCACCGCGTCGTTCGCTGGCGCGCGCCGTTCGCTGCGCCGCCCGGTGCTGATCGGGGCGATGCTCGGCCTCGCGGCGAGCGCGGTCACATACGTTTTGGCGCAGGTCCTCGTCGATGCGCTCGGTGACGGCGGACTGCGCCTACAGGCGATCACCGGCCTGCTCGCGATCGCGGTGCTGCTGGTTGTGACCAACTGGTTCTTTCACCGCGTTTATTGGAGCGAGTGGATCGGCCGGTTCCATCGGCGCCGGCGCTCGCTCGAGCGCTTCGAGCGGTTCGGGTTCTTCTCCGGTCAGCTCGTGGGACTAGTGCTACTGGGGCTGACGAGCGTTTATCGCGAGGGCTTTGAGACAGTGTTGTTCCTGCAGAACCTGCAGGTGAGCGCGGGGACCAACGCGACACTGCTGGGAGTAGCGATCGGCTTGGCGGGAACGCTGGCGGTCGGCTTCGTGACCTTCCGCATGGAGCGCAAGCTCCCCTACAGGCGGATGCTGATCGTGACGGGGATCCTGATCGGGCTGGTGCTGGCGGTGATGGTCGGCACGACCGTTCACACCCTCCAGGGGCTGGGCTGGGTATCGAGCACGCCCACAGGACTGAACCTGCGCTTGTGGTGGGGCCAGTGGCTGGGCGTGTACTCGACGTGGGAGGGCATCGGCGCGCAGCTCGCGGCGCTGCTGGTCGTGTACGGCTCCTATGCGCTTGCCCGGCATCTGCAGCGACGCCGCTATCGGCGCGGTCCTGCCGAGATCGTGGGGGTCGGCCACGAGGGTGCCGTCGGCTGAGGAGAGCCTGAGGCCGGACCCGAGTCCGACCACGCGAATCCGGTACGGTGAACCGCCCGCTCGCGAGCGGGCGTATGTCGTGCGTAGACGTGTTGGACACGTCGAGAACCAGCCAAAGGAGAAAAGAGATCCCTCCAGTCGACAAGCCGGCCGAGCACTCGGCCGAGCACGATGGCCAGCGGTTCGTGTACACCGACACGGGCGAGGGGCCGCTGGTGGTGCTGTTCCACGGTTTCCCCGACACGCCGCAAGGCTGGGCGGGCACGCGTGATGCGCTCAACGCGGCCGGCTATCGCACGATCGTGCCCTACCTGCGCGGCTACCACCCAGACACGATCGTGGCGGGCCGCGGCTATGGCGACGAGGAGATCGCGCAGGACGCGGTGCGCTTGCTGGACGCGATCGGCGCCGAGCAGGCGGTGCTGGTGGGACACGACTGGGGCGCGGCGGTGGTGTACCGCGCCGCGGCGATCGCGCCACAGCGGGTGCGAGCACTATGCGGCGTAGCGATCCCCCATCTGCGCGTACTGGGACGATCGCCGGGACTGCTGTGGCGAGGACGGCATTTCGTCACGCTGGCGCTGCCGAGCGGGCGCTGGCTGGCGCGCCGTAACGACTTCGCCTACCTGGACACGCTGATGCGACGGTGGGCGCCGTACTGGTCGGGTCCCGAGCGCGAGGCCACACTGGCGGAGGTCAAGCATGCATTCGCCGACCCGCGCGTGCTCGATGCCGCGCTCGGCTACTACCGGGACACAGAACGCACGGGGCTGCCGACGCTGCCGGGTCCGGCGTTGATCGTGGGCGGAACGACCGACATCGTCGACGTGGAAGCTTTCACGCGCTCGCCGGAGGCCTTCGAGGGACAGTGCGAGGTGTGGATCGCAGACGGTGCGGGCCACTGGCCCCACCGCGAGGCCGCCGACCTGTTCAACGCGCGGCTGCTTGAGTTTCTCGCCGACCTGCCGTAGTAGTCGCATCCGTGAGCTTGACGGCGCGAAACAGGTAGCGGTTGACACTAAAGAAGTACCTGCCCTCTTGCGCCCGCGAGCGCAAGTCCTCCGCCCAATCGCGCACTACGGAGCCGGCGACGCCGATGGCGCTTGCGCCCAAGTGTTCGATCTGCAGGGCGCTATAGGCGTTCGGGTAGCCGGTCGGGTCGAAAATGACGTACGCGCGGCGATCCACGACGCGAAAGTGGGCGTCGCGCAATCTGCAGGTGAGGGTGCGTGGCAGATGCGGATGTGCGACGCGCCGCCTCCAGCCGTCGACTACCTGAGTCATCCGGTCCTCGTCGGCGGAGGCCCAGACGACCGAGTCCCAGTCAGTGTCGAGGATCACCGCCACGCCACCCGGACGAAGCACGCGATGGAGTTCCCGCAGAGCATCGGAAAGCGGCTCGACGAACTCGTAGACCTGCGTGGCGACCACCGCATCGAACGTGTCGTCGGGGTAGGGCAGCTCGGTGCCGTACGTCAGGTCAAACTTGACGGTTGCGCTCGCTCGCGCAAGGCTGAGCATGTCTGGGCTGACGTCGACAGCCGAGACCGCGCCTTCGGGCCCGACGGCTGCGGCTAGCTCGCGCGCGAGATGACCGGGGCCGCAACCGACGTCGAGTACACGCCAGCCCGAGCGCGGTGCCAACAACTCGATCACACGACGTCGCTGATCGCGCATCTCGGACGTGTCGGCGAGCGCCATCATCCGCTTCGCCTCGGCCCGGCCGTAGCGCATCGTCGTGCTTACGGGAACCGGTCTGCCCAGGGCTCGAGCTCAACACCGGCGGCGTTGATCACGCAGGAGATCAGGCGGTACCAGCCGGCGACAATGACGAGCTCGAGCAGCTGGTTAGGCTGAAAGCGCTGAACCAATTCGCCCCAGAGTCCGTCGGGGATCGTCGAGGTGTCGTACAGGGCATCGGCGGCGGCGATCAGCTTGGCATCCTCCTCGGACCAAGTCGGGTCGTTGGCGTCCCCGTTTACCGTCGCGATGAGCTGCTCGTGCGTGACTCCGAGGGGCTTGGCCAACGACACCGCGTGAACGCCCCACTCGTACTCGGCGCCGGCACGCGCACATGTGCGCAAGATCAGGAGCTCGCGGTCGCGGGGGTCGAGGCTGGGATGGCCGAGGATGCCCGCCCCGAGCGGGCGCATGCGCGAGGCGAGCTCCTCGTGTACCGCAAGCGTGCGGAACAGCCGCAGCGGCTCAACTTCGCTGCCCGGGGGCATCCACTTCGACAGCAGCGTCGCGACCTCGGGCGCGTACGGCGGCTCCAGGGGCGGGATTCGTGGCTCCGGCATTCGTCTATCCTCCGCTTCGGTAATCAAAGCGAGGAGTATAGCTTCTGTTTTCGCAGCAAACAAGCTCGGGGTCGACGCGACCCGGCAGGCCGGCACGAGGCTCGCGTACGGGCCGCCCGATCATGGCGCTGTTCGACCTGCTCGGGCGACGCTGGACACTGCGCCTGATCTGGGAGCTAAGGGACGACGCGCTCACGTTCCGAGAGCTCCAGGCCCGCTGCGAGGGAATGTCCTCGAGCGTTTTGAACCAACGTCTCAAGGAGCTCCGCAACGCTGGCGTAGTCGTCACCGGAGGAGCCGGCGGTTACGCACTCACCGAGGAGGGCGTGAAGCTCATCGATGCGCTTGCCCCGCTGCACTCCTGGGCAACGCGATGGGCGCAGCGTTGATTGGGCGTTGAGTGTCTAGGCGAGCTGCTTTCTGCACACAAAGCCGGCGCCGGTCGCGACGGTCATCGGCGGCACGTCCTGCGCCACGACGGTTCCTGCTCCGATGACCGAGCCACGGCCGATCGTCACGCCAGGGCAGACCGTGGCCGCCGCTCCGATCCAGACGTCCGCTTCGATGACGATGGGGTCCAACGTGATGCCGTCGTAGCGCTCGGCAAGCTCGACAGGATGTCCGGCAGTGGTTAGCGTCACCATCGGGCCAATCAGTGTTCGGTCGCCGATGCTGATGCCGCCACGGTCCGAGAACGAGCAACCTTGGTTGACGAACACCCGCTCGCCGAACTCGATCTCGAGGCCGTAGTCGCAGTAGAAGGGCGGATAGACAGTGACCGTGTCGGGGAGCGGCTTGCCAAGGATCTCGCCCAGCAGAGCTTTCCGTGTCTCAATGTCGCTGAACGGCAGCACGTTGAGCCGTGAAGTGAGCTCCATGACAACCTGGACGCGCTCGGCGAAGCCCCGCGATGCAGGCGTACGATCTCGTAGGCGTCGCTCTCCCGACATGGCACGCGATGCTCGCACAGCGCGTGGGGAGAACGACGGCCCGGCACACAATCGGCCACGAGTGGCCGGGCGGGCGCATCCGCCGGCGAACGCGCCAATCAGGATGGCGGAGGCAATGCCGCCCGACCAGCCTCAGGCCTGGGCCTGCTCCTCGCGGGCGCGCATCGGCAACTTGAACAGGAGCAGGAAGGCGATGGCCAGCGGCACCAGGCACGCCCACGCAGTGGTCGCCAGCGCGTGGGTTGCGAGATGCCCGCTGAATGCCGAGAAGAAGATCGTCCCCAGCGCGGCGACGCCGAGTGCACTGGAGAGCTGCTGGACGGCCTCGAGCACCCCGGAGGCCGAGCCGATCTCGTCCATGCCAACGCCGGCGAGGATGAAGTCGAACAGCTGGCCGAGGCTCGCGCCGGCGCCGAGCCCGATCACGAACAGCGCCGGCGCCAAGTCCCAGGTGGAGGCCGTGTTGGCCCCAGAGACCGTGAGCGCAAGCCCGACCGTCCCAGCGGCGATGAGCGCCACGCCGAGGTGGAGCAGGTGGCGGCCCAGCCGTCCGACCAGCGCCGTTCCAGCGCCCATCCCGGCGATCATCCCCACGACCATCGCCAGCAGTGTCAGCCCGGCGTGGATCGGCGAGAAGCCCTCGCCGATCTGGACGAACAGCGACACGCAAAGCAACAGGCCGCCGAACGCACCGAAGTAGGCGAGCGCGACGAGGATTCCGCTGGTGTATGTCCGGTTGGTCAGCAGCCCGGGCTCGATCAGCGGGTCGCTGTCACGGCGGCGCTCCCAGAGCATGAACCCTCCGAGCAGCACCAGCCCAGCAGCGATCGTGGCGAAGGTCGACATCGGCCACCCCGCGTTGCGTCCCTGGATCAGCGGAAAAACGATCGCGGTCAGCGCGGCGCCGATCAGCACCATCCCGCCGGTGTCCAGCCGGACCTCCGGGTGCGCGACGGTCCGCGGGAGCACTCGCACGGCGCCGGCGAAGGTGACGACGCCGATCGGCACATTGATCAGGAACACCAGCCGCCAACCGATTCCCCAGAGGTTCACCTCCACGAGCGCACCCGCGAGAATCGGCGCCGCGAGCATCGAGAGACCGATCATGGGCCCGAACATGCCGAACACCTTGCTCATCTCGTCGTCAGCGAAAACCTCCTTCAAGATGCCGAATCCCTGAGGGATCATCAAAGCCCCGAACGCGCCCTGGAGCACCCGGAAGCCGATCAGCACCCCCGTCGAGGGCGCGAGCGAGCACGCGGCGGACATCACCGTGAAGCCGGCGGAGCCGATGAGGAACAGCCGGCGACGGCCGTATATGTCACCCAGTCGCGCGGCGGTGATCAGGAACACGGCGAACGCGAGCGTGTAGCCGGCGCTCAGCCACAGCAGCGCAGTGGCGCTACCGCCTAGCGCGGCGCGGATCGACGGGCCCGCGACGTTGACGATCGTCGCATCCATCAGGTCCATCACGTTGGCGGCGAGCACCACTGCGAACACGACCCAGCGCAGCGGGTGACGGTCAGCCGGGAGCTGTGCCGCGTCGGTGTTCGCCGCCAGCCCTGCAGGCCGGACCGTCGTTTCTACCTGCGCAGTCGTTCCCATCGCCAGCTCCTTACTGAGCACATCGTTCGCAGTAATCGAGGGCCACGATAGCAGACTGAGTACACTGTTCGCAATGGGTTCGAGCCGCGGTGTCATCTGGGACCGTCCCGAGCGGGCCGCTCGCGGCCCCGCTCCCTCGCTCTCGCGCGAGCAGATCACCGGCGCCGCGGTCGCGCTGGCCGACGCCCAAGGGATCGAGGCGGTCACGATGCGGGCCCTGGCGCTCGAGCTCGGCGTGGGAGCGACGTCGCTCTACCGTTACGTCGCCCGCAAGGAGGAGCTGATCGCCCTGATGGTCGACGCGGTGATGGGCGATGACCTGCAGTTCGAGGTCCGCGGCGATTGGCGCGAGGACCTGAGCTCGTTCGCCCGCAGCATGCGGGCGATGACGCTGCGCCACCCGTGGATGGCATTGCACGGCGCCGGCCTGCGCAATTTCGGACCGAATGCGGTTCGGCGCCATGAGCAGTTGCTCAGCGCGATCGACGGCCTCGGCCTGGAGATCGACGAGATGCTCGTGATGATTGAGACGCTCGACGCCTTCATCCGTGGCCGAGCGCTCGAGGAGCTCTCCGAGCAGGAGGCCGTGCGTCGCTCCGGCCTCGACCAGCAGGAATGGATGGAAACCCAGGCTCCCTACGTCGAAGCTCTGATCCAAAGCGGACGCTTCCCGCTCCTCACCCGCGTCGTGATCGACGCGCAGGCGCCCCACGACCAAGATCGCCTCGAGCACGGATTCGACCTGGGACTCGAGCGAGTGCTCGATGGACTCGCGACGATGCTCCCTAGATAGTTCAGGTTCCTTTCAGGTTGGGGGGTCAGCATCAGGCCGATGCGTCTGCTGGTGGTCGATGACGATCCGTCGCTGCGCGAAGCGCTGGCGCTGCTGCTCGACCTCAACGGCTTCGACGTCGACGTCGCGTGCGACGGGCGCGAGGCGATCCGCACGCTCGCCGTCGCCTCGCCCGACGCGGTGATCCTCGACGTTCTGATGCCCGGAATCGACGGGATCGAGGTGTGCCGCCGGATACGGGCCGCCGGCGACCGCACACCAGTTTTGATGCTGACCGCGCGGACTGAGCTGAGCGAGCGCGTCGCCGGGCTGGAGGCCGGTGCCGATGACTACCTCGCCAAGCCGTTCGCGCGCGAGGAGCTAGTCGCGCGGCTGCGCGCGCTGCTGCGTCGGACCGGATGGGAGGGCGACGACACAACGCTGCGCTTCGACGATCTCGAGCTCGACCCGGCGCTGCACGAGGTGCGGCGCGGCGCGCGTCTACTGGAGCTGACCCGCACCGAGTTCTTGCTACTCGAGCTGCTGATGAACCATCCCCGTCAAGTCCTTACGCGGGAGACGATCTTCGAGCGCGTGTGGGGTTATGACTTCGGCCCCTCATCAAACTCGCTGGAGGTCTATGTCGGCTACCTGCGCCGCAAGACCGAGGCCGGCGGGGAGCCGCGTCTGCTGCACACCGTGCGCGGCGTCGGATATGTACTGAAGGCGCCGCTATGAGCTTCCGGCGGCGCACCGTCGTGCTCGCCGCGGGCGCAGTCGCCGCCGCGATCGTGATCGCCTCGGTGGTCGTCTACTTTGTGACGCGCAGCGAGTTGCTCGACCAGCTCGACCGCAACCTGCAGGCGATGGTCACGCCCGGCCAGCCGGAGGCAGTGAAGATCAGCGGTACGAGTACGACGGCCGTACCCTACCGCGCGGACCTCGGCGCCAAAGGCGACGCGGGCGTGTCGCTAGGGCTGCCGACGGCGGACCGCGGCGGACCGAAAGGCACCTCCGTGAAAATACGCCAGCGCACCGGCCCCCACGGGGAACCGATCATCCTCGAACGGGAAACGATCGAAGGGTCGGCCGCGACGGTCAGGCGAGCGGCAGCCCGCGCGGGCGCATCGACTGCGCCGGGACTGACGCTGCCGGGTCAGAAGATCGGCGGCCCGGTCGGCTATGTGCAGTTGTTCCAGGCCAACGGCCAGGTGCTGCAGTCCTCAGCGCGCAATCAGCTGCCCGTCACCCCGGAGACGCTCGCGGTCGCTGCCGGGCACCAGCAGGCGTTTTTCAGCACGGTCACGCTGGCGGGCACACAGGCACGGACGTTCACCGCCCCGGCACCCGGCGGCGGTGTGTGGCAGGCGGCGGTGCCACTCGGCCAGGTCGAGGGGACGCTCTCGCGGCTGCGGCTGGTGCTCGCAATCGTCTGCCTTGGCGGAATCGCGCTGGCCGCCGGGTTCGGGCTGCTCGTCTCGCGCGCCGCGCTGCGACCGGTACGCCGGTTGACCGGGGCGGCCGAACGGGTCGCCAGGACGCAGGACCTCGGCCACCGCATCGAGGAGGACGGGGGCGATGAGGTGGGCCGCCTGGCGGCGAGCTTCAACACGATGCTCGCCGCGCTCGAGCGCTCGCGCCTTGCCCAGCGCCAGCTGATCTCCGACGCCTCGCACGAGCTGCGCACGCCGTTGACGAGCGTGCAGGCGAACCTCGATGCGCTCGCCGTCGGCGAGCGGCTCGGGCCGGCCGAGCGCGACCGGGTCGTCGGGGCCGCGCAGGCGCAACTGCACGAGCTGACCGTGCTCGTCGGCGACCTCGCCGACCTGTCGCGAACGGAGGTCGAGCAGATCGAGCTCGAGGACGTCAGGCTCGACCTGGCGGTCGCGGGCGCCGTCACGCGGGCGCGCCTGCACTCGCCGGCGTGCACGTTCTCACTGGAGGCCGAGCCCTGCCTCGTGCGCGCTACTCCCGCGCGCCTGGACCGGGCGGTCGCGAACCTGCTCGACAACGCGTGCAAATGGGATCCGGGCGGACAGGTCGAGGTGACAGTCGCCACAGGCCGCGTCGAGGTCCGCGACCACGGTCCGGGCATCGACGCCGAGGACCTGCCACGCGTGTTCGACCGCTTCTACCGCGCCGCCGCCGCGCGCGGGCGCCCCGGCTCCGGCCTCGGACTCGCGATCGTGCGGCAGTTCGCCGAGTCTCACGGCGGGACAGTCCACGCCGCCAACGACCCGGACGGCGGCGCCAGGCTGACGATCGAGCTGAGCCCGGTCGCGATGACTGCGGCCGAGCTCGACGGCGCCGAGCCTGTTCACGAAGCTCCTCGGATCCTCTAAGGAGCCTCTCAGCTCGCTTTCGCTTCATGTCGGTATGCCGCCTAACCGACAAGGAGCGCCGATGCCCCAACCAAGCCACTTCCACCGCCCAGCCCTCGCCGCCGCGGCCGCGATTGTGCTCGCGATCCTGCTCGCCGCCTGCGGCTCCTCGAGCCCGGACAAGCAGGCCTCGCGACTGGACTCCGCGTTCAAGTTCTCGCGCTGCATGCGCGAACACGGAATCAAGAACTTCCCCGACCCGCAGGTGTCCGGCAACGCGGTGAGGCTCACCGTCCAGACCCATCCGGGCGAAGCGGGGGCGCCGACTCCGCAGCGCATGGATGGCGCCCAGCGCGCGTGCCGGCACTTCATGGCGGCCTCCGAGCCGAAGCTGACCCCGCAGGAACGTGCGGCGCACGAAGAACAGCTCCTGAAATTCGCGACGTGCATGCGCAAGCACGGCATCCAGGTCCGCACCAGCACGGGCGGCGGCGGGACGCAAGTCCAGGTCGGCGGTCCGAACAAGCCCGGCCCGAACCCGGCAAGCCCGGCCTTCGTCGCGGCGCAGAAAGCCTGCCAGGGACTGCTGCCGGAGAAGGGTGGCGGGCCCGGGCCGTCGACCTCGCACTCCGGCGGCGCTGGCGGCCCCGCACCGCTCGGCTTCAGCGCAGGTGGCTGAGCATGGAGATCGAGACCGAGACTGCGCCGGCGCTCGACGGCGAGCTCCCCGAGCTGCTCGGCTCGCCGCGCGGCACCCAGCGCCGGCGCAGGATTCTCGCCGTGACGGCGGTGCTGCTCGCCGCGGGCACGGCGCTCGCGGTCGTGCTGCTCTCCGCGCGCGGAGAGCAGCACGGCTCGGCTAAGACCATCCCACCCGGCCAGACAATCGCGAGCGTCGAGCGTCGCACGCTGACCGAAGCCATGACGGTCGACGGCACGCTCGGCTACGGCAGCTCGCAAAATGTCTACAACCGGCTGGCCGGCACCTACACATGGCTGCCGGCGGCGGGTCGGGTGATCGCGCGCGGCGGCACGCTGTTCCGCCTCGACGAGAGGCCCGTCGTGCTGATGTACGGGCGGGTGCCCGCGTACCGAGCGCTCGAACGAGGCCTCTCGGGAGCCGACGTCGAAGAGCTCAACGAGAACCTCGCCGCGCTCGGCTATGACCCCTACAGTGCCATCAGCGCAGTCCGCACGTTCGGCGCCGGAACCGAAGCCGCCGTGCGCCGCTGGCAGCACGCCGAGGGCCTACCTGTCACCGGCGCCATCCCAAATGGTCGGGTCGTCTTCGCGGCAGGTGCACGCCGCGTGGCCGCCCTCGACGTGAGCCTCGGGCAGGACCCGCCGGCGGCGCAAGCACAGACAACGCCGGAAGCCTCGACCACGCCGTCGCAACAGAACCCGAACCACAAGAAAAAGCCCAAACAGGAGAAACAGCCCGCATCGAAATCGAGCACGCCCAACAAATCGAGCACGCCTAGCGAATCGAGCACGCCAAGCAAATCGAACACGCCGGCCAAATCGAGCACGCCCAGCAAATCAAGCACTCCTAGCAACGAAGGCGAAAAGGCGGCGGCCGGTGGCGGCGAGCTCGTGATGAGCGTCACGCCGGCCGCGCAGCTCGTGACCGTCCAGTTGAAAGCGGAACAGCAGTCGCTCGCGCATGTCGGCGAGCGCGCGCCTGTGACTCTGCCGAACGGTCACACGGTAAACGGGCATGTCGTGTCGGTCGGCACGGTCGCGACCGCGGCAAAAGAAGGCGAAAAATCGCCCTCGGACGAAGGCTCGGAAGGCGAAAACGCGACGATCCCGGTGACGCTTGCGCTCGCCCATCACGTCGCGCGGCTAGACAAAGCCCCGGTCAGTGTCGAACTCGTCAAGAGCATCCGTCGTAACGCGCTGTGCGTTCCCGCGACGGCGCTGATCGCGACCGCGGGCGGCGGCTACGCCGTCCAAGTGCCTAACGGCAGAGGGATCGTAACGCTGCCGGTGAGCCCCGGAATGTTCGCGGGGGGATATGTCGAGATTGAAGGTCGCGGCGTGTATCCAGGCTTGAAGGTCTTGGAGCCACAGTGAGCCGACCTGCGCTCGAGTTGCGAGGGGTCGTCAAGCGCTACCCGGGCGGGGTGCAGGCGCTGCGCGGTGTCGACTTCACGGTCGCGCAAGGCGAGTTGTGCGCGATCGTGGGGCCATCAGGCTCCGGGAAGTCGACACTGCTGCACATCATGGGCACGCTGGAGCGGGCCAGCGAAGGGACCGTGCAGATCGCGGGGACCGACGTGGCAGGCTGCAACGACCGCCGCCTGGCCGCGCTGCGCGCCTGGAGAATCGGCTTCGTCTTCCAGCAGTTCCACCTGCTGGAGGCCTACAGCGCGCTCGAGAACGTCGCCGCCGGGCTGCTCTACACGGGAACTCCGGCCGCGCGCCGCCGGGCTCTCGCCGCCGAGGCGCTGCGACGGGTTAGGCTCGCGCACCGCGCGGATCACACCTCCGCGCTGCTGTCGGGCGGCGAGCGTCAGCGGGTAGCGATTGCGCGGGCACTGATCGCACGGCCCGCAATCTTGCTGGCAGACGAGCCGACGGGCAACCTAGACAGCGCGACCGGAGCGGAGATCCTCGAGCTGCTCCGCGCGCTGGGCGCGCAGGGCACGACGGTCGTGCTGATCACGCACGATCGCGAGATCGCGGCGACGCTGCCGCGGCGTGTGACGGTTCGCGACGGTCTGCTCAGCGAGGAGATTGTCGCGTGAGGAGCCGGCTGCTAGCGGCGGACGCGCTGCGCGTGGCCGCGGTCGGGCTGCGCGCGCGGCGGCTGCGCGCGGCGCTGTCCGCACTCGGCGTGGCGATCGGGATCGCGGCGATGGTCGCAGTGCTGGGCATCTCCGATTCGAGCCGCGCTGGGCTCGTCGCGGAGCTCGACGCGCTCGGCACGAACCTGCTGACGGTTTCGCCCGGGCAGACGTTCACTGGCGGCGAAGCGGAGCTGCCGGCGAGCGCCGCGGCGGCGGTGCGGGGCCTGCCCACCGTCCAGCGGGCGGCCGCGGTCACGCCGGTCGCGAGCGTCAACGCCCGCCGCAGCCCGTTCATCGAAGAGCAGGAAACGAGTGGTCTGGCGGTCGACGCCGCCGAACCTGGGCTGCTCGCGACGCTCGGCGGCCGGGTCGTTGCCGGACGCTTCCTGGACGCTGGTTCCGAGCGCCTGCCGCTGGCTGTGCTCGGGGCGATCGCGGCGCGTCGCCTCGGTGTCTTCGGACTGCTGGCCGGCGGCCGTCCTATCCAGATCTACATCGGCAACGAGTGGTTCACGGTCGTCGGCGTACTCGGGGCGCAGCCGCTTGCGCCTGAGATCGAACGAGCCGTTCTGATCGGCTACCCGGTCGCGAAACGACTGTTCGGCACGACCCGCAATGCAGGCACTTTGTACGTGCGCGCGGACCCCGACCGGGTGACCGAAGCCGCGGCGGTGCTCGCCGCAACCGCCGACCCGCAGAACCCCGAACAGACCCAGGTCAGCCGACCGTCCGACGCACTCCAGGCTCGGGCCGAGGCCCAGAGCACACTGACCGCGATCTTCCTCGCGCTCGGCGCGGTGGCGCTGCTCGTCGGCGGCGTCGGGATCGCCAATGTGATGGTGATCTCGGTGCTCGAGCGCCGTGCCGAGATCGGCCTGCGCCGTGCGCTTGGCGCGCGTGCCGTCCACATCGGCGTCCAGTTCCTCGGCGAGTCTGTGCTGCTCTCACTGCTCGGTGGATGCGCGGGCGTCGCGCTCGGCGCGGCCGCGACCGCGGGCTACGCCTCGCTACAGGGCTGGACGACCGTCGTCCCGGTCCTCTCAGTGGCCGGCGCGGTCGCGCTCGCCCTGACGCTGGGCGCGCTCGCCGGTCTGTACCCGGCGGCGCGCGCGGCCCGACTCGCGCCGGCGGCCGCCCTGCGCAGCGTTTGAGTGGGCTGGGTCTCTTCGCCGGGCGGGCTCATCCGAGCTAGGCTGTCGCTTGCGTGTCCACCTCCGGTGCTTCGCCGTCCTCACTCAGTACGCGGCACGAACAACCGATTGCCGCGTAACACTCGCAACCGTTGCCGTGACAGCAGGCCGCGACGCTCGTTAGGCCCACGTCGTCATACAGCGCTTGGATTGTGATCCGTTGTGGTCTAACCCGAATCAACACTGCTTCCATCCGACTGGCCAAACCAAGCGATACCTCATAGTTGCGCTCTGGAAGACGAAACTTGACACAATCATCCTCGACTCGATGGTGAACGTCAACCTCGCCACGATAGTCTGGCGGATACGGGTTTCCGAATAGCTTAACCTGGTGCGTTGCTCTTTGTTGAGCGTCGCCAGCGTCACTCTCACACGAGCATAGGTTCAGGAAGAACCGTAGATTGTTACTCATCGAGACCCCAGTCGCATGTGATCACACCCACCGGTACATTGCAGGCTATCGCAGAACGAGAAGGGTGAATCCTCACCTGCGCCCAACATGTACAGCCGACGCTGCGGTAAGACCTTGAACGTCGTAGAGGTTGACCTGACGGACGGGACGCGTAAGGATGTCTTTCCGCAACTTAGTGAATGCCGATACAGATCTTCTGCCCACTACCAGGATTTTGATGGCTTAGGCATTCCTCTCTTTGTGATGGACGCGTGAACGCGTCGTGCGTGTAAGCGACCATCCGGAACGGGCCAGGCACCCATGACGACACCGCACCCCGCCCGCACGGCGACGAGCACGCCCGATTTTGCGGCGCGGCCGCAACGCGACCCTGCATCCGTGCTAGCCGCAAGCACGTTCAGCGCCGGAATCGTGCTGCTTCCACCTGGCCTGCAAAGGGATGCGCGCCGCCTATACCACCTGCTGCGCGCAGTTGACGACCTTGTCGATGAGAGTCACCCATCGGCAGACTCTCGCCTCGCCGCTATCGAGAGCTGGGCGCGGGGAGAACATGCGGACAGCCCCGAGACCCGAACCTTGACAGACCTTTCGAGACGCTACCCGCTGCAACCTGAGACGATCGGCGAATTCTGCACCGGAATGCGCCACGACCTCGCTGGCAAAGTCATCGAGACCGAACGCGACCTCGAACGTTATTGTCGATACGTCGGTGGCACCGTAGGGGTCATGCTTACTGCGCTACTTGGCAGCACTCACGCAAGTTGCGAGACGAAAATGGCCACCCTCGGGATAGCGATGCAACGCACCAACATCCTGCGCGACATCGACGAGGATCTCGCCCACGGCCGCATGTACATAGCCAGAACCACAATCAAACGCTTCGGCATCCCACGACCAGGGTCACGCGAAGACCTGATGCGCGACCAGATCGCCAGAGCAGATGCCCTCTACGAGCGGGGCCAGGGTGCGATCGCACTCCTCAACGCTGGCGGTCGGGCAATGGCGCTCTCGGTCGTCCTTTACAGAGAGATACTGCGCCAACTCGAACGGGAGGGCTTCGGCCGCAAGCCCGGGCGCGTGACTGTCCCAACCTGGCGCAAGCAGCTGCTCATTCGCAACCAACTACCAGAATACGGTTGTCAGTCGAATCATCCGACCGCCCCATGATGGTGTTCCGCGACCCGCAGATAGTCCTCGCCAGCCGCTCGGTGACCGCCTCGCGCGCATCCTCAATGCTGGCTGAGGAACGAACCCCGCTGCATATGAGGCTTCGTCTCGTCGCTCGGGGCGGCGTCTAGTCGCTCAAGGAGCTCTTCGGTGTCGCCGTCACACGCAGCTATCGCGGCGTTGTGCAGTAGAACCGATCGTGATTCCGATCCCAGTCCAGAGCGGTTTGCGTCCTCGAGAAACGCCTCCGACTGGGCCAGAAACACGCGCGCCCCAACTCGATTGGCGTGGACTTGTTCCAGCCGGGCTCCGTTCATCCGCGTGCGATGCTCGACAGATCGCCGACAAGCATCGTGACAAGGCGCCTCCAGGACGCGCCGAATGGTCTACCCAACGCGTGCTTGAGGATGGGAGCATCCCCGATCAGCCCGTCAGAATTGTGGGGTTTGTCCTGAGCCGATCAGCACTGAGCCTGCGAAGACGATGCCGTCTCCGTCAGGGACGGAGGCATTCTCAGCGGCGATGCGCACTCGCTGCGCGATTTCCTCGCGTACGTTTGGCTCCATGCCGGCGAGCGCAAGCGCCAGCGGGCCGGCGAGCTTCGGCACCCGATCCCACCACGCATCTACAGAGTCCGCGTGCATCGGGGTCTCGACGGTCTCTACCTGGACGTTGACTAGTCCGCCATCGCTGAGCGCGGCCCTCAGAAGCTCGGGGTCATCGAGTGAGAACGGCCCGCGAACGTGCGCGGGCGGGAAGGGCACTCCGAACTGCTCGCCCACAGAGTCCAGCACCAGGCCGAGCCACGGATTGAGCGCTCTGGGTCCCCATGTCATCGCGGCGTACGTTCCTCCGGGCCGAAGGACACGCGCGGCCTCCCGCACGGCACCAGCGGCGTCCTCGGCAAACATCAACCCGTGACGGCTGATCACAGCATCGAAATGCGCATCCTCAGCGGCGATCTCGCTCTGATCAAACACCGCGGTGCTGACCTGTGGGACGCCGCTAGCGCTGCGTGCGGCGACGGCAACCATTTCCGGAGCGGCGTCTGACAGCACGACAGAGCCGCTCGGCCCAACGCGTTCGGCCGCGGCGAGGCCCGCGCCCCCGGGCCCGCAGGCAAGATCGAGGACGGCATCGCCCTCTGCGATATCAGCCGCGTCAAGCAGCGACTTGGTCGCCAGCGCCAGATGGCCGTCGACGAATTGGGCGCTCTCCTCCCACCCAGCCGCGACACTGTCCCACATATCTGCCATTGCTCCGCAGCATCCTACTTGCGGGGCGCCACCGCTCGCATCTAGTCGGGCAGGAAAGTTAGGGCGAACCCCGGCATGTCCCGCCTTGCACAGGACCGTGACCGCGCCCCGGTCAGTCGGGTGAGTATTCCTCGAGGTCGCGTACCGGTCACGATTGCGCACCGCGGGCGCCGGGGAGTCCCGCGCTTTGTGGCGCTGCTGCTACCGAAGCTCACAACCGCCGGCGCCCAGCCGTCGTGCATAGGCGTTTAGTTACGCTTCAGCGCGTGGAGCTGCAGCGGCGCATTGCCGAGGGGACGGGTGAGTTCTTGCTGTTCGCGCTGACCCCACCGCGCCTGACGACCGAGCCGGAGCAAGCCGGTCAGATCGCCGCGAAAACGCTCGAGCGCCTGCACCCTGTGGGCCTCGACGGCCTCGTGCTCTACGACATTGATGACGAGAGCGACCGCAATCCCGAGGAACGCCCCTTTCCGTTCCTACCCACGATGGACCCAGCCGACTACCTCGCTCGCGATCTCGTCGGCTTGGAAGTGCCGGCCATCGTGTACCGCGCTGTCAGCAAGTATCCAGAGCAAGGTCTTCGCTCGTGGCTCAGCGAACAAGCCCCAGCCCACGCGCTGTCGGTGTTCGTCGGTGCGTCCTCTCGTGAGAAGGCGGTAGCAACCTCTCTGTCGCGAGCCTACGAACTCAGGACCGAGGTGCGCCCGGATCTTCTCCTAGGCGGTGTCGCGATCCCAGAGCGGCACACGCGCGGGCGCGGGGAGCACGTCCGTCTGCTGGCGAAGCAGGCGGCAGGCTGCTCGTTCTTTGTCACCCAGATCATCTATGACGTCAATGCCGCGAAGAGCTTGGTCTCCGACTATCACTACGAGTGTGCCGCTCGTGACGTCAAGCCAGCGCCGATCGTCTTCACGTTCTCGGTCTGCGGCTCGCTGAAGACACTGGAGTTCGTTCGGTGGCTCGGTATCGATGTGCCGCATTGGATCGAGAACGAGCTGCGCCACGCGGACAACACCCTCGACGCGTCCTACGATCAAGCTGTCGCCACGGCCGTCGAGCTCATCGCATTCTGCCGGCGCGTCGGAGTTCCATTTGGGCTCAGCGTCGAGAGCGTCTCGATCCGCCAAGTCGAGATCGAGGCCTCCGTCCGCCTCGCCACCCGGCTACAAGCAGAGCTACGTCGCTAGTCCCCACGACCTGGTCGTAAGCAGCAGCTGGCGGGCGATCCTCGATCCAGAGTAACCCACCGACTTCCGGCCGGGCCACGATCACTCCCGAGCTTCTGCCCGTCCTTTGTCCAAAGAAAGCGACCGCCCCGAGGGAACGGTCGCAGATTAATGACATAGCGGGGGCGGGATTGAAACGAGTTCCCGCGACCGCTGAGCCCACCGATACGGGGCCAAGCAGATCATCGGCCGTGGCGCACCGGATCGAAGAGCGCTGGGACCTGACGGCCCGACGGGCTATTCCGGCCGCATAACGGCGGCACGGCACTCGCCATCCTACGATGCACCACGGTAGTTCGGAGAGAGCGTGTGAGGCGCACTGATGGCGACGATCGCTTCTCGTCCTTTGCGAGCGTAAGCGGATCAGCCATCGACACCCTCGCATCCCGGAGGAAGGCGGCGGTGACGTGAAGCGCGGCTTCGTGTGTGTCCGCCCTACGTGAGACCGTGTTCGGAGTGCACGCCCTTGCGGTGCTTCCAGTTGAAGTGGTCCTGAGCCACGGCACGCTTCCGGTAAAGGTGGTCTCGGCCAAACACGATGCGCTGGACTACATGGCGGTGGTTGGCGGGCTAGTGGGAGGCGGGGCGGCGATTGTGGCGGCAGCGCTTGCTGTGCGCAGCTCGGGAGCTGCGGCCCGGAGCGCGAAAGCGTCCGAGGCGAGCACGAGCGCAGCCGAGAAAGCACTCGCGCTAGCAGAAGACGAGGCGGCGTTTGTTCGCAGCGAGCGAAAACGCATCCCTGAATTGTCCGTCGACTTACAAGTTCGCGCGGTCGGCGTGTCCAACAGCGCTCCACCAGCCACGCTCGTGCTCACTGTCACCTGCCACAACGCTGGCGGGCGCGATGCGGATCGGGTGATTGTAAACGTGACGGTGCCCAAGTCGGTCAAGCTGGAGGCCGCAGGCGACGCCGACGGGGCGACATCCGGTGGGCCCGTGCCGGATACGGGAGTCGCACACCTCCCTGACGGGCGCCTCGTGTGGTCCAGCGCGCTGGGACGGACATCACCGGGCTCAACAGCCCTGAACCTCCTACGTGTCCCAAAACCATCCGCGGGCGATTTCCGCGTTGAGGCGAAGATCAGTTATGACGAAGGCAAGGGCAGTGAACATCGGCTTTGGAACCTCCATATCCCCGAGTCCGGCGGCGACGTGCGCTTCGAGCCCGTCGACGCAGACGTTCCATCGACCCCTCCGAGACCCCCGCAGGGCGCAACGAGCGCATCGGATACGTCCCCCTCGCGGAATTGAGGTAGACGCAGTCGTTGCCATGACGCCCAATCATGAACGAAGGGCGGCGGCCTGTGCCTGCCTCCGTCTCCGCTTGAGGACCGCTACATGGTTGTTTGTTGCCTGTTGACGAACAACGGGCGTGGTGGGGCTTGAGCGATCATCGGGTATTTCCCATCGCGCCGCCGCCCTTCACGCCGTCGGGCTCCGGAGTAAGGCTTCGGACGGTTGAGCGAGCATCTTCAGCCGAGCGGTGAGACGCTTGGACAGGACGAGCTGGAGGGCAGTGGGCGAGGCCACGACGTCAGTTAAGATCGGCAGCGCCCCTGACGACGTTCGCTCACTTCGGAACTCGCGCCGCCCACACGGCAATTTCGTCGGTCGTCAGTGATTCTTCGACTGCGCTGTAAGGCGCGGCTACCTTCTCGCGCGTGGCTTCGGCGGTTGCTCGATCATAGGAGATCGTTTCCAGGCGACGCGAGCTGCCAGCGGCTGTGAGCGCGTAGAGATCATGGTCTTCGACGTCGGTTGGAACCGACGGCCAAAGCCATCGTTTTTGTTCGCGTACCGTTGAGATCCAAGCAACGACCGCCCCAGGGCGCATCAGCACTAGGGGGACAGTCGAAAGCCCCACGCCCTCGCCGGCCAAGATCGCCGGAGTGCCTCCAGATCCCTCGTAGAGCAAGTAGTAGACGCCGCCGCCCGCGTAGTAGCGCGGGAACATTTCAGGACCGTGGAGATCCTCTCCCTCGTAGATGAGTTCTTCCGTCGGTTCGACGGCGGCACCGATGACGATCGTGTTCTTGTAGACCGGCGAGACGATCGCGACGCTCTTCGTTGCCGTTCCATCCTGCCCGCGCACCCAGTACAGAACGCCGTCGAGGGTCGATCGCTGTTTGACAGCGGTCGGGCATCCCGCCGCCGCGCGACCGAGAGAGCCATCTTTGGTGCCCGGCGTGGCACGTTTGTCGTAGAGGTCTTCGAGTTCTCGGACCTTGCTTGCCGGTGTCGTCGCCGAGTCCGGGATTGGCGGGCACGGTGATTCCGTCGCTGCAGCGTCGGTCCCGGGTCCGGAGTGCGAGGACGCCCCCAACTCGGCCGGGCCACCGGCTGAAGGACTCTGAGCGCTCCTGGAGGCGCCCTTGGCCTGTCGGGCGCCTGCGCCGCCGGTCTTCGTGCTTGCTGGGGGCTGATGCCAGTGTTTGGTGATGAGCGCCGTCGCGTCGGTTATCCCAGACAGCGACACCACCGCGAAGGCGATGGTCGTCGTGATGCTCGAGATCGCCGTGACGCGCTCGAGGACGCGCCGGGCCTTGTGGACAGCGCGTTGACGGGCGGCAGCGACATGCGGGTCGATGCAATGGCTGAGCACTGGGTCAGGGCCGTGCGAGTGATGGCCGTAACGCTCGCGGCGTTCTGCCTCGCGGCGTTCCTTGGCCCAGGCCGCCTCCTCAGAGCGGCGGTCGGCTTCGAGATCAACGAGCGTGCTCTCCAACGCGCGCTGCCAGAGCCAGAAGCCGGCGCATGCGACGCTCAGCGCGAGCGTGGTCAGCTCGGTCGTCGGCACCCGAGACGCGACGAGCAAAGGGATGAGGAACAGGAAGCTGGCGCGACCACGGTTGAACCTCACGTCCTCGCCGGGCTGGAGCAGTCTCGCGCGCCTCAATGCAAGCAACTGCAGCGACGTGGTCAGCGACATCACCACCGCGGCGCAGAGGACAAGGCGGCCATACAGCTGGATGAACGAGACGTCGTGCGAAATACCGACAACCGCCGCGATAAGACCGACGAGCGCCGCGACAATACGCGCCTGACGCGCGGTCGACATCGCGCCACGCCGCTGAGAGTGCGCTCGTCGAGGAGCGGGCGCTTTGGGCGTGTCCGATTGTGCCGCGGCCGCGGGACGTTGCGTGACACTGCGGTCGACTGGTTGGCGCGCCTCCTCCGGCATAGGCGCTCACGGACCCCGTCTCAGCGCAGTCATTCGCCAACTTCTGGCAACCGGTGAGCCCATGGAGGCAACCTCCCGCAGTGTCGAAAACCGTTTGGTGCAGCAGTTTTTGTGGCTCCCGACCCCCGGGAGCTATGGCCGCCGTGAGAGGCTTCTTCGCGGCAGGTAGGGCATTCCCTTCGTAGGCGGCTAGTTCGGTCTTTGGGAACTCCGGCGTCACGCCGCTAGCGCAGGAGCAGGCAAACAGGCCGCCTGCATCAGGCACTGCCAGTCGCCTGAACCGCAAGCGCATCGGGGCCCTGAGCGAAACTCAACCCTTAAAGGCAGCCTCAGGCCGGCTGAAGCGGGCGGGCGGTGGGCATCTCGCTCCACTCGAGCCCGTCCAGGACGCGCCCGCCCGACTTTGGGCGGTGCCCGCCCCACTGCTTGAAGAAGTACGCGGTGCCCTGCTCGGCGCAGCGGTCGCGGAGGTCTCGTAGCCACTCGACTCGGACGGGACGGTGACCCGGCCCGGACTCGCCGCCCGCGATCAGCCAGTCGATGCCGGATAGATCGAGTCCTTCCAGCGGCCCGAGCAGCGGCTCGGCGGAAATGAAGCGCACCGCCGCGCCGACTTGGCGCAGCGCGTCGGCGCGGTGAACGAAGCGACGGTTCTCGATCGACACTCCCATCCACACGTTGGGGTGCCAGTTGATCTCATCCGCCAACTCAGCGAGGCGGTCGTGACGCTTCGTGAGGATCTGGAACGTGTGGTGGCCGGCACGGCCCATGACGTCGAACACATCCTGGATGTAGCTGAGCGGCACCTCCTCATGGAAGAGGTCGCTCATCGAGTTGACGAAGATCATTCGCGGACGTGTCCAGCGCAGCGGTTGCTCGAGGCGCTCGGGCCAGAATCGGAGGTCGAACCCCTGCTCGTAGGCGTGCCCTGGAATACCGCGCCAGCGCTCAGCGAACGTTTTTGCGTAGCAGTGCGCGCAGCCCGGCGAAACGCGGTCACAACCCGTGACGGGGTTCCATGTCGCTTCGGTCCACTCGATCGCGCTGTTGTCAGCCATCGGAACTGATTCCCGCCCGTTCATCTTGTTCCTGCAATTGTACGAACATATGTTCGTGTTGGCCGGATCAGGCGGTGAAACGGAGTCTCGCATCGACAAAGCCGGTGCGCCCCGGGCGCGTGACCTCAAGGACGCCGGCCTTCTCAGCGGGCTGAAGGGTCCGCCGACGTAGTTGGCCCACCCGGAACGGAGTGTCGAGGACCGTGCAGTCCTCGGCCTGCGCGATCGTGAACCAGTCACGACCAAACTTGGCACGGAGCTCGTCGAGCAACGGCACGGTGCTGACCGTGTCGGCCGCGCCGAACAGGACCTCCTGCCCGGACTCAGTGGTCGCCTTGTAGGAGGCCCCGGCGAGTGGGTCCACCGCCCACATGGCATCCTTGGCTATTTCGAGTCCCTTGCGATGGCCAAGGCCGAACACCAAGCGATAGTCCTCGCCGTCCTGGGTGCGCAGCTGGAAGGAGCGCACATATTTCACCCCCGCGCTCTTGGCGAGCTGCGCTTCGAAGAGCTCCAGCAAGAACGCACGGCGCTCATCGCCTTCCAGGTCGATCGCCGCGCGCCAGTCTTCGCAGCCGTAGAGGGAGTTGAGGGCGTTCTCCTGACCGGCGCGTCCGACGAAGCGATGCACGAACGACAGCGGCAGGAAGAACAGGACCTCACAGCGAGGGAAGTTCAGGAGCCGCCCAGCGAGCGTCATCGATGCAGTCGAGTAGCCGAAGGGGTCGATGAACGCAAAGGTCGGGACGAGGACCCGCCCGTTGTCCGTCGCGCTGTCGAGCAGGGCACCAAACGTCTCGTCGAACTCGCCGTGCTCGATCGTGATGCGGACGTTCGCTGGGAGGGCGCCGAGCGCGGTGATCTCCTCGCGGAGATTCGCGACGCGGCGAGCATCGTGCTCGATGAAGAGAAACATGAAGTTGACCCCGCCGAGACGAGGGAACGCGGCATGGTTGAGAAGGACATCGAGCATAATCAGCGGGGAGCCGGGCTCGCCGGCGGAGTAGCGGCCCGGACCGGCGAAACCGTCGATCAACAGCAGTCGCGGGCGCTCGACGTGCGCGACGCTCAGCGCCTGTTGGGCCATGACCGGGATCCAGGCCTCGACGTATGAGCGCAGCACCCGGTGCTTGGCCGCGGTGTGAGGGTCGAGGCTCCAAAGAACAGGGTGGCTCATCAGTCCAGGTCATCGACCTCGGCGATGGCGATCTTGAGACAGAATTCGAATCGTCGGGATAGGCGGCTGTCAAGCAGCGGGGCGCGCGCCGGCTCAAGCGCTTATTTCCTTTTCGGCCTAGCTTTGGCTTTGGCCGCCGGTTTGGCTTTCGGTTTCGCGGTTTTTGGTTTCGTCGTCGGTTTCGCTTTCGGTTTGGCCTGAGCCAAAGCGCTTGCGTCAATACTTTTCTGGGCCTTGCTCACCTTCGGGCTTTTCAGGCCCCTTGAAGCTTTTTTCGCTACGCGCTTGCTTGTCGGCACCGATCCGAGCCTTTCTGATTGTTCGAATGCAGAGTGACAAGCTAGCAACCAGCGCTGACGAGACGAAACGGCGGGTGGCCAATGCGATCGCGGCGGTAGATTCTGACTTTGGACCCAATTGGTCGAATATTGAGCGCGGGCAGCAAGGCTCTTGTCGGGCCTTTCGTGCGCGCGGGCACAGGGATCCACGACGCTGGTGTACCCGGGGCAACGACCGCCAGCCCGCCGCCGCTCCATGCGCGGCGGACATGTGGGCGAAAGGACCCAAGAGCCGTTCGGGAGTGTGTCCCGTAAACGCCCTCCAAATGACCTTTCTAGAGGGGGAGCCCTCGGCCGACATAGCGGGGGCGAGAGTCGAACCCGCGACCTTCGGGTTATGAGGTCGCCGAAGGGGTGTCGGGTTGGATGGGGTTGTCGGTAGTTGCTGGGGTTGCCTCGGGTTGGCCGGGGTCGGTTTCGCTCAAAACGGAACCCTGGATCTCCGAGGGCTGGTCCTCGTTGGCCGTGACTGGATGAGCCGCACCGAAGTCGGCTATGTCGCCGTTCCTCGTGCCTGGCGGAACGATGTCTTTGGGCTGAAGGGGCAGGATGTCGGGTGGCGAGAGCGGCGGATTCTCAGGAGGGTCGGGCTCGACGCGGATCTGCGGGGGGCGTGCCTGCCAGGCCTTGAGGCTCTGGACGAGATCTCGGTAGAAGGTCACCGCCTGCGCACGTGTCTCGCGCACGAATGAGCCCTCAGCGCGGCCTCGCTTTTGCCCCATCGGCCGGCTGAGCGTCAGCGTGAATGATCGCGGATCGCGCTTGACGTCGGCGGGGAAAAGCAGGAGGTCCGGCTGCGCGCGTACCTGTTCGAGCGTCGCGGCAACGCTGTCTCGGGCGTGGGGGTACCAGACCTCGATGCGCATGTCCGGCCATGCCTCGGCCAGCTGGCGCAGCAGCCAGTTGATCCTTGATTTGGGTCTTCCTTCGGTGGGCGCGTTTATGCTCACGCTGATCGAGGTTTGGCGTGCTTTGAGATCGGCACGAACCTGCAAGTCGCCAATCGCATCTGGAACGCGAAGCGTCGCCTCGAGCGCGCCAGTGGTGGCCAGCGCCTTGTCCACCTCGTCCAGTCGGCCACCGGTTGTCTGCTTCCGCGAACGGGGCGCGACGACATTACGCCCCAGTTCCTGGGAGAAGCTCAGGCACAGGTACTCGACGAACTGCTCCCATCGTTCAGCCACTTGGCGGATGGTCGGGTCGCCTTGTCGGAGCGTTCCGTCGCGCGCTGCGCTGCGGACAGACACCCAATGCGCGCCCATGTCCTCAAAGCCGGATACCCCAGATGCTTCGCTGCTGAGGTAGTGGATCAGCTCGCGGAGCACCCATGCTTGGTCTGGGTCTGACACCCCCCGATATCTGCTCTGCACGACTGCCTCGGTCAAGATTCGCCACCAAGAGAAGTGCCAGAGCTTGGTCCTGCGGAGCTTGCGGCCATCGACGCATACCGGCGACTCTGAAGCTCCGTGCGTGATCTGGTTCGAGATCGTCAGAACCCCGTCGAAGCCTTGATCGCGTGCGATGTCGAGGTACCTGCCAACCTGCTCGTCCTTCAGAGTCGCAGAACCGGTCTTGACCTCCACCAGACAGGTCCAGCGTTTGCCGCCTCGCTCGCAGACGATCGCCCCGTCGGGGATGTCGGTCTTACCGTCGGCGTTCTTGAAGCGAACCTCGGCGAAGGTGTCGACGCTTGGAGACTTTGGCGCACCCAGCTCTCCAAGAAGCGCGTGGCCGAACTCGGGCACGCCGTGCATCACGGCCAGCAAACAAGAGGTCGCGCGCTTCTCCTGCTCCTCTTGACTGCGTATGCCGTATGTCGGGATCAGACGAGCGTGTAGCCAACTGTCGAGGCCTGAGTCGACTTGGCCTCCTCCAGCGGCAGTTGCCATAGAGGGAACTTACTGTGAATCCCGGCTAGACGAATTGCGCTTGGTAGCCGCCGATGTAGTCCCGTAGATCGAGGCGCACATGTGCAATGAGACGCACACGATCAACTAGCCACGTGGCAACTCGGCCGTTACGCTAGCGGGGTGCTAATGCTGGCCACTGATCTATCGACAGGCGCATCGGTAGTGTCGGCGATAGCCGCGCTGGGCGCGTTGATCTTTGCTTGGCGCACCGTCAAGGAGGCCAAAGAAGCCCGGAAGGAAGCCGGTGCACAGGCGGAGCGCCAGATCGCCGAAATGGCTGCCCAGGTCGAGGTGATGCACGAAGCAAACGAAACGGCAGCACGGCAACACAAGATTGAGTTGGATCACGGCCACGTAGCGCAGTTGCAAAAGCTCGCCGAGTTGCTTGCACGTGCGCGTGATGCGGCAGCGAAGACAGGTGGAGCATCACAGGTGGAGCTTGCGGGCCTCGGCCTTCGCGAACTGCTGCTGAGCATTCAGATCTCAGTTGGCGCGCTCACGGCGAGTGGCTACACCTGCCCGCCCGGTGCGATCGAGGTCGTGGGCTTCTCGGGACGGCAGAACGCTAATCCGGTGGAGATCAGCGGGGCATGCTCAACGGCCCTGCTCCAGATCGCCGATGCGTTCTCAACGTGGGCCACTGACCGTGCTCAAGAGATCAAGGTCGGTAAGGGCTGGACCGAGCCGATGCAACGCAGATGAACCACGGCGTAACTGGGGACTTCTGCTGACCGCCTGAACCACCACTCGCACGCCACTGGCACTACCCGTTGCTGGGCCAGCAAGCTCAGCCACACCAGCATGAAAGAGCCAGCTGATGCGCGTCCGTCGCATGGCAGGTTTCGGCTCCCGGAGCTGACCTGAACGGACCTTCGCTGGCCGCCACGGTCGCGGCGAGAGAGTGCGGATGACGGTCCACCGTATTGGGAGCATTTGCCGATCGCGATCGAGGCTGAGTAGTTCGATGTGGTCTCGCACACAATGTACGAGGACGGCGCGTCAGGTCCTACTTCCCGTCGAGTTCCAGCTCGCGTCGTAGCGTCTCGACCGTCCAGGTCGGACAGCCGCATCCGAGGAAGTCGTTGTCGCCGGTGAGGATGGCGGCGTCGAGGACGATCGCGAGCGCCACAGTAGGCCAGTCACGCGGGTCGCGCGGCACTCGGCGCAGAGCTGTGGACTCAAGAGCAGCGTAGGTATCTCTCGGCGCAACCTCGATGGCTCGCACATCGATCAGGTTGCGTACAGCCTCCTCCAGAGCAGATCTCTCTCGCTACGAGGATCTCCAGTCGACCAGATAGCTCGTGCTCAGTCTCCTCCCACTGATGCTCCGCAACGAGGACACGGAGATTCGGATGCAGGAGAAGCTCTCGTCCCCGCTGGCGCAGAAGCTCGCCGACGAGGACACTGGCGTCTGCGACGACGATCATTCGGGAAGCGGCCGCCGCAGATCGAAGAGCCGCGACAGCGCCCCCTCGTTCATCCCCGTCTCTTGGAGCACCTGCTCAACCGCCTCGCCCAACTTGACGACAGCCCGCTGCACCTCGTCCTCGTTGCGCTCGAGCGGGATGTAGAAGCCGATGACCTGACCGTGCTTGCTCACGGCCACCGCATCGGCCCCCGAAAGGTAAGTCGTCGCGTGATCTCGGAACTCCCTAACCCCGACGCTCTTCATGCTCGTCCTTTGGATTGTGGGCACTTTGTGGTCACCATGTGGTCATATCCTAGCTCGCCTCGGGACGCTGTCAAGCGGCACCCCCGAACGCCCGTTCAACAAACGCCGCCCCGTTGGACGGATCGGGCGCATAGTGCCGGTAGATCTCGGTGGTCTTGACATCGGCGTGGCCCATCCACTCCTGGATCGCACGCAGCGGAGCACCGGCGGCGGCCATCTGCGTTCCGAAGGTGTGGCGCAACTCGTGGAACGTGATCGTTCGCACCTCCGCGCAGGCGAGGGCATCCTTGAAGCGCTTGCGCATCTTGGAGGGATCGAGCACGTGCCCCGTGTCGGGATGGCAGAAGACGAGATCGCTGTCGGCGCGAAAGCGCGAGCGCTGGCGCAGGTCTTCGAGTTCCCTGGCGAGCCGTGCAGCCATCGGCACCTCAACGCACCGACGCTGCTCGGCGAGATGGGATCAAACGTGAGGACGCCGTGCGCTCTCGTATCCGGCTTGCCGGGCACCCACCACTCGCTGTATTCGGCGCTGTCTTCCATCCGGGGAATGCTCTCAGGACGCGTACAAGCGTCAAACGGAACCCTATTGGAGCCTTGGCGAGCCACCCGCGTCCCACACCAACGAAAAAAGGCCCCGATTACCAGGGCCTTTCTCCATAGCGGGGGCGGGATTCGAACCCGCGACCTTCGGGTTATGAGCCCGACGAGCTACCAGACTGCTCCACCCCGCGTCGCTATCTATGTTCTAGCAAAGAAGCGCCCGCCGCGAGAGCTCTGGGCGGACAACAGCCAGGCCGCACCCGCACCCGCCGTCAGGTCTCTCAAAAAACCACCGACTGCCCATCCCTGAAGAACCCGCCCGTCGGCCCATCGTCGGGGAGCGTCGCCAGCCACACGATCCCCGACGCACCGTCCGCCACCGACTTGGTCGCGCCCATCGGGCCGCCCATGTCCGTGTTCACGAAGCCCGGGCATGCCGAGTTGACCAGGAAGCCGTCGTCCTTCAGCTCTGTCGACAGGATCCTCGTCATCGCATTCAGCGACGCCTTCGACACGCGGTAACCCGGCGACCATCCACCCATCTCTCCCACCCCGCCCATACCACTCGACACATTCACGATCCGCGGGTGCTCGCTCGCGCGCAGCAGACCCAGCAGCGCGATCGTCACGCGGTATGCGCCGAAGAAGTTCGTGTCCAGCGCGCGCTGGATCTTCTCGAAGTCCGGGTCGACGCCCGCCACACCGAAGTCGCTGCCGATACCCGCGTTGTTCACCAGCACGTCCAAGCGCCCCACCTCCACGCGAACCCGCTCTGCCGCCGCCGCGATGCTGTCACGGTCGGCCACGTCCAGCGTCAACGCTGTCACGCTCGCGCCCGTGTTCTCGCTCAGCTCCCGAGCCACCGCAGTCGCCTTCTCGCCGTCGCGCGCGCTCGCCAGCACGCGGTACCCCCGCTCCGCCAGCTGGCGCGCCACCTCACTACCGATCCCGCGGCTGGCACCCGTAACCAGCGCCACCGCCCCCGCGCCCGCGCCTTGGTCTGCGCCGTCGCTCCCAGCGCCGTCGTCGCCGTGCTCGTTCATGCGCTCCCCCTTGCTCGCTCGTGTACCCGCACACCTCTAGCATCCCGCGCGTGCGCGTCGCCGTCGTCGACATCGGGACCAACTCCACGCGCTTGCTCGTCGCCGACGTCGATCCCGCCGACCGATCCGTGCACGAGCTCGTCCGGCGCTCTCACGTCACCCGCCTCGGCGACGGTGTCGACGCGGCCGGCGCGCTCTCCCAGCAGGCCGCCCAACGGGTGTTCGACACGCTCGCCAGCTATCGCGCCGACATCGACGCCCATGGCGCCAGCGCCAACCTCGCCGTGCTCACCTCCGCCGTACGCGACGCCGTCAACGGACCGCGCTTCGCCCAGCGTGTGCGCGACGATTTCCAGCTCGACGCACGCGTCCTATCCGGCGAGGAAGAGGCGCAGCTCACGTTCCTCGGCGCCATGGCCACACAGCCCGCCTCCACCGAGCCCACCGTCGTCATCGACATCGGCGGCGGCTCCACCGAGTTCGTCGTCGGCGTCGGGCGCACCGCCGGCTTTCACACCTCCCTGCACGCCGGTGTCGTGCGCATGAGCGAGCGCCACATCCACACCGACCCACCCGCGCCCGAGGAGCTGCAAGCGCTCGCCGCCGACGTCCGTCTCACGCTCTCCCAAGGACTGCCCGCCGACGAGCGAGCACCCGTCAAGCACGGCATCGCCGTCGCCGGCACCGCCACCTCCGCCGCCGCAATCGACCAGCAGCTCGACCCCTACGACCCCGCCAAGGTGCACGGCTACACACTCCAGCTCGGCACCGTCGAACTGCTGCTCGCCCGCCTCGCCGACATGAACGAACAACAGCGCAAACAAGTCGCCGGCCTGCACCCCGACCGCGCCCCCACCATCGTCGCCGGCATGATCCTGCTCGAACAAGCGCTACGCGCGTTCGACCTCGAGCAAGTCCAAGTGTCCGAGCACGACATCCTCTACGGCGCCGCCCTCAAACTCGCCCACGTCAGCTAACCGCGCACCCCGCGACGCACGGCCCCCGGCCGTGCGCCCCTAAAGCTTTAAAGCGCTCACGCCAAGTTCGACTTGCGCGGGTACACCACCGTCGGGTCCGTCAGCACGTTCACTAGCGACGGCAGCCCCGACGCGAACGCGCGCTCCAGCGCCGGGCGCACGTCCGCCGGGCGCGCCACCAGCTCGCCATACCCACCCAGCGCCCGCACCACCTCGTCGTAGCGCGTTTCCGGACGCAAATCCGCCGCCACCGAGTAGCCATACAAGAACTCCATCGGGTGCTTCTCAAGCGCCCAAATGCCGTTGTTGCCCATCACCCCCACCACGTTCACACCATGGCGCGCCAGCGTGTCGAACTCCATCCCCGAGAAGCCAAACGCGCCGTCGCCCAGCAGCAGCACCACCTGACGATCCGGGTGCGCCAGCTTCGCCGCCAGCGCATAACCCGGCCCCGTGCCCAAGCACCCAAACGGCCCCGGATCAAGCCAGCAGCCCGGCTCGTAGCTGTCCACCACGCGACCCGCATACGACACGTAGTCGCCGCCGTCGCCGATCACGATCGCGTCGCGGTCGAGCACCGACGCCAGCTCCGCGTACAGGCGCATCGGGTGAAGCGGCGCGCGCTCGTCCTCCAGCTCCGCCCGCTCCGCCTCGCGACGCTCGCTCTCCGCCGCGCGCAGCTCCGCGATCCACCGCTCGCTCGACAGCGCCCCATCGCCCACCGCCGCGCGCAAGTCGCTCAACGTCGCCTCGATCGCCCCGTAGCACTCCGCCGCCACCGCCCGCGGATGGCCGCGCTCGCCCTCCACCGCGTCCACCACCACGATCTCCGTGTCCTCGCCAAGGCTCCCGCCAAACGCCAAGCGGAAGTCCATCGGCACGCCCACCACCAGCGCCACATCCGCGCCCTTCAGCGCCTGCGAACGCACGCGCGAGAAGAACAGCTCGTGGTCCGCCGGCAAACAGCCGCGCGCCAAGCCGTTCGCAAACACCGGAATCCGCAGCGTCTGCACCAGCTCCCTCAGCGCGCCCTCGCCATGCCCCCAGTACATGTCCGTGCCCGCCATCACCACCGGGCGTTCCGCCGCGCTCAGCAACGCCGCCGCGCGTTCGATCGCCTCGCCCGGCGCGCCCTTCAGCGCCGGCGCGCCCAGCGACCGCTCGCTCGCATCACCTTCGCTCGCCTCGCCAAACACGTAGTCCATCGGAAAGTCCACAAACGCCGGGCCGCCGTGGGGCGCGCACGCCGCCGCAAACGCGTCGTCCACCAAGCCCGGGATCTCCGCCGTGCTTCCCGGCGTCGCCGCCAGCTTCGCCAGCGGCCGCACGAACGGCACATGGTCGATCTCCTGCAGCGAGCCCTGCCCCCAGCGCATCGCCGGCGCACGCCCGCCCAGCACCACCATCGGCGAGTGGTTCGCCTGCGCCGAAGCCATCGCGCTCATGCCGTTCGTCACGCCCGGGCCCGCCGTCAGCGCGCACACACCCGGCTCGCGCGTCACCTTCGCCCAGCCCTCCGCCGCAAACGCCGCCGTCGACTCGTGGCGCACGTCCACGATCTCGATCCCCTCCTCGCGGCAGCCGTCGTAGATCGAAAAAAGGTGGCCCCCCGACAGCGTGAACAGCTTGCTCACGCCGTGCGCCTTCAACCGGCGCGCCACCAAGCGCCCCCCGTGATACGTCGCCGTCTCCTCCATGCTGCTCTGCGTGGACATGCGCCGCGACTCTACCTATTCACGCGCGCCCGAGATCGCCCGCCAGGGTTGCCCCAAGCCTCCCAAGCAGGTTCCTGCGCTCGCAGCGAGTGCCCGGGGTGGGATTCGAACCCACATGCCCCACTTCGGGCCACCGATTTTAAGTCGACTGCGTTTACCTGTTCCGCCACCCGGGCGTGAGCGCTCGTCAGTCTATGCACCCGTATAACGCAACTGTGGGAGCAACTTTCCCGCTGCTACGGTGTCGTTATAGGCGACAGCAGCTACCAGCATTGTCCATGGAGGCTTCTTCCCTAACACAACCCACCAGCATTCCGGGCCTGCGCGGCCCGACTGCACTGCTGCGCCTGCAGTCCGATGAGCGGCTAATCGCGCTCACCCGCAGCGGCCAGCCCGCCGCCTTCGAGGTCCTCTGCTCGCGCTACCAAAGCCGGCTGCTGTCCTTCTGCCGGCACATGCTGTCCTCGCGCGAGGACGCCGAGGACGTGCTCCAAGAGGTGTTCGCCGCCGCCTTCAACGCCGTCCTCGCCGACCAGCGCGAGATCAACGTGCGCCCGTGGCTGTACCGGATCGCGCGCAACCGCTCGCTCAACCACCTGCGCCGAGCCTCCGCCATCGGCGTCGACTCGATGGACGTCCACTACGCCGACGGCGGCATCTCCACCGGCGACAAG
Source organism: uncultured Solirubrobacteraceae bacterium (assembly GCA_963705235.1). Taxonomy (GTDB): domain Bacteria; phylum Actinomycetota; class Thermoleophilia; order Solirubrobacterales; family Solirubrobacteraceae; genus Palsa-744. Next base: position 1,551,982 of record OY970059.1, on the reverse strand, counting down.
GTCATCCGCCGCGAGAGCTTCCGCGAGCTGATCGCCGACGTCCACCACCTGCCCGAGACCCAGCGCACCGCCCTGCTCTTGCGCGAGATCGACGCGCTCTCCTACGACCAGATCGCCGACGCCATGGAAACCACCGTGCCGTCCGTCAAGTCGCTGCTCGTACGCGCCCGCATCTCGCTCGCCGAGGCCGCCGAGGCGCGCAAGCTCAGCTGCGAAGAAGTCCGCTTCCAGCTCGGCGAAGTCGCCGAGGGCCTCGTCAAGCTCAGCGCTCCCGCGCGCCGCCACGTGCGCAGCTGCGAGCGCTGCCTGTCGTTCAAGAAGCAGCTCAAGGACAACAACCGCGCGCTCGCCATCATCATGCCCGTCGGCCCGCTGCTGCTCGTCAAAAAGGCGCTGTTCGCCAAGCTCGGGTTTGCCAAGCTCGGCTCCACCGCCGGCGCAGGTGGCGCGCACGTCGCCGGCAGCGCCGGCGCGTCCGCCGGAGCGGGCGCCATGGCCGGAGCCGGGGCCGGAGCAGGAGCAGGAGCCAGCGCCGGCGGCGGCCTCGCCGGAGGCCTCATGACCGCCGGCGCCGGCGCGCTCGCCACCAAGGCCGCCGCCGGACTAGCCGCCGCCGCCATCGTCACCGCCGGAGCCGTCGCCGCCGACCACGCCTCCGTCGTGCACCACCACCCGCACGCCGCCGCCTCCGCCGAGAGCTACGCAAGCGCGCCCGTCGTCGTCCACCACGCACTGCAGCCCGTCAGCGCCACGCACCGCCCAGCTCGCCGCGCCCACCGCGCGCATCTCGCCAAGATCGTCAAGGCCGACCCCCCCGTAGCGCCCGTCGCTGCCGCGCCCGCCGTCGAGCCACCCGCAAAGCCCGTCGCCGCCGCCGCGCCCGCCGAACAGGTCACCGAGGTCACCAGCGAGACCACCGAACTGCCGCCCACCACGACCACCACGCCGCCACCCACCACCACCGTCACCACATCCACGTCCGAAACGACTACCACGCCGCCCCCGCCCGCCGCACCCGCTCCGCCCAGCGGCGAAGCCTCCCCGCCTGCGCCCGAAGGCACCGTCCCACCTGCACCCGCTCCCGAAGCCGTCCTGCCGAGCACCGAAACAGGCGGCACCCCGTCCGAAGACGCCGACGGCCAAGAGCCCGGCGGCGAACAGCCCGCCCCCTGAACGCCTTCCGCCGGGGGTAGCGCGCTCGCGGCGGCGCCCGCCCGCTCGCGCTCGCGCCCCTACCCGAACGCGAACGTCTTCAGCGGCCGGTTCAGCACACCCGTAGTCCCCACTTCCAGCGGTGACGTAACCTGCGGGCTCGCGCCCGGCGCCGTCAGCATCGCGATGTACACGCCGTCGCGCGCGCCCGCCCGCGACGGCAGGATCAGCACGTCGCGGCCGTACATCAGCCGCCCCTCCACCCTCGCCGTGTACAGCACGTCGTAGCCGACCATTTTTTTGCTGATCCGCGCCTTGCCCTCGCCGCGCAGCTGAAAGCCCGGCAGCTCGCGCGACATCCGCGCGATCAGGCCCGCCGCAAACACCGGCGTCTCACCCGAAAGCTCCCCCGAGTACGGCGGCAGGTGCAGCCGGTCGACCGCAAATGAGTACTTCAGCCTGCCGTCCCGCCAGCGGCTCTCCACCTTCACATACCCACCCTGCTCCGGCGCCACCCGATGCAGATCGCGGTAGTTGAAGCTGAACGGCACCCGCCCACCGATCGACACCGTCGAGTTCAGCAAACTCAACGCGGCCGCCACCAGCAGCGCCACCGCACCCACACCCGCCATCACCACCAGCACCCGAAACGCGCGCGAGGACGCATGCCAGCCAGGCGCCAGCAGCTGCCCGAGCGTCGGGCCGTACTCCCGCTTCATCGGAACCGCCGCCATCGTGCTCAGGCGATCATTCGCCGATCGAAAACAGCGATTCCAGGTCGTGGCGCGAGAACGCCGCGAACGCCACCATCGTCTGAGTGCGCGTCACCCCCGACAGCCCGCCGATCTGGCCCGTCACCACGTCAGTCAGCTGCTCGTGGTCGGGAACCCTCACGATCGCCACGAAATCCCATTCGCCGGTCACCGAATACGCCTCCGCCACACCCTCGATGTCCGCCAGCTCGCCGCCCAGGCTCGACAGCGCATCGCGCTCAGCCTCGATCAGCACCACCGCGTTGGTCATCGTCATCGCGCGACCATCATAGGTGTCCTACTGCCGCCGCTCACCCAGTCGATGTGCCCCTAGCCCCGCCATCAAGCCCAGCGCCGCACCTACCACGCCCGCCAGCCAACTCGCCTCCGGCCGCGCGAACGGCATCGCCAGCAGCAGCGCCGCGATAGCGCCCGTGCCCAGCAGGTCGCCCTCGTAGTACTCGCCCGCGCGCGCCGCCTCCACGTCCGGAACCGCCCACGCCACCAGCAGCGCCAGCGCCGCCGCGTTAGCGCCGCTCACAACCGGTATCTCGTACGCCGCCAGCGCCGCCAGCGCCCCCGTCACGCCCGCACCGAGAAACAGCGCCACCACCAGCAGCGGGCCATGCCTGCGCTCCAGCAGCGAGCCGAAGATCGCCACCGCCACCAGCGCCACGAACGCGTAGATGCCGTTGATGTAGGCGAACTGGTTGCTCAGCAGCTTCCACCAGTCGCCGTGCAGCGGCCCGATCACCGCCATCCGCACATACAAGTCCGGTTTCGCGTGCCACACCACCCACACCGCGCAGCTGGCCGCCACCAGCGCGATCGTCGCATACGGGCGATCCACCGCCCAGCGCCCGCTCGCGCGCGTCGCCGTGCGCCGACGTTCCGGCGCCGGTCGATCGCCCGAGCGTCCCAGCAGCGACGCCAGCCGCGCTCGCCGCGGCGAGCTGCTCGGCGCGTGCGCGCGCGGCAGCTTCGGCGCGCGCCTGCGCAGCCGGTTGCCGCAGTACGGGCACTCCGTGATGTACGGGCTCACCTCCGAGCCGCATTGCTTGCACACCACGAACAGATCCGCTCCAGAGGGCATCGTCGATCCATTCTAAGGACCTCTCGAGCACCTCCCGCGTGCCTCTGGGATACTCACGCTCATGAACCTCGGATACGACCACAAGCTGTACATCCTCGCCTTCGATCATCGCGGCTCCTTCCAAAAGAAGTTCTTCGGGATCGACGGCGAGCCCGACGCCGAACAGACCGCCATCATCGCCGACGCCAAGCACCTCATCTTCGAGGGCATGCTGCAGGCCGTCAGCGCAGGCGCCGACGCGTCCGTCACCGGCGTGCTCGTCGACGAGCAGTTCGGCTCCACCGTTCCCGAGGAGGCGCGCGAAAAGGGCCTCAAGCTGGCGATGCCCGCCGAGCGCTCCGGCCAGAGCATGTTCGACTTCCAGTACGGCGAGCAGTTCGGCGAGCACATCGAGCGTTACGACCCCGACTTCACCAAGGTGCTCGTCCGCTACAACCCCGCCGGCGACGCCGCCAGCAACCAGGACCAGTTGGCCAAGCTGCGGCGGCTCAGCGACTGGCTGAAGCAGCACGACCGCAAGTTCCTGTTCGAGCTGCTCGTGCCCGCCGAGGACGCCCAGCTGCAATCGGTCGACGGCGACAGCGAGCGCTACGACACCGAGCTGCGCCCCGAGCTGATGCGCCAGGCGATCGCCGAGATCCAAGACGCCGGCATCGAGGTCGACATCTGGAAGATCGAGGGCGTCGACCAGCGCTCCGACTGCGAGATGCTCGTCGCCCAAGCACGCTCCGGCGGGCGCGACGGGGTCGTCTGCGTCGTGCTCGGCCGCGGCGCCGACGACGACAAGGTCGATCACTGGCTCGCTCAAGCCGCCCCCGTCGACGGTTTCGTCGGCTTCGCCATAGGCCGCTCGATCTGGTGGGACCCACTCAAGGCCTACGTAGACGGCAAGATCGAGCGCTCCGCCGGAGCCCGCAAGATCGCCGAGAACTACCTCCGCTTCGTCGCCGTCTACGAGCGCGCCAAAGTGCTCGTCAACTCCTAGCGCTACGAGGCGCCGTCGTGAAGATGCGTCAGAGCCTCGCCGACTGGGAGCGAGCGTTCGTCAAGGAGATCACGCTCGACCGCCGCCGCCGCGACTCGCTGCGGCGCACCACCGAGCAGCGCGCGCTCAAGCGCGAGGCCGACAAGCGTCACAAGCGCGGCTCGATGCGCTTCGCGCTGCTCGTGCTCACGCTCATCCTCACCGCCGCCGTCGTCACGGTCGTGATGTTCCGCACGCTGTACCTGCTGCTGAGCTAGCTGCTGTCGCCCAGCTCGCCGAGCGGGCGCGCCACGTCAGCCGCGCGCCCGGACGCCGAGCCGTCCTCGCCGGGCACGGCCGCACCCGCTTCACGGTGGATCTCCAGATAGATCTCCTTGCGAAACACCGGAACCCGCTGTGGGGCCTGAATGCCGATACGCACCTTCTCGCCCATCACCGACAGCACCGAGACCTCGATTTCGTCCCCGATCATGATGCTCTGGTTGGACTTGCGCGTCAAAACCAGCATTTTGTGGGTGCACCTTCCTCTTTGCCGATTGGCGACCCGGCGCGACCCCAAAACCGCCGGTAGCAGCAAGCATAGTCCCAGGGCCGGGGGAAAGCGATACCCAATTTCCTCGGTACGTGCATGGCTACTCGTGGTCAACCGGCGCGCCGCGCAGCCGCCCAAGCGCGTCCCGCCGCGCCTCGCGAGCGCTTGCGCTAGTCTCCCGGACCGTTCATGCCCCGCAAATCTCTGCGCCCACACCTCAACCAGATCCGCGCGTGGGTGCGCCAGGGCCGTACAGACGCTTGGATCGCGCACCAGCTCGAGGTGTCCGTCCGTGACATCGAGCAGTTCAAGCGCCAGAACGAGCTGGTCAGCGACGACGAGGCAACCGAGGGCGCCGGCAGCGGCGACTACCCCGAGGAGATCGATCTGCGGGCCGAGGACGACGCCCTGATCGCCGCCGAGCTGGAGGCCGCCGAAGCGGAGGCCGCGCGCGCCCGCGAGGAGGCCGAGCGCGAGCGAGCCGAGCGCGGCGACAGTGGCGAGGAAGGCGAGGGCGAGGAGAGCGCTCCGCGCACCCGCCGTCGTGGACGCCGCGGCGGACGCGGCCGGCGCTCGGGCTCGCGCAACAGCGGGCCGCTGGAGGGCACGTTCGACCACGGCGAGGAGGGCTACGGCCTGTGGCTCGATCCTGCCATTCAGGAGAACGCGATCTACGCCGAGCACTGGGCCGGACACCGGCCCGTCGAGGTCGAGGTCGAGGAGGACCGCATCGTCATCCGCCGCGTCGGCGGCGACGAGAACTAAGCGGCACTCACTACGCGCTGAGCTCCCTGCGTCCCCCCGCATAGTCGCAGGCCTCGCGCAGATAGCGGGCGAACGCGGCATCTACGACCACGCCCGCCTCCCAAGCCCACGGATCCTCCGGAGCGAGCCGCATCGCCACCTGCAGCGCCCACGCGGCGCCCTGTTCGTACAGTCCCACCAGCTCCTGTGCCGAGAAACGCCCGCCCAGGCGGCGGCGCAGCTCGGCCACCAGTGCGTCGGTCACGCGCTCGAGCAGCGCCGTGCGCTCGGCCGGGGCGCCCGCCAGTCGACGTTCCCCCTGCTGCCACTGGTAGATCGCGCTCTCAAACGACACTCGCCGGCGAGGCTAGCAGCGCCGCCGCATGCCGCCACACCTCAGTTGTCCGGCAGGCCGCCGACCACGTAGGACTGCTCGCCCGCGCGCATCATGCCCAGCCGGCGCGCATCCGTTTCCAGCGTGCCCGTCCCCGTCAGCGTGCCGTGCTCGCGCAGCAGCCGGCGGTGTTCGCGTTCCAGCTGAGCCACCGCCGCGCCGTCGTGGCGGGACTGGCGCCAGGTCGACAGCATGCGCACGCCCACGCTCGCGTACAGGTACACGATCGCCAGCAACACCAGCAACATCGCCGTCCGTCCCAGCCTGTCCCAGCGCACCCGCGCCGCCACGCCCGCACCGATCGACTGCTCTCGCACGGACGAGCGCGGTAGGTATGCGGCGCCCGAGCGCGGGCGCGATGCTGTCGGCGCAGCCATATACATCGAGCATTCGCGTCATCGCGCGAACCTCCTGCCGGCGGTCGCCCGCGTGCGCTCTAAGAGGCGCCGAACGCGCCGCGGCCCGGGAAGCGCGCGCGCTCACCAAGCTGCTCCTCGATGCGAAGCAGCTGGTTGTACTTGGCCACGCGATCCGAGCGCGACGGAGCGCCCGTCTTGATCTGCCCGCAGCCGCTCGCCACTGCCAGGTCCGCGATCGTCACGTCCTCGGTCTCGCCCGAGCGGTGGCTCATGACCGCCGTGTAGCCCGCCGCGCGCGCCATCTCGATCGCCTGGAAGGTCTCCGTCAGCGTCCCGATCTGATTGACCTTGATCAGGATCGAGTTCGCCACGCCCAGCTCGATGCCGCGCGCCAACCGCTCGGTGTTGGTCACGAACAGGTCGTCACCCACCAACTGCACGCTCGCGCCCACACGCTCAGTCAACGTGCGCCAGCCCTGCCAGTCCTGCTCGTCCATGCCGTCCTCGATCGACACGATCGGATAACGCGCCGCCAGGTCGGCCCAGTAGTCGCTCAGCTCACCCGCGCTGAGTGTGCGGCCCTCGTGCTCGAGCACGTACGAGCCGTCGTTGTAGAGCTCGCTCGTGGCCGGGTCGAGCGCGATCGCCACGTCCTCGCCCGGCGCGTAGCCGGCTGCCTCGATGCCCGCCACGAGCATCTGCAGCGCCTCCTCGTTGGACGCCAGATCCGGCGCGAAGCCGCCCTCGTCGCCCACCGCCGTCGACAGCCCGCGCTCGTGCAGCGTGCGCTTGAGCGCGTGGAAGACCTCCGTGCCCACGCGCAGGCATTCACAGAAGCTATCCGCGCCGCACGGCACCACCATGAACTCCTGGAAGTCGACTTTGTTGTCCGCGTGCGCGCCACCGTTCAGCACGTTCATCATCGGCACCGGCAGCACAGCCGCCGACTCGCCGCCCAAGTAGCGCCACAGCGGCAGGCTCTGCTCGGCCGCCTGTGCGTGGGCACACGCCAGCGACACACCAAGGATCGCGTTCGCGCCCAAGCGCGACTTATTGGGCGTGCCATCCAGCTCGATCATCGCCGTGTCCACGGCCTCCTGCGCGGAGGCGTCCATCCCGACCAGCGCCCGCGCGATCTCACCCTCGACGTTGGCCACCGCACGCGTCACGCCCTTGCCCGCCCAGCGCTCGCCGCCGTCGCGAAGCTCGGTCGCCTCGAACTCGCCCGTCGACGCGCCCGACGGCACCGCCGCGCGGCCGTGCGCCCCCGAGCTCAGGCCAACATCCACCTCGACCGTCGGGTTGCCGCGGCTGTCGAGGATCTGGCGGGCGTGGATTCGCTCGATCTCGCTCATTCGTCAAGCCTCAGCCAATTGGTGCTCTGCACGCGGCGCTCCCCGCGCGCGCCCTACCCGCTACTTGCTCGTAGAGGTCGTCCCCGTAGCGGCCGGCGGTACTGTGCCCGTGCCAGTGGACGTCGTCTTCGGCGCTTTGTAGGACTTGCAGTCGGTCACCACATAGCCGACGCGGCAGATCGTTTTGGAGGTCCACTTTTTGCGGAATTCCTTGACGAAGTTGCTCAGCGCCTTCTGCTGGCTGGTGGACGCCAGCAGCTGTTTGAGCGAGGACTGCACCTGCGCCAGCGACTTCTGCGTGCCCGGCTTGACGCTCACGACTTCGTAGATGTAGTAGCCGAACGACGTCTTCACAGGACCGCCCAGCACGCTCGTCTTGGACGAGAACAGCGCGTTGTCGAGCGCCTGCTGCTCCTGGCCCTTGCTGACTTCCTTGACCAGACCGCCGCTTGACTTGCTGGGGTCGATCGAGGTGCTTTTCGCGACGCTCGCGAAGCTCTTACCCGATTCGATTTCCTGCTTGGCCTTGTTGGCTTCCGCTTCGGTCTTGGTGAGGATGATCCGCACCGTGCGCTTTTCCGGCGTGCCGTAGTGGGACTTGTTTTCGTTGTAGTACTTGGTGACCTGCGCCTGGGTCACCTTGCCCTTGTCCGCGACGATCTTCTTCTGGATTTTCTGCGAGAGCATGTTCAGCTTCACGCGCAGGAGCAGATCGGAGACCGACTGACCCGACGTCGCCAGGAATTTTTCGAATTCAGCGGCTTTCGGGAACTGCGTCTTCTTGATTTTTTCGAATTCCTTCTTGACTTCCGCGTCGGTGACCTTCACGCCCAGCGAGTCCGCTTCGCCCAGCACCCACTGCGAGGAGATCAGGAAGCCCAAGACCTCCTGCTGCAGCGATTTGTACTGCTGTTCGCATTGGGACTTCAGCTGCGCTTCGGTCTGAGCCGGCTGGCCTTTGGCCGGTTTCGGCGCCGTCGCTTTCAGATTGGCGATGCACGCGGTGTAGGCCGGCGGCACCGGGACGGTCGCTTTGGTCGCGCCCGTCGCGGTCGCGCCCGCCGCAACCGACATCCAGTGGTTGAACGCGGTTTTGGTCAGCGGCGTGCCGTCGACCTCTACGACAGCATCGCTGGAGAGGCCGCCGCCGCACGCCGACAGACCCAACAGGGCAAACAAAACGGCGCCTAGCGCCGGGAGGAATCGAACCTTCTTGGACACGACGCGGGCACTCTAGCGGATAGAACCTGGATTGTCCTTAACGAAGCGATAACGACTTGATAAGTGCGCTACGCCGCCTCGCGCACGACCGCCAGCAGCGCGTCCGCGGCCCGCACCACGCTGGGGAACCGCTCGCCGCCGTCCTTGGGCACACGCACCAACACCTGCGAGCGACCAGCTTCGTACAGCGCCTCCGGCAACTCCTCGCGCAGCCTTTTCGCGCGGGTCGAGTCCAGCTCGATCGGCACCACCGCCAGACGGTCGCCGCGGAAGCTGACCGCGGTCGCGCCCGCCTGCCCGAACTTGATGCGCGCGCGCTGCAGTGCCAACAGGTTCTCGACCGGCTCGGGTATCGGCCCGAAGCGGTCCTGCAGCTCCTCGCGCAGCCGTTCCACGTCCGCCACCTCGTACGCGCCAGCCACGCGCCGGTGCAACTCGATCTTGGCCTGCTCGTAGGGGATGTAGTCCGCGGGCACGTACGCATCGACGTTGACGTCTAGTCGTACCGGCTCGGCGCCCGTCTCCTGTGCGCCGCCCGCATCCTCCGCCTCGGCCTGCGCGACCGCTTCGTCGAGCATCTGCATGTACAGCTCGAAGCCCAGCGCCGCCACGTGGCCGGACTGCTCGTCGCCGAGCAGGTTGCCAGCCCCGCGGATCTCCAGGTCGCGCATCGCGATCTTCAAGCCAGCGCCCAGCTCGGTGTAGTCCGAAAGCGCCGACAGCCGCTGTGCGGCCTCCGCCGTCAGCGCCGCCGCCGAGTCGTACAGCAGATACGCGTATGCGCGCTCGCGGCTGCGCCCCACCCGGCCGCGGATCTGGTAGAGCTGGGCCAAGCCGAAGCTGTCCGCGTGCTCCACGATCAGCGTGTTGGACTGCGGGATGTCGATACCCGACTCGATGATCGACGTACACACCAACACGTCCGCGCCGCCGCGCAGGTAGTCCATCATCACCGCCTCCAGCTCGCCCTCGCCCATCTGCCCGTGCGCGACCGCGAAGCGCACACCCGGGCACAGCGCGCGCAGCCGCTCAGCCGTCTCCTCGATCGACTCCACGCGGTTGTGCAGGAAGAACGCCTGCCCGTCGCGCGCGTGCTCGCGCATGATCGCCTGCTTGACCAGGTCCTCCTGATACTCGCCCACGTACGTGCGCACCGGCCGGCGCCCTTCCGGTGGCGTCTCGATCACCGAGATGTCGCGCAGCCCCGCCAGCGACATCTGCAGCGTGCGCGGGATCGGCGTCGCCGACATCGAGATCACGTCCACCTTCAGCTTCAGTTGGCGCAGTAGCTCCTTCTGCTTGACGCCGAAGCGCTGCTCCTCATCCACGACCAGCAGGCCCAGGTCCTTTGCGCGCACGTCACGCGAGAGCACCCTGTGCGTGCCGATCAAGATGTCCACGCTGCCCTTGGCAAAACCCGCGATCGCGGCCTTCTGCTCAGCCGGCGTGCGAAAGCGCGAGACGTGCTCCAGCGTGAACGGGAAGTCCGCCAAGCGCTCGGAGAACGTGCCGTAGTGCTGCTGCGCGAGGATCGTCGTCGGCACCAGCATCAGCACCTGCTTGCCCTCCGCCGCCGCCTTGAACGCCGCGCGCAGCGCCACCTCCGTCTTGCCGTAGCCGACATCGCCGCACACCAGCCGGTCCATCGGGCGCGGCGCCTCCATGTCGGCCTTCACCAACTCGATCGCCTCGCGCTGGTCGGGTGTCTCGGTGAACGCAAAGCGCCCCTCGAATTCGCGCTGCCAGTCCGAGTCCGCCGCAAACGCGTGGCCGCTGCGCCGCCGGCGCTCGGCGTAAAGGCTGAGCAGCTCGCCCGCCAGCTCCTGCGCGGCGCGGCGCGCGCGCGCCTTCATCGCCTCCCAGCGCGCGCCGCCGAGCTTGGACAACGGCGGCGCACCGGCGCCGGAGCCCGCGCCCAGGTAGCGCGAGATCTTCGCCAGCTGGTCGGTAGGCACGAACACCTTGTCGTCGCCCTGGTATTCCAGGTACAGGTAGTCGCGCGTCACGCCCGCCACCGTGCGCGTGTCAAAGCCCGCGAAGCGCGCCACGCCATGGTCCTCGTGCACGACGATGTCGCCTGTGCGCAGTTCGGTGAACGAGCGCAGCGCCCCGCGCCGGCGTCCCGTGACCGCGCCCCGACCGCTCTCGCCGTCGCCGCGCGCGCCCCGCTCGGCGCGGCGCCTGCGCAGCAGGCGGTGCTCGGGGAACACCGCCAACTTCAGCTGCGGCGCCACGAAGCCCTCCCGCAACGACGCCGGCGCGAACTTCAGCGATGCCTCCAGCACCTGGCGTCCGGCGTCGGCGTTCTCGCCCAGCCACTGGGCTTTCAAACGCCCCAGGTTGTAGGCCGCGCGCTCGCCCTCGCCGCGGCGTGGGAACGCCACCACCGTCCGGTATCCCGACCGTACGAGCTTCTCCAGCTCCGGCTCGGCCTCCGCCAGCGAGCGTGCAGCGGTGTCCGCCGACTGCGCGCGCAGTTCGACCGGCTGGCCGCTGGACAGCGCCGACAGCCAGATTCGCGCACGCTGTTGCAGCGTGTCGTGGATGCTCTGCGGGCTCACGTACAGGTGGTGAGCGTCCTCGTCTCCGAACGCGGCGCACACGTCGTTCCAGTGGTCGCTGAGCACCGGCGCGAGATCCTCCTCGGCGGCCACCAGCAGCTCACCGTCCTCAACCAGGTCCAGCAGCGCACCGAAGCGATCGACTGGCAGTAGCTCCGCGATATCCGGGCGCTCGAGCGCCTCACCGTCGGTCAGCCGCTGGTCGGGCAGCTGCTCGGCCGCAATCTCCGCCAGCTCGCGGTGCTCGAGCGCCAGCTCTGCCGCCGGCGCGATCTCGACCTCCTCGACATCGCCAAGCGAGCGCTGTGTGAACGTCGAGAACCACCGCAGCGCTTCGATCTCCACGTCGAACATGTCCACGCGTACCGCACGATCCTCGGTCGCCGGGAATACGTCCAGCAGCCCGCCGCGCAGCGCGAACTGTCCACGCTCCTCGACCTGATCGACGCGCTCGTAGCCCGCGCTCACGAGCTCGCTCGCACACTCGTCGAGATCCAGCAACTCGCCCACGCGCAACGTGAACGAGTGCGGCCGCAGCTGCGGGTCGGGCACCTTCTCCGACAGCGCCACCGCGCTGACGACCACCACCGGCGCGTCGCCGCTCGGGTCCTCGCCGCCGCTGCCCAGCAGCGCGTCCAGCGCCGCCACGCGCAACCCCACCAGGTGTGCCGGCGGCGCCAGGTGCGACTCGTAGGCCACCCCGCGCGAGGGGTAGTAGCGCACCCGCCGCGGCGCCAGCCAAGCGCGCAGGTCGCCCGCCATGTCGCGCGCCGCGCGATCGTCGCCGACGACGATCAGCGTCGGCCGTGCCCGCGCGCGCTCGTCCACGTCGGCCAGCGCCGCCGCCACGTAGGGGCGCAGCGACGCCGACACAAACGCGTGACCGCCCTCGCGCGCGAGCGCCAGCGCCGGCTCGTCATCCGCCAGCAGCCCCAGCAGCGTGCGTAGGGACTCGTTCTCCACGCCCGTCATCGCCGCGGCTCGCGCTGCGCGCGGGAGTCCTCGTCCAGCACCACGCGCTCGACCTGATCACACGCGCGTGTGATCAGGTCGCGCACATCCGCATCGCTCTCGCGAAAGCGTCCGAGCACATATGCGGAGACGATCTCCGGGTCGGTCGAATCGGGCCGTCCAACGCCCACGCGCACGCGCACGAAGTCCGCTCCGCCAAGCCCTTGCTTGAGCGACTTCAAGCCGTTGTGACCGGCCAGGCCGCCACCGAGGCGGCTGCGCACGTCGCCGAATGGCAGGTCGATCTCATCGTGCACCACCAGTACCTGCTCGAGCGCAAGCTTCAGCGCACCGCGCGCCGGGCCGGCCGAGCTGCCCGCGTCGTTCATGAACGTCTGCGGACACAGCAGCGCCACCCGCGTACCCGAGCCACCCGCCGGGGCGTCCGCGCTCGGCGCGCGTACCCGGCCCTCGGCGATACGGCCGCGAAAGCGGTCCTTCGCCCGCCCCAGCCCCCACCGCTCGGCGAGCGCCGCGGCGACCATGAAGCCGACGTTGTGCCGCGTGTGCTCGTACTCGCGACCGGGGTTTCCCAGTCCAACGATCAGCCAGTCGACCGGACCGCCGCCAGCGCGGAACGGACGTCGCAGCGGCCGCTACTCCTCGTCTGAGGAGCCCTCGGCGGCGCTCTCGCCGGCCTCGCCCGAGTCGGCGCCCTCGCCCACCAACTCCGTCTCGGACTCGATCTCCTCCTCGACTTCGCTCTGCAGCCGCGGCGGCGACAGCGTCGCGATCACCGTCTCCTCGAGATCGTCCAGCAACTCCACGCCGTCCGGCGCCTGCAGCGCAGACAACAGGATCGTCTCGCCAATCTGCATCTCGCCGACCGCGTGCACAATCGACTCCGGGATCGCCGTCGGCAGCGCCTGCACGTTCAACTCACGAGTGATCTGCTCGAGCACGCCGCCTTCCTTGACGCCCGGCGCGTCGTCGATACCCGACAGCTCCAACGGCACGACAGCGCTGATCGCCTCGTCCAGTCGCACGCGCAACAGGTCCACGTGCGTCGTCTCGCCGCGTACCGGGTGGCGCTGGGCCTCCTTCAGCACCACCGGCGTCGGCTTGGCGCCGTCGATGCTCAGATCGAGCACCGCGCCTGAGCCGGCCAGCGCGTGGCGTAGCTCGCGCGCGTCCGCGTCGAAGCCCACCGGCTCGCCGCCGCCGCCGTACAGCACACCGGGTACGCGCCCGCCGCGACGCAGCCGCCGCGCGGCGCGCGACCCGCCGGCGGAGCGGCTGTTGACGTTCAGCTTGGTCGTCGTGTCGGCCATGAAGCAGCAGACTCTAGCAATCGGCTTCGTTCGGGATTGGAGCGCTGATGCCCGTGAGCGTGACGTTCACGCCCGTCAGGAAGTTGCCCGAGCGGTGCACGCGCACGCACTGCACCACCGGCAGCTTGCCGATCACCGTCCACGCCACACGCGACTTCCCCGTCGCCCCGAACAGCGCATACGAGGTCGGCGATTCCAGCTGGAGGATCTTCACCCCGCCCGACCTGCGCAGACGCGGGTTGCTCGCGTTTGCCTTCACGACCGCCACGCACGCCGGGCTCTCGCGGCAGCCGCTCAACTGGCGCAGCATCGCCGCCACGTCGCCTCTTGCCTGAGCCTGCAAGAGCGCCACCTCGTCGTTGCGTTCAGCGTTCTCGACCGTCAGGAAGCGGGCCAGCAGCGCGCTGACCGCGAGGAACAGGACGATTCCCAAGCCGATGAGCAGGGTGCGTTTCAGGGGTGGGTCTCTAGCAGGTGGCTGGGCATCGCGGATGTCGAGTACCGCGCGAGCGGCTTGCGGGGATACTTCCAGCCATGTCCAGCACGAACCTCGATGTCGTCCGCTCGGTCTACGGCGCCTGGGAAGCCGGCGACTACTTCGGCTCTGTCGAGTGGGCTGACCCGGGGCTCGAGTTCGTGGTCGTCGACGGCCCCTCTCCCGGTGGCTTGATCGGAGTAGCCGCCGTGGAAAACAACTGGCGGGAGTTTCAGGCAGCCTGGGACGACTACCGCGTGCGAGCCGACGAGTACCGCGAGCTGGACGAGGAGCGCGTGCTCGTGCTCGTCGAACTGAGCGGACGGGGCAAGGTCAGCGGCTTGGAGATGAGGCAGATGGCGGCAAGCCTGTTCACACTGCGCTCGGGCAAGGTCGCGCGCCTGGTCATTTACTGGGACGCTCAGCACGCGCTGCGCGACCTCGGGCTCACGCCGGCTTAGCCGCTTCAGAGCAAACGGCGCCTAGAACAGCTGGTTCTCGCCGCCGAACACTTCGCTGACGGAGTCATCCACGAAGATCCGCCGGATCGAGTCGGTCAACAACTCGGCGCACGGCAGCACGCGCACGTTTTCCGGAACGCCCGGGCTCACGGGAATCGTGTCGGTCACGACGATCTGCTCGAGCCCCGAGCCGCGCAGGTTCTCGAACGCCTTGCCCGAGAACACTGCGTGCGTGGCCGCCGCGAGCACCCGCGTGGCGCCCTCCTCCTTGACCGTCCTCGCGGCCGCCGCGAGCGTGCCGGCGGTGTCGATCATGTCGTCCACGATCACCGCCGTCTTGCCGCGCACGTCACCGATCACGTAGCCGATCTCAGCGACCTGCTGGGCCGGGCGCTCCTTGTCCAGAATCGCCAGCTCGGCACCGATCTTCGACGCGAACTTCTTGTTCAGCTTGACCCGCCCGGCGTCCGGCGCCACGACCACCAGGTCGGGCAGGCCGAGGTCGGCGAAGTACTGCGTGAGCATGAACAGCGCCGTCATATGATCGACCGGCTTCTGGAAGAACCCCTGGATCTGGCCGGCGTGAAGGTCCATCGTCAGCACGCGGTCGGCGCCCGCCGCCTCGAGCATGCGCGCGACCAGGCGTGCCGAGATCGGCTCGCGTGGGGCGGACTTCTTGTCCTGGCGCGAGTAGCCGAACCACGGGGTCACGGCGATCACGCGGTGTGCCGAGGCGCCCACCGCGGCGTCGATCATGAACAGCAGCTCCATCAGCGAGTCGTTGGCCGTCACGCCGGTCTGCGGGTTGCCGCAGGTGGACTGCACAATGAACACGTCCGCGCCGCGGATCGACTCCTCGTAGCGGCAGTACACCTCGCCGTTGGAGAACGTCTTCAGCTCGACCGGGCCAAGGTCGACTTCGAGCTTGTCGGCGATGTCAACCGCCAGCTGCGGGTTGGCGCGCCCGCTGAACAGCATCAGCCGCTTGTTGTAGTCGATCGGCAGACTCGCCCGCGAGGTCTGGGTGCGCGTGTCGATCGCACTCATCTCATCTGTCAGTGTAAACGCCCTCGGCCGATCGTTCATTTCGATCGCGCCTCGCGCTCGGCGTAGCCCTCGATGTTCGTCTGGCGCTCGCG
This sequence comes from uncultured Solirubrobacteraceae bacterium, assembly GCA_963705235.1. Taxonomy (GTDB): domain Bacteria; phylum Actinomycetota; class Thermoleophilia; order Solirubrobacterales; family Solirubrobacteraceae; genus Palsa-744. The sequence continues at coordinate 1,536,477 of OY970059.1, read as the reverse complement.
CGCCATCCCCAGCGCCCCCGGCGGCACGTCGTCGGTGATCACAGACCCGGCGCCCGTGTACGCGCCGTCGCCGACGTTCACGGGCGCCACGAGCGTCGTGTCCACGCCGGTGCGCACGCCGCTGCCGACGGTCGTCCGGTGCTTGGCGCGCCCGTCGTAGTTGGCCGTGATCGTTGCCGCGCCGAGGTTGCTCGCCTCGCCGACGTCCGCGTCGCCGATATATGACAGGTGGGGTATCCGTGCGCCCGGGCCAATGTCAGAGTTCTTGACCTCTACGAACGTGCCCACCTTGCTGCCCGTGCGCAGAACCGTCCCCGGACGCAGGTAGCCGAACGGGCCGACGCTGACACCGTCCTCTACTACGCAGTCCACCAGATATGACTGGCGGATCGTGCACTCCCGGCCGATGCGCGTGGCGCCTCTGATCGAGCTGAACGGCTCGATCACCGTGTCCTGCCCGATCTCCGCCTCCACGTCGATCACCGTCGCGTCCGGGTCGACGATGCCCACGCCCGCGCGCATGTGCCGTTCGTGGATGCCCGCCTGCGCCAGCTTGCGCACGCGCGCTAGCGCAATCCGGTCGTTGACGCCCAGCACGAGGCGCTCGTCTGCCATCAGGTGCGCCGCTACCGCCGCGCCGTCGGCTCTCAGCAGATCGAGCACCTGCGGCAGGTACAGCTCGCCCTGAGCGTTATCCGCGTCCAGCCGCGGCAGCGTCTGACGCAGCGCCTGACCCGCGAACACGAAAATGCCCGTGTTGACCTCGCGTATCTCGCGCTCCGCCTGCGTCGAGTCACCCTGCTGCTTAGTCTCCGCCACGCGTTCCACCGCACCCGAGGAGTCGCGCACGACGCGTCCATAGCCCGTCGGATCCTCCAGCATCGTCGTGGCCATCGTCGCCGCCGCTCCAGTGCGTGCGTGCTCCGCCACCAGCTCGGCGATCGTCTCGGCGCTGATCAGCGGCACGTCCCCGGCGAGGACTACCACCGGCGCGTCCTGGCGCTTGCGCGAAGCCGCCTGCGCGTCGATCGCCGCGATCGCCGCGATCGCCGCGCCGCCGGTGCCGTCCGAGCGCTCCTGCACGGCCAGCTCGACCCCCTCCGGGAGGATGCCCTCCAGCGCTCGCCCCGGCGAGTCGACCACCACGACCTTGCCCGCGCCCGCGTCGAGCGCCGCCCGCACCGGCCACAGCACCATCGCGCGCCCGCACAGCTCGTGCAGGACCTTCGGCGTGGACGAGCGCATGCGCGTGCCCTGGCCCGCGGCCAGGATCAGGACGGTGGGGGCACTCACGGGACGGATGCTAGTCCAGCGGGAGGGGGCTCCCCTGGCTCCGAGTGGGCTTGCTCCTGCTCATATCTGCGCATCCACTTGCGCACGGCGTTGTCGGACACGCCATAGCGACGCCCGGCTCCGGCATACCCGAGCGCACGAACCTCCCTCAGCAGGTGTGTGTAAGGCGGACGCTCGACCTTGCGCAGGTCGACACGGGCTCGTCCATCACGCTTGCGACGAACGGCGCAACGGCGCGAGCAGTAGCGCTGCGAAGCGTAGCCCGGGCTGAACTCGTGCCCGCAATGCAGACAGATCCGGCGGGCGCGATCGAGACGGTTCTGCCTACCGCAGTGTGTGTCGAGAGTGGCCGCACAATTGGGACAAACGATCTGCAGGTTCTCGAGGCGATTGTCGTTTGCATCCCCGTTGACGTGGTCGAGGATCAATGCCATCGGCGCGCCTCGCCACATTTCGCTCTGTCCACACAGCTCACATCTACGCTGCTTCAAACCCTCCTTGAACAGGCGCGCCTTGAGATGCCCGCGCGAGTAGGTAGAGCCTGCCACCAGAATGTCGACGGTGGCGATCGGTGCCCGCTGCAGCGCTTCGTTACGAGCACGATCAGGGTCGAAATGATCGTTGGGGATCATCCACACGCGCTCGACGTACTTGCGCAGCGTGCGGTGGTTTCCTCCAGCCGGACGCATACCCAATCGTCTGAGCGCTTCTGCATAGGAACTCGACGCGGCCACCGCCGAGCGTGCTTCCTGCTCTGAATATCGCGGTCCCCGCGAAGCCACGAACGTATGTTCGTCAAAGATGCGGACGCCAACCAACAGACGCGCCAACTGGGGAGCCTGGACTTGAACCAGGACTTGAAGAGCCAAAGTCTCCCGGGCTGCCGATTACCCCACTCCCCAAGGGGGAAGCACATCCTCGCACGTGACCGCGCACCCCGTAGCCCCTGAAGTCGTGCCCGTAGCCGCCGATAACCCGGTAACCGTGAAGTTACGCGCCCATCGGCGAACCCTGCAAGTATTCCTGCACTTGTCAGGGGCGAGAACAAGAGGGGGGGGCGGGCTGGGCTGCGTGCTGGCGACAGCGCTGCTGACGTGCGTCGGCGCCTTCGCTACGGCTGCCGCGCCCAGCGTGGCGGCGGTTGCGGCGAGGTCATCCTGCGCGGGCGCGAACCTGGCGCCGACCGCGGCGAACACGGCGGCCGTCAACGCGGCGACCCTCTGCCTGGTCAACGCCGTGCGCACCACCCACGGCCTGCGCCCGCTGCATGCCAACCGGGAACTCGGCCGCGTGGCCGCCAGCCAGGTCTCGCACATGGTTCATGGCGACTACTTCGCCGACGTCCGCCCGACGGGACAGACGCCGCTGGCGCTGGTCGCGATTACGCGCTACCCGGCGCATGCGGCCAACTTCGCGGTCGGGCAGAACCTCGCATGGGGCACCGGCGCGTACACCACCCCGGCGCACATCGTCGCCGAATGGATGGCGTCGCCGCCGCACCGTGAGATCATGCTCAGCGGAGAATTCCGCGACGCGGGGGTCGCCGTGACGACCGCCGTGCCGGCGGTGCTCAACAGCGCGCATCGTGGCGCCACCTACGCGATCGAGTTCGGGGTGCGCCGCTTTTAGGCGGCTCAGGCCCGCCGGCCGGAGCGGCGCGGTACGCGTCCGCCCTCGGCGCCGGCCTCGGAGGCCGGACCGCCGGCCGAGGCGATGCCGAGCACGCGCATCGCCTTCAACCCCAGGCTGAGCTTCTCGCGCCCATCGCTCGAGCTGACGTCCAGACCGGACAGCTCGCGCACGCGCTCCAGCCGGTAGTAGATCGTGTGCCGGTGCGTGAATAGGCGCTGGGCGGTGCCGGCGACGTTTCCGTCGGCCTCCAGGAAAGTCTCCAGCGTGCGCACCAGCTCGGTCTCGTACTGCTCGTCGTAGGCCACCAGCGGCTCGACCGTCTCGGCGTAGAAGCGCTGCAGCTCGCTGGGGTTCTCGCTGATCGCCGACAGCAGCAGCCGGTAGGCGCCGGTCTGCTCGAACGCCAGCGCGCCTGCCTCCGCGGAGCCCTCCGCGACGTTGGCCGCGAGCAGCGCCTCGCTCGCCGCCCGCGGCAGCTCGGCGGGGTCCTCGGTGACGCGGCTTCGCCCGAGCGCGAACGTGTACCCGGCGAGGCTTGCTTCCATCTCGCTCAGCACCGCCTCGGCAGCGCGAGCGGCGTTCGCCTCCTCACCGCCGGGCACCAGCACGAGCACCTCCGCGCCGGCGACGCCGTCACGGTCGGACAGCGCCGCGATCGAGCGGTTGACGACCGCCCGTGCGCCCCGCTCGGCGACCACGCGCACGCGCCCGCGCCAGCCCTCGTCGGTGGGTGTCTGGGGGTGGGCGCGCGCGACCAGCATGCTCGCGCCCTCCTCGATCGACAGCGACAGCGCTTTAGCGTGCTCGAGCAGGTCTGCGCGCTCGGTCAGCTCGCGGCGGAGGATCGCGCGCAGGAAGTCCGCCGAGGCAGTCTCCGAGACGCGCTCCGGTGCGCGCACGCGCTCCACCTCGGAGGCGATCATCGTCAACAGCAGCCGGCGCATAGAGTCGCTCGGCTCGGTCTTGGCGCGGACGTGCAGCGTCCCCACGACCGTGTCGGCAACGCGCAGCGGGGCGCTGCTGACGCCCTCCCCGCCCGACAGCAGCGCGCGCTCCTCGGCCGGTGAGCGTGCGGCGACCGCCAGCGTGGCGCCCCACGCATCGGTCACCGCCAGGCTCGCCTCGAGCGCTTTGGCGGCGGCTCGGACCACCTCCGGCAGCCCGGCTCCCGACTCGACCGCCTCGGTGATCGCGTCCAGCGCCGCGAGGTCTGACACGCCCGTCAGTCCCAGACGTAGACGGCGGCGAGCGCGCCGACGACGCCGATACCGACAAGCACGGCCAGCACGTACAGCGACAGCACCGTCGCGGCCAGCCGCTCCCACAAGCGCGAGTAGGACGACCACACCGGGATCAGGATCAGCCCAGCGAACAGCGCCAGGCTGAAAACGCCTGCGCTTGCCGCAACCAGCTCGTTGATCACCGTCCTGCTCATCGAAGCTGCCGGGAATTGTGACGTACGCGCACGTCAGTCGCCCGCGCCGGGCGTCACTACGCGCGCGAACTCAGCGTCCACCGGCGCCGCCGCGATCGGCGCCGGTACGCGATCGGCGCCGGCGGCCGCCGCGGCGCGCGCCAGGGCGAGCCCGCCGTCGGCCGCCCTGCCGGCGTCCGCGAACAGCCCGAGCACGGTCGGCCCGGAGCCGCTCACCAGCGCCACCTCGGCGCCCGCGCGACGCGCGAGCGCGAGCGCATCGACGATCTGCGGACACAGCGACACGGCCGCCCGCTGCAGGTCGTTGTGCAGCAGCTCGGTGGCCGCCGGCAGCGGCGCGCCGTGCTCGAGCTCCGCCTTCAGCTCGCGCCCGCGCTCCTGCAGCTCCCTGTGTGGACGCCCGAGTGCCAGCCGGTCAGCCTCCGCGTACACCGAGGCCGTCGACAGCTGCGTCGCCAGCGCCAGCACCAGCACCCCAAGCCCGACTCTGGGCGCGGGCAGCTCCCGCAGGCGCTCACCCGCCCCGCTAGCCAGCCAGCGACCCGGAGCGATCTGCGCCGGCACGTCCGCGCCGAGCCCTTCGGCCAGCTCGCGCAGCAGCGGCTCATCGCCCAAGCCCGACGCGTGGGCGGCCAGCCGCAGGGCGGCTGCCGCATCGGCCGAGCCGCCTCCCAGCCCCGCGGCGACTGGGATCCGCTTGACGATGCTCAAGCGCTGCGCCGGCGCGCCCCAACCGGTCGCCTCGCGAAACGCGCGCAGTGCCGCCGCCGCCAGGTTCTGCTCGGGATCGCCCGCCACGCCCGGGCACAACACCTCATCGCGGACGCTGCCCTCGGGTGCGGGCTCGAGCGTCAGCTCGTCGGCCAGCGAGATCGACTGCATCACGCTCACCAGCTCGTGCCTGCCATCGCTCGCGCGCACCGGCCCGAGGAACAGGCCGAGGTTGATCTTCGCCGGAGCCAGCGCGCGGTGAGCCGTCATAGCTCCAGCAGGCGCGCCAGCTCAGTGAACTGCTCAGGCGCAAGCCGCTCGGCGCGCGCGTCCTGCGGCTGGCCGATCCGCGCCAACGCGTCGCGGACCTGCTCGCGCGAGCGATCGGGCGCCCCGCCGGCCAGCGCGAGCGAGCCGGCGAGCGTCTTGCGCCGATGCGCGAACGCGCCCGCCACCAGCGCCCGCACCGCCGGCGTGCCCATCGCGCGCGCGTCTCGCCTGCGCATACGCACCAGCACCGAGTCGACGTTGGGAACCGGCTGGAACACGCCGCGCGGGATCGCCCGCACGACCTCGACCTCACACGTCAGCTGGGCCAGCACCGACGGGATCCCATACGCGCCGGTGCCGGGTGCCGCCGCCAGGCGCTCGCCGACCTCGCGCTGCACCATCGCCACCCACATCCGCACGCTCGCCAGCTCTTCGATCGTGCGCAACAGGACGCTGCTGGCCACGCCGTAGGGAAGGTTGGCGATGACCTTCCCGGGCGCCGGGTCCAATGCAGCGAGGTCGAGCGTCATCGCATCCGACCAGTGCACGGTGACGTTCGCGTGCGAATCGGTGGCGTCGCACAGCGCCTCGCGCAGGCGCTCGTCAATCTCGACCACGTGCACAAAGCGTGCGTGTTCGGCGAGGTACTCCGACAGCACGCCGAGGCCGCCACCGACCTCCAGCACCACATCCTCACCCGACAGCTCGGCTGCTCGCGCGATCACGCCGAGGATGTTGGAGTCGATCAGGAAGTTCTGCCCGAGGTCGCGATCGGGGCGCACGCCGAAGCGACGCATCCGCCGCAGGCTCGGCTGGACGGGCTCGGGCGCCACCACGCTCATGCCCAGCAGAACAGGCGGGCGGCGTTGGCCTGCACGGTGGCGCCGATTTCCCCGACCGTCACGCCGCGCAACTGCGCCAAGAAGGCGGCCGTGTGCGCCACGAACGCCGGCTGGTTGCGCTGCTTGCGCACGACCTGCGGCGACAGGTAGGGCGCGTCGGTCTCCACCAGCAGCCGCTCCGCGGGCACGCGCGTAGCCGCGGCGGCCAGCTCGCCGGCGCTCTTGTACGTGACGTTGCCGGCGAACGAGATCGCATAGCCACGCTCCACGCACTCCTCCAGGCGGTCGGGCATCGAGAAGCAGTGCATGATCACGCTGACCCCGTCCGCTTCGCCCGCCAGCTGCGCGAGCGTGTCCTCGTCGGCCGCGCGCGAGTGGATCACCAACGGCTTGCCGGTCTCGCGCGCGAGCGCGATCTGCGCGGCGAACGCCCGCTGCTGATCCTCGCGCGGGGCGCCCTCGCGATAGAAGTCGAGGCCCGTCTCGCCGATCGCCGCACAGCGCTCGTGCGCGGCCAGCGCGCGCAGCTCGGCCAGGTCGGCCTCGTCGAAGCCCCTGGCCGCATTCGGATGCCTGCCGACCGCCGCGTACACCTGCGGGAAGTCCTCCGCCGCGGCCAGCGCCGCTCGGCACGAGGCGCCGTCGATGCCGACGGTCAGGATGCGCGTCACCCCGGCCGCGTCGGCGTTCGCCACCAGCTCGGCGTTGGAGGGCTCGCACAGGTCCAGGTGGGTATGCGAGTCGATCACAGCGCCGTCGACTTGGGGAACAGCGAGTCGATCTGCCCGATCTGCGCGCCCAGCGCCTGCGTCGAGTCCCAGCGCGCGCACTCCAGCGAGCGGTCCTCCACGCCCAGCGCCGCCAGCAGCTTGTCGGTGCTCGCCGGCAGGTACGGGTGCAGCAGGACCCCCAGCACGCGCAGCCCGGCGACCAGCGTGGCGAGCACGCGATCGAGGTCGCCGGCGCGCGCGGGGTCCTTGGCCAACTGCCACGGCGCCTGCTCCTCGACATAGCGGTTCAGGCGGCGCACGCGCTGCCAGATCGCCTCCAGCGCGCCCGTCAGCTCGGCGCCGTCGATCAAGCCTTCAACTTCCTGAGCCAGCCCGGCGAGGTCGCCGTCCAGCTCGTGGTCGAGCGCGACCGCCGGGGGCACTCCGTCGCGGTAGCGATGCACCATCGCGATCGTGCGGCTGGCCAGGTTGCCCAGCTCGTTGGCCAGCTCGCTGTCGTAGCGCAGCTCGAACGCGGCCGTCGAGACCGAGCCGTCCTGCCCGAAGGGCACGTCGCGCAACAGGTAAAACCGCAGCGCGTCTGCGCCGAAGCGCTCGAGCACGGCAAACGGGTCGAGTACGTTGCCCAGCGACTTGCTCATCTTCTCGCCGTCCATCAGCAGGAAGCCGTGGACGAACACGTGCTCGGGGAGATCCAGCTCGGCGGCCATCAGCAGCGCCGGCCAGTAGACCGCATGGAAGCGCAGGATGTCCTTGCCGATCAGGTGGTAGCTGGCCGGCCACATACGGCTGACGAGATCACCGTCGGCGCTCGCGGCGTTCTGCGGCGCGGGGGCGTAGGAGAGCGCGCTGTAGTAGTTCAGCAGCGCGTCGAACCACACGTAGAAGACGTGCTCGGGATCCCACGGCACCTGCACGCCCCAGGTCAGCTTGTGACGACTGAGGGGGACATCGCGCAGCCCCGAGCGGATGAATGACAGCGCCTCGTTGTAGCGACTGCGCGGCACGATGAAGTCCTCGCGCCGTGCGTACAGGTCCTCCAGGCGCTGCTGAAACGCGGACAGCTTGAAGAAGTAGTTGTCCTCCTGTTCGCGCACCAGCTCGACGTGGTGGATCGCGCAGCGGTTGCCCTCGTCGATCTCGTTCTCGGCCTTGAAGTCCGCGCAGCGTGGGCAGAACCAGCCCTCGTAGGTGCCCTCGTACACGTAGCCGTTCTCGCGCACGCGTGAGAGCACGTCTTTGACCACCGCTTCGTGCTGGGGGTCGGTCGTGCGGATGAAGAAGTCGTTGCTCGCCTGCAGTTGCGGCGCCAGCGCCTTGAAGCGCTCGGCGTTGCGATCGGCCAGCTGCTGGGGCTCGATGCCGAGCGCGTGCGCGGCGTCGGCCACCGGCTCACCGTGCTCGTCGGTGCCGGTCAGGAAGAACACGTCCTGCCCGCGCTGGCGATGGTGGCGGGCCATCACGTCGGCGGCGATCGTCGTGTACGCGTGGCCCAGGTGCGGCGCACCGTTGACGTAGTAGATCGGGGTGGTCACGTAGAAGGACATGCGCGGCCCCAGGCTACTGTTCCCCGCGCGTGACCTCGCGATACAGCTCGTTGGCGCCGCGCCCGGTCAAACGCGCGACGACCGTCGCCGCCGCCCGAGCGCGAGCGCCGGCGTCGATCAGCTCGCGCAGCGCTGCCAGCGCGTCCGCCAGATCCACGCGGTCGGAGGATCCCGCGCCGCACACCAGCACCACCTCGCCACGCGCTTGGCTCTCCTGGTAGTGCTCGGCCAGCTCCGCCGCTGACCCGCGGCGCACCTCCTCGTGCAGCTTGGTCAGCTCTCGGCACACCGCCACCGGTCGCTCGGGGTCCAGCTCGGCGAGTACCGCCAGCGTGCCGGCCAGGCGGCGCGGCGACTCGAACGCCACGAGCGTCTCGTCGGCGTCGGTCAGCTGCGCGACGAGCTGCTTGCGAGCACGCGGCAAAAAGCCCACGAAGCGCCAGCGCCCGACCGGCAATCCCGACGCGAGCAGCGCGCTCAGCACGGCGCTCGGACCTGGCAACACCTCAAGCGCAATCCCCGCCTCCAAGCAAGCTTGCACCAGCGCGAAGCCCGGATCGCTGATCAGCGGCGTACCGGCGTCCGACACGAGCGCCACGACCTCGCCACGACCGATGCGCCCCACCAGCTCTTTCGCGCGAGCCCGTTCGTTGTGCTCGTGCACGCTCACCAGACGCGCGTCGATCCCGTGACGCTCGAGCAGTCTCCTGGTGTGGCGGGTGTCCTCACACGCGATCACGTCCGCGGTGCGCAGCGCGTCGAGCACGCGCAGCGTCACGTCTTGCAGGTTCCCGATCGGCGTCGGGCACACGATCAGCCGCCCGACCGGCGCCTGCGGGGTGGTCATCCCGCAAATATAGGGTCCTGTCGATGGGCGCCGACCGCGAGCAACCGCCGCAGTACACGCGCTATCGCGCGCGACCGCGGCTGCCCAGTCGCCGCGAGGCGCCCGCCGCCGAGCAGGGACGACGCGGCGGCCGCCTCGCGCCACCGCGGAAAAGAGCCGGCGGCAGCGAGCGATGGCGACGTTGGACGACGCGCAAACGGATCGCGCTGGTCGTGATCGGTCTCATCCTCGGCTGGATCGTGCTGTCGCTGCTCGTGTTCCTGGTCAGCTCGCAGTTCGAGCGCACCGCCCCGCCCGCCGATGTGGCCGGCGTTCTCGACCCGGCCGGCTACCCGCTGACAGCAGCCAACAACATCCTCGTGCTCGGCTCCGACCGGCGCCAGAAGGACAGCAAGGAACCGGGCGCCGAAACGTCTGGCCCCGGACGATCGGACACAATCATGCTGATCCGCACCGGTGGCGGGCACGGCTCACGCCTGTCGATCCCCCGAGACACGGTCGTGGAAATCCCCGGCCACGGACTGCAGAAGATCAACGCGGCACATGCCTACGGCGGCCCGGCGCTGTCGATCTCGGTCATCAAGAGCTGGCTGGGCATACCCGTCAACCACGTGGTCGAAGTCAACTTCGAAGTCTTCCCGCAGCTGATCGACGCGATGGGCGGCGTCACCTACAAAGGCGGCTGCGTGATCTCGCGGGTCGATGGCGGCTTCAGCCGCGGCGGCTACACGCTTCGACTGCCGGCCGGCACACATCATCTAGAAGGCAAGCAGGCGCTCGCGCTGGCACGCACGCGCGAGAACCTGTGCGCGCCACAGGAGACCGACATCCAGCGCGAGGAACACCAGCAGGCGCTGTTCACCGACATGAAGAGCCGGCTGCTGTCACCGTCAAGCTTCGTGCGACTGCCGTGGATCGCATGGAACGCGCCGCCCACGATCATCTCCGACATGAGCGGCGTAGAACTGCTCGGCCTATTCGGGGCGCTCGCGATCTCGGGAACGCCACCCACTCACGTCCTGAAGCCGACCGGCGCGATCACGCTACCTGACGGCGAACAAGGGCTCACGGTCTCAACGGCGTCGCGGCGCGCGGCCGTGGCGCGCTTCATGGCCGGCTGAGCCCGGCCGAGCGGATCGCCAACTAGCCGGGCGCGGCGGGCTGTGACTCAGCCGCTAGCGGCGACCGGCTTCGAGCCGCCGGACCCGGAGTCGCCCTTCTTGGACTCCGATGACTTCGAAGAAGACGAGGAGTCCCCCGAAGCCGACTTCTTCTCCGCGCCCTTCTCGCTTGAGCCCTTCTCGCTTGAGCCCTTCTCCCCCGACGCTTTCTCCCCCGTGCCCTTCTCCCCTGAGGGCTTCTCAGCGGCGGCGGCCGTCTCGCGTTGGCGCTTGCGCGTGCCGTAGTCGGTGTTGTAGAAGCCCTTGCCCTTGAAGTGAACGGCGGGAGGATGCAGCACCCGCTCGACCGGCACACCCGTGTCGGGATCGACCGTCAGCGGATCGTCGCTGAAGTTCTGCTGAAGCTCGAACGTGGTGCCGTCCGGGCGCCTGTACTCGTAGATCGGCATGCGGCGGCCGATTATAGGAGCGCCAGAACGCCGGGCAACGCTCGCGCTAGTCGGTCAGCAGCGCGCGTGCGCAGGTGATACCCGCTTGCATCGTCGAGGTGAAGTCCCTGTCGGGCTCGATCAGCATGCGCAGGGCGAAGCCGTCGCCGATCGAGAACAGCAGATCGGCGACCGCTTCGGGCTCGGCGTGCAGACGCAACACTCCGTCGCGCTGCGCGGCGTCGAGCATCGCGGCCACCTGCTCACGCGTGCGACGCACGAGACCGGCGTACTCGACCGCGATGTCCGGGTTGCGACGTGACATCGTGAACAGCTCGAACAGCAGCGTGACGAAGTCTGGATCCTCGCTGACTGTCTCGCGCAGGTTCTGACCCATCAGGTCGATGAAATCGTCGGCCGTGGCGGCCTTCGACAAGCGCCGCTGCAGCCGCTCCAAGCGCAGCTCGCAATCGCGCCTGACCGCCTCGACCAGCAGCTGCTCCTTGGTGCCGAAGTAGTAGTGCAGGAGCCCTCGGGAGACTCCCGCCTCACGAGACACGCGATCGAACGTCGAGCCGGCGGTGCCCCTGCGGGCGACACTCTGTCGCATCGCGTCAATGATCCTCTGCGCCTTCTCGCCCGAAAGCGAGCGCCCGCCGTTCGGCGGGCGCTTGGCGGGACCGAGTTCGTCAACCGACTCCCCCGTCTGTGCGACGGCACCCTCCATGCCGCTGCCTCCCTCTCCCGGCGCTCAGCTCAGCCGCCCGCGACACCCGCCGGCGCGGGCGCCTCGGGAGCCGTGGTCGAGCTGTAGTCGAACTCCTCCTCGGCGCCGAACAGCACATCGAGCACCTTCGAGCGAAGGCCTTCGTTCAGCGCGATTGCCAGCACGGCGCCGACGGCCACGAACAGCAGCATGCGCCCGAACCCACCACGACGGCGCGCCGGCTTGGGGGGCTCGCGCAGCGAGCCCGACGCCTGACGCAGCGCGTTGGCCGCATCCTTCAGCTCCCGCTGGAGCTTGCGGTCCTCGAACAGCGCTTGCGACGCCGGCTTGCCGTTGGTCATGCGCCCATACGCACTGCGCGCGGATACATATGCCGAGAGCAGACTGGAGCGCAGATCCTCGTCTTCGATCAGACGCTGCAGGTAGCGGTTCTGCTGTGCAGCGCGTGCCGCCTCTGAAGCCTTGCCAAATCTGTCCTTCGCCGCCATGGTTGCCACCGCCTCTGCCGAAAGCTTGCAGGTCTTTCGAGCAATATACCCCTCTATGCGTGCAACGCGGCCTGCTCCTGGGCAGATGGAAACGACCAGGCAGCGCGTGTGCGCCGCTCCTGGCGGAACACAAAACGCAGTTGCTGTGGCGGTTTGAGCTGCGCGTCATTGGGGCGAAACGTCGCGCACGGCTCGTTCAAGTCGAGCGCACACAACATGTTGACCTTGAAATAGCACTCCTCACAGCTGACCTTGCGCGCACCACGCTTGGCCACTCTCCCCGCCTTAGTTGCCTGCACAGAAACCCGCCTCACCGCGACTTTGAATTGGACGACGGCGGCGATCAAAGCACCAATCGGACAGGCGCTCAAGCGACAGTCGTCGGTCAAGCCGCAAATCGCAGACAAATCCGCTTGTACCCGGAAATAGCCTGCAACTCGTCACGTTCCTGTGACAAGCGCGTCGATCCATCCGCACTTTCCGAGCCTTTCGGGCGAGCGGCGCGGAGCGCGTCATCATCATCACATGCGCATTCTCGTAACCGGCGCCAGCGGCTTCGTCGGCGCGCTCCTAATCCCGCGGCTATGCGCCGACGGGCACGAGGTGCGAGCGCTCGGGCGCGATCCCGAGCGGGTGCGCGTGGCGCTGGCGCAGCCGGGAGCCTCGGAAGTGGACAGCCTCCCCGAGATCGTGCGCGCGGATGCGCTCACCGGCGCGGGACTCGCCGGTGCCTTGGACGGTGTTGAGATCGCCTACTACCTGATCCATTCGATGGAGCCAACAGCCGACGGGCGCTCCGCGTTCGCCGACCGGGAGCGGGTCGCGGCCGAGCGCTTTGCCTCCTGCGCGGCCGCAGCCGGCGTGCGGCGGATCGTTTACCTGGGCGGGCTGGTACCGCTCGCCCGCGAGCGCACGGCCGCTACCGATGCAGCCGGCGAGGTTCGGGTTTCGCGCCACCTCGCCAGCCGCGAGCACGTACAGCGCATCCTGCTCGACGCGATCGCCGACTCGCTCGCGCTACGGGCATCGATCGTGATCGGAGCGCGCTCGCGCTCGTTCCGGCTGCTCGTTCACCTCGTCGAGCGTATGCCCGTGCTGACGCTGCCGGCGTGGCAGCGCTTCCGCACACAGCCGATCGACTCGCGCGACGTCGTCGAGATGCTCGCCGCTTGCACGCACGCGCAGAGCCCCAAACGCTCGCTTGACATCGGCGGTCCGGACGTGCTCACCTACGGCGAGATGTTGACCCGCATAGCTGAGCTGATGCTCGTCAACCGGCCTTCGGTGCGCCTGGGGGTGAATCTGACTGGCGTCACAGCGCGTGTGGCCGCGGCGATCTCCGGCGAGCAGCCCGATCTGGTCGTGCCATTGATGGAGGGACTGCAGGCGGACCTGCTGCCCGCCGAAGATCACGCGGCGGAGCTGCTCGGTGTCAAGCCGCATTCATTCGACTCGGCTGTCGAGCACGCACTCGCCGAGTGGGAGCGCTCCGAGCCGTTGGCCGCTCGATGAGCCTGGTCACCGCATCGATCAGCATCGCGGCGTCACCGAGCGATGTCTGGCGTGTCGTGATGGATCCCGCCCGCCTGGCCGATTGGGTGAGCATTCACCGCAAGCTCGTCCGCGCCGATGAGGGTCCACCGCGCGTGGGATTCACGATGGACCAGCAGATCCATATGCGCGGAGTCAGCTTGGAGGTTCACTGGCGGCTGGTCGACTGCCGCGCCGAGGAGCTGGCTGTGTGGAAGGGAAACGGTCCCGCGCGCTCGCACGCACACAGCGAATACGCGCTGCATGCCGATGACCGCGGCACACGGTTTGACTATCGAAACGAGTTCCGCGCGCCCCTCGGACCGGTGGGCGCGCTGGCCAGTCGCGCACTGGTCGGCGGTATGCCCGAAAGAGAGGCGATACGCACGCTCGAGCGACTCCGCGCTCACATGGAGAAACCGGGTTTACCGGAGAACTAGTATAAGGTGACGCCACATGTTGTTTACAACACATCACTAGTGAATAGGACCGACCGTGACAGATTTCCTTGACGAGAAGCTCCATGAGATCAGCGACCGCCTGAAGGAGCTGAAGCCGCTCGTGGACGAGTACAACCGCCTAGAGGCCGCCGCGACGGCGCTCGCGGGAGTCGGCGGAGCAAGCGCATCCGGCGCAGGCACGACCGTTCGCAGGCGCGGCCCCGGACGCCCGCCCGGCTCCACCAATCGCAAAAAACGCGCAGCCACCGCCGCCCCCAAAGCAGCGGGCAAAACGACAACCAAACGTCGTGCGGGCCGGCGCAAAGGCAGCGGCACCCGTGCCGCCGAGGCGCACTCGTTCGTCAAAGGGCAGCCTGGAATCACCATCCCGGAGCTGGCCGCCAAGATGGGCATCAAGCAGAACTACCTCTACCGCGTCCTACCCGGCCTGGAGCAGGAAGGCAAAGTAGAGAAGAAAGGCCGCGGCTGGTACCCGAAGGGCTAGTCTCGAAGCCGTTAGTTGAGTTTGAAAGGGGGGCGCGGTCACTAAGACCGCGCCCCCCTTATAAGAGGCTGCGAAGAATCTCTGATTTCCGCGCTTGATGACGCGGATATCGTCGTTTCTAGATCAGGCCCTGGCTTGCCACCGTGTCGCGCTCAGACACCAGCTCGGCGACCGACTCGTCGATCTTGGCGCGGGAGAACTCGTCGAGCTCGAGGCCATCGACGATCTTGTAGTTGCCGTTGTCGGTCGTGCACGGGAAGCCGCAGATGAGGTCCTCGGGGATCCCGTAGGAGCCGTCCGAGGGCACGCCCATCGACACCCAGCCGCCGCCGGTGCCCGCGAACCAGTCGTGCACATGGTCGACCGCCGCGCTCGCGGCCGAAGCCGCCGAGGAGGCCCCGCGCGCCTCGATAATGGCCGCACCGCGCTTACCGACGCGCGGCAGGAACTCGTCTTCGATCCACACTTGATCGTCAACCGCGCCGGCCGCCAGGCGTCCACCCACCTTTGCGTGAAACAGGTCGGGGTACATCGTCGGCGAGTGGTTGCCCCACACGCCCATCTCCGAAACGTCGCTGACGGGCACCGCCAGCTTGGCCGCCAGCTGGGCGATCGCGCGGTTGTGGTCGAGGCGCATCATCGACGTGAACCGCTCACGCGGGATGTCAGGCGCATTGTTCATCGCGATCAAGCAGTTGGTGTTGGCGGGGTTGCCGACGACAAGCACACGCACATCGGCGGCGGCGCGATCGTTCAGCGCCTTGCCCTGGACGGTGAAGATCTTGCCGTTCTCACTAAGCAGCTCCGCCCGCTCCATGCCCTTGGTACGCGGGCGCGAGCCGACCAGCAGCGCGACGTTGGCGCCGTCAAAGCCCTCGCCCGGGTCATCGTGCAGGTCCAAACCGCTCAACAAGGGGAACGCGCAGTCGACCAGCTCCATCGCCACGCCCTCCAGCGCGCCCATCGCTTGCGGGACCTCCAGCAGGCGCAGGTCGATCGGCTGGTCGGGGCCGAGCAGCTGTCCGCTGGCGATCCGAAACACGACGCTGTAGCCGATCTGACCGGCGGCGCCGGTGACTGTTACTCGTACGGGATCGCTCACAAGTTCATCTCCTGGTGTGTTCGTATGAAGGCTTGACGGTGCATGATCGCGGCGCTCAGCCGGCCGCCACGCGCAGGCTCTGATCGATCGAGGAGAGGAACTCCTCAGTGGTCTGCCACGGCTGATCGGCGCCGACGAGCAGCGCCAGATCCTTGGTCATCATTCCGTGTTCGACCGTTTCCACGCAGACGCGCTCGAGCGTCTCAGCAAACGCGCTCACCTCGGGTGTGCCATCCATGCGCCCCCGAGCAGCTAGGCCGCGCGTCCACGCGAAGATCGACGCAATCGGGTTGGTGGAGGTCGGTTGGCCCTGCTGGTGCATGCGGTAGTGGCGGGTGACGGTGCCGTGCGCCGCCTCGGCCTCGACGGTCTTGCCGTCGGCGGTCATCAGCACGCTCGTCATCAGCCCAAGCGAGCCAAAACCCTGAGCGACCGTGTCCGACTGAACGTCGCCGTCGTAGTTCTTGCAGGCCCACACATAGCCGCCTTCCCACTTCAGCGCGGCGGCCACCATGTCGTCGATCAGGCGATGTTCATAGGTGATCCCAGCCGCCTCGAAGTCCGCCTTGAACTCAGCCTCGTACACCTCCTCGAAGATGTCTTTGAAACGTCCGTCGTAGCGCTTGAGGATCGTGTTCTTGGTCGACAGGTAAACCGGGTAAGCCCGATCGAGGCCGTAGCGCATCGACGCGCGCGCGAAGTCGCGAATGGAGTCGTCGAGGTTGTACATCGCCATCGCGATGCCCGGCCCGGGAAAGTCGTACACATCTAGCTCGATCGGCTCACCGCCGTCCTTGGGCGCATAGGTCAATGTCAGTGAGCCCTCACCCGGCACGACCAAATCACTCGCGCGGTACTGATCGCCGAAGGCGTGGCGGCCGATCACGATCGGCTTGGTCCAGCCGGGAACAAGGCGGGGAACGTTGGAGATCACGATCGGCTCGCGGAATATCACCCCGCCGAGGATGTTGCGGATCGTGCCGTTGGGCGAGCGGTACATCTCCTTCAGCCCGAACTCCTGCACGCGCGCCTCATCGGGCGTGATCGTCGCGCACTTGACTCCAACGCCATAGCGCTTGATCGCTTCAGCCGCTTGCACAGTGATCTGGTCCTCGCTCGCATCGCGACTCTCGATGCCGAGATCGAAGTACTTCAGATCGATCTCCAGGTAAGGGACGATCAGCTGCTCCTTAATGAACGACCAGATGATGCGCGTCATCTCGTCGCCGTCGAGCTCCACGACGGGGTTCTTCACCGTGATCTTGGCCATGTGTTGGTCCTTGTTGTGTACGCCAGAAGGCCGGGCGCGGCTGGGATGGGCGGCCGATGCTATCGAGCGCGCGCCCTCGCCTCGGCGCGGCATGGAGCCCACACCGGCGGGTTGCCAGCCGAAACGTGGCGCGCGGTGGCGATGTCTGCTTGACTGTCCCCACGATGGCCAGCACCGTCTCGCACCCCGTGGGCGTGGACGCGCCGTGGCAAACGCACACCGTGTTCAACCAGGTGCCGCCACTGCAGGACGTGGACGTGTTCGCCAGCAACCTGCCGCTGGTCGAGGCTGTGCAGCGCGAGGGAGCGGGTTGGATCAGCGAGCGCGCTTCCGTGCTCGGGCGATTCGTCGGCTCGACCGGCGGGCCGCAACAGGAATGGGGGCGCCTGGCCAACGAGAACAAGCCGATTCTGCGCCTGTTCGACCGCTATGGCAACCGCATCGACGAGGTCGAGTTCCACCCCGCGTGGCACCAGCTGATGCAGATGGGCGTCGAGAACGAGCTGCACTCGCTGCCGTGGACCAGCGAGGAGCCGACCGCACACGCCGCTCGCGCAGCGCTGTACATGACCGCGATGCAGGCCGAGGCGGGCTTCTGCTGCCCGATCACGATGACCTTCGCGGTAGTGCCCGCGCTGCGCGCGCAGCCGGAGCTGGCGGCCGAGTGGGAGCCGCTGGTCACCGCCACCACCTATGACCCGCGCCTGATCCCCGCGCACGAGAAGGGCAGCGCGATCGCGGGCATGGCGATGACCGAGAAGCAGGGCGGCTCGGACGTGCGCGCCAACACCACCGTCGCGCGGGCGCTGAACGGGGGCGGGGCCGCAGGCGAGTACGAGATCATCGGGCACAAGTGGTTCTGCTCGGCGCCGATGTCGGACTTCTTCCTCGTGCTCGCGCAAACCGACGACGGACTCTCATGCTTTTTGCTGCCGCGCATCCTGCCCGACGGCACCCGCAACGCCTTTCACATCCAGCGCCTGAAGGACAAGCTCGGCAACCACTCCAATGCCTCCTCAGAGGTTGAGTTCCACGGCGCCTGGGCACGGATGCTCGGCGAGCCCGGGCGCGGCGTGCCGACGATCATCGAGATGGTCGGCCATACCCGCCTGGACTGCGTGATCGGCTCGGCCGCGGGCATGCGCTCGGGCGTGGTTAGCGCGCTCCACCACGCGGCTCATCGAAGCGCGTTCGGCAGACATCTGATCGACCAGCCGCTGATGCGCAACGTGCTGGCCGATCTCTGCATCGAGTCCGAGGCGACGACCGCGCTGGCGATGCGACTGGCGCGCGCCTATGACGAAGCGCGCGCGGACGGTGAAATGATCGACGCTCACCCATCCGCGGACTCCAGCGACGCGCAGCTGTTCAAGCGCCTGGCCACCGCGGTGGGGAAGTTCTGGACGTGCAAGCGTGCCCCCAACCATGCGTTCGAGTGCCTGGAGAGCTTGGGCGGTGCCGGCTATGTCGAGGAGTCGGGGATGCCGCGCCTATACCGAGAGGCGCCACTGGCGTCGATCTGGGAGGGCTCGGGCAACGTCATGAGCCTCGACGTGCTGCGCGCGCTGACGCGCTCGCCGCGAGCGCTCGAGGTGTTCTTGGACGAGGTCGAGCTGGCGCAGGGAGCAAACGAGCACCTGGACCGGCGCGTGCGCGCGCTCAAGGACCAGTTCGCCGACCCGGCCACGCTGGAGGAACGCGCCCGCCGCGTGGTCGAAGCGATGGCGCTGTGCCTGCAGGGCTCGCTGCTGGTGCGCCACGGCGCGCCGGCCGTCGCCGACGCCTTCTGCGCCTCACGCCTGGGTGACGACGGCGGCTTGGAGTACGGCACGCTGCCCGCCGGCATCGACTTCGAGGGGATCATCGCGCGCTCGCGCCCGCAACCCTGACGTAGGGAAGGCCGCGAGCGCCTCGCCTACGTCCAGCCGACGAGCGCGCTCGGCCTAACATTGGTGTCATGCCGGCGCGAAGAAATCTGCAGCTCGCCCGTGTGTTCGGTATCCGCATCGGCGTCAGCTACAGCTGGTTCGTCGTCCTGTTCGTGGTGATCCTGTGGCTTTCGAACTCCTACTTCCCAAAGATCATCGACGGCTCGCGCAGCACCGACTACGTGGTGGCAGTCGCGGGCGCGCTCGGCTACTTCGCCTCACTGATCCTGCACGAGCTGGGGCACGCGCTCGCCGCCCGGCGGCTGGGCATCGGCATCGTCGGGATCGACCTGTGGTTCTTCGGCGGGCTCTCCCACATGCGCCGCGAGCCCCAGAGCGCGGGTGAGGAGATGAAGGTCGCCATCGCGGGGCCGGCTGTGACCTTCGCGCTGTTCGTCGCCTGTGTGGCGGCCAGCGCGGCGCTCGCCCCCGGCGAGAGCTTCGCCGACCAGGCGCTGCCGCGCGAAGGACTGGGCACGACGCCCACGCTGGCACTAGTCGGCTGGCTCGGCTTCATCAACGCCGCGCTGTTCCTGTTCAACATCATCCCCGCCTTCCCGCTCGACGGGGGGCGGATCGCACGCGGCCTGATCTGGTGGCGCACCGGCGATCGCAATCGCGCCACGCAGCTGACCGGGCGGGCCGGGCAGGGCTTCGCGCTGCTGCTAGGCGCACTGGGCTTGTGGACACTGGCCACCAGCGGCTCGTTCCTCGGTGCGATGACGCTGCTGCTGGCGTACTTCCTCAACCAGGCGGCCAGCGCGGCTGTCGCGCAGGGCACGATCGGACGGCGCATCCAGAACATCACGGTCGCCGACATCATGGACCGTGAGCCGGTGACGATCCCCGCCGAGGCAACGCTGCTGGACGCCCAGGAGGAGTTCTTCATGCGCCACAACTGGCCGTGGTTCGCGGTCGTGGACCCCGCCTCGCGCTTCCTCGGCGTCGTGCGCCAACAGCGGGTCGAGACCGAGATCGCGGCTGGGCGCCCGGCGCTCGCCGTCGTCGACGTACTGGAGGCCGACATGCCGGTGCGGATCGGCGAGGAGGCACCGCTGGAATCGCTGCTCGGCTCGGAGGGGCTCGGGCGCCTGGGAGCGATGGTGGCGGTCGACAGCGACGGTGTGCTGCGCGGCGTGGTCACACTGGCGCAGATACGCGAGGCACTGGCGCCGGCGCAGTCGGCGCGCGCGGCGACGTGAGGCTCACCCCGCCTGGCGTTATAGAGTGCCCGGCGCAGTTGCCCCTCTCCCCTCTCAAAGACCTCATCGAGCCATGCCAGCACACGACGTCCTGATCATCGGAGCCGGCCTCGCTGGCCAGCGCGCGGCCCTTGCCGCCGCCCAGCAGGGCGCGAGCGTGGCGATCATGAGCAAGGTCCATCCGGTGCGCTCGCACTCGGTCGCGGCCGCCGGCGGCATCAACGCGGCGATCAGTGTTGATGACGATTGGACCTCGCACGCCTACGACACGGTCAAGGGCTCGGACTTCCTGGGCGACCAGGACGCAATCGAGATCATGTGCTCAGAAGCCCCCGCCGAGGTGATGGAGCTGGAGCACATGGGCGTGACCTTCCACCGCAACGACAAGGGTGAGATGGACCTGCGCGCGTTCGGCGGCGCCTCGATGAAGCGCACCGCCTACGTCGCCGACATCACTGGCCAGGCGCTGCTGCACGTGCTCTACGAGCAGCTGATGAAGCACCACGAGACGGTCGAGCGCTACGAGGAGTGGTTCACCACCTCGCTGCTTCAGGACGACGCCGGGCGCTGCTGCGGTGTGATCGCACGCGACGTGCGTAGCGGTCGCCTCGAAGCCTTCAAGGCCAAGAACGTGATCCTCGCTTGCGGTGGCGCCGGGCAGGCTTACAAGCCGACCACCAACGGCTTGATCGTGACCGGCGACGGCATCGCGATGGCCTACCGTGCGGGCGCGCCGCTGATGGATATGGAGATGGTCCAGTACCACCCCACCTGCCTGGTCGAGACCGGCATCCTGATCACCGAGGGTGCGCGCGGCGAGGGGGCGCACCTGCTCAACGCGGCCGGTGAACGCTTCATGGAGAAATCCGCGCCCAACAAGATGGAGCTGGCCTCTCGCGACGTCGTCTCGCGCGCGGAGCAGATCGAGATCAACGAGGGGCGCGGCGTGGGCCCGAACGGCTCGGGCATCTTCCTCGACGTGACGGTGGTGCCGCGCAAGCGCACGCTCGAGGCGCTGCGCGAGATCGTCAACCTCGGCCGCGACTTCGCCGGCGTGGACATCACCCGCGAACCGATCATGATCCGCCCCGGTCAGCACTACATCATGGGCGGAGTCAAGACAGACGTCGACGGGCGCACGCCGATCGAAGGCCTGTACGCGGCCGGCGAGGTCGCATGCGTATCCGTGCACGGCGGCAACCGGCTGGGCGCCAACTCGCTTCTCGACACGCTGATCTTCGGTCGCCGCGCCGGCGAACACGCCGCCGCGCGCGCCGCCGGGATGGCGATGCCCGAGACCGACGTGAACGCGCGCCTGCGCGAGGACGGCGCAAAGCTCGATGCGATCGTTGCGCGTTCCCGCGACGGTCGGCGCGTATCGGAGATCAAGAACGAGCTAGGCGAGCTGATGAACCGCCACGCCGCCGTGTTCCGCGACGAGCAGGGCCTGCAGAGCGCACTGGAGACGATCGGACGCCTGAAGGAGGAGGCCGGCAAGGCATGGATCGACGACCGCGGCACGGTCTTCAATCAGGACGTGCTCGGTGCGATCGAGCTTGGCTACATGGTCGACTGCGCCGAGGCGACGGTCGTCGCGGCGCTCGAGCGCAACGAGTCACGCGGCGCGCAGTTCCGCACCGACTACCCCGAGCGTAACGACGAGGAGTGGCTCAAGCACATCGACATCTCGCTCGGCGCGGATGGCCCGAAGGTGAGCTACTCGCCGGTCACGATCACCCAGTGGCAGCCAGAGGAGAGGAAATACTGATGGCGCAAGCGCATGACCGTCCGGCGGAGCAGTTCACGCTGAGGCTGCGTCGCTACGACCCCGAGTCGGGCGACGCGCCCTATTGGGACGAGCACACGATCGAGCTGGAGCCCCACCGCTCAGTGCTGGAGGCGATCCTGCAGGCGCGCGACCGCTTCGACGGGTCGATCGGCATCCGCTGCTCGTGCCGTCAGGCGATCTGCGGGTCCTGCGGCGTGCGTGTCAATGGCGAACCGTCACTTGCCTGCCACACCCATCTGGACGCCGCGCGTGAGAGCGCGAGCAACGGCGTGATCGAGATCGAGCCGATGGGCAACATGCCGGTGATCAAGGATCTGATCGTCGACATGGACGCGGTGCACTGGAAGAAGATCCAGCGCGTGACGCCTTGGCTGCTGCCCAAGCAGCCGGTTCCCGAGCGCGAGTACCGGGTCTCCAAAGAGTCGATGGTGGACGTCACGCAATCGATGGCGTGCATTCAGTGCGGCGCATGCGTGTCCGACTGTCTGGCGATGGAGGTCGATCCCGGCTTCATCGGCCCGGCGGCGCTGGCTAAGTCCTACCGCTTCGTCGGCGATCCGCGTGACGACCAACAGTTCGAGCGCCTCAACGACCTCGCCCAGGACCCGCAGGGCATCTTTGACTGCACGCACTGCTTCAAGTGCGTGGAGGCTTGCCCCAAGGGCGTCAACCCGATGGGCCAGATCATGCGCCTGCGTCGGATCGCCACCGGCGATCATCACATCGTCGACCAGAACAACGGCGAGCGCCACGAGGCGGCGTTCACGGGGCTGATACACGACAACGGGCTGCTGTGGGAGGCCGAGCTGCTGCCACGCTCCTACGGCGGCAACTCGTGGTTTGGTAAATTCCACCCCGCCGCGGGCAAAGAGCTGATCAGCTCGTTGCCGTCGATTCTCAAGGCACTGATGCGCCGCAAGGTCACTCCGGGAGGTGCGTTGAAACCGCACAAGCTCCCCAGCAGCGACCTCAAGGCGGTGCAGTCGATCTACGAGAAGATCGAGAGCCGCCCCGAACGCTACGAGCTGAACCTATACGTGGTCGGCGAGCCCGAGCAGCCCGAGCAGCCTGAGCCGGTCGGGGCGGCAGTCGCCGCCGACGCCGGCGCAGTGGCTGAGGCCGACGCCGCGGGCAGCTCAGCGCCGACGCCGAGCCCCGAAGGGAGCGAGTCCTGATGAAGGTCGCCTACTGGCCCGGCTGTGTCAGCCGCGGCTTCACGCCCGAGCTGCACGGCTCGATGGCCAAGGTCGCGCCGCTGCTGGACATCGAGCTGGTCGAACTCGACCGCGCCTGCTGCACGGGTGCGGGCGTGATCGCCGAGCACAACCAAGAGCTGGCGGACACGCTCAACGCGCGCACGTTCGCGCTCGCCCAGCAGGTTCAGGGTGCGGAGCTGATGATGAACATTTGCTCGACCTGCCAGGGCGCCCAGAGCGAGTGCCAGGAGCGTCTGGACTCGAGCGCCGAGTACCGCGAGCTCGTCAACGGCACGCTCGCCGCCGAGGGCCTCAACTATGAGACGGGACTTACAAACAAGAACTTCCTGTGGCTGCTGGTGGAGGAGATCGGCCTGGAGAAGCTCGCCTCGCTGGTCAAGCGACCGCTGACCAACCTCAAGGTCGGACCTTTCTACGGCTGCTACATCGTGCGACCGCGAGCGCGCCTAAGGATCGACTCAGAGCACCCCCGCGACCACTACCTGCACCAGGTGATCGACGCGCTCGGAGGCACCGTGATCGAGTACGCGGGGATGCGCAAGTGCTGCGGCTTTCCAATCATCACGATGAACAAGCAGGCCTCGCTCAAGCAGGCCGGTCGGCACCTCGGCGACGCGCAGGACGCGGAAGCCGACTGCCTGGTCACGCCGTGCCCGTTGTGCCACCTGAACCTCGACCTGCAGCAGCCGCTGGCCTCACAGGCCGTCGGGCGTGAGCTGGAGATGCCGGTACTGCACCTGCCGCAGCTCGTTGGCCTGGCGCTCGGCCTGGACCCCAAGGAGCTGGGTATGAGTCGCCACGTGGTGCGCCCGACCTCGGTGATCGACTGGTCCAGCTCGGTCGTCGCCGCGGCGGCGTAGCTGCGTACAGCGACGCATCGCGGCGAGATTCGCGCGGGCGGCGTGTGCCCGGCGGCTAGGCTACGCGCGTGAAGATCCTCACGGTCGTCGGCAACCGGCCACAGTTCATCAAGGCGGCCGCTGTGTCAGCGCCGCTGCGCGAACTCCACGAGGAGGTGCTGGTACACACCGGACAGCACTACGACGACTCGCTGTCGAGCATCTTCTTCACCGAGCTGGGGCTGGCGCGACCTGAGCGCGAACTGGGGATCGGCGGCGGCTCGAACACCTCACAGACGGCGCGCATGCTGGCCGCGCTCGAGCCGCTGCTGGACGAGCTGCACCCGGACGCGGCGCTCGTCTACGGCGACACCAACTCGACGCTCGCCGGAGCGTTGGCGGCGACACAGGCGGGCGTGCCGCTCGTGCACGTCGAGGCGGGCATGCGCTCGTTCGATCGCGCGATGCCCGAGGAGCTCAACCGCGTGCTCAGCGACCACGCCGCGGACCTGCTGCTGTGCTCCTCGGACACCGCCGCCGAGAACCTGCAAGCGGAGTCGGTGGGCGGGCGCGTGCAGGTCGTGGGCGACGTGATGGTCGACGTCGCCATGCGCTGGGCGCCTGCGGCGCGCGCCAACGCCGATGCCCCTGCCGCCTACGGGCTGGAATCCGGCGGCTACCTGCTGCTGACCGCGCACCGCGCCGGCAATGTCGATGACCCTGAGCGCCTGCGCGCGCTGGTGGCGCTCGTCGCGGAGCTGCCGGCGCCGGTGCTGTTCGCGCTGCACCCGCGCACACGCGCGCGCCTGGCGGACGGCGGCCTGCTTGCCCAGCTCGAGGACACCCCCGGACTGCGCCTGACCGAGCCGCTCGGCTACGTCGAGTTCAGCGCGCTCGTGCACCATGCGCGTGCCGTCGTGACCGACTCCGGCGGCGTCCAGAAGGAGGCGTACCTTGCCGGGGTGCCCTGCGTGACGCTACGCGCCAATACCGAGTGGGTCGAGACCGTGAGCGGCGGCTGGAACACGCTGGTCGACCTCGACCCCGTGGCCGCGCGAGCGGCGCTCGAACGCGAGCCCCCGCGCGAGCGGCCTGACCTCTACGGCGACGGCCATGCGGCCGAGCGCTGCTTGCAGGCAATCGCGACGCTCGACCCCGCCGGGCAGGCTCACGCCGCCCGGGGCAGCGAGGCCGGCGCGTGAGCGACGCGGGCGCAGCGGTGCGCGTGGGCGTGGTCGGCCTGGGCTACTGGGGGCCGAATCTCGCCCGCAACCTGGCGGCGATCCCCGGCTGCGAGCTGGCCTGGCTGTGCGACGCCTCAGCCGATGCGCGCGCGAAGCTGGCGCCGTCGTTTCCGAACGCGCGCTCGACCCCCGACCTCCAGGAGCTACTCGACGACCCCACGCTCGACGCGGTCGTGCTGGCCACGCCGGTGCCCACGCACGCGCAGCTGGCGATCACGGTGGCACAGGCGGGCAAGCACTGCTTCGTGGAGAAGCCGCTGGCGACCACCGCGGCCGACGCCGAACGGGCGGTCGCCGCGGCGGCCGACGCCGAACGGATCCTGATGGTCGGCCACCTGCTCGAGTACCACCCGGCCGTGACCCGGCTGAAGCAACTGGTGGACGGCGACGAGCTGGGCGGGCTCTACTACCTGTACGGCAACCGCCTGAACCTGGGCGTGCTCAGAGAGGACGAGAACGCGCTGTGGAGCCTCGGCGCGCACGACGTGTCGGTTGCGCTGCACCTGATCGGCGAGGAGCCAGTGGAATGTGAGGCGCACGGCGCCGGCTACGTGCGCGAGGGTGTGCAGGACGTGGTCTTCTGTTACCTGCGCTTCCCGTCGGGGATCGTCGCCCACCTGCACCTGTCGTGGCTAGACCCGCACAAGGAGCGGCGCATCACGATCGTCGGCGCCAAGCGCATGGCCACGTTCGATGACATGCTGATCGAGGGCAAGCTGACGGTCTACGACAAGGGCTTTGACGAGGACACACGCTCGTGGGGCGAGTACATCGCGCGCTCAGGCGACGCCTTCTCGCCGCGCATCGCCAACGTCGAGCCGCTGCGTCTGGAGTGCGAGCACTTCGTGGAGTGCATCCGCACAGGCGCCACGCCGCGCTCGGACGGCCGCAGCGGGCTGCGCGTCGTACGCGTGCTCGAGGCGCTGCAACACTCGCTGGAGGCCTGAGCCGGCCAGCGTCCTCAGAACTCGCGCGGCGACAGCACGCCCGCGGCGAGCACGCCGGCGACCAGGCGCGCCCGCTTCTCGTTCTGGGGCAGCTCGCTGAGGCCAAAGCGCTCGAACAGCACGCGCAGGTGGGCCTTCACGGCATCCACACTGAGGAACACCTCAGCCGCGATCTGGCGGTTGGTGGCGGGGGTGGCCGACTCCGAGTCGTGCACCGGCCGGCACAGCGCCAGCAGCACCCGCCGCTGGGCCGGCGACAGGCTCACGTTCGATGGATTGTCGATCACAGACGCCGTCCGCTCGCTCGGCGCACCCGCGCCCGCGCGGTAGATCAGCTCGGTCACCCCGACGCACAGCCGGTCGCCGTCGGCGAGACGCTGGCGGGCGAGAACGCGCTTGGCGTTGACGAACGAGCCGTTACGCGACAGCCCGTCGTCCAGGATCGTCCATTGCTCCCCCACCCGCTCGAGGATCGCGTGCGTGCGCGAAACCTCGCGATCGCCCGGTAGCGAGACGTCGGCGTCCTCTCCCCTGCCGATCGTCAGCCGCCACGCGCTCCCGCCGAGCGCCAGCAGGTGCAGGCGCTCATCGCCGTCGCGCCACTGTAGGAACGGCCCGCCGGCACGTTCGGCCGCGAGGACCTGCTGCAACTCGCTCCCCGTCCTGGGAGCCGGGCCTGTTCGCTTCTTCGGATTCACCTTTGTGGTTCGACTGATGCGAAGATGACCATCGTGACAGACGCCGGGGGCACCCGTATCGAAGTGGAGCTGGCCGGCTACCGCATCGATGAGGTGATCGGCCACGGCGGCATGGCCACCGTCTACCGCGCCGAGCAGTTGCAGCTCGGCCGCGACGTCGCCCTGAAGATCATGGCTCCCGACCTCGCCGGGGACCCGCGCTTTCGCGAGCGTTTCCTGCGCGAGTCGCGCATGGCGGCCCGCCTGGAACACCCCAATGTGGTCCCCATTTTCGACGCCGGCGAATCTCACGGCCTGCTGTACATCGCGATGCGCTACGTCCCCGGCAGCGACCTGCGCTCGCTGCTCGATCGCAGCGGCCCACTGCCCGCAGCGAACGCTGTGGCAGTGGTCGGACAGGTCGCCGACGCGCTGGAGGCCGCCCACACCCTCGGCCTGCTGCACCGCGACGTCAAGCCGGGCAACATCCTTGTCGGCGAGACGCTCGACGCGAGCGTCGCACTGAGCGTGTACCTGTCGGACTTCGGGCTCAGCCGGAGCGCTTCGGACACGAGCGCCGGCGATGCGGTCCTCGGGTCGGTCAACTACATCTCACCCGAGCGCATCCGCGGCGACCCCGAGGACCCGCGCTCGGATGTGTACTCGCTCGGCTGCGTGCTGTACGAGTGCCTGGTTGCGGAGGTGCCGTTCCCGCGCGACTCGGCGGCGGCGACGCTGTACGCGCAGCTCGAGGCGCCCCGTCCGCAGCCGAGCGCCCGCGACGGGCGCATCGCACCCGCGCTCGACGCGGTGATCGCCGCGGCGCTGTCGCCACACCCCGACAGCCGGCCGCCCGGGCCGAGAGCACTCGCCGACGCAGCCGCTCGCGCACTGGCGGAGTCATCCTCAGCGGCTCCGAGCGCGCCACCGGCTGTCTCGACACCCGCGCGGGAGCGGCCACCCGTCGGGATGCAGATCCTCGACCGCCCGGCCCGGCGGCTGGTGGGGCGCGTCGGCGAGGAAGCGGAGCTGGCCGCGGCGCTGGCGCGGGCGATCGACGGGCACGGCGGGCTCATCCTGCTCGCCGGCGAAGCCGGCATCGGCAAGACGGCGCTCGCCCAGCGCCTGTGCGAGCAGGCCGAGCGCAGAGGCGTCGAAGCCCTGTGGAGCAGCGGCGGCGCGTTCGGCGAGGCGCCGCCGCCCTACTGGCATTGGGTGCAGGTCCTGCGCGGCCTCGCACGCCGCCCGGACAGCGCCGAGCTGTTCGGTCAGCTCAACGACGCGGCCGCCTGGCTGGCGGCGATCGCCCCCGACCTCGCGCCCGAGCTGGGCCTGCGCTCACAACCCTCCGCGTCAGCCGCCGGAGAGGGGCGCTTTCACGCTTTCGACACGCTCGGGCGGCTGCTCACGCGCGCGTCCTCGCGCTCAGGGCTGCTGGTCGTGCTCGACGACCTGCATCTCGCCGACGAGGCCTCGCTGCTGGCGCTCGGCTTCATCGCGAGCGTGATCCGCGCCAGCGGCGTGCTTGTCGTGGGCACCTACCGCGACGATGAGCCGACCGGCCGCACGGGCGTCGGCGCCTCGCCGCTGGCCGACCTGCTCGGATCGAGCGACCGGCTGGTGCTGACGGGCCTCGACACCGATCAGGTCGAGCGGATCGTGACGGCGCGAGCCGGTGGGCAGGACTCCGCGACGCTCGCCCGGCGCGTGCACGAGGTGAGCGCGGGCAACCCGCTGTTCGTCGCCGAGATACTCAACCTGCCTCGAGTCCGAAGGCGCGCTTGATCGCGCTCGACTGGCGTCCAGCGCGAGCGTACGCCTGCCGACGGGCATCGGCGACGCGATCTGGCGGCGGCTGTCGCCGCTGTCACCGCAGGCGCGCGAGATGCTCGGTGCGGCGGCGGTGATCGGCAGGAACTTCACCACGATCACGCTCGCCCGTGTCGCCGCGCTGGCGCGACCCGAGCTGCTCGCGTTGCTCGACGAGGCCGTCGCTGCGGGCGTGCTGCGCCCAAGCGAGGAGGCCGGCGACGGCTACGAATTCGGTCACAGCCTCGTGCAGACGACGCTGTATGAAGCGCTGCCTCGCGCACGACGCTGCCAGCTGCACGCGGCCGCCGGGGAGGCGCTCGAGCAGAGCTACGACATCGCGGCCGGTGAAGGGCTCGCCGAGGTCGCCTTCCACCTGCTCGAAGCCGCACCCGGCGGCGATGCGCGGCGCGCGGTCGAGTACGCGCGCAGGGCAGCCGACCGTGCCGTGAACACCTTTGCCTACGACGAGGCGGTGACGCTGTACACGCGCGCACTCGAGCTCCTCGACACGAGCCGCACGTCGGAGCGAATCGCCGTGCTGCAGGCACTCGGCGAAGCACAGATGCGCGCCGGCGACACCGAGGGGGCGCGCGACACGCTACGCCGCTGCGCGAGCGCAGCGAACGCGGGCGGCGACCGCGAGGGCCTGGCGCGGGCGGCGCTCGCGAGCAACATCTGGGGTCTGACGTTCGGTGTGGACGAACCACTCGTGCGCCTCGCCGAGGACGCCGTGGCGCAACTGCAGGACGACGGCTCGCCGGGCTTGCTGGCATGCGTCAAGGGCCTGCTGGCGAGTGCCCTCTACTACACGCCCGAAGCGCAGCGGCGCGAGGACCTGGCCGCGGAGGCACTCGAGCTTGCCCGCCGCCAGCACCAGCTGCTGGACAGCGAGGAGTCCGCGCGCGGCCTGGCCTACGTGCTCGGCCGCTGCCTGCTGGCGCGTTGGGGGCCGGACTCCGCCGATCGGGACATGGAGCTGTCCGACGAGCTGATCGAGCGCTGCCGTGCGCTGCGAAACCGCGAGCTCGAGACGCTCACGCGCAACTGGCGCATCACCGAGCTGCTCGAGCTGGGGCGATTCGCGGCCGTCGATCAGGAGATCGCCCGCGTCGAGCAGATGGCCGGCGAGCTGCGCCAGCCTCGGGCGATGGTGTACCTGCCGCTGCACTACGGCAGCCGTGCCGGGACCGAGGGCCGCTTCGAGCAGGCCGAGCGCTTGAATGCCGAGTCGCTCGAGATCGGACACATGGTGCGCGGCACGGTCGGCGAACTGGCGGCCACCGCGCAGCTGCTGGCGATCCGTCTTCAGCAGGGACGGCTGAGCGAGCTGGAGAGCGCCGTGCGCACGCTCGCCGACAGACACCCGACGATGGTGGTGCTGCGCTGCGTGCTGGCGCTGGCGCTGGTGCAGAGCGGCCGTAGCGGCGAGGGCCGCGCCGAGTTCGAGCGCCTGATGGCCGCGGGCGTCGAGGGCGTTCCCCGCGACAACGTGCACATCGTCGCGCTCGCCGTGCTTGGCGAGACGGCTTGCGAGCTGGGCGAGGCCGGCCATGCGCAAGCGCTGTACGAGTGGATGGCGCCGTATCACGAGCGCTGGGTCGTCTCCCCGCAGGCCGCCGCGCTGTGGCCGGTCGACCGCTCGCTCGCGCGCCTGGCGACAGTCGCGCGAGCGTACGACACCGCCGGCGCGCATCTTCAGCGTGCGCGTGAGCTGGCGATACGCGCGGGGGCACGTCCCAGCATCGCACTGACAACGCTCGACGAGGCACGCCTGCTACTCGCCGCCGAGCCCCAGCCGGACGCCGCGCGCGTGGGGTCGCTCGCGCGTCAGGCCAGAGAGCTGGCGCAGGAGCTAGGCATGGGGCTCGTCGTCGACGCGGCCACTGTGCTGGAGTCGACGGGCTAGCTCGCGCAGCGCAAAGCGCGCCGCGCCGACGCCGAAGACGAGTGGCGAGGCCAGCGGGGCCGGCGGGGCCGGGCCCGCCAGCATCCGTGAGAGCGCCGCCATCCCGGGGACGAACAGGTAATAACCGCCGATCGTCGCCACCAGCGGCTTCGCCGGGCGCGCGAGAAACCGCACCGGCGTGTGCCGGTCGCCCTGGATCGTCATCGCCCTGCCCGTCACGCCGTCGCCCATCAGCAGATCCTGCTCGCAGCCGAGACCGAAAGCGTCGCCGTCCATCAGCCAGTTGCCCTGGATCTGCTCGAACTGGCGGCTAATGCTCGCGTTGAAGCACACGAACACGAGACCGACCTCGCCGTCATCTTCCTCGTAGGGCATGCCGCGCCGGATAATCCTGTGACGGCGCGTGCGCTCGGTGCCCCAGTGCAGACCGGCGCGCGGGTTGGCACGGCGAACGTGCGAACCCAACGGACAGCGCGCGCCGTCGGGGTCCTCGCTGTAGTCGAAGTCATTCGACGGGGCCCGCCCGTCACGGGCACCCTGCGGTCGACCATGCGGAGCGTGCACGAGCGAGGTCCCGTCCTGCCAGCGTCCGAGGACCTTCGCCTGCAGCGCCTGGGGACTCTCGCCCGGCCGTGCGGCGTCCTGAAAGTAGGCGCGGAATCCGTCGAGGTCCTGGCGCAGCTTGCGCCACACCATGAAGGTGCCGTCGTGCAGCGCCGGGTCGGCGTCAGACCTCTCGCCCGTGCCCGGGCCACGAGCGCCCGCGATCACACCGTCCTCGTCCCGGTAGCCCAGCAGAAACTCCCCTAGCGCGAGCGGGCGCCAACGGCTGCCCAGCCACAGCGGTCGTGCGCGGGCGCCCTCGCCACGTGCGTCCGTGGTTTCCCGGTCAGAGGCTGGCAAGGCGAGCACGGGCTGGGAGAAGCCGTCGCGAAAGCCAAAGTGTTCACGCGCCCCGAATCCCTTCGCGGAACTCGCGGCCGCGGCCGGCGCGCGGCGGCCCGCGAGCTGACAGCTGACGATCTCCAGCGCCGGGGAGTCGAGGCGATCACGCAGCCGCGCCAGGCTGTGCCGCAGCCGCGAAGCGGTGTGCGCATGGAGCGTGAACAGCACGTCGGCCTCCCAGCGCAGCCCCGCCGCCCACTCACCGGGCGCGCTCTCACCGCGATCGCGCAGACGATCCTCGGCGCGCGCGTGCATACCCTGCGTGAAGTCGTCGAAGTGCTCGAACGCCCTGCCCCAGCCAAGCTTGCACAATCCCGGGTAGGTGAAGGCGATGTTCAGCGCATCGTGCACCTCGGCGCGGTCGCGCCACTCCTCGTCGCTGGTGACGGTGAATCGCTCGATCCCTGTCCCGACCGACGGAGCGAGCAGTCCCGCGATCAGCGCCCGTGCCGCCTGCGTCTGTCCGCCGTCGATCGCGTAGAAGACGTATGCGGCGTGATGCAAACGCTTGTATCCACGCAGGATGTTCCCCTGCACGGCGCCGCCGTGAAAGTCGGCGAGTGCACGGCTGCGAGCCGTTCTCCTCACAGCTCGGTCATGTCGCACACGCTGGGGAGCGCACGGAACGCCTGCGCTAGATCGTCCGCGTCGAGATTCTCGGCCTGCTCGGCGAAGGCCGCCAATTCGTCGCGCAAGCGGATCGCCGCGTTGACCCTGGCAACCGTGTGCTCCGGCTTCAGCGCGCTCATCACATAGCTCGCCGGCACGCGCGCGGCTCCTCCGTGCAGCAGGTAGTCGCCAAGGGTGCCCGGATTTACGGGGTCCGGCTCGACGCACAGCTCCCAGATCGCACACGCCGCCTCGACTCCGGCGAGCGCAGTCAGGTAACTGCGCTCGCTGCCGTCAAAGCGGCTAGTGAACAGCAGGTGCGGAGCACCGATGTCGAGCACCACAAAGCGCGCAAAATGCGTGCCCTGTGAAAGCCCTGCAAACGGGTTGGGGTGCGAATCGGTGGGTCGCAGAGCGCGCAACCGCGACCGCAGCTCCTGCCCGCATCCATGCCGCACCCGCGTGAGGACGGCCACTTCGGGCACGGCTACAGCACGTCCTGGTGCTCGGTGGCGAACCGGCGCCAGCGCTCGGCCAGGATGTCCGGCGCCAGCCCGCGGCTGGCGAGCGCGAAGCGCTCGAAGTGCGGCGCCAGCTCCAAAGCCCCCAACACGACCTGCGTGGTGGCGCTCTCGTGGTAGTCGCTCCAGAAGCAGTCGGTGCCCCAGTCGACCTGCTCTATGTAGCGCAGCAGGTCCGTCGTGGGCACGGGCCCCGGGAAGCCCTCCACGTTGCCCCAGATGGATCGCCACTGCAGCCGCATCAGCACGGCGAAATCGGGGATGTAGCTCTGCTGCGAGCCGCTCCAGCTCGTCTCGAACAGCAGGTAGCGCGGGTCCTCGCGGCTAGGCAGGAACGTCCAGCGCCCGAGCGCGATCACGCGCATCCTCAGCAGGCGGCCGACCGCGATCGTGGTGTGGCGCCCGAACGCCAGCACGAGTCGTAGCAACGGCACGCGCCAGCGGATCACCGGCGTGAGGGCACTCACCGCCCCCCAACGACCCGTGCTCGAAGCATCGACGGACCGCTGAGGTTCCATGCGCGGATCGTAATCCATTACTTCGAATACCACCAGCCATCGCGTTTTGATCCTCGGCTTTAGTAGAGTCGCCGAAGATTGGTGTGAGCACACGATCCGATAGCACCCCTCCCGTTCACACCACCGCGAGCGAGGCTGAGCCGGAGAGCTTCCCGGCGATTGTGATCGGGTCGGGGTTCGGAGGGTCGGTCACTGCCTACCGCCTGCAGCAGGAGTGCAACCGCAAGGGCACCGGCAGTGTGCTCCTGCTCGAGCGCGGCATGCCTTACCCACCGCGATCGTTCGCACGCACGCCGCGGGAGGTCGCGCGCAACTTCTGGGACCCGTCGAGCTCACTGTTCGGGCTGTTCGAGTTCTGGCGGTTCGAGCACTCGCGCGTGGTCGTCTCCAGTGGACTCGGCGGAGGCTCGCTGATCTATGCCAATGTCATCATCGAGAAGCCCGCGGAGACATTCGCGGTGACCGGCGGCGACGGCGCACAGGAGCCGTGGCCGCTGACCAAGCCGCAGCTGCAGGCTCACTACGAGACCGTGCGAGCGATGATCGGCGTCGAACAGTTGCCGCCGGGCTACGCCCACCCCGCGAGCGGCCCCGCGCTGGTTCCCAAGACGCGACAGTTCCTCGACGCAGCCGCACAGGCGGGCCTGCACGAGCCCCAGCAGGCGGACCTGGCGATCTCGTTCGCGGGGGCACACGGCCCCGAGCCGGGCGCCTCACTCGGACGCGAGAACCTGCACGGGCGCGAGCGGCGCACGTGCACGCTCGTGGGCGAGTGCAACGTGGGCTGTAACGAGGGCGCCAAGAACACGCTCGACTTCACCTACCTCAGCAGGTTCCTCGCGGACGGCGGCACGATCCGCACGTGCTGCGAGGCCACGGAGATACGGCGCCTGGACGACGGTGGCTACGAGGTCCACTACCGCCAGCATCTGCGTGCACGCAGGCGGGTGATCGCCCGTGGCGCCGCCGAAGACAAGCTCGAGCAGGACGAAAGGCTGTTGGACCCCGATGAGCAGCGCGGCTCAGCGCGTGTCCGCGCGAAGGTGGTCGTCCTCGCCGCCGGTACATTGGGCTCGACGCGCCTGCTACTCGCCAGCCGATCGGGCCTGCCGCCGCTGAGCGGGCAGCTCGGGCGCCGGTTCTCCAGCAACGGCGATCTGCTCATGTTCGCACGGGGATGCGTCGAGACCGACGGCGCCGCCAGCGAGCGCCAGCGCGACCTGGCTCCCAGCCACGGTCCGGTGATAACGGCGTACGCGACCGCCGGCGAGGGAGAGGAGCGACTGTGGCTTCAAGACGCCGGTGGACCGCTCGTGTCCGAGTGGGGGTGGCAGCTTCCGGCGATGCCCGGCCAGACGGCACGGACGCTGTGGGGCAAACGCCGGGAGCTGCTCGACGAAGCGCTGGGCCGGAGCCGGCGGCGCAGCCTGCGCAGCGCCGACCTCGCGGGTGTGCTCGGCAGCGCGCCCGCGTCCGCGTCGATGATGCCGATGCTTGCGATGGGACGCGACCGTCCGGGTGGGCGTCTGCGGCTGGATCGCGATGCGCTCACACTCGACTGGGACCCCGCCAACTCGGCGGCCCACTTCGAGCGCGCGGAAGCGGCCGCCGCAGATGTGGCCGCAGCGCTCGGCGGGCGGTTGTGGCCGCACACCGCTAGACGGCGCAAGCGCTTTCGCGGCCTGGCGGTCCACCCGCTGGGCGGCTGTCCGATGGGAACCCATCCCGCGGACGGCGTGGTCGACGGCAACGGCGAGGTGTTCGGCTGCAGTGGGCTGTTCGTCGCCGACGGCTCGGTGATGCCTGGACCGGTCGGCCCAAATCCGAGCCTGACGATCGCCGCGATCGCCAATCACATCGCCGACACGGCGGCGGCGCGGGTGTGAGCTGAACGTCATGGGTGGTGTGCGCTGGTCTGAGCGAATGAGCGGCTACCTGTCCTTCGACCGGCTCGACTTCAACCAAGCGCTACTGGAGGGCCGCCGCGACGGTGTGACGCTGGCGCTCACGATGACGCTGCAGATCGACGACGTCGAGGACTTCGCGGCAGCCGAGCAGAAACGCGCGCGCGTGTGCGCAGGGGTGCTCGACAGCCCCGATCTGGGCGGAAAGCTGCAGGTGCACTGGGGCGGGTTCGAACTCCTGGGCCAGGCCAACGGGCTCGACGACCACCTGCACAGGCGCATGCGTTACCGGCTCAACCTGACCGACCCCGCCGGCCACGAGCTGAGGTTCTCGGCGTTCAAGCTGGTCGAGAACGATCCGGGCTATGACTCCTGGATCGACACCACGACGCTGTTCGCACGGATTTACACGGGCTGGTGGGCGACCTCTGACGTTCAAGCCGAGCTGACGCGGCCGGACCCCTGGGCGCCGCACGACGAATCGATGGCACTGCTCGTGTGCACGCCGCCGCTGGCGACGGCGGTGCTGGCGCTCGGCGTGGGCGACGTCGCGCGCGAGGTGGCGTCCCTGTCGGGCACCGAAGGGGGCCGGCTAGGCCAGCTTCGCGACGTGCTGCGTTTTGGGCGCTGCTTCGCCACGGGCCTGACGACGGCGTATGTCGGCACGAGCATCGCCGACGGGCGCCCGAGCTTCCCCGTCGACAGCCCGCGCGCACCATGGCAGAGCGCCCACGCAAGCGAAGACTGGCACGCCGTCCCCGGGCGGGAGCATGAGGAGCCGCACGCCGGACGCCACAGCCTGCAACGGCGCGTGGTCCCGTTTGAGGTCGAGGACCTGTCGTTCCCGCTGAACCTCCACCACATCCGCGCGCGCGGGGCGGACCTCGGCACGCGCGGCCCGGTCCTGCTCGCTCACGGCGCGGGTGTGCGTGCGGAGATGTTCTACGGCCAGCCGCGGCACGAGACGATCGTCGACCGGCTGCTCAGCGACGGGTACGACGTGTGGATCGAGAACTGGCGGGGATCGATCGACCACCCCAACAACTCCTACACGCTCGATCAGGTCGCCAGGTTCGACCATCCTCGCGCGATCGAGACGGTGCTCGCGCAGAGCGCCAGTCAGACGCTGCGCGCGCTCGTTCACTGCCAGGGCTCGGTCAGCTTCATGATGGCCTGCGTGGCCGGCCTGCTGCCAACCGATGAGCAGGGCCACCCACGGGTCAGCGACGTCGTCTCCAACGCCGCGTCGCTGTTCTTCGAGGTGCCGTTCAAAACCTGGCTCAAGCAGCGCGCGATGATGCCACTCGCGGCGCTGGTCGGCACCGGTGCGGACCCGCAGGCGGGCATACGACCGTTCAACACCGCCGGCGCACTGCTCGCGCGGGTGGCCAAGCGCACCGAGCGCTCGTGCGGGAACGTGCCGTGCCAGATCGCCAACTACATCTACGGCTCGGGCTGGGACGTGCTGCTGCGTCACGAGAACATGGACGAGGAGGTTCACGCGTGGTGCGCAGGGGAGCTCGGGTACACGCCGTTCACGCTGATCGCTCAGATCGCCGAGAGCTGCCGGCAGGGTCACATCGTGCCGGCGCCATCGAGTGCGGCGATCGCGCCTGCGAGCTATGTCGCGAAGCGGCCCGACGTCGGCTGCACTCGCTTCACCCTGCTGGGCTGCGCGCAGGACCTGATGTTCGACCCCCGCGGCCAGCAGCGCGCGTGTGAGTTCTTGACTGCGTTCGGTGTGAGCGCGGACTTCGTCGATATCCCCGGCTACGGCCACATGGACGCGTTCTGGGGTCGCAGCGCCGCCGCTGACGTGTTCCCGGCGATCGGGTTCGGCCTTGAGTGGAGCGAGCTGGAGCGCAGCGACGCCTCGCTGCCCGCACGACCGAGCGAGCGCGAGGCCTCACGTCCGCGCGCCGCCGCAGCGGCGGGCCGATCGCAGCACACGCGCCCGGTGACGGTGTGAACGACACACCCTAGGGTGCCCTGTAACAGCGACGCGGCAAACGTAGTGTGCGGTCCATGGCTCACACGCGCAGACACGGAGGTCAGACATTCATGTTCGCCGACCTGTGCGGCTATACGGCTTACACACATGCACACGGCGACGCGCTCGGCGCGGCGCTGGCTGTGGCATTCCACGAGCGCG
The DNA here is from genome assembly GCA_963705235.1 of uncultured Solirubrobacteraceae bacterium. Lineage (GTDB taxonomy): Bacteria > Actinomycetota > Thermoleophilia > Solirubrobacterales > Solirubrobacteraceae > Palsa-744. Next base: position 1,499,348 of record OY970059.1, on the reverse strand, counting down.
CCCGTGAGCTGGCGGCCGAGGCCGGATGTCGGGTAGTGAAGTCGATCGGTGATGCCGTGATGGTGCACGCGGCCGACTGCCGCAACGCGGTCGTGCTCGGACGCCGGCTGCTAGCGCTCAGCGACCTCGAGGGTTACCCTCCGATTCACGTCGGCCTGGACATCGGGCCGGCGATCGAGCACGAAGGCGACTGGTACGGCTCGACCGTCAACACAGCCGCAAGGGTCGCCGGCGCCGCGCCGCCAGGCGAGTTGGTGATGACCGACCGGGCTCGCGCCGTGGTTGCCGACGACACGGATGTCGAGCTGGTCAGACGCGGAACCTGGCAGCTGAAGGGTCTGCCCGGCACCACCGTGCACGCCGCCGCGACAGCCTGAGAAGCTAGGCGACGCTCGCTCCCCCGCGCCGCTCGACGCCGTCGAACGGCTGGGGTTGGCGCGGGCGGCGGTCGACTCTCAACACCGGCCCGACATGGCGCCCGACGACTCGCAGCACGTACGCCTCGCGTGAGCCGCTGTAGCGCAACAGCGGTCTGAGCACCACCAGCCAACGGCGGGCTACATATCGACGAGGCCTTTTGACTGCGCGCATATCCGAACAGTTCGCGAGATGGCGGAACAGATGGACCGTCAAGATTGTTGCAGACGCTCAAAAACGGTGACGTCGGCCGCCGTGCGGCCACTCCATCCTGTCTAGGACGCCGGCCCGGCGCTGAACGGCTCTTCGACGCTCACCGTGCCCTCGCCGGAGAGCCCGAACGCCGTGTGCAGCGCGCGCACCGCCAGCTCCACACGGTCGCGGTCGATCACACACGAGATCTTGATCGGCGAGGTGGAGATCATGTCGATGTTGACGCCCTCCGCGGCGAGCACGCCGAACACCTTGGCGGCGACACCCGGGTGCGAGCGCATGCCGGCCCCCACAATCGAGACCTTGCCCGTGTCCTCGTGCGTGGTCATCTGACCGAACGCCTCGCCCGCCAGCGGTTCGAGCGCCGCCCGCGCCACACGCAGATCCTCACGGGGGACGGTGAACGAGATCTCAGCCTGCCCGCCGGCGGCCACTGGCTCGTTCTGCACGATCATGTCGACGTTGATGTTGACCGTGGCCAGTGACTCGAAGATGCGCGACGCGGCGCCCGGCGTGTCGGGCACGCCGGTGAGCGTGATCCGCGCTTCCGCGCTGGAATGAGTGACGGCTGTGATCAGTGGCTGCTCCATGACGTCTCCTTCGCCTACAACAAAGGTACCGGGCTGCTCGTCAAAGGATGAGCGGCAGTGGATGCTCACACCGTGGTTGCGCGCATACTCGACCGAACGCAGCTGCAGTACACCCGCGCCGGAGGCGGCCATCTCGAGCATCTCCTCGAAAGACACCTTGGCCAGCTTGCGCGCATCGGGGACGATCCGGGGGTCGGCCGAGTAGACACCGGCGACGTCGGTGTAGATCTCGCACACCTCGGCGCCGAGCGCCGCGGCGACCGCCACCGCACTCGTGTCCGAGCCGCCACGACCCAGCGTGGTGACGTTTCTGGCGTCCTTGGAGACACCCTGAAAGCCGGCCACCAGCACGATGTTGTCCTCGGCCAGTGCCGCCTGGATGCGGTCGGCGCGGACATCGAGGATCAGCGCCTTGGTGTGAGACTCGTCGGTCACGATCCCAGCCTGGGAGCCGGTCAGCGAGATTGCGCGGTGGCCGAGGTCCTTGATCGCCATCGCGCACAGGGCGCACGAGATTCGCTCTCCCGAGGACAGCAGCATGTCCATCTCGCGGGGGTCGGGGGCCGGTGAGACCTCCTCGGCCAACGCGATCAGCTCGTCGGTGGTCTTGCCGCGCGCCGACAGCACCGCGACCACCCGCTGGCCCTGTTCGCGCGTGTCCACAATCCGTCGTGCGGCGCGCTTGATGCGCTCGGCGTCTGCCACCGAGGTGCCACCGAACTTCATGACGATCAGCGAGGACATGCGCCTGAGGATATGGCTCCGGCGTTCAGATGGCGCGGCGCCCGGCGAACGCCTTGCCGAGCGTGACCTCGTCGGCGTACTCCAAGTCCGAGCCGACCGGCAGGCCGCTGGCCAGGCGCGTGACGGTCACCTGCGGCGAGCGCGTGCGCAGCTCCTCGGCGAGATGCAGCGCCGTCGCTTCGCCGGTGGTGGTCGGGTTGGTCGCGAGCACCACCTCGCTGACAGGCGTCTGCGCGTGTGACACGCGCTCGAACAGCTCGGCGATCTTCAAGTCCTCGGGGTCGATGCCGTCAATCGGCGACAGCGCCCCGCCGAGCACGTGGTAGACGCCGTGGTACTCGTGCGTGCGCTCCATCGGGATCACATCGCTTGGCTCCTCCACGACGCAGATCAGGCCCTGGTCACGCCGAGGGTCCTCGCAGATCCGACAGCGCGCCTCGTCGGTGAGGTTGAAGCACACCTCGCACAGGCGAATCCGCTGCTTGACTTCGACGATTGCCTCGGCAAGCGCGCCGGCGTCCTCCTGCGAGGTGCGCAGGATGTGAAACGCCAGGCGCTGCGCTGTGCGGTTGCCCACGCCGGGCAGCTTCGACAGCTCGGTCACGAGCCGCTGGACCGGTGGCGCGTAGGAGCTCACAGGCCCGGCATGCCTAGCCCGCCAAGCCCGCCGAGGTCCAGTCCGCCGGTAGCGCCGCCGAGCTTGCGCTCGGCCAGCTCCTGAGCCATCCGCAGCGCCTCGTTGACGGCCGCCAGCACCATGTCCGACAGGATCTCAACGTCCTCCGGGTCGACTGCCGCAGGGTCGATCGTGACCTCGCGCAGCTCGAGTCCGCCGCTGACCTTGACGGTCACCATGCCACCGCCGGCGGAGGCCTCGACGATCTCGTGCTTCAGTTGCTCTTGGGCGACCTCCATGTCCTTCTGCATCTGCTGGACCTGCTGCATCATCTGCTGCATGTTGGGCATCCGCGGCTGCTTGGGCATCCTCACGCGCCTTTCTGTTCGCTGCTAAGAGCCTCGTCGCCTGGCAACTCCTCGGCGTCGAACTCCTCCATGAACCGTTTCACCCACTCCTCCTCGCTTTGGGCGGTGCCCTCCTCGCTCTCGTCCGCTTCGAGCCCGTCGTGAAGCTCATAAGAGAGCCGCCAGCGTCTCCCTGTTATGTCGTGCAGCGCGGCCGTCACCGCGGCTCGGTTGTCGGCCTTCTCGGCTTTCTTCTTCAGGAACGGCTCGCCGAAGGCCACCGTCAGATCCTCGCCCGCGACCTCGACTGGGCGGGCGTCCTGGATGCAAGCGCCGAGCATCGCGTTGTCGGTTCGCACGAGGTCGACCACCGCCGGCCACCACGCCAGCAGCGGCGCAAGATCCTCGGCGATGCCCTCGGCTCGTGGGTCGGTCGCGATCGCCGCGACCGAGATCTCGACGCCGGCCTCGGGGGCTTGCGCGGCGGTCTCTGATGCCGAGTGCGAGGGCGACGGCTGGGGTGGCGTTGGCCGGGGCGACGCGGGCTGAGACGACGTTGGCTGGGGCGACGCAGCCTCTGGGGGGGGCGCGGGCTCCCCAGCCGCGGGCACGGGCGCTCGGGAAACAGCAGGCGTACCCTGCTCCAGGCGCTCGATGCGCGCAAGCAGCGCCCGCATCGAGCTGTCGACGGCCGGCGTGGCCGCCTTCACCAGCGCCAGCTCCAAGCGCGTGCGGGCGTCGGCGCCGGCGCGCACGCCCTCCATCGCCTCGCCGAGCAGTTCGAGCAGGCGCACGACAGACGCGTGCTCGACACGCCCGGCCTGTGCAAGCAGCGCGGCGTCCGCCTCGGGTGTGAGCGACAGCTCGTCGGGCAGCTCGCCCATGGTCTGTACGACGAGCAGCTCGCGCGCGCGCACCTCCAGGTCGGATGCGAAGGAGCCTGCGTCGCGACCCTGCCCCAGGCACTGCTCGAGCGCCCCCAGTGCACGCTTGGCGTCGCCGCCGGCGACCGCGTCGACGGTCTCTTCGAGCAGCCGGCCGTCGGCCACGCCGAGCACCGCCAACACGTCCTCCAGCGCGACCTCGCGGCCGCTGTAGGTGACCAGCTGCTCGAGCGTGCCGAGCGCGTCGCGGAAGCTGCCGGTGGCAGAGCGGGCGAGCGCGGCGACCGCGGGCGGGGGTATCTCGATCGACTCAGCGACGGCCGTGCGCGAGATGACGCTTGCGATCTGTTCGACGGTCGGTCGCTGGAAGTCGAAGCGATGGCAGCGATCCACGACGGTCGCGGGCACCTTGCCCGCCTCGGTCGTCGCGAGTACGAACACGGTGTTGGGCGGCGGCTCCTCGAGCGTCTTCAGGAACGCGTTCCAAGCGGCCGTGGAAAGCATATGCGCCTCGTCGAGGATGTACACCTTGCGCCTGCCGCTGACCGGCGCATAGGCGACGCTGTCGCGCAGCTCGCGGATGTCGTCGACCGAGTTGTTGGAGGCGGCATCAGCCTCGATCACGTCCAGCGAGGTCGCGCTGGCGATCGACACGCACGAGTCGCATTTCCCGCACGGCTCGATCGTCGGGCCGTGCTCGCAGTTCAGGCACGCCGCGAGGATCTTCGCCATCGAGGTCTTGCCCGTTCCGCGCGAGCCGACGAACAGGTAAGCGTGGTGGACCTTGTCGCGCTCGACGGCGTTTCGCAGCGTCCTGACGACCGGCTCCTGGCCGACCACATCGGCGAACGTACGGGGCCGGTGCCTGCGATACAGCGACCGCTCGTCGTGTGGCTGCTCCTGTTGGGACACCGTTGAACCTGAGTCTATCCACGCGGGTGGGTGGCTTCAGAGCAGCTCGATCGCCTGCTCCAGCGGATAGCGTCCGCGCTGATGAGCACGCCCGTCGAGCGCCTGTCCACGCGCGTGAGCGCCGCGCTGTGGATCGTCGGAGGTGCGGTCGTGCTGCGGCTGATCGCCGGGGTTGGCTTTGCCAACTACGACACCCTGTACGCGCTGGCCTGGGGTGGACAGCTCTCGCGCGGGAGCGTCCCGGCGTACGACGTGCCGATCGCCCCGACCCCGCACCCACTGCTGGAGGTGCTCGGTGTGGTGCTCGCGCCGCTCGGACCGCATGCGGTCGTCGAGGTGGCACGTCGCGCTCGGCTTCCTCGCGCTGTCGGCGTGCGGCTGGGTGATCTACCAGCTGGGCGCGCGCTGGTTCGGGTGGGCTGCCGGCGCGCTCGCGGCGCTGATCTTCCTCACGCGCGTGCCGGTGCTCTCCTACGGCGTGCGCGCGTACGTGGACATCCCCTACCTGCTGTTCGTGCTCAGCGCACTACTGGTCGAGATCCGCCGCCCCCGGGCGGGCGCGCCGGTACTGGCACTGCTCGCGCTCGCCGGACTGCTGCGCCCGGAGGCGTGGATGTTCTCCGTTCTATACCTGCTGTACGTGACTGGGTGGATGCCACGGGCGCTGCGCGAGCGCGTCGCCGCAGTCACCTCGCAGACACCCGCTTCGGTCTGGCCGCAGCGCGAGCGCCGTGAGCTGGTGAAGCTGGTGCTGCTTGCCTCCTCGGCACCGCTGGTGTGGCTGCTCAGCGACCTGGCGATCACGGGCGAGCCACTGTGGTCGCTGACCAACACCCGCGACACCGCCTCCAGCCTCGACCGTGTCACGGGCATCGCCAACGTGCCCGAGTACATCCCACGGCGGATCGGCGAGATCCTGCGCCTGCCGGTGCTGTTGGGGGCGGCACTCGGCGGCGTGCTGAGCCTGCTGTGGCTACGCCGGCGCGCGCTGGTAGGTGCGAGCGCCGGCCTGCTCGCGGTCGCGGTGTTCGCGGTGTTCGCGACCGCTGGACTGCCGATCAACACGCGCTACGCGTTCTCGGCAGCGGCGATCCTGAGCATCTTCTGTGGCGCCGGCGCGTTCGGCTGGATGCAGCTACAGCGAGGCGACCGGCGACGCGCATGGTGGATGGCAGGGGGTGCGCTGGTGCTCGTGGCGCTGCTCGCCTACGCTCCCGCGCAGTACCGCTCGGCCCACCGCGAACTGCGCAAACTCGCCAACCAGCACCGGATCGAAGGCGATTTGGTGGCGCTCGTCAGAAACCACACGATCTCGCTGCGCTGCGGGCTCGTGGGCGTCCCCAACCACGCGCCGATCCCACTGCTGTCGCTGTATCTGAAGACGAGCCCGCGCAACATCGTCAACGCCCAGCTCGGGCGCATCCGCTCGGGCGTCTACGTCGATCCGGCCGATCGCGAAGTCGAACGGGACTACGTGCTCGACCCGCACGACCCGCACGTGCCGGCGAGCGTGCCGCCGGGCTTCACCGCGTTGGCGGTCGAACCACTCGTGGCTGGTCTTCCAGCGCTGCCATTAGCGGACCGTGCACCCCTCGTCGTGACTCCGCGCGCCTGATCGCCGATCGCCGCCCGTAACTCCGGTCCGGGAGCTCCCGCTGCGCCTGCCGGTGATCGCTTAAGGCTGCTTCCTTCCGGACCTGACCTGATTCGCAAGCCGACACCGCGCGGGACCCGAACCATCGACGCCCCGAGCTACGGAGCGACCAGAGCCGAAACCCCTTGGAAGGGAGTTCAGCCCCGCTAGAGCGGATTGCGGATTCAGGGCACCGCTACCTCCCCGCCTAGCACGGTCCATGGCGATCGTAACGCACACGGACCGGCCGACTTCCGGTAGGCTGCGCGGCCGTGATCCACTTCAATCGCCTTCCCCACGTCCTGCGCTCCCGAGCGGGAGCTGCACTTGCAACCGTCGGCGTGGCCGTGCTGATAGCCGGCTGCGGCTCCTCGGGTAGCGACAGCACGATCACGGTCGGCAACGAGAGCACGACCGACACCGCGCTGATAAAAGCCGGCGAAACCTCGACCGGCACCACGACGACTGCCACCACGCCCACCAGCGGCCCGCTCTCGACGGAGCCGACGGTGACACCCCCGAGCGACACTGCCCCGAAAACGCTGATCACCAAGGACCTGATCGTGGGCACCGGGCCGGAAGCCAAGGCCGGCGACACGGTGACCGTCAACTACGTGGGCGTCCTGTCCAAGGGCGGCAAACCGTTCGATGCCTCGTGGAACCGCAAAGAACCATTCACGTTCGCGCTCGGCAAAGGCCAGGTGATCGCGGGATGGGACCAGGGCGATCGTGGGCATGAAGGTCGGCGGCCGGCGTGAGCTGATCATTCCCGCAGCGCTCGGGTATGGCGCCAAAGGCTCGCCGCCGTCGATCCCGCCGAACTCGGCGCTCGTGTTCGTGGTCGACCTGCTCGCCGTCTAGCCGGGCAAGCCAACGGCCGGCGATTCGCGTAAGGCCGCCTCGCGCGGCGATCGCCGGCTGTGGTCGCTCGGTCGCGCGAGTGCGCTGCTGTGCCTCGTCACGGTCGCGCTGGTGGCTAGCGGCTGCGGGCACGGCTCACACGCTGCACCGCGCGACCAGCAGCTCCAGCGCGCCGACCTCGTCGCCGTCAGCCACACGCTCGCCGACATGGAGTCCTCGGTGCGCGGCGAGGTCGCGGCAGCGAGGGCGGCGTGGCCGTCGGTCGCGGGCGGCCTACCGGCCGATGTCCGCACCCTGCCGCACGCCGCGATCCACACCGCCGCCGAACGCACCGGCGCCTCGAGCGTCCCGGCGCTGTTCCGGGAACCCGAGTCGCGCTCGCTGACCGGCACAAGCGCCGGCATCGCCGGGCTGGTGCGGGTGTTCGACGGGCTCGCCAGCCGCGGCTGGCAGATGATCGGCGCGGCGGTCGATCAGATCGAACAGGGTCCGGCGGCGAGCGCACGCTTCGCGCGCGCAAACTCCCCTCTGTACATCCAGAGCGTGTACGACGGCTATTTCAGCCTCGCGCAGGTCGGCAAGCACCTAACACACGGCTACACCCAACTTGGCGGGCCGGCGGCGTTCGGCAGCTCACTCACCGAGGCCGAAGTGCAGGCGCTCGCACGCGCCTACTCAGAGCCGGCGATCCGCCTGTACCCCCGGCCCGCCGTCAAGCTGGGGGGATGAGCGCAGGCGCATGCGCCGGGCCGGCGACCGCGGAGTTGAGCGCCACGTAGAATCACGCTGGCCAGGGCGCGTAGCTCAGTGGGAGAGCGCTCGCTTCACACGCGAGAGGTCGCAGGTTCGAAACCCGCCGCGCCCATGTCACGCCCGCTCGCCAACTCCTCGAACTTCCTACCGTCGCGCCAAACGAGGCCGATACCAACGCCCGTCAAGAGTTCGCACAGGTCCTCACGGGGCCTTGAGGGGAGGAGCACGGCCAGCCGCGGCGATGGGTCCAGGAACCGACTGTAATCGAGTAGCTGGCCGATTGCCATCCGAATCGCCCCGCGCTCGACGGTTCCCTTTGCCTCGAACAACGTATTGGTCGTCCGATCGATCAGATCTGAGAAGAGCGGCTTGGCCTCGCCCGGTGGGACGATCTTCAATCGGGCAACCGCGTGGCCCCGCTTGAGCAGATGATCACGGAAGGCCAAGACAAGGGTCTGCTCTCGACGTTCGGCCTCGTATTCCTTACGGCTTGGTGCCACGAACGCCTTCTCCGTCCATTGCTCCTCGACAGGAACGTCTTCGACCCCTGGGCTACTGACACGATCGAGCCTCGATGAGCTCGGCTTGGCTCGCACGTCCAACGGCGCAAGACGGAAGACGATCACATTGCGGTCAGGACCATTGTTGGTTTCCGGAGCGTCGGTCGTGTAGAAGGGCCTGTCCGCCGCCACCTCAAACTCACCCTCATAGGTGACGCGGCCGCGTGCGCCGAGAAACAGCCTGACCGCCCGGCCGTCAGCCTTGTGGTTCAAGATCGCGGCGTTCCCCGACTTCATCTGCTGGTCGCCTCGCTGCCCTTCGCCTGTGTAGTGGAAGCAGCCGTCCGCCCGCCAACCGTCGAAGTAGCCATGCGGCTCGCCGGCCACGGGATCGGAGAAAACCAGGACGTTCGGCGAGATACGTGACGGCCCAATTCCGCCCTGTTTGCGCCCTCCGTAGCGCTCGTGCAGCGTCGTACGCTCGATCGCGTCGCCCGGAAGAAGGGCCCAGATCATCGGATCGCCATGTGCTCTGCTGTGCACCATCGGGCTCGCCACGCCGTCATGATCGCTGCGTGTGCGGACGCCTGGCTGCGCTCCGACGCTCCTACAGCGAGGCCACACCGAGGCCCGGCGCACCCCGCGCGCCCATCGCGCTAGCCTTAGGTCCTGGCCCTCTTGATCGTCATATCGGCAGCTTGGTGCGCCGCCCTGTTGTTCGGGCTGGCGATGTGTCGTCTGGCTGCCCGCAGCGATGACGCAGACGCTGCTGCGACGGCCGAGTGGCTCGCCTTGAGCGCGCCCACGGTGACGCCAAATCCGCGCACCGGCGCCCGGCAGCGACTGGCGTTCGACCGCCACTACGGGAACTACAGGGCGGCCGGCTGACGATGACCTCCTCCAGATCTCTGCGCTGTCTCGCCCTGGCGGTGATGGCGATGCTCGGTGTGCTCGTCCTCGCCGCTGGCGCCGGCGCGTCCCCCCGGGCGATACGTCAGACGACGCTGCTGCCCGCCGAGGTGGCAGCCGAAGAAGCACCGCGCGCGCCTGCGAGCGACCCGACCGAAGAAGCGCCGCAGACCAGCGAAACGGCCCCGGAAGCGACTGAAGCACCGCCCGATCCGGTCCCGGCCGAAGAAGCCCCGCAGGCCCCGGCGCCGATCGAATCGGAAACATTGGAAACGGCACCGAGCACTCCGCCGACTGAAGAAGCGCCACAGGCGCCGGCGCCCGTCGAAGAAGCCCCGCAGGCCCCGGCGCCGGTGGAATCTTCGGAAACAACTCCGATCGCCCTGCCGGTGGAAGAAGCGCCGCAGGCCCCGATCACGCCGCCTGTGGAACCAACCCCAACCGCTCCGCCCGCGGAAGAAGCGCCGCAGGCCGCGCTCACCAGCGCGACGGCGGAAAAGGCGACCAAGAGCCCGCCGCCACCGGCTTTGGCCCCAGCGCAGGACGCGACGTCGAGTGCCGCCGGCGAAGCCACACTGGCCTTTCCGAGCGGGGTGCTCGAATCCCTGGCCGCCGCTGCCGTCGACGGTGCGGGTGAAGCCACCGGGACAGCCGGCGGCGGGCCGGCCGGCGGCTCGGTGGCGGGCATCGCCGCGGCGCAAAGAATCGGCGATCTGAGCTGTGCGCTGTCGGGCGCCGGCGGGCGCCTGACCGAAAACTGCAGCGCCGGCTGGATGGGGACCCAGCGGCTGCTCTCGGCCGCGTCGATCGGCCTGGGCGACGTCGCCGGTTCACTGGCTGCGATTACCGCGACCGGCATTTCACCGGACGACGATCACGGCGGCTCGGCTGTGGGCGGACGCCCTAGCGGCCCCGCCCCCGGCCCCGCTCCCAGCGGTGCTGCCGGCGGCGCCGCGGTCGGCGGCTCAGGTCTTGCTCTTTCTGCCTTCCTCACACTCGCGGGACTTCTCGGTCTCGCGGCGCCGCGCGCGATGCGCCGGCTTGCGCTTGCGTGCAAGCCGTGGCTGACCGCGTGCTTCGTGCTGATTCCAGAGCGCCCCGGATAGCTCCTTCCCGGTCATCGCTTCGGTACTGGATCGCTCGATCCAGTTCTCTGGAAATCAACGCTTCTTGGGAAGGAGCTTCACCTGATGAAACGCCATCCAACGGCGTCGGCAGTGAGCATCGATGGACCACACGCGAGCGATACGGCCAGTCTCGCCGGTCGCACGCGCACTGCCTACGGCAAGAACACCAGCTCGCGAGAGCGAAACCTGACGCTCGCGAGCGTCAGGGTATGGACGCACACGCTGGTTCCCACCGGTGAGCTGAACCGTCGTTCGGCTCCCGCGCTCGAACTTGCGATCGAGCGGCTTTGCGAAGAAGGCGTCACGGGCGTGACGCTCGATCTGCGCGAGCTGAGGGACATCGACGAGACGGGGGTGGCCGTGATCGTGTTCCAGGCTTCCTTGTGCAAACGTCGCGGATATGACTTCGCGCTGATCCCCGGATCGACGGCGATCCAGCGTGCGTTCGACCAGGCCGACGTGACCGGCTCGCTGCCGTTCCAGGACGCCGAGATCCCGTCTGCACCCACGGGCGACGCGGTGCTTGGCCTGGACGGGATCGATGAGTTTTCTGGTGCTCCGGCGTCTTAACGTGCGGTAACCGACAACGAGGAGTCCCGAACATGACCGAGAACACGATCAAAACCAACATCGTCGGGATGGGGACCGTGATCGTTCCCGTTAGCGACCAGGACCGCGCGCTCGAGTTCTACCTCGACAAGCTTGGGTTCGAGAAGCGTGCCGACATACCATTCGGCGGCAGCGAGCGCTGGGTCGAAGTCGCGCCCGCGGGCGCGGACACGACGATCGCGCTGCAGCCGCCTCGCGAAGGCGAACCCGTCGGTATCCAGACTCGTGTGGCGTTTTCGACAAGCGACATCGACGCCGATCATGTGGCCTTGAAAGCGCGCGGCGTAGACGTCGACGAGGAGGTCATGCGCATGGGCGACCCGGTTCCGCCGATGTTCTTCTTCCGCGACCCGGATGGCAACAGCGCGTTTATCGTGCAGACCGCCTGAGAACGGCCGCTCGCGCCGCTGCGCCGCCGGGCTCAGCTCGGCGGTGGCTTGTGGCGGTGGCGCGTCATCCTCCGCGCCAGCATCTCGGCGTCGTGGAGCCTGCCCGACCCGGCTGCGTATGAGACCGGGTCGCCGCCGCCGCCACGCAGGATGAACGCACAACCGACAGCCAGCAGCGAGCCGGCGAGCGGCCCGAGCACGTACACCCAGTAGCTGGTGAAGTCGCCGCTGACGAGCGCCGGCCCGAACGAGCGCGCGGGGTTCATCGACGCGCCGCTCACCGGCGCCGCCCAAAGCCCTGCCAGCGCGATGTAGCCACCCACGCCGAGCGCCGCAATCGCGCCCACGTTCTGGGCGGCCGAGGCGGTGCCCAGGATCACGCTCACAAGCGTCGCAGTGAGCACGATCTCGATCAGCAGCGCCTGCCAGGCGGCGTAGCCGGGGCCGGGCAGCGTCGCGCCGAGGTGTCCGACCTCGCCGAACACGGCGCGCAGGAATAGGCACGCCAACGTCGCGCCCACCAGCTGGACGACGATGTAGCCGGGAACGCGTCTGGAGGGGAAGTCGCGGCGCATCGCAAACGCCAGCGACACCACCGGGTTCAGGTGTGCGCCGGAGACCGCGCCCATGAACAGGATGATCGCCATCACCATCAGGCCCGGCGCGACCACCGCGGCGGCAAGCGTGATCTGCCCCTTGGCGTACAGGATGCCGCCGCCAGCGGCCACGACGACCAGCATGAACGTGCCGAGCAGCTCCGAGAACAGCCGCCGCCACTCCAGCCGCGGGTCGTCGAACTGCTCTCTGGAGCCGAACTCCAGCGCCACCAGCTGCCGCGTTCGGACGCCGAGCTGCCCGGCGCCGGGGACGCCCGGGACACCGGGGTCCGCGGCAGGCTCGTCGGGCATGCTCACAACCTACAACCGCCTCCAGCGGCGGCCAGCCGGCTTGCCCTGACCAGGGCTACGCGTTCAGCGTGACCGGCAGTGTCTTCAGCTGGTTGATGAACAGCGATTCTACGTACGCGGTCTTGCCCGAGATCTCGATGTTGGGATAGCGCCTCAGCGTCTCTTCGATCATGATCCTCAGCTCCAGGCGCGCGAGTGCGGTGCCGAGGCAGAAGTGGCGCCCGCCGGCGCCGAAGGCCTGGTGGTCGGCTTCGCGCTTGATGTCGAAGCGGTCGGGGTCCTCGAAGCGCGTCTCGTCGCGGTTGGATGAGACGTACCACATGACCACCTTCTCGCCCTCTTTGATCTTCTGCCCGTTCAGTTCGGTGTCGCACGTGGCGGTGCGGCGGAAGTGCGCGAAGGCGGGAAACATCCGCAGCGACTCCTCGACGGCCGCGGCGGTCAGCGTGGGATCGTCCAGCAGCAGCTGTTTCTGATCGGGGTTCTCGATCAGCGCTTTCATGCCGCTGCAGTAGGTGGCCTTGGTGCTGTCGTTGCCGGCGGCCATCAGCAGGAAGAAGCCCATCACGATCTCGTGCTCCTCGAGCTTCTCGCCGTCCAGCTCGGCGTGCACGAGCACACTCGTGAGGTCCTCGGTGGGGTTCTCGCGGCGCTGCGCGATCAGCTTGCGGCAGCGCTCGAACACCTCCGGCACGTCGCGCTCGACGGCACCTTCGAAGCCGTGTGGGTTGAGGTCCGGGTCGCCCGCGCCGAGCGTCGCGTTCATCAGTTTCGCCCAGATCGCGTCTTCCTCCTCGGAGATTCCCATGAAGCTGCCGATCACGCGCGAGACGATTGGCTGGGCGACGTCGGTGACGAGGTCACACGTCTGCTGGCCCTCCAGCCGGTCGAGCACCTTGACCGTGATCGCGCGGATTGCGTCCTCGTGGTCGGCGATCCGTCGCGGTGTGAAACCGGCCTGGAACAGCGCCTTGAGGCGATCGTGCTTGGGCGGGTCCATGCCGATGAACATCGCCTGCGCCAGCTCGAGCGGGAAGCCGCCGGCGGCGACGAGCACGCCACCGCGTTCGGAGGAGTAGGTCTTCCAGTCGCGGCTGACGGTGTGGACGTCGTCGGCGGTCGTGATCGACCAGAAACCGGCCTCTTCGGGAAATTCTTCAAAGCTCTCGGTCCAGTGGATCGGGCATCGCTCGCGCATCTCCTTGAACTCCGGCAGCGGTGGACCGTTCTGCCATAGCTCGCGTGCGGTCAGTTCGACGCTCTCGATGTCACGCCCGACGGTCGCCATGAGGACCTCCGTTAGTAGCTGGCGGGATGCCGCGAGGATCATACTGGCCAGCTGGCCAGTATCGCCACCGGCCTTGCACCGATGGTCGGTGAACGCATCACGTGGTACTACTGAGGTCATGCCTCGTGCGATGTGGACAGGCGCGATCAGCTTCGGCATGGTCAGCGTGCCGGTGAAGCTCTACAGCGCGGTCAACCGCAAGACCGTGCGCTTCCACCAGCTCTCGGGCGCGACCGGCGTGCGCGTGGCGCAGAAGCGCGTGGACCCGTCGACCGGCGAGGAGGTTCCCTACGAGGCGCTGGTCAAAGGCTATGAGATCGCCGCGGATCGCTATGTGGTGATCGAGCCGGGCGAGTTGGATGCGCTGGAGCCGAAGAAGACCAAGACGATCGAGATCGAGGACTTCGTCGAGCTGTCGCAGATCGATCCGGTGTTCTACGACCACCCCTATTACCTCGCCCCCGGGCCGGGCGGGGCCAAGCCTTACAAGCTGCTGCTGCAAGCAATGCGGGAGACCGGCAAGGTGGCGATCGCGCGCGTGGTGATCCGCTCCAAGGAGCAGCTGGTCGCGATCCGCCCGATGGGCGACGCGCTGGGCATGGCGACGATGCTGTTCGCCGACGAAGTGATCCCGCCCGAGCGCTTGGACGAGGTCGCCGAGGCGTCGGAGGTCAAGACGACCAAGCGCGAGCTGGACATAGCCGAGCAGCTGGTGGACTCGCTGTCGGGCAACTTCAAGCCCGACCGCTACCGCGACACCTACCGCGAACAGGTGCTGGAGCTGATCGAGCGCAAGGCGCAGGGCAAGGCGATCGTGGTGGCGCCCGAGCCCGAGGAGACGAGCGAGCCGGCGCCTGACCTGATGAGCGCGCTGAAGGCGAGCCTGGACGCGGTGCGCGCACGTGAGGGCGCCGGCGAGGATGCGCCCGCCCCCAAGGCACGCAAGTCGGCGGCCAAGAAACCTGCCGCAAAGAAACCTGCCGCGAAGAAAGCCCCGGCCAAAAAAGCCGCAAAACCGCGCACGGCCGGCAAGCGCTAGGCAGCTCCCGTGCCCGCCCGCGGCGAGCGCAAGCGGGACCCGGCCAGCTCGAGCAACGCGAAACTACGGGCCTACCGGGCCAAACGCGACTTCGCGGCCAGCCCGGAGCCAGAGCCCGGCGAGCAGCGGCCGAAGCGAGCAGCGGCCAAGCAGGCAGCACGCGCGGGTGACGCGCCCGGCGAGCCGCGCTTTGTGATCCACGAGCACCACGCACGACGGCTGCACTGGGACCTACGCTTGGAGCGCGACGGCGCGCTGGCGAGCTGGGCGCTGCCGAAGGGCCTGCCAGACGCGCCCGGCGAGAACCGCTTCGCGGCGGCCACCGAGGATCACCCGATCGAGTACGTGGACTTCCACGGCGAGATTCCGCAGGGCCAGTACGGCGCGGGCGCGATGACGATCTGGGACAGCGGCACGTATGAGTGCCTGAAGTGGGAAACGCGCAAGGTCGAGGTTGCGCTGCACGGCGAGCGCGTGCACGCGCGCTACGCGCTGTTTGCGATCGACAAGGAGGACCCGCCGAAGGACTGGATGATCCACCGCATGGACCCAGCGGCGGACCCCCATGCCGGGCCGATGCCGGCGCGGATCGTGCCGATGCTGGCGCGCACGGGCGGACTGCCGCAGGAGGACGGCGGCTGGGCGTATGAGATCAAGTGGGACGGCGTGCGCGCGATCGCGTACTCGCGTCCGGGGGAGCTGCGCCTGGAGAGTCGCAACCTGAACGACATCGGCGACCGCTACCCGGAGCTGGATCGGCTCAACCGCGCGCTGAGCTCGCACAGTGCGGTGCTGGACGGCGAGGTGGTGGCGTTCGGCGCGGACGGGCGCCCGAGCTTCGAGGCGCTGGCGCGGCGGATGCACACGCCCACGCGCGCGCAGGCGCGGCGGCAGATGAAGAGCACGCCGGTGACGTACATGATCTTCGACCTGCTGTGGCTGGACGGCCACTCGCTGATGGAGCTCCCCTACAGCGAGCGGCGCGCGCGCCTGGAGGCGCTGGAGCTGACGGGCGCGAACTGGCAGACGCCGGAGCACGTGCTCGGCAAAGGCGCGGCGCTGCTGGCGGCCACCCGCGAGCAGCAACTGGAGGGCGTCCTCGCCAAGCGCCTGGACTCCACCTACAGGCCGGGGCTGCGAGCGCACGGCTGGGTGAAGGTCAAGAGCGTGCAGCGCCAGGAGTTCGTGGTCGGCGGCTGGATGGCGGGCAAGGGCAAGCGCGCGAGCAGCGTGGGCGCGCTGCTGCTTGGGGTGCACGAACGCGACGCGTCCGGCGGACCCGCGTCGAGCCTGCGCTACGTGGGGCGGGTGGGCAGCGGCTTCAGCGATGGCGAGCTGGAGCGCCTCGCGAGCCTGCTCGCCGAGCTGGCACGCCCCGCTTCGCCGTTCACGGCCGGCGAGCAGCCGCCACGAGACGCGCTGTTCTGCGAGCCGGAGCTGGTGGTGGAGGTGGAGTTCGCGCACTGGACTGACAACGGCAACCTGCGCGCGGCGAGGTACAAGGGGCTGCGCGAGGACAAGCCCGCGGCGCAGGTGGTGCGCGAGGACGCGCTCGAGCAGTCGGACACGAGCGAGACATCGGCGGAGCTCACGCTCGACGCCCGCGAGCTGAAGCTGTCGAACCTGACGAAGGTCATCTATCCGCGCGCGCAATTCACCAAGCGCGACGTGATCGACTACTACTCGGCGATCGCTCCGGCGATCCTCGGCCACCTGGCAGGACGCCCGCTGACGGTGACGCGCTGGCCGGACGGCGTGGAGGGCAAGTCGTTCTTTCAGAAGCAGTCGCCGGCGCACCGGCCGGAGTGGGTGCGGACGGCGACGGTGCGCAGCGCGAGCAAGCCGATCGACTACACGCTGGCCGACGATCTGCCGACGCTCGTGTGGCTGGCGAACCTGGCGGCGCTGGAGCTACACGTGCCGCTGTCGCGCGCGGTGGCGATGGAGCGTCCGACGGCGCTGGTGTTCGACCTGGACCCGGGCGCGCCGGCGAGCGTGATCGAGTGCTGCCGCGTGGCGCTGACACTGCACGGCATGTTCACCAACCTCGGCGTGCAGAGTTTCGTTAAGACGTCGGGCTCGAAGGGCCTGCAGGTATACGTGCCGCTCAACGACGAGCACGTCACCTACGCGCACACCAAGCCGTTTGCGAAAGCGGTGGCGGAGCTGCTGGAGCAGGCCGAGCCCGACCTGATCGTCTCGCGCATGACGCGCGCGCGACGTACGGGCAAGGTACTGATCGACTGGAGCCAGAACGACGCGAAGAAGACGACCGTGTGCGTGTACTCGCTACGCGCGGGCGAGCGCCCGACCGTGTCGACGCCGCTGGAATGGCAGGAGGTCCAGGACGCACTCGACTCGGGCGACCCCTCGACGCTCACCTTCCTGGCGCCCGAGGTGCTCACGCGGGTGACCGAGCGGGGCGACCTGTTCGCGCCGGTTCTGTCGCTCGTGCAGGAGCTGCCGAAGTCTTGATGTGCGCCGGCTGGCGCCGGCGTCGGTTCGTCAGCTCAGGCGCTTTCGGGCGGGTGCGGCTGGGACCGAGGCGCTACTCGAACTCGGGCTCTTGCCACCACGGCATCACCTCGGGCAGCCCGCCGCTGACGAGGTCGGGGAAGCTGGCAGGGCGCTTCTCCAGAAACGCGGTGATGCCCTCGACCGCGTCGGCGGAGCGGCCACGCGCGTCCATCCCGCGCGAGTCGGCGCGGTGGGCGAGCATCGGGTGCTCGGCGCCGAGCATCCGCCACATCAGCTGGCGGGCGAGCGCGACCGATACGGGCGCGGTGTTCTCGGCGATCTCGCGTGCGAGCGTGCGCGCTGCGGCGAGCAGCTCCTCGGCGGGGTAGATCGCGCGCAGCAGCCCGCCCTCGAGCCCCTCCTGTGCGGAGAACACGCGGCCGGTCGACACCCACTCCATCGCGCGGCTGATGCCGACGACGCGCGGCAGGAACCAGCTGGAGCAGGCCTCGGGGATGATGCCGCGGCGCGCGAACACGAAGCCGATGCGCGCGTCGTGGGAGGCCAGCCGGATGTCCATCGGCAGCGTCATGGTCGCGCCGATGCCGACGGCGGGGCCGTTGATGGCGGCGATCACGGGCTTGGTGCACTGGAAGATGCGCAGCGTCAGCTCGCCGCCGCTGTCGCGCGAAGGGCCCTCGCCCTGACGGTCGCGATGGTCGAAGGTCTCGCCGCCGCCGGCGAGGTCCATGCCGGCGCAGTAGCCGCGCCCGGCGCCGGTGAAGATGATCGCGCGCACGTCGTCGTCTGCGTCGGCGAGGTCGAGTGCGTGGCGCAGCTCACGGCCCATCGTGGTCGTCCACGCGTTGAGCCGATCGGGGCGGTTGAGCGTGATCGTGAGCACGCTGTCGCTGACGTCGGTTTGGATCTGCTCGTACTCGCCGTCGGCCATCGCGCCCATCCTTTCAAGTTCGCGTGCGCTGGCGCTCAGTCAGGCGCGTTACAGCTCGCTCACGCGCGTTACAGCTCGGCGCCGCGCAACTGGCGCTCGTAGGGGCCGCGACCGGTCAGGCAGGTGGCGCCGCAGCGGGCGGCGAGCGCGAGCGCCTGCTCGATTTCCAAGCCCACGCCGAGCGCGTATGTGAAGCCGGCGGCGAACGAGTCGCCGCAGCCGTAGGAGTCCACCGGCTCGCCCGGCGGCGGCGCAGCCTCCCACCTACCCGTCTGGCCCGCGCGCGTGCGGTAGCTGCCACCGCGATCGCCTTCGGTGAACACGAGCAGCTCGGCCTCGTCCTGCGCCGTGCCGAGCGCGCGACGCTCGATCTGATCCTCGGCGCTGAGCACGAGCGCGTCCAGCGGCACGCCGCGCCCGAGCGCGTCGCTGGCGCGCGGGCTGGCGACGAGCACCTTCGATGTCTCTCGCGCGCGGCGCAGCGCGCCCTCGTCGCCGGCGGTGAAGTAGGTCGCGTCGAGCGCTCCGAGCGAGTCCCACAGCCGCTCGTGCTCGCCGAGCGCCTCCAGGCGCGCGCCGAATGTGGTGATCGTGCGCTCTCCCGCCGCGTCCACGAGCGTGACCGCGCTGCGTGTGGGCGCCTGCAGGGTCTCGGCGCTGACGTGCACGCCCAGCTCGGCCAGGCGCGCGCGCGAGCGGCTGCCCTGCTCGTCGTCGCCGAGTGCGGTGACGAGCGTGCTCGCTCCGGCGAGACGCGCGAGCTGCACGGCGGCCACGCCGCCGCCGCCGGCGGGCTCCTCGAACGGGTCGCTGGCGTGCACCACCTCGCCCGCGCCCGGCACGTGCTCGACGCGCGCGAAGCGCACCCACTCGACGTGCCCGACGACCGCCACTTTCGGCTGCTGGGAGCGCACGGCCGCCAGTCTCACACACGCGAGTGGCGCGTATCGGCTCACGCGCGGGTGCGCATCGGGCGCCCGGGCTGGCGCACATCGGCCAGACGTCACATTGACGATAAGACATAGGATGTCCGGCGATGGACGAACTACTCCTGGTCGACCAGCCCACGCCGCGCGTGCGCGTACTGACGCTCAACCGGCCCGACCAGCTCAACTCGATGACGGCTGAGCTGTGCGAGGCGGTGCACGAGCAGCTGCGCTCGATCGCACTAGACCGCAAGTGCCGCGCGGTGATCCTGACGGGCGCGGGACGTGGCTTCTGCGCGGGCGTGGATCTGCGCGGCTACGGCGCGGCGCCGGGCAACGACGAGAGCGACCTGCCGCGCGACCGCTTCGTCAACCAGCAGCACATGTCGACGCTGGTGACCGGGCTGCGAGCGCTGCCTCAGCCGGTGATCGCGGCGGTCAACGGGCCGGCGGCGGGACTGGGTCTGGCGCTGGCGCTGGGCTGTGACATTCGCTACGCGGCGCCGGAGGCGGTGTTCCGCGCGGCGTTCCTCAACATCGCGCTGTCCAACTGCGACATGGGCACGAGCTGGCTGCTGCCGCGCCTGATCGGCGCTTCGCGCTCGCACGAGATGATGCTGACGGGGCGCAGAGTAAGCGCCGAGGAGGCGCTTGCGATCGGACTGCTGGCGGACGTGGTCGATCAGCCGCGGCTGATCGAGCGCGCGGTCGAGGCGGGCGAGCAGATCGCCGCGCTGGCGCCGTGGGGCGTGCGACTGACCAAGCAGGGCATGTGGGCGGCACTCGATATTCCCTCCCAGCAGACGGCGGTGGAATACGAGGACCGCCAGCAGATCATGGCGACGTTCAGCAAGGCCGTGCCGGAGGCGGGCGCGGCGTTCCTGGAGAAGCGCGCGGCGGAGTTCAGCGACTGACAATGAGCGACCTGTTCGACGTGTCCGGCAAGACGGCGCTCGTGACGGGCGGCTCACGCGGCATCGGCATGATGATTGCGCGCGGCCTGGTGGAGGCGGGCGCGAAGGTGATCGTGTCCTCGCGCAAGGCCGACGACGTCAACGCGGCGGCCGCCGAGCTGGCGAAGATCGGTGATTGCACGGCGATCCCCGCGGACATCTCCACGCCGGAGGGCGCGCAGGCGCTGGCGAGTGCGACGTTGGAGCGCTTCCCGCAGCTGGACATCCTGGTCAACAACGCCGGCGCGGTGTGGGGCGCGCCACTGGACGAGTTCCCGCCGGTCGGCTGGGACAAGGTGATGCACACCAACGTCGAGGGCATCTTCCACCTGACGGTGGCGCTACTTGGCGCGCTGCGCGCGGCGGCGAGCGCGGAGGACCCTGCGCGCGTGATCAACATCGGCTCGATCGACGGCATCCGCACGCCGTGGGTTGACAACTACAGCTATAGCGCGAGCAAGGCCGCAGTACACATGCTCACGCGCCACCTCGCCAAGCGGCTGGCGAGCGAGCACATCACGGTCAACGCGATCGCGCCGGGACCGTTTGAGAGCAAGATGATGGCCTACGCGCTCGACAATGAGGAGATCCGCAAGGAGGTCATCAAAGAGGTGCCGCTCGCCCGCATCGGCCGCCCTGACGACGTGGCGGGACTGTCGCTGTTCCTCGCCTCACGCGCCGGCGCGTATGTGACCGGCACGGTGATCCCGCTGGACGGCGGCATCACCGGCTGCTCCTGACGACGCCCGACTGGCGCTCGTCCCCATCCGCTTGTTCGCCGCGCCTGCTCGCCGCACGAGGCGACTGTCTGTCCGGCCGTCGCGTCGACCCGCGGTTAGTTCCTTTTAGCGAAGTAGGAGTGCCCGACCTTGACGATCACGCTGCGATGGCGCACGAAGTCGGTGACCTTGACCTTGTCGCGCGTGACCTTGATCAGTGTTCCGTCGCAGCGATCTTCGGTCAGCCATTCGGTGCCTTGCACGGCCCCTGACGCGTAGTTGCCCTTGGTCGAGAATTTCCCGTGTGCGTTGGCCCACAGTTTGCGCACGGTGCGCTTTGCGCTGGCAAGCGCCCGCGCGTGCACGTGACCGTGCGAATGTGATTTGCGGACTTTGGGACAGCCTGAGAGGCTGCCGCCGACCAGCTTTCCTTGCACCAGGCCGCTGCGATTCTGGCTGATGGCGAACTCGCCGGCGAAGAATTCACCTGTCTGGGTGGTGGTGGTTGTGGTGGTGGCCGAGGTGAGGTCGACGCGCCCGTGGGTAGCGTCGACGATCGTGCCGTAGGGAACCTGGCGAAGCGAGGAGAGCAGTACGAAGGCGGTCGTGCCGGGCACTTTTACGAGGACTTTGCCCGACACGGGAGCAATGTTGCCGCTGATGCCGAGCTGTGGCGGCGGCACGGCCGTGCTCTCGAACGCCAGCACGCCGGATTCGGCGGCGGCGGTCGCAGCGGCAGGGGCCGCCGGCGCGACGAACTTGAAGCGGCCGGTCGTGCCACCGCCGGTCGTGCCACCGGCATTGCCGACTGTCACGTCGACGATGCCCGAGCCCGGCGGTGTGACGGCCTTGATTTCCGTCGGTGAGACCACTTCCACGCTGGTTGCCGGCTGGGAGCCGAACTCGACAGTTGAGGTCGAGGTGAACCCGGTGCCGGTGATCGTCACGGTCGTGCCCCCGGCAACCGACCCTTCCTTGGGCTCGACGTCGACGATCGTGGGCGCCGGCGTGGTGAACACCCACACGGCGCCGGCGCCGGCGCTGTCGGTGAGCCCGCCCACGAGCGCGACGCTCGCGTCGGGTGACAACGCGACGCTCGACCCAAACGAGCCCTGGCCGCCCTCTCCTTCGGCCGTCAGCTTGGAACCCTGCTGCGCCCATTCTTCACCGGAACGGGCGAACTGCCAGGCTGCGCCAACGCCTTCGTTGTCCCCGCTGGCGCCGACGAGCGCGCTGTTGCCGTCGGCTGACAGGGCGACACTCGATCCGAGCCCGCCGTGTCCGACCTCGTCGGTGGCGGTGAGCTTGGCCTGCTGAGCCCATTCTTCACCGGAACGTGTGAACGCCCACGCCGCACCGACGCTATCGGCGTCACGCCGGCCGCCGATCAACGCTGTGCCGCCGTCGGCGGAGAGGGCAACGCTACGACCGAACTGGCCCCTGCCGATCTCTCCGGCGCCGTGAAGCACCGACTGCTGACTCCAGGTCGAGCCCGAGCGCACGAACACCCACGCGGCGCCGACCCATCCGTTGTCCGCGAGGCCGCCGATCAGCGCTGTGCTGCCGTCGGCGGAGAGTGCGACACCGCGACCGAACTCAGCCTTTCCCGACCCACCCGCGCCGTGCAGAACGGCCTGCTGGCTCCAGGTCGAGCCGGAGCGCACGAACACCCACGCGGCGCCCGCCCACAAGTCCGCGGCAAAGCCGCCCACGATGGCTGTAGAGCCGTCGGTGGACAACGCCACCCGGGCGCCGAACGCCCCCGGGGCGCTCCCGCCGGTGAGCGTCTGCTGGAGGGTCCAGGTGGTGCCAGAACGCGTGTACACGGAGGCCGAGCCGAGCTGTCCGAGTCCGCCGGGGTCACCGACCAGCGCTGTGTCGCCGTCGCCCGACAGTGCCACACTGCGACCGAAGTAGCGGTCTTTGGCTCCGCCCGTGCTGGCGATCTCAGCCTGCTCGCTCCAAACGGTGCCCGTCCGCGTGAACACCCAGGCCGCGCCGGCCTGGCCTTCGGAGCGAGGCCCTCCGACCAGCGCGGTACGGCCGTCGGCGGAGATGGCGACGCTGCGCCCGAAATGAGCGGCGGCGGTCTCCTCGGCGCCTTTGAGCTTGCTCTGTTGGATCAACGGGTCGATCTGCAGCGGATAGCGTGCGCCGCGAGCGTCGACGCGAAGCAGCAGCCGCTCGCCGTCGCGCTCCAGCCAGGTGCGCAGGGCGCGACCGCCGGCATCGGATGCCGAGAGCGCGCCGTACCGCAGCGATGCCGCCCCCGGCGCCGCGATCGTCGCACTGTGGGCGTCGGAGGCGATCGTGACGCGCGCTGCTCCTGTGAGCTCCATCGCCAGCGTTAGCGGTCCTGCGTGAGCGGCTGGCGCGCGCGCGATCGTGAAGCCCTGCTCGAGTCCGAGTGGCCCGTTGGCGAACCACTCGGTCACACCGCTACCGCTGTAGCGAACGCGGTTGGCGTGGCTGCTCATGCGCATCGGGCCGACCGGTGTGCTCGACGCCCCGTATCCGACGGCGCGCAGGCTCAAGCCCTCGTCGATCGCCCCGGAACGGAGGCGCAGGCCCGCCTCGGAGAAGCGCGCTGACAGCCGCTGTGCGGGATTGGACAACTCGACGCCGGCGGCGGAGGAGTGCACTCGGTAGGTCGGGGACTCGGCGCCGAGCGCGGTCGAGACGGGACCCAGAGCAGCGACGGGCAGGCTTGCCAGTCCACCCGCGCGCGCGGCGACGGAAGCGCCTGCCTTAGATGTGTTGTGCCGGGCGCTCAGCGCCTGCGACAGCGCGATCCCGAGCACGAGCAGGGCCGCTGCGGCGAGCGCGCGCAGACTCACGGATGGTTTGGCGAGCAGCACGGGACGTGTTGAGCTAACGGTCTCCATACCAGCCTTTTAGCTAGTGCTTCCCAACAACCCGCGCCCCACGGCTCGCCTGCGGTGAACCCCCTCACCCACGGCAACCCCGGCGGAGAAAGCCGGAGTTTACAGAAACTTGGACGAATATGGAGGACTTTGCGCATCACTGTCGTACGCGCGCTCGAGCCCCGGGGCGCACCGGAGCGAGGGGGCGCGTGGCGGTTCACGCGAGCGGGCGCCCACCCGCTTTGCGCCGCGGGCTAGCATCGCCACATGCCGGTTCACCGACGTGACGCACGGGAGACGAGATGACCGCTGCACATAGGCAGCGGCAGAAGGTGATCGCGCTAATCACCGTCGCGGTGCTGGCCGGAGGCGGCAGTGTGCTCGCCTACGCCACACACCTGCTCAGGCGCAGCGAACTGCAGACGATCGACGCGCGCTTCAACATCCGCGGCGCGCGCAAGCCACCGTCGAACATCGTGTTCGTTGCGATCAGCCCCCAGGCGGAACAGGAACTAGAGGCGCGCCATCTCAACGCGCGCTCGCCGTTGCCACGCCGCTACGACGCCAAGGTCATCGACCAGCTCCGCCGAGCGGGCGCCAAGACGATCGTGATGGACATGGAATTCGTCCAGCAGACCAACCCAGTCGAAGACAACGAGCTGATCGAAGCGGTCGGGCGCGCACACGGGAAGGTCGTGCTGGGCACGGTCGACGTCACCTCTGGCGGCGCGACGCACGTGTTCGGCGGGGAACCGCTGCTGCGCGAACTCGGCGCAAGGCCCGCCTCGGCGCGCCTGACGCTCGACTCCGACGGCGCCGTACGGCGGTTCGCACACGAGTACAACCACCTCGGCACGATCCCCGTGGTGGCGGCCGAAACGATGACCGCACGCAAGATCAGCGCGTCGATGTTCGAGCACGGCACCCTGCCGATCGACTTCGTCGGCCCTCCCGAAACGATCAAGTCGATCTCCTACGCGAAGGTGATGCTCGGCCAAGTCGCTCCCGGCGCGCTGCGCGGCAAGCTCGCGATCGTGGGCGCGTTCTCGCCGATCCTGGGAGACCGCCATGCGACCGCGACCACCGGGTCCGAGCCGATGGCCGGTCCAGAAGTGTGGGCCAACGCGATCGCGACGCTGCTCGAAGGCGTGGGGCTACGCGACGCGCCGGGCTGGCTGGACGTGACGTTGATCTTGCTGCTCGGCGCGGCGGTGCCGCTGGGCAGCCTGCGCGTGCGCCAGTGGCGCTCGCTGCTGGATGCCCTCGCGCTCGCAATCGTGTTCACGATCGCGGTGCAGATCGCGTTCAACAGCGGGCTGATCGTCACGTTCGTCTACCCGCTGTTGGCACTGATGATCGGCACGCTGGGCACGCTGGGGGTTCTGTACATGAGCGAGACGATTGAACGAGCGCGCGTGCACGACCTGTTCTCACGGTTCGTGCCCGCCGACGTGGTCGACCAGGTCGTCGCCAGCGCCGGCGAGAACCTGCGCCTGGGCGCGGTCGAACATGACTGCACGGTCCTGTTCTCCGACCTGCGCGGGTTCACCAGCTTCTCGGAGAAGCTGCCGGCGACGCGCGTGATCGAGGTGGTCAACTGCTACCTCGACGAAATGACCAAGGCGATCCTGGCGTCCGGCGGCACGCTGATCTCCTACATGGGTGACGGCATCATGGCCGTGTTCGGGGCGCCGCTGGAGCAGGCCGACCACGCCGACCGCGCGCTTGTGGCCGCGCGCGAGATGATCGGCACGCGCCTGGACAGCTTTAACGCGTGGATCGCCGAGCATGGCCACGACCATGCGTTCGCGATGGGTGTTGGGATCAACAGCGGCCCGGTGATGGCCGGCAACATCGGCTCCGAGCAACGCGTCGAGTACACCGCGCTGGGGGACACCACCAACACCGCCTCGCGACTGGAGAGCATGACCAAGGGCAGCGGGCACATGCTGTTCATCGCCGACAGCACACGAGAGCGGATGAAGCGCCCGCCGGTCAGCCTTAGGCTCGTCGGCGAGCTGGAGGTTCGCGGACGCGTGGACGCGGTCCCCGTGTGGACGCTCGTCGAGCCGGCCGAGCGGGAGACGACCGGCACGCCCGAGGGCGCACCCACACGCGAGCCCGTACCCGAGCCCGAGCCCGAGCCCGAGACCACGTGAGCTAACGCTCGAGCCAGCGCCTGACACGCGCCTCGGCGAGCGCCAGCCGTGCGGCCGCGCGGCCGGGGACGCCGTGTACGGCACCGCCGGGGAACGCGGCGGCGCTGCCGATGTACAGGCCGCGCACGGGTGTGCGGTAGGGCGCCGGCGAGGGCAGCGGGCGAAAGATCAGTTGGTCCAGGGCGTAGCTGCCCCCGCCCACGTCGCCTCCGATGAGGTTGGCGTTGCGCCGCTGCAGGTCGGCGGGGCCGAGCACGTGGCGGGCGAGGATGCGTTCGCGAAAGCCCGGCGCGAAGCGCTCGACCTGTGCCTCCATGCGCTCCACGTGCGCGTCGCGCTCGGCCTCCCAGTCGAGCGACTGCGGGCCGTGCGTGTATGCCCAGGCGGTGTGCTTGCCGGCGGGTGCGCGCGAGGGGTCGGCGATCGACTGCTGGCCGAGCAGCGTGAACGGACGCTCGGGCAGGCGCACCCTGCCGGCGGTCGCCGCCAGCACCTCGGCGGCCGAGCCACCGAGGTGCACCGTGCCGGCTTGGCGCGCCTGTGGGGCGGTCCACGGGATCGGCCCGTCGAGCGCCCAGTCGAGCTTCAGCGTGGCTGGGCCGGGGCGATAGCGACGTAGCGCCCCCGCATAACGGCCGGGCAGCGCTCCATCGGCGAGGCTGGCGAGCGCGCCGGGCATCACGTCGGCGATCACCACGGGCGCGGTCTCGTGCTCACCGCCCGCAACCTCCACGCCCACCGCGCGGCCCCGCTCGACCGTCACGCGCGTGACGGTCGCGCCCGTGCGCAGCTCGCCACCCAGCTCGTGCAGGTGAGCGACGAGCGCATCGGCCAGCCGGCCGGCGCCACCCTGCGGACTGGGCCAGCCGACACCGTGACCGAGCAGCTGCAGATAGGCCGCGGCGATCGCGCTGCCGGCGACAGCCGGCGGCACGTCGGAGTGCATCGCCGACCCGTACAGCCAGGCGCGCGCGCCGTCGCCTGCGAACAGCCCCTCGCCCAGCGATTGTGCGGACCTGGCCACCAGCCTCGCGAACGCGAGCGTGCGGCGCGGACCCAGCCCGGCGGCAAGACGGGCACCTGCGCGCAGCGGTGGAAAGCCGCCGAGCATCGTGTCTCGCAGCGCACCGAAGTGATCCATGAACGGCTGTGCGAACGCGTGCCAGCGCTCGCCGTCGCCCCGGCGGGCGTCGTCCAGGCCGGCGGCCGTGCGGTCGAGGTCTCGATACAGCGCCACCGCGTGGCCGTCGGGCAGCGGATGGGCGAGGCACACCTCGGGGTGTACCCAGCGCAGGCCGTGACGCTCCAGCGGCATCTCGGCGAACACCGGCGAGGCCGCGCCGGCCGGGTACACGGCGGAGAAGGTGTCGTGATGGAAGCCCGGCAGCGTCAGCTCCTCGGTCGCGACCGCCCCGCCGGCGTGCCGCGCCGTCTCGATCACGAGCACGCGCCAGCCGGATCGAGCCATCGTGATTGCCGCCGACAGGCCGTTGGGCCCAGCGCCCACGACCAGCGCGTCGTAGCTCATGGCCGTCAAGGATATGCGCGCGAGCTGGCCCGGCCTGACAGCGCCACGCCGCCTGACAGATAATGCCAAGCGGCATGCGTCACAAAAGCTCGATCACCTCGATCTCGTGGATCCCGTCGGAGGCGGTCGAAGGCTCGGCACGGCTGGCGTTTGA
This sequence comes from uncultured Solirubrobacteraceae bacterium, assembly GCA_963705235.1. Taxonomy (GTDB): domain Bacteria; phylum Actinomycetota; class Thermoleophilia; order Solirubrobacterales; family Solirubrobacteraceae; genus Palsa-744. Next base: position 1,471,897 of record OY970059.1, on the reverse strand, counting down.
CACCGGCCTGGCCCATTACGACACGCCGCCACCGGAGACGATCGAGGATCTCGACGCGCTGCGCGACGCCGACAGGTTCCGCTTCGCTAACGCGCTGAGCGCGTGGGTCGAGGTCGACGACGCCGGGAGCATCGTCGACTACGGCTACGACGGCGGCGGCACGATGGGCGCCACCGCGGTCAAGCTCGGCCCGGTCGGGCGCACGTTCGAGGCGATCGGGCTGCCGGACATTGCACGCGAGCCCGAGCGCGGCGACGGCTGGGTGCGCTTCTCCCAGACCACGGGCGGGCGCACGGGCGTGCCGGCGCCGCGTCGGGTGCGTCGCCGCCCGTTCGTGCAGTGGCAGGCACCGCTGGTGTGGACCACTCTGTCGCTGACGATTCACAGCGACGGGCGTGCCAAGGGCTCGATCACCGGCGCCAGCCGCTTTCCGCGCCATTGGGTGTACGACGCGAAAGGGCAGCTCACCCACAAGTCGGGCCTGGCGGACTTCAAGCACTGGTACCGCAGCTCCTTCGGGCGTCACACACCTTGGGGAGACACCGACTCCGACGCGCTCGTGACAGCGGTCGAGACGGCGCTCGAGCGGGCGCTGTCGGCGCAGATCATGCAGGGCGGGGAAAAGCCGGAGATCCGCAAGGCAAAGGCCGGTTCCACGCTCGTACGCCAGGGGGAAGCGGGCTCGAAGATGTTCCTGCTGCTGGACGGGGTCCTGCGTGTGGAGCACGACGGCAAGCGTCTGGCCGAGTACGGACCGGGTGCACTGCTGGGCGAGCGTGCGGCGCTGGAGGGTGGGCTGAGGACCTCCTCGCTGATCGCCGTCACGCCCTGCCGCGTGGCCTGCGTGGAAGCCAAACAGCTCAAGCGCGAGGCGCGCGCCCAGCTGTCGTCGAGCCACCGCCGCGAGAGCGCTGCGAGCGCTCCCCGGAGCTGACCGGGTGCGCGTCGACCTATGCGGGGTGCGCGGCTCGACGCCGGCGCCCGGGGTGGAGTTCGTGCGCTATGGAGGGCACACGGCGTGCGTGGCACTCACGCCGGGCGGCGCGAGTACGCCAACGCTGATCCTCGACGCGGGCACGGGCCTGCGCAACGTCACCGAGCTGCTCGACGGACAGCCGTTCAACGGCGCGATCCTGCTTACCCACCTGCACTGGGACCACGTGCAGGGCCTGCCGTTCTTCGGCGCCGGCGACCGTGACGACGCTCGCGTGAGCGTGCTGCTGCCCGAGCAGCAGGACGGGGCAGGCGCGCACGACGTGCTCACGCGCGCGATGTCCCCGCCGCACTTCCCGATCACGCCCGACGAACTGCGCGGGCGCTGGACGTTCGACACCGTCGCACCCGGCGAGTGGAGCGTCGGCGGCTTCACGGTGATCGCGCGGGAGATCCCACACGACGGCGGGCGCACGTTCGGCTACCGCATCAGCGACGGCCAGTCGGCGCTCGCGTACATTCCCGACCACAACCCGATCGCGCTCGGGCCGGGGCCTGATGGCTTCGGCGAGTACCACGCGACAGCGCTGGAGCTGACCGCGGGCGCCGACGTGCTGGTGCACGACGCGCAGCTGCTGGATGCCGAGATGGCTGTCGAGCGTCCATTCGGACATTCGTGCGTCGGGTACGCGATCGCGCTGGGACGGCGCTCGGGTGTGGGCACGGTAGTGCTCTTTCACCACCGCCCCGACCGCACGGACGCGGCGCTGGACGAGCTGGCCGCGCAGTTCGCCGAAGACCCCGGCGTGATCGTCGCCGAGCAGGGGGCGAAACTCGAGCGCTAGGCGGGCGCCGGCCGGGACTCGAACGGCGGCTGCGTCAAGCTGACAGCCGTGGCCAAGCTCGGCGAGATCCGGCGGGTGCTCGCGCACCGCGACTTCCGCTTCCTGTGGCTGGCCCAGTCGGCCAGCGTGATCGGCGACAACATCGTGCTGGTCGCGCTCGCGCTGTACGTGACCGCGCTCACCGGCAGCGCGACCGACCTCGGCCTGGTGCTGGCCGCACAGAGCCTGCCGATGGTCGTGTTCCTGCTGTTCGGCGGCGTCTGGGCCGACCGCCTGCCGCGCCATCGCGTGATGATCGCGACCGACCTGGTGCGCTGCTCGCTGCACGCACTGCTGGCGGTGCTGATCTTCACCGGCTCGACCCAGATCTGGCAACTGGTGGTGATCGAGGTGCTGTTTGGCAGCGCCGAGGCGTTCTTCCGGCCGGCCGCCAACGGGCTGCTGCCACAGACGGTGCCCGAGGCCGAGATCCAGCAGGCGACGGCCGTCACGACAATGTCCAACAACGTTGCCGAATTCGCCGGCCCGGCGCTTGCCACGGTGCTGGTGTTGGGCGCGGGCGCCGGCTGGGCGTTCGCGCTGGATTCGGCCACGTTCCTGATCAGCGCGGTGCTGCTGAGAGGAGTCCGCCCACGCGAGCGCCGGACGGCCGCCGTGGGTCAGCCCGAGCGGACGGACACCGCGACGGCGCGCACGAGCGTGCTGGGCGAAATACGCGATGGCGCCCGTGAGGTTCGCGCGCGTGCGTGGGTGTGGGTCACGCTGACGGCGTTCTGCGTAGCGCTGTTCTGCGCGCTGGCGCCGTGGTACGTGCTCGGCCCGGCGGTCGCCGATAGCCAGTACGGGCACATGGCAGTGTTCGGCGTGATCGAGAGTACGCTCGGCCTGGGCACGATCGCCGGGTCGCTGATCGGTGTCGGCTGGCGTCCGCGCTACCCGATGCGCCTGGCGATGCTGTGCATCCTGCTGTGGCCGCTCGCGGCGATCCTGTACGCGGCCGGCATCACGCTGTTCGTGCTGCTGCCTGCGATCGCGCTCGCCGGCACCGGCATCGCGCTGTTCGACGTCTGGTGGAACACAGCGCTGGCCGAGCGCATCCCCCCCGACCGGCTCTCGCGCGTGTCTTCATACGACTGGATGTTCTCCTACGGCCTGCTGCCGCTCGGCTACTTCCTCGCCGGACCGCTCGCGAGCACGTTCGGGGCGGTGGAGGTGATGCTGGCGGGGTCGGTGCTCGCGTGCATAGCGCTCGCCCTCGGCCTGGTGCCGCGCGAAACGCGCATGCTCGAACGCCTGCACGACGGCCAATCAGCGCTCGGTGTGGCGGAGCCACTGCGCGGCATCCCCCACCACACCTAAGCGGGCATCGAAGGTCAGTCGGCGATCTTCAAGACGAGCTTGCCGTTGTTCTCGCCTTTGAACAGCCGCAGCAGCGTGTCGGGGAAGTTCTCCAACCCTTCGGCCACGTCCTCGCGCGAGACCAGCTTGCCTTCGCCAAGCCAGCCGGCAAGCACCTGCACGGCCTCGCCGTAGCGGTCGAGATAGTCCGAGACGACGAAGCCGGTCATGCTCGCGTGGTTGACCAGCAGCGCCATGTAATTGGAGGGCCCTTTGAACGCTTCGGTGGCGTTGTATTGAGAGATCGCGCCGCAGATCACCACGCGCGCGTGACGCGCCAGGTGCGCGAGCGCCGCGTCGAGGATGTCGCCGCCGACGTTGTCGAAGTACACGTCGATCCCGTCCGGGCAGTGCTTGGCAAGCGCCTGGCCGACATCCTCGGACTTGTAGTCGATCGCCGCGTCGAAGCCGAGGTCCTCGACAAGCTCGCGGCACTTATCGGGGCCGCCTGCGATGCCGACGACGCGCGCGCCCTCGAGCTTGGCAATCTGCCCGACCAGACCGCCGACCGCGCCGTGCGCGCCGGAGACGACGACCGTGTTGCCGGGCTCGGGCTTGCCGATGTCGAGCAGGCCGAAGTAGGCGGTCACGCCGGGCATCCCGAGCGTCCCCAGGTACACCGGCAGCGGCGCCAGGCTGGGGTCGATCTTGAACACGCCTTTGCCGTGCACCAGCGCATACTCCTGGACGCCTAGCAGCCCGCCGACGTGGTCGCCGACGGCGACGTCCGGATCGTTCGACGCGACCACCTCACCGGCGGCGAACGCGCGCATCACCTCGCCGATGCCCACCGGCGCGATGTAGGAGCGGCCGTCGTTCATCCAACCGCGCATCGCCGGGTCCAGCGATATGTACTTGACCTTCACCAGCAGCTCTCCGTCGCCAGGTTCGGAGACGGGCGACTTCACGTAGCTCCAGTCGTCGGGCTTGGGAAGCCCGTGGGGGCGCGCTGCTAGCTGACACTGGTTGTTGACGACGTCCATCGCGTTGCCTCTCTTCCTCCCCGTGGGGGTGTCTTCCGTGAGAGTATTCGCCCGCCGCCGCCTTCGCCACGACCACGCTCTGGCGCGGCCCAACGACCGTCACGGATCCAAGGAGCCACACAATGCCCGACATCGAGTTCCCGACCAGCTCCGGCAGCACCCCTGGCTATCTGGCCGTGCCCACCGACGAACGCGGCCCAGCCGTCGTCGTCCTGCAGGAGTGGTGGGGCCTGGACGAGCACGTCCGCTCGATCTGCGACCGCATGGCCGCCGAGGGCTTCTTCGCGCTCGCGCCTGACCTGTACCGCGGCGAGACGACCGCGCAGCCGAGCGAGGCCGAACAGAAGATGATGGCGCTGTCGATGGACCAGGCCGAGGTCGACATGTGCGGCGCCGCCGCCTACCTCGCATCACAGCCGGGCGTGGAAGGCGACAGCGTGGCCGCGATCGGCTTCTGTCTCGGCGGCGGCCTGGCCGTGTGGGCTGCCGCCACCTGCCCGAACGTCTCCACGGCGGTCAGCTACTACTACGTGATGCCGCACGGCAAACCCGACTTCAGCGGTGTCAAAGGCCCCGTGCTGGGCCATTTCGGCACGGCCGACGAATTCGTGCCGCCGGAGGCCGTCGACGAGCTGGAAGCCGAGCTGCGCGACGCGGGTGTGGACGTCACGTTCGAGCGCTACGAGGGTGGCGGACACGCGTTCTTCAACGACACCAACCGCCTTGGCACGCACGACCCCGAGCTGGCGCAGCAGTCGTGGGAGCGCACGATGGAGTTCCTGCGCTCGGCGCCGGTCTCCTGAGCTGGCGCGGGCGCCGGGCGCCGGGCGCCCAGCACACTCCACGGCAGTACCGGACACTCAGTCGAAGGCCGGCTGCGAAGTCCAATCGACTCTCCGTGAGCAGGCGGACCGCGCGCTCAGGGTCGTATAGGAAAGGATGGAGCACGGATGGACCGCGACTACGAGCGTCAGACCCACCAGGCCGAGGACCGCCACTGGTGGTATCGAGGCAGGAGGACGGTGCTGGACGGCGTGATCGCTGGTCTGGGCCTGCCGCCGAACGCGCGCATCCTCGACGCGGGCTGCGGCAGCGGGCGCAACATGGTCGAGCTCGCGCAGCTGGGCACAGTCACCGGCGTCGAGCTATCGCAGACGAGCGTATCCCTGGCGCGCGAGCGTGGCGTCGGCGAGATCATCGCCGGCTCGGTGCTGGAGATGCCGTTCGCCGACGACAGCTTCGACCTCGCGGTCAGCCTCGACGTGATCGAGCACCTGCAGGACGACTTCGCCGCGCTGCGCGAGCTGCGCCGCACGGTCGCGCCCGGTGGGGCGCTGCTGGTGACGGTACCCGCCTACCAGTGGCTGTGGAGCGGGCACGATGAGGTCAACCACCACCACCGCCGCTACACGCGCCGCTCGCTGCAAGCCGTCGCGCAGCGGGCCGGGTGGACCCAGCAGCGCACGAGCTATTTCAACTCGCTGCTGCTGCCAGTGGCGATCCTGCTGCGCATCCTCGATCGCGTCAACACCAAGACGACCGAGTCGAGCCTGGATCTGTGGATTCCGCCCGGACCGGTGAACCGGCTGCTCGAGTGTCCACTCGACCTGGAGGCCGCACTGATCGCCCGCGGCGGGCGCATCCCCGCCGGCTTGTCGCTGCTCGCCGTGTTCCGCTAGGCGGGGTAGCGGTCAGCCGTCGCCGGCGGCCGACGACCGGGCGGCCACCGCGACCGGCGCCGCGGGCGGCACGCGGAAGGTCCAAGCGCGGTTGACCAGGAACGTCGTCACCGTCACAACCGCCGTGGCGAACACCTGCCCGAGCAGCTCGTCGAGTCCGACGTCGTGCACGAACAGGTACAGCAGCCCCTCGTTGAGGGCCAGCCCGCAGCCCTGCACGATCGCCCAGCGCACGGGCGTGAGCGCGTCGCCGACGTGCTCACGAAACGTCCAGCGGCGGTTCAACAGGAAGCCGTTGGTGGCGCCCACCGCGAAGCCGATCGCCGACGCCGCCAGGTACCAGACATCGAACACCTTCAGCAAAATTGTGTACACGGCCAGCGTCAGCAGCGTGTTGGAGATCCCGACGATCCCGAACTTGACGAACTGCACGAGCACGGGCGAGCGCAGTCGCGCCAGCCGTCGCGCTACGCTGGTGCGCAATCCCTGTGTGTCAGTGCGCTTGCGAGCCATCCCATAGACAGGATGAACGATAAATTGAGCACGGGCTTAACGCGCGCCTTCACAGTGGTCGACAGCACACCGACTACTTCCCTCGGGCCGGAGGGCAACGACCATGTCTGACACACCGCCTCGCACCCCCATCCTGCTCAGCGTGGTCGCCCCCGTCTATGACGAGGAAGCGCTGATCGAGGAGTTCGTCGCGCGCACTACCGCCGCGCTCGCCGACTACGAGCTGGAGCTGGTGCTCGTCAACGACGGCAGCAGCGACCGCACGCCCGAGCTGCTCGACCGCCTGGCCGCCAACGACCCGCGGGTGCGCGTCATCCACCTATCGCGCAACTTCGGCCACCAGGCCGCGCTGACCGCCGGCTTGGAGCACGCCGTGGGCGACGTCGTGGCGATGATCGACGCCGACCTGCAGGACCCCCCGGAGCTGATCCCCGACATGATCGCCCAGTGGAGCCAGGGTGCGGACGTGGTGTATGCGGTGCGCAAGCAGCGCGAAGGCGAGACGGCCTTCAAGCTCGCCACCGCGTCGTGGTTCTACAAGCTGTTCGACAAGCTCGCGCAGGTCGACCTGGAGCCCAACTCGGGCGACTTCAGGCTGCTCGACCGAGGTGCGCTGAACGCGCTGCTGGCGATGACCGAGCGGTCACGCTTCCTGCGCGGCATGACGGTTTGGGTCGGCTTCACCCAGACAGCGGTCTCCTACCAGCGCGACGCCCGCCACGCCGGTGAGACGAAGTACACGCTGCGCAAGATGCTGCGCTTCTCGCTGGACGCGATCGCGTCCTTCTCCCACCTGCCGCTGCAGCTGGCCACGTATGCCGGGCTGCTGTCGGCCGGTGTCGCCTTCATCGCGATCCCGGTGGTTATCGGCCTGCGCGTCGCCGACTCCTACCTGCCGGGGTTCAGCTCGCTGACGATCGCGATCCTGCTGCTGGGTGGCATCCAGCTGATCGCGCTGGGCGTGATCGGCGAGTACGTAGGGCGCATCTACGACGAGGTCAAGCACCGGCCGCTGTACATCGTGCGCGAGGAGCGCAACCATCCGGCCGCCGGCGGGCGCGCTGCGGTCGTGCCGGCGGCACGCGCTGGACTGCCGGCGCGCACGCCCGAGCGCATCCTCTGACAGCGCCCGACTCCCGGCGCGTCTCGCGCTGCTGTCGGTGCACCGCTCCATTTAGGCTGGCGGCGTGTTCTCAGCCCACATGACCGCTAAGACGCGTCCGCCCCTTTGCCTCGGGCTAGCCCTCGCGCTATGCGTGCTCGCGAGCTGGGCGGGCGCTGGCGCCGCCTCAGCCGCCCCCTGCGCTGGCTCAGCGGGCGCGCCGTGCCCGTACTCGAGCGTGCAGGTCGTCGGGCAGCGCGCCGAAGGCATGCTGCGCTTCCCCGAGGCCGTCGCGGTGGACACGCAGGGGAACGTGTACGTGGCCGACCAGCTCAGTTACGTCGTGCAGAAGTTCAGCGACACCGGCGTGTTCGAGACCCAGTGGGGCTCCTACGGCGGCGGGCACGGCCAGTTCGGTCCGATCGGCGGACTTGCCACCGACGCGGCCGGGGCGGTGTACGTGGTGGACTCCAGTCACAACCGCATCCAGAAGTTCGACTCGAACGGCAACTTCATTACCTCCTGGGGGCGGCGTGGCAGCGAGGTCGGTCAGTTCAACTTCGGCTCCTCGCAGAACCCCACGCAGCCGCCTGGGGGCGGCATCGCGGTCGCGGGCACACACGTGTACGTCGCCGATTCGGGCAACAACCGCGTCGAGCGCTTCAACTTGCAGGGCTCCGAAGCGATCGCGTGGGGCACTAAGGGCGCCGGACCTGGCCAGTTCAACTACCCGCGCGGGCTGGCGGCCAACGAAGCAGAGGTGATCGTCTCAGACGACGACAACCATCGCATCGAGAAGTTCGACCCCGCGGGCAACTTCCTGGCGCAGGCGGGCTCGGCGGCGCCCGGGCCGCTGCAGCTCACCTTCCCCTATGGCGTCGCTCTCGACGCCCTGGGCAACATCTACGTGGCCGACGACATCAACCACCGCATCGTCAAGCTCACACCGCAGCTGACGTTCTCGGCGGCGTGGGGTGGATTCGGCACGCAACCCGGTCAGCTGGCGTTCCCGCGCGCGATCGCCAGTGACCCCGCCGGCGACACGTATGTCGCTGACACGGCCAACGATCGCGTGTCGGTGTTCGACACCAACGGCAACTTCCTGCGCTCGCTCGGCGTGTCCGCGCGCGGCCCGGGAGGGCTGGTGGGACCGCGCGGGCTGGCGATCGACCCGACCGGGAGGCTGATCGTCTCCGACACGGTAGACAACCGCATCGAGCAGTTTGCGCCCGGCGGCTTCGCGTTCGCCGGGCAGTGGAGCGCCGCCGGCGGGCACTCGCTGGCGTTCGCCTCGCCGGCGGGGATCGGCGTCGACCCGCGCGGCTCGGTGTTCGTCGCCGACAGCGCCGGGCAGCGGCTGGTGCGGCTGTGGGGAGACGGCACCTTCCTGGACGAACTGGGTGGTCCCGCCAACATCGGCGGCGCAGGGCTGTCCGGCCCGAGCGCGGTGGCAGTGTCGCCCGGCACCCTGCAGACCTACGTCGCCGACACCAACCACAACCGCATCCTCGTGTACGGCCCGGAACGGTCCCTGGAAGGGCGCTGGGGCGCGGCTGACGGCAACGGGGCACCGGGCAGCGCCGCGGGCTCGTTCAACCATCCGAGCGCGCTCGCGGTCGCCGGCTCGGGCAACGTGTACGTGGCCGACACCGCCAACAACCGCGTCGTGGAGGTCTCCCCAACCGGGGTCGTACAGCGGCAGTGGGGCTCGCGCGGCAGCGCCGATGGACGGTTCAACCGCCCCACCGGCATCGCCGCCGACCTCGCCGGCAACGTGTACGTCCTCGACAGCGAAAACAACCGCGTCCAGGTGTTTGACCTGCAGGGGCGCTTTCTGACCAAGTGGGGCGTGCGCGGCGTGGCTCCCGGGAGCTTTTCGCAGGCGAACGGCCTCGCGGTCGGCTGTGACGGTGGCGTGTACGTGGCCGATACCAATAACAACCGCGTCCAGCGCTTCCAGCCGGTTTCGGGCGCCGTACCCGGCTGTCTGGCGCCGAACGCGTGGCCGCCGCCGCTGGACGTCGCGCCAACACTGAAGCTCAGCCTGACGCGCTCGACCGGGGTGCTCGCACGCCGCGCGCTGACGCTGTCAGTCAGCTGTCAGCGCGGCTGCAAGGTCCTCGCGAAAGCGACGCTGTCGGCGCTCGGGCGCTCGGGCTCGGTGGCACTGATCGCCGCCGCGCGCAAGCTCCCGCCGGGGCGCGCCGGGCAGGTGCGCCTGCGCGTCGGTCCGCGCTCGCTGGCACGCCTGCGCAGCGCGCTCGGGCACAGACGATCGATGCGCGCCCGTGTGACCGTCGTCGCCGCCGGTCCGACCGGCCGGCGTTCGTCGCTCACGCGGAGCTACACCGTCAGCCGCTGAGGCCCGATAATGACCGAATGAGTGCCGACGGTCTTAGCGGCGAGGGCGACCCCGAGGGGATCGCCCACCGCACCGAGCGAATCAGGATCGAGACCGAGCGCCACCGCATCGAGGGCGCGATCACGCTCGCGCGCGACGGCTACCGCAGCCGGGTCTCCGACGTGCTCAACGCCTCCGAGCGCGACTTCATCACGCTGACCGAGGTGAGCGTCGCGCCGCTGGAGGGTGGGCCGATCGAGCTGCACGACTACCTGAGCGTGGCGCGCAGGCACATCGTGTTCGCGGTCGCCGCCGACGAACAGTCGGCTCAGGGTGTGTAGCTGGCGGCGCTGAAAACGGTGCCGACCGGAGCGGTCGTGTTGCTCACGGAGATCTGACCGGCTTTCACGCCGGCGGGCACTGTCGCGCGCAGCTTCTTGGCGGACACAAACACGGTCGCGGCCGCCTGCCCGTCGAAGCTGACGACCGAGCCGGCGTTGAAGCCAACGCCCTTGATCGTCACGGGCTTGGCCGTCGGTGGCCCGCTCAGCGGCTTGAAAGAGATGATCGACAGCGTCGGTTCGAACTTCGATTTGGTGCTCGCGCTGCCACCGGGCGCGCTCACCGACACGCTCGCCTTGCGCGCGCCGTTGGGAACGGTGGCCTGGATCTTGGTGGAGGACAGCACTTTGTACGTCGCCGCAAGTGAGCCGAACTTGACCTCGTCGACGGCGCCGAGGCCTTCGCCTTCGATCGTCACCTGGCTGCCGGTGGTGCCCGAGCCGGGCGTGAAGCCCGTCAGCGTGGGCACGGTCGACGGAACCGGTGTCGTCTGGGTGGACGCCGCCGCCGCGCCGCTGCCCGCGCCGTTGCTCGCCGTTTCCTGAACGCGGATCGTCGAGCCGACATCGGCTGCGCTCACTGTGTACGTGGCCGCGGTGGCACCGGCGATCGGGGCGCACCCGGTGCCCAGACTGTTACAGCGGGCCCACTGCCTGGCCGTAGCGCTGGGGCTGGCGGTCCACGAGCCCGCCGTCTCGCTCAGCAGCTGTCCCTGTTCTGCCAGGCCGGAGATCGTCGGCACGTGGGTGTTGACGGGCGCGCCCGGTGTCGAGAACGCGCTCAGGCCGACGGGACTGCCGACGCCTGTCGGACCGTCGTAGCCGGCGACCGCTTTGCACGCGGTGCTCCCACCACACGATCCGTTGTTGCCGCTAACCACGTCATACAACGAGGAGCTTTCGCCGAGGTGCGCGTATGGCGTCTTGGCCGGGTAGGCGACGGCGTGCGCGCCGCCCGCCAGCGCGTACTCGGCGGCGACGATCGGCGAGGCCACCGATGTGCCACCCCACACGCCCCAGCCAGTCGCCGCGCCAGCGAATTCGGGCGTGCTGTCGTACACGTTGACACCCGTGTTGGGATCGCCGATCGCCGCGATGTCAGCGAGCGAGCGCTGCGTTTCGCATCCTGTGGCCGAGAAGTTGGCCGCCGCGGTTTGCCACAGCTGCGCGGTGAACAGTTCGCTGCAGCCGCTGCCGCCTTCGTCCCAGACCTTGCTCGTCCACGTTCCTTTGGCTTCAGTCAGACTCGTGCCGCCGACGCTCACCACGTACTGAGAGTCCGACGGGAAGTCGGCGGTAGCGGGTTCGCCGGGGCAGGACTGGTTGAAGTAGCCGCAGTCGCCTGAGGAGACAGTGAGGACCAGCCCCGGATGGTCGTAGAAGTCACTGTTGAATTCATCGAACACACCGGCGAATTCAGGTTCCTCGGGACCGCCGTAGGAGTTGCTGATCTCGGTCGCACCCAAACCTGCGGCGGCATTGACGCCGGCGCCGAGATCGGAGAATTCTTCGGTTTTGGTCTCCACGAGCAGGATGCGGCAGGTCTGGCAGATCGCGTGGGCCATCTGCACATCGATCGAGATCTCAGTAGCCCATTCGCCCTGTTTGTGCGGCAACGGGCTGGCTTTGCCTTCCTGGTTGACCTTGCGAAAACAGCCGTTGGCGGTGGTACACGGCGGCAAGCCGAACTGTTCGTCATACACCGCCAGGTCGGCCTCGGCGGTCGGGTCATCGAAGGCGTCCACGACCGCGACCGTCTGCAGCGGGCTGGCAGGCGTGTCGGTGGGCAGCGAGTAGGCGGCGTGCAGTTCTTCGGGCGTCAGATAGCCCGCGAAGGGGTGTTTGTAGGTCACCGCGGGATTCGCGCCGGCGCCCTGCGCGCCAGCCGCAGACGCGGCGGCCGTGCCGGGGGCTGGCGGGGAGGACGGGACGAGCCTCATCGCCATGCACCGCGCCGAGCCTGGAGGAGGCGTGCCGCATACGCGCTGCGTGTGAAAGCCCGACGTCGAGCGCGCGGCGAGCGCACTCGAAGCGATCCCCAGCGCGGCCGCCGCCGCGACCAACCCCGTCGCCAGCAGTGCCCGCAGGCCGAGCACACGCTGCCGTTCCCCCCGACAACCCCTCTCCCTCATGGATGGATCCTACCGGCTCCGACCGAGAACCGCGAGCACTGGAGACGGCGGCCGTCGGACATGTCAGACGACGGCTGTCGGAATGCCAGGCACATGCACCTGCAGTATGCGAGGATCGAGCCCATGAACGCAAGCGCGAGCGTCTAGGGAGAACACGTGCAGGGCGCCCACACGGCCAGCCTGAGCGACCGCGTCGAAGCAATCGCGGCACGTGCGATCGGCGCGCTGCCGGCGAGCGCCAAGCGGGTGATCGCCGGGGAGCCCATTCGCCGCGACGGACTGGAGCTCGACCTGGACACGCAGGTGCTGGTCAAGCTGGACGCACGTAAGCCGCGCCTGCCGCTGGCGAGTGGCACCCCGCAGCAGGCGCGCGCGGAACTTCGCCACTCGATCGCCACGATCGAAGGCGCCCCAGCACCGATGGCCTCGGTGCGTGAGCTGACCGTCGCCGGAGGCGAGGGACCGCTGCGCGCGCGCCTGTACGTGCCGGCGCCCGCGGCCGATGAAACGGACGGAGCGCTGGTCGTCTACTACCACGGCGGCGGCTGGGTGGTCGGCGATCTCGACACACACGATCGACCGTGCCGGCTGCTGGCCGCGATCTCCGGTGCGCGCGTGCTCAGCATCGACTATCGACTCGCCCCCGAGCACCCTTTCCCGGCGCCCGTCGACGATGCGCTCGCAGCCTTTCTCGACGCGGTCGCGCGTGCCGGTGAGCTGGGCATCGATCCAGCGCGGATCGCCGTCGCGGGCGACAGCGCCGGCGCCCACCTGGCGGCCGTCACAGCCCAGCAGGCGCGGGCCTCGGGCGGTCCGCAGCCGGCGTTCCAGCTGCTGATCTACCCGGTGACCGACCTGCTCGAGACGGCCGCCTCGCGCGAGAAGTTCGCCGAGGGCTTCTTTCTGACGAAGGTCAACATGGAGTGGTACGAGCAGCAGTTCGTCGGCAGCGACGGCGACCGGCGCGACCCGCGCGTGTCGCCACTGCTGGCGGAGGACCTCGGCGGCTGCCCGCCGGCGATGGTCGTCAGCGCCGGCTTCGATCCGCTGCGCGACGAGGGCGAGGCGTACGCGGAGCGCCTGAAGGCCGCGGGCGTGCACACGATCGCGCGTCGCTACCCCGGATACACGCACGGCTTCATCCACGCGCTCACCGCGGGCAACGGGGCGCGCGAGGCGATCGCCGAGATGGGCGGCGTCCTGCGCGCCGCGCTAGCGAGCCCCTAAAGCAGCGCGGAGATCGCCTGCGCGGCCGTGCGGGCGCCGTCGCCCTCTACATCGCGGTAGGCGACCTCGCGGCCGATCTCCTGCGCGATTGCCTGCGCGATCAGCTCGGGCGTGGACTGGTCGAAGTCCATGCAGCGGCCGGCTCCATAGCGTTCGAGCCGGTGGCGCACGTGGAAGTTCTGCTCGAAGTGATGGCGCAGCGGGAAGTACAGGAACGGCCGCTTCTGTGCGGTCAGCTCCATCGAGGTGGTCAGGCCGCCCTGAACGACTGCGAGGTCGCATGCGGCGAGATGTCGATAGAGGTTGTGCACGTACGGGACGACCTCCAGGCCGTCGTGGGTGGGCAGCGAGTCCGGGTCGATGCGCGGCCCGGCGACGACGATCATGCGCAGCTGCGGAACGTGCTCCTTGGCCTGCGGGAACGCCGCGATCACGCGACGCAGCAGATGCGCGCCGACACCCGAGCCGCCGACGGTGACGATGCAAACGCGCTCATCGTCGCCGTAACCGAGCTGCGCGCGCAGCTTGGTGCGCTCGCCGAGATCGGCGGGATCGAAGCCGGTTACGTAGCCGGTGAAGGCGAAGTTGCGTTCGGTCCAGTCGCGGATCAACGGCAGGTCCGGCCCCAGCCGCTCGCCGACGATGTCCTCGGGATTGCCCACGAACAGTGCCAGGTCGCGCACCTCCGGGTGGGCGGCGACGTGGTCGACCATGTCGGCGTTGTAGTCGGCGGTCAGGAAGCTCTCGCGCTCGCCGCCGTCGGCCATCGGCAGGAAGCCGACGAAGTCGGTCATCCAAGCGAACGGCACGCGCTTCTCGCGCGGGTTCTCGTGCAGGTAGTAGTCGAGCTCCCAGGCCTCGTCGCCGATCCAGAGGTCGTAGCGCTGATCGCGCGTGACATCGTGGAACAGCATGAAGTTGGCCGCGAGGATCTCGTCCATGCTGCGCAGCGCATGGAAGCAATGTAGGTCGTGCTCGGCTGACTCGGACTCGATGTGGTGGGACTCGTTGGCCAGATGAGCGCTGGCCGGATGGATGTGCTCACCCTCGGCTTCCAGCACACGGGTGACCGGGTCCTGAGCCAGCCAGTCGATCTGCAGGTCGGGGTTCAGGCGACGCAGCTCGCGCGCGATCGCAACATCGCGCTGGGCGTGCCCGAGCCCGATCGGCGAGGAGATGTAGAGAGCGCGAGGGCGCCCGTCGGGACGGTAGACGGTTGGGTCGCGCGGCGTGCGCGGGCGTGCAAACGCATCCTCGGAGAAGTCGCGCAACGCGAGGTTCACCTGCACGGCCTTGCGCGCGTGCGGGAGATGACCACCGCCGCGGACCACCTCGAGCTTGCCTCCGCTGAGGCGAGCAAGGGCGCGGCCATCGCGCGGCGGCGTGATCTTGTCGCGATCGCCGTGCACGACCAGCACCGGGCAGTCAAGGCCCTGAGCGAGTTGGCGTAGTGCGGGTCGGCAGCGGCTGTTGCGCCCGAGCGCAGTGGCGATCAGCGTGTCAGGGTCGGTGTCGAGCGCCCAGCCGACGCCGTCCTCGATCGCCTTTGTCGAATGCTGCTCGGGGAAGCACCGCGAGATGAACCAGTTGGCGAAGTCCGGATAGCTCTCTCGCCAGTGCGCCGCGTTCATGCGTCCCCACCAGCGATACGTCGGGAAGGATCGTCCGAACGAGAACGCGACGATTCTCGGATTGGTCAGTACCGACCAGTGTGAGAGCGTGTAGGGGAACATCGGGCCGATGAAGGCCGCACCGGCCACGCGCTCGGGCGCCAGCCGTGCCAGCTCGAGCAGGAACTGCGCGCCTTTGGACAGACTCACCATCACTGCCCGCTCGGTGGCGGTCGCGTCCATCACGGCTAGGCAGTCTCGGGCGAACTCGTCGGCTCCGTAACGGCGCGGGTCGCGGCAGCGGTCGGAGCGCCCGTTGCCGAGGCCGTCCATCGTCAGCACCCGGAAATGGCGTGCGAAGTACGCAATCTGCATCTTCCAGTGGCGCGAGTGCACGAGCGACCAGGTGGGGATCAGGAAGATCGTCTCCTCACCCTCGCCATAGACCTCATAGAAGAGGCTCATGCCGTCGCGCTCGACATACCCTTCGACGTCGGGGTAGCGCGCCCGCGTCTGTTCACTGCGTGGCGTCTCGCTGTCGATCGCGCGCGCCACCTCGACGTCTTGGGTCGTGTGCATGTCTACAGCCTTGCCTCGAACACGAGGTTGAAAGGCGTCTCGGCGGCGCGTTTGAAGCGCGTGAAGCCGCCCGCGACGATCACGTCGCGGATCCTCGCCTCGCCGGCCTGTGCGCCCAGCGCCAGCCCGACCTCCTGTGACAGCGACGCGGGCGTGCACAGCAGCGTCGAGAAGCCGTAGTACGCGCGCCCGATCGGGTTGATGTTGTCCTCCACACGATCGCCGGCGGCGGGCTCGACGACCATCCACGTGCCGTCGGGGGCGAGCGTGTCGCGCACGTGCTGTGCCGCCCCTACAGGGTCACCCATGTCGTGCAGGCAGTCGAACATGGTCACGAGGTCGTACCCGTTGCCAGCATACGAGCTGGCGGGCGCCGTGTCGAAGCTGACGCGATCGGCAACACCAGCCTGCTGAGCGCGCTCGCGCGCGACCGCGATCGAGCCCGCGTGGTAATCGTGGCCGACGAACGTCGAGTTGGGGAAAGCCTGCGCCATCAGGATCGTGGACGCGCCGTGTCCGCAGCCGACGTCCGCGACGAACGCGCCCCGCTCGAGCTTCGCCACCACCCCGTCGAGCGCGGGCAGCCAGCCGTCGATCAGGTTGGCGTTGTAGCCGGGCCGGAAGAAGCGCTCGCAGCCCTCGTGGACGTCGTGGACGTGCTCGTGCCAGCCGACGCCATCACCGGCGCGCGCGGCCTCGAGAATCTTGGGCGAGTCGGTCACCGAGCCGAGCGTGATCTGGAAGAAGCCGGGCAGATAGGCCGGGCTTTCCGGGTCGGTCAGCGCGAGCGCTTGCTCGGGCGGCAGCGTGTAGCGGGCGCTCGCAGGGTCGTACTCAACGTAGCCGCCGGCCGCCTGCGCGTTCAGCCACTCGCGCACGTAGCGCTCCGAGGTACCGGTCCTGTCGGCCAGTTCGCCCGGAGTCAGCGCACCGGCGCCAGCGAGCGCACGGTAGAGGCCGAGCTTGTCGCCCAGCACGACCAGCGCGGTGTTGAGCGTCGCGCCGACCTCGCCGACAGCGTTGTTGACGAACTGTTCGAGCTTCTCTTCATCGATTGCCACCGGCTGCTGTACAGCGGACATCGCCTTCTCCTTGCCTGAGCGTTTATTGATGTCGCGACGTTAGAAACGCATGGCGGCGATCGCCTCAGGTGGGGCCCCTAGTCTTGGCCACAGCCACCGCGGGCGCCGTCGGGGACATGTGGCGTTTGGCCCTAGAATCTGGCGCATGCTGCTCGGGCGCGAACGAGAGCGGCAGGCGCTCGACCAGTTGCTGGCGTCCGCCCGATCGGGGCGGAGCACGGTTCTGGGGCTCGTGGGCGAGCCGGGAATCGGCAAGACGGCGCTGCTCGGCTACGCCGCCGAGCACGCGCGCGGGCTGCGGGTGCTGCGCGCACGGGGCATCGATTCCGAGACCCAGGTGCCGTTCGCGGCGCTGTTCGAGCTACTGCGCCCGACCCTCGGCCTGCTCGAGCGAATCCCTACCCCTCAGGCCATCGCGCTTGAAGGCGCGCTGGCTCTGCGCCCGGGCACAGCCGGCGATCGCTTCGCGGTCGGCGCGGCGACGCTCAGCCTGCTGGCTGCGTTCGCCGACGAGGGTGCGACGCTGGTTCTGGTCGACGACGCTCACCTGCTGGACGCGGCCAGCGCCGAGGCGCTGCTGTTCGCGCTGCGACGCCTGCTGGCAGAGCCGCTCGGAGCGGTGCTGGCTGTGCGCGGCGGCGAGCCATCGCTACTCGACGACGCCGACCTGCCCACATTGCACGTAGGCGGGCTCGACCAGGAGTCCTCGGCCGTGCTGCTGGGCCCCTTGCCGGTGGAAGTCGCCGAGCGCCTGCACCGCGAAACCGCGGGCAACCCGCTGGCGCTACTCGAACTGGGTGGCGAGGCTGCGACTACGAGCGCCGCGATCGACGCCCCGGTCCCGATCCCGGCGAGGATCGCTCGCGTGTTCGCGCGGCGCGCGGAGACACTCGCGGGGCCTGCACGGCGGCTGCTGGTGCTGGTCGCGGCCGGCGATTCGGCGCGCGTGCCAACGCTCGAGCGTGCGGCCCTGTCGCTAGGACTCGACCTCGCCGATTTCAGCGAGGCGGAGAGAGCGGGCCTGCTGGTGCTCGAAGACGGGCTGGTCGAGTTCACGCACCCGCTGGCCCGTGCGGCCGTGTACGGCGAAGCAGAGCCGGAGGTCCGCCGAGAAGCCCACCGGGCGCTCGCCACGGCACTCCCCGACCGTGACGGCGACCGGCGCGCGTGGCACCTGGCGCTGGCCGCCGTCGGCACCGACGACGCGGCGGCGTCGGCTCTGCAGCAGGCGGGTGAGCGCGCCCTCGCGCGTAGCGGGTATGCGGTGGCAAGCGCAGCGTTCGAGCGTGCGGCCGGCTTGACGAGCGACGAGGACCGACGCGGAGACCAGTTGTTCGCGAGCGCCGACGCCGCTTGGCTAGCGGGCCTGGGCGAACGTTCGACGACGTTGCTGGCTCAGGCCACGACGCTCGCCCACGATCGTGACCGGCTGATCCAGATCGAGCACCTGAGAGGTCGCATCGTGGCGCGCAGAGGACCGGTGATGGATGGGTACGCAATCCTCGTGAGCGCCGCCGAGCACGCCGCCGAGATCGACCCCGACCTGGCGGTCACCGCCCTGGCCGAAGCCGTCGACGCCTGCTTCTTCGCCGGAGACGCGCACGAGATGGGGCGCGCGGCGGCGCGAGCACGCGAGCTGATTCCCGAGCACCCGTCCACGAGAACGCGATTTCTGGCGGCGATGGCCGAAGGAATGGCGCTGGTGAGCGCGGGCGAGGGCAAGAACGGGGTGCGCGCGATCCGCGAGGCGGTCGCGCTGGCCGAGCAGTCCGACGATCTGGGCGAGGAGCTGCACCTGCTGCCGCTGATCGTGATGGGTCCGCTGTGGCTGCGGGAGGGGCAGGCCGGTCGCGAGCTGATCGAAGCGGCGATTGAGACCGCGCGTGCGCAGGCGGCGCTGAGCGTGCTGCCGTGTCTGCTCAATCGCATCGCGCGAAGCCACGCAGCCACCGAGCGTTGGACGCAGGCGGAGATCGAGTACGACGAAGCCGCCCGCCTGGCGCGCGAGGCAGGCCAGCGCACGGAGCTGGCGGCGGCGCTTGCCGGGCTGGCGTGGCTGGAGGCGCGCGAGGGTCGAGAGCAGGACTGCCGCGCCCACGCCGAGGAGGCGCGCAAGCTGTGCGAGCAGTTGGGTGTGGGACTGTCCGACACATGGGCGATCCGCGCCCTCGGCGAGCTGGAACTGGGCCTCGGCCGATACGACGCCGCGGTCGAGCAGCTCGAGATCCTGCGCGCGCGCCTCGCCGCCCTCGGCGTGGGCGACGTCGATCTGTCCCCCGCGGCCGAGCTGGTGGATGTGTATCTGCGCCTGGGTCGCCGCGAGGAGGCAGCCGACGCAGCGGCGGCGCTGGCCGAGCAGGCGCACGAGAAGGGGCAGCCCTGGTCCTCAGCCCGGGCGGCGCGCTGCCGAGGACTGCTGGCCAGCGAGGGTGAGTTCGAGGCGCATTTCGAGGAGGCCCTAGCGCTGCACGAACAGACCTCGGACACGTTCGAGACTGCGTGCACACGCATGGCCTACGGGGCACGTCTGCGGCGCGTGGGCCAGCGCGTGCGCTCTCGCGTGCACTTGCGCGAGGCGCTGGCGAGCTACGAGGCGCTCGGCGCTCGGCCGTGGGCCGCGTTGGCAAGCGATGAACTGGCCGCCACTGGCGAGACCGCGCGCCGGCGGGATCCGTCCACACGGGACGAGCTGACCCACCAGGAGCTGCACATCGCTCAGCTGCTCGCGTCGGGGAAGACGACCCGCGAAGCGGCCGCTGCCTTGTTTCTCAGCCCGAAGACGATCGAATACCACCTGCGGAGCGTGTATCGCAAGCTCGGTGTGAAATCGCGCGAGGAGCTGGCGAGAGAGCTGGCGGGAGAGCCGGCGAGCGGTCACTGACGGCAGGACCATTCCTTGCTGGGCTGCGCTTGGTCATAGGGCGCGGAGGTCTTCGACTCGGCAAGGAGGATCCGCCAGTTCGATGATCTCGGGGTCGCCAGTGAGCAGCACCAAGCCATGGGCCGCGGCGGTGACTACCGCAAAGCAGTCTCCGAGCGCCATCGGGACGCTGGCCTTCAGACGAGCGACGTCGATCATCCGTGCAGTTCCAGGAAGGTCCAGCGAGAGGGCGGCTCGCAGGTCTGTGAGCGTCTCGTCGGCGGCGTCTCGTCCCTGGTCGCGCTCCACGCGGTAGTAGACCTCGACGATGTTCACCCAGCTTGCCAGGGGCCGGTCTGCGATCAATCCGTCGACTCGGGAAAGCGCCGGCTCCTCCCCGTCCAGCCAGGCGAGGATCGCCCAGGAATCCAGGCAGACGCTCACCGAGGCTCGCGCGCTCGATCCTCGAGCAGGCGCGCCGCCATCCCCGTCTTCGCGAACCGGCCGCCCAGGCGCGCGGAAGATCGTCGCGCGACCAGCACGATCTCCGCATCCCGCAGCTCGAAGTCGACCTCGTCGCCCGGCTGCAAGCGAGCGCGATCCCGAAGCGCCTTCGGAATCACCACCTGTCCCTTTGCTCCGATACGACCAGTCATACTTGCTAAGTATAACGTGTGAGGTCATTGACCTGCTGTGGAAAGCGGCGGTATGGTCCGAGCGTCAACCAGAACGGAGAGCGATTTGCCGTCGACTGCTGATTCAGAGCTGAAGGCACGCCATCGAGCGATGTGGGCGTCGGGCGATTACCCGTCGATGGTCGAGACATTCCTGTTGCCGCTCGGACCGAAGCTCGTAGAGGCGTGCGGCATCGCGTCGGGGATGCGCGTGCTCGACGTCGCCGCGGGTACCGGAAACGCTTCGATACCAGCGGCCAAGACCGGCGCTGACGTCACTGCCAGTGACCTGACGCCCGAGCTCTTCGCCGCGGGCCGCCGCCGTGCAGAGGCTGAAGGGGTGACGCTGGAGTGGGTGGAGGCCGACGCGGAGCACCTGCCGTTCGAGGACGAGTCCTACGACGTCGTAATCTCGTCGATCGGCGCGATGTTCGCCCCCCATCATCAGGAGGTGGCCGACGAGCTCATCCGCGTCTGCCGCCCGGACGGCACCATAGGAATGCTGAACTGGACGCCCGAGGGGATGATTGGCGCGCTGTTCCGGACGATGGGGCCATTTGCCCCCCCACCTCCACCTGGTGCGCAATCTCCACCACTTTGGGGGAGCGCAGAACACATGAAGGAGCTCTTTGGGGATCGGGTCGACTTTCCCACGCTGGAGCGGGAAATGCTGGAGATCACGGCGTTCAAGTATCCGCACGACTACGGCGAGCACTTCAAGGAGCGGTACGGCCCGACCATCGTCGCCCAGACGAACGCCCGCAACAACGGGCGCGAGGTGGAGTTCAACGAAGCGGTTGACGCTTTCTGCGACGAGTGGAACCTCGGCGCGCCAGACGAAGCGCGTTTCGAGCAGGAGTACCTGCTTGCCGTGGGCACGCGGGCATAGCTCGAGGAATCACCGCATCGAAGGGACGAGGGCAATGTTTAGGGCGTGCTCTGCGTCCGAAGCTACGGCTCTACCCAGGTACCGCCCTCACAGTGCCCACGCCCGGGCGGCACCCCTTCTTCCGTAGCCGCCTGCTGTGCTTCCTGCCGCGAGATCGCGCATGCCTCTCCCGAGCCCCAGTGCCAATGAAACACATGGAAAGTCATCGCAAGGATCGCTATCACACAGAGCGCTGACAGTCCGCCCAGAAGGCGATCAATGCTATGGCGCGCTATCGCGGTGTATGCACGGTCGGAGGGATGCCTTGGACGCGGATCGGGTTCCAGCAACAGCGCTGCGGTCGGGCGTCGCCAATAGCGGCGACGGCGCCGAAACTCTTTGAACTCCTCAACCAGCGATGGTGTTCCGAAAATATGCACCCGATCGAGCACTTTGGAATGACGTCTGCGAGTCACTCGATCAAAGCGGTTACCGCCCCATACCGCTGAGACGATAAGAACGACGCTTATGAGCGCGAACAATGCGGATATCAGACGCGAGGTTTCCGCATCACCTCCGGGAATGAGCGAAAACGTCTGCGTGCCGAAGGCGATGGATGCCGCAAAGAACGTGGCAACGATCGTGTAACTCCACAGCCAGAGACGATACCGGCGGGTAAATCGGGCATAATGATGACGCCGCTGTTGGCCGATATACAGAACCAACGCGGCTGGCGCGAGCAGCAGCCATTGGCTAGTGCCGCCGTTAGAGGCGTTAAAGAGAGTGCCTCGTTCGGCCAAGATTGCGAGAACGAGCCCGAGAAGTCCGACGGCAGCGAGCTTGCCTGAGTCGAATGGGTCCGGACGCACAAACGCGTGAACACGCGCGTACGTCGCGTAGCTACGCTTGCGCTGATCAGATGGAACGGGGCGGCGGACTGCGCGACGATTATGAAAATGGTAAGTGAAGCTCGCACTATCGACTTCGGACGCCATGCCGTCGGGCGGAACGGCGACGTCAGCGATCGCCGACCGTTCACGTACGTGAGCCGGGGCGGTAGTTCGGTAGCGCCGCCCGGAACCCCAGTCGAGTAAAACGATTCGCGTTTCGTCCGGCGGTGTCAGCGAAAAATAGTAGCTTTGACAGTCCGCGTAGGCGGGAGCATTGAACGCATAGTGAAAGGGGAAAATGTTGTATCTCGCATACTCGCGCATCCGCGCGTTGCGCCATCGCAGACGGGTCGCCGACTCGGTTTGCGCGGTGTCCTCATGCTCGCTGCGAAACATAGGACTATCCGCTTGCGTGTAGGTGGCATTGAGGAAGATCATATCCCCCGGACGACCCTTCGCCCAGCACAGATACTGAGTTTGGGCTTCGATCACTTTGCAATGGGTCGCAAGCAAACGCGACGCGGCGGTCAGTCGCCCCGGGCGGGTGATTCCGGAGGCCAGCATGAGTCGCCGGAGCCGGCTGTAGGCTCCTGCAAGAGGATAGTCCTGATGTGGAGGCATGCTCGTAATCATGCCTGCGAGATAACGGTGTAGTGCGGCAAGGGCAGGGCGGTCGAGGTCAACCCACTCGGGCTCATAAAAGAACGAACGGAGCAAGCACGTAGCGAGGCAGTAGCCATGCTGGCGGCGCGACAGAAGGTGACATCGCGACCCATCATTCAGATGGACTGTGAAGTCCGGGAAGCGACAGCGCCGAAAGGTGCCGAGTGAGACGACGTAGAACGACTCATTGTTGAGTCGGGAGCGATGCTGCGGAATCACCGGCAGCGTAGGAAGCCGGAGCTGTACCTCGCGAACGCACTGCTGGCCTCCCTGCGGGAGGAAGGCGATTTGCTCCGTGATCCGTGTCACATATGTACTCGATTCGGTCTGCAGGCGATCAAGCGCGTCGAGCTGAAAGGTCTCAACGACGCTGAGGTCGTCGTCTCCCGCAAGAGGAGATCGTGGTGGGGGAGCCGCCGTCGCCACTAGTTGGAAGACCGACCAATAAGGCCGATGAGGCGTCGGTCAAGCATCGCTGATGCCGTCGTCGGACGGCGAATCGTAAGCCTCGCGAATAGCGTCGTGCGCGGCTTTCATCGAGTGGTAGGCTTCCGCGGTGCCGTTCCGGACGATCGGAGGCCCGTGACTACGCCGCGGGTCACCATTTGGAAGGTTGTCTCTCCAATCGGCCAACCACACGTCGGGGTCGTGGGGGTAGTTCGCAGCACCATAAGACACCGTGCCGGGAACCAATGCCCGCGCGTCGTCTAGTCGTCGTCCACGGTCACGAAGCTGTTGCGCAAGACGCGCGTTCCAGTGCGCGATCTCGTGATCGTTAGCAAACGTGTCGTCGCTGGCGGGCGCAGGAGTCTCGCCTGAAAGTTCCTCATCTTCGTCGAGGCGATCATGTGGCTCGTAGTCATTCATGCCAAAACAGTATGCGGCTGGGCGCGCCGATCGGTAACCTCACTGTGCGGAAAGTTACGAGGAGGCGAATCTAGCTGATTGCACATCGCCTCGTCAAGATCGAGGGCTCAGTGAGCCGACCGTGCGCGATGCGACGAGGTCGGTCGCCTGCGCGTTGATGTGCGTCGAGTCGGCCAAGGCATCCGTGGATGCTTGGGGCGGTCGGATGCTGAAGGCGCGCGGCGCCACGCCAGCTGCAGTCAGGCATTGGGCTTGAGACCGGTGCGCGTCGGATGCGGAAGACGAGCCGGAAGCAGGGAAACGGCTCCGAAGAGCCGCTTCCGCTGACCGCGCACCTCGCGAAGACGACGGAGAGGGCGGGATTCGAACCCGCGATGGAGTTTGATCCCCATACTCGCTTAGCAGGCGAGTGCCTTCAGCCACTCGGCCACCTCTCCCAGAGGTCGGGCTGCCAGTTTAGAGCCTCGCACTCGTGCTGCAACTCGACATGGCAGCAGCGGGTCTCTCCGAGTCATGGGTTCGCGGCTCATCGTTGCTTCTGCACGTAGAGGAGCTGTCCGTTAGCGAGGCGGTAGACGGTGCCGACGGGCTTGCCGCGCCCGCTCGCGGCGGGCGCGTTGGAGGATGGCGAGGGCAGTGTTTGGGCGTGCTGGGGGGTCTGTGTGCGTGCTTGCAGGCGGTGGGTGTGCTGGTTGAGCGTTAGGCCGAGCCCGGCGACCAGGAAAGAGACGGCAAGGACGATGCCGATGTCGAACAGGTTGACGAGGCCGTCGAGTGGGTCTCCGGCGGCGTCTTCGATACGCCCGTGGCGGCCAAGTCCTGTGCGTCGATTCATGGGGTTATTCCCGCAGCGGTTACGGGACTCGCCGCCCGCTCCAGCGCTGTGAGGTCTTCGCTGTACATCCTTGCGCGGGTGAGCGTCAGCGCGAACGCGACGGTGCCGACGAGCAGTCCGATCGTGGTCGCGGCGAACGCTGTGCGCAGGTCCGTAGCGAGGGTGCTAACTTCGCCGCGGCCGAGTGCCGCGAGTCCTGGTGAGAGTGGGATCAGGGTGCCCATCAGGCCGAGCGCTGGTCCAGCGCGGACGAGGATGCGGGTGTGGTCCAGGCGCCGTTGGACCGCCAACTCGTAGTCGGCAAATGCATGCTCGATGCCGGCCTGTTCGCCGGCCAGGACTGCTCGGGCCATCTCGAGCAGCGCGTCTCTCGAGAGCGAGCTTGGTGCACGGGCTGAGAGTGCAGCTGCCTGCTCGGGATTGGCGAGGATCTGGCGAGCGAGGCTTCGCAGTGCGCCCCGTCCGGCGCGTGCGCGAGAGCACAGCTCGATCGCGAAGCGTCCCAGCTCGACCGTGCAGACGAGCAGCACCAGTAGAGCGAGGATGAGGACTGGGATGCGCAGGGACGAGGCAATCCGCGCAAGCGCTTCGGCGATGCCGTCCGTGGCTGCGAGCGGGGTCATAGGATCACCTGGGGTCGCCGCTGCTCGATCCGCATGCCAATAAGCGCGGACAGGAGCAGCGCGCCCGCGAGGCCAATCGCCAGCCACGGCGTCTGATCGCCTCCTGCCCCCGCACCGCGCAGACCCGGAGCGCCTGGTTCGAGCGTGCTCTGCCCGCCGGTGCTTGCCGGCGCTCCGATCAGCACGCCTTTGACCTCCTGCCCGCCGGGCTGCTGAATGCCTGTTCGCTCTGAGGCGGATCCTGGACCTGCGTTCTTGGCGTTTGCGGTGGCCGTGGATAGGCCGATACCACTCGCTGCAGCGCCCACGCCTTTGGAGGCCGATCCTGCTCCTGCCCCGTGATGGTGGCTGCTCCGCTCAAGCGTCCGTGCTGCGTCGGCGGGATCTGTCGCTTTGTGGCGGGTGCCGGGGTTTCGACGCGGCTTGGTGCTCTTGGGGGCTGTGCGGGCGTTGGCGCCGCGGAGGTGGCGGCGACCACCGGGCTTCGTGCCCCTGCTCTGGGGCTGTGGGCGGCTGAACAACGGAGCGCCCGCTCCGCCGCTGCCGGCGATCACGCCGCCGCCAGCTCGAGACTCTCCACCCTGACCGTGTTCGACTGACCCCTGAGCTGGCGGCGATGGCGTTTCAGGCCTCGGCGGGGCCGGGGTGCCTTTGGCTGAGCGTGGCACTGCTGGGATCGGGAGGGGCTGCCCGGCAAACGCGGGCGCTACGTACGCGGTCATCCACACACCGTTTAGTTCTTCGCGTGCCCTGTAGCGGATGTGGCCGTCCGTCTGCTGTAGGGATTCCATGTAGTCCAGGGGTTCGCGGCCTGAGCCCTGGTCCCAGGTTTCGGGATTTTCGCCGGCCGCCCACAGGCCCTGTACCGCCCAGGCGGTGGACGCGACATTCGATTCGCCTTCACCTGGCCTCTCAGGGAAACCCCCGTCGGGTCCCTGGGCTTCACGTAGGTACTTGAGGGCCTTTTGCTGGGATTCGCCGGAGGTAGATTGTCCGGGGGCGTTGAGTGCCTGGAGCGCCGCGCCTGTCATATCCACTTCTCCGGCTTCCGTCTTCGAGTTCTGCGGCGACCAGCTGCCATCGGGGTTCTGCTGAGCTATCAGCCATCCGGTGGCGCGCTTGACAGCGCTATGCGCGGCTGGGTCTTGGATCAGGCTGAGGGAGAGGATCGCGTAGATCGTGTCGTTGATCTCGCCGTGGCCGCCCGGTACGAACGGGTAGGACCCGTCGGGGAGCTTGCGGGCGAGCAGTTCACTCACGAGGTCGATGCCGCCGTAGTCGTGTGGCGAGGTGCCGGCGGCGTCGGCAACGAGCAGTTCGCGCTCCAAGGAGGTGGTGCAGATCGCGGGTCTGCAGAGTTCTTCGTGGAGCGCACGGGCGGCATGGGTCGTCAGGTACGCGTAGGCGTCAACGCCGCCGTTGGCGGCTTGGTCTTGAGGGTTAATCGAGTCGGCGGCGAGCGCAAAGGTGACCCATGCACTGAAGTCCTGGTTGGATTCTCCGCCGATATTGCCGCCGAACCCGCCGTCGGGGTTCTGGGCGTTTTGTAGGAACCTCACAGTGCTTTCGAGCCGCCCCTTATTGGCTGAACTATTTGGTGCGGCGAGCGCCGGAGCCGACACATGGCTGACGAGCATCGCGCAGATGGCGAGCGTCGCCGCCAGGCCGCGCGGTGACACAGGCCGCTTATCTTTCGACGGCCACGCCATCCAGATTCACCGTGCCCGTCATCACGCGCATGCTCACCGTGCCCGCATGTGATCGCCCTGCGGCAAGGATCGCCCGCGAGGAGCCGGGCTGGCTGTGAGCGACCGCGAACACCTCCCTACGGGAGCCGGCATGAACTTCGACCTTGGCGCCTGCAGCCGTCCCGCGCAGCAGGAAAACGGGCCGCCCGGACCCCAGCCGCACAGAGACCCGCCCGCCGGCACTCGTGCGACTGACGGTGCCCAGCCACGCGCCTGCCTGTTTCTTGCGCTGCCAGCGTCCGCGGTAGTGAAGGCCGCTCCAGCGGTCATCGCTGGGCACGAGCACCTTCCCGACTTTTGCGGTTGAGCTACGTCCCAGCACGTCGGTGAAGGTGATCTCGATCTCATAGGCAGCTCCGGCGGGCAGCTCCAGCAGCGCTGAGGTCGCGGTGGTGCCTGTCGCTCTGCTCACGTACGCGCTCCCCGTGCCGAGCGTCCTTGAGGCGATCGTCCATGAGGTGGGACCAGCATCGGGTTCGACCGATCGCCAGCTCACGCCGACCAGCCCACGTGCGACGCCTCGACCATCGAGGATGGGGCTCTGCACGTTTGCGAGGCTGCCCGACCCCGTCAGGGGAGTTGTTAGAGGCCCTGACCCGCCTCCTTCCACACCGATAGGGCTACTGGCCTGTATCGGCATCGTGTGGATTGGCTCTGTGGGTAGTTCGGAGGTTTCTTCTGTGCCTTGTTCCTCTGGAGGTGGCGGAGTACGGACCCGATCTTCAGCGGGTGATTCTCCACAGGCGCTTTGGCCTTCCGGTGGGACACACACATCGAGGCGGTTGGAGCGAACCGCGACTTCCGCCCCCTGCGAGACCACGACCGTCGCCTTGATCCTGTGCCAGCCCGGTTTGGTGAAGGTGATGCCTGCCTTGCCCTGCGCGTCTGTGACGATCGAGGCGGAGCTTTCGGTTTCGATCTTCTCAACTCCGTTTGAGGCGGTGTGGACCGGTGAGACCGTGGCACCCGGCTCTGGAGTGGAGCCCGTGCGCTCGGGAGTGGAAGGCGGAGTGTCTTCTTTGTCGTCGGCGTAGTTGACGACCTCGACTTCAAAGGGCTTGCCGAGTTCCGCGGTCGCCGTCAACGGACGCAGGCCGGAGGAGTACCCGGCAGCCACGGGCAGGAGCGCGAGAAACGGCCTTTCTTTGACGGCGTCATAGACCCACAGGACTTCGTTGTTTGGGCTCAGCTCGTACTGGCAGCCACCGACGCTCGTGAAGACATTGTTGACGAGAATGCCCCAATAGGCACCTTCGGTGATGCTCTGTTCGTCGGGGCCGAAGCGAGTCAGGAAGTAGTCGTCGAACGACGAGCCATACCACTGCGCGTCGAACGTCTCGCCGATGATCCGCAGCGCATCGACGGCGGAAGCGGTGGGAGTCGGGCCAGGGGTTGGGTGCCGCTGGTTGTTGGTCCCGTCACACGTGCGCGCCTGGGTGTCCGAGGACGCCTGCACATCGTGGCCTTCGGTCCAGATCGGCCCCTCGAACAGCGTTTCGCCCTTGCCCTCTATCCGCACGTTGCCCTGCGTGGGCGTAGCCCGCGCAGGGGGGGCAACGATGAGTATCAGGGAGGCGATGGCGAGCGCCGCGACGCAGGTGCGCATGTGCACGTCTCTTTCCAAGTGTAGTTTCGGCATTGGCAGGATCTATCGCTCTGCCCGTAAGTCCGGGCAGAGCGACAGGCGATGTCTTCACTCAGCAGTGCCCGCCCGAGGCGTGTACGCAGACCGCCACGCTCGAGGTCGGCGCGAACCCGCTCTTGGTCCCTCGCAGATGGGCAGTCCCGATCGTGCTGAATTTGACGGTCGCTTGACCGGAGGCGTTGGTCGTCACCGTCGCTTCGCCGCCTTTCACTGAAACGCCGTTCGCGGCGCTGCCGACACCTGCGGTGCTGTACTTGTTGACCGTCACGGTGGCCGATTCGCCTTGTGTGATTTCCGCGGGCGCCCCGCTCAGCTCGAGCGGGAAGACCGTTGGGTTGTATTCCGGCGCGGTAGCTTTATCGACCAGAAACAGCAGACGGTCACCTTCGTGCATCTGAAGGGCACATGCGCCTTCTTCGGCGTATTTGTCGTTGATCCAGATCGCCCAATAGCGCGGGTCGCCCATTGTCCATTCGTGCGTCTCGCCCAGAATCGTCCGAATGTATTCTTCGTGATCCCAGTTGCCTTCGGTGGCGAGCTGCAGCGCGCCCGCGGCAGTCGTGCCTGGACAGTTTCCCGGAGGGGGTGTGGCGGTGTTGTTAGTGGTGACGGTCGTCAACGGCAATAGCGTTGACGTTGTCCCCTCGACCCGCACGCTCACGGTGGCGGGCGTACCGGCCATCGCCGGAGCGCTTGCCGTAAGCAGAGCGAGCGCAGAGGCAACAGCAAGAGTCGCAATATGTTTTCTCTTCATGACTATCTCCATTTCTGGGTTGATCGTTGATGAACCGAGTCAGGGATTTGGCGTGCTTCAGCGCAGGACGGTGGATGCGCTTGTGCTGGTACTCGGGTCGCGCATGGCAGCCACGATCCGGGCCACACGGTCATCGCGCGTGCGTAGCGCTTTGAGCACCGCGTCGCTGAGGTTGATCGTCACAGTGCCCGAGGCGCCTGCAGCGATGTGAACTTCACCTTCGCCCACAACACGTTGACGTACGGGTCCTCCGCGCCGTGCCCGCAACGCGACACGTACTCGCACCACACCTGAACAGCCAGTGCTCCCCACCTTCGGCAGACAGGTCAGCCCGACGGTCAGGTGCCCGTGGCGCACCCACGTAAGCGGCCTGACCCGCACTTGTAGGTGGGACGGCGTGGGGGTGTGCGTCGTCTCGGCCTTGCCCGTCGGGGCTGAGCCTGTGTTGGGCGTGGACGGCGATGGGGCCGGCTTTTCCGGAGTTTCACCGTCCGGGACGAGCTGTACCCGCACCAGCGCGCCGAGCCCGACCGTCCCGTTGGCTTCGTGTTCGTCGCTGGCGCCTTCCCTGCTGATCTCCCACGCTGTCTTTCCGGGTTCAGCACTAACGCCGTTGACCCGAGCTATCCGTCCACCTTCGAGCGAGACGTCTGAGAGGCAGTAGGAGGGCAGGGATGCTTCGCTTGCGGCCGTGAGCATCTGAGCAACGGTGGCTCCCGCTGGGGCGATGACCTTGCACATGCGGATCGAGCTGCCGCCTGTGACATGCCCGGCGCTGTCGATCACGAGCGTCATCGGGACGGGTGTGCCCGCCGCCACCGCGGGGGCCGGTCGCACCGCCGGCGCTCCGGCTTCCTTGCGTGACGGCGGCGCCGCGATGAACCCTGTGCCGCTCAGCGCGCGTACCGCGTCTTGGGTCGAGTAGAAGTCCTCTTCTTCGTCGTGCGCATGGAGTTGGAAGCTCCCGTCTTCGTTCTGCTGGGCGATCAGGAAGTCGATCGGCGTCTTGCTTTCAGTGGTTGTCCATTCGGCTGCCTGCGGGTCGATCTTGCAGGCATCGAGCCCACTCACAACCCAGGCCGTCGAGTCGGTGTTGACCGTCGGGTTGAGGAACCCGCCGGTGGCGGTGTCTTGGACGGTGTGCAGATAGCCCTCGGCCTTCGCGATCGCCGGGTCCGTGCTGGGCACGCCAGCCGTACAAAGGGCCGCCAGTGCAGCACCTGTCAGGTCCGCTTCCGATTTTTTCGTGCCAGCAGCGAAGTTCCAGCCGCCGTCGGCGTCCTGCTGTTCACGCACGGTCTCGACAAGCGTGTCGATCACCTCATGCGGCGCACCGACCGCCGAGAGCGCGAGCACCCCGAACACATCCGCGTTGGTCGCGCCCTTTTCCCCCAGTTCGTGCCCATTGAACTGTGCGGCGAGATCAGCGACGAGGTTCGTCTGGGCATCCAGACGCGAGGGTTCAAGACCCCCGGCGTAGCCGGTGAGGATCGCCCGCTCGAAATCGGTCGCAGAGAACAGCGCCGGAGGTTCGCTCGTCCACAGCGACAGATAGAAGTCCTGCGCGCTCGGTTCAGCCGGCGAGACGCGCACGTCCGCCGAGTTGACACCCACGGAGGCCAGGCTGATCATCGACCAGTCCCCGCCGAAGGAGGCAAGTTCGCCGCTCGGTTCCTGCAGCAAGGTCATCCATTCCGCGCCGTGCTCGGCAGCGGCCGTCTCTTCGGCTTCAGTGACGGCCGCGACGGCAGGGGAAACGACAGGACCAAAGCTCGCCAGGCTGAGAGCTAGGAGCATCGCAGCCGCGAGCGCGCTGAGTCTGAGGGGGTGCTTCATGTCGCCATCTCCTTATTAGGGGCGGCGACACGCACGCATGCACAGGCGGCGCACCGGCCGCCTATACGCGAGGCTTACCAACGGGCACTGAATGCGGGGCGTATTCGGGCTCGGG
The DNA here is from genome assembly GCA_963705235.1 of uncultured Solirubrobacteraceae bacterium. Taxonomy (GTDB): domain Bacteria; phylum Actinomycetota; class Thermoleophilia; order Solirubrobacterales; family Solirubrobacteraceae; genus Palsa-744. Next base: position 1,440,754 of record OY970059.1, on the reverse strand, counting down.
ATCGACCTCCCGGATCTCCTTCCCAAGCCCTTTTGGGGCTCAGTGGAACAACGATCCGTTCGTCACCCATACCGCTGCGCGTCAGCCCCGGAATCACACCGGAGTTCCGCCATCGCAAGCGCCCGCAACATAGCGCAGATCGCCCACGCACGATTCGCGGCTAAGCCGATCGTCTCGATGCTCGCCCCGTACTCAACGCGATTTCTCGGGAGGCTCGGCCGTGCCCAAAGCCGGCCGCGGTGGATCGACTAGCCTTCGTGCTTCGCTGGGAAGGGTGGCAGAGCGGTTGAATGCACCGGTCTTGAAAACCGGCAGGCGGGCAACCCCCGTCTCGGGAGTTCGAATCTCCCCCCTTCCGTCAAGACACGGCCTGTGAGGACGCTGCCGAGGTCCCGAGCACCTGCCCGTTCGCGTCGAGCGCCTGCACAGCGACGTACGGGCCGACGGTTCCCGTGGGGATCGGGATGGCCGTCTCAAAGCCGCTGCGGAGCACCTGCGCGGCCGGCGCAAGCCCCGTGGCGCTCGGTCCTGCCAGTAGCCGCCACGAGCTGACCTGAGTGGCGCCGTTCCAGCTGGCATATACCGTCGCCGACCCACCGCGGCCGGCCTGCACGGCGAGCGTCGGCGGGTGCGCGGGGGTCGCCGTCCACTGGAAGCGGAAGTCGCGGTAGGAGCGGTCGTACACGGGCAGGTGCGCGTCGAACAGCAGTTGGCCTTCGGGACCGTATTCGGAGAAGAACGGTTCCTGCCCCCAGCCGACGAACCAGCCGCCGCCGGTCAGTGCCTGCACGTTTCCCTCGCTTTCGGCCAACAGCGGCGGGCTGTGCGTGAGCTTGCCCACCAGCGTTGCCGTGCGACTCTGTGGGTTCACGTTCACGATCACCGCGCGTGACTGGCCGTGTACCTTCGGCGAGGAGCCGTTGTCGAACAGACTGATCGAGCCGTCGGGCAGTTCGCGCGGATCGTGCTGCCAGGCGGTGCCCGTGCCCGAGCCCATCTTGAAGCTGCTGTGCCTGCCGCCCAGGCTCCATACGATCTGCCCGCTGCGCGCGTCTATCTCATACACCCCCCACGTGTTGCGACTGGAGATCAGCAGGGTCCCGCCGCGGGTCACGTCGATCGAGTTCAGGTGGAAGAAGTCGAACGGGAACGCGGTCGAGGAGCGACTCGCAGGGGCACGCGATTCGCTCAAGCCGACGTGATCGACGCTCGTCCATTCGTATCTCACCAGCCCGGTCTTCACGTCGATCTCCTGGAGCACGCTGTCGGTGACCGCCGCGTAGGCCGGCCCGCCGACCGACGAGAGGTTGCACAGGATCGGGTCATACGCGGTGATCAGCGCCGTGCCGCGCGGCGTCAGCTGGAACTCGTGCAGGTCCGCCTGGTCGCCGTTGCCGGCCTTTACGTGCGCAATATCTGTGTAGGTATCGTCGGCGATCACGTCCTGTCCGAGCCCGAAACCATGGACCGACACGTCTCCCTGCCACCACGTCAACACGGGTCTGCCTTCGTATTCCTGGACCTGGAAGTTGGCCGCCGAGGTGTACGTCGGCAGAGCCTTGAACCACACCAACTGACCATCCGGATCGACGATCATCGGCCCCGCCTGACCTGGGCCGGCATACGGCGCCACGAACACGTCCCCGGGCGCCGCCGCGGGCGAGTGCGTCGTCACGCTCACCACCGGCGGGCGCAGATCCGGGCGCGAGCGAAAGCTCTGGGCCTCGGCCGCGGTGCCCGGATGGATCGCCGCGGGCGTGGTGCTGATCGGATCCTCGCGCGCGATCGCGAATGCGTCGCGCAGCGTGTGCACCGCGGTGCCCGTGCGCAGCCTGGCCGTGACCGTCACCCGCTCGCCTTCGGCGAACGCGCTCGACGGCACGAAGCTCGCGCCGTCGCCTTGCGAGTAGGCGGCCAGGCGACCGCGATGGACGCCCGTCCGCGACCCCGTCACGCGCACCGCGCTGAGGGCCGTCGCGGGCACTCCCAGGAAGCTGATCTGTGTCCGCGGCGACGCGTCGCGGCTGCCCGGAAGCGGCGACAGCGTGACCGCGCCGTCCTGCAGCGCGCTGTTGTTCAATGTGCTCGGACCGCACGTGGGAGCGGTCTGGGCGGCCGCGGCCGTCCCCTCGGCGAGCATCAGCCCCAGGGTTGCGGCCGCCCCTAGGATGAGAGCGCGCATGGAGAACATCGACCGGCAGGAGGATAGGAGAGTCGACCGCCGCACGGTCATCAAGCGTGGAGTCATCGCCGGCGGGCTGCTCGCGGGCGCCGGCGCCGCGATCCGCGCGGTCGGCGCAGACAGTGACGATCACACCGCCCCGCCGGCACGCGCGGCCGTCGCGCGCGCGCAGCCCGTGGCCAAGCTGGCACGGCCGAACATCCTCGTGATCGTCGTCGACCAGTTGCGCTTCCCGCAGTGGTTCTCACCAAACGCGACCGCGCTCGGCCTGCCGCCCAACCTCCAGCGCTTGCGCCAAGGCGCCGTGTCGTTCGGACGCCACTACACCGCCTCCAACGACTGCACACCCGCGCGCTCGACGATGTTGACGGGCCTGTACACGCACCAGACCGGCTGCATGATCACCGGCGGCAGCACCCTCGATCCGGGTTTTCCCACGTGGGGCACGATGCTGCGCGAACACGGCTATCGGACGCGCTGGCTGGGCAAGTGGCACCTGACCCATCGCGACAACCACTGGACGCCGTTCGTCGGCGAGCAGGCACTCGAGCGCTACGGCTTCTCCGGCGGCGTCTACCCCTCCCCCGACGGCGGCCCCGGACAGGGTTGGCACAGGGATCCGCGCATCGCCGACAGGTTCGCGCGGTGGTTCGCCGAGGAAGGCGACCAGCAGCCGTGGTGCACGACCGTGTCGTTCGTCAACCCGCACGACATCGCCTGGTGGTATCGCTGGAGCGACCGTGTGCCGACCGAGGCCGGCGCCGCGCGAGCCGTGCGGCGGATGCCACCCAACTACGAGACGCCCGAGCTGCTCGCTGCGCGCAACAAGCCGCGGCTGCAGCGCTCCTTCCAGGAAACCGCCGCCAGCTCGTTCGGCCCGGTGCCGTTCGACGGGCCGCAAGCACCAGAACGATGGATGGAATTCCTCGACCTGTACGTCAAGCTCCAGCTCGAGGTCGACCGTCACATCGGCCGGGTCCTCAGCACACTGGAAAGCCGTCCCGAGGTGGCCGCCAACACGGTCGTCGTGTTCACCTCCGACCACGGCGAGTATGGCGCCTCGCACGGGCTGCGCGGCAAGGGCGCAAGCGCGTACGAGGAGGCCATTCGCGTGCCGCTGATCGTCAAGGACCCGCGCGGCGTGCTCACGCAGGCGCCGCAGCAGCTGCGCAGCCAGCTGACCTCCAGCGTCGACATCGCACCGCTGCTGCTGACGATCGCCACCGGCTCAAACGCCTGGCGTAGCCAGCCCCAGTACGAGCACATCGCCGGACGGCTGGACCTCGCGCGGATCCTCTCCGACCCGGGCGCACCGGGACGCCCGTACATCCTGCACGCCACCGACGAGACGGTCACCGAGTTCGCGAGCGAGCCCTACGCGGCTAACGCGCCGCTGCACGTCGTCTCGCTGCGCACGTCGCAGGCCAAGTACGCGAGCTACTCCTACTGGCCCGACGACGGCATCGCGCCGCTGACAGACGGGCAGGAAGACGAGCTGTACGACTACGCCAGCGGCGGCGGACGGCTCGAGCTCGACAACGTGTCCGGCGCCAGCCCGCTGGAGGGCCCACTGCGCGAACAGCTCGCGCACGCGTTCGCACAGGAGCTGCGCGCGCCACTGCCCAGCCAGCTCGGACCGGCGCATGCGCGCGGCTTCGCCGACTACTTCGCAACCGCTCGTCGTGCGGCCGCCAACGCCGCCGAACGACGCAGGCTGCGCAGCGAACGCGAACTGGAGCCCACCGCGCGCGGCGCCCGCGCGCGCGAGCACCGACCGCGGCTAGCCTGACGCCACCTTCACCGTCGGTGAAACGCCGATGAGCGCTCCCGCGCCGTCCATAGCCTGCACGGCCGCATACGCGCCGTTCGCGCCCGCGCGCAGCGCGATCGCCGTCTCGAAGCCAGCCTTGGGGGCATTCGCGAGCGGCTTTAGCTTCGCCGGCGTGGGACCCGCCAGCAGACGCCAGGAGGCGACGTCCGTGGCCCCGTTCCAGCTCGCGTACGCGACCGCGCCGCCATGCCCGGCGGGTGTTTCTAGGACCGACAGCGCCGGCGTACCCGTCGGGTGCCCGCTCCACGGGAGCCGGTATGCCCGGTAGGACTCATACGCATGCGGCATGTGCGCGTCGAACAGCACCTGCCCCGACGGAGCAAATTCGGTGAAGTACGGCACCTGCCCCCAGCCGACCATCCAGTCGCCGTTCGCCAGCGCCTGCAGGTTGCCCTGGCTGCCGGCCACCAGCGGTGGCGCGTGCTGGGAGGAGCGCACGAGCGTCGCGCTCATGCGGTGCGTGTCGAGGGTCACGCCGATCGCCCGCGACTGCGGGTGCACCGCCGGCGTGGCGCCGTTGTCGAAGAACGTGATCGTGCCGTCCGGCTGCTGGCGTGCGTCGTGCTGCCACGCGATCCGCGTGCCCGGCCCCATCGCGAAGCTGCTGTGCCTGCCGCCCAGCTGCCAGCGGACCTGCCCGGTCTGCGCCTGGAAGTCGTACGCGGCCCACGTGTTGCGCGAGTCGACGAGGAAGTCCCCGTTCTGTTGGACGTCGATCGAGTTGATGTGAAAGTAGTCGAACGGCGTCGTGCGGCTGGAGTGCACTGGCGATGCGTAGGAGGCCGACAGCGCCACGTGGTCGAGGCTGTGCCACTCAAACCTCACCAGGCCCGTGCGCACGTCCAGTTCCTGCATCAGCGTGTCCGCCACGGCGGCTTCGCGCGGGCCGCCGACCGCGCGAAGATCGCAGTCGATCGCGTCGTACACGGTGATCAGCGCCGTGCCGCGCGAGGTCAGCTGAAATTCGTGCAAGTCCGGTTGGTAGCCGTTGCCGGCACGCACGACGTGGACGTTCTGGTAGGCGTCGTTCGCGATCACCTCACCCGCCTTGCTGGAGCCGCCGGCGATCAGCGGGTCCTGCCACCACGTCAGCACGGGCTTGCCTTCGTACTGCTGCACGCGGAAGTCCGACGCGCGCGTGCCGTGCGCCAACGGCTTGAACCACACCAGGCCACCGTTTTCGTCGAGGATCATCGGCCCGTACTGTCCCGGGCCTGAGTACGGCGCCACGAACAGGTCGCCGGCGCTGGCCGACGACGAGTGCGCGGTCACCGTCACGATCGGCGGGCGCAGGTCCGAGCGCGAGTGAAAGCTCTGGTAGTCACTCGGCACCGGCCGCGGACGCGCGCTGCCGCCGGCGGCTCCATCGGTGTCTGGCACCGCCACCGTGAAGGTCCACGAGAACGGCGTCGCGTGCCCGCCGCCCAGCACCTCGCCGCGCACACCGACGCTCTCTCCGGGGGCGAAGCGATGCGTCGGCACGAAGCTCGCGCCGTCCCCCTGTGAGTAAGCGACCAGCCGACCCGCGTGTACTCCCGTCTGCGAGCCCTTGACCTTGACGCCCGACAGCTCGCTCGCGGGGACGCCCAGCAGACTGATCTGCGTCGCCGGCGAGGCGTCGCGCGTCTGCGGACCCGGCGATACCGTCACGCCCGTGCCCGCCAGCGCGGATGACACGTTCAGGTGAGTAGGGACGCAGATGGGCGACTTCGTCGGCTGCGTCGTGGAGTCGCGAGCCGCGGGGATCGATGTGGCTCCCACGACCCCCGCCACCCCTGCGAGCGAGGCCAGTCCAGCGAGCAGCAGACGCACGGGCGAGCTGGAGCCCTCAGCCTTTGACCGTCGCCGACGTGGCGAGGACCGCGCCCTGGCCGTCGAGCGCTTGGACCGCCACGTACGGGCCGGGCGTGAGCGCCGCGATCGTCGTCTGAAAGCCGTGCTTCGGCGCCGTCGTCACAGTGGCCAGCGTGCTCGGCGAGGAGCCTGCCAGCACGCGCCAGGAGACGACGTCCGTCGCCCCGTTCCAGCTCACCGACACGGCCGTCGCACCCGAGCCGTTGGGCTTGGCCACAACCGAAGGCGCGCCCGGAGCTTGCGCGCTCCACGGTGAGAGGTACGTGCGGAAGTTCTGCACGTTGCGCCCCAGCGTTCCGTCCAGCACGACGTGCCCTGAGGAGTCGTACTCGGTGAAGTTCGGCAGCCCGCCGTAGCCCATCAGCCAGTTGCCGCCGGGCAGGCCCAGCATGTTGCCCTGGCTGGACGCCAGTAGCGTTTTGCTCGGGTTGACGTACTGCTTGACCAGCGTGACCGTGTGCGAGCTGACGTTGGGAGCGAGCAGCAGACCGCGCGACTGCTTCTCCTTGGGCGGGTCCGAGCCGTTGTCGAACAACGAGATCACGCCACCGGGCTGGAACTCCGCGTCGTGCTGCCAGTACGCGTTCGTCCCCGGTCCGAGCTTGAAGCTGCTGCGGTCACCGCCCAGGCGCCAGCGCACGCCGCCGCTGTGGATGTCCACGTCGTATAGAGCCCAGGTGTTGCGCGAGGACAGCAGCACGTCGCCTTCGCTGCCGGGACTGATCGAGTTGATGTGCACGTAGTCCCACGGGTAGGGGCTCCGAGGCGCCGGATTGTGCGATTCGCTCAGCGCAACGTGTCCCAGCGCGTGCCACTCCCACATCACCAGGCCGGTCTTGATGTCGACCTCTTGGATGACCGAGTCGGTCAACACGCCGTCGGACAGACCGTGGTGCGCAGACAGGTTCATCTCAATCGGGTTGAACATGTCGATCCACGCGGTGCCTTCGGGTGTCAGGTGGACCTCGTGCAGGTCGGCGTGGTAGCCATTGCCCGCGCGCACCGTCGCCACGTGCCGGTAGAAGGTGTCATAGATCTCGTTGACGCCCTGGCCGAAACCGACCTGCAGGATGCGCCCCTGCCACCACGTCAGCACGGGCTTGCCCTGATACTGCTGAACCTGAAAGTTGGTGGCGTCCTCGCCGGCCGGGAGCGGATGGAACCAGACGAGGCTGCCGTCCTGTTCGGCGATCATCGGCCCAGAAGTCCCAAGGCCCTGATACGGCGCGAGGAACAGGTCGCCCGCTGCCGCGCTCGGCTTGGAGGGCGTCGTGATCTTCACGGTCGAGGGCGTCAGCGACGGTGCCGAGCCGTAGTGCTGTACAGCATGCGGATCACCCGGGTTCTCCGGGAACTGCTTTTGGCTGACCGGCGCCTGGTGGGCGATCGTGAAGCTCGTGACGGCGGTCTGCGTCGCGCCGCCCACAGCCACGCGCGCGCTCACCGTCACTCGCTCGCCCGCCGCGAATGGGCGCGAGGGCAGGAAACTCTGGCCCGTGGACGTGGAGTAAGACCGCAGCACGCCGCTGTGAGCGCCCGTGTGCGAACCCACCGCGTGCACGCTGGACACGCGCGTGCCGGGCGAGCCGAGAAAGCTGATCTGCGTGCGCGCGGACGCGTCCACGGTGCCCGGCTGGGGGGAGACTGTCACCGGATTGGCCGCCGCCGCGCGCACGGACGCGCTGTGCTCGACGACCATCGCCGAGCCTGCCGGCGCCTTGCCGTCGCACGCCGCCAACACGATCACGCACGCCAACAGCAGCAGCCTCACCGACACCCCACCAACCCCGCCCATCCCGTCCTACAGCGTCTCGCGCGGAGGCTGTGTGCCGGCGACGCTCAGCGTCATCGAACCCTTTGCCATTGCCCAGCTCCCGCCTCCCGCGACCGTCAGCACGACCGCGGACACGTGCCTCACCGGACGCAGTGAGGGGGCAGCGACAGGCGCTGGCGGCTGCGATTGCGGCGGAATAGACACTTGCGCCGGGAGAGCGGCTGGGGGCGGTGGCGCCGGCGTCACCTCTGTCGGTGGTGGCGCAACCGCGATCGGCACCGGCTGCGGCTGCTGCGCGACCGGAGCTGGTGCCGAAGACGGGACCTCGGCCAGCGGCGGGCGCGGGCCGGGCGGCGCCTCAGACGCAGGCGCCTGCGCCGACGCAGGTGGCGCGGGTGCGCTCGCCGCGCTGGGCGGGTGCAGGGACTTCGGGATCAGCCGGAAGGCGATCAGCGCTCCCGTCGCCGCGGACAGCGCGCCGAGCCCGAACGCGAGGCGGAAGCCGTCGTTGAGCGCGACGATCGGCGTGGTGTACTCGCTGTCGATCAGGTGGCCCGTGAACAGCACGGCCAGCGAAGCCAGGATCGCCAGCCCGAGTGCGCCGCCCATCTGCCGGGAGGTGTTGACCAGCCCCGACGCCAGCCCGGCCTCGCTCGGCGGGGCCGTGGCGGTAGCGGCGATCGTCGAGGGAACCACCGACAGTCCCACGCCGATTGACGTCAGCAGGCCAGGGAGCATGAAGTCGGATACGTAGTTGCCGTTGACGCTGATCTGCGTGAACAGCGCCAGGCCGAGCGCCATCAGCGTGAGACCGACGCCGAGCACGCGTCCAACACCGAAGCGCGCCACCAGCGCGCCGGCCCTGGTCGCGAAGGCCATAATCGTGAGCGCCATCGGCAGGAACGCCAGGCCGGCGTCGAGCGGGCCCATGTGCAGCACTTCCTGCAGGTAGCGCGTGCCGAAGTACCACATCGGGAACAGCGCCGCGCTGAAGAAGATCACGACGATGTTCGACACGCGCAGCAGCCGATTGGAGAAGACGCGCAGCGGCACCAGCGGTGCCTGCGCGATGCGCCCCTCGATCAGCACGAACGTGGCCAGCAGCGCCAGCCCGAGACCGATCGGGCCGAGCGCAGCGGGCGAGCCCCAGCCGTCCTGCCCAGCGTTGACGATCCCGTACACCAGCGACAGCAGCCCGCCGGTGATCGCCAGCGCACCAGCCAGGTCGAAGTCCGCGGCGCTGTCCTCACGGCGTCGATCGACGACCACCACTCGGGCGACAAGCGCAGCGGCGATCCCGATGGGGAGATTGATCAGCAGCACCCACCGCCAGGTCAGCTCCTGCGTGATTATCCCGCCGAGCAGCGTCCCGGTCGCGCCACCTGCGCCGTTCATCGCACCCCACAGGCCGATCGCACGGTGCCGTTCGGGCCCCGGCGCGAACGACGAGGTGATGATCGCCAGCGACGAGGCCGCCATCACGGCCCCGCCGAGGCCCTGAAGGGCACGCGCGCCGACGAGCACCTCGCGGTCGACCGCCGTCCCGCCGATCAGCGAGGCCGCCGCGAACAGCAGCAGGCCGGTCACGAACGTAGAACGCCCGCCGAGCAGGTCGGCGGCCCGGCCGCTCAGCATCAAGAATCCCGCGAACGTGATCGTGTACGCGTTGATCACCCACGACAGCTGCGTTTCGGAGAAGCCTAGGCTGGTGTGGATCGACGGCAGCGCCACGTTGACGATCGACACGTCGAGGATCACCATGAACTGCGCCACGCAGCACACGGCCAGCAGCAGGGCATGGCGCGGCGGCGGCGTGGTGTCCTGCGCCGCCGGCTGAGCAGGCGCCAGGCGCGGGGATAGTCGTGCCGCTTCGGTGGTCACGAGCCGCGCCTCGTGGTCGAGCGCATCGACGCTCAACCCGCTTTCGGCGGCGTCGGCGGCTTCTGCACCTGCACGGTCGGCGAGGTCGCCAGCAGCTGCCCCGCCGAGCCGAGCGCCTGCACGGCGACGTATTCGACTTTGTTCTTGGCGAATGCGTCCGGGTAGATGACCGAGCTCTCAAAGCCGCTGTCGGGCATCGACGCTTCTGGTTTCAGCGCCGCCGGGTTGGCGCCTGCGAGCACCCGCCACGACGCCACTTCGGTCGCGCCGTTCCAGCTGGCGAACACCGCCGTCGAGTCGCCCGTGACGAGCACGTGAGCGCTGACCGACGGCAGCGACAGCGGATGGCCCGCCCACGGGAAGCGGAACACGCGGTAAGAGGACAGACCCGGTGACATGTGCGCGTCGAACAGGATGTCTCCGCCCTTGGACAGCTCGGTCACGCTGGGAATCGCCCCCCAGCCGACGACCAGGTTTTCGTTGGGCAGCATCTGCGTGTTGCCCTGGCTGTCGGCCACCAGCGCACCCGTCGGGTGCGGGTAGCTGCGCAGCAGGCGGGCCGTGTGGTTGGTCGTGTCGATCGCCACGTGTACGGCGCGAGACTGGTAGTGCAGGCGCGGGTTGGACCCGTCGTCGAACATCGTGATCGTCCCGTCGGCGTGCATGCGCGCGTCGTGCTGCCATGCGGTCTCGGTGCCGGCGCCCATCGCGAAGCTGCTCTTGGTTCCCCCCAGCCGCCACAGAATCCGTCCCGATCCGTCTTCCAGCTGGTAGGCGGCCCAGGTGCTGCGGGCCGAGATCAGCACGTTGCCGTCGGGCTCCACGTCGATCGAGTTGAGGTGGAACCAGTCCCACGGCGTGGCGCCGCTGGTCACCGGGGCATGTGACTCGCTGGCGGCCACGTGGTCGAGGCTGTGCCACTCCCAGCGCACCAGGCCGGTCTTCATGTCGACCGCCTGCACGGCCGTGTCCATGATCACGCCGTTGCGAGCACCTTCGACCGGGGTCAAGTCGCAGCGCATCGCGTTGTACACCGTGATGTACGCAACGTTGTCCGGCGCGATCTGGAAGTCGTGCAGGTCCGACTGGTAGCCGTTGCCCGCGCGCACGGTCGTGACCTTCTGGTAGTTGGGGTCCATCACGATGTCTTCGCCCTCGCCGAAGCCGAGCGAGAGGACGTGGCCCTGCCAGTAGGTGAGGTCGTTCTGGCCTTCGTAGCGCTGCACGCTGAGGTTCAGTGCGCTGAGCCCGTCCGAGAGCTTGTTGAACCACACCAGCCGTCCTTGCGGCGTGTAGATCAGCGGCCCGTACTGTCCGGGCCCGGGGCCGACGGTCATCATCACGTCACCCGCCGAGGGGTCGCGGTCGGGGCTGGTCACCGTCAGCAGCGGCGGGTGCAGTTCCGGCGCCGAGACAAAGCTCTGGTAGAAGGATGAAGGCGCAGACGGGTTGGGGAAACCGTTGATCCCGTCGGTCGGGTAGAGGTGGGCGACACGGAAGGCGTAGGACGTGCGGTGTTCCCCGCCGGGCGGCCCGATCACCAGCCGCACGACCACGCGCTCGCCTTCCTCGAAGGGCTTGTCCGGGACGAAGCTGCCGCCGTCGCCCTGGAAGTAGCCGTACACGTGCCCGTAGTGGTAGCCCGTACGCGAGCCTTCGACGCTGACGTCCTGGATGTTGGTGACCGGAGTGCCCTTGAAGCTGATCTGCGTACGCGGATTGGCCGTATCGGTCTGCGGCGCCGGCGAGACGTCCACGGTCGTTCCCGACAGCGTGGCGTCGTGTTCGAGCGTCGCCGGCAGACAGGCGGGCGAGGGGCCGCTCGGCGGCACCGTCGTGTGCGCACCCGAAAGCGCGCCCGTGCCGAGCACGATCGCCACCGTCACCCACGCGACGGTCGCTATCAGCAGGACGATGTATCCGTTCCTTCTCATGCCGTGCGCGGCCAGACAATACCGGGGAACGAGCACGTTTCCCGCCACCTGACTCCGGAGAGGACGATCCTTATCCCGTTCTTCGTGGCGCCGGTGGGCCGCTGATGACCTACGCTCCTAACATGAGCATCAAGCGGTTCCTGTCTGTGATGGGGGCACTCGCGATCCTCGCGGCGCTGCCTTCCGCCGCCCTGGCCGCCTCCAACGACGCGGCCTCCACGCAAGCTTACGTACAGGCCAACTACGCGCTGCTGCGGGCGGCCAAGGCGCACCTGAAGACTTCTGAAGCCGCGCCCGACGAAATCCTCGCGAGAGTGCGCCGCGAATGCCCGCGCGGGGCCGCGCAGTCTCCTCAGGATCCCGAATCCACGCGGATGAGCAACAACGTCATCGGCGCGATGGTGTTGCGCGCCGGACAGCCGGACCGCCAAGCGATCCAGACGTTCGTGCGCGCGGTCGGGCACCTGCGTTGGAGCAACGGGCGTCTGACGAGCACTGTCAGAACGTATGCGAGCAAGCTGACGACGCTGCTGGCTCTCTCCGAACCGAACCTGTGCGCGGACGTGCGGGCGTGGGCCGCCGGCGGATTTGGGACGGTGCCGGCCAACACCGCCTCGTTCGTAGCCAAGTTCATGCCCGCGTGGGTGGCGCTCGGGATGCTGCCATCCCAGCTGAAGTCGAGCGAGAGCGCTACTAACCGGTCGGTGGCCGCGCGCTGCGAACGGATCGAAACGATTCTGGTCGAAGCCGAAGCGCGAGCGGTCTACCAGTGGGGGGACATCATGAACGAGCTGGAACTGTGGCCGTAGCCCTCGCCGATCAGGCGACCGCGCGCAGGTGCCGGTAGGGCGCCTTGCGCAGGTCCCGCACGAGCGCGTCCACCACTCCCTCCTCGTCCTCCTCGCGACCGTCGGTGACGGCCGCGATCACCGTGCGCTTGCGCTCGAGCAGCGTCGAGATCGTCTCATCGACGGTACCCGCCGCGAGCAGGTAGTAGGCGTTGACCGCGTCCTGCTGGCCGATCCGGTGACAGCGGTCCTCCGCCTGGTCGTGCTTGGCGGGGGTCCACGCCAGCTCTAGGAAGGCGACGTTGGAGGCGCGCGTGAGCGTCAGGCCCTGGCCGGCGACCTCGATCGAGCACACGATCAGCTGGTGCTCGCGCGCGTCCTGCTGGGACTGAAACGCCTGCAGCGCGTCGTCCCGCGCCCTCGCCGAGTCCTCGCCGAGGATGTGCAAGGCAGCGGGGAAGCGCGCGAGCACCGCCCGCTGGATCTCGCGGTGACCGGCGAACACCACCATCCGCTCGCCCGAGGAGCAGAAGTCGTGGATCCACGCCAGCGCCGCCGCCAGCTTGCCGCGCGCGGCCAGCAGCTTGAGTGCGTTCAGGCGCACCAGCCGCTCGGCGCGCAGCGCCGCCGCGACCTTCGCGTCGAGCTCGCGCAGGTCCAGCGGCTGGCTGCGCAGCCACGCCACCAGATCGCGCTCGGCCAGCCGGTACTCGGCGTCGTTGTCCAGCTCAATCGGCACGATCGAACGGGTCTTTGCCGGCAGCTGCGGCAGCACGTCGGCCTTCAGCCGCCGCGCAAAGCAGCGTGAGCGCAGGTGCCAGTGCAGACGCCGGTGAGCGTCCGGGCCGCGGAAGCGCTGGCCGAAGCGCGCACCCGAGCCGAAGTCCTCAAGGCGCCCGATGATCCGCAGCTGGGAGATCAGCTCGGCCGGGCGGTTGGGCACGGGCGTGCCAGTCAGCGCGAACACGAACCCGTCGCTCGGCACTGTCGCCGCCAGCCGCGCGACCGCCTGCGTGCGCTTGGCGGCGGCGTTCTTGCAGTAGTGCGACTCGTCGACGACGAGTGCTCGCGGGTGAAGCGCGCACAGCTGCGTCAGGCGCGCGGCGACGATGTCGTAGTTGACGATCGTCACCTCCGCGCTCGGCGGCGCCTCGCCGCCGTTTCCCGACAGCACGTGCACGCTGCGCGCGGGCAGCCAACGCTCCAGCTCACGCAGCCAGTTGAGCTTGAGGCTGGCCGGACACACCACGATCGCCGGGTAGGCGTCGGCGGCCTGCACCGCCGCGAGCGCCTCGATCGTCTTGCCCAGACCCTGCTCGTCCGCCAGGAACGCACGGCGGCGGGCCAGCAGATAGCTGACCCCGGCGCGCTGAAACGGCTTCAGCTCGCCGCCGAGACCGTCCACCGACAGCGCCGCGTCGGTCGCACTCGACAGCTCGACCAGCCCCGCCGCGCGCGCGTGCTGCTCGCGGATCTCCTGCAGCAGCAACAGCGCGTCGGGATCGACCCATACCTCGCCGGCCGCCAGAAACCCGTCGAGCTGCGGCACGCAGAAGGGGTCGGCGCGAATCGCCGGCAGCCGCGCGTGCTCAACCGAGCCGCCCTTGGCCGGCAGCGCGCCCTCGAGCTCGGCGAAGCGCTGCTGGCAGGAGGGGTCGTGCCCACCAGCCAGCACGAACGTCGGGTCCTCGTGCACGCTCGACTGCTCCAGCACCGCGGCCGGGGCCGGCCGGCCGTCCTGCACAGCGGCGATGCAGCGCTTGGCAGCCGGGCTGATCCAGGCGTCCAGTCCCCGCATCAACTGCCACGACTCACGCGTGAGCTCCACCGTCGCTTCGCCCGGGGCGCTAACAGCACGGTCGCGTAGCGCCTTGGGCAGGCGCCGGCTGTCGCCGAGCAGCACGAACTCCGGCTGTGCTCGCGACCCCTGCACCTCGACGTTGCCGCGCCAGGTGGTGGCCCGTTTCAGCCACGCCGAAACGCGCGGATCGACGCTCACGTCCTCGATGTGCTCCAGCAGCTCTGCCAGGCGCTCGGCGTGATCCTCGACGGCGGCCAGGCCGAGCGTGCCGGCCGGGCCCTCGCGCGCACGGCACTCGGCGCGCGCCGCCAGCACCCGTGCCAAGCGCGCGCGCTCGGCGCAAACCAGGATCCAGTGCTCGCCGCGACGGTCGCGACGAAACTCGACGTCATAGCCCGGCGTGCCGGCGGCACCCTCGACGCCTCTATCCGCCTGGGGTTCGCGCTGCTCGCTTTCGCGCTGCGCGAGCGCGCCCAGCACCTGGCGGGCGCCGTCGCTCACCCGCAGGCGGTCGGTCTTGCGCGCGAGCATCGCCACCAGCTCTCCCGCGTGCGCGTCCACGGGCACCAACGCGCGGCCGATCGCCGGCAGATCGCGCGACTGCGGGTGCTCGAGCAACGTCGCTCCCAGCCCGGCCGAGTCGTCGGTGGCGAAGCTCAGCCACCAGTCGCGGTCGGGGCGCACGACGTCCAGCAGGCACTCATCGCGGTGGCGTCTAGCACGGCGGCGAGCGATCGCGCGGGCCAGCTGGCCGCTGACCTCGGCGGCGCCGGACAGGCCGTCGAGCAGCCGCGCGAGCGCCTCCGCCTGCTCGGCCCCCAGCGGTAGGCGCCAGGTTCGCTCCACCGGCTCCCAGCGGCGCCCGGGAATCGCACGCAGCAGCTGGCGCAGGCGCTCGTCATAGGGGAAGCGCAACACCGCCTCGTCGCCGAGCAGGGATGCCGAGAAAGATGTGTCAGACACGGGCTCGGGACGATAGGGCTCGGCGGGGATGTCCGCCGATCGCTCAGGCGTCGCGATCGACGGCCGGCAGCGCCGCCTCGATCGAGCGGGTCAGCGACGCGCGCACGAGCGGGGCCAGGCCGGGTATCGCCGAGGCGATGCGAATGTCATACACAAAGCTCGTGCCCCCTTCCACGGGCGCGAACGTCATCACGCCGACGTGCCCGCGCAGCGGGCTGCCCTTGGTTATGCGGTAAACGATCCGCCGGCCGGGCACAAACTCGGTGACCGTCTCCTCGAACGCCGGCATCGGCCCGATCTGAAGGCGGCGCACCGACCCCACGCCGTTGCGCTCGCCGTCTTCGCCGTCGCGCAGACGGGAGACCTTGCAACCAAACACGGCGGCCAGGTTCTCGTGCTCGGCCAGGTGGGCGAAAATGCGCTCGGGCGACTTGGCGAACTGGCGCTCGACGTGTACGTGAAGGGCTCGCACGTTCGACAGCCTATTGCGTGCCGATGCGCGGACGCGCCCGACGAGCGCGCGCGTCGGCTGATGTGCCCTGACAGAATGGGCGCGCATGCCCCGGATCGCGGCAATCCTCATACTCGCCGCCACGACCGGCGTGCTCGGCTCATGCGGCGGGCAGCCGGCGGGCGAGACACCGGCGGGTAAGCACGCGGCGGGCACGCACACGAGCACGAGCGCGAAGCCCGACAAACCCGTCGCGTCGGCGCACGCCAAGGTATACGCGGTTGCGGTGAACCTGCGCCCGTCCGATCTGCCCGGCTTCAAAGTCGCACCCGAACACGATCACGCCACCAAGCAGGAAGCGGGACTGGAACGCAAGCTGTTCGCGTGCATCGGCCAGGGCCACACCGAACCGGCGCTCGCGGAAGCGGCGAGCAGGCAGTTCCAGCGCAAGGTCAGCGTGTTCCAGGTCGGCGTCAGCTCCGGCGTCAACGTGGCGCGCACGACGGCGATCGCCCAGTCCGAACTAGCGGAGATGCGCAGCCCACACACACGCCAGTGCCTGCAGGACTACCTGAACCACTTCTACAGCAGCGGGTCGCTGCACGGCGCAGAGGTCAGCCACATCTCGATCACTCCCGGCACGCCGCCGTCGTTCGGGACCAGCGGCACGTTCGCCTGGCGCATCAAGGCGGACTTCACGGTGCGCTCGATCCATGTCCCGCTGTATGTGGACGTGCTCGGCTTCGTCTACGGATCGGCGCGCGTGACGCTGATCAGCTCCGGCATCCCGCTGGCGTTTCCCGCCAGCGGCCAAGAGCACCTGTTCTCGCTGCTGCTGGCCAGAGCCAAGACGTCGAAGCCCTGAACGCCACAGGCGTCCGCCCGCGCCTCGCTCGCTCGCGCCTCGCTCGCTCGCGCGCGGCTCAGACGCCGGCGGCGATGAGATCTCGTGCGCGCAGCGCCAGATGCTCGACGCCCAGGCGTTCGTAGGCCTCAGCGGCCCCCGCCAGCGCCTCGCCGGCGACTGACGGCTCGCCAGCGCGCGCGCGTTGGCCCAGCAGCAGCTCGCAGCGGGCCACGTCGAGTGGGCGGCCGAGCTGCTGCCACGCAGCACGCGCGTCGCCCAGCAGCTCCATGCCCTCGGCCAGCTCGCTGGTCATCCCGCGAGCCTCCAGCACGGCTGCCTGGCCGACCGGGTAGTGGACGCGTTCGGCAAGCTCCGACGCGCGCAGCGCCGCCTCGCCCGCGCGTGTGTGCTCGCCCGCCAAGGCCAGCATCGAGGCAAGCAGCGACGTCGCCTGGATCGACTGCCCGATCAGCCCCGCCCGCTCGCACACCTCCAGCGCCTGCTCGATCGTGCCCTCTGCGCCGGCGAGATCGCCATCGTCTCGCTGCGTGATCGACAGGCCGAGCAGCGCGTTGAACGCGACCTCCGACCAGCCGACGCGGTCGGCCAGCTCGCGCGAGCGGCGAAACAGCTGCGCCGAGGAGCCGAGATCGCCGCCCCGCCACTCCAGCAGCCCGCGCAGGTTGTAGGACAGGCACAGCTTGCCGACCAGCCCCTCGCGCTCGGCGAGCTCGGCGCTGGTGGCATTCGAGCGCCCCACCTCCTCCCAGTCGCAGCGGTAGAACGCGAGCTGCGCCAGCGCCGCGTGCAGCTCGATCTGCGCGGGGACGTCACCAATGCGCTGCGCGAGCGCGAGCGCATCGGCGTACGCGCGCCCCGCGGCCGCGTAGTCGCCCTCGGCGTTCTCCAGGTGATGACCGAGCGCGAGCATCGCCAGCACCGTCTCGTTCTCGTCGGAGTCCTCGGCCAGCTCGATCGCCCGTTCGAGGTTCTCGCGCGCCCTGACGGTGTCGCCGATGCGGCCGAACACACGCCCGAAGATGCCGTGTGCGCGGCTGGCGGCGCGCGCCTCACCCAGACGCTCGGCCAGCCGCAGCGCCTTCTCCGATGCGTAGATCGCGAGCATGTTGTCGCCTACCTGCATGTACAGCCACGCCGCCTCCTCGTACAGGCGCACGAGCACGAGCGACGGTGGAGCATCCTTGATCAGGTTGATCCCCTGCTGGTGGTGCTTGATCGCCTCGGTGCGCTCGCCCTTGTGCGCGAGCGCAGCGCCGATCTTGCGGTGCAGCTCGGCCACGTGCTCTAGCTCCTCGCGCTCGCGGTGGTGCTCCAGGCAGCGCTGCCACACCTCGATCGCCGCGTCGACCCGTCCCAGTCGCAGCGCGAGGTCGCCGCGCTTCTCGTCGATGCGCGCCCGCAGGTCGCGGTCGCTCCCCACACAGGCCGGCGGCCAGCTCGTAGTTGGCTAGCGCCTCCTGGTTGGAGTACAGGGCGCCGGCGGCGTCGCCGGCGGCCTCCAGGAACTGCAGCGCCTTGGCGCGCAGCGGCGCCAGCTCGCGGGCGTCCATGCGCACCTCCTCGCCCAGCATGACCGCACGCCCGTAGTGCTCGGCGAGCAACGCGACCACCTCGTGGCGGCGCTCGCCGGCGCGCTGCTCGATGAACGAGCCGACCTCGAAGTGCTTGCGCGCACGCACCGCCTTGGGCAGCATCTCGTAGGCGACGTCGCGGATCAGCACGTGCTTGAACGCCAGCTCCTGCTCATCGGCGAGGCCACCGCCGCCGCCCGGGACGATGATGTCCTTCTCGCGCAGCGTTGCCAGCGCCGCCTGCAGGTCACCGCCCTCGTCGGCCGCGACTGGCGCCAGCGCGCCTTCCCAGAACACCCGTCCGACAACCGACGCGTGCGCCACCAGATGGCGCTCCAGCGGAGCCAGCGAGTCCAGTCGCGCCGCCAGCAGACCCTGCACGGTGTCGGGCAGCTCGACCGCGCGCGCGCCGCCTTCCTCGATCAGACGCTGCACCATCTCCTCGGCGAACAGCGGGTTGCCCTCCGCCCGTTCGGCGAGCGCGTCCAGCAGCTCAGCTTTGGCTCCCACCGACGCCAGCAGGCCCTTGATCAGCACTCTCGTGTCTGCCTCGCGCGAGCGGGTCCAGGAACACGCTGGTGGTGGTACGGCGCGAGGCGCCCCAGCTCGGACGGCGCTCGAGCAGTTCGTCTCGCGCCAGGCAGACCTGCAGCACGGGCGCGCGCAGCCACTGCGACAGGTACTCGATCAGGTCGAGCATGCCCTCGTCGGCCCAGTGGATGTCCTCCCACGCGAGCACCAGCGGGCGGTCGCGGGCGAGCGCCTCCAGCCACACGCGCACGGTGCCGAAGAAGGCCTCACGCGCGTTCTGCCCATCCTCGCGGTCGGGCTCCAGCGCCCCGCCGGGTGCTTCGATGCCGAGCACGCGCGTGAGCGGCACGATCCGCCGCGCCGCCTGCTCCTCATCGCCCTCAGCGCCGTCCGCCAGCAGCGGCCCCAGCCGCACCGACAGCTTCTCCCAAGCCAGCTCAGCCGGATCCCATCGGCCACGCCGCAATCAGCGCGCAGCATTTCGTTGAGCGGCCAGTACACGACGCTCGATCCGAACGGCAGGCAGCGCCCGCCGCGCACGAGCACCGGCGGATCGCTCCCCGCCAGCCAGCGCTCCAGCTCGCGCAGCAGCCTGCTCTTTCCCACGCCGGCCTGTCCGAACACCGTCACCAGATGCGGCGCTTTGTTGCGCTCGACGCGCGCGACACAGCGTCTGCAGGGCGCGCGAACTCCTCGTCGCGCCCGACCAGCGGAGCCTCGCGGTGTGCTCTGCGAGCGCCCGTGTGCTCCTCCAGCAGGCGCACGGCGCGCCACGCCGACACCGGCTCGGACTTGCCCTTCAGCGTCAACGGCTCGAGCGGCACGTACTCGACGACCCCGCTGGTCGCGCGCTGCGTGCGCTCGCCGACCGTGATCGTGCCCGGGTCGGCGCTCGTCTCCAGCCGTGAAGCGACGTTGACGGCGTCGCCGATCACCGTGTACGCGTCGCCCACGTGCCCCGCCAGCACCTCGCCGGTGTTGACGCCCACGCGCAGCGCGAACTCAAAGCCGTGGTCGGCACGCACGCGCTGGTTCAGCTCGTCCATCGCCGTCTGCATCGCCAGCGCCGCGCGCAGCGCCCGCTCGGGATCGTCCTCGTGGGCAACCGGCGCGCCGAAAATCGCCATTACCGCGTCGCCCATGTACTTGTCCACGCGCCCGCCAACGCGCTCGACCTCCTCGCCCAGGCGGCTGAGGCAGCGATCCATCAGCGCCTTGGCGGTCTCCGGGTCCAGCGTCTCAGAGATCGCGGTGTAGCCGGACAGATCCGCGAAGACGATCGTGACCGTTCGCCGCTCCTCGCTCGTCGCCGCGCGGGCGCCCGCGCGCGCGGCGGGTTCGGGATCGCGCTGCTCGACCGCGCCGGGCGCTTCACCGCGGGCGAAACCCTCGGTGTCGGCGCCCAGACCGGCGCCACACGCCATGCAGAAACGCGCCTGTGGCGGCGCCACCACCCCACATGCCGGACAGACGCGCTCGAGCGCGGCGCCACACGACATGCAGAACTGCGCCTCGGCGGGGCTCTCGGCGGCGCAGCTGGCACATGGGCGCATGTCAGGCATGACAGCGCCCATGATGACGCTTGAGCAGCGCAAGCCGCTGTCAAACTTCGGGCCGTGGCCGAGGAGCTACCCGATCTGATCGTGGCGCACGCGGCCGCCTGGCGGCGATGGCTCGCCACAAACCATCGCCAGGAGTCCGGGGTGTGGCTCGTGCTCGCCAAGAAGGGCACGTCCGCGCCAACCACACTCACCTACGACCAAGCGCTCGACGAGGCGCTTTGCCAGGGCTGGATCGACGGACAGGTCAGGCGGCGCGACGCGCTCACTTACCGTCAGCGCTTCACGCCGCGGCGGGCGCGCAGCCCGTGGTCCAAGCGCAACGTGGGCATCGTCGGGAGGCTGATCGCGGACGGCCGGATGCGCCCTGCGGGTATGGCGGAGGTGCAGCGCGCGCAGACGGACGGGCGCTGGGATGCCGCGTACGCGGGCCAGGCGACGATCGAGGTGCCGAGTGATCTCGCCGCCGCGTTGGACGCCGAGCCGAAGGCCAAGGCGATGTTCGAGATCCTCACCAGCCAGAACCGCTACGCGGTGCTACTGCGGATCGACAGCGCCAAGCGCAGCGACACGCGCGCCCGGCGGATCGCCGAGTTCGTGTCGATGCTCGCCCGCGGCGAGACCGTTTACCCGCAGCGGCGAACGCTCAGCGACTGAGCTACGGCCGCCGCGAGACCAGGCGGCGCCGGTTGTGAGAAGGTGCGCTATGCAGATCGATTTCAAGGATCTGACGTTCGCGCAGCGGGCATCGGTCCACATGTCAACCGGCATATCGAGAGGGAGTGCGAGATGAGTCCCGCCAAGACACCCAAACGCCGCACGTGCGCGCAGATGGTGGTTCACGAGCTGCTCGCCGAAACACAGCCCGAATACCGCGCCCGTCGCCTGGAGGTCGAGCAGCACACACGGCGCAGCATCGAGAGCGGCGAAGCGATGCGCGTGGCGGCCAAGCTGGTGACGATCCCGACGGTCGTGCACGTCGTTTACAAAACCGCCGAAGAAAACATCTCAGACGCCCAGGTGTTGAGCCAGATCAAGGCGCTCAACCGCGACTACCGCGCCAAAAACCCCGACAAGTCCAAAGTGCCGGCTGACTGGAAGGGGCTCGTCACCGACACCAACATCCAGTTCGCGCTGGCCACCAAGGACCCCCACGGCAAGAAGACGACGGGCATCACCCGCACCAAGACGACCGCCGCCTCATTCGGTCCCGACGACTCGGTCAAGTCCAAGAAAACGGGTGGAATCGACCCGTGGCCCACCGACAGCTATCTGAACCTGTGGGTCTGCAACCTCGGTGAAGGACTGCTCGGCTACGCCCAGTTCCCCGGCGGGCCCGCCGCCAGAGACGGCGTGGTGATCCTGTACACGGCGTTCGGTACGCAGGGGACAGCAAAAGCGCCGTACAACAAGGGACGTACAGCCACGCACGAGGTCGGACACTTCTTCAACCTGCGCCACATCTGGGGTGATCGCAACGACTGCAGCGGCAACGACTTCGTCGCCGACACACCGCCGGCTCAGCAGGCGAACTACGGCAAACCGAAATTCCCCCACATCACCTGCAGCAACGGCCCCGACGGCGACATGTTCATGAACTACATGGACTACGTCGACGACGACGCGATGGTCATGTTCACGACCGGTCAGGTGGCACGGATGAACGCGACGCTGACCGGCCCACGAAAGAAACTGGCCGGCCTCTGAGACCATGACAGGGTGAGCTCAGACCACGAGAGCGCGCTGCACGGCCGCCGGCTTCACGGCCGCTGGGTCCACGCGCACGAGGAGGACGCGCACGGCGAGATGGTGTTTCGTCCCGCCAGCCACCCGCTCCCTCCCTCTCGCGGGAGGACGTGGTTTGAGCTTCGCCCCGACATGTCGTTCATCGAGAGCTCGCCCGGCCCCGTCGACGTACCCGAGCAGAGCAGCGGGCGATGGTCGCTCGACGGCGAGCGCCTCCTGCTGTGCCCGGACGACGGCCGATCGGGTCACGACTGGGAGCTCGCAGCGGTCGAACAGGAACGTCTCGTCCTCAGGCCTCACGTCCAAGGCCAACAGCCCGCGTAGGACTACTCGTGCCCGCTCAGGGTTTGAGTCAGCTCGATCGAGGCTCCCACGAAGATCAGCACCGAGCCGAGCATCACGATCGCCCAGTTACGCGCGCGGGTGAGATGCATGCGGATCTGCGCGACCCGCTCGTCGCCGCCGCCAGCTGATTCGGTGAAAGCCTTGTGCGCGCGCCGGTATCGCGGATACCAGCTCGGCGCGCCTCGCAAGAACTCGAGCAGGCCGAGCGGCGAGCGCAGCGCCATCGACGGCCCCACCGACAGGAGCTTCAGGTACTCGCGCGTGACCGCCGGTATATCGCCCTTGCTGAGCACTTCGAGCAGATCGTGGTACTCGCGCATCTCCAGACGCGCCTGCATGCCGGGTCCGATCACGAGCAGGAACCCGCCTACCACCAGAATTGCCCGACCGATCGCCTCGACGGTCATCGGACCCGCAGAAACGCGCCCGGCAGGGGCGTGCTTGCGTCGATCGACTTGACCGCCAACATCGGCGGCAGGCTACCCCAACTGCCGTTGGCCGGTCACGTTCCGAGGTAGCGGACGTGTCCGGCGTTGTCGAGCTCGGTCACCACAAACGGGTAGCGGCGCGCGGCGCCGTCTACCGCCGCCTTGCACCGGAAGACGAGACCGGCTTGCTGCAGAACCTCGGTCGGGCATGAGATGGTCGCGTGCAGCTTCCTCTGACTGAGGACCGACGCCTTTATCGCCTGGCGCACTTTCGCGATGTTCAATACGACCAGGGGCTTCTCGTTCTGATAGCGCACCTTGCCGTTGCCGTTGATCTCGGTGACCATCACCGGATAGGTACCCACGTCCAGGCGTGCCGTGCAGACGAACGTGTGACCCGCCTTCTGTGGAACCTTCGACGGGCACACGACGGTCGCGTAGAGATTGCGCTCCTTCAGGACGGACTTCGCGATCGCTCGCTCGACCGTCACACTGTCAAGGTCTCCGACGCCCGACCCGCACGCGGAGACGCAGACGCTTGCGAGCAGAGCCGCGACTGCGCCCAGCGGCCTTCGCGGAGAGCGATGACCAAATGTCAAGCTATCCCACCACCGTGATGTACAGGAGCGCTTTGGCAGCCGGAGCCACCGTGAACACCACTTCAACGGATTTAGCGCTGATCGCCTTGATTTTGTAGTTGGCGCTGGATTCGACTTCGCCTGGTTCTTCGCCTTGGCTGACCTGTACCGTGACCTCGACGAGTCGGGTTTCGAGATTGTGTTCGATCGCCCATTCTTTTTTCACGCCATTACCGACGATCGCCGCCGATACCTTGCGCGCAGGTGATGCGACACCGACCGTGATTGCGCCTTCCGCGGGTTTCGCCGGCTTGGCGGTGGGAGCTGCGAGCTTCGCGACCGTCACGGCTTCTTTTTTGAGAGCAGCCGTCGTAACCGATTCCGCCCCGATGGTGCCTTCTTTGCCTTCTTTGCCTTCTTTTCCTTCAGCGCCTTTTTCGCCGGTTTCACCTTTGGCGCCTGTCGCGCCCGTGGCCCCGGTTTTGCCTTCTTTGCCTTCTTTGCCTTCAGCGCCTTTGGCGCCAGCTTCACCTTTGGCACCCGTCGCGCCCGTGGCCCCGGTTTTGCCTTCTTTGCCTTCTTTGCCTTCAGCGCCTTTGGCGCCAGCTTCACCTTTGGCACCCGTCGCACCAGTGGCCCCGGTTTTGCCTTCTTTGCCTTCTTTGCCTTCAGCGCCTTTGGCGCCAGCTTCACCTTTGACGCCCGTGGCGCCTTTTGGTCCTTCTTTGCCTTCGGCGCCAGTTTCGCCTTTGACACCCTGGAGGCCGGATTCACCTTCCGCGCCTTCTTTGCCTTCTTTGCCCTGCGAACCTTGCGGGCCTGTCGCGCCTTCTGGTCCTTGTGGGCCCGTTGCGCCGGCTTCGCCTTTGGCGCCCTGAGGCCCCGCCGCGCCGGCGGCACCTTTGGGTCCTTCGCTGCCTTCGGCACCTGTTTCGCCTTTGACGCCTGGAACGCCTTGAGGGCCTTCGATGCCCTGCGCTCCAGCCGGACCTTGGAGCCCTTCTTTTCCTTCCGGGCCCAGCGCCCCCGTTTCGCCTTTGACGCCTTCGTTGCCGTCCAGCCCTGGTGCGCCTTTGGGCCCTTCTTTCCCTTCAGGGCCGCCTGGACCAGCGGCTCCTGTTTCACCTCTGGTGCCTTCGACCCCCTGTTCGCCTCGAGGCCCCTGCAGCCCTTCGGCGCCAGCTTCGCCCGCTACGCCTTGAGGGCCTTCGATGCCCTGGCTGCCCTGCGGTCCGATCGGACCTTCCGGACCTTCTTTTCCTTCCGGGCCCGGCGCCCCCGTTTCGCCTTTGACGCCCTGGAGGCCTTTGGGTCCTTCTTTGCCTTCAGTACCTTCGGGTCCGGTCGCGCCTGACTGGCCTTTGACTCCCTGGAGGCCTTTAGGTCCTTCTTTGCCTTCATGACCGATCGCGCCCTGAGGCCCTTCTGGGCCTTCTGGACCAGCGGCTCCCGTTTCGCCGGCGACGCCCTGCGTACCGGCCGTGCCCTGCTGACCTTCTTTGCCTTCGAGGCCCATCGGGCCTTCCGGTCCCTGGCTACCTTCCGGACCCTGTGTGCCTTGGGTACCCTGCGGCCCGACGGCGCCTTGCAGACCTTCTTTGCCTTCGGGGCCCGCAGCGCCTGTTTCGCCTTTTACGCCCCGTGGCCCAGCCGCGCCCTGGAGGCCTTCTTTGCCTGCCGGTCCCGCAGCGCCCACTTCGCCTTTGACGCCCTGAAGGCCCTGTTTGCCCTCCGCGCCAGGGGCACCCTGTTTGCCTTCAGCGCCGGCTGCACCCTTTTCGCCCTGTGACCCCGGCGTGCCGGCGGCGCCCTGGGGGCCTTCTTTGCCGGCGGGACCTGTCGCCCCGCGCGGGCCGCGGAGAGCATGCTTGCTTTTCGCTTGCACCGCGCCGGCACGCCGCCTCGAGTGCACAGTGGAGCGATGTGTGCCGCTCGCGAGTAGAGGCGCTGGGCGAGGACGGGCTGTCGTGGCGGCCATCAGGCGCTGGCTGGCCAACAGCGAGCCGGCGCCCACGAGCGCGAGGACGATCATGGCCAGCGTGAGCGCGCGACGAGGAATTGGTTGCAATATGACGAAAGGTTCTAGTGTTTGTAATTTGTGGCATTCACCAACCTCGTTAGATACGCGCAGTCCCACGGGATACCTGCTCGTGGTCGGAGCGATCGTCGTCGTGCCGCCGTCGGCGGCGAAAGACGCCGCCGACCGGTCAGCGAACGCGGAACGTGAGACGGCGCGAGGATTGCGCGCTGGTGCTCGCAAGACCTTTCGAAGCGATCACCGCAACCGAGCCCGTCAACGAGTAGCTGCCGCGTGCCGTGGGCTTGAAGTCGAAAGTCGCGCTGCGCCGCGCGCCGGACACGATCGTGGCGTGGCTGGCGAGAACCCGCCCGCCGTGACGCACCACCCACGAGAACGCGAGCTTCGCGCCCACCGGCAGCCGCTTGACCGCGGCGGCAATCTCGAGTGCCTCGCCCGCCTTGCCGGCCTTGTGGGCGCTGAGCGTGTGGACCTTCGCCAGGCGCAGCGCGCGGGCGTGGTTGTGGATGACCAAGGTGCGCGAGCCGATGCGCACGCGCAGCGTCGCGCCCGCGAGCGAGCTCCAGTGGATGCCCGACACGCGAGCGCTAGCGCCGCGCCCGATGTGCAGCGACCCGCTCTGAAAGAGCGCCGGGGCACTCTTCGGGCCGAGCGCCGAGAGGGTGATGCTGAACGTGGTCGGCCCGCCGTGGTGGCTGAAGGTCAGTCCGCTGCCGGACGGGCTCAACTGAACCTGATCGCCCTTGCCGGCAAAGCTCGTGGTCGCAACCTGCACCTCGTCCGCGTCCTTGCTGAGACCTTTGATGAGGGTCAGCGACAGCGGCTTGTGCGCGCCCGCCGTCGAGAACGACACCTGTGGACTGGACGGGTCGAACGACAGGCTGTCCTGCACACCGCTGCTCGCAAGCGTGCTCACCTGCTCAGCGAAGCCGTCGCCTAGCAGCGAGTGCGTGTCCCCGCCGCTGGCGCTGCCGGTGACCGTCTCGTTGACGGAACTCTCCTTGCTCGACACCACGTAGGTCTGTGAGGCCACCGCACCCGCTGCCGCGGCGTGCGCGCGGGCGCCCACGAGCGGCCCGAACTGCGTCGCTTCTGGGCGAGTCGCGGTGTCCGGGTTGGGCGCGCCACCCGCGGCGAGCAGCTTGTGACCGGAGCCATCTTCCAACTGCGTGACCGTACTCGCGGCCGGCCCCGAGCCGGCGCCGGTGGGCGTGTTGCTGGAGAACAGGATGCCCACCGGGCCGGGGCCTCCGATCATCGACGGTCGCGTGGGGAACGTGCCCGGATCGGTGACCACGAGGCCGGTGACGCCACCTTTGATGCCGGTACTAGGCAGTTCCCATTCGCCGTCAGAGCCGACGTGCACGCGGCTGGAGAGCACGTTGCCTTCGTGGTGAGCCGCGTTTTCTTCACCTTCCTCGCTGCCACCCTGCCCGAACGGGTCGTTGGAGTCATACACGTCGATGTAGTAGTCCCCCGGCGAACCTTCGAGATCGTAGGCGATCACCACGTGCCCGCGTCCGCCTTCCTCGAGCGCGACCAGCGGGTATTCGCCGGCCGCGAACGCGCTCTGGATCTCTTCAAACACTTTCTTGGACATCGCCACGCCGCCCGAAGCGCCCTGTTCGGTCTCCGTACCGAAGAAGTGACTGAGGAACTCTGTGCTCAGCTGCGAGACGTGCCGGGCGTTGATGAAGTTAGTGAGCGACGCCGACGGTTCGTTCTGCGCGGATAGACCGAAGATCGTGGTCGCGTTCGTCGGCGGGAACGCGTTCAACTGCTTGTAACCCTCGAGCAGGCGCTGGCTGGAGAGCGAGATGCCGAAGCAGGCGCCCGAGTTCAGACCGTTGTCGGCGATCGCCTGCACAATCAGCGCGATCGGGCTCGGGAGGCTGACGTCGCAGCCGAGCGGCCAGCATAGGTCGATCTTGATTTCGGTCTGTTCGGGTCCGAACGCTTCGGTCAGCTGCGAGAAGGTGACATACGGTTCATAGTTGTGGAACTGGTAGCCGTCGACGTTGCGGTAGCTTTCGATCGTCAGCGGCGAGGGACCGTTCGCGGACGCGCCGCCACTGCTCAACACCGGCATGCCGCTGGTCGCCAGACGCGGTACGGTCGCTTTCAGTTCCGTCCCAGAGGTGTTGACGGTGCTCGCCGGCACGACCGCCGCGGAGTTGCCAAACCGCACAGTCGCGCCCGGGCAGAAGCCGGTGCCGTGCATCGTCACTTCGCTGCCGCCTTTCAGCGCGATCGGCGTGTGTGCGCGCAGCGGCGTGATCGAGCTGATCGTCGGCGCGACTCTTTCGACGATCACGTTCGCGGGCGGCTCGCTGAACGCACCGCTCGTCCCGACGACGCGCACGTCCGTAGTGCCTGTTGCCGGCCCGTTGCCGTTGCGGGTGATCCTCAAGCGCTGTTCGTTGACGCCCGCGATGTCGAAGTCAGACGGTTCCAGGACCGTGTGTTCGAGGACCGTCACGGGCAGATCCGCACCCGCGGCGGGATTGGATATGGAGAGGTCCACCGGTCCCGGGAAACCTGGTTCGAGGATGGTACGCACGGCGACGCTCGCGCTGGAGCACGGCGGCAGCGCGACGTTGGTGAACGCCGGCACGCTGGAAGCGAGACCGGTGTAGACGTTGAACGGGGCAACCACCTGTACGTCCAGCGGGACGGTGTGCACGTGCGCGCCGGCTTTGATCGTTTCGGGC
The DNA here is from genome assembly GCA_963705235.1 of uncultured Solirubrobacteraceae bacterium. GTDB lineage: Bacteria > Actinomycetota > Thermoleophilia > Solirubrobacterales > Solirubrobacteraceae > Palsa-744. Next base: position 1,412,920 of record OY970059.1, on the reverse strand, counting down.
ACCGCTTCGATCGTGGCGTGCGCGAACGCAAGCAGCGCGCTGTTTTCCGCTGTCAGTGTCAACGTGCTGGGGCTCTGCGTGCCTGTGAGCACTTCCGGTTGGAATGTCGCGGTGACGCCTGCCGGCAGACCCGTCGCTTTGAGCGCCACGTCGCCTTCTGAGCCGTTGTCACGCAGGACCGTCACGGTGTGTTTGATGGACGCGCCCTGTGCGATCGCGCCGCCGGCGTTTGCCGCCAGCGTGATTTCCGGCGGCGCTTCGCCGACCTTGAAGGACAGATCGTCGAAGCCGACGGTTTCCGATTCCAGATGCGCGGGATTGGTTCGGTACAGCGCGAAGTAAGCGATCTCATAGCTCGGCGCGACCACCCCGATCGGCGTGTCGATCGACTTGGACAGCGACGTGACTTCGGAGTGTCCGACGAGGTTGTGTTCGGAGTCGTAGGCGTCCAAGCGAAACGACACCGGCTGGGAGTTCACGTCGCCGACGTAGGCGTTCACTTCCTTGGCGAAGCTGGTCAGGATTCCGAACGTTCCGGCCGGGGGAAACTCGCTGCCACCACAGTCGTTGCCGGCGAAAATCGAAGGCGAGTGTGTCGCCGAGGATTCGTGCGTGATCGGACCCAAGCAGTCGGCCGACGGCGAGACCACGCCGTTTTCGACCGGTTCACCGAGTGTGAAGCCATCGCTCACCGCCGCCGCTTCGAACAGCACGCCCTTCGATTCGTACTGTTTTTCGACGCGAACACCAGGAGCTACTCCCTCGAAAGTCACTTCTTCGGTTTTCACCGCCGCCGAGGCGTTTGTGGCTGCGGCGAGCGCACACGCAAGACACGCCAGCGCCGCGACTGCAATGCGTCGCGCGGTGGCACCGGCGATCGGCTCGGCGCACCAGCTCGCGACCTGGTCCTGACCGCACTCGCTGTCGCCGTGGGAAACCATCGTTTGGGCCCCGCTGCGCGTCGACGGCCAACAGGCCCGGTCGCGGGGCGTATGGTCTAGCCGACTGCGCCTAGCAAGTCAAGACGCGTACAGGTGGCAGTGGCCGTACGTACGAGTGGAGAGCCGACGGGGGGACTCGAACCCCCGACCCCTTCATTACGAGTGAAGTGCTCTACCAGCTGAGCTACGTCGGCGCGGCTCCTGATGCTAGCGCCGCCAGCACCGCCAGCAGCGACTCGCCGTGCTTCTCGCAGAACGCCGGCCCGATCCCCTGCACCGCCAGCAGCCCCTGCGTGTCAGTCGGGCGGCGCGCGCAGCAGCGCGCGCAGCGTCGCGTCGCTGGCCACCGTGAATGCGGGCTTGCCCTCCGCGCGGCCGAGCCGCCACGCGCGTAGCTCGTCGAACTGGCGCTCGTCCACAGGCGGGCCGTCCGGCTCCGGCCGTGACCGCCCGCCACCCCCGGCTGCGCCGCGAGCGGACCCACCCCGCGCGCGCGGAGTGCTCGTCGGCGCCGTCTCCACCGCGCGGCGCAGTTCGGGGTCCGGGTCGCACACGTCGCAGCAGCGGCCCGTAGGCGCGCCCTGGGCGTTGTCGCCGAAGTGGTCGAGGATCTGGCGGCGGCGGCACGTCTGCCCGTCGGCGCTGTAGCGCTCGATCGAGCGGTAGGACTCCCAGCCGCGGTTCTTCGCCGCCCTGATCGCCGCGTGCGCCGGCGCGGGCTGCCCTGGCCGGTGAGCGTCACCAGCAGCCCGTCGCTGCCGCCCGGCGCGAGCTCCACCGCGCCCGCGCGCTCGGCGATCGACAGCAGCACCCGCTCGCGCTCGCCCAGCTCGCCGTGCCCGATCGACCATCGCGTCGTCGTGCGCGTCGCGCGCAGCCGAGCGACGAAGCGCTTTACGTCCTCGACGCTCGTCTCGCGCTCTTTGATGAACCGGATCAGGCGGCCCAGGTCCATTCGCGAGGCCAGCAGCAGCGCCCGCGCCGGCCAGCGCCGTCGCGCCCGCCGCGTCCCGCCTCCTGGTAGTAGGCCTCGAGGCTCGTCGGCAGCGCCCAGTGGGCGACCGTGCGCACGTCCGCCTTGTCCACGCCCATCCCGAACGCGTTCGTCGCCACCACCACCTCCGCGCGGCCGTCCATGAACGCCTCCTGGCTCTCGCGCCGCGCCTGCGGGGTCATGCCCGCGTGGTAGGCCACCGCCGCGATCCCGCCCGCCGCCAGATCGCCCGGCCACCGCGTCGGTGTCCTTGCGCGTGCCGCAGTACACGATCGCCGGGCCGCGCCGTCGCGCGTCGCGCGAGCACGTGCATCAGCGCGGCGCGCTTGCGCGCCACCGCGCCCTTGCCCTCCACGCTCGACCACGTCGAAGGTCAGGTTCGGGCGGTCGAAGCCCGAGCGGATCGACACCCGGCTCGCGCAGCCCCAGCCGCGCGGCGATCTCCTCGCGCCACCCGCGGCGTCGCCGTCGCCGTCGCCGCCATCACCGCCGGGCGGCCCAGCGACTGCGATCGCGTCGTGCAGGCGCAGGTAGTCCGGCCTGAAGTCGTGGCCCCACTCCGCCACGCAGTGCGCCTCGTCGACCACGAACAGCGCCACCCGCCGCGCGCGCCAGCGCCGCGCGGAAGGCGCGCCGAGGCGAATCGCTCGGGCGCCGCCAGCACCAGCTGCGTCTCGCCCGACTCGATCTCGCCGCAGCGCGCGCGCGTTGTGGCCCTCCGCCATCCCCGAGGCGAGCATCGCCGCGCGCACGCCCGCCTGCTCCAGCCGGCGCAGCTGGTCGGCCATCAGCGCGATCAGCGGGCTCACGACCACCACCAGCGGCGGCCGTCGCCCTCGGCGCCAGCGCCGGCAGCTGGTAGCACAGCGACTTGCCGCCCCCCGTCGGCATCACCACCAGGCTGTCGCGACCCGTCGAGCGCCGCCTGCACCGCCTCGCGCTGGCCGGGCCGGAACGCGCGCCAGGCCGAAGCGCGCCAGCAGCTCCTCGGGCGTCGGCGGTCGCCGCCCGTGCGCCGGCGCCGGGTCCGAGCGCGCGGCGCTGGTCGTCTGCATCGACATCCCACAGACGCTACCCCTCGCTGCGGGCGGGACACTTGCGCACGGCTCGCCGCCACCGGCGCGCACTCACACCGCACCCCGCGCAGCCGCCGGCAGGCGGCCTCATCAAAACCCTTCAGCGCGCTCTTGGCTGCCACACCACGCGTGCGCCGCCGCGGGCACGAGCGTGATCGCGCGCCGCCGGATCCACTCGCCCTCGCGTCCGCGCCAGCCGCCGGCGGCGTGCGGCTCCAGCTCGCCGAGCATCGTCCGCAGCATCAGCTTCATCTCCAGCAGCGCGAACGACGCGCCGATGCAGCGGCGGATGCCGCCGCCGAACGGGATCCACGAGAACGTCTCCGGGGCCGCGCTCGAGGAAGCGCTCGGGACGGAACTCCGCCGGCTGCTCGTACACGCGCGGGTTGCGGTTGGTCAGGTAGATCGACGGCACCACGCGCGTGCCCGCCGGCAGCGCGTAGCCGCCCACCTCGCAGCTCCTCCTGCAGCACCCGCACCACGATCGGCACCACCGGGCGCACGCGCAGCGTCTCGTTGACCACCGCCGTCATGTACTCGTCGCCCTCGCCCGCGTCGATCTCCGCGATCAGCCGCGCTAGCTTGTCCGGGTGGCGCACCAGGCGCTCGATCGCCCACGCCACCGACGTGGCCGTCGTCTCGTGGCCGGCCAGCAGCAGCGTCACCAGCTCGTCGCGCAGCTCCCCGTCGGTCATCGCCTGCCCGTCCTCGTCGCGTGCCTGCATCAGCAGCGACAGGATGTCCGTGCGCTCGTCCAGGTCGCTCTGCGTCGCGCGTGCGCGCGATCTCGTCGTAGATCAGCCGGTCGAGCCGCGTCGAGCGCCTGCCCGATCGCGCCCGTCGGCGGCGCTCGCCGTCGGCGGCTGCGCAGCGCGAACCGCAGCATCGCCAGCCGGCTGCATCGGCTTCGAGCAGGCTCGCCGATCGCCTCGCCGCAGCGGATCCATGCGCTCGGCCTCCACGCCGAACACCGCGCGCAGGATCACCTCCAGCGTGATCGCTCGCGTGTGCGGCTGCAGCCGCATCGGCCTGCCCGAGCGGCCAGCCCGCCATGTCCGTGCGCGTCGCCTCCACGATCACGTCCTCGTACTCGCGCATCCGCTCGCCGTGGAACGGCGGCAGCAGCAGCTTGCGCTGGCGCATGTGCTCGGGGCCCGTCAGCACGAGCACCGAGTTGCGGCCCCATCACCGGCGCGCACCGGCGAGTTGCCCGCCGCCGACGGCGCCACCTCGGGCGGCGCCGTGAACACCGTCTTGACCGCCTCCGGGTCGCTCACCATCACGAGCTTCATGCCGCTCGGCGCGAACGTCAGCGTGAACGCCTCCCCCAGCGCTCGCCGCGCAGCGGTCCATCAGCCACGTCGGCGCGAGCGCCCACGCCAGCGTCTGCGCCACCGCCGGCATGCGCGGGCCCGGCGGCAGCCCCGTATTCGTGCCGGTCGCCCCGCTGATGGCACCGTCACGCCCGCTCGCGGGCACCGTTGAAGCAGCGCTTGCCATGCCCACACGCTAGCGCCCGGCGAGCGCCCCGGCCAGCCGATCGCCAGCCTTGACTTCAGTGTCCGCCGCGTCCCCGCACGAGCTGGTGGCGCGCGATGCGCGCCTGCCAGCGCCCGCCGGTCGTGCGCCGGCGGGCCTGCTGCTCGATCAGCGCCTGCGCGACCAGCGCCAGCGCGTGCTCGATCTCCTGCTCGGAGATGCGTCGCCGGCAGCCTCGTCAGGTAGCCCACGAGCATCCGCGCGGGCAGCACGCGCACGCCCTTGCGCCGCGCCATCGGCCGGTCCACCCACGCGCGGCTGAACACGATCAGCGGCTCCACCTCCACGCCGGTCACCCGTTCGATCGCCCGCCGCTGCGCCTGCGCCTGGTTGAGCGTCGCGCCGTGCACGCGCGCCACGCGCACCGGCCCCGGGTGGCTCTTGGTCTCGATCGTGAACACGCCCGCCGGGCCGATCACGATGTGATCGACGTTGCCGCGGCCGAGGCTCGCGTCGTGGATCACGCGCCAGCCGTGCTCGCGACAGCCGTCGAGCAGACCCCCCACGTGCTCCTCGCCGCGTCGCCCCGCGGTCGCGGCGCTCGAGCAGCGGCAGCACGTAGCGGGAGATCACGAACATGCTCGCCAGCAGCGCCACCTCCGAGGCCAGGAAGCGCGGGTCGTGCAGGCCGAACGCGCGGCCCAGCAGCGCCGTCGCGACCGCCAGCGCGCCCAGCGTCACCAGCGTGCGCATGCGCAGCCGCCGGACCGTCGCGCGCGCGTACTGCCCGGCCGTGCGGCGGGTCGGATCGGTGTCGACCGTCAGCATCTCCTCTTTCCTGTCGGAGCTTCTGTGGGTCTGCATCGGCGCAACCTCCGCCGATCCTTGAGCGCAGCCGCAAAAGCGCCCAAACAGCCCGAAAAGACTGGAGGAACGTGGAACCAGGGGGCTCCTCCTAAAGCACGCGCAAGGGGCCCGCCGAAGCCCAAAGCACGAGCCCACGCACTCCTCGATCGCCGGCTATCGCGCCGATGAGCACCCATCCCGACACTCACCCACCCTCCGACATCTGCCTGCTCCTGCGCGCGCACGCCGAGCAGCGCTGGCTGATCTCCGAGGTGATCCCCGTCGTGCGCGAGCTCGAGCGCCGACCGACTCGCCGCGAGGACCAGCTCGGCGCCGCGCTGGCCTACCTGGAGGTGCTGTGGATCGATGCCGGCCGGCGCGCCGCCGAGACCGACGACGCGCGGCGCGCCGCTCGACGCAGGCCGACGGCGACTGCGATCACGTGCTCTGCCGAGCGGGCCCGCCGCTACCACGCCGCCGTGCGCCGCCTGCGCGGCTGTCGGTCGCAGCGCGCGGGTCGCCGATCGCCTGACCGCGGCTCGCCGCGCCGACGGCCAGCCGCGAGCACGCCGGCTCTGAGCCGATCGCATACGCTGCCGCGCGATGGCGCCGCGCTTCGACCTGCAGTCGCACTCCACCCACTCCGACGGCGTGCTGCCGCGCGGCCGAGGTCGTAGCGCGCGCCGCCGACGCGGGCGTGGAGCTGCTGGCGCTGTCCGACCACGACACGATCAGCGGCGTCGCCGAGGCGATCGCCGCCGGCGAGCGTCTCGGCGTGCAGGTCGTCTCCGCGGTCGAGATCTCTGCCGTCGACGACGGTTCGGCGGTCCCCCGCGAACTGCACATCCTCGGCTACAACATCGACCACACCGGCCCGCCGATGACCGACCGCCTCGACGAGTTCCTCGCCGACCGCGAGCACCGCACGCTGCGCATGGCGCGACGCGCTGCGCGAGGTCGGCTTCGAGCTCGACGAAGCGGAGATCGAAGAGCGCATCGCGCAGGGCAAACCGATCGGCCGCCCGCACCTCGCCGGCGCGGTGCTGCGCGCGCCCGCCAACGCCGCAGCGCCTGGCCGACGAGAACATCGACGACGTCGGCTCGCTGATCCGCGGCTACCTGATCGAGGGCAAGTCAGCCTTTCGCCTGCGCCAGACCCCGACCGTCGGCGAGGCCATCGACGCGATCCACGAGGCCGGCGGCGTGGCGATCTGGGCACACCCCTTCTGGGACATCTCCGACCCCGACGAAGTGCTCTCCAGCATCGACCGCTTCCACGCGCTTGGAATCGACGGCGTCGAGGCCTTCTACATCACCCACACGAGCGAGCAACACGCGGCTGCTCGCCGGGCGCTGCGCCGAGCTCGGGCTGCTGAGCACCGGCTCGGCCGACTTCCACGGCCCTGAGAACCGCCAGTTCTCCCAGCTTCATGGCGTTCGACACCTACGGGCTGGAGCCCAACCTCGGCCCGATTTCTTGATGGGCCGCGCGCGGGGCGCGCGGATCGCGGGTCGCGCGGTGATGGTCGCGTGCGGGGTTCACCCCGACGCGCACAGCAGCTCCTGAAGCCGGTACGCGAGGGCCTCCAGCGCAAGCTCCTCGGACACGTTCAGCGCGAGGCTCAGCCGCGTGTCGGCCACCAGCTCGACGGCGCGCACCAGCGCCGCCGGCTCGACGCCCGCCGCGTCCTGCTCGATCTGCGCGCGCCGGTCGACCGCGTATAGGACCTCGCTCGCGCCTTCGCGCGCACACAGCATGTCGCGCAGCCACAGCTCGCACAGCTGCAGCGCGAGGTCCAGCGTGCCCGTGCGTGAGCGCCGCTCGCTGCGCCGGCGCGCATCCGTGTGTTCGCGTTCGTAGCGTTTGCGCTCCTTGCTCGGCACCAGCTCCAGCTCGCTCTCCATCTGTTCCTGCGCGCGCTCGCCCTCGGCCGCGCCGGCCGCCTTGCCGGCCTCCAGCAGCGCCAGCCACGGCCGCTCGCCGGTCGACCCCGCGAGCACCGCGCGCACGAACTCCTCCGAGCGGGCACGCAGGGCCGCGCCCTCGGCGCTCGCCAGCCGCTGCGCCAGACCCGCGTCGCCGAGCGCCAGACGGGCGCACGCCCGCGCACGCTCGTCCTCTACGCCATCCAGTCCGCTCGGCCATCCGCTGCCACGGCAGCGGATCGAAGCGGACCGGCTGACAGCGCGAGGCGACCGTCGCGAGCACGTTCTCGCGCCGATCGGCCAGCAGCAGCAGGTGCGTGAACGACGGCGGTTCCTCGAGCGTCTTCAGCAACCGGTTGGCCACCTGGTCGTTCATCGTGTCCGCGCGCTCGATCACGAACACTCGCCGCGCCGCCTCGAACGGCGTGCGTGTGGCCGCCGCCACGACCGGCTCCTCGATGTCCGCGACGAGCATCTCCGCCGCACCCGACGGGCGCACCCAGGTCAGGTCCGGGTGGCTGTCGCGCCACACGCGCTCGCGCACCGCCTCGCCGTCGTGCGTGCCGTCGGACAGCAGCGCCGCGGCGAACGCCGCGCGCGACTGCCCGCTTGCCCGTGCCCGCGGGGCCGTGGAACAGGTACGCGTGTGAGCGGGCGACCGGCGCCCATCAGCACCGGCACGAGCAGCGCGCGTGCGTGCGGGTGCGCGTCGATACCCGGCAGTCCGCGCGCCACCTCCGAGTCATCCAGATTCGCCGCTCGAGCAGTCGCCGACATCTGCCGTCCATCCTACGGCCGCCCGCGCGCTGTGCGGGCGGCGCTGTACGGTGCGCCCGTGGAGCGCGGCAAGCTGATCACGATCGAGGGACTCGACGGAGCGGGCAAGTCCACGCTCGCTCATGCCCTCGCTGGCGAGCTGACATCGCGCGGCGCGTCCGTGCGGCTGCTGCGCGAGCCCGGCGGCGTGGAGGTCTCCGAGCGCATCCGCGCGCTCGTCAAGGACCCCGCGCTGGCCGTGGCGCCCCGCACCGAGGCGCTGCTGTACGCAGCCGCGCGCGCGCAGCTCGTGCAGGAGCTACTCGTGCCGCTGTTGCGCGAGGGCACCACGGTGCTGCTCGATCGCTTCGTCGACTCCTCGCTCGCCTACCAGGGCGCGGGACGCTCGCTCGGCGTCGAGCAGATCCGCGCGATCAACGACTTCGCCACCGGCGGGCTGGTCCCCGACCGCACGCTGCTGCTGCGCATCTCCCCCGCCGACGGGCGCGCCCGCCAGCAGCAGCGCGCGCTCGAGCCCGACCGCTTGGAGCGCGAGGGCGAGCAGTTCTTCGCCGCGATCGCCACCGCCTACGACCAGCTCGCGCATGAGCAGCCCCAGCGCATCCGCGTGATCGACGCCGCGCAGGCGCCCGAGTTGGTGCTCGCGGCCGCGCTCGCCGCGCTCGCCGACCTGCCGCTCGGCACCGATCCCGCGCACTAGCATTGGTCGCAGCCATGCTCTGCACGCGCCGGCCAACTCAATCGCGGTGGACGCGCCTGTTCGCTTGCGCGCTGCTAGGCGCCGCCGCGCTCCTCGCCACGTCGGCATCGGCGGGCGCCGCCACCGGCTCCACCACGGGTACGCAGGCGACGACGCCGACCTTCCCCGTACCCGCCAGCGCCCAGGTGGGCAAGGCCGGCGCCGTCGCCGCGCCGCCCGCCACCGCAGCCCCGCCCACGTCGACGACCGCCACGCCGCCGGCCGCCGCACCGGGCACCACAGCCACGACGCCCGGCTCTACCGCCACGACACCGCCGACCACCGCCGCACCCCCAGCGACCGCGACGCCGGGTGCGACGACCACGACGCCGGGTACCACAGCGCCGCCTTCGGCAACCGCCACGCGCGCGGTGGTGCACGCGCAGAAGACGACCGGCGCGGACAAGCTCTCCGGCGGCGCCATCGCCGCGGCCATACTCGCCGGCCTGATCGCGCTCGCGTGCCTGGCTTGGGGGCTGGCGCGAGCGCTCGCGTACGAGCCGCGCTGGACGCTGTCGCTGCGTCACGTGATGGGCGAGGCCGGTTTCCGCGCATCGGCCACGTGGGCCGAATTCACCGACTGGGCGCGCCTCGGGCGGTAGCGCGAACGGCTTCATGACGAGGCTGAAAAACGCTCTTTGCGACCGTCCTGGAGACGGTCGTGGCGCTATCCTGTAGGTAAGCGAATTACCTCGTGCAGCAGGCGAAAAAGGTCCGTCCGAACGGAGGCGGATGATCCGGTGTTACCCCCAAAAACACCCTGTTTTCGCCGCGATTTTGGGGGCCAGCGGCCCAAGACGAGGAGACGAGTTTCGATGGATGGCGCCCAGCACACCGCAGTAGCCGAAGTTGCCCAGGCCGGCACGGCGCTGTCGATCAAACGCATGTTCACGACGCCGGGGACGCACCCGTTCGACACGGTCGAGTGGGAACGGCGGGACGCACATATCGGCCACGGTGACCGGGTCGCGTTTGAGCAGCAGGACGTCGAGTTCCCAAAGAGCTGGTCGCAGAACGCGACCAACATCGTCAGCCAGAAGTACTTCCGCGGGCAGCTCGGCTCGCCCGAGCGCGAGACGTCAGTCAGGGAGATGATCAGCCGCGTGGCCGGCACGATCACCGGCTGGGGACGCTCGCTCGGATACTTCGCCAGCGAAGAGGACGCGCGCGCGTTCAACCACGAGCTGACGCACATCCTGCTGAACCAGATGGCGGCGTTCAACTCGCCCGTGTGGTTCAACGTCGGCTTCGAGGAGAGCCCGCAGTGCAGCGCGTGCTTCATCCTCAGCGTGGACGACACGATGGAGTCGATCCTCGACTGGAACACCAAGGAGGGGATGATCTTCCGCGGCGGCTCGGGCTCGGGCATCAACCTGTCGAACATCCGCGGCTCGATGGAGCCGCTGGCCAAGGGCGGCACCGCTTCCGGCCCGGTGTCGTTCATGCGCGGCGCCGACTCGTGGGCGGGCACGATCAAGTCCGGCGGCAAGACCCGCCGCGCGGCCAAGATGGTCGTGCTCGACGTCGACCACCCGGACATCCGCGAGTTCATCTGGTGCAAGGCCAAGGAGGAGGACAAGGCCGCGGCGCTGCGCGACGCCGGCTTTGACATGTCGATCGACGGCGAGGGCTTCAAGTCGATCCAGTACCAGAACGCCAACAACTCGGTGCGCATCACCGACGAGTTCATGCGCGCGGTCGAGGACGATCGCGACTGGCACCTGACCTCGCGCACAACCGGCGAGCCGATCGGCGAGCCGATCCAGGCGCGCGAGCTGATGCGCGAAATCGCCGAGGCAGCGTGGCGCTGCGCGGACCCGGGGGTGCAGTACGACACCACGATCAACCAGTGGCACACCTCCCCCAACAGCGGCCGCATCAACGCGTCTAACCCGTGCAGCGAGTACATGCACGTGGACAACTCGGCGTGCAACCTGGCGTCGCTGAACCTGATGAAGTTCCGTCGCGCCGATGGCACGCTGGATGTCGAGTCCTTCGAGCACGTGGTCGACGTGATGCTGCTGGCGCAGGAGATCATCGTCGGCCCTTCCAGCTACCCGACCGAGGAGATCGGCGCCAACGCGCGCGCGTTCCGCCAGCTCGGTCTCGGCTACGCGAACCTGGGCGCCTACCTGATGAGCAACGGCATGCCCTACGACTCCGACCACGGACGCGGCGTGGCGGCGGCGATCACGGCGCTGATGACCGGGCGCGCGTACCGCCGCTCGGCCGAGGCCGCCGGCGCCCTCGGGCCGTACGACCGCTACGCGGAGAACCGCGACGCGCACAACGGCGTAATGCGCATGCACCGCGACGCCTCCTACGCGATCCCCGACACCGTCTGCCAGGACGAGCAGCTGCTCGCCGCCGCGCGGCGCTCGTGGGATGAGGCGGTGCAGTTGGGCGAGGTCCACGGCTACCGCAATGCGCAGGCGACGGTGCTGGCGCCGACCGGAACGATCTCCTTCCTGATGGACTGCGACACGACCGGCGTGGAGCCGGACTTCTCGCTGGTCAAGTTCAAGGAGCTGGTCGGCGGCGGGCAGATGACGATCGTCAACCGCACGGTGCCGCAGGCGCTGGCGACGCTCGGTTACTCCGAGCAGCAGGTCGAGCAGATCGAGGCGCACCTGGCCGAGCACGGCACGATCGTCGGCGCGCCTGGCCTGGATGAGCAGCACCTGCCGGTGTTCGACGTGGCCGTCGGCGAGCGCGCGATCTCGCACATGGGCCACCTGAAGATGATGGGCGCCGTGCAGCCGTTCATCTCGGGCGCGATCTCCAAGACCGTCAACCTCCCCAAGGAGGCGACCGTCGAGGACATCGCCGACGCGTACGTGCAGGCGTGGAAGCAGGGCATCAAGGCGCTGGCGATCTACCGCGACGGCTCCAAGACCGCCCAGGCGCTGCGCACCGACGCCCAGCAGGCCGTAGACGAGCCCGCCGACGTCGACGCGATCGTCGAGCAGGCGGTCAGCAAGGCGCTGGCCGAGGCGGGGCCGAGGCGCAAGCGGATGCCGCGCGAGCGCGAATCGATCACGCACAAGTTCTCGATCGGCGGACACGAGGGCTACATCACCGCCGGCAAGTACGAGGACGGCTCGGTCGGCGAGATCTTCCTGACCGACATCGGCAAGGAGGGTTCGACGCTGCGCGGCATGATGAACTCGTTCGCGACGGCGATCTCGATCGCGCTGCAGTACGGCGTGCCGCTCGAAACGCTCGTGCAGAAGTTCAGCTACATGCGCTTCGAGCCCGAGGGGATCACCGGCAACCCTGAGATCCCGTTCGCCAAGTCGATGCCCGACTACATCATGCGCTGGCTGGCCTCGCGCTTCCTCGACGTCGACGCCCAGGAGGAGCTGGGCATCCTCACGCCGGAGGTACGCGCGCGCAAAGCCGCCCAGGAGGCCGGCATGGCGGTCAGCTCCTCGGACACCGCCGGGCCGTCCAACGGCGAGTCCCAGCCGCCGCAGGCACCGCAGGCGTCTGTTGGCAGCGGCGGCGAGGGCATGCCGGCCGCGGCTTCGCTGACCGACTCGCCGCCGGTCGTGCCGGCGAGGATGCAGGGCATGGATCTCGGCCCCGCGTGCAGCCAGTGCGGGGGGATGATGCAGCGCACGGGCAGTTGCTACACGTGCTCTTCGTGCGGCAACAACACCGGCTGCGGCTGAGGAGCGTGACGGCCGGCGCATCTCTGCGTCCTCCCTCGCCGCAGTCGCCGCTGCAGGGCGGCTGCCTGTGCGGGAGCGTTCGCTATGAGATCACCACGCCGTTGACGATGGCGCGCTACTGCCACTGCACGCACTGCCAGCGACGCACCGGGACGAGCTACTCCGCCAACGGCCTGGTGCCACGTCAGGGCTTTGCGTTGCTGAGCGGCGCCGAGCTGGTGCGGGCCTACAAGCCGCCAACTGGCGTGCCCAAGCTGTTCTGCTCGAACTGCGGCTCAGCCCTGTTCAGCGGCGACCCATTCTCCGACGAAGAGGTCGTCGTGCGCCTGGGGACACTCGACCGCGACCCGGGAATCCCCTTCAAGTACCGCCAGTTCGTCGACTCGGCCGTGACCTGGGAGCCGATACCCGACGACGGCCTGACGCGCTACCCGCGCTCGGGCAGCGGCATCTGACGCGTGACCGTGTGCGCGGTCTGACGCGTGGCTTTTCGCTTACGGCTTGAGCTCACGCGAACTCGATCGCCAGCGTGCTCGCCGCCAGCAGCGTCGCGCACGTGCCGCTGACCGCGCTCGCCACCCTGGCGCGCGTCACACGCGCCCTGTCGCCGAGGCGCGCGGCGCGGGTACGCAGCCATGTCAGCGAGCTTGGGCGCCCGCACTGCTCGCGCCAGCCCGTCAGCGCGCTCTCTAGACGCTCTCGATCGTGCACCCTGGCCAGCACCTCGACGTGGCCTCCGCCGGCCTTTGCTGGGCCCAGGCGGACGAGATACAGCTCGCCCGTGTCGCTCACCCACGCCGCTCGGTGCAGCGGACCCTGGGCGTCCTCACGCCACCACAGGCCGACATCCAGCTCGCGCGACTCGATGCGGCGTCCGTCCGCGTCGTAGAAGGCTGCCAGCGACTCGTAGCACTCGCGTGGCGTGGTGGTTGGGGCGACCTGCGCTCTGCTCATGACGACATCACTCGCTTTCGTGGGGGACGGCTCGCTGAGAAGCCTCTCCCCCACGCCTAAACGAGGGGTTATCCAGTGGTAAGGATCGGCGAGGAGCCTCGCCGCGTCCGGGCACGGCCATGAGTCACCGGCCCGCCCGGGCCGGTGACACAGCCACGTGCCTGTTGTTCAGTTCAGGCGCTTCTTGAGGGCACTCGCCGCGGAGAATTTCGCCGCTTTGGATGCCGCGATCTGAATCGTCGCGCCCGTCGAGGGATTGCGCCCCTGACGCGCTGCCCGGTGGCTGACGCTGAACTTGCCGAAGCCGGCAAGCGCGACCTCACCCCCGGAGGCCAGCTCGTCGGAGACCACATCGAGCGTTGCCTCAACCACCTGCCGTGCCTGGCTGGTGGCCAGTCCCGTACGTGCCGCGACCTTCTCTGCCAGGTCGTTCTTGGTCATGCCACTCCCTTCTCGAGTGTCGTTGCTGCGAGCAGGCTAACCGCTGGTGTGGACGGCCAGGCAGGAAAACACTGCTTCTTTGGGATTGGGAAGCCCTAATTTCCGGGCGATTCAGGCGGCGTGCGAGACCTCGGGGGCGGCTCTTGAGCCCTCGAGCGGGCGCTCGGCGTCGTTTTGCACCCGCCTCGGCGCCAGTCGCCCGGCCGCGCACGCGGCCCAGATGACCGACAGCCACGCGCAGCAGGCGAGCGCCACGTGCACCCACACCAGCTGCGTTGGCAGGTGCGTCTCGTACTGATCCAGCCCGACCGCCCCCTGCAGAGCAAGCAGCACGCACAGCACGGTCAGCGCGCGGCGCACCCCCGCGCCGGCGCCGCGCCGGCGCGCCAGCCACCAGAGGGCGACGGCCGCCAGGCTGAACACGAGCGCGATCTCGGCGTGCCGGTGGATCACGAAGTCCATCGTGCCGCGCCCGTCGAAGCTCAGGCGGTTGATCTTCTGACCGGGCGAGCCTCCCGCGTGCGGTCCGGCCGCCGTCGCAGCCGTCCCCGCGAACACCGTCAGCGCGCCCAGAGCGACGAGCGCCCGCGTCGCCCAAATGATCGTGCGATCGCCGCCGAGCTCGCGCTCACCACCCCGGTCGTCGCCCACGTCGCGCGGCGCCGGCCCGTGCGAAGCCCTCCACACGAGCAGCACAGCGGCCAGCAGGATCAGCATCGACAGCGCGAAGTGGCCCATCACCCAGCCGTAGTCCAGCTCGCCCTTGACGGTGAAGCCGCCGAGCACCGCCTGGCTGATCACGCCGAGCGGCAGCATCCCCGCCAGCCATGCCAAATCGCGCCGGTAGGGGCGTCGCCGCAGCGCCGCCAGCCACGCCAGGCCGGCGGCGATCGACACCGGCCCGGTGAGCATGCGGTTGGAGAACTCGATCACCGCGTGCGTGTTCAGCGGCGGGTATACGTTGCCGTAGCACTTCGGCCAGGTCGGACATCCCAGACCCGACCCGCTCAGCCGCACCGCCGCTCCCGTGAGCACGATCAGCGTGAGCGCGACGAGCGCCGCGTATGCGAACCAGACGTACTGCTCAGGGGTGACGGTGAAGCCGTTGGTGCGCTCGCGCAGGCGTTCTACGGGTGCGGGCATCGGCGTCAATCATGCCACCGAAACGGCAGCTCGTCGGCGATCTCAGCCAGCCGCGGCGCACCTGCATCACGCTCGGAGACGGTCAGATCCTCGTGCGCCAACGGCCACTCGATCGCGATGTCCGGATCGTTCCAGGCGATCCCGCGCTCGACGGCCGGGTCGTAGTAGGCGGTCTGCTTGTAGAACACGTCGGCGACGTCGCTGAGCACGCAGAAGCCGTGCGCGAAGCCAACCGGCACGTACAGCTCGCGCATGCTCTGCTCATCCAGCTCGACCGCTGCCCAGCGACCGTAGGTGGGGGAGCCCGCGCGCAGGTCGACCGCCACGTCGAGGATATGCCCGCGCCCGCAACGCACCAGCTTGGCCACCCCGTCGCCGATGTGGAAGTGCATGCCGCGCACGACGCCACGGGTGGAGCGGGAGTGGTTGTCCTGGATGAACTGCTCATCCGCCGGCAGCCCCGCCTCCGCGTGCCACTCGCGCCGATAGGTCTCGCAGAAGAAGCCGCGGCCGTCATCGTGAACGGTCGGTTCGATCACCACCAGGCCGTCGAGGTCGAGCGTCAGCGCGCGCACAGCCGCAAGAGGGTAGCCGTCGCCGTCCGCCGGTGCGCCTGCGACACCCGATCGACGTGCGGCGCGCGACGTTAGATTTTGGCGGGCGATGACCGACAGCGCACACGACGCCTGGGCGCTCGGCCCGGCACAGCCGCAGCTGGCGCGGGAGGTCGTGCACGTGTGGCGAGCGGACCTCGACGCCATCTCAGACCAGGTCGGCGAGTCGCTGTGCGCGCAGGAGCGAGCGCGGGCGGCGCGCATGGTGCGCGAGCGCGACCGGCTGCTGTGGGCGCGCTCGCGTGGCGTGCTCAGGGCGCTGCTCGCGCGCTACCTCGACGAGGACGCCGCCGCGTTGCGCTTCGTCAGTGGGCCGCATGGCAAGCCGGCGCTCGAGCCTCGCGCGAGCGCCGCCGCGCCGAGCATTTCCTTCAACCTCTCCCACTCCGGCGCGCTTGCGCTGTATGCGCTCGCGCCGGACGCCCCCGTCGGCATCGACGTTGAGGTCCCGCGGCGGCAGATCGACGTGCTGGGCGTGGCGGCGCGCACGTTCGACGCAGAGCAGGTCGCGCGCCTGCGCACGCTCGAGGGCGCCGACCGGCAGCGAGAGTTCCTGTGCGCGTGGGTTCGCCACGAGGCCGAGCTGAAGTGCCTTGGCCTCGGCCTCGGCGCCAGCGACGGCGCGGGTGAGCACCCGCGCCCGTGGGTGGCGGATCTCGACGTGCGCTCACCCGCGGCCGGCGCCGTGGCCGCTCAGTTCGAGCCCCGCGAGCTGCGCTGCTGGGATTGGACCGGCTGAGGCGCGAGCGCGGGCCGGCTCGAGCCCGACGCGGAGGTCCTCAGAAGATCTTGACGGTGATCGTCTGCACGATCGTTTTGCCGCCGACCACCGCCGTCAGTTTCGTCGCGGCGCCGTGGCGCTTGCGGATCAGCTTGACCAGCGCGGCCGACACGCGGATCGGCAGGTGGCTGGTCTTGTTGCCCCGCAGGTTGAATCGGGTTTGGCCGTGGATCACGCCGCCGATGCTCAGCGTGGCCGTGCCCGCGCACGCCGGCATCAGCCGGCAGTAGATCGCTACGGCGACGATTCGGGAGTGGTTGACGCCGTCGGTCTGCGGGCCGACCCGCACCGGCGGCAGCACCGGCGCCAGACCGGCGGTGCCGCCCGCGCAAATGTGCGTGGCGTCCGCTCCGGTCCCGAGCGTGACCTGCATCATCAGCTCCTGGCCCTGGTTGACGGCGAAGCCATCGTTGGCGCTGCGGTCCGACGGCGACATGACCGAGCCGTTGCCGGTGCCCTGGTTGCGCATGAACGAGTCGACCGTCGAGCCGCTGGACGAGCCGAGCACCTGATAGGGCACCCCCGCGCGGTACACGTTCTCCACGTAGCCGCCCTCGTCGTTGAGGGCCACGTAGTCGCCCTGGCTGACGCACAGATTGATCGGGTCGTAAGTGCTCACCGTCGAGCCGCTCGCGCCGCCCTGACCGCACACCGGGATGTCGAAGGCCTGCGAGCTGAGGTTGATCTTGGCGCCGCCACCCGGCAGCGGCGAGATGTCCTGGAAGTGGATCTGGGTCAGCGGCGGCGGACCGCCGTGGGCCTGCTGAGCGCATCCCTCCAGCGCGATTTTCACGGCCTGGCCGGTGGCCGGCATGCTCGCGTCAGCGCCCGCCACCACCGCGTTCCAGAGCGCCGTGTCAGCGCCGTAGTGGTAGGTGTGGAACACGCCGTTGGGCGCTTCGGGGCTCGGCGGCACCTGCGTGTAGGTGCCCAGGTAGCTGAGGTTTTCGGCGGTGTTGAGCGTCGCCGGAAACGACAGGGTGCTGCCGACGGTGCTCAGCGCCGCGCGCGCGTCACGTGTGACCAGCAGAGAGCCGGCCAAAGCGAGGAGCATCACGGTCAGAGCCAGGGAGGACCGCAACGACGGCCGGACCGCGTGAGGCGTGCGGGTGGTTACGCGACAAACCATCATGCTCGAGATCGGAAAGCATGCCTGGGCGCTTGAGCAATTGCGCCAGTTGCCAGCGCATCTACGTCTGCCCGGTCAACTGCGGGCGATCAGCGAAACACGGCGCACGAACAGGCCGAGCTCTCGTGCGTCCTCAGACACGCCCAGCGACCGGGGGGAGCGGGGGTTGACGATCCGCCAGCCGAGCAGCATCCCGCCATGCCTTTCCACCGCCTCGTGCGCGAGTGGAACGCGCACCGCCGAGGGTCCGGAGTTGGCCTGGTCGTAGGCGAATGACGCGACGCGGCGCCCATTGACGAGCACCTCTGTACGTAGCGTGCGCTTTGGAGATCCCACGAATGGGATGGCGTCGAACTCCAGCTCGAACTGCGCCGTCGGTGCGGGCACGCGCATCAGCAGCTGCGCCAGGCCTCCGAGCGTCCAGCGTCCCAAAGGCTCGGCCGCGCCCCAACCGTCGGCGAGCATGCTCTCGTCGTCCGCGCCCTCGCCGAGCGTGACCGTAGCGCCGATCTCGCACAGGCGCGGCTCGCGCACGACCAGCTCGCGCAGGAACACGCCGACGCGGCGATCGTCGTCCTCGAGGCCAAGCTCGGCCGGGGTGGCAGCGTCGGGTGCCCGCAGCAGCAGATCGAGCTGGCTGCGCCCGGCGAAGAGGCGCTCGGGCAGCACCATCACCTCACGCAGCGGGCCTCGATCGCGCTCGACGCTGGCGCTACCCACTCGCGTGCCACCGACCAGCACCTCCAGGCGCTGGCGCGGGCGCGCGTCGGTGAGGAAACCGTCGGCCAATATCTCGAGCGCCAGCAGTGAGTCGACCGGCCTGTCCAGCGGCAGCACGAGCCGTGCCTGGCGCCCCGCGATCCAGCATCCGCCGCGCTCGGCCAACCAGGTGCCGTAGGCGGTGTACGCCCTGGCTGTGTCGCCCTCGCCGAGCTTGATCGGCCGGCCCGGCTCGATCGGCACGGTCGAGACGCCCTCGACGCCAGCGCCGACCGCGGCGGCCACCTCGCAGGCGGGCCTGCCCGGCCCCGGTCGCCCGCCGGAAAACACGTTGCGCAGATCCCACGGGCGCTCGATCCCGAGCCGCTGGCGCGCCAGCGCCACGTGCTTGGCCAGGGTCGGCCGCTGCGCCAGCGGCAGGTCACGCCGGACGCTCTGCTGGTGGTAGAGCACCTGCCACTGCGCCTTGCTGCGAAGCTTCGGCTGGGTCATCTGCGCACGCAGCTCGAGGCGCTCGAGCGCCAGCGGCCAGCGGCGGCTGAGATCGCGGATACACGATTGCGGGACCGGCGCGTCCACGACCCGACGCAGGTAGGAAAGCCCGGCTCGCAGCGCGACCGTGACGCGGCGCTTGCGCGCCTGCTCGGCGAGGCGCTCGTAGTCGACCTCGCCGATCGAGCCACGACACAGCAGCGCGGCATCGAGCACCCACCGATACGTCGGGTTGGCGTTCCAGCGCAGACCGTGCAGCACCACCAGCAGCAGCTCGTCGGCCGCGCACAGTGCCCGTGTGCGTACGCCCAGCAGCTCGATCGGCTCGGAGGCCGCCCAGAAGTCCTCGTCGGCGTCAGCCTGGCAGGAGGCGTGCAGGACGTGCCAGTGCAGGTCCAGCTGGCGGTCGGCCTGGTCGCGAAAGCCGTGGCTGGGGACAAAGCGCGGCGCGTAGTCGGCTACGTACCACGCGGGCACCCCGCCGACCGGCGCGAGCCCGGACGCCAGCAGCACGTCGATCGCCTCGCCCGTGCGCGCGGTCGGCACCAGCACGTCGACGTCGTTCATCGGGCGCATCCCCGCGTCCAGCCGCGCGTCCGCCACGAACGCGGCGCCCTTCAACAGGAGGGTCGGTATCCCCGCGTCCTCGAGCGCCTGCACGATCGGGACCATCGGCGCCATCAACATCTGGTTTTTCGCCCAGCTGTATCGGTGCACGCCCTTGAACAGACCCAGCAGCTCGTCCTCGACGCCGAGCGCCAGCAGGTTCTTGCGCAGGGCCGGCAACAGCGCCTGCGACGGGCCGTCGAGGTCGGCGACGTCGACCTGCGCGCGCACCTGTCGCCAAGCGTCAAGCGCGCGCTCGTCGGGTAGCAGCGTGGCGCCCAGCAGCAACTCTTGGGCGGGGGTCGGCCAAACGTCGCGCTGGGACGGGACGCCGCCCCACGGCTCGCTGGCGCCCGGGCCCGGCGGGCGGACCGGCGCGGCCTGGCTCACCGCTCCGCCTCGAGCTCACGCTCGGCCATCGCCCGGCGTCGGTCGAGCGAGGCCTTCAGGGCGTGGGCGAACTCGCCGATCTCGCCTCGATGCAGCAGCGAGTTGTTCTCCCCGTGGACGCGTCTCCACAGCACCTGATCGGCCACCGTGACCTCCGTCAAGCGTTGCTCGCGCGCGCGCAGCAGCCAGTCCAGCCCCTCAGCGACGTGGGTGTCGGTCGGGAACGCGCCAACGCGCTCGAGCGCCGTGCGGCGGATCAGCATGACGGCCGGGATGTGCCCCGGCTGGGGCTCGTTCAACGCGATCGGGGCGCCATCGCTGCACTCCGAGAAGCGCCGTATGTGGCCAAACACCAGCTCCACCTCCGGGCGATCGGCGAGCACCTTCGCCCTGCAGGCGATGCTCGCCGGCGTCAGCACGTCGTCGGCGTCGAGAAACGTGACCAGATCGCTGTCCAGCTCCCCCACGCCCCGGTTGCGGGCCGCGCCGATGCCCGCGTTCGCCTGGCGCACGACGCGCACCGGAGGACCGTAGCGTTCGGCGATCGCGGCGCTGTCGTCCGTGGACCCGTCGTCGACGACCACGACTTCGCTCGGCACGTGCTCCTGAGCGAGGACGCTGTCGAGCGCCGCGCCGATCCAACGCTCGGCGTTCCACGCGGCGAGCACCAGGCCGACGGTCGGCTCAGCCGGCACGGTTTGCCTCGCGCTGGCGCTCGGCGCTCGCGCGGATCATCCTGAACGTCTCGCTGCGCATTGTCGCCTGGTCATAGGAGCCGTTGCGCTCGTGGATACGCCACTGCACGAGCGTGTCCGCGAGCATCTCGCTCGCCAACCCTAGGTCCTTTGCGCGCGCCAGCCAGTCGGCATCGCACGCGATCTGAAAGCTCGTGTCGAACTGGCCGACCAGCTCGAAGGACTCCCGGCGCACCAACCAGGTGCTCGGCAGGTAGCCGGGCTGCTGCGCGTTCAGCCACGTCATCCAATTCGGGCGCTCCTGCACGAGCAGCACCATCTCCACATGGCACAGCGCGATCTGGAGATCCTGGCGTTCGCCCAGCAGCGCCGCCTGGCGGGCGAGCTTGGAGGGCTGCCAGAGATCGTCCTGGTCCAGGAACGCGATCAGCTCGCCGCGGGCGGCCGACACCCCGGCGTTGCGTGCCGCTGCCACGCCGCGATTCGGTTGGCGCAGCACGCGCACGCCCGGCCGTGAGGAGGCGATCTCAGCACTGCGATCGGGCGAGCCGTCGTCGACGACGATCGTCTCGATGTATGGGTGTGTCTGCGCCGCCACGCTGTCGAGGGCGTCCCCGATGAAGCGCTCGCCGGCGAACACCGGAATGATCACCGAGATCAGCGATTCCCCCGGGTCAGACACCGCTACCCCGCTTGCGCCTGACCGAGTCGCGCAGCACCTTCAATGTGGCGGCCTCGTTTGCATAGGGATTGCGCGAGGTGTTGTTCGCATGTATTCGGTAGCGCAGCAGTACGCAGTCGAGCCGCCCGAAGCGCACTCCCGCGTCCCGGGCGCGCGCGAGCCAGTCGAGGTCCTCGGACAGCCGCAGCGACTCGTCGAACGGGCCGACCGACTCGAAGACCTCGCGGCGCACGAGCATCGTCGACGGATGGCCGGGGAACGGGTCGGTGAAGCGCGGATAGTGCGCCGGACGGGGCTGACCCGGTGTCAGGAAGACCTCGGTCAGGCCCATCACAAGCCCGTCGTCGGGGTGCTCGCGCAGGTGAGCAACCTGTTTGGAGAGCCTGTCCGCTGGCCAGATGTCGTCGGAGTCGAGAATCGTCAGGAACTCGCCGCGCGCA
Source organism: uncultured Solirubrobacteraceae bacterium (assembly GCA_963705235.1). Classification (GTDB taxonomy): domain Bacteria; phylum Actinomycetota; class Thermoleophilia; order Solirubrobacterales; family Solirubrobacteraceae; genus Palsa-744. Next base: position 1,391,381 of record OY970059.1, on the reverse strand, counting down.
CTCGCCAGGCCGGCATTGCGCGCGGCGGCGGGACCGCGGTTGGGCTGGCTGACGAGCTTCACCGGGTGGGCGCGCGCGATCTCGGCGGTGCGATCGGTAGAGCCGTCGTCGACGACCACCACCTCCACGCCGCCGCAGTCCTGGGACAGCGCCGACTCCAGCGCCTCCGCCAGGAACTCCTCGGCCTGGTAGGCCGGGACGACCACCGACACCAGCGCCCCGCCCATGCCCCCGCGAGCGCCTGCGCTCACGAGACGGCCGCCTCGGAGGTCGACTCGATCGCCGGCTGCTCGACGCCGGCGACGGTGTCCAGCACGCGATCGATCGCCTGCGCGAGTTCGCGTGGGTCCTCGCCGACGTCCAGGCCGAAGGCCGGCACCCGCCGAGCCACGGCGGCCAGCGACGCGACCACCTGCCCGTCGTCGAAGGGCATCTGGAAGGTGGTGCTGGGGGCCAGCGCGAGCAGCGCCTCGCCAGGGCTGGCCTCCCGCAGAACCGTGCGTCCGCCGCGGATGCGAGGGACGATCACAGCGCGGATGCGCAGCGAGCTCACAAGCGCCTCGGGAAAATGCGCGCCGACGTCCAGCACGGACTTCTCGTCTGCGACCGGATCCGCGGAGACGCTGACGGCGTCGGCCAGCCGCGGGAAGCGCTCGAGGTGCCCGGCGTCGAGCTTTGCCGTACCGAACAGGTTCCACGCGACCGGCTCAGGCTCGGTGTGCAGGAGCAGGTAGTCGTCGGCGACATAGGCCATCCCGGCTGCAAGCGCGGCGAGCGCCACGGTCGTCTTGCCGGAGCCGCCGGCGCCCGCGAGCAGCACGCCGCCCCGTTGCGCGTCCCCGACGGCGCCCGCGTGCACCAGATGGCGTCCCTGCCCACTCAGTGCCCAGAACAGTGCCGGTCGCAGCGGCGCCGCACGCTCCCACCACGGCAGCGCCGCCACGTCGGGAACGCGGTAGAGGATCCGCCGGGAGGCGCGATCGGCCAGCGTGACCGCGCCCGAGCCGACCTCGTGAACCGCGATCGTGCTCGAGCCGCGTGGCCCGCGCAGGAGCCCGCGGGCCGCGAGATCGCCGTCCCGCCACGGCACCGGACGGGCGCCACCCGGAACGCGGCTTTCCTCCCACAGCCCGAGCGTCGCGTCGATGCGATCGCCACGCTCGGTCTGGCGTGGCGCGAGCGCCTCCGTGATACCGCTTGCCAGTGCGGGTCCGGCGAAGCGCAGACGCAGACGGCAACCCCCGAAGTCGAGGTCTCGCTCGACCTCGCCGGCGCTGGCGAGCGCCGCGGCGTGCTCGCGCGCGGCTTCCTCGAAGAAACCCGGTAGCGCGTCCTCAGCCGGCCTTGACATGCGGCCAGCCAGCGTCTACCTCGACATCGTGCAGCGGATCCACCAGCATGAACTCCTGCATGTCGGTGTACTTGTGCAGCACCGGCTCGGTGAACTGTGCACCGCCGTCGGACGTGCCCGGGTCGGCGGTCGAGGCGCTAGCGCTATCACCGGCTTCGCTGCCGTTTGGCGCACTCGCTTCGACGAGGATCACCAGTTCCTCGCTCAGGAGCTCCTCCAGCAGCGCCGTCACGGCGCTCTCCACCAGCGCCCGGTCAGCGTCGTAGCGGCTCTCGATCGAGGCCGTGACCTGCTCGCGCGCGGCGCCCGCCACCACCAGCTGCCAGATCTCCGCCCCTACGCCGGCGAGGCTGTAGTACGTGCCCGTGCCAAGGTGGATCAGGATCGTCTCACCGTCGATCGTCTCATCGACCACATGGGGACGGTTGACAGCCAGCTGGTGTGCCATCGGCCGCGCCAGTCTAATGCCCGGCGCTTGGGTCTAACAGCGCGGGGACACGCGGGGACATAATGGCGCGGCATGTCGCTTTCGGTCTGCCTGATGACGAACGACCCGCCGTCGCGCGTGGCCGCGATCGTCGAACCGCTGAAGCCCATTGCCGATGAGATCGTGATCGCCGCCGATTCGCGGCTGGACGCGGACACCCTCGCCGGCTACGGGGCGATTGCCGATCGGCTGTTCCGGCTCGAGTTCGTGTTCGCGGAGCGACATTTCGCGTGGCTGGCCGCGCAGTGTCGCGGGGACTGGATCCTGCGCCTCGACGGCGACGAAGTCCTAAGCCAGGCCTTGCTCGAGCGACTGCCCGAGCTGATCTCCTCGCGGCGGGTGCAGCAGTACTGGATCGCTCGCAGCTGGCTGTATCCGGACTCCGCGCGTGTGCTCGCGAGCACGCCGTGGTCCGAAGACTTCGTCAATCGCCTGACGCGCAATGACGGGACGTTGCGCATCGGCGGCCTCCAGCACAGCGACGCCGAACCGGCGTCCCCCCGCGAGTACGTCGAGCAGCCGCTCTTTCACCTCGACCTGCTGACCAGCGACCGTCAGCAGCGGCTGGACAAGGTCGTGCGCTACGAGGCTTTCCGCGCGCGCCTGCGCGCTGCAGGGGGTGGCCGCATCAACGAGGCCTTCTACCTTCCCGAACTTCACGACAAGCTCGACTACACACCCGTGCCCGACGAGGACCGCTCAGCGATCGCACGGGCGCTCGCCGGCTCCGCCGCGCAGGCGCGGACGTCAAGCACGATCGATGCCCGCTTCGTGGCGCTGGCGGAGAGCGACCGCATGTGGGCGCGACGCTCGATAGCCGATGACGCATATCGGGCGCAGATCGAGCCGCTGGCCGCCAACCACTCGCTCGCGCCCGCCGAGCAGCGCCGGATCCTGTTTCGCGTCCGCAACCACGGGGTCGAGCTCTGGCCGGCCGACCTGGAGGAGCACCCGCAGATCAGGCTCTCCTACCGTTGGCTGAACGCCGACGGCAGCGTCCATACGCCCGACGGCCCGCGCTCGGCGTTCCCGCGACGTGTCGAGCCGGGCGAGCAGGTCCTGGCACCGGTGCACGTGGATGCCCCACGCGACGCTGGTGAGTACGTGCTGGAGGTCGACATCGTCCACGAGCACGTCCGCTGGTTTGACTGCGCCTGTCGTGTCCCCGTACGTGTGGGCGAGCCGCACGGCCTGCCCCCGACCGGAGCTCGGCTGCGTGAGACGGCGCCTGCACGGTTCGCGCGCCTGCGCCGCATACGCATCCCCCGCACGATCCACCGGGTGTGGCTGGGGGGCGAGCAGATCCCCGCCGAGCATCAGCGCTTTGGCGAGACGTTCGCCGAACACCATCCCGGTTGGGAGATGTGCATGTGGACCGAGGCCGATCTGCCCGCGCTGGAAATCGGCGAGGGAGAACGCGGGCGTTGCCGCACCCACTCCGAGCTGTCGAACCTGATGCGCTATGAGGTACTGCGCCGCCACGGTGGCGTGTATGTGGACACCGACGTCGAGTGCCGCAAACCGCTGCCCGGACTGCTCAAAGGCGTGCAAGCGTTCGCCGCGCTGGAGGTCCCGGGGCGGCTCGGAACGGCGATCCTAGGAGCGGTCCCCGAGCATCCGGTTTATGTGCGGGCCTGCCGCCTGGCGCGGGATACCCTCGGGGCCGGCGTTCACTCCCCCGACGCGAACGGGCCGGGGTTCCTGAGCCTGATCGTCGAGCAGGAGCAGACACAGGACATGACGATCTTCCCGGCGCGCCTGTTCTATCCATATCTGTGGGATGAGCCGGAGCGCCGTCACGAGGACTTCCCCGAGGCCTACGCCGTCCACCACTGGACGCTCAGCTGGCTCGCTCAGCAGGAAGCTCTGCGCCCGGCGACGACCTGACTTGGCCCTACACTTACCGGTCATTGGGCGGCGGGTGCGCAACTCAAGCTCGGCAGGTGCGTTGCTCAATACACCCGCCTCACACGTCGAGCCGCCATGAGACGCAATCTCGCCATAGTTCCCGCCTTCAACGAGGTCGAGGCGATCGCCTCGACCGTGACGTCGATACAACATGCGGCCCCCGAGTTCGACGTGCTCGTCGTCGACGACGGCTCGAGCGACGCGACTGCCGACCGCGCCTCCGCGGCGGGTGCAGCCGTGCTGCGGATGCCGTTCAACCTCGGCATCGGCAGCGCGATGCAAAGCGGCTACATGTACGCACTGGAGCGCGGCTATGACGTGGCCGTCCAGGTCGACGGCGACGGTCAGCACGATCCCCGCCACATCGCCGATCTGCTCGACCGGCTGCGGTCGGACCCGGAGCTGAACATGGTCACCGGCTCACGCTTCCTCGACAGCTCAGGGGACGGATACCGCTCCTCGGCCACGCGTCGAATCGGCATCCGCGTGTTCTCGGGCGTGGTCTCGCTGATCACCCGTCAGCGCGTGACCGACCCCACGTCGGGCTTTCGCATGACCAACCGGCGGGGCATCGAGCTGTTCGCGCGCGACTACCCACCTGACTACCCCGAGGTGGAGGCGATCGTGCTGATGCACTCCCACCGGCTGCGCAGCTGTGAGATCCCGGTGCGCATGCGCCCCCGACTGACCGGCGAGTCGGCGATCTCCTCAACGCAGTCGGTGTACTACATGGTGAAGGTTCTGCTCGCCGTGTTCGTCGGGATGTTCCGCCGACCCGACAAGGAGACCGTCGGGCCGGACACCCCGGCGACGGAGCCGGCACGATGACGAGCCTCACACTGCAGCGGGGCCTGCTGATCGGCGCCACGCTCGGGCTGCTGCTGTTCGTGCTCGAGCTGGTCCGGCGCAAGCACCTGTCAGAGCGCTATTCGATCCTCTGGCTGCTGGCGGCCACCACCCTGTTCGTGCTGGCCGTGTGGAAGGGGCTGCTGACCTCACTGGCGAGCGACGTCGGCATCTCCTATCCGCCGTCGGCGTTGTTCGCCGTAGCGATCGGGCTGATCGTGGTGCTGCTGATGTACTTCTCGCTGGTCGTCTCGCGTCTTTCCGACCAGAACAAGATCCTCGCCCAGCGCATGGGTCTGCTCCAGCAGCGCATCGAGCGGCTCGAACAGGCCTCGATCGAGCAGGATGCCCAAGCCGCCGAGCAGGAGCCCGGCGATGCCGCTCTGACCCAGGACAGCCCGCGTTCGGCGCTGGCCGCCGAGCGGTTGTCGGGCAGCCGCTGAGCGCGTTGACCGATCGCGGCTCCGAGGCGCTGGCGGTGGTGGTCGTAACTCACCAGTCAAGCGAGCACCTGCCCCGCCTGCTGAGCGCGTTGGACGCACAACTCGGCGACGCCGACGAACTGGCGATCGTCGACAACGCCTCCAGCGACGGCACGGCGGCGGTCGCGCGCGCGCTGAGCGAGCGCGCGACGGTGATCGAGACGGGGGAGAACCTGGGCTTCGCTGGCGGCTGTCACGTCGGTGCCGACGCCACACAGGCCCCATTGCTGCTGTTCCTCAACCCAGACAGCGAGCCATCGGCGGACTGCCTACTCCGCCTGCGCGAGGCCAGCTCCGAGCACCCCGATTGGGGAGCTTGGCAGGCGGCGGTGCTGCTGGACGACGGGCGCATCAACACCAGCGGCGGCGTGGTGCACTACCTCGGCATCGGCTGGGCCGGGGACTGCGAGCGCCCCATCTCCGCGCTGCCCACCGAAGACCGCGAGATCGCCTTCCCCTCGGGCGCCGCGATGGTCGTGCGGCGCGACACCTGGACGGCGTTGCGCGGGCTCGACCGCCGGTACTTCATGTACGGAGAGGATCTCGACCTCGGCCTGCGCGTGTGGCTGAGCGGACACCGCGTCGGGCTGGTGCCCGCCGCGCGCGTGACGCACAGTTACGAGTTCGACAAGGGCACCTCGAAGTGGTTCTGGCTCGAGCGAAACCGCTGGAGCACAGTCCTGTCCGTATACCCTGCCGCGCTGCTGCTGCTGCTGGCGCCGGCGCTGCTAGCCGCCGAGCTGGGGCTGCTGGTGATCGCGGCACGCGATGGGTGGCTGCGCGCAAAGCTGCGTGCGCAGGCGGCCACGATTGGCGCTCTGCCACGCACTCTTGCACGACGCAGGCTCGTGCAGCACGACCGTCGGGTCGGCGCGCGCGAACTGGCCGTACAGCTGACCTCCTCACTGGACAGTCCGTACCTGGCCAGTGCGAGCAGCCGTTGGCTGAGCGCACCCCAGGCGGCCTACTGGTGGCTCGTACGCCGGTGCCTGTCCGTGCTGGGCCGCTGATGCGTGTCGGCCTCAACCTCCTGTACCTCGTTCCCGGGGCGACGGGCGGGCGCGAGACCTACGCGCGCGAACTGGTACCGGCGATGCTCGAGCTGGCGCCGGAGCTGGAGATAGTCGCGCTCGTCAACCGCGACGGTGGCCGCAAGCTGGCAGACGAACTCGGCGGGGGCGTGCGTGCCGTCGAGACGATCGAGATACGCGTGACCGCACGTAGCCGGCCCCAGTGGGCGATCGGCGAGATTGCGCTGGTCGCTCGCGCTGCCGGCCGGGCACGCGTGGACGTTCTGCACTCGATGGCCAACTTCGGTCCCGGCTGGGGACGCTTCGCGCGCGTGGTCACCGTGCACGACCTCCAGTACCGCGCGGTCCCCGAGCTGCTGCCGTGGCCGATGCGAGCGGCCACCTCGGCTTTGGTGTCACTTGCGGCGCGCAGGGCCAATCGGGTGATCGCCGTGTCGGCCGCGGGTCGCGAGGAGATCATCGCGGGGTTGCACCTCGATCGAGAACGGATCGACGTGGTCCCAAACGGTGTCCGACCGCCTGCCGGGGAGATTTTCAGCCCCGGCGAGCGCGAACGCCTACGGTTGGGCGAGCGCCGGGTGGCACTGACCGTGGCAACCAACCTGCCGCACAAGAACTTGTCCGCGGCAATCGACGCTCTCGCACTGATCGACGCACCCGAGCGTCCGGTGTTGGTGATCGCGGGCCACAACACAGACGACGGCAGCCTTCGCGCGCACGCCGCCACTCTGAGCGTGCTCGACGACGTGCGCCTGCTTGGCGCCTGCTCTACCACCGAGCTGGAGTCGCTGTACGCGCTCGCCGACTGCCTGGTGCTGCCGACGCTGCACGAGGGGTTTGGGCTGCCGGCGCTGGAGGCGATGGCCCGCGGCGTTCCAGTCGTATGCTCGGGCATTGCCGCACTGCGTGAGGTCGCAGATGAGGCAGCGCTGTACTTCCACCCGCGTGTGCCCGCCGAGATCACCGCGAGGATTCGCGAAGTGCTGGACGATTCAGCGCTCGCGGCGCGGCTGTCTGCCCGGGGACGCTCCCGCGCGGAGGACTTTAGCTGGCAGAAGGCAGCGGCGGGGACGCTGGAGAGCTATCGCTCGGCACTGAGTGCCGGCGACGCTGGGCCGCCCCGGGTATGTGCAACACCGCAACGAGACCGATGAGCCCGAGCCCTACGGTGATACGTCCGACCGTCGTAAAGACCTGGGCGCTGTACAGAGAGCCCGTAAACGGGCTCGTCCAATAGCCCCACAGCAGTCCACCGAAATAGAGGACGCCCACAACTAGGTAGTAGGACGCCACAGCCCTGCGGCCGTAACGCGTCACCAGTGCGGTGAGGGTGAGCGCCAAGCCGATAGGGACAAACAAGCGAGGGTCGAAGCCCTGCGGCTGAATCTGTGTGACGAGCGCCTTGACGGCGGGCCAAACGCGAGAGCGGTGCTCGTCGAGGAACGAGACGTCAAAGCTCTTGCCGAAGGAATGATCGCCGTGGATCCCATTCGCCGCGAGCCAGATACGCCATGGCAGTATCCCGATGATCGCCATTGCCGCTGCCGCGATCGCAAGCGCGCGCAGGCGACCGCGTTCGTGTGCGAACCAGAGCGCCCCCGCGGCTGCGGCGAGCGCCCCGACCGCACCGACAGCGCCCTCGTTCTTGATGTTGGCAGCGCCGACGAGAAGGATCGCAGCGACGATCAGATCCTCGCGTCTACCCCTCTCGAGCCACAGCCCCAGCGAGAGCACCCCCAGCGAAAGTAAGAGAGCGCTTGGAACGTCGGCGTAGGCCGTCACCACAGTCGAGATCATCAGGACCGCGACACCGCAGAGCATCGAGGCCGAAACGGCGGGGCGACTCGTGCGACGGGACAAATAGAGACCGGCAAAGACCCAGGCGACGAGCAGCAGCCATTGCACGACGTGCACCGAACGGTCGTCGAGGACCCCCATAGCGCGGAAATGTGCCGCCTCCAAGAGAGGCAGGAGCAGAGGGTAATAGGACTGGATGTAGCCCTCGCCAGGGCTCCGCAAGATCGCGACCGGAAGATGAGATTCGAGGAACAACAGATTCCCCTTGCGCGCCCACAGGTTCCAAGCGTCGTATTCACCTCCTCCGATCGGGTGATTGGAGATAGCGAACAGGCCGACCCCCGCAATAACGACGAAGGTGGTCAGCGTCACAACAACAGCCACATCCTCGCTCGCCATGGAACGAACGTGGCGGGCAAGCTCTGACAATGTCGGCAGGGATCTCCAGCGATGAAACGGGGGATCCCGAAGCGCGCCGGGGCCCAACAGAGCAGTGAAACCAAGGATCAGCACAGCGATCGTGGCCAGGGTAAAGGGGATGCCCATCACGAGCAGCAGAATCGCCGACACGAGTACCGCGACTACGCCGAGTAGATAGGCGAGCCCAATCGCGGCAATGGTCTGCAGCGACCAGACCGTCTTGACCATGCCACACGCGCGGAGCACCCCAAAGCCGGCCGCCAGAAAGCCGAGATGCAGCAGCAGCGGTCCAAACAGAAGCCTCATCGAAGCGTCGCGAGCGCCTCTTGTCCGGCAACGAATTCCGCATCGCCGGAAGTGTCATGGGGCGCGAACACCGAGACTGGCTTGCCGCGAGCATAGGTGGCCGAGCCCGGGGGGACGTCATAGAACAGCGCATACTGCGCCATGGACGGACTGGTCACGAAGACACGCGGTGCCAGGCGAAACGTGACCCACTCGCCGGGGCAGTGGCCCGTGCACGCTAGATAGACACGGGCTGTCTTCGGCAGGCGGGCGGCAGCCCAAGCGAGAAATCCCTCGTCAGCCGGAAAGATCCCGCCGGCCGCTGCGTTGGCCTGCGCAGTCGTTGAGCCTTCATTGGAACTGTGTTCGTCGAGCAGGGTGCGTAGATGCGGGTACCCACCGAGCCAAAAGGCCGCGCCCCCGACGGCGACGGCGACGACCGCGATCGCGGTCGTCAGCGAAAGCGAGGCATTCGGGACAAGCGCGCGGCCAGCGGCGGCCAAGGCGATGAGTCCCACAAGCTCGAACAGGAGCGTCATGCGGAAAGCTTATGCGCCACCCCACGGGAAAATGTGCTTAAGCTCGTGCGGGAAGGCACGTAGCAGCAAGAGCAGCCCGACGTACACGCCGGTTGCGATCGCCCACGCGACGACGCTGGGCACCGGCAGCAGCATCGAGCCGAGTGCGATGACAGCCGCGAACGCGACCTTTGGCACGGTCGAGAAGCTTGGCCAGAGGTGGGCGTGACGACGCCTAAGCGCCACCAGGTATCCACCTGCGACGACGAACTCACATGCCGCCGAGGCAATCGACGCGCCTTCAGCGCCCAGGCCCGGGACGAGCGCGAGAGACAGCGCGATCGACACGGCCAGGCCACCGATCGTCACAGCCAACAGCGCCCCGTGCATCCGCAGCGACAGCAGTGTGTAGCTCCAAGTGGCCGCCATGAAGCCACCCAGGAGCGCGATCGCCTGCAGCCGCAGCACCGGGATCGCCGGTACGAACGCCTCGCCGCCGATCACCCGGATGACGAACGGCGCCGCAACCACAAGGCTGAGCGTTACGTACGCGCCGGCGATCACCGCTGTGTCGCCGACCTTGCCGACCGCGTAGCGCAGGCGCTCGTGATCGTCGCGACCCGCTCGCGCGAACACGGGGAATGCGGAGCTGGCGATCAGGCCCGAGGTGCCGCCGATCACCTCCACCACCTTGAACGCGGTGGAGTAGTAGCCGGTCTGGTCTGCGCTCGACATCAGCGACACCACGATCAGACCGATACGCGGATACAGGATCCCCACGGTCGCCGCGGCCGCGTATGGCAGCGTGTCGCGCGCCAGCGTGCGCCACTTCGACAGCTGGAAGGCCGGCAGCAGCGACACTCTATGACGCAGGTACACCGCAGCCGCGAGTAGAGCCGCCGCCGAGGAGGCGACGCTCACGAAGAAGAACGGGAATAGCTGCGCGCCGATCAGGACCAGCAGCGCGGTGCCCGCCGCGACCACCGCAGCGTTGATCAGTTCGAACACCGACGCGATGCCCCAGTCGAGCTGCGCGGTCAGCGAGATCGAGTAGGTCTGCTGGACGTTCAGCAGCATCAACCCGAAGCCCGAGACGAGCATGCCCGCCACGACGACCCTCGGGTATCCGGCGATCGCCATCAGCAGCGCCGCCACCGCCAAGCCGGCGAGCGTCAGCACCGTGCGCAGGCCGAGCAGGTTCGCCAAGAGAGAGCGGCGCTCCGCGGTGGACGCGAGCGCGTATTCGCGCGTGCCGATACCGCTGAGCCCGAACTCGGTCACGCCGGCAACGATCATCACAACCGAGGACGCGGTGACGAAACGCCCGAAGTCGGCCACGCCCAGGTGCCGGGTCATAAGCGGCACCACGGCCGCCGTCAGCAGGATCGTCGCCGCGTAGGCGCCACCGCGGATCGCGCCGCCGCGGATCACCCTGGCGCCGGCGTCGGGACGATCGAGGGCGTCAACCGCGGACGCAGTCCCCTCCGCCCGTGTCTCCGGTCTCGAAGTCATCAACTCGCGTACGTTACGTGCTCACAGATACTCGGCAAGCTCGCGTCCGTCGGGGACCCGCAGGTCAAGCGCACGCAGCAGGCGCTCGGCGACCTTCGGCCAGGTGAAAAAGGTCGAACGTTGACGCGCAACCTCGCCCATGCGTTGGGCCGTGGCGGGGTCAGCGAGGCGCATCATCGCCGCTAAGAGACCCTCCTGGTCGTCGGGACCCACAACGATCCCGCCGTCGAGACCGATCACATCGCGGGGACCACCGACGCTGCTGGCGATGCTCGGGACGCCCACACAGCCCGCCTCCACGTAGGCGATCCCAAACGGCTCGATCCGCGAGGGCATCACGAAGCAGGTCGCGCGCGCGAACAGTCCGGCGAGCGTCGCCCGGTCGCGCTCGTCCGATGGCGAGAGCACGCCGTGGGTCTCGACTCCGGGCTCGCTCAGCGATGGATGGCCACCCACCACGTCGAGTGTCGCCGCCGGGATGACCCGGCGCAGGCCCGCGAACGCGCGCAGCAGCTGCGGTCCGCCCTTGCGCTCCCAGTCAATACCCACGAACAGGAAGCGAGGGGTGCCCCAGTCGCGCTCTCGCGGCACGGCACTGTGGTTGGAGCCGAAGCCGACCACCGCGACCCTGGCCGGGGGTATGTCGTAGTCGGCGCGCAGCGACTCGCCGGTCCATTGGCTCGCGGCAGTGCAAACCTTCGCGCGAGCGTAGATCTCCACACGCCGACGCTCCCAACGCGCGATCGTGCGCGCAGACATGCGGCTGAATACGGGATGACCCTCGACCGCTTGGCGCAGCGTCATGTCCTCGAGCGTCACATAGCTCGTGCCAGGAGGCAAAGCGAACGTGGTCCCGATCTGAATCACACCGTCGGCCGATATAGCCCGCAGACGCCGTTGCGCAAGCGCACTGCGTACGCGCATGGTCAGACGAGCGCCTTCCGCGTCATAGCGATTGCGCGTGGGCACCGCGGCGCATGCCAGCAGTGCCTGCTCGACACCGCGAGGGAGCGCCAGGTCGATTGCCCAGGTGGCCACGCCGAGCGCGCGCAGCCCGCCGAGGATGCCTGACGTCACGCCCGACCAGGTGCCGGGCGACTCGGGATCGCCAGGGGCGATCACGGCCACGCGGGGCGAACCGCTCACTCCCCTGGCACGCCCGGGCGCGGGGACGCGGATGCCGCCGCGTGCGTACTGCCGGCGCCTTGCCTCCGATCCAAGTAGAGATATTTCGCGACATAGAATTGGACCATGCTCGCGTACACACCCTGATAAAACGCCATCCTCAAGTTACGCACCAGCGGCGTGAAGTGGCGCTCTCGCCAAACGTTGATTACCATCACGACAGGCAGGTACGGAATGCAAAGAAGCGGTGACAGCCGGTTGAGCAGATGGCGCTGGCGCGGCCACTCCTCTGGTCCCTGCCAGTTGAACTTCGGCAGGTCCGCAAAATCGGTGAGCAGCTCCTTCGCGTGAATCCGAGCCCAGCGTCGCCACTTCGTCAGCACTGTGCGCAATGCGAAGTTGTTGTAAGCGGGGCGGTGCTCGAGCTGGAGATCGACCCTCTTCACGGGAGGATCTACCTGCTCAGGACTGTGGATGACACCGAGCATGTGCACACACGCACGCCGATACAAGGCGCGCTTGAAGGGCCCATCGTCAGTGATATAGCGCTGCCCGTCCCACATTCGCCAAAGGAGTTCGTACCCGTTGACGCGTTCGTCGCCCACCAATTCACGAATGCGCTCGCATAGCGCATCGCTAAGGAACTCGTCGGCATCCAGCGACATGATCCACTCACCACGCGCCCGCTCGCAAGCGAAGATGTTCGGTACCTCCGAATGTCCCACCAGAGGGTGCACAAAGATGCGACACCCGTACCGCTCTGCGATGTCGAGTGTGCCGTCCTCGCAGTCGCCGTCGTGCACGAGCACGATCTCATCGACAACCCCGGCGAGGCTTGCAAGACAGCGCTCAATGACTTGCTCCTCATTGCGCACAACCAGGCAAGCGGAGATCGATTCCGGCGGCAGCGTGTCCTCCCGCATGAGGCCCTGTTGCTCACCCGCGCGAGAGGACTCGGTGTTAGCAGTGGCTTGCGAGGTCATCGGCTTGATGCTCGGTGTCAATGCCGGGCGACGGGCCGGCCTATCCGAGCCTCGACCAGCTGACTAAGGAGACGAGCATGACCCCGCAGGCCGCCGGCTGACGCTGCTGAGCGAGCATATCGAAGGGCCCCCGAACAACTATCCGCTCCGCGGGTCCGACGAGCCTGCCCGTAGAGAAGCGCGGCGCGCATAGTCCTCGTTAGATGAGCAAGTTCGGGATAGCGAGCGTCGACGAGCGCCATCACCATCAGGCCCTCCTCAAAGCCCTTGAGCGTGCTTCCAGTGGTCATCTGGGCGCCGTGTCGACGGTAGTCGACGTAGGTGTCCCTGAGCACCGCACACGGTCCCTGCCTGAAGACCTCGATCGAGAACAGCCAGTCGGCGGCGAATGGCAGCCGCACATCAAAGCCGTGATCTGGAATCAGGCGTGAGCGGAACATCATCGTCGAGGGCAGCACGACATAGGTCGGGTTCAACCACAACTCAGCGCCGCCGCGGCGCAACCCCTTCGCGCCGGCGTGTCGTGAGAAGAGCCCGAGACTGTCACCCGTCTCGGAGTCGAAGATGTTCGCGTCGTGCAAGCAGCCAGCTGCGGCAACGTCGCTTCGCAGCAGTTCCACCTGTGCCGCGATCTTGCCCGAGCGCATCAGGTCGTCTCCGTCGAGCAACGCCACCAGCTCACCCGTGTGCTCGCGCAGCCCTCGATTGCGGTTCTCCGAGAGTCCGGTGTTGTGCTCGGCGGCTATTAGACGAACACGCCCATCCCTGCCAGACCAGTCGCGAACCACGTCGAGCGTGCCGTCTGTGGAGGCGTCGTCACAGACGAGGATCTCCAGGTTCTCGTAGGTCTGGGCGACGATGCTCTCGACCGCCGGGCCGATGAAGTCCTCCTGATTGAAGGACGTGACAATGACCGTGACCTTTGGTGAATACATAGCGCGGCCCACCGATGGGACCAGCGGGAGAACTTAGGGCAAACCGCCGTTCAGCGCCGCCGACCTCTCAACACTAGAGGCCGATCCCTACTCCGGCCTCTTCCCCAATCGTCCGTGGCGCGCATCTGCAAAACCGTCCCGCACGGCCCGTGCCGCCGCGCGACGATCGCGTCGTGTCAGCGCGTGCGCCAGGAACGTCGCCAAAATGGCCACCCGCCGCAGCACTGTGCCGGCGAAGCCGAGCGGCCGTCTGCGCTCGAGCACCGTCACCGTGTTGCGCACGCCGTAGTAGAGGGTGTGCGTGGATGCCGCCTCCCCGCCGGTGGATGCCGAGACCCGGTGCCACGCCCGGGCGCCCGGGGCGAACAGAATCTCCAGCTCCGCTTGGCGCACACGCAGGGCCCAATCGACGTCCTCGACGTACGCAAACAGATCCTCGTCGAGAAGGCCGACCTTCTCGATCGCCTCACGCGAGATCGCCATAAGCGCCCCCACCGCCCGCCCCGTCGGCTCGACGCGTTCGTACGGTGGCCCGTCCTCGCGCCCGTAGCCACGTGGACGCCCCGAGTAGCCGATCAGCTCGCGTACGCGCTGGCCCGCGAACCAGATCGTGGTGGGCCTGTCGGCGAAGTACACCTTGCCCGCCAGGATCCCCACACGTGGCTGCTCCGCTGCCGCCTGCGCAAATCCGGCGATCACGTCGGCGGCGACCGTCGCGTCGTTGTTGACTAGCACCACCCACCTCGCGCCGTGCTCGAGAGCGTCGCGGATGCCGAGGTTGTTGCCATGCGAATAGCCGGTGTTGGCTCCCGCCTCGATCAGTGTCATGCCGGGGAAGCGCTCCCGCACCGCTCGCTGGGACCCGTCGGTGGACCCGTTATCGACACACACGACTCGCAGCTCCCCGTCCACCAATGCCAGCGACTCCAGGCAGCGCAGTGTGTCTTCGCGGCCGTTCCAACTCAGGACGACTGCCTGCCAGGCGACATCGTCACCCGCTCGCGGAGCCTGCTCACCAGACGACATGAGCCCGACAATATGACCTTGCCCCGTCGTGCGATCGGCGACCTGGTGCTGCATCTCGCCCGCCCGAGCCGCTATAGATGCCCGCTTGATCGGATCCTTCCTCAGCGCGTGGGTTCTGTTCCCGCTGGTGCTGCTCGCGGCGAGTGTCGGCTGCGGGCTGCTCGTGCGCAGGATCGCCGGCGGGACACCGTCGAGGTTGCTGGTTGCCCCAACGGGGTTCGCGCTGGTCGTCGTGATCTGCGCGTTCGCGTGCTCGTACGAGAAATCGGCGCCGGCTGCCGGTGTGATCGTGTCGGTGGTCGCGATCGTCGGGTTTGCGTTGGAGGCACGAACCAAGCACCTCCATCTGCCACGACCGCGCTTCGGGCCGTGGGTCTGGCCCGTCGTGGCGGCGTTGGTCGCGTTCACCGCCGTGGGCGGTCCGGTCTTTCTCACCGGCAGCGTCAGCTGGACGGGATACACACGTATCGTCGACCTCGCATTCCAGTTCGACTTCGCGCAACACCTCGCCGAAGCCGGCCGAGCGAGCCCGGCGAAAGGCGACTCCTCCTACAACATCGTCGTAGCCAAGCTGATCGGGATCGGCTACCCCGGCGGGGCACAGGCCACGCTGGGCGCGATGGCGATGTTGATCCGGACAAACATCGCTTGGTGTTACCAGGCGTTCCTGGCGTTCGCCACCGCCATGGGGGCCCTCGCGATCTTCTCGATCCTCGGGCGCGTCACCCGCAACGGCTTCATGCGCTGCATCGGCGCGGCGGTCGCGATCCAGCCAACCGTTCTCTATGCCTACGGGCTCGCAGCTGGGATTAAGGAGCTGACGACGTCAGCCCTGCTGATGGTGGTCGTCGCGCTGCTCGTCGAACGACTCCCCGGAGACGGCCCCCGCCGCAGCGTGGTCCCGGCGGCAGTCGCGATATCCGCCACGTTCGCCACGTTCAGCCTCGGGATCGCCCCCTGGCTCGGTCTGCTGCTGGTGGGCGCCCTCGTCGTGTCGCTGGCGCGCAGTCCCGGGAGCAGGCGGCTCGTACTGGAAGGCTGGGCGGTGCTAACGGTGGTGACGATCGCCATATCGCTACCGACCATCATCACGGCAGCGAAACTTGCGAGCGTCGCCGGAGCGGCGGTCGGTGGTGTGGTCGACCTCGGCCTCGGCAACCTTGCGGCGCCGGTGTCCAAATGGGCGAGCGCGGGCGTATGGCTGACCGGTGACTACCGCTTCCCGCTGACCCACACCACACCGAGCCATGTACTCGACCTGATCGTGATCGCCCTCGCGATCGTCGGCGTGCTGGCCGCCGTTCTGCGCCGGCGCTGGATGATCGTGGTGGTCGGCGTGATGACCCCGATCGCGCTCTACTACTTCGTCGAGCACAGCACCGCCTGGATCCAGTTCAAGGCATTCACCGTCACCGGCGTGTTCGCGGTTCTGCTCGCCTTCGCCGGCGCCGCCGCACTCCAAGCCAGCAGCAGCCGCTGGTGGAGCGCACTGGGGTGGGTCGCCGCGCTGGTCGTGACCGGTGGCGTGCTGTACGGCAACGCACTCGTCTTCCACGACACGACACTCGCGCCCGGCGCCCGCTATCACGACCTCGCCTCGATCGCCAAGCGATACGCGGGTCAGGGCCCCGCCCTGGACCCGTACTTCGACGAGTACGCCGAGTTCTTCCTTCGTAGCGAGAAGGCCACCTCGATCGTCGACCCAGCCAACTTCACGTTCCAGGTCCGGCCAGGCGTTGCGCCGGGCGGGATGAGCTTCGGCTGGGATCTCAACCAGCTCGTGCCCGGCTACCTGGAGAGCTTCCCCCTGATCATCCAACCCAGTAGCCCGACCACCAGCCGCGCTCCCAGCAACTACGACCTGATCGAGCAGACGCGCTACTTCGACATCTGGCGCCAGACCCGCTCCTCGAACACGATCATCGAACACGCGCCGCTGTCGAACCTGCCGCACGAGCGCACACCGCAGATGTGCCATCACCTGGCCGTCATCGCACGTCGCGGCGGGCCAAACGCAAAAGTCGCCTACACGAAGACCTCGGTCGCCGCGGTGGCCAACCCCGCAACCGGGACCCACCCCAGCTACTGGAAAGCGCTCGGACCATCCAGCCTGGCGGCGTATGGCGCGGGCACCGTGCGAATGACGGTCGACATCCCCAGCACCGGCCGCTACAGCATCTGGCTGCAGGGATCCGTCGGCAGACCGCTTACGTTGTACATCGACGGCAAGCGTTGGGCCAGCATCGGCTACGAAGAGCGCTATCCCAACCTATTCCTGCCCGTCACCACCGGCACGCTGCGGGCCGGCAAGCACACGCTCCGCCTCGTCCGCGGTGGCGGCAGCCTACATCCCGGCAGCGGCGACGCCACCGTGGAAACGGGCGGACGTACGATCGGGGCGGTCGTGTTCGCTCACGACCCCTCAACCGCCAATCGGGTGTACGTCGCCCCCGCCAGCCAGGCGGAGCGGATCTGCAACGCCCCCGTTGGCTATTCGTGGTTGGAGCTGCTGAACGCGGGCGGGGCGCCGCCCGGCGCGCTCCCAGCCGACGGCTGACATTGAGACCGCGGGCGTTGCCGGTCTCGCTCAGCGGCTCAGCTCCTCCAAGCACCTGCGCATCGCCGCGCCGGTGGCCTCGGGCGACAGCATTCTCGCGATGTCCTCGCCCGCACGCGCGCCGATCCGGGCAGCCTCCTCCGGGTTCTCGAGCACGCGGCGCATCAGCCGCGCGGCGTGCTCGATGCTCGGATCCGCCCATTCGCCCTCCGGCGGGTAGATCTCGCAGTCGGGCCCGACGCGCCCGATCGTGTAGTCGACCAGATAGCTGTTGTCGGCATTCATGAAGTCGACGTTGCCGGAGTAGCCCGTGCCGATCACGGGCTTGCCGATCGCCATCGCCTCGGCCATCGTCAGCCCGAACCCCTCGGCGCGGTGCAGCGACACGTAGCAGTCACAGCCGGCCATCAGCCCATCCAACTCCTGTGCGCTTAGCGAACGATCGACGACGTGGATGTCCTGGCGCCCGTGCGCCGCCCACAGCACCTCCTCCTCGGCCAGCGGACGCAGCGGGCCGTTGATCGTCTTGATCAGCAGCTGCGGGCCCTCGTCGGGCGCGAACGCGAGCTTGAACGCCTCGATCAGCCCGACCGGGTTCTTGCGCTGGATGGTGCTGAGGTAGTCGAACACGAACAGGAACGTGAAACCCTCCGGGATTCCGAGGCGGGTGGGAGCGGCGGTCACATCGGGCGTACGCACCGGCGGCGGCAGTGCCACGACCGGGATGGGGGCCACCGCGCCGATGTTCTGGGCCATGAATGTCGTGTACACCCAAAGCTGATCCACCAGCGCGAACGCCCGCTGCCAGCGCGGCGGGATCGCATTGGTCTCCCACCCCCAGATGCCGATGCGCGGGCCCTCGAAGTAGTCCTCGCCGAGGCGCTCGACGAAGTCCGGCAGCTCGTCCGCGTTCACGGCGACGATCTCGAAGCCGTGACTGCCGTGGTGGACGAGATCGTCGTAGCCGTGGCGTCCGTACTCGGCGGCCAGCTTCACCGGCAACTCCAGGTGATGAAGCGGAACGCTCGCCGTCGTCACCGGCACCCCGGCGGCGCCGAGCGCCTGCACGTAGCCCCTGGCGGCCGCGCCCAGGCCGAGTGTGTGCCCGAGATAGCCGGTCAGGCGTACCGCGAGGCCACCGGCCTCGTCTGCTGTGGCCAGCGAGTCCGCCGGCGGCAGGTCGACTGCACCTCGAGGGACTGCCCCCGCGGGCGCCGCATTGGAGTCGGCGGCGCGCGTGCTCGTGAGCGCGCGCCCCGGAGCGGGCGGCATGAAGCGGTCGGGAATAGCCAGCTCCTCGCGCCCGAACGCCCAGCACCACTCGACGTAGCCAGCCCCGTCGTCGCCGTCGAGGTCGCCGTACACCCGCAGCACGTCCGGGCGCTCACGCGCGATGCGGTGGAACAGGTAGCGGTTGATGCCATGTCGGGCTCCGACCGGAGCGGGCCCTTTCAGCCACGCCAGGAACTCGCGCGTGCCCTCCTCGCTGAACACGTCCTCGGGACCTTCCCCCAGAGCCAAGGCTGACGCGTACGCCGCGCGCAGGGAGTCGTCGTAGACGAGCCCGTCGGCCAGGCGCCGCCCGACCTCCTCGCGCCGGTCCAGACTCTCCCAGCCGGCATCGCGCAGCTCCCGCGCGTAGCGCTCGCACAACTCGTGCAGCACCGGCGAGCGACTGACACGGGCGCGGCTGGCCATCGCCGCCAGCCTGTGCGGGCGTGCCGGGTCAAAGCCAGGCAGGTTGAGAAAGCGAAGCGGCCAATGCCCGTCGACGATCACCCGCTCGCCGTCGCGCTGCAAAGCGTGGTCGTGGAGGTTCCACATGCTGAGGTTGCAGCCGGGGTCCTCCAGAACGGCCGTCGCGAATCGCGCCGGGGCCAGCTCCAGATAGCGCGCCAGCCAGTGGCGGTCCTCGGGACGCGCTCCGGTCTCGCGCGCGTCAGGTGAGCCGAGCGTCTGCTCGACGTGCCTCTTCCACCACACCAGGAAGCCCTCTGCGCCGGGTCCCCCGTCGACGCCGACGATCGTCTCGTCCATGCGCCCGGCCACTTCCATCTGGGCACGCGACGGCTCCAGCCCGTCCCCGGGCACGTCGCCGCTCATCCGCGGCGCCAGCAGCACGCTGCGCGTCGAAAGTGCTGACTCGATCGGGTCGAGCCGGTCGAGTACCCAGACGCTGCTGGGCAGGTGCAGCACCGGGCCGAGGCACTGCCCGGTGTAGTGCTCCAGCAGACGCGGCAGCAGCAGCACGGCCAGATCCTCCAACGCGTAGCGAGCGAGCAGCGTCTCGACGTCCAAATCCAACTCCTGCGCCGCCGACAGCACACGCGCCGAGCCGGGCTGCTCGGGCGCGCCGGCGATGACACTCTCGCCGGCCACCATCACCACGTCCAACGGCCAGTCCGGCTGATGGCGCGCCAGCGATGCGCCGAGGGCGCGCGCCTGCGGCATCGTCGCGGGGGTCGCCAGCGTCACCACCCGCATCAGCGCTCGCCCCCAAGGCCCGGCGCGCTCGCCACGACCGCGTATGCCGAGGCCTGATGACGCGCATGCTCGAAGCTCTCAAAGCCGGGCGCGAACACGTATGCGGTGTCGAAGCCCGCGATCGCGCACAGCGCCAACGCCACCTCGGGGAAGATCGGGTGCTGGTGGGTGAGGTCGACCCAGAAGGTCTTTAGCGCGGAGATGCGGTGCGGATTGACCGTCTCGGCGATCAACAAGCCGTCAGGACGCAGCTTGCGGCGAGCGAGCGCCAGCATGCGCTGTAGTTCTGCGTAGGGCAGGTGCTCGATCAGCTGAGCCGAGAAGATCGTGCCCAGCGAGCCGTCCCGCAGGCTCTCCAGATGCCCGTTCGCGTCGGCAAGTGTCACATCCAGGCCGAGCCCCTGGCAGCGCTCGATCATGCCCGCGTCGCTGTCTACGCCGCTGCCGGTGATGCCCTCATGCGCGAGCATCTGCAGGAACTCGCCACGCCCGCAGCCGATGTCCAACACGGGCTCGTGCCCGCGGACCAGCTGCAGGTACGGGCGTTGCGACTCCAACACGCGAGAAGCCGGACCGCGAAACAGCTCCTCGAAGTCCACGTAACCCGACGCGCCGCCGCGCAGGGCCGCCGCCGAGCGAAAGCCGAACACCTCTCCGACCGGCGCCCGCATGGACTCGAACGGACTGTCGGACAGGTACGGGAGGGCATTCAACTCAGCCGCGATCGGCTCGATCGTCCCTCGCGCCCACACCGCCGAAGCGTTAGCGTCGGAGACCGCGCGCCGCAGCGACTCGGCGGTGAGGATCGCCTCGCGCGCGAGGTCCTCCAGGCGCTCGATCTGTTCACCGTGGCGTTCGTCGACGCGCTCGACCTCGCGCTCGGCCTGACCTAGCCTCGTCAGGAGTTCAGCCCGCCGCGCACGGCTGCGCCCGTAGGACGGCGCGAGGCGCCACATGAGCGCGCTCGCAAGCGACCGCAGGCGCCCACGTGCGCGCCAGCCTGCGTCGGCGGGGCCCGTGGCCTGTCTTCTCGTCTCGTCGGTGGTCATTGGCGCGGGCTGCCGGCATTATCGCCAACGTCGGCGCCGGGGACGGGACTGTTCTACGCTGCCTGCTTCGCCGGCCGGATCCGATACACGTGAACGAGCTGCCCCAGACGAGCCAACCGCACGCCCGTGGGAGCGTTTGCGTGCTGATCGCCGCAGACCAGAGGCAGGCCGGCCTGGACGGGTGTGTCGAGTCCGTAGGAGAGCACACTCCTCCGGGGACACCGACGCTAACCGTGGAGCCCAACTCGGCGGCCGTCAATCAGGCGCTGGAACAGCTCGCTCCCGCCGATGTGGTGCTCATCAGCGAGCCGTGCATAGTGGCGCCGGGTTGGCTTGCACAGCTGCGAGACGCGGCGCGCGGTGACTCCAACACAGCCACCGCCAGTGCGCTGGCGGATCGGGACACCGATCTGGCGCCCTTCCAGGACAGCGCCGGGGAGGACGCGGGCCTCGCCGACGGTCTGTCCGAGCGCACGCTCGGCCTGTGTCCG
Organism: uncultured Solirubrobacteraceae bacterium; assembly: GCA_963705235.1. Classification (GTDB taxonomy): domain Bacteria; phylum Actinomycetota; class Thermoleophilia; order Solirubrobacterales; family Solirubrobacteraceae; genus Palsa-744. The sequence goes on along the minus strand of OY970059.1, from coordinate 1,370,094 downwards.
CGTCTGCGTCGGGCGGTCGGGCCGTGTGTGTACATCCGCCGTGAGGCGCTCGAGCTCGTGGGCCAACTCGACGAGGAGCTCGAGCTGCGATGGGCGCTGGAGGTCGACTTCGCCCAGCGGTGCCTGCTGTCGGGGCTCGCGCACGTGGCCGCCGACGATGTGCTCGTGCGACTGCCGGCGAGCGCTCACCGCGCGGGCCTGGAGGAGATGCCGTCGATCCTGGCCGAGCGCTACCCGTACGTCGCAGGCAATCCAGCCGTCGGCGACTCGCACGTTCTGACGCTTGCCCTGGAGGCCGCGCGCGGGCGGCGCTCTCGCTTGTCGGTCACGATCGACGCCAGCGCGCTCGACGGTGCCATCACCGGCACGCACGTCCACGTGCTGGAGCTGATTCGCGCTCTCGCTCACACAGACCAGCTCCAGTTGCGCGTGCTCGTGCGCGAGCAACGCATCGACCGCGCGGCGCTCGAGCTGCTCGACGCCCTCCCGCAGACCGAGATCCTGGCGTTCGAGCGCCTGGATGCGAGCACCCCAAAGAGCACCGTCTTCCATCGCCCGCAGCAGACCTTCTCGGCGAGCGACGTGGCACTCGCGCTGACCCTCGGCGAGCGCTTCGTGCTCAGCCAGCTCGACCTGATTGCGTATCGCAACCCCGGCTACTTCGCCGACGCGGACGCCTGGGAGGACTACCGTCGGGCTGGCCGCCATGGCCTGTCGGCTGCCGAGCGGGTGGTCGTGTTCTCCGAGCACACACGGCGCGAGCTGCTCGCCGACGCGCTCGTCGAGGACACCCGCGTCAGGGTCGTGCCACCAGGTCTCGATCATCACGCCGCTGTGCAGCCTCAGCGTCCGGCGTTCGGAGGAGAGGGCCGCGACGAACCGCCCTCCGACGGCTTCCTGCTGTGCCTGGGAACCGACTTCCGCCATAAGAACAGGGTGTTCGCGCTGCGCCTGCTGGGCGCGCTGCGCGAACACCACGATTGGCAAGGCAGCCTCGTGCTCGCCGGAACGCACATCCCGCTTGGGTCCTCGCTGGAGCTCGAGCGCGACTACCTGGACGAGCACCCCGAGCTGCGCGCGGCGGTCGTGACGCTCGGGCCGGTCAGCGAGAGCGAAAAGGCATGGCTGCTCGCGCACGCCGGCGCTGTCGTCTACCCATCCGCCTACGAGGGCTTCGGCCTGGTGCCGTTCGAGTCGGCACAGAGCGGTGTGCCCTGCCTGTTCGCGGCCCAGTCCTCGCTGGCCGAGGAGGCGCCGGCGCAGACTGCGGCGATCGTCCCCTGGGATGCTGAGGCGAGCGCCAACGCCGCACATGCGTTGCTGAGTGATCCCGATGCCCGCGCGGCTCATCTCCAGGCGCTGACAGCGGCAGCCCAGGCGCTGACGTGGGAGGCGTGTGCGCGTGCGATGGTCCAGCTCTACCGGGAGGCAGCGCTCGCACCTGTGCGCGACGCAGCCACGCTCAGCCGCGACCTTGTCGTGCGAGAACAGCGGCTCAGCGTCGAGCACAAGCTGGAAGCGGCCAGGCTGATCGGCGAGCGCGAACACGCCCAGCGCATGTACGACGAGCTGGTCGCCGAGGTCGGCGACGGGCTCAGCCTGATCGGCCCGCGCGGGACGCTGCCCGACGGTCTGCAGCGAGCGCTGCTGAGCTTGAGCGCGCGCCCCGCGATCGCGGGGCCGCTGTTCACCCTGCTGTCGCGCTCGTTCGTCGTCTCGAGGAGCCTCGCACGCCTGATCCGCGCCCTCCCGCGACCTCGGCGCTGAGGCCACCGGGCGATTGCGGCACCACCTCGCTATACCCTCCAACTGACGATGCCCGACGAGCCGACAGCGGCCCCCGGCCGCCCTGCGCTGGCCGCAGACGGGGTCAACAAGCGCTTCCGCATCCCCGAGGAGCGCAGCCACACGCTCAAGGAGCGCGCGCTGCACCCGCTGCGCCGAACCCGCCACGACGAGTTCGACGCACTCAAGGACATCTCGTTCGCCGTCACGCCGGGTGAGTTCTTCGGGATCGTCGGGCGCAACGGCAGCGGCAAGAGCACGCTGCTGAAGTGCCTGGCCGGGATCTATCGCACGGACACGGGCAGCATCTGGTGCAACGGCAGGATTTCGACGTTCATCGAGCTGGGGGTCGGCTTCAACCCCGACCTCGCGGCGTATGAGAACGTCGCGCTGAACGGCATCATGCTCGGCCTCTCACCGAAGGAGGCGCGGGCGCGCTACGAGCGCGTGATCGAGTTCGCCGAACTGGAGGAGTTCCAGGACCTCAAGCTCAAGAACTACTCCTCGGGCATGCACGTGCGCCTGGCGTTCTCGGTCGCGATTCAGGTCGACGCTGACATCCTGCTGATCGACGAGGTGCTGGCGGTCGGCGACGCGGCCTTCCAGCAGAAGTGCTTTGACGTGTTCAACCGGATGCGCGAGGAAGGACGCACGATCGTGTTCGTCACGCACGACATGAGCGCGGTCACGCGCTTCTGCCACCGAGCGATGCTGCTCGAGCGCGGGGAGATCGTCACGATCGGCGACCCCACGGACGTCGCCGATCGCTACCTGGAGATCTCGTTCGGGCGCGCCGCCGGCTACGAGGGCAGCGACGTTCACAGCACGCGCATGGGTGACGGCACGGCGCGCGTGACCGATGTGTGGCTCGGCGACGATCGCGACGAGCGCCGCGCCGTGGCGCCGCAGTCAGAGCCGCTGACGCTGAAGGTACTCGTGACGTTCAACACCGAGGTCGTCGACCCGGCCGTGAGCCTGACGCTGCTCAACGACCAGCGCCAGCCGGTGGTCGTGGCGAGCACCGCCACCGACCACGAGGAGACAGGCAGCTTCGAGACAGGCGAGCGCGCCGGGTTTGCGTTCTCTTTTCACAACATGCTCGCCCCCGGCCGCTACCACCCGATCCTCACGATCACCCACCGCGGCGAAGGCCTGGACGTGATCGACCGCTTCACCGGCGCGCCGTCGTTCGTCGTCACCGGGCTGACGTCCAGCGGCGGCATGGTCGAGATCCCGGTCGAGACCGCGGTGTCGCGCTGGGGGCGCGAGGCGACCGAGGAGGCTCAGCCGACGGGAGGCGGGCGATGAGCGCACCAGCCGCGTCTGAGCCACTCGGGCAGCCGATCCGCGGGCCGCGCGCGCTGGACGACAGCTGGTCGCGCTTCTGGCATCTCGCCTACAACATCGCGCGCAGCGAATTCAAACTGAAGTTCTTCGGCTCGGCGCTGGGCTACGTGTGGCAGGTGATGCGCCCCCTGCTGCTGTTCGGCGTGCTCTACGTGTTCTTCGTCGTAATCCTCGAAGTCAATAAGGCCGAAGGCCCGGCCGGCGACTTCTACGGCGTGCAGCTGCTCGGGTCGATCGTGCTGTTCACGTTCTTCAGCGAAGCGGCAGGGGGCTCGGTACGCAGCGTCGTGGACCGCGAGAGCCTCGTACGCAAGATCCAGTTCCCACGCCTAGCGATCCCCATCTCGGTGGTCTTGCTGGGGGCGTTCAACCTCGGTCTGAACCTGCTCGTGGTGATGATCTTCGCGCTCGTCTCCGGCGTGCGCCCGATGCTCAGCTGGCTCGAGCTGCCGCTGATCCTGGCGATGCTCGCAGTGCTTTCGACGGGCGTGGCGATGCTGCTCTCAGCGCTGTTCGTGCGCTTTCGCGACATCCAGCCGATCTGGGACGTGTTCTCCCAGATTCTCTTTTACGCCTCGCCGGTCATCATCCCCGTGGAAAAAGTGCGCGAAGAACTCGTGGGCCACGGCGCGACCAAGGAATTTCTGTACCACATCTATACGCTCAACCCGCTCGTTGCGATCTTCCAGCAGTTCCGCCACGCGATGATCAATCACGCCACGCTCAGCGCCGGTCAAGTGATGGGCAGTTGGGCCGCGCTACTGGAGCCACTGGGACTCGTGGCCGCCATCTTCGTGCTCGGCTTCTGGTACTTCAACCGCGAGGCGCCGCACATCGCCGAGGACCTCTAGCGCCAGCATGAGCATGGAGACGTCCGGCAGGATCGGTGCGGGCTCGACGGTGCCTCGCACCGGCGAGGATCTCTACCTGGCTGGGAGTGGATCGTTCGCTGCCGAGGTGGCCGAGTGGGCGCGCGACGCCGGCTGGAACGTGATTGGCTTGATCGAGCTGGTCGACCCGGCTCGTGTCGGCTCGATCGTGGCGGACCTACCGGTGATCGCGCCAGCGGACGTGCCACCCGAGCACGCCCGCGCGGTGGTGGCGGCCGGCGGTGATCGCGATCGACATTGGACGCACGTGCTGGCACACGGCTGGGCGGCTGCCACCATCGTGCACCCAGCGGCGCACGTATCTCCGAGTGCGACGCTCGGAGCCGGGTGCGTGGTCGCGCCAGGGGTCGTGATCGGCGCCGAAACGGCGATCGGCTCGCACACGCTCCTATCGCGCGGCGCGCTGGTCGGCCACCACGCGCGCATCGGCGACTTCGTCTCGCTGCTGCCCGGCGTCAACGTGGGGGGCCACACCAGGATCGGCGATCGTGCCGTGGCCGGCATGGGCGCGGTGATCGTCAACAACACCACGATCGGCCCAGACGCGACGGTCGCGGCCGGCGCCGTCGTGCTGCGCGAGGTTCCCGCCGCAGCGCGCGTCCAGGGAGTTCCGGCGCGGGAGTACCGGCCGTGATCCGCCGGCTGCTGGGCGCACCGCTCGACTGGCGATTCAACGCGGTGATCGCGCGGTTGGACTCGCTCGCCGCCCGCGCCGAGCATGAGGGTGCGCGCCTGGAGGAGCTGGATGGGCGTGTGACTCACCTGACGGCGACACTCGAGTCGCTACACGAGCGCACGACGCAACTGGCCGAAGACGCGGCTGCTGGGCGCACTGCGCTCGACGAGCGCGTCCAACCGCTGCTCAGGAGGATCGTCGACGAGGAGGCCGCGAACCGTCGCCGGCTGCACTCGCTGCGCGCCAGCCCCGCCTACGAGGAGGCATACACCGACCCCGACCCGCTCGTGACGATCACCGTGCCCACGCGCGGTCGCCAGGAGCTGCTGCTCGAGCGCTCGCTGCCTTCGCTGCTCGGCCAGACCCACGCCAACCTCGAGGTGCTGGTGGTCGGCGACGCCGCCGCGCCCGAGCTCGAGCAGGCCGTGCGCGCACTGGCCGACCCCCGCGTCCACTACGCCAACCTCAGCCAACGCATCAGCGCGCATCCAGACCCGCGACGGCACTGGCTGGTGGGCAGCACGATGGCCCGCAACGAGGCCGCGCGGCGTGCCACCGGGCGCTGGCTGCTGCACTTCGACGACGACGACCACCTGCGCCCCGACACGATCGCCTCGCTACTTCGGACGGTGCGCGAGCACCACGCGGAGGTCGCATACGGCGGGTTCGAAGAGCACCACCCTGACGGCAAGCTGAGCACCGGACTGGGCTTCCCGCCCCGTCTGGGCTGCTTCAGCTGGGCGGGCGCGCTCGTGCACGGCGGGCTGCGCTTCTTCGAGCGCGAGCTGGTGGCGGCCGACCTGGAGCTGCCCGGCGACATGTACATGCTCGAGCGCATGCTCCGCGTCGGCGTCCGCTTCGCGATGCTCGACGAGGTCGTGCTCGACTACTACCCCTCGACGCTGTGGGAGCAGGCCGACACTCCCGCCGCCGCGCCCAGCCAGGCCACACGCGTACGTTTCGTCAACGACTTCCTCGGCCCCGAGCACGACACACCCACGGAGATCGCCGGCACAGCCCCGTCCAGGAGCTATGTCGTGTGCTCGACCCCGCGTTGCGGCAGCGGGCTGCTGTTTCGCGGCCTTGCAGGGAGCGGCAAGCTGGGTGTGCCGCTCGAGTACTTCAACCCCCTGACCCGCGTGCCGCTGGCCGAACGTTGGCAGTGCGGAACGGGCTTGGACTCCTATGTGGAGGCGCTGCACACGAACCGCTGCACACCGACCGGCCTGTTCGGATCAAAGCTCCACTGGGACCAGCTGCCACGGCTGCGAGCGGAGGCGGGCCTCGGCAGCGACGACGCGCTCGACTACAAGACCGCCGACTCGCTGCTCGAGCGCCTGTTCCCGGAGCCCCGCTTCATCCGCATCGTGCGCCTGGACCTGGACAGCCAAGCGGTCTCCTACTGGCGAGCGCTTCACTCGAATGTGTGGTCGATCGAGGCGAGCGCCGACAGGCCCCCGCAAGACACGCCGTACAGCTTCGAGGGCATCGATCGCTGCCGCCGTGTCCTTGAGAACGGCGAGCTGTGCTGGGAGCGACTGATCCGGGCGCGCGGGGAGAAGGCGCTGGTGATCAGCTACGAGGAGCTGACGGAGTCCTACGAGCAGACGCTGATGCGGGTCGCCGACTATGTCTCGCCCGGGGTCGACGTGACGATCCCGACCCCGAAGACCGGTCGCATGAGCGATGAGCACTCGCAGGAGCTACTCGAGCGCTACCGCGCAGACCGAGCCGAGCGCTCCTAGAAGGGGTGGATTGGCCGCTGCTCAGCGCGCCGGCGCCGGCACAAGCTCCCCCGCCACAGCCATCCGCCCCGCGCCCGCCACGCGCCCGTAGAACGCCTCCAGCGCGTCGATGCGCAGCTCCCACGCGTACTCGCGCGCGGTCTCGATCCCGGCGACCCCCAGGCGTGCACGCAGCTCGGGGTCGCCCAGCAGCGCTGCGATCGCGCCGCTGACCGCGTCGGCGTTCGCCTCGGGCATCAGGCAGTTGACGCCATCCACACAAAAGTCGCGATTGCCGTGCGCGTCCGTGCACACCACGGCCGCGCCCGTGGCCATCGCCTCCAGCGGCGGCAGCGCGAAGCCCTCGTGCACGGAGGTCTGCACGAACACGCTCGCCTGGCAGAACAGCTCGTTGACGCGCTCGTCGTCGGGGGACTCGACGTAGCGCATCCCCTCCTCGCCGCTCGCCAGCTCGGGCTCCACACCGAACAGGCACAGCTCGGGACGAGGCCGCGCCAGCGCTCGCCACGCCGACAGCGTCAGCGGCAGGTTCTTCAGCGGGTTGGCGCGCCCCAGCGCCAGCACCATGTCCTCGCGACGCTCGACGTCCGCGCGCGGGCGGAACGTCTCCAGGTCGATCCCCGGCGGGATCAGCTCCGCCTCGAGGCCCAGCTCGCGCAAGCGCTCGCGGTTCCACGAGGAGATCGTCATGTAGCGGAACTCCGGGCGGTAGGAGTCGAGCACGGCGTGGCGTGCGTGCTCGTGGTCGGGGTAGTAGGAGGTCTCGATGTCCTGCACGAAATACACGGGGATGCCGTGCACGACGCTCGCGCGGAACACCGGCGCAGCGGTCATCCACCACGTCGCCACCTTGATCGCATCCAGCGACCCCAGCGCGCGCGCAAGCGCGTCATAGTCTTCGAAGCTGTTCACGGGCACGTCCAGCGGAAACCACTCGGGCGGGCCGCCGAGCGTGTACAGCGATGCCTCGTGCCCGCGTGCGGCCAGCCGGTTGAGGTGCTCGAAGATGTCGCGGTGCCCGCCGCCGACGTCGGTGCCCTCGGTTACGTAGGCGATCCGCAGCCTTGGCGCAGCCGTGCTTGTCTGGAGCGAGCCGGACGCCGGTGCTGCGACCGAGCGCCGCTCGAAGAAGTCGCCCCAGCGCTCCCAGAACAGCCGCTGTGACTCGCGCTCGCGCTCGCCCTGCTCGGTGCCGCGCGTGACCGACTCGTGGTGCACCAGGCGCGCGGCGGGGAAGTACAGCACACCCAGGCCCGCCTGCCAGCAGCGCAGGCACCAGTCGACGTCCTCGTAGGCCATCGCGTAGCGCTCGTCCAACAGCCCGATCCGCTCGATCGTCTCCCGGCACACATACATGCACGCGCCCGTGACTGCCAGGGCAGGGCTGGCACGCCCGGCGGGTCCCCAGTCAGACGGCTTGAAGCGGTAGCGGTGGTCGAACCACTCGGGCGCATCGCGATTGCGCACCGTGCCCCCGAACTGAATGCGCCCGTCCGGGTATTGCAGCTGCGCGCCGACGATGCCCACGTCCGCGTAGCGGTGCGTGGCGTATTGCAGGCACTCCAGCCAGCTCGGCAGCGCCTCCACGTCGGAGTTGAGCACGACCACGTCGCGCTCGCCGTCGCTCGCACGCAGCCCGCGGTTGACGTTCGCCGCGAAGCCCGCGTTGCGCTCACCCTCGACGAGCACGTCGATGCCCTTGATCGCGCGCAGCGCCGCCACGTGCTCGGGGCCGCTGCAATCGTCGGCGACGATCACGCGCGTCATCGCCGGTGTGACCGTCTTGCGGATGCTGCGCACGAGCGTGCGCACGCGATCGGCGTCGCGGAAGCTGGGCACGACGATGTCAACCGGGCGGCCGTGCTCGGCGTACCACGCCACGGCGCTGCGCAGTTCCCCATCGCGCGCGTGCGTGCGCAGGCGCATCCGCCGTGCCAGCGGCGTGAAGCGCAGCGGCAGCGTGATCAGCCGGTAAAGCAGCGTGCGCAGGCCGAAGTAGCGGTAGGTCAGCTCGATCCGGCGTCTTAGATTTGAGAAGGCGCCCTGCGGGCGCCCCTCGAGCGGGTTCTCGGTCATCGTCGGTAGGGGTCCTGATCGGAGGCGTGCGTTGGTTGGTGGCCGTCGTCGAGCGCGCGGAAACCCGCGCGACCCTCGAGCGACAGCCGCCGGGTGAGCGGCGCGGGCAGCATGTCGGCGCGCGAGCCGAGCAGCGCACCCGCACGAGAGACCACATGATGGCGACTGACGCTCGCGAGCGTGCGCGCGCGCTGCCTCCGGCCGGCGCCGCGTTCGACCAGTTGTGAGTCTGCCCGGCGCAGCTCCCCGCGCATTCCTCCCAGCAGCCGCGCGGGGGCGAGCGGCTCGCGCCAGCCGTACACCTCCAGCAGGCCGCGCCACTCGTCGAAGCTGCGGCGCAGTTGCTGGGACGCCGTATAGCGGTGAGAGTGGAACGTTGGCGCATCCGCCACGAACGCCTTGGCGTAGCCGGCGCGCAGCATGTCCAGCGCGAGCACCCGATCCTCCGCATATGGAACATCGCGAAACGGCACCCGTTCCCAGGCCGCCCGGTCCACGCACGCGTTGGCGTCGCTGAAGAAGCCCCGGCGTCCGACCAGCTCGACGGCAGGCAGCGAACGTTCGTGTTCGGCCAGACGTTCCACCTGTGGGCTCCCGTCAGGCGACAGCGACGCGAACCATGCCTCCAGCTCGATTCGCACGGCCTCGCCGGCGTCGGCGCGGGGGCGATAGGGGCCGAACACGATCGCCACGTCAGTGCCCAGCTGGAAGCCTCCCAACAGCCGCTCCAGCCAGCGCTCGTCCGCCGGCTGGGAGTCCTGGGTGAGCAGCGCTACGCGCGCGCCCGACGCGGCTTGCATCAGACGGTTGCGCGTGCCGCCGTGGCTGAAGCGCTCGGACGGGATCTCGATCACACGCGCGCCGTGCTCGCGTGCGAGCGCCACCGACCGGTCGCTGGAGCCCGAGTCACACACCAGCAGCTCGTGCTCGACCGTCTGCGTAGCCAGCGCGCCGAGCACGCCCGCGAACAGCTCGCCGCCGTCACGCACCGGGATCGCGACGCTCACCTCATGCATAGAACGCGGTCAGGGTAAGCAGCTGAGAGGCGTAGCTGAGGGCGAGCATCGCGACCAGCAGCGCGACTCCCACGAACAGCATGCGCCGGCGCCCGAACGCGTGCAGCGCCCCCACCACGAGCAGCGCCAGCGGTCCGATCGCGGGAAACGCGTAGCGGCCGAACTCGGCGATCAACGGCCGCGGAGCGGCTGTGTAGTAGGCGGCCTCGAAGCCGAGCACGACGGCGAGCGGCATCGCGACCAGCACGAGCAGCTCCGCCCAGTTGCGCCGCACCCAGCCCCACTCGCGCCGCGCCGCCCACGCGCCCAAGGGCACGGTCACGACCATCGCCAGGAAGATCGTCGCGTACACCCATTTGGGAAACAGCACGTCGTAGAACCCGAACGCCGCCCAGCCGCGTTCGACAAAAATCACAAATCCGGGGTCGCCCGTCAGAACGAAGCCGGTCGTCGAGGGAAAGTGCGCTGTCATGAACGGCAGCTTCGGCAGCAGCGCCTGCCACACATATTCGAGGTAGCCGGGGATGTGGTGAAGCGCTTCGCGCGCGGCGCTCGCGTTGGAGCTGATCGCCGCCGACCCGCTTGACGCGGCGGGCGGCTGCAAGCCGCCCAGCACGTGCGAGGAGAACTCGGCGACGAACAGCGCGCCGAGCGCCAGCGCCGCCCATGCGAGCAGGTCGCTGCGCTTGTGATGGCGCCACAGCGTGATCGCGAACACCAGCGCAGCGACCGGGTACAGCGACAATCCCGTGCCCTTGACGATCGGCAGCGCGACCAGCACCGCACCGGTCAGCGCGGCCCACGGGATCGTGATGCCACGGCGCAGCATGCGTATCAGCAGCAGCTCCAGCGCCGCCGCGGTGGCGTTGACGCCGACGTCGTTGTTGACGATCCCCGAAATGAACCCGTACATCGGCTCGTAGGCGACCAGCAGCGCGCCCAGCACGGCCAGCCACGGGCGCCCGGGCGCCAGCTCGCGCCCGAGCAGGAACGTGAACAGCACCACCAGCGCGCCGATCAGCGCCGAGGCCATGCGCATCAGCGTCAGCTGCGAATACGGCGGGCTGTGGCGGGCGAGCTTGTACGCCGGCCACAGCGCCAGGTAGTACAGCGGGCCGTGGACCGCCGAGGTCGTATATCCGCCGCCGTCGCCGGGGCGCGGATGCAGCGCGCGCATATCGGCTTGGTAGCGACGTTCCTGCTCGGACAGCCACGGCGGGTGCGTGTCACCGACCTCGTGGTCGGTCGGAAAGCTCATGTCCTGCAGCGCCAGCCCCTCGGCGCCCGACCATCGCGGGCGTGGGGAGCCCGGATCGGTACTCGGTCCCTGATGGCGCTGCGCCAGCGCCTGCACGTAGGCGTAGTGGTCGACCTCGTCGGGGCCCTGGAACGCGGGCGTTATCAGCGCCCAACAGCAGGCGTTGAGCGCCGCCAGCACGAACAGCCAAAGCGCCAGCCGGCGCCCTGCTTCGCCAGCGACAGCGAGCGCCAGACAGCGCAGCGCTAGCAGCGCGAGCGCCGGCAGCACGAGCACCAACAGCAGCGGATACGTCCACGCGCCGACGAACCCTGGCCGGAACAGCGCGGCGCGCGCGAAGACCTCACCCGCACGGTCGAGGTAGCTCCTTCTCGACCCGGCGCTCGGCAGGTACCAAACGGCGATCCGCGCTGACAAGGCCGTCCCCGCGAGCGTCGGCGGCGAGGCGACCAGCGGCAGCAGCGGCGTGCCCGCCCAGCTGACGGGGCCCTCAGCGCTGACGCATAGCGAGACCGGCACGCCGGCGGGCTTGGCCGGCATGCGCGGAATCGGGAAGTCGGCGTTGGTGATGCGGTTGGCCGGCGTTCTGAGCGCGGGCAGCGACGAGACGATCGTGCGCCCGGGTGCGCTCAGCGTGAGATGCAGCGCCGGACGCAGGCGCGTGGGGGTGCGCACACGCAGACGCACGAACGCCGTGCCGGCGGGGAGCTGCAGGTCGGGCACGCACAGCTGCGCGGCTGTGGGCGCATCGGCGACATACGCGGCGTCCTCCACGCTGTTGGTGCCGGTGTAGTAGAAGCGCGGGCGCAGGCAGTAGAAGGCGCCCAGCACCAGCAGCGGCACGGCGACGAGCGCGGCCGTGCGCCACACGCGACGGTCGCCGGCGAACACCGCCGCCAGCATCCGGCGGAGCGCCGCCACCCTCAGCGCCGGCGCAGACCGAGAATCGACAGCAGGAACGACGAGAAGAAGATCTGGATGCCGACGATCACCAGCGTGGCGGCGATCACCGCCAGGTGTTCATCGGCCAGCGAGCCGAACCCGTGCGAGATCCACGTGCCCAGGATCACCCCGCCCATGACGACCCCCACAAGCGCGAACGCACCGCCCAGCAGCAGCCCGTGCTCCAGCCTGAAGCGAGCGCGCATACGATCAAACCAGGGGTCCTGCTCGCCCATGAAGTACGTGCCATAGGCGTGCGCGCAGAGGCCAAGCGCGAGCACCTGGGTGCCGACGATCATCAGCAGCGCACCGCCGATCAGTGCGTGTATTCCCCAGGCTCGCCCGAAGAAGTCGAGCCCCACGCCGACGAGCAGCACGATCGCCGTGCCTACTCCTGCGAGCACCGCGCCGGGGAAGATGAACAGGTGGTTGGGGCTGTGGACGAGTAGGAAGCGCAGATGGCGCCAGCCGTCGCGGAAGCTCGACAGCTTGCTCTCGCCGCCGCGCGGGTGGTATTCGATCGGGAACTCGGCGATGCGCAGCTTCTCCTTGGAGGCCCTGATGACCATCTCGGAGGCGAACTCCATACCGGTCGTACGCAGGTCCAGGCGTGGCAGCACCTCGCGGCGAAGCGCGCGCATGCCGCAGTGCGCGTCGCTGACACCGGTGCGGAAGAACAGGTTCAGCAGGCCGCTGAGGACCGGGTTGCCGACGTAGCGGTGAAGCCACGGCATCGCGCCCGGCTGGATGTTGTCCATACGGTCGCCGATCACCATCTCGGCACCGTCCGCCAGCGCCGCGACGAAGCGCGGGATCTCGTCGAAGTCATACGTCAGGTCGGCGTCGGCCATCACGATGTAGCGCCCGCGCGAGGCGGCGAAACCCGCCAGGTAGGCACTGCCGTAGCCGCGCCGGCGTTCGACCACCACGCGCGCTCCCGCCTCCTGCGCCAGCCGCGCGGAGTCGTCCTCGGAGTTGTTGTCGGCAACGACCACCTCTCCCGGCACGTTCATGCGCGCGATCGCCTGAAGCGCTGCCGTCACGCAGGCCTCGATGTTTTCGGCCTCGTTGAGGCATGGGATGACCACGGACACCAGCGGCGCGCCGGGGTCCTGGGAGTCGGGCTGTGAGGGAGGGGCGCTTGTGTGGGCGAGGGCGCTCATCGGCTGTAGCTCGCTTGCGTGGGGTTTACCGATCCGCGGATCGGGACGCCGGCTGTCGGTTATAACGCTCGAACGGGCGGAACGTCTCGGCCGGGACTGAACGCACCGGCGCGTGGGATGCTAGCGGGATGCGCGTTTGCCTCGTATATGACTGCCTGTACCCGCACACAGTTGGCGGTGCAGAGCGCTGGTATCGCGATCTGGCGCTGCGCCTGGCGGGCGAGGGCCACGACGTCACCTACCTGACGCTGCGCCAGTGGCCGCGCGGCGAGCGAGCCGACATCGACGGTGACGTACGCGTGGTCACGGCGGGCCCGCGCATGGGCTTGTACACCGAGAGCGGCCGGCGGCGGATGCTGCCGCCGTTGGTTTTCGGGCTGGGCGTGCTCGTGCACCTGCTGCGCAACCGCCGCCGCTACGACGTGGTGCACACGGACTCGTTTCCGTACTTTTCGCTGCTGGCTGCCGGCCTCGTGCGCCCGCTGGGGAGCTTCGAGTTGGTGGTCGACTGGTTCGAGGTGTGGAGCCGCTCCTACTGGCATGACTACCTCGGCGGCGTCGGCGGGCGCATCGGCGCCTTCGTGCAGCGCCTGTGCGCACGGGTCCCACAGCGCGCCGTGTGCTTCTCGCAGATGCACGCCACACGGCTGCACGAGGAGGGGCTGCGTGGCCCCGTGACCGTGCTCAGAGGCCTGTACGCAGGCAATGGTGAGCCGTTCACACCGGGGCCGGTGCAACCGCGGGTGATGTTCGCCGCGCGCCTGATCCCCGAGAAGCAGGTCGCGCTGGCGGTCGCCGCGGTGGCGCTGGCCGCGGCGCGTATCGAGGGGCTCAGCGGCGTGTTCTTCGGCGACGGGCCTGAGCTGTCGAGGCTGCGCGAGGCAATAGCCGAGCATGGGCTGACGGGCGTTGTGAGCGCGCCCGGCTTCGCTGAGACGGAGACCGTCGAGGCGGAGATGCGCGCGGCGATGTGCATGCTCGTGACCTCGCGCCGCGAGGGCTACGGCCTGGTGGTCGTCGAGGCGGCCGCGCGGGGCACTCCAAGCGTGGTGGTCGCCGGAGAGGACAACGCGGCGACGGAGCTGATCGAGGAGGGCGCCAACGGCACCGTCGCCGAGCGCTCGGACGCGGAGGCGATCGCCGCGGCGATCGTGCGCGTGTACGAGGCGGGGCCGGACCTGCGCGAGCGGACCGCCGCGTGGTTCGCCGAGAACGAGGGGCGCCTGTCGCTGGAGTCCTCGCTGCGTACGGTGCTCGGCCTCTACGCCGGCTCGGCGCCCGACGCGAGCGCCGCTGTGGCGAAGCCCGGCCCGAGCGCGCGCGCGTAGCTGGCCAGCGTCAAGCGCGCGGTGCGCTCCCAGGTGAACTGGCGAACGCGCTCGGCCCCGCGTGCGCGCAGGCGATCGCGCAGCGGCTCGTCCGCCAGCAGCGCGAGCAGCGCGTCGGCGATCGCGGCGGTGTCGCGCGGGTCGAACAGCAGCGCCGCGTCGCCCGCCACCTCGGGCAGCGAGGACGCGTTCGAGCACGCCACCGGCACACCGCGCGCCATCGCCTCGAGCACCGGCAGCCCGAACCCCTCATACAGCGACGGGAACACAAACGCGCGCGCGATCGCCCACAGCCCCTCGAGCTCTTCGGCGGTCAGCCAGCCGGGGAAGCGCACGCTGTCCTGCAGCCCGAGCGAGCGCGCCTGCTCGCGCAGCTCGTCCTCGTGCCCGGTCGCGTAGCCGGCGAGCACTAGCACCGGCCGCTGATCCGCGGGCACGCGGGCGAGCGCGTCGAGCAGCGCGGGCAGGTTCTTGTGCGGGCGCTTGGCTGACAGCGCCAACATCATGTCCCGCTCGCCGAGCTCGAAGCGTGCTCGCACATCGCGCTCGGGCAACGGCCGCTCACGCCGGCGCGAGCCGAGGCCGAGCGGTACGACGTCGATCTGCTCCCCGCGAACGCCCAGCAGCTCGATCAGGTCCTCGCGCGTGCTGTGCGAGTCGGCGATCACCCGCTGCGAGCGGCGGACTGCCTGCGGAACCAGCACCCGCATGCCCTTGTCGCGGATGCCCGCGTGCGCGTCGGGGAAGCGCGCGTAGATCAGATCGTGAACCGTCACCACGCGAGCGAAGCGTCCCCAAACGGGCGCGGTGCTGGCGAGGCTGTGCACGAGATCGACCCCCGCACGCGCGGCCAGTCGCGGCAGCAGCGTCTGCTCGCCGAGCACCCATTGGATGCGGTTGCGCGCGTTGACGGGCACGGTGACCATCGGGATCTCCCGACCCCACGGCCCGTCGGCGCCCGCCGCCTCGCGATTGACGAACGCGGTGAAGCGCACGCCGCGGGGGGCGACCGCGGGCAGTGCGGCGATCAGCTCGCGCGCGGCGACCTCCATGCCGCCCGTCTCGCCCGGGACAAGGAAGATCAGGTTGAGACCGATGTGCGGCTCGCCAGCGCTCAAGCCGCTAAGGCTAGTTGCATCGCGGGCGCCGAATACGATGGGCGCGATGGCTCTCTCGATCGACGTCGTGATCGTCGCCTACGGTCGCTACGAGCTGACCGACAGCTGCCTGCGCCACCTGCGTGAGCAGACGGTCGAGCACCGTGTGTTCCTCGTCGACAACGGCTCCACCGACGACACCTACGCGCGCGTGCGCGCCGACTGGCCGGACGTGCAGCTCGATCACATCGACGTCAACCGCCCATTCGCCGAGGCCTGCAATCGCGGCGTGGCGGCGGGCGCGGGCGAGGTGGTGGTGCTGATGAACAACGACGTCGACTGCCGCGCGGACTTCCTCGCGCGGCTGCTGGAACCGCTCGAGCAGGATCCGCGCGTGGGATCGGTCGCCTCGCTGATGCTCAAGCCGGGGGAGCGAGAGATCGACAGCGCCGGCCTGACGGCCGACGTGACGCTCGGCGGGTTCCCGCGCTTACACGGTCACGATGTCTCCAAGGCAAGCGCCGCACAGCCGGTGCTCGCCGGCCCGGCGGGCACCGCCGCCGCCTACCGCCGCTGCGCGTGGGAGCAGGTGGGTGGCCTGGACGAGTCGATCTTCGCGTACATGGAGGACTTCGACCTGGCGCTGCGGCTGCGCAGCGCGGGCTGGCGCTCGGCGCTGGCCGTCGACGCGGTTGGCGTGCACCTCGGCTCGGCCACACACGTTCACCGCTCGCCCGCACAGCGCTCGCACGGAGGCTTCGGGCGCGGCTACATGCTGCGCCGCTATGGGCTGCTGCGCGGGCGCACGGCGCCGCGAACGCTCGTCACCGAGGCGGTGGTGGTGCTGGGCGACGTGGCGATCTCCCACGACCTGGCGGCGCTGCGCGGCAGGCTGTCGGGCTGGCGCGCGGGCAGTCAGGCTCCGCGACAGCCACCCCCGCCGGCGGAGGCGCTGGACCACGCGATCGGCTTTCGCGACTCGCTCGCGCTGCGCTGGGGGGTCTATGGGCGACGCGCCGCCTGAGGACATCATGCGCGACGGCGAGCTGGGCTCCGGCGCGCGCCGTCCGCGCGTGCTGTTCGTCTGCGCGGACCCGGTCGGCGAGCAGATGGCCGGGCTGGGGATCCGCTGCTGGGAGCTCGCGCGAGCGCTCAGCGAGCACGCATCGGTGACGCTGGCCCACGGCGGCAGCGACGAGGGCATGAGCGACGGTGTGCGCACGCTCGCCTTCCGCCCCCACTCCCCGGGCGCGCTGCGCGAGCCGATCGCGGCCGCGGACGTGATCGTCGCGCATCCGCAATGGCCACTGGTCGACCGCTGGCTGCGTCGATCCAGCGCGCGCGTGGTGATCGACCTGTACTGCCCCGAGACGCTCGAGACGCTCGAGCTGGCCTCTGACGCGCGCGGGCTCGTGCGTGCCCAGCACACCGCGACGACGATCGACCGCCTGCACGCAGCGCTGCGCACAGGGCACAACTTCATCTGCGCCAGCGAGACCCAGCGCGACCTGTGGCTGGGGGCGATGCTGGCGCTGCGCTTGATCGGGCCGAGCCTCTACGACGGCGACCCGAGCTTGCGCGAGACGATCGACCTGGTGCCGTTCGGCGTGCCCGCCGGGCCTGCACCCGAGCCGCCGGCGGGAAGCGGCTCTCCCGAGGGCGGCCCTCACGCGGCAATCCCGGCGCTTGCGCGGGACGCTGAGATCGTGCTGTGGAACGGCGGCATCTGGAGCTGGCTGGACGCCGCCACGGCGATCCGTGCGGTGGCGGCTCTGGCACGACGCCGCCCATCGGTGACGCTCGTGTTCATGGCCACCAACGCCGCGCAGCCAGCATCCGCGCGCGCCACCGAGGCGGCGCGGCAGCTGGCGGCGGAGCTGGGCGTGCTGGACTCGGCAGTGCACTTCCACGACGGCTGGGTGCCCTACGCGCAGCGCGGCGCCTGGCTGGCAAGCGCTGCATGCGCGCTGTCAACGCACGCCGATCATCTGGAGGCCCGCTTCGCCTATCGCACGCGGCTGCTGGACTGCTTCTGGGCGGGACTACCGGTCGTATGTAGCGACGGCGACGACCTGGCTGAGCGGGTCGCGCGCGAGCAGCTCGGGGCGGTGGCGGGGCCGGGTGACGTGCCGGGCCTCGCCGCCGCGATCGAGGGCGTGCTGGAGCGCGGGCGCGACGCGTACGCACCTGCGCTGCGCGCCACCGCCGAGCGCCAGACCTGGACGCGGGTGGCGGAGCCGCTCGTGCGCTGGATGGCCGCACCGACGCCGCGCACACGGCCGGGGGACTCTCCGGGTGCGGTGCGTGCACCGCTCGCACAGCGCGCACGTGAAGCGGCGTATCTGGCGGGCGGACGGGCGCTGCTCGCGCGGCGCTGAGCTGATCACGCCCGTCCCCTCCGGCGCCGCTCGCGGAACCTACGGGGCGAGGCGGAATGGCGGGTAGCGATCGGTGACCAGCACGTGGGCGTACGCGATCACGCGGTTCGTCCAGCGGCCGACGCCGACGAGAAATTCGAACATACCGCGCGGGAAGCGACCGGTGAACAGGATCACGAACCAGGCCGCGATCACGACGAAGAACGCGGCGATGTAGAGGAAGAACAGCACGAAGTAGTGTGGGATCGCCAGCAGCCACTTGACCACCGGCAGCCAGCGGTTGAGATCCTCGCGCGCGTCTGGATAGGGAAAGTCGAGATGCACTGCCTGATGTTCGTCCGTGGAGGGGTAGCGGTCCTCCATCAATGCCAGGTAGACGCCGACCCGGGCGGAGAACCGCATCAGCTCGAGGTTCCAGTCAAACCACCAGCGCGGGTACTTCTGCCGGAACAGGATCAACAGCAGCGTAGGCAGCACGACCAGGCCAACAGCCCCGGTGGCCCTACCGCCACCGTAGGCGTAGCTGCTGCCCTCGATGAGGGCGATCACGATCACGATCGGGATGACCATGAACAGCCGGAAGAAGGTGGTCAGGCGGTTGAGCGGCCGGTCCGGGTAGTCGACTGAGTACTGGACGGGATACGGCGCGTCGGGGTTCATGAGATGCCTTTCTGTGAGGTATAGGACGGCCGGAGAGGCCGCGCATCGGAGAGATCCTCGCCGGGAGCGATCGCCGGCACGCGCCGCCCGCACACGAGCGCCAGGCCACCGGCCGCCACCGCGCGCCACGCGCGAGCCTCATCCGGGCGCGAGCGCGCGAACAGCGCGACGCGAGGCAGGCTGACCGCGAGCGCGAGCGCACCGAGCGCCACACGCTGAGAGCGGGAGAAGTGGGCGTCGCCGTAGTGGAGGATCCCGTGGTGGATCGAGCGGATCCGCTCGCTCTTGCTCCAGCGACGGAATGTGCCTCCGCCGAGGTGGCGGAAGACCGCGGCGGGGACGTACAGGACGCGCCCGCGCGCGCCCAGGCGCAGCAGCAGGTCGGAGTCCTCGAACCAGAACCAGAAGCGCTCGTCGAGGCCGCCCACGGCGTCCAGCTCGCCGCGGCGCACCATCAGCGCCGCCGCGGCCGGCTGCGCGACAGCCTGCACCCGCGTGTCGTCGACCTCGGCGCCGTGGTAGCGGCGGCTGACCGGGTTCTCCGGCCAGCGCTCCTCGACGCCGAGCATGATCACCGCGAAGTTGAGCAGCGTGGGGAACGGTCGCGGCCGGTACTCCTGCTGGGTGGCGAGCGTGTCCGGGTCGACCAGCCGCCCGCCGGCGGCGACCGCGTCAGGATCGTCATCCAGCGCCGCGCGCAACGTCCGCACGGCGGCGGGCTCGGCCAGCACATCGGAGTTCAGCAGCAGCACGTACGGCGCCCGGCCGGCGTCCACACCGCGATTGTTGGCCGCTGCGAAGCCGTGCGGGCGATCCAGCGGCACGACCGTCGCTCGCTCGCGCAGGGTCTCGCGCTCGCCTCCGGCCTCCGGATCGAACGCGTTGTCGACCACCACCACCCGCGCCGACTCAGGGTCGCTCAGCTTGGCCACGCACGCCAGCGTCATCTCCGCCATGTCGGCGGAGACGATCACGACGTCCACGCCCGCGGGATCTGCATGTAGCTTGTCCGCTTCCATGAGCGCATCATTGCCGAGAGCAGATGGCGCGGCCGTCCCGCTGCTCACCGTGGCGGTGCTGTCCTACGACGGGCGCCACCTGCTGGAGGTGATCCTGCCCTCGCTGGCGGCCCAACGCTTCCGCGACTTTGAGGTCGTGATCGTCGACAACGGCTCCCACGACGGCACGCAGGAATGGCTCGCGGCTCACTGGCCGCAGGCACAGACGATCGTGCTGGCGGAGAACGTCGGCGTGACCGCCGCGTTGAACGTGTGTGCGCGCGCGGGCCGCGGTGAGCTGGTGGCGCTGCTCAACAACGACCTGGAGCTTGACCCCGACTGCCTGGGCGAGCTGACGGATGCGCTGGCAGAGCACCCCGAGGCGGGCTGGGCGGGCGCCAAGCTGAGGGACTTTGGCGACCGCGCCGTGATCGACGGCGCGGGCGACGTGTTCACGTGGGCGGGCACCGGCGGGCGCCGCGGCCACGGCGAGCTCGACCGCGGCCAGTACGACCAGGCGCGTGACATCTTCGGCGCATGCGGCGGCGCCGCGGTGTACCGCCGCAGCGTGCTCGCGCGGGTGGGCGAGTTCGACGAGGACTTCTTCGCTTTCTACGAGGACGTCGACTGGAACCTGCGCGCGCAGCTGGCCGGGTTCAGCTGCCGCTACGTACCGACCGCGGTTGTCTACCACATGGGCAGCGCCACGATCGGCTCGGGGCTGACGGACTTCACCCGCTACCACCTGTGGCGCAACACGCTGTGGATCATCGCCAAGGACCTACCGCTCGGCGCGCTGGTGCGCCACGCGCCACAGTTGGTGCTGGGACAGCTGGTCAACCTGGCCGTGGCCGTGCGCGATCGCAAGCTCGGCATCTGGCTGCGCGTTTGGCGCGACGCGCTGCGCGGCTTGCCACGGGTGCTGCGCAAGCGCCGTCAGGTGCAGGCGCGGCGGCGCATCGACGCTCGCTCGCTGGAGGCGATTGTGGGGGTCGACGGTGGGCGCTCGCGCTAGCCGTCCTTGCCGAGCAGCAGCGTCAATGCCGGCCCGCGATGGCCGCTTTCTTCGATGGGTGCGAGCAGCTTGGTGATCGCCTGCGCCGTGCGTATCACCGCCATCGGACTGTCGCCGTCTGCGGGGCGCCGCCGCAGCGCGTAGGCCCAGCCGTGCAGGCTGCACTGTCGCCCGAAGGGATCGGCGGTGAGGCTCTCCAGCGGTCGCAGGCCGACAGAGGCGGCGAACGAGACGATTGCCTGCTCGGGCATCAGGCACAGATGCCGCGGGGCATCGAGATGCACCCAACGCGTACGCAGCACGCGAGACTGCAGCGAATCTGGGTTGGGCACGCCCAGCGCCAGCACGCCGCCCGGCTGCAGGCGCTCAGCCGCGACGGTCAGCATGCGGGCGGGGTCGCGCAGGTGCTCGAGCACGTGCCACAGCGCGATCGTGCTCACCGGACCGAGCTGTTCGAGCTGTTCGATCGGCTGCTCGGTGCAGATCGCTCGCACGCCGATGCCCTCGCGCATGTACTCACAGCAGCGCTCGTTCATCTCGATCGCCGTGACGTCGAAGCCAGCCTGCTTGGCGGCGGCGCTGAACCCGCCTGGACCGGCGCCGATGTCCACGAGGGCACCGGACTCGACGTGGCGGCGCAGCATCTTGACCCGCACGGCCTCAACTTCGATCAGCGTCGGGTTGTAGCGCCACTCGGGCTCCCCGTCGTCGCAGAAGCGGTGGTAGTCGCCCACGTAGTAGGGCGCCAGCTCGTCGGGCACGTCGATCATGAACAGCGTCCGACAGGCGCTGCAGCGGTTGTAGGTGAAGCGCTGCGCGGTCGTCTCGCGGTTGCGGTCGCCGCTGGCGCATCCGTATTCCGAGGCCGAGCCGCACAGCGGGCAGGGGTGGGCCGTGTCGCTCACGTCTGCGCGCTCGAGCCGTGTCGCTGCGCTAGCAGGATCTCGCGCAGCTCCGCGGGGAAGCGTCCGAGCAGGGCCAACAGCGCGAAGTACACCACGCCCGCCGCGAACACACCGATCAGTGGGTGCACAGGCAGCGCCAGCCCGGTGAGCACTGCCGCTGCGCCCGCCAGGGCTACCGTCAGGATCGTTCTTGGTGAGAACACCACGGCCGGCATCGCGCGCCGCAGCATAACCACCTGGCTAAGCGCCAGCCCGCACTCGGCCAACAGCGCCGCGAAAGCAGCGCCACGCGCGCCGTGCGACGGGGCGAGGACGAGTGTGAGCGTGGCGGAGATCGCCAACGCCAGCAGGTTCGACCCGAGCACCGCGCGGAAGCGCCGGAGCGTGAGCATCGGAAATCCGCACGCGACCGCGACGAACGTGGCCAGCACCGCCGCGCCTTGGATGCGCAGCACCGCGATCGCCGGTTCGGCTTTGTGGCCCGCCAGCACGTGAATCGCGAACGGAGCGCCCACCTCGAGGCTTAGGACCAGCCACGTCCCCGCGATCAGCGACAGCTCGAAGATGCGCCCACTGGCGACCGAGAAGCGTGAGTGATCGTCGCGCTCGGCGCGGGCGAGGATCGGAAAGGCAGCGCCGATCACCAACACGGGGATGCCGATCAGCACTTCGGTGATGCGAAACGACGTCGCGAAATAGCCCGTCTGCACGGCGCTGGCGACAAGCGACATCAGCACGATCGCCACACGGAAGTAGACGACGTTGACGGCCGAGATGACTGCCCATGGCAGCGTCTCGCGCAGCAGGTGCCACCAGCGGCCGAGGTGAAAGGACGGGCGCAGGCTGACCCTGCCGAGCACCAGCGGCAGCGTCAGCGCCAGCGACACGATCGACGCGGGAATCGCGACCACCAGCAGCGGCACCACACCCGCGCCGGCGAGAATCAGCGCCACCAGCAGCGCTACATTGACCGCCTGTCGCGTGATTTCGATGATCGAGACCCAGCCGAAGCGGAGCTCTGCCATCAGCGTGACCGACAGCAGGCTCTGCAGCAGCTGGATCAACAGGCCCACACCGGCGAGCGCGGTGCCGAGCACGAGCGTCGAGCCGTAACCGGCGAGCGCCGCGAACGCGACGGCCAGCACCACGCCAGTGCTGGTCAGGGTCAGGCGCAGGCCGATCGCCGAGCGCATCATCGTGGACCAGCTGTCGGCCCCGTGGGTGGACAGTTCCCGCAACACCACACTGTTGAGGCCGCCCTCGGTGAAGCCGGCCACGATCGAGATCAGCGACAGCACGGTCACGTAGCGGCCGAATTCCTCGACGCCGAGGTGACGCACGAGCAGCGGCGCCGAGATCAGCGCGAGCAGGATGCCGGCGATGTAGGCGCCGGTGCGCAGCGCGCCGCCGCGCAGCGCCGCCGGGCCGGCCGCCCCCGTGTCGAGCAGGTCGGTCTGCCCCGTGCCCGCCGCCTGCGCCCGTGGAGCGCCCGGCTCGGTCGTACTCATCGCCGCGGCTCGGCGGCGCCATTGGCCCTCTCGGCGCCGTCCTGCTCGGCGGCCGAGCGCTGCCGCCACCACTCGATCACTTCGTCCAAGCCGTCGGCCAAGCCGATCTCGGGGCGCCAGCCGACCTCGTCGGTCAGCCGCGTGGTGTCGGCGATCAGCGACGGCGGCTCGCCGGGCGCCGTCGCGCGCGCTCCGATTCGCAGCAGTGACTCGCCGTCCAGCCGTCGCGCGATCTGATCGGCTAGCTCACGCAGGGTCATCGAGCGGCCGGAGGCGACGTTGACAGCACCCGTGACGTCGCTGTCGGCCAGCGCCGCGAACGCCGCGCCGGCGTCGACTGCGTGCATGAAGTCGCGCCGCTGGGAGCCGTCGGACATCTCCGCCGGCTCGCCACGCAGCAGCGCGCGCACGATCGAAGGGACGAAGCGCGCGGGCGCCTCGAACGGTCCGTACAGGAAAAACAGGCGCCCCCAGGCCAGCGAGAGGCCGGACTGCGCGGCCAGCCCTTGCGCGACGACGTGCAGGCCGTGCTTGGCCGCGCCGTACAGCGTCGCTGGGCGCAGTGGCGCGTTCTCGGGGTAGCGCTCGCGCGACCACTCGTACTCGGCGCAGCTACCGGCCATCACGGCGCGACGCCCGCCGGTGTCGGCGAACGCCTGCAGTAGCGACAGCGAGGCCTGCACCCAGCGTACGTTCTCGTACGAGGACCAGAACTTGCCGTGCTCGGCATACCACGCCAGGTGCACGAGGATCTCCGGCTGCACGTCGGTGACTACGCGCTCTCCACCGCCCAGCAGGTCGGCCTCGTGCCACACGACCCCCGGAGCCTCCGCGCCGCGGCGGCGCGCGAGCGCGTGCACCTCGTGCCCGCCGCCGGCGAGCGCAGCCACCGCGTGGCGACCGACGAACCCGCTGGCGCCGGTCACCAGCACGCGACTCACGGGCGCTCGCGTTCCATGTGGAAATCGGGATAGGAGCGATCGCGCTCGGAGATGATCCGCCGTCCGCCCGGCTCGGGCCAGGCGATCGCGAACGCTGGGTCGTCCCAGCGGACTCCGCGCGCGGCCTCGGGCACGTACGGATTGCCCATCTGGTAGAGCACCTCGCAGCCCTCCTCGAGCGTCTGAAAGCCATGCGCGAGCCCGGCCGGGATGTAGAACGCGCGCGCCGACTCCTCGCCCAGCTCGACGCCGTGCCACCGACAGAACGTGGGCGAGTCGGGGCGCAGATCGACGGCCACGTCGAAGATCCTGCCGCGCACGCAGCGCACAAGCTTTGACTCCCCGTGCGGATCGGCCTGGTAGTGCATGCCACGCACGGTGTCGCGCGCAGCGTTGAACGACGCGTTGCACTGCACCGTGTCCGGGCTGCACCCGTGCGCCGCGAACTCCTGCGCGTCGAAGGTCCGGGCGAACCAGCCGCGCTCGTCGCCCAGCAGCTCCGGCTCGATGACCCATGCACCGGGCAAGGGCGTCTGCACGAACCGCATCAGACGCTCCCGCTCACGAGAGCAGCGTCAACTCCGGCGTGCGCGCCGCAAACCGCCCGCCCCACTCGCCGATGAAGCTTAGTTGCTCGACGATCTCGTCCTTGAGGTTCCACGGCAGAATCAGCACCACGTCCGGGCGGTCCTCGCGGATCTCCTCGGGCGAGCGGATCGGGATGTGGCTGCCGGGCAGGAAGTGGCCTTGCTTGTGCGGGTTGAGGTCGCACGTGTAGTCGATGAAGTCACGACGCACGCCGCAGTAGTTCAGCAGCGTGTTGCCCTTAGCCGGCGCGCCGTAGCCGGCGATCCGCAGGCCCTGGCGCTTGAGGTCGATCAGGAAGCCGAGGATCTGGCGCTTGTCGGCCTCCACCCGGCGACCGTAGCCGAGGTAGGTGTCCAGGCTCTCGTAGCCGGCCGCGCGCTCGCGCTCGCCCAGCTCGCGCGCCGCCTCGCTCTCGGGCTTGCTCTCGTCCTCCGCATGAGCGCCGTACACGCGCAGCGAACCGCCGTGCGTGGACAGCTCCTGCACGTCGAACAACCTCAGGCCGTGAGCCTCGAACACGCGGCTGACGGTCAGGAAGGAGAAGTAGGAGAAGTGCTCGTGGTAGATCGTGTCCCACTGGTTGTCCTCGATCAGGCGCATTAGGTGCGGGAACTCCATCGTGATCACCCCGCCGGGCGCCAGCAGGATCTTGGCGCCCTGCACGAAGTCGTTGAGGTCGGGGACGTGTGCAAGCACGTTGTTTCCCAGCAGCAGGTCGGCGGCCGACTCGGCGGCCAGCGAACGTGCGGTGTCCGCTCCGAAGAACTCGACCAACGTGGGAATGCCCTTCTGCAGCGCCACCTTGGCGACGTTGGCGGCCGGCTCGATCCCGAGGACCGGGATCTGGCGATCGTGGAAGAACTGGAGCAGGTAGCCGTCGTTGGAGGCGACCTCGACGACGTGGCTGTCGCCGTTCAGCCCGAGTCGCTCGATCATCTGCTCGGCATAGATCCGGCTGTGCTCGAGCCAACTGGTGGAGTATGAGGAGAAGTACGCGTAGTCGGAGAAGATCCGCTGCGGTGTCTCGAACTCCTCGAGCTGGACGAGGAAGCACCTGCCGCACACGAGCGCGCGCAGCGGGTAGAACGGCTCCATCGCGTTGACTCGCTCGGGCGGCAGGTAGGAGTTGGCCAGCGGCGAGGTGCCGAGGTCGGCGAACACGGCTTGTAGCGGCGCACCGCAGAATCGGCAGGGGGTGTGACTCATGCGCGCTGGCAGCGTATTGAACTGCGCAGACTCGCAGGCGCAAACGCCAGACCGCGAACGATCGCGGGCAGCGGCAGTGCTCAGCGTTGGCGAGCCGCGGCCGGCTGCTGCCGGCGCGCGCGGGTCCGCGCCGCGTGTCTGTTCTCCTCGTTGGCGGCTGAGCTGTCGGGCTCGATCATCGGCGCCTCGACGCGAGTCTGCACGCGAGCCTCGACCTGGTAGAGCGCCTCGAAGAACTGGGTCTGCACGGGGTGAACGCGGTCGAACAGCGCCTGCCAGGTGGGACGTACGGGGTAATCCTCGCGACTTACGACGAGCTGGTCGAAGGGATTGACCGAGCGCTGCCACTGCTTTGTGTAGAAGAAGCCATCGCAATGGCGCTCGACCAGCTCGAAGTAGTGCGCGATCTGCTCGTGGCGCATCTCGTGCAGCGAGCTGACGTTGATGAATAGCTCGGCGTGCATCGCGGGGATCAGCTCGAGCTGATTGGGCGTGAGAAACGCGATCTGCGCGGACTCGAACTCATCTGCGATCTGGGCGTAGTCGTCGAAGTGCCTGAAGCGAAAAGCGCTGGCCTCGGGCAGCAGCTCGGTGAGGTAGCGCTGGGCGATCGCCAGCCCGGGAGGAATGTCCACCAGCACGTAGCGGATGCCGGGCTGCGCGCGCAGGAACACCCACGCGAGCCTGCCGTAGCCCGAGCCCAGCTCGATCACAGATCGCGGCGGCTCGGGCAGCGCGTCGAGCATGCTCGTGTACTCGAGCACCGAGTTGCACAGGTCCTCGCTGACCGCTCGGCGCTGGTAGCGCACGCATGTGGGCTTGCCCAGCGAGGGCTCCTCGAGCAAGGCGAACACACCGTGGTGATCCTGGCGCGCGGTGTGCCGTGCGAGCATTGAGATGTAGGTGGCGTAGACCCGGCCGGCGGCGATCGAACGCAGCTTGGAGAAGCGAGCTGGCGGCGGCTCTAGGGACGTGTTCAGTCGGGCCAGCAGCGCGCGCGGGTTCGGCCGGCGCGACCACCGTCGGGCGACGGCGCGGAACTGAGGGTCGCGCACGCCGGTGACCATGAACTGGAAGAAGTGACGGTTGACAGTGCGCTTGAACTCAGCAAAGCCGCCGTACTCGGCCAGCTCTCGGCGCTGCAGTTCGGCGTGGTGTTCCCAGAAACGCGACGAGCGGAAGATCTCCGGCCCATTGCGCAGCTCCTCGAGCATCGCGTCCAGGTCGGGAAGGCCGTCGTCATAGCGCTGGCGCGTCCGCATGCGTATGGATCGGCAGCCATAGTGGATAGCTAAACCCCACGCGAAAAGTTGGCCGGCAAGTGTCGCTAGGCGTCCCGGCGCGCGGGTGTCCAACGCTCTAGTCCACCTGCGCCGGATCGCCCAGTCGCTCGATCTGGGCGAGCGTCACACCACGCATGTCTGCGCCGTCCGCGAGCTCGCGATACCACGCGACGGTCGACTCCAGCGCCTGCTCGAGCGTGAGCGGCGGGCGCCACCCCAGACGCGTGTGCGCGCGACTGGAGTCGAGCTTGAGGTAGCGCGCCTCGTGCGGGTGTGGACCGTCGTCCACGCTCCAGCGCAGCTCACCCGGCCAAAGCTCGGCCACGCGCTCGACGAGCCAGCCAACCGGCCGGGCATCGCCTTCGGGCGGGCCGAAGTTCCAGCCCTGTGCGTGCTCGGGGGAGTCCCACAGCGCCTGGGCGAGCACGAGGTATCCGCTGAGCGGGTTGAGCACGTGCTGCCAGGGGCGGATCGAGTTGGGGTTGCGGATCGACACCTGCTCGCCGGCGAGCACCGCGCGCATGATGTCTGGCAGCAGCCGGTCCTCGGCCCAGTCACCGCCGCCGATCACGTTGCCCGCGCGCACCGACGTCAACCGCGTCCCGTCGGGGTCGGAGAAGAACGAGCGCCGGAACGCGTCGCTCACCAGCTCCGCGCAGCCCTTGGAGCTGGAGTACGGGTCGTGCCCGCCCATCGGCTCCTCCTCGCGGTAACCCCACTCCCACTCGCGGTTCTCATAGCACTTGTCGGAGGTGACGTTGACGAGCACGCGCACGTCGGCGCCGCTCGTGCGCACCGCGTCGAACACGTTGACCGTGCCCATCACGTTCGTCTCATACGTCTCTCGCGGCTCGGCGAACGAGCGTCGCACGAGCGACTGCGCGGCCATGTGTATGACGACCTCAGGCGCTGCTTCGGCGACGGCGGCGGTGATCGCGCGGTGATCGCGCACGTCGCCCCACACGCTGTCCATGCCCTCGCCCACGCGCGCCAGCTCGTACAGCGAGGGGTCGGTGGGAACACCGTTGGAGAAGCCGGTCACGCGTGCCCCGAGCGCCTGCAGCCACAGCGCCAGCCACGCACCCTTGAAGCCGGTGTGACCGGTCAGCAGCACGTTGCGCCCACTCCAGAAGGACGTCTCGACGGTGGCTAGGCCCATGTTCGCCAGGGGGCCGACCCGGAGCTCCACAGCTGCTCGAGGTGGTTGCGGTCTCGCAGCGTGTCCATCGCCTGCCAGAAGCCCTCGTGGCGGTAGGAGGCGAGCTGCCCCTCGGCCGCGAGTGTTCGCATCGGCTGCTGCTCCCAGACAGTGTCCTCGCCCTCCAGGTAGTCGCCGATCCCGGACGACAGCACGAAGAAACCACCGTTTGTCCAGCCACCGTCGCCGCGCGGCTTCTCCTCGAACTCGCGCACCAGCTGGCCGTCGAGATCGAGCGCGCCGAACCGCCCGGGTGGCTGCACAGCTGTGACGGTGGCGTGCTTGCCGTGGGTGCGATGGAAGTCGATCACCGCCGCGATGTTCACGTCTGCGAGGCCGTCACCGTAGGTGAAGCAGAACTCTTCGTCCCCGACGTAGCGAAGCACTCGCTTCAAGCGCCCGCCGGTCATCGTGTGCTCACCGGTGTCCACCAGCGTCACCTGCCATGGCTCGGTCTCCGAGCGGTGGACCTCCATCGCCCCGCCCGCCAGGTCGAACGTCACGTCGCACGTGTGCAGGTAGTAGTTGGCGAAGTACTCCTTGATCACGTAACCCTTGTAGCCGAGGCAGATCACGAACTCCTCGATGCCGTGCGCGGCGTACATCTTCATGATGTGCCACAGGATCGGTTTGCCACCGATCTCGACCATCGGCTTCGGGCGCACCGCCGTCTCCTCGCTCAGTCGCGAGCCGAGACCGCCGGCCAGGATCACCGCCTTCATTGCCGCGCAGGTTATTGGACCGTGCCCGCCCGACGGCCGGCGTCAGTACTCGTGCACGCCGACGACGTTCGAAGACCCCGTGGCGAACGGATAGTCGGCCTCGGCCTGGCTCACCACGCGGAACTGGTAGTCGGCCGGGCCGGGGAACTTGAAGCGGTAGCTCGCGTGGTAGTGCCCGTGCGCGCCGCTGTGAACGACGTCGAACTCCAGCCATCTGCCGCCGGGCGAGCGGGCCTCCAGCACCAGCAGCTTGCCACCCGCCGGAAGCGGGCCGCTGCGGAGACGGCCAGTGAAGTGGATGGTGGCGCCCACACCAGCCGTGCGCGGGGTCACGTGCAGCGTCACGCCGGCGAGAACGCTCAGCGTCAGAGTGCGACTGGCGACCGGCGTCGCATCTCCCACGTGGGTGCGGTAGGACAGTCGCAGCGTGCGCGAGGACAGGCCCCGGTGCAGCCGGATCGTGAAGCGCCCGTCGGGCCCAGTGCGCACGCCGGTCATCTGCGCCTTGCGCGCACCCGTGTAGCTCGGGGTGACCGACACGTCGATCTCGGCGGAGGCGATCGGCGCGCCGCCGGGAGCCGTCAGGCGGCCGGCGATCACCTCGCTGCGACCGTACGGCTGCGTCAGCCGCCCTCGCCCGGCGCCTTTCCAGCTTGCCGTCAGGGTCGCATTCGTCGACGCGTTCGTTCCGTTCGGCGTTCCCGGCGGCGTCGGGTTTGCAATCGTGATGCTCCTGTCGAGCACCGTTGCCGCGTTGCCCGCCGCGTCGATCACACGCACCACCAGATGATGCGCCCCGTTTCCGACCCGGGTGGCGTCAAAGCCCACATCCGGGCTCACCGACGGAGCGCACGGACGGAGGTACAGGAACGCTGCCGACCCATCCGAGGTCTGCCCAACGTCCTTGCACTTCCCGCCGTTGTCGTCGACCACGGCGCGCTGAACCACCTGGCCGTCCACGCTGAACACCGTCTCGTACACGCCCGATACCGGATCGCTCGCCGAGAACGCCACGTCGCTCGTCCCCGCCACCGTCGGAGCGCTCGCCAGCTCCCCGCTTACGTTGGTCGCGGTCGGAGCCGCACTTTGTTCGAGGGTCAGGTCGGCGGCGTAGACGTATACGACTGCGGCGTAGTTGTTGGAGTCACCTTGGCCCTGCTTGCATTTGTATCCCGAGCCTCCGGCACACGATGCATCGAAGTAGAGGTGTGCACCTAGGTTGGAGGACGGCACTACCAGTCGATTCTCAGGAGCGAGTGGCTGAGTGACAATCCCTTGCCCAGTCAGGCACGGAGTACCACCTACACATTGACCAAATGCGTTGACCGATTCGTCGAGATTGCTCGGGCCCGCAAACCAAAACTCGTACGTAGCTCCGATGACCTCCCCGCCGTCAGCGTCTCCTGCCCGCCAGAGTGTCGCTCCCGTGAGGGTCTCTCCGGCTGGAGGGCCGAACGTCCACGTCGCTATGTCTGCGTTGGCCGTCCGCGCTGGCTCGTCACCAAGCGCTGCCATAAGGGAGCCACCAGGGCTGGAGCATCTATTGACTGCATAAGCGAAGGCTCCCACCTGCGAGGGGCTCCATCCATCCGCTGGCGCGCTCGCCCCAGACGGCGTTCGGCACGAATACACGTGGTACCGGCCGGCGTGCGCATTCTCGGTGCTCGACGCCAGCGCCGAGACGGCGAGCGCTAGCGCGGTGGTCGCAAACCGCCAGGCCTGCTTGGGAATCCGTTCGTGCACAGACAGCATCTCAACCCCATGTCGCTCCGAGGGCCATCCTGGCCCCCCTGCGAATTGTTCCATCTCTCGGGCGAGACTGGGTGCTGCGTCAGACGGAGAAGCTGATGGGCAGCTCGGCCAACCCGTAGATGCCGGACACGCCCTCGAACACCGGCTCTCCATCCAGCTGCAGATCGTGCAGGTGCTGGGAGAGGAACGCGAGCCCCTCTTGCAGCTCCACGCGCGCGAGGTTGGCGCCCAGGCAGTAGTGCACGCCGGCGCCGAACGTGAGCGGCCGTGCGGTGGCGCCGGCCGACGTTCGATCGGCAACCGTGATGTCAAAGCGCTCGGCGTCGCCCGGCGTCTGCTCGTCTAGGTCGCGGTTGCCGGTGAACGCGCACACCATCACGACCGTGCCCTCGGGGAACGCGACGTCGCGGAACACGACCTCCTCGGTGGTGATCCGTGCGGTGAACGGCGTGATCGGCTCGTAGCGCAGCGCCTCCTCGACCGCCGGCTCGGCGAGCGAGGGGTCTTCGGTCAGCAGCGCCCACTGCTGGGGGTGTTCGGCGAGCAGCCTGATCGCGTGCGCGAGCTGGCTTTGGCTGGTGTCGACGCCGCCGACGAGCACGTTGAACACGAGGTTGATGCACTCGACGTCGCTCAGCCGCTCGCCTTCCTCTTCGGCGGCGATGAGCTTGGAGATGAGGTCGTCGCGGGGGTCCTCGCGGCGTGCCCGCACGAGCGCTTCGGCGTACTCGTAGAACTCCTCGACGGCCTGCGTGATCTGCTCGATCTCGCTGGCCATGCTGACGGCGTCGAACTGGCGTTGGATCCAGCTGGACCAGTGGTGCAGACGTGGCGCGTCCTCCAATGGCGCGCCCATCACCGTGGCGATCGCCAGCGACGGGTACGGCTTGGCGAACGCCTCGACGAACTCGCACGAAACCCGCCCCCGCGGCGACGCGTCGCCGCTCCCCGACACGCCCGCAGTTGCAACTGCCTCCTCCAGCAACTGCCCGAGGAACTCCCGCATGACCGGCCGGTAGCGCTCGACCGCGCGCGGTGACAGTGCTGGGTTGACGAGGCTGCGCAGGCGCGAGTGGTCGGGCCCGTTGACGTGCAGGACGTTGCGCTTCATCTGCTCGTACAACGGGCCTTCGGTCACACCGAAGATCTCGGCGATCTTCATCCCGGGGAAGATCGCCGAGCGGCTGCGTAGGAAGAACTCGCCCGCCTCGCGGTCGAGCACCATGTAGCCGAACGGCCCCGTCGCCAGCCAGCCCTGCTCGCACACCTCGCGCATCGCCTCGTGGAAGCGCGCCCCGCGCATGGACGGGTCGGTGTAGTCGAACGACGGTAGCTCCAGCTCGGCGACTGCGCTCGTCATCGCATCGGCCGCCTCTCCTATTTCTTCGGGCTGATGGCCTGCTTGAGCGAAGCGCCGGCGGAGAACTTCGGTGCCTTGGACGCTTTGATCTTGACCTTCTCGCCGGTGCGCGGGTTGACACCCTGACGTGCGGCGCGTTTGACAACCGAGAACTTGCCGAAGCCCGTGATGGCCACCTCGTCGCCTTTCTTGAGCGTCTTGGTGACGGTGTGAAGCAGCGACTCGACCGCGCGCGATGAGTCGGCTTTGCTGAGACCGCTGTCCGACGCGATCGCGTCGATCAACTGTGACTTGTTCATGTGGCTCTCCCTTTCAAGTGGACATGCCGGAGGCATCCGGCGCGGGCGCAGGGTACCGCGCCAGCTTCGTCCCCGGGTTCAAGAGTCCCTTGGGGTCAAACGCCCGCTTGATCTGTTCGTGCAGCTCGAGTGCTCGTCGGTCCCATTGGGACTCCAGGCGACCGCGCTTGAGCCAGCCCACACCGTGCTCTCCCGCGATCGAACCGCCGAGCGCGACCACCAGCGCGAACAGCTCCTCGCCGACCGCGTCAGCGGCGTCCAGATCCGCCTCCTGGTCGGGGTCCACGAGCACGGTCGCGTGCACGTTTCCCTCGCCGCCGTGACCCCACGCGCAGGAGGGCAGGCCGTGCGCACAGGCGATCCGCTCGAAGCGCTCGAGCCCCTCCGCGAGGCGCTCGACGGGGAACACGACGTCCTCGCTGATCTTCGCCCCACGCGCGGCGGTGACCACCGGGTTGATCCCGTCGCGCCAGCGCCACAGCGCGCGGGCGTCAGCCGGCTCGTGCACCGCCACCGCGCTGGCTCCCAGCAGCTCCAACAGCGCGTCGCGCTGGCGTGCGGCATCCTCGCGCGCGCCATCCACCTCGACCAACAGCGCAAAGCCGGCCTCCGGCGGCACCTCCCCCGGATACGCCTGGGCCGCAATCCGCAACGTCTCGCCGTCGAGGAAGTCCAACACCGACGGGCGCAGGCCGGCGGCGAGCACCTCGGCCATCGCGGCACAACCCTCAGCGCGCGAGCCTGTGAACACCACCAGCGGGATCGCCGCCTCAGGCGCCGGCAGCAGGCGCAGCCGCACCGCGGTGATCACCCCGAGCGTCCCCTCCGAGCCGATCAGCAGGCTCTTGAGGTCATAACCGGCAACGTCCTTGCCCGCCCAGCCGCCGATCTGCACCAGCTCGCCGGGCGCGAGCACGGCCTCCACGCCGGCCACCCACGCACCGGTCACACCGTACTTGAGCGCGTGCGGACCGCCCGCATTGGTGGCCACGTTGCCGCCGATCTGCGACTGCTCGCCGGCGCCCGGGTCGGGGGCGAAGAACAGCCCGTTCTCGCGCGCGAGGCGCTGTACGTGGTGGGTGCTCACGCCGGCCTCGGGCAGCATCCGCCACAGCGCGGGCTCCAGCTCGCGCACGGTGCGCAAGCGCTCGAGCGAGCACACAACGCCGCCGTGCGTCGGCACCGCTCCGCCGGTCATTCCGGTGCCGCCGCCGCGCGCCACGATCGGCACGTCATGGCCGTAGCACCACGCCACGACCGCCGCCACCTCCCCCGCGCTGCCCGGCAGCACCACCACGTCCGCGCGACCGTCCACGCCGCGCCGGCGGGCGCTGTCGCGGTTGTACGGCGAGTCCTTCGGCGCCGCCAACACGTGCTCGGCGCCCACCAGCCGGCTCAGGTCACCGTGCAGGGTGCGGCCGGCTCGCCCAGAGTAGGATTGACCAGCCATTTTTGTCAAAAGATCGTACGAGTCCTACAGTTGGTTTGAGAGCGTTCGGGTATCAAGCGAGCGGCTCGCAGGACGTGTTCCATGAGTGCTCGCAGGCGGAGCCTCCTATCGATCCTGGGCACGGTCACCGTCCTCGTTCTAGCCTGCCTGACATTCGCCGCGCTCGCCGGGGCGCAGGAGCCTACGATCGCGTGCCCGCCGCCGCCCGCCGTTCCCCAGGGCGCGCCGGCACCGACAGGGCCCCAGCCCGCGCCGGAACACATCGTGGTTTGCGTAGGCGCACAGCCGATCACAGTCGCAACGTTTCTGCACTGGTCCGACATCGCACGCCGATCCGAAGAACCATCCTCCAAGCACCACTCCCCCACCGATGACGAAGTGCTGAAAGAAGTGATGGGGTTCCTGATCTCCTCGGACTGGGTGCTCGAGGAGGCCCGCATCAAAAACGTCGCCGTGTCGGATACCGAACTGCGCTATGCATTCGACCGCATACGTGGTCAGCAGTTTCCCAAGCGCAAGGAATTCAGGGCGTTCCTCAAGCAGTCCGGTCAGACCGTCGCGGATCTTCTGCTGCGCGTGAAGCTGAACATCCTCTCCCAACGGATACAGAACAGGATTCTCACAAGCCACCCCGGCAGGCGCAGTGGCCAGCGTGCCCTTACCCGCTTCGTGCACGAATTCAGAGCTAAGTGGACCGCCCAGACCTATTGCGAACCGGCATATGCAGTCCCAGACTGCAGTCACGTGCAGGCGCCGTTGTAGGTCGCGTATGGCCTGTGCGCGCGAGCGCGGGTAGCATGACAACGGCGATGGCAGTCAGCCCCAAGCCCACCGTGGAGGAGGCCGGCCGGCCCGCCGGGGTGGCCGCAGACCCCGGGGCCGACGGGCACGCGGGCTTTCGCACGTTGTCTGACGAGCCGGTGAACGAGCTGTACACGGCAGCGGACGTCCAGCCGGACGCGGGCAGCGGCGCGGCGGACGACCCGATCGGGCGTCCGGGCGAGTACCCGTACACGCGCGGCATTCACTCCTCGATGTACCGCGGACGGCTGTGGACGATGCGCCAGTTCGCGGGCTTTGGCACGAGCGAGGAGACCAACGAGCGCTTCCGCTATCTGCTTTCGCACGGGCAGACGGGGCTGTCGACGGCATTTGACATGCCTTCGCTGATGGGTCATGACTCCGATCACGCGCGCTCGCTGGGAGAGGTGGGACGCGAGGGCGTGGCGGTGGACACGATCGACGACATGCAGACGCTGTTCTCGGGCATCGACCTGGGTGAGGTGTCGGTGTCGATGACGATCAACGCGCCGGCGGCGATCATGCTGGCGTACTACGTGGCGGCGGCTGAAGCGGGCGAGCTGTCTCCTGGCGGGCCGACGCCGGCCGAGCGCCTGTCGGGGACGATCCAGGCGGACATCCTCAAGGAGTACATCGCGCAGAAGGAGTGGTGTTTCCCGATCGACCCGGCGATGCGCTTGTGCGGGGACATGATCGAGTGGTGCACGCGCCACATGCCGCGCTGGCATCCGATCTCGATCTCCGGCTACCACATCCGCGAGGCGGGCTCGACCGCCCAGCAGGAGTTGGCGTTCACACTCAAGGACGGGCTGACGTACGTCGAGCAGGCGGTCGAGCGGGGCTTGGACGTAGACGAGTTCGCGCCGCGCCTGTCGTTCTTCTTCAACGCGCAGATCGACTTCTTCGAGGAGATCGCCAAGTACCGCGCGGCGCGGAGGATCTGGGCGCGCGAGATGCGCGAGACGTTCGGCGCGAAGAACCCGCGCTCGTGGCAGATGCGATTTCACTCGCAGACGGCCGGTGTCAGCCTGACCGCGCAGCAGCCGCTCAACAACATCGTGCGCACGACCGTGGAGGCGCTCGCGGCGGTGCTCGGCGGCACGCAGTCGCTGCACACCAACTCCTACGACGAGGCGCTCGCGCTGCCCACCGAGGAGGCGGTCACGATCGCGCTGCGCACCCAGCAGATGCTGGCGCACGAGACCGGTGTGACCAACACGGTGGACCCGTTGGGGGGCTCCTACTTCGTGGAGGCGATGACCGATCGAATGGAAGCCGCGGCGTACGAATACTTCAAGAAGATCGACGAGTTGGGTGGGATGGTGGCCGCGGTCAAGCTCAACTACCCCCAGCGCGAGATCGCCGACGCAGCGTTTGCGCTGCAGCAGGAGATCGACTCCCATGAACGGATAGTCGTGGGCGTCAACGACTTCGTGGCGACCGACGAGGACCCGATTCCGACGCTGCGGGTGGACCCGGCGCTCGAGCGCAAGCAGATCGATCGCCTGCAGGCCGCGCGCGCCAAGCGCGACGGAGCCGCCGTCGAGCGCGCCCTGGCCGCGCTGCGCGAGGACGCCGCCCACGCCGAGCGCAACCTGATGGAGCCGCTGCTGGCCTGCGCCCGCGCGCACGCCAGCGAGGGTGAGATCGTGCAGTCGCTGCAGCAGGTGTTCGGCGACTATGCCGAGACGCCGGTTTTCTGAGGCACCTCGCTACCCCGCCAGCGAGAACGACGCCTCGCGCGAGACCGGGCGCTTGCCCCATCCGGTGTGGCGAGCAAAGCCGAGCAACTGACCGAGGTACTCACCTGGATCAGGCTTGTGCACGTCCGCTCGCGCGAGCAGCTCACACGCGCGGGTGTCGTCGAAGCGGCAGCGCACGTCGAAGTACGGCGCGAACGCCTCCGCACCGGCGGGCAGGCCGCTGGCGGTGTCCGCCGGGGCGAAGCGTACGGGCGGGCGCCCCGACAGCGACGCGTGTAGCTCAACCAGCTCGCCTGCGAGCAGCGCACGCTCGCCGGCCGCGAGGTTGTACGTGCCGTGCGCGTCCTCATCTCGCAGCAGCGCCACGATTCCGTCGGCGACGTAGTCGACCGGCACGAAGTCCACGATCGAGTCCGGTCGCGCCGGCACCTCGTCCAGCAGACCACGCTCGAAGGCCCGCATCGGCCAGTAGATCACGTTGAACACCGGCGTCCAGCCACTCGCCCGATGCCCCACCACGATGCTAGGACGGGCAACGACCAGAGGCAGGTCGGACGCCTCGCGCAGGACGCGCTCGGCCTCGTTCTTGGAGCGCTCGTAGGTGTTGCGGAACTCCTGCCCGACGTTCAGATCCTGCTCGCCAAAGACTCCTTCGTGGCGCCCGGCCACATATGCAGTGGAAACATGCACGATTCGCCGCAGCCGGCCGTCGCGCGCGATCTCGCGTGCTAGGTCGATCACCCGCACGACCCCACCCACGTTGATCTCACGGGCCTGCTCGAGCGACATTTCAAACGAGATCGATGCGGCACAGTGGACGATCCACTCGACCGACTCGATCAGCTCGCGGCGGTCGCGGTCAGACAGTCCGAGCCCCGGCTCCAGTAGATCGCCGCACACCGCGTGCACGCGCGTGGCGCCCGCGGGGCTCTGCTCGTACAGCCCAGCCAGCACCGCCTGCAAGCGCTCGCGTGCAGCAGCGTCGTCTGGCGCGCGCACGAGCACGTAGATCGGCTCATCGCCCTGCTCGAGCAGGCGCGCGAGCGTCTCCATGCCGAGGAAGCCGGTCGCGCCGGTCAGCAAGATTGCGCCGTCGCTCACAGCCGCGACTCGCTGTTCGACCCCGCGCCTGACAGCGTCTGCGCCTCGGCTGCGGGCGCGACCGCAGACGGGCAGCCGATCGCGTGAAAGCCGCCGTCCACGTGCAGGATCTCCGCGGTGATGCCGCGCGCCTGCGGTGAGAGCAGAAAGCACGCGGCGTCGGCCACCGGCCCAGGGTCCTCGACATCCCACGCCAGCGGCGCCGTCTGCGACCACGCGTCACCGAGCTTGTCGAAGCCCGGGATACCGCCCGCTGCCAGCGTTTCAATCGGCCCAGCCGACACCAGGTTCACACGCACTCCTCGCGCGCCCACGTCACGCGCCAGATAACGCGCAACCGCCTCGAGCGCCGCCTTGGCCACGCCCATCCAGTCATACGCCGGCCACGCGACGGCCGCGTCGAAGTCGAGCCCCACCACACCGGCTCCTTGCGGCGCCGCTGCCAGCAGCTCGATCAGCCCCGCCGTCAGCGCCTTCAGCGAGAACGCGCTCGTCTGGTAGGCCATCACGGCGCTCTCCACGGGGGTGTTCATGAATTCACCGCCGAGCGCGTCCGGCGGCGCGTAGGCGACCGCGTGCAGCAGCCCGTCGAGCGCGCCCCAGCGCGACTCCAGCTGCTCGCGCACGCGCTCGATGTCCTGCTCGTTGTTGACGTCCAGCTCGAGCACCTCCACCGCCTGCGGCAGCTGCCCGGCGGCGCGTTCGGTCATCCGTTTGGTGCGTCCAAAGCCTGTCAGGACCACCTCGCCGCCCTGCTCCTGCACGCGTCGAGCGGTCGCGAACGCGATCGAGTGGCGGTCGAGCACGCCGGTGATCAGGATGCGGCGCCCCTGCAGGCTCACAGCGGAATGTTGGTCGCACGGGACTCTGCGCGCCCGACGCCGGCCATCGCCTCGAAGCACGACGCGACCCGCTCGCGCGTACTCGACGGGGCGATTACCTCGTCGACGAAGCCGTCCGCGCTCGCCGGCTCCACACCCAGGTGCTCGCTGGAATAGCCGCCGGCTAGCCGGCGCTTGTGCGCGGCCGGATCGTCCGCCGCCGCGATCTCGCGGCGGTTGAGGATGCCGACAGCCTGCTCGGCGCCCATCACGCCCATCTGCACGTCTGGCCACGCGAATACGTAGTCGGCGCCCAGCGCCTTTGAGTTCATCGCGATGAATGCGCCGCCGAAGGCCTTGCGCAGCACGACCGTCACGCTCGGCACGCTCGCCTCGGCGAACGCGTGCACGAGCTTGGCGCCGTGGCGGATCACGCCGTCGCTCTCCTGGCGCGAACCGGGCAGGAAGCCGGGCGTGTCCACCAGAACGAGCAGCGGCAACCCGAACGAGTTGCACATGCGCACGAAGCGTGCCGCCTTCTGCGAGGAGCTGGCATCGAGCACGCCGCCCAGGTGACGCGGCTGATTGGCCACGATCCCGATCGCGCGACCCTCCAGGCGCGCCAGCGCGCACACCACGTTGCGCGACCACCGCGGGCTGACCTCCATCAGCCGACCGCCGTCGACCAGCGCGCTGGCGACGTGGCGCACGTCGTACACCTCGCGCGCGTTCGCCGGCACGACGCGGTCGGGCGCCACCTCCGGAGCCGGCACGCTCGGCCAAAGCTGCGGCGGCTGGCCGGCGTGCTGAGGCATGTAGTCGAGCAGGTCGCGGGCCATCAGCGCGCCGTCCACCTCGGTCGGCGCGGTGAAGTGGCACACGCCGTTGCGCTCGTGCACGCGCGAGCCGCCGAGCGAGGCCATGTCGACATCCTCGCCGGTGACCTCGGCCACGACCGCCGGTCCTGTCAGGAACATCGACGCGCCCCCGGTCATGATCACGAAGTCGTTCAGCGCGGGGCCGTAGGAGGAGCCGCCCGCCGCGGGCCCACACACGATCGAGATCTGCGGCACCAGCCCGGACAGGCGCACGTGCTCGCGGAAAATCGAGCCGTAGCCCGACAGCGCCGCCAGGCCCTCCTGCATGCGCGCGCCGGCGGACTCCACGAAGCCCAGCACCGGCACACGTGCGCGCCCGGCCAGGCGCAGCACCTCGACGATCGTCTCCGCGTGCGCTTCGCCCAGCGAGCCACCGGCGAACGAGCCGTCCTGGGAGTAGCAGTACACCTGGCGTCCGTCCACGCGTGCGTGCGCCCCGAGCACGCCGTCGCCGGCGCGTGCGCGCTCGCCCATGCGGCGTGAGCGCACCTGCGTGCGCAGCAGCTGCAGCGAGCCCGGGTCGGCCAGCACCTCCAGGCGCTCCAGCGGCGACAGTCGCTCGTCGGGGCGCTCCAGCAACTTGAGCGTCATGCCGCCTCCAAGCACAGCACCGCGTTGTGGCCACCGAAGCCGAACGAGTTGGACAGCGCCAGCGCGGTCTCGGCGCCGCCCACCTCCAGGGCGCGTGCGGCGCCGGGCACGTAGTCGAGATCGAGGCCTTCGTCGGGCTCTTCCAGGCCGATCGTCGGCGGCGCCACGCGCTGGTGCAGCGCCAGCAGCGTCGCCACCGCCTCCACCGCACCGGCCGCGCCGAGCAGGTGCCCGATCGCCGACTTGGTGGAGGACACAGGGACGTGCGCGGCCTGCTCGCCCAACGCGCCCTTGATCGCGTACGTCTCGGCGCGGTCGTTGAGCGGTGTGGAAGTGCCGTGCGCGTTGACGTAGTCGACGTCTGCGACGCTCGCGCCGGCGTCGTTTAGCGCTGTCAGCATCGCCGCGCGCTGGCCAGCGCCGTCCTCGCGCGGAGCGGTCAGGTGGTAGGCGTCCGAGCTGGCGCCGTAGCCCCTGATCGTGCCCAGCGAGCGCGCGCCGCGCCGCTGTGCGTCCTGGCTGCGCTCGAGCACCAGTACCGCCGCGCCCTCGCCCATCACGAAGCCGTCGCGGCGCGCGTCAAACGGCCGCGAGACGCCGATCTGAGAGAGCGCGTCGAGCGAGCTGAACGCGGCCCGCGCCAGCGGCGTCAGTCCGGCCTCCGAGCCACCGGCCACGACCGCG
Source organism: uncultured Solirubrobacteraceae bacterium (assembly GCA_963705235.1). Classification (GTDB taxonomy): domain Bacteria; phylum Actinomycetota; class Thermoleophilia; order Solirubrobacterales; family Solirubrobacteraceae; genus Palsa-744. The sequence continues at coordinate 1,329,929 of OY970059.1, read as the reverse complement.
TCGGCTTCACCGTGCTGGAGCATCCGCAGCGCACAGCCGATCGCGTGCGCGCCGGACGCGCAGGCGGTGCTGACGGCGAACGTCGGGCCCTGGAGGCCGTGGCGCATCGACAGCGCGGCCGCGCCCGCGTTGCTCATCATCAACGGCACCGCCAGCGGCGAGACGTACTCACCACCGCGTTCGCGCAGCGTGTCCTGACCGTCGACCAGTGTGTTGATGCCGCCGATGCCTGTGCCGAGCACGCAGCCGATGCGCGTGGGCTCATACGGTGGTCCCTGCTCCCAGCCGGCGTCCGCGAGCGCCTCCGCGCACGCGCCCAGCGCCAGCTGGGTGAAGCGGTCGGCGCGACGCGCCTCCTTGGCTGACAGGAACTCCTTGGGGTCGAAGTCCGCGCACGGCGCCTCGCCGTCGCGAATGCCACAGTCCCCGGCCGCCCACCGCTCATACAGGGTGTGTGCGCCCACGCCCAGCGGCGTGACCGCGCCCATCCCCGTGACAACCACCTGCTCCATCGGGCTATACGCGTGAGGCGATCAGCGTGATTGCGTCCTGCACCGTCTTGACCTCCGCTACGTCCGAGCCCTTCAGCTCGACGCCGAGCTGCTCGTGGACGATCTGCGAAAGCTCGGCCAGGTCCAGCGAGTCGATGTCCAGCGCCTCGAATGTGGCCTCGGGCGTGATCAGCGCGGGATCCGCGCCGAACGTCTCCAGCGACTCGGCCACCAGTTTCTCGATCTGCTCTTCGCTTACGGCTGTGCTCATGCTGCTCCTTTCAGGGTTTGCATTGGACGGAGACCGCGGCTAGGCGCCTAGGCCCCCGTCGACGTAAAGGGTCGATCCGGTCACGTAGCCGGCTTGATCGGAGGCGAGGAAGCGCGCGCACGCGGCCACGTCCTCGGGGGTCCCTGCTCGCCTGGCCGGGACGGCGCTCAACAGATCGCTGTCCCCCTTCGGGGACGATGCAAGGTCGGCGGTCATGTCGGTCGCGATCAGGCCGGGGGCGATCGCATTGACGGTCACGCCGCGTCGCGCGACCTCCACGGCGACTGTCTTGGTCATGCCGATCAGCCCGGCCTTGGCGGCGGCGTAGTTGGATTGTCCGGCGTTGGCGCGCGGACCGATCACCGACGCGACGTTGATCACGCGGCCGAAGCGCTCGCGGATCATGCCGCGCAGCGCGCGCCTGGTGGCGCGAAACGCGGCCGTCAGGTTGGTGTCGATCACCTGTCCCCAATCCGAGTCGGTCAGCGACAGCGCGAGGTCGTCGCGGCGCACGCCCGCGTTGTTGACGAGCACCAGCACGCGGCCGTGGCGCTGCTCGAGCGTGTCGAACACGCCTTCCAGCTCCTCGGGCACGGTCACGTCGCCCTGCACGGCCAGCGCGCTGGCGCCGTCGTGCTCGATGCGCGCAACCGTCCGCAGGGCCTCGTCCTGGCCCTGGCGGTAGTTGACGCCGACCGGCCAGCCGTCCTGCGCCAGTGCGTACGCGATCGCCGCGCCGATCCCGCGCGAGCCCCCGGTCACCAGCGCGCAGCCCTCTCGCTGCGCCGCGCCGCTCATGAGTCACCCCACGTGACGAGCGTGGCACCCCACACCAGGCCCGCGCCGACCGCACCCAGCACGACGCGCGCACCCGGCTTGATCAGCCCAGCCGCGACCGCGCGGTGCAGTGCCAGCGGCACGCTCGCAGCGCTCGTGTTGCCCAGCTCGCCGATGCAGTCGTACACCAGCTCGCCTGGGACTCCCAGGCGCTCGGCGACCGCCGAGAGGATGCGCCCGTTGGCCTGGTGGAAGACGAATAGGTCGATGTCGCCCAGCTCCAGCTCGGCCATCGCGACGACTTCGCGTGTGGACTGCGAGAAGCGCTCGACGGCCATCACGAACGTGTCGTGGCCGTCCATCTCAAGGACGCCCTTCTCGCGCGTGGCCCGGATCGCGTGTGCCGCGCCACCGTCGCTGCCGAGCACGATCGGCCCGATCAGCCCGTCCGCGTCGGCGCGCAGGACGATCGCGCCAGCGCCGTCGCCGAACAGTGGCGCCGTGCGCGGATCCTCCCAGTTGATCATCCGCGTCAGGACCTCCGCGCCGATCACTAGCGCGTTGCGCGCGCGGCCGGACTCGATCCACGTGGTCGCGTGCGCTAGCCCAGCGATCGCGCCGGCGCACGCGGCGCCCACATCCATCGCCGCCGCGTTTCCCGCGCCCAGCTCGTGCGCCACGATCGGGGCGGTGTTTGGCGTCAGCTCGTCCGAGGCGACGGTCGCCACCAAAACCAGATCCAGATCACTAGCGTCGAGCCCGGCATCGCGCAGCGCCTCGCGTCCAGCGGCGCTGGCCAGGTCGCTGACACGCTGCTCGGGCGCGACGTAGCGACGCTCACCGATGCCGGTGCGCCGCCGGATCCACTCGTCGCTCACGCCGAGCTTGGCGTGCAGCTCCTCGTTGGGCACGCGGCGCTCGGGCAGCGCGATGCCGAGCCCGACGATGCCGGCAGTCCGCACGGCTCGGGCAGAGTGAGGAACCTCGGGGCGCTCGCGCGCCAGCACGCGCTCAGGCGACACTGCCGGCCTCGCGCGCCCGCATTGAAGGCTTCTCGCTCGGTGTCGAAGGGGTCTCGCTCGGGTCGAGCACCTTGGCGTCGGGCAGGTTGCGCCCTACCAGCCGCGCGAGCACCTCGCCGGGACCGAAGTCCACGAACGTGTCCGCGCCGAGATCGGCCAGCGCGAGCATCGTCGCCTGCCAGCGCACCGGCGACACGATCGCCGAGGCCAGCTCGCCGCGGATGTGCACGAACGGCTTGCCGGTCGATCCGGAGATCACCGGGATCTGCAGCGGAGAAAGCTCGACGTCGTCCAACTCGGCCGCGAACGGCTCGACCGCACCGGACATCGCCGGCGAGTGAAAAGCTCCGGCGACGTCGAGCAGGATCGCACGCACGCCCAGCTCACGCGCTTGAGTGGAAGCTGCGCGCAGCCGCTCGGTCGGGCCCGCGAGCACCACCTGCCCCGGCGCGTTCTCGTTGGCCAGAACCACCTCGTGCGCGGCGAGCAGTTGCTCGAGCTGCTCCGCGGAGGCGCCGAGCACGGCGAGCATGCCTTCCTCGCCATCACCAGCCGCGGCCGCCATCAGCTCGCCGCGGCGTACTGCCAGGCGCAGACCCGCCGACCGCTCGAGCGCGCCGGCGGCAACGAGCGCGCTCAGCTCACCCAGCGAATGGCCCGCCAGCGCGATCGGGTGCACGTGCGCCGGGCGCTCTTGCCAGCCGGCGATGCTCGCGCAGAAGATCGCGGGTTGAGCAAAGCGCGTGCTGTCCGCTACCCGCGCAAACGGGTCCTCGCCGACCAGCTCGATGCACTCGCGCGCCAGATCCGGCAGCACGCGCATGACGTGATCGCGTAGTGAGCTGGTCTGGCTGCCCTGGCCGGGAAACAGCCCGGCAATGGTTGCATCGGACACTGCGCACACCCTTCCGCGCCCACCGCCGGCGGCGGCGCCGATCCGCGGTCCAACCCCTCAAATGGGGGGCCCCTCCGTGCGCCTGTGGGGTGGCTGGTCAAGCTCCCAGCTATGCGCCTCAGCGGTTCAAGCCCAGACGCTGTGCGCGCTGGACGGCATCCGCGCGGTTGCGCGCCCCGAGCTTGCGATAGAGCGTGCTCGTGTGCTCCTTGACGGTGTGCGGCGAGAGAAACAGCGCCTGGGCAATCTCGCGGTTGGTGGCCCCGCCGGCGATCAGGCCAAGGATCTCGCTCTCGCGATCGGTCAGCATCGGCGCCGTCGAGCTGCCGGTGTCCCTGAACACCTCCATGCCGTCGCCGACCATGCGCACCAGCTTCGCGATCTCCGGGGCCGGCCAGTCCTTGGAGATGAAGCCGGCCGCGCCGGCCGCGCGCGCCGCGCGTGGGGAGATGCCGCCGGCGCCGGACATCAACAGCACGCGCGGCGCGGGCGCCTCGGCGCGCAGGCGCTCGCAGATCTCCGGGCCGGACTCGCCGCCGAGGAACAGGTCGACGAGCGCCACGTGGGGCTCGTAGCGCCGGCACACGGCGATCGCCTCGGCGCCCGTGCGCGCGCTCAGGCAGCGGTCGACCCAAGGCATCTGTCCGAGCATCAGGCGAAAGCCCCAGTGCACGACATCGTGGTCGTCGACCACCAGCACGCGCAGCCGCCGCTGCGGCTCGGACTCGATCGGCGGCTCCTCGGGGATGGAAACGGGCAGGCTCATTGTCCGGTCGGCACCACCAGTCGCACCTGCCAAGAACCCGGCTCGGACTCGCCGTACTCGAGCACGCCGTCGTGCTGCAGCGCCTCTAGCGTGGCCAGACGCAGGCCGAAGCCCGAGCGACCGCTGTTTGGCCGGTTGGCGCCGTCGTTACGGACGCTCAATTCGAACGTGGCGTCGTCGTTGTGCAGCGCCACGCCCACGAACGTCGCGTCGGCGTGCTTGCGCGCGTTGCGCACCGCCTCGACCAGCACCGATTGCGCGAGCGCCTCCAGGTTGGCGGGCACGTCGCCGGTGCCGCCGCGCTCGAGCACGATCTCCAGGTCGGGGTGCAGCACACGGACCTGTTCGAGCTCTTCGGCGAACGTCACCGCGGTCGGGCGCGAGGAGTGCCCGAGCGGGCGCTTGAGCGCTGTCCGCAGGTCGGCCAGCGCGGTCTGCACCTCGCTCGCGCAGCGCTGCTGGCTCTCGAAGTCCAGCTGCTCCTCACGCGAGAGCGCCAGCGAGACGCCGAACAGGCGCTGCACGACGCCATCGTGGATCTCGCGCGCGAGATCGATCCGCTGCTGCAGTTGGCGGCTCTGCTCGTCATAGGCGGTCACCTCGCGTGCCACCGAGGCCATCGCGATGGTCTTGCCGAGCGTCCACAGCATGTGGCGTTCGTCCTCGTCCATCTCCGGCACGTCGGGCTCGCGCTCGGACAGCACGACGCCCACGAAGCGCCCCGACGCGGCCATCGGTGTGCACACCATGCGCACGCCGTGCAGCAGCTCGCGGAAATCGTCGGGCACGTTGAAGTCATCGGCGCCCAGCACCTCCAGGATGCGGTCTTCGACGAGCGCCTGGCGTGCGACCGGCACCGAGTCGACCGTCACGAACAGGTCGGCCAGGCTCTCCAGCTCGATCCCGTGCGCCCCCACTGCGCGCACCCGCCGGCGCGTGCTGTCGTAGCGAAACAGCACCGCGCGGCGCATCGAGGTCAGCCGGCAGATCGCCTCACAAAGGCTGCTGAAGAACGCATCCGGTGGCGAGCCCTCGCCCACGCCCGACAGCAGGTCGGACATGACGTCCAGCATCTCGATGTGGCTGGCTCGCGCATGCGGCTGACCGAGCTGTTTCAAGCTCTCCTGCGGCGGGCCTGACGGGCCCGGCGCGCCAGGCTTGGCGACGCTTGACATTTGCGCAGAATCCCACGAATGCGCGCGAAACGATCGCCGGTGCTAGCGCCAACCCCCCAAACAGGGGGGCCCACACAGGACCCCTTGCACGCGAATCGGCGAGTATCGCCGGGCGCGTTTGCAAACATGGCCGTGCTCGCGCGGCGGCCGCCTACCCGACGGTCTTCGCAACTTCTTAGCGGACGGCCGTGTTCTGCGCCTAGGATGGCCGCCCGCGCCCGCGACCCTCAGCTGACCGGAGACCCGATGAATCCCCACACGCCAGATGCGGCTACGTAGAGCGCTCGTCGGCGGGGGCGTGCTCGTGATCCTCTCGAGCATCACCGCGCTGGCGTTCGCGTCGCGGCGGATCGTCGCCGAGCAGTCGGCATACAGCGCACCCAGCTATGGGCCGTGCGTTCCGTCGACGCTCAACCGCTCGGCGCTGCTGACGGGCACGGCCGTCGCCGCCTCGCCGCTGCCGGGCTCATACGACGCCTCACCTGACACGCAGATCAGCTTTGCGGGTGCGCCCAGCTCGCAGTTGCGCGACATCAGAGTGAACGGGTCTGAGACGGGCTCGCACGGTGGCCGGCTGCGTGCCTACTCGCAGGGCGACGGCGCGAGCTTCGTGCCCTCCGCGCCGTTCCGCGCCGGCGAGACGGTCACAGTGCGAGGGCTCGTCAAAAGCGGATCGGCCAGGCACCCGTTTTCCTACAAGTTCGTGGTCGCGCACCCCGACGCGCTCGTCTATGAAGCCGCCACACACGTCACGCGCGACTACAACGAGATGCAGCACTTCCAGTCGCGGCCCGACCTGCAGCCGCCGGTTCTGCAGGTGACCGCGCACGCGCCCAACGCCGCACAGGGCGCCATCTTCGCGGCCGCCTACGCCGGTCCCGGCCCCAGCGGACCGGAGATCTTCGACGACGCCGGCAACCTCATCTGGTTCGACCGCTTGCCGAGCGGCACCGCGGCGACCAACCTGCAGGTTCAGCAGCTTGGCGGCGCGCCCGTGCTGACGTGGTGGCAGGGCCACATCCCGGCGCAGGGCTTCGGGCTGGGTGAAGAGATGATCTACAGCTCCTCCTACCGGCAGATCGGCCGCGTGCACGCCGGCAACGGCTACAAGGCCGACCTGCACGACTTCCACATCACGCCGCGCGGCACGGCGCTGCTGACCGTGTTCGACCCGATCGACTGCGACATCTCGTCGGTCGGGGGACCGCATGGCGCGGCGGTGACCGACAGCATCTTTCAGGAACTGGACCTCGCTACCGGCCTCGTGCGCCGCGAGTGGCACAGCCTCGACCACGTCGCACTGTCGCGCTCGTACAGCACGGCGACGGGCTCCAGCAAGGAGTGGCCGTTCGACTACTTCCACATCAACTCGATCGACCAGCTCGCCGGGGCGCCGGCCAGTGGGCGGACGCTGATCTCCGCGCGCAACACCTCGGCGCTCTACGAACTGAGCACGCGCACCGGCAGGGTGATCAGTGAGATCGGCGGGCGACACTCGAGCTTCAGGCTCTCAGCGGGCGCCTCCACCGCCTACCAGCACGACGCCACCGTGCTGGGAGACGGCACGATCAGCATCTTCGACAACGGCGCCGTGCCCAAGGTCCACCCGCAGTCGCGCGCGATGATCGTCTCGCTGGACCAGCGTCGCCACACCGACAAGATGCTGATCGAGTACGAGCACCAGGCGCCGGCGCTGTCCTCGGGCAGCCAGGGCAACATGCAGACGCTGGCGGGCGGGAACGTGTTCGTCGGCTGGGGCGCCAGGGCGTACTTCTCGGAATACAGCGCCACCGGCCAGCTCCTGTACGACGCGCACTGGCACGGCTCCTACCAGTCCTACCGCGCCTACCGCTTCCCTTGGACGGGCTCACCGAGCCAGCCGCCGGCGATTGCCGCCTCCGCGCCCGCCGCCGGCAAGCCGACGACGGTGTATGCGAGCTGGAACGGGGACACGCGCACGGCCGCCTGGCGCGTGCTGGCCGGCCCCTCCGCACAACAGCTCGCGCCCGTCGCAAGCGCACCCCGCAGCGGCTTTGAGACCACGATTGCGACACCGGGACCGGAGCCCTTCGTGGCGGTGCAGGCGCTGGACGGCTCGGGCGCGGTGCTCGGGACCTCGCGCACGATTGCTGGCTGACGTACAGCCGGCATTCATCTCAACATGCGGTATCTGTTGGGTATGCACATTTTGGTAGGGTCGAGTGTTCCTGAGGTCAAGTGGAGGGGGTTGCTCCGGGATGGCGGCCGGCAACGCCAGAGATAAGCCACCCGCCGCCGGCGAGACGCCGGACGCCGCGTTGGAGGCCGACGAGCAGTCCGAGCGCTATCGCAGGCTCCCCACCGGCTCGCATGGGCTGGACCCGGAGTTGGTCAAGCGCGATCAACGTCAGCGCCTGCAGCAGGCGATGGTCGAGCTGATCGCCGAGAAGGGCTACCCGGCGGTGCGCATCGTCGATCTGGCAAGGCTGGCGCACGTCTCGCAGCCGACCTTCTACGGCCTGTTCGTCGACAAGGAAGACCTGTTCCTGGGCACGTATGACGAGGTCGCCGGCCGGGCCGCCAGGGCGGTACTCGCGGGATTCACCGACGGCAGCTCCGACAAGGAGCGCCTGCTGAACGCGATGCGCGCGTGGACCGCGTTGGCCGCCACCGACCCGCAGGCGGTCTCGCTGATCGTCCTGGGTGCGTTCGGCGCCGGCGCCCGCGCTCTGCGCCAGCGCAGGGCCACGCTCGAGCGAGCCGAGCGCGGCATCCGCGCCAGCTGGGGTCAACCGCCCGCGCTCGCCGACACCGATCTGACGATCAAAGCGGTGCTGGGCGGCATCCGCGAGGTCACCGCCACGCGTCTGCGCGACGGCCGCGAGCACGAGCTGCCGGACCTCGCCGCACAGCTGGCGGACTGGACTGCTCGCTACCCCAGACGGCTGCCGCCCGGACTCGATGCGCCATCGGTCAACGGGCGTGGACCGGTGCCTAGCTCCTCTCCACTGGCCTCCGAGCGCGCGCGGCGCGCCGAGGGGCGGCTGCCGAGCGGACGCAGCGATCTGCCCCGGCAGTTCATCGTCAACAGCCAGCGCGAGCGGATCGTCGACGCGACCGCCGCAATCGTCGCCGAGGACGGGCTGGCGGCGTTGACGATTCCCAAGATCGCGCGTCGCGCGAACGTATCCCACCAGACCTTCTACGACAACTACGCCTCCAAGCACGACGCGTTCCTGGGGGCGCAGAAGGTCGGTTTGCACGTGGCTCTGCGAGTCGCCGCACACGCCTACGACGAGCACGCCGAGGACTGGCCGACGGCGCTCGCCGCCGGCATTCGGGCGCTCGTGCACTACCTCGTCTCCGAGCCCGCGCACGCGCACCTGACGCTCGTTGACACGTTTGGCGCCAGCCCACAGGCGCTCGAAATCCGCAACGAGGGGATGATCGCCTTCTCCTCCTACCTGGCCCCCGGCTATGCGTACACGTACGGCTCGCCGGCGCCGGCCGTGGCCGCCGAGGCAGTCGCCGGCGGCGTCTGGCAGATCCTGCACCACTACATCGAAAACCACCGCATCGACGAGCTGTGTGCGGCCGTGCCGCAGATGATCTACTTCGCGCTCAACCCGTTCTTCGGGCCCACCAAGGCCGCCGACTACGCCACGCGCGAGAGCGCGTAGGCGGCCCGGCCTTCGCGCTTGGCGCGGACGACCGTGCCGGCCTTCAGCAGCGGGCGTACGCCGGCGCGGATGTCCGCCGCGGAGATCGCCGTGACCAGCACCAGCTCGGCAACGGTGTGCGAGCCGTGCTCGAGCGCCGCGATGATCGCCTGCTGGGTCGCCCCGACCGGCTTGCTCGGGGCACCCGTAGTGGCGGCCTTGCGTGGACGTCCTGGCCGTTTGCGCGCTTTCTCGGGCGCAGACTTCGCCGGCTTTGTCGCCTGCGCGCGCGGCGCTCTGCTCGCGCGAGCACGTCCGGTGGAGCGCTCGAGCTGAAGCGCGTCGCCCACGCTCGCCAGCCGCTCGTACTCGCTCACAGCCGGGTGCAGCTCGGCCATCCGCGCGTCGATCTCGGCGCGGATCCGCTCCAGCAGTTCACGCTCAGCGGCCATCGCCCCGCCCCGCTCAGACCGGTCGGCGCTCAGCTCAGCGCCGCGCCGTGCAAGCCGCTGGTCGGGCGCTCACGCGACTCCCACCACTCGTTGACGACATCCAGCGCGCCCCCGACGATGCCCTCGCGGAAGGAGGTCGTGTCGTTCAGGCGTGGCAGCGGCTCGGCGGGCACCGGCACCTCGAGGAATTCGCACAACGGCTCCCAGCCGTCCTTTGGGTTCCAAACGAGCAGCCGCTCGGCCGGCACCGCTGCCTGCACGCTCGCGTTCCAGCGATCCATCACGCCGGTCAGGCCGGCCTCGGTCGAGGTGTCGCCGGCGAGCACGCCGACGCCGTCCTCCCAGGTCAGGTGGTACATCAGCGACGTGTAGCGCTGCCACAGCGGGTCGAGCACCGCACGTGCCCGGCACACGTGGTGGATCACCGAGTCGCCGTGGAAGATGCCCCACACGGTCTGCTGCATCGAGCGCGCCCATTCCTCGCCGCCGCGGACGCTCAGCAGCACCTTCGCGTCGGGGTAGTAGTCCATCAGCTGGTCGTAGAAGCGCGCTGACGGCCAGTCGACGGTCGAGTCCGCCTGGCCGAAGATGCGCTCCCAGTCGGGACTACCTTCGGCGACCGCTTCCCACAACGGCAAACCGTTCTCCAGGTCCGCCAGCAGGTCGCGCATGTGGTAGCACGGGCCGAAGCCGAGCGCTTCTAGCGCGAACATCTGCGTGGTGGTCGCGGTGCGCGGCAGCCCGGCGCCGATGACTCTCATGAGCGAGTACTCATATCGGTTGAAGGGTTTCTATCAGGTCCAGCACTCGTGCGACCGCGCTCAGCGTACGACGCGCAGGTAGGCGAGCACGGCCAGCACGCGGCGATGGTCATCGTCGCACGCCGCCAGGCCGAGCTTGGCGAAGATGTTGGTGATGTGCTTCTCGATCGCGCCCGGCGTCACCACCAGGCTCTCGGCGATCGCGGTGTTGGAGCGCCCCTCGGCCATCAGCGCGAGCACCTCGCGCTCGCGCGCGGTCAGGCCGACCAGCGCCTGCGTCGCGCCGTCGTGTGGGCTCAGCAGCTCGGCGACCACCTGACGATCGAGCACGGTGCCGCCGGCGGCCACACGCTCGAGCGCATCGAGAAAGCCCCTGACGTCGCCCACACGCTCCTTGAGCAGGTAGCCGATGCCGGCCGTGTCGCCACCGATCAGCTCGCTGGCGTAGGCGGTCTCGACGTACTGGGAGAGGACCAACACGCCGAGGTCTGGCTGGCGCCGGCGGGCCTCGATCGCCGCCAGCACACCCTCGTCGCTGTAGGTCGGAGGCAAGCGCACGTCGACGATCGCCAAATCCGGTTGGTGACCGTCGATCGCCCGCAGCAGCGACGGTCCGTCCTCGACCTGGGCGACCACCTCTATCTCGTTTTCTCGCAGCAGCGCCACCAGCCCCGCTCGCAGCAGCGCGAGGTCCTCGGCGATCACTACCCGCAAGGCAGCCTCGCCTCCAGCAGCGTGCCGTTGCCGGCGGGGCTGTGCACGTACAGGCTGCCGTCGAGCGCCTCCACACGCGCGCGCAGCCCCGCCAGTCCCGAGCCGGCCGGATCCGCGCCGCCACAGCCGTCGTCGCCGACCGCCACCGCCAGCGCCCTTTGATCGTCCTTCAGCACCACCCAGCTGCGTCGCGCACCGGCGTGCTTGACCGTGTTGGTGAGGGCCTCGGCGATCACGAAGTAGGCGGCGCTCTCCACCGCCGGCGCCAGCCCGCGGGTGGTGTCGGCCTCGATCGAGGTTCCCAGGCCATAGCGCGCCGCCAGCGATTCCACCGCGGCCACCAGGCCGCGATCGGCCAGCAGCGGCGGCACCAAGCCACGGGCGAGGTCGCGCAGCTCGCCGATCGCATAGTGGGCCTCGCGCTGGGCATCGAGGATCAGCCCGCGGATCTCCGGCTGATCCTGCGCGCGCACCTCTGCCCGCCCCAGCTGCAGCGTGAGCGCCACCAGGCGCGCCTGTGCGCCGTCGTGCAGGTCGCGCTCGATCCGTCGCAGCTCCGCCGCCTGTGCGTCGACCGCCTGACGGCGCGTACGCGTGAGCAGGTCGATGCGGGCCCGCAGCGCCCGGCGGCCGCGGGCGACGAGCACGCGATCGTGCAGCGCGATCAGCGAGTAGGCGCTGCCCGCCGTCGCCAGGCCGAGCAGCGCCCACGCCGGCCAGAAGGTGTGCACGCCCGCCAGCAGCCACGTGAGCAGCCACGTAAACACGAGGATCACGGCCGCGACGCCGACGATCGTCCACACGCACGCCACACGACGGACCGCGCCGGGTGGGCGTCGCCACGCCCAGTCAGCCGCGAAGTCCAGCAGCACGAGCGCGCCCAACCCGAGCCAAGCCCACGCTGGCCAGAAGTACCCCTGCCCGCTGAGCGCCCAGATCGCCGCCAGCAGGACGGCCGTCAGCAGCGCCAGCCTGCGCACCAGCGAGCGTGCGTATTCGCCGATCGACAGGCCGGCGGCGAGGGTCGGCATCCAGCGCCGTGGACGGACGCCGGCAGGTAGGGAGAGATCGATCGGGAGCCGCGCGCGTTGGCTCATCGCCGCTATCGTCGCACGCCGCCGTGCGTGCGCGCCGAACCGCGGCCTGCTGCGGCTAGATCGCCTTCGTCGCCTGCTTGGCGGCGCCGATGCGCTGGACGTCCCAGACAAGGCCCACGCGCTCCATCGCCGAGATCAGCAAACCCGAGGGGTCGAACTCGTTGCGTCCCATGCCGTGGAACGCCGAGGTCGGGAAGGCGTGGTGGTTGTTGTGCCACGCCTCGCCGAACGAGAACGGCGCCAGCCACAGCAGGTTGCGCGAGTGATCCTCGGTGGCGAAGCGGCGGCGGCCGAAGAAGTGGCACAGCGAGTTGATGCTGTAGGTCACGTGGTGCAGGGCGAGGATGCGCACCGCTCCTCCCCACAGCACTCCCTCCAGGCCCGCCGCAACCGTTCCGCCGAGTAGATAGCCGAGGCCAAACGGGATCGCCAGACCGACCAGCGACCACAGCACGAACGTGCTGTCGACGAACGACACCACCGGGTCGGCCAGCAGATCGGGCGCGAAGCGGTCGCGCGCGCCGCGCTGGGTGTGGTCGAACAGCCAGCCGACGTGCGCGTGGCCGAGGCCGCGCAGCGCGCCGCGCCAGCCACCGCCATGGTCGACGTGTGGACTGTGCGGATCGCCCAAGCGGTCGGCGTAGGCGTGGTGCTTGCGATGGTCGGCCACCCACGAGATCACCGGACCCTCGACAGACATCGTGCCGAGCACGGCCAGCGTCCCACGCAGCGGCGCCGAGGTCTTGAAGCTGCGATGCGTGAGCAGCCGGTGAAAGCCGACCGTCACACCGATGCCGGTAGGTATGTACATCACCAGGAAGATCACCAGGTCGCGCGCGTGCAATTGGTGATTCCACATCTGCCACGCGGCAAGCACGAGCAGCAGCGGCGGCACGACTGTGATCAGGCCCGTGATCGCGCGGTCGAGGTTCTCCAGGACCGGCTCCTGGATCTCCTCCGGCGTGGGACCGTCGGGGTGCACCGGCACTTCAACCGCACCCTGCGGATCGCTCTGTGGATCGTCCTGCGAGCGGGGTCCGGAGACCGTTGCGGTGGGGCCGTCCATGTTCGCTGGAATGTTGAGTTACAAGTGCCGCGTTGTCGATGCGGACGGCCACCGAGCGGGGTGTGGAGAGCCCCCGGAGTGACGGTGGGGTTAACCCGAGTCAGCCTGCGTGGGCGCTCAGTCGGAGCTTACGTCGAGCACGATCTTGCCCGTCGCGCGACGCTCGTCGAGCGTCTTCAGCGCGTCCGCCGCGCGCTCCAGCGGGAAGCGCTCGCCGACGATCGGCGCGACGAAGCCGTCCTCGACCATGCGGTTGACGGCGGCGCCGATCTCACGGTTGAGGTCAGGCTTGCCCATCACGTAGGCGCCCCAGCCCGCGCCTATGACCTCGGTGTTCTTCAGCAGCAGGCGGTTGACCTTGACCTCGGGGATCGAGCCGCCGGTGAAGCCAACGACGACCAGCCGGCCGTTCTCGCGCAGCGAGCGCAGGCTGTCGGTGAAGCGATCGCCGCCGACCGGGTCGAGCACCACGTCCACACCACCACCTGACAGCTCGACGACCTGGTCCTTCCAGCCCTCGCCCAGTAGCAGCGTGTGGTCAGCCCCAGCCTGCTCGGCCACGGTTCGCTTCTGCTCGCTGGAGACGAGCGCGACCGTCTTCGCGCCGACGGCCTTGGCGACCTGGATCACAGCCGTGCCCACTCCGCCGGCGGCACCGTGCACGAGCACGGTCTCGCCCGCCTGCAGGCGTCCGCGCATGACCAGCGCGAAATAGGCGGTGTGGTAGTTGAGGATCAGCGCCGCGCCCTGCGCGAAGTCCAGTTTCGGCGACAGCGCGAACGTGAAGAACTCGGGCGCGACGACCGTCTCGGCGAAGCCGCCGAGCGCGCAGAAGGCGGCCACGCGGTCGCCGGGCTTGACGGCCGCGCCGTCAGGCGCGCTGCGCACGACCCCGCCGACCTCGCTGCCGGGCACGAACGGCAGCGGCGGTTTGAGCTGGTACATGCCGCGCGTCTGCAGCAGCTCCGGGAACGACACGCCGGCGCTGTGCACGTCGACGACCACGCCTTCGCCCGGCGTGAGCATGTGCGAGGGCTGCGGGTCGGGCAGCTCGACCAGCGCAAGCGCTCCGTCCGGGCCCGACTCCTCGACGATCTGGATCGCTCTCATTGCCGCGCATTATGTACAAGCGAGGACACGAGCGCCGCTCGGCCACACCGACAGGCCGGCTGGCTCATAATCGGCGGATCGCGTTCGGGCTGCGAGGACCGGGCGGGCAACCAGCGAGGAAGGGGTCAGATCATGGCGAAGGTGCTGTGCGTTCTCTACGACGATCCGGTCGACGGCTACCCGCCGGCCTATGCGCGCGAGGACATCCCGAAGATCGACGGCTACCACGACGGCCAGAGCGCGCCCACGCCGCAGGCGATCGGCTTCAAGCCCGGCGAGCTGCTCGGCTGCGTGTCCGGCGCGCTGGGTCTGCGCGAGTTCTTGGAGAGCGCTGGCCACGAGCTAGTCGTGACCTCCGACAAGGACGGCCCGGACTCGGTGTTCGAGCGTGAGCTGGGAGACGCGGAGATCGTGATCTCCCAGCCCTTCTGGCCGGCATATCTGACGGCCGAACGGATCGCCAAGGCGCCGAAGCTGAAGCTCGCGCTGACGGCGGGGATCGGCTCAGACCACGTCGACCTGCAGGCGGCGATCGAGCACGGCATGACCGTCGCGGAGGTGACCTACTCCAACAGCATCAGCGTCTCCGAGCACGTGGTGATGATGATTCTGGCGCTCGTGCGCAACTACATCCCCTCCTACCAGAGGGTGATCGACGGTGGCTGGAACATCGCCGACTGCGCCGCGCGCTCGTACGACCTCGAGGGCATGCAGGTCGGGACCGTGGCCGCCGGGCGAATCGGCTCGGCGGTGCTGCGGCGGCTGAAGCCGTTCGAGGTCGGGCTGCACTACACCGACCGCCATCGCCTGCCGGCCGACGTCGAGCGGGAGCTGGGAGTGACGTTCCACGAGACGGTCGAGTCGCTGGTGGAGGTGTGCGACGTGGTCACGATCAACGCGCCGCTTCACCCGGAGACCGAAAACCTGTTCGACGAGCGCTTGCTGTCGAAGTGCAAGCGCGGCGCGTACCTGATCAACACCGCGCGCGGCAAGATCTGCGACCGCGACGCGGTCGTGCGGGCATGCGAGAGCGGTCAGCTGGCGGGCTACGCGGGCGACGTGTGGTTCCCGCAGCCGGCGCCGTCGGATCACCCGTGGCGCTCGATGCCCCACCACGGCATGACCCCGCACACCTCCGGCACGAGCCTGTCCGCGCAGGCCCGCTACGCGGCGGGAACGCGCGAGATCCTCGAGTGCTGGTTCGACGGGCACCCGATCCGCGAGGAATATCTGATCGTCGATGGCGGCGCGTTGGCGGGCGCCGGGGCGCACTCATACAGCGCCGGCGACGCCACCGGAGGCTCCGAGGAAGCCTCGCGCTTCAAGCGCTGAGCGGCTCAGGCGCCGTCGGGCTCGCCGCGCGGGAGAACCAACAGCGAGCAGCGCGCGTTGCGCTGCAGGTAATCGGAGGTGCTGCCGAGCACCAGCCGCTTGAGCGGCCCGTAGCCGCGTGAGCCGACGACCAGCAGGTCCAGCTCGTCGCTGAACACCGCCAGCTCCTCGCCCGCCAGCCCGTACACAGCGCGGCCGTCGACGCCGGGCAGCTTGGCGATGCGATCATTGGCCTCGCTGACGAGCGTGTTGACCGTGTCGCCAATCGCGAACGCGCCGGGACCGCTGAACGTGTAGGAGGAGATCGTCACGACTTCCATCGCGCGGACCTCGGCCCCGATGGACTGTGCCAGCTCGGTCGTTTGCGCGAGCGCGCGCTCGCTCTCGGGCGAGGCGTTATAGGCGACGCCGACGGTGGCGATCGGCTTGGGCTCGGCGCTGTAACCGCGCGCGGCGATCGCCACCGCGCACGGTGCGCCGTTGAGCGCGGCGCGCGTGTCGTTGCCGAGCATCGCGCGACCGAGCGCGCCACGGCTGCACGTACCCACGACGAGCAGGTCGGCACCCTGCTCCTCGGCTTGACGGTGAAGACCTCCGCCGGGTGAGCCGGCGACGACGCTGACCAGTTCGGCGTCGGCCGCGGCTTGCTCGCGCTCCTGCTCCAGCAGCGCGATCGACGCATCGCGCTCCTCCTCGACGACGCCGGCCATGACCGCGTGCGCGGGGTTCAGCGAGCCGGAACGCACGTGCGCGAGCGTCAGCGCGGCACCTTCGCCACGCAGGCGAGCGGCGAGGGCTATCGCGTCGCGGCCGTTCGCCCTGCCATCCACTCCAACGAGCACGTTCTCGAACATCGCCGTCTCTCCCGTTCGGTTGCCCCACGATGCTAGGCCATGGTCACTTACACATGGCTGTGGAACTCCACGCGAGGAGGCGTACGATGAGGCCCGTGCCGGAGGACGCCGCCAACCGACCTGCCGCCGCGGACGGCGCGGTCGCATCGCAGGACGCGGGCACGGGACGCTCGGAGACGCATCCGCCGCTGCCGCGCGACAAGCGCGGCTGGCACGTATCGCCGGCGCCCGACGGACGCGGAATGCCCGAGCAGGCCCCGACCGGGCGCCCACCGCACCGCATGCGCGGCTTTTGGATGTTCGTGCTGGTGCTGATCGCGATCAACTGGCTGTCAGTGCTCGTCTTTCGCCCCTCGACGGGCGAACCGCGGGTGACGGTGGCGTTTAGCCCCTACTTCCTGGAACAGGTGAAGGCCGGACACGTCAAGTCGATCTCCTCCAAAGGCGACACGGTGCGGGGCAATTTCACGACCAAGCTGCGCTACCCGGAAAATGACTCCAAGGCCAAGCCCACGAAGCGGTTCGCGACCGAGGTCCCGAGCTTCTGGAACGACGACCAGCTGTCGGCGCTGTTGCAGGAAAAGGGCGTTGAAATCAACGCCAAGTCGACCAGCGCGAGCCGGTCGCTGCTGGCCGAGATACTGCTCGGCTTCGGCCCGACGCTGCTGATCGTGGGACTGTTCGTGCTGCTCGCGCGGCGCGCCGCCCGCGGCGGCGGGGCGATGGGCGCACTCGGCAACTTCGGGCGTTCACAGGCGCGACGGGTGGACCCGGACAAGATCCGCGTGACGTTCGCCGACGTGGCCGGTATCGACGAGGCCAAGGCCGAGCTGTCGGAGATCGTTGACTTCCTCAAAGACCCCGAGCGTTATGGGCGCCTGGGCGGGCGTATGCCACACGGGGTGCTGCTGTCGGGTGCGCCCGGCACCGGCAAGACGCTGCTGGCGCGCGCGGTCGCCGGCGAGGCGCACGCGGCGTTCTTCTCGATCTCCGCGTCGGAGTTCATCGAGGCGATCGTCGGCGTGGGCGCCTCGCGCGTGCGCGACCTGTTCGCCAAGGCCAAGGAGGCGGCGCCGGCGATCATCTTCATCGACGAGCTCGATGCGATCGGACGCTCGCGCCAGGGCTCGGTGTCGGTCACCGGCGCCAACGACGAGCGCGAGCAGACGCTCGACCAGATCCTGACCGAGATCGACGGCTTCGAGTCCGCCGAGGCGGTCGTGGTGCTGGCTGCGACCAACCGACCGGATGTACTCGACCCGGCGCTGCTGCGCCCGGGGCGCTTTGACCGGCGCGTGGCGGTGCAGCCGCCGGACCGCAAAGGGCGCGTTGAAATTCTGCAGGTGCACACGCGCTCGATCCCGCTCGACGACGACGTTGATCTGGACGCGCTAGCCGCAAGCACGCCGGGGATGGTCGGCGCTGACCTCGCTAATCTCGCCAACGAGGCCGCGCTGCTGGCCGCACGGCGCGAGCACGCAAAGGTGGCGCGGCGTGACTTCACCGACTCGCTGGAGAAGATCTTGCTGGGCGCGCCGCGCGGCATCCTGCTCGCGCCGGCCGACCGCGAGCGCACCGCCTACCACGAGTCCGGGCACGCGCTGGTGGGGATGCTGACCGACGGTGCCGACCCGGTGCGCAAGGTGTCGATCATCCCTCGTGGCATGGCGCTCGGCGTGACCTTGTCAACGCCCGACAGCGACCGCGTGTCCTACTCGCTGGAGGAGCTGCAGGCCAAGATCAAGGTCGCGCTGGGCGGGCGCGTAGCTGAGGAGGTCGTGTACGGAACGATCACCACGGGCGCCGAGTCCGACATTCAGCAGCTGACCCAGATCGCACGCCAGATGGTCGGGCGCTGGGGGATGAGCGAGGCGATCGGCCCGATCGCCGTGCTCGGGCAGGAGGCGCAGGGGCAGTGGCTGCCGGGCGTCAGCGAGACCTCGCAGGAGACCCAACGGCTGGTTGACGAGGAGGCGCACTCGCTCGTGGAGGGCGCCCACCAGGAGGTCACGCGCCTGTTGGAGGAGCACCGCGACCAGCTGGAGAGCCTCGCCCAGGCGCTGCTCGCCTCGGAGACGCTCGACGCGCCCGAGGCCTACGCCGCGGCTGGGGTGTCGGCGCCGCATGCCCAACCCGACGCCGTGGTGGTGTGATCGACGGCGCAGCCGCGGCCGTCTATTTGCGGCGCGATGGAGGAGCGGCCGCTTTGGCCGGATAGCGCTTGCGCTCCGCGGCGGTCATCTTGCGGATCTTCAGCGACCCGTCTTTAACCTGGCGCTGGACCTCGTCCAGCTTCTCGCGGCGCCGCTCGGCCGCGCGATCCGCCTGAGTTGCCATCCACTAAGGGTAGCGCCGCGCGCGGGCTACGCGGGCGGCGCCTGCGCGTAGCGCAGGGAGCCGGGCGTGGTCAGCGTTTCGCCCGTCTCCAGCAGCGTCTTCAAACCTGAGAGGATCATCGGCCAGCCACCGTAGAGTTCGTTGTTAGCGCCCTCGGCAAGCTGGTCATGCGTGACCGTCAGACGACAGGAGTCGCCGACGGGCTCGATCTCCCAGGTGACGCGCGAGGTTCCTTCGCTCTTGACGCCCTCGCTCCACAGCGCGGTAAAGCTCTGCACGAGCCGTCGCGGCGGGTCGACCTCGATGTTCTCGCCCTGGGAGATCGGCGTTGGACCGGCGGGGTGAACGGCTTCATAACCCGAGCCGGGCGTCCACTGTGAGCTGACGCCGACGCCAAAGCTGTACTTGGCTCTCATATCCGAATCGGTGATCGCCTCCCACAGGCGCTCGGGTGTGGTCTTTATGTAGATCTCGAAGATCTTCTCCATCGGTCGGTCCTCCAATCTGTCCTTGAGGTCGCTGAGAGTCGCGGCCCAGGGCTCGGCGAACTTGCTCACCCATCGGTCGTGGACGAGCCTGATTGGAACCGGGTTCAGGTAGTGCAGCTTCTCGCGACCACGGCGGCGGGTGACCACCAGGCCGGCCTGCTCAAGCACGCGCAGGTGCTTCATCACACCGAAGCGCGTCATCGGCAGCCGCTGCTCGAGCGTGCTGAGGCTTTGCCCATCCTGCTCGAATAGCTGGTCAAGCAGCGTCCGACGCGTGGGGTCGGCGAGGGCTTTGAACACGGCGTCCATGTCTCCATTATATGTGACTAAATAGTCACCTGTCAAGTTATGTGATTATCTCGCCCGAGCCGATGCACGATCGCAGCGATCCACCATTGGCGGGCGCACCAGGAGCCGCTCGCCGAGCCGGTCGGGACGGCTGATGGGCCAGGCGATCGGACAGGTCCTGTTCTTCGCTGTCGGCGTGGCACTCAGCCCGCTGTCGATCATCCCGGTGGTGCTGATCCTGGGCACAGAACGTGGGCGCACGAACGGGCCGGCTTTCATCCTCGGCTGGGTGCTGGGACTCGCAGTCGCGGGCACGCTTGTGCTCGTGCTGGCCTCGGGCGGATCCGCGGCGGACGAACAGGGAGCGCCGGCGGAATGGGTCAACGTCCTCAAGCTCGTGCTCGGCGCGCTGCTGCTGGCGCTCGCCTTGCGCCAGTGGCGCGGGCGCCCGCGTGCAGGCGAGACAGCCAAGATGCCGGGCTGGATGAGCACCGTCGACGGACTCACGGCCCGGCGGTCATTTTCGCTCGGCGTGGGGCTTTCGGCGATCAACCCAAAGTGCCTGCTGCTTGTGGTGGGCGCGGCGACGGCGATCGCACAGACGGACGCCTCAGCCGGGTCCCAAGCGGTCGCGCTGATTGTGTTCATCGCGATCGCCACGATCGGGCCCGGCACGCCGGTCGTGCTGTTCTTCGTGATGGGGGAGCGCTCGAAAGAGCTGCTGGAGGAGCTCAAGGATTGGATGTCCCAGCACAACGCGGCGATCATGACCGTGCTGTGTCTCGTGATCGGGGCCAAGCTGATCGGCGACGCGATCAGCGGGTTCGCGGGGTGAGCGGGGTGAGGTCGCGGCGACCGGCGACCGGGAGCTTCCACAAATCGCGGTCCGCCGCGCGGCGTAGGCTGCGCGTGCGATGGCGAACATCAATGAGCCGATCTTCGATGAGCCGCGTGAACACCCCGGGTTTCGCTGCTCGCGCGCACGCATAAGCCGTCACGCCGGCAGCGAGCGGCTGGGCCTGAGCGTGTGGGAGGTGCCACCGGGACAGGCCGCTTACCCGTATCACCACCACCTCACCGAGGAGGAGCTGGTGATCGTGCTGACAGGTCGTCCGAGCTTGCGTACCCCGGCGGGCTGGCGCGACCTGGCCGAGGGTGAGGTGGTCGCGTTCCTGCGTGGCGAGGACGGCGGGCACCAGTTGGTCAACCACAGCGAGGAGACTGTGCGCTTCCTCTCGTTCAGCACCAGCGGCGAGCCTGACATCGTGATCTACCCGGACTCGGGCAAACTCGGCGCGTACGAGCGCCTACCCGAGGGCGGTGGGCTACGAGCGCTGTTCCGGATGGACGACAGCGTCGACTACTACGAGGGCGAGGAGCCGGCACCGACGAGCTGAGCGGCCGGCGCGAGGTCGCTAGCGCTAGGTTCTGGGGGTGTCGCTGCACCCCCTCGCCGCCAACTTCGCAGCTGTCGCCGATGCCTACGAGCGTGGCCGGCCGGAGACTCCGGCTGCTGTGGTCGACACGCTCATCGCGGAGCTGGGTCTGAGCGGCGGCGCACGCGTGCTGGACCTGGCGGCGGGGACCGGCAAGCTCACGCGCCCGCTGCTGGCATCCGGGCTGGATGTGATCGCCGTGGAGCCCCAGGGCGAGCTGCGCGAGTCGTTGATCGCAACCATCGGGGCCGAGCGCGTGCGCGACGGCCTCGCCGAGCGGATTCCCCTGGCCGACGACTCAGTCGACGCGGTGACCGTCGCCGACGCCTTCCACTGGTTCGACGCGCCGTCGGCGCTGGCTGAGATTCACCGTGTGCTGCGCCCCGCGGGCGGGCTGGCGATCCTCTCCACCAGTCCCGACTGGAGCGGAGCCTCGTGGGCGCACGAGCTGGGCACGCTGATCGGCGGCCTGCGCCCCGCTCACCCGCGAGTCGACGGCCCGTCGTGGCAGGACGCCGTCCGAGCGGCCGGCTGCTGGGATGAGCCTAGGGAGATCGATATGACGGTCAGCCAGCCGGCCGACGCCGAACGGATGAGCGCGTATGTGGCGTCGATCAGCTGGATCGCGGCGCTGCCCGATCGCGAACGCGCGCAGACGCTGGATGCCGTACGCGCGCTGGTGCAAGCCGGCGAGACGCCCCCTGAGCTGGGTCTGCAGGTCGTCGTGGGCCTGACCTCGCCGCTGCATCGGCCCACAGAGGTGTGACGATGCAGGCCGCGGCAGCGGGCGACGCCTCGGAGCTGGTCAGCACCGATCTAGAACGCTGGCTGGCGGGCGAAGGTGAGAAGACGCTCGGCAGCCTGATTGACACGTTCGCTGGCAAGAGCTTCGCGCTGATGTTCGTGCTGCTGCTGGGCGTACCCGCGCTGCCGCTGCCGACCGGCGGCGCCACGCACGTGTTCGAGGCGATCGCGGTGCTGCTGGCGATCGAGATGATCGCGGGCGTGCGCGAGATCTGGCTGCCGAAACGCTGGCGTGCACTCCAGCTCGCGGGCGAGCGCCAGCAGCGCTTCATCGCCGGCTTGATGCGCATCATCAGACGACTGGAGCGGCTCTCCAAGCCTCGCCTGCGATTCCTGTTCGCACGGCGCGCGAGCGACGTCGTGTTCGGCGCACTCGTGATCGGCGGTGCGCTGGCGGCGTTCCTGGCGCCGCCGTTCACCGGCTTGGACACGCTGCCGGCGCTCGGCGTGGTGCTGATCTCGCTCGGCGTGCTGCTCGAGGACTTCGTGGTGGTGCTGGTCGGGTTGGTCGTGGGCGTTGCGGGCGTGGTGCTCGAGATCGTGCTGGCCAGCATCGTGGTCGGCGGCATCGAGCGGCTGCTCTAGCGCCAGCCGCCCGCAGAAATCCGCCGGGCGCCATCACACGCTGGGCCAGAAACATTCCGCGGGCATCCGCGCGAGCGCCACCGAGGCTCGATCGCGCCCATATCGCCAGGCATACAGCGAAAACCAGAGGGTGCGCGCCCTCTCACGGCAATCGTCGATTTGCCCATGCGCACCGCGCCCGGAACACTTGGGCGGAGCACAACAATCGAAGGGAGTAGGCGCATGAGCCCAGCGACCGTGGTCGAGCGGCACATGCCTCCAAGGGATGCAGAGCTGGTCGGCGACAGGCAGATCGTCGTTGTCATGCCGGCCTACAACGCTGCCCAAACGCTCGAGTTAACCTGGCGGGAAATTCCCGGCGACTGGGTGACGAGGGTGATCCTCGTCGACGACGCATCTCGCGATGACACGGTCACAGTGGCCGAAACGCTCTCGCTCGAGATCATTCATCACTACCACAACGTCGGCTACGGCGGAAACCAGAAGACCTGCTACACGGCGGCCTTGCGCGACCGTGCCGACGTGATCGTGATGCTTCACCCAGACGGGCAGTACGACCCCAGCCTGCTTCCTTCGCTCATCCGGCCGATCCTGCGCGGCGAGGCCGACATGGTGCTTGGCTCTCGTTTCCTGAATCCAGGTGGGGCGCGCGCGGGTGGAATGCCGTTTTACAAGTATGTGTCCAACCGCTTCTTGACGTCAATCGAGAGCTGGGTGTTCGGACAGCAATTCAGCGAGCTGCACACCGGCTATCGCGCCTATAGCAGGCAGTTTCTCGAAACGATTCCCTATCTGCGCAACTCCAACGACTTCGTCTTCGACACCCAGGTCATCGCGCAGGCGGTCCACTGGAAGCAGCGGATCATCGAGGTTCCGATCGTGACGAAGTACTTCCGCGAGGCCTCCTCCGTGTCCTTCCAGCAGAGCCTCGTCTACGGCGTCAAGACGCTTCTGACGGTCGGCCAGCTCGCGCTGCACCGCAAACGGATCCTGAGATCGCGGTTGTTCAGCAGGTGATCGCAGATGGCGCAAAGTCGTAGTGCGCCCTCATCGGCCCGGCGTCTGCGAATCATCGTGAGCAAGGCGACGCCACGGCCGCAGCGGTGAGCACTCGAGGCTCTGAAACCAGCGTAGGCGGGTCATTCGACGGCCGGCTGTCAGCTTCAGCCGGCACCGATCGACGCACGGCACATCTGTATTCACGTCTACGCCTGTTGGCATCAGACCGCGTCAACCTGGCGCTCACGGCGGTGTTCCTGATTGGAGCCGCGTTCTATCTCTGGCGAGGCGCGAGCGCAGCACCGCTGGCGTTGCACGGATTTAGTGAAACCCAATACAACCAGCTCGCCGACGCGTTCCTCCACCTGCACCTCTGGGTCGCGCATGTGCCGGACGGCATTCTGGGGCACGGCAACCCGTATGACCCGGCGCAGCGCCCGGCGTTCCTGTTCGGCTTTCCCGACTACTCCCTCTATGGCCACTACCTGTACATCACTTGGGGTCCGGCGCCGGTGCTCGTGCTGCTGGTCCCGCTGCACCTGCTCGGGTTCGAGCCATCCGGGAGCTTGATCAGCGCGCCGTTCGTGATCGTCGGGCTGGGTTTCGCACTGGCGGCACTACGAGTGATCCTGAGGCGGATAGGGCCGCTGCCGCTTTGGATGTGCGTGCTGGCGGCACTGACGCTGATGTGCGCATCGGTGATGCCCTACGCGATGCGATTCTCGATTGTGTACTACGAGGCCGTCGCCGGCACCTACTGCTTTGCGATGGCCGGGATCTACTTTGCCGTCTCGGCGCTGGTCGACCATCGAGCCTCGCTCACGCGACTCGCGCTCATGAGCTTGTGTTTCGGGCTGGCCGCGGCATCGAGGCCAACGCTCGGACTGGCTGCGCTGCTGCTCGTGCCGGTGTACCTGTCGTTGCGCTCAACGCGCCCGCGCCGAAGCCTGCTCGTCGCGCTGATAACTCCGATGGCCACGTGTATCGCGCTGCTAGGCGCCTATGACCAGGCCCGTTTCGGCAACCCGTTCGAGTACGGCACGAAATACCAAATCAACGGCGTTTCCTCCTTCAACGCACACTTCGGCGAAATCGCCTACCTGCTGCCCGGGCTCTGGTCGTATGTGATCACACCGCTACGGCTCACCGCGCTCTTCCCGTTTCTGACCATCAACTACCCCCAGGTGAGCTATCCGCTGAGCCTGCCCGCTCACTACGCGCCGCTGTCTGAAGAAACGGGCGGGCTGTTCATGATGGCGCCGATCGTGATCTTCCTGGCAGCACTGCCGTGGATGTGGCGGCGCCGCCCCGCTTGGCTGGGATCGCTTGCCCCGTTCCTGCTGGCGATGGCGGCAGTGGGAATCGCCTGCATGGTCTTCCTCGCATACGAGATCTACACGACCAGCGAGCGTTACGAGTCCGACTATATGACGCTGTTGGTGTTTGGAGGACTGGCAGTCTGGCTTGCTCTCTCGCGCCAGCTCCACGGACGTGGACGACGGCTGGCGCGGGCCTCGGGGGCAGTGCTGGCGCTGTGGAGCTGCCTAGCCGGCTTGGCCATCAGCTATCAGGAAATCGAGACGCACGCGAGCACGTGGCGGACGCTAGTCAACCTCGGCGCCCCGCTGTCGACGGCGATCGCGGCGCTGGCAGGCCATCCCGTGCTGGCGGACGTCTACTCGCCCAGCGCCGAACGGAGCCCTCCCAGCTACGGCAATATCGGCAGCGAAGTAAACGGCTTCTCGCTGACGGCCACCAACCGCGCCGACGTGACGATCGTTTCGCCGAACGCCCGAAACGATGCGCTGCTCGCGAACACGACACCGGGGCCGGCGCTGGCAGCAGGCGCGCCGATAGAAGTTCGCGTCGAGGGCCCTGGGCACGCACGTCAAGTCCTTCGGCAGCCCGGCGCGGGCGGTCTAGCGAGGATTCCTGTGCACCTTAGCCGTGGGATCAATCGCCTCACCCTGACTTACGCCACGCCCGGCGCCGCCACACAGCCGAGCGCGTCCGGCGCGGAAGGGCAGCCGCTGGTCGTGTTTGCGAACTTCACGCTCGCCAGCGGCTGACGGCGCGATGACAAGACGGATAGCCAATCGAGCTGGGTCGGCTGGCATCCAGGAGACATCGAGCGTAATGTGAGAGCCACCCAAGCTTCAGAGGAGGAGAGCATGGCTACCGTCGAGAACCCACCCGCAACCACAAGCGATGAGGCCTCAATCGCCGAACTGCAGGAGATGGTCGCGCGCCAGCGCGCCGCCTTCCTGGCCGATCCGTTTCCCACGCTGCAGGAGCGCCAGGAACTGCTGGGAGCCCTCGCAGCGATGCTGATGGGCCACCGCACACAGATCCAGGACGCGCTGAGCAGCGACTTCGGCGTGCACCCGTCGGTGGCCTCAGATCTGATCGAAGTCCTCGGCCCGGCCGGCCGCGCGGCGTACGCCGCCGAGCAGCTGAGCGGCTGGATGGAGCGCGAACCGCGCATGACCGATCCCACGCTGTATGGCTCCGGAAAGGCGTTCGTGCAACCCCAGCCGAAGGGCGTGATCGGCAACATCGTCCCCTGGAACTTCCCGTTCGACCTGTCCGTCGGCCCGCTGATCGAGATGCTCGCCGCGGGCAACCGCGTCGTGATCAAGCCATCGGAGTACACACCCGCGTGCGGCGAGCTGCTGCGCGAGATGGTCCACGCGACGTTTGACCGCGACCGTGTCGACGTGGTGCTCGGCGGGCTGGATCTCGCGCGCGCGTTCGCTCATGTGCGCTGGGATCACCTGCTCTACACCGGCAGCCCGGCCGTCGGGCGCGAGATCGCCAAGGCCGCGGCCGAGCAGCTCGTGCCGGTGACGCTCGAGCTGGGTGGCAAGTGCCCGTCGATTCTCGCCGAGGACAGCGTCGACGCCGAGTCGATCCACCAGGTGCTCGCGACCAAGGCGATCAAGAACGGCCAGATGTGCATCTCCGTCGACTACTGCCTTGTGCCTCGTGATCAGCTCGAGCAGTTCGCGAAGCTGGCGGCCGCCTACACGAGCGAGGTCACGCCCGGCTACTGCACGTCGCCGGCCTGTACGGGCATCATCTCCAGCCGCCATCTCGCGCGCATCGAGGGGCTGCTCGGGGACGCACGTGCGCGCGGCTGCGACGTACGCCCATTGGAGCAAGCCGGCGAGCCCGACCCGGACGCGCGTCAGCTGCCGATCACGCTCGTGATCGACCCGCCCGATGACCTCGCGCTGATGCAGGAGGAGATCTTCGGGCCGATCCTCCCGATCAAGGGATACGACACGCTGGAGGAGGCGATCGACTACGTCAACGCCGGCGAGCGGCCACTGGCACTGTATGTGTTCGCCAAGGACGAGGGCGTCGTCGAGGACGTGCTGGCGCGCACCACCTCAGGCGGTGCGAGCGTCAACTCGGCGGCCGTCCACGGCGCGCTGCCCTCGCTCCCGTTCGGCGGCATCGGCCAGAGCGGCTCGGGACGCCACCACGGCATCGAGGGCTTCCGCGAGTTCTCCAACCCGCGCGGCGTGTTCGTCCGCGGCGAGGGCGACCTCATCGAGGCCTTCGCACCTCCGTATGGACCGACGGCCCAGGCGGTCGTCGAGGGTGCGTTCGCCGGCGCCGCCTGACACGCCGGCCGAGCGCCTTCAGCGCGGCGGACCCTGAGTGTGGAGCGCTCTCAGGGTCCGCTGCTGAGCGTCCACACCAGGTCGACGTGATAGGTCTGGTGTTCGGGCAGCGCACGCAGAGTTGAGGGCACAGACAGCACGAGGCTAGACGCACCGAAGCCGCTCGCGCCCCACGGGCCCAGGCCGCCGCCGTTGGCCGTCGAGACGATCTTCCGCTGGCTGGAGGTGTCGATCGAGCACGTCGAGGCGCCACACTGGAAGACCGGCGCGGCGCCCGCGCCGCCGCTCGTGGTCCAGGACGCTCCAGTCGTGCTCAACTGGAGCGAGCCGGCCGGCAGCTGCCAGCCTCCGCTGACGTAGGCGTGGGCCGCGGTCGCACCACAGGCGCT
Source organism: uncultured Solirubrobacteraceae bacterium (assembly GCA_963705235.1). GTDB lineage: Bacteria > Actinomycetota > Thermoleophilia > Solirubrobacterales > Solirubrobacteraceae > Palsa-744. The sequence continues at coordinate 1,302,553 of OY970059.1, read as the reverse complement.
GGCACCGTTTTCGCAGTACTGCTTGAACACGGCGCTCTTACCGGCGCCAGTGTTGCCACTGACCGTCACGTTCCAGCCCGATTCGCCGCTGGTGTTGTCCACGACGAAGCTATTCATCGTCGCGTTGACGGTCTGTGCTTGCCCGTTGAGCGTCACCGCGGAAAGCGCCGGCGCGCTTGGAGCGACGTCGAACTGGAAGGTGCCGGCACTGGCGGGCTTCAGCGCCATCGTGCCCGCGCCCCACGGCGAGCTGGCAGCGATCGTGCCCGTTTTCGTGACGGTCCCGGCGCTGGCCTGTATGAGATCGTCGACCTCCGCGGTGATGTCAGGCGAAGTGCCGGTAGCGTTCACCTGTGCCCGTTTGATGCTGCCTGCGGGTGGGGTGATGGTGGTCGCGGCTCCGGTCGGGAACGCGACGGCACCGAAGATGACCATCGAGTTGTTGGCCGTGGTGGTGACGGACGGGTAGCCAAAAGACGTCGTGCTCGCGCCGCCGGTTGGATTGGTCCCGGCCGTGAACGTGTTCTCGATCGGGTTGCTTGTGTCGACGCCCACGTAGTCGAGGATGCGCGCCACGGCCGCGCGGGTGGCGCCGAGGCTGATGGTGTAAGACGCACCGGTGTCGGCGCCGGTGGCGAGCTTGTACGCGAGGATCGAGTAGCCACCGCCGAGACTGCCGCCGCTGTAGTTGGTACCCGCGTTCAGACTGGTCCAGCCCGCCGGTGGCGCAAACGCCGTCGAGCCGCCGTTGGCGTCGACGTTGATGACCAAGAAATCTCCGGCGGTCGTGTTGCTCGGCGCGCTGAGCCCGATCGAAGACGCGCTCGAGGTCGCCGTCGTGCTCGCACTGCGGAAATAGATGTTGGCGGCGGCCGGTGTTGGCGAGATCAGCAGCGACATCAGATATACGCCTACGATCGCTGTCGCACGTGTCACGGCCCGAACTCCGTGCTCGTGGTGAGCGCCTGTGCGGGTGCTCGCCGTCGATGACCGGAGGAACTCAGCCGCTGGGGGTGAGCACATGTGTGTCGCGGTTGGCCTGTTCGATCCGACCGAGCAGCTCGGCGGCGGTGTCCTGGCGGTCAGCGCTGTACACCTGAACGGCCACCGCCTGGGCGCCGTCATGCACGCGCTCGAGGTGCCGGCGCAGATCGCCCGCGAGCGCCTCGGCGGTGTCTTCGTCGGTGTCCGCCGCCACGACGAGAAAGCCACCGGCCGCCAGCCGGCAAAGACGGTCGGCATGGCGCAGGCGCGAGCGCAGGACCGCCAGCAGCCCGCCGCGAACCGCCTCGTCGTCGAGCGGTACGACCGATATGAGCGCCAGCGGCGCGCCGCTATCTGCGCTCGCCGCGAGCGCGGCCTCGAGTGTCTTGGCTGTCGCGCGAACGCTTCCGTGTCGCCTGCGCACGAACAGCAGCCCGAACCACAGGACGAGCACGGCAGGCACGGCGATCACGGCAGCGAGCCACACTGGCGGGCCAGACTCGGCGGACGGAGCTGTATTTCTCGCGCCACCGAGGCTATCGCTCGGCGCAGCGGCGCCAGCACCGGCGCGAACAAGCGTGTCAAGCGAGGCGATCCCGCCGCGGTAGCGCAGATAGGCACGGACGCGGTAGGTGGTCCCTTCGCGCGAGCGCTCACGCGGAATCGGGATCGGATAGGCGATCGAGGTGCCGGTCACGAACGTTCCGGGCCCGAGCGGGATCGCAGCGACCGTGCGCGGTCCGCTGGTGACGAGCGCCTTGCCGTGGACGTGCTGGAGGATCACATTGCCGGGGTTTCGTGCTGCCAGCAGGAACGTGAGCCCCGCCGGCTGACGCTCGAGCTGAGCGCCGGTGAAGCGGATCCGCGGATGGCGGGGGCCGGGGATCGAGACCTCGGCGCCGATCACGTAGCGGTTGGCGCTGGCGATCGACAGACCTTTGCGGGGGGTGCTCGCGCCCGTCTGGTCGAGCGCTTCGATACTGACTCCCGACAGGTAGTCGCCCGCGACGGCATGGCGGGGGACCTTGACCGAGACTCCCACGAGCGCGCGCTGGTGGGGTGCGAGCGTGAGCAGATGGCGAGCGAGGAGCAGCCAGCGCGTCGCCCGTCCGGCCTTGGAGCCCGGAGACGCATATCCGGACCCGAGCGTGCTGAGGGTCTGCCCGTCGACCGCGGCGAGCCCGACACGGATCCGACTGGTGCCGGGGTTGCGCAGTTCGATTGCGCCCGCGTGCACGACCCGTCCGGGGCGCGCGCGCAGCTTGAAGTAGCTGAGCGCCACTCGCGAGCTTGGCCGTGGCACGACGATCAGGCCGGGCTGCGGGCTCGCGCGCGCCAGCGCAGGGCAGCACATCCCCGTGGCGATCAGCGCCAAGGCGAGGGACGAACGGACCCTGCGGCTCCTCACGAACCTGAGTGGGGGCGCGGCAAGCGATGACATCGTCCCGCTCCATTCAGCGGGTAGCCATCTATCTCCTGCTATGGCTGTCTACTGTCAAGTCTGGTGGCGTAGGCGCTACGGGCCGGTGCTGAGCGTCCACAGCAGATCGACGCGGTAGACCTCTTTTTCGGGGAGCAGTTTGAGCGTGGACGGCGTGTTCAGCGCGAGGCTGGTGGCGCTGAAGCCGGTGGTCGCCCACGTGCCCATTCCGGCGCTCGTTTCTGCGTGAGCGATCTTCACGCCGGTCGCGTGGTCGACGTTGCATCCGCTCCCGCACACGAACGTCGGCGCGGTTCCCGTCGATTCGTGTTCGGCGGTGAAGCTCGCACTAGTGCTGTTGAGGGTCAGCGAGTTGGCAGGGAGTTCATATCCGCCGGAGATGTAGCCTTTCGATTCGCTGCCGCATTTGGTTTCGGGGCAGTACTGCTTGAACGCAGCGCTTTTGCCTGCGCCCGCCTGTCCTTCGACGGTCACGTTCCAGCCCGAGCCGGCGCCGGTGGCGTCCTGCACGGCGAAGTTTTTCATCGTCGTGTTGGTGACCTGCGCTTCGCCTTTGATGGTCACCGCTCCGAGCGTCGGCATCGTGGGTGAGGTCGAGAACGTGAGCGATCCCGCTTTGACTTCAAACTGGGTTGTGTTTTCCTTTGTTTCGCCGGCTGCTACTGCCGGCAGGAGCGCCATCACGGCACACGCGAGCGCGATCGGCCATGTTGCCGATCTGAGGACTCTTAGATGCATGCTGCTCACGTGTCGGGTAGGCGCTGACATGGGACTCCTGATCGTTTGCGTGCGCCACGGTCGAGGCCACGGCGCATGGTGTGCCTTCGAGGACTTCGAGGCCTGCGGAGCTGTCATCGGCAGCCGGCCAACCAGACTTGAGATTAGATTCGAGGACTGTTTACAGCCGGTCGCTGACCCTCTCCGCGCGCGAGCAAGCGGGCGCGAGGCCATCGACCCCGCGCCCGCCACGGCGTCATCGCTCGCTGCAGACCGCGCCTACGCGGCGGCGCTTGGCTGGATGTTCTGGTTGAGGCGGAACACGTTGGTCGGGTCGTACTCGCGCTTCAGGGCCACCAGACGCGCGTAGGTGTCCGCGCCGTAGGAGGACTGCGCTTCGTCGGCGTCGCCGAGGAAGTTGACATAGGCCCGTCCTGTGGACGCGTCGGCGGCACCGTCGACGACAGCTCGTGCCCACTGCGTGTGCGCGTCGGTCCCCTCAGCGCCCTGCCAACCGGTGACGACATTGAGTACGAACGGCATCGAACGCTCGGAAAACGCAGTGTCCTGCTCGCCCACGCGGGCCACCGCGCCGCCCATCTGATGAACGTGGATCTCGCACTGAGGCCCGGGCGCGGACTGGTGGCGCTGGCAGAGCCGGTCGATCAGCTGATCGTCGAATCGAGCGAGATTGGTGGCCTTGAAGTAAGCATGTATGCCCTTCGGCCAGAGCGGATCGATCAGCGTCTGCATCGCGTTGTAAGGCATCGGCCCGAGCAGGTCGGCGACCGGCTCGGCGAGCTCGCGGAACGAGCGGAAATGCGCCTCGGCCTCCTCGATCGGGCCGGCTGAGACGGCGATCAACGCGATCACCTTCTTGCCGTGCCACTCCTCGGGCACGACCGGCAGCGGCGGCGCGGTAGTCAGGTTCAGCGCGGCCGTGATGTCCTCCGGAGCACCCGGTGCCCACTCACCGAACAGGCGCATCAACTCGGCGTCGTGCTCGGCCGCGAAGAAGATCAGACCGGCGTAAACCATCGGGCCGACCGGATGCACCTCCAGCTCGAACTGGGTGACGATGCCGAAGTTGCCGCCACCACCACGCAACCCCCACAGCAGCTCAGCGTTCTCGGTCTCGCTCGCATGCACCAGCCGGCCATCGGCGGTCACGACGTCGGCGCTGACGAGGTTGTCGCACGCGAGGCCGTGCTTGCGCATCAGCCAGCCGATGCCGCCTCCAAGCGTGAAGCCGGCGACACCGGTGGTCGACACCAGCCCGCCGGTCGTGGCGAGGCCATGCGCCTGCGTCTCGTGGTCGACGTCCGCCCAGATCGCGCCCGGACCGACGTAAGCGCGCGCCGCGGCGGGGTCGACCCGCACGGAGTTCATCGCGGAGAGATCGATCACAATTCCGTCGTCGCAGCTGGAGAACCCGGCGATGCTGTGTCCGCCGCCGCGCACAGCGATGGCGAGATCGTTGCTGCGTGCGAACCCGACAGCTGCGATCACGTCCGCTGCCCCACTGCAGCTGACGATCACCGCCGGACGCCGAGCGTCGAACGCGCCGTTCCAGATTCGCACCGCATCGGCGTAGCCGTCGTCGCCAGGGCGCAGCACGCGCCCGTGGATCGCATCTCGCAGCTCCTGCACTGTTGCCTCCCCGAGGACCGGGGCGATTGTTGAGCTCATGACTGCCTCCGTTTAGTTGTCGCTGTACGAGGAGTCCTATCCGCCGCGACTTTGCGTGGCCTTTGCCGATCCTTGACGACGCTTTGCACGCGTGCCGTCATGGCCGCCGCCTCGGCGTCCGCGCCGCCTGCCAGGTAGTGATCGCGCGCCTGCTCGAACAGCGTCACGGCGCGCTCGCTGTCGCCGCGCAGCTGAGCGACCTCCGCCAGCGTCGCGATCGTAACGGCGATCCAGCCTTGCCGGTCGGTCTCCCCGACGACCGCCCGCGCCTGCAGCAGCGCCGCCTCGGCGTCGTCGAGACGTTTGCGCGCGAGCGCGAGGTCGGCGGTCCGCCACAGCGAGCTGACCAGCCCCCAGCGGTCACCGGCGCGACGGAACAGCTCGCGCGCCTCGGCCAGCGGCTGCTCCGCGCGAGCGTAGTCGCCGCTGGCGGTCTCGACCAGCCCGACGGCGAGCAGCGCCATCCCCACGCCACGCCGATCGCGCAGACCTCGACGCAGCTCAAGCGCTCGATGAAGACACTCGCGCGCTCGATCGGGCGCGGCCTCGGCCAGCTCGAGATAGGCGAGGCGCACGAGCACGTCCGCCTGTCCCCGCTCATCGGCTGCCCGCTCGAAGCGCTCGCCGGCCTCGCCCAGCAGCTCGCGTGCACGGGGAAGCTGATCGCGCACGCGCGCGATCGTGGCCTGATTGGCGAGCACGTAGCCGATCGCCGTATCGCAGGAGATCTCGACGAACGGCAGCAGCGTCTCCTCGAAGACGATCCTCAGCCCAGGCTGACCAGCGGGGTCGCTGGAGCGCATCTCGGCGATGTTCAGCGGCGAGAGGATCCGCTCTGAAGAGTCCGCGAGCAGACGAAACGCCGCTGCGCTCTCGACCAGCAGCGCCTCGGCGCCGGCGAGGTCGCCGAGCAGCCAGCGCGCCACGCCGAGGGAGTACACGGACACGGCCTCGCGGGCGGCGAAGCCCTCCTGGCGTGCCAGCTCCCGAGCGGCCGTCAGCAGGCTGAGCGCCTTGGTCGCGTCGTCGTAGCTGACAGCCACCTCACCGAGCCGCTGTAACGCGCGCCATCGTGCGTGCGGATCACCCAGCTCGTCGGCGATCTCGTGGCTCTCCTGGGCGTGGGTTGCGCCGCAAGCAAGGGCACCCGAGCGAAAGTCGAGCGCCGAAGTCGCCAGCAGCGCCGCCGCGCGCAGCGAGGTGCGCTCTGGGGCCGCGACGAGACTGTCGGTGAAACGGCGGTGGCCCTCCTGGAGATCTATGCGGCGCAGCCAAAACGGCGACAGCGCCAGGCAGTAGCGCAGTGCGTCCACAGGGCTGCGTGCGAGCAGAGCGTCGTGCGCGGCGCGCAGGTTGGCCGCCTCGCGGTCGAGCTCGGGTGAATCGCCTTCGCGCTCGGCGGTCGCCAAAGCCCAGCGTGCGTGACGCTCGCCCAGCACGGCGCCTTCCTCCGCTTCGCCCAGTCGTTCGGCGGCGTACATCCGCACCGTCTCGAGCAGGCGATAGCGGCGCCCGCGCCCGACGCTGTCGGCACTGACCAGCGATTTCTCGACCAGCCGCGCCAGCACATCGACGACAGCCGCCGGCTCGAGGCCGTCACCAGTGCAGACGGCCTCGGCGGCTGACAGCTCAAACCCTCCGGCGAACACGGACAGGCGCCGGAGCAGTCGCTTCTCATCCTCGTCCAGGAGATCGTGGCTCCAATCGAGCGTCGCCGCGAGCGTCTGCTGGCGTGTGGGCCCGGCCCGACTGCCGGCGCGCAACACCCGGAAGCGGTCATCGAGCCTCTCGGCGAGCGTTGCCGTGCCGAGCGCGCCGAGCCGAGCGGCGGCAAGCTCGAGCGCCAGCGGCAGACCGTCGAGGCGGAAGCAGATCCGCGCGATATCGGCGGCGTTGTCGGCATCGATCGTGAACTCCGGCACGGCAGCCGTGGCTCGCTCGCTCAGCAGCCTCACGGCCTCGTAGCGCAGCAGCTCCTCTGGGGAGAGGGGTTGGTCGGGATCGGGAATCGCCATCGACGGCACACGAAAGACGACCTCGCCGGCGACCCGCAACGGCTCGCGGCTGGTGGTGAGGATCGTGAGGTCAGGAGCCGCACGCAACAGCGCGTCGGTCAGCTCGGCGGTCGCGTGCAGAACGTGCTCGCAGTTGTCGATGACCAGCAGCAACGTGCGCGACCCCAGGTAGTCGGCGAGCCCATCGACGGCGGAGCGCCCGGGCAGCGCACCCACGTCGAGCGCCGCCGCGACGGCAGCGGCTACCAGCCGACCGTCGGCGACTGACGCGAGCTCGACCAGCGCCGCGCCATGCTCGTACGAGGACTCGGCCTCGCGCGCGAGCGCAAGCGCGAGCCGCGTCTTGCCAGCGCCGCCGGTGCCCGCGAGCGTCAGCAGTCGTGTCCGCGCCAGCAGCGCCAGCAGCTCACGAAGCTCGTGGCTACGACCGACAAATGAGCTGGCCTGCGATGGCAGGCCAGAGACCGCTACCTCTGAGCCCGACGCGCCGATCTCCGCTTCCAACTCGGACCGCAGCTGCTCGAGCTCCTCGCGCCGAGCCCCAGCCCAGTCCTCGTAGCGGTTTTCAGGCAGCAGCTCGCCGCCGTAAAGAGACAGCGCGGCGCGGAAGGCCCCCGAGGACCCGGCCCGGCGCGCCTGCTCGGCGGCCTGCTCGAACTCGTCGACGTCGACGCTGGCGGACAGCGTCAGCAGCTCGTCGTGCAGCGTGATCGCATCGGCTCCGAGTGCGCGGCGCGCCACGTGCACCACTTGGTGGAGGTTGTTGGCGGCGGCGGCTGGATCCAGCTCTGGCCACAGCGCATCCATGAGCTGCTCACGGTGTAGGCGATGGCCGGGCGCCAACGCGAGCAGCTTGACCAGCTCGCGGCCCTTGCGCAACCGCCACCGTGACGCGGCGACCGGCTCGCCATCGCGCGCGGCGTCGAACCCGCCGAGAAGCTTGATCGCGACATCAGCTGGCAGCTGCAGATGATCACCGGACTTGGGCTGCAAGCGTCGACCCCCGAAATCTTCTGACCGCCGGCAGGCGGTGTCGGCGCGAGGCCGACCGCGCCAGCGTACCGGCTCGCTCGAGTTCGCACAGCATCTCTGCTGGACCTCTAAGCAGCTGCAAAGCGGGCGCGAAGCGGCGGCGGTGACCATGCGCTCGGTCGACTCACCGAAAGAGAGAGCGCAAGGAATTACGCATGGCGGGGTCATTGAACGACGAGTTGACTTGTTACTGCCCCCAAGCAGCGGATGCGCCAGGCGGCGATGCCTCGTGAAGCCCAGTCAGCTGACCCTCGCCGACGGCGGGCGCGTTCGCGTCAGGCAGTTGCGCCCGAGCGACCGCAGGATGTACGAAGAAGCGGTGGCCGGCCTATCCCCTCGCTCGCGTTATCTGCGTTTCTCAGCTCCGATACCGCCGAAGATGAGCGAATCGCTGCTCGATCAGATGATGCGCTTCGACGACGCACGACACGTGGCATACGCGGCGCTGACGCCGGAGGAACGCACGATCGTAGGTGTCGTGCGCTTCGTCAGAACCGGAGAGAGTCGCTCCGCCGAGGTCGCGATCGCTGTGGCTGACGATTGGCAGGGGCGCGGCTTGGGCCGAGCGCTTCTCGGACGCGTCGTCGAGCACGCCCGCGCGGCCGGGCTCGACTGTCTGATCGCTACGACGCTAAACGAGAACCGCATAGCGGCACGACTTGCACACGCGGCCGGCTTCGCGACGAGCAGCCGAGACGGCATCTACACCGCGTTCGCAATGCGCCTGGGCACGGGAACCCCGCGCAGGGCGCCCCGTACTGACGCGTCACATGTGGGATGCGTGCGCTAGCGCGCGATCGTGAAGCTGAGCCGCTTGGTGCTCGACGCCCCGGCGGCGTTGCGGGCGGTGATCAGCACTGTGTAGCGGCCGGGCTTGAGCCTCTTGACGGCCGAGACCCGTCCCTGGAATGAGGCGCCGTTGGATCCACCGTGGCCGGCGAAGGACAACAGTCCGGCGTTCACACTGCGCTTGCAAGCGCGCTTGTGACGGTTGACGTGGCTCTGAGCCACGCACTTGCCGTGCGCGAGGCGCCCGGCAAGCTGCTGGGTGAAGACAAACGTCACGCGCGCCGGGGCGTTGAGCGTGAAGGAGAATCTCGTACCGACAGGCGGTCGATGCTTACGGGTGAAGCTGGCCAGCCGTGAGCCCTCCCGCCAGACGAGACGGGACTGCTTGACGTGAGACAGCACCGGTCGCGCGAGAGCGCTTGCTGCGGGCGTGGTGGTGAATGTTCGGTCGCTGCCGAACACCGTCTGCCCAGCGGCGTTTTGGGCCGCGAGGCGGAAGTGGTAGGTGGTTCCCGCCGCCAGCCCGATGACCTCGCTGGAGACCGACACCGATGCGATCCCATCGGCGACGGGCTGGCTCGGCGTGGAGGCGCCGTAGGCGACGCTCGTGCCGTAGTCGAAGTGATAGGAGGCGGCGCTGGCGTTCGGGTTCAGCGAGCCGCCGAGAAATGCGGCGGTCTGCGCGGCGCCAGCGCTGCCGGTCGTCACGTCGGGAGGCGCCAGCTCGACCGCGCCGATGTCGCACGTGACTACCTGCGGGCGTACAACTCCACGCTGGTCGGCGGCGGGGCAACCTTCGTTGGCGCCGGCGTTGATTGCGGGCGAGCCGGCTAGCGGGGCAAAGGTCTTCGTCGTGCCGCCGTTGTCCAGCAAAGGCCCGAGTAGGGGATCGACGCCGACCAGGTCGCCGGCGGAATGGAAGTTGCACTGATTGCGGCTGTCGAGGTTGTGGCCAAGCGATGTCGGTGTACCTGAACAGTTCTCAGACCCCGGAGCGGCTGTGCCCGCACTGACGATCGTGTTCTCGACCGAAGTCGTTTCCCCGCCGAGATAACCGTCGCCGCCTTCGCTTGTGCCAGCTCCCCCGTCGGCGGTGCCGGCGGTAAGGGTTGAGTTCGTCAGCGTCACCGTGCCGGGTTTGTTGGCGCCAATGTTGACATCGCCACCGACGGCGAACCCTTCGGGCAGCGCGCGGATGACGTTGCCCACGACGGTGAGGTTGGCGAGCGTGATGGGCGGTCCGTTGGACAGCGCCCACAGACCGCCACCCTCGGCGAAGGAGCCCGAACTCGCGCCCGGTCCGGCGGAGGCGTCGGCGACGTTCGCCGAAATCGTGCTCGAGGAGACCGCGATCGGGGCGACGGCATAGAGGATCGCGCCCGCGCCCTCGGCAAACCCGCCGCCCTGTTCGGCGCTGGCAGGCCCTTGCCCACCGCGCGCATCCGCGAGGTTCGCGCCGAAGGTGTTGTTTTCGAGCGTCAGCCGCCCCGCGCCGTAGAGACCGCCGCCTTCGGCCGTACCCCCGTGATGTCCGCTGGAACCGAGCGCGCTCGCCGTATTGCCGCTCAGCGTGCTGCCCGTCAGCCTCAGCGTTCCGCTGATCACGGCGACCCCCGCCCCCTGGGCGGTGCCACCTGCGAATGCGACTCCAAGACCATCTGCGACGACGCGGTTTTCGGTGATGACATCGTCGCGAAGGGTCAGTTCCGCGGCTTCGCTGAGCACGCCTCCGCCTTGGGCCACGCCCGCTACCGCCGCGGGGTTGCCGTTGCGGATCGTCAGCCCGCTGATCGTGACGTCGTTGGCAGCGCCGCTGATGTGGAACACACGGAATGCGCCCGCCGCGCGAACGGTCGTGTCGCTCGCGCCGTGGCCCGCGATAGTGACGGTCTTGGCGATCGGCAGCTCGCCACCGGTGAGCGTGTATTCACCCGCCGGCACGGTGATGAGTTCGCCGGAGGCAGCGTCGATGATTGCCTGGCGCAGCGACCCCGCGCCGCTGTCGTTGGTGTTGGCGACCGTGGTGGCGGCCTGGGCGCTTGAGGCAAACAGCAGGCACAGGGCCAGGCCGAGCTTCGCACCGAGATACGCGTGCACTCGCACGGGCCGAGTCTAACCGGCGGTGTCAATCAGCGTGGACGGATGACGTTGCAAGACGCGGCTGACAACTGACTGAGGGGCCGCCAGATGGCCGGCCCGATTATGACAGCCATGACTGTCTTGACAAATTATATTGTCGGTGATAGGTTGCGCCGATGCTCGACGTGGCGGTCATTGAGGACCCGGCTGCGGCCGGAATTTCGCTCGACCCAATTCGGACTCGGCTGCTGGCCGAGCTCGCCCAGCCGGGATCGGCCAGCACGCTGGCGCCGAAGGTCGGGTTGAGCAGGCAGAAGGTCAACTACCACTTGCACGCACTCGAGCGCCACGGCCTTGTAGAGCTCGTGGAGGAGCGCCGCAAGGGCAACATGACCGAGCGCGTGATGCGTGCGACGGCAGCCTCGTACGTGATCTCACCGGCGGCGCTGGCCGCCGTCGCACCCGATCCGGAACGCTCCCCTGACCAGCTCTCGGCGCTGTGGCTGCTCGCGCTGGCCGCGCGGCTGGTCAAGGAGATCGGCGAGCTGATTGCCCGTGCGAAGCGTGCTCGCCGGCCGTTGGCCACCTTCGCCGTGGACGCTGAGATCCGCTTCGCCGCCGCCCCCGATCGCGCCGCGTTCGCGGCTGAGCTGTCGGATGTACTCGAAGCGCTGATCTCGAAGTACCACGACGAGTCAGCGCCCGACGGGCGCAAGCACCGCCTGCTCGTGGCGCTCCATCCGAGCATCACGCGGCTGGCAGATGAGGACCAGAGCCCGACAGCCGGTGCGGCGAATCAGACAACGACCTAGGAGACATCATGCCCCCCGAGTTCGAGTGCAAACGTGAGGTCGTCTTGCCGGCCAGCCCAGAGCAGGTGTGGGAGGCGGTGGCCACCACCGCCGGCAATGCCGCCTGGCTGTTTCCCAATGAGATTGCGCCCGACGGTGCCGGTACGGCGGCGTGGGATCCCCCGCGCCACTTCGCGGTCCGGACGGAGCGGGGTGATTGGTTCAACGCGGTCGAGTTCGTGATCGAGGGACGCGACGGCGGGACCAGCCTGCTGCGCTACGCGCACAGCGGGATCTTTGTCGAGGATTGGGACACCCAGTACGACGCTGTGCAGCAGCACACAGACTTCTACCTGCACACCCTCAGCGAGTACCTGGAGCACTTCATCGGGCGCACCGTGACATACATCGGCGACGTGCCTCAAGGCATCCAAGGTCCGCCCGCGTCAGCGACACCGGACGGCTTTCGGCGCCTGCAGCAGGCGCTCGGACTGGGGTCCGAGACCCGCGTAGGGGACACTGTGCAGCTGACCCCACCGGGCGTAGAACCCGTCGCTGGAAGCATCGACTACCTGCAGCCCAACTTCATCGGGATCCGAACGGATGACGCGCTCTACTGCTTCTTTGGACGCAACGCCTTTGGTGCTCCAGTCGGGATGAGCATTCACTCGTTCGACGATGGAGTCGATCCCGAGAGGACCAGACAGGCCTGGCAAGATTGGCTGAACACCGTCCTTGCTTGAGTCATGCGGACCGACTGTGCGTCGTGATCCTCAGAAGCTCTTGGTGCAGATCATCTGCAGCGAGATATCCGGCCCCATCAGGTATCGCCACCACATGTGCATGCGGCGTGCGAGCGCTCGCTGGCGAGCGATGTTGATAACAGCGAGCTTGCCCGAACCAAGCACGCTCGCCTCAGGCGTCAGGTGAATTGGGTCGCGAGAAAAGAAGACGTCGAACGCAGGCTCCACCAGGCGGAACCGGTGAAAACCGGCACGCCAAGTCATCCATAGGTACTCCAGGAAGAAGTACACGTGCTCGTTGCCGGAGAACTGTGCCACCTCGACGGCGTGTTCGCGCTTGAGGTCAGCAGGCCACCGCAACGGCTCGTTCATCACCAGCAGGCTGCCGCCAGGACGAAGCACGCGATGAATCTCGCGCAGCGCTTGGGTCATTCCTGCGCGGTTGTTGTGATGGAGAACCTCGCAGCAGAAGACCCAATCGAAGCTGCCGTCGGCGAAAGGAAGCGCAGACATCTGTGCGAGCACCCTCTCGAAGTAGGTCCCCTGCGCCTGGAACCACCAGTCAGCGGTGCGAAGACCTTGCATCTCGACCATCGAGATGTCCAGCGCCACGGTGCGCAGACCGGTGCGTGCGAAGATGGCAGACGCCCAGCACGTGTTGGCGCCAACGTCGAGAATGCTCTGCCCGGAGGTAAACGGGATCTTCTCGAGCAGACTCTCCATCGCTCGTTGCTGAGCCCACCAGTATCCACTGTCATGATGAGGTAGGCGCAGGACGCGCGCTCGATCCCATCCGTCCCGGCGCATCTCCAACGCGAAGCGCTTCAGCCCCTCGGCCTCCGCTATGACCTCTGGTGATGGATCAAGCATCAGGTCGGCGACACCGTCGCGGACCGGGCGCTCCGCTTGACAGACACGACAGTGAAGTCGACCCTCGCGAGCCTCACGCTCGTCGTTCACCGTGTCTGTGAGCGCCAGACTGTCCGACGAGTTACAAGATGGACATTGCAGCAACTCGAGCAGGTCTGATCTCACAGTGACTCCTGGCGTTGCTGGGCAGCACTGATCGCCACGGCAGACCGCATCCGTGCGTCGCCTGTCACAGACGACGCACGCCCCCCGGTCCCGCGAGTGACATAGTCGTAGGAGGCAAACAGCACCGCTACTTGATAGTTGCGGTGCAGGTCCGCCACGCTGGCCTCTCGTGCGACAAACACTCACAGGAAGGGTCGCGGGCGTAGACTGCGCACATGGTCGAGTCAGACAGAACGGTGCTGGTCACAGGGGGGACAGGCTTCCTTGGCGGGTGGTGCGCTGCCGAGCTGCTCCGCCGCGGCTACACGGTTCGTACGACAGTCCGCGACTTGCGGCGCGGCGATGACGTGCGCGCCTCGCTGACGGCCGCCGGTGTCGAGCCCGGTGAGCGCTTGTCGATCCTCGCCGCCGACCTTGGCGCGGACGACGGTTGGGGCGAGGCGGTGGCGGGGTGCGACTACGTGCTCCACGTGGCATCGCCCTTTCCGCCAGCACAGCCGAAGGACCCGGACGAGCTGATAACTCCGGCCCGCGACGGTGCGTTGCGTGTGATCGGCGCGAGCCTCGACGCCGGCGTGCAGCGCGTTGTGATGACCTCGTCGGTGGCGGCAGTCCGTCACGGACGTGCGCCGTCCACCGCCGAGCCATACAACGAGACGGACTGGACGGACCCGCAGGATCTGCAACGTACGCCTTACGTTCGCTCGAAGACGATCGCCGAGCGCGCTGCCTGGGACCACGTCCGCGAGCGCGGTGCGGAGAGCCGGCTGGCGGTGGTGAACCCGGGCGCGATCATCGGCCCGGTACTTAGCGATGATCGGTCGTTTTCGCTCCAGGTGATCGAACGGCTGCTCAACGGCATGCCGGCGATGCCTCGGCTTGGCTTCGTGCTGGTCGACGTCCGAGATGTCGCCGACCTTCACATCCGGGCGATGACCACTCCGGCGGCCGGCGGCGAGCGATTCCTGGCCATCGACCGCTTCCTCTGGATGAAGGATGTCGCCGGGATCCTGCGCGAGCGCCTTGGCGCCGATACAGCCAAAGTCCCGACGCGTGTCGCGCCCAACCTGCTGATCCGTGCCATGGGCCTGTTCGACCCGAGCGTCCGCACGATCGTGAACGACCTCGGACAGTCAGCTACGTACACGGCCGAGAAGGCGAAGACGACGCTCGGCTGGGAGACGCGCCCGGTCGATGATTCGATCGCGGATACCGCGCAGAGCCTCCTCGCACGCGGGCTGGCCGGGGGGCGCTCCCGGCAAGCAGCTGCGGGGTAGGCCGGTCGCGAATTGGCAAGCTGGCGGATAATCCTCGCCGCCAGAACCGCGGCCACCTCTGCGCGAGGTCTCAATCAAGGTCGAATGCAGCTCTGATAGCCGCACTCAGTTGCTGCTCTTGATCGTCGAGCAGCACGCCGACCTGACTCCCCAAGGCCTGGGCTGGGATCGTGGTGACGTTGTCGCAACTGACAACCGAAGGCCCCGAGAGCCCGTTTGCCGCGTCTACTTGCACCTCGGTCGAGAGGCCGCGAACCGTGGTTGTGATCGGGGCAACCGTGACGGTTCTCAGATGTGGACGCACAAGCTCACGGGTGAGAACCAGTACCGGTCGAGCCTTATCGAGTTGCGCGATGTGGATCGGGCGCATCAAGCAAGCGCCGAGGGCACGCCCGCGGAGTGTTCCGCCAACCCAGCAAGCTCGGGGTCCGGGCCAGTCCGCGCGAGGATCTCAGCATCTTCTTCGGCGACGGCGCGTCTGCGCTCGCGTTCAAGTGCTCGCGTCACGACTGAGGCGCGACTCCGCGCCTCGCCAGAGGCGACAGCCCGATCCACGAACTCAACAAGCTCGTCCGACAGTCGTACGGCAATCTGCTTGCTCATCCCATTATGGTAGCGAACTGCTACCATGTATGCGTCGTCAGATTTCGGCCCGCGGGGCGTGAGCGCCGACGACTGGCTGTCACGGGGATGTAGGCGTACTCTCACGAGGAAATGCCGACAGATCACGAACATCGTCGGGGCTTCTGGAGATCGGGTCTTGGCTACCTGACGCAGCTTGGGATAGTTCTCAGTGCCGTGGCCGCAATCGTCGCTGGCATCTCCAGCCTTGGCGGCGATAGGAGCTCCGGCGGTGCAAGCCAGTCCAAGACCGCACCGACCGCTGACCTCCAACCTGTAGACCTTGCGGTGTCCGGCGGCAATCCGGCACGCTGCCTCAACGACCCGCCGGATCCGTCGCGATTGGACCTCACGGTACGCAACATCGGCGACCAGCCCGCCGTGATCAAGCGCCTGGGTCTTCGCGTCCGTGATACCGGACTGCTACGAATTCCGCAAGCTGGCGGCGGTCTCGAGCCATCAAAGGATTACGACGTTCTGTTGCCCGCGAGGCCGCGCGTCGGCGAGTTGGCGGTCTACAAGCTCAGCCAGGAGGTCGAGCCGCGAGCCAGTGATCGCTTCACTGTCCGTCTCGATGAGCCGGAACCTTATCGGCAGATCGGCCCCCGGCTTTACGAGCTCGACGTTCTCCTTTACCACGACACCTCGATGGCTCCCGTCAAAGCTGGAACGGCTCTAGTTGCGGTGCCCTATCTCCCGTCGAAGGACTTGTTCTGGGCCGGAGTCGCCCCGGATTCCCGCTCCGGCTGGGCAGGCTCGGGGGCGTTGTCGACGATGAAGGGCAACGAGAAGACATTCAGACGTATGCTCGCGCTCCCCGGCGAGCGCTCCCCGGAGATGAATAGCGAACTCGTCGACGTGCCCGTGACCGGCAATGAACCCAATCCGTGCACGCCGTCGGGCAAGTCACGCACCCAGCAGACGGCGCAACCGCCACTGCCGAACGGAGCCGAAGGCCCCTGACGAGCGATCAGGACATCTCGCTACTGCGCGAGGCACTGACGCCAGCCGAACGAGCAGGTATGGCCGCAGGAAGGGGCAGATCGTCGCCGTGCAGCCACAACGCCTTTCTGTCTCAGTCGGTGCGCTTGGAGATCTTTGCTCTTGATTTCGGCACAGGCTTCAGGAGTTCGACCTTGCAGCTCAAGCCCTTGACCTTCGGCCAATCATCGTCGGCACAGATGATCGTGTCGATGCCTTCGTGGAGATCCGCGGTGGCCAGGATCAGCGCGTCAGGCATTCGTAGGGAGATGCGCTTGCCACGTAGCGTCGCCGCGCGGGCTGCCACCTTTCTGTCGACAGGCAAAAGATCCTTGACCAGGGCATCGAAGAAACGATCTACACGCTCATGGGAGTGGTGCCCCAAGGAAACGCCCGTCATCAGCTCGGCGTAGCTGATGACAGATGCCGCCAGTGGATGGCTGCCGACTATTTCCCTGAGCCTGGTGACTGCAATCTCGTGCAAAGCATCATCGGCGTCGAGGAAGCCGACGACGATGGTCGAGTCGAGCAGGATCAATCCCACTCCTGGCGCAATCTGCGAACAGCACGGCCCAACTCGCCACCGGTACTGAGAGAGCCCGCAAACTCCTCGACGAGATCGTCCATGCGAGCGATCACGACACGCCCCGGACCTTGCGCCTTGACCTGTACGACATCCCCCTCACGAAGCCCAGCCTCGCTAAAGGCCCCAATCGGGATTGTGATCTGATGCTTGCTCGAGACCCGAGAGCGGCCAGCCACGCTCCTCACTTTCTTTACATTTGCTGCCATTAGTAAAGAATAGCGCATGAGTAAGCCGCCACTTCCTCAGCCTCATCTTCGAGAACGTCTGGCTCGCCAAGACCGCGTCGTCGCAGTCCAACCCCGCCATTCCTGCCGTTCTTCCAACGCGACCGCCGCGCCCAACCACGGGAACGGCGGGGGTTGCTCCCACGGTGTACCCACCACCGTGACGAACCAGCGATCGCGGTCTGGCGCGAGCCGCCAGCCCTATTCGATGAGTAGCCGCTGGACTTTGCGCGAAGCCGTCGGTGCTGCTCAGGGCTTGTCCGCGACCGAACTCGCGCCTATCCTGAGCCCTATGGATCAGCCACGAGAGATTGAGCTTGTCTTTGCTCCTCAGGATGAGGGCGGCTATCACGTCTACGCCCCTGACCTTCCAGGCCTGCACACCGAGGGCGACACCCTCGATGAGGCGACGGCGAACGCACAGGAGGCGCTTGCGCTCTACGTCGAAGGGATGCGCGAAGACGGACGCTCGCTCGAGACTGGAGTGATCCGGCGTAAGTTCCCGGTCCCTGCGTGACCGGCCCCCTGCCGGTTATATCAGGGCAGCGCCTCGTCAAAGCTCTCGAACGCGACGGATGGGAGTCGCGCGCCAGCGAGGTAGCCACGTTCGACTGAAGCATCCTGACAGGCGCGTCTCGCTCACCGTGCCCCTTCATCGAGAGCTGAAGCGCGGGACGCTCTCAGGGATTCTCGGCGACGCGCGCATCGACGGCGAGCGCCTGCGCCAGCTGCTGTAACCCAAGGTATGAAACCATGCAGACGACGGTTACTCGCGAATGATTGAATCAGAGTTTGACCGGCTCGGCGACCGAGAATTCGAGCGCCTCTGCCATGCGCTGCTGGTACACAAATACGGCGCGGCCATCGAAGTCCGTAGCGGACCGGGAGACCGGGGCGCCGATGCATTCGCCACGCAGTCGCTGAGGTTCCCTGATCCCGACCGACCGGAGCGCGGTCCTTTCGCCTTCCAGGTCAAGTTCGTAGAGAACGCAGCGCAACTCGGCACGCGAGCCGTCACGCGCTTGCGGCAGAGCCTCGTTGCAGAGCGCATGGAGATCGAGCGTCGCATCGGCATCGGTATTTGGACGGCGCCGCGCCACTACGTCCTGATGACAAACGCGCGCGTTCGACCATCGGCAAAGGAGCGCGTGGTCAATGCAGTGTCCCCCGCGATGCCAGATGCGAAGGTGAATGTGATGGATCGCCTATGGCTTGACGTAGCGCTAACCGCTGTGCCCGAGCTGCGCCGCTCCTTCCCCACGATGTTGACATTCCGTGACCTTGTCGCTGTGGTCGACGACGTCGTCTCGCACTCGCTCCGCAACCGTTCTCAAGCATTCCTCAACGATGCGAGGGACCTCCAGCCTGTCTTCGTCGCGACACGCGCATACGCCAAGGCGCTAGCGATGCTTCAAATGCACGGGTTCGTCGTCCTCACTGGTCCACCGGAGATGGGTAAGACAGCAATAGCCAAGATGCTGGCCCTCGTCCAAGTCACTGAGGGCTGGGATGTCATCGACTGTCGTGGTCCTGAGGACTTCGAACGCACCTTTGACACACAGCGCCACCAACTGTACGTCGCCGACGACGTCTTCGGCAGCACGGAGTACCAACCAGCCATCGCGCAAGCGTGGGAGCGCGCGCTGTCACAGGTCATCTCGCGACTCAACGACAGCCATCGGTTCATCTGGACGTCGAGACCCGCGCCACTGCGTGAGGGCCTAAATGCCCTCCACCTGCAAGGTCCAGCAGAGCGCTTCCCCGCCCCAGCGAATGTGACTGTCGACGCTGCGGACCTGTCGTCCGAGGAGCGCGCGCTGATTTTGTTGGCGCACTGCCAGCACACGACTCTGAGCAAGCCGGCGCGGCAATTCGTCGCACGCCATGGCGTCGCCCTATCTACCCACGCACGGTTCACGCCGCAGCGCGCGGCGCGGTTCGCAGCTCAGGCAACAGAGTTGGCAACGCTGGCGGTGGAGAACATGGACGGGATCATCGATGTTGCAATGGCCGATGTGACGCCCGCAATGCGGACCGCGTTCCGAAGGATGAACGACGAGCAGCACACTCTGTTGGTCTGCCTGCTCGACACCGAGGCCGAGTTGACCGTCGATGCGATCGAGGCGGCCTACGACCGCCACCGACATACGGATGGCAGTGGCGGGCACTCAGTGACGGAACTGCTCGGCCTGCTTGAGGAGCAGGTACTACGGCGCCTTGATCCGTCGGACAGCTACACGTGGGCACACCCGAGCTGGCGAGATCTCGTGATCCTCCGGATAATGGAGGACTCGGCGAAGCGCCGCCGCTTTCTCGCACGTTGCGGAGTCGCTGGGCTTGAGCTAGCTGCGTCCACCGCCGGCGGGACCGGTGATCGCCAGCGACCTTTCCTACGCACAACCGCGGACTTCGAGTTGTTCATGGGACGTGTCGTCGAGCTAGCGGAGAGCAATGAAATCGACGATCATCGCCGCTTGCTCCTGACGGTTTCAGGGCTGCTACAGGGTCCTACGAGACCAATCGATGGGACCACCCAGCTCGCCGGTCGACTGCTCGACCGAGTTCGGGAACGCTGGGATGCTGCGGAGAGCGTGATCCCTCCGGACGTGCTCGAGCTCTATTACGACGTATCAGCCGAGATCACACCGCTCCGCCCCGGGCCACTGCTCGACCCCACCTATGAGGCACACTGCGGTCGCATGGCGGCTCGGTTTTCACGCGCCGCAATCGCTGAGTACGACGACGCGGTCGCGTTTATTCAGACCGTGGGTCGCAACGAGCCACGAGCACTGCGCGCTTGGGGACACCCGCGCCGGTGGGAGCGGGGTCTGCGGCGACTGTTCACCGAGACCGAAAGGCGAGCGGAGGCCGGTGAGCGCTTACTTACCCAGCGGAAGCGAACTGCGAGATGGGAGAGGCGCGCTCGGGAGCTGAACGTCGAGCTACTGCAGTGGCGACAGATGCTTCGCCGCATCGGCCGACACACACCCGGCATTCGCGAGGACACAACTTGGCGCGTCGAGCGGATGCGTCGCATAGAGCACGAGCTGGAATCGTGGTTGATCGAGCTGCGCAGCGGTGGTTCCTCGCATGGGACCTACGAGGATTACATAATCCATGGGCCTTCTCGCAACGATCGGCGTGATGATCGGCTCTCGGGGATCTTCAGTCCGCTCGTTCGTCGCGAAACGGCTTGAACCAGGTGTCGGGCGTGAAGTTCGCGATACCCATCATCTCAACGATGCCTGGATGGTCAGCAGGACATGGCGGGGCCTCAAACGCCATCAGGATGTCGTGATCCTCGAACGCACACTCATTGAGGACGTTTATCTCCTCTGTGAGCTGATCGCACACGTCGGCCCCGTCCGCAGTTTCACCTAGCAGGTCGAAGTTAGCACGCGCTTCGGCCAAAATTGCATGTGCTGCCAACTCCTCCGCGGTGCAGGCCAAATAGGTATTTGGATACTGAAGCAGCTTGAGTCCGACCGCCTCGACCTTTCCCACCCAGCGCTCAAGAAATGGGAGGTCGTAGGCATTCTGGAAGCGCGACGGGAGACAGTACGACAAGGTCCATGCGTCCTCGAATGGCCCTCCCGCCGCAATCTCTGCAAGATCTTCCCGCAGGTGATGAACCATGATCTCGACTGTCGATGCCAACAGACGCCTACACATCGTACTCAGACGTTCTTGATCGTCGATCTCTTTCGCCGCACCGAAGCGGAGGAAGCGGTGGCTACCCGTGGCGTCACGCCGGCAAATACGCTCGACGTCTCGGCGTGCTTCATCTACAGTGTCGGCCTTCAGTACGAGGATTGCTTCGACCGCCCACTCCGGAACCCCTGCGCGCAGCCTCTCGTCTAGCCGGTGCCGTCCGAGAACCCGGACGCTCTTTACGGTGAATTCGAGCAACCTCGGCAAACGCTCAGTGGCGATAATGTCTGCGAGCTCCTCCGCGGCGGTGCGCGTCGGTGCTGTGATGACCAGCATCGCCGGAACGCCAAACCAACGCCCGGGCGACCGGTCGAGCTGGGGAATGGAGTCCCAATCGTCATCTACAGGTAGGTCGGGAGTAGCGATGGCGGTCATTGGCTGAACAATTCTCGAAGACAGAACCAGGCGACCTCAAGTTTTCATGAAGACGCGGACGTATTTGTCCACGGGCGCTGAGGTGCCGAATCTAGATCCTGCGAAGCCACCGGATGACTAAGTCCGCACGCGACCGGCCCGCCACATGGGGTCTAGGCACCGTACTACCGAGCAGAAGTGCCGGTCGTCCACTCGCTCGAATGACGGCCCGTCGTCCGCCGCGAGCGAGATCGAAATCTGGCGTGAGACCCCAAAACCGATTGGACGTCCGGACAGAACGCGGGACCAACGCCCTTGAACCCGCAGCCCCAGGGGACGCCCACAAGCCAGGAACCATCCGGTTTGCAGGAAGAACACCTAATGAAGCGGGAGCGACGGGACTCGAACCCGCGACCTCTGCCGTGACAGGGCAGCGCTCTAACCTGCTGAGCTACGCCCCCGCGATGCTCGGAGCGCCGGGGCGACGTTCCGTGCTCCGCACAGTATGCCAAGGCGCGGCCTGCGCCTCGGCCCCCTAGCCCCGGCTGGCCCCGGCTGCCTGCCTCAGCCCGCCTCGGCCCTCACCCGCGCCCCCCTCCAGCTGCAGCGTCGGCCCTCCCCGCCCGAGCCTCTGCCCAGCCTCGCCGATACCCCCGCCAGCCGAAACTGGCTGGCTGGCCAAGTTTCGTCTAGGCTTCCGTCCGTGGCTCTCGTTGGTCCCGAACCGATGCTCGATTCCAACCCGCTGTCGGTGATCGTGAGCGACCTGCGCGACGAGCGCCGCGCGACCGTGCCCTATCCGCCAGGCGAGACCCGCTTCTCGCTCACGCGCACACGGCGCTTCGCCAACGAGCCGCTAGCGCTGCTGCTCGAGTCCTACGAGCGCTTCGGCCCGGTGTTCACGCTGCGGCTGTTCCACGGCAACGTCGTGTTCATGCTCGGGCCGGCGGCCAACCACTACGTCACCGTCTCCCACGCCTCCAACTTCACCTGGCGCGAATCGCACTTTCGCGACCTGATCGGGCTGATGGGCGACGGCCTGCTCACGATCGACGGCGACTTCCATCGCCGCTCGCGGCGGATCATGCTGCCGGCCTTCCATCACGAACACATCGCGGCCATGGCAGACGCGATGGTCGAGGAGGTCACACGCGCGCTCGACGAGCTGCAGCCGGGCGCGAGCATCGACCTGTACACGTGGACGCGGCGACTGGCCGTGCGCGTGGCAATGCGCGCCCTGTTCGGGCTGGACCCGGACGGCGATCGTGCTCGCGCGATCGACGCCGCCGGCCTGTTCGAGGAGGCGCTGTCGTTCTACGCCAGCGAGTACTTCCTGCGCATCCTGCGCGGCTCGCGCTCACCGTGGGGGCGCATGCAGGCAGCCGCGCGCAAGCTCGACACGCTGATCTATGGCGAGATCTCCAACCGCCGTGCCAGCGGCGAGCGCGGCGGGGACGTGCTCAGCCTGCTGCTCGACGCGCAGGACGAGGACGGCAACACGCTCAGCGACCTGCAGGTTCGCGACGAGGTCATGACGCTCCTGTTCGCCGGGCACGACACCACCACCTCGACCGTGTCGTTCATGTTCTACGAGCTGGCTCGCCACCCCGAGATCGTCGCCCGCCTGCTCGCCGAGCAGGACGCGCACTTCGCGCAGTCCGGCTCCTCGCCCTCGACCGCCGAACTCAAGCCGGCTTTGTTCGGAGGCTTCCCGGAGCTAGAGATGGTGCTCGACGAGACGCTGCGCAAGTACCCGCCAGCGTGGATCGGGCCGCGGCGCTCCGTCCAGCCGTTCGAGTTCGAAGGCCGCACCGTGCCCGCGCGCGCATTCGTCAACTACTGCTCGTGGGCCTCGCACCATCTGCCTTCCGTGTTCCCCGAGCCCGACGAGTTCCGGCCCGAGCGCTTCACGCCCGACGCGCGCGCCTCTCTGCCTAAGGGCGCGTACGTGCCGTTCGGCGGCGGCTCGCGCACGTGCATCGGCATGCGCTTCGGCCAGCTGGAGGTGCGTACGATCGCCACGCTGATCCTCTCCCGCTGCACCCTGTCGCTGCCCACCGACTTCAAGCTGAGCATCCGCCAGATGCCCACGATCAGCCCCAAACAGGGGCTGCCGATGCTCGTCAAGCCCAGGCGCCCGGCAGCCGAGCGGCTGCCCGCCGCGGCCTGAGTCACCGGCTCAGCGCAGGCTCGCAGTCATGCCCAGCAGGTAGCTCGTCGGCGGTTGCCCCTGCGCGCTCGCCTGCACTCCCTCCACGTAGACGTGGGGGTCGGAGAACAGCGTCAGCCGCAGCCCTTCGACCAGGAAACCCAGCGGATGGGCGATCAGCTTCCCTTGACTGGCTTCGGCGGCCGCGTTCACCGCGGCGCCCACGCCGAATAGCCCGCCGGTGGCGCGGACCTCAACCCGACCCGCTTCGCTGCGCAGCAGCTCGACGCCGAAGCCCGCTGGCAGTGCCGCCTGCACGTCCTGCGCGCTGATGCGCGCGTGCGCCGCCAGCGCATCGCCGCGCTTGTGCAGCACCGCGTCGGTCAGCCGCAGCGAGCTCACATGTACGACTTCCGCGCTCATGTCCATGCTGTGTACGCCTCGTGCTTGCGAGAGCAGCTTGGCCGCCTGCCCTGGCTTAATGGTGAGGCTCCCCGCCTTCACGCGCACCGAGTCCGCATGGCCCCACAACAGCTCGATCGCCGGCCAAGCTTTCACGGTCACGCTCTCTACCGAGCCGTAGCGGCCGACCCGCGAGGACACCCGGCTGGCCGCCACTCGCGGCAGCACGATCTGCGCGATCGTCAGTAACAGCACGACCCCGCCCGCAACGCCGACGCCGATTCGTGCCCTCTTGCCCATCGCGCAAGCTTGGCAGGAGACGCAGCCGACTCCCGCTAGCCTTGAGCCTGAGGGCGCGTAGCTCAGTTGGCTAGAGCACCTCGTTTACACCGAGGGGGTCGCCCGTTCGAGTCGGGCCGCGCCCATCCCCTCCTCCGACGCGATCGACTCCAACCGCAGCCACACGCCACGACCCAACTCCGCCGTTGACCGACACTCCCACAATCCGTATCGCCGTCGTCGGCTCCGGGCCCGCCGGCTTTTACGCGGCCGGACATCTGCTCAAGGCCACCGACGCCCAGGTCGAGGTCGACATGATCGAGCGCCTGCCCACGCCGTGGGGACTGGTCCGCTCGGGCGTCGCGCCCGACCATCCCAAGATCAAGTCGGTCACGCGCGTGTACGAAAAGACCGCCGGACATCCGCGCTTTCGCTATTTCGGCAACGTCAACTTCGGCGAGCACCTGACGCGCGAGGACCTGCGCGCCCACTACCACGCGATCGTGTACGCCACCGGCTCGCCGTCCGACCGCCCGCTCGGAATCCCCGGCGAAGAGCTGCCCGGATCGCACGCCGCCACCGAGTTCGTCGGCTGGTACAACGGCCACCCCGACCACACCGACCTCGAGGTCGACCTGCTGTCGGCCGAGCGCGCGGTCGTCGTCGGCAACGGCAACGTAGCGCTCGACGTGGCGCGCATGCTCGTGCTCGCCCCCGCCGAGCTGGCGCCCACCGACACCGCAGACCACGCCCTCGAGGTGCTCGCCGACAGCAGCGTGCGCGAGGTGGTCGTACTCGGGCGTCGCGGACCGGCGCAGGCGGCGTTCACCAACCCCGAGCTGCTGGAGCTCGGCGAGCTGTCGGACGCCGACGTGATCGTCGATCCAGACGAGCTCGAGCGGGCGCTGGCGGTGCACGACGAGGAGGCCGAGCAGGACGCGACCTCGCGGCGCAACGTCGAGATCCTGCGCACCTACGCGGCCCGCCCTCCCGCCGGGCACAGCAAGCGGATCGTGCTGCGCTTCCTGCTCTCGCCCACCGCGCTCACAGCAGGTGAGCGCGGCCACGTCGACTCCATCGAGCTGGTGCGCAACCAGCTCGTGCCCGGGCCAGACGGCCGGCTGCGCGCGCAGGCCACCGACGAGCGGGAGACGATCGAGGCCGCCCTCGTGTTCCGCGCGATCGGCTACCGCGGCATCCCTCTGCAAGACGTCCCGTTCGACGAGCGCAAGGCCGTCATACCCAACGACGCCGGCCGCGTGCTCGACCCTGACAGCGGGTCGCCGCTGCCCGGCGAGTACGCCGTCGGCTGGATCAAGCGGGGGCCCTCCGGCGTGATCGGCACCAACAAGCGCGACGCGCAAGAGACCGTCGACGCGATCCTCGCCGACCTGTCGGGCGCCAACGGCGGATCCACTGTCGGCGCGCACGTGCCCGCCGAGCCCGACGCCGCGGCGGTCGAGGACCTGCTGCGCACGCGCCAGCCGGCCGTCGTCACCTACGCCGGCTGGGAGGCGATCGATCGGCACGAGCGCGCTCTCGGCGAGTCGGTCGGGCGACCGCGGGTCAAGATCACCAGCATCGAGGAGATGCTGCGGATCGCCGCCTCGGAAAATCCCTAGCCCGTCTGCCAGACTGTCGGGCCGCAAGCCCCGTTAGCTCATCTGGTAGAGCGCCGGACTTTTAATCCGGTGGGGCGGGTTCGAGTCCCGCACGGGGCATCCTTCTTGCCCTGATCGCTGCGACATATCCGCAGTGAGATGGAGGGGTCGTTGAGCTTGACTGACAGCCGAGCCAATCAAGATTATGTGTTCGGATATGGCTCCCTGCTTCGCGACCGCCCCAAAGGGGAGCGGCTGGTCTCGGTGGCGCAGCTGTGCCATCTGGCCGGCTATCGGCGCGCGTGGAACGTAGCCACCGACAACACGCAGACCATTCCCGGATACAAGTGCTACATCGACCCCGTCGAGCGGTCACGGCCCGAAGTGTTTGTGACGTTCGTCAACCTCGTGCCAAACGAGGGGCACTCGGTCAGCGGTGTCGTGTTCGCGGTCGACGACGATGACCTGGCCGCTCTGGATCGACGCGAGCGCAACTACGAACGACAGGACGTCACCGAGCTGGTGAGCGAGGACGTCGGTGGGCGTATTTGGACCTACATCGGGACAAGTGACGCGCGGGCGCGATACCGCGAAGGTATGCAAACGCGCCGAGCGGTTGTAAACCGGCGGTACATAGAAGGCGTTCGCGCGGGCTTCGCAAGCTTCAGCGAGGCGGCGTTGGAAGAGTTTGAAGCCACCACCGATCCGCCCGAATGCCCGATCGTCGACCTGGAGCGCGTCGACCTTCGCTAGACGCATCGGTCCGCTCACGCCGAGGATCCGGCCGAGCACCTCGCCAGCTGTGCGTCTGGGCTAGGAGCTAACGCGCGCCAGATCCGGGCGGCGCTCCAGCCACGGCTGGGCTTGCTCGATCTGCGCCGCCAACGCGATCAGCGCGCCATCCTGCCAGGGGCCGGCCATCAGCTGCACGCCCACGGGCAGCCCGTCCTCGCTCCAGTGCAGCGGCAGGCTAACTGCGGGCAGCCCGGTCACGTTGCCGAACGCGGTGAACGACACGCTGGCCACCACCTCCAGCACTGGCTGATCGGGCGTCGCGTGCGCGGCTTGCAGGATCGACCCGGCGACCGGCGCCAAGATCGCCGAGGTGGGCGTCAGCAGCACGTCGAAGTCGCGCCCCCAGCGCGCCACCTCGCGGCGGCTGAGCAACTCCAGCGTGCGCGCCGCGAGCACGTAGTCATACGCGCCCAGCTCGCTGCTCTGGCCGCGCTGGTAGGCGATGTGCGGCTCGACCGCCGACCAGTCCACGCCCTCGTAGTCGGCCAGTCCCCCCTGCGTCAGCGCGATAAAAGGCGGCACCATCTCTTCGGAGATCGTCGGCACCTCGACCTCCTCGACCGTGTGTCCGAGCCCCTCCAGCAGCGCCGCGGCCGCGCGTGCACCGGCCACGCAGGCGGGGTCGGTAGGGATGCCGAGCGGGGCCTGCGCCATCAATCCCACGCGCAGACCCGCAGGCGGGCGGTCTAGCTCCTCGACGAACGCGCGGTCGGGCGCGGGAGCGTTGTACCACGCGAGCGGATCGGGCCTCGCGATCGCGTCCAGCACTGCCGCCGAGTCGGCGACCGTGCGCGTGAGCGCCCCCTCCACGACCGCGCCCAGCCAGCCTTGCGCCAGTCGCGGCACGCGCCCGCGACTGGGCTTGAAGCCGACCAGCCCACAGTAGGAGGCCGGGATGCGGATCGAGCCGCCGCCGTCGTTGGCGTGGGCGACCGGGAACATGCCAGCGGCCACCGCCGCGCCCGCGCCGCCGCTCGAGCCACCCGGTGAGCGATCGCTGTCCCACGGGTTGCGGCTGATCCCGTAGCGCAGGTTCTCCGCCGCGGTGATCACGCCGAACTCGGGCGTGTTGGTGCGCCCGCACAGCACGAAGCCGGCGCGCTCGAGCGCGTCGACCACCAGCTCGCTCTCCTCACTGACGCCCTCCGGACCCCCGCGCGAGCCGTAGCTGACCGGCCATCCCGCCACCGGCGTGAGGTCCTTGATCGGCAGCGGCACGCCCAGGAACGGCGCGTGATCGCCCGCCGCCAGGCGCCGGTCGGCCTCCGCCGCAGCCGCGCGCGCGTCCTCATCGTTGCGCCACACGACCGCGTTCAGGGAACCGTCCAGCTCGTCGACCGCGGCCAAACACGCATCCAGCAGCTCGACCGCGCTCAGCTCGCCCGCTCGCAGTCCCTCCGCAAGCTCGAGCGCCGGGGTGCCGGGGTCAAGCGCAGCCATGTGCCGACACTACACGCTGCGGCTACTCCGCGTGTGAGAACTCCCAGATCGCCACCGACAGCATCACCAGCCCGAGCAGCGCGATC
Organism: uncultured Solirubrobacteraceae bacterium; assembly: GCA_963705235.1. Classification (GTDB taxonomy): domain Bacteria; phylum Actinomycetota; class Thermoleophilia; order Solirubrobacterales; family Solirubrobacteraceae; genus Palsa-744. The sequence continues at coordinate 1,274,732 of OY970059.1, read as the reverse complement.
ACCAGCGCCTCGACCGCCGTCGGCACGTGCCAGCCCCACCATGTCACGCCAGGGTCCAGCGCCTGCGTGGCCGCGGCGCTGACGTTCAGATGCGAGAAGATCGCGCTGCGCATCGGCGAGACCGCGTACGTGAGCGGGTCCAGGCGATTGAGGATCGCCAGCCAGCGAGGCAGGCTGGCGACCGAGAAGAGCGCGCCGGAGATGAAGAACATCGGCATGATCACCATCTGCATCAGCGCCATGAACGACTGCATCTGGTTGATACGCGCCGCGAACATCACGCCGAACGCGGTGATCGAGAACGCCAGCAGCAGGGTCAGCGCCAGCAGCTCGAGGATCAGCCCGAGGTTGTAGGGGATGTGCACTAGCGGTGAGATCGCGATCACGATCAGGCCCTGGAAGGCCGCCACGGTGGCCCCGCCGAAGCACTTGCCGAGCACGATCGAGCTGCGCCCGACCGGCGCCACCATCATCTCGCGCAGGAAGCCGAACTCGCGGTCCCACACGATCGACGCCGCCGAGAACATCGCTGTGAACATCACCGCCATGCACAGCACGCCCGGGTAGATGAACGTCTTGAAGTCGACGCCGTATGTGCTCGCCGACGCTAGCGAGGAGATGCCCGTGCCGAGCACGAACAGAAACAGGAACGGCTGCACCAGCGAGGTCAGGATACGCAGGCGATCACGGCTGAAGCGGATCAGCTCGCGCCGCCACACGACGCGGATCGCGCGCAGCTCGCTGCGCACGCTGCGCGCCGGCACGTGCAGCCTCGGGACCTGTCCGTGCGAGGACCCGGGCACCGACGCCGCACCAACAGAGGCGCCGCGCGGGGAGGCAGAGGCAGTGGCGGGCTCGCTGGCCATCGCACTCCACCATAGAGCGCGCTCCGCGCCGCCTCGGCGTCAGCGGCTGAGCATCCGCGCCATGTTGCGGCGCATGTCGGTCGTGCCCGAGGACTCCTCGGCGTCGCGAATGGTCGTGCCGGTGTAGGACATGAACACGTCGTCGAGCGACGGGCGCGAGACCTGCACCGAGCGGATCGGCGGATGGGCGGGATCCCATTCGTCGAACAGCCGCGGCACGAACTGCTGGCCGTCGCTTACGCCGAAAGTGACCGCGCCTTCGGCCACGACCGCCTCGATGTCAAAGCGCTCGCGCAGCGCTGCGATTGCCGCGTCGTCGTCGCCTGTCTGGATCTGCACGCGGTCCTTGCCCACGCTCGCCTTCAACGCCTCGGGCGTGTCCAGCGCGACGATCGTGCCCTGGTCCATGATCGCGATGCGGTCGCAGTACTCGGCCTCGTCCATGTAGTGCGTGGTCAGGAAGATCGTGATTTCCTCGTCGCGCTTGAGCTCCTCGATGTATTCCCAAATCGAGCTGCGCGTCTGCGGGTCGAGGCCGACTGTCGGCTCGTCCAGGAACAGCACGCGCGGGGAGTGCAGCAGCCCACGCGCGATCTCCAGCCGACGCTTCATGCCGCCCGAGAACGTGCCCACGAGGCTCGCGCGCCGCTCCCACAGGCCGACCATGCGCATCACCTGCTCCAAGCGCCCGTCGACCGCGCGCCGCGGCACCCCGTACAGCTCGGCGTGCAGACGCAGGTTCTGCTCGGCGCTCAGGTACGCGTCGAGCGTGGTGTCCTGAAACACCAACCCGATGTTGCGCCTGACCTCATCGCGTTCGCGCACCACGTCGTGCCCGGCCACCAGTGCGCTGCCGGCGGTCGGGCGCACCAGCGTGCAGAGCATGCTGATCGTGGTCGACTTCCCCGCGCCGTTGGGCCCGAGGAAGCCGAACGTCTCACCCGCGAGCACCGTCAGGTCAATGCCCCGCACCGCTTCCAGATCGCCGTAGCGCTTGACCAAGCCGTCGACCGAAACGGCGGTCGACACATCTGCGGCGGAAGCGGTGGGGGCGGTGGGCTCGCTCACTACTTGTCATCAACCGTAGCGCCCTCGTCCTCGCCATCGGCGAGGATCCGATACAGGTCGCGGCGCGCGCCCGCTAGCACGTCCCGGGCCTTGGCCATCTGCGCGTCGCCGCCCGTGCGCATCACTTGCACGAACGCGGAGGCGACCTCGCGCATCAGCCGGCCCAGCTCGTGCGCGCCGGCACCCATCTCGCCGCTCATCTGCTCCCACGGAGCCGGGCGGTCCTCGCCACGCTCGGCGAGCAGCGCACGCCCCTCGTCGGTGATCGCGAACAGCTTGCGCCCGTCGATCTCCTGCGAACGGATCAGCCCCTCGTCCTCCAGTTGCGAGAGCGCCGGATAGGTCGAGCCTGGGCTCGGCGACCACGCGCCGCCGCTGCGCTCCTGCACCTCCTGCATGATCTGGTAGCCGTTGCGCGGCTCCTCGGCCAGTAGCAGCAGCGCCGCCGTGCGGATGTCGCCGCGACGCGCCCTACGCCCGCGCCCGCGCGGACCGCCGCCGGCAAAGCCGCCGAACTCGCCGCGGCCGTGGGCACCTCGGCCATGGGCGCTACGCCCGTGCTCGTCTCCGTGACGACCCGTTCTGCAACCGGGCCTCACGCCCGTTGAATAAATCGCATTCACAAACATTTCTACTCCTATCGTGAACTATCTACGTACGCTCACGATATATCGCGATGCCACGCGTGTCAAGACCCGCTCGTCGGCCCACCGCCGCGGCTCACAGACGCGCGGCGGACTCCTCGCGGGCGACGCTCGCTACGACGAGCGGCGTGACTCTAAGCGGCGAAGCGCTGCGCCGAGCGCGCGCGGGCCTTGGCGGCCTCGACCTCGCGGTTCTTCGGCGGGGCGTTTGTCACCAGCTCCTCCAGCAACCGTCCGGAGATTGCCGCGACCGCCTCGACCGCCTGATCGAACGCCTCAGCATTCGCCTGCGACGGTTTGGTGAAGCCGCTGATCTTGCGGACGTACTGGAGAGCTGCCGCGCGGACCTCGTCGTCGCTCGCGTGGGGCTCGAAGTTGTAGAGGGTGCGGATGTTTCGACACATGCCGCGATCGTACACCCCTCCGGCGCCACACCCGACCGGCCGCTCGCGGGCGGCCCGGCGGCGCCCAGCCCCCGTGTTCAGTGCCTGAAGTGGCGGCGGTCGGTGGCGACCATTGCGGCGCCCGCGGCGTCGACGGCGGCCACGACCTCCTCGTCGCGCACCGATCCGCCCGGCTGGACGATCGCGCGGACGCCCACGTCGAGTGCCAGCTGCGGGCCGTCGGCGAACGGGAAGTACGCGTCAGAGGCCAGCGCCGCCCCCGCGAGCAGCTCCGGCTGGGCGGACTGGGCCTTCTCGATCGCGATCCGCACCGCGTCGACCCTGCTCATTTGACCGGCGCCGATGCCGATCGTTGCGGCGACCGACTCGCCGTGTGCGGCGGCGATCACGATCGCGTTGGAGCGCACGTGGCGGCACACCTTCCACGCGAACAGCATCGCCAGCCACTCCTGCTCGCTCGGCGTGGCCGCGCTCATCACGCGCATCTGCTCGCGCGTCTCGGAGACGACGTCGTGCGTCTGCACGAGCTGCCCGCCGATCACCGGCTTGGATTCGACCTCGCGGCCGGGCTCCGGCCAGTCGCTGAGCTCGAGCAGCCGCACGTTCTTCTTGACCTGCAGCGTCTCGAGCGCGGCCGCGTCGTAACCGGGCGCGAGCAGCACCTCGATGAACTGCTTGCTCAGCTCCTGCGCGAACGCAGCGTCGACCGGGCGGTTGACGGCGATCACGCCGCCGTACGCGCTCTGCGGATCACACGCGAAGGCGCGTTCGTAGGCGGCCTGTCCGCTGTCGGCGATCGCGCAGCCGCACGGGTTGTTGTGCTTGACGATCGCGCACGCGGGACCGTCGAACTCCTCGACCAGTTCGCGCGCGGAGCTGAGGTCGAGCAGGTTGTTGAACGACAGCTCCTTGCCGTGAAGCTGCGAGACCCCCGCGAGCAGGTGCGTGGATATCCCTGCGCGCGCGTAGTAGGCGGCCTGCTGGTGTGGGTTCTCGCCGTAGCGCAGGTCGCTGACCTTCTCGTAGGAGTCGCTCCACGTCGGCGGAAAGCCCTCGAACGTGCTGCGCGCGAACCACGCCGCGATCGCGGCGTCGTAGCGCGCAGTGCACGCGAACGCCTTGGCGGCGAGCTGTTTGCGCGTGTCCAGCGACAGGCGCCCGTCGGACTCGCGCAGCTCGCCGAGCACGCGCAGGTAGTCGCCGGGATCGACCACGACGGCGGCGAACGGGCTGTTCTTGGCGGCCGCGCGGATCATCGTCGGGCCGCCGATGTCGATGTTCTCGACGATCTCCTCGTCGCTGGCGTCCCCGCGCGCGAGCGTCTGCTCGAACGGATACAGGTTCACACACACCAGGTCGACCGGCTCGATCTCCTGCTCGGCAGCCGCACGCAGGTGCTCGTCCTCGTCGCGACGTGCGAGCAGCCCCGCGTACAGACGCGGGTGCAGGGTCTTGACGCGCCCGTCCATGATCTCGGGAAAGCCTGTGAAGTCCTCGATCGCGCGTACCGCGATGCCGGCGGCGGTCAGCTCGCGTGAGGTGCCGCCGGTGGACACGATCTCCACGCCGAGCTCGCGCAGCCCCTCGGCGAACTCGACCACACCGTGCTTGTCGGACACCGACAGCAGCGCCCGGCGCACGTGCACCTCGCCCGGCTGTGCGCGCCGCACGCCACGGTCGCGATCGGTCATCACGTCGCTCTCCGCAGCCACCCCTGCAGCCTATCCCTCGTCCGCCGTGATCGCGTGCCGGGCCGCGCTCGACGCGCATGCGCCGCTCACACTTCGGCGATCATCACCCGCCGCGGGTCGCGCGGGTCGATCGCGACCGCCCCGCGCGCGATCAGCTGCACCGCGCGCGGCAGCAGCGAGTGCTCGAGTGGGCGCAGCTGCGCCATCACCTCGTCGGGGTCACGGGCGTTGAGCAGTTCGACCGCGCCCTGGAGGATCACGGGGCCGCTGTCCATGCCGGCGTCGACGAAGTGGACGGTCACGCCGAACACCTTCACGCCGTAAGCGAGCGCCTGCTCGACCGCGCCCAGCCCGGCGAACGCGGGCAGCAGCGACGGGTGCACGTTGATGATCGCGCCGGGGAAGCGCGTCAGCAGCGGCTCGCCGAGCAGCTCCATGTAGCCGGCGAGCACGACCAGCCGCACGCCTTGCTCGCTCAGCCACGCCGCGAGCGCCCGATCGCGGGTGGCGCGATCGTCGTAGTTCGCGCGCGCGAACACCGCCGTGGGCACGCCGCGTGCCTGTGCGCGGTACAGCGCGGATGCGTCCTGATGGCTGGATGCCACAGCTACGACGTCGGCGTCGCGTCCGTGCACGGTGTCCAGCAGCGCCTGCAGGTTGGTGCCCGTGCCCGACACGAGCACGGCGATGGGAAATCGCTCGCTCACGCGCGGCGCACGATAGCTGTGAGCAAGCTCACAGAGCTCGGCGGCTCGATGTCGTTCAATTGGAAGCGCGGTGGAGAGGCGCTGCTCAACCTTCGATCGAGAGGCCTAGCCGTGCTTTCAGCCATCGCAGTGACCATCCTCATCGTGTGCGCCCTCGGTTACGGGTCGCGCTCGCGCCGCTCGGGCGACCTGATCGTCAGCCGCCCGTACAACAACCGCTACAACGACGCCGCCGCTGCACGCCAGGACCACCTCGGTTAGCTACGCCGGGGGCGAGGCGACGACGAGCGTCTGCTCGACGCCGTCCTCGAGCGAGTACTTGCCGGCCGCGTCCTCGCTGCCGGCAAGCGGATAGGCGCCGCTGAAGCACGCATCGCAGTGGGTCTCGCGCGAGGCGCGCACCGCCTCGTACACGCCCTCCAGCGACAGGTAGTGCAGCGAGTCGCAGCCCAGCTCGGCGGCGACCTCCTCGGTGCTGCGCCCGTGCGCGATCATCTCCTCCCGCGTGGACATGTCGATGCCGTAGTGGCACGGATGCTTGATCGGCGGCGCGGAGATGCGCAAGTGGATCTCGGCGGCGCCGGCGTCGCGCAGCATCTGCACGATCTGGCGGGTGGTGTTGCCGCGCACGATCGAGTCATCGACGACGATCAGGCGCTTGCCCGCGATCACGTCGGGGAGCGGGTTGAACTTCAGCCGCAGCCCGTGCTTGCGCAGCTCCTGGCCGGGCTGGATAAACGTGCGCGCGACGTAGCGGTTCTTGACGAAGCCGTCGTTCTGGGGCAGCCCGGCGGCAGCGGCGAGCCCGCGTGCGGCGGGGTTGCCGGAGTCCGGCACCGCGATCACCAGGTCGGCCTGCACGGGCGCCTCGCGCCACAGGATCTCGCCCATGCGCCCGCGCGCGACCTGTAGCACCTGCTCGTTCATGCGCGAGTCCGGGCGCGCGAAGTAGATGTACTCGAATACGCAGAACGCGCGCCGCTGGCCGGGCGCCACGCGGCGGCTGTGCAAGCCGTGCTCGTCGAGCGTGACCAGCTCGCCGGGCTCGACGTCGCGCACGTAGTTCGCGCCGATGATGTCGAACGCGCACGACTCGCTGGAGACGCAGTAGCGTGGCGGTGCCGGGCTGCCATCCCCGTGGGGGTGGCTGGGGTCGGCGTCGAGCACGCCGATCGACAGCGGGCGCAGGCCGTGCGGGTCGCGGAAGGCGATCACTCGATCCTTGGTCATCGCGACGATCGAGAACGCCCCGCGCAGCCGTGGCAGCACGTCTTCGATCGCGTCCTCCACCTCGTCGGCGGGGTGCGTGGCGATCATCGCGGCGATGATCTCCGAGTCGGAGGTGGAGCTGAACGTGACGCCGCGCTCGATCAGCTCCTCGTGCAGCTCGAGCGCGTTGATCAGGTTGCCGTTGTGCGCGAGCGCGACCTCACGGCGCGAGCCGTTGGTGCCCTCCGAGCGCTGCACCGGCTGCGAGTTCTCCCAGGCGTTTGAGCCGGTGGTCGAGTAGCGCACGTGGCCGATCGCCAGCTCGCCGGCGAGCGTGCGCAGGTCGTTCTCGGTGAACACCTGGTTGACCAGCCCCAGCTCGCGGCGCGTGATGATGTGCCCGCCGCGGTCGGCCGCGGCGATGCCGGCGGACTCCTGCCCGCGGTGCTGCAGCGCGTACAGCGCGAAGTAGGACAGCCTGGACACGTCGTGACCGGGCGCGTACAGGCCGAACACTCCGCACTCGTCGCGTGGTCCGTCACGCATCACAAAACACAAGCTAGCAGGGGGTTTATGAGAAGCACTCGCGAAGTCCGGAGTGTGCGAGCGCCAGCTCCTGCAGCGTGAGCGCCAGCTCGATCGGCTGCTCACCGCCGTCGTCACCGCCGCCGTCCCCCTCGACGATGCTCAGCAGCTCGCCGCCGACGTGCCCGATCGCGACCACGCTCACGCGCTCGCCCAGCGCACTCAACGCGGCCGCGTCGCCGCTGACGATGAACCCCCCGGCAGCCTCGCCGAACAGAGCAGCGGACGCGTCCGCTGAGAGGCGCAAGGGCGAGCCCAGCTCCACCTCGGCGCCGATCTCGCCCGCCAGACAGCACTCGGCCAAAGCCACCGCGAGGCCGCCCTCGGCGATGTCGTGGGCGCTCGCCAGCGTCCCCGCGCGCACGGCCTCGCGCACGGCCGCCTGTGTGGCGGCGACGGCGTCGATGTCGATGTCGGGCAGCTCGTCGGGCAGCGGCTCGCCGAGCAGCTTGGACAACTCGCTGCCGGCGGTGCTCGGACGCGACGCGCCGACCAGCGCGATCGTGTCGCCGGCGCGCTGAAAGCCGAGCTGACCGGCGCGGGTGGCATCTGGCAGCCGTCCGACCATGCCGATCACGGGCGTGGGGTAGATCGGGCCGGTCGCACCCTCGTTGTAGAGGGAGACGTTGCCGCCGACGATCGGCGCGGACAGCGCCCGGCAGGCGTCGCCGAGGCCGCGCACGGATTCGCTCAGCTGCCACGCGATGTGCGGCTTCTCGGGGTTGCCGAAGTTGAGATTGTTGGTCGTGCCGAGCGGCTGCGCGCCAACGCATGCGAGGTTGGATGCGCACTCGAGCACAGCGGCGACGGTGCCCCGGTAGGGGTCGGCGGCCACGCGGCGGCCGTTGCCGTCGATGCTGACCGCGAGCGCGCTGCCGTCGGGCAGGGCGAGCACGGCGGCGTCTGCCTGCTCGGGGCGGCGCACGGTACGCGACTGCACGATCGAGTCGTACTGCTCAAACAGCGGCCTGCGCGATGACATATTTGGAGACGACAGGATCGCCAGCAGCAGCTCGGAGGGCGTGCTGTGGAGCGTCACCACGGGCGTGGCCAGCGGCGCGCCGTAGACGGGCTCGGTGGGCTTGCGCGGCGCCAGGTCATACAGCGGGCAGTCGTCGACCAGCGCGGCGACGGGCATCTCGCCGACCAGCCGGCCGTCGCTGAACACGCGCATGCTGGCGTTGTCGGTGACCACGCCGATCGCCGCGCCGCCGACCTCCCACTTCTCACACAACGCCAGCACGGCGGGCACGTTGGCGGGCTCGACGACGCACAGCATCCGCTCTTGGGACTCGCTGACCATCACCTCGAACGGCTCCATATCGCTCTCGCGCAGCGGCACCTTGGCGACATCGATGTCGATGCCGACGCCGCCTTTGGAGGCCATCTCCGAGGCCGAGGACGTCAGCCCGGCCGCGCCGAGGTCCTGCAGCGCCACGAGCAGCCCACGATCGAGCAGCTCCAGCGAGCACTCCAGCAGCTTCTTCTCCTCGAACGGGTCACCCACTTGAACGGTCGGGCGCTTGTGCTCGTCGCCCTCGCCCAGCTCAGCCGAGGCCAGCACGGAGGCGCCGCCGATGCCGTCGCGCCCGGTGGACGCGCCGAACAACACGACCACGTTGCCGGGCCCGGTGGCGGCGCTGCGCACCAGCCGCTCGCGCGGCGCCAGCCCGAGCGCCATAGCGTTGACCAGGCAGTTGTGCTCGTAGGGAGCCTCGAAATACACCTCGCCGCCGACCGTGGGCACGCCGATCGAGTTGCCGTAGTGGCCGATGCCCGACACGGCGCCGTCGAGCAGGTAGCGCGCGCGGGCGCCGTCGCCCTGGCTCGCCAAGGCGCCTGCCACACCAGACTCGCCTGAGCCGCCAGAGCCGCGCCCGGGCTCCCCGAAGCGCAGCGAGTCGAGCACGGCGATCGGGCGCGCGCCGATCGCGAAGATGTCGCGCAGGATGCCGCCGACGCCGGTGGCGGCACCCTGGAAGGGCTCGACCGCGCTCGGGTGGTTGTGCGACTCGACCTTGAACGCGCACACCAGTCCGCCGCCGACGTCGACCGCGCCGGCGTTCTCGCCGGGGCCCATCACCACGAACTCGCCGTCGGTGGGCAGCGTGCGCAGCAGCTTCTTGGAGTGCTTGTAAGCGCAGTGCTCGCTCCACAGCAGCGAGTACATCGCCAGCTCCAACTGATTGGGCGGAGCTCCTTGCTTCTCGCACACCAGCTCGTACTCCGCGCGCGTCAGTCCAAGCGCGAGCGCGTCGTCGACCGTCGGCAGCGTCGCGCTGTCAGGCATGTGCGCCCTCCATCGCCAGGCGCATCGACTCGAAGATGCGCAGCCCGTCACTCGAACCGCCGATGAGCTCGTCGACCGCGTGCTCGGGGTGGGGCATCAGGCCGAACACGTTGCCGGCCTCGTTGCTCACGCCGGCGATGTCGTGCAGCGAGCCGTTGAAGTTCTCGCCGGGCGCGTAGCGCAGCAGCACCTGGCCGTCGCACTCGATCGCGGCCAGCGTGTCCTCGTCGGCGTAGTAGCGACCCCACGCGTGCTTGGCGGGGATGCTTAGACGGGTGTCGTGCGCGCACGCGCGCGTAAACGGCGTGTCTGCGCGCTCCACGTGCAGCGCCACCTGGCGCGAGGTGAAGCGCAGGTTGGCGTTAGGAAGCAGCGCGCCGGGCAGTAGCCGCGCCTCGCACAGCACCTGAAACCCGTTGCAGATCCCGAGCACGAGACCGCCGTCGTGGGCGAAGGCGATCACCGACTCCATCGCCGCGGAGAAGCGCGCGATCGCACCCGCGCGCAGGTAGTCGCCGTAGGAGAAGCCGCCCGGTACGACGATCGCGTCGGCGCCGCGCAGGTCGCGGTCGGCGTGCCAGATCAGCTCCGCGTCGCCCACCCGCGCGGCCGCGGCCAGCGCGTCGCGCTCGTCGCAGGAGCCGGGGAACTGGAGCACGCCGAACCTCACTCGTACATCAGTGCCCGTCGTCCAGCAACTGCACCTCGTAATCCTCGGCGAGCGGATTGGCCAGCAACCGCTCGCACATCGGCTCCAGCTGCGTCGGGTCCTGCACGTCCAACTCGACGAGGCGTCCAACGTGTACGGCGGACACACCGTCGAAGCCAAGCGCGGGCAGCGCCCGCTCGACGGCCACGCCCTGCGGGTCGAGGATGCCCGCCTTGGGGCGGATCAGGATCCTGGCTCTCACTCAGCGCCGCCGGCTGGAGCGTCCGCGCCGGCACGCGCGAGCCAGGCGTCGAACGACTCACCGACGATTCGCTCGTAGGCTTCGACGTAGCGTGCGCGGGTGCCCGCGACTACCTCGTCGGGGATCGCCGGCGCGGGCGGCTTCTTGTCCCAGCCGCTCGAAGCCGCCCAGTCGCGCACGTACTGCTTGTCAAAGCTCGGCTGGCCGTGCCCCGGCTCATAGCCGTCGGCCGGCCAGTAGCGCGAAGAATCGGGGGTCAGCACCTCATCGCCGACGACCAGCGGGCGGGCGGGGTCGTCGATGTCCAAGCCGAACTCGAACTTGGTGTCCGCCAGGATCACGCCGCACGAGCGGGCGTGCTCGGCGGCAAACGAGTACAGCTCGATCGATACATCGGCCACGCGCCGCATCAGCTCGGCGTCGCCGACCAGCGCAGCCGCGCCGTCGAAGTCGATCGCCTCGTCGTGGCCCACGTCGGCCTTCGTGGACGGGGTGAAGATCGGCTCGGGTAGGCGCTGTGACTCGCGCAGACCCGCCGGCAGCTCGATTCCCGAGACCTTGCCGGTGGCCTGGTAGTCCTTCCAGCCCGATCCGGTGATGTAGCCACGGACCACGCACTCGACCGGCAGCATCTCGAGACGCCGCACGAGCAGCGCACGCCCGCGCGCATCCGCGGGAACGCCGTCGGTCTCCGACAGCAGGTGGTTGGCCACGATGTGCTTGGTCCGCTCGAACCAAAACACCGACAGGCCGGTCAGCACCTTGCCCTTGTCGGGGATCGGCGTGGGATGTACCGCGTCGTAGGTGGAGATGCGGTCGCTGGCGACCATCAATAGCCGGCCCGCGTCGCCGTCGCCGGGCGCGAGCGCGCTGGCGTCGTACATCTCGCGCACCTTCCCGCTGGCGATCAGAGGCAGGTCGGCGAGGGCGCTCACGTGGGGCGATGCTACCAGCGCGATCGGGGGTCGCTTCAGGCGATCGCGTCGAGCCGCGCGAGGATCTCGTCGGCGTGGCGGATGTAGTGCGAGTAGTCGAAGATCGCCTCGAGATCGAGGTCGCGGCCGTGCTCGTCCTGGGCGAGTAGCTCGCGCAAGGGGATGCCTTCGTCCCACGCGCGCTGGGCGAGTGTTTGCACGATGCGGTAGGCGTCATCACGCGAGCAGCCGCGCTCGACGAGCGCGAGCAGCACGCGCTGGGAGAACAGCGCGCCGTGGGTCAGCTCGAGGTTGGCGAGCATCCGCTCGGCGTCGACAGTCATCTCGCGCACGAGCGCGATCGCGCGGTGCTGGAGGTAGTCGAGCAGGATCGTCGAGTCGGGCAGGATCACGCGCTCGACGGACGAGTGCGAGATGTCGCGCTCGTGCCACAGTGCGACGTTCTCGAGCGCCGCCTGGGCGTTGCCGCGCAGCACGCGCGCGAGCCCGGTGATCTGCTCGCTCTTGATCGGGTTGCGCTTGTGCGGCATCGCCGAGGAGCCCTTCTGCCCTGCGCGAAACGGCTCCTGCACCTCGCGCACCTCGGTGCGCTGCAGGTGGCGGATCTCGGTCGCTAGGCGCTCCAGACCGGCGCCCGCGAGCGCGATCGCGCTGAGCAACTCGGCGTGACGGTCGCGCGCGACGACCTGCGTGGAGACGTCCTCGCGCGCGAGACCGAGCCGTTCGAGCACGCGCGCCTCGAACTCGGGGCTGGTGGCGGCATACGTGCCGACCGCGCCCGACACCGCACCGACGGCCGCCTGCTGGAACGCGCGCCGCAGCCGTGCGGCGTTACGGTCGGCCTCGAACGCGAAGCCGGCGAGCTTGAGCCCGAACGTGGTCGGCTCGGCGTGCACGCCGTGCGTGCGCCCCACGCACAAGGTCCCGGCGTGCTCGCGCGCCTTCGCGGCCAGCGCTGCGGTCAGCTCGCTCGCGCCCGCGACGACGACCTCGCCGACCGTGCGCAGTTGCAGCGCGAGCGCCGTGTCGAGCACGTCGGAGGAGGTCAGGCCGAAGTGGATCCAGCGCCCGGCCTCGCCGGCGGAGGCGCCCAGCACATCGACGAACGCGGCCATGTCGTGGTCGGTGACGCGCTCGCGCTCGTTGACGGCCGCGACCGTGAAGCTCGCCCCGGCGATCGCCTGCAGCTCGGCCGCGCTCGGACCGTCCGACCCGAGCAGCCCGGGAAGCTCCTCGCAGGCTGCCACCTCGACCCGCCGCCAGGTGTCCATGCGCGCCTCGTCAGTCCACAGACTGCCGAGCTCAGGGCGGGTGTAGCGCGCGATCACTGCCGTTGATTATCCCCGCCGGGCGCCGGCGGCGTCCTGCGCGCGTCCCTCAACAGGAGAGGATCTGGGCGGCGAGGACCGCTGCATTGCGCGCGTTGTCGAGCCCGACGCACGCCACGGGCACACCGGGCGGCATCTGCACGATCGACAGGATCGCGTCCAGGCCGCCGGCGGCGGTCAGGCGCCCGGACAGCGGCACGCCGATCACCGGCAGGTCGGTGTGCGCGGCGACCGCCCCGGGAAGCGCCGCGGAGATGCCGGCCCCGGCGATGATCACGCGCAGCCCACGCATGCGCGCGTTCTTGGAGTATTCGGCGACCACGTCGGGCTCGCGGTGCGCGGACATCACCCGCATCTCGTGCAGGATGCCGCGCTCGCTCAGCTCGCCCGCGGCCTTCTCCATCGCCTCCATGTCGCTCTTGGACCCCATCACGATGCCCACGCGCGGGGCATCGACGTCGATCTCGTCCAGCTGTGTCTGCACGTCGGCCTCGGCCAGCGGCTGAGGGACTAGCGAGATGCCCGAGCCGCCGGCCGGTCGGCCCTCCTGGGCGGACGGCGGCTGCTGCTCACGTCCGGAAGACCGATCTCCGCGCGCGGCGTCCTCAGGCGTCATGTCGTCCATTGCAAACCCCCCAAACTGTGCTCGACGGCGAGAGCAGCCACGTTACACAGCGGCGATGAAGTCATCGATCGGGATCGCCGACAGCGTCTCGTAGCGCGCGGTGCCGCGCGAGCCCAGCTCAAGCGAGATGCGCGCCATCGCGGTCTCGTCCGGAGCCTCCACGACGGAGATGAAGTCGATGTGCCCGAGCGTCGCCCATTGCGCCTTGACGCTCGCTCCCAGCTGTTCGACCTCGTTGTTCACCTCCTTGATGCGCTGCGGGTTGTTCTTGACCGTCTGCACGCCCTCGGGGGTGAGGGTCGTCAGCAGGATGTAGGTGGGCATGGTGGGGCTCCTCCCGTGGTTGGCACAGCGGGCGTCGGGGTCCGCTCATTCGCGTTCTACCGGATTGGCTGGCGGGGCGCCAGTCCCACGTCCAGGCCGACACCGGCACCCGCTCCACTCGGCGGGCAAACCTAGCTGAATCCTCGCGCGACGCGGTCAAGCTAGAGTCGCCTCACATTCGGACACCCGCGCCCTGTTCGACCATGTGGGCATATAAGCGGCGCTGCGTCTGGTTCCGATTCGTCTACCGACACAGGAGGAGCACACAGTTATGCGTTCAGCGAAAATACGTGTGTCGCCGAGTATGGTCATCGCGATTCTCGCGCTGGTCCTGGCGACCGCCGGCAATTCCTATGCCAACGCCCCGGTCGCCTTTGTGGCCAAGACCCTCGGCTTGAACGGCAAGCAGAAGAAGCAGGTCAAGTCGATCGCCGACAGCGAGATCAAGTCGAAGTCCACGAACCTGTCGGTGCTGTTCGCCAAATCCGCGAGCAGCGCAACGACCGCGGCCGCCGCGACCACAGCGGCGACCGCGACCAACGCGACCAATGCGACCAATGCGACCAACGCAACCAACGCCACGAACGCGACTAAAGCCACCAAAGCGGCTGAAGCGGAAGCGCTGACCGACGTGAAAATCGTGCGTGGTCCTTCAGAAGAAAACGGTCCCGAATCGCAGGACTCGCAGTTGGTTGCCTGTCCCTCAGGGACGCACGCGATCGGCGGCGGCGTGGAAAACAGCGGCGGCATCGAGGAGGCCATCAACGAGGGCTTCATCACGGACTCCAGCGGCGGCAAAGACAACGCGTACGAAGGCCTCGTGAACAACACTGACAAAACGAAAAAAGATCAGTTCAACGCGTGGGTGATTTGCACACACGCCAACGTCACGGGCTAAGGCGCGCGACGAACTACCGCATTCATGCGGGCACGGGGGCCGGCAGTCCGCCGGCCCCCGTTGAGATGTACAGCTGTCTGAGGACACGAAGCCAGCAGAGCTGGGTGGACAGGCGATCCGTCCACCCAGCCAGCCTGCCTCCTCAGTTCATGGCCAGGAAAAAACCAGCGGCCGCCGCTTCGCCTTTCACGTTGTAAGTATGCACCGCCACAGTTGTGCCCAGCGCACAAGATTCGAAGATGATCTCGATGATCGGCGCCATATCCACGGCCTCAATGCTGGGTACGACCCCACCACCCAAGCTGTTCGATGTAGCCACGGCATTATGCAAGGTGCCAGGAATCGTCAGACAGTAGGTTCCCGTGCTCGGTGACGCGCCCGGGCTCATTTTCGTAACTCCCTTGGAGTTGCCGCCAAGGGTGCCTGTCGATGAGACTTCGGCGTAGACAAGAGCGGTTCCGTCGAGCCCGTTTTTGCCGCCCAAGCCTTCTTTCCCGTTCGTCCCGTTCGTCCCATTTGTCCCGTTCGTCCCGTTCGTCCCGTTCGTCCCTGCCTGGCCTGCAGAGTTCCAGGAGACCTTCGTTTCGCCCTTCTTGCATTTCGCCTTCTTCGACACGAAATGCATGTCGCCGCCTTTCTTCTTTACACACACATATACCGTCGAGGCGTCGACCTGTGGGGCGACGACGATAAGCATCAATGCAGCAACCGCCACTACTACGGCGACCCCACGTCGGGTGATCG
The DNA here is from genome assembly GCA_963705235.1 of uncultured Solirubrobacteraceae bacterium. GTDB lineage: Bacteria > Actinomycetota > Thermoleophilia > Solirubrobacterales > Solirubrobacteraceae > Palsa-744. The sequence continues at coordinate 1,259,503 of OY970059.1, read as the reverse complement.
ATGTTGACATCTGTCCTTCCTCCAGTCTCAGTGCGGTGCGGCGCCGTGTTCTGTCGGTCCGCTCAGGGCGTGCGGGACATCCGGCCCGCAGGAATCGGGCTATCCTGCCACCCCGGTCGGACCCCACCGCTGTGCGGCGTCGCTCTCCAGCGCCAGCTCCCCATCGACCGCGTCGACCGTCACCGAGTCGCCTTCGCGCACCTCGCCGGCGAGCAGCGCCAGCGCCAGCCGGTCAGTCAGCTGCTTCTGGATCACGCGCCGCAGCGGGCGCGCGCCGTAGGTCGGGTCATAGCCCATGTTGCCCAGCAGCTGCTTGGCCTCGCCGGTGAGCGTCACCTGCACGCCGCGCTGCGCCACACGCGCGATCACACGCTCCACCTGCAGCTCGACGATCTCTGAGATCTGCTCGCGGCTGAGCGCGTGGAAACGCACCACGTCGTCCAGGCGGTTGATGAACTCCGGCTTGAAGCTCTCCAGCAGCGCGTTGCGCAACTGCGTGTCCGACAAACCCTCGTTCACCGGAATGTTCGAGGTCATGATCAAAACCGTGTTCTTGAAATCCACCGTGCGGCCTTGGCCGTCGGTCAGGCGCCCGTCGTCCATCACCTGCAGCAGCGTGTTGAACACGTCGCCGTGCGCCTTCTCGATCTCGTCCAGCAGCACCACCGAGTACGGGCGGCGGCGAACCGCCTCGGTCAGCTGCCCGCCCTCTTCATAGCCCACATATCCGGGCGGCGCTCCCACCAGGCGCGACACGGAGTGTTTCTCCATGTACTCGGACATGTCGATGCGGATCATCGCGTCCTGCGAGTCGAACATGAACTCCGCCAGCGCGCGCGCCAGCTCGGTCTTGCCCACGCCCGTCGGCCCCAGGAACAGGAACGTGCCGATCGGGCGATCGGGGTCCTGTAGGCCCGCGCGCGAACGGCGCAGCGCGGTCGCCACCGCCTCGATCGCGTCGTCCTGGCCAACCACGCGTTCGTGCAGGCGGTCCTCCATGTGGATCAGCTTCTCCGTCTCGCCCTCCAGCAGACGACTGACAGGGATGCGCGTCCAGCGCGCCACCACCTCGGCCACGTCGTCGGCGTCGACCTCCTCCTTGAGGAACACAGGTGGCGTCGTCGGCTGCTCGGCCGACCCCTCGGAGCCGCCCTCCAGGGCGGCCAACTCCTTTTCCAACTCCGGGATCTCCCCGTAGCGAAGCTCCGCCGCGCGCTGCAGATCCGACACACGCTCCGCGCGCTCGGCCTCCACACGAGCCTCCTCCAGACGCTCCTTCTTCGTGCTCGCGTCCTGGATCGCACGCTTCTCGTTCTGCCACTGCGCCTTCATCGCGTCCGAGCGCTCGCGCAGCTCCGCCAGCTCGCGTTCGATCGCCTCGCGTCGCTGCGCCGAAGCGTCGTCGGTCTCCTTCTCCAGCGACGTCAGCTCGATCTCCAGCTGCATCACGCGGCGGTCGACCTCATCGATCTCCGTCGGCAGCGAGTCGATCTCGATGCGCAGCCCCGAAGCCGCCTCATCGATCAGGTCGATCGCCTTGTCCGGCAGGAAGCGGTCAGCTATATAGCGGTCCGACAGCGTCGCCGCCGCGATCAGCGCGTTGTCCTGGATGCGCACGCCGTGGTGGACCTCGTAGCGCTCCTTCAGTCCGCGCAGGATCGCGATCGTGTCCGCCACGCTCGGCTCGCCCACTATCACCGGCTGGAAGCGGCGCTCGAGCGCCGCGTCCTTCTCGATGTGCTTGCGGTACTCGTCGAGCGTCGTCGCACCGACCGCGCGCAGCTCCCCGCGCGCGAGCATCGGCTTGAGCAGGTTGGCCGCGTCGACAGCTCCCTCCGCCGCGCCCGCACCGACGATCGTGTGCAGCTCGTCGAGGAACAGAATCACCGTGCCCTGCGCCTCTGAGACCTCCTTCAGCACCGCCTTCAGGCGGTCCTCAAACTCGCCGCGGTACTTCGCGCCGGCGATCAGCGAGCCGATGTCCAGTGCGATCACACGTCTGTCGCGCAGCGACTCGGGCACGTCGCCCGAGACGATCCGCTGCGCCAGGCCCTCGACGATCGCCGTCTTACCCACGCCCGGCTCGCCGATCAGCACCGGATTGTTCTTCGTACGACGGCTGAGCACCTGGATCACGCGGCGGATCTCCTCGTCGCGCCCGATCACCGGGTCGAGCTTGCCCTGCTCGGCGACCTCCGTCAGGTCGCGCCCGTAGCGCTCCAACGCCTGATACTTGTCCTCCGGGCTCTGGTCGGTCACCCGATGCGGGCCGCGCACCTCCGCCAGTGCCGCCAGCAGACGATCGCGGCTGGCTCCCACCGAGCGCAGTGCGGCGCCCGCGCGGCCGGCCTCGGCGGCCAGCGCCAGCAGCAGGTGCTCGGTGGACACGTATTGGTCGGACAACCCTTGCGCCTCTTTCTCGGCGGCGCGCAGCACCGCCGTCAGCTCCGCTGAGGGCTGCGTGGAAGGGTCGGTCGAGGTCAGGCGCGGCAGATCCGCCAGCGCGCGCTCCACCTCAGCGTGCAGCGCCGGCAGCTGAACGCCGAGCTTGCCCAGCACCGGCGCCACCACACCGCCCGCGCCGCCACTCGTCTCGCCCGCCGCCACCGCGCCGTCGCCGTCCAGCAGCGCCGAGAGCAAGTGCGCCGGCACGACCTGCGGGTTGGCGCGCTCCTGAGCCAGGCGCGCCGCGCCAGCCAGCGCCTCCTGGGACTTGATCGTGAAGCGGTCAGCCTGCATTCGAGCCCCTTTCGCCCGGTCGCCCAGCCTGTCGCCGCTGCGCGTCGCGGGGCATCGCGCGGAACGGCGAGCGCGCGTCCACCGCGCGTACCAGCTCCCGCCCGCCGCGATAGGGCACCGTCAGCTCCGCGCGGAAGGAGCGGCGCACCTCCTCCAGTTCCTCCGCCAGGCGCACCTTTGCCTTCAGCGCTTCCAGCTCGATCTCCTCGATGCGCGCGTGCATGCTCTCGATCTCCTTCTCCAAGCTCAGCACGCGCTCCACGCCGGCCAGGTTCAGGCCGAGCTCGGCCGTCATCTCCTGGATGCGGCGCAGCATCTCCACGTCGTCCTGCGAGTACAGTCGCGTGCCCTTCGGCGAGCGCTGCGGCTCGATCAGCCCGCGCGCCTCGTACACGCGCAGCGTTTGCGGGTGCATGTTCGCCAGCTGCGCGGCCACCGAGATCATGAACACACCGCGGCCGGCCTCTACCTGCACGCGCTTCATCAGCTCTCACCCGCCTTAGCCTTGTCCTGCTCCGCGTCGCTGCCCGTGCCCGGCGCGGAGCCGTTGCCGAACAGTCGCGCGCGGGGGTCGCCGTCGAGCGTCGCCGACAGCTTGTCGATCGCGCTCTGCTGCTCCTCGCTGAGGTCCTGCGGCACGTCGATCACGAAGCGGTAGTGGATGTCGCCTTTCTCGCCCGCCTTGGCGCCCAGCTTCGGCGGGCCCTCGCCGCGCAGGCGCTGCACCGTGCCGTGCGCGGTGCCCGCTTTGACGCGCAGCGTCTTGGTCCCGCTCAGCGTCGGCACCTGCACATCCGCGCCCTGCAGCGCCTCGGGGATCGTCAGCGGCACCTCGACCTCGAGGTTCTCGCCCTTGCGTGTGAACAGCGGCGACGGCGAGACGTGCGTGATCAGGTACAGGTCGCCCGCCGGCCCGCCGCTGCGCCCCGGCTCGCCCTTGCCCGCCAGGCGGATGCGGCTGCCGTCGCGCACGCCCGCCGGGATGTTCACGCGCAGGCGCTTGACCGTGCGCACCGCGCCCGTACCCTGGCAAGTCGGGCAGGGGTCTTCGATCACCGTCCCCGCCCCGCCGCAGCGCGAGCACGGCTGAGAGATCGAGAACATCCCCTGACCCTGGGTCTCGATGCCACGCCCCTCACAGCGTGGACACACCGACGGCGCCGTCCCCGGCTTGGCGCCCGTTCCGTGGCAGGTCACACAGGTCGCGTGCATCGGCACCTGCAGCGGGATCTGCGCGCCCGCGACCGCCTGGTCGAAGGTGATCGACACCTGCGCCTCCAGGTCGGGGCCGCGCTCTGGGCGCGGTTTCGTGCGCACGCGCCTGCCGCTGGCCGAGCCACCGAACAGGTTCGACAGGATGTCCCCCATCGACGCGCCGTCGAAGTCGAAGTTGCCGAAGCCGCCAAAGCCGCCGCCCGGCCCGGCCGCGAACGCGCCCGTGCCGTTGTCGTACTGCTTGCGCTTCTCCGGGTCGCCCAGCACGTCGTGCGCCTGAGAGATCTCCTTGAAGCGCGCCTCCGCCTGCTTGTCGTTGGGGTTGCGGTCGGGGTGGTGCTGGCGCGCGAGCTTGCGGTAGGCCTTCTTGATCTCCTCCGGTGTCGCTTTCTTGTCGACCCCGAGCGTCTTGTAGTAGTCGGGTCGCGTTGCCATCCAATGCCCTCCTCGTCTACGCGGCCACGACCACGCGCGCCGGACGGATAACGCTCTCACCGAGGCGATAGCCGAGCTGGTAGACCTCAACGACCGTCCCGCTCGGCGCGCCGTCCGGCGGCTGCGGCGCTGTCGCCACAGCCTCGTGCACCGATGGGTCAAACGGCTCGCCCGCCGGTGAGAAGGACTCGATGCCGGCGCGCGCCAGCGCGGCGACCAGCTCCGAGCGCACCAGGCGCACGCCCGCCAGCAGCGGGTCCTCATCTGCCGCAGGGTCGGCTCCCGCCCCGGCGCCCACGGCCTCCTCGAGCGCGCGGTCGAGGTTGTCCAGCGCCGGCAGCAACTCCTTGGCCAGCGACATCACGCCACGCTCCTGCGCGGCCGCTGCATCACGCGCCACCCGCTTGCGGTAGTTCTCGAAGTCCGCCTGCGTGCGCTGTGCCAGCGCCAGGTACTCGTCGCGCTCGGTGGCGACGCGAACCAACTCGCCCACGTCGCCCTCGAGCGCGCTCTCGTCGACGACCGCCGACTCCTCGGCCGCGACCTCCTGCTCCTCGATCGTCTGCTCGCCGTCGGTCATCGCCTACGCCTTGGGCTCGTCGACGACCTCTGCATCAACTACATCCTCCTCGTCGGCCGAGGCGTCCTCGCCGCCGGCCGCCGCGGCACCGTTGGGCGCCGCCTGCTCCTGAGCGCGCTGGTACATCGCCTCGGACACCGCGTGGAAGGCCGTCTGCAGCTCCTGCGCCTTGGCGTCGATCGCCGCCGGGTCCTCTGACTCGAGCACCTCGCGGACCTCCTTGATCGCCTCCTCGATGCGCGACTTGGCGTCCGCCTCCACCTGGTCGCCCAGGTCGGCCAGCTGGCGCTCGGCCTGGTAGGCAGCGTTCTCGGCGTTGTTGCGAGCCTCGGCCAGCTCCCGCGCCCTGCGGTCCTCCTCGGCGTGGGACTCCGCGTCGGAGACCATGTTCTTGATTTCGTCGTCGGACAGACCCGAGCCCGCCTTGATCTCGATCTTCTGCTCCTTGCCCGTGCCCAGGTCCTTCGCGGACACATTGAGGATGCCGTTGGCGTCGATGTCGAAAGCCACCTCGATCTGCGGGATACCGCGCGGCGCGGGCGGGATTCCGGTCAGCTGGAACTTGCCCAGCGACTTGTTGTACTGCGCCATCTCGCGCTCGCCCTGCAGCACGTGGATCTCCACCGACGGCTGGTTGTCCTCGGCCGTCGAGAAGACCTCGCCCTTGCGCGTCGGGATCGTCGTGTTGCGCTCGATCAGCTTGGTCATCACGCCGCCCTTGGTCTCGATGCCAAGTGTCAGCGGTGTGACGTCCAGCAGCAGCACGTCCTTGACGTCGCCCGCCAGCACGCCCGCCTGGATCGCCGCGCCGACCGCCACCACCTCGTCGGGGTTGACGCCGCGGTGAGGCTCCTTGCCGGTCAGCTCCTTGACCTTCTCCTGCACCGCCGGCATACGCGTCATGCCGCCGACTAGCACCACGTGCTGGACATCCTTGACGCCCTTGTTCTTGGCGTCGTCCAGCGCCTGGCGCACCGGCGCAACCACGCGGTCGATCAGCGCCGAGGTCAGCTCGGACAGCTTGGCGCGGGTCAGTCGTGTGTCGAGGTGCTTGGGCCCGGAGGAGTCAGCCGTGATGAACGGCAGGTTGATCTGCGTCTCCTGCGTCGTCGACAGCTCGATCTTGGCCTTCTCGGCGGCCTCGTACAGCCGCTGCAGCGCCATCGGGTCGGCGCTCAGGTCGATGCCCTGTGACTTCTTGAACTCCGACACCAGCCAGTCGACGATCGCCTTGTCGAAGTTGTCGCCGCCGAGATGGTTGTCGCCGGCGGTCGACTTGACCTCGAACACGCCGTCGCCGATCTCCAGCACCGACACGTCGAACGTGCCGCCGCCGAGGTCGAACACCAGGATCGTCTGGTCAGACTCCTTGTCCAGCCCGTAGGCCAGCGAGGCGGCGGTCGGCTCGTTGATGATGCGCTTGACGTCGAGGCCCGCGATCTTGCCTGCGTCCTTGGTCGACTGGCGCTGGTCGTCGTTGAAGTACGCCGGGACCGTGATCACCGCCGAGTCGACGGCCTCGCCCAAATACGCTTCCGCGTCGGACTTGAGCTTCTGCAGGATCATCGCCGAGATCTCCGGCGGGGAGTGCTGCTCGCCGCCGACGTCAACGCGCGCGTCGCCGTTGGGGCCGGCGACGACTTTGTAGGGGACGATCGACTCCTCCTCGCGCACCTCGGCCTCCTTGCGGCCCATGAAGCGCTTGATCGAGAAGACCGTGTTCTGCGGGTTGGTGACCGCCTGGCGCTTAGCGACCGTGCCCACGAGGCGCTCGCCGGAGGCCGTGAACGCGACCACCGACGGCGTCGTGCGGCCACCCTCAGCGTTCTCGATCACGGTCGGCTCGCCGCCCTCGAGCACGGCCATGCACGAGTTCGTCGTGCCCAGGTCGATGCCGATGGTCTTGGCCATGTGTGATGCTCCTTCTGATCAGCTTTATAAATCTAAGTGGCATTGTGGCAGATTTCCTACTGGGCTTCAAGTGGTCGCGGATCTACTCCAGACCCCCGCTCTTTCGGGGGGTCTACCCCCCAATCTTCGCGCTGCGGGGCGTAGACGTAACCTCGTCGCACAGCGCGCGTACGATGGATTGGTGACCCGCCTCGAGCGCAACGTCAACGTGGCCGCGGTCGTGATCCCGTTCCTCGGGGTGATCCTGGCGGCGGTGTACCTGTGGAACAAATTCCTCGGCCCGCGCGACCTGGTGATCTTCGCGGTGATGTACATGCTCACCGCGGTCGGCATCACCGTCGGCTTCCACCGCCTGCTCACACACCGGGCCTTTCAGACGCACGGCTGGATCCGCTACACGCTCGCCGTGCTCGGCTCGATGTCGCTGCAGGGCCCGGTGATCGACTGGGTCGCCGACCACCGCAAGCACCACACCTTCACCGACGAAGACGGCGACCCGCACAGCCCGCACGCTGGCCACGGCAAGGGCCTGCGCGGAATGGCGCGCGGCCTGTGGCATGCGCACGTCGGCTGGCTGTTTGAGACACACGGGCAGGCATCCTCCAAACGCTTCGCGCGCGACCTCGTCGAGGACCCCAACATGCGCCGCATCAACAAGGGCTTCCCGCTGATCGCCCTGCTCAGCCTGCTCGTGCCGTTCGTGCTCGGCGTCGTCCTCAGCGGCGGCTCGCTTGTGGCCGGCGGCCTGTCGGCGCTCTTGTGGGGCGGGCTCGTGCGGATCTTCCTCGTGCACCACATCACCTGGAGCATCAACTCCATCTGCCACTTCTTCGGCAAGCGCCGCTTCGACACCGACGACGAGTCCACCAACGTCTTCTGGCTGGCCTTGCCCTCGCTCGGCGAGGCCTGGCACCACAACCATCACGCCTTCCCGCAGTCGGCCTTCCACGGGCTGCGCTGGTACGAGCTGGACCCGTCCGGCTGGATGATCATCGGCATGGAGAAAGTCGGTCTGGCGTGGGATGTCGTGAAAGTGACTCCCGAGCGAGCGCGCGCGAAGCTAAAGGGCGATACCGTCTCTGCATGAACCTGGTGCCTTCGGGCCCAGCTAAGCCCCGCCTGCGTGGCGTACTGCACGAGTACGCGTTCTTCGTGTCGCTGGCGTGCGGCGCCGCGCTAATTCTGGCGGCGTCCGATCACAAGGCGCGCGTGGCCGCCGCGATCTACGCCTTCGCCGTCTCGGCGCTGCTCGGCACCAGCGCGCTCTACCACCGCGTCACCTGGCGCCCACGCGCGCGGCGCTGGATGCGCCGCCTGGACCACTCGATGATCTTCGTGCTGATCGCAGGCACCTACACGCCGGTGGCGCTGCTCGCGCTGCACGGCTCGTTGTCGACCACGATCCTGATCGTGCTGTGGGCAGGCGCCGTCGGCGGCGCGATCTTCAAGCTGCTGTGGATCGACGCCCCCAAGTGGGTGTTCGCGATCGTGTACGTCGCCCTCGGGCTCAGCTCAGCGGCAGTGTTCGGCGAGCTGCCCTCTGCGATCGGCTGGCTGGGCGTCGTCGGGCTGGCGGTCGGCGGGCTGCTGTATGTGCTCGGCGCGGTCGTGTACGCCAGCGAGCGCCCCAACCCGTGGCCGAAGGTGTTCGGCTACCACGAGGTCTTCCACGCGTTGGTCGTAGCGGCGGCCGGGCTGCAGTACGCGGTCATCGCGTTTGCGGTGTTGCCGCGGGGCTGAACCGCCCGCGGCTGGGGCACATCCGCGCAAGCGCGCAGTCATTGCAGGCCGGGCGGCGAGCGTGGCACGTCCGCCGCCCGTGGCGCAGCAGGTTGACGTGCAACTCCAGCTCCTGGCCGGGTGGAGTCAGCGCCAGCATCTGGTCGTGCAACTCGTGGAACGGGGCGCCGTCGCGCAGCAGCCCCAAGCGCGTGCCCACGCGCGAGACGTGCGTGTCCACGGGCACGTCGTGCAGGCCGTAGGCGAATAGCAGCACGCACGCCGCCGTCTTGCGCCCCACGCCGGGGAGGCCGACCAGGTAGTCGCGCGCCTGCGCCAGCGGCACGCGTGCCAGCCAGTCCAGCGACAGCTCGCCCGGTTCGCACTGAGGCTCGCGCGGATCGTCTGAGATCGCGCGCAGGATCGCCTGGATGCGAGCGGACTTGACCTTCGAGATGCCGCCTGGGCGGATCGCCCGCTCGACCTCATGCAGCGGCGCGTCGCGCACCTGCTCCCACAGCGGCAGTCGCGCGCGCAGGCGCAGATAGGCGACGTCGCGGTTGCGATCGTTGGTCGACTGCGACAGGACCGTCAGGATCAGCTCGGCGATCGGGTGACCGTGAGGCGCCATCAGCGGCACGCCGTAGACCTCGCGCAGGCGTTCGCGCAGCCTCACCACGCGCGCGGGGCGCGGCGCTGTCCATGCTCGAGGCGTTGCGGGCACGCCACCAAGGTAGCCGCCGCCGGCCATGGGGCGCCGCCGGGTGCCAGCGGACCGTCGGGCGATCTGCGAGCCGAGCCTCGATCCACGCCCCCGGCGCCTATATCCTCGCGCGGTGCCCGCGGTCGGCGACAACAGCGGCGAGCTGGACGGGCTGCCCGCATTCTGGCTGAGCGCGCCGGCGCCCGACGGCGCCAATGACGGCGGCGCCGTGCCGCTGTATCTGCACGGCGTACCCAGCAACTGCGCCGAATGGACGCCGTTCCTGCAGCGCGGCGGCGGGATTGCGCCCGACCTCCCCGGCTACGGTCGCGCGGGCAAGCCCGGATACCTGCGCTACACGATCGACGAGTACGACCACTGGCTGGAGCGTTTCCTGGACATGCTCGGCGTCGAGCGCGTGCGCATGGTCGTACACGACTGGGGCGCCGTCGGGCTCGCGTTCGCCCAGCGCTGCCCCGAGCGCATCGACCGCCTGACGGTGATCAACGCCGTGCCGTTCCTGCCCGGCTACCGCTGGCACCGCACGGCGCGCGCCTGGCGCACCCCCGTGCTGGGCGAGCTGGTGATGGGGCTGACCAACCACTTCACACTGCGGCGCGGCTCGCGCGAGGCCAACGTCACGCCCGGGCCGATGCCCGAGGAGTGGCTGGACATGGTGTTCGCCCACTTCGACCAGGGCACGCAGCGCGCGATCCTGCGCCTGTATCGCAGCTCGCCGTCGGAGGTGCTGGAGGCTGCCGGGCGGCGGCTGGGCACGCTCGACGTGCCCGCGCTGGTCGTGTGGGGAACCCAGGACCCTTACATTCCGGCGCGCTTCGCCGGCGCGTACGCCGACGCGCTGCCGCAGGCCGAGCTGGTCGAGCTGGACGACGCCGGGCACTGGCCGTGGTTCGATCGGCCCGACCTCATCGAGCGGGTGACGGACTTCCTGAGCGACGGGTGAGTTCGCTCCCGCGCCGGCTCGCGTGCCGGCTCCCGGCCTGGACGATCACCGCGGCACTCGGCTGCGCCTACCTGATCGCCGCGCCGCCCAGCCCGGACCTGGCCGCCGCCAGCTACCGCAGCGAGCTGTTCGCGCACGTCGGCTTCTCCCTGTGGGACAACTCGTGGTACGGCGGCCACCACCTGCTCGCGTACTCGGTCCTGGCTCCGCCGCTGGGGGCTCTGATCGGCCCGCGGCTGCTCGCCGCCGTCTCGATGACGGTCGCGGCGGCGCTGTTCGCGCGCCTGATCGACGGACGCTTCCCGGCCCGCGCCGCGCGCATCGGCGCGGTCTGGTTCGCGTTCGGAGTCGGGGTCGCGCTGCTCTCCAGTCGCGTCCCGTTCAACCTCGGGCTAGCGATCGGGCTGGGTGCGCTGCTGCTCGCGCAGCGACAGCGGATGTGGGCGGCGCTCGCGTTGAGCGTGCTCACATCGCTCGCCAGCCCCGTCGCCGGAGCGTTCCTCGCGCTCGCCTGGCTGGCCTGGGCGATCGCCGCCCGCTCGCGTGCGTGGCCGGCCGTGCTGTGCGTGGTCGCGCTCGCCCCGATCGCGCTGCTCACGCTCGCTTTTCCCGAAGGCGGCACGCAGCCGTTCGTTGCCTCGGCCTTCTATCCGCCGCTGCTGGCGGTGCTCGTGGTCGCGCTGCTGATCCCACCCGAGCAGCGTCTGCTGAGGATCGGTTCATGGCTGTACGCACTCGCGCTGGTCGGCGCGTATGTGCTCCCGAGCGCCGTCGGCGGCAACGTCGACCGGCTCGGTGCGCTGACGGCGGGGCCGGTGGCGGCGTGTGCGCTGGCCGCCAGCACGCGCGGGCGCCGGCGCGCGCTGATCCTGATCGCCCCGTTCCTGCTCTATTGGCAGCTCAGCGCGCCCGTCGCAGACCTCCGCGCCGCATCCTCGGACGCGGCCTCGGCCGCCTCTTACTATGCCCCGCTGCTCGCCGAGATGCACTCGCTGGGAATCGGCTACGGAGCGCGTCCGGTACGTATCGAGGTGGTTCCCACGGTCGACCACTGGGAGGCGCGCTGGGTAGCCCCGCACGCGATGCTCGCACGCGGTTGGGAGCGCCAGCTCGACGTCTATCGCAACCACCTGTTCTATGGCGATACGCCCCTCACGCCCGCGCGCTACCGCACCTGGCTAGCGCACAACGGCATCTCCTACATCGCGCTGCCCGACCCGCCGCTGGACTACTCGGCCACAGACGAGGCGCGGCTGCTGCGCAACGGCGCGCCGGCGAACGTCAGGGAGGTCTGGCGTGGTGGACACTGGCGGCTGTTCGCGGTCACCGACGCGACGCCGCTGGTCTCCCCGCCGGGCGTTCTCACGAGCGTGAGCAGCGACTCGCTGACGCTGTACGCGCCGCGCCCGGGCCGCTACACCGCGCTCGTGCGCTTCACGCCCTACTGGGCGCTGGCGAGCGGCAGTGGTTGTGTCAGCCGCTCGTCCGAAGGCTGGACACAGATCCGCGCGCGGCGCCCCGGGCGCCTGCGCCTGGTGATCGACTTCTCGCTCGCGCGGATGGTGCAGGACGGACCTCGCTGCCGCTGAGCATCGTCTAGGCTGTCGTCGCGATGGTCGCCCGTGCTCGCCAGCTACAGGCGCGCCTCCTGCCGCACGGTTGGTTGGACGCGCTTCGGCAGATCTCGCTGTTCGCCGCGGCGTACTACGCCTACCGCCTGGTGCGCGGACTGGCCGACGGCGACGCCAACGCCGCGTTCGCCCACGCGCGCGATCTGATCTCGCTCGAGCGCGGGATGCACCTGTTCGTCGAGCCGTCGGTCCAGGCGTGGGCTTCGGGCAGCCATCTCGTGATGGTGCTGTCCAGCTGGCTGTACGTCAACGCGCAGACATCGGTCACGTTCGGTGCGCTGCTGTACCTGTACCTGCGACGCAACAGCAGCTTCTACTTCGTGCGCAACATGTTCATGATCGCGATGGGCATCGCGCTGATCGGCTACGCCGTGTTCCCCACCGCGCCGCCCCGCTTCATGCCCGAGTGGGGTTTCATCGACACCGTCTCGGATCTCACCGGCGTACATGTCTCGCACACGAGCACGTCGATGACCGCGCTGTTCAACCCCTACGCTGCCGTGCCTTCGATGCACGTCGCGTTTGCGCTGATGATCGGCTGGCCGCTGGCGCGCCTGTCGCGCACGCCGGCGGTTCGCGTGCTGTGGCTGATCTACCCGTTCCTGATGACGTTCGTGATCGTGGTCACCGCCAACCACTTCATCTTCGACGCGATGCTCGGCGCGCTGACCGCCGCCGCCTCCGCCTATGGCGCGAGCCGGCTCGCGCGCACGCGTCCGGTGTGGCGCTTCTCGCCGGTGCCGCCTGCCGGGCTGACCAGCGCGTAGCGGCGGATGGCCGAGCAGGAGACCCCCCGCACGCGCCGTGGCGCTCCTCGCTCTGAGCGTACGCGCGCACGCGCGCCGATCGGCTCAGGCGAACGGCGCGAGCTGGTGCGCAACCGGCTGATCGAGTCGCGTCTGACGCCCAACGCGATCTCGCTGACCGGCTTCGCCCTGAACGTAGTCGCAGCGGTGCTCGTGTGGGAGCAGCTGTTCTTCCTCGGCGGCATCGCGTTCATCGTCGGCTCGATCATGGACACGCTCGACGGGCGCTACTCGCGCATGTCGGGCAAGGGCACGCCGTTCGGCGCGTTCCTGGATTCGACGCTCGACCGCATCGAGGAGGGCGTCGTGCTGACGGCCGTCGCCGGCTACTTCGCGCTGCAGAGCGAACGCGTGGCCACGGCGGCGGTGGTAATCGCTGTGCTCGCCTCGTTGATGGTCAGCTACACGCGCGCCCGCGCCGAGGCGCTGGGCGTGGAGTGCAAGGTCGGTATCGCCACGCGCCCGGTGCGTGTGGTGATCCTGTCGATCGGCCTGGTGTTCGCCAAGGGCGCGTCGCTGGGCGACTTTGAACTGCTCGCCCCTGCCGTGTACGTGCTCGCCGCGCTCAGTGTGGTCACCGTCGCACAGCGAATCTGGCATGTGCGCCGCGAGCTGTCGGTGTGACCTTGGCGGCCCGGCGGAGTAGTCTCCCCCGACGGGGTGGGCCTCTACCAAGTACGCCAACAGGCTGACCCACCTGAGAAGCAGGGAGACCCGTGCGCCTCCCTCGACCGGGCGCCGGGCGCCCTCGCAAAGGAACCTCACTCGTGATCAAGGAGCACAGCAACGGCCGCGCCACAAGCAACGGCGCCGCCTCCACCAACGGCGCGGCGCGCTACCAGTCCGAGAAGGTGCGCGTGGCGATCATCGGCGTCGGCAACTGCGCCTCGGCCTTCGTTCAGGGCGTGCACTACTACCGCGACGCCGACCCGAACCAGCGCGTCCCCGGCTTGATGCACGTCGACCTCGGCGGCTACCACGTCAGCGACATCGAGTTCACCGCCGCCTTCGACATCGACGCCACCAAGGTCGGCAAGGACCTCGGCCAGGCGATCTGGGCGGGCCAGAACAACACCATGAAGTTCGCCAAGGGATCACGCGCCGTGCCCAAAAAGCTCGGCGTGCCAGTCCATCGCGGCATGACCCACGACGGCCTCGGCAAGTACCTCAAGGAGAAGATCGTAAAGGCGCCCGGCGAGACCGCCGACATCGTCAAAATCCTCAAGGACACGCACACGGACGTGGTCGTCTCCTACCTGCCGGTCGGCTCCGAGGACGCCACCAAGTGGTACGTCGAGCAGGTGCTAGAGGCCGGCTGCGGCTTCGTCAACTGCATCCCCGTGTTCATCGCGCGCGAGGACTACTGGGAGCGGCGTTTCAAAAAGGCCGGGCTGCCGATCGTCGGCGACGACATTAAGTCCCAGGTCGGGGCGACGATCGTGCACCGCACGCTGGCGCGCCTGTTCGACGACCGCGGCGTGCGCATGCTGCGCACCTCACAGCTGAACGTCGGCGGCAACATGGACTTCTACAACATGCTCGAGCGCGAGCGGCTGGAGTCCAAGAAGATCTCGAAGACCAACGCGGTCACCTCGATCATGGACGAGAAGCTGCCCGCGCAGGATGTGTACATCGGCCCCTCGGACTACGTGCCGTGGCTGACCGACCGCAAGTGGGCGCACATCCGCGTCGAGGGTCAGGCCTTCGGCGACGTGCCGCTGAACGTCGAGCTGAAGCTCGAGGTGTGGGACTCGCCCAACTCGGCCGGCATCGTGATTGACGCGGTGCGCTGCTGCAAGCTCGCGCTCAACCACGGCGTCGGCGGCCAGCTGGACGGCCCTTCCTCCTACCTGATGAAGTCGCCGCACAACCAGCGTCCAGACGATCAGGCCCACCGCGACACGGAGGCGTTCATCGCCAAGTACGCGGGGCGCGCGCGGACCAAGCCGAAGAGCGCCTCCCGTGCTCGCGCGGCGACCAACAGCGCCTCGCGCAAGAAAGCCAAAGCGGGCACGCGGGCGCGATAGTTTGGAGCAGATGACCTCGCGGTTCTCGATCGCCCACGTGACCCCGTATCCGTGGGAGGCGGAGGGCAACGAGGTCAATGAGCACATCCGCCGCGTTACGCGGGCGCTCTCGGCGCGCGGGCACCGCGTGCTGGTGCTTGCCCCGTCGCGTTCGCAGGATCGGGTGCGCGACTCGCGCAGGGCATTGCGCGCAGCGCGTGCGGGGACGGCGGGGGCGGCGACGCTGCTGGAGGGCACCGACGGCGGTGAGCCGCGGGTGATCGCCGTGGGTGAGGTGCTCGACGTCGTGGGCGCGGCGCGCCGGCGCACGCCGGCGCTGCCGATCGACGTCGCGCGGACGGTCGAGGAACTGCTGAGCACCGTGCCGCTGGACTTCGTGCACGTACACGAGCCGTTCGCGCCGAGCACTTCCAACGCCGCACTGCGCCACTCGCGCGCGCTCAACGTCGGGTCGTTTCACTCCTCCAGCGAGCGCCTGCTCTCGACGCTGCTGGCACGCCGCTTCGTCGAGAGCTTCTTCGGTCGCTTGGACGCGCGCACCGCCAGCCTGCCTGAGACGGCCGAGCTGATGAACCGCCACTTCCCGGGCGACTATCGCCCGGTGGCCGATGGCGAGGACGCCGCCGGCGCGCTCGAGCAGATCTACGCCGACCTGGCCGCGCGCCGCCACGCCGCCGAGAGCGACCCGGCGCTCATTAGACGCCTGGCCGAGCGTCCACTGATCGAGGTCGACCTGCACATGCATACCGATCACTCCTACGACTGCGCGACGCCCGTAGAGGTACTGCTGGCGAGGGCTCGCGAGCAGGGCCTCGGGGCGATCGCGGTGACCGACCACAACGAGATCTCCGGAGCGTTCGAGGCGCAGGCGCAGGCGGCAAAATCGGGCCCCCACCCAGCCGTCAAGGTGATCGTCGGCGAGGAGGTCAAGACCGCCGGTGAGGGCGAGGTGATCGGGCTGTTCATCAAGGAGAAGATCCCGCGCGGCATGAGCATGCGCGCGACCGTCGCCGAGATCCACCGGCAGGGCGGGATCGTGTATGTGCCCCACCCGTTCGACCGGATGCACTCGGTGCCCGACTACGAGCACCTGCTGAAGATCCTCGATGAGGTCGACGCGATCGAGGTGTTCAACCCGCGCGTGGCGATCCCCGCGTTCAACGACGAGGCCGCCCGCTTCGCCGCCAAGTACCGCATCCCGGCCGGCGCGGGCTCCGATTCACATGTGGCTCAGGGCCTCGGCTCGGTGCGCATCCGCATGCACGACTTCGACGGACCCCAGGAGTTTCTCGCGTCGCTGCGCGAGGCCAGGATCCTCACGCGCCCGTCCTCGCTGCTGTACGTGCAGGCGCTGAAGTTCCTGCAGACTCGCGCGACTCCCCGCTCGGCGCGGCGGGCCAGCAAGGCACGGCGGCTGCGGCGGCTGAACCGGGCTCACGGCGGCGGCGGACGGAGGTAGGGACCCGCCCGCCCACGCAAGTAGTGATGCACGCGCAAGGACAAGAGGACGCGTCGTCAAATCCATCGGGACCGATGCCCGTAACCGACGACGAGATTCGCGAGAAGTACCTCGAGCGTGCTATCCGTGAGCTGAACACGCTCACGCGCGAGCTGCAGTCCTGTCCGCACTGCCCGCGCGGCAACCTCATGCCGGTGCTCGGCTCCGGGCACCCGCAGGCGGACATCATGCTGCTGAAGTACTCGGCGCTGCCGTCGGAGATCGAGGAGGGTGTCGCGTTCTACGGGCGCGCCGGCGGCGCGCTGATGAAGTCGCTCAAGCGCCTGTCGATCGACCCGCTCGCCGTTTACGGCACGCTGTGCGTCAAGTGCCCGCTCAGCGACGCATCGCTCGCGGACTTCGCGTGCATCGCGCGCGTGGTCGAGGAGATCGCGATCGTCCAGCCAAAGCTGATCGTCGTGATGGGACCTGACGCGATGGGCGCGCTGTCAGAAATGGAGATCCCATTGGCGCGCCCGCTACACGAGACCGTCGGTGAGATCCAGCAGCTGACGCCCACGATCGACGCGCTGTACGTGCCCAGCATCGACGACTCGCTCGACGAGCAGGACGCCAAGCGCGCGTTCTGGGACGCGTTCCGGGTCGTCGGCGAGTGGTACGCAGCGCAACCGCCTTATTGACGCAGGGCGCGACGGCGCGGACTATGCGCTCAGCACGATCTTGCCGAGCTTGCCGCCGGCCGCGAAGCGCTCGTAGGCCGCAGCAGCCTGGTCCAGCTCGAACGTGTCCGCGATCGGCACGCGCAGCACGCCCGTCTCAAACAGCGGCAGCACCTCGTGCTCGAGCAGGCGCGCGGTCAGCGCTTTCTCCTCCAGCGGGCGGGCGCGCAGCGTGGATCCGTGGATGCGCGCGCGCTTACCCATCAGCGCCAGCAAGTTCAGCTCGCTCTTGGCGCCAGCGGAGACGCCGATCACGCTGATCCGTCCGCCGGTCGCCAGCGCCTGCAGGTTCTCGGCCATGTTGGGCGCCCCCACCAGCTCCAGGATCACATCGAACGGCCCCTGGCCGGCGAAGTCCTCACACGGGAGCACCTGCGCGCCGAGCGCCGCCACCTGATCGCGCAGCGCCTCGTTGCGCACCGTCGCGGTCACGCTCGCGCCCGCCGCCCGCGCGAGCTGGATCGCCGCGGTGCCCACGCCGCCGGCGCCGCCGTGCACCAGCAGCCGCTCGCCGCTGCGCAGGCCGGCCTGCACGAACACGGCATCGTGTGCGGTCGTGAACACCTCCGGCAGGCCGCCCGCCGCCGGCCAGTCCATACCCTGCGGCACGGGCATCAGCTGGCGCTCATTGACCACGCACAGCTCGGCCTGCGCACCGCCGCCGACGATCGCCATCACGCGCTCACCGACCTCAAAACGTTCGGCTCCGGGGCCGAGCGCGGCGACCTCGCCGGCCAGCTCCATACCGGGAATGTCCTGCGGCGAGCCGGGCGGCGCCGGGTACAGCCCGCGACGCTGCATCATGTCCGCGCCGTTCAGCCCAGCCGCGCGCACGCGCACGAGCACCTCACCCGTCCCCGCGACGGGGTCAGGGTGCTCCTCGATCACGATCTCCTGCTCGCGGATAGTCGCGGCGCGCATCGCGCAAGCCTATATGCGCTGCTCTTCCCGCTCGAAGAGAGCGACGCACTCGATGTGGTGAGTCTGGGGAAACATGTCGACCGGGCGCACCTTGCGCAGTACCCAGCCCGCCTGCACCAGTTCGGCGGCGTTGGGCGCGAGCGTGGTGGGGTTACACGACACGTACACGATCCGCTTGGGCGCGGCGTCGATGATCCGGTGCACGACCTTCTTGGACAGGCCCGCCCGCGGCGGGTCGACGACGACGAGGTCGGGGCGCCCAGCACGCTCGAGCAGCTCGGGCAGCGCCAGGCGCGTGTCGCCCGCGAAGAAGTGCGCGTTGGTGACCTCGTTGCGCGCGGCGCCGGCGATCGCGTCGGCGACGGCCTGCTCGATCAGCTCGATGCCCCACAGCTCTCCCGCGCGCGGGGCGAGCGTCAGCGCGATCGTGCCGATCCCGCAGTAGAGGTCGTACACGCGCTGCCAGCCCTCCAGCGCTGCGTACTCGGTGGCGATGGCGTACAGCAGCTCGGCCATCTCGGTGTTGGTCTGAAAGAACGCCTCGGCGGAGATGCGCAGGTCAAGCTCGCCGAGGCGCTCGGGCAGCTCGCCCTCGCCCCACACCAGCTCCGTGTCGCCGCCGGCGGTCGTCTCGGCGAGGCTGTGCGAGCGGGTCCACAGCACGCCGCTGAGGTGTTCGCCGAGCTGCTCGTGCAGCGCCGCCGCCAGCTCGCCGGCCTCCAGCTCACCCTCGGTCGTGACAATCCTGACCTGCACCGTGCCCGTGCGCCGACCCTCGCGCACGACCAGGTTGCGCAGCCGCGCGCGCCCGTCAGGGGCCGGGCCGGTGCGCTGCTCGCGCCCGCCCCGCTGGTAGCCGCCGCCTTCCCGCCGGCCCCGCTCCCAGGCGATCAAGCCCTGCTCGCGACACCAGCGCACACCCGCGTCGCGTGCGCGGTTGCCCAGCTCGGAGGCCAACAGGCAGTCCTCCATCGCCACCACCGCGTTGCCTCCGGCGGGCGCATGAAAGCCGCACACCAGCGCTCCGTCCTCGCCCTGACCGAACGAGTACTCGAGCTTGTTGCGGTAGCGCCACGGTTCCAGCGCGGGCACGATCTCCTCTAGCTCGAAGCCCTCCAGCCCGCCGATCCGGCGCAGCGCCTCGTCGACCTGCGCGTGCTTGACCTCCAGCTGGCGCTCGTAGGGGAGCACCTGCCACGGCACGCCGGGGTGCTCGGCCGTCGGCGCGATCCGTTCGGGGCTCGGCTCGATGATCTCGAGCGTGCGCGCGTGCGCGTAGCTGCGCTTGCGCTTGTGTACGACCGCGCGCACGCGGTCGCCGGGAATCGCGCCGGCGACGAACACCACGTAGCCGTGATCACCCAGACGCGCTATTCCCTCGCCGCCGAACGCGAGCGACTCGATTGTCAGCTCCAGCTCGTCACCGCGCTGCGGGCGAGGCCCCACGGTCGCCGAACCCGTGGGCACCGGTCCGCCATCGCCGGCCGCGGCCGGCGCCGTGCGGTCTTCGTCGTTCATTGCCCGGCGGGCGCGAGCAGCAGCTCCAGCAGCGCCTTCTGCGCGTGCCGTCGATTCTCCGCCTGGTCCCAGATCCGCTCGCGCGAGCCGTACAGGACCTCGGCGGAGATCTCCTCGCCGGGGTGCGCGGGCAGGTCGTGCATCGCGAACGCGCCGGGGGCGGCGGCGTCGAGCAGCGCATCATCGACTCGGTAGCCCGCGAGCGCGCGACGTCGCTCCTCGGCCGTCTGCTCATCGCCCATGCTCACCCACACGTCCGTGTAGACGGCGGCCGCACCTTCGACCGCGGCGCGTGGATCGGTGTGGAAGCTGACCGCGCCGGCAACGCCGTCCGGCAGCGTCAGCTCGCCCTCCAGTGAGTAGCCGGCGGGCGAGGCGAGCGCGACGTGCATCCCGGCGATCGCGCCGAGCAGCGCCAGCGAGCGAGCGACGTTGTTGCCGTCGCCGACGTAGGCCACACGTACGCCGTTCAGCGACCCGCTCGCCTCGCGCAGCGTGAGCAGATCGGCGAGCGCCTGGCAGGGGTGGTGGCCGGCGCTGAGCATGTTGATGACCGGCACGCTGCTGTACGCGGCGAGCTCCTCTAGCGACGCGTCTGGCCCGGTGCGCAGCCCGATCGCGGCGACGTGGCGGGAGAGCACTAGCGCGGTGTCGCGGATCGCCTCGCCGCGCGAGAGCTGCATCTCCTGGGCGCCGAGCACGACCGCGTGCCCGCCCAGCTCGTGGACGCCCACCTCAAAGGACACGCGCGTGCGTGTGGAGGGCTTCTCGAAGATCAAAGCCACGCTGCGCCCGCTCAGCGCCTGGCTGGACAGCGGTGCCTGCTTGAGCGCCAGCGCGCGGTCCAGCAGCGCGTCCAGCTCGGGCGCGCTCAGCTCAGCTCCGGTGAGGAAATGGCGGGGAGTCATCGAACGCGCCAGTGTAGGCGCTGACAGGCACCGGCCGCGCGCGCCCGCCTCCCACCGGACGGCCGCGAGCCTGAGACGAGGCTCGACCGCCACCGGCCCGGTGTGAGAAGGTCCGATGAATGAAACCCGTCGAGAAAGGTCGCCGCCGATGAGAACCTGCAGCTCCGCCATGATCGCCTGCGCCGCCCTGCTGCTCGTCAGCGGCTGTGGATCATCGGGCGGGACTGGTTCCGGCACGACGACGAGCGCCGCCACCGGCACGGGCACGAGCGCCGGCAAGACCGCGACCACGACGACCGGCACGTCGAAATCCCCGAGCGCGAAGATCAAATTCAGCACGACACCGAAGTTCGCCGTGCCAGCCGCTTCCGCCCCGGTGCAGAGCGGGACGGTGGCGATCTCCTACCACAACATCGCGATCGCGCCCGATGCGCTGAAGGTGAAAGTGGGCAGCACGATCAAGTGGACGAACTACGACCCGGTGCAGCACAACGTGACCAGCGAGGGCGGCCCACAGAAGTTCGCGTCGAAGAACTTCGGCGAAGGCGGCACGTTTGAAATCAAGGCCAACAAACCCGGTGTCATTCACTACGAGTGCACGCTTCACCCGACAACCATGAACGGCACGATCGAAGTGCTCAAGTGATCAGGTTGGCGGCGTGCTGAGGTCCGTGGAAGGCTCGCTGAAGTCCGCGACGCCCTCCTCGGGCGTGGACGCGGTCGCGTAGAGGCGGCGGGGGATACGCCCGGCGCCGCGCGCCAGGCGACCGGCCTGCACGGCCGCGCGCATCGCGCGGGCCATCGCCACAGGGTCCTGCGCGCGCGAGATCGCCGACGCGGCCATCACCGCGTCGCAGCCCAGCTCCATCGCCAGCGCCGCGTCTGAGGCGGTGCCGACGCCGGCGTCGAGCACGACCGGCACGTCGACCGCTTCGCGGATCAGCGCGATGTTGTACGGGTTGCGGATGCCCATGCCGCTGCCGATCGGCGAGCCGAGCGGCATCACAGCGGCGCAGCCGACGTCGACCAGCCGCCGGGCGAGCACGGGGTCGTCGGTCGTGTAGGGCAGCACGACGAAGCCCTCATCGACGAGCTGCTCGGCCGCGCGCAGCAGCTCGGGCGCGTCGGGCAGCAGCGTGTCCTCGTCGCCGATCACCTCCAGCTTGACCCAGTCGGTCTCGAACGCCTCGCGTGCCAGACGTGCAGTGATGACCGCGTCGCGCGCGGTGAAGCAGCCGGCGGTGTTCGGCAGCAGCCGCACGCCGGCGTCCGCAAGCACGTCCAACAGCGACCCGCGGGCGCCCACGTCGACGCGCCGCAGCGCGACGGTCACCAGCTCACTGTCGCTGGCCGCGATCGCCTCCGCGAGCAGCTCCAGCGACGGGAAGCCACCGGTGCCGAGCAGCAGGCGTGAGCGCAGCGTCGTGCCGGCGATGCTCAGCTCCTCGACGTCCGTGCTCAGCGTGTCGGCCATCAGCGGATCATCCTCCCTGCATCGCCGTCAGCACCTCGACGCGCGCGTCCTCGGGCAGCGCGAACGCGTGCCACTGCGCGCGCGGCACGACCTCGCCGTCCACCGCCACGGCCACCCCGCGCGCGTCTGTGCGCAGACCCAGTCGCGCGAGCACGGCGCTGACCGTCTCACCGGCGCGCAGGTCCGAGCCCTCACCGTTGAGGACGATCACCCTCAGTGCGCCTCCACGGACAGGCTCGGCGCGCGCGGCACCGCAGCGGCCTCGCTGCCGGTCCGGTCGTTGAAGCGGCCTGGCGCACACGCGGGCATCAGCTCCC
Organism: uncultured Solirubrobacteraceae bacterium; assembly: GCA_963705235.1. Taxonomy (GTDB): domain Bacteria; phylum Actinomycetota; class Thermoleophilia; order Solirubrobacterales; family Solirubrobacteraceae; genus Palsa-744. The sequence continues at coordinate 1,237,457 of OY970059.1, read as the reverse complement.
GATCTGCCTCTCGGCCGGCCAAGACACCGAGGACCAGCTCGGCGGTCAGCGGCGCGAGCAGGATGCCGTTGCGGTAGTGCCCGGTGGCCCACACGAGGCTCTCAACGGCGCCCAGCCCGATCACGGGGGCGTTGTCGGGCGTGCCCGGGCGCAGCCCCACGGAGACCTCGTCGAGCTCTAGCTCGCTGACGCCGGGCACCAGCTCGTGCGCGTCTCGCAGCAGCTCGTACACCGCGCCGGCGGTCGGATGCAGCCCAAAGCCCCGCTCCTCGACGCTCGCGCCGAGCACGTAGCGTCCGTCGCGGCGGGGCACCAGGTAGCCGCCGCGAAAGCGCAGCACGCGCTGAAGCAGGCCGGGGCCGGCAGGGTCGCGCAGGCGCAAGATCTGGCCCTTGACCGGGCGCACGGGCACGCGCGCGGTGGACGGCACGCCATCGATCCGTGCGCTCCAGGCTCCCGTGGCGAGGACCACGTGGCCGCCCTGCACACGCTCGCCGTCCTCCAGCTCGACACCGACCGCGCGGGCGCGTGCGGCGTCGAGCAACACGCGCGCCACCGGCGAGTGCTCGCGCACACGCACGCCGGCCAGCTCGCACGCTCGCGCCAGCGCGGCTAGCACCGCGCGCGGGTCCACCGAGTGATCGTCGGGCACCTCCAGCGCCAGGCGCACGGTCGGCGCCAGCGCCGGCTCGCGCTCGCGCGCCTGGCTCGCGCGCAGGCGCGCCACGGGCAGCGCAAGCGACTGGCGAAACGCCAGCTGGCGCTCCAGCTCGCGCGCGTCGTCATCGTCGCGGGCGACGAGCAGCGTGCCCGTCTGGACCAGGCCCAACGGCTCTCCGGTGGCATCTGCCAGCTCGGCGGCGAACGACGGCCACATCTGTGCCGAGCGCAGCCCCAGCTCCAGCAGGCGCCGCCCGGCCTCACCGAACTCGACCTCGCTGACCGGCGAGAGCATGCCCGCCGCCACGCTGGATGCGCCGCCGCCGATCAGCTCGCGCTCGAGCACCGTCACCGACATGCCGTGCGCACGGGCGCGCCAGGCGATCGCCATGCCGATGATCCCACCGCCGACCACCACCACGTCGGCGTGCGTGTGCTGATCGCGGGACATGCCGATGATGCTAGCCCCCGCCCGGTGGCTGTGGCCCGTGCGAGACTGCAGCGATGTCCGCCCGCGACCTCGGCAGCGAGCGGCGCGCTCGCCTGGCGGCCGCGCGCCTGTACCTGGTGTGCGGCGCCGCGCCCGACGGCAGTGAGCTGTCGGAGCTACTGCGCGGCGCGATCGCGGGCGGTGTCGACGTGTTCCAGCTGCGCGAGAAGCACCTGCCCGACGAGGAACTAGTTGCGGTGGCCAACGCCGCGCGGGCGCTGTGCGCGAGGCTCGGCGCGTTGTTCGTCGTCAACGACCGCCCGTGGGTGACGGTCGAGGTGGCGGCCGACGGCGTGCACGTGGGACAGGACGACATGCCGGTGGCGCAGGTGCGCGAGCTGGTCGGCCCGGAAGTGCTGGTGGGACTGTCGACGCACTCGCCGGAGCAGATCGACGCGGTCGACCCGGCTGTTGTGGACTACATCGGCGTGGGCCCGATCCACGCCACCCCGACCAAGCCCGGACGTCCGGCGGTTGGACTGGAGCTGGTCCGCTACGCGGCGGCCAACGCGGCGGTGCCGTTCTTTGCGATCGGCGGGCTGGATGCGAGCAACGTCGGCGAGGTGCTCTACGCCGGCGCGCGTCGGGTGTGTGTACTGCGCGCGGTCGCCGATGCAGCCGAGCCCGAGCAGGCGGCCGGGGCGTTGCGCGGGCAGCTCGACGCCAGGCCGACGGAGAGCTGAGCGGTGAGCGAGCGCGGGGAGCGCGTCAGCGGCGTGGAGCGCGACGCGCTCGCGCGGGCGCAGTTGGCGCCGCTGGGCGCCGACGAGCGCCCGCCGGCACTGCTCGTGGCGATCGGCGTGTGCATCGTGCTCGCGGTCGGCGTGCTCGTGGGCGCGCTGAGCGTGCACGACCTGTCGCGCCACGGCGGCTCGCTGCCGGGCGCGCTGCTGCTCGCGGGCGTGCTGCTGGCGCTGGCGCTGGGCATGTACCGACGTCGCTATCTGGCGGTGCTTGGCTTCGAGGCGCTGCTGGCGTTCCAGATCCTCGTGACCTCGCTGGCGCTGGTTGTCGCCGCCACGTTCGCCGCTGCCGGCCTGTGTCTGCTCGCGATCGGCCTCGCCGGCTGGCTGTTCTGGAAGCTGATCCGGGTTATGGGCCGCATCCAGGCAGGTGACAGCCAGGGCTCAAACTGACGTTCCGATAGGCTGCAAACGATGGCTGAGAGTTCATATGACACGATCGTGATCGGCTCTGGACCGGGCGGTTACGTGGCCGCGATCCGCGCCGCGCAGCTCGGACAGAAGACGGCGGTAGTCGAGCGCGACAAGGTCGGTGGACGCTGCCTGAACTACGCGTGTATTCCTGCCAAGGCGGTGCTGCGCTCGGCCGACCTGCTGTCGGAGATCCGCGAGTCAGAGGACTTTGGTCTGAAGGTCAGCGGCGTGGAGGTCGACTACGCGGCCGTCCAGGCGCGCCGCGAGAAGGTCGTCTCGACACTCACCTCGGGGGTCGGCGGGTTGTTCAAGAAAAACGGCATCGACGTGATCGCGGGTAGTGCCGCGCTGACCGCCGACGGCGACGTGCTGGTCGACGTGTTCGGCGCCGAGCACGAGACGGTTGCAGCCGGCAACGTGATCCTGGCGACCGGCTCCACCCCGCGCGCGATCCCGGGCATCCCGTTCGGCGGGCGCATCATCGGCACCGAGGAGGCTTGGGCGCTGGCGGAGATCCCCGCGCGCCTGGCGGTTGTCGGCGCGGGCGCGTCGGGCGCGGAGATCGCCTCCGGCTTCGCGCGGCTGGGCAGTCAGGTGATGCTGGTGGAGGCGCTCGAGCGCCTGCTCCCGAGCGAGGACGCGGACATCTCGCGCCTGGTCGAGCGCGGACTGAAGCGCCAGGGCATCGCGGTCCACACGGGCACGCAGATCTCCGACGTAAACGCCGATGAGCACAGCGTCGGGTTCTCGCTCGGCGCGGAGGCGGCGGAGGTCGACTACATGGTGATCTGCGCCGGGCGCGGCGCGGACGTCGAGAGCCTCGCCCTGGCGGCGGCGGGCGTGAAGCTCGATGAGCGCGGCCTGATCGAGGTTGACGGCGCGCTGCGCACGTCGAAGGCGGGCGTGTACGCGATCGGCGACCTGGTCGCGGGGCCGGCGCTCGCGCACAAGGCCTCGGATGAGGGCGTGATCGCCGCGGAGGACATCGCGGGCATGGACACGCATCCGATCTCCTACGTGGACATCCCGCGGGCGACGTTTTGCACGCCTAACGTCGGCTCGTTTGGGCTGACCGAGGAGCAGGCGCGCGAGCAGGGCCACGACGTGGTCGTCGGCAAGGTCCCGTACGGCGCGGTCGGCGGCGGCACCGTGTACGGCGACCGCACCGGCCTGGTGAAGGTCGTCGGCGAGCGTCGCTACGGCGAGCTGCTGGGCGGACACATCGTCGGCTCGCGCGCGACCGAGCTGATCCAGGAGCTGGTCAACGTGCGCGCGCTCGAGGGCGGCTTCCCCGAGCTGGCCCGCACGATCCACGGCCACCCGACCTTGTCGGAGGCAGTGATGGAAGCGGGGCGCGCCGCCGACGGCTGGCTGATCCATGGTTGAGGCGGCCACCTCCGGGCGGGATTAGTCGCGGAGGCGATGTCGACGACGGCCGCCTTCTACTTCGATCTGTGCAGTCCGCTGGCCTACCTGGCGGCCGAGCGCGTGCTGCACGTGCTGCCCCAGCCGGCTGAATGGCGGCCGGTGCTAGCGAGCGAGCTGGGCGCGATGGGAACCCCGGGCGCAGGCGCAGGCGCGGGCGCGGGCGACGTAGACGAGGCGGAGCTTCGCGCGGCGCTCGAGCGGCGGGCGGCGGCGCTGGGCCTGCAGCCGCTGCGCTGGCCAGAGCCGTTCCCGTTCGACAGCGGCCTGGCGATGAGTGCGGCCACGTATGCGGCGTCGATCGGGCGCACGGTGCCGTTCGCGCAGGCGGCGTTTCGCCAGGCGTTCGCGGGCGGGCACTCGCTCGAGGACCTGGACTTCGTGCTGATCGCGGCGGCGGCGTGTGAGATGCACCCGTCGGCGGTGGTGGCGGGTGTGGAGCTGGCGTCGGTGCGCACACGCCTGCACGAGACAACCGCGCAGGCGGGCGCACAAGGGGTGAGCGGCGTGCCGGCGCTGGTGGTCGACACGGACGTGTTCGTCGGCGAGCACGCACTGGAGCGGGCGAGCGCACGGATGCGGACGCCGGTGGGGTCGGGGTCGAGTTGAAGGCCGGCGACGCGTACCGTCTGATCGTCACCCGTGGCGGGCGTGCGCCGGCGCTGCTGGCCGACCACACGCGCGTGGACCACATCGAGGTGGTGGAGGTCGACAGCGGCGAAGTGGTGTTGTTCTGGGACCGCGCTCCGCAGTCCGCGTCGAAGCTCGCGCGGGCGCTGCGTGCAGACCTGTTCGAGCTGGACGACGAGGAGTTCATTGCGCGCTGGAGTACGGTGGAGCACTGATGCCAAGCGCCACCCAGTCGACTCTGCCCGCACCGGACGTCGCGCGCGAGTGGCTGGCCACGATGACGCTGATCCGCCGCTTTGAGGAGCGTGCGGGCGAGATGTACGCGCGTGCGAAGGTGGGCGGTTTTCTGCACCTGTCGATCGGCGAGGAGGCGACGATCGTGGGCAGCGCGCGGGCGCTGCGCGAGGACGACTACCTGATCTCGACGTACCGCTCGCACGGGCACGCGCTGGTGCGCGGCACGCCGCCGGAGAACGTGATGGCGGAGCTGTTCGGACGTGTGGACGGCTGCTCGGGCGGGCGCGGCGGCTCGATGCACATGTTCGATCTCGGCAGGCGCTTCATGGGCGGCTACGGGATCGTGGGCGGCAACCTGCCGATCGCGGCAGGCATCGCGATGTCGAGCGACTATCAGGGCACCGACGAGGTGACGCTGTGCACGTTCGGCGACGGCGCGTCCAACCAGGGCACGTTCGGCGAGACGCTGAACCTGGCGGCGCTGTGGCGCCTGCCGGTGGTGTTCATGGTGACCAACAACCAGTTCGGCATGGGCACGTCGCTGCAGCGTCACTCGGCGGTGACCGACCTGCAGCGCAAGGGCGAGAGCTTGGGCGTGCCGGGCATGCGCTGCGACGGCATGGACGTGCTCGACACCCATGCGGTCGTCGCGGAGGCGGTCGCGCGGGTTCGCGAGGACCGCCGCCCGGTGCTGATCGAGGCGGTCACGTATCGCTTTCGCGGGCACTCGATGGCCGACCCGGAGCAGTACCGCAGCAAGGAGGAGGTGGCGCTCTGGCGCGAGCGCGACCCGCTGCCGGCGTTCGCGGCGCGTCTGATCGAGGAGGGCGTGATCGACGAGGCCGAGCGCGAGCGGATCGACACGGAGGCGATCGCGCGCGTGGACGCGGCGGTGGAGTTCGCCGAGGCTTCGCCGTTCCCGGCGGCGGAGTCGCTGTACGACGACGTGTACGTGCTCGACCGGGAGGTGCGCGGCTGGTACTCGGTGCAGACGGCGGACGCGAGCGCGGCCGGCCCCGGCAAGGCACCGGACCCGTCTCGGGCGGGCAGCGAGATTCCGCAGCAGCTGACAGAGGCGCTGGCGGCCGCTGAGGACGCGGGCGAGCGCCCGGCGGAGGGCTCCTGATGGCGCAGATGCGCTACCGCGAGGCGCTGAACGCGGCTCTGCGCGAGGAGCTGGCGCGCGACGAGCGGGTGGTGCTGATGGGTGAGGACATCGGTGTGTTCGGTGGCGCGTTCAAGGTCACCGACGGGCTGCTGGCGGAGTTCGGCGAGCGCCGCGTGCGCGACACGCCGATCTCGGAGAACACGATCGTGGGCATGGGCGTGGGCGCGGCGATGACGGGCATGCGCCCGGTGGTCGAGCTGATGACGATCAACTTCGCGCTGCTGGCGCTCGACCAGATCGTCAACCATGCGGCGCACATCCACTACATGTTTGGGGGCCAGGTGAAGGTGCCGCTGGTGGTGCGCATGCCCCAGGGCGCCGGCCACCAGCTGGGCCCCACGCACTCACACTGCCTGGAGGCGTTTTTCCAGCACGTGCCGGGCCTGCTGGTGGCGGTGCCGGCGACCGCGGCGGACGCGAAGGGGCTGCTCAAGAGCGCGATCCGCGACGAGAATCCGGTGATTTTTATCGAGCACGAGTCGCTGTACGGCGTGCGCGGCGAGGTGCCCGATGATGAGGAGTGCCTGGTGAGCTTCGGCCAGGCGCGTGTCGCGCGCGAGGGCACGGACGTGACGATCGTGGGCGTCTCGCGGATGGCACTGACAGCCGAACGCGCGGCCGAGCAGCTGGCCGGCGAGCACGACGTGGACGCGGAGGTGATCGACCCGCGCACGCTGCGCCCGCTGGATTTGGACACGATCCTGGCGTCGGTGCGCAAGACCAACCGCTGCGTGATCGTCGAGGAGGGATGGCCGCACGGCGGCGTGGGCGCGAACCTGGCGGCGCTGATCGGCGAGCAGGCCTTCGACTACCTCGACGCGCCGGTCGGGCGCGTGACCGGCGCGGACGTGCCGATGCCGTACTCCAAGCCGCTGGAGGACATCGCCTACCCGCACGTGCCGCAAATCGTGGCGGGCGCGCTGGCCACGCTCAACCGCGTCCCGGGAGTCGTGTGATGGCCGACCTGGTGATGCCGCGGCTGTCGGACACGATGGAGGAGGGCACGATCCTGCGCTGGCTCAAGCAGGACGGCGAGCTGATCGCGCGTGGCGAGGAGCTGGTGGAGATCGAGACCGACAAGGCAACGATGACCTACGAGTCAGACCAGGAGGGCATCCTTGCGATCGTCGCCGCCGAGGGCTCGACGCTGGCGGTCGGCGAGCTGATCGCGCACGTGGGCGATGGCGCCGCGCCGGGCGAGACGGCGGTCGAGAAGGATGATGAGCCGGCCCCCGATGGGCCGGCCCGCGGGGGTGCGAGTGGCGCTTCGCCGGCGGTGCCAGCGCCGACGGCTTCGCCGGGCGAGCGCGTGAAGGCCTCGCCGCTGGCACGGCGGATCGCGGGTGAGAGCGGCGTGGACCTGCACACGGTCACTGGCACCGGCCCGGGCGGGCGGATCGTCAAGGCCGACGTGGTGGGCTCACCAGGCGGGACGGGCACGGTCGCTGGGGCTGGGGCGACAGCGCAAGCGCCGGCGGGCGACGCAACGGCGAGCGTGGAGGGGGTAGCGACGGCGAAGGGACAGACGACGGCGGTGGAGCTGTCGCGCACGCAGCAGACGGTGGCGCGGCGGATGGCCGAGTCGAAGGCGACGATCCCCGATTTCGCGCTGCAGGTGGACGTGGACATGGAGGAGTGCGTGACGCTCCGAGACCAGCTCAAGCGGCTATCGAGCCCGGCCGCGGCCGACCGCACGGGCGCGTCGGCGCACGAGGTGCCGACGTACAACGACATGGTCGTCAAGGCCAGCGCGCTGGCGCTGCGCGAGCACCCGTACGCCAACGGCAGCTACCGCGACGGGCGTGTGAACGTGCACTCGCGTGTGAACGTGGGCATCGCGGTGGCGGCCGAGAACGCACTGGTAGTGCCGACAGTGTTCGACGCCGACGAGAAGTCTCTGGGCGAGATCGCGCGCGAGGCGCGTGCGTTGGCCGAGCGCGTGCGCTCCGGCGCGATCACGCCGCCCGAGCTGGGCGGCGGCACGTTCACGGTCTCCAATCTGGGCATGTTCGGTGTGCGCAGCTTTACCGCGATCATCAACCCGCCGCAGGCGGCGATCCTGTCGGTGGGCGTGCTCGAGCGCCGCGCGGTCGTGCACGACGCGGCGGGTGGCGACGGTGCGAGCGAGATCGTGGCACGCCAGACGATGACGCTGACGCTCGTGTGCGACCACCGCATCCTCTACGGCGCCGAAGCGGCGCAATTCCTCGCGCGCATCCGCGAGCTGTTGCAGACACCGTCGGCGCTCACGCTGTAGGCGCCACACGAGCCGACGCGCCGAGCGGGCGGCCGATAGGCCAGCTAGCTGGTGTATCGAACGCCAGCGCTCTTCATAGGCAGCGCGCTCGAGCGCGGCGATCCTCGAGCCATGGCAAATCCGGCAAGAGGAGCAGGCATGAACTTCACGGCACGCGCCGCGCGATGGAGCGCGGCCAACTGGAAGAAGGCGACGTTTGGGTGGCTCGCGTTTGTGGTCGTCGCAGCGATGGTCGGGCAGGCCGTCGGCATCGTCAAGCTGACCGAGTCAGAACAGGGCAGCGGCGAGTCCGCGCGGGCGCAGAGCACGCTCGTGCGGGCGCATCTGGATCGCTCGGCGGACGAGGCGGTGCTCGTACGCAGCAGCACGCTGAGCGCCGACGATCCCGCGTTCCGCAAGGTGGTCGAACGCGTGATCGAGCGTGTGGGCGCGATGTCGCAGGTCAAGGACGTGCGCTCGCCGCTAGTGCACGCGGGCGCCGGCCAGGTATCGAAGGACCGCCACGCGGCGCTCGTCCAGTTCTCGCTGCGTGGCACCGTGGAAGCGGCCGCCGAACACGTGCAGCCAGTGCTCGACACGGTCGCGCGCGTCCAGCGTGACAGCCCGGGCTTCACCGTCGCCGAGTTCGGCGACGCGAGCGCCGAACACGCGGTCGGCAAGGCGACCACCGACGGGCTGGCGAAAGCCGAGAAGCTGTCCGTGCCGATCACGTTCGCGATCCTGCTGCTCGCCTTCGGCGCGCTCGTGGCCGCCGGTATTCCGTTGCTGCTGGCGATCTCAGCGGTGCTCGCGGCGAGCGGTCTGGCGGCAGTCGCCAGCCACGTTGTGCACCAGTCCGAAGCGACCAGCTCGGTGATGCTGCTGATGGGCATGGCGGTCGGCGTCGACTACTCGCTGTTCTACCTCAAGCGCGAGCGCGCGGAGCGGCGCGAGGGCCATTCGAACGGCATGGCGCTGCTGCGCGCGGCGGCGAGCTCCGGGCGGGCGGTGCTGGTGTCGGGCGTGACCGTGCTGATCGCGATGGCCGGGATGCTGCTGACCGGCTCGAAAGTGTTCAGCTCGATCGGCGTGGGCGCGATGCTGGTGGTGGCGATGGCGGTCGTCGGGTCGCTGACGGTGCTGCCCGCGCTGCTCGGGCGCCTGGGCGACAAAGTCGAGAAGGGCGCGCTGCGGCGCGGACGCGCTACGCGCTCGCGGATGCTCGAGCGTGCGTGGGGGCACGCGCTGGCGCCAGTGCTCGCCTTCCCGCGCGCGGCGGTCGCCGTATCCGCCAGCGCGCTGGTAATCCTGGCGCTGCCGCTGGCTGGCATGCACACGACCTTCCTCAGCGCGGATGACCTGCCGCGCAACCTGCCGATCCTGCACACATACGACGCCGTGCAGCGCTCGTTCCCCGGCACGCCGCAACCGGCGGTCGTGGTGGTGCGCGCGCACGACGTGACCGCGCCGGCCGTGCGCCACGGCATCGCCGCGATGGAGCGCAGCGCGCTCGCCAGCGGTCAGGCGAGCGAGCCGATCAAGACGCTCATCAGCCGCGACCGCACGGTCGCCGAGGTCGCCATCCCCCAGCCCGGCAACGGTCAGAACAAGGCATCCGCCCATGCGCTGGCGAGTTTGCGCGAGCGGGTGCTGCCAGCCACGCTGGGCAAGGTCAGCGGCGTCAGCTACGCGGTCGGCGGCGAGGCCGCCGGGACGAGCGACTTCAACCGTGCAATCAAGACGCACGCGCCGCTGGTGTTCGCGTTCGTGCTCGGGCTCGCGTTTCTGCTGCTGCTGATCGCGTTCCGCTCGATCGTTATCCCGCTGATGTCGATCGCATTGAACCTGCTGTCGGTGGGGGCAGCCTACGGCGTGCTCGTGTGGGTGTTCCAGGACGGCCACCTGCAGGGGCCACTGGGCTTTCACTCCAACGGGGCGGTCGTCGCGTGGCTGCCGCTGTTCCTATTTTGCGTCCTGTTCGGTCTATCGATGGACTACCACGTGTTCATCGTCAGCCGCATCAAGGAGCTGCACGATCGTGGCGCCAGTACGACCGATGCGGTCGCGCGCGGCATCCGCTCGACCGCCGGCACGGTGACCGCCGCAGCGGCGGTGATGGTGGCGGTGTTCTCGATCTTCGCGTCGCTGCCAACGCTCGACATCAAGCAACTCGGCGTTGGCCTCGCGGTCGCGGTGCTGATCGACGCGACGGTGATCCGCACGGTGCTGCTGCCGGCGACGATGACGCTGCTGGGCGAGCGCAACTGGTACCTGCCGCGGTGGCTGAGATGGCTGCCACACGTCAACCTCGAGGGCGGGCGGCTGCGGCGCGTCCCCGAGCCGGCCTGACCCACGCTCGCCACGGCGCCTGGCCTCCGCGACGGCGCGGGGTCAGGCGTCGTGGCAACCTCTCTCCAGAACACGCTGATGGACACGCCGATGGCCTTCCCGACCGACCAAGCCCAACCGACCCTCTCGACCGAGCAGCAGGGTCCTGGCACGCAGACTGCGCCCGGCGTGTACGGGTGGATCATCCATGCGTGGGCCTCGGCCCTCGCGTTCGTCGTGCTGGTGCTGATCTGGGCGTTCAGCGGCGCCGGCGGCTTCTGGCCGGTGTGGGTCCTGCTCCCGCTCGCGCTGGCGCTGGCAATCCACGGCTGGGTGGTCGTGCTGCATAACCGCCCCGACATCTGGCAGCGGCCGTATGTCAACTTCGCGCTCGCGCTGGAGGCTGGCATCTGGGTGAGCGTGACGTTGTTCTTGATCGGCATCTGGGGCGCCGCCGGCGGCGGCAGCTTCTGGCCGGTGTGGCCGTCGCTCGCACTCGCGATCGTGCTCGCGATCCACGCGAGCGTGCTGTTCTTCACCGACCCCACCCAGCGTCAGCTGAGCGAGCGCATCGACGTGCTCACGAGCACGCGCGCGGGGGCCGTAAACGCGCAGGAGGAGAAGCTCGCGCGGATCGAGCGCGACCTGCACGACGGCGCACAGGCGCGCCTGGTTGCGCTGGGGATGAGCCTGGGTATGGCTGAGCAGAAGCTCGACGCGGCCGAGCCCGAGCAGGCACGCGAGCTGCTGGCGGAGGCGCGCGTGGGCGCCGAGCAGGCGCTGCGCGAGCTGCGCGACCTCGCCCGTGGCATCCACCCGCCGGTGCTGTCCGACCGCGGTCTGGAGGCGGCGATCCGCTCGCTCGCCGACCTCAGCCCGATGCACGTGAGCGTGTCCGTCGACGTCGCCGAGCGGCCGCCCGTGGCGGTCGAGAACACCGCTTACTTCGTGTCCGCCGAGGGGCTCGCCAACGCCGCCAAGCACGCACACGCCGAGCGTGTGGAGATCCGCGTGGCGCGCCGCGGCGGTGCGCTGCGCCTGGACGTGATCGACGACGGCGTCGGCGGCGCCGACCCCGACGGCAGCGGGCTGCGCGGCCTGCGCGGCAGGGTGCAGGCGCTCGACGGAACGTTTCGCGTCACCAGCCCGCCCGGCGGCCCCACCGTGCTCAGCGCGGAGCTGCCATGCGCGTCGTGATCGCCGAGGACCTCGCGCTGCTGCGCGACGGCCTCGTGCGGCTGCTGCGCGACAACGACTTCGACGTGGTCGCCGCGGTCGGCGACGGCGACGCACTCGTGAGCGCGATCGTCGAGCACGAGCCCGACATCGCGGTCGTCGACATCCGCCTGCCGCCCGACTTCCACGACGAGGGCCTACGCGCGGCGCTGCGAGCCCGCGAGCAGGTGCCCGGCACGGCGATCCTGATCGTCTCGCAGTACGTCGAGCACGCCTACGCCAGCGAGCTGCTGGCCGAGCCGGGCGGCGGCGTCGGCTACCTGCTCAAGGACCGCATCATGCACGTGGTCGAGTTCGTCGAGGCGGTGCGCCGCGTGGCCGAAGGCGGCACCGCGCTGGACCCCGAGGTCGTTTCGCAGCTGTTCTCGCGCCACAGCAGCGAAGACGGCCCGCTGGAGCGCCTGACCCCGCGCGAGCGCGAGGTGCTCGCGCTGATGGCCGAGGGGCGCTCCAACGCCGGCATCGCGCAAACGCTCGTGCTGAGCGTCGGCGCGGTCGAGAAGCACGTGCAGAGCATCCTCGGCAAGCTCGACCTGCCGCCCGCGGCGAGCGACCACCGCCGCGTGCTCGCCGTGCTCACGTACCTGCAGAGCTGAGCGGGTCGAACCAGTTCAGGCCCGCGAAGCGGGAGAAGTCGTTGTCATGCGAGCACAGCTGCGCTCCGTGCTCGATCGCGAGCGCCGCGAGGTGGGCGTCGCTCGTGAGATTGCCACCAGCGCCGAGCGGTACGAGCAGATCGCGCAGCACGGCCGCATGGCGCTTTGTCGGCTGCACGACCGTGGCAATCGGCTGGGCGAGCCAGCCGTCGATCACACCAAGCGCGAACTGGATCGGCCAGGTACTGGCCGCATCGCGCGACCTCGTGGTGATGCGCAAGAAGCCGACTAGCGCGAGCCACGCAAAGGCGACGGTCTCAGTCCCCGAGAGGGTCCGCTCGAACCAATCGAGGGCTTGCTCGTGATGTGTGGACTGCTCGTCGGCAGCGTAGACCAGCAAGTTGACGTCGAGCAGCTTCACTTGCCTTCTTCGATCTTGCGGAGGACTTCCTCGTCCTCCCATTCACCGGCAATCGTCAACGCCTTGTCGATGTTGATTCGCACTCCCAACGGGGCGGTCGGCATCTTGTACGGCCGCGATGCCGAGACCGGTGCGTTCAGCCCGGCCCGCACCGCGTCATTGATCGCCGCCTTGAACGAAACGCCGCGCTCGCGCATCACCGCGCGCAGCTTCGCCTCGACGTCCGGGTCCAGCGTCACCGTTGTACGCATCGTAAGCATCATAGCATCAGAATATTTGCTGTCATGATGCACCATGAGGGCTGAACCCCCGCCGCGCTAGGCTTGAGGGCAAGCGAGATGCACAGCGATCTACCGTCCAACGAGTTGTGGGTCTGCCATCTCGGCACGGTTCCCTACTCCGACGGCGTCTCCATGCAGGAGACGATCCGCGCAGCGCGCCTTGCCGGAGAGCTGCCCGACACGCTGCTGCTGCTCGAGCACCCGCCCACCTACACGTACGGCCGGCGCGCGAGCGCACAGGAGCTGCCGCTGCCCGAGGACTTCTACGCGGCGCAGGGCATCGAGCTGCACGGCACCGACCGCGGCGGGCGCGTCACCTACCACGCGCCCGGCCAGCTAGTGGGCTATCCGATCATGGCCATCACCGACGTCGGCCGTCACCTGCGCACGATGGAAGGCGCGATCGTCGACGCGCTCGCGCGCTTCAACGTGCAGGCGCACTCGCGTCACGACGAGGGCATCGACTACACCGGCGTGTGGGTCGCCACCCCGCAAGGCACACGCGAGCGCAAGATCGCCTCGATCGGCGTGCACGTCTCGCGCGGCGTCAGCACGCACGGCTTCGCCGTCAACGTCGACAACGACCTGCAGCCGTTTGAATGGGTCGTCGCCTGCGGCCTGCCCGACGTGCAGATGACATCGATCGCCGCCGAGCGTACGCGCAGAAACCCCCGACACGCGGACTCGCCCGAGCTGAGCTGCTTCAGCAAGGAGATCGCCTACCGCTTCTGCCAAGCCCACGGCCGCCGGCAGCGCCTCGTCTCGGCATACCGCCTCGGCATCGCCGCTACGCACCCCGCGATCAGAGACCCGGCAGGGGCTCCGCCCATCAAAGCCCTCCCCACGACCCCGATCGAGGCGGTGCCCGCGTGAGCGCAGCCGGCGGCACCCGATCCCGTGCCAACCCCGGCGGCATGAACGTGCTCGACGTGCTCGGCCCCGACGTGCGGCCGCTGCGCGAGCGCAAGCCACCGTGGTTCAAGGTGCCCCCGCCCGGCGGCGCGCGCTACCGCGCGCTGACCGACATGATCCGCGCCGAGAACCTGCACACGGTCTGCCAGGAGGCCGCCTGCCCCAACGTCGGCGAGTGCTGGGAGCGCGGCACCGCCACTTTCATGATCCTCGGCGACACGTGCACACGCCGCTGCGGCTTCTGCAACGTCAAGACCGGCAAGCCCACGTGGAACGACCCGCTCGAGCCCGCGCGTGTGGCGCGCTCGATCGCGCGCATGGGCCTGCGTCACGCTGTCATCACGTCCGTCGACCGTGACGATCTGCCCGACAAGGGCGCATCCGCGTTCGTCGGCGTCATCCGCCAGGTCCGCCGTCAGGCGCCCGACTGCCGCGTCGAGGTGCTTACGCCCGACTTCCAAGGCCAGGAGATGCCGCTCGCCAAGGTCATCGCCGAGCGCCCCGACGTGTTCAACCACAACGTCGAGGTCGTCCCGCGCCTGTACTCGATCGCGCGCCGCGGCTCGCGGTTTCAGCGCTCGCTGCGCGTGCTTCGCCTCGCCGGTGAGATGGGTGGTGGCGAGGTCGTCACCAAGTCCGGGCTGATGGTCGGCCTCGGCGAGACCCACCAGGAGATGCTCGACACGTTCGCCGCGCTGCGCGCCAACGGCGTGCAGGTGCTCACCGTCGGCCAGTACCTGCGCCCGTCCGAGCGCCATTTGCCGGTCGTGCGCTACTGGCACCCCGACGAGTTCGCCGCGCTCGAGCGCGCCGCCTACTCGCTCGGCTTCGACCACGTCGCGGCCGGCCCGCTCGTGCGCTCCTCCTACCACGCCGACGAGCACGTGCCCCAACCGCAGCCGGGAGTCGGGCCGCTGGCAGCGGCCGCCGCCGGCTGAGTACGGCCGATCGCCGAGGACAGCGCGCGGGCGAAAGCGGCGGGCACACCTGGGCGTGCGGGGTAAGCTCGGCCGATCTTCCCGCTCAAAGACAACGTCGGGCTCGCGCGCTTCCCGCTCGTCACCGTCGCGCTCGTCGTCATCAACGCCCTCGTCTACCTGCTCTCGATCCGCCACGGCGGCAGCTTTTTCGGCGGCCCCAGCAGCGGCGTCGCACGACACTGGGGCGCGATCCCCTACGACTTCACCCATCCGCAAACGCACCACCCGCCTACGTGGACGACCGCGTTCACGTCGATGTTCGTGCACGGCAGCCTCCTGCACGTCTTCGCCGACATGCTGTTTCTCGCGATCTTCGGGCCGACCGTCGAGGACACGCTCGGGCGGGTGCGCTTTCCCGTCTTCTACCTGCTCGGCGGGCTGATCGCGCTGGCCGTGCAGATCGCTGTCCACCCCCATTCCACCGTCCCCGTGCTCGGCTCCGCCGGCGCCGTCGCGACCGTGCTCGGCGGCTACGCGCTGCTGTATCCCCGCGCGCGCGTGCTGTGCATCGTGTTCGTCATCTTCTTCGCCACACTCGTCGCCGTGCCCGCGCTCGCGCTCGTCGGCTTCTGGTTCGTCGTGCAACTCGTATTCGACGCCGCCGGGCTCGCCAACGCGGTCAGTGGCGGCGAAGGCATCGCCTATCTCGCCCAGGCCTGCGGCTTCGCCTTCGGCCTGCTCGCGATCAGGTTGTTCGCCGGGCGCCGCCCGGCCGAGCGTGCGCTGGCGGTGTATTAGAGGCGATGCCCAAAGCAGCGCTCAGTCGCGTGTCGAGGGCCTCGGCATGAGTCGCATCCTCGTGCTCGTGTTCGTGCTCGTGTTCATCGCCGGCTTCGCCTTCCTCACGTTCGTCGCGGTCGTCGAACAGGGCTTCACCGTCGCCAGCGGCCTGTCGATCTGCATCCTCGTGCTGCTCGCCGTCGGCATCGTCGGCGCCCTGCGCAATCCTCCCCCAGGATGAGTTCCTCTCCGTTTCTGACGCCCAGCCAGAGTCGCCAGCGTCGAGCGCTCGCCGCGCGTCGCCGCCGCCGACGACGACTGGCGATCCTCGGATGCCTGGGGCTCGCCGTGCTCGCCGCGCTGATCGTCGAGATGGCATTCGCCAACCGCTCGAGCGACGGCCCGCGCCCGGCGGCCCATGCGTCTGTGCACACGCAGACACCGCCGAGCGCGCCCGCTGGCGCCTCCGCGGGCGCCCACTCCCCCGCCGGCCTGCCGCTCGCCGCGCCCGCGCTCGCGCTGGCGGGCATCAGCACGCCCGAGCAGGATCCCGTGCACATCCCCTTTCGCGCGCCGCCGCGCTCGGGCGTGCTGTTCAACCTCGACACCGGGCAGGTGCTGTGGGAGCGCAACGCGTACAAGCGCGTGCGCATCGCCAGCCTGACCAAGATGATGACCGCGCTCGTGACCGTCGAGTCCGCGCCTCCAAACGCACACGTGCTGGTCACCCACGAAGCGGTCAACATGCCCGGCTCCAAGGTCGGTGTGCTGCCAGTCGGCCGGCACGTGCGCCTGGAGAGCATGCTCTATGGGCTGCTGCTGCCATCCGGCAACGACGCCGCCGTCGCGCTCGCCCACCATGTGGCTGGCAGCGTGCCCCACTTCGTGCAGCGCATGAACGAGCAGGCCGCCAAGCTGGGGATGGGCTGCACGCGCTTCTCCTCGCCGTCCGGCTACTACGACCAGGGCAACTTCTCGTGCACCGCCGACCTGGCGATCCTCGCGCACGCCGACATGGCCCAGCCGCGCATCGCGCGGGTCGCCCACACCTACTCGGCCGCGCTGCCGTTCCCGATCAAGGGCGGCAAGCTCTACCTGTACAACAACAACCCGCTGCTGATCTACAAATACCCCGGCGTGACCGGTCTGAAGACCGGCTTCACCGAAGCCGCCGGGCGCTGCCTGGTGGCGACCGCCGAGCGCCACGGCGTGCGTCTCGGCGTCGTCGTGCTCGACTCCACCGCCCCCGGCGTGCAGGCCGCACAGCTGCTCAACCACGGCTTCCACGACGTCTACCACCAGCCTCGCGTGCCCGAGCTGGCGCTGCCGTCGGGCGCCTGACGCCCGGGGCCGCCGATCGCGGACCTGCCGCGACGCGCTCGCCCACGGTGGAGTACCATGATCGATTGACTGGTCAGTCAGCCAAAGGAGGAAGCCGTGGATCTCGACGACACACCCGAGCAGGCCGCATATCGCGCCCAGGTGCGCAGCTGGCTTGACGAGCACAAGTCGCAGGCGCCGATTTTGCAGGGCCCGGGAGCGCTCGAAGACGAGGCCGAGATCATCGCCGCGCGGCGCGTGTGGCAGGGCAAACTCGCCGAGGGCGGCCTCGCCGGGGTGACCTGGCCCAAGGAGTACGGCGGCCAAGGCCTCGGACCGATCGAGCAGGTCGTGTGCAACCAGGAGATCGCGCGCGCCAAAGTCCCCGGCATCCTCGACGCGATCGGCGTCGGCATGCTCGGCCCGACAATCATCGCCAATGGCTCCGACGAGCAGAAGTCCCGCTACCTGGGCCCGATGCTCCACGGTGACGAGGTCTGGTGCCAGCTGTTCTCCGAGCCTGCCGCCGGCTCGGACCTCGCCGCCGTGCAAGCGCGCGCACGCCAGCAGGAGGACGGTAGCTGGCGCCTGAGCGGCCAGAAGGTGTGGACGACCAACGCCCAGTTCGCCTCCTACGGGCTGCTGCTCGCGCGCACCGACCCGGACGTGCCCAAGCACAAGGGACTGACGATGTTCGTCATCCCGATGGACGCCGAGGGCGTGACCGTGCGCGGCCTGCGCCAGATCTCCGGCGAGGCTGAGTTCAACGAGGTCTTCTTCGACGACGTCGCGCTCGACGCGGACGCCGTCGTCGGCGGCGTCGGCAACGGCTGGGGCACCGCGCTGACCACGCTGATGTACGAGCGCGTCACGATCGGCCTCGGCAGCGAGGGGCTCGGCTACAACTCCACCCGCTTCGCCGGTGCGATCGCCTCCGACGAGCACGCCCGCCGCGACCCTGAGGTGCGCCACCAGCTCGGCGAGATCGCCAGCGAGCTGCTGGCCGTCCGCTTCACCGGCTACCGCACGCTCACAGCGCTGCAAAAAGGCCAGATCCCCGGCCCCGAGGCGGGCCTGGCGAAGGTCACAATCGTCAGCGGCGCGATCAAGGCCGGCGACCTGATCGCCGACACGCTCGGCCCCGACGCGCTGACCGAGGACAGCCAGTGGGCGTACATGATCTCGTTCCTGCCCGGCCTGAAGTCCGCCGGCGGCACCGAAGAGATCCTCAGGAACACGATCGGTGAGCGCGTACTCGGGCTGCCCCCCGAGCCGCGCCTGGACAAGGGAATCCCGTTTTCGGAGCTCCGCTCCAAGGAAGGAGCGCCGGCATGAACCTCGCACTTTCAGACGAGCAGGAGTTCCTGCGCGAGGCCGCCCGCGGCGCCCTGTCGCGCTTCAAGACGCTCGAGGCCGCGCGCGAGGCGCTCGACGGCGATCAGAGCGCACTGCCCGACCTGTGGCCGACCGCCTGCGAGGCGGGCTGGCCGGGACTGCTGATCGACGAAGCCCACGGCGGCGCCGGACTGGACGCGTTCGACGCGATGCTCGTGCTGAGCGAGTGCGGGCGCGTGCTCGCCGGCATCCCGCTGCTCGGACACCTGCCGGCAACCGCGATTCTCAGCGACTCCCCGAGCGCGGCCGAGCTGCTCGACGACCTCGCGACCGGCGAGCGTCGCGCGGCCTACCTGCCCGCGCAGCCGCCCAGTGATGTGCAGGATCGGTGGACGGCAGACCCGGCCAGCGGGTCCGAGCGCCAGCCGCTTCCCACCGTGGGTGCACCGGATGGCGAGGGGCGCGTGACGGTCAGCGGCAGCTTCGCGTTCGTGCCCGACGCGCCGGGCGCCGACGGGCTGGTCGGAGTCGCGATCAGCAGCGACGGTCGTCCTGTCGGGTTCGGTGTCCGTACGGACGCGCCCGGCGTCAGCATCGAAGCGGTCACGCGCTATGACTCGACCCGATCGCTCGGGCACGTGACGCTCGAGGACGCCTCCGCCAGACTGCTCGACGCGCCGCAGGAGTCGCTCGCGTCGGCTTGGTACCTGGCGCAGTCGCTGATCGCCGCCGAGTCGCTTGGCAGCGTCGAAACCGCGCTCGACGTGTCCGTCGCCTATGCCAAGGAGCGCTTCACGTTCGGGCGCGCGATCGGCTCATACCAGGCGGTCAAGCACTCACTCACCGAGGTTCTGCGCCAGCTCGAGAACGGACGCTCGCTGCTGTACTACGCGGGCTGGGCACGCGCCGGCGCGCCGGACGAGTTCCCGCTCGCGGCCAGCGCCGCGCGCTCGGTCGGCGGGCGCGCGCTCGACGAGGCGGCACGCACGATGATCTCCGTGCACGGCGGCATCGGCGCCACCTGGGAGCACGACGCGCCGCTGTACTTCCGCCGCGCGCAGCTCTCACGACGGCTACTCGGCGGCACCGCCGGCGCGACCGATCGGGTCGCCGGCGAGCTGATTACCCAGGCTGACGCCGCGTAGCGCCCCGCGGGCGTTTCGCCTGCGGGGTCGGCTGCAGCGTCGCCAGCACGGGCGCGCCGAAGGCCGCGTGCACGGCCGCCAGCATCGCCGGTTCGATGCCGCAGTTGATGCAGAAGCCGTGCTGGGACCAGCCGATCGCGCGTGCCAGGACCTGGTCGGCGTAGGTCACGCCGGTGGCGTCGTGACCGTAGTAGTCATACGCCGCGTTCCACGCAGAGGCGTCAAGCGCGTATCCCGCGCCGTTGGCCGACAGCAGGTGCGCGGCGCCCATGATCGAGTCGAAGTCGTCATAGATCGATGGGTGTGCGGCAGTCATGTGGTCGTAGGCACCGGGACGCTTGCCGTGCGTGTAGGAGTCACTGACGAGATCCCAGGTGCTGACCGGGCCGTTGGTCACGTTGAACTGCATCGGCCCCCCGCAGCAATGGGCGAAGTTCAGCCCGTGGTAGATCCCCGGCGCCGTCGAGAACGCCGACTCCTGCTTATGGATCGAGGCCAGCAGCAGCCAGTTGACGCCGAACGTACGCTGCGCGGTCGCATAGATCGGATAGAAGCCTTCCATCCAGCGCCTGTTGATGTGCGTTTGCGTCGCGCCGAGGAAGCTCCTCGCGTCCAGTTGCTGCTGACTGGTGGACGGTTGTGAGACGATCGCGCCGTGCCCCGGTGGCGCCGTTGCGCCAGCAGCGCTGGCAGCCACGGGCGTGCTCGCATACACCGGCACCGGCGGCGGCGCCACCGACTCGGAGGAGCCGACCGCACCGCTGAGCACCGCCACGAGCACAGCCACGCCGAGTGCGCAGATCACGCCCGCGAGCACCCAAGCGCGGCGTTCGGAAGGAGGCGCCGGCGCCGGCGTGAACGGCACCGGGGGCTGATCGGGGGTGCTGACGGTGGCGGCCTGAACGCTCATGTGTCTCCTACCACCGTAGCCACGTGCGCGTGCGCTCAAACAGCAGCGGCTACACGCCCATCAGGCGTTGCGCGAGCCGGTCCCACACGAGGTCGGGCAGCAGCCTGTTCATCAGGATCATCGCCTTGGCGTCCCTGCCGACCACGTAACGAGCCTTCATCCGCCGCGCCGTCAGCGCCCGCTCGATCGTCTCGGCCACTTGCTCGGCCGGCACGCCGCGGCTCTCCGCGTCGTCGAGCACCTTGTTCATCTTGGTCGCGACGACCGCGTAGTAGGACTGAAGCTCGGGCGGGATCTCGAGGCTGGCGGCCGATTCGCGGCCCTTGTCCCAGATCGGCGTAGCCACCGAGCCCGGCTCGATCAGCGCGACCTTCACGTTCGAGCTGCGCAGCTCGATGCGCAGCGCGTCGCCGAACGCCTCGATCGCGTGCTTGGAGCCGCCGTAGGGAGCGGTATAGGGCATAGCTACGCGGCCGCCGACCGAGGAGACGAACACGATCCGCCCGCGCGCGCGGCGCAGTGCCGGCAGCATCGCCTGCGTGACCGCGACCGGCGCGAGCACATTTACGTCGAACTGGCGGCGCATTTCCTCTGGCGAGACCAGCTCCAGCGGACCGCCGACGCCGATCCCGGCGTTGTTGACGAGCGCGTCGAGCCCGCCCGCAGTGGAGACGCCGGGGCGCGCCGCCTGCTCGTCGACTCGCGCCGCCGCCTGCGCGATCTGCTCGGCGTCGGTGACCTCGAGCGTCAGCGCGATCACGCTCCCGGCCGACCCGGCGTCGGCAGCCAGCCGCTCCCCCGCGCCCTGGTCCCTGACACCCGCGAGCACCGTCCAGCCGCGTCCGGCCAGATGCAATGCGGTCGCGCGCCCGATTCCCGTGGACGCGCCCGTGATCAGGGCGAGCGGCACAGACGCGACGTTAGCGCACGCGACCACGGAGCAGCGCGGCTGCACGCACAGGCGCTTAGGATCTTCGGAAATGGTTCCGTTTCTGAAAAACCTGTGGACTGCTCGACGCCCGTCGCTGACGCGCACGACGATCGTGCTGACGTTGATCGCCGTGCTGGGCGGCTGCGGGTCCGCCGTCAAGGCAAACCCCGCCTCCGACGTGGACGCCGTGGCCGCGCCGTCGGGCGGCGTCTCCGGCTGCCCGGCGACCGTGCTCGACACGCTCAGCCGTGTGCTCCAGCGCGCCTACCGTGAGGGCATCTCCAGCGAACGGACGCGCTCCGCCCAGCACATGATCGAGCGCTCGAAGAGCTTGCGCCAGGCGATCCTCGCCGGCGACGTAGCGGGCGCGAACGCGGCGGCGCGAACGCTACTTGGCACCGGACACCTGACAAACCTGAAGGTCCAACGCGTTGGGCACACGCTGGTGGACGTCGGCGGGCCGGCGTTGGCCCCCATCCACGGGACGATCAGCGACGGCTCGGGCACCCCGATCGCCACCTACCTGACGAGCGTGTGGGCCGACAGCGGCTTCGTGGCGGAGGGGCAGGGTATCGTCGAGGGCCTCGTCGCAGTGCGCTCGCACGGGCGCAGCGTCGGCGGCTCGCTGGACCTGGGGAGCGGCGATCTCCCCGATGAAGGAACGCTCAGCCGCCGGCACGTCGACTACCAGTTCACCTCGTTCGCGGCGCAGGCCTACCCGTCCGGATCGGTACGCATCTACTTGCTGGTGCCCCTCAGCGCGACCGCGCAGCTGTGCGGCGCCAGTGATCAGGACACGCTCGTCAACACGCTCGAACACGTCGCCAACCTGATCTACGCGGGCGAGGGGGGCAGGCGCACGCTCGCGCAGATCCATCGCGTGCAACGAGACCCGGCGATGCTGCGCGCGGTCGCCGCGCGCGACCCGGACGCCACCCGCAAGGCCGCCGAAGCCCTGCTGCACCACCACCTCGTGCGCCTGCGCGTCAGCGCCGGCGGACGGCTGCTCGTCGACGACGGCGGCCCCTACGTGCTGGCGCCGGTGAGCGCGCCGCTGCGCCTGCACGGACGCACGATCGGCAGCTTCGTGCTGTCGATCCAGGACGACGAGGGCTACAAGCGACTGACCGGCCGGCTGGCCGGCCTGAGCGTGCTGATGTACATGAACACACCGCACCCGACGCTCGTCAAGAACAGCCTCGGACCACACCCAGGTAACGTGCCGGCCAGCGGGCCCTACAGCTACCGCGGGCACAACTTCCAGGTGTTCACCGTCAACGCCACCGCGTTTCCGTCGGGGCCATTGACGATACGCGTGCTGGTGCCGATCCCTTACACGTAGACCGCGCGAGCCGCCGCCGCGCGCGGGCATCACGGGCGGGACGGGCTGCCTCTCAGGCTGGAGCGAGTGACTGCTGCTTGGCGGCGAGCGCCTGCATCAGCTCGTCGAACGAGGCCGAGAATTTTTCGACGCCCTCGCGCTCGAGCGTGTCGGTCACGTCGTCGTAGTCCACGCCCGCCGCCGCCAGCTCGTCGAACACGCGCCGTGCGTCCTCGAGACCCTGCTCCAGGCGCGCCCGCGGTTGACCATGATCCTGGTAGGCCTTGATCGTGTCCTCGGGCACCGTGTTGACCGTGTCTGCGCCGAGCAGCTCCTCGATGTAGATCGTGTCGGGGTAGTCAGGGTTCTTGGTCGAGGTCGACGCCCACAGCACGCGCTGGGGCGTGGCGCCCTTGCCTACCAGGTACTCCCAGCGCGGGCCCGCGAACACCTCCTTGAAATGGTTGTAGGCAAGCTTGGCGTTGGCGATCGCCAGCTTGCCCAGCAGCGCGTCCTGCCCGCCGATCTCCGCCAGCCGGCGGTCGGCCTCGGTGTCGATCCTCGAGACGAAGAAGCTCGCGACCGACGCGACCTTGCTCGGGTCCCCGCCCTCGGCGACCAGCCGCTCCAGCCCTCGCACATAGGACTCGGCCACCTCCGCGTAGCGCGCCAGCGAGAAGATCAGCGTGACGTTGATCGAGCGGCCCTTGGCGATCACGTCCTCGATCGCCGCCAGCCCCGGCTTGGTGGCCGGGATCTTGACCATCAGGTTCGGGGCGTCGATCGCGCCGTGGATGCGCATCGCCTCGCGGAAGGTCTCGAGCGTGTCGTAGGCCAGCCGCGGGTCGACCTCGAGCGAGACGTAGCCGTCGCGATGGGAGCTGCGCTCCCACACGGGGTGAAAGACCGTGCACGCGTCGGCGATGTCCTGCTCGGCCAGCGCCCAGAAGCTCTGCGAGGGGTCGCTGCCCTGCGCGGCGAGCTCGTTCAGCTGCTCGTCGTAGGCATCGCCGGCGGTCATCGCCTTCTCGAAGATCGTCGGGTTGGAGGTGGCGCCGACGACCGCGTAGTCGTCGATCAGCTCCTGCAGGTGCCCGCCGCGGATCGAGTCGCGGGAGAGGAAGTCCACCCAGATGCTCTGCCCTAGCTCCGACAGGCGCTGGAGGGGCGGGGATGAGTCCGAAGACATGGTGGCTCCTTTGGGTTCTTGACTAAAGGAGGGCTCGCGCACGCGAGAGGATGTTCTCGACTGTGAAGCCCAGCTCCCGCAGAACGGTAGTACCCGGAGCGGAGGCTCCGAAACGATCCAGCCCGATCACCTCGCCGCCGCTGCCCACCCACTTCCACCAGCTCATCGTGGCGCCCGGCTCGACCGCCAGCCGGGCCGTCACCGCGCGCGGCAGCACCTGCTCGCGGTAGTCGGCGTCCTGGTCTTCGAACAGCTCCATGCAGGGCATCGAGACCACGCGCACGCGCGTTCCCTGCTCGGCCAGCGCGCGCCCGGCGGCGAGCGTCAGCGGCACCTCGGCGCCGGTGGCGATCAGGATCAGGTCGGGGTTGCCCTCGCCGTCGCCCGGGGCGTCCCACAGGACGTACGCGCCGCGATGCAAGCCCTCCGCAGAGGCGACCTCGCCGCGGTCGAGCACCTCGACGTTCTGGCGAGACAGCAGCAGCGCCACCGGTCCGTCCTCGCGTTCAAGGGCCACCCGCCAAGCGGCGGTCGTCTCGTTGGGGTCGCCCGGGCGTAGCACCCACAGGTTGGGGATTGCACGCAGCGCCGCGTAGTGCTCGATCGGCTGATGCGTGGGGCCGTCCTCGCCCAGCGCGACCGAGTCGTGCGTCCACACCCACACGACCGGCAGGCCCATCAGCGCCGACAGGCGCACCGAGCCACGCATGTAGTCGGAGAACATCAAGAACGTCGAGCCGTAGGGCTTGACGATCCCGCCGTGCGCGGCGGCGCCATTGACGATCGCGCCCATTGCGTGCTCGCGGATGCCGAACGGGATGTTGCGCCCGGCGTGGACCCTGGAAAACTCACCGCCGCCGTCGAACACTGTCTTGGTCGACTCGACCAGGTCGGCCGCGCCGCCGATCATCGTCGGCGAAAAGCTCGCGAAGGCCGCCATCGTCTTCTGTCCGGCCGCGCGGGTGGCGAGCGATTCACCCGCGTGGAAGCTCGGCAGCGCCTGCTGCCAGCCCTCGCGCAGGCGCCCAGACCAAGCGCGCTCCCAGTCCTCGGCGACCGCCGGTAGCTCGCTGCGCCACTCCTCGAAGCACTGCTGCCACTCCTGCTGATGTGCGCCGCCGCGCTCGCTTAGCGACATGTGCTCGTACACGCGCTCGTCCACCCAGAAGCTGCGGTCGGGGTCGAAGCCCATCGCCTCCTTGGCAGCCCTCACCTCCTCCTCCCCGAGCGGCGCGCCGTGCGCCTTGGCGGTGTCGACCGCGTTGGGCGCCGGATAGGCGATGTGCGAGCGGATCGAGATGAACGACGGGCGCTGCGTTTCCGCGCGAGCGCCCGCGAGCGCCGCCTCCAGCGCGTCTAGGTCCTCGGAATCCTCCACGCGCTGCACGTGCCAGCCGTCGGCCTGCATGCGCGCGCTGTGGTTCTCGCCGTCGAACGACAGTGAGGTCGTGCCGTCGATCGTGATGCGGTTGTCGTCGTAGCAGACGATCAGCTTGCCCAAGCCGAAGTGCCCGGCAATCGAGGCCGCTTCCTGAGTGACCCCCTCCATCATGTCGCCGTCCGAGCAGATCGCGTACACGTGGTGGTCGACCACCGCGCGCCCGGGACGATTGAAGCGATCGGCCAGGAAGCGCTCGGCCATCGCCATGCCGACGGCGTTGCCCACGCCCTGCCCGAGCGGGCCGGTGGTGATCTCGACGCCCGGTGTGTGCCCCCGCTCGGGGTGGCCGGGCGTGCGCGACCCCCACTGGCGGAACTGCTGGAGGTCCTCCAGGCTGAGGTCGTAGCCGACGAGGTGCGCCAGGGAGTACTGCAGCACGCACGCGTGTCCGGCGCTGAGTACGAAACGATCGCGGTCGACCCACGTCGGGTCCTGCGGGTTGACGCGCAGGAAGCGCTCGAAGATCGTGTACGCGAGCGGCGCCAGCGCCATCGCCGTCCCCGGGTGCCCGGAGTTGGCCTTCTGCACGGCGTCCATCGACAGCGCGCGGATCGTGTCGATCGACAGCGCGCGGATGTCGGACCCCGCGAGCCCAGCCGCGTCGGCGGGCGCGTCGCTGGATCCGGATGTCACCGCCATTACCGGCGATCCTACTACTCGTCACGGGCCCGCTAGAGTCGCCCCCTGGTGTCTGAAGAACTCTGTGACGTAGGCCGGGGGATAACGCTCTGCTACGAGACGTTCGGCGAGCGCTCGGACCCGACCTTGCTGCTGGTGATGGGCCTCGCGACGCAGATGATCGCTTGGCCGGAGGACTTCTGTCGCGCGCTTGCGGCGCGTGGGCTGCACGTGGTGCGCTTCGACAACCGCGACATCGGGCGCTCCACGCACGTGTCCGGGCGCCCGCCGACGGTGGTGCAGTTGCTGCGGCGCTCCCGGCGCGCCGCCAGCTACACGCTCGGCGATATGGCCGACGACACGGCCGGGCTGCTGGAGCGGCTCGACCTCGCGCCCGCGCACGTGGTCGGCGCGTCGATGGGCGGCATGATCGCCCAGACGCTCACGGCGCGCCACCCCACGCTGGTGCGCTCGCTGGTGTCGATCATGTCCAACACCGGCAGCCTGCGCGACGGGCAGCCCTCGCTGCGTGTGTATCCGACGATCCTGCGCCGTCCCGCCCGTGGACGCGAGGCGTTCATCGCCAGCGCGGAGCGCATGTTTGCGACGATCGGCTCCCCCGGCCTACCGCGCGACGAGCAGGAGCTGCGGACGCTGGCCGGCGTCAGCTACGACCGCGATCACGATCCCGACGGTCCCGGGCGTCAGCTAGCGGCGATCATCGCCTCCGGCGATCGCACGCCGCAGCTGCGACGCATCGCGGTGCCGACGCTGGTCATCCACGGCACCGGCGACCCGCTGGTGCCGCCTTCGGGTGGGCGCGCGACTGCCCGAGCGATCCCCGGCGCCGAGCTGATGATGGTCGAAGGCATGGGCCACGACCTCCCGCGCGCGGTGTGGCCGCGGCTGATCGACGCGATCGCCGCGCACGCGCTGCGCGCCGAGGCCGCACTCGACGGGCATCCGCCCCTACAGGCCCGCCCGTCCTCACTGTCGGGCCTGTAGGGACGGGCACCCCGCCCTCCCCTGCTCCCTACCCTCCCTGAGGCCGACGGCTGCACTCGCGCAGCCCCATCAGCGAGTGCGCGCGCGTGCTCGGGCACCAGCAGCTCCGCGGCTGCACGCGCACCAGCCAGTGCAGATCATGACGGCAGTGGGAGCGACGGTATGGCCAGCGACCATGCAGCGAGCGCAGCATCCGCTGCTCGTGGCACCCGAACAGCCTCATCTCCATCGGCCGTCGACCTCCGTGCGCACGCCCTTGCGGTCCATCTCAGTCATGCTTGACTTTGGGCTCATTTCCGATCCCTTCCATCGCTGCTGCCACGTCAACACCGACACCGTCGTTCCCCCAAAAACTGGCGGCACTGCACCCGCCACGGACATATAAATCAGGTTTTACGCAGGTTGTCAACTCGAACTTAGATGGATTGACAACAGGTACGCATATAGACAGTCAGGGGCTTGCTGTCCAGTCAGGCGCACCCCTCTCGGCCGGGTGCTCCGGGCCGGTACATGGGGCGGTGTCAGGCCATCGGCCGCCGGGCCACCGCGGAGGATCTCCGTCTGCGGTCGATGCGCCCGGCGGGAATCGAACCCGCGGCCTGCGGCTTGAAAGACCGCTGCTCTTTGGCTCCCCGAAGAGAACCGTTGACCACTGAGCTACGGGCGCGCGCTGTGAACGTCGAAGACTTGACGCTCCGACGAGCTTATTCTAAGCATCCACGAGCCGCATTTGTGAATAGCGGTTACGGCGCCGGACGCACGATCGCGCCGCGCGGCAGCCGTGCCCGCGGCACGCCGATCCCGTCACACAGCCGGATGCAGGGAATGTAGGTCGGGCGAAAGCCCAGCAGCTGCGGGATCGTGACGATCCGGTACCCGCGCGCACGCAGCTTGGCGATGATCACGGGGTACGCAGCCAGCGTCTGCCCACGCGAGCCGCCGCCGTCGTGGGAAATGATGATCGAGCCTGGCCGAACCTGCGCGAGCACTCGCTGCTCGATCGCGCGTGTGCCGGGCTGGGTGTAGTCGGCGGGATCGACGTTCCACAACACCGTCGCCAGCCCCAGCGAGCGGGCGGTGCTCACGACCGACGCGTCGTAGTCGCCGTAGGGCGGTCGAAACACGCACGGCGCGTATCCGCTGAGGCTGCGGATCACCGCGAGCGTCCGCTGCAGCTGCGCGCGCTCGTGCGGATTGTGCGTCAGGTCGGGGTGCGTGAAGGTGTGGTCGCCGAGCACGTCGCCGTTGCGCAGCTCGCGCAGCAGCATCAGCCGGTATCCGGAGCTGACGTGCTCGCCGATCATGAAAAAGGTCGCCTGGGCGTGGCTGCGTTCGAGCATCGTCACGAACGCGGGCGTGTCCGGCGCTGGCCCGTCGTCGAAGCCGATCGCCACCTCTCGCCGTGGCGGGCCGCCGCGAGTCGCCCCCGCACCGCGGCTGTCGCAGCCGCTGATGCGATACAGCGAGGTCGGACGTTCGAGCGGGTCCTCCACTGACATCGCCGGGGCCGCAGCGGGGTCGAGCGGGCTCACCAGCTGCTCGAGTGGAGCAGCGATGACTTCGGACGTGCCCGCGCGGGCCGTGGCGGAGCTTCCGCAGCCCCACGTCAGGCCGATCGCCGCAAGGCACGCCGTCAACGCGATGATCGCGAGCGTGGTGCGCACCGTGATCCACCATACCCACTGCGCGCAAGGCGCTCACCGGGGGCCGCGCAGCCGCTGCGTCGAGGCGTAGGCTGAGCCGATGGCCTCATATGTCGCCGCGATCGACCAGGGCACGACTAGCACGCGCGCAATCCTGTTCGACCTCGACGGGCGCATCCGGGCGCTGCAGCGGCGCGAGCACGAGCAGATCCACGCGCATGCCGGGTGGGTCGAGCACGACGCCATGCAGGTGTGGCAGAACACCCGCACGGTGATCGACGACGCGCTCGCGCAAGCCGGCGCGGACGCCGACGAGGTGGCGGCGATCGGCATCACCAACCAGCGTGAGACGACCGTCGTGTGGGATCGCGCGACGGGCGAGCCGGTGCACAACGCGATCGTCTGGCAGGACACGCGCACCGCGGCGCTCGTGCGCGAGCTGGCCGGATCCGAGGGCGTCGACCGTCTGCGCGAGGCTGTCGGCCTGCCACTGTCGACGTACTTCTCGGGACCCAAGATCGCGTGGATCCTCGACAACGTGGAGGGGACGCGCGAGCGGGCCGAGAGCGGCGAGCTGGCGTTCGGGACGATCGACACATGGCTGGCGTGGAACCTCACCGGCGGGCCACACGGGGGCGTGCACGTGACCGACGTGACCAACGCCAGCCGCACCCTGCTGATGGACCTGCACACGCTCGACTGGCACGAGCCGAGCCTGCGGCTGATGGGCGTACCGCGCGCGATGCTGCCCGAGATCCGCTCGTCGAGCGAGGTCTACGGCGAGGCGTGCGAGACGGCCCTGGGCGGACGGCCGCTGGCCGGGATGCTCGGCGATCAGCAGGCGGCGCTGTTCGGGCAGACGTGTTTCGAGCGCGGTCAGGCCAAGAACACCTACGGCACCGGCTGCTTCCTGCTCGTCAACACCGGCGAGCAAATCGTGCGCTCGCACAGCCTGCTGACGAGCGTCGCCGCGAAGCTGGGCGACGGCGCGACCAACTACGTGCTCGAGGGCTCAATCGCGGTCACCGGCGCCGCCGTGCAGTGGCTGCGCGACCAGCTCGGCTTGATCCGCACGGCCGGGGAGGTCGAGCAGCTGGCGCGGACCGTGCAGGACAACGGCGGCGTGTACTTCGTGCCTGCCTTCTCGGGCCTGTTCGCGCCCTACTGGCGTGACGACGCGCGCGGTGTGATCGTCGGGTTGACGGCGTACGCGCGCGCCGGGCACATCGCACGGGCGGTACTGGAGGCGACGGCGTGGCAGACGCGCGAGGTGCTCGACGCGGTCAACGGCGCCGCCGAGGTGCAACTGCACGAGCTGCACGTCGACGGCGGCATGACTGCCGATGAGCTGCTGATGCAGTTCCAGGCGGACGTGCTCGGCGTGCCAGTCGTGCGCCCGACCGTGACCGAGACGACCGCACTCGGCGCCGCTTTCGCCGCGGGGCTGGCGGTCGGCGCCTGGCCCGAGCAGGCCGAGCTGCGCGAGCGCTGCTGGTCGGAGGACCGGCGCTGGACGCCGCAGATGGACGATTCGGCCCGCGAGCACGGCCTGGCGCAGTGGCGCAAGGCGGTCGCTCGCTCGCTGGATTGGGTTGACTGACGCCCCGCGGACGTATCCTGGAGTCAGGGAGTGAGGACGATCTTCAAGGCCTCGCGACGGTCGTACACCGCGTAGGCCTCGGGCGCGTCTTCGAGCTTCATGTGGTGGGTCACTAGCGCACTCGGGTCGAGCACGCCCGCCGACAGCATCGCCAGCACCCGGTCCACGTGCGCGATCACGTTGGCGTGCCCGCCGCGCAGCGTTAGCGCCTTCAACCACAGCAGCCCGAGGTGCACCTCGCCGCGCTCGGCGTACACGCCGATGCACTGGATCGAGCCGCAGTTGCGCGTCAGGCGGATCGCGCTCTCGAGCACCTTTGGATCGCCGACCGCGTCGATCGACACGTCCACGCCGCGCCCGTCGGTGGCGTCACGCACGGCCGCGCGCACGTCCTGCTCGGTCAGGTGCAGGGGCTCAGCGCCGAAGGACTCGGCGACGGCGAGTCGCTCGGGCACGGTGTCGATCGCGAACACGTGCGCGGCGCCGGCGGCCTTGGCGGCCTGCACCGCGCACAGCCCAACCGGGCCGAGGCCCATCACCGCGGCCACGTCGCCCGGACGCATTCCGCTGGCGTCAACCGCGTGAAAGCCGGTCCCCATCACGTCGCCCGCGAACAGCGCCACCTCGCTGCTCATGCCGTCGGGCACACGGCGCAGCACCAGGTTGGCGTGCGGCACGAGCGCCATCTCCGCCTGCGTGCCCTGCAGCGAGCCGAGCGTCGCGCCGTGACCGAAAGTGCGCGACTGCACGCAACGGTGGTAGAGGCCCTGCATACAGAAGAAACAGCCCCCGCAGGCCGTCTGAAAGCAGCCGAGCACGCGATCGCCGACAGCCACGCGCGTGACAGCGTCGCCGGTCGCGGTCACCGTGCCGACGTACTCGTGTCCGATCGTGAAGCCCGGCTCGATCTGCACGCGCCCGTGGAAGATGTGCAGGTCCGAGCCGCACACGCCGGTCGCCTCGATCCGTACTACCGCGTCTTCGGGATCGACCGGCTCGGGCTCCGGGCGCTCCTGCACGCTGACCACGCCGGGAGCCTGGAAAGTGACGGCTCGCATCGCCGAACAGCCTACTTGCGGCTCGCGCTGATCTCGCGCAGGGTGCCCGTGTCGGGGTCGAACACGAAACCGGTGATGTGCGCGCGAGCGGGCAGCTCGGGGCTGGCCAGCAGCCGCGCGAGCCCGTCGGCGAGCGTCGCGTCGAGATCCTCGAAGGCGCCCGCGCGCCAGCGGGGGACGGCACCGGCGGCGAGCAACGTCTGCTCGAACTCCTCCTCGGAGGCGCCGTGCAGGCCACAGTTCTCGTGCATCACCACGACGATCTCCTCGGTGCCGAGCATCCGCTGGGAGACGCTCAGCGAGCGGATCGCGTCATCCGTGACCAGCCCACCGGCGTTGCGGATGATGTGCGCATCACCGCGCTCCAAGCCGAGCATCGCGAGCGGGTCGATGCGCGTGTCCATGCACGCGAGCACCGCCACTTTGCGGCGCGGGCGCGGGCTGAGACCCGGCACGGCCAGCTCCCCGGCGCGGGCGCCCGCGGTTTCGAGCATCTGATCGGCTTGCGACATCGGCTAGTGATCGTATGAGACGTGCGGCGGCGGGCGGCGGGCGGCCCCGTCGAACTCGCCCCTACCCGGCCACCCCGACGGCCTCCGTGTCACGGTCGAGCGCCTGCTCGAGCTCCCGGTAGACAGCCGGGTGCACCGACATTCCGCAGTGGCTGGAGTCCACCTCCACGGGCTCGGCGTAAGGATCAAGGCACGCCCGCCAGTCGACGATCGCGTCGCTGCGGGAATAAACCGAGATCGCGCCGATGCTCTTCGCCAGCGGCGCGTGCAGCGCAGCACGAAAGGACTCGCAGCAGGCGCTGTCGCGACAGCCGGTAGAGAACACACCCGGCAGCCCGAGGTCGCCCAGGCGCGCCATCCAGCTGACCGTGCGGTGAACCGGCGCCGCCACAGCCAGGCCGTCGAGCACCGGGGAGCCGAGCATCACCAGGCCTGCCACGTGCTCGGGGCGACGCGTCGCGAGCGCGCGTGCGAGCACCCCGCCGCGGCTCTGCCCGACGAGCACCACCGGGCGATCGCATTCCCGTGCGAATTCGCTCAAGCGCTCGTCCAGGCGCTCGACGATCCGCCCGGAGCAGCCGACGTTGGCGAGCATCCCGCTCGTCTCGACACGGTGGCCGCGGCGGCGCAGCCAGCCACGCATCACCGCCAGCGAGCCGTCGCCGGCCATGAACCCCGGGATCAGCATCACCGGCGGGGCATCCGCACGCGAGCGCCTGCGGCGCAGCTCGCCGTCGAGCAGCAGTCGCGTCAGCTCGTGGCCGTAGCGCAGCTCCCCCCACACGGGCGCCTCCGGCATCCTTGCCACGCTGGCCTGCACAGTCATTGTTGACATAGAGTACGCACATGGAGCTCCGCGACCGCCACGTAGTGGTCACCGGCGGCGCCGGGGGCATCGGTCGCGCGCTCGTGCGCGCGTTCCTCGCCGAAGGCGCCCGCGCCGTGGTGGTGGCCGATCGCGACCTGCAGCGGGCGCAATCGGTGGCAGAGGAGGTTGGTGGCCTGGCGATCGGTTTCGACGCAGGGCAGGAGTCGAGCGTCCGTGCGCTGATCGAGCAGGCGAGCGAAGCCAACGGCACGATCGACGTGTTCGTGTCCAACGCCGGCGTGCCGGGTGCGATGGGCGGAGTGCAGGACGGCGACGAGGTGTGGGAGGAATCGTGGCGGGTCAACGTGATGGCCCACGTGTGGGCCACGCGCGCGCTCTTGCCGGCGATGCGCGAGCGTGGCGAGGGCTACCTGATCAACACCGCCTCGGCAGCCGGGCTGCTGACGCAGGTCTCCTCGCTGATCTACAGCGTGACCAAGCATGCCGCCGTGTCGCTGGCGGAGTGGCTGGCGATCGAATACCACCACGAGGGGGTGCGCGTGTCGTGCATCTGCCCGCAGGGGGTG
This sequence comes from uncultured Solirubrobacteraceae bacterium, assembly GCA_963705235.1. Taxonomy (GTDB): domain Bacteria; phylum Actinomycetota; class Thermoleophilia; order Solirubrobacterales; family Solirubrobacteraceae; genus Palsa-744. The sequence continues at coordinate 1,204,557 of OY970059.1, read as the reverse complement.
CGCACGCCGATGCTCGAACTGGCGATGGACGAGCCGGCAGGCGCGGCCGCGCTGAGCGCCGGCGGGCTGATCGAACCGGAGGACGTCGCGGATGCGGTCATGGCCGGAATCCGCGAGGAGCGCTTCCTGATCCTGCCGCACGAGAACGTGGCCCGCTACATGGAGCGCAAGGGCTCAGACCCCGAACGCTGGATCGCCGGGATGCGAAGGCTGGTCGCACAGGCGCGAGCCGACGCCGGCGAGCAGAGCGCCTAGATGGTTTTTTCAACCGTCTAGCGAGCGGCCTGAGACGAGCGCGGGTTCGCCCTGGTAGCGCGCGAGCGTGCTCGGATCGTGCGAGCAGAACAGCTCGACGTCGTCGGGATGGTCGGCGGCGAGCTCGCGCAGCCGCTCACGGTTTTGCTTGCGGACGGCACCGTTAGTGTCGTTGAATGCTTGGAACACGCCCAGGCCCGGCGGGCAACGCGTAGGCGTCTGCACCTCGCCGTGGTGAAAGTAGGCGTCGCCGCAGTGCAGCAGCCAGCGCTCGCCGTCGCGGACGGCGACGCCGGTATGACCGAGCGTGTGCCCGGGCAGGGGGATCAGCAGGATCTCGGCGTCGCTGCCGGGCAGGATCGCCACGCTGTCGAAGCCGAGCCACTGATCGCCGGCCACGTCGTGTTGCACCCAGCGAGGTCCATGCGCCCAGTGCGAGGCCACGTAACGCGGGCGCTCGCGCCAGCCGGCGTTCATCGCCGCGTCCAGCTCGCGACCGAGCAGGTGCACGTCGGCGTCGGGGAAGTCCGGTAGGCCGCCGGCGTGATCGAGATCGAGATGCGTGGTGACGATGTGGCGCACGTCGCCGGGCTGAAAGCCGAGTGCGCGGACCTGCTCGACGGCCGTGTCGGCGATCTCCGCGCGGGGCCGCACGACCGTGTTGAACACGAGCCCGAGCTGGCGCGGATTGCGCACGTCGTCGACGCCGAAGCCGGTGTCGACGAGCACGAGTCCCTCCGCCCCCTCGATCAGCAGGCAATGGCACACCATCCGCGTGCGCGCAAGCCACCCGCCGGAGCCGCTCAGCATCCGCGCGCCGCGCGGGCACATGGTCCCGCAGTTGAGGTGGTGAATGGCGCGGGGAGCGGTGTTCATCGACTCTTGGGGCGGCGCGATCCTGGCCTCGACGCGGCTCACGGTCGCCCGGCTGGCTGACCAGCCAACCATACTCGACACACGCCCGGCGCGAGCACCGCAGATAGCATCAGATCCGTGATCGACGCGAACGCCCGAGCGGGCTACGTCAAGGGCCTGCAGGAGGTCGGCGACGGCCTGTACGCGTACCTACAGCCAGACGGAGGCTGGGGCTGGAGCAACGCGGGGCTGATCGTGGACGGCGAGAGCACGCTGCTCGTGGACACGCTGTTCGACCTCGCTTTGACCGGCGAGATGCTGGCGAGCATGCGCAGGGCGGTGCCGGCAGCCGCGCGCATCGACACGCTCGTCAACACGCACGGCAACGGCGACCATTGCTACGGCAACCAGCTGGTCGGGGATGCACGGATCATCGCCTCCGAGCGCGCTGTCGCGGACATGAACGAGCTGCCGCCGGCGGCGATGGCGGCGCTGGTGGAGCAGGCACCGGCAATGGGAGAGCTGGGGGCGTTCTTCCTCAAATGCTTCGGTGCATTCGACTTCGCGGGTGTCGAGCTGACGCTGCCGCGCGAGACGTTCGCAGGCGAGCTGACCTTGCGTGTCGGCGATCGCCAGCTGCACCTGATCGAGGTCGGGCCGGCGCACACCGGCGGCGACACGCTCATACACCTGCCGGCGCAGCGCGTGCTGTTCTCCGGAGACATCCTGTTCTCCCAGGCTCACCCGATCGCGTGGGCAGGGCCGGTGTCCAACTGGATCGCCGCGTGCGATCGCATCCTGGCGATGGACGTCGAGACGATCGTGCCCGGACACGGGCCGCTGACCGGACCGGACGCGGTGCGCGAGTTGCGCGCCTACTTCGAGTACCTGTACGAGCAGGCGCGCGCGGCCCACCAGCAAGAGCTGTCACCGCTGCAGGCGGCGCGTTCGATCGCGATGGACCGCTGGGTCGACTGGGGCGAGCCCGAGCGGCTGGTGGTCAACATCGCCAACATCTACGCCGAGCTGTCAGGCGAGCACGAGCCGCCGAACCCCCTCAGCGCGTTCCAGCAGATGGCTGCGCTGGCGAGCGGGGCTCAGGTGCCGCCGGCGCCGGCCTGACCACCTGCGATCACCCTCCTTACCTCCTCGCCCTTGACGGTCAGCCGCCACGCGTTGGAGGCTCCGCGCGCCTGGCCCTCGCCGGTGTTCCTGATCAGGCCCACCCGCATCAACCGCGCGAGCAGCTTGGAGATCTGGCCCTGATTGGCGACCCCAGCGCGCTCGCTGACCTCGGCGTTGCTCAGCCCGGGGTCCTCGGCGATCACGCTCAGCACACGCATCGTGCGGTAGGTCAGGCGCGTGTCCAATCCCTCCAGCGGGTTGAGCGCGGCTGTGCCGCGAGCACGCGCGTGGACGGGATCGACCACCGGTCGTGCAAGCTCGACCTGTGCGGCCTGCTCGCCCAGGTAGGGGGCGACGATGATGCCCATCAACGGGCTGGCCAGCTCGGTGAGCGGCCCGGTGCCCTGCTTGAGCAGGCGTGCGTGCAGGAGACTGAGCGCACCGCCGACAATCCCCTCGGCGGTCAACGGCGGCGGGCAGCGGTCGGACACCTCGCGCCCCTCGTCGATCAGCCCGGCGAGCTGCTCGAGCACCTCCCATCGCCGCGCGAGCACGGCCGCGTCGGCGCTCGCCGACTCCACCACGCACAGCTGTGCGAGCTTGGGCTCCTCGTCGAAGAACTGCAGCACGGAGTACAGACCGGCGCGTACGCGGCTCACCCACGGGTCCTCGCGGCGAAAGTCTTGAAGCGCTCGCTCGCGCGCGAGCTGGTACGCGTGTTCGATCGCGGCGAGCACACAATCCGAGCGATCCTCGAACAGCGTGTAGAAGGTGTTGCGGGACACTCCCGCCAGGCCGACTATCTGTGACACGGTGGCCGGCTTGCAGGTCTGCGCGCATTCCAGATCGACGATCGCCGAGAGGATGCGGATGCGTTGAGCCTCGCTTACGTGTTGACGCGCCGAGCGGTCGACCGCGGAGGGCTGGTGCTCACGCGGGCGATCCTGCTTGGCGAGAGCGGGAGAAGTCGCCAACGCGCGCCCATACATTGGCGCCTCCATGTGCGCCATCGTGCCCGACTGTTGGACGCGAGTCCAGCTGCTGACTTTCCAAACCCCCTGTTTGGGGGGTAAGAAACAAGAGTGAGAAAATCGTCTCTCTTATTGGTCCTGTGCGAGCGGCGTTCCCCATGCCGCACACAGCAAATCTGACAGCAGCGCGAGCGACTCGTCCTCGCTGCTCTCGTCGATGTCGTGAACCGCGCGCGCGACGAGCGCGGCGGCGGAGACGGCGTCCGGCCAGCGATCCCAGTCCATCATGCACTCACAGACCGGTTGCGCGAGTCCGCAGGGCGGGCCTCTGTGTGTCGCGTGTTCATGCTGTACATGGTGGACGCGCGGGCGCGCCGCATCCATACCGCAGTTGCGCGATCTGCTCACATCGACGCGGCTGTGGGCGGGGTTCAGGGCTGGCGCGGAATCACGCGGTCGACCTCGACGGACTCCCCTGAGCGGGTGTCGGGGTAGACGACCAGCACCTGCGGCGGCCCGCCGAACCAGGCACTGGTCTCGGCGACGCCCACGTACTCGGCCGCGCGCTGGGACCCGTCGCTCTGCAGCACCCAGATGTGCTCGCCTTGTTGAAACTGCCCGTCGCCGATGTCGTTCATCGGTCGAACAGGATAGTGAGGCGATCAGCTCTGCGGCGGCGCCTGCACGTTGACTTCGCGCCGACGGGCACCGCGCGTGGCCAGATCGCGCAGCCTCGCAGCCTCGGCGTCCCAGTCGTAGATCACCGCCGTACCGGCGATGCGGTCGTAGATCGCCTGGTGGGTGCGCCCGAACACAATCCCCAGAAAGCCGATGCCGAGCGTCAGGAAGCCGAGCGGGAAGGTAATCAGCCGCACCCACGCAGCGCGCTGCTCGAGCGCCGACCCGTCGGCGCGGACGATCCTCAATCCGAGCAGCGTCATCCCCGGCGAGCGTGCGAACGCGATCCACGAGCTGCCGAAGTAGACCGCCGCCCATGCGAGCTGTGCGGCGATCACGACGCCGTAATGACCCAGGCTGAGGCTCCACGGCGTGGCGGCTTCGATCGCGAACTCCAGCAGCGCGAGCGTGACGGCGAAGCTGGTGGTGATGATCAGCAGGTCGGCGCCGTAGGCCAGCAGGCGGCTGAGCGCGCCGGCGTAGTGGCCTTGGTTGGCGAGCGCGTCGCGCGGCGCGGCGCTCACGGACTCGTATCCCGCTCAGGAGGCGGCGCTTGCTCGGGCGCGCTCGTCGCCGCGGTGGGGGCCGGACCCTCGACCGCGTCGCCCACGAGCAGCGGCGGGCCGACCGGCACCTCGCCCTCTTTGCGCCGCATCACCCGATTGACCGCGCGCGTCAGCCGGCCGTCGACGCCAGCCGTCTGTGTGCGCGCGACGTCGAGCGCCGCGCTCGCGAAGCCGCTGGTGGAACGAGCGACGATCGTGCCCAGCTCGGTCTCCTCGACGATCGCGTCGACGTCGACACGCTGGACGACCTCGTTAACGTCGATCCGCTGGACGACCTCGCCGACGTCGATGCGGCGGACCACGTCGTCGATCTCGATGCGGCGCACGAGCGCGTCTATCTGGATACGACGGACGACATCGTCGATCTCTATCCGGCGCACCAGCCGATCGATGTCAATGCGCTGCACGAGCGCGTCAATCTCGATGCGCCGCACGAGCGCGTCGATGTCGATCCGGCTGACCAGCGTGTCGATGTCGATGCGCCTGACGACCCGGTCGATGTCGATTCGCTGCACGAGCCCGTCAACGTCGAGAGCATCGATCACGCCGGGGACGAGGGCGTCGAGCAGGCTTTGCGTGCGCGCCTGCGCAAAGGGGCGCGCACGCATTCGCACCCGATGACCTTCATCGACGAGCGGCTGTGCGGCGTCCCCCAGCAGCCGCCCGGCACTCTCGGCACCCGGCAGCGCCGCGGCGAGCCTCCGCGCTTTGACGGTCGCGTTCCAGCCGATCCCGCCGACACGCCCGGCCAGGCGTGCGCTGTGGGCGGCCACGCCGACGAGCGCGTCGGCTGCCTGGAGCAACTGCGTTGCGGCCCCCGAGCCGACCCCCTCGGCGCCGCGCGGCACGATCGCGGTGCCCGGCGGACGCTGCTGGGGGATCTCGTCGTCCATCCAGGGGCTGAATCTACTCCCGTGCGCAGCAGCCCGGCGGGTCGCCGCGCAACGCTCTCGGTGGACCCAACGGCTCAGATCCAGCCGAGGATCACGCCGAACAGCAGGATGGCGGTCACGTTGATGGCTGCCAGTGTGCCGACGACACGTACTTTGCGGGTGAGCGAGGGCATGTCGTGGACCCAGAAGGCGACCACGTAGAAGGTCAAGTAGCCGAACACGACGATCACCGGGAAGCTGGCGACGTTCCACCACCAGTAGTACCAGTGGAACACGCCCTCGGCGTGCAGCAGCAGCTCGACGCCGACCGACACGATCGACAGCACGATCGACAGCGCCCAGCGGTTGGGCAGACCGAGGATGCGCGCGCTGCGGTCCTTGGGCAGCAGCTTGGCGAAGACAACGCCGTTGATCAGGAAGAACAGCGAGATCTCGATGTTGAGCCCGATCAGGATCACGAAGCTGCTGTTGCCGGTCACCGTCCACAGGGGGGCGTGACCGTGGAAGTGCAGGACGAGCGCGTTGACGATCTCGTTGATCCAGTCCATCAACCAGAACGCCAGACCGGCCAGCACGGCGTCCCAGTTGCCTCGCTCGGTCTCGACCGCGTACACATACACGGCGAGACCGAGCAGCGTGATCGTCGACCAGTTGAAGTGACCGCTTGCCCTCAGCGCGTGTTCGGCTTCGCGGGTGAATTGCGTGACCATCAACGGCACGCGCGGAGTATCGCCGAGACTACGGTCGAGCTTCGAGCACCAAGTTGAACGGCGTCTCAGTCGCGCGCCTGATCTTGGTGAAACCGCCCTCGCGCAGCACGTCGGTCAGGCGCCCCTCGCCGGCCTGCGCGCCGAGCGCGAGCCCAACCTCCTGAGAGAGCGACGCCGGTGTGCAGATGCTCGTGGACGCCCCGTAGAACAGCCGCCCGACAGGATTGAGGTTGTCCTCCACGTTGTCGTTGGCGAACGGCTCGACGATCATCCACGTGCCGTCCGTGGCGAGCGTCTCCAGCACGTGCGCCGACGCGCCGACCGGGTCGCCCATGTCGTGCAGACAGTCGAACACGCACACCAGGTCATAGCCCTCGCCGGGGTAGTCCTTAGCCGATGCCACGGCGAAGTTGATCCGGTCGGCCACGCCCGCCTGCTCGGCCGCCTCGCGTGCACGCTGGATCGACGCCTCGTGGTAGTCGAAGCCGAAGAACTCGGAGTTGGGGTAGGCCTCGGCCATGATGATCGTCGAAGCGCCGTGACCGCAGCCGACGTCGGCAACCTTGGCGCCGCTTTCGAGCTTCTCCTGCACACCCTCAAGCGCCGGGATCCACGCGGCCGTCAGGTGCGCGCGATAACCGGGTCGGAAGAAGCGCTCGGTGCCGCGAAACAGTCGGTGGTCGTGCTCGTGCCAGCCCATGCCCTCGCCGCTGCGAAACGCCTCGGTGATCTTGTCCTGATCGGCGTACAGCGAGGCGATCAGGTCATATGCGCCGAGGATGTAAAAGGGGCTGTCCTCGTCGGCGAGCGCGAGTGCGTGCTCGTCGGGCAGCGTGTAGCGGTCGCTGTCGGCGTCATAGGTGACATATCCGCCGGCCGCCTGGTTGCCTAGCCACTCGCGCACGTAGCGCTCGGACGCGCCCGAACGCTCGGCCAGCTCGTGCGAGCTGAGCGGCCCCGCTCCAGCCATCGCTTTGTACAGGCCCAGCCGCTCGCCGATCGTGAACAACGGCGCGCTGATAACCGCACCCATGTCGACGACCGCTTTACCCATAAAGGCTTCCAGCTTGCCCTGGTCGATCTCAGTCGCGCTCATAATCATCTCCCGCGTGTGGATTTTTGTGAAAGCCGTGGCCGGCCAGGATCAAATCCAACCGCGACCCAAGCGCGGGCCAGATGCGCAACGTAGCACCGGCCGCTACCGGGCGTGTGAGACACGGGTCACAGACCGTCGAGGAAATCCAGCAGCGCCTCGTTGACCGGCTCGGGCGCCTGCTGCTGAACCCAGTGTCCGGCGCCCGGCACGAGCACCTCCGCACGCAGGTCCTCGACCCAGCCGTGCATGGCCTCGGCCGGCATGAACTTGCGCACGGGATCCAGCTCGCCGGTGAGGAACATCGCGGGCTGGTGCACCCGCTGCTCGGCGACGTCTGCCGTCAGCTCCCAGTTGCGGTCGATGTTTCGGTACCAGTTGAGTCCACCGGTAAAGCCCGTCCGCTCGAACGCCTCCACATACACGGCCAGCTCCGGCTCGGACAGCCACGGCGCCAGCTTGGGCTGAGCGTCGTCCTCTGCCGACCACAGCGAGGTCCATTGACGGGAGGTCGTCAGCGTGCGACGCACGTCACGAGCGAGCGCCTCGTCGGCGACGCCAGGCTCCTGGAACCACACAATGTAGAAGTCCTCACCGAGGTGTCGGCGCATGATCGGCAGCGGCGGCGCCGGTGCGCGCGGCACGAACGGGACGCTGAGGGCGCCTAGCGCACGCACGCGATGCGGGTGCATGACAGCGAGCTGCCAGACGAGGTTGGCGCCCCAGTCGTGCCCGATGAAGATCGCGTCCTGCTCGCCGAGCGCGTCCAGCAGGCCGCACATGTCGCCGCACAGAGACACGACGTCGTAGGCCTCGACCTGCGCCGGCGCCGAGCTGTGACCGAAGCCGCGCATGTCGGGAGCGACGACGCGGTAGCCGGCGGCTGTCAGCGCGGGGATTTGCCAGCGCCAGGAGAAGGCCAGCTCGGGGAAGCCGTGACAGAGGACCACGAGCGGCCCGCGACCCTCGTCGATCGTGTGCAACTCGATCCCGTCGGCAACCTGGAGCGCTCTCGCCACGGCCGCCACGATACGCGTTCGCGACGTCGACGTGGATCGTGTCGGGCACCGGTGGATAGATCCGACGGCTGCTCAGCCGCCCGTGACCAGCCGTACGCGTCCGCGCGCCGCGCGCACCGTGTCGGTGAGCGTGGCGATGTCGTAGGCGCCGTAGTGACGGCGTCCGTTGACGAAGAACGTGGGCGTGCCGGACACGCCACTCTCGTCAGCGCTGGCGACGTCTTCGCTCACGCGCGCGGCGTGCTCGTGGCGGCGCAGCTCGGCCATCACGCGCTCGGCATCGAGTCCCAACTGCTGCGCGTAGGCGGTGATGTGTCGGGGCTCGAGATCGCCCTGGTGGTCGAGCAGGGTGTCGTGCATCTCCCAGAAGCTGCCCTGGGCGCTCGCCGCCTCGGAGGCTTCGGCGGCGATCTGGGCATAGGGGTGGACGTCGTTGAGCGGCAAGTGGCGCCACACGTAGCGGACGTCATCGCCGAACGATGAGGCCAGCAGCTCGCGGATGACGCCCTCGGCTTTGCCGCAGTAGGAACACTCGAAGTCGCCGTACTCGACGAGCGTGACCGGCGCGTCGTGGGGGCCGCGAACGTGGTCGCGTGTGAAGTCGATCTCTTCGGAGAGATCGAGGATGTCCTCGGCGGTGCCGGCGACCTGGCGGGCGCGCACGGTCGTGGGCAGGCGCTGCACGACACGCAGCACCACCCAGCCGACGAGCGGCGCGAGCACCACAGTGGCGAGCGCGCCGAGCTTGGCCTCGTCGAGCGACTCGCCGCCGAAGGCGAGGCTGGCGATCAGCAGCGACACGGTGAAGCCGACGCCCGCGAACGCGCCGCCAGTGACGAGCAGCGGCGAGCTGAGCGGCGAGCGGGGACCGCGCAGCGCGGGTCGCGAGGCTATCCAGGAGACGCCGGCGATCCCCACCGGCTTGCCGACCAGGTACGCGAACACGATCCCCAGCATGATCGGCGAGCGGACGGCGTCTTCGATCAGCTTGGAGGTGATGTGCACGCCGGCGTTGGCGAGTGCGAACAGCGGCACGATCACATACCCCGTCCACGGGTGCAGCATGTACTGGAGCCGCTCATTGGCGGAGATGGCCGAAGAGACACCCTGCTGCGCGGAGCGAGCCAGCTCGGGCGTGGGCTGCTCGCGGAACGAGCGTGCCAGCGCGGTCGCGCGCTCGAGCTGCTCGCGCGAGGGCGGGTAGGCGCTGGTCGCCAGCCCGACGGCCAAGCCGGAAACAACCGGGTCGATACCGGACTCGAACATCGCGACCCATAGCCCGATACCCACCGCGACCGACGCCGGCCTGCGCCACTCGGGCGCGTAGCGCAGCGCGAGCAGCACGCCGAACAGCGCGGCGGCGACCACCAGCGCGGGCAGCGACACGTGTGTCGTGTACACGGTGGCGATCACGATCAGCGCGAACAGGTCGTCGACGACCGCCAGCGAAAGCAGGAACACGCGCAGACGTGTGGCGGCGCGCGGAGTGAGCAGCGCGAGCGCGCCGAGTGCGAAGGCGGTGTCGGTGGACATCGCGGCGCCCCAGCCATGCGCGCCGGCGCCGCCCGCGTTGACGGCCAGGTAGATGACCACTGGAAGGGCCATGCCACCGATCGCGGCGAACACCGGGATCGTCAGCCGGCGGCGCTCGCGCAACTCACCGAGGTCGAGCTCGCGCTTGGCCTCCAGCCCGACGACCAGGAAGAACAACGTCATCAAGCCCTCATTGACCCAATGGCGGAGATCCATCGATATGCCGGAGCTGCCGATCCTGACCGTGAGGTCGGTGCTCCACAGCGATTGGTAGCTGTCCGACCACGGCGAGTTGGCCCAGACGAGCGCGACCACGGTCGCCGCCAGCAGCACCATCGCGCTGCCCGTCTCGGTGCCGAGGAAGTCGCGCACCGGCGTGGCGAGATTGCGCGCCCACGCGGTGCGTCCCGCGTATGACGTCGCCTGCTCCGGGGAACTCATCGCGGCCCGATTATCACGACGGATTGCGCACCGTGCATTGCGTGCGTTGACGGCGCAACAACAGCGCCCTACGCTGGTTTGTAGCTGGCATCAGGACGCAGGCCGTGAGGCTGTTTGCGTCAAGGGTTCAAGGAGGAACTCAAAATGGGCGGATCAAAGAAACTTGAACGCAGACCGTGGCGCAAAGCTCGCCGGCGCAGCCTGCCGGCGCACTGGCCGGGCGCGGCGCTGATCGCTGCCGTGGCCGTAACCGACATTGCATATCGGCTGCTGATGCGCGAGCCGCTGCGCCGCGCGCTGGGTGTGCAGACAAGACACGCCTGAGGCTTGCACCGACGCTGATGTAGGCTGGCGCGAGGGAGTTAGCGTCCCGCGAATCGCGTGCGGTCCCAGTCGGACACTTCGACGTCGAACGTCGCTGTCGTCTCCTCGCCGGCCGCGCACGCGCAAGTCGAAAACCTGGAGGAGAACTCATGAAAAGACACGCCCTGCTGGCGGTACTGCTCGCCAGCGCACTGAGCGGATCGGGCGCGACCTTGGCCGCCGACGCGGCACAGGCCGACGCGCTGCCGACGGTCACCGTCGCGCTCACCAGTCCCACCTCGATAGCCGTCAGCGCCGGCGCTCAGTCCGGTGCGGTGAACGTCGCTGCGACGTCGACGATCAAGCAATCGTCGGTCCTGCTGTTCCAGCTGAACAGCGGCGTGACGACAGCAGAGGTCGAGGCGTATTTCACCGCGCATCCAAACATCGAAGACCCGAATATGGTCAGCAGGTACGGGTCGATCGTGCTCGACGTCGAAACCAACCCGGGCAAGCCATCGCAAGTGCAGGCCAATTTGCAGCCCGGCCAATACATGGCGCTCGGCCTGGGCAACGGCGAACACGAAGGCACGCCAAAGGCACGCGCCGCCTTCACCGTGACCGCATCCGCCTCGCCGGCGGCGCTGCCGAGCGCGCAGGCGACCGAGCGGACGATCGACTTCGGTTTCCGTGGGCCGACTGTGCTGCACGTCGGCGAGCTGGTTCGCTTTGAAAACGAAGGCTTCCTGGTGCACATGAACATCGGGATACCCGTCAAGAACGTGAAGTCGGCGAACAAGTTGATCGCGTTGTTGAAGGCGGGCAGAGAACGCCAAGCGTTCAAGCTCCTCACCGGCGCGCCGGTGACGTTCGCAGGTCCCGTCTCGACGGGCGCCTACCAGCAGGAGACGATCACGGCCAAGCCGGGGCTGTACGTGCAGGTGTGCTTCATGGACACCCAAGACGGGCGCAGCCACACGCGCCTGGGTATGGAGCGGATCATCAGGATTGTGAAGTGAGCTGTGCGGACGCGCGGCGCGATGTGAGCGCCGCGCGTCCGCTTACCAGCTCGATTCTTCCCCGCCAGCGCACCCGGTCTTCCTTTCCGGGCTCATGCACTGGCGGGAGATTTCACCACTTGCATCCCTGCTGATGGTGAATTTGTCCCCGTTGGTCGCGGTCGCCGTGAGGGAGTAGCTGGTCTTTGTCCCTTTGGCGGCGCTGAGATAAGTGCCGGCGCTGCTGGTGATCGCGATCGTCGACTCAAGGCTGTTGAGCGCGGCGGGGTTGACGCTTTCGTAGCTGCCGTCGTTGCCCGTGGCGATCGACTCGGTGGCGGTCTCGGCGGAGCGCACCAGCTCCTTGGCCTGCGCATCGACCGCTTTGCCTGTCGAGCCCAGGAACAGGGGGATGGCGATCGCGACGAGCACGCCGATGATCAGGATCACGACCAGCAGCTCGATCAGCGAGAACCCGCCCTGGGCGCCCGCGCGCGTGTTGCCGGGCGAAAGCTTGCGAATCGATGAGTCCACGAACACGAGACCTCCCTGGCGTTTACCTGGCGGCCGGGCGGTCTCGTGGAGATCCCTGACTTTGCGCCCCCGCTTCGCAACGGGTTTGCCTTTTCAGACTGTTGATCGAGCAGTGTGCGGGAGCGCTACCTCACGCGCAAGCGTTTTGCCAGGCGAGCGCGGGATTTGGACGTATGTACTAGCCAGGCTCGAACGCGCCCGGCGGATGCTGAGGACGCTAGTTCGCGCCCTTGCCGGCGAGTGCACGCAGGAACGCGGATCGCGCGGCGGCATCGCAGTGCTCCAGCTCGAGCGCTCGTTTATCGGCGTCAGCGTCCTCGCCGGCGGAGAAGTCGCTGCCCTCGCCGCACGCCAGCGCAAGCGGCGAGCGCCCGTCCCAGGGTGGGCCCGCGAGAGTCACGTCGAGGACGGTGCGACGTCCGTCGAGCGTGACCTGCAGGTAGCGGTGCACGTCGACGAGCCCCTCGGCGGGAACCGTGTCGGCGATCGTCGGGGCGAACAGGTCGAGAGCGAGCGCGTGATCGAGCCGGTAGACGCGGTGGACGATCTCGGGCTGGGTCTCGGGGAAGCGCTGCGCGAGCACCTGCGCAAGGAACAGGTGCTTGCTCGAACTCGTCCCTCGACCCTCGCTGAGCATGCACTTGGGGGTGTCCTCGCTCGGCAGGCCGTGCGGCAACGCGCGCATCGCTTCGACCAGCTCGACGAGCGAGCAGTCGGGGCGAAAGAGGGCGCTGAGCGCCTCCCGCTGAGAGTCCTCGAGATGAGGCCACAGGGCGCGGTGCCCGACAAACTCGAACAGCCTGACGCCAGGCTGCAGCGGCGCGGGCTCGGCGTCGAGGCGGTTGGCGCCGACCCCAAAGGGCGGCGCGTCGGCGAAGGCCAGACTGGCGAAGCCGGCACGCTCAAAGGCCTCGAGAACCTCGGGGACGAGGTCGGGCGCGTGACGATGGCGTGTCCAGACGACGGTCGCTCGTGCGGCACACAGCTGGCTGAGCCGATCGATCGTGTTGATCACGTCGTGGGCGGCGATGTTGCCGAACACACCGCACAGGAGAACCAGGTCGGCGGGTACGGCGCCGATGTAGGCATCCGTCATCGACGCGTCCGCAGCTACTACCTCGACGCCTTCCAGTCCAGCCGAGCGCGCGGCACGGCTCGCGATCTCGACGTTGTGCGCGTCAAGCTCCACCAGGCGCGCGCTGACGTCATCGCGCCGTGGGTGCTCGGCGAGCACGCCGATGAGATCGTGCCCCTGCCCGGCGCAGATGCTGATCGCGGCTATCGGTCCCGCGGGTGCGCTATCGAGGGCGGCGCGCACGTATGACTGCACGAGCGCAAGGCGCGCCGGCAGCGCCGAATCGGGGTTGTCGTAGCCAGCGTGCCACGCTTGCCAGTCGACGGACTGCCTCGGCGTTTGCGGGTCCACGTCGGGCGCGATCACGGCGCTTGGGGAAGCTTGCCCGACCGCCGCTTGGCGACCGGCGCCGACGGCGGCGGCACGACCGGCCCGATGTCCCCGTCTGGAGCCTCGTCGAGGTCCACGATCACCGGGGCGTGGTCGCTCGGCCCGCTTCCCTTGCGCGCCTGGCGGTCGACCCACACCGCGCGAACCCTGTCGGCGACGGGCCCGGCGGCGAGCATCAGGTCGATGCGCATGCCGAGGTCTTGGTGGAACATGCCGGCGCGGTAGTCCCAGTAGGTGAACACACGCTCACTCGGCCAGCGCTCGCGCATCACGTCGCGCAGACCGATGTTCTGCAGCTCAGCCAGCGCCGCACGCTCGGGTGGAGTGACGTGGGTCTGCCCTACATAGGCGTCGGGATCGAACACGTCGGCGTCTGTCGGCGCGATGTTCATGTCTCCGCACACGATCGGCGGCTGCGGGCCGGTTCCGACCATCCGCTCCAGCGCGGCCAGCCAGGCGAGCTTGTAGTGGTAGTGCTCGGAGTCGGGGGTCCGCCCGTTGGGCACGTACACGGAATACACGCGGACGCCGCCGCAGGTGGCGGACACGGCGCGGGCCTCGGCATGGGGGAAGCCGGGGGCGCCCTCGACACCGGCCACGACGTCCTCCAGTCCGGCGCGGGAGAGGATCGCGACGCCGTTCCACTGCACCTCGCCGTGACGCGCGACCGCGTACTGACGGCCGGCGAGCTCGTCGCCGAGCAGCTGGTCGAACGCGTCGTCGGTCAGCTTGGTCTCCTGCAGACAGACGACATCGGGTTGGCGTTGGTCCAGCCATGCCAGCAACCGCGGTAGCCGCTGCTTGGCCGAGTTGACGTTCCAGGTGGCAACCCGCACGGCGTGTACGGTAGCGGCGGGGTCAGCGAACGCGCTTATCGTAGGTGCGCGGGTTTCGGGCTGTCGATCCTCAGCGCACCACGCGAAGTGTCGCGCGCATTCCCAGACGCGCGTGTTCGGGCAGTGAACACCACAGACGATAGACGCCGGGCCTGAGGTCGACGACAGCCCGCCAGCGTTGCCCCGGGCTCAGCACGGGTGATGCCCGCTGCCATGAGGAGTTGGCTTCTTTCAGGTGCAGGTCGTGCGAACTCATCCCTCCGTCGAGCGCCGTCAAGCTGACCGGCCCGGCCTTGACGACGCCGCTGGAGAGTCCCAGCCGGTACTCGATCTCGGTGACCTGCAACCGGCTCTCGCCGTGTGTGGCAGCGCGTGCGCCAGGAGCGGTGTGCGCCAAAGCGCCGCCGGGCAGCGTTGGCAGCGCCGCAAAGGCGAACAGGCCCGCTACGGCCGCGCACAAGCGCCATCCGCGGCGGATGTAAAGCGCGCCGGTCGTGCTCGTGGACCGCATCCAGCGATCGCTTCGACCGCACACACGGAGCTCCCCACGCCGCCGAGCGTCGCGTAGGACATCCGTCGAGACAGCGGCCGCGGCCGCTCATCGCGGAGCTAAGTTCACCTGCCAGAAGTCCGCCTTTACCGCAGAGAAGAAACCGCCAGATGACGACGAGCGTTGCCAAAAAGAAGAGAAAGCGCAAGAAGAAACACATCGAGCCGGCGTGCGGGAAGCCCGCGCACCCCGCGACGCGCAAGCGCGCGAAAGCCCACAAGCCCAAGCACACCGAGCACGGCAAGGCGTTGAAGCACCGCAAGCCGCCGCCGAAGAGCTGCAAGCCCACTCGCCGTCCGACCGCGGCGGCGCGCAGAACCCTCGGGCTGGCGCTGCCCACAGCCCCTGCTTCACCTCCAGCGCCATCGGGGGCGCCGCCCCCGACCGTGTCCTCCGCACCGCTGTCGCTCCAGCAGGCCGATCGGCTGCTGTGGCGCGCCGGGTTCGGGCCAACGCCGGGGCAAACCGCCGCACTCGCGGGACAGCCGCGCCAGCAGGTCGTCTTCAACCTCACAAGGCCGTCTGGTGCGCCGACGCTGAACGGCCCCGAACCCGTGGACGACGACGGCTATCCGCTGGAACCCGCCAACGCATGGGGTCACGACCACTGCTGGTGGCTGGATCGGATGATCCGCTCCGACCAGCAACTGGTCGAGCGGATGACGTTCATCTTCCACGACTGGTTTGCGACCTCCAACAATCAGGTCAACAGCCAGCAGCTGATGCTCGACCAGAACAACCTCTTTCGCTCGATGGCGCTGGGAAGTTTTCACGACCTGTTCCTCGCGGTCACTACCAACCCCGCGATGCTCGTGTTCCTCAACGGAACCTCCAACAACAAGTGGGACCCCAACGAGAACTACGCGCGCGAGATGATGGAGCTGTTTTCCCTGGGCGCCGACCGCGGTGCCTACACCGAGGACGACGTCCGCGAAATGGCGCGTGCGCTGACAGGGTGGCGTAACGACTGGTCGGCAGAGCTCGGTGATTACAACTTTCGCTTCGACCCCAGCTACCACGACACCGCCAACAAGAAGGTGTTCGGGCAGAGGGGGAACTGGAACTACGAAGACGCTGTGCGCCTGTGCGTCACGCATCCGCTGCACGCATCGTTCTTCGTCACCAAGCTGTGGGGCTACTTCATCCCCACTCAGCCGTCGCAAGCGACCCTCGCTTCACTGGAGAGCGTGTATTTGAACTCCGGCTACAGCATCAGGGCGGTCGTCGAGGCAATCCTCCAACACCCAGACTTCTACGATGGGCCCGAGCTGGTGACCCCGCCGGTGGTCTACAACGCGGGGCTGCTGCGCTCGATCGGGCGCTCGGTCGACACCACCGCGTGGACCTGGCTCTCCGCGAACGCGGGGCAGCAGCTTTTCTATCCTCCGAACGTCGCCGGGTGGGACTTCGGTCGCTGGCTCGACACATCGACCGCGAAGGCGCGCTGGGAAATGGCCAGCTACGTGACGTCCAAGACCTATCCCAACCCGTGGCCGTCAAAAGGCCAGGCCGAATACAGCGCCACCGAGGACCCCGCAACCGCTCTCAACGCCGCGCTGGCCTACTGGGCGCACCCGATGCTCTCGAGCGAGTCCGAACAGTGCATCTCGGACTTCGCGCAGTCCTGCTTGAAGGAACCGCTTGCGCCGTGGCAGCGCAGTCCCTACCGGGCGATGCGCCAGAACGCGCTGCGAATGTTGATCGCGACCGCCCCGGACATGCAGGTGAGCTGAGGATGGCCAGGAGCTGTTCGTGTAACGACTTCACGCGCGCTCAGCTGCTGCGCCGCAGCGCAGCCGTCGCGGGCAGGGGGCTACCGAACATCGAGCCCGGGATGCCGGTCCCCGCAGGCACGGGCCTCGACCGACGCACGTTCCTGCTGCGCTCAGCCGGTGCGGTCCTGTCGGTGTACGGAGCCTCGAAGCTGGGTCTGCGCAGCTTCGAAGAGGGCATCGCATCGGCGGCCGCGTCACCCAACCAACCGGTGCTCGTCTCCGTGTTCATGGAAGGTGGATGGGATGCACTGTCGGTGCTCGCGCCCGTCACCGAAGCCAAGTACAAAGAACTGCGCCCCGAGCTCGCCCTGCAAGAAGGAAGCGGCAAGGTGTTCACCGAGGACAACAGTCTGATGTGGCACCCGGCGCTCGGCGGGCTCGCGGAACTACACGAACAGGGCAAAGTCACCGTTTTCCCCGCGATCGGCTACGAACCAGCGGACGAGAGCCACTTCACCAGCCGTCACTACTGGGAGGTCGGGCAGCTGTCCGCCAACGCGCGCTCGGGCTGGATGGGCCGCTTCCTAGACGTGGTGGGCGAACCCAACAACCCACTGCAAGGACTGTCGCTTGACTACTCGCTCGCCCCGGCCCTGGCAACCGAGTCGATGCCCGTGGCCGCGGTGTCCTCTCCGGCGGACTACAACATGTGGGCGTACGGCCTGGGTGAACCGATCAATGCCTCCGCCCTGGAGACGTTCGGCGCGCTGGGCGCACTGCCGGCACCCTCACCGGCGTATGCGCAGGCCCGTGGCGCCTCGTATGACACAAACCTCGTCCTCAACAGCATGGCGAGCTTCGTAAAGTCCGAGGAAGAATCGGAAGACACGCCGTCGGTGACCTATCCCAAGAGCGACTTCGCCGAACGACTCGCGGCGCTCGCGGCGATGCTCGACAGCGGCATGCCGATCAAGTGCGCGTCGCTGAACGCGGTCGGCTCCTACGACACGCACTCCGGCGAGTCGCAGACGCTGAGCGCCAACCTGGAACAGAGCGCGGCGGCACTCGTGGCCTTCCAGCGCGACCTCGAAGCCCGCGGACTCGATCAGCGGGTACTGACACAGGTGTGGTCGGAGTTCGGCCGCCGACCGAAGGAAAACGGTTCCGGCACCGACCACGGCGCGGGCGGCGTGGCTTTCCTGATCGGATCGCGCGCCTCGGGGAAAATGGTCGGCGAGTTCCCTGGTCTGTCGAAACTGGACGTCAACGAAAACGTCGTCAAGACGTCGGACTTCCGCGCGATGTACTGCTCGCTGCTCGAGCAATGGTTCCAGACCGACGCCGGTCTGGTGATCCCGCAAGCGGCGTCGTTTGCACGTCCGACGCTGGTGACGTGAAGGCGGTGCGGGCAGCGAGAGCGCTGCTCGCGCTCGGTGCCCTGCTGTCGGCAAGCACGTTTTTCGGCGCCTCTGCACTGGGCTCGTCGGGTAGCTCCCACCAACGCGATCACCGCAGCGCCAAGCGCGCTTGCCGCTGCACCGGCCATCGCACCTGCGCACGTCCACGGTCCCACACGAACGCCAAACGCAAGCCCCGCAAGTGCGTCAAACGAAAGCGCGTAACGCGCCACACAGCCCCTAAGGGCTCCGCCCCGTCGCCGAAATCCTCAGTACCGTCGCTCCCGGCGCAGAGCTCCACGCCCGGCTCGAGCAGCGCCACCACCGCACCCGGCGGCACGCCCGCACCGCCCGAAACCCCCACCGCCCCGGCGGCCCCCGCGCACGTGGAGGTGACAGCCGAAGACACGGGAGCGCTTCGCTTCGTGCTCTCCCGCCCAATTGTCCCCGCCGGCAAAGTGATCATCGATTTCATCAACCGCGGGCAGGACGAACACAACCTCAACGTCGTCGCACCTGTCGAAGGGTCTGTCGAAGGCTCGATCCCGAACACCGACCCGGGCGCCCATCCGAGCATCTCGCTGACGATGCGCCCAGGCAGTTACAGGCTGTTCTGCTCGATCGCCGACCACGAGGCGAAAGGCATGAAAGCGACGCTCACGGTCAAATGAGGCACGTCGGCGGTCGCTGCATCGTGCGCGACATCTGCCAGAACGAATGCGGCGGGACGAGCTCTGCAGGCGTCGTCCACGGCCGGCCCAGTGGCGAGGCCGGCCGCGGCGACGCGGGGTGAGAGCGCGTCTACCTATTCGCTGGCTTTGACGGCTTCGGCGCTGGCGAACTTCGATGTGCCTGTCAGGATCGCGGTGTCGTGACCGGATGATGCGGGCCACCCGTATTTCGAGTCGAGCACGGGCACGATCAGCGATTCCTGGATTCCACCGCAGCCTTTGGGCGTTGGCGACGAGAACGAATTGTCGACGAGTGAGTCGTTTTTGTAGACGAGCAAATTGCCGCCTTCTTTGGATTCTGCTTCGCCTGCGGTGCCGTGGATCGGCAGGTTGGGTTTAGGTGGTGAGGTAGCTCCGGTTGTCAGATTTAGGACGACCGGAGCTGTGGCCGAGCCGATGTAGCAGACTTCACCGAGGAACACGTTTTTCAGATGAACCCGGACCGGCAGTTTCAATGCTGTGCCGGTTTCGCCGGCGAGGTTCACTCGGCTCAGGGCGACCGATCCAGCGAGTTCCATCGCGATCGAGAACGCTGTGCTTTCCGAGCCATGCCCTGGGAGCCCGATCAGGCCACCGGGGACTTCCTGGGCAGTCGGGGAGAGCGTCTGGCCTTCGGTTGGGTTAACGAACGTTTCCGAGGCCCCGACGACGATCAGACCGCCCTGCAGCGTGATCGTGTGAGCGATCGGGACCCTGAGGCTGCCGAGAGCGAGTTCGCCGCTACTGAACTGCGCGTACACGCACTCCGTGACACCCGCTGTCGCCAGCGGGCAGTCGTTGAAGACCGCGTATTCGCCTTTCGGTTTGCCGGCGAGCGCTGTGGTGGGCACCAGCAGCACTACGAGCGCGGCCGAAACGATTGCGCTAAGCACGGAACCGACCTTTGAGGTTCTCATCGTTTTCTCCTTATTTGATTGCTGGATCGTTCTCGAGGCTCTTCGAAAGATGGCTGTCGGATCGCGCAGCGGCCGCCAGCCCTTCATAGAAGGCGGCTAGCTCGTCGCCGGTGGGAACGCTGTCGGGATCGACCAGCGCTTGGATTTGGAGACCGTCGGCGAGCGCAAGCATGTAAGACGCGATCACCTCGGCAGTCCGTGGCGTCATTCCTGCGGCTCCAGGGCTCGCCAGAATCCGCTCACTCGCCTGCTCGCGCTGGCGGGCGTAGTGCTCGACCAGTTCGCGACGAAGTTCGGGTGAATGCCTGGACTGCAGCAGCCCCTCGAGGAAAACGACAAACAAAGGTTGCGCGGAGGGGATACCGTCGACCATTGCGCGGGCTCGCGCGGCTAGTTGCTCGATCGGCGCTGCATCGGGCGCCACCTCGACATCGCCGACGCTTTGGCCCCATTCCAGGAAAAACTCGAGCATCGCCTGGTTCAGCAGATTCTCGCGGCTACCGAAGTGGTAGTTGACGGCCCCCAGGTTGGCGCCCGCCTCCGAGACGAGATCGCGCACGCTGGTGCGGGCGTACCCACGCTCGAAGACTAGGTGCTTCGCAGCTTCTAAGAGCGCAGAGCGGGTCTCCTCAGAAGACATTCATACGAATGTACCATACGTTCGTATCAGACAGCCGTACGGTTTCGTACGCTTACGCACGGATTTGCTAGAATGTGGCCATGACAACGGTCAAGGCAGACGAAGTACGTATCCCTCGCCGGGCTCGCGAGGCGGTCGCACACCATGAAGAGGTGGTTGTCCTCAACCGAGAGCGTCCAGCGTTTGTGATCGTCCATCCAGACGATCACCAACGCACTGGGCCGGCACGCCAAGGGCGACGCTTGGGAGACGCGCTTGCCCTGCTCGCCAACGCCGCAGCCCCTGACCCAGCGTTCGCCGCAGACATGGAAGCCGTGCTCGATTCGGTAGGCGCAGCGCCATCTGATCCGTGGGCACGGTCCTAGACACCACGGTCTTCGTCGAGTTCGAGCGGGCCACACGTACGTTGCCCACCGAGCACGCGATGCAGACCGTCGGCGAGCGCCTGGAGGATCGCCTTGGCACGGATGACCAGGTCGCAATAGCCGCCATCACTGCTTCCGAGCTGCTGCACGGAGTGCACAGAGCTAACGAGGAGCATCGTGCCCGACGTGAGGCGTTCGTCGCGGCGGTGTTGAACGCGTTCCCCGTGTTCTCCTTTGACCTGCTTGTTGCTCGGGTCCACGCACGGCTGTGGGCGGGGCTCGCCTCATCTGGCGCCGATGTCGGAGCCCACGACCGCATCGTCGCCGCCACTGCGATGTCGGCAGGCTGGCGGGTCGGCACTGCCAACACGCGCCACTTCGGCCGCATCCCTGGGCTCGACACCAGGTTGATAGCGCTGACCTGATCGGACGGTCAGCGAAGATCCGCGCGCTTCCAAGAAAGTGGGCGAAACTGCTCGGCGCGCAAATGTGTTTCGCCGCGACGACGCTTGGTTTGGTCTGAACGACGGCCGAATAGGGTCACTGCCGGCTGTCCGCGTGAACGGACGCTTGATCTAGGCTAGTCCGAGCACGTGCGGGAGCACATCGACGAAATGGACGCCGCGATACGGCGCAAGTAGCCAGAGAGTCCAATGAGACGCGCAGCAGAAAGCGAAGCGCCCGTGCGCGAGCGATGACACCGACCGCGCCGCGCTCACCGAACAACGCGGCTCGCTCGCCAAGGAGATCACCCGATCCGAACGCGCGATCGACCCTTACCAGGACCCATTCGAGGTCGGCGACCTCAACCCTGCGCACTTCAACGAGCGCCTGACCACGCTCAAGGCACGCCTCTATTCTCTCCACGATCAAGACAAGCACTCGCCCACGATCTAGCCGCAGACGCGCCCAGTGCACCCGACGCAGCCGCTCGTGCCGGAGGGAACCTCGATGTGGCGCTTGGATGCATCGAGGCGGCGCTCAGCGCTGCGGCTCACGAGATTGGCTTTCCCTACCTCGCCATCGCTGATGACAGGAAGCGGATCGACTACGAGGGACCGCTGGGGCGCGCCGCAACCTCAAACTAGACATCGCAACCGACGAGCTCGTCGACGACACAACCGTCCAGGCACTACTACCTCGGTACGCCGACCAGGCCGACGCGCAAGTCAGCGTACACACTGTCAGAGATAGCCGCCGAGAAGCTGCGCTGCGTAATCCAGCGCCTTCAAGCACGCGATCTCTTCGACCTCAACGAGCTGCTCGTTGTGAACCAACTCCAACTCGACCACATCTGGCCAGCGTTTGAACGCAAGGCGCAACACAAACCGACTGGTACCTCGCCCGCGACCAACTCGGCGAGCAAGGACAAGCTCCCGACCGCATCAGACGACTCGCCGAGCACATGCGCAACAGCCGCACACAGACCCCGTCCCTCGCGATCCGTGAGCGCGCGGACACAGGCTGGGAACCCAACCGCAACCCACTACGACTCCGCTCCCCGCTCTTGCCAACGCTCTGGCTCACCCGCACGCCCCACCGCGATACGCCCGACCGCAGTGCGAGCCGCGGACGCTGAACGATCCCTTCTACGCGGCTCCGCCCCGTGACCGACTACGAGGTACGCACCTCAAGGTACGCGTCCCGTGCGGATACGGCGGCATCGACGCAGGCGTCGCCGACTGAGGCTGTACGAACGCTAAGCAGCGAGCCTTCCGCTTAGCCCCGAGTTCGGGCCGGGCGGCAGACCCAGCGCGGTATCCACGCCAACATGCTCACGGAGATCAACAAGCAGCTTGTCAGCTTCTAGGTGGCGGCCGATCATCGCCTCGGACTCCGGCCTTGGCGTCACTGAGCCCCGCGCGCGATAGATCTCGATGGGCTGTCTGCCGGCCTCAATCGCTCGCTGGCACAGCCCACGTAGATAAAACCTGTTGAACTCGCCCTCTGCGAGCGTGATCGGGGCTGTACGGGGGACTTTTGAAATGGTGTAGCCGCCTGATGGCTTGCGCTTCTGATAGGTCTCCGCGAACAGCCCCGGTGCGGAGAGCGACGCAGCGAGCGACTCGTCCGTGCCATCCTCGATAGCTGCTACAAGCAGCCGCGGATAGCGCTCGACACCGAGGTCACTCAGATATCTACCGTTGTAGAGCGTTCCTGCCGCAAGGTCATGCTCCACCTCGGCGATCATGTGCCGTCGCGTCTCGTTGTCGAGGTTCGCTAGCTCAAGAGCCACGCGATTGATCGTAGCCGAACGCGTACACGCATGGTTATGGCACGGACCCCGGAAGGCGCTTTCTGAGATAGTCCGGATGCCGTGGTAGTCCGACTATCTGGCATCTCAAGTAGTGCGGCCGCGAAGTTGGCGGGCGTTACTGATCGGCGACACTTTGCTCGAGGCACGACGGCGCAGCCGTGGCTCGGTTGGACAGGCGCACACCACATGTATCCCCTGATCGCGAGCGGCACGACCTTCCTCAAGGAAGCCGGCATCTCAGCCGTAGTCGCGGTGATCGTGGCGGCCTTGATTACGGCCCACAGCACGACCAGTCGTGAGCGAAAAGCAGCGCGGAGGCAGTGGCTGACGGACGCGTTGGCCGCGTTCTACGGACCGGTGGGAGCCAAGCTCGAGCTGGTACATCACACAAACGAGCTCGTACGGCAGGAACGCCAGACGCGTGAAGCTGGCCAGCAAGCACGCGGCATCAAGTCATCAGCACCAGGCGAACATTCGTGGCGGCACACCTACGAGCAGAAACTCGTCCAAGCGAATATTGACTCTCAAAATGAGATTGCCGACATCATAGAGAGCAACCTCCATTTCATCGCGGACGATGCACTACGAGGGGACGCGATGCAGTACCTCGTGGATGCGCGTATGGATCAGTGGCGTAGAGAAGCAGAAGGCATCGACGTGAGTCAGACGATCATCGAGTTCCCCGACAAACCCGACGATAGGTCTAGCTTTCATCAAGGCGTGCTCGATGCCTCCGCGACGATGGGACGCGAGTTTCGGGAGCTATCCGACGGCAATGCGTAGGCAAGTCCGCTGTTGTCGGTGGGCGGAACGCACGAGGTCCGTCACCACGCTTATCACTGCACGCGGGCCCAGGTCTCGATATACGCGATTCTCTTAGCGAGCTCGAGACTGAGCGCGAGGCAAACAGGCAGCTAATTATGAAAATAGGGACACCGGACCGATCGACCTAGAGCTGCTCTAGTACGACCAGCTCAACTGAAGCGTCAACGACCGACAAAGTCTTTATGGGTGGTATCGAATTCTGACGCCTCGATACGAGAGACGGAGCAGCCGAGGGCCGGCCACCACCGGGGAGTTCCAATGTCCGCCCGCGGGGAGAAACCGATGGGCAGTTGACACAGTGTCTGCTTGGATCGGCCGCGTCCAAGATATACGAGGGCAGTTGCGCCACAAGTCCAATATCTGGTATAAGTATCCAAAGCAGCGGGGGTGCCGGACCACACAAACTAGGGCATCGAGGGGACCATCGCGCTTTAGCGATGCGCGAGACGCCTGGAGAAGGGAGCCACGAGTGTCAGACCTGACAGATCTAGCTGACCAACTGCTCATCCGGCATCTTCGGGTTTCGATTCCGGCGGACGACGTGCGTCTTCAGCTAGGTAAAGCGCATCGACCTGAGCCGCTTCTGGAGCGAAAGCTACGCTGCGTGGCGGTCGTGGGTGCCGGTGCGAGCGCGGCGTTGTTCGCGCGCGGAGTCGCCCTCGCCGATGAGCTAGAGGAAAAATTCTCCTCACCCAACGACAAGGAGCGCGAGGCAGAGCTGTTCCGCCTTCAACGCGTGTATAAGCTCGATCCAGCGGAGTTCGAGACGCGTCTTGCTGCCCTTGGCCGCACACCTGAGATCACCCAGCATATTCGCCAAACGATCGCAGATCGCTATGGGTACCGACATCCAACCATCTTGGGCTATGAGTTGCTGGCCCATCTGCTCAAGCATCGATTCCTCGATGCAATTATTAGCTTCAATTTCGACGAGCTCCTCGACCAGTCGCTGGACGACGAGCTTGGAGTCGACGGGTATCACCGGCTCGTATCGGATCGCGACTGTGCCTGCGCAGTAGAGAATCCCGACGATCCTGACTACCTGCCGCTTTACGTCAAGCTGCACGGCACGGCGAGCGAGCCGGATAGCCTTCGGTTCACCCAGGAGGCGTACTATGCTCTTCCTCGTAAGATGACCGACGTCGTTGAGACGCTGTTCGAAGGCGACCGCTGTGTGATATTGAACGTCGGCTTCGGGATGTCCGGCCTAGATCTACACCGGCTTCTGCGAGTACCCCAGGAGCTGGCGATCTATGACCTCAGCCCGATGCCCCTCACTGAGGACGTGCGCGATGACATCGCCTCAGAGCGCAGCACGCCCCTGAATGACTCGCTTCGGGTCGGCGAGGATAGGGAGGAGCCAACGTTCGCCCTCCTGAGCGATGACTCGCACTCCGCAGGCGAGCACGTGTCTTGCGATGAATGGATGAAGCGTCTCGTGGACCAGATCGAGCAGCGGTCGGGCAACGGGGTCGGTCGGGAGCGCCTCGCCTCGCTGGTTCGATTTCGATCGGTCGACCGACACGAAGCAATCGCCGACGTCTTGGGACCCGCGGCAACGCTGCGCAGCTGGATCCAGAATCCTGAAAAACACCGCGGAGATTACGTCGACTATCTGAAGCGGAGGACGATAGTTGAGCTGGCGCTCTCAGGAGCGAAGGCACGTGGTCTAGCGCAGCTCTCGTGGCTAGCCATCGATCGCTGTGGCACGTACTATGAGCTGTATCGACGGGAAGCTCGTCGGGCTGGCTTGAAAGTGTCTAGTTGGAACGTGGTCCGTAGCGCCGCGGGTCTCGACGAGAATAAGTGGCTCCCTGACGTGGTTGAGTCGCAGCCCGATCTGTGCGCTACCAAGGCGGGGCCGACCCTTGATGGCGGCGAATGGGCCCTGCGTGCTTTCCTACCCAAAGCACTAGCCGCCCACGTAGTCAATCAGATCGGCAGTACTCGGCCGGCGACAAAGGCTCGTCTTGCCAAAGCCCTAGCGAACCTCCAAGAAGGCTCCGAGATTGAGATTCAGCCCGTCGACGACCGTGTGTGCTCGAAGGCATTTGACTCGCCACTAGTCTTGCCAACTGTAACTGCGCTGGATGTCTTCACAAAGTGGCTATTCAATGACCTCGACGAGGACAATGAGGTGTATATCAGCTGCGAGACCGGTGAGTGGCTTATCGAAAACGAGGCGATGGGCGAGCTGCTTTTCAAGCAGAATCACGTCGAGGTGATTACGGCGTTTCAATTCAAGGGTAAAGCGCTTGACGACAAGTATGGTGGCAAGCTGCGCATCAGTACCCACAATCCATGGCGTCATAATCGACACATGACGGTCGTTTGCCGAGGAGGTGTAGCATATCGCGCGGTCTATTTTGCGCGCAGGCTTCGTACGCCAGTAATCACACCGGTCTATCTTGAGCACGCAAGAGACGCAGCGCGGATTAAGCATGCGTTCGACCTAATGCGTCAGGAGATCGACGAGGTAACCTGAGTGTGCGCGGGCCTCGCGGTGCCGAGCCCGGTGCGATCACCTCATGCGCAGCTAGACTAGGCGATTGAAACAGCGAGCCATGCGGGTGCTGCCCGTAAGTTGACCTACATGGGTCAGCATGTTCCTTCGCTCGCGCACGTTGCGGTCATCGGCCCAAGGCAGCGTATTTCGCCTCGGTGGTGTCCTTTTGAGGCCGCCACCACCAGTCGTTATCGCGGTACCACTCGACTGTTGCGTCAAGCCCGGCAACGATCTCACAATATTGAGGCTGCCAGCCGAGTTCGCTGCGAATCTTGGTCGAGTCGTTCGAGTAGCGCAGATCGTGACCTGGACGGTCGGGTACGTGGTCACATGCACCGGGCTCCTCGCCCATGAGTTCGAGAATATGGCGCAGTATTTCGGCGTTGCTGTACTCGTGGCCGGAGCCGATTAGATATGTCTCGCCTATACGTCCTTTGTCGAGGATGAGGTGGACCGCATCATTGTGGTCGTCGACATGCGTCCACTCGCGTACATTCGTTCCCGCACCGTAAAGCTTGGGTCGCTTTCCCACCAGCACGTTAGTGATCTGGCGAGGTACGAACTTCTCGACGTGCTGATAGGGGCCATAGTTGTTGGCGCAGTTTGAGAGAGTCGCCTTCGTGCCGAACGAGCGAACCCAAGCACGCACCAACATGTCGGAACTAGCCTTGGTCGCCGAGTAAGGACTCGACGGGTCGTACGGCGTCTCCTCGGTGAACCTATCGACGGCGTCTAGTGGCAAGTCACCAAAGACCTCGTCGGTTGAGATGTGATGTAGATACCGATCATGGCGACGGACTGCCTCTAGGATCCTGTAGGTACCGATGATGTTTGTGTTGATGAACGGGGCAGGGTCGTCCAGCGAGTTGTCTACGTGCGACTCGGCCGCGAAATGCACGACTACGTCATGTTCGGCGATCAGGCGATCGACGAGCTCAACGTTGCAGATGTCATCGTGCACAAAGTGGACGACGTCGCGCGCTCCGGCGAGGCTCTCGAGATTGCCTGCGTAGGTGAGCGCGTCGAGAACGGTGATCTCGTATTCGGGTCGAGTACAGATAGTGCGGTGGACAAAATTCGCACCGATGAACCCCGCCCCGCCGGTGACGAGCATCTTCATGGGACGCGATTCTATATCTAGATGGTGGCCGCCGTGATCTGCGCTCAGTCAGCTGGGGCCGAACCCCAACCTCCTACCTGCAAGCCACTTAATCCTGAATCTCCAGCAAAATAAGGCCCAATGTGGCGCTCACCTGCGGTACTCGATGGCAGAAGCGGGTACCAACTGAGTACCACCGGCGATCCAAAACGCGCTCGTTGCAGGACTTTCCTCCGATGGAGCCAACCCGACTCAATGCGAACCGCTTTGCGTCGCTCGCTGGTGGGCGAATGTCGCTTGACGAAGCGGATTAGGGGGGCGGGGCAGCGCCCGTCGGCGATGCTAGTGCGCGAGTTGGGGTAGCCGTGGAGCCATCTCGGCGAGTCCGCGAGGCTCGACACCCGTGGGTGTTCGATGGGATAGCTCCTGTAGCTCGGCCTCGGCTTGGAGCGTGCGACGGGGCGGCCAATGGGCGTCGCCGCCGAGCGCCGGCCAGATGAGCTGGTGGGCGTCGTCTGAGCGTGCTTCTATGTAAGGGCCGCCGGTGAGGCTGTGCCCCCACAGCCAGAAGACGACCGGGCCGATGGCGTAGACGACGCTGTAGCCGTTCACCGGGTCGCTTCGCTGCGGGACGGGTGCGCCGGGCGGTCGCATAGTTAGGCCCCACTGATGCACCGATAGCGGCCAGTTGCCCTCACCGCCGTACCGGCAGAGCCAGATGTGCCCGTTCGGTAGCGGAGCACGATGGTCGTGGAACCAGTGGTAGTCGGCGGCAGGCGTGAACCTCTCGCCGCCGATGTTCGCGCCCTGCATGGTCAGCGCCGTCTTTGTCGCCCACGTTGCGAGGGTGTGCTGTTCAGGGGCGGTGAGGGTACGCGGCTGGTCGAGCAGCATCGGCGTGAGGATGGGCTTTACTTGCTCCTCTAGCTGCGACATCCACCCGTTGTTGCAGGTCGTGCAGATATCGCGGACGATGACATCGAACACGCCGCTCGCTGGGCGCCGATGCTCGTCATCGGATGAGGGCGTCACCAAGCGGCGCAGGTATTCGGCTTCGCCCAACAGCGGAAACAGCGGGTGGAGCCATTTCGGGAAGACATCCTCCCGGCTGCGCTTGCGGTCTTGCTCACAGAAGATGCACACCATTACATCGAGCCCTCAGTCAGTCGCCTCGAGCTGCTTCAGCGCGGCCTCGACTTCGGGCCGCAGCTTGTCAGCGAGTCTGGAGCGAACCGGTACGAGCACCAAGACGGCGACAGCCACCAGGACCACAGCCACGCCGACCGCGAGCAGCGCCGCTTCGGCGTCGGTGGTCGTTAGCTTGGCGCCGCCGATCAGCGCCACGTAGCCGCCGAACTGGAGAAGGAAGCCGAGCCCCAGCGTTGCGATTCCAGTCACGCCATCGATGCGGGCTCGCACTTCGCGCTCGACAATCGCCCCGTTGTAGCCGACTAGAGTCGAGGCGCGATGAGCCATGTCGCGGGGATCAGCGAGCAGGCCGCGTGCAAGCAGATAACCACCCAGCAGGTCGAACGCAACTCCCGTGGTGAACGCATCCTCAACGGACAGGACCATATTGAGACCCTACGTCCGTCATCGGTCGCTTGGAGGTGTCGCAGGGGGTTCGGGTGCCGCTATCAGCGCGCCGAGAGTCAGCTCGGGCACGCGGGCTAGGCCGATGTCCAGCAACTTGGCGAGTGGCGCAGCAAGCTCGGACGATTCGTAGTCGAGTGCTTGCATCCATCCGGCAGGTTCGTAGCGTGCGAGCATCGAGAGGCCGAAAAGCAGCGTCCACCAAGTCAGGAGCGAGGACAGCGCGACGCCGCTGACGCTCGGACGCAGCCAGCACCACCCGTCTTGCTCGACAGCCGCGACATCTCGATCTAGGCCGGCGCCGTGAGCCGCCTCCCGGTTCCAGCGGACTACCAGTCCGTCACCGAAGTGTGTGAGCACTCGCATGACAGGTTGACCTTGGAATGGCCTGTAGGCGTTCATGCCGATGCTCGTTGGGTAGTTGTCGCTGAGGTCTTTGTCGAGTTCGTCCGGCGTGCCATCGAAATCAACGGCGACGGTATACAGATGTGCTTGGTCGATGCGCCCCCGGAGTCCTTCCGGGTCTGGCTCTAGAACTAGCCGCATCGGGATCAGCTCCCTGCTGAACGATGCCGGCAGCAGATCGAAAACCTCGGGAAGCGAGGACCAGAGCGCACCGATCGTCGCCGCCTTGGCGAAGACCTCGCTGCCGGTCGCATCCGCGACGCCGGTAACGGAGTCCACCGAACTTTCATCCTTGCCGGTGGCAGCCATTCTGCTGACCTCGATGTCGAGCGTCGCCACGCTCAATTCCTGGGACGACAAGCCGTGCAAGCGGAGACTCCATGCGGTCTTGGCATGAGCCGCCGCGATGGCTCGCCCGGCTTGGCTCAAGGCATAGAACAGCGGCAGCGGCCGGGAGGCTGGCCCAACCGCTGCCGAAGCCGCGATCAGCTCGTCAAACTGCGCGAGCGCCGCACCGTAGACCCGCCGACGCTCATCATCGTCCCGCGCAAAGCCTGGGGGCGACGCCCGAGTCGCGCGGATTCCGTAAAGACTGTCAGACACTAGCCGACCTTTGATCGGAGTTAGGTATCAAGCGACTCGTTCCACTCTGCTCCGAGCACCCATGACAAGGCAGACATTCGCCCGCTTAGCAGTCCCCACTCAAAGTCATCCCATCCCAGGTTCTCCCGCCCATACTTCTCCTCAATTTGCGCGGCGGCCTGCGACGCTTGCTCGACGATGGCCTCCTGCTCCTCTGTCAGCGGCCCCTCTCCGTTCTCCATCCTGTGTAGCCGATTCTGGTGCCGGTTCCACCAAACCTTGTCCCAAAGTTCGTTGTAGGTGTCGAGGATTTGGCGATCATTGCGGCGGAGCAGCATGGGCCAGAAGTCGCCCGGCTCGTCGTCGTCCGGTATCCACTCAACCTTGTCGCCGTCGTCGGTATAGCCGATTCGATGACCGTTGGGGCCAACCTCGTCCGAGTCCGCTGGATCGGTCATCTGAGCCTCGGTGCGCTGAATGCGGGCGAACTCACGGTTTAGCTCCTCGATCTGCGCCATCAGATCAGAGTCGAATCGTGCGACCTCAATACCCGCGTCCCTGAGCCGTAGCTCGCCCCGGCCACGGATTGCGTCATTGGGATCGAGTACACCGATGACAACCCGGCCAATGCGCCTCTCGATGATTCGCTCAACGCAAGCGATCTTTGGCGGGTTGCGGCCCGTACAGGGCTCCAGAGTGGTGAATAGCGTGGCGCCCGCAAGTGTCTCCTCGCGGAGCTTCTTCTCCAACAGCGTGAACTCAGCGTGCTCGCCAGGAGCCAGCTCGCCCCGGAACGCTTCGCCGATCACGATGCCCTCGCGGGCGACAACCGCACCGACCTTCGGCGAGACCTTGCCCGGCTCGCTCACGCATTGGCGGGCAATCGCAATCGCGCGCTCCATGAGCGCACGATCATCCGCCATTGCTTGATGCCTCATCGCTGCGAAGTTGGCGAAGGGCGTCCTCCATTAGCGTGATCTGCCGACTCAAGTACGCGATGGCCTCGCTGGTTCCATGCGGAGGATGCAGGCCGTCGTGGCGGAACCTCGCGTGCAGTTCGCCTGCGCCAGCCTCATCGAGCCGCTGATCGGTTTCCCCCGCCCATGCGATCAGACGATCAGAGAGGTCCTGCTGGCCTCGAACAGCGGACTCGCGCTCGATGTCGCGGGCAGCGACAAGGCTTTTTACGACTGCACTCTCCAGTTTGGTGCGGGGAAATGGCGATGGCCCTATCGAGAACTCGTTTGCCCTGCGGGCTTCGTTTCTCTCCTGGCGCATGTCCTTGAACGCAAGGGACTGAGCGATCGAAAGACCGACGACGAGAATCGACGCTCCGAGCCACGTCGGGATGGAGATGCTCACGAACAGCGAGACCAAAAACAGCACGCCGCCTGCCGCACCTACCACGACCGACCACCAGTGCCTCCACACGTGTTGGGCGTACTCGCCGAGCATGACGCCAGTCTAAAGCGCGGCCTCAGGGCGACCAACGAGCAGGCAGCGGGGCTGATCGCCCTCTGGACGAGTTGCTGGTCCGTCGAGTCGAAGCTGGCGAGCTACGGCTACCCAATACCCACGCATACGGCCTTGGCGATAGCGGCGGCCCGCGCCCAGCTCGGCGCCGCAAGTTTCCGCCGGAGGCTCTGCTCTGATCGCCGACAAGCCCAAAAAACGATTCGGCCGGACGGGTGTTGACGCACCCGTCCGGCCTGTAGCACCGAAGAACCAACCTTCGATGCCACGCCTACCGTAGGGCTATCTGCGGATGATCCGGTGTGCTCGCTGGCGCGTTTTTCGGTGCTCGATAGGAGGCCGGATGAGCGCAGTATCTGTCGAGCCCGTCACAACGCGGGCCGGCGTTCCCGAGTACCCCGTTCAGCACTCGCTCGACGCTCTGGGTGGGTGCTTGACCATGAGCCGGGCTGTGCTGCTCCTGTATGGCGAGGAGCACGTGAACCTGGCGCTGGCGGATGAGTTGGCGCTTGATGGCTATGAGGTTCGCCGCGCCAGCGACCCGGCGATGCTGCGAGCAGCGTGCGACGCCTGCGAGGTCGACCTCGTGATCTTCGGGCGCGCAGCACGCCGAGGTGCAGGGCTCGACGTGCTGCGCCAACTACGCGCGGGTGCGTTCGTGCCCGAGGTCAAGCCCGGTCTACGCACGCTCTGGATGAGCCCGAACGGCGAGCTGGGTGACGTGCTGCGTGGATTCGAGGCTGGAGCAGACGACGTGCTGCGCGCCCCCTTTGCCTACACCGAGCTTCGCGCCCGCGTGCAGGCGCTCGTGCGCCGGGAGCCAGCGGACATTCCTGGCGTGATCGAGTACCAGGAGCTTCGGATCAACACGGCAGCGCATGAGGTCACGGTCGGGGTGATGCGTGTTGGCTTGCGCCGTCTGGAGTACGCGCTGCTCGTGCATCTTGCGCGGGAGCCCGAGCGCGTCCACACCAAGGACGAGCTACTGCGAGAAGTATGGGGCTTTCGCTCCGCTGGCACGACGAGGACTCTGGACTCGCACGCCTGCCGGCTGCGACAAGCACTTGCTCGCGCAGGCGCAGAGGATTGGGTGCCTGCGACTCGCGGGGTCGGCTATCGCCTCGCTCCGAACTCCCCCGGCCGGCTGCTGGCGGTATAGGCCGATGCCGGTGCGTTACATGACCGTGACGGCCTCGTGTCGAAGTCGTTCACCGCGCGCACGGAGCCCGAAAGCGCTGTAGACGTAGACACGTCCTAACGAATATGGCCCCGGCGCGAGGCGGCAACCCCGCCCGGGACCGTGACACAGGAGGAAATGACTCCCATGCACGATCAACGTAGCTCAGTCGAATCCGAAGCGAACGCCTGCCTCGACAAAGCAGTCCTCGAACTCATGCTCGACAGCGACCGGCAGCGGCCGTGGTCAGAAGCCGAGATCGCCCGCACGATCAGCACCCCCGGCAACGTTCCCGCCAGCCTCAAGCGCCTGCGCATAGTGGGCCTCGTCCACCGCTGGAACGACCTGGCGACCGCCTCGCAGCCGGCCGTGCGCTTCCACGAGATCACGCAGTCCCCCAAGGACGCCGCCTCCGAGCGCGAGCGCCACTGGGACAAAGCTGTCCTCGAATCGCTACTGGTACGCGATAGCGACGGTCAGGGCCCGCTCTCTGAGCAGGACCTCCGCTACGCCTTTGGCGCAAAGAAAAAGAAGCAGAAGCTCGCGATCACCGACGCGCTGAGTCGTCTGGATGGCGCCGGGCTCATCGAACGCCGTGGCGACCGGGCGATCGTCTCTGAGGTCGCCAAGAGCTTCGACCAAATAATGACGCTCTAGCGTCGCCCGCGAAATCATGCACGTCACCGAGCTTGACCTGAGCCGGGCCGCCCTTACCTGCCTGAAAGCGGCCAACATCTACCTGGTTGACCAGCTACTTGAACATGGGAGCGGCGAGCTGATCCAGCACCCCAAGTTCAGCAAGGGACTGGAGCTGTACGAGATCATCTGCGAGCTACATCGCCACGGCCTCACGTTCTCCCGATACGGACAGCACGTCCAGACCGAGCGCGAGCGGGAAATCTTCCGCCTGCGCGCGGTCACGGGCCTTACCCTCGATGAGATCGGCGAGCGATTCAACCTCAGCCGTGGGCGCATCCACCAGCTACTACGCCTGCACTTCCGCCTGGACGTAGTACCCCCCGCCGCGAAAGCACGCAGACCGCCTCCACCAAGTCTGCGCCAGCACACGCTCATCGAGCGTCGGCGGCTGTATCTGCTGGCGTGCGTGGCCATCAAGCGTCACTACCGCAAACCTTTGACGGTCGAGATGGTCGCTAAGGCGCTTGCAACCTCCCCTCGCCAGATACAGCGCGCCTTCGCTCAGTTCAGCGATAGCACCTTCCATGACGATCTAGTCGCCAGACGGATGACCGCCGCCGCCGAGTTGCTCTCCCAGCCCGCGATCCCGGTGCGCGACGTGGCGCTACAGGTCGGCTACCGCCAACCTCCCCACTTCGCCCGCGCGTTCCGGGGGTGCTTCGGAGTCTCACCGACCGTCTTTCGCACCGCCTGTTAGATAGCCGTTCGGTCATGGCGTGCCCGCCCAAGCAGAGCTACACTGTATATGTGCAAATTACAACCTCCCGCGTCGGCTTCTGGAGTGGCATTCTGATCGACGGCTTGGGCTGGCTTGGCCGCGTGATCGCCATGATTGGCGTGCTCGTTGGGCTGACCGTCTTCTCGATCGTGACCTTCCTGCTTCATCAGCGCTGGGACTTGGGCACATTCTTTGGACTTCTCGGTGTCATCGCGGTTCTGCTGGAGGGCAGTTGGCGCCGATCGTGCAAGGAGAAAGACGCACTCGACCCTGAATGGCACACGAAATATGCGCGCAAGCAAAAAGCCATGAGTCTCGGTTTTTCTGGATCAGATGATGGAGACGTCCCGTGAAGATGAAGCTGGTCGGGTCATTCGTATGCCTGTCGATGCTTTGGCTGCCGAGTTCATCATCTGCATCTACGCCGTCAACTAAGAATGCACAAAGAGCTACTTACAATCAAATTAATAATGAAGTAGCCAACCGTGAAGCAGAAGGGATCGCCTCAGACGAAAAAAGTGAAATAAAGTGTAGTCGTCTAACGGGGGTAAGATATCACTGCGTCTTTCACTTCTCGCCATTTATATGTGGTCGGAGGGGCTATGAGAGACGGGACTACGGATACTCATACGTCACCTTTAGAAGATATGGTGCAGAAGTAGATCTTCACCTGACACAAGCTAACTGCTAAAGATGAGCTGAGCACCACCGACACGACTACGAGCGCCTGTTGCGCACCCGAGCAGCAGGCGACTTGCTGTGAGCCAAGGTCAGACGCGCGGGGTGCTTATAGGGCGCTCTACGAAGCCGTGGTCGCCAATCTCATACCAGCGATCAAGCGGCCCGTCGAAAATGTTGGCCGCGAGCGGAGTGCCGTCGAACGCCCCGCCGAGCCCGGAGAGGTCAAAGACCTCGACCCACTCATACTCACCGGCAGGTATCCGCCCCTCGCGCTCGGCCGCGTTGACCGCTTCTAGCGACTCGATCACCCGTTCTCTGCGCTCGGCTGGGGATGGCTGCCCGACTGGTCTACGGGCCGCGAACTCGTTATCAACGAAGTCCCTCTCATTGGATCGCGCATGGACGACGACCACGGCTGACAGATACGGGTGGGGGTTTGCTGGGCCTGCTGGGGTGGGGATGCTCAGCGCACCGACCCCGGATGACACTCGGCGCGCGGAGCTAGGCCCGCCACCAACCGGGACGACGATGGAGTCGGTAGTTCCGAACAGCGACCGCGTCATATCGTCGGCACCGAGCGGCACGTGCTTGTGGTGCGGGTTGGCAAGGAACACGACCAGCGGCAGGCCTACGTCCTTGAACGGGCGAAGCTGCTCACGCGCTGCTGCCTGCACGGCGTCAGCGAGCGTCCCGAAAATCTGCTCACCGGAGAACGACGCAGACCGCTGCCCGGCCGGGATGCGATCGAGGGGCGATGATCGCCACTCCTTGACCTCACCGATAGCCAGATTCTCGAGGGCACGGCTGACGAGCCGATCGGGATTCTTGGCGGTGTCCACACCGAAGCGCTCGCGCCAGTCGATGTCGCCTTCGCCAATGTAGCCATGAGCGGCCAGATAGGCATCGAGACGCTTCTCAGACTCGGTTGGTGGATTCGCCATTAGACGCTCAGGGTCGCATAAGCACCGGAGACTGGCCGTAGACCCGCTGAGCGGCGCGTTGCGCCGCTTACGGGACAAGTCCGTTCTGCCGAACAGCCCTTAGAACAGGGGACTGTGATCGTCTATGCGCTGGAACAGCCGTCGCTCTCATGCGGAGCCGCCGTCGATGGCGGCACCCCTGCCCCTGGGCGAAATTGGTTGTCGCGCTGACCCCTCAACCTGCATTAACGGGGTGATGGGAACTTCTGCTCAGTCCGCCGCGAGCCCCCGACCTGCCGGTTTGCCGCTCGTGCGGCGCAATCACGCGCGCTGGCTCGTGCGCGCGCCCGGCCAGCGCGGGCCGCTATCGCCCGATGAGGCCGCGCACGCCTTGAGTGCGAAGCGGGCAGAGCTGCGTAAGCGTCTGGACTGGCGGCGGGACGTGGCCGGTATGCCCGCGCACGTGCGCGATGAGATCGTGGATGAGGCGATCGGCCTAGTAGTGATGTCCTCAAAGCCGATCCGCAGCGAGGAGCACCTACAGGGCGCCTTCTGGGCGTCCGTGGGCTACCTGCTGATCGAGCACCGCTCCGGGCGCCACGAGCTGCACATCGGCTCGCGCCGCCGGGTGGAGTTCGAGCCCATAGCGGAACGGCTGGCGGATGACAGCGAACCGTTCAATGTCCTCGCGGCGCGTGAGCGTATCGCGACGGCCGCCGACCTTATGGCGCAGCTCGACCCGTTCGAGCAGCGAGTGGTCGCCGTGATGGCGACCCACAACCTCGGCGTCAAGCGCGCCGCCAGGGCACTCGGTGAGCCGGTCGCCACGGTGCTCGCGGCTTCACGCAGCGCACAGCGCAAGCTCGATCAAGTCGCGGCGATCACGGCCGCCGGCCGTATGTGCGACTACCGCGAGCAGGCGATCCACGCGCACGCGCAGGGAGTGGCGCAGGGCGAGCAGGAGAAGGTCGCCAGGGCGCACCTCGCGGCCTGCTCGGGGTGCCGGTCCTCTTACGCGGAGCTGCTGCGGGAGATGAGCGGCCGTGAGTACAAGCGGGCCGCGAGCGCCGCTTTCCTGCCGCCGCCGATGCTCGCTGTCGAGCTGCATGGCCGGTGGATCGAGCGACTGAGCACCCTCCTATCCACGGGCCGCGCGCCGAGCGGGTCCGCGACGGCTGAGCGCACCGCCGGAGTGCTCGGCGGCGGTGGGCTGGTCAAGGCCGCCGCCGCTACCTCGGCGCTCGTGATCGCTGGTGCCGGTGTCGGTGCGAAAGTCGTCCATTCCCTCGAAGCGCCCGCGCCCGTCCACCACCATCACAGAGTGTCCGCGCATCCGGTGAGCGCGACCGCTGGGAGCATCCAGCCCTCGGCGGTTGCCGGCGGGCTTACTTCCACGCGGGCTCAGACGGACACGGGTTCGCGCAAGGCCACCACGACCTCTGTCAAACACCGCTCGCAGTCGCCGCCGAGCCACGACCTCGGGTATCTCGCACTTGGCGGGGGCGCTGGCGGCAGTACGTCCACATCAAGAGCTTCTGTAGCAACCGCAGCTTCAACGTCGTCTACCGGGTCTGCTGACGAAGCTCCCGCGCCGTCACGTAGCGGCGGCGGGACCAACCTCGGCTACCTCGGCCACTGAGCAACACGATTGGAAAGGAATCCAACGATGATCCCCACCGTAATCCGCAACCGTCGGCTCGCACTCACAACTGCTGTGCTGGCGATGGCGCTCACGTTGTGTTTGGCTGCGAGTGCACGAGCGGGCCAGTGGGCGCAGGCCACGTGCTCAGACGGTAGCGAACCCGTCTCAACGGAAGGGTGGGCGCCCGGCACTGTCGGCGGCTATCTCTCCATCGTTGAACCAGGTAATACCTGCGCACAGGTGGGAGGCTCGCTGTCGCTACGGGACGAAGTTGGCTATCAGCTTGCCAATAGTGGGCCAATGTGGGTGTATAGCGCCCCGGCCGACTCCACGATCCAAGGCGGGTCGATCACGCTGAGCCTGGCAAGCCCTGGCGGACAGGCTTACCTCTCCACACCGAATAACTCAACCGAAGTTAGCGAACTGGTGGTGATGTGCACTGAACTGTGCAAGACCGTCAAAGAAAACACACTCACGGACTATTACCACGGCGGTTCGCGGCTATACGCAGTCACCGAGTGCACCCCGCCGTCAGGCAAAGAATATTGCTCAAGTGGTCTTGACGCACAGATGAACATCAAGAGCGCAACGATCTTGCTCAGCAACGAAGCTAAGCCCACCGCTGCTGGGTTTGCTGGAACGCTCCTAAACAACCCGGCAAGCGGCACAGCCAGCCTGTCATTCACGGCACACGACGAACACGGACCCGGCGTGTATCGCGCGACCATGCAGATCGACGGCCACACCATGTGGTCGGCCACCCCAAACCTCAGCGAAGGCAAGTGTGTCGCGCACGGCACCTACAACGGAGCGCTCAAGTTCCACAACCTCCAGCCATGCCCGCAAGAAACCGAGGTGCATACCGAAATCCAGACGAGCGAACTCGCCGAAGGTCAACACACGCTCAACGTAGAAATAGAAGACGCGGCCGGCAACAAGGCGACGGTCTACACCGGACCCATCACGATCGACAATCAACCGCCCGCCATCACGACGCCAATCGTCTCGGTCATCCCGCCGTCACGCGGAGCACCTAACGGCGAACCTGCCTCAGAACGCGCAACCTTGACACTCGCGGGGAGGCAGCCCAAGGCGTTCACGCGCGAACGGACTCGCTCCGCTGTCGTGCTCGCCGGCCGCTTGACCGCGCCAACGGGCGCGCCAATCAAGGGAGCGCAGGTCCAGCTCTTGCAGCAGGTGATTGACTCTGCCGCCGCGACACCTATCGCCAGCGCGACTACTCGGCCCGATGGGACTTGGACGCTCAAGGCTCCGGCGGGTCCGTCTCGTCTGCTCCGCGTCGCCTACTACTCGCACACGCTCGACAGCACTCCTGCTGCGACGCTCGACGTTCACGAGAGCGTGCAAGGGGTGGTTTCCATGCACGCTCCACGCCGAGCGCGACTAGGTCGGGCGCTCGTATTCAGAGGCCAACTCGCCGGCGGATACGTCCCGCCGGGTGGCGAGTCCGTGCAAATGGAGATCCTCTATGCCGGGCGGTGGCGCACTATCGAAGTGCTCCCGACCTCTAGCCGCGGAGCATGGACATACAAATACGTCTTCACGCTCGGCGCCGGCGCCTCGTATCTCTTTAGAGCAGTAACCGTGCCAAACGGCGCCTATCCATTCCTAAGCACCCACAGCAAGCCGGTGCGTGTGACCGTGGAGCGATAGATACGCACGGCAGACGAGGGTAGTCTGGGCTCGATGCGAAGATCGAGATCGTGGCAAGACCGGGTAAGCACCCATCCGATGTGATGCCGATCACGCGACCGGGCCAGCGGATATGTCCGCTCTGCCTCGCTAAGCCGGCTGATACGCGCGAGGACGTGCTACCCCAATGGGCGCGAAAGCGGATTCGTAAGCTAGGCACCTACAAGGGCAATCAGCTACCGAGTGTGCTCTTGCCGCTGTGTTGGGATTGCAACAGCACTCTCGGTCGTCGCTACGAGAACGAGACCGCTCCAATACTTGGGCCGATGATCGACGGGGAGAGTCGCCTACTCTCGCCGTCGGATCAGGAGATCATTGGTAGTTGGGTTATCAAGACGTTGCTGCTGTGCGCTCTCGATCCCTCCGTCGCTGTAGAGCCGGGCCAGCGTGAGCAAATCCGTCGCCTATGTTGCGAGATGCGCGACCACAAACGACCTCCACATCAGTCCTTTGTGCGCCTCGCAGCGTTCGATTGCGATCAGCCCGTAGATGCCAAAGGAAACGACAAGCTTCACCGGCCGGGCTACCTACCAACCTCGCTGGCCCGAGCGACGCAGTTCATGGGCCAGGTTGCATGGGAGGTAGCTATCGGAGCACCCCGCGAACTTGAGCGCTTCGTGGCATCCTGCGAGGACAACGAATCGCTAGTGCGGATTTGGCCACCTCAGCTCGTCTCGGTCAGTTGGCCACCCCCGGTCAAGCTGGTCTACCGCGACGTACTGACGCTCAGACTCGCTTGGAACGAACGGCGCTGGCCGCCGTCTCCTGACGGTAGGCTCCCGTCTCCTATCGACTCGCCGCGAGCCGGGCTACTCCTCAGGACTCCCCCAAGATAAAACGCGCGCTAACCCCGGCGGGCGCGGCTATCTAACTCGCCGCGGCTAATTCACTGTCGCTCACAGGGCGGTGCCTGCATTAACGAGTATGGACCCCTTCACCGAGAGCGAGCTCTTTGATGAGGATATGCCAGCGGCTTCACCGCTGAGCGCCGAGGAGCCAACAGAGGTTCTGAGACCATCCGCGACCGGCGGTTGGCCAGCTCTAGTCGCAGCGCTTGCGCGTCGGTGGCCGGCTTGCGTCGCGGGCTTGCTGGTCGCAATGCTGGCCGTCAGCTTGCTCTCGGGGCTGGGTCGCACGCACCCTCAGCCCTCAGCCCCCGACAGAGCGCACCGCACCGACCGTCATCGCTCACGGCGGCAGATGAATCACCGACACTCAGCAGGCAAGCTCGGTCGTGTATCGGCGGCGCCAGCGGCCCCCAAAGCCAGCGCTGGGAGCAGCGCAGCGAGCGATATGCCGCCCAGCCCCGTCGTGCCTCGTCCCACCCGTGTCGGGCCTGTCGGAACCGACCGTCCCACTTCTCCGGGACACGTCGGAAAAATGGAACAGACGCAGTTCGATTATCTAGGACGATAGGGGTCGGGGATCAACGATGACCGGAACTTGGACAGAGTCCGTGGTGGGTCTTGTGACGAGTCGTCTTGCGCTGTTGGCGGACCCGACTCGTGTGCAGTTGCTGACGCTGCTTGAGCAGGGCGAGGTTCCGGTGCAGGAGCTGTCAGACAAAATGCCGACCACGCCGCAGAACGTCTCCCGTCATCTCTGCATCCTGCATAGGGCGGGGCTCGTCGCGCGGCGCCGCGATGGTAACTGTGTCTTATATTCGCTTGCTGACTACTCTGCGTGTCGCCTTCTCGACCAAACGCTCGCGAGCATCCGGGGGCAGATTGACGAGCTGGCGGACCTAGTGAGCCTCGCCGCAGCGTAGCCGTAGAGCCCCAACCCGAAAGCCAAGAGCCACCGTTGCGGTTGCACGGTGGCTCTTGTGCGTTCTGGGGCGCGCATCTATGAAAGCCATCGCTTTAAACCTAGTAAACCTAGTTCACTTGTAATAGCTAGTTCCGCTTGTGGTGTTGGCGGGGTTCCGTCCGTACCGTCGCCCTATGACTGTTTTCCGTAGGACGACAAAGGGTGAAAGCCAGTCAGTCAATGACCGTGCATCGGTCGAAAGTGTTAGTCGGCTGACTCGCTTCGCGGGACGTGTTTTGTTGTGGGGTTGCGTGTTGCTGCTTCTGGTTCGCGGCATAGCGTCCTACTTCGACACGACCTCGCGGGTGCCCACGACGACTCGCGGTGTGACGGTGACTGTGACGCAGCCCGCCGACACCGAAACCTCACAAGCGCAAGGGAAGTGATCGGC
The DNA here is from genome assembly GCA_963705235.1 of uncultured Solirubrobacteraceae bacterium. Lineage (GTDB taxonomy): Bacteria > Actinomycetota > Thermoleophilia > Solirubrobacterales > Solirubrobacteraceae > Palsa-744. The sequence goes on along the minus strand of OY970059.1, from coordinate 1,163,498 downwards.
GTGTCACGCATACGACGCATCTTGCAGGTCTGTGTAGTAGCGATCTACGCGGTGGTGTTGTTCCCGGCAACTTCACTCGCGGCCGGGAATGATGTCGGCGCGAACGTTGGCGGCCTTCTCAAGCATTACGCGGGAGAGCTGTACGGCGGCATCGTCGGCGTCATCAGCTTGATGTTTCTCCTGAATCGCCGTTACACCGAGCTGGCGGTGTTTTTGTTCGCCGCGATCGTGGTCGCGTGGATGGTGTTCGCGCCGGCTGAGATAGCGACAGCCGCCGAAGGCATCGGCAAACAGATTTTCGGTTGACCGAGGGGACTGTTTGCGATGAGCGACGACACACACACGATCCGCTCTTACCAGCGGATATTCAGGCCCGACCGGCGTATCTACCAGATCGACGGTCGGCGCCTTCCAGTACCGGGCGGCGTGCCGCTTGAGTGGCTTGGCTGGGCGTTCGCCTCCCTGGTGGCGATCCTTGTCCTCAGCCAGCGCTCGATCCTGTTCGCACTGGTGGCCGGAGCGATCGTCGGGCTGCTGGGCGCAAGCTCACACGGCTGGCCGGGCGCGGTGCTCGGCGCCCTCGCCGGGTTCGGGGCGACTCTGCTCGCGGGTGTGCTGTTGGGGTGGCTTGACTGGCCGCTGCGACTACTGATCGCACCGGGCATGGTCGCCACGCTAGCCGGGCAAGCCTCGCCGGACGGACGGCCCGCACACCGCTATCTCACGTCTTGGCTTTCGCTGCGAGCGCGCGCTGCCCGCCGCTCGCTGGATGGTGCGGTAGCACCCGACGGGCAGCCGCAGGTTTGGGCTCCGCAGGTTTGGGTCGCCCCGGATGAGCACTCGCCGTTGCTTCACCACGGCAAGGTGCAAGGCCCGGCGCGGCTCGTGTTCGCCCGCCCGGTCGTGGCGATCCCCGGCCGTGGCCGGCTGATCGTCCGTCACGCCGAGGGCCACCGGCTGCGCAGCGGCGAGCGGCTTTGCGAAGTCGTCGAGCTGACTGACGGGCAGATCGTGGAGGTGCGGCCGTGAGCTTCCCATTGCGTTACGCGCACGGCAACGTGCTCCTGGGGCGAGGCGGCGATGCCGCTGGCCTGTACCGGCTGACGACGACCTCCTACCCGTACCTACCCACGGGTGAGAAGTGGTCGCTACAGCGCCGCCTACAAAGGCTCGCGCACACGATCGCGGCTGACTTCTCGCTGTGGCGAGTGAACCGTGCCTACCCCGCCGAGCGGTACGTCTCCCACACAGAACGCCTGCTCGATGACCGCCACCAAGACCCTCGGGCGTGGCAGGCGTTCCTTGCCGGGCACGAGCAGCGCCTGCACCAGCTCGGCTCGCACACCCCGGAGATTTACCTAGCCGTCTCGCTCGCCGGCAGCACACCCACGGGCGTCGGCTCAGGCCTCGTCAGAAGCGTAGATCGTGTGCGGCGCCGTGTCGAGGATATGGCCGGGATCGGGTCCGCCTCCCCGATCCCGGCCAGCGAGCTAACGGAACTCGCTACCCGCGAGCAGCGCATCTATGAGCGCGTAGGTGGTGTCATCGGCGCACGCCGCGCGAGGACCGCAGAGCTTCAATGGCTGCTACGCCGCGCCGCTTCGCGTGGTGTCGCTGAGCCCGAGCTTGACCGTCACTGGCAACCCGACGCGCTCATCATCTCCGCGCCCGCTAGCGGTGTCGCTTTCAAGCCGCTCGGCCACGACCTCGCCCGCTGCGCGAACGCCGCGATCACCGAGCAGCAACAGACGCTCGTGGTCGATGGTGAGCAGGGCCGCTGCTATCAGGCGATGCTCGCGCTCGGCGCGCTCGCGGACGCCCCGGAGTTTCCCGGCGCGACCGCCGAGGCTCTGTTCGCACCCTTGGAGGCTGTCGGGTTCCCGGTAGACGCCTCCCTGCACGCGCGCTGGCTCGGGAACCGCCAAGCGCTCGCGCAGGTCCGCAAGCGGATCGCCGATGTCGAGCACGCCTACAACGAGCAGGTAGAAGGCGCCGCGCATGGCCCGAGTCTCATGGCCGGCGCTGACCGTGTGCTCGCCCGCGAGTATGAGGCACAACTGCAAGCGGGCGGGCACCCGCCGATGCTCTACGCGCAGATTTCACTCGCCGTCGGCGCCGGGAGCGAGGAGGAGCTGGAGCGCCGGGTTGCCGTGCTGAAAGAGCAGTACGGCGACATCACCCTGCACCGCCCGGCGGGGTTGCAGCACCAGCTTTGGCTTGACCACTTGCCGCGAGCGGATGGGTGGGTCTGAGGTGCGCGACTACACCCAACAGCTCACCGTCGAGCAGTTCGGCGCGCTGATTCCGACCGGGAGCAGGATGGTCGGCTCCCAGCGCGGCCCATATCTCGGGTACACCCCGACCGGCGCACCGTTGCCGGTGCGGTTCGATCCGACGCAGGCACCGAGGGAAGACCGCGCCTCAGCGGTCCTCTTGATCGGGACGCTTGGTAGCGGCAAGACGGTTGCGGCTGAGACGATCGAGTACGCCGCCGAGCGGCGCGGGTCGCTCGTGGTGGACTTCGACCCGAAGCCCGACCACGGGCTGCACCTACTGCCCGAGCTTGACGGGCGAGTGCAGGTGCTTGAGCTGTCCGGCGACTCTGCGCAGCAGGGCAAGCTCGACCCGCTCGCGATCGGCCTCGAGGACTTGCGCGAGGAGCTTGCCTGCTCCTACCTGCTTGAGCTTTTGCCGGGCAACACGAGCGCGTGGGAGAACGCAGTTTCCCTCGCGGTCAAGGACACCGTAAGCGAGGGATCACGAAGCCTCTCCCGCGTGGTCGAGCTGCTGCTCGCAAGCGAGCGCGGCACCGCCCGCGAGGCCGGCGAAGCGCTTGAGGTGATCCGTGACTTCGGCCTCGCGCGCCTCGGGTTCGGCAACGGGCAGAGCACCGACCTACAAGCCGAGCGCCCCGTCACGACGATCCGTATGCCCGGCCTTTCCCTACCGGAACCATCGGCCGCTCGTGACACATACACCCGCGCGGAGCGCGTGTCCGTGGCGACGCTTTCACTCGTCGCGGCGTATGCGCTCCAGTTGATTTCAAGGGACCGCTCGCGGCACAAGATCGTCGGCCTTGACGAGATTTGGTTCCTGCTCGCCTCACCTCAGGGACGGCAGATCATCAACCGGCTCGTCAGGCTCGGCCGCGCGTTCAACGCAACCCTCCTATTGGGGACTCACCGCATTGGTGACCTCGGCGACCTCTCGGACTTGATCGGGGTCGTGTTTGTCTTCGGCCAGGACTCCGACGACGCAGCCAAGGCAGCCCTTCGATTCATCGGCCTTGAGCCCACCCGCGAGCTGGTCGGCCGGGTCCGTGAGTTCCGCGCCGGGCGCTGCCTCATGCGCGACCTGCACGGCCGCGTCGGCGAGGTGCAGATCGACCTCGTGTACCCGCACCTGCTCCAAGCGCTGCAAACGACCCCCGATCAAACCGGAAGGAGCGAGGCATGAAGCCCGCCATTCACTCTGCCCTGCGCCGTCTCACCCACACACGGCGACGCCGACTCGTGCTCCTGCTCGGACTGACGATCGGGCTGCTGTTGCTCGCGAGCCCGGCGGCCGTAGCGAACGATGTTTACAGCAACATCGGCCCGGCGCCTCAGCTCCCCGCCGGGGACTTGGCGAATCGCTACCCGTTCGCTAACTACCAGCTCGACCAATACTTCCCCGGAATCAGCGTCGGCGTATTCAGCGGCGTGGACGTGAGCGGTGTGCCACCGCTGATCGCGTTCTTTATCGCGCAGATCATCTGGCTCATCACAGCGTTTCTAGCGAACGCGGTGATCGTCCTTTTCGAGTTCGCGTTCAACCTCGATTTGGTCAATGGGAACGGCACTCCCGGCTCGGGTGCGCTCACCCCTGTAGCGAGCGCGATCCACAACCTCTACACCAGCACGTTCGGTGCGCCGTGGCTCATAGCCGCGATCGTGCTCGCGGGCTGCTGGGCGATGTGGAAGGCACTCGTGCAACGCCGCTACACCGAGACGGCCGGCGCGCTCGCCGTGTCCCTTTTGTATTGCGTGCTCGCGATCGGGATCGTCACACAGCCCCAGCGGACGATAGCCCCGGCGAGCAAGCTCTCAAACCAGCTATCGACGGCGCTGCTATCGCTCACCAACCAAGGGAGCATCGGCAACGAACAGCAGGCGAAGACCGACGCGAGTAACCAACTCTTTTCGTTCTTGGTACTCGACCCGTGGACCGTCCTTGAGTTCGGCGGGATCGAGCATTGCACCAACAGCAGCGGCCACTCGGTCGCTGTCCGCCCACTGAGTAGCAATCCGGGCCAGGACACGCAGCTCGCCTCCCAGCTCGAAAACGGCACCGAAGTAGGCGCGCAGGGCAAGACGTGCATCAACAACCGTGACAAGTACGCCTCCCACTTCCTCGCCTATCCCTTTCAGTCAAAGGAACGCAACAGCGAGCATGAAGCCCTAGAAAAGGGCGACACCGGGGATCTTCCCAGCTCCGACCCCGGCAAGAGCGACGGCAGTTACAAGCTCGGCAAGGCAGACGAGCCCGCCGCCGAAGCGATGGGCAAGAACGGCCAATACCAAAGGCTGCTGCTGTCGATCGTGATCCTGCTCGGCGAGATCGGCGCGTTCCTTTTGTTGGGGGCGCTCGCGCTCGGGGTGATCGTCTCGCAACTGCTGCTGCTGCTCTTGCTGTCGTTCGCTCCGGTCGCGTTGCTGATCGGGATATTCCCCGGACGCGGACACGACTTCTTTAGAGCATGGCTGGCGAAGCTCGCAGGCTACCTCGCACGAAAGGTGATTTGCAGCCTGATCCTTGCGGTAACGCTCGCCGTCTGCCAAGCCCTAGCAGACGCGACCTCAAATCTCGGATGGCTGCTCGCGTTCGCGTTGCAAGCGACGTTCCTGTGGATGGTGTTCGTGCAGCGCGAGCGGCTGACTACGGACCTACTCAAGGCAACCGTCGGCCCGTCTGCCGCTTACGACAAGACGAACCGCCTACAGACCCTCTACTACAGCACCCGCCTCGCGCAGATAGCCCGACGAGCCAAATCGTCGTCAGGCGAATCGTCGGGCGGCTCGTCGTCTTCGCCGCCGTCGTCGGCGGGCGAGGCCGCGTCCGAGTCCGCCGCCGAGGCACCGCCAGCCGCTTGATCGTCAACCCCGACCGACACCGGAGGAACCCGCATGAGCTTTCGCATCGAACACACAGACCCGCTCACTCTTTTGCGTGAGCTGCCCGAAGGGTGGGCGCAAACGTGCGTCACGACCCCAAGGCGTGACATGCCCGTCGCGCACCTGATCGCTGTACTCGACGAGGTTCACCGGGTACTACGCGACGACGGGACGCTATGGCTCGCGCTGACGAGGGGAGGCAACTCCCACGAGTTCACACAAGCACTCAAAGACACCCGCTGGCTGCAACCCGCGACGGTGGTCCCGAGCGAGCTATTGCTGCTGACCAAGCAGCCCGAGTTCAGCTTTCACCCGCCGCACCCGGCGCCCGCGAGCTTCGGAGCGCAGAGCCTGCTTTGTCCTCGCTACCCGGTTGCGCAGCGGCCGGGGCGCCGCTGTCAGCGTTGCCCCGTGCCGCGTCGTGGCTGGTGCGTCCCGTCACCAGGCGCGGCGGGGATACCGCCACGCGAGGTGATCGAGTGGTGCATCCTCGCGAGCACGGTCCCGTGCGCGTGCTCGGTGTGCGGCGCACCGTTCAAGCAGCCCGCCCGCTGCGGTGAGCGCTGGCGCTCGACCTGTACCCACAGAGTCGGGCGGGGCCGCTGTCTGGTCATTGATCCTTTCTGCGGCACCGGAGACACCGGGATCGTCGCCGTTAGGCGTGGCCGGCAGTACCTCGGCGCGGACTCCAACCCGGCGAATGTCGCCGCCGCTCGCGCACGCCTCACTCGGCTACAGGAGCGGGCTCGATGAGCACCGCCGGATGGATGCGCGCTCAGCGTGACCGGCCGATCGCCGAGCACGAGCGACGCGCGGCGATGGCGGTCGTCGTCGTGCTGCTCGCGGCTGCTGCGCTGCTGCTCACGCTCACCCAGCCGGTAAGCCAAGCCCGTCACCTCACCCCGAGTATCGAGCTGGCGCACGAGGGCGCCCCGACAGTCAGCGATCCGGGCGTCCTCATTCCCGAAGCGCGGCAGAGCGCCGAGCGGTTCCTTGCCGGCTATCTCGGCTACGCCTACGGGCACACCCCGGCGAGCCGGATCGAGGGTGCGAGTCGGTCGCTGATCCAGTCGTTTGAGGCGCAGCCCTCGCGTGTACCGCCGGCAGCACGAGCACGCCGGCCGCGAGTCATATCGCTGCAACTGAGTGTCGTCCCGGCGGGCACGGTCGCGGTGAGCGCGGTCGTGAACGATGGCGGGCTGATCGACTACACGGTCGGGCTGACCCTCGCCCGCGAGGACGGGCAACTGCTCGTCACCGGACTGGAAGGCGCGTGATGCGGCGCCGGATGCTTTGGTGGCTGCTGGCCGGCGCGGGCGCCACGGGCTTCGTGCTGCTCTCGATCTTCGCTATCGCGGTCGCTGTCCTCGGTGCGAGCTTCACCGCCTGTCAGCCGAGCGATGAACCGGCGCTCGCTGCTACCGGGCCGACACCCTCCGCCTACGCGCTCCAGAGCATCCCGCCCGAACGGCTGCGTCTCTATCAGCAGGCCGGCAGCAAGTTCGACATCGACTGGTCATTTCTCGCCAGCATTGGGGCGCAAGAGTGCGGCAGCGGCGAGTGCGCCGGCACCAACAGCTCAGGGTGCGCCGGACCTATGCAGATCGCCTACGTCCGGGGCAGCGCTTGCAGCCCCGGCGCTGGCCCGACGTTGTGGGAACGCTACGGCGTCTCAGCGCACCCCGGCCACGCACCGAACATCAACGATCCGGCGGACGCGATCTACACCGCCGCGAGGATTCTGCGCGAAGACATGGGCGCCCCGCCAACGGGCGGCACCTACGCGGAATATCACCAGGCGGCTTGCCGCTACTACGGTGCGTGCTCCGACGCGACGGTCAGCTACGCCGATGAGGTGATGGCTCGCGCCGTGCAATACGGCTTCACGGGCACCGGGGCACCGACCGCCACAAGCCCGCCGCTCGCACAGCCCGTCTCGACTAGCCAGTGCAGCGCGAGCACGCTCACGCCCGAAGCTGCAAGCAGCTCGCAAATCGTCCGGGTCGCTGAAAGCCAGCTCGGCCAAGGCGAGCACCCCGAAGGCTCCAACTGCACGATCTACGGCCCGTGCGAGGAGTGGTGCTCGCTATTCGCCGCATGGGTTTGGCAGCACGCCGGAGTGCCGCTCCCCGGCTCCACCGCCCTCTACGGATACTCCGGGTCGCTCTACACCTGGACCCGAGAACACGGCGGTCGTGTCCTGTCACCGACAGCGACCCCGGCGCCCGGCGATGCCGTGTTCTACGGGAACGGGCCGAGCGAAAGCGCGCACGTCGGGATCGTCCAGCACGTCTACCCCGATGGACAAATCTCCACAATCGAGGGCAACTACGCAAACCACGTGAATCACATCGGGCCGTTCCTGCCCGCCCAAGCAACCAACGCGGGCGAGACAGCACCGATCTACGGATACGCCCAGCCGCCCGCCCCCGACAGCAAAGGAAACGGCGCGTGAGCCCCGCCGGCCGCCCATCTCGACGGTTCGCACAGTGGTTCGCGCTGTGGTTCGTGCTGCGGTACGCGCTGCGGTTCACCCCCCCACCGGAGCCGAAGCCGGGTTTGCGGCTTTGTGGTGCGGAATTGCGCGGCTTGGCGTTTTTCGACATCTCTATCTGTGCTGGTAACTTCCTGTGACTCGCCGCCCTCAACAGGACGCTCGGCCGCTGGCTGCTGTTGCCGGGGTGCTGGTGCTGCTGGCGCTGCTGCGTAGCCGTGAGCCGCTGCCCGCATGGCTCGCTCAGCACGCCGAAGCGCTCACCGTGTACCTAGCGGTCCCGGCGATCGTGGTGCTGCTAGCGGCGCTCACGTGTCGTGTCGTCGTGACTCGTCGTGCGCTTTCCCGGCGTGTGCGGCTCGTGGTACTCGCCCCCGACAGCTTCGCGCCGACGCTCGACGGTGTACTCCGCTGCGCCGCCCAGCTCTCCCGCGTCCGGCGGCTCGTCGGCGGCTGGCTCGATCCCCGCGCGAGCGCCGTGCGCGTGTTGCTCGACGCAAGCGACGGTGCGATGCGCTACTCGCTGGTGGTGCCCGAGCGTGCCCTCCCGGCGATCCGCTCAGCGCTCAGCAACTACGACCGGGTACAGGTCCGCCGCGCTGACGCCGAGCCGTCGCTGAGCCAGGAGGGGTGTGTGCTGCGAGCCGAGCTGCGACTGGCGCGGCCGAGCAGCGAGCCGCTTGCGCACCTCGCGCTCGACCCCGATCCGCTTCAGAGCTTTGCCAGGGCGCTCGCCGCGATGCACCCCGCGCGCGAGCGCGGCCAGGTCGCCGTCGATCTTCTGCCATGCACCGCTGGGGCACGACGCCGGCTGCGACGAACGCTGCTCAGACAAGCCCGCCGCACGAACACCATCGCTCCCTACGCGAGCGGCGGCGGCATCCTCGACGTGCTCGCCGGTGGTGGGCGCCAGGCTGGCCGGCAGCCAGCGGCCGATGTTGTGGAGCAGCGCGCGGAGCGCGAGCAGATCGCCGCGAAGGTGTTGCAGAACGAGCCACTGTTTCACCTACAGGTTCTCGTGCGCTGCCAAGCGCCCGTGAAGGGCATCGCCACCGAACGGCTGCAAGGGCTACTCGGATGCTTCGACGCCTGGGCAGCCGCCAACTCATTCCGGGTCGTCGGTGTGCGGCTGCTCGGCCTCGCGTTCCTCGGCTCGGACCTCCCCGGCCGCCGAGCCCGGTTTGACCGGCGGATGGACACCGGCCTATTCCGGCCCGCCCGCCAGGGCGTCGTCAGTGCCCGCGAGGTCGCCGGATTCTTGAAGCCCCCGACGATCAACTGTGCGGCACCGGACGTGCTGCGCCTCGGCGCCGCCGTCTACCCGCCGCCGCGCAACCTGCCCGAGTACACCGGGCAGCGCGACGTGCTGCCCCTCGGCCGCGTGAGCGGCGAGCAAGGCCAGCGGATCGTCGGACTGCGGCTCGCGGACACTTTCTTTACCTACACCGCCGGCCGCAGCCGGTGGGGGAAGACCGAGCTTGCAATCACCCAATTCTTGAGCTTGGTTCGCTCCGGGCACGGCGGCATGTTCCTCGACCCGCACGAGGACGCAATCCGCAGGATCAAGAGCTGCCTCACCGAGCCCGAGCTAGCCGAGCGGATTGTCGAGCTTGACCTAGTTGGCACCCGCTCAAGGGAGGGGCAGCCCGGCTGGAACCTGCTCGCCGCACGAGGCCTCTCCGATGACGCGCGGGAGCGGCGCGTGGAGGCGATCGTGGATTCGTTCGCCTCAGCCCTCCAATGGGGCGAGCGAAACAACCGGGCGCTCACCCTCACGACACAGGCGACGGCCGCGCTGATCGAGCTATCGACCGTCCTGCCCGCCGAGCTTGCCCCGACGATCTTTCAGATACCAACGCTGCTCGGAAACCCCGAGTGGCTAGAGGCGATCCTGCCGTACCTCTCGGTCCCACGCCGCCAGTTCTTTTCAGAGCGGTTCCCGCGCATGGCCGAAGAGGCCATCACCCCTGTAACGAACCTGATCGACCGGCTGCGCTCCTCCACGCAGCTCGCCGCCTTGCTCGGCTCCCAGCAATCCACCTATGACATCGCCAAGGCGATGAACGAAGGGCGGATCGTGCTCGCGTGCCCCGGTGCCGGCGGCGCCCGCGACCGGCTCATGGCGAACCTCTTGGTATTCGACCTGCTGCACGCCGCGAAGGGCCGAGCACACATACCGCCAGCCCAGCGCCGCGAGTTCTACATCTTCCTTGATGAGGTCCAGACATACGACGGCGCATCGTCGGGGAACCTCGCCGCGCTCTTGGAGCAGACCGCGAAGTACGGGGTCCGCGCGACCCTCCTAAATCAGAACCCCGAGCGGCTGACACAAGCGACGCTAAACGCGCTGACCACCAACCGCTCGCACCTGATCGCGACCGCGCTCAACGCGCACGCCGCCGCACTGATCGCCCGCGAGTGGGCCTCAGACCCGCCAGCCAACGCGATCACCGGGCTACCCCGCTGGACGTTCATCGCCCAAGCCACCCATCACGGCGGGCTGACCCGGCCGTTCCTGTTCGAGAACCTTGCCGTCACCGACCTGTTCGCCGACGCCTACCGGCCCGAGCAAGTCCCGACCATCCAGCCCACGATCGACAAGGCATCCGGCCGCGTCAACTCGCAAGACACGATCCGGGCGCTCGACACGCTCGACGAGCGAATCCGCGCTCACCTCACGAGCAAAGCCGACAGCAAGGCCGCCGAGGTCACGACACCGGAGCGCTCGGCAATGCCGAAGCTCCCCGACCCCGAGGACACCGAATGACCCGGACGGCGCACCCCGAGCTGCAAGCGCTCCCGGCCGTCGCCGTCGAAGTGCTCGAAAGCCTGCACCAGCACCGGGTACTCACGGCGCGGCAGATACACGCGCTGCACACCCCCGACGCTTCGCTGCGGTGGACGCAACGCATCCTCACCCGCCTTCACAAGCGCGGGCTCACCGAGCACGCCGCCGGGCCGCACGGACTCGCGCTGTGGTTTCTCACCGCCCCCGGCGCCGAGACGATCCAAGCGGCCGGGACACTCGCTGAGCCCCGGCGGCGTCTCACGACCCCCGCGCAAGCGGCAGGCCCGTTGCGGGCTCACACCCTCGCTGTGAACGACACCGGGATCGCGTTCGTGAAAGCTGCACGCGGGCACTCTGGCGATAGCTGTGGCTCGCTGTCGTGGCGGCATGAGATCGCGCACCCCTACACCGCCGGGCGTGGCCGCCACGGCGCTCACCTACTGATCGCAGACGCGCTGCTCTCCTACCTGCAAGCCGCACCGGACGATTCGCTGATCCTTCACCAGCGGTTCATCGAGCTTGACCGAGGGACGATCCCGCCCGACCAACTCGCCGCCAAGCTCGCCCGCTACGCCCAGCTTCGCCACTACACCACCACCAAGGACACCCCGGAGGAGCCGCTGTGGCGGGCCTACTACCGCACGTTTCCCCCGGTGCTCGTCGTGCTCGCCGACCAAACACCAGCGGCGGCGCGAAGGCGTGTGCAGAAGACGATCGCGCTGTACCACTCCGACCCCTCACAAGCCCGCTACGGGACCGTACCCATCGCCTTCACGGCACTTCCAGAGCTGACCGCACGCGGCCCATTCGCACCCATCTTCATCCCCGCCGAGCAGCCCGACCACTACACGGACTGGCTCGACAACACACCCACCAAACCCGCTGAAAGGTGACACCCAGATGCAACCGCAGACCTCCACCACACACCCGCTCACAACCCGCCGCGCACCCGACCAAGGATGCCCGGCAACAACACAACGCTCACGACGCCGACCGCGAGTGAGAAGTCACGCGCCGTACCGCACCGCCGACCTACCGCTCGCTGTCTGGTCCTGCGCCCAGACGACAAGCCAATGGCAACGCCACGGCCGCTACCTCCCCGAATCGAACCGGCACCCCGGCAAGATGCTCCCCGCGCTCGCGCGCCGGGCAGTCGAGGCTTACAGCGACCCCGGCGACCTGATCCTCGACCCGATGTGCGGGATCGGCACGACACTCGTGGAGGCAATCCACGCTGGCCGCACAGCAGTCGGCGTGGAGCTAGAGCCCAGATGGGCGAAGCTTGCCCGCGCCAACATCGAGCACGCACAACGCCAAGGCGCCAGCTCCATCGCGCAGGTCGTCGAAGGCGACGCACGCCAGATGCTGCGCCTGCATACAGCGGAGCGCCGGCAGGTGGACCTCATCGTCACCTCGCCGCCCTACGCCTGCCAAGTTGCGGACGTGTCCAATGAGAACCTTGTTAGCGGGCGCGGGCCGATTCGTCGCGAGGACACAAGCAACTACAGCCCTGACCGAAGCAACCTCGGACACGCTCGCGGCAGCACCTACCTAGCCGCGATGAGCGAGGTGTACGAAGCCTGCGTATCCGTGCTGAAGCCAGGCGGGTTTATGGTGCTCGTCACCAAGGACATGCGCTCAGGTGGTGCGCTACACAACCTCAGCGGCGACACGATCACGCTCTGCGAAGGCCTCGGGCTGCGCTACTGGCAGCGCATCATCGGTCTACTCGCCACGATCCGCGACAGCGAGCTTGTGATGCGGCCATCGTTCTGGCAAATGCTGCACGCTCGACGGACGCGCGCCCTTGGCGAGCGCACCCAAATCGTCGCGCACGAGGACGTGCTCGTCTTCCGCAAGCCCGACCCGGCAGTAGCGAAGTCGGGCATCGCCCGAAAGTCCGCGTGAGGCGATGAGCACCGCGCGAAAAGCCGTTCCCCAAACCCCGAGAAAGTCACGCCGGGACAGCCATCCGGTCACCCGATCGGCGGCGCCTTCTGGACGCTTGAGATCACGGCCATGTTCTGCTCTGATCGAGCCAAAGAATGACCAACGCAAGGACTCATCGAACCGAACCCGCAAACGGCCAGCTCCAAGCAGAGAGCGGCGCCCGCAGTGTTCGCGCGCCGGGCAGAACCACCAAGACGAAAAGCCGCTGCGGCTGCTCACAGGAAAGACCAGAGCGATGACCGACAGCGAGGAAACGCAGCTAGTAGACGCCCTCAGCGAACTACTAGCCGACTGGCTCACGGATCACCCCAAAAGCCTTTCGGTCGATTTCGGAGATATGAAGTCCCGCCCCGCCCGATAAGGAGGCAGCAATGACCAAGACGCTTACTCTTGCACCCGGTCCGGTTTGTGACACCGAAGCGGTGCGGGTCGCAACCTACACGCGAATATCGACCGACGAGGAGCGCCAGCCCAACTCGCTTGAGGCGCAGCGCGTCCGCCTAGAGTCATTCGTGGGCAGTCAGCCTGAGTGGGGCATCGAGCGCCGTTACGAGGATCAGTTCACCGGCACGGTGCTAGATCGGCCCGCGCTGACTCGGATGCTGAGAGACGCGAAGCTCGGGCGCTTCGATGTGCTGCTCGTCTACCGCGTCGATAGGCTCGCCCGTTCGATCAAAGGACTCGCGCAAATTATTGACGAGCTTGACCAAGCAGGTGTGATCTTCCGCTCGGCGACCGAGCCATTCGACACCGGCACCCCGGCGGGGCGGATGATGGTGCAGATGCTCGGGGTGTTCGCTGAGTTCGAGCGCGCGCTGATCGTGGAGCGGATTACCGCCGGCCTTGAGCGCAAGGCGGCGCGCGGTGGATGGTGCGGTGGGCAGCGCCCCTATGGGCTGAACATCGCGGCCGACCGTGACAGCCTAGAGCGCAACCCAACCGAGGCGCCGCTTATCCCGGTGATGTTCGATAAGTACGCGAACCACAAGGCCGGCTCGTCGGCGCTTGCGGACTGGCTGAACGAGCAGGGCTACCGCACAAAGAACGGGCGGCTATGGAGCAAGGAAAGCGTCATCACCGTGATTCGCAACCGCGTCTACATCGGCGAGATTTACTACCGAGGCAACTGGTATCCCGCGCCGCACGAACCGCTGATCCCCACAGAGCTGTTCGACAAGGCGCAGGCAATCCTCACCGAGCGCCGCGAGGATCGCTCCAAGCGCGCAGCGAACCCCGCCGAGTACCTGCTGACCGGCCGAGTACGTTGCGGGCGCTGCGGACAAGCCTACGTCGGCACCGCCGCGCACGGCCGCAACGGTCGCTACACCTACTACACCTGCTTTACGCGAGCACGCTACGGCACCAAGCACTGTGCCAACGACCGGCTGCCTGCCGAACGGCTTGAGCAAGCAGTCACGCGCCGGCTCTGGCAGGTTCTGGACGACAACGACCTGATCGACCGCGCGATCACTGATACATACGAGCGTCTGTCCCAGCGCGACGGCGAGCAGCAATCCGAGTTGGCCGGGATACAGGACAAGATCACAGAGACACGCGCGGCGCTGGACCGCTACTTCCGCGCGTTCGAGGCCGGGACGATGCCCGAGGACACCTGCGCCCCGCGCATTGCGAACCTCAGTGAGCAAGCGAAGGCACTTGAGCGTCGCGCCAGCGAACTCGCCGCCCAGCAGGACGACGACGAGCACCCCGAGCGCGTCAGCGCCGACGACCTCGCCGCGCTACGCGGCGACCTGCACGCCATGCTCAACGACAGCGACCCCAAGCGCGTCAAGGGTGTACTCCAAGCCATGATCGACGGAATCCGCGTGGATGCACGCGATCAGATCGAACCGACCTTCCGCGTACCTGCGGTTCGCATTGAGTCGGGTTACATGGAGCCAGCCGGGATCGAACCGGCGACCTCCTGCTTGCAAAGCAGGCGCTCTCCCAGCTGAGCTATGGCCCCTGGAACCCTCAATATACGCCCAAACCCGGGCTCCACCGCCTGCCAACGAGCCACCGGGTGGATAATCGCTACATGGCCTTCGCTCCGCTGACACGCCACCTGCTTCGTGCCAAGGATCTCGCAGACGCGCGCTACTTCGAGCCGCTGGGCGTCGACGATCTCGCCCGTGCGGCCGGGCTGTCGCGCGCCCATTTCAGCCGTGAGTTCCGTCGTGCGTATGGCGAGTCGCCGCACGCATACCTGCTGACCCGTCGGCTGGAGCGCGCGGCGGCGCTGCTGCGAGGTACCGACCACACGGTCGCCGAGATCTGCTTCTCGGTGGGGCTGGCGAGCGTCGGATCGTTCACCACGAGCTTCACCCGCACCTACCGGATGTCACCGACGACCTACCGCCTGGCGTTCCCACCGGCGGCCCACCAGGCCCGAGTTCCCGCGTGCGTAGTGCGCTTCTACGCGCGCCCCGAACACCGCACGTTTCGAGAAGACAGCGCCTCGGTACCGACCTAGCATGGCGGTGACCATCCCCGGAAAGCCAGGAGGCTGCAAATGTTCAAGATCGCCAACGCTCACCTGTGGGTCGACGACCAGGACGAGGCCCTTGCGTTCTACACGCAAAAGCTCGGTATGGAGGTGCGCAGTGACGTCACCCTCGCCGAGATGGGCGACTTCCGCTGGCTGACCGTCGGGCCGGTCGGACAACCTGACATCGCGATCGTGCTGATGGCGATTCCCGGCCCGCCGGTCATGGACCCGGACACCGCTCAACAGGTCAGGAGCCTGATGTCCAAGGGCTTCACCGGCACCGTGTTCCTCACGACCGACGACTGCCGTGCGGCCTACGACGAGCTGAAGGGCCGCGGCGTGGAGTTCACCGAACCGCCCGAAGACCGCCCCTACGGGATCGATTCAGGTTTCCGCGACCCATCCGGCAACAGCATCCGTCTCACCCAAGTTCGCGAGATCGCCGCTGTCTGATCGAAGCCAGCCGGGCACGCCTCCGACTGGGATTTACTCGAACGTCAGCCGTTCTTGGCCAGGGACTTCCTCCGGCGGCTCGGCCTCCGGCTGACCGTCAGCGAATCCCCAGTCTGAGGCGCCCGGCGGCGCGCTCGTCTCCCCTGCGTCGACAGTGTCTGCGTCCTGCGCCATCACCGTCCGCATGTCCAACTCGACCGTCTCCTGGCCGACCGTCGAGAAGCGCTCCTGCTCGGTGGGTGGGTCCTGCTCGGGGTCTGCACCCCCGTGTTCCTCGGCCGTCGTCGCCGCGATCTCCGCCGGCTGGTCCTCCTCGCCCGTCTGCTCGCCTTCCACGTCGGCGTCCTCGTCTGCGAACACCGGCTCCAAAGCGTCTCGCTCCGCGCGCGCCACCTCGGTTGGGTCGGCACCGCGACGGCGCTTGAGCTCCAGGTGTTCGCGTATGGCGTCGTCGAGAAGTCCCATCGCGCCCCCAAACCATACTGCGCCCGCCACCGCCCCTTCTGCGACTACAATGCCCGAGGCGCCGCTCGTGCGGATGCCTGAACGCATGGGGCTATAGCTCAGTTGGGAGAGCGCCTGGATCGCACCCAGGAGGTCGGGGGTTCGAGTCCCCCTAGCTCCATTCTGTTGTGCGCAAGACGCGCGGCAGCCAGCGGCAAGTGCGTCGACGCGCACACGACGCTCGGCCGCCGATCACGATCGCAGCGCGCCTGCGAGGAGATCAGGGAGCGGTGGCCGACACGATCCACGTCGACGCCGGCGCGCGGATTCCGTCCTCCTGCTTGAACTCCGCCATGCCCGCGCGCAGCGCGTCGCGGACCTCGTCGTGCCGGTCGGCCGCACGGTCGCCCGCCAGGCGCAGGATCTCGCCCGCCGGGCCGATCGCCATCACCACGTCGATCGCCTCCTCGAGATCGGTGCCGATCACGATCGGCACGTCGCAGCGGTGCAGCGCCACGTCCACGTAGCCCGCGTGGCGCAGCACATCGCTCGTCGTGTCCGCGTCGGCCATCGAGAACGGGCCCGGACCACACGTCGGCTCGTCGTACTCCTCCGGGCGGCTGACGATCCCCTCGACGATCGTCTGCCCGCGGTAGAGCCACTCGTTGTCCGTGCGCACGCGCCACACCACCATCACCAGGCGCGCACCATGCACGAGTGCCTCGCGCACGTTGCGCAGCGCCGCCACGGGGTTGGCGAAGAACATCGTGCCGAAGCGTGAGAACGCCATGTCGTAGGGGCCGCCCAGCGGGTCCATCTGCACGTCCGCCACGGCAAAGCGCGCGTTGGTCACGCCCGCCTGCTCGGCGTCCTGCTTGGATGCCTCGATGAAGCGCGGCGCCACGTCCACGCCGACCGCCTCGCCCTCTGCTCCCACCATGCCCGCGATCCGCTGGGTGGCATCGCCGAATCCGCAGCCTATGTCCAGGACGCGGGCTCCGTGCAGCGGCGGGAACATCTCCAGCGCTACCTCCCCATGCGCGCCCAGCCCCGTCGTGATCAGGTGGCGGTAACGCAAGAAACGGTCGAACAGCGGTCCGTCCCACGCCTGGATCGTCTCGGCATTCGGTCCTGCTCCAGCGGCCGCATCGGCGGCGGTCGACTGGCTGGCTGCGGTAGTTGCCATCGTCCTCTGCCCCTTTTGTCGGCGTGCGTCGCGCTAGCTCACCACATCCACGAGCGGGCGTCAAGCCGGTCAGGCCGATCGACGCCTACCCGCAGCCCGAGCCCGAGCAGTTCGGCGCCGCTCGTCCACGTGGCCGGTCTTCACAGGACACCCCTGGCGTGTCCAGCTAGGCGCCGGAGTGTGACAACTATGCGACTTCTGCCCAAAACAGCTTGCTGAGGGTCGGCGCCGGATTACTGTGGAACGCGTCCTGACATTAGTGGCCCGGCGGTGCGTCAACACCCCGGGCCCGGCACCGAGTCGCTCACCCTCGATGCCCGCCGATTGTGCCCGAGTTACGCCCCCAACGCGGCGCCACGGGTGAACATGACCGGGATCGACGTTAGGCGCCTCCGTGCGCAAGCAGAGGAGGCCATGTGCACACGCTCAAGCCACAGACCGGATTCGATCAGCAGGAGCCGCCCTCCGATGAGGTCGTGCTCGCGGCGGTACAACGCGCCGCGCTTCACCACCCCCACGGAGACGAAGCCGTCGCCAGGTGGGCGATCCTCGACCACCTCGCCGCCCCGCCGCGCTCTCGCGAGGCGCGGCACGTGATCGCTCGCGTGGGCGCGCTGCAGGAGCGCGGCCGCCTGACGTCCTCGACCCGCCACGGCGTGCCCGTGTGGGCGCTCACCAGCGCCGGGCAGCGCCAGCTGCGTGACGCACGCCGCGACGGCCTCCCGCTCGAGCTGCCCGAGGCTCCCCAGCATCGGGCGTGGCGCAATGCCCGTACGCTCGCCGCCCAGGAGATCGAGCGCTTCCGGGCGGACGTGCGCGAGCGTCTCAACCAGGGGAGCGCGCTGCTCGACGCGCCGGAGCCTCCGCACTCCGACGCCTGGCTGGAGTTGGCCGAGGAGCTCCGGCAGGCATGCCGCCGCCTTGGCGCCGCCAGCCACTGCCTGCACGAGTGGCCCGAGCCAAACGACGACGCCGCAGACGTCGACGAACGGCTCGACACACACGACACAGGCGACACTCGCGACCTCGCTCTCGACCCGACCACGCTGGCGCGCCGGCGCACGCTGCGGACCGGCCGTCGCAACATCACGCTATGGGGCACCAGGCCATGAGCCTCATCAGGTGCGCCCGCATGACGCTGTGCCTCATACGGCCGCCGACGGCGAAACCGCCGTCCGGCGCTGCTCGGCGATCAGACGCAAGGCGAACACTCCTGCCGGGTGCTCGCGCGCGCGGCGTACGAGTGTGGCCGTGTTCGGCGGCAGCACGTCCGGCTGCGGCAGCCGCACGCCGTAGTCGGGCGACATCAGCACCGACGCACATAGGCACGCGAACGTCAGATCGGCGGCGCCGAAGCGCTCGCCGTGGAGATAGTGCCTGCCGTCGCTCAGCAGGTCCGCCACATAGTCAAACTCACGCCACACCAGCGCCTCGTCCTCCACCTCCACGCCCGGGCGAATGTCCAGCGCGCGGCGTACGAACGACCTGATCACCGGGTAGCCCCAGCGGATCGTGCGGTCCTCCCAACGTGGCACGCCCTGATTGTTGTAGTCGAGCATCAGCGTCGGGCGCTGCAACATGTGGACGTAGATCAGCCGCCGCCCACTCGGACCGAGCCGCTCGTCCAAACGCGCGCAGAGCGCCTCCACCTCACGCCGGTCCTGCTGCCCGGACGGGAACAGCTTCTGCTCGCCTGGAATCCGCTCATCGACCCACGCGAGGATCTCCGAGGACTCCCCGATCGACCCCTGCGGCGTGACCAGCACCGGCGTCGTGCCAGCGCCACCGGCGAGTCGAGAGGCCACGCGGTGGATGCCCTGGACGTGGCGCTCCTCGCGGTAGCCCATGCCCGCACGCTCGAGCGCCCAGCGCGCCTTCTCGCAGTAGTGACTGATCGGGATCGTCACCAGTCGCAACATCGACGACCAAGTATGACCCTCACCGGCCGGCGCCGCGAACGCGGCGGGGGACAAGCCGGGTCGCGCGCTGTCAGCTCGGCTCACCTACCCGCCACGGCGGCGGGTAGGGCAGCGGCTTGAGCGTCTGCTCCAGCTGCTCGCGCATCGGCTCGAACGGCGGCGGCAGCGACAGCCGCTCGCCGAAATGGCGCTCGTCCTCGTCCACCGCGAAGCCCGGGCCGATCGTGGCGATCTCGAACAGCACCCCGCTTGGCTCCAGGAAGTACACCGATTTGAAGTAGAAGCGGTCGATCACCGGCGTCGGGCGAGCGCCCGCCTCGGCCACACGCCGACGCCACGCCTCGAGGTCGTCAATCTCCGCCGCGAACGCCACGTGATGGACGGTGCCCGCGCCCTGGCTGCGATTGATCTCCGGCGGCGCCGGGTCATACGCGTAGAAGCCGCTGCGACTGCCGCCGCGCAGCTCCCAATGCTCGCCCTCACGCCGGGACATGCCCAGCGCCTCGTTTAGCAGGCGTTCGCTGCGGACCGGGTCGCGAGCTGTACGCGCGCACGCCGTCGAAGCCGAGCAGCGCGTGCTCGCTCGGAATCTCCGGCGAGTCCGCGCGCAGTTGCTCGTCCGCCGCCGCGCTGACCATCAGCTCGTGCTCCAGCCCCTCCGGGTCGGCGAACAGCAGGCTGTCGCCGATCTTCTCAAAGCCGATGTGACGCTCGGCCAGCCGTTCGCTCCAGAACTCCAGCGAGTCGCGCGAGGCCACCCGCCACACGATCCGGTGAATCATGCCTGCGCCCGCCACCCCGCGCGCCGCGCCCGGGTACTCAAAGAACGTCAAGTCCATGCCCGGCGAGCCGTGCTCGTCGCCGTAGAACAGGTGGTACACGTTCGGTTCGTCCTGGTTGACCGTCTTCTTGACCATCCTCAAGCCGAGCACGCCCGTGTAGAACTCGACGTTGCCGACGGCGTTGCCGGTGATCGCGCTGATGTGGTGTATGCCCTCGAGCCTCATTGCGCGGGCACAACTCTATGCCTGTCGACCGACGGGCGGCGTGCGATCATCGCCATGTGCAGGACGGATCGCTCATTCCGCGCTTCGGGCGCGCGCGGCGCGATCCCGCGCTGGCGGTGCTCGAAGGCTTCCACCCGCTCAAGCACGCGCTGCGCTTCGGCGCCGAGGTGCTGGAGGTAGTGAGCAGCGACCTCGCCCGGCTGGAGCGTCTGGCCGCCGCGCTCGCACCCGACGTGACCGCGGCCATCGGCGCGCTCGCGCGGCAGATCGAGCCCGACGTGTTCGACACGCTCGCTCCGCTGACGCCGTCAACCGGCGTGATCGCGCTGGCCGAGCGCCCAGCCGTGGAGCCCACCGCGGTGCTCGCCGAGCGCGCGCGAGGCCCAGTCGTGCTGCTCGAGGATCCGCGCGACCTCGGCAACATGGGCGCGTGCGTGCGCGTCGCCGCCGCGGCCGATGTCGGCGCGGTGCTCACCACCGGCAGCCACGACCCGTGGCATCCCGACGCGCTGCGCGGCGCCGCCGGGCTGCACTTCGCGCTGCCCGTCGCCCGCCTGGACTCGCTCGCCGCGGTCGCCCGCGCCGAACGCCCGCTCGTCGCGCTCGACCCCGACGGCGAGGACCTCGACGCGCAGACGCTGCCCGCCGATGCCGTGCTCGCTTTCGGCACCGAGCGCCACGGCCTCAGCGACGAGCTGCTCGCGTGCGCCGACGAGCGCATCCGCATCCCGATGCGCGCGGGCGTCTCCAGCCTCAACCTCGCGACCTCCGTGGCCGCCGTGCTGTTCGCCTGGCGCCTGGCCGTGCCGGCAGCCTCGCCGCGCCCGTGAGCGCGCCGCTTGCGCCCGTGCGCTAGCGGCCTTCCACGCCGTCGAGCAGCACCCAGTTGCCGCGCAGCGCCGCGCGAGCGCGCGCGACCATCGCGGTCCGCCTGCTCCTCGGGTTCCTCCGCGTCGGCCATCAGCGTCGGCGATCAGCTCGCGTGCCTCATCCGCGTGCTCGACGTCGCGCGCTGCGGTGAAGCTCGAAGTACTCGGTCGCCGGGCCTTCGTCGCTGTAGCCGTAGTGTGCGGTCAGCCCCTCCAGCTTGGTCTGCGAGATCTCCGGCTGGCTAGCCTCGATCGCGTACAGCACCGCCAGCTGCTCGAGCAGGTCCTCGCCCGCCGTCCACGCCCGCGCGCACTCCCGCGTCTGTGGCAGCGTCGCCGTGTCCGCGCCGCCTTGCGCTCCCGCTCCCGCCGGCTCCAGCCCGGCGCTCGTGGCGCGTGCGAACTGGTCCCACAGCGCCACGTGTGCCGCCTCCTCCTCGGCGTGAGCGCGCAGTCCATCGCGATGCGCAGCGCCGGCGCGCTCGGCCGCAGCGGCCGAGGCGTCGCGCGAGCGCCTCCACCGCGTGGCGGTACTCGCCCGCGTAATGGCTCAGCTCCTGCGCACTCAGCTCGCCGGCGCTCCAGCGCTGGTAGAACGGGTGCTCGAGCACGTTGGTCTGCTCGCGTGCCTGATCGAGCCTTGCCAGAACGTCCATTACGCGTTCCCTTCGGTCGGGTTTTAGCTGAAGCGGGGAAGGACATACCCCTGGATATGCAGAAAGCTACGGTGTTAGCGGGGTCTGCGCTCATCGGGACTGGACCGCCGTCCGGGTGCTGTGCGACTGTCCGGGCGGGAGAGGATCCGTCAGGGAGCAGAAGGGGGTGGTGTCGGTGACCATCATCGTTGCTTCGGGGCTCGGCGCGTTGGCATTCAGCGCGACGATAGCCCTCGCCCTCGGGCGTGTGGCAGCGTGCGCCGACGAGAAGACCGACCGCGCGCTCGCGAAGCGAGCGCTCCCGTCGCACGCAACGCACCGACAGAGCTACGCAGGATTGGCCTTCGCCCAGTCGACGATCGTGTGTGAGTCCTCGAGCACCGAGCCGTCGTCGAGGACCAGCACGGGAACCCAGCGGTTGCCCGTCAGCTCCTGCACCTCGCGGCGTCCGCGCGTCTGGTTGAACACGCCCGGCAACGGCGCCAACCCGTAGGACTTGATCACCTCGGGGTCGTGTCCGGCGTCCTGCAGCGCGTGGTAGGCGTTGGCGCACGGATGCCCGCCGGGGCGCGGCGTCGAGAACGTTCCCCAACACACGTATAGCTTCACGAGACGGTAAGCGTACCTTCCATACCGGCCTGCCGGTGGCCGGGCACCGTGCAGTAGAACGTGTACGTGCCCGGCTTCAGCTGGAGCTTGAGCGTCTTGCTACCACCCACGAACATCGGCGTCGCACCCACCACTTTGCTGCCCTGCGCGATCGCCACGTCGTGTTCCACCGGCGAGGAGTTGGTCAGCGTGATCGTCACCGCACCCGCCTTCGCGCTCAGCTGCTTGGTGTTGTAGCTGAGCAGCCCCGTCGGGTTGGCCGCCAGTGCCAGCAATGTCAGTGTCTTCACGCTCGCCGGCGAAGACGGGGGCGCGGGGGTGCCCGTTGTCGCGGTCGGCGTGCTCGGCTTGGCGGGCGTGCTCGGCGGCGTCTGCGCGGGCGCCGGCGCGGCGCTCGAGTTAGCCACCACCACCGGCGCACCCACCACCGGGGGCGGCGCGGTCGGTGGGATCTTCGTCCCCGAGCTCACCGGCACCTCGTGCGACGGCGACTGCGAGGTAATGACCGCCGTGGACGCCGCTGCGATAACGAGCACCGCGGTGATCGCGATGACTGCACGCTCCAGCTGTTTGGTGGCAGGGAAGTCGTCTTTGCGCAGGCCGACGCCCAGCGACAGCACCAGCGCCCACACCACCAGCAGCCCGCCCGCGATGTAGAACGGGACTTTGCTCTTCTCCGCGGCCAGGATCGGCGCGACGTGGACAGCCAGGGCGTGCATCGGGCGCGAGCCTAGCCGATGGGCCACCGGTATGCTGCCCGCCGGGATGGTCGAGGCTGTGCGCACGCCCGACGAGGCGTTTGAGGGGCTACCCGACTTCGCCTTCGAGTCGCGTTACCGCGAACGCGACGGCCTGCGCCTCGCCCATCTCGACGAGGGCCAGGGTGCGCCGGTGATCTTCATGCACGGCGAGCCCACGTGGTCGTATCTGTGGCGCAACGTCATTCCGCCTGTGCGCGACGCCGGTTTCCGCTGTCTCGCACCCGACCTGGTTGGCTTCGGGCGCTCTGATAAGCCCACCGACATCGGCTTCTACAGCTATGACCGCCACGTCGAGCTGGCGAGCACGCTGCTCGAGGACCTGGATCTGCGCGACGCGACGATCGTCGTGCACGACTGGGGCGGCCCGATCGGCCTGCGCATGGCCGTCGAGCACCCTCAGCGGATCGAGCGGCTCGTGGTCCTCGACATGGGCCTGTTCAGCGGCTACCAGAAGATGAGCGATACGTGGCTTGCCTTCCGCGACTTCGTCGAGCACAACGACGACCTGCCGGTCGGTGCGCTCGTGCGCGGCGGCTGCAACCGCGACCCAGGCGATGACGTGATCGCCGCCTACGACGCCCCTTACCCCAACCCGGCATCCAAGGCCGGCGCGCGGGCGTTCCCGCTGATGATCCCGCGCACACCCGAGGCACCTGGAGCACCGGCCAGCAGGCGCGTACACGCCGCGCTCAAGCAAGACCGTCGCCCGATGCTGATGCTCTGGGCGGACTCAGACCCCGTGCTGGCACTGTCGGTCGGCGAGCGCTTCGCCGCGTCGATCGGCCGCGAGGCGCCGCGCACGATCGAGAACGCAGGTCACTTTCTGCAGGAGGACCAGGGACCCCTGATCGGCGGGCTGATCGCCGACTGGCTCACCGCCGGTTGAGCCCGCCGCGCGCCACCGGCTGAGCGGATCGGCCGATCCGGCGACGGTGAGCGAGGCGAGCGACCGGTCAGTCGCCGACCGTCTCGGCGATCTGCGGCTGCTCAGGCGCCGGCTCCAGCCCGGGCTCCGAGTGGGCCGCGCGCAGGTCGTACTGGCGGCGGACGTTATGGTCGGCGCCCGCGAGCACCCGATCGGCCTTCATCGCGCGCGCCATCCCCTCGGACATCGAGCGCGGCAGCAGCGTCGCGACCGCGTTCGTGCGCTTGGCTGACTTCGGCACCCACACGTCCACGATGCCGTGCTGCAGTGCGTCCACGATCGCGTCGGCCACGTCCGTCGGCTGCAGATTGGCCATGCCGCGCACCTCGCCCAGACCGGAGCCCAGCTCGGTGTTGACGACCGTCGGCATCACATAGCTGACGTCGATGTGCGCGTCCATCAGCCGCAGCTCGCCGCGCACCGCCTCGGTCAGCCCGACGACCGCGTGCTTGGTCGCCGAATAGGTCGCGCCGCCAGGGGCGCCGAACTTGCCCGCCTGCGAAGCGATGTTGACGATGTGGCCACGGTCGCGCGGGATCATCCGCTCGAGCGCCAGCTTGGTGCCGAGAATCACGCCGTGGATGTTGATGTCGACCATCCGCCGCGCGGTCACGTCGTCCTCGTCGATGAAGCGCCCGACCTGCATGATCCCCGCGTTGTTGACCAGCACGTCCAACGCCCCCAGCTGCTCCTGCGCGCCGTCAAGGAACGCTGCGAAGGAGTCGCGGTCGGTCACGTCCAACGGCAGCGCCACGACGCTCCCGCCCAGCGAGGCCGCCGTGTGCCGGGCCGCCTCCAGGTCCACGTCGCCGAGCGCGACCCTCATGCCGTGGCTCAAGAACGCTTCCGCGGTCGCGCGGCCGATACCGCGGGCGCCGCCTGTGATCGCCGCTGTGTTGCCTGCGAGGATACGGGGCTGCTTAGCCATAGATCTCCTCCTGACGCTTGGCTGACGACCGGATCGACCGCCAGCGGATCGACCCATCAACGCTAGCGCGCGGGCGCTCATTGCGCAGCCCGGTCAGTACTGTGGACAAATGCCTTCCTTCGGATTCGACGGACAGCGCATCGCCTACACCTCATACGGCGGCGGCCTCGCCGCCGTGGCACCAGGGGGGCGCCGGGGTGCGACAGCCAAGAGCGCGCCCGCCACCGCGCGCCCGCTGATCCTCGTACACGGGCTGTTGCTCTCCCAAGAGATGCACCGCCCGCTGGCCGAAGACCTCGCCGCACTCGGCAACCAGGTGATCACCGTCGACCTGCTCGGACACGGCAAGTCCGATCGCCCGCGCGACATGTGGCGCTACTCGATGGCCGCCTACGCCGAGCAGATCGTCGCGCTGATGGACCACCTGCAGATCGAGCAGGCGGCGATGATGGGCACCTCGCTCGGCGCCAACACCGCCTTGGAGGTCGCCGCGCGGGCCCCCGAGCGCCTGCGCGCGATGGTGATCGAGATGCCCGTGCTCGACAACGGCCTGCTGTGGAGCGCGCTCACGTTCACGCCGCTGCTCGTCTCGCTGACGTTCGGCGAGCCGCTCATGAAGGTCGTGGCGCGCGCCACCAGCGCGGTGCCACGGCGGCTGCTGCCGCACTACGGCAACGTGATGCTCGACATCCTGCGCCAGGACCCCGGCCCCGGCGGCGCGCTGCTGCAGGGGCTGTTCTTCGGGCGCATCGCACCCCCGCGCGAGCAGCGGCGGACGTTCCAGACGCGCACGCTCGTGCTCGGCCACGAGCGTGACCCCGTGCACCCGTTCTCCGACGCCGACATGCTTGTGCACGAGATGCCCAACGCCAGCCTGCTGCGCGCGAGCTCGCTGATGGAGCTACGCCTGACACCCGAGCGACTGACCGGCGAGATCGCCAAGTTCCTCGACGAGGTGTGGGTCAAGCCCACCGCCAAACGACCCAAACGCGCGGCCGCCAAGAAAGCCACGCGCACGCGCAGCGGCTAGCTCGCCGGGAACAGTTCCAGTTCGTTGACCGTCACGCGCCCCGGCGCCTGCGGCGTCGAGCTTGCCGGCGCACTGCTGATCCACAGCGCGATGAACGTGAACGTCTTTCCCGCCGGCCAGTGCAGCTTGATGTGCGCGTGCTTCTTCTTGACGGTGATCGAGTGGCTGAGCGCCACCCACGCGGGGTCGGTGATCGAAGGCGGCGCGGTGTGTCCGTTGGCGCCGTACATCTGCACGGTCATGCCGGGGGTTGAGGTGATCACGGCGGCCGCCGACAGTCGCTGCTTGGTCTTCATGTCGATCAGCAGTCCCACCGCCATCTTCGGCGCCGCCGCCGGTTCTACCGCGGCGGTCCAGCCGGTCGAACTGTCGCCGTCGATCGCCAGGCTCGGGTCGCCGAACGCGCTAGCCGCATATCCGTACGGGTTGTACGTCGAGGCCGCGTTCGTGTCCAGCAGGATCGGCGTCGGCGCGGTTCCTCCCGGCGAGGAGCCAGCTCCTCCGGTCGACGTGCTCGATGGCGTCGTGGTAGTCGATCCGCCCTTGCCGGTCGACGACGGCAGGGTGAACGCTTTGGTGGGGATCTTCGGCACCGACGCCGTCAGCGGGATCTTCGGCGGTTTGACCGCCGTCGTGGACGGGATCGTCGTCGCGGGCGTCGTGGCAGTCGTCGCGGGCGGCGTCGCCGTGGTCGGAGTCGTGGGCACCCCGGCGGGCGGCGTCGTTACTTTCGCGACCGTGGCCGTCACTGCAGCCGTGGTCGTGTCTTTGTTGAGCGCCGCATACGCCGCCGCCGCAGCGCCCAGCGCGAGCACCGCCGTGGCAGCGAGGATCGTCGCAGCCGAGCGCCAGCTCGGCGTGCTCAGGCTGCCGCGCGCGGCAGCGCCGCACTGCAGGCACCAGTCCTGTTCGCCAGACATTGCCGCGCCGCACTTGGCGCACGTGCGCTGTGCGGCGGGGGAAGATGGCGCGCCGGGGGCAGGCTCAGGCTGCTCGGCGAACGAGTCATCCGACGGCCCCTTCCCGTCAGGAGGAGCAGGCGGGGAATCGGCTACCAGCGTGGCCACTGTCTCCGATTCTAGCCCCGGACCGCCCGTCCATGGGTCGCTTGGCGGTGCGGCGCGCCCAGATCAGCGCGGCGACGGCGGACCACTCGGGACGATCTCGCGTCCGGTCGGCGCCAGATCCCCGTCCAGCTCCAGTTGCCAGTAGTAGCGCGTGAACGTAGCGCCGGCAGTGAACTCGCCCACATGTGGGGCCACCTGCTCGCCGGCCGCCATCGCCACGATCAGCTCCGGGTATGTGCGACCGGGCAGCGCCGCATAGGCGGGCGCGGGAAACGCGCCGCCGAAGCGCGTGTTCACGTCGGTGATGCCCAGGCCGACGTCCGGGTCGCGGAACACCTGGATCGTCGCCGGCCCGCGCACCGCCAGCGCCTCCATCACACGTGCGCCCAAATCGATCAGCTCCTGGTCATGGACGACCTGACCCTTGATCGACTCGCCCCCGCGCGACTCCAGCATCGTGCGCGGGATCGCGTTCAAGCAGCGCCCATCGAGGTCGCCCAGACAGTCGATCGACAGCTCCGGGCCGCCCATCGCGCGCTGCACCATCACCGGCTCGGGGCCCGGGGCCGATTGCGGGCGCGTGACCGTCGGCGCGCGCTGCACGTAGTCGATGAACAGACGCGCCTGCGCGGGGTTGTGCGCGAGGTGAATCGAGCGCGCACCCGAACCACGCCGCGGCTTGATCACCACCGGATAGTCCAGCGAGTCCAGGTCCTGCTCGGGCAGGACCGTCTGCGGCGAGGGCAGCGCGTGGCGCTCCAGCAGCAGGTGCGCCTCGTACTTGTCGTAGGTCGCGCGGGCGACCGCGGCCGACGGGACCATGGCAGCAAGCCGGCTCTCTTCCCACGCGCGAGCCAAGATCTCTATATCCAAATCCGTCAGCGGCAGGACCGCGCCGACCCCGTGCTGCTCACACAGACGCTCGAGCGCAGGCACGTATTCGGGGTCGTCCATGCGTGGCACATCCGCGCGCACGTGCGCCGCATACTGGGCGGGCGCCAGCGGCGAGGAGTCTGCGACGATCGTCTTCGTCAGCGCCGCAAAGCATGACACGATGTCGTAGCGCTTGCCCGCGCCCGTCAGCAGGATCGCCGGCCTGCTCACAGCTCACCCTCCCAGCCGCCCGTCTGCCCCTTGTACAGGTCCGAGCCGCCCAGCACCATCGCCACCGTGCGGCGCACGATCTCGACGTCCAGCGCCGGTGAGCGGTGCTCGATGTAGTACAGGTCCAACTCGATGCGCTCCGACCACGGCAGCGTCGCGCGGCCGTTCACCTGCGCCCAACCGGTGATGCCCGGCCTGATCGCCAGCCGCCCGCGCTGGCGCTCGCTGTACTGCGCCACCTGCTCCGGCAGCGTCGGGCGCGGGCCGATCAGCGACATCTCACCGCGCAACACGTTCAGCAGGTTCGGCAGCTCGTCCAGCGACGTGCGCCGCAGCAGCGCGCCCACGCGCGTGATCCGCGGATCGTTCTCGTTGACCGCCAGGCCCGCGCCGATGCGCTCCGCGCCATCGACCATCGTGCGCAGCTTCAGCACGTCGAACTCGTGGCCGTGCCATCCCACCCGCCGCTGGCGGTAGACCACCGGACCGGGCGTCTCCGCACGGATCGCCAGCGCCGCCAGCGCCATCAGCGGCGCGCTCAGCGCCAGCGCCAGCGCGGACACCACGATGTCGACCGTGCGGCGGATCACCGGGCGGACAATAGGCATCCGCATCTCCATCTGACGGCCGGCAGACAAGTCAGCGTGTTCCCTCGGCCGCGTCCCACGTGGCCTCGGTCCCGTGGCGCAGCCAGTCCCACAGCCCAACCGCCAGGGACGCGGTCGTCAGCACGTAGTAGCGCGCGATCAGCAACACGCGTGCGTGCATGCGGCCCGCGAGCGCCGCCGCCAGCAGTAGCGCGAGCTGCAGCGCCAGCGTCACCGCATACAGCGCGCCCGCGCCGGCGCCCAGCAGCGCGATGTTGGCGGCGAGCGCGAGCGCGTGCAAGAACGGCGTCGCGTAGCGCAGCACGCGGTGCGACAGGATCATCAACGCGTAGCCCGGCGGATAGCCGCGCGGGGATAGCATGCCGCCGCGCAGCACGATCGGCCAGGTGTGGCTCATCATCCGCCGCTTGCGCGCGAACTCCCCGTGCAGCGAGGGCACCATCCGCTCTCTCGCGCGCGCGGACGGCTCGTATACCGCCCGCAGACCGCGCTTGACCATGTTGAACGGCAGCGACAGGTCGTGGCCCATGATCGGGTCAACCACCATGTACGTGCTGCGACGCGTCGCGTAGATCGCGCCGTTGCCCGCGGTGATCGACGACAGGCGCGACTCGCGCTCGCGCACCGCCATCTCATAGCGCCAGTACACGCCCTCCTGGTTGGGCGCGCCCCCGTGCACCGTGTCGTTGACGAACCGCACCTGCCCGCACGCGTAGCCCACGCGCTCGTCCGCGAACGCGTCCACGAGCCTGCGGGCCGCATCCGGCTCCCACAGGGCGTTCGCGTCCGAGAAGGCCACGATCTCGCCCGTCGCGCGCTCCACCGCCGCGTCCTGCGCGCGGATCTTGCCCCCGCGCGCCAGCTCCAGCACCAGGTCCGCGCCGGCCTCGCGCGCACGCTCGGCGGTCGCGTCCGCGCAGCCGTCGCACGCCACGATCAGCTGCAGCCGCTCGCGCGGATAGTCCTGGCCGAGCGCGTTAGCCACCTTCGCCGCGATCACCGACTCCTCGTCGTGCGCCGCCACGATCAGCGACAGCGCCGGCGGAGGTGCCGACGGCGGGCTCGGTGCTGGGCCGGAGGGCGCGCGCAGCCGCGCGAGCACAACCAGCGCCAGCGCGTAGCCAAGCTGCGTCCACACAATCAGCGCGGCGCACAGCCAAAACACGATCTCCAGGGCGAGCACGGCGGGATTGTCGCGGACGAGCGCACCCGCCCGCCTGGCGCGCGCCTTGGCCTCAGCCCCCGAGCGCGCCCAGCCGCTCGTACAGCGCCAGCGTGGCGCGCGCGATCGAATCCCACGAGTACTGCCCCGTGGCCACCGCCCGCGCACGCTCGGACATCTCTGTGAGCGCCACCGGATCGGCCAACAGCTCGCGCAGCGCCGCGTGTAGCGCGGGAGCGTCGCCAGCCGGAAACGTGCGTGCGGCACCCGTGGCGGCGACCTCGGGGAAACCGCCGACGTCGCTCAGCAGCAGCGGCTTGCCGAACGCCAGCGCGGTGAATAGCACGCCCGACTGGTCGATCTCGAGGTAGGGCAGCACGAGCAGATCGGCGCGGCGGAAGTACGCGGGCAGCTCGCGCTCGCCGATGAAGCGCGCCACGAAGCGCACGTTCGCCGGCGCGCTCGCCTGAAGCAAGGAGATGTCCATGCGCGCCATCCCCGCGATCCACAGCTCGGCGTCCTCGATCCCTCGCCAGGCCTCCAGCAGCAGGTCGATGCCCTTATACGGGCGCATCAAGCCGAAGCACAGGACGACCGGCTTGTCCGTCTCAAACGGCGCGGCTGCGTCCAGCGCGGGGCCAGGCGCGGCCAGGTGCGCAAAAGCTCCGTGCGGGATCACGTGCACGCGCTCGGGGTCAACGCCCAGCTCATCTCTCAGCCGCTCGCGCCCGTGCTCAGAGTGCACGACGACCGCGTCGAAGCGGTCATACAGGAGCCGCTGCGCGCGGCGCTGGCCCGGGCGCGCCTCGCGCGGGAGGATGTCGTGCGCGGTCAGCACCAGTGGGCGCGTGGTTCGCCGCGAGCCACGTCCCGCGCTCGCGCGGGCGCCGTGCGCCGGCAGCAGGCGTCCGTCGAGGTGCTGGACAGTCAGCCACTGGAAGTGCACGACATCGGCGGCGCGTGCGATCCGCCGGTAGCGCAGCATGTCGGGGACGTGCTCGGCCAGCTTGACCGCTCGGCGCGCGCGCGCGTCGCCGACGCGGGCGGCCAGGCGATAGAAGGTCTCGTGCCGTACATAGCCCTCGGATGCGGCGACCGACCCGTACGCGAAGCGGCTGGTGTGCAACTGCACCTCAGCGCCGGCGGCGCCCAGCGCACGGGCGAGCGCGTGGTCGTATGGCGGCGTATAGGCCGACGGGTCGACGATGTGGACGCGCACCGCGACGGACAATAGGCGCGCTTGAGGCGAGAATGCGGGCATGACGCCCGAGATACAGCCCGGCATGGCGCCGGCCGGGAAGCCGGCGGCGAGCGGCGAGATCGTGCTGAGCTTCTGCGTGGTCAACACCTCTCAGCGCGATCTGCTGCTGCGCGGGCTGGATGCGATCGCGCGCGAGCGCGCCGAATTGCCGTTCGCGACCGAGGTGCTTGTGCTGGAGAACGGCTCGCGCGACGGCTCCGCACAGGCCGCCCGCGAGCACACGACAGTCGATCAGCTGATCGAGCACCACCAACGCCGCGGCAAGGCGACCAACGACTCGGAGCTGCTGGCCCGCGCCCGAGGGCGCTACGCGCTGCTGCTCAACGAGGACTCCGAGTTGCGCCCGGGCGCGACGCTCGCGCTGTGGCACGCGTTGGAGGCGAACCCCGCGGCAGCCTGCGCGGGCGCACAGCTGCTGCGCCCCGACGGTCGCGCGCAGCCCTGCGCGTGGCGGTTTCCCAGCGTCGCCACGGCGCTTGCGGGAGCGCTTCTGCTGCACCGCCGCTACACGGTGCAGAGCACCGGCGCCCTTACCTGCGAGGTCGACTGGTGCCAGTCCTCCGCACTGCTCGTGCGCCGCCGGGCCGCCAGTGAGATCGGCTACCTGGATCCCGACTTCTTCGTGTACTCCGACGAGGTCGACTTCGCGCGGCGGTTGCGCGACGCGGGCTGGCTCAGCCTGTACGTGCCGGACGCACGCGCGATCCACCACGAGCAGCTTTCCACCAGCTCGTTCTCGCAGCGGCGCATCGTCGAGATGGCGCGTAACCGTGACCTGTACATGCGCAAGCACCATTCGCCCGCGGCCGCGCGTGCGGTGCGCTGGCTGACCGCGTGGCCGTACGCGCTGAGGGCGCTGGCCGCGCTGGTGCTCCCCGGTCACTCGCCGCGGCGCTACTGGCGCCACGTGGTCGCGACGCTGCTGCCTCAGCGTGGCGAAGGCCTGCGCGAGGCCGCCGCCGAGTACAACCTCGGCGCTTAGTCACAGATCCCGCAACGGGTCCTCGGCGTAGGCCTCGACATCGCCGTGGCCGGCGCGGAAGGCAGCCACGCGGGTACGGGCGTCGGCGACCAGGGCGCGGGCGCCGTCGCGCTCGTGCGGGTGAAAGAAGCGTGTTGCGAGCAGCAGCGCAGGGATCCACGCCAGCCAGGCGATCCGCGCGACCAGGCCTGCGGCGCCGCTCGTGGGCAGCAACAGCTCGCCGGAGACGGCCACGGCGGCCAGGATCGCCAGCAGCGTCAGCAGACGTCCCCATTCGAAGCCGACGTCGAACAGCCGCCGTGTGAGCAGGTGCATCACCACCAGCATCGCCACGTAGGCGCCACACAGCGCGATCCCAGCGCCGGCGATCCCCAGGCCGAGGCCGTCTTCGGGCACGAGCACGAGCAACAGCACCACGTTCACGGCTAGGCCCGCCGCGGCCGCGGGCAGGTTGCGCGAGGTCACGCGCGCGCGGCCGGTGATCACGATCATCACCTGGTAGAGCCCGTACAGCGTCCAGCCGAGCGCGAGCCAGGGCAATGCCTTGTGCGCGCCGAAGTATGCGGGCGCGGCCAACAGCCGCACGATCCAGCGGCCGAGCAGCGCCACGGCAGCAACCACAACGCCCGTGGCGAGCGCGAAGTAGGTCGTCACGACCGCGTACAGCCGCGCGGCGCTGGCGTCGCTGTCGATCGAGTAGGCCAGCGGCGGCCACGCGTACTGAAAGCCGCGCACGACCACGAACACGACCGTGGCGAACTGCAGTGCAACCGAGTAGTCGCCTGCCGCCGCGTGCGAGTAGTCGCGGAACAGGTAGAAGCGGTCGGCGACCTGCAGCCCGTAAACGCTCGCGTCGGCGGGCACCGTCGGCAGCCCGAAGCGCAGCATCGCGCGCAGGTCGCCCGTGCGCACGCGTAGGCTGAAACGCGCGCGCAGCACCCACCACAGTCCGAGCACGACCACCGCCGAGGCGCCGAAGTTGCCAAGCAGCAGGCCGCGGGCCCCCTGGTCGGCGACCACCACGAGCATCACCGTGAACAGCACCGTCATTGCCACGTTGGCGCCCGATGCGTACACGTACGTGCGTGAGCGCTCGTCCACTCGCAGCTGCGCATAGGCCATCTCCAAGTTGGTGAACGCCCACAGGCCTACGATCGCGCAGTAGATCAGGATCGGATCGTGGAAGCCGAGCAGTAGTTGCGAGAGCGGCCCGGCGAATGCAGCCGCCAGCAACGCCGCCAGCGTCGTCGTCCACGCCACAGTGGCGGTCGCGGTGCGCGCAATGCGCGTCCGCCGCGCCTCATCGTTGTCGTCGAAGTAGAAGCGGATGAACGCCTCGCCGATGCCCACTCGCAGGAAGATGCTCGCGAGGATCACCGCCGTGAGCAGTGAGTTGGCGGCCCCGTAGCCGGCTTGGGAGACGTGTCGCGTGTACAGCGGGATCGTGATCAGCGCGATCCCCTTGGCGACGATGTCCCCGAACTGGTACGCCGCGCCAGTGCTGACCAGGCGCTTGAGGTAGCCGAGCACGCTCAGAAGCTACTGGCCGGCGCGCTCGGCTCGTGCACCGCGGGGCCGTCCTTGCGCGGCGCAGCCGGGGCGATCTCAGCGCGAGCGAGCGCCACGCCGATCGCCAGCAGCGTCCAGGTGAACGGGTCCTCGAGGAAGTCCGCGTACGTCCATGTGTGTAGAACGAGCGCCGCGAAGCAGGCGGCGACGGCGATGCGCGGCGGAGCTCTCGCGGCGCCACGGAACAGGACCAGCATGGCGAGCACGAGCAGCGCGATGTACACGGCCAGGCCGATCACGCCCTGCTCGGCGGCGATCGTTACGGAGATCGTGTGCGAGGCCGAGGTCGCGTTCTGCGCCCCCCCGTCGCTGTGGCGCTTGTACTCGGTTTCAAACGATCCAGATCCGTAGCCCTGCAACGGCCGCTGCGCGAATAGGTCGAGGCCGCCAGAGACCAGGCTCGTGCGGCCGTTGGTGGCATTGCTCGCCGAGCCCTTGGCGCCCTTCAAGCCAAAGTGCAGGCTGGCCGGCGCGGCGAGCACGACCACCGCGGCCACCGTCAGCAGCGCCGCCGACACAATCACCGTGCCGCGCACTCCCCAGCACCAGGCGGCGAGCACCGCCAGCCCGAGCAGCAGCGCGGCGACGCTCGACTGCGAGAAGCTCGTCACCAGCCCGGCCAGCAGCCACGCGAGCACGGCCGCACCGCCAAGCACGTCGCGGCGGACATGGCGGGCAGCGGGCGCGCCGCGGCTGAGCACGACGGTCGTCACGGCGATCATCACCAGCGCCAGGAAGCGCCCGTAGATGCTCGGGTCGAAAAACAGAGAGTTGACGCGGAAGTAGTTGTCGTACTGGTTGGCGGCCACCACCTTCGGGTTCAAGAACAGCGCCTTGCGGTGGTACTCGACGAAGCCCACGCCGGCGAACACCACAGCCAGCACAACCGCCACGCCCAGGCAGCCCAGCAGCAGCTCACGCGTCCAGCTCACATCGCGGAGGATCAGGAACAGCAGCGCGAACGGCACGTAGAAGAACGCGACGTTCTCGGCGGCCTTCGCAAGATCGGCCGAGTAGACACCCTGCAGCGCGTACAACACGACCGCGCCCAGCAGCACCCATTCGAGGTAGCGCACGGCCGGCTCGCGCTGCTCGATGCGCGCTCGCCGGCGCCCGTCGCGTTTGCCGAGCAGCCGCGGCAGCAGCAGCGCGATGGTCCCCGCCGCCACGACCAGGTACAGCGGGACCAGCAGGTTGACGGTCCTCCCGTCGGCAGAGATCGGCAGCCTGAACGGCAGCGCGAGGATCGCCAGCAGCGGGAACGCCTGCTCGTGGCGGCGCATCAGCACCACCAGGCCGGCAACCACCAGCAGCGCCCCGGCCAACGCGCCGGTGCTCGGCAGGCTGCTCACCAGCGCAGGCGCCGTCGGCACGTTCACGGTGCCGCCAGTTGGAAGCCGCGGGGCGAGAGCACGGGTAGCCCGCGGCGCTTCAGCGCGACGCGCACTCTGTATTCCCCCGGGGCGGCGAGCCGACCGTGGTTGACAGGCACGACGATCGCGTGGCCGGATGCGGTCACGACCGTTCGGTAGCGGGTCGCGGTACCGCGACGCCCGTTCCAGCGCAGCGAGAACTGTTTGTAGCGCGCCACCGGATGCGAGCGCACGAGCGTCGCAACCACGTTCCCGCGCGAGTCGATCACGGTCACCGTGACCGTGTCGGCATGCGCGAGCTTGAAGGAGATCCCCTCCTGTTTGACGTGACCCGCCGGGTAGGGAGAGAAGGCGCTGGCCAGTTTGAAGTTCTGTACGGCCGTGGGGGTGTGCTTGAGCCGCTGGGTGATCAGGAATGCCGCGAAGCAGGCCAGCACCAGCAAGAAGAACACGAGCCGCGCGAGCGGATCGCTGCCCGGAGCCGATGTTCGGGCGCCAGACCCGTCATCCACCCCGGCGTTCGCCTGGATCAATCCTCGCCGCCCAGCGCGAAGCGCTCGACCGTGTCCGAGCGCAGGCCAAGTCGCAGCGTCTCCAGCGACAGCACGTCGGCCGGTGCGATGTTGCCGAGGTTGCACTCGGTGCCGAACTGCTCGAGCAGCCATACCTGCTGCTTCTGCAGCGGCGCGTCGAAGATCAGCCGGTCCTTGTCGATCGAGTGCACGATCTCGTCGATCAGGCCCGTGCGCACCTCACCGTTGGCGCGATAGATGCCCGCGGTGCCTGACTCGCGCGCCTCGGCGATCACCTTCCACGCGCCCGCGTCGAGGTCGCGTTCGATCTGCTCGACCCACACGTATGGCGCCATGATGAAGTCCGCGTCCTTGCTGCCGACCTCGGCGAATACGGTGAACTCGCGTGAGAGCCGCTCGATCAGCTCGCGCTTGACGTCAGCCTCGATGTCGATCGTGCCGTCGGAGATCTCCACGTGGCGCAACCCCAGCTCGCGCAGCCACGCGACCAGCCCGTCGACGCGCTTCTGGCGGATCGCCAGCTCCGTGAGCGTGCCGCCGAGGACGACCGGAACCCCGTGCGACGCGTAGCGCTCGAGCTTGGGCTTCAAGTTGGCGCTCACCAGCGCCGTTCCCCAGCCGAGCTTGACCACGTCCACGCTGGCGCCGGCGACCTCCAGCAGCCCGTCGACCTCTGCGACGGACAACCCTCGGTCGATTACGTGCGTGATGCCGCTCTCGCGCGGCTTGGTCGACCGCGCCGGTATGTCCAGGAAATCGGTTATGGGCTCGGCGTGGCCTTGTCGGCGCCCACGACCACGACCACGTTCGCCGAGCCTCCGAGCGCCGCCACCGACGATTCGATCAGCTTCACTTCCGACACCGACAGCGAGCGCGCCACGCCCTCCGCTTCGGCCTGGTGGCCGCTCGCGTACTGCACGACCGTGGAGTCGTTGGTACCTGGCGGGCGCCCGTCGAGTGCCGCCGCCTGCGAATACCCGGTCTGCTGGAGCTGCGAGGAAATGCGATGCGCCAGACCTGTCGTTTCGGTCCCGTTGAGCACCGTCACGGTGGTTTCGGCGGGGTTCAGCGCGGTCGGCTTGGACGCCGGTTTGGGCTTGTGTTTGACACGGGTGACGTGCACCTGCGTGGGCGTGTTCGCAGCACTCGGCGCGGCTTTGTGGCCCGATGAGCCACCGCCCGAGGTGAGCACCAGCACGGCGGCGATCACCACGACTGCCACGCCCGCAACAAGGAGGATCGTTTTCAGCGGCGAGCGGCGAGCGGTATACGTCGAACGCGGCGCCTCCGCTGCGCTCGCGCGACGGGCGCCGGACTCCACTCCAGTGCGAGCGGGAGGGCGATCGCCCGGCGTCTGCCCGTTGCCATCACGCGCCGGTGCGGACGGCGGCGCCGGGGGACGACGAGGCGCAGCCGGTGGCGGCGGCGACGCAGACACGGGCTGAGGCGGGGCGAGCGCGGACGCGTCGGCAGGCACAGACGCCGCGCCTGCCGACGTCGGCGGGGCGGGAGGCGGGGCAGCCGAGGCAGAAGGCGGGCTGGCCGAGGTGGGCGGGCTGGCTGAGCGCGCCACTGCAGCGCCCGCGCCAGCTGCAGCGGCGGCAGCCGTCGCCGGGGCGGGTGGACGCGGCGAGGCGCCAGCGGGAGCGACTGGCGCCGCTGGGCGACCTTGCGCGGCGCCGGCTGCCGAGGCCGGGGTGCCGAGCGGCGCAGGCGACTGACTCCCCGCCTGGACCGTGCCACCCGCAGCGGAGGACGGTGCCGGTGTCGCGGACTGCTGGGCGGGTACCGCGGGCTGGGAAGCCGCCAGCGAGCTACCCGGCAATGGCGAGCGTCCGGCCGGGGGCGCGGCGGGCGGCACCTGGCCCGGAGCTAGTGGCTGGCCGGGCACGGCCGGGCGCGCAGGCGCGGCTGCTCCAGCGGCCGCGGCGGCTGTGGCTGCTGCAGCAGCGGCGGGCGAGGACGCCGTCACCGGCTGTGCTGTGGACGGGAGCGGCACACCGGGGACGCCTTGAGCCACACGCGTGACCGGAGCGCCGCCGACGGCCGCGGCGCGGGCGTGCACGGGCTCGGTACGTGGGACGGCGCGGACCTGGCTCGGCGTTGCCTGCTGCTGAACGCGGACCGCGGCGGCGGTGCTCACCCGCTGCTCCAGGTCGGCGGCGCGCTCAGGTGCGCGCCCGGCCCACTCGCGCAGGCGCTTGATCTCGCGGGCCTGGGTGAACACGAGCAGCGACAGGATCGCGATGCCCAACAAGGCGGCGAATGCCGCGATCGCGCCGATCTGGGTGAACGTGCTCGATAGCGAGAGCGCGAGCGTCAGCGAGTTCATGAATTGGGGGAGTGTACGAGGGGAGCAGGCGTGTCGTGTCGGCTCTCTTGCGGCCCGGAGCCGTCAGTGGCTTCCTCGTCGCGGTCGCTCGACGGCTGCGTTCGATCACCGCTGCCGGCTGGCGGCGACTCGGGCTCTCGCCGCGCGGCGATCAACTCGGACACCTTGGCGGCGAGGCCAGCGGCGTCGCCTTCGAGCACCAGCAGACCGATCTCGTCAAACATCGACTCGACCGCCTCGACCGCTAGCGGCTCGCGCTGGGCCAGCAGGATCTTCTCCGCGGCGGTGGGCTGGGGGCGCTCGTAGCTGTTGAACAGCTCCTCGTGCAGCTTCTCGCCCGGGCGGCGACCGACGACCTCGATGTCGATGTCGTGTTCGGGATCCAGTCCCGACAGGTCGATCATCGCGCGTGCCAGCTCGACTATGCGGACCGGCTCGCCCATCTCCAGCACGAACACGTCGGCGCCGCGGCGCTGCTCGCGCGCGCCGCGCCGGACCATGCTCTGACGGGCTGGGCGCTGCTCGTCGCCGACGCCAGACGCGAGCGAGCCCGAACGGATGATCAGCTGCACGGCCTCGGGAATCGTCATGAAGTAGCGCGTCATGCGCTCGTCGGTGACGGTCACGGGGCCGCCGCGCTCGATCTGGCGGCGGAAGATCGGCACGACGCTGCCGGAGGAGCCGAGCACATTGCCGAAGCGGACGGCCGCGTAGCGAGTGTCCGGGAAGCGCGCGGTGGCGGCCTCCAACGCGAACTCGGCGAGTGCCTTGGAGGCGCCCATAACGGTCGCCGGCGATACGGCCTTGTCGGTGGACACGAGCACGAACCGTCCGACGCCCAGCTCGCCCGCCACTACGGCGACCACGCGCGTGCCGATCGCGTTGTTGCGTACGGCCTCGACCGGGTTGGCCTCCATCAGACCGACGTGCTTGTAGGCGGCCGCGTGAAAGACGATCGTCGGATGGTGTTCGGCGAACACCTCCCGCATGCGCTCCTCCTCCTTGCAGTCGGCGAGCACCGCCGAGAGCATCGAAGGCGGCACGTGGCGTTCCTCCTCTAGCTCGCGCTGGATCGAGAACAGGTTGTCCTCGGCGTGGTCGAGCAGCACGATCTTGTGCGGCTCGACGCGTGCGATCTGCCGACACAGCTCGGAGCCGATCGATCCGCCCGCGCCGGTCACGAGCACGGTCTCGCCGGCGAGGTACGCACCGACGCTCTCCAGCTCCATGTGCACCGGCTCGCGCCCGAGCACGTCCTCGACGCGCACCTCGCGCACCTGCCGGGCGAGCGCGCCGCGCGTCTGCAGCAGCTCGAACACGGTCGGCAGCGTGCGCACAGGTATCCCCCGCAGGCGGCACTCGCGCACGATGCGCGCGCGCGTGGAACCCGGCGCGGAAGGAATCGCAATGATCACTTCGTCGGGCTCGGCCTCTTCGAGGATGCGCGGAAGTTCGCCTTCGGTGTTCCCGCGCACGCGCACGCCGTCGATGCGCATGCGCCGCTTGCTCGGATCGTCGTCGAGAAAGCCGACGGGGATCAGGCCCAGCTCGCGGTTGCGCATGATCTCGCGGATGACCATCCGCCCGCCGTCCCCGGCGCCCGCGATCAACACCGTGCGCTCGCCTTTGCGCCCGCGGAAGGCCGCCAGCGGCCGGCGCTCGTAGACGCTGCGAGCGATCGCGCGCACGCCCACCAGGAACACCAGCGCCAGCAGAGCGAACAGCACGATCACGCCGTTGGGGAGCACCACCGCGACGGTGTTGCCGTGCGGATAGCGGTAGACGGGGCGCAGCACGTCGATCGCGACGACCGTCAGCACCACGATCACGGCGACCGCGCGCACGACCGCCTCGTAGTCGCGCTGTCCCGCGTACAGCCAGCGGCGCTGGTAGACGCGCGAGAGCACCAGCACGGGCAGGCTCCCCGCTAGCACCCACCAGATCGTGTCTTCGCGCATGTGCGCGTACTGCGCCGGGGGCCCGCTGTCAAAGCGCAGCTGGAAGGCCAGGTAGTAGGCGAGCGCGACCAGCGCCCCGTCCACAGCGAGCTGCGGCAGCGAGTGACGGTGGAGCGGTAGGGCCGCCGAGCGGATCCGTCGGCGCATCGAGAAGATTGTAAGGACCTATGCCGACTCCGGTATGCCAGCAGGCATTCGCCCACGCTGCTCAGGCGGCGGCGCAGAGCAGCAGATCGACCAGCACGGCCGGGTCGCGGCGTATGCGCTGGGACCCGTCGGAGTCCGAACGCTTGCCCAGATCGAGCTGCTCGACGCCGCTGAGCATGCGCAGGCGCCGTTCGCCGATCAACCGCTCGTCGAGCGCTCCCAGCCTGCCCTGGAAGGTCGTGTAGACGGGCGTCCCGAGCGCGACCGCCTCGCGGTTCATCGTTCCTCCGGCTGAGATGACCAGATCGGCGTGGGCGATCAGCGACTGCGCATCGACGGCGTGCTCGGGTACGACGAAGCCGGGGACGCTGGCGAGCTCCGCACGCTGGGCGGCTACGCGCGGCAGCACTACCGATTGCACGCCGTGCTCGGCGGCGGCCACGCGTAGGCGCTCGAGCACCTGCGCGAACAGGTCGTTCTCGAAACGGTGATAAAGCGAGACCTCGGGCGGCGTACGCACGACGACGATCGTGCGTACGGGGTCGAGCGACAGCTGCGACAGCACAGCCGGATCGGGCTCGAAGTCGGACAGGTAGTACTCCTCCTTGAGCCCCTCGTAGGCGCGCACCTTGCCGCGGGCGCCGTAGCGATCGAGGCGCTGCAACGGGATCGCATCGGGCACAACGACCGCGCGCGCGAGCCTGCAGTTGACGTTGTGCTGGACCGTCGCCCACTCGTAGTCGAACATCGTCGCGCTGGGCACGCGCAGCAGCGCGGCGGCGACGGTGACGTCATTGGAGCCGTGACCGAGGGCGAGATCAAAGCCGTGACCGCCCGCCGTGCGCGCCTCGGCGCGGGCCCAGCGCACAAGCGCCGTCGAGCGCGACACCAGCCCGAGCGCCTTGGCTCCCAGGCGCTCGCCACGGTGGTGTCCTATCGCCGTGTGTTCAACGCCGAGGCGCTCGCACAGCTCGATCGTCTGGGCGAAGTCGCGCGCCGTGACGCGGACGTCGTGGCCGTCGGCCCGCAGCCGCTCAATAACGGGGCGCATGACAAGCACGTGCGGGCTGTTGGTCAGGTCGATCCAGACACGCATGAGCGACGGAAGGTAGCGGCGCGCGCGGGCGCGACCGTGGACTCCCCCAAACCGGCCCGGCATGCCGCTATGGTTGCCGGCCCGTGTTGGTCCTCGCCTCGATCTCCGAGACCCTCGTCAACGAAACGGCCCACTTCGTGCGCGAAGCCGGGCTGCCGGGGATCTTCGCGCTGATGGCGATCTCCAGCGCGTGCATCCCGATCCCCTCGGAGGTCGTGATGCTATTCGCGGGGTTCGCCGTCGCCGACCCCAGCCAGAGCGCCTCCGAGCACCAGCTGACGATGGTCGGCGTGGTCAGCGCCGGGCTGCTCGGCACGATGGTCGGGTCGTGGATCGCTTATGGCGTCGGGCGCGGCGGGCGGCTGGAGCTGGTGGAAAGACACGGCGCCAAATTCCATATGGGACCGGAGCAGCTCGAGCGCGCGGATCGATGGTTCAAGCGCCACGGCGAGGCGGCTGTGTGCTTCGGCCGGGTGATCCCGGTCGTCAGGGCGTTCGTGTCGCTGCCCGCCGGCATCTCCAAGATGCCGTTGTGGCGCTTCACGGTGTTCTCGCTGATCGGCTCGGTGCCGTGGGTGCTCGGGCTCGCGTTGGCCGGGCACGCCCTCGGCGGTGACTGGAAGAGCGTGCGAACGGGCTTTGAGTACCTCGATTACGTGGTGCTCGTGCTGGCGGTGATCTGGGTGGTGTACTTCATTGTGCGCCGGCGCCGAGACCGCCGCCCGGCGACCGATGCCGTCGGCTGAGCGGGCGCTACCGTTCCGCCACGCGGTGGCGCTCGGCTTGCTGCAGGGCCCGACCGAGCTGCTGCCGATCTCCTCCTCGGGGCACACCACGCTGATCCCGTGGCTGGCCGGCTGGCCCTACGCGCGCGTCGACGGGGAGCGGCGCAAGTCCTTCGAGGTAGCGTTGCACGCGGGCGCCGGCGTCGGACTCGCGCTGCACATGCGCGGCGAGCTGCTCGCCGAGCTGCGCGGCCTGGATCGCCGCCGTGCGAGCGTTCTGGCGCTGTCGCTGGCGCCGCCGGCGCTCGCCGGCTATGCGCTGCGCCCCCCAATCGAGCGCTGGCTGGGGGGACCCCGCTCAATCGCGGTCGGGCTGGCAGCCGGCGCGGTGGCGATGGCACTCGCCGACCGTGCGCCGAGCGCGCAGCGCACGTTCGAGCAGGTCACGCCAATGGACGGACTGGCGCTCGGCTTCGCGCAGGCGGCTGCGCTGATCCCCGGGGTCTCGCGCAGTGGGGCCACACTCACAGCCGCGCGCGCGCGCGGCTTCTCGCGCCCGGCCGCGCACGCGCTGTGCTGGCATTCAGCGCTGCCTGTGATCTTCGCCGCAACCGCGCTCAAGGGTGGGCGGCTGGCGCGCTCGCGCTCGGAGCAAGGCGAGCGTGCCGTGCTCGCCGGTGGTGGCGCGAGCGCGTTCGTCTCCACGCTCGCTTGCGCTGCAGTCCTGCGCAAGACCGGCGCCGCCGCGCGGCCTCTAATCGGGTACTCGCTGTATCGCGGTGCGCTGGCGGCGCTCGTGCTGCGACGCGCGAACAGGGGGCATGCTGGATAGATGCCCGCTCTCGGCACGATGATCGGCGGGCGCTACCGACTGGACGCGGAGGTCGGGCGAGGCGGGATGTCGACCGTCTATCGCGCGTTCGACACGGTGCTCGAGCGTCCCGTGGCAATCAAGCTGATGCATCGTGAGATAGCTGCGGACTCCGCCCAGCTCGAGCGCTTTCGCAGGGAGGCGCGCTCGGTCGCGCAGCTGAACCACCCGCACGTGGTGAGGGTGATCGACGCCGGCGAGGAGCCCTCTCCCGACGGCTTGCCAGGCGCGGAGGAGGTAGGAACGCCTTACATCGTCTTGGAATACGTGGACGGCGAGACGCTCAAGGACGTCATCCGTCGCGAGGGCCCGCTCGACATCTCCCAGGCGATCGCCTACACGATCGAGATCGCGCGCGCATTGGGTGCCGCGCACGAGCATCAGATCGTGCATCGCGACGTCAAGCCGCACAACATCCTGATCGGCAGTGAGGGCGGCGCCAAGATCACCGACTTCGGGATCGCCCGATCGCTTAGCGAGGAGGGCCTGACGATGGCCGGGCGCGTGCTGGGCACGACCGACTACGTATCTCCCGAGCAGGCGCTCGGGCAGCCCGTCACGGGGCAATCCGACCTCTACTCACTGGGCGTGGTGCTGTTCGAGATGCTTACCGGCGAGGTTCCATTCCACGGCGACTCGCCGGTGGCGGTGGCGATGAAGCACGTGCGCGAGGACATTCCCGACGTGCAGCGTCTGCGCCCCGGTGTGTCCGCCACCACGGCCGCGGTCGTCGACCGCGCGGTGTCCAAGGACCTCGACCGCCGCTACGTCGATGCCGCCGCGATGATCGCCGACCTCGAGGAGGCGCTGGCCGTCGAAGCCTCGCGCGCCGGAGCGGCGACGGGCGAGGTCACGACGGTGCTGCGCACGCTGCCGCGCAGCAGCCGGCGCCGGTTGCCGTGGCGCATGCGCCATCCAGCTCGCTGGGTTCTGCTGCTGGGGCTGCTGGCGGCGGGTGCTGCGATCGTGCTCGTGGCAGCCGCCGGACGCACCCACCGTGGCACGGGTGTGACGCCGGGGATCTCTTCGCGCGGAGGCCTGACGCCGGTGCAGCTGAGCCAAGCGGCCGCGCACGACTACAACCCGTTCGGCACCGGTCCGGAAGGTCGCGACCAGATCGACAACGTCGTCGACAGCGATCCGAACACGGTGTGGAGCACCGAGCAGTACTACGACGGCACGCTCAAGAAGGCCGGCGGCGTCGGCCTGGGGCTGTATCTGGACGCGGCTCCCGGCGTAGCTGCCAGAGCAGTCGAGATCCAGACCCCCACACCCGGCTTCGCCGTGCAGATCTACCGCGCCAACCACGTCGAAGTGTCGCTCCCATATGGCGACTCCACGCCGCTAAACCAACGGGGCTGGGAAGGCCCTGTCGGGTCCAGCACCGCCGTGCACACCGGCCAACGGATCTTCCTCTCGCCGCCGGCGCGCCGGCGCTACTACCTGGTGTGGTTGACCACGCTGCCGCCGGGCAGGCAGTCGGCGACGATCTCCGGCGTGACGCTGTTCAGGTGAGGCGAGCCGGCGCGGGCCTCAGTAGGTGTATGCACGGCGCCGCTCGTGGCGCTCGAGCGCGAGCCGGCACAGACGCTCGACGAGCTGCGGGTAGGGAATGCCCGAAGCGGCGATCAGCTTGGCGTACACGCTCGTGGGCGTAAAGCCGG
This sequence comes from uncultured Solirubrobacteraceae bacterium, assembly GCA_963705235.1. GTDB lineage: Bacteria > Actinomycetota > Thermoleophilia > Solirubrobacterales > Solirubrobacteraceae > Palsa-744. The sequence goes on along the minus strand of OY970059.1, from coordinate 1,119,386 downwards.
GCATCGTGTTCAGCTCGTTGACCAGCACACGCTCGCCCTCGACGAAGAAGTCGACTCTCGCAAGCCCGGCGCAGCCGGCCGCCAGAAAGGCTCTCAGGGCGAGTCGCCTGACCTCTTCGACGGCGCTCGCGGAGATCTCGGCGGGAATCTTCAGGCGCATGCCGCCGGGTTCGTACTTGGCGGCGAAGTCGTACCACTCGCCGTCGAACCCGATCTCCCCCGGCTCGGACGCGAGCGCCGCACCGGCGCCTTCGTCGCGTTCGTCGCAAAGCGTGCCGAGCACGCCGCACTCGACCTCTGCGCCGCCGGCCATCGCCTCGACGATCACCCGCGGGTCGTGCGCGAAGGCCTGCTCGAGCGCCGCACCGATCTCCGCCCGATCGTCGACCTTGACGATCCCCACCGAGGAGCCCAGGTTGGCGGGCTTGACGAACACCGGCAAGCCGAGGCGCGCGATCTCGCCCAGCACCTGCGGGCGGGCGTTCGCGAACCCGTCGGCACCGACTCCCACGTAGTCGACCTGCGGTACGCCGACCGCGGACATCAGCTCCTTGAACAGCACCTTGTCAAGGCACACCGCGGAGGCCGCCACGCCGGCGCCCACGTAGGCGATGTCGAGCGTCTCGAGCAGACCCTGGACGGTCCCGTCCTCGCCGAACGGGCCGTGCAGCACCGGGAACGCGACGTCCGCATCGAGCAGTCCCCGCGCCGGGGTAACGCTGATCGGCTGCTCGTCGGCGCGCCAGACCCCGTCGCGTCCGATCTCCACCCACACGACCTCGTGCCCGGCCTCGAGCAGCCCGTCGCGGACGGCGGCCGCGGAGGACAGCGATACGTCGTGCTCGGACGAGCGTCCGCCGGCGAGCACGGCGACCCTCAGCCGATCCTCGAAGCTCCGCGCGGTCACGTCAACCGGGCGCCGCGGCAGGCGGCGGCGTGGTCGTGGTGGTCGTCGTCGGTGTGGTGGTCGTGGTGGTTGGCGTCGTGGTGGCCACGCCGACGAAGATCGTGACGGTGGCGCCCTTGGGCGCGTTGGTGGCGGACGCCGGACTCTGCTGCAGCACTGTGCCCACCTGCGCCTGTTCGCCGGTCTGGCGGGTCACCGTCTTGGTCTTGAAGCCGGCGGCCTTGAGCGCCGAGGCGGCTGCCGCTTGCGCAGCGCCGACGACGTTCGGCACCGCGACTTCTTGAGGCGCCTGGGCGACTGTCAGGTTGACCTTGTCGCCAGCGTGCACCGAGCTGCCGCCGGTTGGGCTCTGAGCGAGGACGGTCCCCGGCGACTGCGTGCTGGACACCTGCTGGGTGATCGTGCCAACGGCCAGTTCGGCGTTCGTCAACGCCGCTTCGGCGGCCGTCTGAGACTGGCCGGAGAGGTCGGGTACGCGCACGGGCGCCGGGCCGCCGGAGACGAGCACGACGACCGAACTGCCCAGCTGCAGCTCGGTGCCGGCCGGCGGTTCGGTGCCGATTACGACGCCCGACTTCACCGTGGTGCTCGGCTGCTTCTTGGTCGTCGGCTTGAAGCCCGCGTTGCTGAGACGCTTCTGCGCTTCGGCGGCTGTCAGGTTCTTGACTTCCGGCAGCGCCGCGCTGGCGGGTCCGCCGGAGACGACGATGCTGACGCGAGTGCCCTTCTTGACGATCGTGCTGGCGGGCGGAGCTTGGCTGATGACCATCCCGCTGGCGACGGTCGTACTGGGCGCCAGCGAGGGAATCGGGTCCAGTCCGACCGCGCGCAGCGCGGCCCCGGCGGCCTGTTCGGTGCGCCCGGTCACATCGGGCACCGTCACAGTCGTGCTCGGCCGGGTCAGCACCAGCGCCAGCGCGATCAAGGCGCCCACGACGATCACTCCCAGCGCCCAAAGCAGGTTGCGTCGCATGCGGCGTATGCGCTCCTCCTCTGAGGCAACGCCGTTGTCCTCGGAGATCGTGGTCGCCGGCGCGAGCAGCAGCGAGCCGGTGGCAGGCGCCTGCGGTTGGGCATGCTCCACGTAACCGTCGGCCGGCGCGAGCGCACCCGGGACGGCATATGCGGGCAGCGCTTCGCGCTCGCGCCCGAGCGCGGCGATCAGCTCGTCAGCGTCGGCATAACGCTGCGCGGGGTCCTTGGCCAGTGAGCGCAGCACGACAGCGTCCAGCGACGGCGGCAGGCCGGGCGCCAGCTCGCTTGGCGCGCGCGGTGTGGCTGACACCTGCTTGAACGCGATCGCCACCGCTGTCTCGCCCTCGAACGGCACGACGCCCGTGAGCAGCTCGTACAGGATCACCCCGACCGAGTACAGGTCCGAGGTGGCGCTGACAGCGAAGCCTTGTGCCTGCTCGGGCGACAGATATTGCGCAGTGCCCATGATCGAGCCGGTGAGCGTCATGTCCGACGCGCCCGCGCGGGCGATGCCGAAGTCGGTCACGCGCGCGCGCCCCTCCTCGTCGAGCAGCACGTTGTGGGGCTTGAGATCGCGGTGGATGACGCCGCGCATGTGCGCGAAGCGGGCGGCGAGCAGGATCTGCACGACGATGTCGATCGCCGCCGCCGGGTCGAGCGCTCCCTGTTCGCGCACGATCGCCTTGAGTGAGCGCCCGGCGACGTACTCCATCGCGATGTAGTACGTGCCATTCCACTCACCCCGGTCGAAGATCGCGACGATGTTGGGGTGCGACAGCGCGGCGGCGCTGGAGGCCTCGCGGCGGAACCGCTCGACGAACTCGTGGTCTTCGGCGAAATGATGGTGCAGGACCTTGACCGCGACGTCGCGGCCGAGCAGCTGATCTTGGGCCAGGTAAACGTCGGCCATGCCGCCGGAGCCCAAGCGCGAGATCACGCGGTAGCGCCCGTCGACGATCGTCTCGGGCTCAATCATGGAGCAGCCGTTCCATCACTTCTCGAGCCACCGGCGCGGCGAATGCCGCACCCTGTCCGGGCACGCCGGCGAGCGTGACCGCGATCGCCACGCGAGGGTTGGAGGCAGGCGCGAACGCGATGAACCAGACGTTGTTGATCGCGGCACCGATCTGCGTCTCGGCGGTGCCGGTCTTGCCCGCCACCTGCACGCCGGGGATCTGCGCCTGCACGCCCGTGCCTTCGTTGACGACCGCTTCCATCATCGCGGTAACCGAGCGCGAGGTCGACCGTTTCATCACGACCGACTGCACGCGCGGGCTGACGTGCGTGACCGTGCGACCTTCGGCATCGACAATGCGGTTGGTCAGGTGCGGCACCATCAAGCGCCCGTGGTTGGCGACGGCGGCGGCGACCTCGGCCATCTGCAGCGGCGTGGCCTCGAGTTTGTCCTGCCCGATGCCCAGGCGCCCGACGTCCACCTGCGGGCTGATCGGCGCGATCAACCGCGAGCCGGCGTACTCGCCGCTGCTGGACATCTGTTCGGCCGGGTAGTCGAGCTGGGGCTTGCGGTTGAAACCGAAGCGGTTCATATAGCGCCCGAGCGTGCGCTTCCCGAGCTTTTCGGCGACCTGCGCCCACACCGTGTTGACGGAGTGTGTGAGCGCCAGCGTGAGCGTGATCGGGCCGAAGCTCTCGTTGTCGTCGTTGCTCAGCGGCACACCCGAGACGAGCACATCGTTTCGGCCGTCGACGATCGATTCGGGCGTGTAGGTACCAGTATCGATCGCGGCGGTCGCGGTAACCACCTTGAAGGTCGACCCGGGCGCGTAGCCGAACTGCGTGGCGCGGTTGACCAGCGGGCGCCCTTCGTTGTCGCGGGTGAGGCGTTCGTAGGCGGTGGAGGAGCGCAGCAGGTTGGGGTCGAAGCTCGGCGAGGAGGCCATCACGGTGACCGCACCCGAGCGAGGTTCGAGCGCGACGATCGCTCCCTTGTGGCCGGCCAGGGCGGCGTTGGCGGTGCGCTGGGCTTCGGGGTCGAGTGTTGTCACGACCCTCCCGCCGCGACGCTGCTTGCCCTGTAGCTGGTCGAGGATCGAGCCAAGGTTGGTGGAGGTCTGACCCTCAAGCGCGGTGTTGCGGTAGCGCTCGATGCCGCTGGCGCCGAGGTTGGTGTAGTAGTAGCCGACGGCGTGCGAGAACTCCGCATCGGTCGGATAACGGCGTTCGTAGGTGCCTTCCGAGGTGCGCACGCTACGTGCCAGCACTGTGCCGTCGGCGGCGAGGATCGGCCCCCTGGCGATGCGCTGCTGCTCGAGCAGCGTACGTGCGTTCAGGGGGTTTTCGCGCAGCGAGGACGCTTCGAACACTGTCCAGCGCGAGGTGAACGCGATCAGCAGCCCGAACAGCAGCACGACGAACCCGTACAGGCGCAGGATTGGGCGGTTCACGGACGCCGTCTCATTCGAGCTGTTCCAGTTCCAAGCCGCGGATCAGCGACACCGCATCCGATTCCGAGCGCAGCGAGTGGTCGAGCAGCGTCCGCCGGCGCTGCGCCGTCACGCTGGCGGCGCTGACGCCGGAGACATACCGGCGGCTGTACAGCGTGAGGTCGAAGGGAAGCTTGTACGGCACTCCCTGGTAGAGGGCGACCAGGCCGCGTTCGTTGGTTGCGATGAAGTAGACCGACTGCAGCGCCAGGTAGGCAGCCGAGCCGAGCAGGCCGAGCACGACGAGTACGAGCGCGAGGATGCCAGCACGGCGCAGGTGCCTGCGCGAGCGGCGCGCGGTTCGGTCACCCGCCGGCGTCGAAGCCGCACGCGGCGCGCGGCGCGCGGTTGCGGGCGCTGGCGCCTGAGCGGGCGGTGCTGCGACGAGCGTCTGCCCCTCCTGCGCCGGCGCGGGCAGCGCAGGAGCCGTGACCGCGGGAATGCCGACCATGGTGGCGCCCTCGAGCTCGCCGGGCGGTTGCGCCGATGTGACCTCCTCGAGGCGGACGAGCACGACCGTCACGTTGTCGCGACCTCCAGCCTGGTTGGCCGCTGCGATCAGCGCCTCGCCGGCGGCGCGCAGGCTCTGGCGGTCGCGCAGCAGCTCCGCGATCTCCTCCTCGCCGATCATCGTCGTCAGGCCGTCGCTGCACAGCAGGTAAACGTCGCCGGCGCGAGCTTGGAACGAACGCGTGTCGACCTCGACGGCGCCCTCGGGACCGAGTGCGCGCGTTATGACCGAGCGCTGTGGATGCTCGACGGCTTCCTCGGGCGTCAGGCGCCCCTGGCGCATCAGCTCGTCGACGAGTGAGTGGTCGTCGGTCAGACGCAGCAGCTCCCCGTCGCGTAGGCAGTACGCGCGACTGTCGCCGACGTGTGCGATCGCCACCTCCTGCTCGCCGACGTAGATGGCGGTGAGGGTCGTGCCCATGCCGGCCTGCTCGGCGTTGCTGTGCGACAGCTCGTGGATGCGCGCATTGGCGGCATGTGCCAGCGCCGCCAGCTCGACCTCGGGCTGGCGGTCGTCGGGAAGCCCTGCCTGGAAGGACTCGACGGCGATCCGTGAGGCGACCTCCCCCGCCTGCGCCCCGCCCATGCCGTCGGCGACGACGAACAGCGGCGAGCGCGCGAGCAGCGAGTCCTCGTTGGCGCGCCGCTGGCGTCCCGTGTCCGTCCCGGCGTACTGCTCGGTCACGCGCAGCACGTCAGTCGACCTCGAACGTGAATTCGCTGTCGCCGATGCGCACCCGATCGCCGGGGTGCAGCGGCCGGGCGCTTTCCAGTAGCTCCTCGTTGAGGTAAGTGCCGTTGGTGGAGTGGAGATCCTCGATGACGACGATGTTGCCCTTCTCGTATACACGCGCGTGGCGTGAGGAAGCGAACGGGTCCTCGAGCCTGATCTCGGCGGCGTCGCCACGGCCGAGCGCGAGGTCGCCGTCGAGGTCGTAGATCATGCCGGGATCGTGGCCGGGCGCGCGCTCGACCACCAGGCGCGGTGAACGGTGTGCTACGTCGGCCGTGCCTAGCGCCGACGCCGAGTACAGCCCGGTGGCGTCCGGTGGGATCTGCGCGGCCTGCTGTCGTTCCTCGACGCCGGCGGCGCCGCGACCGAGGTCGCGCCTGGCGCTGCGCACGACCCACAACAGGAACAGATACAGAACGGCCAGAAAGCCGAACTTCAGCGCCACCGATACTGGCTCGAGCGTGTTCATGCAACTTCGAAGACGATCTCCGTCGAGCCCAGCTCGACGCGATCCCCCGGCTGCAGCGGCTGGGCGCCGCGTAGCGGCGCGCCGTTGACGCGCACGCCGTTTGTCGAGCCCAGATCCTCGACCGTCCAGCCGTCAGGCCCGGGCCTAATTGCGGCGTGCTGGCGCGAGATTCCGGCGTCGTCGAGCACCACGTCGCAGTCGCGGCTGCGTCCGACTGTGCCACCACCGGGAGGCACCAGCAGCCGCCGCCCGGCGACCGCCAGCAGTACGCGCTCGGGACGGCGCCTGGCGTGCGCCTCCTCGACCCGTCCACCGACGCGCTCAGAGGTGCTGAAGATCATCGTCTGTCCGTGCTCCTGCGGTTGGGCGGGCGCGCCGGCCTCGGCGACCGGCTCGGAGCCTTGATCCTCGCTGTCGGGTCGGACCAACCGGGCCTGGATGCCGAATTCACCCAGCGACAGACGCTCGTCGGTGTGGAAGGTGATGTGCGGTGCGGAGGCGAGAATCAGGCTCTCCCTGCGGGCGTGCTCGAGCAGATACGCGCACAGCTCGTCGATCACCTCTCCCTCGACGCCTTCGTAGCGCTCGCGGTCGCGCAGTGACAGCCACACCGCGTACTCGTTAGGCACGTACACGCGCGAGACCGACACCGTGCGGTGGGAGTCCATCTCGCGGGCCAGCTTGCGCGCCAGCTCCATCGGCCTGACCTCCGAGCGAAACACACGCCCGAAGGTGCCCTCGACGAGGTTGGCGATCGTGGTCTCGACGCTCTTGAGCAGGTTCATCGGCAGGATTGGACCGATCTCGGACAGATCGGTGGTCAGCGATCAGGCCATGCTACGCGCCTGCCGTCAGGCGGGACCGCGCAACGCGCGGGCGGCGACTGCGATCACACCGCCGAGGACAGCGCCGAGCACCACGCCGCGCGGGTGGACGTGGGCGCCACCGGATTGCAGACCGCCATCGAGCATCGGGGCGGCGGCGGCGAGCAGGGCTGACCAGACCGTCACCGCCACGAGATCCAGCGCGGCGTTGCGCCCGCGCACGATCCACGGCAGCAGCGCCGACCCGACACCCCAGAGCACCGCGCCGAGCAGCACGCCCAGCACCAGCAGCGGCGCGATGACGTCTGTCGCGGTGGTGACCAGCGAGCCCTCCCACACGGCGCGCGCGGGCGTGGCGGCGGGCTGACCGAGCCACAGCCGCGCGGTCGAGGCGGAGTGGGCGAGCGGCTCGGCGAGCACTAGCCACCAGTACCCGAGCGCTCCCAATGCGGCTCGCTCGCGCCAGCGCGACGCCTGCCCTGCGATCGCCGGGTAGGCACCGGCCAGGCCCACCAGGCCGAGTACCGGCGCCAGCGCGCAGGCGCACCATCCGACGCCCAGACGCGAGGAGCTGCGCTCGCCCGGGAGCACGAGCAGCGGCGCCAGCGCCGCGAAGATCAGCAGTGCGATACCCGGGCGCCCGTTGATCGCCTGCCAGGCGATGAGCGCGCCGGCGCATGCAATCCAGACCGCGCGCGGCAGCGCGATCGCAGCGTGACGGGCGCCATCGACAGATCCCGGCTGCGGCGGCTCGCCCGCTGGTTCGCCCTCGCGCGTGAGTGGGGGTCGCGGAGAGCGCGCCGGTAGCGCCATGTTCGCACGGGCGCCGCCAGGGGCCACGGGGCGCGTTTGCAAGGTACGCGCGATCGCCCCTCGGGCGGGCGGCGCGGGCCATTCGAGCGGACCGTCGAGTGCTTCGCGGAGATCCTCGATCGTGCCCCGCTCGGCCGGGTGCGGGCTCAGCGCGCGATCGACGGCATCCAGCAGATCGGCCGACAGGTCGGCTCGGTGGCGCTCGAGCGACTCCACCTCCCCGCCGATGCGTCGTGCGGTGGCCGCCGGTGTGGCACCACGCACGGGGTTAACCCCGGCGAGCATCTCATACACGACGAGTGCCAGCGAGTACAGGTCCGCCTCCTCGCACACCTCCCGCCCCTCGCACTGCTCGGGGGCCATGTATGCCAGCGTCCCGAGCACGTCGCCGGTGCGGGTGAGGGCATCCTCGCCAATCAAGCTTGCACCGCCGAAGTCGGTCAGCTTGGCCGCCACCGCGAGCGTTCCGGGGTCGGTTGGGTGCTGCTGATGATGGCCGGGGACGAGCACGTTGTGGGGCTTGATGTCCCGATGGATCACGCCGCGCGCATGTGCGTGTTCGAGCGCTCCGCACAATGCCCGGCCGATGTCGAGCGCCTCGTGATCCTGCAGTGCGTCGTGCGCGATCAACCTCGCCAACACGTCGCCGTCGACCAGCTCGGAGATCAGATAGAAGGCGTCGTCGACGGCGCACGCCTCGTACAGGGCCACGATCGCCGGGTGTGACAGTCGCGCGGCGGCCAGCGCCTCGCGCTCGGCCCGCTCGACGTCGCCGCCCGCCCCCAGCCACACACGCTTGACGGCGACCTCGCGGTGCAGCATTTCGTCGTGCGCACGCCACACGACGCCGAAACCGCCCGCGCCGAGCCTTTCGAGCAGCTTGTAGCGGCCGAGCACGACCTCCTGCGGCGCAGGTTCGTCCCTCCGGTCGACGATCGGGCGGCGCGCGGGATGTTTGGGCTGGACGAGCGTGTTTGGCGACTGCACCAGGTTGCGCGTTCGCCGTGCGCGCGCCCGCTCCCTGCCTGGGCGAGAGAGGAAAACGCGCACTGACCGAGAAGTTGCAGTATCGCCAGGGAGGCGACGGGCAGTCATACTGGGGCCCGCTTTGTAAAGTGCCTGCAAAGGAGCGGTTGGCTTTGTCGTTCTTCGACGACGAGGAGGAGACGGCGCCTCGCCCGTCATCGCGAGCACCGAAACAGCGTCCGGCGGCGGATCGGCCGACCACGGCCATGCGCCCGCGCCCGGGGTCGCCACGTCCGCGAAGCCCCCAGCCGTCGGGTTCGCCGGGCATGGATCAGCACACCATGATGGTCCGTCGCCGCGTCGCAGCCGGCGTGGCGGTTGTGCTGCTGATCGTGATCGTGCTGCTTATCAATGGCTGCTTGAAAAGCCAGAAGCAGCAGTCGCTGAAGGACTACAACCACGACGTCAACCAGCTGGCGATCGAAACCCAATCGCAGGTTTCCGGCCCGCTGTTCAGCACGCTCACCAACGCGACCAGCAAGTCCGCGTTGGAGGTGGAGCAGCAGATCGACGAACTGCTGCGCCAGATGCAGGCGATCGACGGGCACGCGAAGGATCTGAGCGTCCCGGGCGAAATGAGCTCGGCGCAGCACGACCTGCTGCTGTCCTACGACCTGCGCGTCGAAGGGATGACCAAGATCGCGGCGCTGTTGCCGAGCGCGCTGGGTGGCCAAGCCAAGCAGGCGTCCATCAAGATCGCGGGCGACATGGAGATCTTCCTGGCCTCCGACGTCATCTACTCCCAGCGTGTGGTGCCGCTGATCCAGCAGACGCTGGCGTCCAGCGGCATTCACGAACTGACGACTTCGCCGAGCCGTTTTATCCCGAACCTGGGCTGGCTGGATCCCGCTACGACCCAGGCGCGCATCACAGGGCAGCCAGTGGGCAGCAACCCCAGCGGGGTGGCACCGGGTACCCACGGCAGCGCGCTTATCGGCGTCGCGGTGGGTACGACCACGCTCCAACCCGAACCGACGCTCAACCACATCAGCGGCGGTGGCAACCCGACGTTTACGGTGACCTTCGAAGACAGCGGCGATAACCCCGAGACGAACATCAAGGTCGAAGTGGTGGTCACGGCGGGGGGCAAGCAGTACAAGGCGTCGCATACCGTCACCTCGATTCAGGCCGGCAGCAAGGTCAACGTCGAAGTGCCCGTGTCGGGCGTTCCGACGGGCGTGGCCTCGAAGGTCGAAGTGAACGTCGCGACGGTCCCCGGCGAGACAAACGCGGAAAACAACAAGAACACCTACCTGGCGATCTTCGGCGAATAGTCCGCGCGGCTGCGCCGGGGCGGATCGCGCCGCCCCCGCCAGCGGCTAACTTGTGGCGATGATCGCCTCGGTGACCGATACTCAGGGTGTGATCGCGATCGCCGCTGGGGCGGTGGCGATTGTGGCGCTGCTGTCGTGCGTGGCTTTGGGTGTCAGCGTGCGGCGCCTGCGGCGCACGCAGCGCGTCGTGCTGGGTGAGCACCGCGAACAGGACGTGGTTGCCCACGCGGCCGCGATGCAACAGGCGTTCGAGGCGCTCAGCGCGTACGTCGAGGAAACCGCTACGCGCCTGGACGGGCGGCTGGCGGGAGTCGAGAGCGCCCTGCGCGGTCGCATAGCCCACCGCGCGCTGGTCCGCTACGACGCCTACAACGAGCTGTCTGGCCATCAATCGATGTCGATCGCGCTGCTCGACGACGAGCGCTCGGGGATCGTGCTGTCGTGCATCCATCACCGTGACCAGGCGCGCGTGTACGGCAAGCAGGTGCACGGCGGGCAGGGGGAGCTCGAGCTCTCGCCCGAGGAGGCCGAGGCCGTCCGGCTCGCCCTCGCCGGGGGAGGGGAGGGGTCGCTCGGCAATGGGCACCCGGCCTGAGCAGCCCCTAGGGCGCGCGCGCGTCGGCTATTTGGGCCCGGCGGGAACCTTTAGCGAGGAGGCGCTGCTCGCGAGCGCCCTGCCGGAGGCGATCGAGGCGGTGGCGATGGCAGGCATCTACGACACGGTCGTGGCGGTGCGCGACGGCGCGGTCGAGTGGGGGATCGTGCCGATCGAGAACTCGCTGGAGGGATCGATCAACCTCACCCTGGATCTGCTCGCGCAGGAGACCGCGAGCGTCCGTATCGTGGGTGAGGCGCTGCTGCGCGTGCGCCATTCGCTGATCGCCGCCGAGCCGGTGGCGATCGAGGAGATCGACACGGTGTTGACGCATCCGCAGGTTCCGGGCCAGTGCACGCGGATCCTGCGTGGCGAGCTGCACCGTGCGCGGATCCTGCCGGCCAACTCGACCGCCGAGGCAGTGCGGACGGTGGCCGACGGGCGCCAGCGCGGTCAGGCGGCGATCGGCACAGCTCTAGCCGCGGAGATATACGGCGCCGAGGTGATCCGCGAGGGGATCGAGGACCGCGCCGACAACGAAACTCGCTTCGTGTGGATCGCGAGCGCCGACGCCTCGCCAGACGCGCCGCCGATGCACCTCGACGAGGGCGGCGAGTGGAAGACATCGCTGGTGTTCTGGGGGGCGGGCGCAGAGCGGCCAGGGTGGCTCGTGCAGTGCTTGAGCGAGTTTGCCGAGCGGGAGATAAACCTCACGAAGATCGAGTCGCGCCCCCGCCGGCGCGAGCTGGGCAGCTACATGTTCTTCACTGATCTGTGCGGCCATGCCGAGGATCGGCAGGTGGCCGATGCGATCGCGGGGATCGCTGGCATCTGCGAGCAGGTGCTAGTGCTCGGCTCATACCGCAGCGCACCGGCGAGAGCCGCCGAGCGCGCCCAGGCCCGGTGAACGTCGCCAAGGCGCAGCCGCCCCGCTAGACTGCGGGCCTGACGATGGAGAGCGCTGTCCCACCAGAGCCGGTGGGGTCCGTGTCGCCTTCAGAGCACCAGCGGCGCGGACCTGGCACATCGCCCAGAGCGGCGATGAGCGGCCGGGTGCTCGTCCTGAATGCCACGTATGAGCCGATCAACGTGTGCACGGTGCGGCGCGCTGTGGTGCTGCTGCTCAAGGACAAGGCGGTGCTGTTGGAGCGTACGCGCTGGTCTCTGCACTCGGAGACGGCGACGCACCCCCGGCCGGTCGTGATCCGCCTGGTCAACTACGTGAAGGTGCCGCGCGACGCGCATCGGCGCAAGATCACCCGCCGTGCGGTGTTCGCGCGCGACAGCTGGACCTGTCAGTACTGCGGCTCGCGCTCGAACCTGACGGTCGACCATGTGATCCCCCGCTCCAAGGGCGGCACCTCCAGCTGGGAGAACATCGTCGCCTCGTGCGCGCCGTGCAACCGCCGCAAGGGGGACCGTCTCCCGCGCCAAGCGGGAATGCACCCGCGCAGCGCGCCGCGCACCCCGCGCGCGGAGATCTTTATCCACGTAGCCAGCCCGACGATTCCGACGGCTTGGCTGGCGTACCTGCCGCAGGCGGCCTGACCGGGGCGCGGCGAGAACGACGAAGGGCGCCTGCACGACGGCGCCCTTCGCGGATTCGTTGACTGGATGGCCGAGGACGACTGGAAAGCGCCGGAGGGACCAGAGCCGGCGATCGTCTCGGGGTGTCCCGGGTTGGATTCCGCTAGGCGGTCCAGCCTCCCGACCTAGTGGCCGGTCACCTCCAGGGTCCCGTAAAAACTGTCACTCAACGTTTGGACCACCTCCTTTCTCTGGTCTGGCCAGAGTAGCGAACGTGGCTGACGCAGGCCAGCGCCTGCGCTCGCGGCGGCCTCAGTGCACGATCACGCCGAACTCTTGCGCGTAAGTCGCGCCGGTGGAGCTCGGTGCAAGCGATTCGGGCACTGAGGGCGTGACGCCGATGCCGGTTTCGCGGTACTGGGCTTCGAGGATGTTGGCGAGGTGGCCGGGGGAGGCGATCCAGGCGGAGACGATCGACTGCGGCGTGGCGAGCTGATAGGTGCCCCAGGCGAGGTTCTCGCCGATCACATAACCGACGTTTGTGTTTGGGATGTAGCCGGCCGCGCGAATCCTGTCGACGGGTGTCTCGCCGCTGGGCGACACATGCGCGAAGTAGTCGCGAGCGATCAGTTCCTGGGAGTGTCCTTCGGCGGCCGCGTCAAGCTCCGCGTTTGCCCTCAGTGGATCCTCCCCATTTTGGGCACGCGTGCGGTTGATCAGGCACAAGACCGCGGCTCGCACGAGCGCGAGATTGCCCGGTTCGGGGGTCAGTTCGGTGTTCGGACACGGCGTGGCGAGCACATTGGCGATCGTGGCTGCCTGGCTCTGGGCGAGGGTCGGCCGGGAAAGGGGCGCCTCTGAGCCTGCGGGGACAGGCTTGACGGTGTGCGTGCGCGGCGCTGGATGCACACGGACGCGCGCATGAACACGCGGCATGTGCGCGCGTGGAGAGCACGCGCGTCCTGCCCGACGAGGGCGCGAGGCCCGAGCCGAGCAGGTGGTTCGGCGGGTGGCCCGCCGCGACTGGCGACGATCGGTGCGGGCGCTGTGTGCGGAGGCCGCCGAAGGTCCCCGCACGGCCGCGGAGCTAGAGGCAAAGGCTGGGCTGGGAGCGGCGGTGAAGGCGGCGCAACTGATGATCGAGAGAGCGGTTGCGCGAAGGCTGCGGGGACTGGGCACCCTCAGCGTTTCGGACGACGCCGTTGACTATCTGAGCGCTAACCCACGAATCTGGACATGTGGGAGACGACCGCAGTAATCGTGGGTGGGATCTTGCGCAGGCGGTCGCGGCGTCAGGCGTCGGGCGTATCGGCGGCTGGCGTATCGGCGGCTGGCGTCTCCTCGCCGGGCTCGGCATCCTCGCCTGTGTCCACGACCAGCGCAACAGCACTGACCGCGTCGTCGTCCTTGAGGTTCATGACACGTACGCCCGTGGCGGAGCGACCCTGCTGTGAGATGCCGCCTGCGGCGGTGCGCTGCACCATGCCACCGACGCTGATGAACACCAGTTCCTGGTGCTCGCGCACGACCAGCGCGCCGGCGAGCCCGCCCTTCTGCTCGGTCAGACCGATCGTCTTGACGCCTTTGGCGCCGCGATTGGTCTTGCGGTACTGGGCGATCTGAGAGCGCTTGCCGTAGCCGTTCTCGGTGACGACCAGCAGATCCATGTCGTCGCGGGCGACGTCCATGGCGATCACCCGTCCGTCCTTGCCGACGTCCATGCCACGCACCCCCGTGGTGTCGCGCCCCATCGAGCGTGCGTCGGACTCGGCGAAGCGCACGGTCAGCCCGGCGCGCGAGACCATGATGATCTCGTCGTTGGGGTCGACCGCCCGAACGGCCAACAGCTCGTCGTCATCGCGAATCTTGATGGCAATGATCCCGTCGGCTTTGATCGGCGTGTTGTAGGCCTCCAGCTCGGTCTTCTTGACCGTTCCGTTGCGTGTGGCGAACACGAGGTATTTGGTCTCGGTGAAGTCACGTGTGGAGACGACCGCCTGCACGCGCTCGCCCTCGCGCAGCGGCAGAATGTTGACGAGCGCGCGCCCCTTGGCGGTGCGTTGCGCCTCGGGGAGTTCGTAGACCTTCGAGCGGTAGACCTTGCCGCGGTTGGAGAAGAACAGCAAGTAGTCGTGCGAGGAGCACACGAACAGGTGCTCGATGAAGTCACCGTCCTTCATGTCCATCCCGGTGACGCCGCGCCCGCCACGCTGCTGTTGGCGGTAGGTGGCCAGCGGCAGCGACTTGATGTAGCCGGTGTTGGTGATCGTGATGACCATCTGCTGGTCGGCGATCAGGTCCTCGATGTCGATCTCGTCCTCGGAATGGCTGATCTCCGTGCGGCGCTCGTCGGCGAAGCGCTCGGCGATCTCCGACAGCTCCTCCTTGATGACCGCCATCACGCGTGTCTCCTCGCCGAGGATCGCGCGCAGCTCGGCGATCCGCTCGCTGACGTCGGCGTGCTCCTGTTTGATCGCGTCGGCCTCCAGCGCGGTCAGCTGGGAGAGGCGCAGGTCGAGGATCGCGGTGGCTTGGATGACGCTCAGCTCAAAGCGCTCGACCAGCTGTTCGCGGGCGGCTTCTCGGTCACGCGAGCCGCGGATCAGGTCGATGATCTCATCGAGGTGCTCGAGTGCGGTGAGCAGCCCCTCGAGGATGTGCGCGCGGGCCTCCTTCTCGCTCAGCTCGTGCTTGGTGCGACGCACGATCACCTCGCGCTGATGGGCGACGTACTCCTTGATCACTTCGCGCAGGTTGAGCGTGCGCGGGACGTTGTCGACGAGCGCCACCATGTTCACGCCGAACGTGGTCTGCATCGAGGTGTGCTTGTAGAGCTTGTTGAGCACGACCTTCGGGATCGCATCGCGCTTCAGCTCGATCACCAGCCGCATGCCGCGCTTGTCGGACTGGTCGATCAGGTCCGAGATCTCCGGTATGCGTTTGTCGGCGACCAGCTCGGCGATCTTGGTCATCAGGTTCCCGTCGCCGCCCTTCTTGACCATGAACGGGAGCTCGGTGACGACGATCGCCTCTTTGCCATGGCTCAACGGCTCGATGTGGGCGCGCGCCTGTACACGGATGCGTCCGCGACCCGTCTCGTAGGCGTCGCGGATGCCGCCGTGCCCAAGGATGATCCCGCCGGTCGGGAAGTCGGGGCCCTTGACGTGACGCATAAGCCCTTCAGTGTCTATCTCGGGATCGTCGATGAACGCGAGCGTCGCATCGACCACCTCGCGCAGGTTGTGCGGCGGTATGTTGGTCGCCATCCCGACGGCGATTCCGGATGAGCCATTGACGAGCAGGTTGGGGAAGCGCGCGGGCAGCACCAGCGGTTCCCGTCGCGAACCGTCGTAGTTGGCCGCGAAGTCGACCGTGTCCATGTCAAGGTCGCGCAGCATCTCCGTGGCGATGCGCTCCAGCCGGGCCTCGGTGTAGCGCATAGCGGCTGCGGGATCGTCGTCGAGCGAGCCGAAGTTGCCCTGACCGTCGACCAGCTCGTTGCGCATCGAGAACTCCTGCGCCATGCGCACGAGCGTGTCGTAGATGGCGGAGTCCCCGTGTGGGTGATAGTTGCCCATCACCTCGCCGACGATCTTGGCGCACTTGGCATACGAGCGGGTGGGACCGAGACCCAGCTCGTTCATGGCGTAGAGGACGCGGCGGTGAACGGGCTTAAGCCCGTCGCGCACGTCGGGCAGCGCGCGCCCAACGATCACCGACATGGCGTAGTCGAGATACGCGGTGCGCATCTCCTCCTCGAGCGAGCGCGGTTCGATATTGCCGCCGCTGATCACATCGGCGCTAGCCACGGCGCTCTACCTCCATCTCACACATCCAGATTCGCGACTGCGCGAGCGTTGTCCTCGATAAACGCTCGTCGAGGCTCGACCTGGTCGCCCATCAGCATCGAGAAGATGCGGTCGGCGGCGAACGCGTCCTCGAGCGTGACCTGCGCGAGCGTGCGCGTCTCGGGGGCCATGGTGGTTTCGCCGAGCTGCTCGGCGTTCATCTCGCCGAGCCCCTTGAAGCGCTGCAGTTTGATGCCTTTCTGGGCGACTGCCATAACCGCCGGGTGCAGCGCCTCGAACGAGGGCGCCAGCTCGCGCGCATCTCCCAGGCGAACCTCGAACGGGGGGGTGCCGGCCAGCTCCATCAGCTGCGCGTGCACGCGCGCCAGCTGGCGGTACTCCTGCGACTCGAACAGGCTGCGCTTGATCCGGTGGATACGCGCGAAGCCGGTTTTCGCTTCCACGGCCTTGATGCGCAGCTCCAGCGGATCGGACTCGAGCAGCTCGGTCGTGTGCGTGTCGCCCGCGACCCCGCCGCGGCCGAGCAGCTCGATCGCCTGCTCGGCACTTAGGGCGTCCTCGCCCAGCAGCGCGGACTCCTCGAGGAACTGCACAACGTCGTGCCCGTGGGCCGCGCGCAGCGAGGAAGACCAGCCCTCGTACTGCTTGAGCAGGCGAGTGAACCGCTGCCAGCGCGCCTCTGTGAGCTTGAACTGGCTGGCGTGTCGGTCGAAGACATCGATCTTCTCCCACTTGTCCGACAGCAGGATCTCCTCCAGTTCGGCGTCCTTCTCGATGTAGCGCTCGCGCGTGCCCTGCTTGAGCTTGTATAGCGGTGGCTTGGCGATGTACACGTAGCCTTCCTCGATCAGCTCCTTCATCTCGCGGAACAGCAGCGTGAGCACGAGCGTGCGGATGTGCGCGCCGTCGACGTCCGCGTCGGTCATCAGCACGACCTTGTGGTAGCGGGCGTTCTCGATGTTGAACTCGTCGCGCACGCCGGTACCGATGGCGGTGATCAGCGCCTGGACCTCCGTGTTCTGCAGCACCTTGTCGATGCGCGACTTCTCGACGTTGAGGATCTTCCCGCGCAGCGGCAGCACAGCCTGGGTTTCACGGTCGCGCCCCTGCTTGGCCGAACCGCCAGCCGAGTCGCCCTCGACCACGAACAGCTCCGCCAGGGAGGGGTCTTTGACCGAGCAGTCGGCGAGCTTGCCGGGCAGCGTCGAGTTCTCGAGCGCCGACTTGCGTCGCGTCAGGTCGCGTGCCTTGCGCGCTGCCTCACGGGCACGCTGCGCCTGCACGGCCTTGTTGATGACCGCCCGCGCCTCGCTTGGGTTCTCCTCCAGAAACTCGCCCAGACCGGTGTTGACGATCGCCTCGACGAAGCCGGCCATCCCGGGGTTGCCGAGCTTGGTCTTGGTCTGTCCCTCAAACTGAGGGTCGCGCAGCTTGACCGAGACGACCGCGGTGAGGCCCTCGCGGACGTCCTCGCCGGAGAGGTTGTCCTCTTTCTCCCTCAGCAGCCCGTGGTCGCGCGCGTACTTGTTGAGCGTTCGTGTCAGCGCCGAGCGAAAGCCGCTCAGGTGCGAGCCGCCCTCGCGTGTGTTGATGTTGTTTGCGAACGCGTGTACCGACTCCTGGTAGGAGGAGTTCCACTGCATCGCGACCTCCGCGGCGCCCTCCTCGGACTCGCCGGTGAAGAACACGACCTTGCGGTGGACGGTGTCCTTGTTCTCGTTCAGATAGGACACGAAGTCCTCGATCCCACCGTCGTACTGGAACTCGCTGGAATGCCCCTCGCCACGCTCGTCGACGATCGAGATCTTCAGACCGCGCGTCAGGAAGGCCGTCTCGCGCAGGCGTTCCTCGAGCGTGTGGAAGTCGAAGTCGAGCGTCTCGAAGATGTCGGCGTCGGGCAGGAACGTGATGCAGGTGCCGGTCGCCTCCTCCTCGCCGATCGTCGCTCCCGTCACCAACTCGGTCTGCGGTGCGCCGCGCGAGTACTCCTGCGAGAAGGCGTGGCCGTCGCGGCGAATCTCCACGAGCAGTTGCTCAGACAGGGCGTTGACAACCGACACGCCGACGCCGTGCAGGCCACCGGAGACCTTGTAGCCGCCGCCGTCGCCGAACTTGCCGCCGGAGTGCAGGACCGTCAGCACGACCTGGACTGCCGGCAGGCCCTCCTTCTCCATAACCGCCACGGGAATCCCGCGTCCGTTGTCCTGCACGGTGACCGAGTTGTCGGGGTGGATGACCACCGACACCTCGGTGCAGAAGCCCGCGAGGGCCTCGTCGACAGAGTTGTCGACGACCTCGTAGACCAGGTGGTGCAGACCGAGCACTCCGGTCGAGCCGATGTACATGCCGGGCCGCTTGCGGACCGCCTCGAGGCCCTCGAGGACCGTGATGTCCTGCGCGTCGTAGCTGGCGGAGCCACCCGTCGTCGAGGGGTCTCCCACGCCGTTCTTCCTGTCGCTCCCCTCGGAGCTGTCGCTACCTGTTGCCAATGGCCCTCCGATGACGTGAGAACGCCCCGGATTCCGGGGCGCGAGGTCCACGGTCGGGGCGGCTTAGCTGTAGCGAACATGATAGCACGACGACCCCCGCGAGCAGGACGGCAAATGGGTCTAAATCCCTGCAAAATCGGGCAAAACGGAGGGTCTGGGGGGCTATGGACACCACCTGCCGGCGGCGCCGCCCGTCACCCGGTCCGGCAGCGCAGCTCGCGGATGCGCTCACCTCCGAGAGCGTCGTTGAGCCTCGCTATCAGCTGGCCGCCCATCAGGTCCAGCTCCTGCGCCCACACGGACGCGTCGCAGGTGACCGTGAGCACGCCGTCGCGCTCGGATGTAGGGCGCGCGGCGGCGGCGACCGCGGAGCCGGCGGCGGCGTCCCACACCTGCTGAACGTCGGCGAGTGTGCTCGCGGGAGCGAGTGAGCCGGTGAGCCGATCCAGCGCGCTCGCCAGCGTTCGTGGCGCACGCCTACTCATGCGGCGATCGCCTCCTGGAGGATCGTTCCCGGCGAGATGCGCAGGCGCGTGACCGGAGCGTCCATCGCATCGGGGACGTGGGCGAGGTCGGTGGTCGCGATCAGGCTCTGGCCCTCCGCGCGAAGCTCCTGTGCGAGCAGCGCACGGCGCTCCCCGTCGAGCTCGCTCATGACGTCGTCGAGCAGCATAAGCGGCGCTCGACCGCGCTCGGTCGTGAGGACCGTGCGCTCGGCCAGGAGCAACGCCAGCAGCGCCAGACGCAACTCGCCTTGAGAGCCGTAGACACGCAGCTCACGACCGTCGCGTGTGATCACGAGCTCGTCGCGGTGGGGTCCGTGAGCGGTGAACCCCCGTTCGAGGTCGCGTGGCAGGCGCTCGCGCAACTCGGCCATCAGCTCCTGCTCGTCGGCGGCTTGCGAGCGGGGGCGGTACTTCAGCGCCACGTCGCCACTGCAGCCGAGCTGGACGGCTCGCTCGGCAAACGGCTGGGCGAGCAGCTCGACGGCCTGTGCGCGGTGAGCACGCAGCCTCAACGCAGCGGCGGCGAGCTCGCTGTCCCATGTCGACAGTGTCGCCTGCGAGGCGCTTCCCGCACGGATGCGCGCGAGCAGCGCGTTGCGCTGAGCGAGCACCCGTGAGTACTGCCTGCGGACCTCGCCGCGCAGCGGCCACAGCGCGGCGATGACCTGGTCCAGATGGGCTCGTCGCAGCGCCGGCGGCCCTTTCAGCAACTCGAGACGGTCAGGCAGGAAGACGCTTACGAGCGGGCGCGCCTCCACGTCGAGCAAGCGCTCCACGGGCGCTCCGTCGGCGCTCATCCGCTTCACCGGCTGCCCGCCACTGGTGCCAGCGCCGAAGCCGACGGTCAGCTCATGCTGCTGGGCTCCGTCGAGCAGGCCGACCGACACGCGCGTGGCGGCGGCTCCGAAGCGCACCAGCTCGCGCTCGTTGCGGGTGCGGGGGGAGCGACCCGTGCAGCCGTAGTACAGGGCCTCCAGCAGGTTCGACTTGCCGGCCCCGTTGGGCCCATGAACGACCGTCAGACCAGGCCCGACGTGGGCTTCAGCGCGCGCATAGGTGCGGAAGTCGCGCAGCTGCAAGCTGACAACGCGCATGTTCACCCGACCGAGAGAGGACGCCGAGATGCGCCTGCCATGACGTCACACGTTGAGACGGATCGGCATGATCAGGTACACAAAGTCACCGCTGTCGGGAGACTGGATCAGGCCGGGTCGCAGCGGGCTGATCAGCTTGAGCACCAGCTCGTCGGAGTCGATGCTCTCTAGCCCGTCGCGCAGAAACTCTGGGTTGAAGCCGATCTCGAACGGCTCGCCGGCGAAGGGCACCGGTATCGCCTCGCTGGCCTCTCCGATATCGGGGGTCTGCGCGGACACAGTGAGCGTGCCCTCGCTAAAGCTCAGCCGCAGCGGCGCGTTCTTCTGCGCCATCAGGCTAATGCGGCGCACGACGTCGGTGAGCTCTGCGCTCGCTAGGCGCAGCTCGTGCTCGACAGACTCGGGCAGCAGCTGCCGGTAGTTGGGGAATTGTCCGTCGATCAGACGCGATGAGAGGACCACGTCGCCGATCTCGAACACAACCTGGTTCTGCCCGACGCTCACCGCTACCGAGTCGCTTGGCGTCTGCTGGGCGATCCGCACCAGCTCTTGTAGGGCGCGCGCGGGAACGTTCGCCTCGAGACTACCCGCCAGCGCCGCGGCCAGCGCGGTTTCCTTGACGCTCAGCCGGTAGGAGTCGGTGGCCACCATCCTCAACTCCTGCGCGGAGGCCGACATCAACACGCCTGTCAGGACCGGCCGGGTCTCATCTCGAGAGGCAGACCGCGCGACGCGATTGACGGTGTCCACGAACGCCTCGGTCGGCAGCGTCACCCTGGTCTCCGCCGACGGCGAGGGCAATGACGGAAAGTCCTCGGCGCGGAGAGTCCGTAGGTGGAAGGTGGTCGGCCCACAGATCAGCTCGACATCCTGCTCGGCGCTACGCAGCTCCATCGAGAGCTGCTCTGCCGGTAGCGCTCGGGCGACGTCGAGCAGTAGGCGAGCTGGCAGCACAGCGGAACCGGCTCGTGTGACCTCTGCGCTCAGTGGGACACGCAGGCCAATCTCCATATCCGTGGCCAGTAGTTCAGGCGTCGAGTCCTGCTCAGCGCTGATCATCACACCGGAGAGTGCTTGAACGGCGCTCCGGGTAGACGCAACGCGCGTGGCAGTTTGGAGCTGTGAGAGAAGATCGGAAGAGGCGAGAGACAGCTTCATCTGACTAATTCTCAGAGAGTCTTAGTAGGGCCTGTGTGGCTGTGGATTTGAAGCTGTTCATTGGGAATCCAGGGTATGTAGTTGTGGACCGCGCTGTGGACGATCCTGTCAGGAAGTCTCTCAGGCTTGGCGGTCGAGCATGTATTAGCGCTCATGGGTGCTTACAGCCGAGCATCTGACACAGGCTTTCCACAGCTTCGCGAGAGGCCTCATCACTGTTCATCCGCGCTGTGGTGCGTCGCCAGGCGTGCAGGACGGTCGTGTGATCGCGTCCACCGAAGTGGCGCCCAATAGCTGGCAGAGACTCGTCGGTCAGCTCGCGTGCGAGATACATGGCCAGCTGGCGAGGCCAGGCGATCCTGTGCGTGCGCGCTGATGACAGCAGCTCATCGGGCGAGAGCCCGAACTGCTGGCAGGCTGCATCCTTGATGTCTTGGACGGTGCGCGCGGGGGCGCTGGGGGGCGATGGGTAGAGACCGTCGAGCACCTCTCGAGTCAGCTCGGCTGTGAGTGCCCGTCCGGTGAGAGATGCGTAGGCGACCACACGGATGAGCGCGCCCTCCAGGGCGCGCACGTTGGTCGTGACGCGCTCGGCGATGGTGATAAGTGCGGCTTCGTCCTCCAGCTGGATCGCGTCGTGGTGCGCGCGCTTGTGCAGGATGGCCAGGCGAGTTGCCAGCGTGGGTGGCGCGACGTCGGCGACGAGGCCGGCCTGGAAGCGCTCGCGCAGGCGATCCTCGAGCGCTTGAAGGTCGCTTGGGGGCCTGTCGGAGGTGAGTACGACCTGCCGGCCGCTGTCGTGCAGAGCGTTGAAGGTGTGGAAGAACTCCTCCTCGGTCTTTGTCTTGCGCTCGAGGAATTGGACGTCATCGAGCAGCAGCACGTCGACGTCGCGGAAGCGGAGCTTGAAGTCCTCACTGCGTCCCGCGCCGAGCGCTGTGATGAACTCGTTCGTGAATGCCTCACCGGTTGTACAACGCACGGTCAGGCCGGGGTTGTGAGCGAGCAGCAGGTTCGAGATCGCGCCCAGGAGGTGCGTCTTGCCGACGCCTGGGGGACCACAGATGAAGAGTGGGTTGTACGCCCCAGCGGGCATCTCGGCGACCGTCAGGGCGGCGGCGTGAGCGAGGCGATTGCAGTCGCCTATGACGAAGTGGTCGAACGTGAGCTTGGGATTGCCGAGCGCGTGCGCATTGACCAGGTCGGCTGGTTTGGTGGTTGGCGGGGGCTGCACCGCCCTTGGGCGGCCAGGTCCGCGCTGGCCGGCTGGTGTGACTGGCGGGGCTGCGTCGCCGCTGATGATCTCGACGCTGGCGCTCGGGCCGAGCACGAGCTCGACGCTGGCCTGGATGGCCCGGCCGAAACGCTCGCGAATCCAGCGCGAACTGTGCGCCGGCGCGTCGAGCACGAGCCGATCCTCTTCGAGCTCTACGGCCTGTAGCGGCTCGAGCCAGATCCGGTAGGTCGGCTCGTCGACGATGAGGGCGAGTTGCGCTTGCACCCGCGACCATATGTGCTCGAGCTCGGGGCTCACGCCAGCGTCAATCCGCCCCTCTGGGAGGTAGTCGTGTACTCATTGAAAGGGGGGCCCGAGGGCCCGGTTGGGCGACTATAGCCAACGCCTGAAATGAGGCTCGCGGCGCTGCCCGCATTTGGCGGGAAAAACCAGCCGACGGCTCGCCGGCCCCTATACTGCGACTCCGATCATGAAGCGCACCTACCAGCCAAAGAAGCGCAAGCGCGCCCGTGCACACGGGTTTCGCGCCCGCATGAAATCGCGCGCCGGGCGTCTGACGTTGAAGCGCCGTCGGGACAAGGGCCGCAAGCGCCTCTCCGCCTGAGGACCTGTTGGCCGTGCTGACAAGGCCGACGGGCGCGCAATGAAGTCGCGTACGTCAGGGCGCGGACGCTTGTCCCGCAGCGCGGAGTTCGAGCGCGTGTACCGTCACGGGCGCTCGACGGCCAACCGTCACTTGGTGCTCTACACGTTCGCTAGTCCGGCGAGCGAGGGTCCGCGTCTGGGGTTGTCGGTGTCGCGCAAGGTCGGCGGGGCGGTGCAGCGCAACCGGATCAAGCGGCTACTCCGCGAGGCGTTCAGTGAGGCGGCTAGTGAGCTGAAGGCAGGCCACGATGTGGTCGTGGTGGCGCGGCCACCCGCTGGAGAGCTGGCCGAGCGGGAGGGGTTGGCTGGCATGCGCCAGGCGCTCGGCGAGCTGATTGCCAAGGCGGACCTGAGCTCTGCCACTCGTCCCGGTGAGGACACCGGCCGATGAGCGTGCAGACGGCAGAGGGGTCTTCGCCGCGTGTCCTGAAGGCACCCGCACAGATCGCCCGCGCGGTGTTGACGGCTCCGATAGTTATCTACCAGCGGCTGATCTCTCCGGCGATACCCAGGCGTTGCAAGTACGAGCCAACGTGCTCGCACTACGCGGTGGACGCGATCCGTGAGTTCGGCATACTTAGGGGCCTGGTGCTCGCGGGGTGGCGTCTGCTCAGGTGCAACCCGTGGAGCTACGGCGGATACGATCCGGTCGGGGCTCAGCGAGTGTTCAGCATCGGCTCCGACGCCAGCGAGTGAGCTGGCGCGGCGCACGCAGTCGTCAATCGCCCGCCCGCCCGAGCACGCCGGCCCCCATTCACCGCCCGACAACCACGATCGCCGAGACCTCCTAGCGCATGCCAATTCTCGCCAACGTGATCGAGCAGGCATTCTCGCCGCTGATCACGATCTTCGAACAGATCATGGTCTTCATCCACGACCACCTGGTGGTGGGTGGGAGCTGGGGAATGGCGATCGTCGGATTGACGATCTTCATCCGCGCACTACTAGTGCCGCTGACCTACAGGCAGCTGAAGTCGATGCAGGAGATGCAGCGCCTGGCGCCCCAGATCAGCGCTCTGAAAGAGAAGTACAAGGAGGACAAACAGCGCCAGCAGCAGGAGCTGCTCAAATTCTATCAAGAGAACAAAATCAACCCTTTGGCATCCTGCCTGCCGCTATTGCTGCAGCTGCCGGTGTTCGTCTCGCTGTTCTACATGCTCCGCAGCGACCTGAAGAAGCAGATTTGTGGGCCGAGCTTGGTGAGCCACTACAACGAACTGCACCACACGGCGATCACGAGCTTCAGCGGCCTGCCGACCAAGTACGTCGAATCGACGGGCTGCCAGTCAGTCGACCCTGGCTCGGCGAAGTTCCTGTTCATCCCTGACATCACCGCCAAGGCCACCGGCGTAGTGCTGGTGGTGCTGATCCTGATGTACGTGGCCTCGCAGCTTGGCTCGACGATCATCGCGACCGCCACCGCCGACCCCAACCAGCGTCGTCTGATGCTGCTGCTGCCGGTCGTGTTCGTCGTGATCCTCTACCGCTACCCGGCTGGTCTGCTGGTGTACTGGATCACCACCAACTGCTGGACAATCGGCCAGCAGTATCTGATCAAACGACGATTGCCGCCACCGCCCAAGCTGGATCTACCGGCGCGAGCGGCAAACGGTAAGCCCAAACGTCCCCTGCGCGAGGCGCTCGCCGGCGCCACTAGCGCCGCGGGGGTCGCCGGTGTGGACAGCGGCGCCGGCAAGGCGGCCCCCGCTACACCAGCCGCCGCCCCACCCCGTCCGCCGCGCAAGAAGAAGAAACGCTCAGGGAGGCGCCGATGAGCGATCTGCGCGATGAAGAGGGGGAGCCCGCCGAGCTGCTCGAAGAGCTGCTCGAGGAGATCGTCGAGCGCTTGCAGCTAGACGTGGACATCGAGGTCGATGAGCAGGACGGCGTGTTGAATGGGCGTGTCGAAGGCGAGGACGTTGGCTTGTTCATCGGCCGCCATGGGCAGACGATCGACGCCGTGCAGCACTTGGCGCAGCGGATCGTGTTCCCGGACGGCCCTTCATCGATACGGGTTGTGATCGATGCGAACGGATATCGCGAGCGCCGCGAGCAGGCGTTGCGCGCCGAGGCAGACGACGCAGCCGAGCAGGCGTTGCGCAGTGGTCGTCCCGTGGAGCTGGATCCGCTGCCGCCGTTCGAGCGCCGGGTCGTCCACGAGTACCTGCGCGATCGCGGCGATGTCGAAACGCACAGCGAGGGCAACGAGCCCGAGCGCTATCTCGTGGTCTCGCCGCAAGGTGGCGATGGGGGCGCAGAACGTTTCACGTGAAACACCGACGCTGAGCGACGCGCAGCATCGACAGTTGGCGGAGCTGCTCGAGTTGCTTCTCGCCGACGGGCACGCGCCGACGGCGATCCGCGAGATGGCTGCGGCGGAGCAGGTCCATGTGGCCGATTCCTTGGCGGCGCTCGAGCTCGACGTGTTTGACGCGCCAGGCCAACTCGCGGACCTCGGTAGCGGTGCGGGCTTTCCGGGCCTCGCCCTGGCGGTGGCCCGCCCGCAACTATGCGTGAGCGTGGTCGAGAGCAACCGACGAAAGTGTGAGTTCGCCCGGCGCGCGATCGAGGCCGCCGGGATCGAGAATGCTCTGGTCGTTTGTTCGCGAGCGGAGCAGTGGAGCGCCGGCCTTTCGCACAACGACGTGGTCACGGCTCGCGCGCTCGCGCCTCAGCCCGTGGTCCTCGAGTACGCCGCCCCATTGCTGCGGATTGGTGGGACGTTGGTCGACTGGCGTGGGCGACGAGTGCACGAGGACGAGCAGGCCGCCGACCGGGCCGCAGGCATCTTGGGCATGCACCGAGAGGAGGTACGCCGCGTGGTCCCGTTCGAGGGCGCGCGAGACCGTCATCTGCACGTGTTCGTCAAGGGGAAGCAGACACCGGCGCGATTCCCTCGGCGCGCTGGGATCGCGCGCAAGCGCCCGCTCGGTGCCTGAGCGCCACTCGCTCGGCGGGTATTCGCCCCATTTTGCTGGGGATGACATCCGCCTAGGGTGGCGCGCGCGCTAGCGTGCCGTCGATGGGCACCGTGTACGCGATCGCCAACCAGAAGGGCGGGGTGGGCAAGACGACGACCGCTGTCAACGTGGCGGCGTGCATCGCCGAGGCCGGCTACTCGACACTGCTCATCGACGTCGACCCGCAGGCCAACGCGACAGTCGGTCTAGGCATATCGCGCGCCCAGGCACCGGGCTTGTACGACGTTCTCTCTGGAGAGGCGACCGCACAGGAGGCGATCGTGCCATCGCCGGTCGACGGCCTGTCGGCGCTCCCCGCGGGAGCGGATCTCGCCGGCGCCAACGTCGAGCTACCACGGCTGGATGGGTACGAGCATCGGCTGCGTGACCGGTTGACGCCGATCAGGGATGCCTACCGCTACATCCTGCTCGATTGCCCTCCGTCGTTGGGGCCGCTGACCGTATGCGCGCTGGTGGCGGCCGATCGGGTGATCGTGCCCGTCCAGACCGAGTACTTCGCGCTCGAGGGCCTGGCGGGTCTGCTGGAGACGCTCGCGCTGGTGCAGCGCGGGCTGAACCCCCGCCTGACCGTCGCCGGCATGCTGCTGACGATGCACGACAGCCGAACCCGGCTTGGACGGGATGTGGAGCGCGAAGTCCGCAGTCACTTCCCCGACCTCGTATTCGACACGGTGATCCCGCGCAACGTTCGTGTCGGGGAGGCGCCCAGCTACGGTTTGCCGGTGACGCATCACGATCCCCACAGCGCCGGCGCGGAGGCGTACTTCGAGTTGGCCAAGGAGGTGGCTGCACGTGGCTAAGCCAAAGCCCGGCATGGGTCGGGGCCTGAACGCGATCCTGTCGCTGCCGCGCGATACGCACGACGGCGGCGACGAGTTGCGCGAGCTGCCGATCGAGCTGATCTCGCCGAACCCGCACCAGCCGCGCCGGCGCTTTGACCAGGAGGGCCTGCAGGCACTCGCCGGCTCGTTGGCCGAGCAGGGCGTGCTCCAGCCCGTGCTCGTTCGGTCCAAGCCGGGCGGCACGTACGAGCTGGTGGCGGGCGAGCGCCGCTGGCGGGCGGCACGGATCGCCGGACTGGAGAGCGTTCCCGCGATCGTGCGCGAGCGCGAGGACGCGCAGGCGCTGGAGGCGGCGCTGGTGGAGAACATGGCGCGGGAGGACTTGAACCCGATCGAGGAGGCGCGCGCGTGCGCGGCATTGGTCGAGGAGCTGGGGCTGACCCGTGAGGACGTCGGGCGCCGCGTCGGGCGCGGCCGCGTTGCGGTCAGCAATCTCGTGCGCCTACTCGACCTACCTGATGAGGCGATCGAGCTCCTGCAGCAGGGCGCTCTCAGCGAGGGGCACGGACGGGCGCTGCTGCTCGCGGAAGACCATGTTGAGCGCAGGAGCCTGGCCCGCGCCGCCGCCGCCGAGGGCTGGTCAGTGCGAGCCACCGAAGAGCGAGCGCGCGCCGGGAACGGCGCTCGGGCCGACCAAACCGGCTCAACGCCCGCCAGGCGCGTGACCCGGCCACATCCCGATCAGGAGCAGGCCGCACGCGAGATTGCCGATGTGCTCGCGGGTGCCCTGGGCGCTGATGTGGAGGTCAAGCCCACGCGCGACGGGTGCTACAGCGCGCGGCTGTCCTTCGCCACGCCCGAGGAGGCGGTCGAGCTCGCGCGTCGTGTCCGGCCCCGAGTGGTCGCGTAAGGCGTCTCACCCGCTGCCGCGACGAACTCCGCGATCGCGTTCGCCAGCAGCAGTGGCTGGTCGATCGGCACGAACGCGCGGCTGCCTGGGATCTGCTCGATGCGACACCCCGGGATCATTGCGGCGAGACGTTCGGCGGAGTCCAGGGTGAATGACCGGTCCTCGGGCGCCCATGCCAGCAGCGTCGGCAGCGGATGCTCGCTCAGGCGTTGGGCCGCCGCGATGGTGTCGCGACTGTCGATCGCGCGTAGCGTCTGCACGACGTCGGCGCGAATCTCGGGACGACGCAACGGCGTCGCCCATTTCGCAGTCAGTTCGTCGGGGATCGTGGCGTGGGTCAGCATGCCGAAGGCCAGCGGTGAGCGCCGCAGGCGAGCCGAACGCATCCCCCAGGCGATCAGCCGGTAGGCGCCGGGCACATGGGCGAGCCACTGCAACGGGCGAAACAGCGGCGGCAGGAAGTTCTCCAGGCAGTCGCAGTTGGTGAGAATCAGACCGCCGAGGCGCTCGGGGCGCTCGCTCGCGAGAATCTGGGAGATGGCCCCGCCCGTGTCGTTGGCGACGACCGTCACGCCGTCCAGATCTAGGCGCTCGATGAAGTCGGCGATCAGATGGGCGATGCCCCGTGGCGAGCGGTCCGCTCCGGCAGCCAAGGGACTGCGGTGCGATCCCAGCGGCCAGTCGGCCACCAGGCAGCGGTAGCTCGCCGTCAGATGAGGGGTCACCTCGCGCCACAGGCTGCCGTCCACAAGCAGGCCGTGTACGAACATGAGCGGCGCGCCGTCGCCCTCGTCGCGGTAGTGGATCGTGCCCTGGTCCAAGTCGATGCTCTTGTCCATCGTCCACCGTCTCCTCTATCTTGATTACGTGCAGGCAGTACGTAACTTACAAACAGGCTGCATGAATGTCAACTAAACAGGCAGCGCGCTCGGCGACGACACGCGCGAAGCTCATCAAGGCCGCGCGACGGCTGTTCGCCCGTGATGGCTACACAGCTGTTGCCACCGAGCAGATCGTCCGCCGGGCGGGCGTCACGCGCGGCGCGCTCTACCACCAGTTTCCCGCCAAGGAGGACCTGTTCCTCGCCGTCTACGAACAGGTGGACGAGGAGCTGACACAGCGGATCGTGGGCATGCTGGCCAACCCCACCAGCCCGTTCGGCGCGCTGCGGACCGGCATTCGCGTGTTCCTCGAAGCGTGCCAGGCGCCCGACGTGCAGAGGATCGTCCTGATCGACGGTCCGGCCGTGCTCGGCTGGGAGCGCTGGCGCGAGGTTGCTGACCGCAATGGCCTGGGGCTGCTCGAGCAGGTGCTGGACGAGGCCGTGCAGGTGGGCGAGGTGCCCGCGCTGCGCGTCGATGTCGTCGCACACGTCCTCATGGGCGCGATCGACGAGGCCGCGCTGCTGGTCGTCCGCGACCCTGGCGCGATGGACTCGGCCGTCGAGACGATCGAGTTGCTCCTCGATGGTCTGCGGGTGCCCACTCGATGAGACACCGTGGCCGGCCCGCGCTAGGATTTCCGTTCTGATCGGACGAGCCGGCCGCTCCACCTTCGCGCGACTGGCGCCACCGGCCCGCCGCTCAGCAAGGGGCGATTAGCTCAGTTGGTTAGAGCGCTTCTCTGATAAGGAAGAGGTCCCAGGTTCGAATCCTGGATCGCCCATTCACACGCGGATGACGCTCAGGCCGCCAGCCCCGTAGCCCTTCTCAACCGGCCGGCTGAGGGTCATCGTGCATCGACGCCAGTTCTCGGCGCAGGAACAGGTAGGCGAGGCCGCCGCCTATGAGCGGCACGATGAAGCCGATCGCCTGATAAAGGATGACGCCGGCAACCGCGTCGCTGTGGTCGACGCCGAACGCGATCAGCATCGCTGCCATGCCGGTGACCGCGCCCAGGTTGGCCGGCAGCGGTATCGAGCCCGCCAGCCCACCGATCAGGTAGGACATCGCCACCACGCCGAAAGAAGGGATGTCGTGGCTGCCCCCGAGCGCGCTGAAGGTGCCCCACAGCACCATCATGTCGAAGCCGAGATAGGCGACCGCGCCGAGTACGATCTTGCCGCTGCCGCGGTGACGCAGCATCTGCTCGGTGCCGCGGACGGCCGTCGCGAGCGTGGTTATGCCGACAGCAAGCTTCGGCCGGCGGCCTTTGATCCGCTCACCGAGTGCCTCCGCCCGGCGCGCCACGAACAGCGCCAGCACGATCGCGCCAGCGACGACCACCGCCGGCAGCCAAGTGAGCGCAGGGTCGCTCGAGCCGCTGAACAGGCCGATCCCCAGCCCCACTCCGAAAAACACCACCGCCAGCGCGTCGACGCCGGTGTTGAGGAACATCAGCACGAACTGGCGCTCGGCCACGCGGTCGGTGGGCACGCCCAGCCGGTAGAGCATCCAAGCGCCGATACCCATGCTGCCAAGCGTCCCGCCGGGTACGACCATGCCGCCTCCGAGCTGCGCCCACGCCACCCGCATCGCAACCCGCTTTCCAGGTGCTCGCTCGCGCAGCAGCTGTTCGGGGTCGAGAATTCCCGACCACGAGATCACGTAACCCATCTCCGACAGGCTCTCGACGGCCATCGCCGCGAGCACCCACTCCGGCTTGACTTCCTGGAGGCTTTTCAAAGCGTCTTCCAGCCCCGGGATCAGCTTCAGAATCAGATACGCGAAGACCAGGAAGCCGAGCAGCCGCAGCGCTCGTTTGCCCAGACGACGCCGCGCCTCGCCGAGCATGCGACGTGCTCCTTGCACCGACACCTGCCCGGCCCGCCGCGCCGCTGCCTCGGCGTGGTGTACGGCGGCCTTTCCAGCGTGGCGAGGCTCGACGGTGGTCACGCGCGCGAACGATAGACGCGCCCCAGGCTGTCTCAGCGTGCTGAGGGCTGCGCAATGCCTCGCTCACGCGTCCATCGCGCGCGTCCAACGCTCGCAGCTACGGTCCCGCACGCCGATTCGGAGGCATGAATCCACGTATCGCCCCGCCGGTGCAGCGCCCGTCCGTGTCGCGTATCGCTCTTCTGGGCGCAGTTCTGCCGGCTATATGTTCGCTCGCGCTGGCGGGCGCTCCCGCGGCGAGGGCCGCCTCACCCCGCGCCCAGCGCTTGTGCGGTGCCCCAAAGCCCGGCTACGCCTCATGCCTGGCGATGCGGGTGATCGCCGGGACGCTCACCGACGCCGATCTGAGGGCCAACGCCAGACGCCAGGCTCGCGCGCAGGCCGCCGGCGAACGCCTCACCGTCGCTAACAAATCGCCGAACCTCAACGCCCTAACGCCACAGAGCCTGCACGCCGCCTATTCGCTGCCCAGCGAAACAGCGGCCGCATCGCTGCAGACGGTCGCGATTGTCGACGCCTACAACGACCCCACCGCCGAAGCCGACCTGGCCGTATACGACCAGCAGTTCGGGCTCCCGGCGTGCACCACCGCCAACGGCTGCTTTCGCCGCGTCAACGAGCAGGGCCACAGCAGCCCATTGCCTAAGACGCAGGGTGAATGGGCGACCGAGATCACGCTCGACGTGCAGATGGCACACGCCGTCTGCCAGAACTGTCACTTGTTGCTGGTCGAGGCCAACAGCAGCTCCTATAGCGACCTCGGTGCTGCCGTCAATGCCGCCGTCAGCGCTGGAGCCACGGTCATCAGCAACTCCTACGGCGGCCCCGAGTCCTCACCGTATGCGAGCCTCAACGGCCCCTACCACCATCCGGGTGTCGTCATCACGGTCTCCACCGGAGACTGTGGCTATCTCAACGAGGCTTGCCCGCAGGCCGCCGCCGCCAACTTCCCCGCCGACTCCCCCGACGTGGTCGCCGTCGGCGGGACCACGCTGACGCACTCGGGTGAAACCTGGAGCAGCAGCGCGTGGAGCGGCGGTGGCAGCGGCTGCAGCCAAGTCTTCACCGCGCCGCTGTGGCAGAGCGCGATCGCAAACTACGCCGCCACCGGCTGCTCAGGCGGGCGCTCCGTCGCCGACGTGGCCGCCGTTGGCGATCCTGCAACCGGCGTGGCCATCTATGACAGCACGCCCGTCGGCAACGGTGACCCCATCGGCTGGGGCATAGTCGGTGGCACCTCGGCCGCCTCGCCGATCGTGGCCGGCGAGTTCGCACTGGCCGGCGGCGCGCGCGGCGTCCAGTTCCCCGCATCGACGCTGTATTCACACATCGCTGAATCGAGCAAGCTCTACGACGTATCCTCCGGGAGCAACGGCTCGTGCTCGGGGACCACCTCCTGCCAGGCGGCCGTCGGCTTCGACGGGCCGACGGGTGTAGGCAGCCCCGTCGGCCTGAACGCGTTCTCGCCCGCCGGCAGTCCCGTCAACGTCTCCGCGCCGGTTCTCACCGGCGTCGCCCAGCAGGGACAGACGCTGAGTGTCTCTCATGGTGAATGGAGTAACAGCCCGACGGCCTACGGGGAGCAGTGGTCGCTGTGCAACGCCTCCGGCGCAAGCTGCACCCCGATCGCCGGCGCGACCGGCTCCACAGTGGTCGTCCCGGCAAGCGCCGTAGGCGCGACGATCCGCGTTTACGAGAGCGCCAGCAACGCCTCCGGCGCGGGCGCTCCAACGAGTTCTGCCCAGACGGCGCTGGTCGTCTCCAACGCCCCGGCGATCACAGGCTTCACGCCGGCCTCGGGTGTGACCGGCAGCACGGTCACGATCAACGGCAGCGCTTTCAGCAGCACCACGCAGGTGAAGTTCGGCTCGTTGGTGGCGGCATATACGGTCGTCTCCTCCACGCAGGTTCGGGCCACCGTGCCAAACGGCGCAACCGCAGCGGTGATCTCACTGACCACTCCCGTCAAGAGCGCCAAGAGCGCCGCCAAGTTCACTCCAACGCTGTCACTCTCGTCGTTTACCCCCAGCGGCGCGGTCGCGGGCAAGGCGGTGACGATCTCCGGTGTCGGCTTTCTTCCCAGCTCGAGCGTCAGCTTCGGCGGCGTGCCGGCCGCGAGTGTCACGTATGTGTCGGCGACAAAACTGAAGGCCGTCGTCCCTTCGGCGGCGAGCACCGCGGCGATCTCCGTCATCAACACGCTCGCGCCGGCCGGCACGGTCCTCAGCGCCTCCAGCTTCATTCGGAAGTGACGCGGTCCTCACGCCGCCGGTCGCTTGATCGGGTAACCCGTTTGGCGTAGGCTCGCGCGATGGATCAACCCAGTCCCAAGGAGGGTTGGGAGCGCCTGTTCTGGCTCGTGTTCCGGCGTTCCGCCAGCGCGGTTGCGCTGGCGGACGACCAACGTCGCGTGATCGACGTCAACGATGCGGCAGTCGGGCTGCTCGGTCGTGGACGGGCTGAGCTGCTAGGTCTGCCGGTCGTCGAGATGGTCGCACCGGGCGAGCGCGTCGAGTCCGCGCGACAGTGGAAGGAGTTTCTTCACTCGGGCGAGTACTCGGGCTCGCGCGATCTGCTGCGCCCCGATGGGTCGATGGTCAAGCTCGACTTCGCAGCGCGCTTGGCAGACGTCGACGGGCGGCGGCTGGCGATCTACGTGCTGATGCCGAAGCAGCCGAGCTGGCCGACACCCTCGCTGCGCTCTGCGGCCAGCGCCCTCACCAAGCGAGAGCGTGAAGTCGTGACGCTGATCGCGATGGGCCGCGAGACGGACGACATCGCCGAGCAGTTGAACATCTCTCCCGAGACAGTGCGCACGCACGTGCGCAATTCACTCTCGAAGCTGGGCGCCCACACCCGCGCCCAGCTGGTGGCGATCGTGCTTTCCAGCGACGAGACGATCCATGGGCAGCACGTCAACGAACCTGGGCGTCAGTGAGAGCGTAGAGTCCTGCCGGTGGCGGACTTTCAGCTCAGCGGCAAGGTGGCGCTCGTCACCGGCGGCGCGCGGGGCATAGGGCTGGCCACGGCGCGCGCGCTGCTGGCGCGCGGCGCACAGGTGGCGATCGTCGACCTGAATGCTGGCGACGTCGAGCGCGCGGCAGGGGAACTGCACGACAGCAGGGCGATCGGGCTGGCCGCCGACGTGACCGACCGCGGCGCGATGCAGCGAGCGGTTGCCGCGACCGTGGAGCGCTTTGGCGCGCTCGACGTGGTGGTGGCCAACGCGGGCATCGTCTCGCGCGTGGCCACGTTTCGGGCAATGGCCTCGGAGAGCTTCGAGCGCGTGATCGACGTCAACCTGATGGGTGTCGTACGCACCGTCGACGCGGCATTGCCAGAGATTGTCCGTCGCCGCGGGCACGTGGTCGTCGTCTCCTCCGTGTACGCGTTCACGCTCGGCATTGGTACCAGCCCCTATGCGATGAGCAAGGCGGCGGTCGAGCAGTTCGGCCGCGCGTTGCGCGTCGAGCTGGTCCAGCACGGCGCCAGCGCGAGCGTCGCCTACTTCGGCTTCATCGACACCGAGATGGTCCAGCAGGCGCTCGACCGCGATCGGGTGGCCGACAAGATGCTCGACAGCTTCCCCAGCGTGCTGCGCAAGCGCTTGCCCCCAAAGGCGGCGGGCGAGGCGATCGTGCGAGGGATTGAGCGCCGCCAGCCGCGCATCATCCAGCCCCGCCGCTGGATGATCATGTCGATGCTGCGCGGTGTCCTCGGGCCGCTGGGAGACGCGCGCATGGAGCACGACGCCGGTGCTCAGGAGATATTGCGCGAGCTAGACGCGCGTGCGGGTGAGGACCAGCCTACGACTGCTTGACCGGCTCGCCGCGCGAGCCGCAGTCCGTGAGACTCAGGTGAAGCGCTGAGCGAACGCCAGCGCCAGGTCGGCAATCTCCCGCCAGCCGTCGTCAATCGTCAGCGAGTGCCCGCGCGAGACCTCGGCTAGCTCGGTCACGCCCGGGTTGTGCGTCTGCTTCTTGTACGCAGCCTTGGCCATCGCCGGTGGCACCGCGTGGTCCTGCTCGCCCGAGGTGATCAGCAACGGCCCGCGTGCAGGGTTGGCGGTGTCGACCTTCACCTCGGTCCACGGGTTGAGGTTGGCCATCGCTGCCTGGAACAACGGAGCGCCGGGCGCCGGTATCGCAAACGTGTCATACAGCCGCCGCGCTTGGTCCTCGTCGACCGCGTTGGCAAATCCATAGCGAAACTCCTCGAACGTGAGCGTCACCGCGCGGCCGCGGTTGGCGGGGTTGCGCAGCGCGACCAGCGCGACTTTCAGCGCCGGCGGCGGCAGCGGCAGCACGCCCCGAAACGGCGCCGGGTCGATGGCCACCGAGACCTCGGCCAGCCCGCGCCCGGCCAGGATCTGCGTGAGCAGCCCGCCGAAGGAATGGCCGATCACCACCGGCTTGCGCTCCAAGCCGCCGACGAGGTGGTCGAGGTGGTCGGCCACCTGCCCGACGGTCTTGCGGGCGAACACCTCCGGCTCGGCGTTGGCTTGCGCGACGGTCTCCGGGTCATCCGGCCATCCGGGGGTCAGCGGTGCATACCCGGCCTCGTCGAAGACCTCAGCCCAGCGGTCCCAGCTGCCGGCCAGGAGCCACAGTCCGTGGATGAACACCACGGGCGTTCGGCCCGTCGCATTGGCCGACTCGACCTGCTGTCGCTCGCGCTCGGTGATCGCCATCCAGCTCAGCGCTCCTCTTCGGTCGGGGACCGGTTGAGGTTAGCTAGCCGGGCGCACCGCTGCTGAGTGAGATGGCGCAGTGCACCCGCGTGCTCAGACGAGGTGTGTGACCTCTGCCGATCGAGGGCGCCCGGCCAGCACCCCCTCGACCTCGTTGGCCAGCTCGGGATGGCCGAGCAGGAAGCCCTGCGCCAGCGTGCAGCCGATCAGTTCGAGCGCGCCCTGTTGAGAGGCGGCCTCGATGCCCTCGGCGATGACAGTCAGCGAGAGCGAACGCCCGACGCCGACGATCGCCTCGAGCAGCTCTCGCCCTTGGCCGTCGTCGTCCAGCGCTGCCACGAAGCTGCGATCGATCTTCAGGATGTCGACCGGCATCCGTTGCAGGTGCGACAGCGACGCGTAACCGGTGCCGAAGTCATCGATCGCGACGCGAACGCCCAACGCCTTGATCTCCTGCAGGCGCGCGCACGCCACGTTCACATCGCGCATGAGCGTCGTCTCTGTGATCTCCAGGATCAGCGACGACGGCGCGATCCCCGAGTCCTCGAGCGCGTGGCGCACGTCCTCGGCGAAGCTCCTGCGCTCCAGCTGGTATGCGGACACGTTCACGGAGATGTCGGTGCGCAGCCCGTCGGTGGCCCATGCCGACGCCTGACGACACGCCTCCTGCAGTACCCAGCGCCCGATCGGGGCGATCAAGCCGCTCTCCTCTGCCAGCGGTATGAAGCTGTCCGGAGCCACCACGCCGCGCTGAGGGTGCTGCCAACGAACGAGCGCCTCGACGCAGACGGGACGGCGGGTGGAGAGGTCGAAGATCGGCTGGTAGAGAAGGAACAGCTCGCCACGCGGGACCGCGTTGGCCAAGTCAGACTCGAGCTCCAGGCGCCCCTCCGCACCGGCGCTGAGGCTCGCGTCGAACAACGTGTAGCGGTCGCGCCCGGCGGCCTTCGCCGCGTACAGGGCGAGGTCCGCGTCGCGCAGCAGATCGTCCGGCGTGGCGTAGCGTCCGGCCGCTCCGCCGATGCTGACCGTGACCGAGTAGCTGCGATGGTCATCGCCCAGCTCGACCGGGGCGCGCAAGGCCTCGGTCAGCCGCTCGGCCAGCGCGTCGATCGTCGGCGCTCCGGCCAGCGACTCGACGAGCACGACGAACTCGTCCCCGCCAAGCCGCCCGACGGTGTCCTGCTCGCGCACCGTGTGCTGGAGTCGTTCGCCGACGACTTCCAGCAGGCGATCGCCGGCGGCGTGACCGAGGCTGTCGTTCACCCGCTTGAAGCCGTCCACGTCGATGAACAGTGCGCCAACGACCATCTCCGGCCGGCGCACCACCCGCGCGAGCATCTGCTCGGCACGGTCGAGCACGAGCGCCCGGTTGGGCAGGCCGGTAAGCGTGTCGTGCAGAGCCTGATGGGACAGCTCGCGCGTCTTTTCGCGCACGAGCGCCAGTGCCCGCTTGCGCCCGCTGCCCAACACCAGCATCAACATGCCGAACAGGAGACTCAGCATGGTCCCGCCGACCAGCAGCGTGAGCGCGTGCGAGTCGCCCAGCAGACCGCTCGGTGCAGCTGGCCCGTGCGTGTGCACCGCCCAGCCGTTGTGCAAGTCGACGCTCGCGCTCTGCCCACCGCGTGGTGCGCTGCCACTGGCGAACGACACGTGCGAGACGGCCGAGTTGTAGCGGAAGTCCACGGAGATGCCCGGGTGACCCTCGAGCGCCCGGCGCAGTACCACGCCAGGCACAAGCAGCACCCCCAGCCAGCCCTCGAACGCTCGGCGTCGGGCCTCCACGGTCCTAGGCGTTACACCGCCGCGATAGACCGGAGTCTCGACGCCGAGCTTGGCCACGCCGCGGTGCACGAACGGCGCGTAGCTGGTCAAGCCCTCGTCGCGCGCTGGGAGCAACGTGGGCGCCAACGCGCAGTAGTCGATCCCTCCCGGTACGTAGTGGGCGGGGCTGGCCATGCCCGCCACGGCGAAGCAGTAGTAGGGCCGCTCACCCGCCGGCATCACGGTGAAGGCTTCGTTTGGCACGGTGGCCCCCGCGCCGAACGGGCGCAGCGGCGTGGCCGCCATGCGCGCTTCAAACGCTCTCAGCTGCGACCCCTTAACCAGCACCACATGACCGATGTTCTGCAACTCGGGGTAGCGCTGCAGCGCTTTCACAGATTCAACCCATTTGTCGAACGCCCCCGGCGAGGCGTGCGGGTTGCCAGCCACGTACGCGCTCCCGCTGACCGCCAGGTCTTCCTCGTGTTGGAGCGCCAGCTTCAATGTGGAGGCGACCTCGTCTGAGGCCAGATGGAAGGACATCCGCCGTTTGTCGGCGTCCGAGCGCGCGGCTCCCAGCGCACCGAACACCGACGCCAGCACGCCGGCAAGGACCAGCAGGACCGTGGCCGCCGCCCACAGGCCGCGGCGTCGTCCAGAGGTCATCGCTTCGCCGCCTCCGCGAGCCCGTGCGAGAGCTGGCGAGCCCGGATCTGCACTGGGTGTCCTGCGTCCAGCCACCGACTTCCTTTCAACACTGATGCATCGCGGGCGCGATGGTCACTGCGAGGATCGGGCCGGCGGTCACGCTTCTGTCGCATAGCGCGACCGACCTGGACGGATGACCCGAGGAGACGCGGCAGCCTGTGCCCGCCGTCGGCCAACGCCAGGCGCACCGTCCAGAGCGGCTAAGGCTCCGCGCCCGGTCTGCCGATGAGGGCCTCGTGACCCCGTTTGCTCGCTCGACTTCCACGCCGTCCGCTCGTCGCCTGGCAGTTGCGCCGCGCCGGCGTACTCAGCGACTGGCGCTCGCATCGGCCACGATCGTTTGCTTCGTGCTCCTTGTGGTCTCGCCCGCCAGTGCGTTCATTTCTGGCGGCTTTGGTCTGCAGCGGCGCGAACCGGTGCTCGTACAAGCACACCCGCTTCAGTACCACAGCGGCCCGATCTTGCACTCATCTGACGTCTACGTCGTCTACTGGGATCCCAACCGCGCTTATCGCGGTGACTGGGAGCGGTTGATCGACCGCTTCTTCAAAGACGTCGGAGCGGAAAGCGGCCAGCCCGGTGACGTCTTCGGCTTGGACAGCCAGTACACCGGTGGCGGCGGACGGGCGGCCAATCAGACCACGTTCCGTGGTTCCTACAAGGATGAAGATCCTTATCCCGAAAGCGGCAACTGCAGCGAGGCGGCGGTGACCGTGTGTCTGACCGACAGCCAGATCCAGTCGGAGCTCACACATGTCATCACGTCGGTCGCGCCACCGCTGCCGGGATCGAGCGGCACTCCCATCTATTACATGCTCACTCCGCCCGGAGTCACCGTCTGCACGGGCGGCGGCAGCCCGGCTTCATGCTCGAACTCAACCGCGCTCGAAGAAGAAGCCGAAGAAATCAAAGAAGGCAAAGTCAAACACCCAGCTGAAACGGGCATCTGCGGATACCACGCCGCTCTCGAAACTGGCGGCTCGAAAGTCCCGTATGTGGTGCAGCCATGGGTCGCGGGTGACGCCGGCGCGATCATCGAAAGCTACAACCCGCTGATCACCTCCAGCGCGACGCCCGATGTGCTCGCCTGCCAGGACAACGTGAGCCTCAAGGAGCCCAACCAGGAACAGGGCTTGAACGCGTTCGGCAACTACGCTGCGGGTCTCGCCGATGTGATCGTCGGTGACCTGAGCATCGAGCAGCGCAACGTGGTCGTCGATCCTTTTCTGAATGGCTGGTACCAGTCGGCGACCAACGCCGAGCAGGGTGACATGTGCCAATTCGCCTTCGGCCCGCCTCCGGCGACACCACCGACACCCAACGAACAGACCCACGCGGTGGCAGAATCGAACGAGGAAGTGGGCGGCGACGGCTTCTACCTACCGTGGGCCTACGCCAGTACGACCGCGACCGCGAGAAAAGTCATCGAGTGCTGGTCGGGCGCCGGAAACGAGCCGTACTTCACCGCACCCAACCCGGTGTCTGCAGGCGACATCGTCGGCTTCAACGCAACCGAGTCAAACCTCACGCTGAACGCCAAGACCAGCGGGCTGTCAGCTGAAGAACCTTACACCGCCCCCGTTTACAGCTGGGACTTCGGCGACGGCACGACGGTGACGGGTGTGAACGCCGCGAGCGAGTTCCACTCCTACGCTCATGGCGGTGAATACAACGTAGCCCTCACTGTGACCGACAGCGGTGGATACACGCGAACCACCAACCGGCGCATCGTGGTGGCTGGCGAAAGTCGCTCGAGCGCCGCAGGCGCAGGCGCGGGTGGGTCCACCACGCCAGGTGCTGCTGGCGCCGGCGCTGGCCACGGATCAGTGCCCGCCCCGGTGGCCACCGCCGCGATCGTCTCTAAAGCTCTGAAGACCACGCTGCGTAGGGGCCTCGCGGTGCGCTACTCCGTCAACGAGCAGGTTGCCGGGCGCTTCGAGGTGCTGCTCAGCCGCGCGACGGCGCGCCGCCTGAAGATCGCCGGACCGCTCGCCACCGGACTGCCGGTCGGGTCCTCGCCGCAGCTAGTGATCGCGAAAGCCATCCTGGTAACCACCAAGGGCGGGCGCAGCACCGTGCACATCCAGTTCTCCAAGAAGACGGCCGGACGCCTGGCGCACGTGCACAAGGTGTCGCTGATGCTCCGTCTGACCGTCCGCAACGCTGCCAGCAGCAGCCCGCTCACGACGACCGTGCTGAGCACCGGCACGCTCGTCCGCTAGACGAATCGCTGAGGTCTCAGTCGCGAGGGTCCTCGTTGTTCTCGCGCCGGCTCTGCGCCCGCGCGCTGAACACGAAGTACCACAGGGCGCCCAGCAGCACCCACCCCGAGACGATCGACACCAGCAGGATCACCTCCAGGCCGGTGTTGCCGTTGTTGACCGATTCTCCGTCCAGCGCCAGCGCCAGCCATTGGGTCAGATCGGCGGCGCCCATCGCGCGAGCCCTCCCGCCGTCACAGCCCCGGCCAGTGACGCACGACGAATCCGGAGTTGTCGACCGGCTGCACTTGCCAGCGCGACGCGTACACGCCGCTGCGCCCGGCCGTGTCGTAGAGGATCCCGTTGACGTACATGTAGGTGTGCCCGGCGTTTGCGTACACGGTGATGTAGCGGCCTGGCCCCGGCGCGCCCCAACTCTCTAGTTCGCCCGAGGTCTGCGGAGCGCTCAGCAGCCCGCCCGCGGCAAGCGCGTAGCTGACCGACCCCGAGCAGTCATACGCGTTGTCCACGAACGACGCGTGTCCGCCACCGAACACGTAGGGGAAGTCGGCGATCGCGTTGGCGCCCGCTACGACCTTCTGCACGACCTCCGGGACGTCGGTTGGGATCGGGAGCGTGCCGTCACCCCCGATCGACTCGCCGCCGGGGACCGGTGTCAGCGTGTGCTTGTGCGCCTGCCTGGCGTTGCGTTCCGCCGCCTGCATCTGCTGCAACTCGTGGCGCACTTCGGCATCCGAGGGTGCTCCCGCAGCGATCGCCGCCCCTGCCTTGGCGGGAGCGGACGCGGACGCATGGTGGACGGACGCGGGAGCGGGGAAGCTGTCGGCTTCCTCGGGGTCGGCGACCTCATGAGCGACTCCACGCGTGCTCGCCCGAGCGCCCGCGGGCGCTGTGTGTGGGCTGGCGCCGGTACTCGCCGTCGCAGTCCCGCCGAGGATCCCCGCCGGTGGGTCGCTCGTCGTGGCCGCCTTGGCTGTCTTGGCCGTCGTGCTCGCCGTGCCTGGAGCCGCTTCCCCGCAACCGAGGGCCGCTACCATCGCCGCGAGACAGGCGAGCGTGACGATCGGCACGCGCACATTGCTCATTTGGTCAAGGCTAGCGTGGGCGTCCGGCAGGAAGTGTCGCTACCCTGATGCGATGCGTGACGACGCCACGGCCGTCGAGCTTCGGCCGCACATCCGTTTGCTGCACGGGATGCGCCGCCCCGCCAACTGGCTGCAGCTGATCCGCTTCGGCGTCGTCGGCGGCGCGGGGTTCGTCGTCAACCTCGCCGTCTACGCCCTGCTGGTGCACTCCGCGGGCGTCGACTACCACGTGGCCGCTGTGGTCGCGTGGCTCGTGGCGGTGCTCAACAACTTCGTGCTCAACCGCCACTGGACGTTCGACGCAAGCGAAGGCCGCGCGCATTTCCAAGCGGCTCGCTTCCTGGTCGTCAGCCTCGTCGCGTTCGGCTTCAGCCTGCTGCTGTTGACGCTGCTCGTGGAGGATGTGGGGGTCTCCAAGGTGCCCGCGCAGGCGCTCGCGGTGGCCGCGTCGATGCCGCTCAACTTCCTCGGCAACAAGCTGTGGAGCTTTCGCTGAGAGGCCCTGCTTTCAGGCCGAATTGAGCCCTGCAGCGCGCCGTTGTGCTGTTGGCCGGGCTCCGGCCGGGACCTATACTCTGACTTCCCCCCCTCCCGGAGGACCCTGTGCAGGAGATGGTGATCTACGGCGTCAGCTTTGACATGGTTGGCAAGCAGCCGATCGTGCTGCTGAAGACGGTTGACGGCAACAAGTTCCTGCCGATCTGGATCGGCCACCCCGAGGCCGCCTCGATCTTGATGAAGCTTCAGGGAGCCGGTACGCCGCGCCCGATGACCCACGATCTGCTGTGCGACATCCTCGGCGAGCTGGACGTCAAATGCACGCAGGTATCGGTCACCGAGCTGCGCGAGAACACGTTCTTCGCGTCGATCACGCTTTCTGTCAACGGTCGCGAGATGGAGATCGACTCGCGCCCGAGCGACGCGATCGCGCTGGCGGTGCGCTCCGGAGCGCCGATCTACGCGGCCGAGGAGGTCATCTCCGAGTCTGCGATCGAGTTCGAGCACGACGTCGAGGAGTCCGAGGACGTCGTCGAGAAGTTCAAGGAGTTCCTGGATCAGGTCTCGCCAGAGGACTTCGCCGCGGGCGACTCCTGAGCGCCCTACGTTTGTGCGCTAAACGCCTCTAGCGCGAAAAGGCGCTGGCGAGGATCCGCTCGATCAGCGCCTCGAAGCCGATGCCGGCGGCGTCGGCAGCCTGCGGGAGCAGACTCGTCTCGGTCAGGCCGGGCACGACGTTGGTCTCCAGCACCCACAGCTCGCCGGTGTCGCGCTCGAGCATCAGATCGACGCGAGCGACGCCGTGGCAGCCGAGCAGCTCGTACACGCTGCGCGCCAGCTCCTGCGCGCGCGCAGTCGTCTCGTCCTCCAGCTCCGCTGGGCAGACGAACGTGGTCATGCCGATCTCGTAGCGGGACTCGTAGTCATAGAACTCCTCCTCGCGCGGAACCGCCTCGACCACCGGCAGCGGCTCTGGTGGGGTGCGCGGCTCACCCGCCGCGGTCTGCGCGTCGAGCACCGAGACGGCGAGGTCGCGCCCGGCGACGTAACGCTCGAGCACGATCGTGGTGTCGTAGGAGAAGGCGCCCACCAGCGCGCCGGGAAGCTCCGCGCTAGAGCGCGCAAACTTGACGCCCAAGGCCGACCCTCCTTTGGCGGGCTTGACGACCATCGGGAAGCCGATGTCGCGTTCGGCGCCGGCCAGCGCCGCGGCCGCGCCCAGCTCCTTGATCGAGGTCTCGCGCAGTGCGTGAAAGGCGGGTGTGGGAATTCCGGCCTCGCGCATCAGGTACTTGGCCATCAGCTTGTCGGTGCAGCGCATGCACGCGGCCGGACCCGAGCCGGTATAGGGCATACCGATCGCCTCCAACAGGCCCTGCGCG
Source organism: uncultured Solirubrobacteraceae bacterium (assembly GCA_963705235.1). Taxonomy (GTDB): domain Bacteria; phylum Actinomycetota; class Thermoleophilia; order Solirubrobacterales; family Solirubrobacteraceae; genus Palsa-744. Next base: position 1,076,492 of record OY970059.1, on the reverse strand, counting down.
GTCCCATCCTCGCCGTCGCGCCCGTGTAGCGCGATGAAGGCCGCGTCGGCGTTACTCGCGAGCAGCTCGGGCACCAGCTCAGGCCCCGCATCGATCGTCACCACTTCGTGGCCCAGCCGCTGCAAGCCGTTCTGCGCCTGCGCGCCGGAACGCAGCGACACCGCTCTCTCCAGTGAGCGCCCGCCCTTCAACACCGCGACGCGAGTGGTGTCGCTCATCGATCCCGGCGGCGGCGCACCGAGGGGGTGTCCTCGCGCCGCGGCAGGGCGACGACGTCCGCGAGGCCCGTGTCCGCCTCCGCGTCATCCGCTTGCGATGGGGGCTGCTGTTCGGCGGCGGCCGGCGGTGATGGCTGGCCCGAGAGCGTGCCCAGCAGGCCCAGCTGCTCGCGCATCGCGCTGCCGATTCGGCGTACTCCCTCGCGTATGTCGCGCTCGGGCATGCCCGCGAAGTTCAGGCGCATCGAGCAGGAGCCGCTGCGCCCGTCCATGTACGCCGCGCGACCGGGCACGAACGCCACGCCCTCGCTCTTGCGCGCAAGCGCTAGCAGGTCGGTGGTGTCGATCCGCTCGTCGAGCGTCGCCCAGATGAACAGGCCGCCCTGCGGGTGGGTCCACGCACAGCCATCGCCGAACTCGCTGGCCAGCGACTCGAGCATCGCGTCGCGGCGCGTGCGATACAGCTCCCGCAGGCGCTGCACGTACTCCAGCCAGGCCGGCCCACCGTGCGCGTCGCGCTCCTGGAAGTACGCGGCGACGAACATCTGTGTGACCGGCGAGGAGCACAGGTCCGAGCCCTGTTTGCCCAGGTTCAGCTTCTCGAGCACCGGACGCGGAGCCACAGCCCAGCCAAGCCTCAGCCCGGGCGAGAGGATCTTCGAGAACGTGCCCAAGTAGATGACCAGATCCGAGTCGCCGCCGTGGCCGGCAGCTTGTGCGTCGAGCGAGTACAGCGTGGGCAGCTGCTCGCCCTCGTAGCGAAGCAGGCCGTACGGATTGTCCTCGAGGATCAGCAGCTCGCGCTCGCGTGCCACCTCCACCAGTCGCCGGCGCCGCGCGAGCGACATCGTCACCCCGCCGGGGTTCTGGAAGTTGGGGATCGTGTAGATGAACTTCGGTCGCCGTCCGGTTGACTGCAGCCGGTCGAGCGTGCTCTCCAGCTCGTCGATCGGCATCCCGTCGGCGTCCATCTCGATCTGCTCGACGTCAGCCTGATAAGCGCTGAACGTAGGCACCGCGCCGGGATAGGTGGGCGCCTCGGCGACGATCACGTCGCCGGGGTCGATCAGCGTCTTGCACACCAGGTCGATCACCTGCTGCCCGCCTGTCGTGACGATCACCTCTGTCGGGTCGACCACGGTCCCCTCCGCCTGCATCACCTCGACGATGCAGTCGACCGTCGCGGCCATCCCTTCGGTGGGTCCATACTGCAGGGCCCGCGCCGTGGAGGTGGCTGCAACCTGCGCCATCAGCTTCGCGTACAGCTCCGGCGCGAACGTGCTCGTGTCGGGCAGACCGCCGGCGAGCGAGATCACGTCGGGCCGCTCGGTCAGCGCCATCATCTCGCGCATCGCCGAGCTCTTCATCCCGCGCGTGCGGGTCGCGAACAGCGCCTCGTAGCGAGCGAGCTCGTGCGCGGCCTGCCTGGCCCGCCGTCCGTCGCCTCCGGTGGTCGATCGCTTCATCCGCTTGCCGCCTTATTCGCCGCCGCGTCCGCGGAACCTCGCTGCCCCGCCCTGCCCGCTGGACCGGTCGTCTATCGTCCTGCGATCACAGATCGGCCCGCACACGCACGGTATCGCACCGCCGCGGGAACTCCGCATGAACGGCACCTTCTTCTACATAGGCCTCGGCATCGGACTCGCCGCCGCATGCGGGTTGCGACCCTTCCTGCCACTGCTGCTCGCCGGCGCGCTCGGCTCCGCGGATGCGCTCGGTGTGACGTTTGCCCACAGCTCCTACCACTTCCTACAGGAGGACTGGTGGCTGCTGCTGGTCGTCGTCACGCTTGTGCTCTCCTATGTGCTGCAGCTCGCGCTCGGGCTGTCTGCGACGGTCGATCCGGCCGATCGCTCGCAGCGCGCGCAACCACTCGGGGCGGCGATCGCCGGGCTGTCGTTCGGTGCCGGCGCGGTGCTGTTCGCCGGCACGCTGGCTGCCCACGGCGACCCCGCCTGGCCGGGGTTGCTCGGGGGCTTTGCGGTTGTCGGTATTGCCCAGCGCGCCTCCTGGCCGGTGATCACGCGCGCCCGCGCGCGCTTGGAGGACCGCAGCGCGCGCGAGGCGCTGATCGTCTACCTCGACGCCGCCTCGCTGCTATTGGCCGCCCTCGTCGCGTTGCTGCACCCGCTCGGCTATGTGGCTCTCGCGCTGCTGGCGTGGTTCGCGTGGCGCGGGCGCGCCCGGGGCGATGAAAAGTACGCCGGCCTGCGCATCCTGCGCCGCTGACGCGGGCACGCGATGAGCTCGGGTCGACCCAAGCTCGTCCTCTGCGTGATCGACGCGATGGCGCCGGCGATGCTAGAGCGGGCAATCGCCACGGGGGTCGCGCCGGTGCTCGAGCGACTCGTCCAGGGCGGCCGCTACGTGCCCGATTGCGTCGCCGCGTTTCCGTCTGTGACGCCGGTTTGCGCGGCGTCGATCGTCACCGGCGAGGGACAGGACATGCACCACATCCCCGGCATGAACTGGTTTCACCGCGAGGAGCACCGCTACGTCGAGTACGGATCGAGCTTTCGCGCCGCCCAGCGCTTTGGCATCGGACGCCAGCTGACGGACACGGTCTACAACATGAACCGCGCGCACCTGTCCGCGCAGACGCCGACGGTGTTCGAGACGCTCGACGACGGCGGCGTGCGCACGGCCGGCACCACCTACTTGATGTACCGCGGGCGCTACCGGCACGAGCCCCAACGCGACACCGCGCTGACCAGAGTCGTATCGACGCTCATGCCGCACGCGGTGATGGGTCCGCGCGAGCTGTTCTATGCGGACATCTTCGCCTCGCGGCGGACCGGCTGTCGCTCGGTTCTGGGTATGCCGGGCGTGCGCGATCGCCACTCGGGCTGTGTGTCCGCGTACATGGTCGAGCACGACCTGTTCGACTTCCTGCTGCTGTCGCTGCCCGATAACGACTGGCGCTCGCACAAGGACGGGCCCGAGGCTCAGGTGCAGTCGATCGGCCAGGCCGATCTGCAGCTCGCGCGCGTGATGAACGCCGCCGGCGGCGTCGAGGAGTTCCTCAGCCAACACGCCGTGATCGTGATGGCCGACCATTCGCAGACACCCGTCACCGCGACGATTGCGCTGCAGGATCAGCTCGAGGAGCTGGGGGTCCTCGGCCCGGCGCGCCCAGCGCGCTCCGCGCCCGACGCCCAGCCGCGCATCGCCGTCTGCCCATCGCAGCGAGCGGCGATGGTGTACGCGCTGCACGAATCCGAGCGCGACGCGATGCGCGCATCGGTTGTTGCCCGTGCGCTCACCGTCGAGGGGGTCGACCTGGTGCTATGGCTCGAGCGCGACGCCCATGACAACCCGCGCGAGGGCGTGATCGCGACCTCCTCGCGCGGTGAGCTGCGCTTTGCGCCCGAAGGCGGCGTGCTCGACGCTCGCGGCGGGCGCTGGAGCTTGGAGGGCGAGCTGGCGGCAATCGGCGGGCAACTGGACGGCAGCCGGCTGGTCGCACCCGACTATCCCGATGCGCTCGCACGCGCGTGGGCGGCGCTCACGTGCCCCACCTCCGGAGAGGTGCTGATGTCGGCCGCTCCCGGCTTCGAGTTTCTCGACTGGGGTCGCCAGGCCCACGTCGGGGGCGGCAGCCACGGCTCGCTGCACGCTTGCGATTCGCTCGGCGCGCTCGTGCTCGACGGCGTCGCGCTGCCGGGCGATGCGCCTGAGCAGTGGGCGATCCGCGACGTGGCCTCGCTGGTGACGGCGCACTTCGGGCTGGACCGGCGACGCTGAGCGCGTACTCTCGGGCTCGATGCGCCGTCCGAGTTTGCTGATCGTCACCGTCCTGAGTGCGCTGGGCGCCGCCGCGCCCGCATGCGCCGCAACGGCCGGGCGACTCGACTCCCAGAAGCCGACGGCCGTGACGACCAGCCCGCTGCGGCCGCTCGCTCCCCGCCACGCCACGACGCTCACGACCACGACGGCCACCAACACCAGCTCGGAAACGCCGATCCCGGTGGTCGCCTCCGACGTTCCGCCGACCGGACGCAGGCTGTCGGCGAACGGTGTGCTCGCGATCGCCGACCGGCTCCCAAAGATGCGTGCTGTGCGCAGGAAATACCCTGGCTCCTATGGTGGCGCCTACCTCAAGGGCTCTTTCCGCTGGCAGGTCAGCTACTTCTCGCGAGGCGGCAAGAAGGAGATCGGGCAGGTGGTCATCGACGACCCGTCCGGCCGTGTAGTCGAACAGTGGACCGGCTTTCAGATCGCGTGGTCGATGGCGCGCGGCTACCCCGGAGCGTTCGGTCGCCACGTAAACGCCCTGTACATCTGGCTGCCGCTGTGCGTGCTGTTCCTGCTGCCGTTCGTCAACATCCGCCGCCCGCTGTCGATGCTCCACCTTGATCTGCTGGCGCTGCTGTCGTTCTCGGTGTCGCTCGCTTTCTTCAACCACGGGCGCATCTACGCGTCGGTCCCGCTCGCCTACCCGCCGCTGCTGTATCTGCTGGCGCGCATGCTCGCGCTGCTGCGACGGGCCCCCCGAGCCAAGCGCCCACCGCCGCTGGCGCTGAACGTGCCGACGCGCTGGCTGGCGGTCGGGGTCGTGCTCCTGTTGGGATTTCGCATCGGCCTGAACGTGACCGACTCCAACGTCGTCGACGTCGGCTACGCGGGCGTGATCGGCGCGCAGCGGATCGTCCACGACAAGCCGTTGTACGGCGCATACCCCGCAGACAACGAACATGGCGACACCTACGGGCCGGTCAACTACGAGGCCTACATCCCCTTTCAGCAGGCATTCGGGTGGAGTGGGCGCTGGGACGACCTACCGGCCGCGCACGCCGCAGCGATCGTGTTCGACCTGCTGGCCGCGGCGCTGCTGTTCCTGATCGGTCGGCGCATGCGCGGGCCGACGCTCGGCGTGGCACTCGCCTACGCGTGGGTCTCCTACCCGTTCACGCTGTTCGCGCTGGAGAGCAACTCCAACGACACGCTCGTTGCGGTGCTGGTGCTGGCGGCGGTGCTGGCCGCCGGCTATCGCTCAAAGCTCGCGCTCGGTGCTCGTGGCGCAATGGCGGCGCTCGCCGCAATGACCAAGTTCGCGCCGCTGGCGCTGGCGCCGGTGCTCGCCACCCACGGGCTGTCAGAGCGCTCGCGCGCGCAGCGCGTCGGGGCGCTGGCGTTGTTCGCCGTCGCGTTTCTGGGCACCGTCGCGCTCGTGTCCATACCGGCGCTCACCCACGACTCGCTGCACACGATCTACGAGCGGACGATCGACTATCAGGCCAACCGCGCCTCGCCGTTCTCGGTCTGGGGGCTGTACGGGCTGGGCGGCGCCGAGCACATCGTGGAGGGCGCCGCGGTGGTGATCGCGATCGCCTTGGCGCTGGTTCCCAGGCGCCCGGATCTGGTCGGCCTGGCGGCGGCATGCGCGGCCGTCGTCGTGGTCGTGCAGTTGGGGATCGAACACTGGTTCTACCTATACATCCCGTGGTTCTTCCCGCTGGTGATGCTGGCGCTACTGGGCAGCCTCAGTGACCCGCAGGGCCGGGCGGCGCCGGCCGCGGCATCAGAACCTGCTCGATGGAGTCAGCGCGAGACCGCGTTGAGCAGCTGATCAGCACGCCCATCAGCCACGGATCCTCCTCGGAGGTCTCAAAGCGCGTCGGCATCTGCGTCAGCAGCGACTCGATCGCCTGCTCGCGCTTGACGCCGATCACGCCGCCGCGCGGACCGGTCATACCGACGTCGGTGATGTAGGCGGTGCCGCCGGGCAGCACCCGCGCGTCGGCCGTCGGCACGTGCGTGTGGGTGCCGACCACGGCGGTCACACGCCCGTCCAGGTGCCACCCCAGCGCAACCTTCTCGCTGGTCGCCTCGGCGTGCATGTCCACCAGCACGTGGTCGACCCCGCCGAGGTCGCCCAGTGCGACCTCGATCTCCGTGAACGCCGAGCGTCCCGCGCGCAGGTACAGGTTGCCGCTGAGGTTGACCACGCCAAGTCGCAGGCCGTCGCGCTCGACCACGCACACGCCGCGCCCGGGCTGGCTGCGCAGGTAGTTGGCGGGCCGCACGATGCGCTCGTGACTGGCGAGATAGGGGTAGATCTCGCGGCGGTGATAGGTGTGGTTGCCGAGCGTGATCGCATCGACCCCGGCGGCGAACATCTGGTCGGCGATCTTCGGGGTGATCCCCAACCCGCCGGCCGCGTTCTCGCCGTTGACCACGACGAACGTGGGCGCGAAGCGCTCGCGCAGGACAGGTAGGCAGTCCAGCAGCGTGCGCCGCCCGATGCCCCCCACCACGTCGCCGACGAACAGGATGCTCGCGGCCGCCGCGTCCGCAGCCGCCGCCTGAACCTCAGCCATACTCTGGCGATGGTGGGAGGCAGGTGAGCAGCGTCTCCGAGGACGCGCCGGACGTGGCTCCTCCAAGCGAGGAGGAGCGCGAGCCGGCGACGCAGGCGCCGGCGTCTTCCGAGCGCGTGGTGGTCCCCCGTTGGATGCAATTGGTGACGCTGCCGCTCGGCGCGCTGGCGCTGTGGGCGCTGGCGAAAGCCGCGGGGAAAGTGCTGTTGGTGTTCATCATTGCCGGCGTCATCGCGATGATCCTCAACCCGGCCGTCGCGTTCCTGCAGCGCTCGCGCCTTCCCCGTGGGCTCGCGGTGCTGTGCGTGTATCTCGCATTCTTCCTGACGCTGGCCGGAGTTGGCTTCCTGCTGGCCAACCCTATCTCCGATCAGGTGCGTACGTTCACCGACAACCTCCCGCACCTCGTCGACGAAGCCAACGAATCGATCGCCAGCCTGCAGGGCGAACTCGAGCACCACGGCATCCACGTGGAACTGGTCAAACAGGGCAAAACCGCGCTGCAGACCTTCCAGGCGAAAGTCGCCAAGAGCGCCGACAAACTCGCGTCCTTCGGCGGCGCTCTGGCGACCGAAGTCGCACGGGCGATCTTCGACCTTGTGCTGGTGTTCGTGCTGTCGGTGTACATGCTGCTGTACGGCCCGCAGATCGGGGCGCTCGTGCGGCGCCTGATGCCCGACGGCGACGGCTCGGACGAGGACGACTATCCGCTGCTGGTCCAGCGGGCGGTGTCCCGCTACGTGTTCGGGCAGCTGCTGTTCAGCACGATCATGGGCGCCTCCGCGGGCGTCGCGCTGTACCTGTTTGGGGTGATCGGGATCTTCCCCGACGGCAGCAAGTACGCGGTCGCGTTCGGCGTGTTCTACGGCGTGATGGAGCTGGTGCCATACGTCGGGCCGATCCTCGGTGCGGTGCCTGCCGTGCTGGTGGCGCTGTTCACCGACCCGATCACAGCGTTGTGGGTCGCGCTGCTGTTCGTCGGCCTGCAGCAGCTAGAGGGTCACGTGGTCGCGCCGCAGCTGTTCGGCCACACGCTGCGCATCAACCCCCTGCTGGTCATCTTCGCGCTGCTGCTGGGCCTGGAGGCGCACGGCGTCGTGGGTGCTTTGATCGCGCTGCCGATCCTCGCGGTGCTGCGCGAGACCGCCGTCTATCTCAGCCGCCACCTGGCGCTCGAGCCCTGGGATCGCGGCGGAGACGGCGCCGGCGTGTTGTGAACGCGGGGCTGAGTGTCAAGGGGCTCGCCAAGCGCTACGGCGAGTTGCAGGCGCTGCACGAGGTCAGCTTCGACGTAGCCGCGGGTGAGCTGGTCGCCGTGATCGGCCCGAACGGAGCCGGCAAGACGACGTTGCTGTCGATCATCGCCGGTGCCCAGGCGCCCGGGGCCGGGCGCGTGAGCCCGGCCGCCGGCGAGGTCGGGTGGGCGCCGCAGCAGCCGGCGCTGTACTCGCGCCTGTCGGTGGCCGAGAACCTCGAGCTGTTCGCGCGCCTGGAGGGAGTCGAGGATCCGCACGCGAGCGTGCAGCGGATGCTCGAGCAGACCGGCCTTGGCGCGCGCGCGCGGGAGCAGGTCGCGCGGCTCTCCGGCGGCAACCGCCAGCGCGTCAACGTGGCGCTGGCGCTGCTAGGCGAGCCTCCGGTGCTGGTGCTCGACGAGCCCGCGGCCTCGCTCGACCCCGCTCAGCGCGAGCGTCTGTGGGAGTTCATCGCCGGGCTGACCGACACGGGCACTGCCGTGATCTTCTCCACACACAACGTCAGCGAGGCCCAGCGCCATGCTCGTCGCGTGATCGTGCTCGCCGAGGGAAGGCTGCTGTTCGATGGGCCTCCCGCGACGCTGCTGCACGACGGCGGCGAGCCCGACGGCGGTGACCTCGAGCACGCACTCGTGCGGTTCCTCGAGCAGCGAGCCCAGACGGAGTCGCCGCGAGCATGAGGTGGCTGCTGCGTAAGGACCTCGTGATCCTGCGCCGCTCGCGGCTGCTGCTGGCGCTGCTGATCGTGTACCCCGTGGCGATCGCGCTGCTGATCGGTCTGGCGCTCTCTCGCGCGCCTTCGCGACCGCGAGTGGCGATCGTCGATGAAACCGCGCCTGGGCAGACGATCAAGGTGGGCAACCAGCGAGTCGAGGTCGACCAATACGCGCGTCAGCTGTTCGACCAGGTTGACGCGGTCGAGGTCGCCTCTCGTGCCGAGGCGATCGACAAGGTCAAGTCGGGTGATGTGGCCGCTGCCGTGGTGATCCCGCCGGACATCGCCGCACGGGTGTCCTCGGCCCTGCAGAAAGGCCAGCTGGAAGTGCTGTACAACGGCGACGCGATCGAGCAGTCGCTCGTGCGCTCGAGCATCGACTCGGCGCTCGCGCACGCCAACCTGGGCTTCTCCGCACAGATCCAGCAGGCCGCTGCGAGCGCGCTCGATGCGCTGCTGCAGGGCGGCAAGGTCGGCATCCTCGGCGCGCCCGAAGACCTGATCGGACTCAACCAGATCCCAGCGCAGTTGCGCGGCATCATCACGCGCGCCCCGCCTGGACACGACCGCGCCGAACTGGAACGGATCGAGCAGTTCGCCGGCTTCGCCGCGCGCAATCTGTCGGTCAGCAAGCAGGTGCTCTCGAGCGTGGGGCAGCCGATCAGCGTCAAGACCGCTCTGTTGCACGGACGGCGCACACCTCTGAACACGTTCGCCGTGGTCGTCGCCGTGAGCGTCTCGCTGATGTTCGTGTGCATCCTGCTGGCGGCCGGCGGTGTGGCGTTGGAGCGCGAAGAGCACGCGCTCGGCCGGCTGTTGCGCGGGCTCGTCTCACGCGAGACGCTGCTGGCTGAGAAGACGCTGCTGGCGGCCGGATGCTCGTTCGTGCTCGCGTTCGCGATGCTCGCCGGAATCGGCGCGTTCGTGACGCTCGACTGGAGCCGTGTGGGGTTGTGGGTCCTCGCGCTGGTGTTCGGCGCGCTCGCATTCGGCGCGCTGGGTGTGGCGATCGGCGCGCTCGCTCGTGAGGTGCGGGCTGCCTCGCTGTTGGCTTTCCTGCTGTCGCTGCCGCTTGCCTTTCTCGCGCTTGTGCCCGCCGGCGCGGTGTCAAGCGGCGTCTACGACGTGGTCAGCGCGATCTCGTTCGTGTTCCCGTTCAAGGCCGCGCTGCAGGCGCTGGACACGGCCGTCAACAGCTCCTCGCCTGCGCTTGGCGCCTCGCTCGCCCATCTCGCCGGTCTGACGGTGGTGTTCGGGGCTCTGGCCCGCGTGGGGCTGACGCGCGTGCAGTGACGGCGAAGCTCTAACCTGGAAGGGCGATGGCCTACCCACAGACTCGCATGCGCAGACTGCGAGCCACGGCCGGGTTGCGCGGGCTAGTGCGCGAGACCGACGTGCGTGCCGGGCAGCTCGTCCTGCCGCTGTTCGTCAGCGAGGCAGCGCCCGCCGGTGCCGACGGGCGCGAGCCGATCTCGACCATGCCGGGCGTCGCGCGCCTGTCGCTGTCGGCGGTCGTGGAGGAGGCGCGTGAGGCCGCCGCGCTGGGGGTCGGCGCGGTGATGCTGTTCGGTCTGCCCGCCGAGAAGGACGAGCAGGGGTCAAGCGCCTGGGACCCGGACGGGGTCGTGCAACTGGCCACGCGGGCGATCAAGCAGGCCGTGCCGGAGCTGCTGGTGATCACCGACGTGTGCCTGTGCGAGTACACAGTGCACGGGCACTGCGGCGTGCTGGCGCCCGATTCGCCGACGCCGACCGTCGACAATGACGCCACCGTGGAATTGATCGCGAGAACCGCCGTCAGCCACGCGCATGCTGGCGCCGACCTCGTCGCTCCATCGGACATGATGGATGGGCGCGTGCGCGCGATCCGCGAGGAGCTTGACGCGGAGGGATTGTCCGACACGCCGATCCTGGCGTACTCCGCCAAGTTCGCCTCGGCCTTCTACGGGCCGTTCCGCGACGCCGCCGACTCGACTCCGCAAGACGGCGACAGGCGCGGCTACCAGATGGACCCGGCCAACGGACGCGAGGCGGTGCGCGAGGCGCTGCTGGACGTGCAGGAGGGTGCGGACATGGTCATGGTCAAGCCGGCGTTGGCCTACGGAGACTTGATCCACGCGGTCAAGCGCGCCACACGACTGCCGGTGGCGGCATACAACGTCAGCGGCGAGTATGCGATGGTCAAGGCGGCGGCGGCCTCCGGCAGCCTCGACGAGCGCGCGGCGGTGCTGGAGATCCTCACCTCCCTGCGCCGCGCCGGCGCCGACACGATCATCACCTACCACGCAAAGGACGCAGCCCGATGGCTAGCCGAGCAGAGCTGAGCGACACGAGCGCCGACGCCGAGCGCGCGGCCGCAGCCACGCCGAAGATCCGTAGTCGCAAGGACGGCGCGGCGGTGGCGCTCGACGACGTCGACCGCCGGCTGCTGAACCTGATGCAAGGCAGCTTCCCGCTGCAGGCGCGGCCCTACCGGCGCGTGGCCGAGCTGGGCGAGGTTTCCGAACAGGAGGTGATGAGCCGCGTGCAGCGCCTGCTGGACAAGCGCATCATCCGCCAGGTCACGCCGATCTTCGACACGCGCGCGCTGGGCTATGCCTCGATGCTGGTCGCCGCCAAGGTCGATCCCGAGCACCCCCATCGCGCCGCGCAGGTGATCAACGCGCATCCCGGCGTCTCGCACAACTACCTGCGCAATCACGAGTTCAACCTGTGGTTCACGATCGCCACCGAGCCGGACTCGACGCTCGGCCTGGAGGGCACGCTTGAGCTGCTCGCACGCGAGGCGGGCGCCGAGTCTGTCCGCCAGCTACCGACGCTGAAGTTGTTCAAGATCCGCATGGATCTGGAGATGGAGGGCGACACGCAGGCGCTCGCCAGCTCGGCAGAGGTCGCCGAGCCGATCGAGCTGGAGCGCCAGCCCTATGACGAGTTCGACGTGGCGGTGATCCGCGCGCTGCAGGGCGACATGGCGGTCTGCGAGGAGCCCTACGCGCCAGCTGCCGCCGAGCTGGGGGTCAGCCAGGAGCGCTTCCTCGACCACCTCGCGGGTATGCAAGAGCGCGGTTTGTTGCGGCGCGTGGCGGCGATCCTCTACCACCGCCGCGCGGGCTTCTCGGCCAACGGCATGGGCGTGTGGCAGGTGCCCGACGAGCAGATCTATGAGATCGGCTGCCGCATGGCCGCCGTGCGCGGCATCTCGCACTGCTACCAGCGCCCCACCTACGAGGACTGGCCCTACTCGGTCTTCACGATGGCGCACGGGCGCTCGAAGGAGGAGTGCGACGCGGTCCTCGACGCGATCGCGCAGCAGACGGGAATCCACGAGCGCGCGACGCTGTACTCCTCGACCGAGTTCAAGAAGATCCGCCTGCAGTACTTCACCGAGGACTTCAAGGAGTGGGAGCGACGGCACGCTTGAGGTGCCGGCGCTCCCTGTGAGTCACGCCCTCTGCGGTGCAGCCGCCTGCTCGACGGCCGTCGGCGGTGGACTATTCCTAGAACGTGCCGATCAGAAGGCTGACCACAGCTTTCCGGATGCGAGATGCACGCGATCTGTGCCGCTGAACGGAGCCGGTTCACCGTTGACGACGACTTTGCTCCCTGAGGCGGCCGTGAATTCCAACGGGTGTTCGCCCAGTTCTGTTTCCACTTCTTTGTAGTTGCACGTCATCTGGCCGCTGGCTTTGTAGAACCCTTTCTGCGCGCAGGTCGGTTTGCCGATGACCTGCAGGATGTGCCACTTGATCAAATCGGCTCCCGCTCCGGCTTTCGGTTTGAATTTGAGTTTCTCCGCCCCGACGGGACCTTCGAGCGTGGCGGTAAGCGGGTTCGTTTTGGCTTCTTCGACGGCGCATTCGGGTTTGCCGATGACTTCGCAGGCTCCGTACACGATTGCTTCTTCTTCGCGCGTGCTCGGCCCCGTGATCTTGCCGTTCTTGACTTTGACTTCGCCACACTGGACTTCGAAGCCGCTTTCGGCGCCCAGTTTCTTTTTGAACAGAACCTGTTTGAAGGGTTCGGTCACGGTCGTGGCTTCCGCTATGGCTTCGCTGCCGCTAAGCAGGTGGCCTTCGACCCACCACTTGGGCAGTTCTTCCGCGGGGGTCTTTTTCAGCTGGACCTCGAATGCTTCGCCCTTGATGCTCTCGATTGCGCTCAGTCCAGCCGGAAGGGTCACTCCCAATGGGGTGATTTCAGCGAGCAGGAAGGATTCTTCGGTCGCACCGTTGAAGCCGGTGATGGCCTGTCCGCCCGCCGGGTTGACCGCAAACGTGTAGGTCGCGGACTTCGAGATGATGTTCACAGGCGTGTATTCCCCGATCACGGAGCCGCCCACCGCGAGGTGCAGGCCTTCACATTCTAGTTCTGCGATCGACCCGCCGGCGCTGGTGAACTTGACGCCCGCTTTGGTCTTGGCGGCGTCGACGTAGCCGAGCGTCCCGTGGAGCACTGACGTTTTGACTATGCTGCCGCAGCTTTTCCCTTCGCCTTTGCAGTTCTTGAGTTCAAGCGTCATTTCACTCGATTTGGGCCCCGTGATCGCACCCGTGCCCTTCGAGGATTGACATTCGACGATGCCCACAATGCTTCCGCCGGCACCTGGGTTCGCTTCGCTTGCCGGTATGTAGATGTCCAGGGTAAGTTTTCCGTCCTTGGCCTTGAATCCCAGTTTTTTCGCGTGCGTCCAGTCCTTCAGGTCGTAGGCGCCTTCACCTGGGCCCACGTTGATCTGACAGCTCTTGTCTGAGAACTGTCCGCCGGCCGTCGGTACGCACACCTTGTATTCAGGCAGCGATGCCGAGGCGGCCGATGTCGCGAGTGCGCTGGCTGCCAGCACCGCGACTAGGCACAAGCCGACGATCTTGGTGCGTCGCATGGTTCCCCTCCCTCGTAGTCCGGATTTCTTACGGATTCCGGATAACGCGACGGTAATGCGTATGAGGGATGACGAATAGAGGGTTTACATCCCGTCAGCCTCTATTTTGAGCGCAAATTGCGACAGATCTATAAACGACATGTCTCATGTTCTCTGTCGAGGAGAGAGACGGATCGCCAGACTTCAGCGGGTAGGATCGCGTGGAGGTGGCCACCCTGCTCGACACGCGCTCGGCGCAGCTGTATGCCCAGGCCGCAAGGCTGATCCCGGGCGGGGTCAACTCGCCGGTGCGGGCGATGCGCTCGATCGGGCGGGACCCGATCTTCATCGAGCGCGGCGAGGGCGCCGAGCTGATCGACGAGGACGGCAACACGTTCGTGGACTACGTGTGCTCGTGGGGGGCGCTGATCCACGGGCACGCTCATCCCCACGTGCTCGCGGCGATCGTGGCGGCGGCTGCCGACGGCACGAGCTTCGGCGCTCCGACCGCTGCTGAGGTCGAGCTGGCACGCGAGCTGATCGAGCGGATGGACGCCGTGGAGATGGTGCGCATGACCTCCTCGGGAACCGAGGCGGCGATGACTGCCATCCGTCTGGCGCGCGCGGCCACTGGACGCGAGCCGATCCTCAAGTTCGCCGGCGCTTACCACGGCCACGTCGATGGCCTGCTGGCACGGGCGGGGTCCGGGCTGGCGACGCAGGCGCTGCCCTCCAGCCCGGGGGTGCCAGCGAGCGTTGCAGCCGGCACGGTGGTTGTGCCGTGGAACGATCGGCAGGCGCTGGTGGCGGCGACCGAGCGCTACGAGCTGGCAGCGATCGTGGCCGAGCCGCTGCCGGCGAACATGGGCCTCGTGCCGGCGAGTGACGGCTTCCTTCAGCTTCTGCGCGAGCGCGCGGACGCAACCGGCGCGCTGCTCGTCCTCGACGAGGTGATCAGCGGCCTGCGCGTCGCGCGCGGCGGCGCGCAGGAGCTGGCCGGCGTCAACGGCGATCTGGTGATGATGGGCAAGGTGCTCGGTGGAGGCTTGCCGGCGGCGGCGCTCGGCGGACGCGCCGAGCTGATGGAGATGCTCGCACCCAGCGGCGAGGTCTACCAGGCTGGCACGCTGTCGGGCAATCCGCTGGCGGTAGCGGCCGGCAGGGCCTCCCTGGAGCTACTCGACGCCGCCGCCTACGCACGGCTGGCGGCGACCACGACCAGTCTCGCGGACGGCCTACGCGCGGCCGCCGGCGACTACCCAGTGCAGATCGTGAGCAGGCCGGGGCTGCTGACGGTGTTCTTTAGCGACCGCCAGGTGAGCACGTTCGAAGACGCCCAAGCATGCGACCTGGATGCCTATGCGGCGTGGTGCCGAGCACTGCTCGCGCGCGGCGTGTACCCGCCGCCGTCACAGTTTGAGGCATGGTTCCCTTCGTTGGCGCACACTCCCGAGCAGATCGAGCGCACCTGCCAGGCGGCGGCCGCGGCGTTCGCGTGCGTGGCCGAGCAGGCGCCCGGCGCATGAGCACAGACGGCTGCGACGGCCTCGAACGCCTGCGCGAGTTGTTGCGCGAGGGCGGCGGATTGATGGCCGCGCTCGTGCAGCCATTCGATCGCTCTCAGCACGGCGAGAGCGCCGGTCGATCCAGTCCGGCGATCGTGGCCGCGCAGGGTCCGCGCGCGGCCGGCAGGCGCGAGGAGTACGAGCTGCTCGTGGAGGCGATCTACGAGGGCTACCTGCTGCACTACGGCGAGCCGCGCGTGGTGCGCATGCCGGAGGCCGACCTGAGTCTGCTGGCCGGTGACCGCCTGTACGCGATCGGCCTTGCGCGCCTCGTCGACATCGGCGACACGCAGGCCGTGGCCGAGCTGGCGGACACGATCACCCTGAGCGCCCTCGCGCAGGGCGCTGGCAGCGGGGACCTCGCAGACGCGGTGTGGGCGGCTGGCGCCCGCGCGGTCGGGTGGGGCCCGAGCGACGCCCACACGCGAGCCAAGCAGCTCGTTTCCTCTGGCGCACCGGACGCGTTCGAGGCGATGCGCACAAGCGCCGGCGTGACCCCGGCGCCGCACTGAATCGCGCCTCGATATTGTTTCGTTCGGTGCCCGACAAGCCCTCAACGCACAAGTCGAAGTACACGCTCGACCGCCGCTATCCTGGCGCATTCGAGGGTGAGACGGTCACCCGTCGCCGCTTCATGAACATCGGCGGACAGGCCGCCGGAATCGCGGCCGCCGGTGCGTTCGTGCTGCCCGCGCTGGGCTTCGCCGTCGGCCCGATGTTCAAAAGCACCCCCCACCACTGGGAAACCGTCGGCACGACCGACCACTTCACCGACCTCAACTACGTGCCCGTCGTGCTCACGCTCACGCCGAGCATCGGCGAGGCCGGCAAGACCACCGTGTACGTGCGCCGCTTCAACGCCGCGATCGACGTCGACCCGTACGACCGCAACACCCCCTACATCGCGATCTCCAGCCGCTGCGCGCACCTCGGCTGCCCGGTCCGCTGGGTGGACGCCGCCGAGCGTTTCATCTGCCCCTGCCACGGCGGCGTATACGACCTGCTGGGACGGCCCGTCGGCGGCCCGCCGGTGCGCCCGCTCGATCGCTTCTACACCCGCGTGGTCGGCAACCAGCTGCAGATCGGCCCGCGCTTCAGCGTCAACAGCGAGCTGCGTCGCTTCTCCCCACGCGACCCCGGCGAGCCACTGGACGGGGTCGGCCAGTACATGTACCCCTCGCGCCCCGGCGCCCAGAAACTGTAGCCCCGAGAGCCGACCACCGTGCCCAAGCTGCCAGCCCCGCCGATCCCCGCTCCACTGAAGGCGCCGCCGCCTCGGCCTGGCGACGCCAACGGCAAGAACGGCGTGTCCGACGCCGCCAAGGAAGCTGGGATCACGGTCGTCGACTGGGTCGACGAGCGCACGTCGCTCAGCGGCGGCGCCCGCTGGCTGATGTTCCGCAAGGTGCCCAAGGGCACCAACTGGTTCTACACGCTCGGCTCGGCCACGATGTTCGCATTCCTCAGCCAGGCGGTCACCGGCGTGTTCCTGGCGATGTACTACCGCCCGGACCCCTCCGGCGGCGCGTACGAATCGATCCGTTACGTGACCAACGACGTATTCCTCGGCCAGTTCGTGCGCGGCATGCACAAGTGGGGCTCGAGCGTGATGGTGATCCTCGTGTTCATGCACATGGGCAGGACCTTCTTCTGGGGCGCCTACAAGTACCCGCGCGAGCTGAACTGGGTGATCGGCGTGGTGTTGCTGATCCTGACGATGGTGATGTCGTTCACCGGCTATCTGCTGCCGTTTGACCAGCGCGCCTACTGGGCGACGATTGTCGGCGTCAACATCAACGGCACCGGGCCCCTGCTCGGGCCGTATCTGAGTGACTTCCTACGCGGCGGCTCTGAATTCGGCGCCACCACACTGTCGCGGTTCTATGCCATCCACATGCTGCTGGTGCCGGGCCTGATCGCGGCTTTGATCGGTGCGCACCTCTACCTGGTGACCAAGCTCGGCACGACCGCACCGCCCTGGTCGAAGGCGGAGAAGAGCAAAGCGCTGCGCGAGACGGAGATCTAGCCTGATGAACCAGCGCGAGAAGGAGGAGTACCTCCGCGAGTACTCGATCCTGAAGGCCAAAGGCAAGCCGTTCTTCCCGTACGCGGTTGCCAAGGACGCCGTGATGGCGTGCGTGGTGATGGCGGTGATCATCACGATGTCGCTGGTGTTGGGCGCGGAGCTCGGCTCCAAGGCCAACCCCACGACCACTACCTACGTGCCGCGCCCGGAGTGGTACTTCTTCTTCCTGTTCGAGGTCCTGCGCGTGATCAAGCCGCCCAGTCTCGTGCCGCTGGCGACGATCGGCGTGCCCACACTGGGCATGATCCTGCTGTTCCTGCTGCCGTTCTATGACCGTAGCCCCGAGCGCCGCCCTGAGCACAGGCCGATTGCCACGTTGACCGGGATCGTGGTCATCTGCGCGATGGCCTTCCTCACCTATGAGGGCGCCAACGCGGGGTCGCCGACCGTGATCGAAATGCCCACGCCCGAGCACGTCGTGCAGGCAGGTGGGGCGACGCTGGCCGAATTCGAAGCCGGTCGCAAGGTGGTCGCGCAGTCGGGGTGCTTGGCCTGTCACAAGATCGGCGACAACGGCAACGCCGGCCCCGGTCCAAACCTCACGAACATCGCCGCGCGGCTGCCTCGCCAGGCGATCGCGCGTACGCTCGTCAACCCGACGGCGCCGATGCCGTCGTTCAAGAACCTGCCGC
Organism: uncultured Solirubrobacteraceae bacterium; assembly: GCA_963705235.1. GTDB lineage: Bacteria > Actinomycetota > Thermoleophilia > Solirubrobacterales > Solirubrobacteraceae > Palsa-744. Next base: position 1,058,842 of record OY970059.1, on the reverse strand, counting down.
CGAAGAAGTTCGAAGCGGCCGTCAACTTCCTCTCGCAGCTGAAGTAGCCGCCGCGTGGCCGCTCGCCATCGAGCCGGCGCAGGCAGCCTGGAGGCGGGCCAGGTGAGCGCGATGTTCGAGCGCATCGCGGGCGTGTACGACCTGATGAACACCGCCATGACCGCCGGTCTGCACCATCGCTGGCGCGCCCGCGCCGCCGACATGGCCGAGGTCGGGCCCGGGAGTCGGGTGCTGGACGTGGCCACCGGAACAGGCGACCTGGCGATCGAGCTGGCGCGGCGGGTCGGGCCCACCGGCCAGGTCGTGGGCAGCGACTTCACCGAGGCGATGCTCGACCGCGCCCGCGCCAAGGCGGCCGCGCCCGGTGGCCTCAGCGCCCGGCCCCGGTTCGAATGGGCCGACGCGATGCGGTTGCCCAACGCCGACGACAGCTTCGACGCGGCGACGGTCGGCTTCGGCGCACGGAACTTCGACGATCTCGCTCGCGGGCTGGCGGAGATGGTTCGCGTAGTGCGCCCGGGCGGACGTGTGGTGGTGCTCGAGATCACCACCCCGACGCGACCGCCGCTGTCGGTCTTCTACCGGCTGTGGTTCGACCGCATCGTCCCCGCGCTCGGCCGTCTGGCGGGCGCCGCCAGCTCGCTTACGTCGCGAACGGGCGCCGCCGAGGGATCGATCGCCGACGCCTACACGTACCTGCCGAGCTCGGTCAAGCGCTTTCCGAGCCCGCCGATGCTCGCCGGCGAGCTGGAGCGCGCGGGACTGGGCGACATCAGCTACGTGATCACCGCCGGTGGCATCGTGGCGATCCACGCCGGCACCGTTCCCGGCCAGGCGCCATCATGAGTGCGGTGAGCAGCACCGCAGGAGTTCCCACCGGGGGGGTGGACGGGCTCGACGCGATCATGCGCCGCGGCGGGGAGGGCCTGCGCAGCAGGATGCAGCGCGCTGAGCGCCATCTCGAAGAGGTGACCGCGCAGGCGGGCACGCCGCTGGCCTCGCACGCCAACGCCACCGTGATGGCGGGCGGCAAGCGGCTGCGCCCGCTGCTGGTGGTGCTCGCCGCCGAGGCGGCCGGGGGTCCGCCGACCACGCCCGAGGGCGAGGCGCGGCTGATGCGAGCGTCGGTGGCGGTCGAGCTGGTGCACTCGGCCACGCTCGTGCACGACGACCTGATCGACGGCGCTGCGCTGCGCCGCGGACACCCCACCGTGGCCGCGGTCGCCGGGCGTCAGATGGCGATCGCGACCGGCGATTTGCTGTTCTCACGCGCGTTTGCCGAGCTTGCCCGCAACGAGGACGCCGAGCAGCTGTGCGCACTCTCGGATGCCAGCTCGGCGCTGGCTGAAGGCGAGCTGCTCCAGCGCGAGGACGCATACGCCGCGAACGTGCCGGTCGAGCGGTATCTGCGCCGGTGCGAGCTAAAGACGGCGGCGCTGTTCGAGGCCGCATGCCGCTTGGGCGCGCTGACGGCTGTGGAGGGCTCGCGTGCGCTCGCGGACGCGCTGGGTGCATTCGCGCGACGCATCGGCCTGGCCTTCCAGATGCTCGACGACGTCCTCGACGTGTCCGGCCCGGTGGAGCGCACGGGCAAGCCACGCGGCACCGATCTGCTCGACGGGACGGTCACGCTGCCGCTGATCCTCGCCCGCGAACGCGAGCCGGAGCTAGCCGCGTTTGACCTGAGATCGCTCGGCGGGCCGTCACACGCCCAAGAGCTGTGCGAGCGAATCGCCGCCACCGGCGCGCTCGCCGAGGCTCGCGAGCGCGCTCTGGCGGTGGTAGCTGAGGCCAAGGCGGCGCTGCCGAGGATCCTCGCCGACAGGCGCGCGGCGCTGCTCGCCCTGGTTGCCGATTCCGTCGTCGAGCGCTACCGCTGAGCGAGCTAGAAGTCGCTCGGCAAGACCAGGTCGGCGTCAAGCGCGCGTACGAAGAACTCGATTTCCTCAGACATGTTCGCGTGTGTCATGCGCCGGAGGTCGCCGAGCAGTGCGCTCGAGCCGCGGTCGAGCTCGTCATCGAGCCGTTCGACGCAAGACTGATCGAACACGCCTTCGCGACGAGACTCGCACTCAGGGCAGCGCAAAACGATGCGCCAGTGTCGAGGGCCCTCCTCAGACCAGTCCAGTGGGTACACGAGCTCGCCCGAGCAGTGGAAGCACACGTGCAGCTGGTTGGGTGAGACCGCCGCGTCAGCGGACTCGGGCTGACCGCCGTAGACCGTGCTGGCCGGCTGTGCCGGCGCCGCGCCGGGACGGTGCTCGATGTCGGGGTTCTGCTCGGATTCCATCGGCGTTCTGGGTCCCCATCGACGCGCGGAGCGGCCGCCTTTAGCTTGGGGGGAAATGCCGACACGGTGGTAGGTTCAATGGGGCAATGGCCGGCGCGATCCGCACGATCGGCCACGAGGATCGACTCACTCTCGTGGACCATCTCGAAGAGCTGCGCACCCGCCTGATCGTCTGCGGGGCCGTGCTGGCGGTGGTGTTCGGCGTGTGTCTGTGGCAGAACCACGCGCTGCTGGAAATCATTAACAAGCCGCTCAAGCACCAGACGCAGAAGCAGGTCGCCAAGGGGCAGGGCACGGTCGGGCAGGCGGTGCTCGCGCAGCAGAGTGTGCTGAAGGTCTCGCGGGACACTCAGTCGGCGCTGGCGGTACTCGCGCGCGCCGACAGCGGCCTGTCCTCGCAGGCACGCGCGCAACTGCCGCCGCTGATCGCCCAGCTGAAGCTCGCCACCGCCAAGATCCCGCGCAAGCCCGTCGGTGACAACCCAGTGACGCTTGGCATCGGGGAGCCGTTCACGACAACCATCACCGTGACCTTGTACTTCGCGCTGATCATCGCGCTGCCGGTGATCCTGTTCGAGCTGTACGGCTTCGTGCTGCCTGCGCTCAAGCCCAATGAGAGACGCGCGGCGCTGCCGCTGCTGGCGGCGGTGCCGTTCCTGTTCGCCGCGGGGGTCGCGTTCGGCTACTTCGTGGTGCTCCCCGCGGCCGTGCGTTTCTTCGTCAACTTCAACGCGGGCCAGTTCAACGTGCTCGTGCAGGCCGGACCGTACTACAGCTTCGTCGCCACCATCCTGCTGGCGATGGGACTGGTGTTTCAGGTGCCGGTGGTGATCGTCGGCGCGACCCGTATCGGCCTGGTGACTCCCAAGCAGCTGCGCCACAGCCGCCGCTACGCGCTGGTGGCGTGTGCCGCGGTAGCCGCGCTGCTACCCGGCGACGCGATTACGCTGCTGCTCGAGACGATCCCGCTGTACCTGCTGTTCGAGGCGAGTATCCTCATGGCATCGCTGGTCGGGCGGGTAGAGCCCGACGGGCGCGATGAGGGAGTCCCAGACACAGCAGGCGCCAGGCATCCGGGAGAGGGCCCGGCACCACCACCAGAGCAACCAGCGGAGCCAACCGTGCACGATCTGATCGACCACGTAGACCCGAAACTGAGCGACTGATGCTGTTCGACCTCAGAGGCCGCGGCCGTCGCAGCACCGTGCGAGTGATCTACATCGGCCTGGCGCTACTGATGGGCTTGGGGCTGGTCGGCTTCGGCATCGGCGGCGGCTTCGGCGGCGGCGGGCTGCTGACCGCGGCGACCAACAACGAAGGCTCCAGCAGCGCCAGCTATGCCAACCAGATCAAGAAGTACCGCAAACTGACGGTGACCCAGCCGACTAACCTAAGCGCGTGGGAAAGCCTGATCAAAGCGCAGCTGCACGAAGCCGGCGGCGAAACGTACGTGACCTCGGCCGGTACAGTCACGAGCAAGGGCAAGCAGCTGTTCAAAGAAGCCGCTCAGTCGTGGACGCGCTACATCGCCTTGCAGCCGGCCAAACCGAACGCGGAACTGGCGCAGCTGATGAGGTCCGTCTACAGCGAACCCGGGCTGAACGAACCGGCCAAAGAAGTCGAAGTGCTGCAGATCGCGGTCGAATCCCGCCCGAACTCGGCCGCGCTGTACGCGGCGCTGGCGCTGGCCGCGTACCGCTCGCACAACGTCCGCGTCGGCGACCTCGCCGCGACTAAGGCCGTCGCGCTGGCTCCCTCGACCGACCGCGTTCGCCTCAAAAACGAACTGGCCGAACGCCGCAAGAACCCGAGCGGGGAAAAGACGTACACGACCACCACCAACGGCAAAACCTACACGGGCAAGCTCAACTCCAAAGGCGAACTGAGCGCCACCGAAGTGCCGGCCACTTCAACGCCCTCCAAGACCTCGACGGGCACCACCAGCACCGGCAAGTAGCGTCCGGAGGGCACACATGGTCGGCGGATCAGGGCATGCGGGCGCGCTCACGACCGACGAGCCGCCGCCGTACACCGCGCGCCTGCTGATCGGCTGCCCAGACCAGCCCGGGATCGTGGCGGGCGTGTCGAGCTTCCTGTTCGAGCGGGGCGCCAACATCGTCTCCTCGCACCAGTACTCCTCCGACCCCAGTGGCGGCAGGTTCTTCCTGCGCACCGAGTTCTTCCTGGACGAGCCCGTGCCGCGCGAGCGCATCGAGGCGGACTTCGACGCTGAGGTGGCGCGTCGCTTGAACATGGACTGGACGTTGCGCTGGTGGGGCGAGCGCCGCCGTCTGGCGATCCTCGTCTCGCGCCACGACCACTGCCTGCAGGAGCTGCTGTGGCGGTGGCGGCGCGGCGAGCTGGACGCCGAGGTCGTCGCGGTTATCTCCAACCACCCCGACCTGGAGGCGGACAGTGTCGCCGCAGGCGTCCCCTTCCACCACGTCCCCGTGCTTAGCGGCGAGAAGGAGCAGGCGGAGGAGGCGATGCTCGACCTGCTCGCGGGCAGCGTCGATCTGCTCGTGCTGGCGCGCTACATGCAGATCCTCAGCGGCGACTTCCTGGAGCGTGTCGGCATGCCCGCGATCAACATCCACCACTCGTTCCTGCCGGCGTTTGCTGGCGCCAACCCTTACCGGCGCGCGCGCGAGCGCGGCGTCAAGCTGATCGGCGCGACCGCCCACTACGTGACCGAGGAGCTGGACGACGGGCCGATCATCGACCAGGACGTGGTTCGCGTCGACCACCGCCAAAACGTGCGCGACCTGGAGCGCGTCGGGCGTGACGTCGAGCGGCTCGTGCTGGCACGCGCCGTCGGCCTGCACCTGGACGATCGTGTGATCCTCGACGGGCGGCGTACAGTGGTGTTCTGAGGCGGCGAACGTCGCCCCCGCTCGGCTAGAATCAGACGCCGGCCGGCAGAATCTCGCCGGCGCGCTCGTGGGCCGTTAGCTCAACCGGCAGAGCAGGGGCCTCTTAAGCCCAAGGTTGCAGGTTCGATTCCTGCACGGCCCATCATCGTTATTCCGCGCATGCGCGTGGATCTTGGACAGGTCCATCTGCGACGTTGCTGAGCAATGCGCGCAGCTTGCGACAGGTCGTACAGGTCGGCTTTTCATAGACGGTGAGCGTGACCATCGCGCCCGGCTGTGCGGGCTTCATCGGCAAGCTGCCAACGTCAGGAATGCAGCTGCAGGTCGCCGCCCGCGATGATCGTCTGGCGCCCGGCGTCGGTCCACACGATCTGCTCGCGCCCCGGTCCTACGCCGATCAGCGTGACCGGCGCGCCCACGTGCTCGGCGATGAAGTCCAGGTACTCGCGCGCGCCGTCGGGAAGATCCGACAGGGTGCGACACTCGCCGAGGTCCTCCTTCCAGCCCTTCAGCTCGGTTAGCTCGGCGGTCGTGTGGTGCAGCACCGTCTGGTGGTAGGGGAAGTCCTCGAACTCGGCTCCGTCAGAGCCGCGGTAGCTGGTACACACCTGAATGCGGTCTAGCCCGGACAGCACGTCGAGCTTGGTCACGACTAGCGCCGTCAGCGTGTTGAGGCGCACCGCGTAGCGAAGGGCCACCAGGTCGAGCCAACCGGTGCGCCGCGGGCGCCCGGTGGTGGTGCCGAACTCGCCGCCGCGTCGGCGGATCGTCTCGCCCATGTCGTCGTGCAGCTCGCTCGGGAACGGCCCGGCGCCGACGCGCGTGGTGTACGCCTTGGAGATGCCCCAGATTTCGTCGATCGCCTTCGGTCCGATGCCGGTCCCCACGCAAGCCGCGCCGGCAAGTGGGTTGGAGGACGTGACGAAGGGATAGGTGCCGTGGTCGATGTCCAGCATCGCGCCTTGTGCCCCCTCGAGGATCACCACGTTGCCGTCGTCCAGCATCTCCCACATCAGCTTGGACGTATCGGCGATGTGCTGCTCCAAGCGGTGGCCGTAGGTGAGGTACTGCTCGGTCATCGCGTGCAAGTCCAACGCCGGGTCCTTCTCGAATGGCCGCAGCGAAAGCCGCTTGGGCTCCATCGCGGCGACGATCTTCTTCTTGAGGATCTTCTCGTCGAGCAGGTCCTGCACGCGGATCCCCAGCCGCGCGGCCTTGTCGGCGTAGCAAGGGCCGATCCCGCGCCGCGTGGTGCCGATCTGCAGGCTTCCCAGCTTGGCCTCGCCGGCGGAGTCCAGCAGCAGGTGGTAGGGCATGATCAGGTGCGCGTTGGCCGAGATGCGCAGGCCGCCCACGTCGACGCGTCGCGCGCGCAGCGCGTCCAGCTCGTCGATCAGCACCTTCGGGTCGATCACCACGCCGTTGCCGATCACGCAGCGCTTGCCCGGATACAAAATGCCCGAGGGGATCAGGTGCAGCTTCCACTCCTGCTCGCCGCGCACGATCGTGTGGCCGGCGTTGTTACCGCCCTGAAAGCGCACGACCGCGTCGCCGTGCTCGGCGAGCAGATCGGTGATCTTGCCCTTGCCCTCATCGCCCCATTGGGCGCCCACTATCACTATGCCCGGCATCAGCAGTGCAGTCTAGTTATGCCCGGCGCGCTCGATCTGGCTCGAGCGGAACTCGCGCCGTCGATCCTCGCCGTACAGCGGGATCAACTCGCCGCATATCTCCGCCAGGCGCGAGACGGTCCGCGGGCCCAGGCGCTCAGACAGTTCGTCGGGCATCAGGTTGGTCGTCGCCACGATCGCGCGCTCGGCCTCGTAGCGCGCGTTGACGATCGAATACAGCTGCTCGAGCACCCAGTCGGTGCGATTCTCCGCGCCGAGATCGTCGATGTGCAGCAGGTCGACCGCGCTCAGCCTGTCCATGAAGCCGAGCATCCCGCCCTCGGACTCGATCGACTCCCGCAGCACCGCCAGCAGTCGCGGCAGCGAGTAGATCGCCACCGAGCGCCCGGCGTCGATCGCGGCTCTTCGACACGAGCATCGCCAGCGTCGTCTTGCCGGTGCCGACATCGCCCTGTATCCACAGGCCTTTGCCGGTGTCGAGGTTCTGCCCGATCGTGCGCACGTAGCGACGCACCATCTGGATCTGGTCGGGCGCCACGCGAGCGATGTCGCTGATCGGCGGGCGCTCGAAGGACACGCCGCGGTAGCGGCGCGGTATGCGTCCCGCCAGGCCGCGACTGCGCGCGCCGGCGATGCGCGCGGCGCGACAGTCGCAGTCGCGCGCCGTGTTGGTGTCCTCGTCGATCACAAAGCCGCTGCCGTCGCAGATACCCAGTGAGCAGGAGGGCTCGCTCGACGCGCCGCGGCGTATCGTCAGCTCGGTGGGCCGGCGCTCGGGCTGTTCGTCCGCGTAGGCCTCGCTCATTGCTCGTAGCGCTCGCCCGCGTAGTTCATGAACTTCGGGTACTCCTTCTGGAAGGTCAGCGTGACCTTGCCGGTGGCGCCGTTGCGGTGCTTGGCGATGATCAGATCGGCCTCGCCGGGACGCTCGGAGTCGGCCTCGTAGTACTCGTCGCGGTAGATGAACATCACCAGATCGGCGTCCTGCTCGAGGTTGCCGCTCTCGCGCAGGTCAGACAGCTGCGGCACCTTCGGCGAGCGCTGCTCGACCGCGCGGCTCAACTGCGACAGCGCGATCACCGGCACGCCCAGCTCGCGCGCGAGGATCTTCAGGCCGCGACTCAGTTCGCCGACGGCCGTCACACGATTGTCGTAGCGGCTGTCGGTGCGCATCAGCTGCAGGTAGTCGATGATGATCAGGCCTAGCCCGTCCTCGCACTGGCTGTGCAGCCGCCGCGCCTTGGCGCGGATCTCCAGCATGCCGACGTCGCTGGAGTCGTCTACCCACAGTGGCGCCGCGGCCAACCGCTGGCTGGCCTTGAGGATCTTCGGCCAGCGCTGCTCGGCAACGCGGCCCTTGCGCAGCTCCTCACCCTTGATCATCGCCTGCGAAGCCACGAAGCGCTGCGCCAGCTCGGCCTCGGCCATCTCCAGCGAGAACAGCGCCACCGGCTTGCCGTGCTTGACGGCCGCGTTCTCGGCGATGTTGCACACCAGCGCGCTCTTGCCCATCGCCGGGCGCGCGGCGACGATGATCAGGTTGCCGGGTTGGAAGCCGCCGGTGACCTCGTCCAGGTCCTTGAATCCGGACGGCGTGCCGGTCAGTGAGGTGCCCTCCAACGACAGCCTGTGCAGCTTGTCTAGCTCGTCGTGCAGCACCTCCTCGATCGCGCGGAAGTCCTGCTGGCGGTCGTCGCGCGCGACCTCGAGCATCGCCTTCTCGGCCTGCTCGACGAGCTCACGCGGCGAGGCGTCGTGGCCGAGCACGCTCTCCTGGATCTCGTAGGTGCTCGTCAGCAGCCGTCGCAGCAGCGCGTTCTCGCGCACGATCTGCGCGTAGCGGCGGGCGTGGCCCGCGGCCGGCACAACGCCGGTCAGCTCGTCCACCGTCGCGGTGCCACCGACGTCCTCCAGCTTGCCCATCTGGCGCAGGCGGTCGGTAACGGTGAGCACGTCCACTGGCTCGCTTTCGTCGTACAACGCGAGCATCGCCTCGTAGACGATCCCGTGGCGCTCGCGGTAGAAGTCGTCGGGACGCAGTCCCTCCTCGATCACCAGCGCATACAACGAGCGGTCGGACAGCAGGATCGCGCCCAGCACGGACTGCTCGGCGTCGAGGTTGTGAGGAGGCGCGATCACCCCCGTGGTGGCGCCGGCTGCGCCGTTGGTTGTGGTCACGGCGCTCATCAGTGCGCGCAGTCTAGGTCGCTGGCGAGGGCGTCACCTGACGGGTTTCCGCAAATCGCGAGCTCGTCGTGCGCAAGCGTTCCCAGACGGTCCGCGCGAGCACTGGCGGGTGTGAGGCAGCCGTGCATAGATACGAACAAATGTTCGCATAGCCGCAGGACGAAGCTTCGGCCGAGGTGGCCTGTCTCACATCTCGCAAAGCGGAGCACGTGAGGCGACTCGACCCCCCGCCGCGTCAGCGGCCGGGGACGATCGACTCACGTGCGGAGCGTCACTTCTTGGCGACGACCATCGTCTTGACCGTCGCGGTCACACCGTCGACCACTTCGACCACGACCATGTACGTGCCGACGTTCTTGATCGGCTCGGGCAGGTGCACACCGCGTTTGTCGATCTTCAGGCCGCGCGCTTCGCGGATCGCGGTGGCGATGTCCTGGGCGGTGACCGAACCGAACAGCCGGCCGTCCGCGCCCGCCTGCTGGGGGATCGTCAGCACCGTGCGGTTGAGCAGGTTGACGTTGTCCTGTGCCCGCTCGACCGCCTCACGTGCGGCTCGCTCGGCTGCCGCCTGGCGCTGGCGAATGGTCTCGATCGCGCCCCTAGTGGCCGGCTGGGCCAGCTTGCGCGGGATCAGGTAGTTGCGCAGGTAGCCCTTGGAGACATCTACCACCGTGCCCTGCTCGCCGAGCGTCTCGACGTCCTGTAGAAGAATCGCCTCGGGCACGTCCTCGCGCTCCCTAGCGGTCGCGGTCGCGGTCGCGATCGCGCCGCGGGCTGTCGTCGCGACCGCCCTCGTTGACGTACGGCAGCAGCGCCAGCTCGCGGGCGCGCTTGACCGCGCGAGCGATCTGTACCTGATGGCGCCGGCACGAGCCCGTGATCCGCCGCGAGCGGATCTTGCCCTTCTCGGAGATGAACTTGCGCAGCGACGCGACGTCCTTGTAGTCGACCTGGTCGACCTTGTCGCGGCAGTGCTGGCACGGCTTGCGCCGACCGCTTCCGGGTCCGCCCTTCTTGTCGCGCCGGCGCACCGGCTTGCCGCGACCGCGTGCCTTGGCCATCAGCTCGCTCCGCGACTGGTGCAGTGCTGCTCGGGCATGGCAATGGTGGGAAGCACAAGGTACCTCGCTGTGCTGGCTAGAACGGAATGTCGTCGTCGCCGGCTGCGCTGGCGACAGGTGCGGGCTGGAAATCCCCTTCGTCGACGGGGACGTCGCTGCCCTTGGAGGCCCCGTTGCCGGCGAATCCTCCTCGCTCCGGAGGGGTCTTCGCGCGAGCCCAGGAACTGCACCGAGTCGGCAATGATATCGATTGCCTGGCGCTTGGCGCCGTCCTGGGTCTCCCACTCGCGCCAGTCAAGGCGTCCGTCGATCGCCACGGGGCGTCCCTTGGAGAGGTAACGGGCCGCGTTCTCGCCCTGCGCTCCCCACACCGTCACGTTGAAGTAGTTGGGCTTGTCCTACCCATTCGCCGCTGCTCCGATCCTTGCGGCGCGTGTTGCAGGCGACCCGCAGCTCGCACACGGATGTGCCGCTCGGCAGCGAGCGCAGCTCGGGGTCGGCGGTCAGATTTCCGGTCAGCACGACCCTGTTGATGTTGGTAGCGGCCACGGCTCATCTCCCTTTCGGCTCGTTCGGCTTGCGGTCCTAGGACCTGTCACTGCGCAGTCTGTCTAGGGCTTCGAGTCTAGACGGGCCCGCAAGTACCGATATGGCCTCACGTGCGCGCGACCCCGCTCATTGCGAAGATCGCTTGGCCCGCGGCGAGGTGCGAAAGACCTCGTCCCAGTAGGGCGCGCTGATCCCGAAGCCGCGTGTGTCGTCCTGGAAGTGGTGGCGCATGTGCCGCTCGCGCAGCATCCTGCCCAGCCGCCCGCGCGGACGGAAGTGGTGCAGGTAGTAGTGGGTCATGTCGTACACCAGGTAGCCGACGAAGAACCCGGCGCCGATCGCCGGCGCGTAGTCGGAGCCGAAGATCAGGTACAGCACGCCGAACACGACCGCCCCCAGCGGGACGCTCACGGCCGGCGGCATCACCAGGCGCATCGGGTCGTTGGGGTGATCGTGGTGAACGCCGTGGATGATCCAGTGCAAGCGCGCGCCGATCCCGTCCTGCGGCTCGAAGTGGAACACGAGTCCGGTGCAGCCAGTACTCGAACAGCGTCCACAGCGCGTAGCCAGCCACCGCCAGCCCCACTGTGGCCGAGCACGCTCACGTTCGACAGCGCCCAGGCTGTCAGCGCGACGATCGCCGGGCACGAAGATGATTACCGGGACCGACGGGTGTACGCGCGAGAGCGTGTCCAGCACCCGCGACTCGAACATCGGCGGTGACGCCCGCAGCACGTCGGTCCGGCGCACCGACTGGTCGGTCATGTCCTCAGCCTCGGCCCAGCCCATCAGGCCGATGTTATTACGCCCGCGCCGCAGTCCGTAAGCAGCGCGGACGCACGCCGCGCTCGCAGCCCTACGCGGACTCGACGGTCTCGACTTCGGTCTCGTTCGCGGGCTCGGGCGCCGCCTCGGCCGCGGTGCCGCCTCAGCTGCTGGTGCCGCCGCCTCGACCTCGGCCACCGCCGCGGGCTCAGGCGCTACCTCGGCTGCCGGCTGAGCCGGTGCGGAGGTCTCCGCCTCGCTCGGACGGGCCGGCGCGGAGCGCATGTCCGGGGCGTCGGGGACGCCCGGCTTCAGCTTGATGATGCGAAAGCGCAGGACGCCGTCGGTGATCCGCAGCGAGTGGTTCAGGCCGTTCAGCAGCTCGTGCGCGGCGGCGTGGAACTGCAGCAGGTGGTACTCGGCGTTGGCCTTGCGATCGATCGGGTAGGTCAGCGCGCGCTCCCCCCACTCGTCGTGGCGTAGCAACTCGCCCTGCGCCTCGATCGCCGCGCGCGTGTCTGCGACGATCTTCGCGCGCAGCGCCTCGTCGGCCTGCGGGTCGAGCAGCAGCACGAGGTCGTATGTGGGTGCGGGCAGGTGCTCATCTGATTCCGGCGAGAAAGACTAGCGGGTCCCACCCGCAATCCCGCCGCCCGCCGCTCGATCGGCGCGGCGTGACTACTGGCCCTTCGCGCGAATATCCGCCAGCTGCTCGTCGATCCAGTCGCCCGGGTCGCGCGAGGTGACGATCTCGCGCGAGCCCGTCGGCGCGCCGACGACGCTCGTCGGGATCCATCGTCAGCGCCGCGTAGATCGAGTTGGCCAGCTCCTGGATGTCGAACGGGTTCACCGACAGCGCGTACTCGCCAAGCTCCTCGTGAGCGCCGGTGTTCTCCGAGAGGATCGACACGCCCTCGCGCTCGTTGACGATCGGCCCCTCCTTGGCGACCAGGTTCATGCCGTCGAACATCGCGTTGACCAGCAGCACGTCGTAGTGCTTGTAGGCCGCCACCGCCTCCTCGAGGTCGTCGCGCAGCTTCAGCTGGATCGGGCATCCAATCGGGCGTGCCGTGGCGGTGGTTGACGACCGCCACCAGCGCCTCGATCCGCTCGAGGTACTCCGCGTACTGCGGCACGTCCGTACGCGAGGGCATCAGCTGTGCGATGAACGTGACGCGCTCGGTGAACTCGGGGTGCTGCTCGAGGAACAGGTCGAACGCGGAGAAGCCGCGCAGCACGTTCTTGCTACAGGTCGGCGCGATCGACCCGCAGGATCAGGAAGTCCCGTCGGCGCCGCAGCAGCTCCTGCTCGAAGTCGCCCGACGCGCTCGCTCTGCGCGAGCAGCCGCGTGGCGCGGTGGTCGATCGGCAACGGGTAGGCGCGCACCCACACCTCGCGCTCGCCGAAGTACACGATGCCCCGATCGAAGTCGATCTCCAGGTCCATCAGGTCGCGGCAGCACTGCAGGAAGTTGCGCCGGTAGGAGCGCGTGTGAAAGCCGATGATGTCGTTGGCCAGCAGGCCGGTGAAGATCTCCTCGCGGATTCGCGACGGCAGCACCAGCCAGGCGTCGGCCTGCGTCCACGGAATGTGGATGAAGTGGTGCAGGAACACATCCGGACGCGCCCGCCGCACGAGGTCGGGGAGTGTGTAGAGGTGGTAGTCGTGCACCATCACGACCGGCTCGGCCGCCCCGTCCAGCTCCTCCACGACCGCACGGGCGAGATCCTCGTTGACGACGTTGTAGCCGAACTCGAACGCCTCGATCTCCTCGCGGCGGACGTCAGGCGCATTGGACAGGTCCCACAGGTAGTGCTGGATGAACCACAGCATCGGGTTCGCGAACACGTTGTAGAAGCGGTCGTAGGCGTCCGGGTCGCTGACGACCAGTCGCACCTGGTATTCGCCACCGGCGGGGGAATGCACGGGGAACGCTCGCCCGCCGTGCTTGTGCGAGGCCTCGACGTCGTGCTCGCTCATCGCCGAGGCGATCCAGATCGCGTCGCGGTGGGAGGCCAGCCCGGTGAGCGCCGTCACCAGTCCGCCTGAGCCGCGCTGCACCTCCCCGTCGGCGTGGAAGGTGACCGGCCCACGGTTGCTCACCAGCACTAGCGGAGCCCGCTGTGCCGGCACGTCATTCACCCCTCTCGCAGCTTGTTGAAGATGCGAAGATAGTCACGAAGGTAGCGCGGAGTCAGGAAGTTCTGGCGCACGTGCTCCTTGCCCCGCCGGCCCAGGCTGCGCCCCAACTCGGGGTCGCGCACGATCTCCAGCGTGCGCTGTGCGCACTGCTCGATGCTGGAGACCAGGTATCCGGTCACGCCGTCCTCGATCTGCAGCGGGATGCCGCCGACATCGCCGCCGATGAACGGCCGCGCCTTCCAGATCGCCTCCGACACGGTCAGCCCGAAGCCCTCGCGCGTGGACTTCTGAATCAGCACGTCGGCGTGCGACTGGAACGCGTTGACCTCGATCGCGCCGACGTTGTTGAAGTTGTTGAGGATGTGTATGTCCGGGTCGCCGTCAGCGTGCGCGACGGTAGCGTTGAAGAAGTCCCAGCCCTCCGGGTCGTCGCTGGCCATCGAGCCGACCAGCGCCAGCTGCATCTCCGGCATCGTCTCCTTGACGACGCGGTAAGCGTCGATCACGCCCAGCGGGTCCTTCCACGGGTCAAAGCGCGAGACCTGGCACATCAGCGGCCGGTCGATGTCGATGCCGAACTGGCCGCACACGAACGCGCCGTCCTCGGGCGAGAGCGCCATGTTCTTCGGCGTCAGCGGGTCGATCGCTGGAGGCACGACGTTGACGTGCCCTTCCATGCCCGCCGGCACGTACCCCTCCATGTGAAACAGCGACTCGGGGTAGTGGTTGATGTAGGGAAGCAGCTGGGTGATCGTGTCCGGATTGGGGGTGGACAGGTCGATGTGGCAGCGCCACACCCAGCCCTTGGCCTTCTCCGGCACCAGCTGACACAGTGCCGCCGGCTGCGGGTCGTGCACGAGACACACGTCCCAGCCGCCGACCAGCTCGCGCGCGTTGATGTCGTTGTAGCGCCGCCACGTCGCCCACTGCTCCTCGTCGAGATCCTGCGGCGCGCCCTGCAGCGCGTTGTGCATCAGCTTGGTCGCGTTGAAGAACTCTTCGCGCCCGTAGATCACCTGCCACTCACACTCCAGGCCGACGTCGCGCATCAGCGGTACGAGCGTGTACAGGATCTCCGAGACGCCGCCGCCGAACGCGGTGGCCGAGATGTGCACCACCTTCTGGCCCTTCAGCGGCTCGGCCAGCTCGCGGATTTCGGCGATCAGCTCCTTGCCGCAGATGTGCGTGTAGTCGGAGAGCGTCTTGTGAGCGACGGCAACGGGCTGGAGCACGCGGCGGCACGATACCTAACCGGACGTATGGATCCTCGCTGAGAGGTTTCTCACCTGCGCGCGGGCGTGCCGGCGGTGCGGCTACGCGGCGAGCCGAGCCGCTGACTATGGTCTAGCGGCATGCTCAACTGGCGCCTGTATAGGGCGGCGTTCGTGCCGTTTGCTTTCGCGCTGGCGATCGCCGCCTTCTCGCTCAAAGCCCGCCCGCAGCCGTTGACCTCGACGCTCGCCCCCGATGCGTTCCAGGGCCCGCGTGCGTTCGCCGAACTGGAGTCGCTCACGGCCCGTTTCCCGCAGCGGCGCCCCGGCAGCCATGACGATCAGGCGCTGGCGGCGTACGTTGCGCAGACGCTGCGCGGTCTCGGCCGAGCGCCCGGCGGGGGCTTTCACGTGCACACCTACCGCTTCCAGGCGCAAACGATCGACGGCGAGCGCTCGCTGAGCACCGTCGTGGCCGAGCGCCCGGGCTCGACTAGCGAGACGCCGATCGTGATCGTCGCCCATCGTGACGCCGCTGCGCGAGGCGCACCCGCCGAGCTGTCGGGGACGGCCGCGCTGCTGGAGCTGGCGCGCGTGTTCGCCTCGCGTGCGACCAAGCGCACGATCGTGCTGGCCTCGACCAGCGGAGGCTCGGGCGGTGCCGCCGGAGCCTCTCAGCTGGCCTCTCAGCTGCACGGCCCGTTCGACGCGGCGATCGCGCTGGGTGACCTCGCCGGTACACGCAAGCACGCGCCGATCGTGATCCCCTTCTCGGATGGGCTCGGCTCGGCGCCGCTGCAGCTGCAGCGCACGGTCGCCGACGCGATCACCAACGAGGTCGGTGTCGACCCGGGCGCGCCCAGCACGCTCGGCCAGCTGGCGCACCTTGCCTTCCCGCTAGCCGTCGGCGAACAGGGAGTGCTGAATGCGCAGGCCATTCCCTCGGTGCTCGTCCAGGTCTCCGGCGAAGGCGGTCCATCGGCCGCGTCAGCGGGCGTTAGTGAGCAGCGCCTGGAAGGGTTCGGACGCTCGGCGCTGGGTGCGCTCGACGCGCTCGACGGCGCGCCCGATGTCTCCCACGAAATGCAGACAGGTCTGGTTCTGCAACGTCAGCTGATGCCCGCGTGGGTGCTGCGCCTGCTAGTGCTGACGCTACTGCTGCCGGCGCTAGTGGCGGTCGCCGACGGGTTCGCGCGGATGCGCCGTCGCCGCACGCCGGTCGGGCGCTGGGTGCTGTGGGCGCTCAGCTGCGCGCTGCCGTTCTTTAGCTGCGCGCTGCTCGTGTATGTGCTCGCGTGGCTGGGCATCCTCGGCACGGCGCCGTCGGTGGCGGTCCTGCCGAGCGCGCTGCCGTTCGACGCCAGCGCGGCCGCGGCGGTGTTCGCGATCCTGCTGACGTTCGCGCTGGCGTGGATGCTGTGGGGCATGCTCGTGCGGCGGCTGGGCTGGCCCGTGCGCCCTGATGAGGAAGTGGCGGGGCTGTCGATGTTGCTGGTCGCGCTGCCGACGGTGCTGGTGGTGTGGGTGGCCAATCCACTGGCTGCGCTGCTGGCGGTTCCGGCGTTGCACCTGTGGCTGGTGCTTGCCTCGCCCGAGCTGCGCCCGCGTCGGTTGGGATCTCTGGCCCTGGTCGCACTCGGCCTGCTGCCGCTCGCGTCGCTGATCTCCTTCTATGCCCGTCAGCTGGGCCTGGGTCTCGGTGACGTTGCGTGGACGGCCGTGGTTCTGCTCGCCGGAGGCCATGTCGGCGTAGGTTCGGCGATCGTGTGGAGTCTGGCGCTCGGCTGCGTGGCCGTGGCGGTGATGCTCGCCACGCGCCGATCGCGCCCGCCCGACGCTCTGCAGATCGCCGACGGCTTGGAGGTGACGATCCGAGGACCGATGTCCTACGCCGGCCCCGGGTCGCTTGGTGGTACGGAGTCCGCTCTGCGACGATAGGGCGGTCGTGTCTGAGCCAACGCTGTCAACAGCGACATCCGCGGCTGAGCTGGGCGGAAGGCCGACCTCCCGGTCGTGGTCCTCACGCGGCCTGCGTGTGCTCGCCGTGCTGCTGATCGCCGGGGGCGGGCTGGCGCTGCTCGACGCCATCGTCACGCTCGTCTGGCAGGAGCCGGTCTCCGCGCTGTACGCGACCATCAGGCAGGATCATCTGAACGGTGCGCTCGCGCGGATCGAACACGCGACGCCGACACCGGTCGAGCGGCGCGAGCTGGCCAGCCTGTCCGACGAGCGCCGCCGCATCGCGTTCCTCGCAGGAGAACTCGAGCGCCACGCCGGCGACGGCAGCGCAGTCGGGCGCATCCTGATCCCGCGCGTGGGCGCCAGCTTCGTGATCGTCAACGGCACAGGCACCGATGCGTTGAAGAGCGGGCCGGGCATCTACTCTGAAACGCGCTTTCCGGGGATCCCCGGCACGACCGCGATCGCGGGGCACCGCACCACCTACCTCGCGCCGTTTCGCAACATCAACCTGCTGTCTGCCGGCAATCACATCATCCTCAACATGCCGTATGCGCATTTCGTCTACACGGTCATCGGCCATCGTGTGGTTTCGCCCACCGACGTGAGGGCGGCCGTCGGCCAGGTCGGCTACAGCCGTGTCGTGCTGTCCGCGTGCACGCCGCTGTTCAGCGCCGCCAAACGCCTGCTCGTGTACGCACGGCTGACCCGCACGGTGCCTGTCGGCGCCGCGCGGAGCCTGCCCGACGGCGCTCAGCCGCGCGCGATCGAGGCCAACCCCAGCCGGCCACAGGCGCCAGGCCAGCGCGAAGTACTACAGCGCATGCTCGAATCCCTCCAGTTCGACAACGTCGCCCCGCTCGTCTAGGAGCCTCACGCCAGGTGCGCCGGCGCTCACCTCGCCGATCCAGCTGACCTCGACCGTGCCGAGCGCGCTGAGCGCCTGCTCGATGCGCTCGCGGTCCTCGGGCGCCGCGCAGAAGCACAGCTCGTAGTCTTCGCCGCCGCCCGCCGTCAGCTGCCAGCTCGCCAGCCCCAACCCGGCTGCCGCCTGGGTGACGCCCTCGTGTGCGGGCAGCCGCGACAGCTCGACCTGCAGGCTCACGCCACTGGCGCGAGCGACGTGGCCGGCGTCGGAGGCGACACCGTCGGACAGGTCGATCATTGCGTGGACGCCTGCGCGTGCGAGTGCCTGACCCTCACGCAGGCGCGGCAGCGGATTGCGCGCGCGCGCCAGCGCGGCTTCGCCAGCGGCGGTGCGCTGGACGCGGTCTTCCATCAACGCGAGTGCGGCCGCGCCCGCGCCGAGGCTCCCGGTCACGCCGAGGAGGTCTCCAGGGCGCGCTCCATCGCGCCCGACAAGCAGCTCGGCCGACTCCGCCCAGCCAACGGCCGTCACGGACACGCTGAGGACGGGTGAGGCGACGATGTCGCCGCCGGTGATCGCAGTGCCTGTGCGCAACGCGAGCGCGTCGGCGGACCTCATCAGCTCCAGCGCACGCTGCTCGCCGAAACCCGCCGGCAGGCCGAGCACGAAATAGGCCTCGCCGGGATCGGCGCCCATCGCTGCGAGATCCGACAGGGCGCCGGCCAGCGCTCGATGTCCGACCTCGGCGGGCGTGGCCCACCCGTCATCCAGGCGGAAATGAACACCCGCGACGATCGCGTCGACCGAGGTCACACACAGCGGTCGTGCTTGCACGACCGCCGCATCGTCGCCGATGCCACGAACGACCGTTGCCACATCTCGCGAGCTGCGCAGCTCGCTCGCGATCGATTCGATCAGGGAGCGCTCGGCGATGCCCGCTGCTCAGCGATGCCGGTAGACGATCCGCGCGCGGTCCAGATCGTAGGGCGAGAGCTCGCAGCGAACGCGATCGCCGGGGAGGATGCGGATTCTGAAGCGACGCATCTTGCCCGCCACGTGCCCAAGCACGACGTGGTCGTTGTCCAGCTTCACGCGAAACATCGCGTTCGGCAGGGCCTCGATCACCTCGCCCTCGAATTCGACCTTGTCCTCCTTCGCCACGCCACTTCCCGTCTGGTCGCCCCGCGCGCAGGCCGGGCCACCGTTGGATTGCCTTATGGGAGACGCAAACTACCAGCGCGCGGCCGGTGAAGGGCTTGGGGTCGCCGACCTGGCTCCGTCAGCCGGGCGCCGCACCACCCGTTTTCCTGACGGTGGGTTCTTCTCGCGGCGTGACCGGAATGTGTGGCGAGCGCGTTCTGGCCGGTGGAACGGTTGCTTCATTGGGCGGTCCGGTGTGCCGGGACTTCTTTTCCGAATGGTGGTCTCCGGGAGAGTTTGCGTGCTTGGGTTGTTGGTCGCCTTCTTCACCTTCCGCGCCGGCGTGTGAGCGGCCGGTGGCGGCGTATTTGCCGTAGAACGGCTCGTAGGAGATCGGTTCTTTGGATTCGGGGAACTCTGAGCACGGCTTGCCTTCGGTGACGGAGGCCATGTACGCGTGCCAGATTTCGGCCGGTAGATAGCCACCCTGCTGAGGCTCGCCGTGCACGTCGGTCATCGACACCCGCCTGTTGGGATAGCCCATCCACACGACCGTCGAGTAGTCGGGCGTATAGCCGTCCAGCCACGCGTCGACCAGTTCGCTGGTGGTGCCCGTCTTGGCCGCCGACGGACAGCTGATCGCCGAGCGCACAGCAGTGCCGCTCTGCACGTTTTGCTCGAGGATCTTCGTCGCCTCGGCAGTCACGCCTTCGCTGAGCACCTTCACCCGATGCGGCTGTCCCCAGTTGGTGTCGACGTGACCACCGGGGAACACGACCTTGGTGATCGCGATCGGCGCGTTGCGCCACCCGCCGTCCGCGAGCGTCGCGTACACGGCGGCCATTTCCAGCGGGGTGACTCCAAGCGTCAGTCCGCCGAGGGCTTCCGCGGGGAAGCTCGACAGATGGGTTTTGACCCCCATCTCGTACGCGGTGTGTGTGATCGTTTCCTCGCCGAGGTCGGCGGCCAGCTGAGCGTAGACAGTGTTATCGGATTTGAGTGTCGCGGCGACCAGGTTGATCGAGCCGTTCTGCTCGCCTCCGAACGTTTTCACTTCGTAGGTTGGATAGCCCGTCAACCACCCCGGCTGCAATGTGTGCGAGTTATAGATCGTCGAGTTCGGATCGATTCCGCGCGAGAGCGCGTCGGCGAGATCGATCGCCTTGAACGTCGAGCCCGGCTGGCGGTGGCCGTCGGCGGCGAGGTTGTACTGAGACTGCTCGTAGCTCTCGGACTCGGCCATCGCCTCGATGTTGCCGTTGTGAGGATCGATCGTGACGATCGCCGACGCCGGGTCTTCGGGCTCATCCAGGACTTCCGCGATCGCCTTGCGCGCCAGGCGCTGCATGTTCAGGTCGATCGTCGTGTACACCTTCAACCCGCCCTGCTGGACCGTCTTCTTTCCGTAGCGGTGCACGAGCTGCTCGCGCACGTATTCGAAGAAGAAGTCCTCGCGGCGTTGCGTGTAGAAGGTCCCGTGGTGGACCTCCAAGCCGGCGTCCTGCGCGGCGGATGCCTGTGCGTCGGAGATGTAGTGCAGCTGGGCCATCTTCTGCAGCACCTCGTTGCGCCGCTGCTTGGCGGCCGACGGGTACAAGAACGGGTTGTATTGCGACGGAGCTTGGGGTAGCCCGGCTAGCAGCGCTGCCTGCTCGAGGTTCAGCTGCGACGCTGGCTTGTCGAAGAAGATGCGCGCGGCGGCCTGCGCGCCGATCGCAGTCTGTCCGCCGACGGTGCCATACGGGACGCTGTTGAGGTAGCCGGTCAGGATCGAGTGCTTGCTGTGGCGCTTCTCGTAGTCCAGCGCCAGTTTGGCCTCGATGATCTTCTGCTTGAGCGTGCGCTGGCTGCCCCCTAGATACAGGTTGCGAATCAGCTGCATGGTGATCGTCGAGCCGCCCTGAAGGGCCGCTCCGTGAGAGACGTCCTTGACCGCCGCTCGGAAGATCCCGGTCACGTCCACGCCGTCGTTTTTGTAAAAGCGCTGATCCTCGATCGCGACCGTCGCGTTCTTCAGATCGCCGGTGGTTTCGCTCCAGCCGACCGGGCTGCGCAGCTCGTCGGACTGAATGAAGCCCAGCCGTGTGCCGTCCGACGCGTACACCTGAGAGGAGCCGCCACCGATGATCGGCCGAAGTGTGGCCAGCGCGGGCGCGGTGTCCGAGACGTGCAGCACATAGCCGACCGCGGCGATCACGCCGATCACGAGCATCAGCGTCAGGACGGTGGCGCCGACCAACAGAATCCGTGAGCCCGATCCGCGACTGCGGCGGCGCTTGCGTGCCTGTCGAGACATCGGAGAACCGAGATTACCGTGCGCGTTGTGATTTCCTGCCACATGCATCGCGGCGCCCTCTGCGCCCGGTGCCATGTGCCATGAACCCCGACACGGCAGAGCTTCTCATCGCGGAGGGCGCCGGCGAGACGCTCGCCCCGCCGCAGGCACCGCCGGCCGGCCGGCCGGCGGAGGCGAGGTCAACTCGGCGGGGCTGGGCGGCCGCCTATTGGTCGCGGCTTCGTGAGGACCCGGCGCGGATGGCCGCGGTGCGCGACAGCTGGCAGGCGCTGTGGAGCTCGCGGCTGCTCGTGTGGACAGCCTGCGTGGGCACGATCGCAGCATTCGGCTACGGCCCGGCGCGCACCGCGTTCAACCCTGCGGGCGTGACGAGGGGCTTCGGCTGGCTGGGCAACCTGTTGGCGGCGCCGGCGGCGCGTTGGGATGGTGCGTGGTATCTGGTGATCGCCCACTACGGTTACCGCCCGGATCTGGGCACGTTCACCGCGCCGCGCACCGCTTTCTTCCCCGCCTATCCGCTCGCGCTGCGCGCGATCTCCACGCTCGGCGTGCCGGCGGTGCTCGCGGGCGTGCTGGTATCGCTGGCAGCCCTGGCGGGCGCGCTGTACGGCATCCACCGCCTGACCACACTCGAGCTAGCCCGCAGCGGGCGCGTGCGCGGAGAGCGGCTGAGCGATGCTGCGCGACTGGCGGTGCTGCTGAGCGCGTTCGCGCCGATGGCGGTGTTTCTGTCGGCCGTGTACTCCGAGTCGTTGTACTTGGCGCTGTCAGTCGGAGTGTTTTGGAGTGCCCGCCAGGGGCGCTGGATGTGGGTGGGCGTGCTGGGAGCGCTGGCCGCGGCCACGCGCAGCACCGGCCTGCTGCTGGCGTTGCCGGCGGCGATGATCTACCTGTACGGCCCGCGCGAGGACCGCCCGCCGGATCTGCGTCGCAGCGGCCGCGCGCGCCTGCTGGGGCGATATCGCGTGCGCCGTGACGTGCTGTGGCTGGCGCTGTTGCCGGCCGGCGTGTTCCTGTACGGCGCCTACCTGGCGCTCGATGGCGGCCAGGCGCTCGCGCCGTTTCACGCCCAGGAGGTGTGGGGCCGGCACTTTGCGGGGCCGTACGTGGGTGTGTGGGACGGCGTGAAGGCGGCCTTCGAGGGCGCGCGCCAGCTGCTCTCCTTCCAGCGCCACCACGTGTACTTCCCCGCCGCTCCCGGCAGCCCGTTCGTCAGCGCCGGGCACAACGTGCTGCTGCTGGTGTTCCTGGTTGCGGCGATCCCTGCGGTGATCGGCGTCGCACGCTTGCTGCCGGCGGCCTACGGCGTGTATGTGATCGCCGCGCTCGCGCTGCCGTTGTCCTATCCGGTCAGCTCGCAGCCGTTGATGTCGCTGCCTCGCTTCCTGGTGGTGCTGTTCCCGCTACGCATATGGGCGGCTGTGTGGCTGATCGAGCGGCCGCGTCTGCGCATGCCCGCGCTCGTGCTCTCGGCGGCGTTGATGGCGTTGTTCGCCGCCCAATTCGCCACGTGGCATTGGGTGGCGTAGTGGACGACTCCACATCAGCGCAGGACCTTGCGCCGGTGGACGGCTACATACCGGAGCGCGAGACAGACTCGCGTTCGCCGACCACCGACTGGCCGCCGTGGTCGGCGCTGGTCGCGCTGCTGGGTGGGCTGGTCCTGGCCGCCGTCGCCGGGCTGGTGATCGATCTGCCGGCATTGGCGCTGGGGGCGGAAGTGTCAAGCGATCACACTTCGCCCGGCCTGTCGCTGGCGGACACGGCGGTACAGGACCTCGCCTTCGTGGTGGCGGCTGTGTACAGCGCGCAACTGGGTGGGCGTACGGTGAGCTCGTGGCAGTTCGGCCTGCGTCGACCGGGGGTCGGCTGGCCCTCTGCCAGCCGACGGATCGTGCTGCTGCTGCTGTCGTTCATCGCGCTCAGCGCGCTGTGGTCGCTTGCGTTTCATCCCAGTGAAGAGAAAGAACTGCTCAAACAGCTCGGCTCGGACAACGGAACATTGCCGCTGCTGTTGAGCGCCGCCCTGACGTGCGTGATGGCGCCGATGTGCGAGGAGTTCCTGTTTCGTGGGTTCATCTTCACGGCGATGCGCAACTGGCGCGGCACGCTCCCCGCGGCGATCGTCACCGGGCTGGTGTTCGGGGGCGTGCACGCCGGCTCTGCACCGGCGCTCGATCTAGTGCCGCTGGCGGCGCTGGGCTTCGGCCTGTGCCTGCTGTACCGCTACACGGGGTCGCTGTATCCGTGCATGCTCGCGCACTCGCTCAACAACTCGATCGCGTTCGCGAGCCTCGAGGGCTGGGGCTGGCAGGCACCGGTGTTGATCGTGTGCGCGCTGCTGATGATCGGCCTGGTACTACGGGGCGCTCAGCGCGTAGGGCTGATCGTGGCGCAGGGCGCTCCCGCCCGCTCGGGTGCATAGGATCACCGGGATGCACCGCCAATCGTTCGCGTCGATCGCCGTCCTCGGATGCCTACTCGCAGCGCCCGCGGCCCATGCCGCCGAGGCGCCTGCCTCGCCGCCGCCGATTGCACCGGCGCCCGCGGCGCCCGTCGCAGGAAAGATGAAGCTCGTATTGCAGAAGGTCGGCGGCAAGCCGCCGTTTGCGATCGTCGGACGGAGGATCGTGGTGCGCGGCATCGTCACCCCGTACGTGGGCGGGCAGAAAGTGAAGGTCAGCTTCTACCGCGAAGGGCGCAAGGTCGGCGTCGAGCCGGCGGCTGTCCGCGCGCTCGGCAACGGCGCCGGGCAGTTCCACGTGAGCTTCGTCAGCCGCGACGCGGGACTGGTGCAGGCGCGCGCGGCCCACTACGCCACGACGCAGCAGGCGGCGTTCAGCGCCCGCTCACCTGGCGTGCAGTTCGTCAACACGAACCTTGGCCCCGGTGCGCACGGGCAGTCGGTGCGCCTGCTGCAGTCGGAGCTGAACGTGCTGCACTACGCGGTGCCGCTGAGCGGCGTGTTCGACGAAGGCACCGGGCGCGCGCTGGTGGCCTTCCGCAAGGTGACTGGGCTGGCGCGGATCACATACGCGGGCAGGCAGGTGTTCGAACGCCTCGCGCACGGTGGCGGCACGTTCCACGTGCGCTATCCGGGCGATGGCCGCCACGTCGAGGGCGACCTCACCAAACAGGTGCTGGCGGAGATCGAACCCGGTGGGCGTGTGCGCGAGATCTACATCATGAGCTCGGGCAAGCCGTCGACGCCGACCGTGATCGGACGCTTCCGCGTGTACTCCAAGACCCCTGGCGTAAACGCTAAGGGGATGGTCGACTCCAACTACTTCATCCGCGGGTACGCCATCCACGGCTACGCCGAAGTCCCCGCCTACGCGGCCAGTCACGGCTGCCTGCGAGTGCCGGTCCCCAACGCGGCGGCGATATACGGGTGGGTGCAGTACGGCACGCCGGTCGACGTGTACAACGAGAGCGGCGGCGGCAGCTCACACGTGCGCGGCAACGCCGGCCCCTGATCGGGCCGACTTAGCTCGGGTCGTCTACGCGCTGACGCGTAGCACGCGCGCGAGGTAGCCGAGACCAAAGCCGTACACGACCAGCGCGAGCAGCAGCTTGACGCCGCGGCTGGCCCATTCGCTTTCGGCACCGGAGACGATGCCTGCGAACGGCGCGGTGAGCGCGTTGGAGGCGTCTTCGATCGCCCTGTGCACACTGCCCTCGTGGGAGCTGGGCGCTTTGGCCGTTTCCTGGCCGGTGATCGCCGCCGTCTGACGCCCCGACGCGGATTCGGTCTGAGTGATCGCGAAGATCGCGAACGAGGCGATCACGATCGCGCAGATCACGAGCGATGCAATCCGGATGAAGCGCACGATCGGTGACACCACAACGCTAGATTAGGTCGCGCGGTGGACGCGTTGGACGGATATACGAACGACCTGTCGGCGGCGCGCGCGCGCCTAGTGGATGAGCTGCGCGAGCACGCGCTGGTGATCGGCGAGGTGACGCTGACCAGCGGCGCCAAAGCTCAGTACTACGTGGATGCCAAGCGTGCGATCCTGCGCCCGCGTGGCTTCATCGCGCTGGCGTCGCTGCTCGCCGCCCAGGCATCGCAATGGGGCGCGACGGCTGTGGGTGGGATGACGATGGGCGCCGATCCGCTGGCGTGCGCGGCGCTCGCCGGCGGGGCTGACGCGAAGGCTTTCTTCGTCCGCAAGGACGCCAAGACGCACGGCCTGCAGCGCCGCATCGAGGGCCCGCCGCTGGCCCCGAACGACCTCTGCGCGGTGGTCGAGGACGTGGTCACGACGGGCGGCTCCACGGTCGCGGCGATCGCAGCGCTGCACGACGCCGGGCATCGCATCTGCGGTGTGATTAGCGTGCTCGATCGCTGTGCCGGCGGGGGGGAGGCGATCGAACAGGCCGCGGGCGCGCCCTACGTGCCGCTGACGACGATCGACGACATCTACCCCGATCGTCCCGACCGCCAGAGCTGAGCCCGATGGCAGCCGATCGCGACACGACCGTCGTCCGCCCAGCCGGGCCCGAGGACGTGTCGCTGCTGCTGGCGCTGTTCAAGGAGCTGGCCGACTACGAGCACCTGACGCACGAGTTGCGCGCAACAGAGCCGCTGCTGCACGCGGCTCTGTTCGGGGAGCGTCCGGCTGCCGAGGCGCTGATCGCCTCGCGCGGGCAGGAGGCGGCTGGCTACGCGCTGTTCTTTCCTACCTTCTCCTCCTTTTTGGCGATCGAGGGCGTGTGGCTGGAGGATCTGTTCGTCCGCCCCGCCCATCGCCGCAACGGCGTCGGACGCGCGCTGCTGGCGGCGGTGGCCGCCCGCGTGCGCGAGCGCGGAGGGCAGCGGCTGGAATGGGCGGCGCTCGACTGGAACGAGCTGGCGCTCGGCTTCTACAGGAGCCTGGGCGCGCAGACGATGAACGAGTGGATCACCCACCGGCTGATCGGCGAGCCGCTGGCGCAACTGGCGACCGAAGCTGCGCACGAGTAAGGGATCTTTCGCCGGTAGCCTCTCGGCATGCCAGCACCAGCCCTCGTAGTCCAATGGATAAGACGACCGCCTCCTAAGCGGTAGATCCAGGTTCGACTCCTGGCGGGGGCATTGGCGATAAAGCCCTGGAACTAAGCGGGTTCGAGTAGCAAAGGCCACTCCGCAGGCGCGGGCTAAGGTGTCGGAGCTTTGCTGCTGCCCATTGCTGCCCATTCAGCATGGGATCGAAGCCGTGCTTCCGAGGCGTCCTCTAACGTTCTGGGCGATGCCGTCCAGCAATAAGACGATCCCTAAAGCACGGCCGACGCCTCCCTTTAGCGCTGGCACCATCAAGCGTATCCACGTCAATCAGCACGTGATCCGGCAGAACACCAAGACGGGCGACACGGCACCTCCACTTAGCGTCAAGACCTCCAAGGGATCCTTCGCATGCAGCGACGTGGTGGTCCACGGCGATTCCGTCGTTCGGTACTCACCTGAGCGGCCCTTGTCGTGTGGGGCGCGAGTATGGGTCGAAACGCGAGCGCGCCTCAGCCTGGACGGGATGGAGGATCAGCCGAGCGTTTAGCGTCGAGTTGTCCCTCGCGCCGCCGACCAGGCTTCGTGCGGGGAGGAGCCGCGAATGTGCGGAACCCCTCGCGTGCCTCGGCGGCAGGCGGCCCGACCGGGATGAGGACAAATGGCTCGAAAGGCCTCGTCGCGGGACCTACCTGCGCGGCCGAACTCGCCAGGGTGGTGCGTAGCAGCCGGAGTTCCAATACAAGTGCGAGGTCCTTCCCGTCGGACGCGCCGGCGACTGCGCTAAGAAGGCTGCTGCGAACTGAATGCCAGACCAGTCTGGCATCGGTTAGGTCTTTTGTCGCCTTGACGATTAGCGCGACGAGTGCCGTTTCGATCACGTCCTGCTCGTAGTAGCGACCGGCAGGTCGATCGTCGACAATGCTCTGGTTGACCCAGTTCCGTCGCGTTGAGCGAGCAACGCGAGTGATCCGCAGCAGCGTGCCTTCGTCGACGCAGACGATGCTGTCCGGCGCCGGTGGGATAGTTCTGGCCATGAACCTGTCTATTTGGCCAAAGTATTGGCCAGATCAAGGGGATCATGTCACAGATCCGATCCCTCGTCGGGATTACTTGATGTGGACCCCTACAGCTCCAAGAACCGATGCCCGAGACAGCGCTAGCGCCTGACGCCGAGAGGCCAGCCGCGAAGACGACGCCGCGGCTCGGCAGCGCCGTCGTGGTTCTCGACGGCGACTGCGTTCTACTCGGCATACGGGGCAAGGAGCCAAACAAAGGCAAGTGGGTCCTCCCCGGAGGCAAGATTAGGCCCTTTGAGTCGATCGAACATGCCGCGATCCGCGAGATCCGCGAGGAGACCGGTCTAGCCGTCGAGGTCCACGGCCAGCTCGGCGTCTGGGAGATCATCGACCCGCCCGAGGAGCACAGGGTGATCGTTTATAGCCTCGCTCGGCCGATCGGCGGCAAGCTGAAGGCCGCCAGCGACCTCGACGAGGTCCGCTTCTGCCATCGCGACGAGCTCGACGAGCTCGACATCAGCGATGTCGTCTGCCGCGTTCTCGATCGCGTCACCTGGGCCGACTAGGGCGGCCGAGGATTCACCCGCGGAGCCGATGACCGCTCGGTTCTCATCGCGGATTCGCCGAGTCTGGTTCAAGCTAGATTCGCGGACTCTTGAGCTCGCGGGCGCGGGGGGCGTCATCTTGGTCGTCGTTGGCGTGGCCATCGGGACCAACCACGCCATGGGCTTGATCCTCGTAGGGCTCGGCACCTCGGTGATCGCATCCGTGCTAGTCGGTGGCATCGCGCTGGGACGAGACCAGTTCATGCAGCAGCTTTTGGGCGACGGCGTCCAAGACGTGTTCGTCGATCGCAACGCCCGCTTTGAAGACAATTTCTGGAACGAGCTGATTCGCGAGGCACGCAGCCACATTCGCGTTCTCGGCACCGCCAACCACGGCTACATATCCGACCCCGCTGTGGCTGACGCAAGCGCGCGCGATTTCAGAGACGCGATTGTTAAGCACGACGTCAAGGTCGAGTTCCTCTGGCTCAACCCAGACAGTAACTTGGCGCCCGTGCGCGAACGGGAGGAGCATCGCACCACGCGGCTTGACACCTGCAACGCCATCCTCTTCTTCTGGAGACTCCGGGAGGAGCTCACCAGCCCCCGCCAACAAGAGCGCCTAGTCCTCAAGGAGTACGACGCGACACCCTCATGCGGGGTCACTTGGGTAGACGACTTGATGATAGTGACTCAGTACATGGCGGGTAACCCCAACCTTCGCTCGCCCGGGATGGTCCTAGGCAAGTCCCACGCCTGGCTTGATCGTCCGATCGAGCGCTTGCTGCGCAAAGCTCCGCGCTTTCCACCGATCACCAACCGTTACATCGGCAACTTCAACGCGATCCGTCAAGGCGCAACGCCCATGTCGTCAGAGCGTATTCACGAAATCGAACAGAAACAATCCCAACTCGACCAGAACCGCGGAGACCTTAAGAGCGAGGGGGAGCTACGAAAAGAGCTGCCACCCGAGGAGACCGGGTCAACATGACACTGGTGGCGTTGCGCAACACACTCGACCCGGAGGGCGATCAATTATGACGACGGCTCCCGCAAGGAGGCGACATGCATGATCCGAAGTATCAGTTTGGCTCCGAGGACACTGTATTTCACAAGGATGGAGGTTACTTTCTTCCCAACGACGAGCCGCTTGTTCTCTTCCGCGGCAAGGACGTAGGTACGCTAGTGGCGCTCAATGCGTACAAGGAGTTCATGGATTACGTCAGCCAGCATGCCGACACAGAACATGCACGTGATGTGGCGCGCGCACACGCCGAGTCAATCACCGAGAGAATAACGACGATCGCGCAGTTCCAGCTGGAGAATCCCGATCGAACGGGCCTCGGTTGCCACACATGCCCACCTGGGATCGGGCCACATGACATCACCCAGCACCTCCGGTCTCTGATGCCAGACATCGCGTAGAACGGGAGGCTGTTGTCTCGGCTGAGTTAAGTGGCTGCTCTGTTCGGCTTTCGAATTGTGTCGGATTTGAGTTCACCTTTGCGTTATTCCAGCTACCCCTGTCAAGAGCTACGCCAAGAAGGCGGCAGCGTGGAGCGCATCTGGCAATCCGGCGCCCCGCCAGATGGATGGATCTACTGAGCCGGAGGTGATGCGAGCGCAAAAACGCACGTCGCGTCTTGCCACTAGGGATCCAGGTTCGACTCCTGGCGGGGGCACTATCGAGAAGGTCGTGTGCCCTCTGGAGCTACGCTGTTGCGGCTGCACGCGGTCTAGCGTGTGCGTACAGGGTCTCCGGGGCGATGTCGGCACCGTTGGGCCAAATGATTGTGCCGGCTTCGGCATCTGCCTGGAGGCGGGCGAAGTAGTCCGGGTTGCGCAGTAGCTCGAACACGCCACCATAGTCGAGCAGGTAGGAGAGATCGACATCGGCCGTAGTGCCGTCCGCGAAGCGCACATGTACGGTGTGACCGTCGAGCGGCTTAGCCTCGGTGAGAAGGGGTGTGCTGCGCATCACGGCAATGGTAGAGCGTTCAGCGCAGCGGCTCGATCGGTTGACGTGGCTCGTTGCGGCGCGCGCGAGCCCAGTTCTCGCGCAGCTCGGCGTCGTGCGCTTGCACCCACTCCACCACGAGTCGTCAGCCGCGTAGCGGCTACTCGCCGGCGATGATCGTCCTCGCGATCCCGCAAAATCAGCGGCCTCCTGCCTTACACTCGCCACATGGGGCAGTCAGTCAGGGCTCTGGGTAAGGCTCTCGCGGCCGCGAGCTGTGCGCTCCTACTGTGCGCCGCCACCGCGCAAGCTGAACAGACGGTGACGATCACGCGGGCAGGCTTCTCGCCGGACATTCTGGGGGCGCCGACCAACGCATTCGGCAGCGCCACGATCACATCCACGACTGGGCCGGTGCCCTCGCCGATCACCCACGTCAATGTGTACGGGCCCGCCGGTGTGACGCTCGACCTCGCCGGCACCGGGGTTTGTCACAGGGAAGCTCTGGAACGCCTCGGCTCAAAGGCCTGCCCCGCTAACTCCAAGGCGGGTGTCGGCGGCGGCGAGGGCGTGTACGAGATCGGAAGCGAAATCATCGAAGAGGCGTACACGCTGGAATTTTTCCTCAGCGACAACCGGCCGGGCCACACCAGCCTGCTGATTTTCCTACTCGGCTCCACACCCGTGTCGGTCGAAATCGTGTTCACCGCTCAGGTCGTCACCGGGCCGAAGCCGTACGGGCTGGGGTTCAGCCTCGACGTGCCGCTGATCAAAGTGCTGCCCGAAGCATCGGACGCGTCCGCCAAGACCGCCTTCCTCACGCTCGGCGCGAAAAACGCCACCTACTACAAGACCGTTCACGGCAAGCGCACGCTGTCTCACGTCAGGGGCATCGTCCTACCCAAGAAGTGTCCGCACGGAGGCTGGCCGGTCGCCTCCCAGTTCAGCTTTCAGGACGGCTCGACGGTCATGGCCAAGCGCTCTGTCCCCTGTCCTCCCAAACCCACCCGGAGCGTCCGGTAGCCTGCGCCCACACTAGGCGTCTTCGTCCTCATCGCAGGCGGGGCGGGCGTTTCTCGATCCTGAAGGGGGACAAATGATCGCAAGGCGATTCCCGCTGCTCGCGGCTGTTCTGCTCTGCGGAGCGCTCATCGCCGGGTGCGGCAGTGGCAACAGTTCCACCGCCGGCTCCACCAGCGTCAGCTCCACCGCCACCAGCGCTCCCAGTACAGGCACCACAGCCACGACTGGCGCGTCAACCACGTCGACCGTACCGACGAACTCCGCCGGTGTGGCCCAGTACGTGGCGATCTGCAAGTCGATCATCAAACAGCAACCCAGTTTGCCCGCCAACGTGAAAGCCAAAGTCGAAGCTATCTGCAATAAAGCCGCTGACGGCGACGTCGAAGGCGCTCGCGCGGCGGCCAAGGAAGCGTGCGTGGAAATCATCAACGCTTCGCCGATCCCCTCCGGCACGGCCAAGGAACAGGCGGTCGCGGCCTGCAGGAAAGGCTGATCGCGCAGGCAGCCACACCGGCGAGCGACCGTCGTGCGTGACGTCGTGCGTGAACGAGACCGCGGGCGCTAGTCGCTCGCGGTCTCCTCCTCCTCCTCCTCCTCCTCCTCCTCCTCCTCCTCCTCGCCCGCATACAGCGACTCGCGCGCCAGCTCGCGCGCGCCGGTGTCGAAGAGCTTGACCTCCAGCAGGTCGCCGCGGTAGTCGTCGGGGGCGATCAGCGTGAAGCGCTCCGCGATCAGCTCGCACTGGTCGACCGCCAGCTCGGCCAGCTCGGCGGTCACGATCCGCCCTCCCGACACCAGCGGACGCCCCCACACGAGCGTCATTGCCGCCGTCGCGCCCGACTCGCCGCGCCACGCGCCGATGATCTCCTCGCAAAGGTCGAGCTTCCAGTCGGGGTTGCGCGCAGCCGTCTCCTCGGTGAAGTCCAGCTGCGCCCAGAAGTCGCTCGGCTCGCCGTCCTCCACCGCGGGCAAGAAGCGCACGTACCCGAACAGCTCATAGCCGGTAGAGGTCTGCGCTGTGGCCGGCACATACGTGTGTCCGTGCCACGTGCGGTCGGGATACCACGTGATCGCATCCGGCTGCCCCAGGTCGACGCCGTCTGTGTTCAAACGCAGCGCGCCGGCCAAGAACTCCTGGGCCAGACGCTCTGCCCAGCGGCCATACGGAAGCTCCTCCTGTGGGGGCTCGGCCGCAAAGCGGGGCAGGAAGCGTTCCTCGGGAGCCATGCTGGCCGGGAGCCTAGCCCGCGCGCCGACCCAGCGGCCGGCTCACGCGCGTCGCAGCGCCGCCGCGGCGTCCTCGGGCGCCACGATGTTCAGGTTCAGATCGGTCGACAGCTCCAGTCCCGCCAGATGGGTCAAGCGCGGCTGGACGTCGATGCGCCAGCAGAAGTCATCGGTGCCGCGAGGCGCAGTCCGCACCCACAGGTTCAGCGGCGGACTCGATCCAAGGTGGCGCGCGAGGCGGCTCAGGCCCTCGTGCAGCAGCGCCGCACCCGACGGGCCCTCGTCCTCGAAGCGCGGCCGCGGCGTGCGCGGCGCGAGCATCAGCTGAAACGGCAGGCGCGAGGCGTACGGGGCGATCAGCACGGCCTCGTCGTCGATCGCCACGATCCGCTCGCGCCGGCGCACCTCCTCGGCCACCAGGTCGCCGAGCAGACTGTGGCCCATCGTGCGGGTGGTGTGCGCGCCGGCGCGCTCGCGCTCGCGTGCCACCGCTGCCGGGACGAACCCGAGCGCGTACAGCTGCGCGTGGGTATGCGGCAGCGACGCCCCAGCCTCACGACGCTCGTTGACGATCAGCTGCACGTATGCGCTGCCCGCGTGCACGCGCATCCGCTCACGCCATACCTCCACCGCCGCGACCACCTGATCGACTGGAAGCTCCGCCAGCGACAACACCGGCTGGGGTCCGTTGACGATCACCTCATGCGCACCAGTGGCCGGCTGGGAGACGAACAGCTCGGGCTGTGCGCGCGCATCCGCCTGGTGCGGCGGGTCTGGCTCGCCATCGCCCGCTGGAGTCAGAGCCGGGTACAGGTTCGGCACCACCCGCACTGTCCACCCCGGAGAGTTGGCCGGGCTTCCTTGCGGGCGCAGCGCATACAGCTCCGGCGGCGTGCGGTCCTCGTTGCCTTCCGCGAACGGGTCGTTCTCGGGGTCGATCGGCTCCGGCGGGGCGCACCGTGGCTCACCACCCGGACGCCGAGAGCGCTCGCCCGCCACGATCGTCCGATGCCCGCTCAGCGGGTCGATGCGTAGTTCCGGCAAAACTCAGGCGTCCAGCGCGTAGCGATCGATGTCCTGTTCGAGCTTGGCCACGCTCGGATAGGGGCCCTGGTGGATGAACAGCGAGCCATGACGGTCGTAGAACACGGTCACCGGCGTGAACGTCGAGTCGGTGATCGCCTCCCCCGCCCGCCCGCTCTTGTCGTAGTAGCTGGGGTAGCTCACCGGGAAGGACTTCAGGAACTTCCTCGCGTCGGCCGGCGAGGCCTCGCCCGAGTCGATCCCGATGAACGCCACTTCGCGACCGCGCGAGACGGAGACATGTTGAAACGCTCCAAACTCGGCGCGGCAGGGTGCACACCACGACGCCCACTTGTTGATCACCATCGGTGTTCCACGCAAGGACGCCAAGCGCGCCCGCAGTGCCGGCAGCCCACCCGGTAGAACCCGACCCGCCTGAGAGTGCAGCGCCGCGAGCGTTGCCGGCGAGCCTGACAGGCGTGTTTGCATCTCCGCCAGAGTCAGGCGCGACGGGGCCACCGTCTTGGGGGAGCCACCTTGGAACACGCCGATCACCAGCAGCACGATGACGCCCGCCACGGCGGCTGCGATCAACACGCTCCTGGTCGTCATCGGCGTAAGGGTCGCATAGCACCAGCTTCAATCGCGCCTCCGCGTGCTATATCCTGAAGACACGTAAGGGTCGGGTCGCACTCCAGCGCCCGGCAGAAGGCGTCAATCGGCGCCAACCGTCGCGAGCCCCATCGAAGCAGTGTTTCGGCGGCGGCTCTGTCTCGAAGTCCACGAGCCTCAATGGCCGAGTCCACCTCAGTGGCCCTCGCGGCCGCACCCATCCCCAGTTCCGCCGACATAGCTCGGGCGGAGAAGTTCGTGCGCGAGCGCTTCCTGCACGACGGTGAGGATCGTGAGGTCGCCCTGGCGCCCGGAACGCCCCGCCGCCGAGCACTCGATCAGGCGCTCGCCGAGCTTGCGGAGGACCCGAAGACGAAAAACCCCTCGACCGCGTGGCGCCGGGAGTTCTCGCTGCTGCTCGGGCTCGAGCGGCTGATGTCCGAGGAGGAGCCGCGGCTGGTCGACGGAACGCTGCTGTCCGCCCACCAGGTCGATGCGCTGTCGGGCACGCTCACCGCACTGCTCGCCGAGGCGCAGCGCTCCGCTCCCGCGAGCAACGGTCGTGCCGCCGCCTCGGCCTCGCCTGAGCTGCTCGCCTCCGCCGACATCCTCGGACCCGACGATGGCGACGGTGGAGCGGCCGCGTCGGCGCCGCCCGTCGAGGTCACCGCTACGGAGGACGACGAAGAGGAGGACGACGAAGACGATCTCGACGAGGACGACGAGGACGACGAGGACCTCGGCCCCGTTCAGCGCGCCGCTCCGGACGAGGACGACGAGGACGACGATCTCGACGACCAAGAGGAGGCGGACCAGGACGAGGATGACCAGGACGCCGAGGAGGAGCTGGAGCAGGAGAGCGACAGCGAGGAGGAGCCTCGCGACTGGGTGGACGAGGACGGCGAGGAGGAGGACGCGCTGGCCGACCAGCCGGAGGACCCGAACGCCGCCAAGCGTTTCTGGTTCGAGCACGCCACCGGCGCCGGCAAGACTGTCGCCGCACTCGGCTTCGTCGATGCCTCGCACACGGGCGGGGTGCTGATCCTCACCCACCGGCGCAACCTCGTCGACCAGTTCCTCGGCGAGCTGCGCGAGCGCGGCTACTCCAAGCGCATCAGCCGGCCGCTGCTGCTCGGCGAGGATTCGGTCAAGGGCCCGGTCACAGTCGAGACCTACCAGTGGTTCGTGCGCAACGCCGGCAAGATCTCCAGCGCCTACACGATCGTCATCTGCGATGAGGCACACACCGCGCTGGGCGAGAAGACCAGCGGCGCGATCCGCGAGTGGACGGGGCCGATCTTCATCGGCATGACCGCTACCGGCGCGCTGATTGCGCGGCACGTCACCGACCTGTTCCCCACCCAGACCTCGCGCTTCGACCTCGCCCAGGCGGCGCGGCGCGGAGTGATCGCACCGCTGCGCTGCGTGCGCATCTCACCCGGCGTGGGAGTGCGCACGATCGCCAAGGTGCCGCTGCGCCGGGGAGAGGTCGACACCGAGTTCGACCAGGACGAGTTGGCCAAACTGCTCGACCAGCAGCCGTTCAATCTGGCTGTCGCCAATCTCTACAAGACGCGCTTTAACGGCGTTCCCGGCGTGGTGTATGCCGCCGGCGTGCGTCACGCTTACAACCTCGCCGAAGCGTTCCGCGCGGAGAACATCAAGGCCCAGGCGGTCTCCGGCGAGACGCCCAAGCGCGAGCTGGTCGACATCCTCGCGCGCTACGAGCGCGGCGACATCGACGTGCTGATCAACGCGCAGCTGCTCGCCGAGGGCTGGAACAGCCCACGCGCGACCGTGTGCGTGCATCTCGCGCCGACAGCGTCCAAGCGCATCTACCAGCAGCGCGTCGGGCGCGTCACCCGTCGCCACCCAGGCAAGGAGGCCGGCCTGGTCGTCGACTTCGTGCACCCCGCGACCAAGCACGACGACCCGGTCGTCACGCTGCACTCGCTGCTCGACCGCGACGTGTATCGCGGCGGTGCGATCGTCGTCGGCCCGGTGCGCCGCGGGCGCGGGCGACGAATGCGCGTCGAGCGCCGCGTGCTGCCCGTGTGTGCCGAGGAGGAGCGGCGCTTTCAGGTCTTCGAGCGCGAGCTGTGGCGGATCGCGGTCGAGCACCTCGACTACGGCGAGCAGCACCTGTGGGCGGCGCTGGCTGGTGCGCGTGTGGCCCCCAACGGCTGGCGACGGGCGCGCGCGATGCTGCACTTCGACCGCACCGGCGAGCTCAAGGGCCGCTTTTTGATCACCGCTGTCAAGCGCAACAAGAACCCGCAGCTGCGGCTGCGCGCGCTCACCGACATTGCTGCGCTGCGCGACCCCGACGCCTTCGACGAGGCAATCGACATCATCGGCGGCTGGCCGCGCGAGGAGCGCAAGGAGGCCACCAAGGTGATGCTGCGCGCGCTCGTCGAGCGGCGCATCGGCCGTCGCGACCAGGCCAACGCGTGGATCTGGCGGTTGGCGGAGTACACGCGCGACGTGCACGAGGAGTACGCGGTGCAGCGTTGGCCGGAGACCAAGCGACTGCTCGGCCTGCTGGTCAACTCGGCCGGCGGCGCGCACGCGCGCAACGCGCGCCGGCTGATCCACGCCGCGCGCAAGCAGGACCGCCGTCTGGCGGCTGCGCTGCTGGCGGCCGCGCTCGCGCATACGCCCGAGGCCGAGGAGGCGCTGCGAGGCGCACGTACGCGCATGGCGCGCAAGCCGCCCGCGCTCGCGCGCGAGTTGCTGCGCAACTTCCCCAAACGCCGCGCGCGCAACGCGCGGCGCAGGCGCAAAGGCGCGAAGGGTGGCGCAGGTGCAGCGGGTGGCGGCGCGCAGGCTGCCTCCAGCGCCAACGGGCAGGCGCAGACGAACGCGCACCGCGGTCGCTCGCAACCGAACAATGCGCGCGAGTCCTCAGCTTCAGCTGAGGAGCGCAATGGTGAGCAGGCCGGCGAGGACGTACGCCGCGAGGTCCACGACGCGCTCGACCGCCACCTCGCCTAAAAGCTCAGCTGATCTCCCGCAGATGGACCTCGCCGGCGCCCACGGTCGTCTGCCCACCACCCGCCAGCGCCACGACCAGCCGCCCGTTGCCGTCGATCCCAGCCGCGCGCCCGCGTCCATTCGCCCAAGAGACCTCTCGCCCCTGCAGTGCATCCCGCGCGCGCCACGCTTCCAGCGTGGCCTGCGCGGCCTCGGCCAGCCGCCGCTCCAGCGCTCCGAGTAGTCGCGCGAGCGTGGGCTCCACCTGGTCGGGCTCCAGGCCCATCGTCGCCGCCGGCAGTCCTGTGGCCGAAGCCATCTCAGCGCGATCGGGGCGCAGCTCGGCGGGCAGCTCGTGCAGCGCCACCGCCACATTGAGTCCGATGCCCAACACCGCCCAACCGGCCTGCGGGCGCCCCTCCACGAGGATTCCCGCCAGCTTGGCCAGCCTGCCGTCGCTGCCTTCCACGACCACGTCGTTCGGCCACTTGATCCGCGCTTGCGCGCCCGCCACGTCGCACACCGCCGTGGCGGCCATCAACGGCAGCAGCGTCGGCCCCGCCGCAGACCCGTCGCGATCGGCCCGCAGCAGCAATGACATCAACAGCGAGCTGCCCGGCGGCGCCGACCAGCGTCGGCCCTGGCGACCGCGTCCTGAAGTCTGCTCGTGCGCGGTCACGAGCGTCCCGTGCGGCGCTCCCGCGGCGGCCAGCTCGCGCGCCCGCTCGTTGGTCGAACCTGTGCGCCGCAGATGCAGCCGCGGCGTGCCCAGTGATTTTGAGGTTGGTGTCGCTCGCCCGCTGCTCGTGGCGCTCACGCCGGACGGACGGTCAGCTCATCGTCGGCGCTCGCCCCCAGCAGCTCTGCCGCCGAGCCGCGGTTGATCGCCAGCGCCACCATGCGCGTGGCGTCCTCGTAGATCAACAGGTCGCCCGGCGTCACCTCGGCGAACGTTGCCGCGTAGCGCGCCTTGCGGATCGCTCCTGCGTGAGCGATCGTCAGCGTGTCTCCGGGCGCCGCGCCGATCGCGGCCAGCTGCTCGTCAGCCGCGTCCAGGATCAGGTTGCCGAAGTTGTCGCTGCGCAGCACGTGGACGGTCAGCACGCCGTTGTCGATGTGCGCCGAGGGAAGCCCGAGGCGGCGCAGCTGCTCCACTGGCAGCGGCTCGCCGACGGATGTCAGCGGCTCTCCCGCAGCGAGCGCGGCGGCCACCGGGGCGAATATGTCGCGGCCGTGAAATGTGCGCGACACTGGCAGCAGGCGCTCTGGTGACTCGCCGATGTCGACTGCTTCGGCCACGCCCGCCAAGCGCTCGGCTGCCGGCATCAGCAGCCCGTTGTCCGGGCCCACCAGCAGATGGTCGCGCTCGACCGTGCGCAGCGCGACCGCGCGGCGGGCGTGTCTCCCCACGCCTGGGTCGACGACCGCCAGATGCACGCCGCCGGGCAGGTACGGGAGCGCCGAGCGCAGCACGATCGCGCCCGCGCGCACGTCATGGCGGGGGATCGAATGCGTCAGGTTGATGATCCGCGAAGTCGGGCAGCGGCGCGCCATCACGCCGTGACACACG
Organism: uncultured Solirubrobacteraceae bacterium; assembly: GCA_963705235.1. GTDB lineage: Bacteria > Actinomycetota > Thermoleophilia > Solirubrobacterales > Solirubrobacteraceae > Palsa-744. The sequence goes on along the minus strand of OY970059.1, from coordinate 1,020,936 downwards.
CCCACGAACTCGTCGAGCTGGCCGTAGTCGGAGAGGAACGTTATGACTGGTGAATGCTGTCTATCGGCCATCGTGTGACAGACGTGGCGATGCATCGCTGAGAACGGCGTCGATCATACCGTCGATGTCGTGCGTAACCGCCTCGACGTGCGGCTCGAGGCCGTGCTCGCGCAGCGTCGCGCTTGTGACCGGGCCGATCGACACGATGCGGGTCTGCGCGGCCAATTCCGCGTTGCCTGCGGCCGCCTCCAGGAAGTGACTGACGGTGGAGGACGAGGTGAAGGTGATGTAGTCGGCCTGCTGGGCCGCGCGCAGCGTCGCCTCTGGCACGGGCTCGGCCACCGTCTCATACAGCGCCAGCACGTCCACCTCCGCGCCACGCTCTCGCAGCGCCCGCGGAAGCACGTCGCGCGCCTCGCGCGCGGTCGCGACCAGCGCTCGGGTCACCGGCACCGTAGCTAGCGCGTCCACCAGCGACTCCGCCACAAAGCGCTCGCCGATCACGTCTGCGATCACGCCGCGCCGCGCCAGCGCGCGCGCGGTCGCCGGCCCCACCGCTGCGACCTTCGCGCCCGCCAGCGCGCGCGCGTCGCCCGGCGGGTGTCTGCCGTCGTCCAGACGCGCGAACAGCGCGTCCACGCCGTTCGCACTGGTGACGCACACCAGGTCGTAGGGGGTTGGGTCCAACGGCGGGCCTGCGAGTGGGAGCACCTTGATCACCGGCGCCTGCACCACGCTTGCCCCCAACTCCTGCAGTCGCTCGGCCAGCGCGCTCGCCTGCGCGCGCGCTCGGGTCACCGCCGCCGTCACTCCCGCCAGCGGCAGCGGTGTGCGCCACGCGATCTGCTCGGCCAGCGCCGCCACCGGTCCCACGATCGTGATCGACGGCGCGCGCACCTCGTGCGCCCGCGCGTTCTCGGCGATCGTCGCGAGTGTCCCCTGGACCGTTCGCTGTCCGCTCAGCGTGCCCGCTTCCACGACCGCCGCCGGCTCGGACCCGCTGCGCCCGCCGTCCATCAATGCCGTCGTGATCTCTCCCAGCCTGCGCACGCCCATGTACAGCACCAGCGTGCCCGGGAACGACGCCAGCGCCGGCCAGTCGATGTGCGCCTCTTGTCCATGCTCGCCATCCCCGTCCTCGCGTCCGTGGCCGGTGACCAGCGCCACCGCGCCCGCCAGCCCGCGATGTGTCACCGGGATGCCCGCGTACGCGCTCGCGGCCACACCCGCGGTCACGCCCGGCACGACCTCGAACGGCACGCCCGCGGCGCGCAGCGCCAGCGCCTCCTCGCCGCCGCGGCCGAACACGAACGGGTCGCCGCCCTTCAGACGCACCACCGTCCGTCCCGCCCGAGCGCGCTCGATCATCAGTGCCTGCGTCTCCTCCTGAGGCACCGAAGGACCGCCGCCCTCCTTGCCCACGAACAGCAGCTCGGCGTCTGCGCGCGCGCGATCCAGCGCTGTGTTCGGGATCAAGCGGTCGTACAGGATTACCTCGGCCTGCGCGATCAGCTCCAGCGCGCGCGCCGTCATCAGTCCAGGATCGCCGGGCCCCGCGCCGACGAGATACACGCGGCCGCTCACGTCACGATGTGCGTTCTGTGTGGCGGCCGCGTTGAGCCGCAACCCAGTCGACGGAATCGGCATCCCACTCGTGCCCGCCGTCTGAGATCGCTCCGAGGCCGGCCTCGATGTCTTGCCAGCGCAGTTCGTCTTCTAGCGAGCATCCAATCACCCGAGCGATAAATGCGCTCCGGTTCGCGCTTCCTACCAGGCGGTCAATTTGCCTCACTAAATCATCGTCCAAGCTGACACACAGTCGCATGGGTACACACTAAAACACGGCGCCTCTACGCTTCTTGTCCCGCCATCTTCTCGGCCCTGGCTAGCAGCTCGCCGCCGCCCGCCGTCAGCAGACGCTCGGCTACCCGCCGACCCAGCGCCTGCGGGTCATAGAAGCCGCCCAGCAGTTCGTCGCTGACCCACTCCGAGCCGTCAGGCAGGCCGACCCACGCGCGCATGTGCAGGCAGCCACAGCCGGCGGGCAGCGCGTAGGCGCCCAGCGGCGTGTTACAGCTGGCGTCCAGCTCGCGCGCCAGCGCGCGCTCGGCCAGCAGGCACGCGAACGTGTCCGCGTCGGTGATCGCGCGCACGGCCTGTGCGACGCGCTCGTCATCCGCGCGCCCCTCAAGCGCCAGCGTGCCCTGGCCGGGCGCCGGCACGAACTGCTCGGGTGCAAGCACGGCGCCGGCCTCGTCCTCGCGACCCAGTCGCTGCAGGCCCGCGCGCGCGAGCACGATCGCGTCGAGGCCCTCGCCCGGGTCGGCCAGCTTGCGCAGGCGCGTGTCTACGTTGCCGCGCATTGCCACCAGCTCGAGGTCCTCGCGAGCCGCGCGCAACTGCGCCGCGCGCCGCACGCTGCTCGTGCCAACCCGTGCGCCGGGCGCAAGCGCCTCCAGCGCATCCGCGCCGCACAGCACGTCCTGCACCGCCGCGCGCGCCGGTGTGCCGTGCAGCGTCAGCCCGACGGCCAGCTCGCCCGGTACGTCCTTGGCCGAGTGGACCGCCAGGTCGATCTCGCCCGCGAGCAGCGCCTGCTCCAGCTCGAGCACCCAGCGCGACTTGTCGGCAGCAACAGCGCCTGGACGGGCATCCGTATCCCCGCTGGCGAGCATCGGCACGACCTCACAGCCGCCCAGCAGCTGCGCGATCGACTCAGCTTGTGCCAACGCGAGCGCGCTGCGCCGCGTCCCGATCCGCATCAGCGTGGAGCGCGCGACCCCGGGCCGCCGCCTCGGCGGCGCCGTGCCCTGGACGGCACCGGCAGCTCGTGGACCTCCGCCAGCTCCACCTGCTGCTCCTGGTCCTGCGCCGGCGCGTCCTCGCGCAGCCCGAACAGCTCGCGCACCAGCTCCAGGCTCGCATGCCCGCCTGTGCTCTTTTGGGTGTGGTCTTCGCCGAGGCTGCGCAGGCGGATCGTCGGCTCGTGCAGCAGGCGGCCCATCACCGCGCGCGCGATCGCCTCCACGCGCGCTAGATCGCGCGGTGAAGCCGACTCCCAGCGGCTGGAGTTCTCGGCGAGCACCTGCGTGACGATGTCCTCGCCGTGAGCGCGCAGCGCGCTTACTGTCGGCAGCGCGTCCAGCTGCCCCAGCCAGCGCGCGAAGCGGTGAATCTCCTCCTCCACGATCTCCAGCGCGCGCGGCGTCTCCTCCGCGCGCGTGCTCAGGTTGCGTGCCACCACTGCCTGCAGGTCGTCGATGTCGTACAAGCTCACGCCCTCTAGCTCGGCGCACGCCGGGTCGATGTCGCGCGGCACCGCAATGTCGATCAGCAGCAGCGGCCGGTGCTCGCGCTCGCCCATCACCAGCTCCAGCTCCTCGCGGCCCACGATTGGGTGTGGAGAGGCGGTCGAGCACAGCACCATGTCGGCGTGCACCAGCTGGTCGGGCAGTTTGTCCAGGCCGACCACCGACCCGCCGAAACGCTGCGCGAGGCTCAGCGCACGGTTGGCGTGACGGTTGGCCACGAAGATCGTGCCCGCGCCCTGCTCGGCCAGCGCGCGCGCGGTCAGCTCGCTCGTCTCGCCCGCCCCGAGGATCACAACGTGACGGCTCTCCAGCTCGCCCAGCACGCTGTGCGCCAGGTCCACCGCCACCGACGACACGCTCACGCGGTTTGAGCCGATCCCCGTCTCCGAGCGCACGCGCTTGCCGGTCGTCAGCGCCGCCGCGAACAGGCGATTGCTCAGCGGTCCCGTGCAGCCCTCGCGCATCGCCGTCTCGTGCGCGCGCTTAACCTGGCCTTGGATCTCCGCCTCGCCCAGGATCATCGACTCCAGCCCCGCCGTCACTCGGTAGAGCTGCCGTGCAGCGTCGCAGTTGCGAGGCGCGTACATCGCCTCGGCCAGCTCCGTCGGACGGAGTTCCGCACGCCCGGCCAGCAGGCCCAAAACGTCGGACTCGGCGCGCACCGGTTCGCCCACTACTAGGTACACCTCCGTGCGATTGCACGTGGAGATCACAACCGCCTCGCGTACCTCCGCCGTAGCGGCCGCCGCGGCGGCGAAGCGACCCGCCTCCTCCTCGCTGAACGCCAGGCGCTCGCGCAGCGCCACCGGCGCCGTCTTGTGCGAGATCCCCAGCGCCAGCAGCTCGCTCACATGGGCCCCTTCACGGGCTGTGTCGGCGCCGGCTCTCGCGGCGCGCCGCGCTCGCCGCTGTCCTCACCTGGCCGCTCGCCCTCGCGTGGCGGTTCCTGGGTCTCCGAGAGACTCAGGAGCTCACTCAGTTCGCTCTCGATGTGGCTCAGGCGAATCGCCATGATCGCCACGTAGATCAGCACCAGCGCGAACAGCACTACGTACGCGCCGGCCACGTACTTGCCCGCCTCATGCAGCGGCAGTGCCGGCAGCTCGGCGAGCAGTGCAGGCATCTACACGCCTCCCCGACCGGCCGCTGGCGCATTCGGAGACGGCGCTAGCGACGGCGCCGCGCTGCGCGCCCGCCTGGGCGACTGGGCCTCTTCGCCGAGCAACTTTCTGCGCAGCGCACGTACCTGCGCGCGCGTGTGCTTGGCGGTCAGCTCGTACTTGCACAGCGTCGCGTAAAGCAGCGCGATCGCCAGCAGCGACACGAGGAACGTAAACGCCATCGAGCCGGGCAAATTAGACGTGCTGCCCAGCACTCGCGGATGCACGTACGCCGTCGACGCGCGCACCGCCATGAAGTTCAGCGGCACGAACGCACCGGCGGTGATCGCGAACACCGACGCGTAGCGCGCCTGGCGCTCGGGGTCTTCGATCGCAAAGCGCAGCGGCTGGTAGGTCGCGTACAGCAGGAACACGATCAAGAACGACACCAGCGTCGGCTCGTCCCACACCCACCAGTGACCCCACGAGCCCTTCGCCCAGATCGAGCCGGTGATCAACGCTCCCACGCCGAAGATCAAGCTCATGTGGATGGCCACGTAGGAGCGGATGTCCCAGCGTTGCTCGCCGGTGCGCAGGTGCTGGATCGCCAGCAGGCCGCCGAGCACGAAGCCACACAGGGCCACGATCGCCAGCGGCACGTGCACGTAGAAGATCTTCTGCAGAAAGCCCTGTTCGGCTTCCAGCGGTGCGTAGAAAAACACCAGGCCCAGGGACGCGGTCATCGCGACGGCGGTGCAGATGCTCAGCGCGGGCAGGCTCGAGCGTTTCAAGTGGCTAGTCCTCCAGGAGGAAGTCGAACAGGGCGTAGGCGATCAGCCCGAACACCAGATCATAGAGCCCCAGAGTCGTCAGCCAGCGCGCCGCCGGCCCCGTCACGTGGCCTTCAGCCAGTAGCGGGGCGCTCGCCCGCGCGCCGCCGATCACGACCGGCACGAGCAGCGGCAGCGCCAGCAGCGGCCCCAGAAGATCCCGCGCGCGAGTGCGTACCGCCATCGCCGCCACCAGCGTGCCGATCACCGCCACGCCTACGTCGGCCAGTGCCAGCGTCGCCAGCAGTCCGGGCAGCCCCGGTCCGAGTGAGGGTCCCAGCAGCAGCAGCGCGAACGCCGGCACCGCGACCAGCTCCAGCACCACCAGATACGCCAGCAGCGTGAGTACCTTCGCGAACAGCATCGCGCTGCGGCTCACCGGCGCCAGCAGGAAGCCGTCGAAACCGCCCTGGTCGGCGTCCGCCACGAACAGTCGGTTGATGCCGAGGATCGCGGCGAACAGCAGCGTCACCCACAAGATCCCCGCTGCCAGGTCGCCGTCGACGCTGTCGCGGTGCAGCGCGAAGTGGAACACGACGAACGTCGTGACCGCAAACAGCGACATCCCGGGCACGGACTCGAGCGTGCGCAGCTCCACCAGCAGCTCCTTGCGCAGCAGCGCGCCCACCGTGCGCCTCACCGGTACAGCTCCGTGATCTCCGTCTGATCGACGTCCGCCCGCTCGCGCAGCAGCACCGCGCGTCCGGCGCGCAAGCCCAGCACCAAGTCGGCCTGCGCCAGCCCGCCGCCGGGGTCGTGGCTGCAGATCACGCGCGTGCGAGTCGACGCGGCGCCGATCAGCGGCGCGACTAGCTCGACCGCCGCCGGGTCGAGGTTCGCGTGGGGCTCGTCCAGCAGCAGCAGCCGCGGGTCGTGCAGCACCGCGCGCGCCACCGCCACCCGTTGCACCATGCCGCGTGAGAGCGTGCGCAGCGGCTCGTGCGCGCGCCCACCCATCGCCACCGCCTCCAGCACCTCACCCACGCGCTCCTCGTCCACGTTATGCAGGCGTGCGTGAAAGCGCAGGTTCTCCAGGGCCGTCAACTCGCGGTACAGCAGCGGCTCGTGGCCGAGCAGCCCGATCCTGGCGCGCACTGCCCAGCCGTCCTGTGGCAGCTCGCTGCCGAGTACGCGCACGCTGCCCGCGTGCGGGCGCAGCAGCGTCGCGAGGATGCGCAGCAGCGTTGTCTTGCCGGCCCCGTTGGGGCCGAACACGACCAGCGTCTGCCCCTCTTCGAGCTTTAGCGAGACGCCGCTCAACGCCTCCCGTTCGCCGTAGTGTCGAGCGAGCCCCTCGACCTCGAGTGCGCTCACGCCTCAGGCTCTCGACACGTGCGGCGCGTGCGCCCGCTGAGCGTCCGCGATCAGCTCGCGCACCGCCCGCTCCCCGGCGCCGCCCGGTGCGTCCTCGTCGCGCAGCAACGCCACCGGGTCCGGGTCGCCGCCGACGATCCCCTCGAAGAACTGCTTGCGGTCTTGGTAGGTCGGCAGCGTGTCCTTGGCCCAGCCGCGCACCTCGTTGAGCAGTACCGCCAGCCGAGCGTAGGGCTCGCCGAACTGGCCTTCGACTTCGCGCTTGATGCGCTTGGCCAGCGCCGGCGAGGCGCCCGCGGTGGAGATCGCGATTGCCAGCGGCCCCGTGCGCACGATCGCCGGCAGGATGAAGTTGCACAGCGGCGGCACGTCGACCACGTTGACCAGCATCGCGCGGCGCTCCGCGTCGTCGTACACCGCGATGTTCACGTCGGTGTCGTTCGTCGCCGCGATCGCCATGAACGCGCCCTCCAGGTCGGCGGGTCCCGCATATGGGCGCTGCTCCCAGTGGATCGACCCCTCGCGCGCGTACGCCTCGAGCGCCGCGTCGGCCTCGGGCGCGACCAGCGTGACCTGGCCGTCGCACGCCAGCAGCCCCTCGATCTTCTCCAGGCCGATCTCGCCGCCGCCCACCACCACGCAGCGCCGTCCTGTGAGCTTCAGGCAGGCGATGTAGAACGGCGTGTCGAGCATCCCCTGCACGCAGCTCTGGTCGCAGATTCCCTTGCGTAGCTGGCAGACGCATTGCTTGCCTGCATAGGCCTGGGCGGGCATCGCTCAAGGGTAGTGCAGCACGAGCCGCAAAAGCCCTTCTCGCATGACTTGTCGAGCGCATGCGCCGCCCGAAGTTCCGATGCCTGCCTCTAGACGCCCGATGACTGAATGGCTCGACCGAAGTGCGAAAGCCTAGTCAGAGGCGTCGGAGGCTCGTGCCACGTAGCTTTTGTATACAGGTAGAAGACCAGCTAGCTGCGCTGCGGTGTTCGCATACACGAGAGCACCGATGATCTCCGCTTGCGTCGCTGTCACGCCTGCGTCGCGCTCCAGAGCCTTTTTTAGCTCCTCGATCCGCTCATTGGTGTGTGGGTGGACTCTCGCCGTCTTCGACATCCGCAAGGATCTCTAGCATCGCTTCCGTATACCGGTGGTATACGGTTGGCGCCTAAGCGCGAGCCTACTACGCTAGTGCTGCGGAGGTTCAGCAATGGACGAGCAGAGTTTCGACCCAAAGAAGTTCAAGGAACTAATCGTCTACATCGCCACGCGCCTTGGGCCCGAGGCGGCGCTTGGTCGCGTAAAGCTGGCCAAGCTACTCATGAAGAGCGACTTCGAGGCCTATTCGCGCCGAGGGGAATCCATCACGGGCGCGACGTATGAAAAGTGGGAGCAAGGCCACCTGCCCCGTGAGCTGCTTCTGGCGCAGCGCGACCTCGAAGCCGACGGTGCCATTCGCACCGAAGAGGTTGACTACTACGGGAAGCGCTTGAAGCGGATCAGGGCACTCCGCGACCCCGATCTGGGCCAGTTCTCCGAGGAGGACCTAGCCGACGCAGAGAGAGCCATGGTGCTTTTTGGTCACGAGAGCGCGAGCTACCTGAGCGAGCTATCGCACATGGAAGTCGGCTGGCGGCTGGCAAAGATGAAGGAAGCGATCCCGTACAACACCGTTTTCCTGGGCGTCGGTGGTGTGACAGAGGCAGATGTACGTCGGGGCGAGGAACTAGCTTCCTCGCATGGCTGGAACTAGCCACAGCCAACTGCTCCTCTGCGAGGGCTTCATAGAGACGGCAGGCTTCGCGGAGTCCAAGGATGCACTGAAGGTCGCCTTTGGGCTAACGGACCGCGATATAGACGACCGCCTCCATGCCCTGACGTGGAGCATTGCTCGGGACGCGAGCACGAACACCCAGCGGGTGCCGGGCCGCAATCTGTGGGTCGCGGTTACGCCGGGAGGCTTTCCGCCGCTTCGTATTTTTCTTCGACCTCGCCCGGGGTCTTGTTCCGAATGCGAGTTGCTCTGGATCGAGGAGCGCCTCGGCGACTACTAGGCTGGACCCACGCGACGCTGACCCCGAAGAGCGCGACCGGCCGTAGCCGGCGCGCGCCCCTGGGCCGCCTACTCAGCGTGCTGGGTTTGGCAGCGCACATCCCTGGCTAAGCCCGCGGCACGCCGCGCCCGAACGCGCGCGCGGCGACCCGCGCCAGCGACACTGCGCCCTCGCGCCAGGCCCTGTCGTGGTCGGACTCGCGCCCGGAGCGCAACTTCGCGACCGTCTGCATCGCACGCGAGCTGGTCGCGTCATACGGCCCCCACCACAGGCCGCGCAGCGCCGGCGTGTCCCACGTGATCAGCTTCTCCTGCGCGCACGCGCGCAGTCCTGCCTGCCCGAGCGTGCGCCCCAGCCCGCCGCCGGCCGCGGCCCCCCACGGGCCGCGTGACAGAGCCGGGCTGGGGAGGTGGTCGTTGAGCCACACCATCCCCGCGTGTAGCTCGCGCGCGATGCGACGAGCCTGGTAGCGGTCGGCGCTCCAGACCGACGCGCCCAGGCAGTAGTCACCGTCGTTGGCCAGCGCGATCGCTTCGTCGGTCGACCCGACCGCCGTCACCACCAGCACCGGTCCGTCGACTGGCTCGCGCAGCAGGCGCATGTCCGTGCTCGCCCCCGTCAGCACCGCCGGTGCGTAGAAGGCGCCCGCGTCACAGCCGGGCGGACTGACCGGGCCGCCGCAGTGCAGATGCGCGCCGCCCGCCACCGCCTCTTCCACGATTGCGCTCACGTGCTCGACGCGGCGCGTCGAGGCCAGCGGGCCCACCTGCACGCCCGGGTCCGCCGGGTCGCCCACCCGCAGTGCCTGTGCGCTTCGCACCAGCCCCGCCAGGAAGGGCTCGTAAACCTCGCGCGCGACGTACACGCGCTCGATCGACCCACGCGTCTGCCCCGCGCCGGCGCAGCCGGCCCACAGCGCGCCCGCGACCGCGCGCGGCAGGTGTGCGTCGGCCAGCACCAGCATCGCGTCCTTGCCGCCCAGCTCGACCGTCACCTCCTTCTCGCGCGACACGCACGCGCGCGCGACGACCCGCCCCACCGCCGGCGAGCCCGTGAACAGCACCTTCTGCACGGGCGATTGTGCGAGCGCCACGCCCGCGTCGGCGCTCCCGTAGACGACGCGCACGAGCCCCTCGGGCAGGCCCGCGCGCCCCAGCAGCCTGCCGATTCGCTCGCCCGCCAGGCTGGCGCGCCCGGCCGGCTTGAAGACCACACCGTTGCCGGCCAGCAGCGCACCCGCGATCTGGCCGAGCGGCTGCGCGAACGGCGCGCTGCCCGCGCCGATCACACCGATCACGCCGTAGGGCTCAAACGCGATGCTCGCGCGCTTGAGCGGTGTCATCGAGCGGCTGACGCGTATGCGCCGGGCGTCGAGCGCCTTGGCACCGTCGCGTGCGATCCAGCGCAGCGCGTCGATCGCGCTCAACAGCTCCAGTGCCGCGATCTCCCCGCGTGGGCGGCCCTGCTCGCGCGCCAGTGCCTGTTCCAGCTCGGCGAAGTCGTCGATCACCGCCTGGGCCACACGGTCCATGTAGCGTGCGCGGTCGGAGATGCGCAGCAGCGCCCACAACGGCGCCACCTTGGCGACCGCCGCCACTACTCCGTCGATGTCTTGCGGCGCGGTGGTCGACACACTGCCCAGCACCGCGCCCGTCGCCGGGTCGCGCGCGAGAAGCTCCTGCCTATCTGCCGCTGCGTCGACGGCGCTCATCGCCGCGATTATCGCGCCTCGCGCGCGCGCGCCGAGCGAATCCGCTCCAGCCGCGCCGCCAGCTCGGCCTCGGCCTCGTCGGGCGCGTAGAAGCGTGCGCCGACGACGCCCTCGGGCGCCAGCTCCTGTGCGGACACGTGGCCTGCATGTTTGTGTGGGTTGTCGTACTCGCCCGGGTCCAGTCCTGGGCGCGGACCTGAGCGCAGCCATGCCGGCACGGCGCCCGCGCCGTGCTCGCGCACGTGACGCTCGGCTGCCGACAGCGCCACGCCGGCCGTGTTGGACTTCGGCGCCAGCGACAGGTAGATGGCCGCCTGCGCGAGCGCGAAGCGCGCCTCTGGCAGCCCCACCCGGTCGACCGCCTGGGCAGCCGCGGTCGCCACGCTGAGCGCACCCGGGTCGGCGTTGCCGATGTCCTCGGAGGCGAGGATTACCATCCGCCGCACGATGAAGCGAGGGTCCTCGCCGCCCTCGAGCATCACCGCGAGGTAGTACAGCGAGGCGTCCGGATCGGAGCCGCGCGTGGCCTTGATCCACGCCGAGATGTAGTCGTAGTGGCGGTCGCCGCCTTTGTCGTAGAGCACCGCGCGGCGCTGCAGCGCGTCCTCGACGCGGTGCAGGCTCACGCGCTCCTCGCCCAGCTCTGTGGCTGTCGCCAATGCCAGCTCGAGCGCGTTTAGCGCCGTGCGCGCGTCGCCTTCGCTGCGCAGCGCCAGGAACGCCAGCGCGTCGTCGTCCACGCCCGCCCGCTCGGGCAGCGCGCGGCGCAACACCTGCTCGATCTCCTCTGCGCTCAGCGCGTGCAATGCATACACCCGCACGCGCGAGAGCAGCGCGCCGTTGACCTCGAATGCGGGGTTCTCGGTGGTCGCGCCGATCAGCGTCACCAGCCCGTCCTCGACGGCCGGCAGCAGCGCGTCCTGCTGGGCCTTGTTGAAGCGGTGGATCTCGTCGAGGAACAGCACCGTCGGCGTGGCGCTGGTGCTTCGACGGTGGGCGGCGCGCTCGATCACCGCGCGCACCTCCGCGCGTCCGACCGCGACGGCGCTCAGCTCCTCGAAGGCCGCTTGCGAGCGCTCGGCGACGATCCGCGCGAGCGTCGTCTTGCCCGAGCCGGGTGGGCCGTAGAGCACCATCGAGTGCGGATGGCCCTGCTCGATCGCCGTGCGCAGCGCCGAGTCGGGGCCGAGCAGGTGCGTCTGCCCGACGAACTGCTCGATTTGTGTCGGCCTGGCGCGTACCGCCAGCGGACGCGCGTGCTCATCTACCCCGCCAGTGCCCCGGGTTCCGCCATCCGGAACACGACTGTCTGGATTCTCGTCAAAAAGGGTATCCACGAAAGATCAGTATCGCTTGGATTGGCCGGGCTTCTCCGCTGTTGACAACAACCCACACCGCGTTTCCAGCAGGTTGCCCGGTGGGGTTGTCGAACGTTTAGGTTCGATGCGCGAAGTTGCAAACTCCCACAATCCCGGACACGGGGTCCAGCTGCGATGAGCATCGGTGGAGGCGCACAAGCGCTCGCCGGTCCCGCCGGGCTGCCCCCCGGCGGCACCCTCGATCTCCTCGACACCGGCGGTGAGGTCGCGGCGCGTTCGCCGTGGCAGCTGTTCTGGCGGCGTTTGCGTCGCGACCGCGTGGCGCTCGTGTCGCTCGGATACATCGTCTTCCTGATCTTCGTCGCGATCGCCGCGCCGCTGATCGTGCAGGTGCTCGGTCTGCCCGGGCCCAACGTGCAGAACCTCAGCCTGACCGACTCCTTCGGGTCTCCGCTTGGCCCCAGCTCGGCGCACCCGTTCGGGGTCGACCCGCTCGGCCAGGACGTCGCCTCGCGGGTGATCTACGGCACGCGCGTGTCGCTCGAGGTAGGCATCCTCGGCACGGCCATCGCGATGCTGGTCGGGGTTACCGTGGGGATGCTCGCGGGTTTCTACGGCGGTTGGATCGACACGCTGCTGTCACGCACGATGGATGTGTTCCTGTCGATCCCGATCCTGCTGCTCGGGCTCGGCATCGGCGCCGCCTGTGCGGTCAAGGGCTGCGTCGGCAACCTGATCCAGCCGGGAGTGGGAGTGGTGATCTTCCTGATCGCGCTCGCCACCTGGCCGTTCGTCGCGCGGATCGCGCGCGGACTCGTGCTGTCGCTGCGCGAACGCGAGTTCGTCGAGGCCTCACAGGCGCTCGGCGCGTCCAACGCGCGCATCATGCTGCGCGAGATCCTCCCCAACCTGGCGGTGCCGCTGATCGTCTTCGCCACGCTGCAGATCCCCCTCAACATGCTGGTCGAGGCGGCGCTGTCATATCTCGGAGTCGGCATCCGCCCGCCGACCGCCAGCTGGGGGCAGATGATCGCCGCGGCGACACCGATCTTCAATACCGCCTGGTGGTACATGGTCTTTCCCGGCATCGCGCTGCTCTCGGCGGTGCTCGCATTCAACCTGCTGGGCGACGGGCTGCGAGACGCCCTGAGCCCGAGAGCCGCCCGATGAGGGCACGGCAAAAACAACAAGGAGGCGTCTCAATGAGGTCGATTAGCGCGGTCGCGGCAACCGGACTCGCGGGGCTGCTCGCGCTTGTGCTGGCCGCGTGCAGCTCGAGCGCGGCTCGAGCACCGGCACCAGTGGCGAAGACATCGGCACGGCCGGATACCAGAGCCCGACCACCGAGTCGCTGACCGGCGGCAAGCACGGCGGCACGCTGCAGGTGCTCAACGAAACCGACTTCGAACACCTCGACCCGGGCATCGCCTACTACTCGATCGACTACGAGGTCGTGTTCGCTACACAGCGGCCGCTGTATTCCAACAAGCCCAACACGACCTCGCAAGCGACACCGGACATGGCTTCGAGCGCGCCGGAAGTCTCTCCTGACAACAAGACTGTCACCGTGCACCTGCGCGAAGGTGTGCACTTCAGCCCGCCGGTCAACCGCGAAGTGACCGCCCAGGACGTCGCCTACGCGATTCAGCGCGGCGCCAACCCGAACGTCGCCAATCCCTACTTCCAGTCCTACTTCAAGGCGATCGAAGGCGCCCCCGATGCCGACGGCGGACCGATCAAGGGAATCCAAACGCCCGACACGCACACGATCATCTTTCACCTCGACGAACCCAAGGGGCAACTCGTGGCCGATGCGCTGGTGCTGCCGCTGACCGCCGCGGTGCCTAAGGAATACGCCGAAAAGTTCGATCGAAATGAGCCCTCCAACTACGCCAGCTATCAGGTGGCGACGGGGCCGTACATGCTCAAGAACGACTCCTCCGGAAAAGTGCTCGGCATTGGCTACATCCCGGGCACGTCGGCAACGCTCCTACGCAACCCAAACTGGAAGGCCGACACCGACTTCAGACCCGCCTACCTCGACCAGATCAACATCAAGATCGGCGGTACCACCGCCGTGATCGGCCGCCAGGTACTGGAAGGCACAAACGTGGTCGAGAACGAGCCGCCGGCGCAGTCGGCGGTGCGCTTGGGGGCCGAAAAATACAAACAGCAGCTCGAGATCTCACCGGGCGCGGGCACGCACTACATCGCCGTCAACAACAAGGTCGGCCCGTTCTCAAACATTAACTTGCGCAAGGCGCTGTGGGCGGCGCTCAACCGCACGGCGATGGACAAGGCCCGTGGCGGAGAGCTGGTTACCAGCGTGATGACCCACTTCATCTACCCGACGATCCCCGGCTTTTCGCAGGCGGGCGGACTCGCCGGTCCGAAGGTCGACTACAACGAACACCCAGAAGGCAACGCTGCGGTGGCCGAAAAGTACGTGAAGCTCGCCGGCTACCCGAGCGGCAAGTACACCGGCGGCAAGACAATCGAGGTGGTCGGCTCGCGCGGCAACCCCTCCGAACAGGATGCCGAAATCGTCAACCAGACGCTCAAGAACCTCGGTTTCACCACCAAATTCACCCTCGTCGAATCGGCGACGATGTACGCCAGGTACTGCGGCGTACCGAAGGAAGAGGTCGACGTGTGCCCGAGCGTCGGCTGGGTCGCGGACTTCGCCGATCCACAAGCGGTGCTCAACATAGCCTTCAACGGCAAATACATCGAACCCGTCAACAACGCCAACTGGAGCCAGACCAACGTGCCCAAGATCAACGCGGCGATGACCGCCGGCGAAACCGTGCAGGGCGCTTCGGCGCGGGCCACGGCGTGGGCGAAGATCGACGAAGAACTTGTGGAAAACGCCGCTGCGATCCCGTTCGACTATGACAAGCAGCCCAACATCGAGGGCAGCCAGGTCGCCGGGGTCGGTGACCTGTGGAACGTCGGACAGTGGGACTACAACTGGACCTCGCTGAAGTAGGAGAGAGCGCCGCACGCGACGAATCCACAACAACTGATGACCGGCTACATCATCCGCAGAGTCCTGTGGGGTATCGCGCTGCTGGTCATCGTGTGTGCACTGACGTTCGTGCTGTTCCGGGTGATACCGACGGGCAACCCCGCCCTGATGCGGGCGGGGCGGGACCCGCAGCCGAAACTGGTGGCCGAAATCGAACGCGTGCTCGGCCTCAACAAGTCGTTGCCGGTGCAGTTTTGGGACTACCTGAAGGGCGTGTTCCTGCACGGCGACTTCGGCTACAGCTACTACAACCAGGAGTCGGTCGCCAAGCTGGTCGCCGAACGCCTGCCGGCCACGATCTCGCTGACCCTGGGCGCGGCGGTGCTGTGGATCCTCGGCGGGTTCGGCGTCGGCGTCCTGTCCGCGCTGAGGCGCCACTCGGCCGTCGACCGTGCCTCGATGGGCACCGCGCTAGTGCTCGTCTCCGCGCCTGAATTCTGGCTCGGGCTGATGGCGCTGTTCCTGTTCGCACAGGACATCGGCAAGTGGAAGATCTTCCCCGGCGCCGGCAGCTACGTCGGCTTCACTACCGATCCGTGGGGGTGGTTCACGTCACTGATCATGCCCTGGTTCGTGTTGGCCTCCGGTGCCGCCGCGGTGTTCGCGCGGCTGATGCGCGGCACGCTGCTTGAGGCGATGGATAAGGACTACATTCGCACCGCCCGCGCCAAGGGCCTGTCCGAGCGACAGGTCGTACGTCAGGGCGTACGCGCGTCGATCAACCCCGCCGTCAGTCTGCTCGCGCTCGAAGTCGGAACTCTGCTCGGCGGCGCGCTGCTGGTGGAAACCGTGTTCAACATCCCCGGTGTGGGCAAGCTCGCGTACACGTCGTTCACCCAATCTGACTTCTCGGTCATACAGGGAACGGTGCTGTTGGCGGCGATGTTCATCATCCTCGCCAACATCGTCGCGGACATCGGCTACGCCTACCTCGATCCGCGAGTGCGCCTGTCGTGAGCGACGACCGGCCGCTGCTCAGCGTCGAGGAGCTGCGCGTCGAGTTCCCCGGCGAAGACGGCGTCGTGCACGCCGTCGACGGCATCAGCTACCGGGTCGACCGCGGGCGCACGCTGGCGATCGTCGGCGAGTCGGGCTCGGGCAAGACGGTCTCCTCGCTGACCACGCTCGGGCTGACGCGCAGCCAAGGAGCACAAGTGTCCGGGCGAATCCTGTTCGAGGGCCGCGACCTCCTCACGCTGGCAGATCAGGAGCTGCGGGCGATTAGGGGCAACGAGATCGCGATGATCTTCCAGGACCCGCTGTCCTCGCTGCATCCCCTGTACACGGTCGGCGCGCAGCTGATCGAGGCAGTGCTCGCCCACCAGAACGTGTCCAAGGGCGCCGCGCGCGAGCGCGCGGTCGAACTGCTCGGCCTGGTCGGTATTGCCGATGCGCCGCGCCGCATGGACGAATACCCGCACGAGTTCTCCGGTGGGATGCGCCAGCGCGCGATGATCGCGATGGCGCTGGTCAACGAGCCCAAGCTGCTGATCGCCGACGAGCCCACGACGGCACTCGACGTGACGGTCCAGGCGCAGATCCTCGCGCTGCTGGAACGTCTGCAGCGTGAGCTGGGAATGGCGATCGTGATCATCACGCACGACCTCGGGGTGGTGGCGGAGATGGCCGATGAGATCGCGGTGATGTACGCCGGCAGGATCGTCGAGACCGCGTCCGCCGCGCGGCTGTTCTCCGACCCCGAGCACCCGTACACGTGGGGTCTGCTGAAGTCGATCCCGACGCTCGCCGGCCCGCGCGAGGAGCGTCTGGTGGCGATCCCGGGCAGCCCGCCCAGCCTGCTGCACCCGCCGTCGGGCTGCCACTTTCACCCGCGCTGCCCGTACGCGCAGCCCGAGCACGCGCGCATCGACCCGCGCCTGCAGCCGATCGCCGATGAGCCCGCACACCAGGTCGCGTGCCTGCTGGAGGCGCACACGCGCCGGCGCCTGTGGACGGCGCTGCGCGCCGGGCGCACACCCGAGCAGGCGCTGGCCGAGGTCGGGCCGCCGAAGGCGCCGGCATGAACGAGCACCCGCCGGGCGAGCCGGGGGAGCAGGCGCCGGCGGGGCTGGCGCCCGACGAGCAGCCGCTCGTGCAGGTCAATGGTCTGGTCAAGCACTTCCCGATCACGCGCGGGGTCGCCTTCAAGCGCCAGCTCGGCGCGGTCAAGGCCGTCGATGGCATCACCTTCGAGGTTCGCCGCGGCGAGACGCTGGGTCTCGTCGGCGAGACCGGCTGCGGCAAGAGCACCACCGCCAAGCTGCTGATGCGACTGCTGGAGCCGACTGCCGGTCGGATCTGCTTTGACGGCCAGGACATCACCGACGTGGGCTCGGCGCGGCTGAAGGCGGTGCGCCGCCAGATGCAGATCGTCTTTCAGGATCCGTACTCGTCGCTGAACCCGCGCAAGACGATCGGTTCGATCATCGGCGAGCCGTTCGCGATACACGGCCTGGAGCGCAGTAAGGGCGAGCGCAAGCACGCGGTTCAGAGCCTGATGGAGACAGTCGGCCTGAACCCCGAGCACTACAACCGCTACCCGCACGAGTTTTCCGGCGGGCAGCGTCAGCGCATTGGCGTTGCGCGTGCACTCGCGCTGAGCCCGAAGCTGCTGATCGCCGACGAGCCGGTGTCGGCGCTGGACGTGTCGATCCAGGCGCAGGTGCTCAACCTGCTGCGCGACCTGCAGCGCCGACTGGGTCTGACGCTCGTGTTCATCGCGCACGATCTGTCGGTCGTACGCCACATGTGCGACCGGGTGGCGGTCATGTATCTGGGCAAGATCGTCGAGATCGCGCCCAACGAGGCGCTGTATGACTTCCCGCGTCACCCATACACGGGCGCGCTATTGGCGGCGGTGCCGGTCGCCGATCCATCCTCACGCGGCGGGCAGCGACGACTGCTCGGCGGCGAGACCCCCAGCCCGGCCGACCCGCCGAGCGCATGTCGCTTTCACCCCCGCTGCCCCAAGGCACAGGCGCTGTGCTCGACCGAGGAGCCGCAGCTGCGCGAGCAGGACTCGGGCACGCTCGCGGCCTGTCACTACCCGCTCGCGCGCGAGGAGCTGGCCGGCTTAGGCGTACGATCTGCGCGATGAGCGCGAATCCCAACGGCGCGGAGGCCGAGGAGCTGCTCGCGCGACTGATCCGCTTCAACACTGTCAACCCGCCCGGCAACGAGCGCGCGGCGCAGGAATACCTCGCCGAGCACCTGAGGAGCGCCGGCTTTGAGTGCGAGCTGCTCGGCGCCACACCCGAGCGTCCCAACCTGATCGCGCGCCTGAGCGCGCCTGAGGGGGCCGATGCGGGACCGACGCTGTGTTATCTGGGTCACGTCGACACGGTGCTGGCGGACCCGTCGGACTGGTCGCACGACCCGTGGTCGGGCGACGTCGCCGAGGGCTTTTTGTGGGGGCGGGGAGCGCTCGACATGAAGTCGCAGGTGGCCGCCGAGATCGCCGCCGCCGCGTCGCTGGCCCGCGGCGGCTGGCGCCCGGCCCGCGGCGAGCTGCTAATTGCGGCGGTCGTCGACGAGGAGACCGGCGGCGAGCTGGGTGCGAAATGGATCACCGAGACGCACCCCGAGAAGGTGCGCTGTGACATGCTCGTCAACGAGGGCGGGGGCGCGGTGTTCGAGTACGCCGGCCGACGCTGTTACGGGGTGTGCTGCGCGGAGAAGGGCGTGTTCCGCTTCACGCTTACGACCGACGGTGTCGCCGGCCACGCGTCGATGCCGGCGATGGGCGAGAACGCGTTGCTGAAGATGGCGCCGGTGCTCGAGCGCTTCGCGGCTCGCCAGCCTTCCTACCGGCCAACCGACGAGCCGCTGGCGTTCCTGCGCGGGATCGGCGAGGACGCCGATGACCTCGACGGCTCGATCGCGCGGCTGGCAGCGGCTGACCGCCGCCTGGCGACGATGTTCGAGCCGATGTTCGGCGTCACGTTCATGCCCACGCGCATCACCGCGTCGGAGAAGATCAACGTGATCCCTCCTCGCGCGGAGCTGAAGGTCGATTGTCGTGTGCCTCCCGGGCTGGGCGAGCGGGAGGTCAGAGAAGGCATCGCCGAGGTGCTCGGCGATGAACACACGGGTGGCTGGCGAATCGAGTTCACCGAGCAGGTGGTCGGCAACCGCTCGCCGCTTACCTCGCAGCTGATGGACACGATCTCGGGGTGGATCGGTGAGCAGGACCCGGGCGCGCAGGCGGTGCCGGTCGTGCTGCCGGGCTTCACCGACTCACGCCACTTTCGTCTGGCGTTCCCCGAGTGCGTTGCCTACGGCTTCTTCCCGCACCGCCACCAGACGATGCTCGAGGCCGCGCCGCTCGTGCACGGCGCCGACGAGCGCATCGACGTGCGCGACCTGGCGTTCGCGACGGAGCTGTTCACCGATCTGGCGGTGCGGGTGCTCGGTTGAATATTCCGCGGCGGTGCCGCGGCCCTCGACAGCGCGGTGAAGATCGCGCATAATGGAATGGAGATGCCAGGGATGGTGCATTCGACCAGGAGGGTGGACAGGTGAGTACGCAGACGGGCACGACGCCCACGCTCGCGCCGGCAGTCCACCACGCAGCCGTACACGGTGCGCACGCGGCGCATGCCACTGCGGCCCACCCAGTGCTGGCGCATGCGGTGCTCGCGCACGCGGCCGCGCATCAGTCGCTGGCGAAAGTCGCGACGGTGAGCACCGCGCCGCCGATCGCGCACGAGTCGCTGGCGCAGCAGATCCAGACGTGGGCGGTCAACTGGGAGCCGGTGATCGCGATCGTGTTCTTCATGGCTCTGATCGGCCTGATGTGGCGCACGTTGAAGGTGATGCCGCGGATCAAGCCCCAGCGGATCAAGCCGGCGTCCGACCAGGCGGTCACGTTCGCGGACATAGCGGGCGTCGACGAGGCCAAGGCCGAGCTGGCGGAGATCGTCGAGTTTTTGCGCGATCCCAAGTCATTCCAGGCGCTCGGCGCGAACGTGCCCAAGGGAATCCTGCTGCACGGGCCGCCGGGCACGGGCAAGACGCTGCTCGCCAAGGCGGTCGCCAACGAGTCGGGTGCGGAGTTCTTCGCCCAGTCGGCGGCGTCGTTTGTGGAGATGTTCGCGGGCCTGGGAGCCGCGCGCATCAGGCGGCTGTTTGCGGTCGCGCGCAAGCACGAACCGGCGATCATCTTCATCGACGAGCTCGACGCGGTGGGTGGGCGCCGCGGTTCGGACATCTCCGGAGAGAAGGACCAGACGCTCAATCAGCTGCTGGTCGAGATGGACGGCTTCGCCTCCAGCGGCCGGGTGGTCGTGATCGCCGCGTCCAACCTGCTGGAGAAGCTCGACCCGGCGCTGCTGCGCCCGGGGCGCTTCGATCGGCAGGTGTTCGTCGTACCGCCGGACGTCAAGGGTCGCTTGGGTGTGCTGGAAGTGCACACGCGCAACAAGCCGCTGCAGGATGTCGACCTGTCGCTGGTGGCTCAGCAGACCAGTGGTCTGACGGGCGCTGACCTGGCGAACATCTGCAACGAGGCGGCGATCTTCGCGGCCAGGCGCGGCGGCAAGTCGATCTCGATGGCCGACTTCGACTCGGCGCTCGAGCGGGTGATCGCGGGTGTGCAGTCCAAGCGGGTGCTCAACGACCACGAGAAGCGCGTGGTCGCCTACCACGAGGCCGGGCACGCCCTGTGCGGAGAGCTGCTGCCGTCGGTCGACCGCGTCCACCGCATCTCGATCGTGCCGCGTGGTCGCGCGCTCGGCTACACGCTCAACCTGCCCGCGGAAGACCGCTATCTGAAGACGCGCGAGGAGCTGCTGGACTACATGACGGTGCTGCTCGGCGGCCGCGTTGCCGAGCAGGTGGTGTTCGGCGCGATCACCACGGGCGCCTCCGATGACCTCAAGCGCGTCGCCGACATCTCGCACTCGATGGTGCACGACTTTGCGATGGGCACTGCCGGCGTCGGGCGCTCACCCGACGGAGACGTGCGCCTGTCGGAGACCACGCTGCGGATCCGCGACGAGGAGCGCCAGGATCTGATTGAGGAGGCCCGACGCGCGGCGCAGCGGATGATCGTCTCCCACCGTCACCAGTTGGAGGCGCTGGCGCAGGAGCTGCTCGAGCGTGAGGTGCTCGAGCGCGAGTCGATCGAACGGATCATGGACGGCGTGCCGCGCCTGGAGCGCGCGCCCGGGATTGGCCTGCGGGTGGTGGCGGTCGTCGAGCCCGACACGCCGCCGACGGCGCCTGTGCCGCTGCGCCCGCCGAGCACCCCCGGCGAGGGCGGGCCTGGACGCATATAGACTGCCGCGGGTGTTCAGCCGCATAGACCACATTGGCGTGGCCGTTGAGGAGATCGAGCCGGCGCTCGAGCTTTACCGCGACGGCTTCGAGCTGACGCTCGCCCACCGCGAGATCGTCTCCGAGCAGGGTGTCGAGGCGGTGCTGCTGGATGTCGGCGAGAACCACGTCGAGTTGCTCGCGCCGTTGGGCGCGGACACGCCCGTGGGCAAGTTCCTGGCCAAACAGGGACCGGGCTTGCACCACGTCGCCTACCAGGTGGGCGACATCGAGCAGACGCTGGCGCTGCTCAAGCGGGCAGGCATGCGGCTGATCGACCAGGAGCCGAGAGTTGGCATCCGTGGCTCGCGCGTGGCGTTTATGCACCCGCGCGCCACCGGCGGCGTGCTCACGGAGATCGTTCAGCCGGCCGAAGCGGGAGGACACTGATGTCATCGAACACCCGACGTGTGAGCGTCGGCTTTCAGGGCGGGCAGGTGCTCGCGCTGCGCGTCAGCGAGGACAGCATGAAGGCGCTCAACAAGGCGCTCGGCGAGCGCGGCTGGCACGAGATCGCCAGCGAGGACGGCCCGGTCCGCGTCGATCTCGCCCAGATCGTGTACGTGTCTGCGGACAGTGACGAGCCGCAGGTCGGCTTCGGCTAGTCGGCTGCGCTGGCTCCCCGGCTGAAAGGCGCAAGGTGAGCACCCGAATCGGCATCGTGGGCATGCCCAACGCGGGCAAGTCCTCGCTGTTCAATGCGCTGACGAAAGCGGGCGCGGAGGCGGCGAACTACCCGTTCACGACGATCGAGCCGAATGTGGCGGTGGTCGCCGTGCGCGACGCGCGCCTGGAGGAGGTGGCCGAGACCGTTGGGGCGTCGGAGATCGTGTGGGACACGATCGACTTTCACGACATTGCGGGGCTGGTGGCGGGCGCGCACGAGGGCGAGGGGCTGGGCAACCGTTTCCTGGCGAACATCCGCGAGACGGACGCGATCGTGCACGTGGTGCGCGCGCACGGCGATGAGAACGTGGTGCACCCGGACGGCCGCGTGGATCCGCTTGCCGATATCCAGACGATCGAGACCGAGTTGGTGCTCGCTGACCTCGAGCAGGCTGAGCGCCGCGTGGAGCGCGTGGCCAAACAGGCGCGCGGTGGCGACAGGGTGGCGCTCGCCGAGGAGGCGTGGCTACGCGAGGTAATCGACGCGCTGAGTGCTGGTCGCCCGGCGCGCGCGGTGCCAGTCCCCGAGGAGGCGCCCAACGCTGCTCGCGACCTCGGCTCGCTGACGAGCAAGCCGGTGCTGTTCGTGGCAAATGTCGATGAGGGCTCCGACGAGGTGCCGGTGGCGGTGGCCGAGCACGCGGCGTCCCACGGTGCACGCTCGGTGGCGGTGTCCTCGCGGATCGAGGCCGAGCTGGCGGAGCTGGACGATGAGGAAGCGGCGGCGATGCGCAAGGAGCTGGGCATCAGCGAGTCCGGCCTGGAGCGTGTGGTGCGCAAGGCGTTTGCGCTACTGGAGCTGATCGCGTTCTTCACCGCCGGCGAGGCCAAGCCGGCGCAGTCGTGGCACCTGCGCCGTGGGCTGAGCGCGTGGCACGCGGCGGGTGAGATCCACACCGACATCCAGAAGGGGTTCGTGCGGGCGGAGGTGATCGGCTGGAAGGACCTGGTCGACGCGGGCGGTTACGCGGGCGCGCGCGATCGCGGCAGCCTGCGCCTGGAGGGCCGCGACTATGCGATGGCCGACGGCGACGTGATCACCGTCAAGTTCACGCCGTAGCGCCCCTCGTTGGCAACTGTGTGCCGTCTCGATTGGTACACGAAACGTGCCGGCACGTGTAATAGACTCGGATAATGGCACGAGCGACACACCGACTGAATGTGACACTGGATCCCGAGCACGCAGCCCGGTTGACGCGACTGGCCCAACAGACCCATTTGCAGGAGGGCACGCTGGCGCGTTCCCTCTTGTCGAACGCTCTCGAGCAGGTTGATCCGGACGCGGACAACGTCGCCCGACTGCTCGACGGCATCCCCGGCTCCCACGAGCGGGCGCTCCTCGGTCTAAAACGTGCTCGCCAGGGCGACACAGTCGGGCTCGACGACCTGTAGTCGGTGGCGGAGGTCCGACTCAGCACAGTCGCGGTCGAGGATCTCCGACGGCTGATCCTGACGCACAGCCTCCCGGCTGATACCACGGCGAGGGTCGCGCGATCGCTGCGGCCGCTGTCACGCTTCCCGCAGCTCGGACGTGAGCTGGGTGGCCGTTGGAGGCCGTTCCGCTTCATCCTCGGCCCGTGGCGGTGGCTGTTGATCGTCTATGCGTACGACGAGCCGGAAGACTTGGTGTCGATCGTGACGATCCAGGACGCGCGCTCGTCCTCGGCAGCAACCTCAAGTTGAGGCAAGCTTCGCCAGGCGCTCAGCCAGACGCCGCATCCCCAACTCGCCGGCCACGCGCGCGCCTGAGGTGAAGTCTGTCGCCCGGTCGGACGGACGCTCGACCTCGATCAGCTGCAGCGTCGCGATCTCCTTGAACGTGCGCAGCAGCTCTGCGTTCTCGCGCAACGAGGCGGCGACCTTCGGGCGTAGGCCGCTGCTGTCACTCGCCCGGGCGGCGGCGATGACACCCTCGAGCGATCTGTGCGAGCACAGCAGCTGGGCGGCGGTCTTGGCGCCGATCCCGGGCGCGCCGGGCAGGCCGTCGGAGGGGTCGCCACGCAGCGCGATGAAGTCGGGCACCAGCTCGGGGCCTATGCCGTAGCGCTCGCGTACCTGCGCGGGCCCGATCAGCGTGTGCTCGCCGCCCTTGCGCAGTTCGACCGCTGAGACGTGCTCGCTGACGGCGCCGAACAGGTCGCGGTCGGCGGTCAGCAGCAGCGCTCGTCCGCCGGCATCCTCCTCGGCACGCGCGAACGACAGCATCACGTCGTCGGCCTCAAGGTCGGCGCTGTCGCTGACTGTCCAGCCGAGGCCGTCGAGCAGCTGCGGCGCCTGCTTCCACTGGTGGGCAAGCTCGGCGGGCATCGGGTCGCGGTGCGCGTGGTAGGGCGGGTACAGGCGCACGCGGTAGCCGGCCTGCTCGGCTCCCATGCAGGCGACCACGCCCCGTGGAGTGCCAGTAGCAGCAAGCGAGTCGATCAGGTTGAGGATCGCGTTGACGGTCCCCAGCAGGGCGTTCACCGGACGCCCTTCGGCACCGACGATCGATTTGGGCAGCGCGAAGAACGACCGATATAACAGCCAGGGAACGTCGGCTATCAGCAAGGGCGCGGGCGCCACGGTCCGCAGCGTATGCGCCCGGGCTACGCGGCGGCTCCGCCCGTCTTGGCGGTGGCGCCGGTCGCCGGTCCGTTGGTGCCGCCCTGCGGCGAGGCCGGCGGTGGAACGGGTGTCGGCGGTGGGCTTTCTGGTGCTGGCAGCGCAAAGGGCGCCTGGCCACTGTGGTCGGGCTCGCTCTTGACGCGCGCGCCGCTTTTGACGCTGAAGTACGCCCAGGTGCTGCTCAGGCCCAGGCGCGCGGCCAGCTCGGGGCCGCTGACCGGCGTGGTGCCACGCGAGCCGAGCACCGCGGCGGCGAGGATCCGCGGCGAGGCTCCCCGCTTGAGCACTTCGATGCCCTTGAACGAGCCCTTGGTCAGGCCCTTCAGGCGCTGCGCGGCGGAGCCGAAGCTCATGCTCAGCTTCCAGCGCGAGGACTTGTTTTCGTAGGCGTCGGGCACGCCGCGCAACCACGGCTCGGGCTGTGAGCCGAGGAACGAGTCCTCGACGTTCTCGGTCATGCCGCCGGAGCTGGCGAAGAAGTACGTGATCGCGGGCTTGCCCGCATACGTGACGACCTGCCCGGCGGTGGCCGCCACGGCGGCGTTGGTGCGCGCGGTTTCTGCGGCCACGCCGGCGTACACCTGCGAGCGGGTGTCGGAGTACACGTCGAAGCGCGAGCCGCCGGCGTGGTCTGTGAGCGCATAAGTGCGGCTGGCGATTGCCTGGGCTTCCAGCGCGGCCATCGGCCAGCTGGAAGGCACCTCGGCGGAGACGACGCCACGCACGTAACGCTCGAGCGCCACCTTCACGACCCGGGAGCCGACGAGCACACGAATGACCCTCTTGGTGGAGGTCTGCCCGATAGTGGTGGCGCTGTAGTAGTGGGCGAGGATCGCCGCGCTCGACCAACCGTGCTGGGCGTAGCCGAGCGCGCCGTCCTGGCTCATGCCGACGCCGTGCCCTTCTCCGGCACCTTCGATCACCAGCGTGGAGGCGCTGGCGGAGCCCGCGCAAAGCGCCAGCGTGGCCAGTGCGGCGGTGGCGGCGCCAGCCGCGCGGTGGCGGTGTAGGACGGCGCGGAGGCGGTGGTAGGTTGAGGCGATGACCGGCATCGGTGCTGTGTGGAACACGGGCAGCGGCTCACGGTCGCGCTCGAGGCGGGAGATTCCCATGGGTCCTCGTTCGGGCCGGTGCGGCGCGGGCGTGAGGGCTGCACGATGACTGGCGCCGAGCGCGAGCAGGCGGCTCTGGCTCAGGTTCCCAAGGATCTGCTCATCGGCGGCGAGTGGCGTGCGGCGAGCGCGGGAGGCACACTTACGGTCGAGGACCCGGCGACGACAGAGCCCCTGGCGCAGGTCGCCGACGGGCAGGAGCAGGATGCGCTGGCGGCACTGTCGGCGGCGGCCGACGCGCAGGCAGAGTGGGGCGCGCACCCGCCGCGCGAGCGCGGAGAGATCCTGCGCCGCGCGTACGAGGCGATCGTCGCGCAGACCGATGAACTGGCGCTGCTGATGACGCTGGAGATGGGCAAGGCGCTGGCGGAGTCGCGCGCGGAGATCTCCTACGCGGCCGAGTTCTTCCGCTGGTTCTCCGAGGAGGCCGTGCGCATACACGGCCGCTACATGGTCAACACGACGGGCAAGGGCCGCATCCTGACGATGCGCCAGCCGGTCGGCCCGTGCGTGTTCGTGACGCCGTGGAACTTTCCCACGGCGATGGGGACCAGGAAGATCGCCCCGGCGATCGCGGCCGGGTGCACGATGGTCGTCAAGCCCGCCAAGCAGACGCCGCTGTCGATGCTCGCGCTGGCCAAGATCCTGCAGGACGCGGGGTTGCCGGCGGGCGTGCTGAACGTGATCACTGCTAAGAGCGCCGGTGCGGTGGTGCAGCCGCTGCTGAAGGACCCGCGCACGCGTAAGCTGTCGTTCACCGGCTCCACCGAGGTAGGGCGCACTTTGATCGAGCAGTCCGCAAGCCAGATCCTGCGCGTGTCGATGGAGTTGGGCGGCAATGCCCCGTTCGTGGTGTTCGAGGACGCTGACCTCGACGCGGCCGTCGAGGGGGCGATGCTGGCGAAGATGCGCAACGTCGGCGAGGCGTGCACGGCGGCCAACCGCTTCCACGTGCACGAGTCGGTCGCCGGCGAGTTCTCCCGCCGCATGGCGCAGCGGATGGGTGCGTTGAAGGTGGGACGGGGCACTGAGCCCGACGTGGACGTGGGGCCGCTGATCGACGAAGCCCAGCGGGGCAAGGTCAGCGAACTGGTCGACGACGCGGTGCAGCGGGGCGCGCGCGTGCTCGTGGGCGGCGCGCCGTTGTCGAGGTCCACCCACCCCGGCTACTTCTTCGAGCCGACCGTGTTGGCCGAGGTGTCAGACGATGCGCGGTTGCTGAGCGAGGAGATCTTCGGACCGGTCGCGCCGGTGGCTACGTTCGCGACCGAGGATGAGGCACTGGCCGCAGCCAACCGCACCGAGTACGGGCTGGTGGCCTACGTGTACACGCGCGATCTCGCGCGGGCATTCCGCGTATGCGAGGGCCTGGAGTCGGGGATGGTCGGGTTGAACCAGGGCGTGGTGTCCAACCCCGCGGCACCGTTCGGCGGGGTCAAGCAGTCCGGCTTTGGGCGCGAGGGCGGCTTCGAGGGGATTGGCGAGTACCTGGAGACTAAGTACGTGGCGCTGGGGCTGTGAGGGTAGGTCCTGCCGGTGCTCGCTGATTAGCTAGCCGGCCGGAAATAGCGACGTCAAGCAGCTCGAAAGCGCCCGAAGTGCGGAAGAGACCGTAAGGTTGATCACTGTCGGATCCCGCGTTTCGTGGCAACCGGCATCGATGGCACCTCCTTAAGGAAGGGGCAAGACCATGGCCAGCACGCTTTACGCGCTCTATCTCTCACGCGACGCCCAGCGAAACATGCAGATAGGCCTCACCGAGGGCCGGTGGGGTCTGACCGAGGAGGCTGTGTTGCGGCGCCTCGGGCAGCTCTCGCCGCCACGGACCGGCCTCGAGCTACTCGAGGAGCTCGAGGTTGGCGACCACGTCTTGGCCGCGAGCGGCGGTCCTCAGCCCCGCGTAAAGCGCTGGGAGTGGACAGGCGCCGTTCTTCGCCAGGGCTCGCTTTGGCGTGTGACGAGGCGCTATTTCTACGACACGAGTAAACCGTGGCCGGCACCGGCGAACAAACCGGATGAGAGCTACCCGCACCGGTTCGGCATTGAAGAGGTCGAACCGCTCGTTGACATCACCAAGGACACGATCGAGGTCGTGGGGATGGACGCGATGCACTATTCGGCCAACATCGGCGGCCTGCCCGTCCCTGTAGTGCAGGGAGCCCCGGTGCTTGGAACTGTTGGCTCGCCCCGCGCTGGCGAGAGTGAAGACCCGGGGTTCCTGGTCCTCGGTGGTGACCTTGACGCGGCCGTCTTGACTAGCGTCCGTCGCGAGCAGCGAAAACTGCGTGCCAAGCTGCTCGGCCAGGCGATAACAGCGACGTGCGTTTTGTGCGGACGCACTGTTCCGGCCGACTGTATCCGGATAGCTCACATCAAGCGCCGCGCGGCCTGTAGCGAGCAGGAGCGCCGCGATCTCGCGAACGTCATGTTCGCGTGCACCCTGGGGTGTGATCATCTCTTCGAGCTCGGCTACATCTACGTGGATGCCGCCGGCACTATCCAACCACGTGATGCCGGGCCCGCGACGGCCGAGCTGCAGGAGGCTCTTGGACACCTGATCGGACGCTCCTGCGATGGACACAGCCAAGCGAGCGAGCCATACTTCGCAGCGCACCGAGAGCTGGTCGGAGCATGAGCAACGCAGACTCGCTTGATCAGCTTCGTGAGCGGCTGCGTGCGTTCGCGCGTGAACGGAACTGGGAGCGCTACCACACCCCGAAGAACCTCACAACCGCGCTCGCCGGGGAGGCCGGTGAGCTCGCATCAATTCTGCAATGGGCGACACCAGATGAGTCGACGGAGCCCTACCGCCCGGAGATCGAGGAAGAGATCGGTGATGTCCTGATCTACCTCGTTCGCTTGTGCGATGTCGCGAAGATTGATCCGATTGCGGCAGCCAACTCGAAGATCGACCGCAACAGTCAACGGTTCCCACCGGGCGAACCCGGACCGCGGGGGGCTAGCGAGCCTCGCTAGAGCCCCCTAGTTCCAAATCTTGGACTGTTGTAGTGTGCTGAGGCCAGAAAGCCTTTGGGAGGGTGATGAGAAAGCTCCGGGGAGGAACCGCGCTGCTCAGCGCGGCAATGATCATCGGCAGCACGCTCGCGGGTTGCGCCAGTAGTACCACGAGCACGACCAGCAACGCTGCCGCGACTACCAGCGCAAGCCAACCGGCGGCCGAAACCAAGCCGACGCCTGTCGCGCTGCATCTGGGGCAGGGGAGCTACTCGGTATCGGCGCCTGGAACGACGATCTCCGGGACGGTTACGAAGGGCGCATCGATCTCTGTCAACGGCAGCGAGATCCCCGTCCACGCCGGGCACTGGAACTACCGACTTCATCTCCACATCGGAAGCAATCCAGTCGAAGTCGAAGCGACTACGACCGGGAGCGCGCCCACGACGCGCACGATCCACATCGTCCGCCACCACAGCGCTGCGGAACTTGAAGCTCTAGCGCACGCGCGCGCACTGCGGGCCGAAGCGAAACGCCGCCACGAAACAGAAGCACGCGAACGTAAAGAACGCGACGCAGCCGCGCGAGAAGAACACGAACAAGCACAGCAACAGACCGAATGCCCCAACGGCACCTACGAAAACACGGCAGGGAACATCGTCTGTAAACCCTACGAAAGCCCGACCCAACCGGCCGGCGCCACGGCCCAATGCGAAGACGGCACCTACAGCTTCAGCGAATCACGAAGCGGAACCTGCTCACACCACGGCGGCGTAGCAGTCTGGCTCAATGAATAGCTGATCAAGAAACGGCGGCTGTCAAGCGCGTCCGCACCGGCGCCCCAGGCCACCCAGCAGCGGGATACTCATATCTGATGCTGCGAACCCCCGACCTCGCTGGAGCCGCCCTGGACGGCCGCTACGAGCTGCACGCGATGATCGGCGAGGGTGCGTTCGGGCGCGTGTACAGCGGTGTGGACAGGCGCCTGGAGCGCGCGGTGGCGGTGAAGGTGATCAAGCCGTGGTGGGCGGAGGACAGCGCGTGGGTGGCGCGCTTCGAGCGCGAGGCGCAGCTGTTGGCGCGCGTGAGCGACCCGGGGATCGTGCAGATCTTCGACATCGGCCACGCGGAGGAGGGCCCGTACTACGTGGCGGAGCTGGTCGAAGGCGAGAGCCTGGCCGAGCGTCTGCAGCGCGGTCCGATCGATCCCGAGCAGGCGCGGTCGATCGCCGAGCAGCTGTGCCGCGCGCTGGCGAGCGCGCATGCTCAGGGGGTGGTGCACTGCGACGTCAAGCCGGCGAACGTGCTGCTTGCGACAGATGGTCGTGTGAAGGTGGGGGACTTCGGTGTGGCGCGGCTGGCGGCGGGCACCTCGCAGGCACCGTCGGCGACGGTCGCGGGCACGCCGCGCTACATGTCACCCGAGCAGGCCCGCGGGCGCCCGACGACGGCGGCGACCGACGTGTACAGCGCGGGCGTGGTTCTGTACGAGATGCTGACGGGCGCGCCGCCGTTCACGGACGGCTCGCCGGTGGAGCTGGGCTTGCGCCATCTCCAGGACGCGCCGCCGCCGTTGCCGAAAGGCGTGCCGGCGCAGCTGGGAGAGATCGTGGAACGCGCGCTGGCGAAGGACCCGGCCGAGCGCTTCGGCGATGGCGCGGCGATGGCACAGGCACTGGACGCCGCCCGCTCCACCTCGGCTGAAGCGTCAAAGGAATCCCCGGCCTCGCCGTTGGCGCGGGCAAACACAGCCGACGCGAAGACGATCGACCTAGCGGCGGCGCAGACTCGCGTCACCCCGGCGGACCGCACGAAGGTTCTCCCACGCCGTGCACTGGATGGGGCCGGTGGCGCGTCTGGCTCGCCCCCCGGCCCGTCCCCGGGCGATGGCGGACGCAGCAGACACCGCAGCCGCCGCGCGGCGGTGTCTGCGGCGCTTGCGGTTGCGGCGGGCGGCGCGCTGGCGGTGTTCATGCTCGCCCGCCCGGGCGCGCACACGACGGTCCCGGAGCTGCGGGGGCTGCCGCGCGGGGGCGTGGTCGCACGCGCCCGACGCCTGCACGTGAAGCCGGTGTTCTCGACTCGCCATGCGGTCGCTCGCTCCGGTACGGCGATCGCGCAGGACCCTTCGGCGGGGACGCGCACGGCGGATGGCGCGTCCGTCGAGGTGGTCCTCAGCTCGGGTCCACCGCCGGTCGAGGTACCGAGCGTGGTCGGACGGCCATCCTCTGAAGCAGAGAGCCGCTTGGCGAAGGCGGGGCTGCGCTACAGCGTCAAGCTGGTGGCGGCGACGGACTCCGAACCGGGCGTGGTGGCGTCGCAGTCGCCGAACGCGAGCACGACGGCACCGCGCGGCTCGACGGTGGCGCTGAGCGTGGCCGAGGAACCGCACTGGCGCGCGCTGACGAGCTTCTCGGGAGTGGACGACGGTCGCTCGGTTGCGTTTCGCATCCTGGGTAAGCGCTGGCGCGTGGCGTACAGCATGTCCTACACGAGTACGTGCCTATTGCTGGTCGTGTGCTTGGGGCCGAGCGCGCACGCGCAGAACCTGAACACCGACGCGAGCGTCGGCAGCTTCGACCTCGGCGAGGGCAGCTCGCAGACGCACACCTTCGACACCGGCCCGGGGCTGTATCAACTGGCGGTGTCGGGCGGACACGACCCGGCCAAGTGGTCGATGACTGTGGAGGACTACTACTGAGCGGCGGGCGGTCGCGGCGCGACGGGCCCTGCTTGGATCACCTGCGCCTGCGCCTGCGCCTGCGCGTGAGGCGCGACGGGTGCGGCCTGAGGCGCGGCCGGCGGGGCCTGAGGCGCGACGGGCCCGCCATGTGCTCCCCCGCCTGTGGGTGTCGCGGGCAGGGTCCCAGCTGGTGCGCTCCCAGCTGGTGCGGTCCCAGCGGGCGCGGCGGAGATCAGGCTGACGACGGCGTCGCCGGGCACGGGCTTGCCGATGAACGGCCCCTGGGCGGTGGTGCAGCCCATGACCATGAGCGCGGCGAGCTGCTCTTTGCTTTCGATGCCGGTGGCGATGACGGTGAGTTTGAGGTCGCGCCCGACGACGAGGATGGCCTCCATGAGCCAGCTGCGGTAGTCCTCGTCGTCGGAGGCGGCGAGCGAGTTGCGGTCGACCTTGAGGAAGTCGAGCGGCAGGCGCTGGAGGTCGGAGTGGCGGGCGTAGCCGCTGCCGCCGAAGTCGTCGATGGCGATGCGCACGCCGAGCTGCTTGATCTCCTGCAGCCGCGTGGCGGTGGCACCGATCTCGCGCATGATGGTGGTCTCGGCGATCTCGAGCGTGAGCAGCGAGGGCTGGATGCCGGACTGCTGTAGGGCGCGGCGGACGTCGGTGGCGAAGCCGTCGCGGTCGAGCTGGTTGGGGGAGACCTTGACGGAGATGCCGACGCGGTGACCGGCGACGTTCCAGGCGGCGCAGCGGTTGCAGGCTTCTTCGAGCGCCCAGCGTCCGATCGGCACGACCAGGCCGGTGTCCTCGGCGAGCGGCATGAACTCGTCGGGTGCGAGCACGCCCTGCTTGGGGTGCTGCCAGCGGATGAGCGCCTCGAGGCCGACGACGCGGTGGGAGCTGAGCTCGTGGACGGGCTCGTAGAGCAGGAAGAACTGGTTGTCGAGGAGCGCGGTGTTGAGCTCTGCCTCGAGCACGGAGCGGCTCTCGATGACCGAGCGCATGTTGGCGTTGAACAGCGTGTAGCGGTCCTTGCCGGCGGCCTTGGCGGCGAACAGCGCGAGCTGCGCGTCGCGCAGTAGGTCGTCGGGCGTGTCGTAGCGCCCGAACGCGACGCCGATGCTGGCGGTGGCGAAGAAGCTCGGTCCGAAGCCGTCGAGCTCGACGGGCTTGTGCAGCGACTCGATGATGCGCCGGGCGAGCGAGTCCAGGCGTACGCCGCGGGCGGCGGACTCGACGAGCACGACGAACTCGTCGCCGCCGAGTCGCCCGACGGTGTCGCCGGCGCGCACGACCTGCTCGAGCCGGTCGGCGACGATCGTGAGTAGCTGATCGCCGGCGGCCTCGCCGAGCTTGACGTTGACGTCCTTGAACCAGTCGATGTCGATGAACAGTGCGCCGGCGAGCATGCCCGACTGGCGCCTTGCGCGGGCGACCATGCGCTCGGCGCGGTCGAGCGTGAGCGAGCGGTTGGGCAGGCCGGTGAGCGTGTCGTAGAGGTCGGCGTCGGGTACGGCGCGGGCCTTGATCGAGCGTCCGCGCTTGGGGGCGCTGCCGATGACAAAGATGAGCAGGCCGACGAGCACGCTGCCGATGATGCCGCCGATGAGCAGCGCCAGCGCGGTGCCGTCGGAGCTGATGCTGATGCTGACGGGTGCTGCGAAGGTGGTGAGCGTCCAGCCGTTGTGCAGGCTGACGGTGGCGCTTTGTGCGCCGGTGTGCGGCGTGCCGCTGGCGAACGCGATGCCGTGGTTGCGGTACAGGCGCACGGCGCTGCCGGGGTGGCCGTGCAGCACCTGCGCGAGCACGACGCTCGGCACGATCACCTCGCGCAGCCAGCCGACGGATGCGGCGCCGCGACCGAACAGGGAGACGGGTGTGGCGTTGCCGCGATACACGGGCACGGCGATTTCAAGCGCGTGAGCGCCGTGCGAGGTGACGGCCTTGTAGCGGTTGACGCCTGTGTCGCGCGCGATCAGCAGGCTGGAGCCGGCGGCGCAGTAGTCCTTGCCGGCGTGCGCGGCGAGTGAGGCCGTGCGCACGAGTTCGGCGGCGGTGAGGCAGTAGTACTGGTGGTCGGTGGGAGGGACGATCTGCAGGCCGTCGGCGGGCGGTGTGGTTGAGCCGGCGGGCGCAGGCTTGGCGGAGTGGCCGGTGGTCTGCTTTTCGAAAGCGGGCAGCTGCTCGGCGCGCACGAGCGTGAGCAGGCCGAGGTTGTTGAGCTCTGGGTAGCGGCGAAGCGTGCGCGCCCATTTGACCCAGGAGCTGAATTCGGCGGGCGTGCCGTTGGGGTTGCGGGCGAAGAACGTGCTGGCGCTGACGGCGAGCTCTTCCTCGCGCTGAATGGCGAGCTTGAGCGCTGAGGCGATACCGGCGGAGCTCTGCTGGAAGGAGGCGCGCTGGTCTTGGGCGTCGTGGTTGGCGACCGACTGCGCGCCGATCACCGAGGCGACGGTGCCGGCGGCCACGCACAGCAGCGCGACGATGGCCCAGAGAAACTTGGGTGCGCGCACGAGTGCACCGGTCCGCCCGAGTATGCCGGTGGGCGACTCGTGGGCGTCGGTGGACTGCTTGCCGATGCCGGCGCCGAGGGGAGCGGGCGCTGCGGCTGGAGCGACAGGGTCCTGCTGAGGCAGCCCGCCGGTGGGCCCGGGCGCGGAATCGGCGCGGGCGGGGTCTCCGTTGGGAGTGGGCTGGACGTTTTCGCTGTCGGGCATGACGATGGGTGTGCTGTGGGCGCGTTGCGACCGGCGCTGGCTGGCATATCGGGCTGTGCGGTCTGGTACTTGAGTGCTGAATCGATCTTCACGACAGCCGCCGAGTTGCTACCCGGGCACACGCGGGGCGTGTGGCGCCCGCCGGTAGAGTGGCTTGCTTGACTGACGCGGCGGACGCGGCGAGGGCGATACGCGCGGAGCTGCGCCTGGTGTTGTCGTTGCGCGTGCTAGGCGGACGAGTGGCGCTGTTCTTTGTGCGGGCGCGCTGGCGCGCACGGCGTTCGGGCGATCGCTTCAGCCTGGAGTCGGCGGCACGGCCGGCGGAGCTGCGTGATCTGCTGGCGCTGGCGCGCGGTCGCCGGACGGTGGTCGAGTTGGGCACGGGCACGGCGTGGAGTGCGCTCGCGCTGGCGCTGGACGACGGTGCACGGGCGGTGGTCAGCTATGACCCGTGCGTGCGCGTCGAGCGCGAGCGGTATCTGGGCTTGGTGGCGGACAGCGTGCGCGAGCGCATCGAGTTGCGTGAGGAGCCCGACAGCGCGGGACCACACGCGGGCGACCGCCCGGTGGAACTGCTGTTCATCGACTCGCTGCACGAGCGCCAGCCCGTGGTGGACGCGTTTGACGCGTGGCGCGACGCGCTGGCGCCGCGCGCGGTTGTGGTGTTCCATGACTACGGCCACCCGGACTACCCGGGCGTGCGCGAAGGCGTGGCGGACCTGCGTCTGGAGGGCGGTGAGCGCGGCGGGCTGTTCGTGTGGCAGGCGCCGTGAGCTGGCCGGGGCCTACCGCTTGTGCCCCAATTTGAACGCGCCGCTGGCGAAGTTCTGATTGCAGGTCATCGTCGTGCTGGTGTCGTGGCAGGACATGCTCTGCGGGAACTCGACCTGCTGGTTGCGCGGCAGCGTTTGCCCACGTCGTTTGAGGTTGAGCACGATCGCTTTGGCGCGCCCGGACGGGCGCAGTCGAAATCCATGCCTGGTGGCGAGGACCTCACAGACGACGTTGTTGGGGTGAGGTGTCCACAGGCAGCGGATGTTGCCGCTGGGCGTAGCGAAGTGACAGGGCGTTTTAGAGCTATTGGGACCGCTGCAGGCGAAGTGCTCGGCGTGGTGGGCTCGTACCGGAGCGGCGCGCGAGCTGCCGGCCGCGCCTGCGGCGGCAAGGATCAGCGGCGTGAGTATGAGCGCGCGCCTAGCGGTCGACATCGACGGGCGGCAGGTCGCGAATCTGAGCCTTGGTGATGGTGAGCTGCACGCCGCCGGCGTCGACCTTGCTGACGGCTCCGATGGGGATCGCTAGGTCGTGCTTTCCCCACAGGTGACCGGCTTGCAGCAGCACGTGCGTGACGTGATGGTCGCTGGGGTCGATCACAAGCCCTTGAACTCGGCCGATGTCGCCGTCGCTGGCGTGCACGTGTTCGCCGCGGCGCAGGTCGACCTCGCCGAGCGGCACGCGGTCGTAGGTGACGAACGGTGGCGTGGTGCCGGCGCCCATGCCACCCATGCCCATGCCGCCGAGCCCGGCGGCGAGGCCGTAGTAGGGCCAGGCGAAGACCTCGTCGTCGGCGTAGCCGGTCTGTTCCTCGGTGTGTGAGATGAAGTGCGTTTCCTCGGCGTCGTCGAGCGCTTCGAACTCGGCGAGGGTGCAGCGCAGGCAGATCCGCGGCGCGGTGTCGTCGACGAGGTCGATCGGTACGAGGCGACCGAATCGGGGGCCGTGCTTGGGCTCGACGACGAGGTGCGTGAGCGCCCGCGCGACTGGATCGAGGACGACGCGGCTGAGCTCACCGCACAGCGCGTCGCTGCAGGTGACGTCGGCGCCGATGGCGTACTCGGCACGCTTGCTCATGGACGGTTTCGGCTCGCGGAGTACAGGTCATCAAGCTTAGTCCGCGGGTCGCATGGGCGCCGGCGCGGTGACGGTTGAGTGATGGCTACAGTGGGCGAGTCGATGCGTCCACGGTTTCGATCTCCGGCGTCGGCACTGCGGGCGAGCGTGCTGGTGCTGGCGGGCGTGGTGGGTCTGGCGGGCTGTGCAGGCCAGTCCGTTTCGGACAACGGCCTGGCCGCGATGACACCGGCGCAAATCGTGGCGGCGGCGCGGGCGGCTGCGACGGGTGCGGCGACGGTGCGCATGAGGGGCTCAATTCTCAGGGACGGAAAGCCGATGCTCCTGAATGTGGAGCTTGTCAAAGACAAGGGCGGCCAAGGGCGCCTCAGTGAAGAAGGCAGGCGGCTCGACGTGATTCACGTCGATTCGGCTGTGTATATCAAGGGCAGCGAGGCGTTCTATCGCCACGCGGTCGGCCGTGCGAGCGCAGCGATCCCGCAGGGCAGATGGCTGAAGGCATCGGACGCGAGCGGGGATCTGGCGCCGTTGGCGTCGCTGACCACGCTGCGCGGGCTACTGGGAACGGCGCTGGCAAACCACGGCGGGCTATCCCACGCCGGCACCGGCGTGATCGATGGCCGCAAGGCGGTCGCGGTGACCGACGCGAAGGCGGGCGGCACGCTGTACGTGGCGGCTGTGGGCACGCCCTACCCGCTTGAGCTTATTAAACATGGCGTTTCGGCGGGCGTGATTGCGTTCGACAAATGGAACAAGCCGGTGACGTTGTCGGTGCCGGAAAATCCCATAAACCTCAAGCAAGTGCAGAGTGGGCGCCGATAGGGGCGTTGGTTCATATGTCTAGCGTCACAGAAATCAGGTCAAGCCGGTTTAGGATTTTGACGAAGGGGAATCTGGCGAGCGACGGATATCTGGGACCGGACAAGGACGCGAGTGTTCTCAGTGATGGATGCAATTCAAGCCAGCTTTCTCAAGCAGCCCGCGGGTGTGGACGCGCCGACGGGTTCGGACGCGGACGCCCTGTCGAAGCCGGGCAAGGTCTCGCTGATGCGTAGCGAGAGCGTGATCATGGGCGAGGATCCCGGCGACGGGCAGCGCCGCCGACCGCGCGGCCGCGGTCGCGCGCTGGCACTGCTGCCGTCGGCGTTGCTCGGCGGAGCGGCGCTGGCTGGGGCGCTGCTTGCGGGTGTGTCGCTGTTTGTGACGCTCTGCCTGTTGGCGCTGGCGTGTGCGGCGATTGCGCTCGGCTGGCGCTTTGGCGAGAACGGCAGGGCTTCGCTTGAAGAGAAGATCGAGAATCGCACGAGCGAGCTGAAACGCGCGTTGAGCGATCTGGAGATCGCTCAGGCTGAGACGGTTCAGCGTCTGTCGATGGCGGTCGAGTTTCGCGACGAGGACACGGGCGCTCACATCGAGCGGATCGGGCGCTTTTCGGTATTGCTGGCCGAGCACATCGGCTTGGACTCCGACTTTTGCGAGCGCTTGAAGCACGCGGCGCCGCTGCACGACGTGGGCAAGGTGGCGATCCCGGACGCGATCCTGCTGAAGCCGGGCCCGCTGACGCCGGAGGAGCGCGCGATCGTGGAGACGCACGCGGAGGAGGGTCACCGCCTGGTGCGCGGCTCGTCTTCGTCGATCTTGGATATGGCGGCGACGATCGCGCTGAGCCATCAGGAGAAGTGGGACGGCACCGGCTACCCGCGCGGACTGAAGGGCGAGGCGATCCCGATCGAGGGCCGGATCGTGGCGGTGGCGGACGTGTTTGATGCGCTGACGAGCGACCGCGTGTACCGCAAGGCGTTTTCGGTCGAGGACGCGATTCAGATGATGCGCGAACAGCGCGGACGCCACTTCGACCCGGTGCTGCTGGATGCGTTCATGGAAGTGCTGGGTCGCTCTGGCCCGGACGCGCGCGAACAGCTGCGCACGGACCCGGCGGCGCTGGTGGAGCGCGCGCTGGAGACTTTTGCGACGGCGCTGGAACGCGGTGACGCGGAGATGGCGGAGGGCGCGATCGCGACGGCGATCGAGGACGGCATCTCGCCGACGACGCTGCACGCGGAGGTGATCGGCCCGGCGCTGCGGCGTATCAACGTGGTGGCAGAGGCGGGCGAGATCGACAGCGAACGCGAGCGGCGCGCGATGACGATCACGCGGCGTGTGCTGGCGACGCTGTACCGCTATATGACGGGCAGCACCGAGCCGACACGCGAGCGCGTGCTGTTGGCGGCGGTGGAGGGCGACGAGCACACGCTGGGGCTGCAGATGGTGCATGACCAACTGGCGGCGGCGGGATTCCACACGATCTTCGACACCGATCTGACGGCCCAGCGGCTGCTGGAGATGATCGACAGCCAGTCACCTGACTTGGTGGTGGTCGGTGCGACGCTGCCGGCGGGCTCGGAGTCGGTCGAGGTGGCGCTGCGCGATCTGCGCTCCACCCGTCCGGACCTGCCGATCGTGCTGGGGGGCCCGGCGGTCGGCGGCAGCCTTCCGCGCGAGCGCGGCGGGATGCGTGTGCTGGAGCGGATCGACGAGTCGGTGGAAGCGGTCGAAGACCTGCTGACCGCGTCCGCGCCGGCTGCATCGGTATAGATTCCCGACGCATGTCGAACGCAATCGTGACCGGCGGCGCCGGTTTCATCGGCTCGCACGTGGTCGACGCGCTGCTGGCGGAGGGCTACGAGGTGACGGTCATCGACGACCTGTCCTCGGGCGCTAGCGCGCGGGTGCCGTCCGCGGCGAAGCTGATGCAGCTGGACATCACCGACGTGGCGGCGCTGGATGGCGCCGTCGAGCAGGTGCGCCCGCGCGCGATCTTCCATCTGGCGGCGCAGGCGAGCGTGGTGGCGTCGGTGGAGGATCCGGGACGCGACTGCGAGGTGAACGTGCGCGGCACGCTGAACGTGCTCGAGGCGGCCGGCCGCTGCGGCGCGCCGGTGGTGTTCACGTCGACGGGCGGCGCGCTGTACGGCGACGACGCGCCGATGCCGACGGGCGAGGATCGCATTCCCGAACCGCTGTCGCCGTACGGGGCGTCGAAGCTGGCGGCGGAGGCGTACGTACGCACGTGGTCGTTGTCGTCGGGTATCCCGCACGCGGTGTGCCGGCTGGGCAACGTCTACGGACCGCGCCAGAGCCCGCATGGTGAGGCGGGTGTGGTGGCGATCTTCACCCACCATCTGTACAGCGGACGGGCGCCGAAGCTGTACGGACACGGCACGCCGACGCGTGACTACGTGTACGTGAGTGACGTGGTGGGTGCGCTGCTGGCGGCGTCGGGTAGGTCGGGCACGTACAACATTGCGACGGGCGTGGAGACGGACGTGGCGAGCGTGTGGAGCGAGCTGAGCAGCGCGGCGGGCAAGCAGATCGAGCCGGAGCTGGCCGATCTGCGTCCGGGCGAGCTGACGCACAGCTGCCTGGACATCGCTCGCGCCGAGCGCGAGCTGGGGTGGCGCCCGGAGGTGTCGATCGGGCGGGGGCTGGAACTGACATACGCAGCGCTGGTGGAGGAATTCGAGCGAGGCTGAGACGGCGCGCGCTCCACGCCGGCCGGACCCCTGTGCGTGCGCCCTGCAATTCCTCGGGCACCCCTTGCGGGCGGGGGCGCGCAGGCCGAGAGGAACGTATGAGACGTGTCCGCGGGGCGCATGTGGCAGCCCTGACGACAGCCGTGTTCCTTACGGCCAGCCCGGGTGCGATGGCGCTGAAAGGCGAACCGGGCGGTACGGCCTCGCCGCAGGGCGGTGGCAGCCAGTACGGCGTGCCGACGCTCCCGCGCCCGGTCGTGGGCGAGCTGCGCGTGCCCGCGACGGCGGTGCCGGGCAGGCCGCCGAAGGTGACGGTGCGCGTGGAGGAGAAGGGTGTGGGCACGGTGTCGATGCGCGTGCTGATCACCGACATGGCAAGCCGTCGGACGGTGGTGACGGCGAGGATGGGCTGGGTGCACACGGGCCGCGCGATGAGCGTCTCGTGGCCCTCGGCGACGCGGTTGTCGGCGGGGCGCTATCAGGTGACGGTGAGCGCGCACGACCACCACAACGGCAACCTGCTGCGCAGCGCGCACAGCTCGGGCTACGCGGCGCTGACGGTGAGCGCACCTGCGCCGCCCCCAGCCCCGACCCCGGGCACGCCGGAAGCTGGTGTGCCGAC
Organism: uncultured Solirubrobacteraceae bacterium; assembly: GCA_963705235.1. Lineage (GTDB taxonomy): Bacteria > Actinomycetota > Thermoleophilia > Solirubrobacterales > Solirubrobacteraceae > Palsa-744. Next base: position 981,217 of record OY970059.1, on the reverse strand, counting down.
CCCTGCACAGACGGCGGCGGCGGGGGCGGTTTTCCCGGTGGCGGGTGCGCACAGCTTCGGCGGAACGGAAAACCGCTTCGGCGCACCGCGCGCGGGACACATCCACCAGGGCCAGGACGTTCTGACTGCCGAAGGCACGCCGGACGTGGCGCCGCTGGCGGGCACGATCCTCAGCACGGCCAATCAGCCGGGCGGTGCCGGCTACTACGTGGTGGAGCACACGAGCATCGGCTTGGACTTCATGTTCGCCCATTGCCAGGCGCGCTCGTTTGAGGTGAGCGCGAGCCAGGCTGTGAGCGCCGGGCAGCCTCTGTGCGCTGCGGGCCAGACGGGCGATGCGACGGCACCGCACCTGCACTTTGAGATTTGGGTCGGCGGCTGGCAGGCATCGGGCGGGTACCCGATCGACCCGCTGCCCTACCTGCAGGCGTGGGAACGCGACGCCGCTAGTTCGTAGTCGTGCCGGCGACCGAGATCGGCCTGCAGCGCCGGCCCCAAGCCTCCCGGGCGAGCGGGGACTCGGTAGCATCGAACGTCGCGGCGAGATAGCTCAGTTGGTAGAGCACACGACTGAAAATCGTGGTGTCCCCGGTTCGAATCCGGGTCTCGCCATCACGCACCAAACCCTGAGAATGGTTGAATCTTGCGGGTGCTGGCGGCGACGAGTCGTGGCTTTCTATCGCGGTATGAAGGCTCCACAGAAACGCTAGCCATAGGCACGAGATCGTGAGCGATTTGTTGATGCGTTCGCCGGATCTTCCTAACCTCGCGAATCTTGATGTTCGCGTCATCGGGGATTGCGGGGGCATCCGCCCGGGCCGCAGATCAACACCAGTGCTAGCGTTTATATCGAGCCTCATATACTGGTCTTGTTGCCCATAGCGTCGGGTGATACCGGCGCTAACTCAAAGACCACTGCCTGCGTATATTTTACCCCGCTGGGGCGGGCTGGGAGAGAGCCGAGATGGACAGATCACATGCGACGCCATCGCGTCCCGCCAAGCCGGGCCTGGCGCTCGATCGTCTACTGGACGCCGTCGCTCATGTGTCCGCCCGCGACGGGTACGTTCATCTGACCGTTGAGCGACTTCTCGCCGTGGCGGGCGTGAGCCGCGCGACTTTCTACCAGCACTTCTCGAATCTCGACGACTGCTTTTGGAGCGCGTATCACCACCACGCTGACCAGCTGGTTCGCGAGGCGCAGAGCGCGGCCCAAGGTAGCCGGCATCGAGAACGCAGGGTCCTTGAAGCGTTGGCCGCCGCCGCGAGATCGCGGCCGGACTCGGCCCGCCTGCTGATGCGTGAAGGCCTGGCGGCCGGGCCCTCTGGTTTCGTTGAGCGCGACGCGCTCATATCGAGGATCCAGCAGGCGATGGCGGGCACGACCACACAGCACGCCACGCTCGATCTTCCCTCGTCAATCCTGGTCGGCGGTATGTTCAGGTTCCTCTCGATGCAGCTGTCCGACGGCGGCGTTCCCGACGGCGTTTGCGATGAGGTCCGGGAGTGGGCAGGGGCCTTCGCCCGGCGATCGTCGGGGGATCCCTCCTGGAGCGCGAGGTTCGCTCCGACCCTTTCGCGGCAGCCGTGGGGATCGGCCCAGAGCACAAGCGGCGTTCTGCCACGCGGCGTGCCTCGCGAGCGCCTCGTGCGCGCGACGGCGGAGACCATCCGTGAAAAGGGCTACCGAAACGTCGCGGTCGCTGACATCGTCGCAGCCGCGGGCGTCTCGCGCAGGAGCTTCTACAACATCTTTCCAACCAAGTCCGCTGCCTTCATCGCCGCCTACGAGCAAGCCTTCCAGCAGGCCGTCGCGGCGTGCACGCCGGCATTCTTCACGCCGCGGACGTGGCCGGAGCGTGTGTGGCACGGCGCACAGGCGTTTACGAGCTTCTTTTCGCGAGAGCCATTGCTGGCCTACATCGGTTTTGTTGAGTGTTATGCGATCGGCCCCGACTTCGAGCGTCGAGTTCACGACACGCAGCTGGCGTTCACGTTGTTTCTCGAGGATGGCTACCGCCAGCGCCCTGAGGCGCAGTCGCTCTCGCGTGCCTGCTCGGCCCTCACGGCGGCCATGGTCTTAGAGCTCGGTTTCCACGGGAACCGGCATGGTCCCGGTCTGAACATGCGCCCCCTGCAGCCGCTGGCCGTCTTCATCGCGCTGGCGCCCTTCATCGGATCACAAGCCGCTGGCGACTTCGTGGAGAGCAAGCTCGCCGCCGTAGGCGTAGCTCCTTCGGCGGCTGCCTGAGCGGGCCCGATCGAGCCTCAGACGCGGGGAGCGTGCGGGGCGTGCGCGCTCCACCAAACGTCCACCTGCGAGCTGACCCTGCGCCCTACTTCCCTGCACACGCTGTCTAGGTCCCACCCACCCTCGTTGCATCCGATCTTCCCGCACGGGGATTCCTCCCTGTCACGCCGCGATGAACCGCGGACTCTGTCGGGCCAGGCCGCTGCGAGGACCTTCGTCGACCGTAGCGAGATCCGCCCTCTCGAACACCATGTCTGTTCAGCACCACGGGTCGCCACATGTTCAACTCGTCACCACGGGTGCCTTGTGCGGGGAGGTCTTTCGGCAACACCCGAAGCAGCTACTGACCACAGGTTGTGCGCCACCCGCCGGATGTCCCGCCCTGTCCGTCCGGTGTCCGCCGACTACCACGACAGAAACGAGACGCGGATTATGCATCGACTCAAGCTGTTGGGCCTCACAATGATTGTCGTACTCGCGCTGGCCGCCGTAGCTTCCGCCTCGGCCTCAGCCGCTCTCCCGGAATTCGTCCTCGGGACAAGCGAAGTGTTCCCCGACAAATTCGAAGCAAGCGCAACCTTCCCAGGAGCACAGGCCCAATTTACTATATCGAACGTAGGATATCTTCAATGCAAGCGACTGAAACTCAAAGGCGAAATCACTAGCGCAAAAGCTGTGTCGCTCACTGACGAAATGAGTGAATGCGAGATAGGCCAGAATGAACCAGAATGTAACACTGTGGGTGCTGCCAAAGGTGTCGTCGTGATGCAGGGGACCAGTGGGACCGTCGCCTACATCAATAAAGCGACGAAACAGGTTGGGATCGTCCTGACACTCAAAACAGGAAAAATATCCTGCGGAGAAGGAGTGGAAGAGGAAGTAAAGGGCAGTCTTATCGGCTCGATCACCCCAATAAACACCAAAACGACGAACTATGAACTGAGCTGGCAGGCTCCGGGGGGCAAACAGGCGTTTACGCAGTACGAAAATGAAAAAGGTGAAAAAGTAAAAGCTGCGCCGATACTCGTCGTAAATGGCAACACGGGAAACACTGGCTTCGATGTTCCGGAAGCGCTGAAATTGAAAATGTCCAAGGCCGTCACGATCAGCGCGTAGCGCCTGATTGGCCGAGCTTGGAGGTGCGCGGGGCAGCGTTGCCCCGCGCACCGATGTGCCCGCTGCATGTTGGCTAGGGGCGTGCTCCGTGGGAGGGGGTCCGCCCTCGCGCCGCATCGGATGCTGGTCTTGGGCCGAAGGCAAATCTCAGTGGACGTGTTTGCCGGCGGTACGCTCATCCGTGTATTGCTGAGAGCGGTTGATCTGGGAGCCATCGTGTATTAGCCTGCGCGCAAGCGTTTACTCGGCGACGATCGAGAGCGCGTACATTGCCTCAACAAACCCAAACCCAGACCCTTGAGACAGATGAGCCTGATCTATATCGGCGTTTATGACCATCGACTCAGGATTCTAGAGATCGGCATCGCGCGACCGGACCTCATGGCGACACCGCTTTCGTTTACGCTAGAGAGGTCATGAGAGGAGAGAGACACGCCGCTCCGATGCAGTCATCGGTCAACTGGGCGCTGCTGGGTCTCGTGATCGAGCGTCCGAGCTACGCCTACGAGCTGGCGCGCAGATTCGAGCGGACATACGGGGCGGTGCTCAGCCTCTCGAGCGTCTCGCACATATATACGGCGCTGCACGCGCTGGAGAGCCGTTCGCTGGTCCGGGAGATCCCCGGGACGAGGGTTGGGCGCCAGCCCAAGCCCCGCTATGAAGCGACCGTGGTTGGTGTCGAGGGGTACGCGCAGTGGCTGGCGGGACAGCTTGACGAGGACCGCCGCCGTCAGGGGCTGTTCGTGCTGGCGCTCTCGACGTTTACCCAGAATCCCCGGGGGGCGCTCGAGATCCTCGCGCGCTATGAGCGTGCATGCCTGGCCGAGGCGGGCAAGACGAGCCTCCCGCGTCGGGATGCGGGCGGGAATCACGTGTCCAGCCTCTCGGAGAGGCTGCTCAACGAGGAGACTCGCCTGGCGTTGGGGGCGAGGCTCGAGTGGGTGCAGTACGCTCGGCGCGAGCTGAATGCGCTCGCTGGCGCCCGGGGGGCGCGGCGATGAGCCTGCTCGAACTGCGTGGCGTGACCAAGCGCTACCGCGACGGTCGGCTGCAGCGAACTGTGCTGAGCGACATCACACTCGATCTGGACGGTGGGGAGGTCGCGGTCGTGTGGGGCGTGCGGGGCTGTGGGCGCTCCACGCTGCTGCGCCTCGCTGCTGGGATCGAGCCTCCGGATGCGGGCGTCGTGCGCTTCGACGGCGAGGATCTGGCTGGCGCTCACCACGAGGAGACGCTCGGGGCGGGCATCGGTTACTGCCAGATGCCGTTGCGCGGCGAACGCCAGCCGGTCCTCGACCAGGTGATGGTCTCGCTGCTCGCGCGCGGACTCTCCCCGGCCATTTCGGCCTCTCGCGCCGCCGCGGCCCTCGATCGCGCTGGCGCCGGGCATTGCGTCGCAATGGGCGTCGCCGACCTCGAGACCGGAGAGGCGATTCGTGTCGCACTCGCCCGCGTGCTGGCACTCCAACCGCGGCTGCTCGTGGTCGATGAGCCGACCAAGGGTGTGGACCTGCTCGAGCGCGATGGGATCCTTTCGCTGCTGCGCTCCCTCGCCGACGATGGAATGGCGGTGCTCGCCAGCACCGGCGAGTCCCCGGCGCTCTCCGGCGCCGACCGCGTGCTGTCGCTCAGCGAAGGCGAGCTACGCGGCCCGCCGGGGCGGGAGCTCGCGCCGGTGCTGGCGTTGCGCCCCGCCGCTGCGCTGCGGGCGCGCGCGTAGGCATGCTCGAGCTTGACGACGTCGTCAAGCACTACCGAGCGGGCGGCGAGGAGGTTCGCGCGGTCGACGGCGTCAGTCTCGACGTCCAAGCGGGCGAGATGGTCGCCGTGCAGGGTCCCAGCGGGTCGGGCAAGACGACGCTGCTGCTGCTGATCGCCGCGCTGATCGCCCCCGAGCAGGGGGTGATCCGGTTCCAGGGACGCGAGGTCTCCCGGTTCACCGAAGACGAGACATCCGATTACCTGATGCGCGATGTCGGCTTCATCTATCAGGGCTGCCACCTGATGCCGCGAGTCTCCGCGCTCGAGAACGCCGCCCTGAAGCTGCTCGTCGGGGGCATGGGATTGCGCGAAGCCGAGGTGCGCGCGATCCCGTGGTTGGAACGCCTCGGACTCTCCGACCGTCTCGCTCACACGCCAGAGGAGCTCTCTAGCGGCGAGCGCCAGCGTGTCGCGCTCGCGCGGGCGCTCGCGGGGGAGCCGCGGCTGATCCTGGCCGATGAGCCCACCGGAAACCTCGACAGCGCCCGCAGCGTCGAGACGGTCGAGCTGCTGGCCGCGGTGGCGCGCGAACAGGACGCCGCGGTGGTGCTCGTCACCCACGATTCGGAGGCGGCGCAACTCGCGGGCCGGCGCTGCTCGCTCCGCGACGGAAAGCTCGCCGACGGCCTCGGAGTACGCGGTGAGCCACGCCCGGGCAGCCCGCGCGCGGGCGCCGCCAGCGCGGGTGGGTGAGCGCCGGATGGAGCGCACACCGCCGCGGCGCAGGCGTCCTCTGGGGTTTTACGCCCTTTGGTACATCTACCGTCGGCGCCTGCGCGTGCACGCCGTCCAAGAGCTGCTCGCCGGCGTTGGCATCGCCGTGGCCGTCGCGCTCGTGCTCGCGGCGACGGTTGCCGAGGGCAGCATCGCCGGCTCCACGCGCCAGGTGGTGCGAGCCGTCGTCGGGCAGGCGAGCCTGCAGCTGCGCGCACAGGGCGAGGGCGGCGTTCCAGAAGGCATGCTCGCACGCGTCGAAGCGATCCCGGGCGTCAAGCAGACGGCGCCGTTGTTGGAGCAGACCGCCACGCTGCTGGCGCCCAGCGGGCGCCACGTGACGGTCGACCTCGCCGGTACCGACGTCAGCCTCGCCGTCCTGGACGGCTTGGCGCACACGCTCCCGCTGGATGCGCTGACGCCGGGGGCGATCGGTTTGAGCCGGGCGAGCGCGAACGCATTGGGCGTAAACGTCGGATCTGCCAACCGCGTGACGCTGCAGCTGCGTGGAGCCTCCATCCCGCTGCACGTGTCCGCCGTACTGGGTCCTGAAGTGGCGGGCGCGGTATCGAACGCGCTCGTGGCGGTCATGCCGCTGGCGCGACTGCAATGGCTCGCCGATCGTCGGGGACGCCTGAGTCGCATCCTCGTGCAGACCGAGCCCGGTCGGCGGGCTGCTGTTCGACGGGAATTGGAGCGGCTCGCCGCTGGGCGCATGACGGTCGCCTCCGCCGATCAGGATGTCGAGCTGCTGGATCAGGCGCTGCGCCCGAGCGACCTCGCCAGTCAGCTGTTCGCCGCGATCGGCGCGCTGCTTGGGTTCCTGTTGGCCTTCAACGCGATGCTGATGACAGTCCCCGAGCGCCGCCAGGCGATCGCCGACCTGCGTCTGGCCGGGACGAGGCGCGCGACGATCGTGCAGATCGTCTTCTTCCAAGCACTGTGTCTCGGCGTCCTGGCCAGCATCGTCGGGCTGGTCGCGGGCTACTGCCTGTCGGTTGAGGTCTTCCACCAGCCGACCGGCTATCTCGCCGAGGCGTTCACGCTGTCCAGTGGCACGGTCGTCGGCGCCGGACCGCTGCTGCTCGCGGGCCTCGGCGGCATCGCCGCCGCTTGCCTGGCGTGCGGTGTGCCGCTGCTCGACCTGCGCCGAGGCCGCGCCAGGGATGCGGTCTACCGGGAGTCCGGTGTGCCGGGGAACGCCCTTGGCCCGTCGACACAACGCGCTCTGTTTGCGATTGCCGTCGGGGTTCTCGCCGCCGCCACTGGCCTGTTCGTGCTCGCCCCGTCGGCGGCCATCGTCGCGGGCGCGATGCTGGCCGTCGCGACGGTGCTCGCCGTGCCGCTCACGTTCGCGGCGGTCCTGCGGCTGGGGCGCTGGCTCACGCGACGCCACCAGGGGCTCACCTCGCTTCCGGTCGCGCTGTCATCGCTGCAGGCGACCAAGCTGCGCGCGTTGGCGTTGGCGGCCACGGGTGCCGTGGCACTGTTCGGGAGCGTCGCGCTGGGAGGCTCCCGCGACGACCTCTTGCGGGGCATCAGGTCGTTCGCCTCCAGCTATACGGCGGATGCCGCGATCTGGGTGTCGAACCCGAGGGACAACCAGGCCGTCAACGAGTTCAAGCAGGGCGGGCGTGCCGCGTCGATCGCGCGTCTGCCGGAGGTCGCCAGCGTACGGAGCTTCCAGGGCGGCTTCATCCAGCTCGGCGGGCGGCGGGTGTGGGTCATCGCTCGTCCTCCCGGTGCGAGCCGCCGGGTGCTTGCCAGCCAGCTTCTCGACGGCAGGGAGAGCGCCACCGACGCTCGCCTCGCGCAGGGTGGCTGGATCGCCGTCTCCCGGCAGATAGCCGACGCACACCACACCGGCGTGGGGGGCACCCTCGCGCTGCGGACGCCCACCGGCGAGCATGAGTTCCGGGTGGCGGCGATGACCACCAACCTCGCCTGGTCGCCGGGCGTGGTTTTCATCGGCGCTGGCGACTATCGCCGCTACTGGAGGACCAACGCACCTACGGCTCTGGGCATCGATCTTCGCCCCGGGGCCAGCGTAGTCGCGGCGCGCTCGGCGATCCAACGAGCATTGGGTGAGGACAGTGGCCTCGAAGTGTCGCTGGCGTCCACCCGCGCGTCACGGATCGACGCTCTCGCCGGCGAAGGGCTCGGGCAGCTCGCGGAGATATCGACGTTGCTGCTGATCGCGGCGATCGCAGCCATGGCTGCGGCGCTCACGTCCAGCATCTGGCAGCGTCGAGCGTCGCTCGCGGAGCTGCGGCTGCTGGGCGTAAAGCCCGGCCGCCTGCGCCGAATCCTGTTGGCGGAAGCCGGGCTGATGCTCGGTGCGGGCGCCCTCACGGGCGCGCTCGCCGGGGTGTACGGCCAGCTGGTGCTGGATGGCTATCTGGCTCGCGTCACCGGGTTCCCGGTGGCGCACGTCGCCACCGGCGCTCGCCCGTTCGAGATCCTCGTCTTCGTGCTCGCGGTCGCGCTGGCGCTCGTGGCCGCACCCGGCTGGTCGGCCTCGCGCGTCGCGCCGATACTGGCGCTGGAGGACCGGTAGAGCCGCCGCGCCAGGTGCTCGGGGACCGCCGGCTCGTGGTCCGTGCGGCGCTCGAGCTGGCCCTCGCCAACGGTCGCTATCTGGTGTCGGTGGCGCCTGTCGTGCGCCGAGCGCTCGAGCATTGGGAGCGGCGCGCGCAGGCGATCCCCGACCGGCAACTGCGGGCGCTCGCCCTGTCGAAGCTGCGAAGCGAGGGCTTCAACGCCGAGGCCGGTGCGATGCTCGCCACCCTCGCACCGCGCGCCCGGCGCAAGCACGTCGTCAAGGCGATCGTGGCGCTCGAGCTTCTGTTCGATCTGCTCGACGGGCTGACCGAGCTCTCGCTGCCGGAGCCATTGCGCGACGGCGAGCGCCTGTTTGCCGTATTCACGGATGCTCTCGCCCCGTATCCCAACGGCGGGGTCGCCGGCGGCTCAGGCGATGGCGGCTACATGTGCGAGCTGTCCGTAGCTGCCGGTGAGGCTTTCGCGCGATTGCCCGCCGCGGCTACCGTTTCGCATGCCGCGCACGCGAGCGCGGTGCGCGCGGCTCAGGCACAGGTCCACATGCACGCCGTCCCGCGGCTGGGAGTCGACCAGCTCGAGATGTGGGCGCGCGCGCGGGCGCATGAGACGGAGCTTGGCTGGCGCGAGCTGCTCTGCGGCTCGGCCTCCTCGGTGCTCGCCGTGCACGCGCTGATCGCGGTCGCGGCGGACCCGAGCACCACCGTCGAGCGCGCCACGCGGATCGACGATGCCTACCTGTCGATCTGTGAGCTGCTGACGCTGCTCGACGGTCTCGTCGACCGTGATGAGGATGCCCACAGCGACAGGCTGGGCTACCTCGGCCTCTACCAGGATCAAGCCCTCCTGACGCGGGTGCTCGCGGACGCGGTAGCTCGCGCGGATGGGAAGACGCGGGAGCTTCCCGACGCTGCGCACCACCTGATGATCCTCAACGGGGTGGTCGCCTATTACGCTTCGGCGCCTGGTGCCAGGAGCGCGTTCGCGCGGCCGATCATCGCCGAGCTGAGCCGTGCACTGGCGCCGTTGATCTGGCCAACGCTCGCCGGGATGCGCGCCTGGCGCCTGGCGAGGCGAGCAGGTGGATGGCGCTCGCCGATCCACGGCTCCGAAGCGCCGGTAGGGCTATCATGAGCGTTCCGCTGGGGCCTGAGCGAGCCGCTGTCGGTAGGCGGCTGCGAGGGAGGAGCGAATCGCAGGGAGAGGCCATGCGTCAGACACGATCCGCGCGCACCTGGGGCCTGGCGTCCGCAGTCGTCGTGCTGAGCCTGTGTGGGATCGGTCTCATCGCGATGGCGACGGTCCCGGCCGCAGCTGGCACGTCCGTCGGATACGCCACGCGTGTGTTGAACGTCCGCGACGAAGGGCATCTGCACTTCGTCCGCGCCTCTGGTTCACTACTGATCGACGAAGGTAAGGCATCCGGGACGTTCCCCGGCTCGGTAACGGTGCGCTTCCTCTACAACGGGGAACCGACCGTCAGCGCTCGCTTCACAATCTCGGGAAGCGGCGGGTCGATCAGCGGACGCGGCATGGGTAGGTTCTCGAGCCCCACCAGCCGCACCCCGAGCTTTCGCGGTCGCATGTCGGTCACCGGCGGCACCGGTCGCTATGCCCACGTTCATGGCGGTGGGGAAATGTTCGGAGTCTTCAACCGGCGCAGCTACGGACTGACCGTGCAGGCGGTCGGCAAGCTGCCCTACTGAGCGCGGGACGGGCACGATGATCCGCCGAGCCCAAGTTGTGGCGGTCGCGATCGCATCCTGCGCCGCGCTCGCGTGTTCCGCGCAGGCCGAGCAGCGAGCGAGCATGCACGCGAGCTTCGCCCCCGAGCGGCTGGGCGCGGCCACGACCGTCTCCCTGGGCTTTCGCATCACAGCCGGCGCCGATGCTCCCGTGGCGCTGAACGCCTTCGACCTGGCCTACCCGTCGAATCTCGGCCTCGCCACCAGCGGCCTTGGCCTCGCCGCATGCCCACCCGAAGCGCTGCAAGCCGTTGGCACCGCGGCCTGCCCGGCGGACTCTCGGATGGGCGGTGGCAGCGCGCTCGTTGAGATCCCGATCGGTCCGGAGATCGTCACGGAGAAGGTCCAGCTGACACTGTTCGCCGGCCCCTCGCCCGACGGCCGTCTGCACGTCCTCGTGTACGCGAGCGGGACCTTCCCCGTGATCGCCCAGGCGGTCCTCTACGGCGTGCTCAGGTCCGGGCATCTCAGCATTGTCGTTCCGCCGATACCGAGTCTCCCCGACGGCCCGTATGTGGCCCTCGCGCAGATGCGGCTGACGCTCGGCGGGCGCCTGACCTACTACGAACAGGTTGGCGGCAGGACGGTCGCCTACCATCCTGCCGGCGTCGGCCTGCCGCAAAGCTGCCCGCACGGCGGCTTCTCGTTCGCGGCGACGTTCACATTCATCGACGGTGGCCATGCACGGGCGCGCACCGCGGTGGCGTGCCCACGGCGCCAATGACTGAAGTCAAGGCTTAGAAGCTTCTAAGCCTTGACTTAACGGAACGTCACCTGGGCTAAATGATTGCAGGCGATGGCGGCCCAGACACACGCGGGGTCCTCTCCCCACGACGCGCGCGTGGGGCGCCATCAACGCTCGGTCGCATCCAGGGCCGCCGGCAAGCGCAGCCAGCGCATGCGCCTGCTCGAGGCGGTTACCACCCTGGCCTCGGGCGCGGGGTATGCCCATGTGACGGTCGCGCGGATCATCGCCCTGGCAGGCGTTTCGCGCCCCACCTTCTACGAGTACTTCACCGACAAGGAAGAGTGTTTTGTCGCTGCGCTCGCGCCGATCCGTAGCAGTCTGTTGGCGGGCATCCGCCGGATCCTCGCCAGCGATCGGCCCGAGCGCGCCACCCTGCGCGCCGCCGACGCGCTGCTCGCGTTCGCCGGCTCGCAGCCGACGATGGCTCGACTGCTGCTGAGCGACTCGCTGACCGGCGGTCGGCGGATGCTCGAATCACGCGATCAGCTCGTAGCCGACGCCGCCGCGATTGTCGAAGAAACCCAGCGGCGGCTGCCCGCCGGGGCGGTAGTCCCAGATCTGCCGCCCAGCCTGGTGTGCGGTGTGACCTGCCGACTGCTCGCCTCGCGACTGCGCGGCGAAGCGCAGCTGAGCGACCTTGTCGTGGAGCTGCCGGGCTGGCTCGCCGCGTATGAGCTGGCGATCGCCGAGCACCGCTGGCAGGCGTTGGCTGGGTTGCCCCCACCAGATCCCTCGCCGTTCCTCTCCGTGGGCCCGCTGCGCGCACCACCGCCGCTCACCGGTGGCGCTCGGCGCTCCCCAGAGCGAGCCCTGGCCGAAAACCATTGGCTGAGGATCGTCTTTGCGACGGCCGAGGTCGTCCGGCGCGAGGGTTACGCGCAGGCGACGGTCGCGCAGATCACACAGGCCGCCGGTGTCGATGCCCGCGTCTTCTACGAGATGTTTGCCAGCAAGCAGCGCGCGTTCGCCGCCACGGGCGAGCTGGCGTTCAGGCACGCGATGGCGAGGACCGCCGGTGCGTTCGTCGGCGAGCAGTGGCCGCGACGAGTCTGGGAGGCCGCCCGCGCACTCACGCAGTGTGCCGAGCAGAACCCAACGCTCGCATACGTCCTGCTGGTCGACGGCGGTGCGTGTTGGCCGGCGTCGACGCCGCGCGTCGAGGAGTTTGTGCGCGCGTTCACGATCTTCCTGCAGGAGGGCAATCGTCACGCCGCCGGTGCCGAGTCGCGACCAGCGTGGTCGGAGCTGGCGCTGGAGATGATCGCCACCGCGGTGTTCGAGCTGGGCTACCAGCGCGCGCGCGGTGACGGCGGCGCGCCGCCGTCACACCTGCTGGCGCATGTCGTGTTCATCTGCCTGGCCCCCTTCCTCGGGTCGGCCGGGGCGCACCGGATGGCGAGCCTTCGTCGCTGATCAGGTCGTCGATCAGCTCATCCGCCTGTGCGGCGCCGACGAATGGGGTGACACACAAATGGAAGGCGTGTGGCAGTAATCCCGAGACCTTCGACATGCTTCGCATGCGTGCTCGCCGGTAGAAGACCTCGTGGATGGTCTGGGCGACGGCCTCGAGTGCGAGCACGGACGGCCCCGGCCCGCGGGTCGCGTAGCCGTAGCCTTCCTGCAGGAAGATCGTGAAGGCCCGCGTGAGGTCCAGGGTCCGCTGGGCGGCCATCGGACCGCCAGCATGGCCTTCGATCAGCGAGGCTCGGATCAGCGTCGGGTTCCGTTCGAGGTGCTGGGTGAATGCTCGGCCTGCCTCCCAGATCCGTTCTGGCCAGGCCTCTCCCGTGAAGAAGGCGCCTGCGGTGACGGCCATCGTCTGCTGGAAGCCTTCCTCGTGCACTGCCATGAGCGCGTCGCGCTTGCCGGTGAACAGGCGATAGAACGCGCGGCCGTCGACACCCGCTCGGCGGACGATGTCGGTGACGCTCGTGGTGAGGAACCCCTTCGCCTGGACAAGCTCGGCGGTTGCGAACAGGATCCTCTGGCGATGGTTCTCGGCGACCGCCGCGCCCGACCGGCGAGGGCGTCCCGGCGGCAGCGCAGGAGGCGCCCGCCGTGGGGAGTCCGCCACGAACGGCGAGCGTGCCGGGGCGGGCATCGGGGTCAGGCTGTTCCAACGGTGCTGGCCAAGCGGGCTCCGGTAGCTGTCCACCCACGCGGTGAGATCGCCCGACATCGTCGCCGGGCTCTGCTCGCGGCGCAGACGCGTTGCGAGCAGTCGAAACGTCCCACCGACCAGCGCATCCCAGGAGATGTCGGGCAGGAGTGCCGAGGGCGCCGCCTGCTGGTGGGCGCGTTCGATGACCCGTGCGATCGCGACGACGGCGCGGTCGCGGGCGTCGAGTGTCGGCGGGCCGCCGGTGAGGCTCTCGCGCATCAGCACCTGCGCCAGCGCGGGCTCGGCGTCGGCGAACGCCGACAGAACCGCGATCGCGTGGCTGGCGGCCTGCTCGGGCGGGCGAGAGCCGACCTCCGCGCCGACCGTGGCGAGCAGTTGCCTCTCGATCTGTTCGATTGCGGCCAGAAAGCAGGCATCCCGCCCCGCGAAGTACCTGTAGAAGGTCGGCCGCGACACCTGTGCGCAGGCGATGATCCGTGCGACCGTGGTGTCCGCGTACCCTCGCTCGGCCGCGACGTTGACCACGGCCGAGAGGAGACGCTCCCGCCGCGCGTCCGTGCCGCGGCCTGCTTGCAGCGCCCCGCTCACCGTCTGGCGCAGAGCCGGGCGGTTCGCGCTGCAAAATCACATACACGCTGTTTACCGATGTGGCGCCTGGCCGTGGTAGCGCGCTCTTCGACAAGCATCTGCCGGGTAAGCTATCGTGAAGCGCGGCGTTTATGTCACGCCCGATCCTCCCCTCTCGACCGGATGCCAGGGGCGCCGCGGTCCCTCATCTGGCCGCGGCGCCCGCTCCTCCTGTCCGCTTGCGCGACGGCTTCGCGCGGGCGCCCTTGGCGAGTCTGTGTGCCTTGGGAGACTGTGTGTCGATGTACTCGTTCGTCGCCGCCGCCCCGAGGAACGGCGCCAGGCACATGTGCACGAGATGCGCGAGCAGTCCGGCTGTCTTGGGCTTGGCGCTCGCCCGGGTCTGCAGGTAGACGATCTCGAAGATGGTGGTGATGGTCGCCTCGAGCGCGACGCTCGACGGCGCCTGATCGCCCTCGCCCTGGTGCCGATAACCCTCCTGCAGGAAGATCGTGAACGCGATGTGGCTGTCCTCGACGCGCTGGATTCCGCGAGGCCCGGTCGCGTAGGCCTCGACGAACGCGACGTGGGCGAATGTCGGTGTGTCATCGACGCTCTGCGTCGTGGCGCGGAACGCCTCCCAGATGCGCTCGGGCCAGCTCTTGCCGGCGAAGAATGCCCCGGCCGTGGCGGCCATCAGATACTGGAACCCCAGCTCGTGGATCGCGCTGAAGGCTTCCTGCTTATCGGCGAACAGGCGGTAGAACGCGCGCCCGTCGACGCCGGCGAGACGGGTTATCTCCGAGACGGTGGCGGCAGCGTAGCCGCGTTCCTGCACGACCTGCGAGGTCGCGAACATGATTCGCTGTCGATGGTTTTCGGAAACCTCCTCCTCGGACAGTCGTGGCCGGCCCGGTCCCAGCGACGGTGGCGCGCGCAACGTGGTGGGAGGCAGGTACGGGGAGCGCTCGGGCGCCGGCAGCGCTTTGAGCTTTCGCCAGCGCTGCTCGCCGGCGGGCTGCTCGTAGCTCTCGATCCAGGCCAGCAGGTCTCGCTCCAGCCCGCCGAGGACGCGCTCGCCGCGGCGCAGCCTGGAGGCGAGCACGCGGTGGATCGCGCCGAGCACCGCCGCGACCGGGACGTCTGGGATCGCGGCGCTCGCGGGCGCCCGCTTGGATGCCTGCTCGACGACCCCTGCGGTCTCGGCGATCCCGCGGTCGCGCGCGTCGAGCGCGCTGGGCCCGCCGGCGAGCGCCTCCTTGATCAAAAACCGCGCCTCAGCGGGCCGCGAGCCGGCGAACGCGAGCGTTGTCGAAATCGCGGCTGCGAGCGCTCGCTGGGGCGGCTCTCGCTCTACGGCGCCGCGCACCTCGCCGAGGAGCTGCCGATGGACCTCCAGGATCGTCGCCACGAAGCAGTCGTCGCGGTCCTCGAAGTAGTCGTAGAAGGTGGGGCGCGACACCCCCGCCTCGGCGATCACCGCGGAGACGTTGGCGCCGGCGTACCCGTCGCGGTTGGCCGCCGAGATCATGCCGGCCAGCAGTCGCTGGCGCTGGGTCGCCTTGCGCCTGTTCTGCAACGGCGTGTTTATGGACTGCTTGGCTGCTGTACGCCGGGCCATAAGGCGCTAGACCCTAGCGTGCACACCGAGAGATCGCTCTAAAACACGGGGAATCTGGGCTGGGGGGACGGGGATCGTGCCCGCCGCCTGAGTATGTGGGCTTGGTGCCCGATCAAACGCCGAACGCGCCCACAACTCCACTGCGCGTGTGTACCTGGCCGGCACGCACGGCCAGGTACACATGCCGACCCTCGGGCGGCCCTGCCTAATCACGGCCAGATCATGCCTAAACGTTCTACGCCTTGACTTACAGGATCCCGTACCGGAGGGCATCGTGTTGGGTATGGAGAGGGGTGGCTGGCTGTCCGGCTTGCCCGGGGCACTTCGCGAGGTCCCGCCGGCCGCGTGCCCACCGGCGCCGCGGCCCGGCGCAGAGTCTCTGACGAGGACGGCATTCTCGAGACGCGGGCGCCCGACGGCCGTCTAGACAACCACATGGTGAGCATTTATAAGAGCCGCGATACCTTGGACGCTGGGATTGTTCTGGCGCGTTTGGCGCCGAGTGAACCCAATCGCGCTATGAGCCGGATTGCGGCTATTTGCAGGGAGTATGCCTCGGACTCAGTCTTGGCAGGAGCTGGTGAATCCGGCGGGGAGCACTTCCTCCTTGACTTCTGTGGAGGGAATGCTGTAGCGTCGATGACAGTGTTTATTTACGGCTGGCTGGGGCCCGCCGCATATGCATCAACGACGTAGGGGAGAGAGGCAGGCGATGAACACAGTGGTTGCAGCTGCCCGCGCAGCGTTGACCTTCAGGCCACCGCCGGTAGAGCCGACGAGCGCATGCCACGGTCTGGTAGCGCACGCGAGCGACGTTTTCGACCCCAGCCTCGGCATCTCCGCCAGCAGGAGTCCAGTCGTGACCAGCCGCCGCCGAACGGTCGCTGCCTCCACGACCTTCATCGCCGTGATCACCACGCTTCTCCTCGCTGCCGCGCCGGCTCTGGCAACCGCTCCGGAATCCCCGACGACTGAGCCTGCGACGGCTGTTACGGCCTCGTCGGCCATCCTGAACGGTGAGTTGAATCCGAATACGAGTGGGACGGCGGGCTTTCAGTTTTCTTTCAACACCAATGGAACCTGCACCGAAGGCTCGACAACTCCGCTCCGTGCGGAAAAAGAAGGTGAAGCGATCAAAGTCTCAACTCCGGTGACAGGGCTGGTCCCGGGCACTGAATACACGTTTTGTGTGCTCGCGACCCATCAGGAAGGCGAAACGAGCGAATCGTCCTCTGGTGAACCGCTTAGCTTCACGACGCCTGCCGCGCCGCCGGCGATCGACGGCGAGAGCGTCTCTGGGGTCAACGCGACCGAAGCGACTCTGGAAGCGCAACTGAACCCGAACAACCAGGAAACGACGTTCGTCTTTGAATATGCGATCGAAGAAGCGATGCTCGGCACGCTTGGAGCGACCAAGCTCGAAGGCGCCGGGCCGATCTCTGGCTTTGGCGATCAGACAGCGAGTGTCTCTACCGGTGCACTGTTGAGCGCGGGCACGATCTACTCCTACCGGGTGATCGCTATCAATGCCTCGAGCGAAGAAACGATCGGGCCGATCGAACACTTCACGACGGCGACTCCGCCGCAGGCTCCGGAAACAACGATCCCCGCGAGCGCGATCACCACGGAATCGGCCGTCCTTGGAGGGGTGCTGAACCCTCATAGCCCCGGCACCCCGGGCACCTATGAATTCCTTTACCGCGAATCGCCCAGTGAATGCGAAGGCGAAAAAGCGGCTGGCTCGGGGGAAATGACCGGCGCTGAAGGGCAGGCCGTCGAAGCGACGATCGCCGAACTGCTCCCGAACGCGACCTACACCTTCTGCCTGCTGGCCCGCAACGAAGCTGGCGAAACCGCGGTAGGTCAGAAGGTCTCCTTCACCGCCCTGCCGGTCAAGGCGACGATCCACGGTGAAGCCGCCAAGAACATCACCGCGACCACGGCGGATCTGACCGCCCTGATCAACCCCAACGGCTCGGACACGACCTACAAGATGGAATACGGGGCCACCACGGAATACGGACACGAAACCTCGGAAGCCGACGCGGGCGCCGGCCGCACCGACAAGCCCGAATCCCAGCACATCACCGGCCTGTCCGCGAACATCCACACCTACCACTGGCGGCTCGTGGCTAGGAACGGTGCTGGGACAGCAACGAGTGTCGACCACACGTTCAGCAACGAGGCGGCCAGCCCAAGCCTCCCTGACGGGCGCCAATACGAAATGGTCACCCCGCCGCAGAAGAACGGGGCGGTGATCGGTGGACTGTTCGGCAGTGGCAGCGCCTGGGCTCCTCGGATCGCCCAGAACGGCCTGGATCTGATCGCTCCGAACATCCAGTGCTTCGGGGCCCCTGAATCGTGCACGGGCGTACGTCAACGTGCCGGTGAGGCCTACGAATTCGCCCGCACCAGCCAGGGATGGGTCACACACGTGCTGGCACCTTCGCTCACCAAATTCCAAGCCGCCAGCATGTGGGCCGCCGACGCAGACACGCACGCTGCGCTAATCACCGCCCCCGGCCCCCCGGAAGGACGGGAGCACTTCTACAAGCGCACCGCCGACGGAGAACTCTCAGACATCGGGCCAACCGCAGAAGGCGAACAAGGCAGCGCACCACCCGGTGCCGGAAATATCAGCTTCGCCGCGACCAGCGACTTCTCACACCTGCTCTATACGGGCCAGGAAATCTGGTCACTCGATGAGGAACTCGAATTGGGCAACTCGCTGTATGAGTACGCGGGCACGGGCAACCCTCGCCCACGATCGGTGGGTGTCACGGGCCCAGAGGACAGTACGACCCTGATCAGCGCCTGTGGCACTCTCCTCGGCTCGGCTTCTCTTGGTGGTTCCAACACTGAAAGCTACGGATCTCTTTCTGAAACCGGCCGCACCGCTTACTTCACAGCATTCTGCGGCGTGAAAGGTGTGCACGAATTGTATGCGCGCGTCGACGGGGAAACCTCCGAAGCTCACACGGTGTTGATCTCCGCGCCCACGCTCGGCACGTGTACGAGCGAAGAATGCCAGAACGCCCCGGCGCAGGAAGCGATCTTCGCCGGGGCCTCCACCGATGGCTCGCGGGTGTTCTTCACGAGCGTCGGGCAGCTCACAGACGATGCCGGCCAGGGCGAAGGCGAAGCGGGCACTCTTTGCCAAACTGCGTCCTCGGCCGGCTGCAACCTCTATGAGTCGGTATGCCCGGAGCCCTGCGGGAAGCCCGGCGAAGAACCGAACGCCGAAGAGCGCGAGCTGATCGACGTCTCTGAAGCCGAAGGCGAAAAACCAGTCAACGGTGGCGCGCGGGTACAGGGCGTCGCGGCGATCTCCCCTGACGGCTCACACGTCTACTTCGTCGCCCGCGGAGTGCTGAGCGAAAAACCCAACGCCCAGGGACAGCAGCCCGAGGAAGGAGGAGACAACCTCTACGTCCACGCCGAAGGCCAGCCCGTCACGTTCATCGCGACGCTGCCGTCGTCGGATGAGGGAATTTTCACCCGGTCGGGACGCGCGTTCGAGTGGGCCACCGGCATTCAGATCGCCAACGTGACGCCGGATGGACGGTTCCTGGTGTTCCTCAGCCACGGCGCGCTGACGCCCGACGATACGCGCCCGGAAGGTCCGGCGCAGGTCTACCGCTATGACGACCACACCGGCGCGCTCGTGCGTATCTCGATCGGCGAGCACGGCTTCAACGACAACGGCAACGCGGGCACCGTCGAAGCCGGCATCAGGCCCGCCCGCTTCGGATGGAATCTAGGGGTCGGTCCGGGGCGTGCGGACCCGACCATGTCCCACGACGGCCAGTTCGTGTTCTTCGAAAGCCCCGTCGCGCTCACCCCCGGGGCACTGAACGAAGTCGTGGTCAGCGGCGTCGGGGGCCTGGCCGAGAACGTGTACGAGTACCACGACGGTGAGGTGTCGTTGATCTCCGATGGCAAAGACACGACGCCGAATACGAGCGTCCTGGGCATTCAGAGCAGCGTTGAACTGCTCGGTAGCGACGCGTCGGGCGCAAACGTGTTCTTCGCCACCAACGACCAACTCACCTCGCAGGACGGCGACACCCAGCGCGACTACTACGACGCCCGCATCTGCACCGCGGAAGCACCATGCTTCACCCCGCCAGCATCCACCTCGCCATGCTCTGAAGAAGCCTGCCGCGGCACCGCTGCCGGCACCCCGACGGCACAGACCCCGGGCAGCGAGAGCTTCACCGGCGCTGGGAACCTGACGCCGCCTCCACCGGCCCCGGTCGTGAAACCCAAACCAAAGACGGCAGCCCGGACAAGAGCCGAAAAGCTCCACCGCGCCCTGCGGCTATGCCGCAAGAAACACAACCACGCCAAGCGCGCGGCCTGTGAAAGAAAGGCCCGCAAGGCCTACAGGGCGGCCGCAAAGGCCAAGAAGTCCAACCGCGAACGGGGGGAAAGCTAAATGCGTCCCGACTACCGCCGGACAAGCATCGCAGGAACGCGGCGAGCCTCGGGCACGCTCACCGCCTTCCTCGCACCGGTTCTCGCCGTGACAGTTGCGGCGATGCTCGGCGGTGCCACGACTGCCTCAGCGGTTGCGCCGGCCGCCCCCGGCCTGACGGTTCATACGTACGCTATTGGTGGCGAGTTCTCGCCGGGTGAAAGTCCTGACTGCAAAGAAACAGTGAGCGATCAGGCGGAACACTGTTACGGCTACGATGTGAACGTTGCGAATTCAGGTAGTCAGCCCGCGGAAGGGCCGATTGTGGTCAAGGACCATCTCCCCAAAGGGTTTGCGGTGACTCGCCACGACTTGTGGTTGGAGCTGGCCGTCCCCAACCATCACCTGAACCAGAATCTCAGCCGTGAAGAACAGCCGGGCGCGTGCTCGGCGGAAGGTGAACCCGTGACCGTCACGTGCACGTACCCGGGCCCGCTTGCACCCGACGAAGCACTCGAGCTTCGTCTGTTCATCACGCTCGAAGCGGGCACGCCCAGCGGCGAGGAAAACATGGTGACCGCTACCGGCCCGGGCTCCCCGGAAGCGGCCGCCACGGAACCGCTGATCGTTGGCCTTACGCCCCCGGCGTTCGGCCCGACCGCCCTGGAGTCCTACATCGCTGGGCTCGACGGCCTGCCCGACACCCAGGCGGGTGACCATCCCTATGAGATGACGACCCGGATCGACCTCAGCAACAGCGTCAGGCACTCTCCGCAGGGTCACATTGAGCTCACAAGCGTCCAGGACGTCAAGGACGTCATCAACGATCTCCCTGTCGGAGTGGTGGGGGACGCACAGGCGACACCGAAGTGCACGTTCGCGCAGCTGGTGGCGTCTGTCGGCTGTCCGCTCGACACGCGCGTTGGGCAGATCGAGACCGAGCCCGAAATCATCGCCTCCGCCTACCAGGGGATCTACAACATGGTGCCCGAGCGCGGAGTCGCCGCGGAGTTCGGCTTCCAGGACGGCCTGCACTCGAGCCACGCGATCTACGCGAGTGTCGCCCCGACCCCGTCGGGTTATGTGGTGCGCGCAACCACGAAGGAAGTCCCGCAGATCGTGCTGAATGACGTCACCGCGACGTTCTTCGGGAACCCCGCCGCAAAGAACGAAGCGAACAGCACGCAGGTCCCGTTCTTCACGAATTCCTCTGACTGCTCCGGGCAGCCGCGAGTCGCGAGCGTCCACCTGGATTCCTGGCAGGAACCGGGCCTGTTCGCCGAAAACGGCACCCCCTCGGGCGAACCGGCCGTCGACAGCGCTCCGTGGAAATCCGCGGAAAGCCCCGCGGCGGAGTCCCCGCCCGTCACGGGCTGCAACCTGCTGCGCTTCAACCCGAGCAGCTTCACCGTCAAACCCGATACGACGACGGCGGACACCCCAACGGGCCTCAGTTTCGATCTGAAGATCCCGCAGACTGAGACCCCGGGTTCGCTGGCGACCCCGCCGCTGCGCAACGCCACGGTCACGCTCCCCGCCGGCCTGACGGTCAACCCCTCCGCGGGCAACGGCCTGCAGGCGTGCTCTGTGTCTCAGATCGGCTGGCTGGGGACTCACGGCCCCAAAGGAGAGCTCCTGGCCAACAGGGGCCTGACGAACTTCACCGCGGCCGCTCCGACCTGCCCGGACGCCTCGAAGATCGGCTCGGTCGAAGTCACCAGCCCCCTGATCGAAGGCACCTTGCAGGGATCGGTCTATCTCGCCAGACAGCAGGAAAATCCGTTCGGGAGCCTGCTGGCGGGCTACATCGTGATCGACGACCCGACGACCGGCACCATCGTGAAGGTCCCCGGGGAATTGAAAACGGATCCGAACACGGGCCAGATCACCGGCGTCTTTGACGAGAACCCTCAGCTCCCGTTCTCGGAGTTGAAAATGCGGTTCTTCGGCGGGCCCCGCGGCGACCTCGCGACCCCGGAAGGCTGCGACATTTATACGACCACCTCGGACTTCGAACCGTGGTCAGCCCCCGAATCGGGACCCGACGCCGAACCGTCCGACAGCTTCCAGATCGCTGACGGCTGCGTGTCGGGCTTCACCCCGGCGTTCAGCGCTGGCACCACGAGCCCGCAGGCGGGCGGGTTCTCCCCGTTCGTCCTGTCGATCTCCAAGGATGACGACGAACAGGGCTTGGGTGGCCTGACGGTCAACCTGCCGCCAGGGCTGGTCGGGCGGATCACGGGTGTGGGCGAGTGCTCAGACGTGCAGGTGGCCGCGGCGCAGGCTCGCGGCGGTCTGGGCCAGGGCGCGGCCGAGCTGGCGTCCCCGTCGTGCCCGGAATCCTCGCTGCTGGGGACCGTAACCACGGCTACGGGTCCTGGTGCACAGCCGTTCAGCGTGACCGGCAAGGCATACCTCACAGGCCCCTATAACGGCGCGCCGTATGGGATGGCTGTGATCGTGCCCGCGATCGCGGGTCCGTTCGACCTCGGCGTGGTCGTGATCCGCCAGGCGTTGCACATCAACCCTGACGACAGCCACGTGACCGATATCTCCGACCCCTTCCCCACGATCCGTGACGGGATCCCGCTACGGATCAAGCGGGTCGACGTGAACCTCAACCGGCCGGACTTCACGCTGAACCCGACCAGCTGTGCGCCAAGGACCATCGATGCGGCCGCGACGAGCATCCCCGGCGCCAAAGCCCAGCTCTCCAGCCGGTTCCAGGCAGCGGGCTGCCAGGGCCTGCCGTTCGCGCCGAAGCTCACGGCCAGCGCCGTGGGCAAGGGCAGCAAAGCCAATGGCACGACTTTCAAGGTGAACGTGACCTCCGCTGGGCTGGGGCAGGTGAACATAGCCAAGGTCGACCTGACGCTGCCGAAGGCGCTGCCCTCGCGTCTGACGACAATCCAGAAAGCGTGCCTGGACAGTGTGTTCGAGGCCAATCCTGCGACCTGCAATGAAGGCTCCGTGATCGGCAACGCGACGATCCACACGCCATTGCTGCCCGACCCGCTGTCCGGCCCCGCCTATCTCGTTTCCCACGGCGGCGCGGCGTTCCCCGATGTCGAGTTCGTGCTGCAGGGGGACAACGTCACAATCATCCTCGACGGCAAGACCGACATCAAAAAAGGCATCACCTACTCCAAATTCGAATCGGCGCCGGACGCGCCGTTCACCACCTTTGAGACTACGCTGCCCGCCGGCCCGCACTCCGCGCTCACGGCGAACGTGCCGGAAAAGGAAAACTTCAGTCTCTGCAAAACGTCGATGTCGATGGCGACTGAAATCACAGGACAAAACGGCGCTGTCATCAGGCAGAGCACGAAGGTCCCCACGACTGGGTGCCCCAAGGTCAAGGCATTGACCCGCGCACAAGCACTGGCCGCCGCGCTGAGGGTCTGCAAGAAGGATAAGAAGACGAGTAAGCGCCTTGCGTGCGAAAAGAAGGCTCGCAAGAGGTGGGCAACGGCATCCAAGAAGTCAAAGAACAAGAAGAAGGGATAGCCGCAGCGAGCCCGCGGCGCTGTTGGGCTAAACGCACCCGGTGAGACGTTTCCGCAGGGTTCCTCTGCCGGCGTTGTGGGGTTTCTAGCCCTAGTACCGTATGGCTATGGACGTCAAGTGGTCCCCAGGGGCGCTCGCCACCCGGCACTTGGCTTTCCTCGCCGTCCTCGTGCTCACGCTGCTGGGGTTTGCGGTCATGTCGCGGGTGACTGCGGACGCCGCGACGCAAGCCACGCCCGCCTGGTTGGTCGAGCCTGTCGCGCAGCCGACACGCCTGCAATCCGGCGAGGCAGACGACGAGTACGAGATCCTGCTCACGAACGTTGGTGGGGCGGCCTCCAGCGGGACGGTGACGGTCACCGACACATTGCCCGCGGGCATGACGACTTCCGCGCAGGCCCATACTGAGGGTGAAGAAGAGGGCGCATGGGAATGTCTCCCGGGCACCGGGCAGAGCGTCGTCACGTGCACACTCCTGGGGCCGGTCGCGGCGCTCGGTCAGGCGCCGACGATCGTCGTTCCGGTCACCGTCGCCGAAGGCACGGCTAACCCCGCCGTCGGTGAAGTGCGCGTATCGGGCGGCGGTGCGCCGGAAGTCTCGGCTGGCACGGAGACCCCTGTGAACACTGTGACACCGGCATTCGGCGTGGCGAGCTTCAACGCCCATGTGGCGTCCGCCGACGGGATGTCGGATACGCGGGCGGCGGATCACCCGAACGGCCTCACCACAACGATCGACCTGAACAGTGCCGTGCGCGAAGATCCAGAAGGCCATGTCAAGCCGACGAGCGTTCAAGACGTCAAGGACGTTGTGCTCGACCTACCGTTGGGCTTCCTCGCTAGCGCCCTGGCCGCGCCGACGTGTACGTTCGCGCAGCTTGCCTCATTCGAGCGTTGTCCACCGGACACACAGATCGGTCATCTGCTGAGCGAGCCCGCAGGTATTGCCGCGCGCGTAAACGGACCGCTCTACAACATGGTGCCCGAGCGCGGCTTCGCGGCGGAGTTCGGCTTCAACGATGCGCTTGGGGGCACGCACGCGATCTACGCGAGCGTCGTGCCTACCCCGGGCGGATACCTGCTGCGGATCGCCGTGCGCGAAATACCGCAGATCACGTTGACCGATCTCGTGGCGACGATCTACGGCGATCCCGCCAGCGAGGACGAGGGCGGGGAGAGTCCGCTGGCGATGTTCACCAACCCGTCTGCGTGCACTGGAGAATCGCTTGTGACGAGCGTGCACGTGGATTCCTGGCAGGAACCTGGGCGCTTCAATCCGGATGGCACGCTCGACCTGCAAGACCCGCGCTGGGTGTCCCAGACATCACAGTCTCCGCCCGTGAGCGGCTGCAATGAGCTGCGCTTCCAGCCCGAAGTCTTCTCCGTCAAACCAGATACCGCCGCGGCCGAAACCCCGACGGGTCTGCACCTCGACCTGAAGATCGCCCAGTCAGAGCGGCCGGGCACGCTCGCCACCCCGCCGCTGAGGCACGTACGCCTCACTCTCCCGGCCGGCCTCACCGTCGACCCCTCTCTCGCCGGTGGCCTGCGGGCGTGCTCGGCCGCGCAGGTCGGCTGGAAGGGTGGGGGCTCGGCAAGCTTCACTGCCGAACCCGTGACGTGCCCAGACGCGTCGAAGATCGGCACGGTCGAACTGACCACCCCGCTGCTGGGGCGCGTCCTCGATGGCTCCATCTATCTCGCCGCCCAGAACGAAAACCCATTCCACAGCCTGCTCGCCGCCTACATCGTGGTAGACGATCCCACGACCGGCGTGGTTGTCAAGATACCCGGCGATCTCACCCCGAACCCGTTGACGGGCCAGATCACCGCCAGCTTCGATCAGATCCCCCAGCTGCCGATCTCCGAGTTGAAGATCCGTCTGTTCGGCGGCGCTCGTGGCGACCTGGCTACCCCCGAAGGCTGTGCCACCTACACAACGACCAGCGACCTGGAACCGTGGTCGGCGCCCGAATCGGGCCCCGACGCGACCCCCTCCGACAGCTTCCCGATCGACTCGGGCTGCATATCGGGGTTCGCCCCAGCCTTCTCCGCCGGCACCGTCAACCCCCAGGCGGGCGCCTACTCGCCGTTCACCCTGTCCTTCTCACGCAATGATTCCGATGAAGGTCTCGCTGGCCTGACGGCGGTGTTGCCGCGGGGCCTGCTCGCCAAGTTGGCCGGTGTCGGCGAGTGCTCGGACGCTCAGATCGCGGCGGCCGAAGGGGCCTCCGGCACGGCCGAGCACTCCGCGGCGAGCTGCCCCGCATCCTCCCTGCTCGGCAGCGCCACGGCGGCCGTCGGCCCAGGCGCCCTCCCCTACAGCATCGCCGGCATCGCCTACCTGACCGGCCCCTACAAGGGCGCTCCATACGGCCTGGCCATCGTCGTCCCGGCCCTTGCTGGACCGTTCGACCTCGGCACGATCGTGATCCGCCAAGCCCTGTACGTCGCTCCGAACGACGCGCACATCACCGACGTCTCCGATCCGCTCCCAAGCATCCGTGACGGGATCCCCC
The DNA here is from genome assembly GCA_963705235.1 of uncultured Solirubrobacteraceae bacterium. Lineage (GTDB taxonomy): Bacteria > Actinomycetota > Thermoleophilia > Solirubrobacterales > Solirubrobacteraceae > Palsa-744. The sequence goes on along the minus strand of OY970059.1, from coordinate 955,570 downwards.
TGCGCATCAAGCGAGTCGTGCTCACTCTCGATCGCCCCGGCTTCACCGTCAATCCGACCAGCTGTGCACCGAGCGCGGTCACTGCTACAGCCACGAGCGCCACCGGCGCCCAAGCCCCGCTCTCGAGCCGCTTCCAGGCGGCGGACTGTGCTGGCCTCGGGTTCACTCCCAAGGTCTCCGCCGCCACCGGCGCGCGCCCCTCCAAGGCCAACGGTGCGAGCCTGCGCTTCACGCTCTCCTACCCGATGGGCGCGCAGGGGTCGCAAGCGTGGCTTAACGAGGCCAAGCTCGACCTGCCCAGGCAGCTCGCCACGCGGCTGACCACCGTCCAGATGGCGTGCCGGGCCGGAGTGTTCGAGGCCAATCCCGCGGCCTGCCCCGCGCCGTCGGTGATCGGCCAGGCGATCGTCCATACCCCGATGCTTCCGGCGCCGCTCGTGGGCCCCGTGTACTTCGTCTCCCACGGCGGCGCGCGATTCCCAGAAGCGGTCATTGTGCTGCAGGGCGACGGTGTCACCATGGACATGCACGGACAGACGCTGATCGACCACGACACGGGCATCACGAGCGCCACGTTCGCCGGGCTGCCCGACGTCCCCGTTGAAAGCGTCGAAGTGAGCCTCCCGGCGGGTCGCTACTCGGAGTTCGGCGCGAACCTGCCCGCCAGGGCGAAAGGCAGCTTCTGCGGACAGAGGCTGCTCATGCCGACCTTCCTCAAAGCGCAGAACGGCCTGCAGATCCACCGACAGACGCCGATCGCAGTCGCCGGCTGCACGAAGGTCAAAGCGCGGACGCGCGCGCAGAGGCTCGCCGCTGTGCTGAAGGCCTGTCGCGCGAAACGCGCAGGCCGGCGTACCGGCTGCGAACGAGCCGCGCGCAGGAGATACCGGGCAAGAGCCCCCAGGGCGCCTGCGACCAAGCGCTAGCACCACCGATGGTGCACGCTTCTTAGCGTTTATTACAAACGCTCAGGAAAGCATAACGTCCATTCTGATCTAGCCCAGTTTGACCAGTAATAATAGGCATAGATCTGCCTGGAAGGATCGCATGGCTTGACAGTGCGGAGGTCATCTAATAGCGTGCGTGCCGACGTTTATATGACTTCTTATGAGTCCACCGACAGCCCTCGCGGGGCTCCGCGAGACGCGCCATCGCAGGACCTCGGCGTACGCCTCGCCTACCGCAGCGCCAAGGTGCTCGAGGTCATCGCCGTCGTGCCCGGCTCCAGCAACGTCGAGATCAGCACGCACGCGGGCATCAGAGACCAGGGCCAGGCCTCCAAGCTGCTCGCGCGCTTGGCGCGCGAGGGGCTGATCGAGAACACCAGAGCCGTACCGACGAAGAGAATCACCAACGCATGGCGTCTCACCCGCAAGGGCGAAGCGCTTGAGTCGGCCATGCGAGCAATGTCGACCGGCCATGAGGCAGACGGCCGGGGCAGAACATGACCCTCACGTACGACACAGACGTCGCGATCTCGTCGCTACGCCCAGGGCCGAACGGGCTGCCGCGCAACCAGGTACTCGCGATTCAGAAGGGGCGTATGGTCGCGGCGACGGTGGAGGCGGTGGAGGAGTTCGGCTACACCCGCCTCACAGTGGCCGCGGTGGTGACGCGCGCGAGAGTCTCACGCAAGACCTTCTACGACGTGTTCGCCGACAGCGAAGACTGTTTCCTGGCCGCGTTCGAGCTGGCGCTGTCACGCGCGCGTCTCCTTGCCAGCCAGGCATATGAGCACGAGTCTGGCTGGCGCAACGGCATCCGCGCCGCACTGGCCAGCCTGCTGGTGTTCATGGAAGAAGAGCCCGGACTGGCGATGCTGTGCATCGTCGAGGCGCCGGCGGCGGGCGACCGGGTGCTCGAACGCCGAGCTGAAGTGCTCGGCGAACTGGCTGAGATCATCGACCGCGGACGAGCGTTCAGCAACGCGAACCACCAACCACCGGCCGTGACAGCCGAGGGAGTCGTGGGGGGGATCCTCTCCGTCGTACACGCGCGCGCGCTCGCGGACGGCACGGCGTCGCTGACGAAGCTTCACGGTGCTCTGATGAGCATGATCGTGTTGCCCTACCTCGGAGCCAGGGCGGCGGGCAGCGAGCTGCGCAGAGCGCCGCTGCGGGTGCGCAGCGTCAAACGCTCGAGGCCGTCGGTGCGGCCGACGGACCCATTGGAAGGTCTCAATATGCGCCTCACCTACAGAACGGTGCGGGTCCTGGTGGTGATCGCGAAGTATCCCGGTGCGAGCAATCGCGAGATTGCCGAAGGGTCGGGCGTCAACGATCAGGGTCAGATCTCCAAGCTCATGACCCGGCTCGCGCGCCTGAATCTGGTGGAGAATCGCGGTGAGGGTCAGGAAAAGGGAGCTGCGAACGCCTGGTACCTGACCGCGCGCGGGGCACAGGTGGAGCGAGCGACCAGGCCCCGTTGACGGCATGCCGCGCGCTCTGCGCTCCGAGCAGGCGGCCAGTCGTGCGGACACGGAGATGCGTGCCACCCGCGAAGAGGACCGAGACGTCGCAGTCGATGAGCTCAACTCCGGAACGCCGGACGAGCTGATCGTCGTCGTCCCGCTGTCGAGCTCACGGTCTCCGTCCGCACTACGCCCCGAGGTGAGCGGTGTGGCAGGGGTCGATCGCCCCAGTCGGGCGATCTGCCGTGGCCTCAGGGCGGTGTCGCGCGCCAGGCTTCTGCGTCCGCTCGGAGCCCTGCCACCGGCGACGCTCAAGGAGGTCGAGCGGTCCCTCGCGTTCTGTCTCACGGACCGGACAGGTTAGAGGTCAAGCTGTCGGCTGCCCGCCGCGCACGAAATGCATCTCTGGGCGCGTCGGGACGCCGCGCGGGAAGGGCCGGTCTCACTTCGAGCGCCTTCGACGTCAGCGAACGCCTGCTCCTGCAACCCCTGCCTGGACGTGTGTTTGCAGCCGATGTCTCCGACGTTTCGTTGACTGTCTGCCCTCAATTGCAGGGAGTTTGCGGGGCGTTCGCGTCGGGCTAAGGTTCGGTAGAGGCTCTTCGACCTGGCCGCCAATGATCCAGCATTCGGAATCGCTTACCGTACGTCGGGGCTTTGCGGGACCTGCCAGGCAGTCGCTTGCGGGGCGCTCGTCCGCCAGCAGGCAGGATCGTCCGCTGCCTTAACTACGAGCGTTCCGGCTAGCCGGAACGCATGGAGGTGTTGATCCTATGTCGAGATCTAGATTGATCGCACTGCTTGTCCCAGTGTCTCTTCTCGTTAGTCTGGTGTCCACTGCCTCAGCCTCGGCGAGTGCGCTGGAATACAAAGGCTGTGCAAAAGTAGCCGCAGGAGAAGGCGGCTCTTCAAACGCTACATGCACGGAAGAAAGCGCCGAAGGAGGCTCGTTCGCGGGAGCGTTATTTGACACGAGCTCAGAGGTCGATATCTGTCTAAAAACGTCGCCCGGATTGGGTAAATTCCAAGACTCGTTATGCAAAATATTCGGTGGCTTGAAAGACTGGGCATTTCTTCCTTATCTAGATAGCACAACAATAGTTGGCAAGGAACCATATGTACTGAAAAGTATAATTCTAGGAACAGTTAAAACGTCACTTACGTGTCAAACAACAAAAGCAAAAGGGGCGACGATCGAAGGTGGCGAACCTGGGGTCGGCCACGCTGAAGCGCTCGAATATTCAGGGTGCTCGGTCGGAGAACCGGCCAAATGTGAAGTCAACAGCGCCGGTCTCAGTGCAAAATTCATTAATACTGCCGCGGTGTCGATGGAACTCGTGGAAAGCACCGGCAAAACCCCAACCAAGATCGAGAATAACCTCGCGCCGAGTTCGGGGACGGTCTTTGCGGTACTTGAATTCAAAAACAAAGGCGCAGAAACATGCGTGGCGAACAAATTAACGGCCAAACTCACTGGTAGCACCTTGGCTGGCATTAGTGCGCAGGAAGTCGATACCGAAAAAGTAATCCTCACATCGGAACCAACAGGTAAACGATATCTGACCCTTGGAGGGGTTGAAAAAGAATCAAAACTCTTGCTTGGGTCCAATGCGGCAACGCTGAAAGGCGCAGCAACTGTGGAAGTCGAAGTGAAAGGAGGAACGTCATCGGGCAAAACGGTTCCGAGTGGTAAAGTGCTGTTCGGGGTGTACTAGAAGGACTGGTCTGAGTGTTTCATCACAGGCTGTGGGGGCCACGGCATCTCGCGTGTCCCTCACAGCGCTGTGTGTAGGAGCCGATGAGCTCAGCAGTGGTCGGAGGATCTTCGCGGGCCCGCCGATAAGCGTAGCCAGCAGGTCGTGGCCTGGGCTGTGCAGCTGATCGCGTACGATCGCGAGGTTAGACGCCGCTTCGTGCGTGAGCTGGAGCGTGGGGATGACTATCTCGATGCTGTCGTCAATGAGGCGTTGCGGCATCGCCCGGTATTCCTGTTCACGATTGCCCGCGTTGTCGCCAAGGCGATTGATATCGGCGGGCGGACATACCGGCCGCCCGTTCATCTCGTCGGCTGCCCACATCTGATGCAGCACGAGCCGTCCGCCTATCCCGACCCGGAAGCGTTCCGACCGGAGCGCTTTCTAAATGCTCCGCCAAGCGCGGACGCGTGGCTGCCGTGGGGCGGCGGCCGCAAGCGATGCCCAGGCCGACACCTTGCTCTGCTCGAGATGCGAACAGTGCTGCGCACCTTGTTCGAGCGGCTAGAACTCGAGCCTGGGCGTGCTCGTGTGGAGACGGCGCGTTGGCGGACCGTGATCGTGACTCCTGGCTACGGATGCCGTGTCGTGCTTCGCTCTCGGAGACGGAACCAGCCGACCGCGCCGCAGATCGCATAGATGATGGCGAGCGTGATCAGCGCCCACTTGATGCTGGAGCAGGCCGTCGCGAACAACGGCGCTGTATTGCCGCCGTTGCCGGCGAGCGCGATCAGCAGGAACACGTTTTCGATCGCGTCGAAGCACGCCGCCGTGGCGGCGAAGAACGGCACGATCGCGCCGGCCGCGGCGAGACGCCGCCAGCCTTCCCGGGCCGCGAGGTCCCTGGTGGCGAGCCCGGCGAGCGTGAAGAACCCGCCGTAGCTGACCATGTAGGCGTAGTCCACGATCAGTGACACACGTGCGGCGTGCCGGCCGGCCTGACCCCATTCCGCGAGTAGCTGACCCACCCGTGCCTTCGTCCCGGCGAACTCGAACGCGAGGATCCCCGGTGCGCCTGCGCGCTCCATCGGCCGTTCGAGCAGAACACCAGCCACGCTCAGCACGACCGTCGCGGTGCCGAGGACGATCATCCAGTGCTTGCGGCTCATCGTCCTGGTCAGGGCACGAAGAGGGCTCCGGGTCCGGGGACTCAAAGCCAGTGGTTAGGTGCTGGTACCCGGTGACAGCACAGGCAGGCCGGCTGCTGCCGCCCGCTCGATCAGCTCCCCGTCGTAGGTGACGATCTCATCGGCACCGACCCTGAGCGCGACGGCGAGGTGAATAGCATCGTTAGATCTCAGCGGCGCGTGGGCACCGGCCGCGAGCAGATCCCCGCGCATGACATCGATCAGGCTCACGGCATCGAGCACGGTCCGCACTGCCTCGAGGTCGACGTCTTCGGGGTGGCGTCCTGCGGCGCAGTGCATCTCTGTGTGCAGTACCCACGAGGAGACCAGCTGCCGATCGTCCTGCCCCGCCAGCTCCGCGGTCAGCGCCTCAGATTGAAGCTCGTCAACGACGAGCTTCATCGCGGCCGAGGTGTCCAGATAGCTGATCCTCACCAGCGGCCACGGACGTCAGCCACTATCGCCTGGCTGTCGACCGTGCCCTTGCGTCGAACGATTGACCGCAAGCTGGAGGTCGGTGCTCGCGCTGCGCGTACCTGACCTCGAGAGACGAGATCCGTGAGTGGATCGGTGCTCGGTGCCACGATCAGCGCGGCGACCCGGCCGTGATTGGTGACTTGGATGACCTCCCCATCGGCTACCCGACGCAAGATCTCACCGCTCTGGTTGCGCATCTCACGATGCGTCACAGTCCTCATGTCGCACAGCGTAGCACGTTGTTGCGGTGGGTTATGCACGCTGCAGCGGTGGGTATCGGGGCTTGGGCTAAGACCCAGACCGAGCCCGCTGGACGCACAGCTTGTGATCGGCTGACCGTCCAGTCGCCCTCCGCGACGCCTGTCCGCTCGAGTCTGGAACCCGTAAAGCTGGCGAACTCGACAGTCGAGTCAGACATGAACGCTCATGTTTCCCAAGACCATCCAAGCTCAGCCTCCGACCGGCGAGGGCCAGTACAGCGGCGCGCAGTACGACCTCGTAGTCCAAGGCGCGGGGTTCCTATCGATCGTCGGCGCGGTCACCGTGATGGCGCTGCTGCCGTTCTATCCGCCGACCGCGCAAATCGGCTGGATCGGGTGGGCGATCGTGGTGCCCGCGTCGATCGCCGCCGCTGTGCTCGGGGCGCTCAGCGTGACGCTCAAGCACCGGCCGGGCATGGCGTCGATCAACAATGGGGCGTTCACGGGCATCGCCCAGGTGACCCTGTTGCTGTGGCTTGCCGACGGCTCCGCGCCATACGTGCAGTTGCTGCTGCTCTCGACGATCGGTGCCGCCTTCAGCCAGGCGGTCTCGCGTTGCGTGATTGTGCTGGTCCTGGCAGCGCTTGCAGCGCTCTCACCGCTGCTGTACAGCAACATCGACGTGGCGATGACCCTCACAGAGCTGGCGCTGTTGTCGGTCATGACCGTGATGACCGCCACCGTGATCGCCAGCACGCGCGAGCATCGTGAGCGCTTGAAAGCCGCCCGCGAGCACGCCAACGTCCTCGCCCACGTCGATCCGCTCACCGGGATGGCCAACCGTCGCGCGTTCGACGAGACGCTCGCACTCGCCGTCGAAAGCTCGAAGATCGACGGCACGTCGATCTCGCTGCTGCTGTGCGACGTCGACTCTTTCAAGCAGATCAACGACACTTTCGGCCACGCCGCCGGTGACGAGGTCCTGCAGGCGATCGCGCACGCGCTCGGCGACGCGGTGCGCCGGCCGGACGCCGCGTTCCGCTGGGCCGGCGACGAGTTCGCCGTGATCTTGTGCGACAGCGACACCGTCGGCGCCACGCGCGTGGCCGCCAGACTTCGCGAGGCCGTCAGACGCCAATGCCGGCGTCCGGACGGACGCCAGATCACGATCGGAACCGGCGTCGCCGAGCTCAGCTCGCACATGAGCGCCGAGGAGGTGCTCGTCGAAGCCGACCGAGCGCTGTTCCTTCACAAGACGCAGCGCAGCCGGCTGCGCGCCACCGCGTAGCCCCAGCGGCGGCAGGCCGTTTCCCCTGGAGCGGGTTCGTCAGGCCCGGTCGTGCTCGGGCGGGTCGTGCTCGGGCGGGTCGTGCTCGAGTGGGTCGTGCTCGAGTGGGAAATGGCTGATGTACCAGCGCGCGTGCTCGAGCATCCGATCTGGGGGAAACCGCGTCGGGTCGGTGAGCAGCAGCCGCGCGTACTCGTCGGCCACCGCCGACAGGATCCGCGCCGACAGCTCCGGGTCCGGCGCCTCGTCGCCCGACGAGGACATCGGACGCACCGCCAGCGCAAGCTTGTCCAGGACTTCCGCACGGCCGCTCACGATGCGCGTGCGAAGCAGCTCAGGTGCACCCTCCGGCGGCATCAGCACCAGCCGCCACGTGCGCGGATGCTGCCGCACGGCCTCCAGGTACGCGCGCAAGCTCTCGAGCATCAGCTGCTGCGGATCTCCGTCGCTCAAATCGTCGGGCGTCGTCTCCGTGACCTGTGCGAGTGCGCGCTCCATTTCGCGCCCGACCAGGGCCTCCAGCACGCCCTGCAGGTCACCGAAGTGCTCGTAAACGATCGGGCGGGATATGCCCGCTGCGCGTGCAACCGATTGGATCGACACCGCTTGAAAGCCGCCCTCCGCGACGATCGCCATCGTCACGTCCAGCAACTGTTCGCGACGTTCCGCAGCGGTCATCCGCTGAGTCAGCTGTGTCGGTACCGGCGCCATCGACATATAGGTTACGCTACTGTAGGCTACAGTTATGTAACCGGATGGACTGGAGGGGTCCATGGGGCAGTCGCACAGTCACAAGCGGATCGTCATCGTTGGCAGTGGCTTCTCCGGCATCGGCACGGCCATCCGGCTCAAGCAGCGCGGAATCGAGGACTTCGTCGTGCTCGAGCGCGCCGGCGCAGTGGGCGGGACTTGGAACTACAACACTTACCCCGGCTGTCGCTGCGACATCCCCTCGCATCTCTACTCGTTCTCGTTCGCGCCCAACCCCAACTGGTCGAACACCTACTCGCCCCAGCCTGAGATCCGCGACTACCTGCGTAGGTGCGTCGATGAGTTCCAGATCGGCTCGCACATTCGCACCAACGTCGAGGTGCAGAGCGCCGATTGGAACGAGGACGAGCAGCAGTGGCACATCCTCACCAGCGCCGGCACCTTCACAGCCGCAGTGCTCATCAGCGGCATGGGTCCGCTCACCGAACCCAAGCTCCCCGACGTGCCCGGCCTCGACAGCTTTCAAGGCAAGACTATGCACTCGGCGCGCTGGGATCACGACTATCCGCTCGAGGGCAAGCGCATAGCGTCGATCGGCACCGGCGCCTCGGCGATCCAGTACGTGCCTGCGATCCGTGGCAAGGCCCAGCGCCTGTACGTCTTCCAGCGCACCGCGCCGTGGATCATGCCGCACAACAGCAGGCCGCTTCGCCCGCGTGAGCGTGCGCTGTTCCAGCGCTTCCCGTTCCTGCAGAAGCTGGTCCGCGCGGGCGTGTACCTCAGCAGGGAGGTGCTCGTGCTCGGGCTCGCCAAGGACCCCCGCCTGGTCGCCGTCGCCGAACGCCTCGGTCGCACGCACATGCACCAGCAGGTCAGCGACCTCGGGCTGCGCACGAAGGTCGCGCCCAACTACGCCCTCGGCTGCAAGCGCATCCTTCCCTCCAACGACTGGTATCCCGCGCTACAGCAGCCCAACGTCCAGCTCGTCACCGGTGGCCTCCAGGAGATCCGCGCCAACTCCGTCGTGGACGGCGACGGGCACGAGTACGAAGTCGACACGATCATCTTCGGCACCGGCTTCCACGTCACCGACCCACCCGTCGGCGAACAGGTGCGCGGCCGCCACGGGCAGCTTCTGGCCGAGGCGTGGAACGGCAGCCCGCGCGCCTATCTCGGCACGTCCATCCCCGGCTTTCCCAACCTCTTCCTGCTGCTCGGCCCCAACACCGGCCTGGGCCACGGCTCGATGGTCTACATGATCGAGACTCAGATCGAGCACGTGGTCGCCGCGATCGAGGCGATGGATCAGCGGCACGCCGCCACGATCGAGGTGCGCCCGCAGGTATACGAGCGGTTCAACCAGGAGGTCGACGCGCACATGCACGGCACCGTGTGGGACACCGGCTGCTCGAGCTTCTATGTCGACGCCACCGGACGCAACTCGGTGCTGTGGCCCGACTGGACGTGGCGCTTCCGACGGCTGTGCACCCAGTTCGACGCCACCGCGTACGAGCTGGCGGCACCCGAGCGCGCGGCGGCCATCTCGTGAGCGCCAAGCGGATCGTCATCACCGGCGCTGCCAGCGGCATCGGTGCCGCCACGATGGCTGAGCTCGAGCGTCGAGGCGCTCGCGTGCTCGGGCTCGACCTGACTGTCGAGCGTCCCGAGGTGATCGCCTGCGACGTCCGCGATCAAGCGTCCGTCGATCGCGCCGTCGGTGAGGCAATCGAGCGCCTCGGTGGCTTGGACGTGATGATCAACTGCGCCGGCCTCGCCACCCCACAGAGCGCCGGCGAAGCACCCGACGCCAAGGCCGAAGCCGTGATCGACGTCAACCTGCTCGGTCCCTGGCGTGTCACCAGCGCCGCGCTCCCGGCGCTGCTGCAAACGCACGGGCGCGTCGTCAACGTCGCCTCCGGGATGGCCTTCGTCGCGCTGCCGTTCGCCGCCGCGTACGCCATGAGCAAGCACGGCGTCGTCGCCTACTCCCAAGCGCTGCGCCTGGAGCACGGCGACGCGATCACCGTCACCACCGTCTACCCCGGCGTCATCCAAACGCCCATCCACCGCGACTCCGAAGAGTTCGGCATGACACTCGAAGGCGCCTCGCCCGAAGAGCGTCTCGAGGACGCCGTGGCCGCGCTGGTCAGAGCGGCAACCGGCGAGCCGCCGGTGCGCGACATCGTGACCACACGCACAGGCCAGTTCACGGTGGCGCTGTCGCGCTTCGCGCCGCGGCGCTTCGTCGACTTCGTGATCCTGCGCCAGTACCGCAAAGTGATCAAAGAAGGCCGGCTGACCAACCCCTCCAAGCCGCTCGCCGACTTCGCCGAGCGCATCAAGTCGCGCAAGATCTGGTGACGAGGGGCCGGCCGAGTTCGGCGCGCTACCCGCTCGTGATAATCGCCAGCAGCTCGTCTCGCTTTTCTTCCATCAGCTGCTGACTATTGGCCTCGACCGTCAGGCGCAACAACGGCTCGTTGTCGGAGGGCCGCACGACGAACTTCCAGTCCTCGAACCACACCGCGATGCCGCTCAATTCGCTCACCCGGCCGTCGGCGTAGCGGCTGCGGATCTGCTCCAAGATCGGCGTCACGTCGGCCACTTTCGAGTTGATCTCGCCGCTCAGGAAATAGTGACCGCGCAGCGCCGCCACCTCCTGGCTGAGTGGGTGAGCGAGCTGGCTCACGTACTCAAGCATCGTCAACCCAGCCAGCGTGCCCGAGTCCGAGAACCAAAACTCCTTGAAGTACATGTGCCCTGACAGCTCGCCGCCGAACACCGCGTCTAGCTCCTGCATCTTGGGCTTGATGTACACGTGGCCGGGGCGCCACACAAACGGCTTGCCGCCGGCCGCGCTCACCATGTCAGGCACCGCCTCCGAGCACCTCACGTCGTACACGATCGCGCTGCCCGGCGCGTGGCGAAGGCGCGTCACCGCCAGCAGCGCCGTGGTGAAGTCGCCCGCGACCGAATCGCCGCGGTCGTCCACCACCAGGCAGCGATCGCCGTCGGGGTCAAAGATCAGACCCAGATCCGCGTCCAGCTCGCGCACGCGAGCGCACAGCGCCATCTGATTGGCTGGCTGGACGATGTCGTTGCCGTGGTTGGGGAAGCTCCCGTCGGGGTCGCAGTAGAGCAGGTCGACCTCGATCGGCAGCAGCTTCGCCAGCCGCGCCCACACCGGCCCCAGCGCCCCGTTGGACGCGTCGATCACCACGCGCAGCGGGCGCAGCCGCTCGGCCGGCACCAGCTCGAGCATGTGCCGGTCGAACTCCGCGCCGACATCCCACGTGCTCAGCTCGCCCAGCCGCTCGGCGTCGGGATACGTGCGCTCAAATACCTCGCCCTTGAACTCGCTCGCCACGGTAAAGCGCGGCAGGTCCTCCACGAGCTTGAAGCCGTTGTACTCCGGCGGGTTATGCGACGCCGTCACCAGCATGCCCGGCAGCCGCCGTGAGCCGCACGCGAAGTAGAACTCGTCCGTCGCGACCTGGCCCACGTCGAGCACGTCCACCCCCGAGCGGCGCAGGCCCTCGCAAGCCGCCTGGTGCAGCTGCGGTCCCGACAGCCTCACGTCGCGCCCGACGATCACCGTCTGCGGGTTGCCCGTGCGTGCGACAAACGCTCGCGCGATCTGCTCAGCGCCGCTCACGTCGAGCTGGTCGGGAACCACGCCGCGTATGTCGTACGCGCGGAATATCGCCGGGTCGAGACTGATCTCGTGCTGGGTGCTCATGTGCCCTCGACAGCTTCCTTCGGTCGTGATCTCGCCGTCAGCGGGCCGGCCTGCACCCGGTCGGCTGAGCCTACACCAGCCCCTGTCGGGTGAGCGCTCCGCATTGATGGATGCAACCGGCTCGCGCGCTAGCGCCTACAGCCCGCGAACGATTCCCCAGGTGGTGATCGCGCCGAGGATGCTCGTGTATTTGCCGTACGCCGTATAGAAGCCGACCGCCCACGTGGTCTGCTCGTTGAGGTGGAACTGTTTGGCCGGCAGCTTGCCGTTGATGACCGGGTCGGACATGTTGCGCACGACTGCCCAGCGCGGAGGTTTTCCCGCCAGCTCCTTGCACGCCAGGCCGAGGGCCGCGTCGCCCATCTCGACCGCCGCCCCTTCTTTGTCCAAGCGGTTGACCGTCGTCCCGTACTCGAAGTAGTCGGTCGTCAGGATCGGATGAAACGCCGGCATGTCTTGCCCGTCCAGGCGGATGCGCGGGCTCGGCGGCTGTGGCGGGGACAGTTCGCCGGTCGGGTACTGCGGGCTCGGTGGACCGACGGGCGGTTGCTCCAACTCGGGGAAGAAAGGCGCCATCAACGCCTGCGCCGGCGCCAGGTAGGTCGTCGGTATTTTCCAGTTCGAGCGATAGGTGGCGCCGTTGAACGGTTCATTGGCGAACTCTTCTTTGCAGCGGAAGCGCGCCGCGCGCGTCACCACCACATCACCCAAGCCGAACTTGTTGAACACGCTGCCCGCGGTGCCGATCGTGAACACGTATTTGGCTCCCGTCTCGGCGATGATCTGCTTGAAGAAGTCCTTCACCGGCAGCGTCGCTTTTTTCAGCGATTTGCCTTTCGCGTCCTTTTCCGTGATGCCATCCTGGTTGAGGTGAAGTTCTGACTTCATGCACAGGATCTTTTTCCCGTTCAGCTCGACCGGCAGATAGGTGGCCAGGCGTTTGGCGTGAAGCGCCGGTGCGCCTTTGCGGATCTGCGTTTTGAACGCCGCGAAGTTATGAGCGTAGGAGTACCAGGCTTTCGCTTTTTTGGATTCACCTTTGCGCGGCGGTTTCCACGCATAGCCGGGCGTGAACACGTGTGCCAGCGCGTCGGCCTCATCAGCTGTCCACGTGATCACGATCACGTCCGCGGCCGGCAGCGGCGCGTCGGGCGACGGCGCCGGGCTGATCGGCTGTGGCTGCGGGGCGTCGCCCGCCGCGAAGTCGACGCTCACAAGCGTCTTGCGCTTCTCCGGCTTTGCCGCCGCCGTCAGCAGCGGCTCCGTTTCCGGTTCGCGGTCCAAGCCGCGGCTCAGCAGGTAGCGTGCAATCTCCTTGCGGTCTGCGTGTTCGGGCGCCAACGTGATCCCCCCAGTCGGTCGATAGCGCCTACGGTCTACACAACCAGGCCCCATCGGTCAAGCCCGACTACCGAAAGAACACGCATCAATGGGACATCAAACGTGAGGAGACGCAGTGATGGATGAGCACGCGTACGCAAGACACTTTCTCTCCCTCCATCGACAGGGTCAGCCGCTGCTGCTGGCCAACGCCTGGGACGTGGGCTCGGCGAGGCTGCTCGCCTCGCTCGGCTTCGGGGCGCTCGCGACCACCAGCAGCGGCTACGCAGCCACGCTCGGGCGGCGCGACTATTCGGTCACTCGTGAGGAGGCGCTCGAGCATGCCGCCGCGCTCTGCGCCGCCGTCGACGTCCCCGTGTCGGGCGACTTCGAGGACGGATTTGCGCCGGAGCCCGAGGGTGTAGCCGACACCGTGCGGCTGGCGGTGCAGGCCGGTATCGCCGGCTGCTCGGTCGAGGACTGGAGCGCGGCGCACGAGCGCCTGTACGACATCGATGAGGCCACCGAGCGCGTGTCTGCCGCCGCCGCGGCCGCACACGCCGGACCAGCTCAGCTCGTGCTCACGGCGCGCGCAGAGAACCATCTGCGCGGTGTCAGCGACCTCGACGACACGATCGCCCGCCTGCAGGCCTATCGGCAGGCCGGCGCAGACGTGCTCTACGCGCCCGGGCTGCATCGAGCCGATGACATCCGCGCGCTCGTCGACGCAGTCGACGCTCCCGTCAATGTGCTCGCGCGCCCCGGTGCGCCCTCCGTGCCCGAACTGGCCGAGCTCGGGGTCGCGCGCGTCTCCGTCGGCGGAGCGTTCGCCTTCGCCGCGCTCGGAGCGGCCGCCGACGCCGCACGCGAGCTGCTCAGCGATGGCACATACGGCTTCATGGAGCTCTCGATCAAGGGCGCCAAGGCCGCCTACGCGGCCTTCAGCGACTGAGCGTACGGGCACTCGTACGGGCCACTCTGACCTTATGGGCCACTGACCTGAGCGGATGGGCCACTGACGCTACACTCGCGGGTGAGTGACCGACTCGGATGACAGCCTGTTCGGTGACGAGCATGTCCGCGTGTATCGCGAGACCGGCGGTGAGCGCGGTTACCACTGGCACGGCACGACCATCCTGCTGCTGAACACGCTGGGGCGCAAGAGCGGCGAGCCGCGAACCACGCCGCTGATTCACCGCACCGACGACGGGCGCTGGATCGTGGTGGCCTCCAAGGGTGGCTGGCCGGCCAACCCGAGCTGGTTCGAGAACCTCATCGCCAATCCCGACATCTCGATCCAGGTCGAGAGCGAGGAGATCCCGGTGCACGCGAGCATCGCCCAAGGCGAGGAGCGCGAGCGGCTGTGGTCGCTGATGACCGAGGCGTGGCCGGCGTACGACGACTACCAGACGAAAACCGACCGCCAGATCCCGGTCGTCGTGCTCACTCGCCGTTGACTTTGGTGTGCGCCGCGTCCAGCCGCCGGTGCAGTGTCGCCGAGGCGCTGCTGTGACGGGCGAGGCGATCGCGTGACGGGCGAGGGCGCTGGCGGCTCCAGGAACCTGATCCTGGCGGCGATGATCTTTGCCGTCGCGATGACGTTCATCGACCAGACGATCGTCTCGATCGCCGCCCCCGAAATCCAGCACGAGTTGGGCCTCACCAACACCGGCGTGCAATGGGCGATCAACGCCTACCTGCTGTCGCTCGCCGCGCTGTTCGCGTTCGGCGGGCGCCTCGCCGACACCGTCGGTCACCGCAAGATGGTCACGCTCGGCGTGATCGTGTTCGCCGCCGCCTCGGCGCTGTGCGGGCTGACCCCCAAAGGCGACCTCGCCGAGGCTTGGATCGTCACATTCCGCGTGGTGCAGGGGGCGGGTGGCGCGATCATGTTCCCCGCGGCTCTCGCGATCGTCGTGCAGACGTTCTCGCTGCACGAACGCGGCCGTGCGCTCGCCGTCTTCTTCGGCATCGCCGGCGGCCTCACCGCCGTCGGCCCGATCCTCGGTGGCTATCTCACGCAGTGGACCTGGCGCGCGATCTTCTGGGTCAACATCCCCGTCGCGGTCATCGCGCTGATCCTGATCGTGCTGTCGCGCCCGCACACCGTGCACCGCCCCGCGCGCATGGACTACCGCGGGCTATTGCTGATCGCCTCCGGCGTCGCCCTCAGCGTGTTCGGCTTCCAGCAGTCCTCGATCTGGGGCTGGGACAATCCCGCGACGTGGGCGTGCATCGTCGTCGGCGCGGCTCTGCTGGTCGTCTTCTACTTCGTCGAGCTGCGCACACCCTCGCCGCTGATCGAGGTCACGATCTTCCGCATCCGGCCGTTCCTCGTCGAGAACCTCGTGCTCGCCGTCGCCATGCTCGCGTTCGTGCCTGTGTTCTTCTTCGCCAGCGAGTACGCGCAGATCGCGCTCGACAAGACGCCCTCGCAAGCCGGCCTTTTCCTCCTGTATTTCTTCATCGGCTTTGTCGTCGCCGCCCAGATCGGCGGGCGGATGCTCGACCGCGGCGGCGCCAAGCGCCCGGTCGTGCTCGGCTGCGTGCTCGGTGCAGTCGGCTTCTGGTTGTGGGCCGGCAAGGTCACCCAACTGAGCTTCAGCTCCCAGCAGTTCTACATCGTCCTCGCCGGTGCGGGCATCGGCTTGATGCTCGGTCCGGCCAGCACCGACGCGGTCAGCCGCGCGTCGACGCTCAGCTACGGCGAGGCGACCGGCATTACCCAGACGGTCCGCAACTACGCCGCCAGTCTCGGGCTGGCGGTGCTCGGCACGATCCTCGTCAACGAGCTGCGTTCGCGCACCGAAACCTCGCTCATTGCGCAAGGGCTATCCAGCGCGCAGGCTCACCAGCAGGCGTCCAGCATCTCTCAGTCCCACGGCGGTAGCGTCGCCGCGATTCCCCACTTCATACGCCTCGACTTCGCCTACGCGACCCGCTCGGTGCTGTATTCGATGGCCGCCGCGATGGCGCTGGCCGCAGTCGTCGCGTTCTTCGGCCTGCGCGCGGGGCGCCAGGAGGAGGGCGACGCGGAGGTGGCGCCCGAGCCGCCCGCACTCGCTCCGGGTTAGCATCCGCGCTCGATGTCCACCAACGGAGAGATCACCAACGGGGAGATCGGAGTCCGCTGCGGTGAGCGCTTCACCACCTACCCCGATCTGTTCGCCCGCGCGCTGCGGGCCACGCGCGGGCTGCACGAGCTCGGCATCGGCGCGGGTGATCGCGTGGCGCTGCTGCTGCGCAACTCGATCGAGTTCCTCGAGGCGTCGATCGCCACCGTGCCGTTGGGAGCGAGCGCCGTGCCGATCAACTGGCACTGGCGCGGTGAGGAGATCGCGCACGTGCTCAAAGACAGCGCCGCCAAGGCGCTCGTCGTGCACGCCGACCTGTGGCCGGCGATCGCCCACGCCGTACCCGAGGGGGTAGCGCCGATTGTCGTCCCTGCCGACGAGCAGCCCGGCGAGCAGTCCGACGGACAGCTCAGCGGAGGCCTCGAGGGAGACCTCCCCGCGGGCGCACAGCTGTGGTCGGCCTGGCTGGCCGGCCACGAGCCGTGGCAGCAGCCGCCCGACACCGGGCCCGTGAGCATCATCTACACCTCCGGCACCACCGGGCGACCCAAGGGCGTCGTCCGTGAGCAGGCCAGCGAGCACCAGCGCGAGGCCACACAAGCGCTGCTCGGTCAGATCTTCCAGCTCGACGCCGCCGAGCGCACGGTGATCCCCGCGCCCATGTACCACACCGCACCCAACGTGTACGCGCTCGCTTCGGCGATCCGCGGCATGGACATGACGATCATGCCCGGCTTCGACGCCGAGCAGTTCCTGCGCATCGTCGCCGAGCGGCGCGTCAGCGTCGTGCAGATGGTGCCCACCATGTTCGTCCGCCTGCTCGCGCTCGACGAGCAAGTTCGCGCCCGCTACGACCTGTCCTCGCTGCGCTGGGTCGTGCACGCGGCAGCGCCCTGCCCGCCCGACGTGAAGCGCGCGATGATCGAGTGGTTCGGCCCGATCATCGCCGAGTACTACGGCGGCACCGAGACTGGGCCGGTCGTGTTTTGTACGAGCGAGGAGTGGCTCGCGCATCCCGGCACTGTCGGGCGGCCGCTCGATAGAGCGGTAATAAAGATCCTCGACGGCGACGGACACGAGCTGCCCGCCGGTGAGTCAGGTGACGTTTACATGTGGCTGGACGTGTGGCCCGACTTCACTTATGCCGGCGACGAGGACAAGCGCCGTGCGGTCGAGGTCGATGGGCTGATCACCTGCGGCGACATCGGCTACCTCGACGACGACGGCTACCTGTACCTCAACGACCGACGCAGCGACATGGTCATCAGCGGAGGCGTCAACATCTACCCCGCCGAGATCGAGGCGTGCCTGCTGTCACTCGACGGCGTGCGCGACTGCGCCGTGTTCGGCATTCCCGATCAGGAGTTCGGTGAGGTGCTCGCCGCGCACGTCGAACCCGACGTCGGCGTGAGGCTGAACGCCGATGACGTGCGTGCGCACGTCAAAGCGCGGCTCGCCGGTTACAAGACCCCGCGCGTGGTCGAGTTCAGCGACGCACTGCCGCGCGAGGACTCCGGCAAGATCTTCAAGCGCCGCCTGCGCGATCCCTACTGGAGCGGGCGCGAGCGCGCGATCTAGCCCGCTACGCGTTCGCGCGCGCTGGCGCTCAGCTCATATGCGCCCGGCTCCAGCTGGGAGGTCCGGCGCCGGTAGTTGCTCCACACCCACGGCCACTGGCTGGGGTCGTTGCCTTGCTCGTCCACGTACCAGTTGGTGCACCCGCTGTGCCACACGGTCGCCGGCAGCGCCGTGCGCAGTTCTCGCTCGAACGCCTCGACCGTCTGGCGGCGCACCTCGATTCGCCGTGCGTCGGCCTGCTCCAGCTCCGCCAGCGCCGCGATCACGTGGTTCACGCCCGCCTCCAGCACGTAGATGATCGAGCCCGCGCCGCCGTTCGTGTTGGGCCCGTACAGCAGGAACATGTTGGGGAAGCCGTGCACGCTCATGCCCAGGTACGCCGACGGCGCCGGCGTCCACTGCTCGCTCAGTGTGCGCCCGCCCGCGCCGATGACCTCCATCGGCGCCACAAAGCCGTGGCTGTGAAAGCCGGTCGCCAGCACGACCACGTCCGTCGCGCGCTCGCTCCCGTCCGCCAGTGCGATCCCAGTCGGGGTCATCGCCGAGATCGGCTCGGCGATCAACTCGACGTTCGCCCGTGTCAGTGTCGCGTACCACTCGTCCGTCAGCATGATCCGCTTGCAGCCGATCTCGTCCGTCGGCGTGACCTTGCGCCGCAGCTCTTCGTCGGTGATCGCCGAGTTGATCTGGCGTCGCCCGATCGCGCGGAAGGCGTGTAGCAGCCAGCGATGGCGCGTCAGCCCGAGTGTCGCCAGCTCCATGAACGCGAACACCGCCGCCCGGTCCATGCGCTGCACGGCGGGGAACCGCTCAAACAGCCGCCGTGTGCGTTCGGAGTAGGCGAAGTCCATCTTCGGGATCGTCCACCCCGGTGAGCGCTGGTACACGTCCACCTGTCCCGCGATCGCCTGGATCGCCGGCACCGCCTGAATCGCGCTCGCGCCCGTGCCGATCACCGCCACGCGCTTGCCCGCCAGGTCCACGTCGTGGCGCCACTGCGCCGTGTGGAACACCGGCCCGTCGAAGCTGTCCAATCCCGGCAGCGTCGGCAGCTTCGGCTGCGAGAGCTGGCCGACCGCCGTGATCAGGATGTCCGCTTCGTGCTCGCCGCCGCTCGTCTCCAGCAGCCAGCGGTCCTCCTCCTCCATCCACGTCGCGCGCGTCACCTCCGTACCTGTGCGCACCCGCTCCAGCACACCGTGGCGGCGAGCGACGTCCTCCAGGTAGTCCTGGATCTCCGCCTGCGGCGCGTAGCGACGCGACCAGCGCGGGTTCGGCTCGAACGAAAACTCATATAGGTGCGAGGGCACGTCGCACGCGGCGCCCGGGTAGGTGTTGTGATTCCACACACCGCCCACGCGCTCGCCGCGCTCGAACACGGTCACGTCGTCGTAGCCCGCGCGGCGCAGCATCACCGCGGCGCCGATGCCGCCGAAGCCCCCGCCCACCACAGCCACCGACCGGCGCTCACCGCGGCCGCCCGCTCCGTTTGCGCTGGTGTGTCCGTTGCTCTGGAATGCTGCGGCCACGTAGTTAAGACTACTCCCGCCGCGCTCGCGCCAGCGCTACGCTGCCACCATGCCCTCGGACTGGCCGAGCACGCTCACTTACGGGCAATGGAGCCAGACGTGCGACACGCTGCACGCGCACACTCAGGTCCTCGGCAAGCTCGCCGTTGCGCTCGCGCCCGCCGAGCCGCAATTGCAGCACGCCGCGCTGGCGCTGACCGCGCGCGGGTGGGAGACACAGCCGCTGCCCGCGCCCGACGGCTCGGGCGCGTTCGTCGCCGCCCTCGACCTACACAGCCACGAGGCGCTGATCGAGCACAGCGACGGACGTAGCCGCCGCGTGGCGCTCACCCCCGATCGCGCCGTCGGCGAGGTCACCAAAGAGTTGCTCGCAGCCGTACGAGCGCTGGGCGGCGAGCTCGAGATCAATCCCACGCCCCAGGAGGTCTCCTGGACGGTCGCGCTCGACCAGGACGACCAGCACGCCCGCTACGACCCCGATCAGGTCGCCCGCTACTTCGCCGCCGCGACGGCCGCCGGGCTCGTGTTGAGCGAGTTCCGCGCGCCCTATCGCGGGCGCTCAACGCCGCTCAACGCCTGGTGGGGGTCGTTCGACCTCGCCGTCAACCTGTTCTCCGGCCTGCCCGCCGAGCCGCCGTCACAAGACTTCATCATGCGCAACGCGATGGACGCGCAGGAGGTGGCCGTCGGCTGGTGGCCCGGCGACGCCCGCTACGAGCGCGCCGCGTTCTACGCCTACGCCCACCCCGCGCCCGACGGCTTCGCTGCGGCCACACTGTCGCCGCCAGCTGCGCGCTGGGACGCGGACCTCGGCGAGTACGTGCTCGACCACGACGACTTGGCGGCCAGCCCCGACCCGCACGCCGCCGCCGTCGAGTTCGCCCGCTCGGCGTTCCGCCACGCCTGCCTGGTATGTGGCTGGGACGCGCAGCTCGCCGACAGCGCCGAAGGCAAGCCCCCGCCGATCGTCGGCTGATAGCGTCGCGCGGCGATGGAGCTCGCGAATGTCCACGACAGTCCCGGCGGGGAGCTGGAGGTCGGTCACATCAAGGGCATGTGGCGCGATCTCGGTCGCCTGTCAGGTACGCGCAACGTCGGCCTGCGCCGCATCGAGGTCGCCGCAGGTCACTTCTCCACCCCCGCGCACGATCACGGCGCCGACGAGGAGATCTTCTTCGTGCTCGGCGGCGAAGGTCTGCTGTGGCAGGACGGCCAAACGTGTGCAGTGGCCGGTGGCGACTGCATGGTTCACCGTCCCAGGCGCGGCCCGCACACGCTGCGTGCCGGCGACGACGGGCTCGACGTGCTCGTCTTCGGCCAGCGGGTGGACCCTGCCCTGACCGCGCTCCCACGCGCGGGTGTCGCGTGGTCGTTCCCCCGCTGGGTCGAGCTGGCCGAGGGCGACAGCCCGTTCGCGCGCGAGGCCGCATGCGGCCCGCCCGAGTGCCCGCCGCCGAGCCTGCAACGCCCAGCCAACGTCGTCGCGCTCGAGGACGTGCCCGCGATTCTCGACGGGCGAGCACGGCGGCTGGCCAAGGCCGCCGGCGCGAGCGCCACCGGCCTGAACCACGTGACGCTGGCGCCCGGCAGCGGCGGTGCGCCGCCGCACTGCCACTCCGAGGAGGAGGAGATCTTCGTGGTGCTCGAAGGCAGCGGCGTGCTCGAGCTATGGGGCCGTGGCGCACAGGCGCCCGACGAGCACACGCTGCGCGCCGGCGACGTCGTCGCGCGCCCGCCCGGCACTGGCGTAGCGCACGCGCTGCGCGCTGGTGAAGACGGTCTCACCTACCTCGCCTACGGCACCAAGGCCAACGGCGACATGTGCTTCTACCCGCAGTCCAAGATGGTCTCGCTGCGCGGTCTCGGTGTCGCGCTGCACGCGCCCGAGGTTCAGTACTTGCCCGACCTCTGAGCGGACCCTCGTGGCTGGACCACCGACCCGTGGGTGGCTGCCCTAAGCGCCTAACGCGCCGAGAGTTCATCGAAACCGATAGTGCGCTAAAGTCCAACGGTCCGAATTCGTAACCCCGGACGACCATCGCCTGGCGTCGAGACGCACAAGGCGTGATTTGCCCTTCCGACCTTGCCGTCCGATTCCACATCCAGCCAGCCAGCGGGAATAGCGCGGCCGACGCTACCCGCGGCTCAGCGCGGGTTCCTTGGACTAGTCGGTGCATTGACCCTCGGGGCCGCGGCAGCCTTGCTGTTCGCAGCCGACACGCCCGGACCGACCACGACTGTCACCGAACCCGTGACGACGACAGTCTCCACGACTATCGAAGCGACATCGACCAAGGCGGTGACGACTCCCGCGCCGACACCCGCGAGGACGACGGGCACATCTGCCGTCGATCCACCCTCATCCACGACTGTCGCCACGGACACCAAGCCGACTGGGACCAAAGCGGTTACCACGCCAAGCGCGACGAAGGTCACGACGACGCCTGGCCACGCGGCACAGGCCAGCGATACGCTCGTCGTCCTGCTCGTCGGCTTCGGACTCGTCCTCCTGATCTCCGGCATTTCGGGGCGCATCACGAAAATCACCCTGCCCGGCGGCGCGGGGTTCGGGTTCGACGAACCAGCCGTGCAAAAGATCCGCGCCGTCGCAAAGGAAAAAGCTGGAACCGACGACCTTGTGGCCATCGACACGCTCTATCAGTCGGCCGCGATGCAATTGACGCCGCAGTACGGGGGCTTCCGCGGACAGCCGCCGGAAGAGGCAATCGAGGCAGCGGTCGACAAAGCCGCGGAGGCCGTCGAAGCCACAGCGGGCAAGTTGCAAGACACTCCGGCGGACTAGGCCAGTAGGTCAGGCGTACGATCGCGTGCGAGCTTGAGGCGGATGAAGGTCGCGGGTTCCCCCGTGGATCAGTGCATTCCGCTCCACTCGGCCTTGTGCACGCGCTTGGCCGCTTGGTAGTCGGCGAGCGCTTGGCGGGAGTCCACGTCGCCGAGCGTCGGGTGTGGCGGCACGAGGCTCTTGGCCTTCGCCAGCTTGTAGCGCTTGGCGAGCACCGAGCCGAGCGCCTTGACCTTCATCTCGCCGAAGCCCGGCAGCCCTTCGATGTTCGCACGCAGCTCCTCGCCGTTCTTCGCGTCTTTCCAGACCCGCTCTGCGTCGCCGCCGTACTCGTCGCGAACGTGCGCCGCGAGGTCGTGGACGCGCTCGGCCATTTTCGACGGGAAGCGGTGGATCGCCGGTTTCTCGCGGAACACCGGCTCGAGGTCCGTCGCGGCGAGCTTCGCCGGGTCCAGAGTGCCGACGCGCTCGAGGATCGCCAGCGGGCCCGAGAAGGCCTTCGGCACCGGAACCTGCTGGTCGAGCGCGAAGCCGATCAGCAGCGCCATCGGGTCGTTGGCGATCAGCTCGTTGGCCTCGTCCGAGTCCGTGAAATACAGGCGGTCGGGCATTACGCCATCCTAGTCCGGTCGGGTTGACGAGGAACACTCGAGCGAGGAGGTCAAACATGACTGACACCACGAGCACAGACTCGGGTTCGCACGCCAGCACGCCGGGCGACGCGGCACCGGACGCACCCTACGTCGAGCGGCCCCGTAACTTCTTCGTGCGCTCCGGTGGTGGCGGACGACTCCTCAGCGCGCTCATGCTCCCGGACTTCATGCTCGCGCCTCCACGCGGGTTCGGGGTTCTGACGACAACCGGCCGCAAGACGGGCAAGCTCCGGCGCAAATGCGTCCGCGCGATTCGCTGCGACGGCAAGGTCTACCTCGTGATGCTCGGGCCCCCTCTAACCGGGAACCCGGAGGCCGTTGCGGCGTGGCTGTGGAACATCCGCGCTGATCCGAACGTCACAGTGCGCATCCGCGGCGGGACCTTCAAGGGCGTCGCCCGCGAGCTGGAGCCGCCAGAGGCCAAGCGGGCGAGGGAGGCATACTGCGAAACCGTCCACGCCTTCGACTACGGGATGTGTCTCTTCCACAGAGGCGGACGCCCAACGCGAGCGAAGATCCAAGAGATGACCCGCCACTGGTTCGAGACGGGCACGCCTCTGGTGGTGGACCTGGCGGGGGGCTAGCTGCCGTTTGAGGGGGGCTCGGATGCAGTGACTCACAGCCGTCGGTGTAGGGCTCCCCCGCGCGAGCGCTTTACCAGTTCATCTGGCCGACGTCGGCCCGGATGGCCACGGTGCGATGTGCCGAGTCGGCCTCAACGCACAACGGTGCCTCGCACAATCTTCTCACTGTTTCCGACCACTAAGCAATGTTCCGCAAGCGGATCATCACGAAATGCTCGTAGTCTTCGAAACCTAGAACTAAACTGTGACGTCTATCGAGGTGTGTCTTCCTCTTCGTTTGCGCATGTTCAGCAGCGAAACTATTGTTCGCTGCTGCAAGCTTATCTACAGAACGGGTAGCCGCATCTCTGATATTTGTGCGAGGAATGGAGCCACGGCGTATACCGCTCGGGTCGGGGTCACAGGAGTCATCGCAATGTCTGCACGAGCGCTACTACTAAGCCTGGGGTGTGTTGTCCTCTTGAGCATCACAAGTAGTAGTTTCACAAGCGTAACACCGGCTTCGGCCGCTCCTCAGTTCTCACTGTGCGGTGGGCAATGTTTCGCAGAATCCACTGGCAAATTACTAGTGTGCCAAGAAGTCGGCAAAGTGAATTCCCGCTTCAACTCTAGTACCTGTAACACGCTCGAAGCAGCGGGGTTATTTGAACGCGTACCGTCTGGCATCGCTCCGTCGTTCACCGGCAAAGGCTCCGCTACACAAGTGATCAGAGGCACAGTCGCGGGCGCAACAGCGGAAATATCATGCTCAGGGCTGTCGTTCTCCGCCGAGCCTGGAGGCGACGCCAAGACGTCCAGCGGCAGCTTGCGGTACACCGCATGTAACGCCGTCAAACCGATGAAATGCGCAGTTGTCGAACCAGTAACAGCAACCTTCCATAGTCAATTCGAAACTGCAGGCAATAAGTACGTAGACAGGTTGGTGGGTAGCGGCGTAAGTGAAAAATTCACCGAAATCGTCTTTACGAACAAAGGTGCGGAAACGTGTATACTCAATGGTCAGAAGCCCAGTCTGGCCGGCCGGCTGGCGTGTGATGGCGAGACGTTATCAGAATCAGAAGGCCTAGCTAAACAGCATGCTCTCGTATGCGATACGACGAAATCCAGCTTGAAACTGGGAGGCAATGCTGCAACTTACGCCGGAGCGGCTGAAGTAGGAGTGGCGGACGGCGCCACATGGGCCATAGTCTTAGAAAGCGACACGGAAGTCACGTCGGCCATATATTCATTTTGTCATAAAGTAACGACTGGCTTCGGAACTTTTCAGGACGCGTCGTGTACAACAGAAGGCGGAACTAGGGGATTCACCTTAGCCTCTGGCGATACCGAAGCGACTTTACTTGCGTGTGAAGATATCGGCTTTGGTTTCGCCACGGCGCGCTGCGACAGTCTCGGGGGTGAAGAATTATTCGAACGAGTGTTAAAAACAGGCCTAACGCCGCGCTTGACGGGAAAAAGCTCCGGAACAACAGTACTGGGTGGTACCATAGGTGGGGCACGCTGGGAAGTCTCGTGCGCTGAATCGCACTTTGTGGCCCAGCCGGAAGCGCGAGGAAGGGTATCGGCCACGACCTTTGAACTATCGTCGTGCAATGTCGTGAAACCGGCGAAATGCGCGGTCGTTGAACCGATAGTAGAGATCGAGAACGGACAACTCGCTGGGGAAAAGGGTTTCACGGTGACGTTTGGAGGGGCTGGCGTGGGTGAAACACTGATGGAATTTGGATTCACCAATAAGGGCACCGAAACATGTTCGTGGACCGGCAGTGCTGCCGTAACTGGCTATACAAGATGTGAAAAAGGTGAGACGTCTGCACAGGCGAGCATTGTGACGACGAAACACAATCTGAAGTGTTCGACAGCAAAAAGTCAGTTAAAATGGGGTGCAAATCCGGTAAGCTTCGAAGGGTCATACACGGTCGAAGCGGGCAACGGTGAGTTGTGGGCAGTCAGCTTAGAAGGCTCGTAGCGGCGCGTGAAGCGCGAGCCGGATCGACTGCGAGATGGGGCGTCGTGATACTGCGGAGGCCGCCGAGTTGGGTGTACGAACCTGCTCTGCAAGACCCTCCAGCGTCCCTCAGCGCATAGCAGCCGCCACGTACAAAACCGCCTGCACGCGCGCGACTGCCCCCACCGCCTCGTCCGGCGGCAGCAGCTGAGGATGGTGAAGAGGGCGCCCGTCGAACCCCTCCGCCCCGTCGAGTCCCACGAACGCCATCGCAATCGGCGCGCCCTCGCCAAAGAATGCGAAATCGTCTGAGCCGCACGAGCGCCACTCCTGCGCGGGGTGCATGCCGAGGGCGCCCAGCAGCTCGCGCGCACGCGCCACGATTGCGGGATCGTTCTCGAGCGCCGGCTCGCCCGGAGTCAGCACCAGCTCGGCTCTACAGCCGTGCGCGGCGGCCACGCCCTCGACGACCTCTTTGGTCATCTCCCGCAACGCCAGCCGATCCTCCGGGCGGTGCGCGCGCAGCGCACCTCTGGCCGTTGCCACGGATGGGATCACGTTCTCGGCGCTGCCACCCTCGACCACGCCGATCGTCAGCGTCGCCGCGTGGCGCGGGTCGATCTGCCTGCCCAGCCGCGCATGCAGCGCCACGATCGTCTCCGCCAGCGCCAGGATCGGGTCGCGTCCGCTGTGCGGATAGGCACCGTGCGAGGGCTCGCCCTCGATCGTTATCTCCACTGCGTCAAACGACGCGTTGACCGCTCCGCCGTCTAGGGCCACCGAGCCCCATCGCAGTTCCGGGTGTACGTGTGCCGCGAGCACCGCCGACGGTGAATATCCGCCGAACCCCTCGCCGGCGATCATCTGTGCTCCCGACGGGTAAGCCTCCTCGCTTGGCTGAAAGACGGCCAGCAGCGGCGCCGGCAGCAGCTCTGTCAGCTCGTGCGCCGCGCGCGTGAGCGCCACCAGCGCGGCCATGTGGACGTCGTGGCCGCACGCGTGCATCGCACCGCCGCTGGCGCTGAACGACGCCCCCGTTTCCTCGCGCACGGGCAGGCCGTCTAGCTCCGCGCGCACCGCCACCGGCGCGTCCGCGCTTGCTCCCTGCACCAGCGCGAGCATGCCGGTGCCCGCGATCGTCTCGCACGCGACCGGCAGCGCCGCCTCGATTGCCTCGGCCGTGCGGTGCTCTGCGTGGGACAGCTCCGGGTGCGCGTGCAGCCGCCGGCGCAGCTCGATCGCGCCCGGCAGCTGTGCGTCGATCGCGCCCAGCAACCGCGCGAGCAGCGCGTCAGTAGACCTCGGCATAGCGCCTGCACGTCTCCTCTAGATCCAGCTGTGCGCACTGCGCCAGCTCAGCCCGCTTGAGGCTCGTGTAAGCGTCGTACAGCAGCGACGGCATCCAGCCGCGTACGACCTGATCCTGCTCGAGCGCCGCCAGCGCGTCCGCGAGCGTCGCCGGCAGCGCGCCCACGCCGAAGCGCTCGGCCTCCTGCGCGTCCAGCGACGCGGGGTCGCGGTCGAGGATCGGCGGCGTCGCCAGCCCGGCGCGGACGCCCTCCAGGCCCGCCCGCACGATCGCGCCGAGCGCTAGGTACGGGTTCGCGCTCGAGTCGGCGCCACGGAACTCCAGGCGCAGCTGTCGCTCGGCCGGTGCATCCGCGATCTCCACCACCGGCGGGATGCGCAGCAGCGCTTCGCGGTTGCGCTGCGCCAAGCACACCGCGCCCGCGCTCCAGTGGTGCGGGCGCAAGCGCTCACCCGACACCGGGCTCGGCGCGCACAGCGCGCTCAACGCCCCCGCATGCTCCAACACGCCCGCGGCGAAGCTGCCCGCCAGCTCGCTCAAGCCCGCCGGCCCGCGCGCGTCGTAGAGGAGTGGGCGCCCGTCGGCGTCGATCAGGGAGATGTGAACGTGCACGCCGTTGCCCGCCTGGGCGGGGTCCAGCAGCGGTGTGAAGCTCGCGTGGCGCCCTGCGCGGCGCGCGACCTCACGCACGACCTCGCGCAGCAGCACCGCTCGGTCGGCGCTTGCCATCCCCTCAGCGGGCGCCACCGGGATCTCGAACTGATGGTCGGCGAACTCCGCAAACATTCGCTCGGGCTCGACGCCGACCTCGACCAGCGCGTCCATCACGGCGCCCGCCAGCGGTTCGGCCAGTCGCTGTGCCGCCAGCGAGAACGGCGGCGCGGGCGGTGAGTCAGTCGGTAGCTGGAACTCGTGCTCGAAGCTCGCCAGCACGCGCGCGCCGATCTCCGTCCGCAGCTCCTCGAGCGCCTCGCGCAGGAAGTGGCGCGGGCAGCACTCCCACGGCGAGCCGTCCGTGTTGGTGATGTCGCATAGCAGCAGCTCTAGTGCGCTCGCGCCCGCCTCGCCGCCGATGCGCGCGTGTGTGTCCGGGTCGGGGACCAGGCGCAGGTCGCCCGTCGAGCCGAACGGATTGGGTTCGGCCAGTGGGCCGAGCGGCGTAAGCGCATGGTTGGCCGGCACCCAGCTGACGCCCGCGGCGAGCTGCTCGCCGAGCTCTGACGCCAGCACCGAGCGCCCGCGCACGATCGCGCCGAGGTCGCAGCACACGAGCGCGATCAGGTCGGCCGGGGTCACCCGGGCGCCGCCTGGGAGACAGTGCCGTTGTCCCACAGGGCCTCGGTCAGGCCCGCCTGCGTGATCGTGGCTCGCGAGCTGTCGAGGTCCTGATGGGCGATCACCGCGATCACGCCGCCCGCAGGTTTGTCGCGCCGGTCGATCGCCGCCGCCAGCAGCTCCCGTGGCTGCACGTGCACGCCGCTGTGGCCCAGCGCCGGGTAGGTGTCCGCCAGCGCGTACAGGCTGCCGCCCGGCCCGCGCGTGCGCGCGAACACGCACGCGAAGTGACCCACGTCCCAGTCCGGGCCTGGCCCAGCCAACGCGCCGTCATAGAGGTAGTCCAGCAGCTGTCCGGCGCTTGGGTGCCCGCCCCACAGGTGGTGGGTGGCGAGGTTGGCGATCAGCGTCACTGGGCGCTCGTATTCGGCCACCGCGTCGAACAGCGCGTCGAGCGTCTGCGCCGTCCACGGCCCTGCGATCGGGATCGCCGCCAGATCGCCACCCGACAGCCGCTCGATCGCCGCCACCACGCCCGCCGCGGTCGTCCCGGAAACGTCGGAGTCCTCGATCGATGCCAGCGCCAGCCGGTAGTCGCGGCGCCCCGTTTCGCCGTGCGGGAGCGTGCCCTGCTCGCGCGCCCCCGAGACCACGCTCCCAGCCGCCAGCGCGACCGCGTCCTGATCGAGCGGCTCGCCGTCGAGCTGCTCGAGCCCCGCCGCCCGCAACGCCAGTGCGCCGCAGAAGGCGCCGCACAGGTCATCGCGCTGGGGCAGTTCGAGCGCGTGCACCGCCAGCAGCCGGCGGGCTCCCGCGAGCACCGTCGTCTCCAGTGCCCGCACGCCGGCCATGGCGCTGATTGTAGGCGCGAGGCAAACCCAACGCGCGTCCTCTGAAGCGCGCCGCGCCTGCCCTCCCGGGGTCGTACGCTTGACACATCAAGCCGCTGTGAACGATCGAAGGGACGCGTTGCCATGAGCTGGGACTTCTCCACCGAGCCGGACTTCCAAGCGCAGCTCGACTGGATGGGCGAGTTCGTACGCCGCGAGATCTGGCCGCTGGAATCGATCTCGCGCGAGCTCGGCGTCGACGGCCTCACGCGCGCGATCGCGCCCCTGCAGGAGCAGGTCAAGCAGCGCGGCCTGTGGGCCGCTCATTTGCCCGCTGAGCTCGGCGGGCAGGGCATGGGTCAGGTCCGTCTCGGCCTAATGCACGAGATTCTCGGCACCTCTCCGATCGCGCCGCTCGCGTTCGGCAATTCCGCGCCCGACTCGGGCAACTCCGAGATCCTCGCGCTCGCGGGCACCGACGAGCAGAAGGATCGCTGGCTACACCCGCTGCTCGCCGGCGACCTGCGCAGCGCGTTCAGCATGACCGAGCCGCACACCCCCGGCTCAGACCCAACCCAGCTGGCCACCCGCGCCGTACGCGACGGCGATGAATGGGTGATCGAGGGACGCAAGTGGTTCTCCTCGAATGCTTCGATCGCCGACTTCTTGATCGTGATGGCGGTCACCAACCCCGAGGCGCGACCCTCACAGCGAGCATCGATGTTCATCGTCCCCACCGACACCCCCGGCGTGGAGATCCTCAGGGACGTGCCCACGATGGAGCACCCATGGGAGGAGTTTGGCGCCTACGGCGGGCACGCCGAAATCGCCTACGAGAGCGCCCGCGTGCCAGCGCAGGCTCTCCTCGGCGGTGAAGGCGAGGGCTTCATTCTGGCCCAGCATCGGCTGGTGCCGGGCCGCATCCACCACTGCATGCGCTGGCTGGGCGTCGCACGGCGCGCCTTCGACATGATGTGCGAGCGCGCCACCTATCGGCACGCCCATGGCTCGGTGCTGGCGGACAAGCAGACGGTCCAGAACTGGATCGCCGACAGCGCCGCGGAGATGTCGGCCGCTCGGCTGATGACCCTGCAGGCGGCGTGGACGATGGACACGCAAGGCTCCAGCGCCGCTCGCACGCAGGTGGCGCTGATCAAGTTCTACGGCGCCAAGGTGCTGCACGACGTCGTCGACCGGGCGCTGCAGCTGCACGGGTCGCTCGGCTACTCAACCGACCTGCCGCTGGAGCAGATGTACCGCTTCGCGCGCGCCGCACGCATCTACGACGGCCCCGACGAGGTTCACCGCCAGTCGGTCGCGCGGCACATCCTCGCCGGCTATGAACCGCCGGCCGACGGCGTCCCGAGCGAGCATCTGCCAACACGTCGCGAGCACGCGCGTGAGCGTTTCGCCGACCTGCTGGAGGCCGTCACCGCCAACGACTGAAGTCCGCGTCCTCGCGGTCCGGGCGGCATGACTCGACGAGCACAATCCAGAGGGTTGTCTCCGACCCTCCACAATGGTTCCGGAAGCGGAAATATGCGATTTCCAGGGAAAAAGCGGACACGCTGATACCTGGCGTACGGTCGCCTGCGCGCCCCATTGAGAAAACAATCGCTCCGTTGCATAGTGCGCCAATGGCCGGCGCTGCCCCACAAGTCACCGAGTCCGGCGGTGCGGGTGCTGGCCACGGGCAGCTGGCGCGCACCGGGCGTTCATCGGCGGATCTCTCGCGCGTGGGGTGGATCCCCAACGCCGACATAGGTCTTGACGAGTGGTCGGCCGTCGGCCGACGCCTCGGTGAGATAGGCCGATGCAGCCAGTGGTGGCTGGGGGACTGGATCAACTACGGCAATGCGAGGTTCGGAGAGCGGTATTCACGGGCGGTGAAGCTGACCGGCTACGACGTCCAATCGCTGATGAACATGGTGTACGTGGCATCTCGCTTCGAGATCTACCGACGTCGGGAGAATCTCTCCTGGAGCCACCATTCCACGCTTGCCTCCCTCGACCTCGACAGCCAGGAGTACTGGCTTACGCGGGCAGGCGCCGACAGGCTGTCGGTGGCCGACCTACGCGTGGAGCTGCGCGGTGCGCGTCGTGGCGAGGCCACCGCGATCGCCGCGCCGCAGGAGCCGGAGAAGCCGGCCGATGACCGCTTGACGGTGTGTCCGAATTGCGGAGAGTTGCTTCCGCTGCCACATTGACCGATCTGCTCGTTCTCGGGGCGGGCGCCAAGGGCACCGCGATCGCGGTCAAGGCCCATGTCCTCAACAGCCTCGGGCTAGGTTCGATCGACGTGGCCGTCGTCGAGGCGACCGGGCCGGCGGCCGCCTGGTGCGACGGTAACGGCGTCACCTCCAGTCGTGAGATCCTGGCGCTCAGCCCGTCCAAGGACCTGGGCTTCCCGTATCAGAGCGAGCGCGCGTTTCCCGGCGTCGGACAGGCGATCGACCGGGCGATGACGGCGTTCTCGTGGCAGCGCTACCTGATCGAGGAAGGCCGCTACGCCGACTGGCTCGACGCGGGGTCCCCGCCGGTGCAGCGTCGCGCCTACGGCGCCTATCTCGCCTGGGCGCTGGCGCGCGCGACCGACGGCGTCCGGTTCGTCGACGGGCGCGTGGCGCGCATCGCCCGCTCACCGGACGAGCTCTGCTGGGTGGTCGACGTGGCCACGCCGTCGGGGCCGCGGCGCATGCGCTGCCGCGCGTTCGCGCTGACTGGCCAGGGCGTGCACCGCACGATCCCGCACGAGGTCGAGGCCGCGCCGCGTGTGCTGGACTGCGAAAGCGGGCGCATGGAGATCGCGTGCGCCCCCGTTGCCGGGAGCTCTGACATCGCGATCGTGGGCGGCGGCGAGAGTGCGCTTTCCTGCGTGGAGTTCGTGCGCGCACTGCGCCCGGATGCGCGCCTGACCGTGTACACGGCCGCGCTGCCGATGAGCCGCGTCGAGAGCTTCCTGGAGAACCGCGTGTTCTCGCGACCGGACGAAGTCGGCTGGACCTCGCTGGACGTGGACGTCCGTCGCGACTTCATCCTGCGCAGCGACCGCGGCGTGTTCGGCGCCGAGCGCGTCGCGCCGTTCGCCTACGACGAGCACTGCCGGTTCGTGTGCGGGCGCGTGACCCACGTCGCGTCCGCTCGTGACGGCGCGAGGATCCGCGTTGACTACCTAGCGGGCGCCGGCGCGGGCAGCGACGAGCACGACTTCCTGATCAACTCCACCGGCTTTGACCTGCGCCAGCAGATCCGCGCGCTGATGGAGCCCGAGACGATGACCCATCTGGAGGCGTGTGCGCCGGCGCTCGCGCAGGACGCGAGCGCGCAGGAGCTAGCGATCGGGCGTGCGCTGGAGCTGGAGGGTGTTCGCCCGTACCTGCACGTGCCGGGGCTGGCGGCGGTCAGCCAGGGGCCCGGCTTCTCCACGCTAGGGGCGCTCGGCTTGATCGGCGACCGCATACTCGAGCCCTCCTTTGAGCCCTTGCACCGGGCGCGCGAGCGTGATCAGGACGGGCTGAAGGCGCCCGCGTCCAGCTCCTGAGCACGGCGGCGCCTGCGCGCATGACGTGGCACGATCGCGAGTGCCTGTTCGGCGGGTACGAACGCCACCGAGCTGCGCGCCGCGCCTTCTACGGCACCGCCCGTGACGGCCTGCAGGTCGATCTCGCTGAGCACCGTCTGGATCACGCGCTTGATCGTCAGCTGCGCAAAGCCCGCTGCCAGGCAACGCCGCACGCCGCCGCCGAACGGGATCCACGCGTACGCCGGTGCCGCACGGCCGAGGAAGCGCTCCGGCTTGAACGAGTGCGGGTCGGTGTAGATGTCGCCGCGGTGATGGATCAGGTACGCACACGGCGCCACCGTCGCGCCGGCCGGTATCGCAAAGCCCTCGATCTCCATCGGCGCCAGCAGCTTGCGCATGATCAGCGGCACGATCGGGCACAGGCGCAGCGTCTCTTTGACGACCGCGTCCGCGTAGGCGTCCTGCCCGTCCCCGGCCACCTCCTCGCGCAGTCGCGCGAGCTTGTCGGGATGGCGCAGCAGGCGCTCGAACGCCCACGCCAGCGACGTCGCGGTCGGTCCGTCGGACAGCAGCGTCAGCAGTTCGTCGCGCAGCTCGTGCTCGGTCATGGGCGAGCCGTCCTCGTCATACGCGCTCAGCAGCATCGACAGGATGTCGTCTCCCTCGCCGGCTCCCGGCGAGGCGCGGCGGCGGCGCACCTCCTCCAAAACGGCCACCTCCACCGGCTCCATCACCCGCTTGAAACCGCCGTTGTGCGTCAGCCAGCGCGGTCCCACGACCGTCATCAACGCCAGCCGGCGCGGGCTGTTGAGCCACTCGGTCATCTCGCTCATCAGCACGCGCAGGCGCTTGAGGTTGGGGGTTTGCACCGTCCCGAACACGGCGCGCATGATCACCGCCGAGCTGATCCGCTGCATGCGCGGCCACAGCGCGAACCGCTCGCCCTCGGGCCAGCCGGCGATCTCGCGGCGGGTCGTCTCGACGATCAGCCTGTCGTACCCGTCCATGCGCTCGCCGTGGAAGGACGGCAGCATCAGCTTGCGTTGGTGCATGTGCTCGGGCTCACGCCGGAGCATCACCGAGCGTCGGCCGAGCAACGGCTCGAGCGCCGGGTTGGCCTCGACCGCCCCGGCCGTCTGCGTCTGCGCGTCCGCTGTGAACACGAGCTTGACGTCGCGGGGGTTGGCGAGGATCACCCACGGACGCCCGCGACGGACGCGCAGGGTGAACGTGCTGCCGTAGCGGTGCATGCAGCGGTCCAGGAACGGCAGCGGTCGAGCGGCCCAGCCGAGCGCCTGCAGGCTGCTCGGCATCAGCGGCCCCGGCGGCAGCTGTGCGACGGCGCGCTCGCGTTCGCCCCCGACGTGGGCACCCCGCGTGCCCATCACGGGCGCCCGATCGGCGGAACGGTTCTCAAAAAGGTGCGGGCGTACACGACGCTCCCTATGGTGGCGTTCGTAGGCCCGGCGGTGCAACCTCTCGGGGTTCCTCTCTTCCCCAGGCGGCATGTCGGGCCCGCATTGCACCAGTGCCTTAATCGGTTAAAGGACCGGCCTTAAACGCCGTTGATCCGGGTTCGAGCCCCGGCTGGTGCATCGGCAGGACACAACCGCCGATCACGATGCCAACGCCCACGAACCTGTTCGACTACTTCGAGGATCTGCCCGAGCACGGCGGAGCGGGTGCGCATTGGGCTGCGCGCGCGCCGCTGCGCCCGAGCGAGCGCTTCGACGTCAAGCTCGTGCCACGCTCGCCGAGCTGGCGGGAGGATCGGGAGTCCCAGCTCGCGCTTGCCCGTCTGGAGCGCGAGCCGTGGGTCGCCGGCGTGGCTCGTCGCGAGGACGGCGTCGAGTTGCGCCTGCACGACAGCTGGATCGAGCAGGTCGGCGCGGAGTTGGCGGACGGCGACGCTCGCGAGCAGACGCTCGGCGACCTGGCCAGCGGGCGCAGCTTCTCCGTTCAGTTCTGGGACGCCAACGCCACCAAGGCGCTGCACGTCGGGCACCTGCGCAACCTCGCGATCGGCAACGCGCTCGCGGCGGCGCTGACCCAGGCCGGCGGTGCGGTCGAGCGGCGCAGCCTGATCTCCGACGCCGGGCGCAGTATGGGCGAGGCGATGGCGGGCGTGATGAAGAGCGGACGCCACACGCAGGCGTGGCCGGACAACAACGAGAAGAGCGATCACTTCGTCGGCTGCTGCTACGCCGAGTACGTGGCCGCCGGACGCGCGTTCAACGGCAACGGTGGCGAGCGCGACGCGGACTCGCTGGCGCGCGAGCTGGCGATGCCCGACGACGACGCCGACGAGTTGCTGCGGCGCGTGCTGTGTGGCGACCGCCAGGCGCTCGAGCTGTGGTACAAGACGCGTTCCTGGGCGATCGCCGGGCAGCGCAAGACGCTGCAGCGCCTGGGCATCGCCTTCGACAGGGTGTTCTTCGAGTCGGACTTTCTCTCCGAGGCGGCCGAGCTGACCGCCTGCGGGCTGCGTGACGGGCTGCTGCGCCGGCGCGAGGACGGCGTGGTCATCTATCCGACCGAGCGCCAGGACTTCGACGAGTTCCCGCTCGTGCGAGGCGACGACCTGCCTACCCAGCACATGCGCGCGCTCGCCTACTGGATGGCCGCGCCCGGGCTCGACGGTATGACCTCCGTGCAGGTGTGCGGCGCGGAGTGGGTTTCCCACGTCGTATGCCGCCGCCAGCTGATGGGGCATCTGATGAACGGCGAGGGCGCGGGCATGCACCCGACGCACGACATCTTCCACGGGATGGTCGATCGCCAGAAGCGCGCGATCGCCTCCAGCTTCGAGGGCGCGCTGCTGATCGACCAGTTGGCGGAGTGGCTGGAAGGCGAGCTGGAGTCCGACCCGCGTGGCCAGGAGGTGCTGGCACGGCTGGGCTCGGCCGAACGCGTGGCCGCGCAGGTTGCGCTCGGCTACTTCCTGCCGCGTCCGGCGACGCCGCGCATCGACTTCCACCCGGACAAGCTGCTGCGCACGCGCGAGAGCCCGGGCTGGGAGCTGGTATGCGCCCGCGCCCAGCCGGGGCGCGCGCCGCTGTCCGCCGACGGCGCCGCCGGGGACGTCGACTACCGCTTTGCGGTCGTGCAGTCCGAGCTGCACCGCCGCCACCTACGACTCGCCGTGGAGCGGCTGGACCCGACTCCGCTCGCCCGCTACGTCACGCATTTCGCGCGCTGGTACCTCGAATGCGAGCGCAGCGAGCCGGTGCAGGACGTCTCGCACGCGCTGCTCGCTCGAGGCGCGCGCGGGCTCGGCCTGGAGGAGGCGCGATGACCACGCTGCTGGTCGACAACTACGACTCCTACACCTACAACGTGTTTCACATCCTCGCCGCGGTCTCCGGCGAGGAGCCGATCGTGATCCAAAACGACGCCGTCTCCTGGGGCGCCTTGTCGCGCTGGGACTTCGATGCGATCGTCATATCGCCGGGTCCCGGTCGCCCGGAACGCTGGCACGACTTCGGCGTCTGCGCGGACATCCTGCGCTGGAGCGAGATCCCCACGCTCGGTATCTGCCTCGGCCACCAGGGTCTCGGCCGGCTGCTCGACGGGATGGTCTCCGCCGCGCCGACAGCGATGCACGGGCGCAAGAGCCACGTACGTCACGTCGGTCACGGCCTGTTCGAGGGTATTCCCCAGGACTTCTCGGTCGTCCGCTACCACTCGCTCGCGGTCACCGGCCCGATCGGCGCCGACGGCCGCGTGACTGCCTGGACCGAGGACGGCGTGGTGATGGGCATCGAGCACCGACGCCGTCCGATCTGGGGCGTGCAGTTCCACCCCGAGTCGGTGTCCACCGAGTACGGCCACGCGCTGATCGAGAACTTCTACGACCTGGCACGGCGCGGCAAGCCACCGCGCGCGCCCGGGGCCAGGAGGCTGGTGACGAGCACCCAGCCACCGCGCGCCCCCGCTGCGCGTGAGTCGCACATGCGCCTGCGCGCCCGCTCGATCGAGGGCCAGCCGTCGACCGAACGGGTCTTTGAGCGCCTGTTCGGCGAGGCCGAGTACGCCTTCTGGCTCGACAGCGCCGACGCGCCGACCACGCTCGCGCAGTGCTCGTTCCTCGGCACCACCGCCGGAATCGACCGCTGTGTGCTCGAGTACGACGTCAACGACTCGGCCCTGACCGTCCAGCGCGGCGAGGAGCGCACGGTCGAGAACCGCTCGATCTTCGACGTGCTCGACCGCGAGCTGGCGGCCCGCACGATCGAGGCTCCGCAGCAGCCGGCACGGGGTCTGCTCGGTGGCTTCGTTGGCTATCTCGGCTACGAGTGCAAGGCCGACTGCGGTTCGCCCAACGTCCACCGCTCGGACGTACCGGATGCGGTCATGATGCTCGCCAATCGCGTCGTGGCAGTCGACCACGTCAGCGGGCACACGCACCTGCTGGCGCTGTGCTCGGGCGCGGACACCGAGCTGGAGGCCGACGCGTGGCTCGATCACGCCGAGGCGGTCGTCACCGAGGTGCTGGCCGGCGAGCCCGAGGAGGAGCCGAGCGCGAGCGACGGGCGCCATGCGCGGGAGGACGAGGACTACGAGCACGACGATGGCGCCCGCGTGAGTTTCCATTGCGGCCGTGGGCGCCATCAGTACCTGGCCGACATCGCCCGCTGCCAGGCGGCGCTGGCAGCGGGAGAGTCCTATGAGGTGTGCCTGACCGACCAGATCTCCACGAACGAGAGCGTCGAGCCGTTCGAGCTGTACCGCGTGCTGCGCGCGAGCAACCCGGCGCCGTTTGCCGCCTACCTGAAGCTCGGCGAGCTGGCTGTGCTCAGCTCCTCGCCCGAGCGTTTTGTGTCGGTCGGTCGCGATCGCGGCGTGCAGGCGCGGCCGATCAAGGGCACGGCCGCGCGCTGTGCCGATCCGGAGCTGGACGAGGCCCGACGGTATGAGTTGATGCACGACGAAAAGACGTTCGCCGAGCACCTGATGATCGTCGACCTGCTGCGCAACGACCTCGGGCGCGTGTGCGAGGTCGACAGCGTGCGCGTGTCGGAGTTCATGGCCGGCGAGCGCTACCGCACCGTGCACCAGCTGACCTCCACTATCACCGGCACGCTGGCGGTCAATCGCACGCCCGTGGATTGCGTGCGCGCGTGCTTCCCAGGCGGGTCGATGACGGGCGCGCCGAAGCTGCGCACGATGGAGATCATCGACGACGTCGAGCGCGAGGCGCGCGGTGTGTACTCCGGCGCGATCGGCTACTTCGGGCTCGACGGCAGCGTCGACCTCAGCATCGTGATCCGCACGATTGTCGCTCGTACGGGGCGCACCACGATCGGTGCGGGCGGCGCGATTGTGATGCAGTCGGACCCGGCGGAGGAGTTCGACGAGCTGCTGCTGAAGGCGCGCGCGCCGATGGCGGCGATCGCACAAGCGCTCACCGGACGCGAGCACCCAGACGACTGGACGGTCGAGCTCGAGCCGTCCTACTCGTCAGCCGGGGCGGCATGAGTAGGGAGCCGCAGGCGAGAGTGCGGGCGTTCGCGTCGGCGCGAGCACCGGGCCCGGGGGGAGCGCCCCCGGGCCCGGAGGAGCGCTGGCGGGTGCGCCCGGCCGCTTACGAGGACATCGACGCGATCATCGAAGCCGTGCGCGAACTGCTGCTGGAGCTCGATGGCACGCCCCCACCGGCGGCTGCGATGCGGGCCGTCACGCGCGCGATCATCGACAGCCCGTGGCTCGGTGCCGTGTTCGTCGCCGAAGCCGAGCGTCAGCTGGTCGGGGTGCTCGCCGCCAGCTGGCAGACGGCGATCCACGTGCCCGGCGCCTACGCACTGATCCAGGACCTGTGGGTTCACCCGGACTGGCGCAGCCAGACGGTCGGCGCCGGCCTGCTGGCGGCGCTGCTCGAGCTCGCACAGAGCAAGAGCCTGCAGCGCGTCGAGGTGGGCCTGCCGCGCGAGAGCTTCTCGCGCTTCCCCGCCACCGAGGCCTTCTACCTAGCCAACGGCTTCACGCACAACGGCCCGCGAATGAAGCGCGCCCTGCCATGAGCGCGATGACGCTAGTCGAGCAGCGATCGGGCGCGCGTGAAGCGCAGCCGTGGATCCTCGACACGGACGGGCGGCGGATGCAGGGTCACGACGACGGCCGCCGGATGGGCGAGATGCGCGCCGGCCTGCTGCGCCACCGGCGCGTGCGCTCGGCACCGGCGCACACGAGCAACGAGGAGGTCGAGCGGATCCTCGCACGCCTGCACGAGCCCGACTATCTGAGCGCGCTCAGGAGCTGTCCGGCTGAGCCGGCATTGATGCCCGCACTGGCCGCCCCTGGCATGGCGCCCGACACGCCCGTCAGCGCAGCCGTGGCCGCGGCCGCCTTCGAGGGGGTGCGTACGGCGATCGCCGCCGCGCGGCGAATCCTCGCCGGGGAGCGGTTCGCGTACGCGCTCTGCCGGCCCCCCGGCCACCACGCCGGGCCGTGCTGGCTGGGCGGCTACTGCTACCTCAACAATGCCGCCGCCGCCGTGCAGACCCTGCGCGAGAGCGCCGCCACCCCTGTCGGCATCCTCGATCTCGACATCCACTACCCCAACGGCACGGCCGCGATCGCCGCCCGCATGACCGACACGAGCCTGCACTCGTTGCACTCCTGGCCGGTCGTCAACATCCCCTCGCGCACTGCACGGCCGTGCAGTGCGCGCGAGCGGGTGGTGGAGTTCAGACGCCCGCCCGGACGCGGGCGCTACCTCGACGCTGTCGCCGAGTCGATCGACGCGCTCAGCCGCGACGCCGCCGTGCTCGTGCTGTCACTCGGCTACGACACTGTGCGCGGCGACCCGCACGGTTGCTGGAGCTTCTCCCCCGACATTTTCGTTGAGATCGGCGGCCTGCTGGCCGCCGCCGCGGTGCCGGTGTGCGTCGTACAGGAGGGTGGCTACGCGCTCAGCTCGCTCGCCGCGTGCAGCTACTCCTTCGCCAGCGGTCTGCTCGGGGGCGAGGAGCGATGAGCGGCCTCGAGTCCTTCCGTAGCCGCCTCGACGTGCTCGACGAGCAGATCGCACGAGCGCTCGGCGAACGCTTCGAGGTGTGCCGCCAGATCGCGCTGTACAAGCGCGAGCACACGATCCCGATGATGCAGCCCGAGCGGGTCGCGCAGGTGCGCGCCCGCTACCTCGCGCGCGGTCGCGAGGTGCAGCTGCCAGAGGAATTCACCAGCGAGCTGTTCGAGCTGCTGATCGGCGCCACCTGCAAGATGGAGGACGAGCTGATCGCCTCGACCCCAACGGGCGGGGAGGCTGCGTGAGACGCCCGACATTCATCACGCTCGGGCCCTCCGGCACCTGCCACGAGGCCGCATTGCTGCGCTACCTCGATTTCCAGGGGATCGTCTCGCGGGAGATCGTGCTCGTCGAAGACCTGGTGGCTGGGATCGACCGCGTGCGCGAGCAGCAGGACACCTACCTCGTGCAGTGCAGCGCGCACCTGCAGGTTCACCTGGTCACCGAGCGCCACCACCGCGAGGTGTTCGTGCTGGACACGTTCATCTACCCCACCAAGGAGCTGGCGCTGCTGGTGCGCCGCGACGTGAGCGATCCAAAGAGCCTGGGGATCGTCAACGCCACCCGCGGCTACCCGGATCTGACGCGTTGGAGCGAGATCATCGACGAGCCCTCCAAGCCGGTCGTCGCCCGGCATCTGCTCGAAGGCGCATACGACGCCGGCCTGACCCATCTGCATCACGCCGACGAACACGCCGACGTCCTGCGCGTGCAGGAGACCTATGGGGCGGTCGACACCACGTGGGTCGTCTACGGCAGGCGCAAGCGCTTCCGCGGCGAGGTGATCGGCCAGCGCGCTCCATGGCTGTTCACCGGCGAGCCCGAGCCCGAGCCCGGGCTTGTGCCTAGGCCTGCGTCCGGGCGCGAGCCGGTCGCGCCCGGACTGCAGCTCGTCTGAGCTCGCCTCAGCGGGGCGGGCTCGCGCCCGCCGGTGTGGGCGAGCCGGCCACCTCGCCTTCTAGGCTGAGCGGATGGCCGCCGATGCCAAGCAGGTCCCGGCGCTGTTCGATCCGAGCGCGCTGGAGACGTTCCGCTTCGTGGACCGCGAGCTGGACTCGCGCGGGCGCGTCACGCTGCGCTACGCGCTCGATGAGCAGGTCGCGTTCGTGGAGCAGCTGGCGCTGCCGATCGAGGGCGAGCTGAGCGACGCCGAGCGCGAGCGCGTGGACGGGCTGCTGGCACTGCTGCACTGGGTCGCCGGGGTCAGCTACTTCAAGACCGCGCTGCCGCCGCGGATCAGCTGCGAGACCGGCGAGCCGCCGCCTGCCGCGGCCGCGCTGCTCGAGGCCCTCTACTCGGAGGGGTTGGCCGAGCTGGCCTACACCAATCGCCTGTCCGGGCTCCCGCGCCCGAGCTTCCCCTCCGGACCAGCGCCCGCGCGTGGCGCAGAGGCGGCGCGAGGCGCAGAGGCCGGCGCGAAGGTGGCGCCCGCGCGTGTGCTCGTGCCGGTCGGCGGCGGCAAGGACTCGGCTGTGGCCCTGGAGATCGTCCGGCGCGCGGGCTGCGAGCTGGCGTTGTTCTCGATCGGCAACGCGGCTCCGATCGAGCGGACCGTCGCCGCGGCCGGGTTCCCCCATCTGCTGGCCACCCGCACGCTCGACCCGGGTCTCGCGGACCTCAACCGCGCGGGCGCGATCAACGGCCACGTCCCGATCACCGCGATCGTGACGTGCGTGGCGCTGCTGACGGCGGCGCTGCGGGGGTTCGATGTGGTCGCGATGGCCAACGAGCGCTCGGCATCGGCGGGCAACGTCGTGTGGGATGGCGTCGAGGTCAACCACCAGTTCAGCAAGGGCTGGCGCGCCGAGCGGCTGCTCAGCGCGGCCGTCGCCGAGACGGGCACCGGCGTGCGCTCGTTCTCGCTGCTGCGCCCAGCCTCGGAGCTGGCGATCGCGCGCGCGTTCGCCGGCATGGAGCGCTACCACGCCGCGTTCACCAGCTGCAACGCAATCTTCAGGATCGACCCCGCTCTGCGCGGTGCCTCGTGGTGCTGTGACTGTCCCAAGTGCCGCTTCGTGTTCCTCGCGCTCGCGCCGTTCAGCGAGCCTGCGCATCTGCGCGAGATCTTCGGCGCCGATCTGCTCGAGGACGAGCGCCAGCTCGAGGGCTTCTCGTTGCTGACGGCCACCGGCGGGCACAAGCCGTTCGAGTGCGTCGGCGAGGAGCAGGAGAGCCTCGCCGCAATCCGGCTGCTGGTGGAGGACCCGCGCTGGCGCGATCACGCCGTCGTGCGCCGCCTGCGTGACGAGATTCTTCCCCGCCACGCCAGCGAGCAGGGCGACCCCAGCCGGGTGCTCGCGCTCCAGGAGAGCGATCACTGCGTGCCCGAGAGCCTGCTGTCGGAGGTCCGTGCGGTTCTCGGAGCTTGACGGCGCCAGCATCGGCGTGTGGGGCGCGGGCCGCGAGGTCAGCTCGTTCGCCAAGCAGCTGTCCCGCCGCCAGCCCTCCGCGCGGATCCTCGTAGCGGCCTTCGACCAGGCACCCGCCGCAGCGGCTCTCGGCGAGCTCGCTGTGCCCACGGCACAGGTCGTCACCGGCGAGGAGATCGTGGTCGCGCTGGGCGGATGTGATCTCGTGGTGCGCTCGCCCGGCGTGTCGATCCATCGCCCCGAGCTCGAAGCGCTGAGCGAGGCGGGCGTGCCGGTTACGACCGCGACCGCCCTGTGGCTCGCTGAGCATGGCAGCGCGGGCGTGATCGGGGTAACCGGCACCAAGGGCAAGAGCACCACCGCCGCGCTCATTGCTCATCTCGTCCGTGCCGCTGGACAGACGGCGCACCTGGCCGGCAACATCGGCGTTCCCGCGCTCGACCTGCTCGACGCCGAGCCGGCGCGGGTCACGGTCCTGGAGCTGTCCAGCTACCAGATCGCCGACCTCGACACGGGCACCGAGGTCGCGCTCGTCACCAACCTGTTTCGCGAGCACACCGACTGGCACGGCAGCGAGGACGCCTACCGGGCCGACAAGCTGCGCCTGCTGGATCTGCCGGGAGTGCGCACGGCGGTCCTCCCTGCGCGGGAGCCGCAGCTGACGGCCGGCGCGGGCGTAGAGGTCAGGCGCTTCGGCGAACCCGGTGGCTGGAGCGTGCAGGGCGACGGCGTCGCTCACGGCAGCTCACTGGCGGTGGCAAGCGCCGACCTGCCGTTGCCGGGCGCGCACAATGCGCTCAACCTCTGCGCGGCGCTCACCGCGCTGGAAGCGATCGGGATCACCCCGCCCGCGCTGCCCGTCGGCCTGCACGGCATGCGCCCACTGCCACACCGACTCGAGACTGTGTCCGAACGCGACGGGGTCACGTGGGTCAACGACAGCATCTCCACCACGCCGGAGTCGACGATCGCGGCGCTCGAGAGCTTTCCCGGACGCCATCTCGTCCTGATCGGCGGCGGACAGGATCGCGGCCAGGACTACACGCAGCTGGCACGGGCGCTGGCCGAGTCTGGCGCCGCCGTCATCGGCGTGCCGAGCACGGGTCCGCGCCTGCTCGCCTGCGCGCAACAGGCCGGCGTGCCCGGCGAGCGCGCGCTGCAGGCACACGACCTCGCCGACGCGGTCCAGCGCGCCCGCGCCCTAGCCGGGCCGGGTGTGGTGATCCTGCTCTCGCCGGCGGCGCCTAGCTATGACCACTACCGCTCCTTCGAGGAGCGCGGAGAGCTGTTCCGCTCGCTGGCGAGCGCTCACTACTAGCAGCGCAGCGCAAAGTTGACGCGTACTCACCCGTGACCGACACTCGGCGTCGGCCTGCTTGCGCCAAAGCGCAGGCCCTCGTGCGAATGGAGGGCGCGAGCGAGCATGCACACCGAGCAAGCCACAGCCGGTCGAACCGACGCAGCGCCGATCGCGGCGCACGACGTCTCGCCCGCCGACGCCTCGACCGGCCTGCCCCCGACGCCCGGCGGCGACCGACGAGCCAAGCGGCTCGTCGCCGTGACGTTCCTGCTCGGCATTGTGCTGCTGCTGGCGGCGGTCGCCTTCACACTCACCCGCGCCCCCGCGCGGGTCGTGAGCGTGGGCACGAGCACCGTCGCGCCCGGGCCGAAGATCACCGGCGACGCGGAACTGTGCCAGGCAGGCGAAACGCTGCCGGCCGGCGTGTCGGCGATCCGCTTGTCGCTCGTCGCTTTCTACGGGGCCCGCATCCACGTCAGCGCACGCTCGGGCTCGCTGCTGCTGAGCGAGGGTCGGCGAGGACCCGATTGGACGGGCAGGTCGGTGACGGTGCCGGTCAAGCCGCTGGCACGCACTGCCTCCAACGTAACGCTCTGTGTGGCGATCGGGCCCAACAGCGAGCCGGTCAGCATCGGCGGCACGCTCACGCCGCCCAGCCAATCCGCCGTGTCCGCCAGCGGGCGCCCCATCGGCGAGCGCATCGGCGTCGAATATCTGGCCTCGAGCGACCGGACGTGGTGGTCGCGCGTGCTGTCGGTCGCCAGGCACATGGGCATCGGTCACGCCCTCAGCGGGACTTGGGTGGTGCTGCTGATCGCCGCGCTGGTGCTCGCGTCGGGCCTGCTCGCGATGTGGTGCGCGCTGCGCGAGATCTCATCGAAGCGCGCCCGTCCGGGGGTCGCCTCCCGGTCCCACGGCAGGCTGACGCGCGGCGTGTCCGAGCGCATGCTGGCGCTCGCGCCCGCCGCCGCGTGGGTGTGCGCCTCGATCGCGCTGCTCAACGCCGCCGCGTGGTCGTTGATCGTGCCCCCGTTCCAGGGGAAGGACGAGGCCTACCACTACGCGTACGTCCAGCAGCTGGCCGAGAACGGACGGCTACCCGAAAGCAGGCACGAATTCGGCAGGCAATCGCCGGAGGTGGCGCTTGTGCTGCGGGGTCTGCACTACGACGCCGTGGTGTTCTCGCCCCGCACGCCCGCGATCTCCTCGCGCGCGCAGCAGGCGGCGCTGACTCGCGACGTGCATGCCGGCGCATCCTTGCGTGGCACTGGCGAAGCGGGCGTGGCGACGTCTGAGCCGCCGCTGTACTACGCGATCCAAACGGTTCCCTACGAGCTCGCGCGCGGCAATGTCCTGGACCAGCTCCAGCTGATGCGTCTGCTCGGAGCGCTGTTCGGAGCGGCTACGGCGCTGTTGATCTTCCTGTTCCTGCGCGAGGCGCTGCCCCGTGTCCCGTGGGCGGCGAGCGCGGGCGCAATCTGCGTGAGCTTGCAGCCGCTGTTGGGATCGATCTCGGGCAGCGTCAACCCAGACGCGATGCTGTTCACAGTCAGCGCCGCGATATTCCTGTGCCTGGCACGCGCGTTTCGTCGTGGGCTCACGCAGCGCGGCGCGATCGCGCTTGGGGCGCTGATCGCAGCCGGCTTCCTGACCAAGCTCAGCTTCATCGGCCTGGCGCTCGGCGTGTTCGTCGCGCTGGGCATTCTGGCCGTGCGGGCAGCGAGAGCGAAGACTCCCGGTGCTGTGCGATCTGTCGCGATCGCCGCCGGCATCGGCGTCACGCCCGTCGCGCTGTACGTGCTGCGCAACGCCTTCGCCGGTCATCCGCTGCTCGGCTTGGTCTCCGGTGACACCGGCTTGCTGTCGCCTGCGTCGATGTTCCGCGAGGTGAGCTACGCGTGGCAGATGTATCTCCCGCGGATACCCGGCATGACGCACTACTTCGCCGGGCTGGCCACCTACAGGGACATCTGGTTCGATCGGTCGGTCGGTCTGTACGGCTGGATGGACACGATGTTCCCCATCTGGGTCGACGAGCTCGCGCTGCTGGGCGCCGGTGCGGTCGCGCTGCTGTGCGTGCGCGAGCAGTTCCTACGCCGCG
Source organism: uncultured Solirubrobacteraceae bacterium (assembly GCA_963705235.1). Taxonomy (GTDB): domain Bacteria; phylum Actinomycetota; class Thermoleophilia; order Solirubrobacterales; family Solirubrobacteraceae; genus Palsa-744. The sequence continues at coordinate 910,641 of OY970059.1, read as the reverse complement.
ACAGGCTGCACAAGCGGGCGGCCGAGCTCGCCGCATATGCGGCGATGGTCCTGGGGGTGGCGGCGATGGTCGGCGGCTCGTCGTATCTCAGCGACGTCGTGAGCCACAAATACGCGTTCGGCGAGCCCCGGTACCTGTTCCCGCTGTTCCCGCTGGCGGCAGCGTTGATCGTGCTGGCCGTGCGTGGCGCCGGGCGGCGCTGGATGCCGGTAGTCGGTGCGGCGATGATCGTGTTGTTCTTCGGACACGACATCTTCAGCCAGCTTCAGACGATCGCCCGTTACTACGGGTAGCCGGCGGCGGTCGTGCGCATCGAGGGAGCCACGGCCGCTGCAGCTGGGGTGACGGACGCGCCGCGCGAGCTGCCCTCGCAGGACATGGCCCGTGTAGAGCGAGACGTGCGAGCGAGACGACTCGCGCTGCGCACATTTGCGGCGGGCACCGTGCTGTTGCTGGGTCTGATCGCCTTGACGCTCACGCGATCTCCGCCGCGGGTGCTGGGCGCGAACGCGCCCCCCGATCAGCCCTACATCGCCAGCTCCTCCGGAGCGGTGGGGGTGTGTCAGTCAAACGAGGCGCTGCCGGCGGGCGTGTCCGCGATCCGAATCACCCTGTCGGCGTTCCTCGGCCCGAGCGTCCGCGTGGTCGTCTCCTCAGGCTCGGCACGGCTGAGCGAAGGCGCACGCGGCGCCAACTGGACGGGCAACGCGGTGACCGTGCCGGTGCGCCCGCTCGCTCACGCCGTTTCAGATGCGACGGTGTGCGTCGACGTCGGTCCCGGCCGCGAGTCAGTCCGCTTCGCCGGCCCGGAAACGCCTCGTGCGCAGGCGGCCGTCTCGAGTGCTGGAGTGCCGCTTAAGGGTCGTGTGGGTCTCGAATATCTGGGCGACGGGCAGGGCTCGTGGTGGTCGCGGATCGGCTCGGTCGCCACGCACATGGGCATCGGGCATGCACTGCAGGGCGCGTGGGTCGCGCCGCTGGTCGCGGCGCTCATCGCTGTATTGGCGGCCTTGGTGATCGGCTCGGCGCTGCGTGCTCTCTCCGCGGAGGAGGACAGTCCTCGTGGGAACCGCTCGACGCGATTCGCACGCGGCTCGGCGCTCAGACGCGTGCCGCGCGTCGCGTGGGCATGCGCCGCGGTCGCCTTCGTGAACGCGCTCGCGTGGTCGTTGATCGTGCCTCCGTTCGAGGGCAAGGATGAGGCGCCTCACTTCGCCTACGTGGAGCAACTCGTCGAGAACCGCGCGCTGCCCGAGAACGGGCAGTCACAAGGCACCTACTCGCCGGAGCTGACGCTCGTGCTCGAAGCACTGCACTACGGGCAGGTCGCGGACTCACCGCAGACGCCTGCGATCTCCACACCGGTCGAGCAGCGAGCATTGACGCGAGCCGTGCACGCAGGCGCCTCATTGCGAGGTTCCGGCGAAGCGGGCGTGGCCAGCTCAGAGCCGCCCCTGTACTACGCGCTCCAGAGCGTTCCCTACGTGCTCGCGCGCGGCAACGTCCTCGTCCAGCTTCAGCTGATGCGTCTGCTCGGAGCGCTGTTCGGGGCGGCGAGCGCGCTGCTGATCTTCCTGTTCCTGCGCGAGGCCTTGCCGGGCAAGCCGTGGGCGGCGACCGTCGGAGGGCTGTGCGTGGCGCTGCAACCCCAGTTCGCGTTCATATCCGGGAGCGTCAATCCTGACTCGATGCTGGTGACGGTCAGCGCGGGCGCGTTCCTGGTGCTCGCCCGCGCGTTCCGTCGAGGTCTCACGCGCCGTCGTGCGATCGCGCTCGGGGCGCTGATCGCGGTTGGCTTTCTGACCAAGCTCAACTTCATCGGTCTCGCCGTGGGGGCGTTCGCCGGCTTGGCGGCGTTGACGGTGCGCGAAGCCAGGACGCAAGGACGGCAGGCGTGGACGACGGGAGCGTTGGCGGTCGCCGTCGCGCTCTCGCCGGTCGTGCTGTATGTGCTGGGCAACCTCGCCTCCCAACGCGCGGCCTTCGGCATCGTCTCGAATGACGGCGCCCTGGTCTCCTCGGCGAGCGCGCTTGTGCACGAGCTCAGCTACGCGTGGCAGCTGTACCTGCCGCGTCTGCCGGGCATGCCGCACTACTTCACGGGTGTTCACACCTTCACCGATGTGTGGTTTGACCGGTCGGTCGGCTTGTACGGCTGGATGGACACGACTTTCCCGACATGGGTCGAGAATGTCGCGCTCGTGCCCGCGGCGGCGGTCGCGTCGCTGTGCGCTCGAGAGCTGTTCGTGCGCCGCGTCGCATTGCGCTCTAGGTTGGCTGAGCTGGGTGTCTATGCGGCCATCGTGGTGGGTGTCCTGCTGATGATCGCCGCGTCTTCCTACCTGAGCGACGTCATCGCGCACGCGTATGCGTTCGCCGAGCCACGCTACCTGCTGCCCTTGCTGCCGCTGCTGGGCGGGGTGGTGGCACTAGCCGTGCGTGGCGCCGGGCGGCGCTGGCTGCCGGTCGCGGGCGCGGCGATGATCGTGTTGTTCCTTGGACACGACATCTTCAGCCAGCTGCAGGTGATCGCCCGCTACTACGGCTAGACAGTGCCGGCGGGCAGGCGCGGGCGGTGCTCGTGTCAGCTGGCCTCGGGCTCGTCCTGCTCTGACTGGCTGGGTGCCTCGGGCGCGGCCGGGGGTGTGGAGGGCAGCTCCTCGACGGTGGCGGCCGCGGCTGCACGGTTCTCCTCCTTGACCGCCAGCCAGATCTCCTCACGGTAGATCGGTACGCCCTGCGGTGCTGCGATCCCCAGCCGGACCGTGTGCCCGCTGACGCCCATTACCGTCACGAGGATCTCATCGCCGATCACTACGCGCTCTCCGGGACGACGCGTCAGTATCAGCATCGTTGCCGATTATGAAGCAATCGCTGTGGCTACGCGGCGTGCATGTACGCCGTCACGGCCGGCGCTAGGCGGCGTCGGCGGTGTGCGCGTGCCCGGCGGCTGGCTGTTGTGCGGGCAGCGTGAACAAGGGCGCCTGCAGCGCGGCGTGCTCGTTGGTGTTGATCACCTGGTAGCCGTTTCCGCCGAGGATCACCAGCGGCGCACGCAGGTTGGCGGTGATGTCAAGCGGGTTCGGCGTTGCGCGCACGGTCACGTACAGCTTCGCCGTCGAGGCGTCCTCGATTTCCGTGCGCTCGAGGTCCTCGGGCGCGATCTGCAGCGAGAAGTCGGGGAAGAACTGCAGCGGGCTGACGACGGGCAAGGCCAGCGCGGGGTCTTCGACGGCGTGCAGCCACAGAAAGCCAGTGCCCGGGTTGCGGTCGATCAGGGCGTAGCGCAGGCCCCCCAGGCCGATCAGCCCGAGCGGAAACTCGATCACGTCCTCGGCTGCGACCTCCACCGTTCCAAACCGGACGCTCTCGAATGTGACTGGCATGACGCTTGTCTCCTTGCGGTTGGCTAGTGGAGGAAGTTGAGCAGGGATTCCTGGACGATGCTTGCGCCGGCGCGCAACGCCGCTTCGTAGGCGGCGCGCTCGTTTGCGTAGGCGATCGACACTTCGGCGATGTCGGCGTCGCGCGTGTTGGACAGGCTGTGGGTGATCGCGCCCTGCAGGTTTTCGATGCGGATCGTGGCCGTCTGCAGCTGGTTGGTCATGCTGCCCGCCGTCGCCTGCAGCTGAGCCAGCGTTTCGAGGTTGGCGTCGAGGCTTTTCATGTCCGTGGAGCCGAGCGCCGCCTTGTCTTCTGGCGTGCCGCCGCGCAGGTGTTCGGCGATCGTGCGCAACGTGTCGAGCAGCTTGCCGTCGCCCGAGGCCTGACCGTTGCCCAGCAGGGTCGAGATGTTGGTGCTGATCGCGACCACCGCTCCGGGGCTGATCGCACGGCTGACCGTTTCAGCGTTGCCCTGGTATTCGTCGTTTCCTGCGCCCTGTTCGTAGGGCGCCGTGGTGGTGAGCGTTCCCGAGAACAGGTACTGCCCGGCGTACTGGGTGTTGGCGTCCTGCTTGACCGATTCGGTCAGCTGTTCGACCTCGTTGGCGATCGTGTTGAGGTCGCCCTGGTTGAGGGTGTCGTTGCGGGCCTGCACGAGCAGTTCGCGCACACGCACGGAGATCTGGTTGATGCTCGCCATCGCGGCGCTGCTGGTCGTCTCCCACGAGATCCCGTCCTGCACTGTTCCGGCGTAGGAGCTGAGGCCGTCCAGCTGGCTCTGTAGGTCGATCGAGTGGCTGGCACCGTAGGGGTCGTCGGCGGGCGCAAGGATCTTCTTGCCGGAGGACAGTTCGCGCGAGCTACGCGCGATCGCGGCCAGCGCGCCGTTGATGTCGTTCAGCGTCGAGCCGGTGAGCATCGCCGGGGTGATGCGCTCGCTCATCGCTACAGCCCCACCGCGCCGGTGTGCAGGATCAGCGTTTCCAGCATTTCGTCCATCGCCGTGAGCGTGCGCGCCGAGGCCTGGTAGCCGCGCTGGAAGGTGATCAGGTTGGTCATTTCCTCGTCCATCGACACGCCCGAGACGCTCTGGCGCTGGTTGCTGACGGCCGTGACGGTGGTCTGGAAGTTGGTGGCGTTGTCTTCGGCGGTCCTCACCTGGCTGCCGAGCTTCTCCACCAGCGCCGAGTAGTCCTGATCGGCTCCGCCACCGCGCAGCGCTGCGATCGCCAGCGCGACGTCATTGCCTCCGGGCGATTTGGTGGAGGACGTCTGGACTTCGCTGGGAACCACCGCGACGGCCAGCGTGGCGGCGGTTTTGCCGGTGAAGAACGGCGTGGAGGTGTGCAGCGCGTTGACCGATTCGGCGAGCTGGCCGGCGACTTCGTCGAGCGCCGTGCGGTAGGAGGCGAGCGTGCCCGCTTCGCCGCTGAGACTGAGCAGCGCCCCCAGTTGGCCGCCGGCGGCGGACGTCAGCGTCTGCGGCCAGTTGACGGTCGCGCCTTCCACCAGCGGTTTGGCGGCGTCGCCGAACGTGACCGTGTCCATGCCGTTGGGCTGCGTGGTCACGGTCACCTGGGCCAGCGAGGACAGCTTGTCCAGCAGCAGATCGCGACGATCGAGTAGGTCGTTGGGAGTCTGACCGGCCTGTTGGGCGAGCTTGATCTGGCCGTTGAGCTGGGCTACCTCGTTGGCGTAGTCTTCGACCTCGCCGTTGGGCCCGGTCAGCGACGCGTACTGTTCTTCAGCCTGCGTGGAGAGCGTGGAGAGCTGTTCGCTGAGCTGGTTGAGCGACCTGGCCAGCTGTTCGCCGGCGCTAACTACACCCTCTTTGGCGGCTTCGGTGGTGGGCGAGTTGGCGAGGCTGCTCCACGAGCTCCAGAAGGCCGACAGCTGGCTGGCGATCCCCGAGCTGGTGGGCTCGTTGAACGCGCTCTGCGTCTGCACTAGCTCTTCGGATTGCGTGGTCGCGCCGTTCAACGCGCTGTTTTGCGTACGGAACTGCGCGTCCAGGTAGGTGTTGCGGATGCGCGTGTAGTTGGCGACCGCCACGCCCGTGCCCAGCTGGGCGCCTTTGCCGGTCAGCGGCGAGGCGGCGGGGATCGTGATCGGCGGGTTGGTCTGTAGCACCGCCCGCTCGCGCGAATAGCCTTCGGTGTTGGCGTTGGCGATGTTGTGGCCGGTGATGTCGAGCCCCTGCTGGTTGGCGATCAGGCCGCTAAGCGCTGTCTGTAGGCCTTGTAGCGTGGGGATCGACATCGCTTAGGCCTGTAGGTCGAGGACGTGCAGCCCGCCGTGGGGCTGCTGGTGGGGGGTCGAGGTGGAGGAGCCGCGCGTGTCGTAGCCGCTGGTTCCGTCGAGCGCCAGTACGCCCATCAGGTGGTCGAGGAAGCCGAGCTCGATCTGCATCAGCGCGCGGTTGCTCGCGTGCTCGCGCTGCAGCTCGAACAGCAGCCCGCGCAATTCGGCGCTGCGCGCCTGTGCGAGCTCGGCGCCGGCGGGTTCCATCAGCGTGCACAGCGCCCCCAAGGTGACCGCCGATGCGTCGATCCCCAATCGCTCGCCGCTGCGCGCGAGCAGGTGCGAGCGCTCCTCCTCGAGGAGCTGGCGGCGGCCCATCTCGCCGCGCAAGATGCCGGCCATGCGCACGACCGCGTGTACGTCGCGCGCGCGGATCGCCGCGCCCTGCTCGAGCACGACCTCGAGCAGCCCGCGCGCCGAGTCCAGCTGCGCCTCCAGGTGCGTGAGCACCTCGGCACCCAGCGCGCGGTCGCGCGCGGACGCCTGTGGGACGATCAGCGAGGTCGGGCTCATCGGGCGCCCGTGCCTGACGACGGCTCGGTTCCGCCGCTGGTGTCGATCTTGGCCGCGCCGTGCGGCCCTTGCAGGTCGTGCGTGAGCTGTGCGGCCAAGCCTAGCCCGCCACCTTTCATTACGCCTGCCGTCAGCGCCTGCGGCAGCAGTGCCGAGAGCTGGCCACTTTGTACGTCGCTCGACGCGGAGCCGTCTTCTTCGGAGCCATCCGCGGATCCGCCATCGAGGCCGCTGGTCGCCGTCAGCGAGCGGGCGAGCTGTTCCACGAGCGTCTGTTCAAAGGCCAGCGCGGTCTTGTAGGCCTTCTGTGTGTCCGGCGTGCCGTTGCGCACCCACGAGGGCTCCAGAGCCTGGTTGAGCGCCGGCAGGCCGGCCCCAGATACAGGGGGCAGGCTCATGTGCCCGGACGCAGCTGGTTGGCGATCGACATCATCTGGCTCTCGTTCTGGATAGCCGTGCTGGCCATCTGGAAGTTGCGTTGCGTGGTGACCATCAGCGACATGACCCTGCCCATGTCCACGTTGGACTGCTCGAGGGCTCCCTGGCGGATCGTCCCGGCGGTGGTCGGGTGTGGTGTGCCGCTGGCGCTGGTCGGCGCGAACTCGCCGCTGCCGTCGGACAGCAGGTGTTGGGGCGAGGTGACCGTCACGAGCTTGATCTGGCCGAGCGTGCGCTTGCCAGCCGTGACCGTCCCGTCGGGCGCGATCGCGACTTCGTTCGGAGAGACTCCGGGCGGGAGCTTGATCGGTGGGGTCAGGCGGTTTCCGCGGGCGTTGACGAGTGTGCCGCTGCTGTCCACGCCGAACGTGCCGTCGCGTGTCAGCGCGATGTGTCCGTCGGGGCGTGTGACCTCGAAGAAGCCTTCGCCCTCGATCGCCAGGTTCAGCGGATCGCCGGTTTCCTTGATCGACCCTTGCGCTTCGCTGTGCCCGATCGTCCTCGCGCTGGCACCGGCGCCGTCGGTCGTTTCCGTGCCGGCAATGTCGACCGTGTTGTAGAGCAGGTCGCGGAACGCGACACGCTGCGCCTTGTAGCCGGTCGTGGAGACGTTCGCGAGGTCGTTGCCGATCGCGTCGAGCTGTTCCTGCTGCGCTGACATTCCTGCCGCCGCTGTGAATAGACCTTCGAGCATCAGCTGTCCTGTCGGTTGTATTCGCCACCGAGCCGGGCTTTCCGCCCAGCGGTCCAGCCCTTGCGGCTCGATGCTCCTTTGTCAGGGTGATCGGCCGTGGCCGGAGGGACTTGAGTAGCGGCTGTGCGCTAACCGCTCGGGGTCAGCGAGCCAACCTGCGAGGAGGCCTCCTGCAGCGTCTGGCCGATCGTCTGGATCGCCTGCTGGCCAGACTGGAAGTTGCGCAGCGAGGTGATCATCTCGACCATCACCTTGGCGGCGTCCACACCCGAGCCCTCGAGTGCGCCCTGGCGCACGCCCGCCTGCGCTTTGCCGGAAGCGGTGCCCGTGTACAGGTTTTCGCCCTGCTTGACCGCTCCTGGCACTTCAAAGACGCCGAGCGCGCTGACCGGCACGGTGCCGTCCTTGCCGACTTTGATCTGCGCGCCGCTAGGCCCGAGCACGGGGTTGCCGTCGGCGTCGGTGAGCACGCCCTGAGCGGAGGTCGTGAACTGCCCGTCGCGCGTATAGCGCACGCCCTGGGCGGTCTTGACCGAGAAGAAGCCGTCCCCCTCGATCGCGAAGTCGAGCGGTTCGTCGGTTTCCTGCATCGAGCCGGGCGTCATGTTGGTGTAGGCCTTGCCGAGCGCCACGCCCTGGTTGACTGATCCCATCGCCGGCCCGCCGCGGGTGCTGGCCAGCAGCACCGCGCCGAAGTTGTGCTGCGGGGTTTCCTCGGGCTTGAAGCCCGGCGTCGAGGCGTTGGACAGGTCGTTGGAGAGCTGGTTCTGGCGCGTCTGCTCGGCGACCATGCCGCTGGCAGCGATGTTGAGACCCACGTCCACGTCCCCGGTGTTCGGCCTGAGCGCCGCAACCTTTAGGCGCGTCGATCAGCCGACAGCGGCGAACAGCGCCGTCTCACCCGACAGCTGTTCGTAAAGACGCCGGCGCAACTGGGTGTGGATCTGAGAGACGCGGCTCTCGGACACGCCGAGGCGCTCGCCGATGTCGCGCAGTGTCCAGTCCTCCACGTACAACAGCACGGCAACCTCGCGTTCCTGCTTGGTCAGCCGCGCGAACGCCCCGCGAAAGCGCTCCTTAGCTTCTCGTCGCTCGGCCATCACGGTCGGATCGCAGCCTTCATCGCGGCTCTCCAGCGTGTCGATGCGCTCGATCGTGGCGCTCTCGTCTGAGCGCACGATGCGGTTCAACGAGCCGACCTCGGCCAGCGCGGCCTGGTCGAGCCTGGCTGTCAGCTCGGCCGGCGTCATGCCGACCTTCGCGGCCAACTCTTCGTGGCTGGGTTGGCGCTCGTGGATGCAGACGAACTCGTCGCGCGCCCGGCTGATCGCGCGCTCGTCGCGGCGCAGCGAGCGCGGCGCCCAGTCGTGGCGGCGAAGCTCGTCCAGCACGGCTCCGTGGATCCTCGTCCACGCGTACTGCTCGAGCGTGGCTCCCTTGGCGGGGTCGTAGCGCTCGACCGAGTGGATCAGCGCCTCCAGGCCGCAGGACAGGAAGTCCTCGACCTCGCACTGTGCCGGCACCTCGCGCACCTTGCGGTAGACGATGTAGCGGACCATCGGCATGAACATGAAGATCAGCCGGTCGCGCAGCTCGCGATCTCCCGATCGCTGGTACTCCCGCCAAGTGGCGAGCACCTCCTGCGCCGGCGCCCGAGCTGCCCGCTTTCCGATTGTCTCCATACTCCTGCCGATTGTTCGAGGGAACTGAGGTGTGAGGTGGCCAACCCGCCATGGCACGACACGCCCGCGTCCGAGCGTCTGACTTCCTGGGGTTTTGCAGCGGTTTAGCCGGCACTTGATTCGAGGCCGCGACGATATTCCCTGCTCCGGTCGCCTCCCCGCCGGCGCTCGGTCGTCTCCGCACCCGGCGCTCGGAACGGCAACCTGTCTGTCGGGCGCAGGACTTCCTTCAAGTTTTCGCGAACAGCGTCGATCACTAGATGGAACTAACAAAGCGCGAGGCGGCCCAGGGAATGGGTCGCGTCACACGTTTTCAGGGAGAAAACGCCACATATGAGCTCGCCGATCCTGCCGTTCACCAGCCCGTCTGGGCAAACTGACGTTCCGCCGGCCCGTGCCGGCGCCGATCGCATAGCCGCGTTCCTGTCCTCGCTGTCCGCCGACGTGACCGCGCCGCAGGCCGGCAGGGGAACTCCGCCGGAGGAGGTGCTCGACCAGGTCCACGCCGCCGGCGCCTTCGAGCGCCGCCTGCGCGAAAGCGGGCGCAGGCTCGCCTTTACGCCCGGCGCGGGCGGACGGCGCGCAGGCGTCGAGTTGCACGAGCGCGACGGCCAGATCACGCGACTGTCGGTCGCTGAGGCGGCCGAGATCTCGCTCGGGAAGCTGTAGCGGAGCACCGTCATGTCGACCTCGGCCGCCTCAGTCAACACCTCGACCAGCTCGCTGCTGTCGGTCACCGGCCTGGCCTCGGGCCTGGACACGACGTCGATCATCGCCGCGCTGATGGCCGCCGAACGCCAGCCGGTCACGCGTCTGACCAATCAGCAAACCAAGCTTCAGGCCGAGCAGACTGCGCTGACGAACATCAAGAGCAGCCTCCAGCAGCTCTCGTTCGCGGCCGCCGACTTCAGCCTGCCGTCGCTGTTTGAAAGCTCCCAGTCGGTCACCTCGAGCGAACCCTCGCGGGTCACCGCGGCGACGACTGCCGGTGCCGGCGTCGGCGGCTATGAGGTCGAAGTCACGCAGCTGGCGAACTCCGCCCAGCGCACGTTCACGTTCGCCAGCCCGACCGAAGAAGACACGATCACGATCGACGGCGTCGAATTCACGATCAAAGCTGGGGCGAGCGCCAAAGACCTGGCAAAAGCGATCAACTCCAAAAGCACGGCCACGGTCTACGCTGCCGCACTCGAAAACGGGACGGTGGTGCTGTCCAACCGCGAAACCGGCAGCACCGGCGGCGAATTCATCGCCGTCAGCGACCCCGGCGGGGCGCTGACCGAAACCGGCACCGCGAAGGAAGGCAGAGACGCCGAATTTAAGGTCGACGGCGTCGCCGGGACCTCGAGCACCAACACGGTCACCACCGCAATCGCCGGCGTCACACTGACGCTTGCAGGGCTCACCCCCACGGGGCCCGTCACGATCAACGTGCAGCCGCCCGGCGCTAGCGTCACCGCCGTCGAAGAAAAGATGCAGTCGTTCATCACGCTGTACAACACGACCGTCGAAGCGATCGAGAAAGAACTCACCACCAAACCGTCCGCCAACCCTCAGACCGCCGAAGAATTCAGCGCGGGAGTGTTGTTCGGCGACCACGAACTGCAGGCGCTGCTCAGCTCGATGCGCACGGCGATGTACGAACCGATCACCGGCCTGGAAGCGGGGATGCAGAGCCCGCACGACATCGGCGTCACGACAGGTGCCCCGGCCGGGACGACCTCGCAGGGCGCGCTGGACGGGCTGCTGAAGCTGAGCGCCACCAAGCTCGCCGAAGCGGTCAAGTCGAACCCCGCCGCTGTCCAGAAAATGCTGCAGAGCTGGTCGCAGAACATGCAGACGGCGATCAGGGCCGTCGGCGGGGCGGCCGGCGGGCTCGCCTCCCGTGCGACGTCGGACACGAGGCAGGTCACCGAGCTTGCGCGTCAGATCACCAACATGAACGAACTGCTCGCCCAGAAGGAAAAAGCCCTGCAGGCGACGTACGCGAAACTGGAAGCCGCGATCTCGCAGACGAGCGCGCAGAGCAACTGGCTGACCAGGCAGACAGAATCCATGTTCAAGTCGAGTTAGCGAGCGTCCGCGCTCAGCTTTTGCCCGCCTACGGCCGATCTATGGAAGTGAGATGAGTAGCCTCGCGCCGCCACACGCCGCCTATCGCGCCGGGGCAGTCCGCGCCGCCTCGCCGGCGCAGTTGGTCGTCACTCTCTACGACGGCGCACGGCGCTTCCTGCGCCAGGGCGCCACGGCGATGCGCGCCGGCGAGATCGAGAACGCGCACATCGCCCTGCGCTACGGCGAACGGATTGTCAGCCACCTCGACGGCACGCTCGACTTCCAGTACGGCGAGCTGCCGCAGCGGCTGCACGCGATCTACGCGTTTTGCCTGAAGCACCTGGACTCCGCGCGCGTCAGCCAGGATGCCGGCAAGGTCGACGAGGTCGTCGAGCTGCTGGGTGAGCTGCGCGAAGCGTGGAGCCAGATCGCGGCCGAGGCCGAGCAAGCATGAGCGCACAGCTGCTGGACGGCGGGCCCGAGGCCCAAGCCGAGCCGTATGAGGCGATCCTCCGCCACGCCGAGCTGGAACTCGAACTGGCGGGCAGAGGTGAGGTCGATCAGCTGCTGGCGCTAGGGGAGCGCTGGGAGCAGCTGACGCGCGATCTTCCCGCGCGTGCGCCCGCGTCCGCGGGGCCGCTGCTGGAGCGCGCCAAGCTGATCCACGAGCGCACCCGCATCGAGCTGATCCGCCTGCGCGAGACACTGCTGCCCGAACTCGCCACGGCCGCGCGCGCCAGACAGACGCTCGACGGCTACGCCGGGCAGCTACCGCGTCACCCGCGTGTCGATCGCAGCGCCTAGCGCTAGCAGCGCCGCGCTCGTGTTTCTGACTCTCCTTGCGGTGTTCTCCCCGAAGCGGCGGTAGACGCCAATAGTCCGCTACCGGTATTTCACTGCCTGCAAGTTTATTGAATTCATCTTGAGGTGTGGCGGTGGGTGATGATACTTGGCGCGTGCGCGTTGGCCCTCCGGTTTGTCCTCCGGTCGACGCGGCACCCGTCCGGATCGCTCGCCGACTGGCTGGCATCCGGGCGCTTCCAATCGCGAGAGAACAATATGGAGGTGTCAGCGAAATGTCGAAAACCAGATGCACTGTGCTCGGTCTCTTGGTGTTCCTGATCGTTGGTGCGGCCACATCGCCCCAAGCGTCGGCACACGGTCCTCTAGCCTGTATACACATCCAGACGCCGCCATTCACTGGTGGCTACGAAAATAACTGCGCGACCTTAGAACCGAATGGCAACGGTCACTATGCCTTAGCGATCGCTCTCGGAGTCGGCGCTGCGGCAAGATGGTGGGCGTGTGAGAAGGTCAACAACGGGGGCACGAAATACTCCAATCATCTCTGCTTAACGCAACAAGGCGGCGGAGCGTGGGAACGGGTCAACACCGGGCTTGTGCCACGGGAGTTAGGCTCAACGAAATCCACGGTCCTGAAAGGTACGGTCGCGGGCGCCGCCGTCGAAGGGACTTGTGCCGAAGACTCGTTCAAGGACGAACCACAAGAAGCCACAACGTCGAAAGGCACACTGGAATTGGCGAAATGCACCGTCAACAAACCTGCCAAATGCACGGTAGCAGAACCTATTGTCGGCAATTTCACTGAGGAAATCGTCGAAACGAGCACTAAACTCTTGGCAAACCTCACAGGTAGCGGCGCAGCGCATGCTTTTGTAGAAATCGAATTCAAAAACAAAGGCGCTGAAACTTGCGCTCTCAACGGCCAGAAACCGGTGCTTTCCGGCACGCAGCAATGTGAATTCGACAAAGGCGTAAAAGAAGAAGTCGAAGCGTTCCATGAAGAACAAGAAATGGTCTGCCCGACGAGCAAAAGCTCGCTCAAACTTGCTGGGTCGCCGGCGACCCTTGCACTGTCGGGCAAAGTGATGATCGAAGAAGGCAGCGCTTGGGCCGTTCTGTAACCGGGTAAAGACCCGGCCGACCCGGCGGCCGAGGTCGCGCTCGCGCGCGGCTTCGGTCGCCGGTGCGCCGGCTCGGTCGGACCGGCGGACTCGGATGCTCCGAATACGGCCTAACGGCTACAACAGCTGAGATCCTGCTCCCGCGGCGGCCGAGCGTCGATCGCAGCGCCTAAAGATCTGCGGCGACCGGCCGATCACGGGGCCCATGGCCCTAGTCGACTCGACCCAGCAGCTGCTGGAGGCCGCGATGCGCGGGTCCTGGCAGCGTCAGACCGCTCTCACGAACAATCTCGCCAACGCCGACACCCCCGGCTACCGCCCGCAGGAGGTCAACTTCGAGTCGGCGCTGCAGGGCGCCATCAACAGCGGCGAATCTCCTACCGGGCTGCAGTTCCAGACTGAAACTAAGGCGTTGGAAGCCGGCCCCAACGGCGCTGCCGTGAGCGTCGATCAGGAAGCCGCACGGCTCGCCGAAAACGGCTTGGACTACCAGGCGATCACCCAGGTGATCGGCGCCCGCAACGAGATCATGCGCTCGGCGATCGGGATCTTCTGATGGGCCTGTTCGACGCGATCGGCATCGCCGGCAGCGGCCTGACCGCGCAACGCGTGCGCATGGACGTCACCGCCGAGAACCTCGCCAACGCCGACACTACGCGCGCGGCCAACGGCCAGCCCTACCAGCGCCAGAGCGTGGTGCTGGCCCAGGTCGGCGCTGGTGGCTTCGGCGGCGCGCTGTCGGGCGCGATGCAGCAGGCCGGTGGCCAGCCGCCGCAGGGCGGTGTCGCGGTGTCGGGCATCGTCAGCGACAACACGCCCAACCAGCAGGTTTACGACCCGGGCAATCCCGAAGCCGATGCCCAGGGCTACGTGAAGATGCCCAACGTCAGCACCGTCACCGAAATGACCGACTTGATCTCCGAGCAGCAGTCCTACCAGTCCGACGTCACGGCGATGCAGACCGCCAAGTCGATGTTCACCTCGACCCTGTCGCTACTGAAATGATCCCGCCGATCGGGGGGCTGGGTGGCGGGCTGTCGAGTGCCGCCAGCGAAGCCGCTGCACAGAGCTCACAGGCTGGCGCGGCCGAAGGCCTCGGCGGTGGACAGAATGGCGGCACCGAGTCGGTCGACGGGGGTTCGGGCTTCGGCGCCGAGCTGACCGAAGCGATCGCCTCGCTGGAGAAGACCCAGCACGACTCGAGCGCCGCCTCGCAAGCGCTCGCCACCGGCAACGTCAAGGATCCCGAGAGCGCCGTGGTCACCGTCGAGGACGGCGTGATGGCGATGCAGCTCGCGTCCCAGATCCGCGGCAAGGCGACCGAAGCCCTCCAGACGATCTTCCAGACCCAGGTCTGATCGGTGCCCGTCAGCCAGCTCGCCTCCAGGCTCACCCCGCGTGGGTGGCTGATCGCCGGCGCCGGCATCGTCGCGGCGATCCTGTTCACCTACATCTTCCTGCATACCGTCTCCAAGCCGAGCTATACGACGCTCGTCAGCGGTGTCGACCCCTCACAGACGGGCAAGATGACCAGCACCCTCAGCCAGCACGGGATCGGCTACCAGCTACAGAACAATGGCACCGCCGTCGCCGTGCAGGCCAATCAGACCTCCGAGGCGCGCGTCGCGCTGGCCGGTGCGAACCTGCTCGGCAACACCCAGCCGGACTTCTCGCTGTTTGAAAAACAGAACCTCGGCGAAAGCAACTTCCAGCAGCAGGTCACCTACCAGCGCGCCCTGCAGGGCCAGCTGGCCGAGACGATCAACAGCGTCCAAGGCGTCTCCGGCGCGCAGGTCGAGCTGGTGCTGCCAAACGCCCAGAACCAGATCTTCGGCGAAAACCAGAACGCCGCCTCCGCGGCCGTGCTGCTGTCGGGGACCAACGCGATGGACCCCAACTCGGTGCGCGGCATCGCCCAGCTGGTCGCCTCCAGCGTCCCCGGCCTGCAGCTCTCGAAAGTGACGATCACCAACGGCACGGGCGCGCTGCTGTGGCCCGCACCCGGAGGCGGCGCGGGCGGCTCGACCTCCTCTAACAGCCGCCAGGAAGCGCAAGAGCGCTACGACCAGAGCATGCAGGCCAGCCTCGACGCGATGCTCGCGCAGACGCTTGGTCCGGGCAAGTCGCAGGTGCTCGTGTACGCCAATCTCAACGTCGACCAGACGACCAAGGAAGCACTCGAATACGGCAAGGCCGGCACGCCGCTGCAGCAATCAAAGACGCTCGAAACGCTGTCGGGCAACGGGGCCGGCGCGGCCGGCGTCACCGGCACCGCCAACCTCACGGCCGCCGCCGGTGGCAGCGGCGGCAAGTCCAATTACAAGCACGAAAGCACCAACTCCACGCTCGGCGTCAACAAGACCGTCACCCATTCGACGATCGCGCCCGGCGCCGTCGAAAGCCAGCACGTGTCGGTGCTGCTCGACCACTCCGTGCCGGCAGCCTCGGTACCGGCGATCCAGCGAGGCGGTCACCAACGCCGCGGGGATTGAACCCAAGCGCGGCGACACGATCTCGATCGGCCAGATCGCGTTCGCGAAGTCTGCGGAAGCGACGACCAGCTCGACCGGCGGCATGATCGGCTACGCCAAGTACGCGCTGCTCGGCATCGGCGCCGCGCTGTTCCTGTTCTTCACCACGCGCTCGTTGCGTCGGCGCGAGTCCGAGCAGATCGAGGAGCCGGTGTGGCTGCGCGAGATCGAGGCCCCCGTACGCCTTTCACAGCTGGAGCGCGAATCGCCCACGCGGGCGGTCCCGGCGATGGCCGGTGTCGGCGCTGGCGCGGTCGCGGGTGGCAACGGCCAGCCGGAAGGCACCGGCGACGTGCGTCGCCAGGTCGAGCAGCTGGTCGACGCGCACCCCGACCGCGTGGCCCAGCAGTTGCGTAACTGGATGCAGGAGGAGTAGCGCCGGTGGCCGCCGAGCCAGCCTCCGACACCGTCCCAGAGCTGGCGCCCCCGAGCGCGGGCGACAATCTCCCCGTCAAGGCAGACGCCGCGCTCGCCGGCGGCGAGGAGCTGACGGGCGCGCGCAAGGCGGCCGTGCTGATGGCCGCGCTCGGCTCCGAGCGCGCCGCCAACGTCCTGCAGCGTCTCGGCGAGGACGAGATCGAGGGCCTGTCGATGGAAATGGCCAAACTGAGCTCCGTCGGTGCGGAGACGACCGAGTCGATCTTCGTCGAGCTGGCGGAGCTGACCGGCGCCGCCGAGCTCGGCGCGTCCGGGGGTGTCGACTTCGCGCGCGGCGTGATCGAGCGTGCGCTCGGTCCCGAGCGCGCGGCTGAACTGCTTGGCCGCCTCTCCGCACGGACCGAGACGCCGCCGTTCGAGTTCCTGCGCCGGGTGCCGGCCGAGCGCACCGCCACGCTGCTGCGCAGCGAGTCCCCGCAGACGATCGCACTCGTGCTGGCCAGCCTGCAGACGACGCTGGCGGCCGGTGTGCTCGCCCGTCTGCCCGACCGCCAGCAGCCGGACATCGCTCTGCGCATAGCACGCATGGGCGAGACCAGCGCCAAGGTCATCCAGCAGGTCGAGGAGGTCATCCGCCACAAGCTCAACGCCGCCGGCGAGCAGGAGTACTCGGCAACCGGCGGCACCAAGGCGCTGGCGGGGATCCTCAACCATGCCGATCGCACGACCGAGCGCAACGTGCTCGAGAGCCTGGCCGACACCGACAAGGACCTCGCCGAGGAGGTGCGCGGCATGCTGTTCGTGTTCGAGGACCTCGTCAAGCTCGAAGAGCGTGCGATCCAGCAGGTGCTGCGCGAGGCCGACCAGAAGGACCTTGTGCTGGCGCTGCGTGGCGCCCCCGACGAGGTCACCGAGATCGTGATGTCCAACATGTCCGAGCGTGGCGCGGCGATGCTCAAGGAGGAGATGGAGATCCAGCAGCCCCAGCGCCAGCGCGCGATCGACGACGCGCAGAGCCGCATCGTGGCGGTCGTGCGCAAGCTCGAGGAAGCGGGCGCGATCGTGATCGCCGACGGCGGGGAAGAGGAGAGCGAAGCCGTTGTCTGATGCGGCCGTCAGCTACGCGTTCGAGCCGCTGGAGCCGTCCGATCCACCGCCGCGTGATGCGCCCGCGCGGTTGCTCGCGCAGGCCACTGCCGAAGCCCAGCAGATTCGCGAGCAGGCCCGCGCCGAGGGTTACGCCGAAGGCCGCGCGGCCGGCCATGAGGACGGGCGCGCCGAGGTACAGGCAGGCGCGGCGGCGCTCGGCGAGTCGCTGCAGAGCATCGAATCGATGCGGGCGCAGATCGCCGAGGCCGTCGAGCGCGATGCGATCGAGCTGGCGCTGGACCTCGCCGCCAAGATCCTTGCGGGGGCGCTGCAGGCGCGCCCGGAGCTGGTCGTCGAGGTTGTGCAGGGCGCGCTGCGGCGTGTCAGCGCTCAGCGCACGATCACCGTGCTGGTCAATCCCGCCGACCTGGAGACCGTCACCGGCGCGATCGGGGATCTCCAGAGTCAGGCGGGCGGCATCGAGCTGTGCGACCTGCAGCCCGATCAGCGCGTGGCGCGCGGCAGCGCAATTGTGCGCACCGCCGAGGGCGAGGTCGATGCGGGCGTGCAGACGCAGCTGGAGCGCGCGCGCGAAGTCGCGCTCGCCGAGCTGGCGGGCGAGGCCGCTTCGTGATCGACCTGGCGCCGCCAGGGGCGCTGCTCTCGCGCGCCTCGCAGGCGATTCGCGAGGCCGATCTGGCGCGCCGGCACGGCTTCGTCAGCAACCTGATCGGCCTGATCATCGAGGCCACCGGCCTGCAGGCCGAGGTCGGCGAGGTGTGCCTCGTAGGCACCGATCGAAACCGCGCTCCGGTGTCCGCCGAGGTGGTCGGCTTCCGCGAAGGACGCACGCTGCTGATGCCGCTGGGTGAGCTGCACGGCATCGGCCCGGGCACGCGCGTGCTCGCCACCGGCAGGCCGTTTCGCATCGATGTCGGCGACGGCCTGCTGGGTCGCGTCGTAGACGGGCTGGGGGTGCCCGACGACGGCGCCTCGGCGCCTGGCGGGACGGCGCGCTCGACGATTGCCTCGCCGCCCGGCGCGCTCTCGCGCCCGCGCATCACCGAGCGAGTCGGCCTCGGCGTGCGCGCGCTCGACGGCCTCGTGCCGTGCGGGCGCGGACAGCGGCTGGGCATCTTCTCCGGCTCGGGTGTCGGCAAGTCCTCGCTGCTGGGCATGATCGCGCGCTCGACCAGCGCGTCGATCAACGTGATCGCGCTCGTCGGTGAGCGTGGACGCGAGGTGCGCGAGTTCATCGAGCGCGACCTCGGCGACGCGCTCGAGCGCTCGGTGGTGGTGGTGGCAACCTCCGACCAGCCGGCGCTCGTGCGCATCAAGGCCGCCTTCACCGCCACCACGATCGCCGAGCACTTCCGCGACCAGGGCCACGACGTGATGCTGATGATGGACTCGGTCACGCGCTTTGCGATGGCCCAGCGCGAGGTCGGCCTGGCGATCGGCGAGCCGCCGGCCACGCGCGGCTACACCCCGAGCGTGTTCGCGCTGCTGCCGCGGCTGCTCGAGCGCGCCGGCACCAGCACCAGCGGCTCGATCACCGCCCTCTACACGGTGCTGGTCGACGGCGATGACATGAACGAGCCGATCGCCGACGCCGTCCGCTCGATCCTCGACGGGCACATCGTGCTCACGCGCTCGCTCGCCCACGCCGGCCACTACCCCGCGGTCGACATCCTGCAGAGCGTCTCGCGGCTGGTCGGTGAGATCGTCTCGCCCGAGGTCGCGCTCGCCGGTCAGCAGCTGCGGGCCGCGCTGGCGGTGCTGCGCGAGAAGGAAGACCTCGTCGCGATCGGCGCCTACCAGCCGGGCACCGACCCTGCCCTCGACGCCGCGCTCTCGCATCGCCCGCGGATCGAGCGCTTCCTGCGCCAGCCGGTGCACGAGCGCAGCGAGCCGCAGCAGACCGACAACGAGCTGCTGGAGCTTGCCGGCTCGCTGTCCGCCGAGCTGGAGCGCGCCGGTGGCGAAATCCCTGAGGCCGAGCAGGTGCCTGTCGGGGAGCTAGCCGCCGGTCCGAGTGCCGGCGCGATTGAACCCGATGGCGTGCCCGCGATCCCGGCGCTTGGCCTGAGCATCTGAGACCGCCGCTAAAGAACGGCGTGTTCGGGTCGATAAACGGGCCGTGACCGGACCCGTTTTCCGTTTCCGCCTCGAACGTGTGCGCTCTGTGCGTGCGCGTAAGGAAAAGCTAGCCCAGCAGGATCTCGCCGCGGCGATCTCCCGGCGAAGCGGCGCCGAGGCCGGGTTGCGCATGGCGGATGCCGAGCTGGAGAGCGCGTTGACACAGCAGCGTGCCGCCGTCGCCGACAGTGGCGCAGTCAGCGGCGATGAGCTGCTCGCGCGTCAGGCCTTTCTCGAGCGTTTGGAGGCAGAGCGCGGCCAGCAGGCGCGCCAGCTGCAAGAGCGCGAGCTGGAGGTCGCCGACCGCGACGCCAAGTTGACGACCGCCGCGGGCGAGCACGAGATGCTCAAGCGCCTGCGCGAGCGCCACCGCGGCGAGCACGACCGTGAGCTGGCCCGTCGGGAGCACGTCGTCCTCGACGAGATCGCCTCCGCACGCTTCCGCGGGAGCGCCGCATGAGCACGCAGGCGATCGAACCGGGCGCCTCTGCCGCCGGAGGCGGCGAGATCGCCGCCGCGCAGCGCATCGCTCAGCTGCAGGCACTGATCGCCGCGGCCGGGCAGTTCGGCACCCCCGGCGCGGGTGCTGCCACCGGCGCCGGGCCCGCGACCGACTTCGCCTCGGCGCTGCAGGCAGCCACCGGCGAGACGTCAGCCACGAGCGCGGCATATCAGCCCGCGGGCGCGGAAGGTGGATCGAGCCAGTACGAACCGTTGATCCAACAGGCGGCCGCGCGCAACGGCGTCGACCCCGCCGTGCTGCACGGGCTGATCCAGCAGGAGTCAGGCTTTGACCCCAACTCCTCCAGCAGCGCCGGCGCGCAGGGCCTCACGCAACTGATGCCCGGCACCGCCTCCTCGCTCGGCGTCGCCAACCCGCTCAACCCTGCCGAATCGATTGAAGGTGGCGCCCGCTACCTGGCGCAGATGATGGCGCAGTTCGGTGGCAACACCTCCGACGCGCTAGCCGCCTACAACGCCGGGCCTGGCGCCGTGAGCAAGTACGGCGGCGTCCCCCCTTATGCCGAAACCCAGAGCTACGTCAGCAAAGTGCTGGGCTACGCCGAAGCCTACCGGCAGTCCCATCCGGCGACCGGGGTGCTGACATGACCGCGCCGGCGATGTTCGCTTTGCCGCCGAGCACCGCTCCACCGCCCGGCAGCTCGCCGCCGACGGGCGGCGTGGGCCCACCGGGTCCACAGGCGCCGCCGGGAGGCTCCTCCTTCCACAGCGCGCTCGCCGAACACTGGGCCCGGACCGCACACGCGGAAGGCCAACAGCAGAGAAGCCCGCAAGCGCAGACGGGTACAGCCTCCTCCCGCCACCACCGGCGCCACGAGGGTGCCGCCAGCGCGCACGACGCAGACGGCGCGCAGGCACCCAGCATCGGCGTCGCCGCAGAACAGGCGCCCCTCGCGAGCACCGACGTGCAGACGCCGCTCGTCGTCGGCCAGGAGGTCGCCTCCAGCGCGCCGCAGCCGGGCGAGTCGACCGCGCCCTCGCCTGCGAGTGCCCCGAGTGACTCCGGCGAGCTGGTGGCGCTCGCCCAGAGCGGGCCCTCGACCGCGCAGGCTTTGCCTTCGGCTGCGCAGACGGTGCCCTCAGCCGAGGCTCTGTCGAGCGATCAAAGCCTCTCGGCGCTCGATGGCGCGGCCGTCCAGGGCACGCCGGCGCAGGCTGTGGCCGAGACCGATGAATCGGCTAGTGCCGGCGTGCAGGTTCCCGTCCCCGCCGCCGCGGACCCGGGCGCTCTGGCACAGACCGCCCAGGCAGGCGCGAGCACGGGTGTCGCAGGCGTTCCGGCGAGCCGCATCCCCGCAGCCACGGGCATCGGTGTCGCGGCTGTGCCACATGCCCCCGAAGCGCCGCCCACGACCGGGGTGGCGTCCGCTTCGCTTGACGGGACCACGGCGCCTACAACCACTGCCACGTCCGCGCCTTCGGAGTCGAGCCAGGTGACCGGGACCCCGACGGGCATCCAGCCCGGCGAGGTCACCACCGCGGGTGCCGCTCAGGCCACGCAGGCGCCCGAGCAGGGTCCCGCCGTAGTGGCCCAGGCGACGAGCGCCACGGCGTCCTCGACGCCGCCTCACGCCGACCAGGCCAGCGGCCAGGAAGCGACGACCGGCGCCACCGCCACGACCGGCGTGGCGCCGGCCGCGTCCACCGCGCAGGGGACCGGGCAGCGGGACACTCCGGACACCTCTCAGAGCAGGTCAGACTCACCCGCCGGCGCGGCGAATGCCGACACGGTCTCCTCCCCCGCCGCTGAAAGCGTGATGACTGGCGCCTCGATTGGTCTCGCCGGCGTGAGCGCGCCAGCCACGGGCGCGCCGGGTGCGCCGGGCGCAGCGCAGGCAGCGGGCGTGGACCTGCAGCAGATGATCGAGTCCGTGCACGCGACGATCGAGCTGGCGGCGCGCCAGGGCTCCACGCAGGCGCGGATCGCGCTCGCGCCGCCGGAGCTGGGCGAGCTGCGCATCCATCTCAGCCAGACGGCGGCCGGGCTGCTCGCGCGCATCACCGCCGACAGCGCCGCCGGCGCGCAGGCGCTCAGCGAAGGCCGGGCCGAGCTGCACCAGTCACTCAGCTCGCTCGGGGTGTCGCTGCTGCGTCTGGACATCGGCTCGTTCGGGCCATCCGAGGGTGGCGGACAGAACGGCGCGTTTGACGCCAGCCCCCAACGCTCCAACGCATCACGCGACGAAGATGGCGAAGCACCGATCACCCACACGGTCGGCGAGTCCGACGACACGACAGTCCCGGGCTCCCCGGCGGGCAGTGCGCTCGTCGACGTGCTCGCCTGACCACGAGAAAGGATCAGCCAAGTGACCGCACCCGCACCCCCCACCGCCACTGCCGCCGCCAGCGGCTCGACGGGCAGCCCGGCTGCGGCGCCTCAGAGCCCGCAGGGCATGCTCGGTCAGAACGACTTTC
Source organism: uncultured Solirubrobacteraceae bacterium (assembly GCA_963705235.1). GTDB lineage: Bacteria > Actinomycetota > Thermoleophilia > Solirubrobacterales > Solirubrobacteraceae > Palsa-744. Next base: position 888,575 of record OY970059.1, on the reverse strand, counting down.
TGAAACTGATGATCGCCCAACTGCAGGCACAGGACCCGCTGCAGCCAGCCAACACCAACGAATACGTCAGCGAGCTTGCGCAGTTCACCCAGGTGGAGCAGATGACGAACCTCGCCAACGCAAACGAGCTGTCGAGCGCCGTGCAGATGATTGGGCGCACGGTCACCTACAGCGGCCCCTCCGGCGAACGCGTGACGGGCATCGTCCAGAGCGTCCAGTCCAACGCCGCCGGCACGAGCGTCACCGTTGAAGGCGTCGGCGGCGTGAAGCTCACGAGCATCGTGGACGTCCATTGAGCCCGATCTCCAACCCGGCGCTGGTTCCCCCCGGCGGCCTGACCACGCCGGCCGCGCCCGCCGGCGCGCCGGCGGGCAAGCCCGCTGATCGGGGCGCTCAGGGCGCCAAGGCACCTGAGCGCGCGTTCGCGGACGCGCTCAGCCAGGCCGGCGCCGAGCAGCAGTTGCAGTTCTCCCGCCACGCGCTCGCGCGCGTACAGCGCCGCGGGATCGAGCTCGACGCGAGCACGCTCGGGAGGCTTGCAGAGGGAGTGCAGCGCGCCGCCAGCAAGGGCGCGCGCGACTCTCTGGTTCTTGTCGACGGCACCGCGTTTGTGGTGTCCGTCAGCAACCGCACGGTCATCACGGCCGTCGGATCGCAGCACATGAAAGACAACGTGTTCACCAACATCGACAGTGCCGTGATCGCGTGAAAGCGGCGGCATTCAACGACCACGGCCGGACCTCATCGAGGAGGCCGCGAAAGGCAGGGCAGTCACGATGATGGCTGGAATGTATGCCGCGATCAGCGGCCTCAACGCAAACCAGACGATGCTCAACGACACCGCCAACAACCTGGCGAATGTCAACACGGTCGGCTACAAGGCCTCGGCGGTCACGTTCGCCGACTCGCTCACGCAGGTGATGCGAGGAGCAGCCGGCCCGACCGTCACCAACGGAGGCTCCAACGTCGTCCAGGTCGGGCTTGGCGTGCAGGTCAACGCCACTGCCAACGAGATGACCGAGGGCGCGTTTCAGTCCACCAACAACCCGCTCGACGTGGCGATCGAGGGCGCCGGCTTCCTGCGCGTGGGTCAGGGGACGCCGCCGGCGAAAGAACCGTACACGACCAATCTGCCCGCCAGTTTCCTGTACACGCGGGCGGGCGACCTGACGACCAACATGCTCGGGTTCCTGACCACGCAGGCGGGCGAACTACGTGATCGGGCGCAACTCGGTGGCCACCGAAACCGAAGCGGGCACGACTTACGCGCCGGGCAAAGAAGACAGCTACATCGTGATTCCGCCCGGCTCGACCAACATCTCGGTCGGCCAGAACGGGGCGGTCTGCTACACCGACGAGAACCCCGAATCGAAAACGTTCGGCGAACAGGTGACCGCGGGCTTCCTGTCGCTGGCCACGTTCGCCAACGAAGCGGGCCTCGAACGTCTGGGCGGCTCGCTGTGGGGTCAGACGGCCAACTCCGGCACGCCGATCGTCGGCACCCCCGCAACCCCCGGGTTCGGCTCGATCGATCGGCGGCGAGCTGGAGATGTCCAACGTCGACATGGCGACGGAGATGACCAACATGATCACCGCCGAGCGCGGCTATCAGGCCAACTCGCGTGTGATCACCACCGCCGCCGAAATGCTCCAGACGTTGGTCAGCATGGTCCAGTAACGAACTTCGCCCGCGCACGAGGAACGCGGGCCGCTCGATAGGCAACCGCCGGGAAAGGAGGGCAGGCAGCTCGAAGGACAGACTCCGAGGAGTCCGGGGCGGGACGGCGACGCAGGGTGCCGTTCCGCCTCGCGACTAATTTCACACCCGAGGGGGTGTAGCAATGATCACGCTGAACAGGCTCGGGCACAGCAACGAGCCCTTCCAACTGAATGCAGACATGATCGTGACGGTCGAGTCAACCCCCGACACGGTCATCGCGCTTGGCCACCGGCGCCAAGATCGTGGTCGCCGAGACACCCGAGGAGGTCGCCGCCGCGGTGCATTCCTATCGCGCCGACGTGCTCTGCGAGGCGTTTCGCCGGCGACGGTCGCGGGAGGCTCCCCCGCCGCCCCCGCACCGTGACCCGCCGCGGCTGACAGCAGTCGACGACGACGTCTCCTAGCCACCTGTTCAAATCCCTCGGGGCCGCGCGCTGATGACGTTTGTGCAGGCGCATCCGCCAGGACTGAAGGATTTCCGCCAGCCGCCGATAGGGCAGGCAATGAAGGCTGCAACGGCCATCGGTATAGGGGTGGCCTTCGGCTCCCTGCTAATGAGCTCGATGATGGACGGGACGAGTCCCGCTACCTTCATCAACATCCCCGCGCTCATGATCATCATCGGCGGCACCGCCGGGCGTGACGATGGCGAGCGTAGGTATCGACTCGATGAAGCGCGTGCCGAGCCTCTACAAGCGCGTGTTCGCCGCCGAACCACCGGACATGCGCGGCCAACTCGATCAACTCGTGTCTCTTGCCGACAAGGCTCGGCGCGAAGGTCTGCTGGCCCTCGACGCCCAGCTCGGCGAGATCGAGGACCCCTTCACCCGCAACGCGCTGCAGCTGGTCGTCGACGGCACCGACCCGGAGATGGTGCACACGATCGTCGAGGCCGAGATCGACGGCATGGCCGCGCGCCACGAGATCGGCGCCGCGCCGTTCGAGAAGGCCGGTGGCTTCGCCCCCACGATGGGGATCATCGGCACCGTGCTCGGGCTCGTGCACGTGCTCGAGAACCTGGCCGCGCCGTCCACGCTCGGACCGTCGATCTCGGCCGCGTTCATTGCCACGCTGATGGGCGTCGGCTCGGCCAACGTGATCTTCCTGCCGATCGCCAACCGGCTCAAAGCGATCTCCGCCGAAGAGGTGGAGATGCGGATGATGACGCTCGAGGGGATCCTCTCGATCCAGGCCGGCGACAACCCGCGGCTGGTCTCCGAAAAGCTGATGTCCTACCTGCCCCCTGAACAGCGCAGCGAGGGCGAAGAAGACAACGTCGCGCACCTCAACGTCGAGGCTCAGGCGGCCTGAGATGGCTCGCGGAGGACACGGCGGCGGTCGACGCCGTGGCGGCGCCAAGCACGAGGAGAGCGACGAGCGCTGGCTGTTGACATACGCCGACATGATCACGCTGCTGATGGCGCTGTTCATGGTGCTGTTCTCGATCTCCTCGGTCAACATCTCCAAGTACCAGGTGCTCCAGCACTCGCTGAAGGCGGCCTTCTCCGGCAACATCCTGCCGGGCGGCAAATCGATCGCTCAGCAGGGCGCGACCGAGAACTCCAGCCACGCGCCCAACACCGCCGAAGCCGCGGCCGTGGTCCCGCTGACTGCGATCGGCAACCGCTTGGAACAGACGACCGCTACGCACACCGAGCAGAGTGCCGCCAACGTCTCGCAGTCGGCCGCCGCCCAGGCGGTCGCCCAGCACCAGAACGAAGTCTTCAGCCACATCAAGCACGAGCTCGACGCCTATGCCAAATCGCACGGCTTCAGTCAGAGCGTGAAGACCGCGATCGAACGCCAGGGGCTGGTCATCAGGGTGCTGACCGACGACCTGCTGTTCGCCTCCGGGCAGGCGGCGCTGCAATCCCGTGCGGATGGCTTGCTGGGTGAGATCGGGCAACTGCTGAACGTCGACTCCAGCCACCCGATCGACGTCGAGGGCAACACCGACAACGTGCCGATCCACGGTGGCGCTTTCCCCAGCAACTGGGAGCTGTCCACAGCGCGCGCGAGCACCGTCGTGCGCTTCCTCGTCGCCAGTGGTGTCAACCCTAGCGCGGCTGACCGCGACCGGCTACGCCGACCAGCGCCCGCTGGCCACCGACGCCACCGCTGCCGGGCGCACGCGCAACCGCCGCGTGGAAATCGTCATGCAGCGCGTCGTCCGAAAGCGAAGCCGGCCAGTAGGCGGGGCAGGCGAGACCGATGCTCAAGAACAAGAAGATCATGCTCGCGCTGGCGCTGCCGATTCTGCTGTTCGGCGGCTACACGATGAGCAAGCCCAAGCCGGTCGTCAAGACGAAGATCAAGGGCACGATCTACGTGCTGCCGCAGACGTTCCTGCTCAACCTCAACGACGGTCGTTACGCGAAGCTGACGGTCGCGCTGCAGCTCGCGCCCGGACAGAGCGACGGCGCGGTCGCAGGAAGTGAGCGCTCCGGCGGCGAAGGTAGCCCTGGAACCCTGCCCGAGGAACCGCTCGTGCGCGAAATCGTGACCGACACCGTGACCAATCAGAACGGCGACACGCTGGTCAGCCAGCAGGGGCGCCATAACGTCCAGCGCGAGGTCCTGCATGAGATCGAGCAGCGGACCGACGTCAAGACCGAAGCGGTGCTGTTCCCCGATCTGCACCGTTCAATAGGAGCGACCGCGTGAGCAAGACAATCGAGTACGAGCAGTTCGACCCGAGCGCCGGCGCCAGCTCCAATGGCGCGGTCGACACCGACCTCACCCGCCTGGCCGACGATCCCGATGGAGCTGAGCGTCGAGATCGGACGCACGCACATGACCGTCGGGGAGACGCTCGACCTGCGGCGTCGGTTCGGTGGTCACGCTCGAGCGCCTCGCCGGAGAAACCGCCGATCTGCTCGTCAACGGCAGCGCGATCGCGCGCGGCGAGGTCGTCGTCATCGACGAGCAGTACGGTCTGCGCGTCACCGAGATCCTCGACAGAGAGCAGGACTCCGAGTCACCCGACGCCGGCGTGCACGCCGACGCTGAGGCATCCGCCATGGCCGACGGCGCCGAGGACGACACCCAGGACGCGGTCGCCGAGGGCTCCAGCGAGGGCTGAGCCGGGCATGGGCGTGAGCGAGAGCGACACGCAGAGCGACGCCGCCGAGGTCGAGCAGGACGGCGAGCCGACCGGCGAGGGCCCGCGCATTCGCGACCTCGACTTCTCCCAGCCGACCAAGTTCACGACCGAGCTGCGCCGGCGCATCGGCCGCGCGCTCGACCCGTTCTGCGACACGCTCGGCACCTGGCTGTCGGGTGAGCTGCGAGCGGACGTGGAGATCGGCGTCACCGGCCTCGGCCAGCATACGTGGGCCGCTGCCAAGGCGGGGCTACCGGCCGACTCGATCGCCGTCGCCGTGGTCGCCGAGTCGATTGAACGACGCATGCTGCTGAGCGTCGAGCTGCCGGCGGTGCTGCAGGCGCTCGAATGCCTGCTCGGCGGCGAGGCCGAGCAGGCGCCGAGCGAGCGCCACCTGACGGAGATCGACTGGGTGCTCACGCGCGGGCTGCTGGACGCGGTGGTGCACGAGCTCTCCAGCGCGTGGGTCGAGACTCGACGGCCCCGAGCTGACGCGCGGGGAAGTGGACATGGAGGGCGACGCGGGCGTGTTCACGCCGGTCGGCGAACCGACGCTGTCGGTTGGGCTGCAGTGTTCCATCGACGGTCTGTCTGGTGGGATGTCGCTGCTGATCCCATGGGCTGCGATCGAGCCGGTCGCCGAGAGCATGCGCGGCGCCGGTGGGCCGCCGTTGGGCGCGGACGCCAAGAGCGCGCAGGCGCTGCGGCGCGGGCTGTCGGGTGCGCAGGTGCTGATGCGCGCGGAGGTCGGCTCGGTACAGATGCCGATCGAGCGCATGCTCGAGCTGGTTCCCGGCGCGCTCGTGACACTGCAGGAGCGTGCCGAGGAGGGCGTGCGGCTATACGCGGAGGAGGTCGCGCTTGGGCGCGGGCGTCCCGGGCGCAGCGGCGCGCACCGCGCGATCAAGCTCGAGTCCACCGGCGAACCGCCGCAGCAGGCCGAAACGTACGCCAAGCTCGGGCGCAGCGAGCTCGAACGTGCGCGCGCGCACGTCCAGGGCACGCATGAGAGCCCCGAGAGCCGCGAGATCCTGCGCAGCATCTTCGTGCGCGTGTGGGCCGAGCTGGGCCGCACGCACCTGCCGCTGGGCAGCGCCCTGGAGCTGACCCCCGGAGCGGTCGTCGAGCTCGATCAGACCGCCGAGGCGCCTGTCGAGCTGTTCGCCAACGGCCTGTGTTTCGCCAACGGCAGCCTCGTCGTCACAGGTGAGGGCGAGTGGGGCGTCCAGGTGGACGCCCTCGTGTAGCGCCGCCAGTCTTTCTCCGCTCAGCCTCGCGACGCCGCGCAGCCTTCCGTAAGCGCCATCGAGCGCCGTCGGGCCTCAAGAACCGGGCGTTCGGGTCGATAACCGGGGACGACTCTTCCTCGGAGTCGTCCCTCGATGACTAAGTCGACCCTGCTTTCCCGTGCGGTTGCGACGGCAACCGCTGCGCTTGGCGCCAGCCTGCTCGCCTGTGCCCTTCAGGGTGCGTTCGCCTGCTCGGCGGCGGCGTTCACGGCGCCGTCGAAGGCGGCGGGCGGTGAAAACGCGCCGCTCAGCCTGCACAGCTCCGCGAGCGCGCCGCACACCAGCTCGGGCGGCGCCAGCTTGGTGCGCACGATCGTCGGTCTGGCGATCGTGATCGCGGTGATCTGGGGGCTGTCGTGGATCCTGCGCCAGGTCAAGTCCCCGCGCGACCCACAGGTGGCGAGCACCGGCCTGACGAGCGTGGCTGCGCTGACGCTCAGCTCGGGGCGCTCGCTGCACCTGGTGCGTGCGGGCAGCGACTACGTGCTGCTGGGCAGCGCCGAGCACGGTGTCATGCCGATCCACCGCTACACCGAGGAAGAGGCGCGCGAGGCTGGGCTGCTGGTCACAGAAGTGCCACCCGAACGCTCGCGCTTTGGCAGCCGCGGCCGTCAGCTGACGGCCGGCCAGAACGCCGCTCAGAACGGTGGCCAGAACGGCGCCGACCCGATGCGCGCGCCGGCGCCAAGCACCGGCGTGATCGAGCGCCTGCGTGAATTGACGGTGCGTCGTTGAACCTGAACTCCAGCAACGCCGTTCAGATCCTGCTGCTGATCGGCGGGCTGACGCTCGTCCCGGCCGTGCTGTTCACGGTCACCGGCTTCAGCCGCATCCTGATCGTGCTCGGCTTCATCCGTACGGCGATCGGCACGACCAACGCGCCGCCCAACCAGGTGATGGTGGGCATCGCGCTGTTCCTGACGATCTTCGTGATGGCGCCGACGGTCTCGGCGATCAAGAAGATCGCGATCGAGCCGCTGCAGGCGCACAAGATCAGCACCACCACCGCGCTCAAGCGCGCCGAGGTGCCGATGCGCGGCTTCATGTTCCGCCAGACGCGTCCGCAGGACATTCAGCTGTTCATCAGCCTCGCCCACGACAAGGAGCCGCACACCCGTGCGGAAGTCCCAACCGAGGTGCTGATCCCGGCGTTCATCGTCTCCGAGCTGAACACCGCTTTTCAGATCGGCTTCTTGATCTTCCTGCCGTTCCTGATCATCGACCTGATCGTCTCCTCGACGCTGATGAGCATGGGCATGATCATGCTGCCGCCGACGTTCATCTCGCTGCCGTTCAAGATCCTGCTGTTCGTCCTGGTCGATGGCTGGGACCTGGTGATAAAGGCGCTCGTCCAGAGCTTCCACTGAGATGAACCAGGACACAGTCGTCAACCTCGCCGGACAGTCCATGACCGTGGCGTTGAAGGTCGCCGGGCCGATGCTGCTGGCGGCGCTGCTGATCGGCCTGCTGGTCAGCGTGTTTCAAGCCGTCACGCAGATCCAGGAGCAGAGCCTCACGCTGATCCCGAAGATCGCGGGCATCGCCGTGATCATCGTGCTGCTCGGGCCGTGGATGCTCGGCCAGCTGGTGTCCTACACGGCTGCGCTCTACACGGCGATCCCGACGATGGTCGGCTCTTGAACCAGATCCTCGGCAAACTCGCGGGAAACGAGCTGGCCGGCTTCATCCTGGTGCTGGCGCGCGTGACGCCGCTGTTCTTTCTCGCGCCGGTGTTCTCCTCCTCGCTGGTGCCCCCGCGCGTGCGCGCGATGATCGCGGTGGGGATCTCGATTGGCCTGGCGCCGATCGCGCTGCACGGCCAGCACATCCCCAGCGACGGCGTGGCGCTGTTCGGGCTAATCGTCGAGGGGCTGCTGGTCGGCCTCGGCTTCTCCTTCTCGCTGGCGATCCTGCTGGCCGCCGTCGAATCCGCCGGGGCGTTCATCGACGTCGTCTCAGGGTTCTCCTACGGCAACCTGATCAACCCCATGAACGGCGAGCAGAGCGCCGTGATGTCGCGCTTCTACTCGCTCGTGGGCACGATCATCTTTCTGGTCATCGGTGGCGACGCGTGGACCATCCGGGGGCTCGCGCGCACGTTCGAGCTGGTCCCGCTGACGAGTGGGCCGCAGATCTCCTCGCTGGTCGGCGGCGCGGTGCAGGTGTTCAGCACGGTGTTCGCCGCCTCTCTGGAGATCGCCGCGCCGGTGCTCGTGGCGCTGCTGATCACCGACGTGGCGTTTGGCGTGGTCTCGCGCGTGGTCCCGCAGATGAATGTGTTCGCGGTCGGCTTTCCAACCAAGGTGGGCGTGGCGATGCTCGTGGTCGGCGCGTCGCTGCCTTTCACGGCTAACTGGATCTCCGATCAGCTGTCGGTCAGCGTCGGCGCGGCGCTCGGGGCGCTGCACGTGGCATAGACATGGCGCACGACGACCGCACAGAGAAGGCCACAGCCAAGCACCGCAAAGAGGCGCGTGAGAAGGGCCAGGTCGCGCGCAGCGCCGATCTCGGCGGCTCGGTCGTGCTGGTCGCCGGGCTGCTCGCGCTGAGCATCACCAGCGGGCGCATGATGGGCGCCGTCAACTCCGGCTTTCGCGCGTTCTTCGGCGATATCTCCGACCCCAGCCGCGTGGTCACGCTGAGTGGCGTCAACCAGCTGACCCACTCCGCGTTGAGCTTGATCGCCACGGCCGTGCTGCCGGTCGCGCTCACGTGCATGTTCGCGGGTGCGCTCGCCGGCATCGCGCAGGTCGGCCTGCGCCCGACCCCGCAGGCGATCAAACCGGACTTCCGCCGTATCAACCCGGTGTCGGGTGCGAAGAACCTGTTCGGCCCCAACGCGATCTTCGAAGCGGTAAAGGCGATCGCCAAGGTCGCCGTGGTAGCGGCCGTCGCCGCGCTGGCGATCCTGCCCGGCCTGACCGCGCTGGCCTCCACCGTCGGCATCTCGCCCAGCCAGCTCGGGGTCGTGTTCGGGCACCGCGCGATGGGCGTCGCCCAGCACGCCGCGTTCGCCTATCTGGTGATCGGGGTGATCGACTACGCCTACAAGCGCCACCGCCACGAGAAGCAACTGCGCATGACCAAGCAACAGGTCAAGGACGAGAACCGTCAATACGGGATCTCGGCCGAGGTCAAATCGGCGTTGCGCCGCCGTCAGATGCAGGCAGCACGCGCGCGCATGATGGCCGCCGTGCCCGACGCCGACGTGGTCGTGACCAACCCCACCCACTACGCGGTGGCGCTCGTGTACGACGGCTCCAAGACGGCGCCCGAAGTGGTCGCCAAGGGCAAAGACCTGATCGCCGCGCAGATCAGGCGCGTGGCCGAGGAGAACGACGTGCCGATCGTCCCCGACCCGCCGCTCGCGCGCGCGCTTCACCAATCGACCGAGATCGGCCAGGTGATCCCCGAGGAGTTTTATGCGGCGGTCGCGCGCGTGCTCGCGTTCGTCTACCGGCGCGCCGGTCGCGCGTCGCTGGCGCACAGGAGCGTGGCGTCGTGATCGAAAGCCCGCTGCTGAAGCGGATGCTGCGCCACACCGACCTGCTCGCCGCGGTGTCGGTGGTGATGGTCGTGACGATGCTGGTGGTGCCGCTGCCGGCGCCGCTGCTGGACCTGCTGATCACGATCAACATCTCGACCGCGCTGACGATCGTGGCGGCAACGATGTACCTCGGCAGGCCGCTGGACTTCGCATCCTTCCCCAGCTTGCTGCTGCTGACGACGATGTTCCGCCTGGCGATCAACGTGTCGGTCACGCGTCTGATCCTCACCACCGGCGACGCCGGCGGCGTGGTCAAGGCGTTCGGCGAGTTCGTCGTCGGCGGCAATGTGGTCGTCGGCCTGATCATCTTCCTGATCCTGATCGTGATCCAGTTCGTGGTCGTCACCAACGGCGCCGGGCGCGTGGCCGAGGTCGGCGCGCGCTTCACGCTCGACGCGATGCCCGGCAAGCAGATGGCGATCGACGCCGACCTCAACGCCGGGCTGATCACCGAAGAGCAAGCGCGTGCGCGCCGCTCGGAGATCGGCCAGGAGGCCGACTTCTACGGCGCCATGGACGGAGCGTCGAAGTTCGTCAAAGGCGACGCGCTGGCCGCCGTGCTGATCGTTGCGATCAACCTGATCGGCGGGATCATCGTCGGCATGCTCCAGCACGGTCTCAGCTTCGCTGAGGCCACCCAGCACTACTCTCTGCTGACCGTCGGCGATGGCCTGTCCGCGCAGATCCCGGCACTGCTGATCTCGGTCGCCACGGGCATCATCGTCACGCGCGCCGCCTCCGACCGGGATCTGGGCAGCGACATCGCCACCCAGGTGCTGCGCCAGCGCAAGGCGCCGCTCGTGGCCGCCGGCGCGATCGGACTGTTCGCGCTGATCCCGGGTCTGCCAAAGCTGCCGTTCTTGATCATCGCCGGCATCTTCGGTGCGATCGGGTGGGCCGTACGCGACGGCCTTCCCGGCACGAAGGAGGATGAAGCCGCCGAGGCCAAGGCGGCGCTGCCGGCGCCGGGCGGCGAGCCGCTGGCCGAAGTTGGCGTGGACGCGCTGGAGCTGGTGATCGGCTTCGGTCTCGTCTCGCTCGTGGATGGTGGCTCCGGCGGGTCGCTGCTGCGCCGGGTCAGCACGATCCGCCGCCAGATCGCCGGTGACCTGGGGGTCGTGATCCCGCCGGTGCGCATCCACGACGAGCTAGGCATGGAATCGCACGAGTACGTGTTCAAGGTGCGCGGTTCGGAGGTCGCGCGCGGGCGCATCATGCCCGGTCATCTGCTCGCGATGGACCCGGGCGACGTCGCGGGCAAAGTGCAGGGAATCCCCACACGCGAGCCGGCGTTTGGTCTGGAGGCGGTGTGGGTGCACGAGTCCAGCCGCGCCGAGGCTGAGTCGCTCGGCTACACGGTGGTGGACGCCGAGTCGATGATCGTCACCCACCTGACAGAGACGATCCGCGCGCACGCCGCCGAGCTGCTCACGCGTCAGGACGTGCGCACGCTGCTCGACCGTCTCAAGGAGACCAACGCGGCGGTCGTCGAGGAGGTCGTGCCCGAGGCGCTGTCACTCGGCGAGATCCAGCGTGTGCTGCAGTCGCTGCTGTCCGAGGGTGTGCCGATTCGCGACCTGGGCACGATCGTGGAGGCGATCGGCGACAAGGCGCGAACAACACGTGACACAAGCCTCCTATCGGAGTACGCTCGCCAGGCGCTCGGCCGGGCGATCACCGCTCCCCACCTGGATGAGCAGTTGCGCCTGCAAGCCATAACCCTGGATCCATCGATCGAGCAGGAGGTTTCCACGTCGATCACTCAGACCACGGATGGCGAGTATCTGGCGATGGATCCGCCGCGCGCACAAGCGATCGTCACCGCGCTTCGCTCACAGGTCGAGCACGCGACCGCGCGCGGCGCCGGAGGTGGGCGCGGGCCGGTGCTGTTGTGCTCGGCGCGCATCCGCCGCCACCTGCGCCGTTTGATCGCCCAGGCCCAGCCACACCTGGCGGTGTGCTCGTATAACGAGATCGCTCCGGGTATCGACGTCGAAACGATCGGGGTGATCCACGCGTGAGCACCCCCGGCGAGCTACTGGAGGCACTCGGGCGCCAGGCCCGCCGCCTCGGCGGCGCCAGCGCGGGCGGCACGCGCACCTACCGCGGGCGCTCGGTCGAGGAGCTGATTCCCCAGATCCAACGAGACCTCGGGCCCGACGCGATCGTCGTGCGCCGCCGCGAGGGTCTGTCCGGCGGCGTGCTCGGCTTCTTCCAGCATGCGTTCGTGGAGATCGAGGCGATGCCGGGACACCCCGGCGTAGACGTGTATGACGAACACGAAGAGCCGGCGCCCCAGGCGACCGACCAACCGCTGAGCGCCCCTCCGAGCGCAGATCCTGCGCCGCCCCCCGCTGTCCCACCGCCGCCGAGTTTTGCCCCACCGCCGCCGAATTTCACGCCGGTACCGCCGAGCGCCGCACCGCCGAGCCTGGCCCCGCCGCCACCCGCCTACACACCGCCGCCCCCCTACGTACCACCGCCGGCTGGCGCCACGCCGCCGCCGGCCTACACGCCCCAACCGGTCGCTCAGCAGCCGCCGCCCACGGCGCCTGCCTATCCGCCGCCTCTCGACTCGCCGCCCGTCGATCAGCCGCCGCCTGAGATGCCGGCTGGCTACTCGCGGCCCCGCCCGGTCGCGCAACCTCGCACCGTCGCCCCTGTGCCGAGGGCTCTCGACACGCCGCTGTTCGCACGCGAGCCGATCGCTGCGCCCGCTGCGACCGGCAGCGCGTACGTCACCGCGCACCTGGCGGCGCTGGCGCGCGCCGATCGCAGCGCCAGCGCGAGACGCGAACCGCTCGAGCCTGCCCGCGCGCCCGCGCGCGGGGAACCGCGGGAATGGGGCGGCGACTTCGAGGAGATTGTCACGCGCGAGGCGCCGGAGTCCTACGCGCCTGCACTCGAACGCGAACAGCCGGCGCCACGTCGAGCTACGCCCGAGCGGCGGGTGGTGGCACCGGGCTCGCATACGCGTGCCCGTGCGGGGGTCGCGAAGAGCCTGCAGCGCTACGGGATCGGCGAGGAATTGGCGCTGGAGTTGATCGACGGTGCGAGCGCGCACGCGCTCGCGCTCGCACCACGCGCGGGTCTGGCTCAGGCGGTGCGCGCGACGCTCGTGCAGCGCATCCCGGTGGCGCCGCCGCTGCCGGCCAAGGGCGCGGTGGTCGCGATCGTGGGCGTGGGCGGCGCCGGCAAGACCACCTGCGCCGCGGCGCTGCTGGGCGCCTACCGCAAGAGCAGCTCACTGCCGGCCAGTTGTGCGACGGTCACGCGCGCGGGCGAGCGCGGCGAGCTGCGGATGATCCTCAGCCCGTACGTGATGAAGCCTGCCGCGGCCGGCTCGCCGCGGGCCGTGCGCGCGGTGAACCGGGCGCGCGTCGACGGCATGGCGGTAATTGACACGCCGCGCGTGTCGCCCTCGGACCGCACCGGCGTGCGCGAGCTGAGCAGACTGCTGGGCGAGCTGAAACCCGAGCGCGTGGTGGTGGCGCTGCCGGCGACGCTCAGCTCCGCGGCCGCAGCGCAACTGCTGCAGGCGCTGCAGCCGCTGGGCGCGGACGCGCTGGCGATCACTCACGCTGACGAGACCGACCAGATTGGGGTCGCGGTGGAGGCCGCGTGCCGCTTCGACCTGGCGCCCGAATACGTGCTCGATCGCGCCCGCGCGGGCGGATGGCGACTACGTCACATCGATCCGACTGGTCTGGCGGAGAAGCTGTTGCCATGAAATTCGGACGAGGGGAATCCGCAGCGGCGTCCAAGCCGGTCGCGCTGCCCGAGCGCTCGGAGACCGTCACGATCATCCCGGGCGTCGGCGAGAAGCTTCCCGCGCGCGTGCTCGAGAGCGCCCCCGACGCGATCGTGGTGGCGATCCTCGTGCCGGCCGCACGGCTGAGCCCGCGCAAGCTCGAAGGTCTGGTGCTCGAGTTCCTCAGCCAGCAGGGGCGTGTGCGCCTAAGCGGGACGGCGACGATCGACGACCCCTCCGACCCGGACGTCGTGCGCATCGCCAGGCCGCGCTCGATCGAGGTCCTCCAGGAACGCGAATTCGTGCGTATCCGCTCCGCTCGCCCAGTGCTCGTGTACATGGGCGCGGACCGCACGCAGGTGCAGAGCTTCACTGTCGACATCAGCGGCGGCGGCTTCCTGCTGGCTGGGCCCGAGACGCTGAGGATGGGTGATGAGATCCAGTTCCTGCTGACGATCGTCGAGGGCGAGATGCCGGTCAGCGGCACCGGCAAGGTCGTGCGGGTGGAGAGCGGCGGGCGACGCGGGATCGAGCTGACGGACGTCACCGAACTAGAGCGCCGGCGGCTGGTGCGTTTCATCTTCGACTGCCAGCGCGAGGAACTGCGTCGCGGCATAGGGACCGATCACCATGGCAGCTGAAGCCGTCGTCGACGCTCCGACCACCGAGGCTCCGACCACGGAGGCGCCCGCGCCGCCGCCGCCGGCCAAGCCGAAGAAGGCGCCTGCGGCACCCAAGGGCGATGCGGGCAAGAAGGCCGGGAAGAAGGGCAAGGGCGATGACGCCAAGAAGGGCAAGGGCGCGGCCGTGAGCACAGATCGCCCGAGCGTCGCCGGCTACCCGCGGGCCGTCCGCAGCATCGCGCGCGCGAAGAGCTGGGGCGGGCTGCTGGGCTTCGTGTTGGGCGGCTACCTGGCGCTGCCGACGAACACGCTCGCCGGGGCCGGGCTGCGCGCGCTGGTGGCCGGCATCGTGTGCTACGTCGCGGTGTGGGCGGGCGCCGTGTTCTTGTGGCGGCGGCTGATCGTGTTGGAGATCAAGGGGCGCGAACAGCAGGCGCTCGACGCGGTGCTGGCGGCGCGCGGCGCACACGAGCAGGCGCCAGCGGGCGAGCGCGCGGGCGCCAAGGCGAGCCCTTGATCTGAGGCGACTGGCCGGCGATGGACTCAATCCCACCGATCGCTCCAGGCCTACCCTCGATCTCGCCGGCCGAGCGGACGCCCGTGGAGCTACCGCAGGAGGTCGCGCGAGAGCGCGATCGAGCGGCCGAGGAGCGCCGCCGCCATCAACGTCGCGCGCGCGAAACGGACTCCGCGGCGGGCGAGCGACAGGCCCAGAAAGACGAGGAGCAGGACGATCGTCCGCACGTAGACATACACGCGTGAGCCTGCAGACAAAGGAGTTATCCGCCCTATGCGGAATCCTGCTGAGTAGAGGCGCAGGCGTCTCAAGTTTCCCGGTGCGCTGACGATATACGGCGTGGGTCGACACGGAGTCGGCTCGGGACCAACACCCACAACGTCATCAAGGAGATGAACGCATGTCCCTGACGGTCAACACGAACATCGAGGCAATGGATGCCGCGAGGAACCTGAACACCACGGAGGCCGGTCTGGCCACCGCGATGCAGCGTCTGTCCTCGGGCCTCCGCATCAACTCGGCTGCCGACGACGTCGCCGGCTACGCCATCGCTCAGCGTCTGCAGGCACAGGTCAACGGCCTGAACCAGGCGACGCTGAACACCCAGGACGCGGTTGCGCTTGCGCAGACTGGTCTTGGCTCGCTGAACGACATCGAGAACATGCTCCAGCGCGTCCGCGAGCTGGCGGTCGAGTATGCCAACGGCACGACCTCCGAAAGCGACAAGGAAGCGATCGAAAACGAGGTCGAACAGCTCAAAGAAGAGATCACGCGGGTCGGTGAAACGACCAAGTTCAACGGCGTGGCTCTGCTTGAAGGTGGCGAAGAAATCGTCTTCCAGGTCGGTGCCAACGAAGAAGAAACGATCGCCATCCAGACCGTCGAAGTCGAAGAAGCGGTCGAAGGCATCGAAGTGTCTGAAATCAGCACGGTCGAAGAAGCGATTGAAAAAATCGCCACCGCGGCCGGCGAATACGGTGCTGTGCAGGACCGTATTCAGTACACCCGGAGCAACCTGGAAGTTTACAGCCAGAACCTTTCTGCTGCGACCAGCGGAATCGTCGACGTGAACATGGCCGTTGAAATGACCAACTTCACCAAGGAGGAGGTCCTTCAACAGGCGGGTGTCGCGATTCTCGCCCAGGCCAACCAGCTGCCGGACGCAGTTCTGCACTTGATCGAATAGTTCAGGAGCTTCCTCAGCGGTGGCGCCTAGAGGACGCCACCGCTGCAGTGAAGCCCATCTGACCGCTCGCCGGTCTTGATCGGCGGCGGCCAGACGGGTCACAACGCTTCGGCGGGCAGGTAACTGCACCGGCGCGGCCACATACCGCCGCTTCATCGAGGGAACGGTGGTTGGGCGGGCGGCGACGGCCGCCCGCCTTTTTGTTCGACCCCTGCCCTGCCGGCGAGGGCGCCGCCTCCCATGTGCCGTGAGCCGAAGGCGATGGGTGTGGATTAGGTGTGCCACATGCATTCTGGTACAATCGTCATGTGAAGACGATCCAGGTACGCAACGTGCCCGACGATGTACATCGCGCCCTGCGTGTCCGGGCCGCGGCCACAGGCGTCTCGCTCTCGGATCTCGCGCTCGGCGAGCTCGAGCGCGTCGCGCGGCAGCCGCCGGTCGCCGAGCTGCTTCAGCGTGCGCGCTCACGAGCGGGCGGCGCGCAGAGCGCGGCGATCCTAGCCGCCATCCGCGCGGGACGCGACCGCTGAGCGGTGCTGGTCGTTGACAGCTCCGCGGTGCTGGAGGCGCTCGTCGCGTTCGATCCTGCACCGGCGTTGATCGAGCGTCTTGGTGCAGACGGCGACCTCCATGGCCCCCATCTCATAGATACTGAGGTGCTCCACGCCCTGCGTCGCATGGTCATTGCCCTCGAGATCAGCGATGAGCGCGCTGCTGACGCTCGCAGTGACTTTGCAGAGCTTGCGCTCGTTCGCTACCCACACCAGCCCCTCAACGATCGAGTCTGGGAGCTGCGCCATAACCTCACTGCATACGACGCTACGTTCGTCGCACTCGCTGAGATCCTTGACGTCCCGCTGATCACGGGCGACGCACGTCTGGCAGCCGCTCCTGGTCACAAAGCGCAGATCGAGCTGTTCGCTCGGCGCTAAACCGCGACCGCCTCCTGCCGATCACCTGGAGCGATGACTATCGAAGCCACGCTCGAACGCGTCACGGCGATCAGGCAGGCGATCGCCAACCCTGCGCTGCTCGTTGGCGCGAACGGCAAGCTGACTGGTGGCACGGAAGCTCCGGCGGCGACCGGCCAGGCGTCGTTTGCAAGCGCGTTGGCGCAGGCCAGCTCGACGGCGACGATGGCTCCGTTGCCAGGAGCCACACCGGGCGCTTCGAGCAGCCCGATCGTGGCGGCGGCGGAAGGCCAGATTGGCCAGGCCGAGCAGCCGCCCGGCTCCAACGAAGGGCCGGCGATCGCCCAGTACCGCACCGCCACCGCGGGGGCGGCGCCGGGCGAGCCGTGGTGTGCGTACTTTGCCTCGTGGGCCGCTCGCCAGGCGGGCGAGCCGATCGGCGCGGGCGGCGAAGGCCTGGGGTCGGTTTCGGCGATCTGGTCGTGGGCGCAGAACGCCGGGCGCGCTGAGGCCAACGGCCCGGGTGTCGTGCCCAAGCCGGGCGATCTGATCGTGTTCGGCGGTGAGCACGTGGGGATCGTCAAAGAAGTGCTGCCGAGCGGGCAGATCGAGACAATCGAGGGCAATTACCAAAATAAGGTGTCGGCCAACGTCCGCAGCGCGGGCGAAGCGAGCGGCTACGTGAGCATGAGCTGATCGCGCCGCCGTGGGGCGGATACGATCAACCGCTTGACGTCCTTTCAGCCCTCTGACACCGCCACCGAGTCCGACCGGCGAGCAGCGCTCGGATCGGAGGGGCAGGCGCGTGTGCCCGAGCGCCCGTCGCTGGACGGACTCGAGGAGAAGTGGAGCGCCGCGTGGGAACGGGACGGCACCTATTCGTTCGACCGTTCGGCCGCGCGCGAGCGGGTTTACTCGATCGACACGCCGCCGCCGACGGTCAGCGGATCGCTGCACGTCGGGCACGTGTTCTCCTACACGCACACCGACGCGGTCGCGCGCTACCGACGCATGCGCGGCATGGAGGTCTTCTATCCGATGGGCTGGGACGACAACGGCCTGCCGACTGAGCGCCGCGTGCAGAACCACTTTGGCGTGCGCTGCGATCCGTCGGTCGCCTACGACCCTGACTTCGCGGCGCCGACGGAGCCCTCAGAGAAGGAGCCGGTGTCGGTGTCGCGTCCCAACTTCGTCGAGCTGTGTCTGGCGCTGACTGAGAGCGACGAGCAGGCGTTCGAGGATCTGTGGCGCACGCTGGGGTTGTCGGTCGACTGGTCGATGACCTACACCACGATCGGTCCGCTCGCACGGCGCATCTCCCAGCGTTCGTTCCTGGCGCTGCTCGCGCGCGGGCAGGCCTACCAGCTGGAGGCGCCGACGCTGTGGGACGTGGACTTCCAGACCGCGGTTGCACAGGCCGAGCTGGAGGACCGCGAGCGCCCGGGGGCGATGCACCCGGTTCGCTTTGCGCGCGCTGACGGAGGCGGATACGCGGCAATCGAGACGACCCGCCCGGAGCTGATCCCGGCGTGCGTGGCGCTGCTTGCCCATCCCGACGACGAGCGCCACCGCGACCTTGTGGGCAAGGACGCGCTGACGCCGCTGTTCGGCACGCGCGTGCCGGTGCTCACCCACTCGCAAGTCGAGCGAGAGAAGGGCACGGGCCTGGTGATGGTGTGCACGTTCGGCGACCTCACCGATGTGATGTGGTGGCGCGAGCTCGGCTTGCCTGTGCGCTCGGTGCTCGGCCCCGACGGACGCTTGGCGGAGGTGCCGTGGGGCAGTCCCGAGTGGGAATCCCAGGATGCCGAGCGAGCGCGCGAGCAGTACTCCGAGCTGCGCGGCAAGACGATCAACCAAGCACGCAAGCGCATAGCCGAGCTGCTGGGCGAGTCGGGCGATCTGCTGGGCGAGCCCCAGCCGGTGACGCGCGCGGTCAAGTTCTTCGAGAAGGGCGACCGGCCGGTGGAGATCGTTACCAGCCGCCAGTGGTTCATCCGCACGCTGGAGCACCGCGAGGAGTTGATCGAGCGCGGCCGCCAGCTGCATTGGCATCCGCCGTACATGCGCGCGCGCTTCGAGGATTGGGTGAACGGGCTCAACGGCGACTGGTGCGTCAGCCGACAGCGCTTCTTTGGCGTGCCGTTTCCGGTCTGGTATCCGATCGACGCGGACGGCACAGTGCGCTACGACCAGCCAATCGCGGCCGATGAGAGCCAGCTCCCCGTCGATCCCTCCACCGACGTGCCCGACGGCTACGAGCAGGAGCTGCGCGGGCAGCCGGGCGGGTTCGTCGGCGACCCGGACGTGATGGACACCTGGGCCACCTCCTCGCTGACGCCGCAGATCGCCGGGCAGGCAGGTGAGGACGCGCAACTGTTCGAGCAGGTGTTCCCGATGGACCTGCGCCCACAGGCGCACGACATCATTCGCACGTGGCTGTTCACCACGGTCCTGCGCTCGCAGCTGGACTTCGAGGAGCTGCCCTGGCGCGAGGCGGCGATCTCCGGCTGGGTGCTCGATCCCGATCGCAAGAAGATGTCCAAGTCAAAGGGCAACGTGGTCACGCCGATGCACCTGCTCGAGGAGCACGGGGCCGACGCCGTGCGCTACTGGGCGGCCAGCGGGCGTCCGGGCACCGACACGGCCTTCGACGCACAGCAGATGAAGGTCGGCAGGCGCCTGGCGGTCAAGCTGCTCAACGCGTCCAAGTTCGCCCTCGCCGATCTGCCGCCGGCAGGGGACAGCTTGTCGCACCCGCTCGACCGGGCGTTGATCGCGCGCCTGGCCGGTGTCGTGCAGGACGCGACCGACAGCTTCGAGGCCTACGATTACGCCCGCGCGCTGGAGCGCGCGGAGAGCTTCTTCTGGTGGTACTGCGATTACTTCCTGGAGCTGGTCAAGGGTCGACGCTACGACCCAGACCCGCAGGTGAGCGCTTCGGTGAGCCGCGCATTGCGGCTGTCGCTGTCGACCTTCCAGCGCCTGTTCGCGCCGTTCCTGCCGTTCGTGTGCGAGGAGGCGTGGTCGTGGTGGCAGGACGGCTCGGTACATCGCGCGCCATGGCCGGACGCACACGAGCTCGCGAGTGCTGCCAACAGCCACGTAGACGGCGCCGCCACCGAGGACATCGCGCTCGAGGTCAGCGCTGACGTGCTGCGCGAGGTCCGCAAGGCCAAGTCGCAAGCGCGCCGGCCAATGCGCGCACCGGTGGCGCGTGTGGTCGTGCACGACACCGAAGAGCGACTACAAGCGCTGGTGCTGGGCGAAGGCGACCTGCTGCTCGCCGGGTCGATCGAGCGGCTGGATCCGGAGCCGGGCGAGGAGTTCTCGGTCGAGGTGGAGTTGGCGGAGGAGGCGGAGTAGCCACACCCTCCGATCGGGGCGGGCCGAGCTAGCGTCGCGGCGATGGGTCGATCGTACGCACGAACGGCGATGGTTTAGTCGATACGGATAGGGTTCGCCGCCGTGAGCCGCACACTGATCCAAGAGCTGCCGGAGAAGGTCGGCGAGCAGGTGACCGTGCGCGGCTGGGTGCAGACGGTGCGCGACCAGAAGCGCATGCAGTTCCTGATCCTGCGCGACGAAACAGGCCTGGCGCAGGCGGTGCTGGGCAAGCAGGAACCGCCATCGGAGTTGAACGAGGCGATCTCGGCGCTCACCGATGAGTCCGCCGTGACGGTCAACGGGACGGTGGTATCGGACGAGCGCGTGAAGCTCGGCGGCCTGGAGCTGCGGATCGAGGGCTTGGAGGTCGAGGCGCTGGCCGAGCCCGAGCTGCCGATTGCGCCCGACTCGGCGCTGGACAAGCGGATCGACTGGCGCTACCTGGACCTGCGCCGACCAGATAGACGGCTGATCTTCGAGGTGCAGAGCACGGCTGAGCGCGCGATGCGCGACTACTGGCACCAGCAGGGCTTCATCGAGCTGCACTCGCCCAAGTTCATGGGCTCGGCGAGCGAGTCCGGCGCGGAGCTGTTCAAGGTCGAGTACTTCGAGCGCCAGGCGTATCTCGCGCAGTCGCCGCAGTTCTACAAGCAGATGGCGATGGCAGCGGGCTTCGGCAAGGTGTTCGAGGTCGGGCCCGTGTTTCGTGCCAATCCGTCGTTCACCTCCCGCCACGACACCGAGTTCACCAGCGTGGACGTGGAGATTTCGTGGATCGACTCGCACGAGGACGTGATGGCCTTCGAGGAGCGTTGGCTGGCGCACGTGCTGGCGGCCGTCAAGGATGCGCACGGCGAGCAGATCGCGGCCACGTTCGACACTGAGCTGGTCGTGCCTTCGGTGCCGTTCCCGCGCATCGCCCTCGAGGACGCCAAGGACCTCCTACGTGAGCAGGGTCATGAGCCGCCGGGCGACGGGCACGACCTCGATCCACCGAGCGAGCGCGCCCTGTCGGAGGTCGTCAAGGAGCGCCATGGCCACGAGTTCACGTTCGTGACCGACTACCCGACGAGCGTGCGGCCCTTCTACCACATGCGCCACGCCGACCGGCCGACGCTGACCAAGAGCTTTGACCTGCTGTGGCGGGGGATCGAGCTGACCACCGGCGCCCAGCGCGAGCACCGCTACGAGCAGCTGCTGGCGCAGGCCAGCAACAAGGGCGTCGAGGTCGAGCCGATCCAGTACTACCTCGACTTCTTCCGCTACGGGGCACCGCCGCACGGCGGCTTTGGCTTCGGCCTCACGCGCCTGCTGATGCAGATGCTCGGGCAGGAGAACGTGCGCGAGGTCACGTTCCTGTATCGCGGCCCGCACCGGCTGGAGCCCTAGCATCAGCCCTGCAGTCGCTGTGGGTCCGCTCGACGCCTAGCCTCTGATTTCCTCGTTCACCAGGAAGGTGAGCACGTCAGTGTCCTGCAGTCCCGACTCTTCAAACGCGCCACCATTTTTGGAGGTTTCAGTGATCGCTTTGACTTTTTCGCCCGCCGCGTTTTCGAATTCTGTGAATCTTTGTTTGCCCGCTGCCTGTTCACAGGCAAGCGTAAATTCTTTCCGGGGAGGTTCATTGAGCGGAGGGAGGATCAGGCAAAGCGTGGCGCCTCTCACTTTGAGCGTCGCAAGCGCCGTGCATTTGATTTCGACTTCTTTTGCGAGAGCGAGCTTCTCGCCGACTTCTTTTTTGGCTTTGTTGAGGTAGACCAATTCGCTGTTGAGTTCGGTCGTGACCTTGCCTGCTGCTTCGCCGGTGGAGTTGCATTTGACGCCGAACGGACCGGTGCAGCCTTCGAACGTGATTTTCGCTTTGCCGGTTTTCGGACCAGTGAGTTCGCCTGCGCCTTTGTCGCCTGTGCATTTGACGGCTTCTTTTTTTACGGTTTCAAAAGTGCCTGCGCCGCTGGCGATGGTGAACGCGCCAGTGCTCGGTACCTGTTCGGGCAACGCCGCCGAGGCTGCCGGCGATGCGGTTGCGCAAGCTGTGAGTGCGGCGAGGAGAGCGAGGTTCAGCATCCTGATTCGTGTGTCTGTCATCTTCGGCTCCTTGGAGAGGCACAGGCTTGTGCCCGTGTGTAATGGGCATCTCATAGGCCGGGAGATCGTGGCCCTACGCGTAGGCGCAGAAGGAAGGAGGTGTGCGCGGGACATCGCCCCACGCACACCCCAACCCATCAGACTGCGATGGGCAACGCTATGTGACGACTAGGCTTTGATTTCAGATTCCGCGGCGAATGTGAGGGTATCTGTGTCCTGCAGACCCGATTCTTCAAAGGCGCCACCGTTTTTAGAGGTTTCGGTGATGGCTTTGACTTTTTCGCCTTTTTCGTTTTCGTATTCGCGGAATTCCTGTTTGCCCGAAGTCTGTTTACACGTGATTGTGAAAACAGTCGCTTTGGTGTTGATCGGTGTGACCGGGCAAAGCGTGGCGCCTCGGACTTTCAGAGTGGCCAGCGCGGTGCATTTGATTTCAACTTCACTCGCCAGCGCGAGCTTCTCGCCGGTCGATTTCGTGGCTTTGTTCAGGTACACAACTTCGCTGTTGATTTCGATTTTGATGTTCCCAGCTGCTTCGCCGGTGGAGTTGCATTTGACGCCGAACGGACCGGTGCAGCCTTCGAACGTGATTTTGGATTTGTCCGTTTTCGCGCCCGTGATTTCGCCCGTCCCTTTGTCTTTGGTGCATTTGACGGATTCTTTTTTGAGCGTTTCGAACGTGCCCG
The DNA here is from genome assembly GCA_963705235.1 of uncultured Solirubrobacteraceae bacterium. Taxonomy (GTDB): domain Bacteria; phylum Actinomycetota; class Thermoleophilia; order Solirubrobacterales; family Solirubrobacteraceae; genus Palsa-744. The sequence continues at coordinate 865,764 of OY970059.1, read as the reverse complement.
CCCCGCTGCTGATCGTGAAAGTCCCCGAGGTGGGTGACTGTTCGGGCAGCGCTGCCGAAGCCGTCGCTGATGCGACCGCGCTCAGTGCGAGCGCGGCGAGAAGGGCCAAGCCCACCATCGTGATTCGTGTGCTTCTCACCTTTTACTCCTTTTGTTAGAGGTACAGGCCCGCGCGCCCAGTGCGTGAAGTGGGGCGCATCTCAGCCAGTGTTTGTCACTGCAGCAGATGGAGAGCCACCACGATGTGCGGGAACACTCCACACTGCGACGGCCAACATAACGGTACTCCACATGGGTGAGAACCGGCGTCTCTTACTTTATTGTTTAATTCCGCAACACGACGCCACAGATCTGAGGCAATTTGTCTCTGACTAGGCGCCGATACCGCAAGGGAAAGGGAAAACCAAAAGAGAGAAACAAATCGCGCAATCTAGGCGACGAGTGCCGACAAGCAGAGGGCTATTGTGCGTCGCCCCGCGCCACAGGCGCCATGAGCGTAGACGAATGTTCTAGCGCGGGCGAGCGTTAGTCCTCCGCGAGCGCCTCGCGCCCGAGGAAGTGCTTGCTGAGCATCGTCTCCTGGCCCTGGTAGTTGGAGCCGATATCCGCGCCATAGAGCACGTCCGGCTCCTGCGCCATGCGCTCGAAAGCCAGCTTGCACACTGGCTGGCGGTGCTCGACCATGAACGACACGTCTCGTGCGCGCACCTCCAGCGCTGCGCGGCTGCCGTGGGCGCTGCCATCGCGCGCGTAGCCGAAGCCCGGGTCGAAGAAGCCCGCATAGTGGGTGCGCAGCTCGCCCGCGGTCGGGTCATAGGCCAGCATCTCCGCTGCATACGAGGGCGGGATGCTCACGCCCTCGGCCGACAGCAGCAGATAGAAGATCTCCGGCTCGAGCACGATCCGCCCGCGCTGCTCGGGATGCACCGGCTCCCAGTAGTCGCGCCAGCGCAGCGAGCGCGTGTGCGTGAGATCGATCGGCAAACTGTTCTTCTTGGCGCGATAGCCGACGATGCTCTCGGGCGACCCGGACACGTCGAGGCTGACGAACATGCCATCCGCGAGCGACAGCTCGGCCGGGGTCAGTGGCTGAGAGCCCATGTACAGCAGCGGACAACGGCTGTGCAGCGCGGCCAGCTGTCCGTCGTCCAAGCGCGCGTCAGCTGACAGCAGCCGCACCTGGTTCAGCGCTAGGCCGGTCTTCACGCGGATCGCGAACGTGCGTGGAACGACCTCCAGATAGAGCTTGCCGCGGTAGCCGCTGGAGATCTCATCGAAGCGGTGGCTGCGGTCGCTGAGCACGCGCGTGAACACGTCCAGGCGCCCTGTCGAGCTCTTCGGGTTGGCCTTCGCTCGCAGCTCGGGCGGCAGCCGCAGCTCCTCGATCAACGGGACGAGGTATGGGCGGTCGCGCTCCAGCGTCGCCCCGTCGCGCAGGTCGATCCGTTCGAAGGCGATGTCCGCGATCTTCTCCTCGACCGTGGATTCGCTGTCAGGAAGGAAGCTGCAGCGCAGCGCCCACGCGTGCTCCCCGAGTCGTAGATCGATGCTCGCGGGCTGCACCGACTCCGCTGGAATCCGCCAAGGGTCGGCGACGATCCACTCGCGCGCGATCGCCTCGCGCAGCAGCTGCGCCGGCAGCACGCCCGAGCGCTCCTCGGGCTCCGGCGGCTGATCGATGTGGGCCCCGGCGGTCGGCGCCGCGCTCACTTCGGTGCTCGCTTGCTCATGCGTGTCCAAGGCTATCGGGCGGGAGGGCGATCGACGCTTTCGAGCGAGTCAATCGCGCCGACGCTCCGCCCGCGAGTGGGAAACACGACTGGCGTGGATCGCATATCCAGAACTACAGTCAGGGGCGGAACGGGATCGAGTGAGAGCGACATCAGCTACAAACCGCGACCACGGTCGGCGCGGGGTGAGGGCTGGCGCGAGCTTGAGCATCGTCCCACCTCTCCGGCGATGCTCGGGGAGAGATCCAGGCGTCCCCCGGCGTCAGGTCTCCGCGGACGTCGCAGCCTCCACCGGCAGCGGCGTCTGTGAAGGCCTGCGAGCTTCGAGCCCGACGAGAGAAACAAAGCCGGTCGTTCTGTTGACCGCGCCAGCGGCCCGCCACTAGCTTCACCGCATGCGGGCTGCTCCCGATCCTCGCGCCGGCTGCTCGCGCCCGCGCTGATGCCCTCCTCCAGCTCACGTCAGGTGCGGCGAGCCAAGGCTCGGCGAGCCAACAAGCGCGCCGGCGGCGCCTCCGCAGGACCAAGCCCACCCAAAACAACCAGGCAGATCCCAAGGGCGGCGTGGCTGACCGGCGCGGCGATCGCGCTGCTCTTGGTCGTGGCAGCCGCGATCGCGTTGCTGAGTTCGTCGTCCTCGTCCAGCAGTCCGCCGCTCACGGGCTCTGGCTACGGCAACGTCGACCCGTCCAACACGCGCCATGTGGCGGGCTCGATCAACGCCAGCAACGTCGCGCAGCTACAGCGCGCATGGTCGCTGCCGCTGAGCGCGCGCAGCCAATTCGGCAGCTATTCCTCCTCGCCGGTCATCAGCGAAGGCGTGGTCTACTCGCAGGACCTTGCCTCCAACGTGCAGGCGATCGACCTGAAGAGCGGCAAGGTGTTGTGGACGAAGTCCTTCGAAGCGCCCGACCAGGGGCCCAACGGCATCGTCGTGCAAGGCGGGCGCGTGTTCGGCGCCACGCCGAGCTCGGCGTTCGCGCTCGACCAGACGACCGGCAAGCAGCTCTGGTCGGTCCCGCTGGTGCGCAACGAAGGGGAGGGCATCGACATGGCGCCCGGCTTTCACGACGGCGTCGTGTACGTGTCGACCGTGCCGGGTAACAACGCCAAGTTCTACGGCGGTGGCGGCGTGGGTGTCCTGTGGGCGCTCGATGCGGCCAGCGGCGCCAAGCTGTGGCACTTCGACACCGCACCCGAAGACCTGTGGTCGGCAGGCAACGCAGGCGTCAACTCCGGCGGTGGGCTGTGGTATCCGCCAGCGTTCGACAGCCAGGGCTCGATGTACATCGGCGTAGGCAACCCCGCGCCGTTCCCCGGCACCGACCAGTTCCCCTGGGGCTCGAGCCGGCCCGGTCCCAACCTCTACACCGACTCGCTCGTCAAGCTGAGCGCACGAACCGGCAAGCTGCAGTGGTACTACCAACAGACGCCGCACGACCTGTACGACTGGGATCTCCAAGACCCGCCGATCCTCGCCACCGTCGGTGGCAGGCAACTCGTGCTCGGCGCGGGCAAGTCTGGTGTGGTCGTCGCCGTCGACGCCCACACTGGAAAGCCGGCGTGGACCCGCTCGGTTGGCCTCCACAACGGCCACGATCACGACCACCTGTATGCGCTCAAACACGAATACTCCAAGCTGCACCTACCCGAGACCGTATATCCAGGTCTGCTCGGCGGCGTGATCGCGCCGATGTCCACGAACGGATCGACTGTGTTCGTGCCGGTGGTCAACCATCCGGTCACGTTCAACACGCAAACCGAAACCCAGGAAAACGGCCCCTCAACCGGCGAACTGGTTGCGCTCGACATCGCCACCGGCGCGGTCAAGTGGAAGCACGCTCTGTCGAGCGCCGCGTTCGGTGCGACTACGACGGTCAACGACGTGGTCTTCGCCACCACGTTCAGCGGCCTGCTGTACGCGTTTGATGCCAGCAGTGGAAGCATCCTGTGGGAAACCCAGCTGCCGGCCGGAACCAACACCGGCGTGGCCGTCTCCGGCGACACGCTGCTCGCGCCCGCCGGCGCGGCCTTCCAGGAAGGCCAGACGCCGCAGATCGCCGCATACCGCCTGCCGGGCGGCGTGGCGCAGAATTAACCGGCACCGGCCCTCTGGCGCATCGATGACGATGCCGCGTCGAAACGTCGCGACAAGGCGGTGTGCGCGAAACTAACTCCCACGCACACCTCCTCGTCGCAGGTGCCAGAGCCCCAACGGGCTAGATCATCGACTACGCCACTTCAATCGGTTCTTCGAATTCGAGCTGAACGGTACCTTCATTTGTCGCGGCGAGACCAAACGCTTCGATTTCGGGACTTTTTGTGACGCTTAAGATGCTTAGGCTTTTGATATTTTGAGCGCCAGCCGTGACGCCAAAGACGAGTTTCCCCGTCGACTGCAGCGCATTGACAGGAGCGGCTTCCGCCGCAACGCTACCGTTTACCGATGTTTCAGGCGTACACGCATTGGCAGCTAGCATAGTGAATTTCGTACCCGTTTCTGGTGATATAAGAAATCCGCGCTTGCTGGTCGCTTCTGTCGATTTCACCGTGCCGAGCTGACCTTTGAGGGTCTTGGTGATTATTTCACCTTCCGCGGCGCCGACGCTTTTTGCAGTGCATGGTGAGCCGCCGGTGGATGTTTTGCACCCGGTGAATTTGACGATCAGTTTCCCGATCGAATCTATTGTGGTGATTTCACCTGTGCTTGTAGTACTAGCTTGGCAAGTTACGACATTGGTCCCCGCGGTGAGCACGTTAGCCCCGCCTTTGCCTTTTACCTTGAGTTTGGCCGGGTGGACTTCGATAAATTCACCGTTTGCGAGCGATTCGTGACAGGCCGGATCGTTAAACCGCCCGGTTTTCTTCACCCAGGCCTGTGCGCATTCCGATTCGCCAATCAGTTTGCCATTTCCTGCAAACACTTTCATAAATTCAAAGAGAGCTGCGTTATTCTGGCATTTGTCATCGTTGAAGAGCCCTGTGCCTTTCACCCATACTTGCGCACACCGCGCCATCGCGGGAACGTCTGCCTGCGCTGACCCCGACGTCAGCGCACAGGCAAGCAATACGGTCGCGAACGCAAGTCCAGCTAAGCGTCTCATCGTAACCTCCCAATCATCGGGTACCCGCGACCGACACTGCGAACAAGGTGCGCGGCGTCACGACGGGCACGGATCAAACTGTTGGAACACGATCGACTTAAGCGCTATCGATGAGCAGAGTCAAGCCATCGACAGGCCCTGTTTCTAATCGTCTGGCTGCCCTCGCGTGCGCTGTCGGACGCCGCGCCAGACGCAGGATCGTCGTCCGGAGCGCGCCCTATCTTCAAGTCGTGACAATGTTTCTCAACGAGTTCAGCGACGGCGCTGAGATCGACCAGGTGCTGCTGGTGCGCGGCGCCGAGCTTCGTCGCCGCCGTGACGGCGGCGAGTACCTGCGCCTGCAGCTGGGTGACCGCACGGGTGCGGTTGCGTGCATGGTTTGGGAGGAGCTGGGCGAGGTGCAGGAGCTCGCGCGGGCCGGCGCGCCCGTGAGCGTGCGCGGGCGCTACACGGTGCATCCGCGCTTTGGCCCGCAGATCAACCTGCGCGATCTACGCCCAGCGCAGCAGGGCAGCTTCGAGCTCGGCGACCTGCTCGACGGCCCCGCGCGCACGGCGGAGCAGATGGAGGGCGAGATCCGCGAGTTGCTCGACACGATCCAGCAGCCCTACCTGCGTCAGCTGCTCGAGCGCGTGTTCGGCGAGGGCTCACAGCTTTGGCCCGCCTACCGCACGGCGCCCGCGGCCAAGTACTACCACCAGGCCTACGCCCACGGGCTGCTCGAGCATTGCCTGGGAGTAGCCCAGGCGGTCAGCGCGATCAGCGCCACGTTCCCGGGCATCGACCGCGACGTGGCCGTCACTGGCGCGCTGCTGCACGACATCGGCAAGCTCGACGCCTACACCGACGATCCGCAGAACATCGACTTGACAGATGCAGGCAAGCTGCACGGCGAGATCGCCCTCGGCTATTACCGCATCCGGCGCATGATCGAGGACATCGACGGCTTCCCCGCCGAGCTGGCGCAGGCGGTCGGCCACATCATCCTCTCCCACCATGGCTCGCTCGAGCACGGCAGCCCGGTGCTGCCGAGCACACGCGAGGCGACGCTCGTACACATGATCGACAACCTCGGAGGGCGCCTGGGCAGCTTCGACCGGCTCGAGAAGGAGCTTGCGCCTGGGAGCAACTGGTCTCCGTTTGACCGGGCGATCGGCGCCGGCGCGTTCTTCGCAGAGCGGACCGATCACGGCGCACACGGCGACGGCGAGAGGGCTCGAGATTCCGAGCCGGCACACGGACCAGACGGCGGCCTGGCACCGGGGCAGGACACCGAGCTCGAGCCGACGTTGGACGGCCAGCCACAGCTGTCCGCGTTCGAAGCAGCCTGAATCTCCGCAAATAGCGGGGCGGTGGGCGAGGGCTGGCGCATCCGCATCGCTGCCGGCTTCTATCTTTGAGGGTCGATGGCAAAGGACACCGAGAAGCTGATCCGCCAGCTGTCGCTGATCTCCTACCTGATGGCCGAGCGCCGGCCGGTCACGGCCCTGGAGATCCGGCGCGACGTGGAGGGATACAGCGGCATGAACGAGGACGCGTTCGCACGGCGCTTCTACGCCGACCGCTCCGAGCTGGAATCGCTGCGCATCCAGCTGACCGTCGAGCGGCCCGCCGACGGCGCTGCCGAGCAGGAGAACTACTCGCTGCGCCCGGAGAACTTCCACCTGCCAGCGATCGCGTTCACCGACAAAGAGCTAGCTGCGCTACAGACCGCGCTCAGCCTGCTCGACGGCGAATTTGCCTACGCCGAGCCGCTACGGCTGGCGCTACAGCAGATCACCTGGGGACGCCCGAGTCCGCTGCGCGCGCCCGAGCAGCGCTCGGTCGCGCTCGGCATCACCGCGTCCGCGGGAGGCCATGAGCTGTCCGCGCGCCTGGCCAAGGTCGAGACCGCGATCTTCCGCAACAAGACGATCGTGTTCGAGTACTACACGATGCAGCGCGACGAGGTCAGTACGCGCCGTGTGGACCCCTACCACCTGCTCTTCCAGGGCGGGCAGTTCTACCTGCTCGGCTACTCGCACGAGCGCGAGGCGATCCGCGTGTTCCGGCTCTCGCGCATGCGCGGCAAGGTCTCCTATGCGACCAAGGCCGAGCACGACTTCCACCGTCCAGCCGACTTCGACCCACGCGCCTACGCCAATCGCGCGGACTGGCAGCTCGGCGAAGAGCAGGGCAGCGCCCGGATCTGCATCTCCGAGCGGATCGCCTGGCAGGTGCAGCGGCACTTCGGCCGCTACGGCGAGATCGCCGAAGAGGACGGCGCATCGTCCCCGGAGGGCGAGACGATCTTCTCGACTCCCTACTCCGATCCGCGCAGCCTGATCTCGTGGGTGCTCGGGCTGGGCGCCAACGCGCGGCTGCTCGGCCCCGACGAGCTTGCCGAGGAGCTGCAGCGGCGCCTGGAGCTGCTCGAGGAGCGCCACGGCGAGGACCCGCCCGTCGCACCCAGCCGACGCGGCAGATCCACAGCATCCGCGGCGGCGGACTCCGCACGGGTCGCCGGTAGCGCGCGATCGCGATCGGGCCGGCGGGGGGAAGGTGCGGACGGGCAGCAGGCGCCGGTTCGCCCCGACACCGCGATCCGCCCCGAGCGCTTCGCGCGGCTGGTGACGCTTGCCAGCATCCTCATCAAGGCTGGACGCGAGGACGAGCGCGTGGTCGTCACCGAGGTGTGCGAGCGTCTGCAGATCAGCGAGGAGGAGTTGCGCGAGGACGTCAATGTGCTCAACGTCGTCAACTTCGGCGGCGGCTCCTACGTGCTGTATGCCGAATTCAAGGAGGACGACGGCGAGATCGAGGTCGACCCTGAGCCCTACAGCGACAACTTCGACCGCCCCGCCCGGCTGCTGCCGGTCGAGGCCAAGGCGCTGGTGGCGGCGATCGATCTGATCGGCGAGCACATCCCCGAGGGCTCGCTCGCCTCCGCGCGCAAGAAGATCGTGGCCGCGCTCGGCGAGGACCCGATGGAGCAGGGGCTGCAGGTCGCGCCCACCGCCGGCGATGACTCCGACGTCGCCCGCGTGGTGTCCAAAGCGATCGTCGCCAACAAGCTGATCGACCTGGAGTACTACAAGGAGAACGAGGACGAGCTCGTGCCGCGCACGGTCGAGCCCTACGCGCTCACCAACGGCCGCGAGGGTTGGTACGTGGCGTCGTTTGATCCTGAGCGCGACGGCGTGCGCCACTTCCGCCTCGATCGCATCAAGCGCGCGACCGTCACCGACGAGAAGTTCACGCCCCGCCCGGAGGTCGACCCCGCCGCCGAGGTCGACGGCTGGCTGCGCACCGGCGAGGTGCCCGCCTCGCGCAGCGCGCGCGTGTGGGTCTCGCCCGAGCGCGCCCGCTGGGCGCGCGAGGCGCGGCGCGTGGTCGAGGAGTGGGCTGACGGCGCGGTGGTCGTCGAGCTGAGCTTCGCCGGCGTCGACTGGCTCGTGCGCGAGATCCTCAAGGAAGCCGGCGACGCCGCCGTGCTCGAGCCCCACGACGCGCGCGAAGCCGTGCACGCCGCTGCTGTGCGTCTGCGCGAGCAGGGCTCGCTCGCGATCGGCGTGTAGCCAAGCGCGCTGGCGCTACAGCCCGCTGGACCGATGTCGTAGACGGCTCTCGCCGCGTGCGCCCGCGCCGGTAGCCTTCCCCGCGATGAGCCGTCGCGAGCAGATCAGGATGAGCGACGAGGAGATGGCGGCGTTTCTCGCCGAAGAACGCGTCGTCATCTGCGCCACCATCGGTCAGCACGGCTGGCCGCACCTGATGCCGCTGTGGTACGTGCTGCGCGATCCCAGCGGCGACAGCTCGCCCGAGGCTGTCCCCGCACCACGGCTGTGGGCGTGGACATACGCCGCCTCGCAGAAGGTGCGAAACCTCGAGCGCGAGCCGCGTGCCACGCTGCAGGTCGAGACCGGTGAGCAGTATCAGGAGCTGCGAGGCGTGATGATCGAGTGCGAGATCCTCGTCCACCGCGACATCGAGCTCGTCAAAGAGCTGGGCCACGAGATCTTCGCCCGCTATGCCTCACCGCGTGGGCAGCCGCCGGTGCAGGAGCTGCCAGCCGAGGTTGGCGCGATGGTCGACAAGCAGGCGATCAAGCGCGTGGCCTTGGAGTGCGTCGAGGTGCGCCGCGCCAGCTGGGACCATCGCAAGCTCGACGGGGTCTACTGACCCGGCGCCTCTGCCCGCACGCGCAGGCGCTGCGGGTCCCTGTGCCTGGGTCGCGGGCGACCCCGTGCCTAGGGTCGCGCTGTAGGGTGATCCGGCGATGGAGGCGCTAAAGGGACTGATCCTGTCCGGGGGCAAGGGCACGCGCCTGCGTCCGATCACGCACACCAGCGCCAAGCAGCTTGTGCCCGTGGCCAACAAGCCCGTGCTGTTCTACGGCATCGAGGCGATGGCCGACGCCGGCATCGAGGAGGTGGGGATCATCATCGCGCCCGAGACCGGACCGGAGATCGAAGCGGTCGCCGGCGACGGCTCGCGCTTCGGCGTGCACATCACCTACATCCTCCAGGACGAGCCGCTCGGGCTCGCGCACGCGGTGCTTACCGCCGCCACGTTTCTCGGCCGGGACCCGTTCGTCATGTATCTCGGCGACAACTTGCTGCAGGGTGGCATCGCAGACCTCGTTACGGCGTTTCGCGAGCACCGCCCCGACGCGTTGATCCTGCTCACCCCCGTGCCCGATCCCGAGAACTACGGTGTCGCCGAGCTGGCCGACGCGCCCGCCGGTGAGGTCGGGCAGGTGGTGCGCCTCGTCGAGAAGCCGGTCGAGCCCGCCACCGATCTCGCGCTTGTAGGCGTCTACATGTTCACCTCCGCCGTGCTCGATGCAGCGCGCGCGATCGTGCCCTCCGCGCGTGGGGAGCTTGAGATCACCGATGCCATCCAGCATCTCGTCGACGCCGGCATGCGCGTCGAGCCGCACGTCGTGCGCGGCTGGTGGAAGGACACCGGGCGCCTGGAGGACATGCTCGAGGCAAACCGCCTGATCCTCGACAATCTCGCCCAGCGCCTCGATGGCGAGCTGATCGACTCGCAGGTCGACGGGCGCGTGGTGATCGAGGCCGGCGCGCGACTGGAGCGCACCGCCGTGCGCGGCCCCGCGATCATCGGCGCCGACGCGCGACTGAGCGACTGCTACATAGGCCCCTACACGGCAGTCGGCGAGGGCTGCACGATCTCGAGCTCAGAGGTCGAGCATTCGATCCTGCTCGCGGGCGCCAGCGTCTGCGACCTCGACGGGCGCATGGAGTCTTCGCTGCTCGGGCGCAACGTCACCGTCCGCCGCGGCGAGCGCCAGCCGCGCGCGTACCGCTTCATGGTCGGCGACAACTCCGACATCTCGATCCTGTGAGGCTGCTCGTTACCGGCGCGCTGGGGATGCTCGGCCACGACGTCCAGCGCGCGGGCGAGCGCGCCCGCCACCAGCTTGTGCTCGTCGATCTGCCCGAGCTTGACATCACCGATGTCGGCGCCGTCGATGGGCTACTCGACCGCCTGCGCGACGAGGACGGATCGCTAGACGCGATCGTCAACTGCGCCGCCTTCACCGACGTTGACGGCGCCCAGAGCAAGCGCGAGGCCGCGCACGCCGTCAACGTCGACGGTGCCCGCAACCTCGCGCGCTCGGCCGCGCGCGTCGGTGTGCCGCTTGTGCACATCTCAACCGACTACGTGTTCGACGGCATCGCCCCAGTGGACGCCGGCGGGCGCCCGCGCGCGTACGTCGAGTCCGACCCGACCGGGCCGTGCTCGGTCTACGGGTCGACCAAGCTCGACGGCGAGCGCGAGGTACTCGCAGCATCCCCCCGCAACACCGTCGTGCGCACAGCGTGGCTGTATGGCCTCGACGGCGCCAACTTCGTCGAGACGATGCTGGGACTGGCTGGCGAGCGCGACGCCGTTCAGGTCGTCACCGACCAGGTCGGCTCGCCAACCTGGTCGGGACATCTCGCGCCGGCCCTGGTCGGCTTGATCGAACGCGACGTCAGCGGCGTCGTGCACCTCACCGGCGGCGGCGCCGTGTCGTGGAACGGCTTCACCAAGGAGATCTTCCGCCAGGCCGACGTCGACTGCCGCGTCGAGGATGCCACCAGCGAGCAGATGGCCCGCCCCGCACCTCGCCCCGCGTGGTCTGTGCTCGATTCGCAGCGCGACGATGTGCTGCCGCTACCGCCCTGGCAGGACGGGCTCGCCGGCTATCTCGCCGCGCGGGCTGGGCTGCTCAGAACCTGAACGCCCGCGCCACGTCGAACGCGAACCCATCCAACAGCTCACTCCGCAACGTATCGCCGCCGCCGAGCACCTCGTCGGGGACGTCGTCCGGGCGCACGCGTGTGATCGTGCGGGCGTCCGGGTCCACCAGCCATAGCTCGCGCACACCCGCGCCCATGTACATGTCGCGCTTGACACCAAGGTCGTTCGCGCGCGTGCTCGGCGAGAGCACCTCGATGATGAGGTCCGGGATGCGCTGCATCGAGCCACGGGCCACGGGTGGCCGGCGCTCAGCGCTCCACCAGGAGATGTCCGGCGCTGGGCGGCTCCCATCGGGGAACGCAACGAACACGTCCTGCAGGACGAGGCCCTCGTCGCCGACGTCTTCCTGCCAACGGTGCAGCGCGACATGCAACTCGCCCTGCGCCGAGGATGCCGGACCTCCTATGGGCGGCACCAGCACAGCCTCGCCGGCGATGAGCTCGATGTCCATGCTCCAGCCCGCGTTTTCCTGCAGCATCTCGAATTCGTCAGTCTCGACGTGAGGATGAACGACGCTCGCCACGAGTTCATGCTAGCCGACGATCGGCCGTGCGGGGTGGGTTGCAGGGGGCATGGCACCCATGCAACTGCGCACTTGGGATGGAACGCGCGCATCGCCGAGGCAGCGGGCGCTTCCAGCTCGTGGCTGGGATGATACGAGCATGAAACTCCTCGTCTGCGGCGGCGCCGGCTTCATCGGCTCGACGTTCGCGCGCCAGCGCGTCACCGAGCACGGCGACGAGGTCGCCGTGCTCGACAAGCTCACCTACGCCGGTCGCGAGGAGAACTTCCACGACCTCATCGACCAACCCGGCTTTCGCTTCCTGCGCGGCGCGATCGAGGACCCGGCGGCGGTTGCCAGCGCCATCGACACGTCCAACCCCGACGCGATCGTCAACTTCGCCGCCGAGACGCACGTCGACCGCTCGATCGCCGAGCCCGACGCATTCGTCTCGACCCACGCACTCGGCACCTACGTGCTGCTCGAGGCCGCGCGCGTGCACGAAAAGCGCTACCTGCAGGTGTCCACCGACGAGGTTTACGGGTCGATCGATCACGGTACGTTCACCGAGCAGTCCCCGCTCGCACCCTCCTCGCCCTACTCAGCCACCAAGGCCGGTGCCGACCTGCTCGTCGCCAGCTACTTCCACACCTACGGGCTACCCGTGCTCATCTGCCGCGGCTCAAACAACTACGGCCCCTACCAATATCCCGAGAAGCTGATCCCGCTGATGGTGCTAAACGCTCTGCACGGCGACGCGCTGCCCGTGTACGGCGACGGCTCGCAGGTGCGCAACTGGATCCATTCGACCGATTTCGCCGCCGCCATCGGCTACGTGCTCGCGCACGGGCAGCACGGGCACGTCTACAACGCCGGCGGGCCCGACGAGGAGGCCAACATCGACGTCGTGCGGCGGATCGTCGCGCTGACCGGTGCCGAGGAGGCCCAGATCGAGCACGTCAGCGACCGGCCCGGGCACGACGTGCGCTATTCGCTGTCGTCGTCCAAGGTGCGCGCGCTCGGCTGGGCTCCGCGCATGCGCTTCGACGACGGCTTGGAGCGGACCGTCGCGTGGTATCGCGACAACGGCTGGTGGTGGGAGCCGATCCGCTCGGGCGACTACCGCGCCTATTACGAGCGTCAATACGGCTCCACGCTGCGCTGATCGGGCCCTCGCGAGCTCGTAGCCGGGCCAAAAAACCCGCTATCAACAAATCTTGCAGACGATTGTCAGTAGACAAATGTCTGCTTTTGCGCCATGGTATGCGCATGGATGACGTTCGCAAACGGCTCGCAAGCAACCTCGCCGGCCAGCGCAAGCGCGCGGGCATGTCCCAGGAACGGCTCGCACACTTGTGCGAGCTCGATCGCACCGAGATCAGTCTGCTGGAGTGCGGAAAGCGCTTCCCGCGGCTCGACACGATCGTCAGGCTCTCGCGCGCTTTGAAGCTGTCCCCCGGCGAGCTGCTCGAGGGCATTCGCTGAAGCCCGCGCCGAAGCTCAGCTCACGCTCGAGATCTTCCACGCGCTGCCTTCCCTGACCAGGGAGACGCTGCTCACACGGCGCTTGCCTTCGTGCACGCTCTTCACGCTCGCCGTCGCGCTCTTGCCATCGGGCGCCAGCGCGACCGACTGAACGCTCAGTTCGAGGCTGTCGATTTGCCCGAGCTGTTTTTTGACCGCCGCTTCGCAGCCCTTCGTGCCGCCGAGGCGTGCGACCGTCGCCGCCGCGAGCACGTCCGCGCAGATCTTCTTCTCATCCGCTGAGGTCGCGTCGGACTGCAGGTCTGCCACCGTCTGCGCCGCCGCGCGCTGTTCGCCATGGAAGCTCGACGTCGACACCGTCCGCGCGCACGCACCCAGCGCCAACGCGCACACAGGCGCGCAGATCAGGACGGGTAGGCGACGCATCGCCGCCGAAGGCTATTGACTACTCGGTCTCGTCGTCGCGGCGGTAGCCCAGACGCGCCGAGATGCGGTCGGCCGTGGAGACCAGGTGCGGGCCGAGCGCGTCCACCAGCTCCTCTAGCGTGATCATCGAGCTGTGCGCCGCCAGGTTGACCGCCGCCACCACCTCGCGCGCCTCGTTGCGCACCGGCGCCGCGATCGCATACAGCTGGGGGGCCAGCTCCTGGTCGTTGACCGCGAAGCCCGCCGCCGCGATCTCCTCCAGCTCCTCGCGCAGTGCCTTCTTGCTCGTGACCGTGTTCGGCCCGCTCTTGGCTAGCTTGATCGCGCTCAGCGTCTCGCGCTGCTCGGACTCGGGCAGGTAGGCCAGCAGCAGCTTGCCCATTGACGTGCTGTATGCCGGCAGGCGTGAGCCCGTGTGCAGGTCCAGGTCGATGTCGCGCTGGCCGCGGCGGTAGCTACGCACACGGTCCACGTACAGCACCTCTGTCCCGTCGAGCACGCCCAGATTGGCCGTGTAGGAGGTGCGCTGGCGCAGCTCTTCCAGATAGGGGTGCGCGTGCTCGCGCAGGCCTGTCGAGTTCAGCGCCGACATGCCCAGGTCGGTCACGCGTAGGCCTAGGCGGTACTTGCGTGAGGCGCCCTGCTCTAGGTAGCCCAGTGCCACCAGCGTGATCACGTAGCGGTGTGTCGTCGAGCGGCTCATGCCCAGATCGTCCGCGATGTCGGCAATGCCCAGCACAGGGCGCTTGGGCGTGAAGCAGCCCAAGATCGCCAGACCACGCTCCAGCGACTGCGAGTAGCGCGGTTCGCGCAAGCTCGGGATCGACCAGGCTGGTTCCTGGCCGTTGGAGGCCGTCTTGGAGGCTGAACTAGTTCTGGGCATCGGCACCTGTGTCCTGTCCTTGTTCTGGGTAGACGGTGTCTGCCCAGGAGTTCATGGTTGACAAGGATGATAGGACGCGATGCCTGGAGGGGCATTGAGAAACACTAGAGTTTCCAGTTGCACCGGCAGCGGCTCGGCGGCGTCGGAAAAGACCCAGGGGGCCCCACCCCCGGCTATCGGATCGTGGGAGCCGGCACCTCTGATGCTGCCCATCCGTGGGGGCAGCGATGAGAAGACGGCTCCTGGGGCATTCCTGGATTTTGCAGATTGCGGGAACTCTTGATGCGCGTGTCAGGCCTGCCTCTCTGCAAATGCCCAACCTAGCTTGACGGTAAGTGTGAGCGTCTGCAATGTGTCCTGCGCGCTCGTCTCATGGTTTAGAGAATGCCGGTTAGTCGGACCCACCGAAAACGTACCTACGCCGGAATACTTCATCAAAGCGGCGGGTGCTTGAAATCACGGTCCACAGAAACGAAGGCGCGAATCGTGCAGCGACGCTTCTAGTCGCGGAAGGCGCCTTGAGTCTCACAAGCCATTTGGCGTTCCACTGTGCACCGAGTTGACCCCGATGTCTCTGCGCCAGGACGGGCGATCTGCAGTTGCCGGCAGATCGGCTCGACCCCAATGTATCTCGATGCTCATCGGTCATGCGGCTTTCTTGGCTGGGGTTCAAGCTTCCGCGCGAAGAAAGCCGAAGCTGTCGGGGCTGGTTGAAAGTTGACCCCGGAGCGTCGGCTAAGAACTGCCCCTGCGGCGACTGCTCGCGTAGCCGAGCTGCAGGCGGGGTGGAGCGCGTAGCTGCTGGCGCGAGCTTGGGCGGTGTCAGTCGGTGTCCTGGTCCTTGAGGCGGCACTGTCGTCCCCTTGAGAGGGCATCTCTGCATAGTGGGCGAGCCCGGTCGATCATTTGCCGCGGTGGTGGCATCGTCGCCGAAGGTCGCGCCCACGCGGAGAATGCCTGTTGGAGGTGACGATCGGGCTCGCGCTCGTAGCGGCGAGAGACGAGCATGAAAACATAAGGTTCACTGCCTGCGGGTCGAGCGGATTGTAGTCCACCTCGTCACAAACCAGCAGCGGCGGTCGAGACCACGCAGCTCGTCCTCAAGGGTGGCCTTGAACCGCCCCGGGAAAGTTCGAGGCGCCAGATCAAGCCTCCAAAATTCCCGGGGGCACTCCCACTCAGTGTGTTAGGTGGTGTTTGAGTTTGACGGGGTAGTGTTTGTGGGCTTGTTTTTCGCAGGTGGCGCGTTTGCGTTTGTTGTGTTTGGTACGGCACGCCTTGAGTGCTTTTGCGAGGCGTTGTGCGTTTGTAAGCTTGGGTGGCGGGGGTGTCGATTCTTGGAGGAGGTTCCCGTTGCCGGAGAGGCTTGTACTTGATGGTGTGCTGGTGGGCGTGGGCGGTGTTGTGGGTGGGTGACATTCCTGGCTGCTGGCGCACTGGACTGGCGGCTTTGTGCCTTGGCTGGGTGGCGGTCCGCCGTTGACACGGGCGTCATAGAGGTCGACGCTGTTATCGGTGTCGCTTGCTGCTAGTGCCTGGCGGGTGTAGAAGAACACGTCGCTGGCATTGGCTGAGATATCTCCAAGGTAAGACTGTTCGGGGTTGGTCCCGCTTGAAATCAAATACAAGCAGCCATCATCCAAGGCGTGGGTAGTGCAAGAACCTTCGCCTTCGGCCTCCCACTCGTAAACATCCGTCGCGTGGTTAGTGTCGATTGGTAGCAGCGAGTCGCCGCTTTGAAAGAACACGCGTTGCCCGCCTTGTGAAAGATTGCGTGTCAGATATGGTTCGTTGAGTCCATTGATGCCGTCGCCCGCGCCGGCTAGCAAGGCGTCTGAGACGGCTTCACTGCCGGTCGGGTTACAGGAAACGCAGATCAGTGAGGCGGGGGCTGCGTTGTGAGCGTCCTGATAGCGGAAGACCTCCTGGCAGGGCTTCGTGTGATTCAGACAGTTCCCACCGTTGTTATATCCAGTGAGGGCGTGGCGAGAAGTGAAAAGCAGCGTGTTTCCGTCGGGGGTCACTCGCGCACTATGCTGCAACGCAGGGAACTTGGCACCGAGCATGGTGCGCCAGTCTCCTTCGTCTCCAAATTCTTCGAATAGGTTCGAGAGCGCTGCGACGAATGTGGTGGTGGCGGGCTCTGCGCCTTCCTGCTGCCACTCATACACGTTCGCTGTTTCGAATCCAGTTGTGGCCTGTTCGCCGTCAGGATTGGGGTTAACGGCTAGCTTTGCGGTCGCGGCGAAGTAGACGCTCGCCCCGTCATTTGAGAACCCGAGAGTGCCGAGCACTCCGGCGGAAGGGGTCAGCTCTAGGGCAGGTTCTGGTTCCTTATTATCAAGGTCGTATCGGTAGAGCCCTTCATCTTCCAGGTAGAATGCGTAGTGCCCATCTGGTGTCGCACCGAGGAATTCAGCGAAGCCTGGAGAGATGGCGACCGTGGTCTGCCCGTCAAGGCGCACATACACCCGCCCGGAGGGAAACGCGGTAAAGAACACCCGCGATCCATCCTGAGAGACAACTCCCGGGTTGAAAGACGGCTTTCGCACAAAGGCATTGAGATTCGCGCCGGCGCTTGTACCGATGATCGAGCCTTCCGCGGGCGCGGCGCCACCTTCGCCAGCAGGCAACACTCCAACCAGGCTCAACTGCTGCCCTGAAGGCTTGCTCGCATCCCACTCATACGCATTCAAGAACCCCGCGCGGGCCTCGGGAAGCAGATGCAACCCCGATTCAAAGACCATCTTGGTGTCGTCTTCGGAAAACCCCCCCAACGCAAACAACGCCTGTTCTTCGATGCCTTCCCCCTGGGCGTACAATCGACTGAACGTGCCCTTGCTGATGTTGTGCATATAGTAGGTGCGGTGTTGAAGGGCCTCGCCTTCTGGACTAACACCTTCGGCCCATACCACACCCTCTGAAATGTCTTCGCTGAACCCCCGAACCTGCGCCGTTGGGCTCACAGGCATCACACTACCGGTCGACCACGCCCCTCCGCCACGGCGACTACTGACATACGTCGGCAGTCCAACCTTGTTGCTTGGCGTTTCTGGGAACGGCAGGATAGAATAGAAGCGCACGAGCCCACCCTCGGCTGAGGCTTGCATCTGCCCCGGAAACCCCTTGGCGTCCACGCCGCCTTTCTCAACCGGCGAGACCTGCTCAAACGCCCGGCAGTCGGGCAGCCCCAATCCATGTGCTTGCCCTTCACGCACACTCTGATTCGGACACGCCCCAGCTGCCCACACCACCCCAACATCCAGCCAGTCAGCCATCACAAACACCCCAAATACCCCGACCGCTATCCAAAGATGCCTGAGCCTGATAGTCGCGCTGAAGTCCATCATCTACAGTCGTTCCTCCTCTCCCACCAATCACCGACCAGCACCCAAGGGCCCACCGATGAAGACGATCCCATCTCTAGACCACGAAAACCAGACTAGTCTCCGACTGCCGAGGCTCAGGGCGTCTGTCTCTTGGAAAGGTTGGTGATCTCCGACCTTGAACGCGGGTAGTGCTGTTATCAGTGTCGTGCGTTGTTCCGTACCGGCAGGGCGTTTGGATCCCGAGGCAGACCAGCTTGCGTAGTGCGTCCTCTACCGCTCCGGCTCGTTCGCGAACGCCAGTGAAGCCTTGCGGGCGTGAGCCGTTTCTCGCAGATGTCCACACACAAGGAATCAGACATCGAAGGGCGCACTTGTTTCTGTCTCATATCATCGTTGTTCCGATATTGGACTTTAGTGGGTGCAGGGGTCTTGTGTTTGCTACCGGCGGCCACGGCTGCTGCTTTACCTCCGCGTACTTGACATAGCCGTGGGGATGGCTTCATGCTCACTGTAGCTCCGCCTGCTGCCTGGGCTGAGCGTTGCTTTCTTGGGTGCCTGCCTCCTGACCGCCTTGACTACGTTGGGGCTCGTTGGCTGGGTATCATGTTCTATTGGCTTTGCCCTTGTTTGGAGTGAAGTCTGGATGGAGGTATGATGTTGAAGCTTAGGTCGTTTATCTGGACTGCTGGGCTCGCGAGCTTGCTCGCAGCTGTGGCGGGTGCCTCGATGGCGGGATCAGCATCGGCTGGGCCGGTCTACTCGTTTTGTCACAAAGTGACAGCGGGTACGGGGACTTTTACCGACGCTGCGTGTTCGGTTGGCGGCGCCGGCAACTTCGTGTTAACTTATGCTGATAATGGATCGGCGTTATTAGTGTGTCAGAAAGTTGCTGCTGGTACAGGTAAGTACAAATCCGCGTTATGCAACTCAACGGGTGAACCTAAAGAATTCGAAAAGGTGTTAACGGCCACATTGGGCGGAACTCCTTTGCTCACAGGTAAAGGGTCCGGAAATCAGGTTCTAAAAGGTGAACTCTCTGGAGCGAAAGCGGAAATCGTTTGTGCTACACTCGGATTTGCTACGCAGCCGGAAGAGTTCGGGAAATCGTCAAACGGTAAACTGAAGTATACGTCGTGCTCTGTGATCAAACCGGCGAAATGCAGCGTGAAAGAAGTCGAAGCGACATTCAACGACCAGTTGGCAGTTGAAGGTGGCGTGTATGTCGACAAATTTGTTGGTTCGGGCACAAGCGAAAAATTTGCTGAAATACTGTTTGCAAATGGCGGGTCTGAAACGTGCGCGCTTAACGGGCAGAAAATTCCAGTAAACGGCTCGCAGACATGTGCCGGTGAGACGTTAGCGCAGTCTGAAGTGGTGACGGTAAAACACACTGTGGAATGCAAGACGACGAAAAGCAATTTGACACTAGGCGGCAAACCGGCCTCGTATGAAGGTAAGTCCATTGTCGAACCGGCTAATGGTGATGCGTGGGCGCTTTTATTAGAAGTATAGTGCTGTTAGTTGTGTAAACGCGTTTGGGTTGGGGTCTTACGTCTGTATTGGACGGGGACCCCGACTCGTGTGTGGGGGCCTTGGCGGGGTAAGGCAGGACCGTCAGCGGTTCTGAGCTTGACTCGCCGGAGTTTCGTGCAAGCGGGTTGTTGAACCAGCTAGAAGGTGATTGCGAGCCCTAGCGGGCTGCGGGGTTCACGCCTCGTCGCCAAGCAGCTTCATCGTGAGGCTGTCGACAAGCGCCCGTGGGCGAGACGAGATCCACGGCGCCTCAACGGTCTCACCGTCTCTCCCGCCACGGCCGCGTTGCGCCGGACACCGCCCGACGTGCGCACCATAAGGGTCTTCGGCATGACGTGACAGGTGATGACTCGCGGCCCAACCGTGAATGAATGGAGCCCGGCACGTGAGTCGGCTATGGCTTCAGTCATGTGATCATGGACGACCAATCGCACCTGACGTGCATCGAGCTGCACGGCAGCGAGGTACCGAAGCTGTCACGGCGATCATTAAGACTCTTGGGTGATTTGTACCTCATGCCGTGAACGCAGGCTGATAAGAGAGACATCCGCATCCTGCGGAGCTCCTGGCCGCTGGAGAAGCCCAGCATCTACGCAGAAAGCTCTACCGGACACAGAGCAGCGTCCACGAGATCAGGTAGTGAGTCTACGGCCTCAGCTTCTGCCCACACCACCACCGAAACTAGCTCTGCCAATCGGCTTGAGCAATACGACACCGCGTTCAACCTGAGCAGCACCTCGACCGTATCGGTAGAGCTGTCTACTTTGATATCGTCTGCGTAACGCTCTTCAGAGGCTCGCATCGAGAGACAGCGCTGGATCGTCGCGTGCACCTTGTGCAACCAGCGTAAGCGCGACTGATGAATGACTGATGCTGGCGACGTGACAAGTAAGCGGGAGAGTCGGAGACGACCCTGGGCGAAGGTTGTTGCGTCTGCGATCGTTGACTTGGGCCAGATGTTGATCTGAGAAGGAGAGGGAGTCGTATGTGTAGCGCTCGGTGCGTTTTGCGAAATACGCGGACGCTGACTGTTCTCGTAGTTCTAGGATTGATGTTCACTTATGTCGGTGTAGGCTCTGCGGGTGCGAGTGAAGCAGCCTTTGGCATCGAAGACTTTGCGAACTCGGTTTTTGATGCGGCGGAAAAACCCATTCTTCAAGCGGGTGCGCATCCGTACGCGCTGGAGACGCGTATCTTCTTCAACCACGAAGTTGAGGAAGAATTGCCGGAACTAGGGGAGCCTGGCGGCAGGATCCCTAGTCTTGTCAAGACTTACGGGGATCCGAAGGACGTAACGGTGAATTTGCCGGCTGGTTTGATCGCGAATCCGACGGCGCCTCTAGCGAGATGTACAGAGGCGGAACTAGAGACTGAACCGGCGTCGTGTCGCCCGGCGTCGAAGATCGGAATGGTGATCGGCTACGTCAATGAATTCCCATTTCGGGTCGAAGATCCCCTTTACAACATGGTACCGCCGACCGGTAAGCCGGCTGAGTTCGGTGCAAATCTCGCAGGCCTGGGGATTGTCGTTCACATTAGTGGGAAAGTCCGTACTGGCGGCGACTACGGCATTACGGGCGAAGTGAAGAATCTTCTGCACTCCCACACTATTTACGGGGCCGATGTCATGTTGTTCGGCAACGTGCCAGAAAGTAGCGAAGCGCTTCTGACGATGCCGACCGCGTGCACTGGGCGCTCCCTTCTCTCTACGACCGAAGTGGCGTCATGGCCCGAGCCGACTGAACTGCATGCGAGTGCCGTGGTGACGACCTTCGGCCCAGTGACCGGATGCGGCGCAATCGGGTTCGGGCCGCGGATCGAAGCACGCCCTGGCTCGTCAGCGACGTCAACTGCCACGGGCCTCCGTTTCAAGCTGGAAATACCGCAAGAAGGCGGCGGAAGCGGGCTGGCTACGTCGGAGGTCAAGAAGGCAGAAGTCAAACTGCCAGAAGGTATGACCGTCAACCCATCGGCCGCCAACGGCCTCGGAGCGTGCACGCCATTGCAGATTGGACTCGAGTCCACTCCCAATCAGCAACAGACGATCACGATCGAGCGACCTCAGGACAACTCGTTCACGCTGTCCTTTGACGGTCACAGCACGGCGGCGCTCCCTGCCGACGCATCTGCGCAAGCTGTCGAAGTCGCGCTTGATGGGCTTCCAGGTCTGGCGTCAGGCGAGCTGCACGTCATAGCGATTGCCGGCGGCTGGATGGTCGAATTCCAAGGCTCGCGCGCGAGCCAGGAAGTTTCTGCCATTAGCGGCACGGTCGCCGTGAACTCGGTGCAAATGGTCACGGTGCCAAACTTCACAAACGGCTCGTTCGACTTGTCCATGGAAGGCCAAAGCACAGCCGCCGAAGCGACCGGTGACGTCTCTAGCGGGTCAGCGACGATAACGGGCATCACGGTGAACGCAGGGACGATGCTTCCCGGTGAGGCGATCTCGGGCGTCGGCATTCCCCCGGGAACCACGATTGTCGAATTGGGATCCGGGACACTTGTGCTGTCGACCCCGGCGACCGAAAGCGCCGCAGGCACGGCTCTGAGTATCGACCTTCCGGGGAATGCGTCAGACGGCGTCGTCCAGGCAGCACTGGAAGCACTCCCGGCGATCGGCGGGAGCAATGTCCTTGTTGATGGAGGCTTTGAAAACGGCATTACGGGCAGTCGACGCCCATACAAGATCACTTTTGTTGGCTCGCTCGCTACGCCGACACAGGCTCCGACGATGGAAGTCACCGAACCCGGGATCGCGAAACCTGCCGCCCACGTCACTGCTCAGTCAGCTGGCGTGCTGCCGCTAGCGGTCGCCACGACTCAGCGTGCGGGCGGCGCCCCGCACTTCAGCGAAGGCGCTCCCAGCTGTCCTAATACATCGAAGATCGGGCAGGTGTCGATCACGACTCCGCTACTCGATCACCCTTTGCCCGGATCGGTATACCTTGCTTCGCAGGAAGACAATCCGTTCCACTCGCTTGTTGCGATTTATATCGTCGTTGATGATCCTGCCACCGGCGTGATCGTCAAGCTTGCCGGGGAAGTAAAGCTCGATCCTTCTACAGGTCGTCTCACTGCGATCGTCGACGAAAACCCACAGCTTCCCTTTGAAGATCTGACGCTCGAAGTGTTCGGCGGACCTACGGGGCCGCTCGTCACTCCAGCCCGATGCGGCTCATATAGAGTCGAATCGCTTCTTGAACCATGGTCTCACCAGCCCGCAGCCGGCGAACAAACAGGGACACCAAATGCGGCGCCGCTGGCCGAAGCGTTCAGCATTGACGAAAACTGCGGCTTTGCAGGGTTCGCGCCATCGTTCATTGGTGGAACGCTAAACAATCAGGCCGGCGCGTACAGTCCGGTGACGGTCGCGCTCTCACGGGCCGATTCCGAACAGACATTCAAGGATCTGGCCGTCACCGCACCTCCCGGGTTGTCCGGCAAGCTTGCAGGTATCCCGCTATGCGGAGACGACGACGCTAATGCCGGAGCCTGCCCGTCTGGATCACGGATCGGCTCCGTGATGGTCACGGCCGGCGTGGGACCCGATCCCGTAAGTGTGTCCGGCACTATCTACCTGAGCGGACCCTATAACGGTGGGCCGTTCGGGATCATCGTCGAGGTGCCTGCGATTGCCGGGCCGTTCGACCTCGACGAAGGCGGCAAACCGGTAGTGGTGCGCGGCTCGATTCGCGTCGATCCCAACACCGCCCAGCCGACCGTCGTCAGCGATGCCTTCCCGAACATGTTGCGAGGCATTCCGTTGCACGTGCGGTCCGTCAATGTGACGCTCGACCGACCCGGTTTCACGTTCAACCCGACCAATTGCCAGCCCATGGCCCTCAACGGCTCCAGCACCTCAACGGAGGGGACGACAGCTGGAATCTCCAGCCCGTTCGGGGCCGCAAACTGCGCGAGCCTGCCCTTCAAACCGAAGTTCACCTTCTCTACAAGGGGCAAAGCCAGCAAAGCCAACGGAACTAGCCTGGACGTCAAGGTGATCACAAAAGGGAGCGGTGAAGCAAACACGAGATCAGTGGTGGTGTCGCTGCCCAAGCAGCTGCCTTCCCGGCTGACGACATTGCAGAGGGCGTGTCTGGCCGCGACGTTCGCGACGAACCCGGCAGCGTGCCCGCACGGATCCGACGTCGGCACTGCGTCCGTGGTTACGCCGATCCTCGCACAGCCCTTGACTGGTCCCGCCTACCTGGTGAGCCACGGCGGCGCTGCCTTCCCAGACCTTGAGATCGTCCTCCAAGGTGAAGGCGTTACGCTCGTTCTCGACGGGAACACCAGCATCAAGAAGGGCATCACCACAAGCACGTTCAGGACTGTGCCGGACGCACCCTTCAGCTCCTTCGAGCTGAAGCTGCCCAGCGGGCCCTTCTCAGTTCTCGGCACATTCCTCCCACCGAAGGCTAATTACAACTTGTGTGGACAAAAGCTGCTGATCCCCATCACGATCACGGGGCAGAACGGTGCGGTAATCAGGCAATCCATCAAGACCAGTATCAGTGGCTGTCCAAAGGCCAAGAAGCCGAAGAAGAAAGTCAAGCACAAGAAAAAGAACAAGGCCACAAGGAAATGAGGGCCAACTGATCCATACGCAGCAGCATCACATCGATCCCAAGGAGAGGAAGGGAATGTTTTCACGTATACGCAGCCGAGTGACCTACGCCAACGTGGCGGCCACACTCGCATTGCTATTTGCCATGAGCAGCGGGGCGCTCGCGGCGAGCAAATATATCATCACATCAACCGGCCAGATAAAGCCGAGCGTTCGGAAGCAGCTGAAGGGCGCAAACGGCGCAGCTGGGGCAGCAGGGGTGGCGGGGACTCCCGGTCCGCAAGGTACGGCCGGCAATGCGGGCTCAAACGGGTCTCAAGGCCCGAAGGGCGATGCTGGCCCGAAGGGCGATACTGGCAGTCCTTGGACCGCTGGCGGTACTCTTCCTTCGAAAGCCTCGGAGCATGGAACGTGGTCATTTCGCGGACTCGGCGGCAAAGGCGAGATGACGCCCATTGCCTTCCCGATTCCCCTCAAAGCAGCAATTGACGAAAACCACATCGAAGTCCTTGAAGAAGGTCAAGCTGGAAAAGCTCCAGGATGCGAAAACGGCACTGCCGAAAACCCAGTCGCTGCCCCCGGCTATTTTTGCCTCTACACACAGCTGATCTCTGAAGCGACACTCGGTGAACCAGGCCAGTTCGGTGCCCCGGCACTAGTCGACCCAGAAACCAACGGAGGCAAAGAAGTTGGCAAGGCAGGCACCGTGCTTCAAGCCTTCTTTAAATCCGAAGCAGAAGAAGGCTTCGGATTCGGGGTGTGGGCTGTAACCGCACCGTAGTTCATCGGCGCCAGGGAAGCACCAGACTCTCCAGAGCTCGGTGTTGGTGAGAGGCGCTTGTGATGCGGATGCCCGCTTTAAGTCGCAACCGGTGTTTCTAAATAAGGTAAGAAACACCGGTTGCGGCGAACACGGCGACTGCGGTTGACTGACCCCTGTAGTTCACTGACGAGACAGCACTACTTAGAAAGTGGGGTTTACGTGACTGCCTTTCGATCAGCGCTGACGGGTGCCCGTCGGCGTACGCTTGTAGCAATCATGGTCGCGGCGCCTATCGCCGCATTTGGGAGTGCCTCGCCGGCGCTCGCAACCAACCATCCAAAAGGGGAATTCGCTCCGTACGCGAACTGCCCGTTGAAAAACGCTGAAGTCGACGACTGCGTGCTGGCCGAAACGACCAGCGGTGAATTCACGATCGGGAAACGCAACGTGCCGATCAACAAAACCATTACGCTCACCGGTGGCTTCAACGTGAACGAAGAAACAGGTCTACTGGAATTCAAGGGTGCAGAAGACGGCAACACGCTGGCCAAAGTACCGCTCACGGTGCCGGGAGGCCTGCTGAACGTCGTCGCGCCGGAATTCCTACCGAAATGGCTCCAGGAAATCTTCAACAACTTCATCAATGAAGGTATCACTGGAGTGACGGCGACCACCGAACTGGCCGCTCCGGCAACCAGCATCGGCCTGAGCACCGAAAACCTGATCGAACAGACGGGTACGGCGCTCTCGCTGCCGGTGAAGATCAAACTCGACAACGCGTTCCTGGGTAGCGGATGCTTCGTGGGATCCAACGCCGCGCCGATCGTGATCAACTTCACCACCGGCACGACCGCACCGCCTCTGCCGAACAAACCGATCACCGGTAGCCCGGGGACGTTCTCGGCCAACGAATCGTTCACGATTATCACCTTGACCGGTGGTCACCTCGTGAACAACGACTTCGCGGCTCCGAAATCAAACGGCTGCGGTGGACTGTTCTCGTTCCTGATCGGTCCGGCGGTCGACGCCGCGCTCGGTCTGCCCTCTGCATCTGGGCACAACACGGCGATCCTCATCGGCAAGCTGTCGACGGCGAACGCTGAAGCAGCACGCGCAAGCGAATAGCAGTACCGCAGCACCCGTAGCACTACATATCGCATAGCACTCATCTCGCAGTAGGCAGAGGGGTTCCTCATCACGGTGGGGGACCCCTCTTGCGTTTGTGCAAGCCTCACCTGACGTTGAGGCAGATCCGCCCGGCGAACGAACAGGATGGCGCTGTACGCTCGTGAGGTGGCGCTTTCCGGCTTCTCGGCCCCCGTTCGCGACTGGTTCGAGCGGGCGTTTGCCGCCCCGACAGCAGCACAGGCACAGGCATGGCCCGCGATCGCGCGTGGCGAGCACGTGCTCGTATGCGCACCCACCGGCTCGGGTAAGACGCTCGCAGCCTTCCTGTGGGCGCTGGACCGGCTCAGCCGCGATCGGGGAGCGGACGGCGTCGCAGGGACGCGCGTCGTGTACGTCAGCCCGCTCAAGGCGCTCGCCTACGACATCGAGCGCAACCTGCGCGCCCCATTGCGCGGGATCGGCGCCGCATCGTCCCTGCAGGGGGAGGACGTGCGCGTGGGGATTCGCACCGGCGACACACCCCAACGCGAGCGCGCCGCCATGCTGCGCAACCCACCCGACATCCTCGTCACCACACCCGAGTCGCTCTACCTGATGGTCACCTCGCGCGCGCGAGAGACGATGCGCGGGGTCGAGGCGGTGATCGTCGATGAGATCCACGCCGTCGCCCACTCAAAGCGCGGCGCTCACCTCGCGCTCACGCTCGAGCGGCTGGAGGCCAACGCGAGCGGGATGGGGGAGCCGATGCAACGGATCGGCCTCAGTGCCACCCAGAACCCGCTCGAGGAGATCGGGCGTTTCCTCGTCGGCCCCCAGCGGCAGGTCACGATCGTCGACGCCGGCGTGCACACCCTCAACGGCACAGGCAAGCAACTCGACCTGCGCATCGAAGTGCCCGTCGACTCCATGACTGAGCCCGGCGGATCACACAACGGGCCCGCGCACGGGGGCGCCAACCCGCTCGCAGCGGACCCCCTCGCCGGCGGTGAGTCGACAAAAGATCCGCCTGTCCCCGAAAGGGGGATCTGGCCCGCCATCTACCCCGAGCTGCTCGCGCAGGTGCAACAGCACACCTCCACGATCGTGTTCGTCAACAACCGTCGCTCCGCCGAGCGCGTCGCTCTACGCCTCAACGAGCTCGCGCAAGAGGAGGTCGCGCTCGCGCACCACGGCTCGCTCGCGCGCGAGGAGCGCACACGGGTCGAGGAGCTGCTCAAGGCCGGTCAGCTTCCCTGCCTCGTCGCCACCAGCTCGCTCGAGCTGGGCATCGACATGGGCGCCGTCGACCTCGTGTTGCAGATCGAGTCGCCCAAGTCCGTCGCCCGCGGGCTGCAACGCATCGGCCGCGCCGGGCACGGTGTCGATCAGGTCAGCCGCGGGCGCATCTTTCCCAAGTTCCGCGGCGACCTGCTCGAGTGCGCCGTCGTCGCGCGGCGCATGCACGAAGGCCTGATCGAGCCCACCGTCGTCCCACGCAACGCCCTCGACGTCCTCGCTCAGCAGATCGTC
Source organism: uncultured Solirubrobacteraceae bacterium (assembly GCA_963705235.1). Taxonomy (GTDB): domain Bacteria; phylum Actinomycetota; class Thermoleophilia; order Solirubrobacterales; family Solirubrobacteraceae; genus Palsa-744. The sequence continues at coordinate 838,553 of OY970059.1, read as the reverse complement.
GCCATCGCCGTCTCAACCGAGCCGGCGCTAGCCGGCCCATCAAAAAAAGGTGAAAACGAGGGAGGAGGCATCTCCGTCGACGAGCTGCACGCGCTCGTCACCCGCACGTACTCCTACTCGACGCTCTCGCGCGAGCTGCTCGAGAACGTGCTCGACATGCTCGACGGGCGCTATCCGTCCAAGGAGTTCGGCGAGCTCCGTGCGCGCATCGTCTGGGACCGCGTCGCCGGCACCATCCGCGCGCGCAAGGGCGCACGGCAGCTGGCGATCGCCAACGCCGGCACGATCCCCGACCGAGGTCTCTACTCCGTCACGCTGCCCGACGGCCGCCGCGTGGGCGAGCTGGACGAGGAGATGGTCTACGAGGCGCGACCCGGTCAGGCGTTCCTGCTCGGTGCCTCCACCTGGCGAATCGAGGAGATCGGACGCGACCGCGTAATCGTCACACCCGCCCCCGGTGCCCCCGGCGCCGTGCCGTTCTGGAAGGGCGATTCCGTCGGGCGTCCACGCGAGCTGGGCGAGGCGATCGGCGTCTTTTCGCGCTGGGCCGTCGAGCAGGATTCTGAGACGCTGCAGCGCGACTACGACCTCGACCAGCGCGCCGCACGCAACCTGATCGACTACCTGCGCGAGCAGCTCACCGCCACGCGCGTGCTACCCAGCGAGCGCACGATCGTGCTCGAGCGCTTTCGCGACGAGATCGGCGACTGGCGCCTGTGCGTCCTCTCCCCTTACGGCGGGCGCGTACACGCCGCCTGGGGGCTCGCGCTGTCCGCGCGCATCCGCGAGCACGCTGGGATCGAGTCCGACGTCATCTGGTCCGACGACGGCATCGTGTTGCACCTACCCGCATCGGACCTCGACGCTGAGGACGCCGAGGAGTGGGGTGGGCTGGGGTCGATCAGCGAGCTGGTGGCGATCGAGCCCGAGGACGCGCAGCAGGCCGTCACCGCCGAGCTCGGCGACTCGGCGCTGTTCGGCGCGCGCTTTCGCGAGAACGCCGCACGCGCGCTGCTCATCCCCCGCGCCTACCCCGGCCGACGCACGCCGCTGTGGCAGCAGCGCCTGAAGGCACAGAACTTGCTCGAGGTCGCACGCCGCTACGAGGACTTCCCGATCGTGCTCGAGACCTACCGCGAGTGCCTGCGCGACGTGCTCGACGTGCCCGGCCTCGAACACATCCTGCGTGGTCTGCATACACGCGAGATCTCGCTCGTCGAGGTCGAAACAGACAAGGCTTCGCCATTTGCCTCCTCGCTGCTGTTCGACTACGTAGCCACCTATATGTACGAGGGCGACGCGCCCAACGCCGAGCGCCGCGCCGCCGCGCTGTCGCTCGACCGCGACCTGCTGCGCGAGCTGCTCGGCCAGGAGGAGCTGCGCGAGCTGATCGACCCCGACGCGCTCGCACGTGTCCAAGACGACCTGCAGCACCGCTCGCAGATCACCCGCGCGACCGGTCGCGACGGCCTGCACGACGTGCTGCGTCACGTCGGCGACCTCAGCGCCTCGGAGATCGCTCAGCGGGTGTTCGAGGGCATTAATCCCCAGTCGCTGCTCAGTGAACTCGAGCGCGAACGGCGCGCCATCCGCCTACGCCTGCACGGAGGGGAGCGCTACGTCGCCGCCGATGAGGCCGGCCTGTACCGTGACGCGCTCGGCGCGATGCCGCCCGGCGGGCTCCCAGAAGCCTTCCTCGCCGACGCGCCCGACGCGCTGCGCCAGATCGTCGCCCGCTACGCACGCACGCACGGGCCGTTCCTCGCCGAGGATCTCCACGCCCGCTACGGCGTCGACGCCAGCGCCGTCCTGCGCGAGCTGGAGCGCTCAGGGCACCTGGTGCGCGGCGAGCTGGGGGTGGGTGGGCACGGGTCTGGCGAGCGCGACTGGTGCGACGTCGAGGTCCTGCGCCGCCTGCGCCGCGCCTCGCTGGCCGCGCTGCGCAAGGAGATCGAGCCGGTCGACCAGCGCCGCCTGGCCGCCTTCATGCCCTCCTGGCAGGGCGTCGACCGCCATCGGGCGGGCGGGATGTACGGCGCGAACGCCGGGATCGAGCGTCTGCGCGAGGTGCTCGTGCCGCTGCAAGGTCTCGCCCTGCCCGTCGAGGCCTGGGAGCGCGACGTGCTCGCGCGACGCACCGGCGCCTACTCGCAGACGTGGCTCGACAGCCTCTGTGCCAGCGGAGAGGTCGTGTGGGTCGGCGCTGGGCCGCTCGGGCGCTCCGGGCGTGTCGCCCTCTATTTCCGCGAGGATGCCGCCGCCATCGGCCCGCCCGCGCTCGGCTCCTCTGCTCGAGCCGGCGCCGTGGCGCCCGCCGGCCCCGCGCACGAACTGCTGCGCGCCCGCCTGCTGCACGGCCCCTGCTTCTTCAGCGACCTGCTCGCCGAGCTCGCATCCTCCCCCGAGGGCGATGCACCCGCCGCACCGTCCCCCGCAGGAGAGGAGCTGCGCGAGGCGCTGTGGGACCTCGTGTGGGCAGGCGAGGTCACCAACGACGCCTGGGCGCCCCTGCGCGCCCCGCGGCTCGCGCTCGCGCGCGCTGAGGGCGTCTCGAGCACGCGAGGTGGCCTCAGCGCACGGCGGTCTGGGCGCTCGCGCTTTGCCGTGCGCCGTAGCAGCGGCGTCCGCGCCGACGAGGGTCAGCTTCAGGGCCGCTGGTCGCTCACCAGCGCGATCTTCGGCGCCGGCGAGCCGTCAGCCGGCGACGCTCGCGAGCGCCGGCGCGTGCTCGCCGAGCTGCTGCTCGAGCGCTACGGCATCGTCACGCGCGAGCAGGTGCTGGCCGAGGGCATCAAGGGCGGCTTTGCGATGCTCTACGACACCTTCTGCGACCTCGAGACGCTCGGCGTGTGCCGGCGCGGCTACTTCATCGAGGGCATGGGCGGCGCCCAGTTTGCGCTCCCCGGCGCCGTCGAGCGGTTGCGCGCCGCGCCCCCTTCCGCCGCCGCGTCTGCTCACGACGCGTCCGCTCATGAGTCTCTCGCGCGTGCGAGCACGCTCGTGATCGCCGCCGCCGACCCCGCTCAGCCCTACGGCGCGGCGCTGCCATGGCCCAAGCGCGAGCCCTCCGGCGAGGGCAGCGGTGTGCGCACGGCCCGCCCCGCGCGCGTCGCCGGCGCCTATGTCGTGCTCGTGCACGAGCGGCCCGTGCTCTTCGTCGAGCGGGGCGGTCGCAGCTTGCTCACGCTCGCCCACGACCACGTCCACGACGCGCTGGCGGCGCTCGCCGAGGCCGTTCGCGCCGGGCGGGTGCCCAAGCTGGCGCTCGAGCGGATCGACGGCGAGCCCGCGATCGCGTCGAGTCTGGCCGGCGCGCTCATCGACCTCGGCTTCCACTCCGGGCCGCGCCGACTGACGCTCAGCGCCTGAACCCCGGCGGTTCGCCGATATTGCCTTTCGGCAGTCTGAAGGGCCGAAACCGCAGTCTCCGGCTCTTTTTACGCGTTTGCTCGAATCCCTTTGTCTGTCGGACGTTTGAGTCCGATGGAGACACAGGTGGCGCGCCTCGCTCAGCCTTGTTATTAAAAGTCGAGAAAGCTTGCTTTACGGCGAGCTTTGGTCTACTTTACGGAATAGTGGGGATGAGCAGAATCAGCCAAGTCGCTCCTTTGTATCGTCGTCTGCCTCACGGACCCAGCGGCATGGGTCGGGACGAGGTAGCGCGCAACCAGCGGGCGCGTATCTACGGCGGGATGATCGAGTCGGTCTCCCAGCGCGGCTACCACGCCACCACCGTGGCGCACGTGATCGCGCTCGCCGGCGTCTCACGCCGCGCCTTCTACGAGCAGTTCTCCAACAAGGAGCAATGCTTCCTGGCCACCTACGACATCGTCGTGGCGCGCGCCCGCAAGCGCGTACTCGACGCCTGGCTGGGCGAGCGCGGCTGGGCCAACCGCCTGCACGCGAGCTGCAAGGCGCTGCTCGACGAAGCCGCCGAGACCCCCAAGGGCCCGCGGCTGGTGCTAGTGGACTCACTCGGGATTGGACCGAGGGCGCGCGAGCGCATGCAGCTGGCCGGCTTCGCGTTCGAGCGCCTGGTCGCCAGCGCCTTCCAAGTCGCGCCCGACGGGACCGGATTCCCCCGGCTGACGTGCCGTGGGATCGTCGGCGGCGTGCGCCACGTGGTGTTCGTGCGGATGCTGCAGGAGCGCGAACGCGAGCTGTACACGCTCACCGACGAAGTGCTCGACTGGATCGAGGCCTACCGTAGCCCCGCCGCTGCCCGTCTCGGCGTGTTCGGCCCCTCGCGCACGCCGCGCGTACCGCCCACGCCCGCAGCCTTCCTTACGCGCGACGACCGCCGCGCGCGGGTGCTCGGCTCGGTCGTGCACCTGACGCTCGACGAAGGCTACTCGCGCCTGACCGACCCGCAGATCGCGCAGTTCGCGGGCATGTCCACCGAGGCCTTCCACAAGCAGTTCGCCAACAAGGAGGAGTGCTTCCTGGCGGTGCTCGACGAATTCGTGCACGAAGCGCTCGCCTCTGTCGAGGGCAGCTTCGAGAAGGCCGCCACCTGGCCGGAAGGCGTCTACCGCGCGATCACCGCGTTCGTGCGACTACCTCGTCGCCCACCAGGCGCTGCTGCGGATCGCGTTCATCGACCTGTTCGAGGTCGGCCCCGGCATGGTCGGGCGGATGACGCGCTCGGTCGAGGGGTTCACCAAACTGCTCACCGAGAACGGCCCCGCACCGCGGCGCGGGCCGGCGGTCACGCACGACGCGGTCACCGGCGCGCTGTGGGCGATCATCTCCGCGTACGTCGCCAACGACCGCATCGCCAAGCTGCCGTGCCTGGTCGATCACCTCGCCTTCACAGTGCTCGCGCCCTACATCGGGCCCAAGCCCGCGGTCGACGCGATCCAGGCCGCGCGCAAACCGCTGCGCCCCGCCTGAGCCGACTCTGACATCGTGGCGGGCGATGGTCGCGTCTTCGCACAGACGCCCACGCCGCGTGGGTCACAAGGGTGCCGCTCACATCGAGCCGGGCAACACGCTCGCCAGCTTCGATGCCGCGCTGCGCCACGGCGTCGACATGATCGAGCTGGACGTCCTGCCCGAGCACGCCGACGGCAGCGGCCGGCTGTTTGTCGCCCATGATCTGCACGACATGCGCGAGCGCGAGCCGCTGACGTTCGAGCAAGCGCTCGAGCACCTCGCCGGTCCAGACTTCCAGGAGCTCGAGTTCGACGTCGACGTCAAGCTGCCCGGCTATGAGCAGCGGCGTGGTGGCGCGGCTGCGCGAGTTCGGACTGGTCGGGCGCACGCTCGTCAGCAGCATGTACACATCGAGCCTCGATCAGATTCGCGCGGCCGAGCCGGCGCTAGCGCTGGGCTGGTCGGTGCCGCGCGTGCGCCGCGACTACACCACCGACATGCTCACCGCGATCCCCGCGCTGGCGATGCTCACCGGCTACCGCGCGATGCTGCCCCGTCGCGCGCGCGAGGCGCTGCGCGAGGGGCGCTTCGACGCGATCATGGCGCACTGGCGCGTGGTCACCCAAGCGCTCGTGCGCGCCGTGAGCGAAGGCGGCGGCGAGCTGTACGTGTGGACGGTCGACGACTCGCGCATGATCGAGCGCCTCAGCGCGATGGGCGTCGACGGCATCATCACAAACGATCCGCGGCTGTTCAGCGGATGACGCACGTGGCGGCGCTGTAGTCCGCCGGGTCCGCGCCCGCCAAGCTGCGGTGCCCGGCGCTCGTCGGCCTGGCCGCCGACAGCAGTACCGTTTTGCCGCGCCGCCATTGGAAGTCCACGACGCCGCGCAGCGTCACCGCGGCCTTGCCCGGCACGGGCTTCAGTTCGAAGCTGCTGCCGCCCTGGCGCGCCGAGACGCCGCCGGGGATCGCCACGTAGCCAGAGCCCGTGCCGGTGGCCAGATCGACCCAGTGTTTGCTCGGGTTCAGGTACTGCAGGCGAAAGCTCATGTACATGTGGTCGCGGGCGTACCCGTCGCTGGGCATCGAGCCGCGGATGCCGATCGTGTTGGCCTGGTCGGGCGCGTCGCACACGTTGATCGTCGCCCACAGTTCGCGCGAGGTCAACAGTGCGTGCTTGCTCGGCGGCTTGGTCGGCGTGGCCGCCGATGCCGTGGCCGGTGCGACGGTCACAGCCAGGGCCAGGCCGGTGAGCAGGCGCTTGAAGAAGACCATCCATCTGACGATACCGGCGGGCCCCGCCCGGCGCGTCAGGTTGTGGTATTCCGTGGATGATGGCCGACACGCGCTCAGCAGAGGTCGTGGAGCTGCTCGGTCGTGTGCCCACCTTCTCCACGCTCGAGCCGACCGATCTTGAGCGGATCGCCCAACTGGCCGTGCCGCGCCATTTCGAGCCGGGGCAGGCGGTTTTCCGCGAGGGCGACGCCAGCGACACCTGCTACGTCGTGCGTGAGGGGCACGCGCGCGCGGTCCGCACCCACGGCGACGGACGCACGATTACACTCGCCACGTTCGGTCCCGGAGACATCTTCGGCGAGCTGGCGATGTTCGAGGACGAGCGGCGCTCGGCCACCGTCGAGGCGGTGCAGCCGACGAGCGTCGTCGGCGTGCTCGGCCCGGACATGCGCAGGCTGATGAGCGAGCACCCGCAGATCGCCACGCGTCTGGTGATCGCCCTCGGCCGGCGCCTGCGCGAGATGAACGAGCGCCTCTCGCGCCAGTCCTTCCAAACCGTGCAGAGCCGTGTGGCGGTCGTGCTCAGCCAGCTCGTCGATGAGGAGATCGCCGCCGGCAAACACGACACCGACGTGCTCGTCACCGCCACCCAAGCAGACCTCGCGCAGCTGGCCGGCTCCTCGCGCGAGTCCGCCAGCCGCTTCCTGGCCGTGCTCGAGCGCGCGGGCGTCATCTCCCAAGGCCGCGGGCGCCTGATCGTCCACGACCGCCAGGCGCTCGCCAAGTATGTCTTCTAAGCCCGCCAAGCCACGCAGGCGCGGGCGAGGGCGCGAAGGGCGCGGGCGAGCGGCGCGGGCGCGCGAGTTCTCCGCCGGCGGTGTCGTAGTGCGCGGCGAGCAGGTGGCGACGATCGTGCCCACCCGCCGCGCCGCCGACGGCTCGCGCGTGCTGGCGCTGCCCAAGGGCCACGTCGACCCCGGCGAGACGACCATCCAGGCGGCCGCGCGCGAGGTGCGCGAGGAGACCGGCCTCGTCGCCGAGCCGGTGTGCGAGCTGGGCGAGTCGCAACTACTGCTACCGGCGCAACGGGCGCACGATCGCCAAGACCGTCGCCTTCTTCCTGTTCTCCTACGAGGAAGGGGACACGGCCGACCACGACGACGAGGTCGAGGAGGTCCGCTGGATGGGTCTGCACGAGGCCGAGAGCGCGCTCAGCCACAGCGCCGAGCGCGAAATGGTCACGCTCGCGCTGGCCTACCTGCAGAAAGACCGGTAGCCTGCCCGGCTGATGCAGGTCCTCAACTTCTACTCCACGATCTTCGCCGACGAGCTCAAGCGCGGGCGCAAGACCGCCACGATCCGCCTCGGCGACAAGTCGGGCAAGTACCGCAAGAACCAGGCCGTGCTGGTCACGATCGGCTACCAGTACTCGCCGCGCGAACGCATCTTCGAAGCGGTCATCGACCAGGTCGAGGTGATGAAGCTCGCCGACCTCTCGCCGCGCGACATCAAGCACGACAACCCCGAGTTCCGCCGCCACGAGGAGCTGATCAAGTTCCTCGAACAGATCTACGGGCGCACCGTCTCGCCGCAAGACACGGTCACCGTCGTGCGCTTCTCGCAGATCCTCGAGAACCCCACGGGGATGACCGAGGCGATAAAGGGCTTCGGCGGCGCCCAAAACTGAGAGGCGGCCGAGGGCGCTGCGCGGAGCGGCGTCCTCAGTCGCTCGCGTGCAAAGCACGCCACGCTCCTTGCGTCCTTGCTCCGCTTGGCCCTCGACCGCCTCTCCCTGGAGATCGGCAGTCGGCGTCTGCGACTGCCAACTCCCCTTGAAATCAGCGGGATCTTCTATATATTGGGTTGCGCTGGCACTCTGTCCATGGGAGTGCCAAGACGGTGGCTCACCGTATGAGGGCGCGAGCCGCCGACGCACTGGAAGCATTCTCTAGACGGAGGTTTTACACATGAAGCTCAAGCCCCTGGGCGATCGCCTGATCGTGCGGGCGATCGAGGAGGAGCAGACCACTGCGAGTGGCATCGTCCTCCCCGAGACAGCCAAGGAGAAGCCGCAGAAGGGCGAGGTACTCGCTGTCGGCGACGGCAAGGTCGATGACGGTGGCAAGCGCATCCCGCTGGACGTGAAGGAGGGCGACGAGGTCCTCTACAGCAAGTACGGCGGGACCGAGATCAAGGTCGACGGTGAGGATCTACTCGTGCTGCGCGAGTCAGACGTCCTTGCCAAGGTCGCGTAACGAGGAGACCCAACGAAATGGCTCACAAGGAACTCAAGTACAACTCAGAGGCGCGACAGGCGCTGGAGGCGGGCGTCGACGCGGTCGCCAACGCGGTCAAGGTCACGCTCGGCCCCAAGGGCCGCTACGTAGTGCTCGACAAGAAGTTCGGCGCGCCTACGATCACCAACGACGGTGTCACGATCGCTCGTGAGATCGAGGTCGAGGACGTGTTCGAGAACCAGGGCGCCCAGCTGGTGCGTGAGGTCGCCACGGCGACCAACGACGTAGCCGGCGACGGCACCACCACGGCCACCGTGCTCGCGCAGGCGATCGTACGTCAGGGCCTGAAGAACGTGGCGGCGGGCGCGAACCCGCTGGCGCTTAAGCGCGGCATCGAGAAGGCCGTCGACCAGGTCGTGGCCAACATCGCCACGCAGTCCAAGGAGGTATCCGGCAAGGACCAGATCGCCCGCGTGGCGACGATCTCGGCCGGCGACGAGGAGATCGGCGACGTGATCGCCGACGCGATCGAGAAGGTCGGCAAGGACGGCGTCGTCAACGTCGAGGAGGGCCAGACGTTCGGCATGGACCTCGAGTTCACCGAGGGTATGCAGTTCGACAAGGGCTACATCTCGCCGTACATGGTCACCGACCAGGACCGCATGGAGGCAACCCTGGAGGACCCCTACATCCTGATCGCCAACCAGAAGATCGGCTCGGTGCGCGACGTGCTACCGGTGCTCGAGGCTGTGATCCAGAGCGGCAAGCCGATCCTGATCATCGCCGAGGACGTCGAGGGCGAGTCGCTGGCGACGCTGGTCGTCAACAAGCTGCGCGGCACGTTCACCGGCGTGGCCGTCAAGGCGCCAGGCTTCGGCGACCGTCGCAAGCGGATGCTCGAGGACATCGCGATCCTCACCAACGGCGAGGTGATCACCGAGGAGATGGGGCTGAAGCTGGAGAACACCCAGCTCTCCCAGCTCGGCCGTGCGCGTCGCGTGGTCGTGGCCAAGGACACCACCACGGTCGTCGACGGCGCAGGTGACGCCGAGGCGATCAAGGGCCGCATCAACCAGATCAAAGCCGAAATCGAGAACACCGACTCGGACTTCGACCGCGAGAAGCTCCAGGAGCGCCTGGCTAAGCTCTCCGGCGGGGTCGCCGTGGTGAAGGTCGGCGCGGCCACCGAGACGGAGATGAAGGAGAAGAAGCACCGCGTCGAGGACGCGCTGCAGGCAACACGCGCGGCGCTCGAGGAGGGCATCGTGCCCGGCGGTGGGGTCGCGCTGTTGCAGGCGTCATCGGCCGTCACGGTCGACGAGAACGGCGCCTCGGCCGATGGGTCCGACGACGAGCGCACAGGAGCACGGATCGTGCTGCGCGCACTCGAGGAGCCGCTTCGTCAGCTCGCCGAGAACGCGGGCCTGGAGGGCTCTGTCGTCGTCAACGACGTGCGCAAGGCCAAGAAGGGTCAGGGCCTGAACGCCGCGACCAACGAGATCGTCGATCTCGTCGCCGAGGGCGTCATCGACCCGGCGATGGTCACGCGCTCGGCGCTGCAGAACGCCGCGTCGATCGCCAAGAACATCCTCACCACCGAGGCGATCGTCGCCGAGGTGCCCGAGAAGGAAGGTGCAGGCGGTGGCGGTGGCGGGATGCCGGACATGAGCGGGATGATGTAAGCAGCGCCTTCGCGCTTACCTGGTGTTACCTAGAGGGCCCGGCAGATTGCCGGGCCCTCTGCTTTAGGGCGGCCCCGCGCTGGTGTCCCATGTCAGATGATTTCGACGGCTCCTGCGTAGGTGAGGTCGTTGCTGCTTGCGAAGGTATACGCCGCTCCAAAGGCTTCCAGTTCAGGCGATTTCGTAATTCCGGCAACTGTGATGGATTTGATGTTCTGCGCACCGCTGGTCACGCCGTAGATGAGTTTCCCGGTGGACTGCAGTTTCCCGATAGGAGAGACTTCGCCTGCGACGCTACCATTGAAGACGGTTTCCGGGCTGCACGCATTAGTCGCGAGCGTGAAGAATATGCTGCCTGCTTCAGGGGTCAATAGGAGGCCGACGCCGCTTGCTGCTTCGCCCGGTTTGACAGTCCCGAGCTGAGCTTTGACGCTTGCCGTGACAATTTCACCTTCAGCCGCTCCAGAGCTTTTTGCTGTGCACAGGGTACCTGCTCCGCTCTTGCATCCTGTGAGTCTCACACGGCCCTTGGCCATCGTGTCCATTAGTATCAGCGTAAGCGCTGTGGCTAATGAGCCGCACGTCAAAGTCTGAGCCCCTCCCATGAAAGTTACGTTACTGGCAGCGCTCTGTGCTGAGACTGCTTTGACGGTTGGTAACTTCGCGAATTCATGGCTACTCGCAAATGCACTGCTGCCGGCGATCGCGCTGATTGCAAAGGCAAACGCCGTAAGCCAGGCGATGGTGCGCCAGCTAAGCACGTGAGTAAGTAACGAACAGCTGACCGTTGGGCGCTTCGGCTTCAGTGAGGTTCGCGAACAGGCTTTCGGCGCTGAAGTTGCGATGCAGCCCCAGGCGCTGCGGCGACGCATACAGAGTCAGCAGATAGGTCTGACCCTTGCCCTTTGGCGGGCAGACGGAGTATTTGGCGCCGCCGCGCGCGGTGCGCCCGATCACCGCCCCGTGTGGCAGCCTGCCGGCGGTGAGGCCGTGCAGAGTTGGGGGCAGTCCGGTCACTGCCCAGCTCACGGTGACGCGCTCGCGGATGCGGTTGCCTTCCTGGCGGACGGGCGTCAGCGAGATGAGCATTAGTGTCAGTTCCTTCGCGTTAGCAGGGACATTGGCCCACTTCAGCGGCGGCGGCACGTTCTTCCCGTCGCAGGTGTAGCGCGCGGGCAGCGCGGCTTTTCCTGTGAACGCCGGGCTGGTCAGTGCGATCGTGTGCGAGTTCGCGCCTCGTTCATTGGGGTTGGAGGCCGAACTGGAGCCGCCGTAGCTGCAGCCGGTAAGTGCCAGCGATGCCAGCAGCATGCTCAGGAGAATCGCATTCGAGATAGCCCGCATCGGTGACTCCTTCTCCAAGTTGAGACGTTTGGACCAGCCGAGAGGCCAAGCTACATTCCTCTCATTGGAAAACCAAACGATTGGAGAAACTGTCTCCGACCGGCGCGCTACCCGCCCGCGGAACCGGTGGTTACGGCGCTATTGCACCTCATCCACCGGCCGCGGACCCTCGCCCACGTACTTGGCCGTCGGCCTGATCAGCTTCGCCTCGCGCTTTTGCTCGAGGATGTGCGCCGACCAACCGGCGACACGCGCACAGGTGAACATCGGCGTGAACAGGTCCGGCGGAACTTCGGCGAGGTCGAGGACGACCGCCGACCAGAACTCGACGTTGGTGGCGAGCACGCGGTCGGGGCGGCGCGCGTGCAGCTCGGCGAGTGCGGCCTTCTCGAGCGCCTCGGCTGCCTGAAAGCGCGGCGATCCGAGTTCGCTGCACGTGCGTCTGAGCACGCGCGCACGCGGGTCTTCGGCGCGGTAGATGCGGTGGCCGAAGCCCATCAGGCGCTCGCCGCGATCGAGCGCGTCGGAGACCCAGCGCTCGGCGTCGCCCATCTGTTCGACTTCCGCGAGCATCTTCAGGACACGCGAGGGGGCGCCACCGTGCAGCGGGCCCGACAGCGCTCCGACCGCCGCGGACAGGGCCGCGGCCACGTCGGCACCGGTGGATGCGACGACTCGGGCGGTGAACGTGGAGGCGTTCATGCCGTGCTCGGCGGCTGAGATCCAGTAGGCATCGATCGCCTTGACGTGGTCGGGGTTGGCCTCGCCGCGCCAGCGGATCAGGAAGCGCTCGGGGATCGTGCGGCCCTGGTCTACCTCCTCCTGGGGCACGGGCGGTTGGCCGGCTTCGCGCGCGGACTGTGCGACGAACGACAGCGCCATCACCGAGGCGCGCGCGAGGTTGTCACGTGCCTCCTCGTCGGTGATGTCGATCAGCTGACCGAAGCCCCACTCGGGCGCGAGCATCGCCAGTGCCGACTGCACGTCGACGCGGTGATCACCCGAGCGAACCGTCAACGGGTGCGGTTCCGCCGGCGGAAGCCCGGGCTTCAAGTGGCCATCCACCAGCAGGCCCCACACCTGCTCGTAAGGTACGGCTCCAACGAGGTTCTCGATATCGACGCCGCGGTAGCGCAGCGCGCCACCCTCTCTGTCGGGCTCGGCTATCTCGGTGGCGAAGGCTACGACTCCCTCGAGGCCCGACTGGACCTCTGGTGCTGCTGACTGAACCGCGCTCATGGCACTCGCTTTCTGAGCTTGATGCTTGACGGGGTGGGCTGCCTTGTGGGCAGACTCATATCGTCGCAGGAACGCCCTCGCGAGTAGGCTGGGAGCGACCATCGAGCCAGGAGGAGCCGTGTCCGAGGGCGATCTGATGTTCCAGCCAGCCACGAGGCTGGCCGAGATGGTGCGTAACGGGGACGTATCGGCGCGCGAGCTGGTCGAGCTATCGCTGGAGCGGATCGAAGAGCGCAACCCGGCGCTCAACGCGTTCGTCGACGTCGACGCCGAGCGTGCGCTGGCCGCGGCCGATCAGATCTCCCCGGGCGACCAGCGCCCGTTCGCCGGCGTACCGACCGCGATCAAGAACAACCGCCCCGTGAAGGGGCTGCGCTTGACATACGGCTGCTCGCTAATGGCCGAGAACATGTGTGAATACGACCACAACATCACGCGCCGGCTCAAGCGGGCCGGGTTCGTGATCGTGGGCACGACCACGCTGCCCGAGTACGGAATCCTGCCCGTCAGCGAGGCGCGCATCTTCGGTCCCACCCGCAACCCGTGGGACCTGGAGCGCACGCCCGGAGGGTCCTCGGGCGGGGCGGCCGCGGCCGTGGCCAGCGGGATGCTGCCGGTCGCGCACGGCAACGACGGTGGCGGCTCTGTGCGCATTCCCGCCGCGTGCTGTGGGCTGGTCGGGCTGAAGCCGACACGCGGGCGTATCTCAGCCGCCCCCGAGCTGGGCGACTCCTCGCTCGGGATCGACGGGATGCTCACGCGCACCGTTGCCGACACCGCCGCGATCCTCGACGTGCTCGCCGGCTATGAGCCGGGCGACGCCACCTGGGCACCGCCGCCCGATGAGCCATTTGCGCTGAGCGCGCAACGCGATCCGGGCGTGCTGCGCATCGCCGCGACGAAGCTAGCACCCGTCAGCGACGCGGTCGTCGATCCGATCTGCGCTCGAGCCGTGGACGAGACCATCGAGCTGCTGCGCTCGCTCGGTCACGACGTGCAGGAAGTGGACCCGCCGTGGCAGGACGACAGCCTCAGGGAGCTGTTCGGGCTCGTGTTCTCCAGCCACATCGCGCTGTCGATCGCCTACTCGGGCGTGGTCGCCGGGCGCGAGCCGACGGCTGAGGACATGGAGCCGATGAGCTGGGCGATCTTCTCGATGATCAGGGGTCTCGACGCGGTGAGCAGCGGCGGCGCGGCGGCGCGCTTGCAGGGCTTTGCGCGACGGCTGATCACCTTCCTCGAGCCCTACGACGCACTGCTGACGCCCGCGCTGGCCGAGCGCCCGCTGGCGCTCGGGACGCTCGACACGTCCGCGCCCGAACCGATGTCCACGTTCACGCGCTCGGGCCTGTTCACGCCGTTCACGCCGGTCTTCAACGCCTCCGGGCAGCCGGGGATCTCGCTGCCGCTGTTCGAGGGCGAGGACGGGCTGCCGCTTGGCGTGCAGCTGGTCGGGCGCCCCGCCGGCGAGGGTGGGCTGCTGGCGCTCGCCGCACAGCTGGAAGCGGCGCGTCCGTGGGCACATCGAGCACCCGTCATCGCGCAGAGCGTCGCCGACTGAGCGACGTCGGGCCGATCAGGCGCTGGCGAGCACCGAGGCCATTCGCTGCGGCGTGACACCGAGCACCTGCGCGTCCGCGCAGCCGCGTGCGGAGGTCATCGCGCTCTCCATCAGCTCCGCCTCGTCCCAGGTGGCGAACACGCCCGGTCCGCCAACCCGCTCGAGCAGGCGCAGCGCGCGCGAGACGATCGCGGTGGGCACGTGCAGCAGCCGCCGCCTACGCTCGAGCGAGCGCAACAGCGTGCGCACGATCTGATCGTGGGTGAGCGTCTCCGGACCGGCCAGCTCGTAGCGCGCGTGCGTGGCGGCGCGCGAGTCCTGCCCGTCGATGTGCAGGGCCGCGAGCACGCAGTCAGCCACGTCCTGGGCCCAGATCGGCTGGAAGGCGGCGCGGCCGCGACCGGACACCGGCATCACCGGCAGCAGCGCCAGCCGTTCCAGCAGCGTCAGCCACGGGTCGCCCGGGGCGTACACGATCGACGGCGCGAACACGATCGAGCGCACCTCCGCCTCACGTACCGCCTGCTCGGCCAGCGCCTTGGCGCGCAGCAGGCGCGCACGATGGTGCGTGGAGGCGCCGAGTGCCGAGAAGAACACGAAGCGCTGCACGCCCTGGCGCTCGGCCGCCTCGACCATTCGCCACGTGGCGATCCCGTCTAGCTCCTCGATCGATCCGCGTGGCTGATCGCGGATCGAGGCGGCGAGATGCACGACGGTGTCGACGCCTCGCAACGCGTTGCGAAACGACGGCGGGTCGGTCAAGTCGCCGAGCGCGATCTGCACACGCACGCGCTGGGGCCCAAGCCGCCGCGGGTCGCGCACGAGGCAGCGGACCTGAGTGCCGTCTGCCAGCAGCCGTGGCAGCAGCGCAGAGCCGACGAGACCTGTGGCGCCGGTGAGTAGCAGCATGTTCGTACAATAAGCGTCTCCTTTCCAGGAGCGTCCCGCAAACCCACCGGAGAAAGAAGCGAATGGCCTACGTGATCGCCGAGCCGTGCATTGGCACCAAGGACAACTCCTGTGTCGAGGTGTGTCCCGTGGACTGCATCCACCCGACGCCCGACGAGCCCGGATACGACGCCGCCGAGATGCTCTACATCGACCCAGAGGAGTGCATCGACTGCGACGCCTGCGTGGAGGCCTGCCCGGTGGACGCGTGCTTCGCCGAGGACCAGCTCCCGGACGAGTGGCAGAAGTACACCCAGATCAACGCCGAGTACTTCGCCAACAGCCGTTAGTTGTAGTAGCGCGAGACGACCAGCAGCTGGCTGAACAGGTCGTGGGCCAACAGCAGGACGACGAGCAGCGCGCCGACCGCCGGGCCCCAGCGTCTACCGGCGCCGCGCGCCGCGAGCGCTAGCACCGCGGCACCCAAGGGCAGCAGCGGCATCAGGTAGCGCGGCTGAGCGTAGCCGCCGCCTTCGACCAGCCGTCCCGCATACGCGCTCGCCCCCACGACCGCCAGCAGCCCCGCGACCATGACGCCGTACACGAGCAGCTCGGGCAGGCGCGCGGACACGTAAGAGCGGCTCGCGATCAGGCCACGCACGCCGAGGATCGCGATCACGCCCGCGGGGATCAGCGCCAAGCTCGTCACCCACTGGGGGAAGGACGTGTCGAGCCATCCGTATAGCCCCACGGTCCTGTCGAACCACAGCTGGCGTGTCGTCGACAGGCCCGGGAAGTAGTCGAACATACCTGGGAGCTTGGGAAGGTAGAGCTCCCAGGCGAACACCGCCCTATTGGAGCTGGATTCGTTGTGTGCGTGCTGGGCCACGCTCGATACGAACCCGAGCGCGTGGTGGCTCCCGAGCAGGTTGCTGAGGACGTACACGAAGATCGGGGTCAGGCCGATCGCCATCGCGATTGTCATCGAGCCGAGCGCGCGCCCCGACCGGGCTCCGTCGGGGCCGGTGCGCACGCCTCTCAGTCCCAGTACGAGCAGCCCGAGCATCACGCCGGGCGCGAGACCGATGAAGTTGAGCTTGGTCAGGAAGCCGATCGCGGTGGCCGTGCCGATGGCGATCGCGAGGCCACGTGTGAGGCCGCGTCTAAAAGCGCGGGCCAGCAGGTAGAAGACCGCCGCTGAGACCGCAAACAGCATCGAATCGGGAGTCACCAGACCGGAGATCGAGCCGAGCAGCGGCATCAACGCGGTCGTGAGGCCCGCGACCGTCCACGCCCACGGGAATCGTGGCAGCGCCTCGCGTACGAACATGAACGTGAACAGGGCGGTCAGCCCTGCCATCAGCGCGCTCAGCAGCCGCATCAGCTCGAGGCGATCCAACAGCGAGCCGCCCGACCCGATGGCATACGGAATCGTCTCCATCGCGTAGTAGAGCGGGGGTTGCGAGGCCGCCACTCCCGCCCCGCCCGGTCCCGCCCGCTCGAGTGGACGCGCGAGATCTCTTTCCAGCTGGCCCAGCGCTTGGGGCGATGAGATCGTCGGGGTTTCCGGGTGCCAGCGAACGAGCCCCTGGTTCAGGTCGAGGAGAACGGCCTGCTCCTCGGCGGAGAATTCGTTGCCGCTGGACGTCGGCAGCCGCCCGGTCTCGGCCAGATGCTGGGCGTAGGCGAAGTGGGACGGTTCGTCCGTGCCCTGAAACGGAGGGTTTATGACAGACCAGCAAACGGCGTTGAGGGTCGCGACCAGTGCGCAGATCCAGGCGGCGTGCGGTACCCCACGTGCCGCTTTGGCTACAGAGGCGCGCAGCCGGCGGCGCGCGGGTGTAGCCGAGCTAGCCGGGCTGGGCTCAGGCGCGCCGCCTAGGTGACCGTTGTCGCTCGACGCTGGGGGTCCTACGGTCGGCTGGGTCTCGGTGGTGCGTCCGCTCATCTGACTTCCTTGAGCACGAGGCGTGAGGTTAGGATGCAGACGCCGAGCATCAAGATGATCAGTGCGTAAGCGACCCAGTTGCCGCTGGGGCTGTGGCCGACGCCGACGCGGTGCGCCACCGACGAGGCGATCGAAAGCCACGAGCTTGGCCCGGGGCGCAGGTATTCCATGCGCAGCAGGTAGCGGCCGGGCCCGCTCGAGGATTTGATCCCGTTCACCTGCACCCCTTCGACGGCCGGCCCGATCGTCGTGCAGATGCGCGTCGCGCCAGTCGTGCGAGCGACGCGTTTGACTGGAACGGTCAGGCTTTCATCGACCCCCCAGCCGGCTTGATGCGCTCCTTCGGTCAGCAGCGTCGAGCCCGAGAACACCTTCAAGCGCACCGTCGGCCCGACGTTCGGCGATAGCGACACGCGAATCGCCGTCGTTCGGGCCGGCAGCGTCCCGCCGCTCTGACACACGACTTCGCCGCCGTGCGTGTATGTCACCGCGAAGTTGGCCGGGACATTGTTGGAACCGGCGACCGTGAGCGGAGCGTGCGAGAGCAGCACGCCCAGTGCCACCGCTAGCGCGATCAGCCCGGCGAACAGCGCGATCTTCATCCCCTCATCGCCTCCTGCACGCTGGCCGTCGCGAGACGCAAGCGAGGCATCAATCGTTGCGCAGTCCGAGGATGCTGAGCAGGAACGATGTGAACACGATCTGGATGCCGATCACGAGCAGGCTCGCCGCGAAGATCGCCACACGCTCTTGGGAGAGGCTGCCGAAGCCGGTGCCAATCCACTCCAGCACGATCGCCGCGATCAACGCCACGCCGGCCAGCGCCACGGCGGTGCCGAGCGTGAGCCCGTGCTCAAGGCTCAGGCGCTCGTGCGCGCGGTCGAACCACGCGTCGCGCTCGCCCATGAAGTACGTGGCGTACGCGTGCGCGCACAGGCCCAAACCGACGAGCTGGGTGCCGACGATCAGCAGCAGCGACCCGCCAATCAGGGCGTGCAGGTCCCACTGGCGCCCGAACACGCTCACGTGCGCGAGCACCGTCAGCGACGTGAGCATCCCGATTGCGGCCATCACCAGCCCAGGCAAAATGAACAGGTGGTTGGGGGAGTGCAGCAGCAGGAAGCGCAGATGACGCCAGCCGTCGCGGAAGCTCGACAGCTTGGACTCGCCGCCGCGGGGATGGTATTCGATCGGTATCTCGCGGATGTCCAGGTTCTCCTTGGCCGCGCGCACGATCATCTCCGAGGCGAACTCCATGCCCGAGGTGCGCAGTTCCAGGGCCTCCAGGCGGTCGCGTCTGAACGCGCGCATTCCACAGTGGGCGTCGTTGACGCCCGTGTGGAATAGAAGGTTCAGGAAGCCCGAGAGCAGCGGGTTGCCGATGTAGCGGTGATGCCATGGCATCGCGCCCGGCTGGATGTTGCTCATGCGGTCTCCGACGATCATGTCCGCGCCATCCTGCAGCGCGGCCAGGAATCTGGGGATCTCCGCGAAGTCATAGGTCAGGTCGGCGTCTGCCATCACCACGTACTCGCCCCGTGCTGCCGCGAACCCGGCGCGGTAGGCGTTGCCGTACCCGCGCTCAGGCTGATGCACGACGTATGCGCCGGCATCCGCTGCCAGCTCAGCGCTGCCGTCCTCGGAGCCATTGTCGGCGACGATTACCTCGCCGCGGATTCCTGATTGGGCCATCGCTGCCCGTGCTAACGCGACACACAGCTCGATGTTCTCGGCCTCGTTCAGGCAGGGAATGACGACCGAGAGCTGGCGAGCGTTGTCGTGCTCGTCGCTGAGGTCAAGGCTCTCGGTGCTGGCACTCATCGGGGACTCACACGATCTCCATACACCGCGCCGGCGCTGCATCCGCCGGCGCGGCTCTCATCGGGTGACGGAACAGCGGCACTATCTCGGCGCCCGCGCAGACCGTCAAGCGCCAAGTGTGGATCGGCTCGCCGGCGCGTCTTGCCCCGGGCTCCGCCACCATTGCAATCTCCCTGCACACAGCGATATTCCAGTCGTAGAAAATCGATGCGGCGGTTGTCGCCGCTCAAGGAAGCAGGGCCGCAGCTATGTCTCCGACAGCCGGCCGAATAATCCTCCGTCTCCCGGTATGCGTGCTGGCGGTCGCGCATCCTACGAGTAGCGCGCTAGCCGGACCGGCCAGCCTAGGTCAGCCCGTCGAGCTGGAGCGAGGCTTGTCGGCTCCATCCTGGATCATACGGCCAGTCAACAGACTCCCCTCTAGAGCGATACAAAGCTAGAGACATTCAGAGCCAGCTACTGGACTAACAACCTAGGGCCGTCGCTGCGAAACTAAAAAACCGCTTGATCACTGCTGTCAGCTGTGATAGGACAGTATCGTCTGCTATTGACCAAGGGCGCCAGGCAAGATGCTTGCAGACCTGTCGCCCGAGATTCCCACGCCAACTAGTCTGCCCCGCGGACCGGCCAATGGTAATCCCTGTGTCGACCGTAAGCACTTGTAAGACAGAAACAGTTATGGACTCAACTAGGTTGGTCCGTTATCGTGATCCACGCAGCGCCTCTCGGGACATGCCACAGCGTGTCCTGTGGGTCTGGCCTTGTTGACGCCCGACGTTTCACATGGCCGTCAAAGAGGTCCATATCAAACCGGTACCTAACTAGGAGCAATTAGATCATGACACTGCCGCGATTAGTGGGACTAACGTTCGTAGCGCTCTTGGCACTCGCCGCCGTAATGGCGCCGATGGCATCCGCTTCAAACCACGAATTTGCAATGTTACCGACGGGAAGCAAGGCATTCACGTCGACCTCCGGCACAGCTGTTCTTACCGCTGGTACGAATGTCATTACCTGCGCCAGCAATGCCACTTCTGGTGAAATCACACAGATGGATGCCGTAACCAAGCTCAAAGTCAAATTTGTTGGCTGCAAAACAGCCAATGGCGGTCCGGTTTGCACTGCGAAAAGCGTAGGCGCAGCCGAAGGCGAAATCGCGACCGTAACCCTCAAAGGTCAGCTCGGGACAGTCAAAACAACCGAAGCAGCGACCGGCGTCGGACTGTTGCTAAGCCCCGAAACTGGTAGCAAATTCGTGGTAATAGCCGCGAATGCTTGTACACCTGAAACGTCGGTCAATGGTTCTGTTGCCGGTGAAATTTCGCCGGTCAAAAAATTACAGAGCACCGGGAAACTAATCATTGGAGTCACCGGCGGCGTGCAGAACATCAAATCAATCGCCATCTTAGGTGTAAATAAATCAGCCGAACTCGAAGCATTCGGGTTGGCTGCGACACAGCAGATCAGCAATGAGCTGGCATTCCCCGGCGGGCCAGTCGAAATAGTGTAGGGCTCGATAGTCAGTTAGTCGTGTCGCGTGGGGCCTCGTGATGGGTCCCACGCGACACACGCAGCACAACGAGCAGACATGATGTTAGGGCTGTGCGCGAGAAGCAAGGACCACCAAGTTTCGTTCCGCTCGCCGAAGATAGTCTGGCAAGGGGAACACCGCAGGACACCCTTCTCGCTATACAACGTCCTAGTCAACGTGGTTGGAACCGCAGCGCCTGGCGCACGGACAGAGCATCACCGTCTTCCGATGCAGAGCCCTCGCAGCGCGTGACAATAGCCGAGTAGCTGTCGCGCCGCACTCCCTATAGAGGACGGTCAGTGAGAAACACTCCTGGACGCGATCACGAAGCCCAGCTATCGTGACCAACCAGCCAATTGTCAATGCGTCTCGCGCTTTCCCGTCAGTAATCGAGCGCGCTCAACCCGGACCATCTGTTGAGGTCAATCAATCAACACGAAGGAGCATCTAGATATGGGACGCCCGCGATTAGTTGGCCTTCTGCTCGTACTGCTTGCTGCAATTGGAGCGGTGGCGGTGCCGTCAGTGTTTGCGTCCGAGCATGGATTCAAGATGTTACCGATGTCAAGTAAAACATTCAGCGTGAAAGGCGGCGGCTTAACGCTTACCGCAGGAACAAATGTGATTTCATGTCTAGAAGTAGTAGGTAGTGGTGAAGTCACCCAAATGGATGCGGTTGGCAAGCTGCGTATCCGATTCAAGAAGTGTAAAGGGGCAAACGGTGGCCCGTCCTGTACGGTAAAAAGTGTAGGAGCACCCGATGGTGAAGTTGTGCTGGAGACACTCAAAGGGCAGTTCGGAACAGTCAAAGGAAATGAAGCGGCAAGTGGTGTTGGGCTTTTGCTGAGCCCTGAAACTGGTGCAAAAATTCTGGTACTGGCTGCAAACAACTGCCTCCCTGAAACATCTGTCAATGGCTCTTTCGCTGGTGAAGTGACCCCAACAAGTAAATTACAGTCCACTAGCAAAGTGATTTTCGACGTAACGGCGGGCGCACAGAAAATCAAAACGATCGCGGTGTTAGGCGCGATTAAAACTCCAGAACTTGAAATGTTCGGCCTGCCCGCTACAGACGTCGGCGTCTTTGACCTGACGTTCCACGGAGGTCCAATAGAAATAGTCTGATGCGGAACCTCAGGCGGCAGGTCGTGTTTGAGTGGGGCTGGAGTATGACTCCACGCAAACGCAGTTCAATCGGGGCGAGCAATAAAGGTGGCCGGGAGGCAAAGTGACAAGGAGAGGTGCGGCTCTAATGCGGAAGGCTAGACGGAAAACCAGCGCGACCTTGGTCATCGCGCGGCTGATCGGGACAATGACGTGTTTCGCCTTCCTCTGTCAAAGTGGAATGGCCCTCGCGGCAGATGTCAATGTATCTACGGGCTGCGGACTAGCGGAAGAATCACCAGGATTTCGGACCTTCATGCCAGACTGCCGTGCGTACGAGTTGGTGAGCCCTGTGTACGGAGGGGGCCAGCCGGCATTCGGTACTGGTCACCGGGCGCCGACGATCTCAGCTGACGGGCAGCATGTAATCGCCGACGTGTTTGCAGGTTTCGCTGGTACGGAAAACCTAGAACAGAGCTCTTTCGAATATGGGGCGGTCTACAAGTTTTCCAGAACCTCGTCGGCGTGGTCCGCAGAAGCGCTTGATCCCCCAGCATCACAATACCCGAGGCGGGAATTTGTGTTCACGAGCGCCGATACAGGTCGGTCGGCGTGGCTGTTGGCGCCCGCTAAACACCCGGGGGAAGATCTGGGGCCTACGGAACTCCACTACACAGGATGGACTCTGGCGGTGCGAGATCCGATCGGCAACGGCAAAGGCCGCTTCACGCCGATAGGAGGCGTTGTCGCTCCCGAGCATGAATCACCGAATCCCGAACGTGTCGGATTCCACGTGGTGGGTGCGTCCGCGGACTTGAGTCATATTTTTCTCAAGGTGGTCGCCGAACGGCAGCAAACATGGCCAGGCGATGAAACCGTTGAAGGCGACGAATCGCTCTACGAATACGTGGGCAGTGGAGGGGGCGCGCCCACCCTCGTTGGCCGAGATAGTAGTGGGAGCCTTATCAGTCAATGTGGCACCAACTACGATGCCGTTTCCGCCAACGGCGCGGTTGTGGACTTCACTGCGCTACACGACGACGGCTGCGGCGGCACACAGCCGACGGTGAACGAAATCTACGCCCGAGTAAACGGCATTACAACGACAGCAGTGTCGGAGCCCTCGGCGGGCGACTGCGAACTTTGCGATACCAGCAGCCCGGAAAGCGCCCTCTTCGAGAGCGCGTCAGAAGATGGAGCCAAGATATTCTTCCGATCAAAACAGGCGCTGCTGCCCGGCGCAACGGGCGAAACGCTCTACGAGTACGACCGGAATGGACCGGCAGGGCAGCGTGTCACCCTGATAGCGCCAAATGTCGATAGCGTCGCCGCCACGGCAACGACCGGCGCGCGGATCTACCTGGTGTCCAGCGACGTACTGACGCCAGAAGGAAATGCCAACGGCGAAACCGCTGAAGCGGGCGAACCGAACCTTTATGTATATGACACACAGACGGATCAGACCCGCTTTGTGGCTCGGCAGGCGCAGGGCACGTTCGAGACGAATCGAGATGGGAGCTATCTTGTGTTCTCGAGCAGCAGGCACCTGCTGGGAACAAACGACGTCAGCGGTAGCCTGCAACTATTCGAGTACAACGCCGGCGATCAAAGTGTGGCGCGTGTGTCCGCTGGCCAAAAGCTGGCGAGCACGAGCTTTGAATGCCCCCTCACACATGTGCTCGAAGCGGGTTTCAACTGTGATGGCAATACTGTCAGCGAAGCTGAAACGCCGCGGATCTCTATACCAGCGGGATTCGCTCATGCAACCGGAGCAATCACTGGACTAGCGGTGGCACAGAACGGGATGGTGGCGTTTAGCAGCCCGCGCGCGCTAACACCGCAAGCAGTGCAGGGCCGAGTCTTCCTGACAACTGGAGGGTTTCCGCTGGCGACAACCGAAAACGTCTATGAGTATGCCGCCGGGAACACCTATCTGATTTCACCGGCAGATGAAGAAGCGCCTGTACGGTTGCCGAGCGGTGACCCCCGCCTCTTGGGAATCGGCGAATCCGGGAGGGATATCCTGTTTTTCAAGACCGACAGCCTGGTACCGCAGGATACCGACACTCAGTCGAGTTGGTATGACGCCCGCGAGGGTGGCGGCTTTCCGGCTCCGGCGTCAAAGCCGGACTGCGCCGGTGAATCCTGTCTAGGGCCGGCGAACGCTACGCCAGCGCTGGCGGCGCCTCAAAGCGTGACTGCGTCCGAAGGCGGCGAACTGTATCCACCCGTCGCGAAAGCTTCGGTCCCGTCGACGCGGGCACAAAAACCGCTCACGCGTGCGCAACACCTCACAAAAGCGTTGTCTGCTTGTCGCCGGGGCCCTCGAGGCAAGCGACATCAGTGTGAAGCACAGGCGCGGCGCAAATATGGTGCGGTCCGCGCCAAAAAGCACGGGCGGGGAACCAAATGAGGTGGCAACCGTCGCTAATCGCGACACACTCGAGAGGAAGAGGCCAAATGGCGCGTCACATGACCATGCGGATGGCGATGATGATTGCTGTCGGCGTAACCGCTCTATTCTCGGGTGTGAGCACAACAGGAGCGGCGACGCCACGCGCTAGCTGGGCAGTAAGATCAGCTGCAGAGCCGACTAACTTTGCCACGGAAGACACTCCCAACTGCGAATCGTTCATCAGAACCTGTGACTCGTACAATGTATCAGTGACAAATGTGGGGACGCGAGCTTCCGAAGGGCTGATCGTGATTCGAGACAAGCTGCCGGCGGGGATCGAAGCTGTCGGAGTCGCTTTTCACAAAGAGCGCGAGCCAGGGTCGGTCGATACACACAACATTGAATGCAACGTCGAACCGAGCTTGGTTACGTGTACGTTCGAAGAACCGGTTTCACCTGCTGGCGTGATGCAGATCAGGATGGACGTAATTGCAACGCCGGCGGCGGCTGAAGGGGTCACGAATCACGTCGAAGTAGAAGGTGGTGCGGCGTTGGCAGCGGTGAGCGGTGAACCGGCCACAGTGCCGAATGCGGTAACGCTGTCGGGGCCGCCACCGGCCCCCACATTTGGAATACAGGACCTGGGCGCCGGTGTGCTGGGTGCTGATGGTGTGAGCGATTTCCAAGCCGGTGATCATCCGTCGACGGTCACAACGACTTCAGACGTGAACACTCTTATCAATAAGATTAATCCGGGCGAAATCCTTCACTTTGCCGCCGCGCAGGAACCGAAGACCGAGATTGTTGATCTCCCAGCAGGTCTGGTAGGGAATGCGCTTGTGACACCACGCTGTCCAGCGTCATTTGTCGTCGAAAGCAAATTCCATCCCGAAGAAAGATGTCCCGCCAGCAGTCGTGTGGGGACCGTGGCAGTTGAAGACAACGGTTCAAGGGTCGAAGTGCTCAGTCTGTACAACGTCGTTCCTGAAGCAGGCTATCCTGCGGAGTTTGGCTTCGAATTTGATGAAACGGTGATCCTTCTGAGGGCTCGCGTGCTACCGACTGCGGCAGGCTACGTGGTCAGCGTGGTGGCTGCGAACCTGCCACGCTCGCAAACGTTGAAGGTCACCGGGGCGCGGGTCACTTTCTTCGGCGACCCGGCCGAACGCAACGGTGGCGGTCATGGCGAAGCGTTCTTCTCCAACCCGACAGCCTGCGGGGCGAAACCGCTGACGATGAGAATGGAAATGGACTCATGGGTTGATCCGTCGAACTGGCAAAGCAAGGAAACGACCATGTACGGCGCGAGTCCGGCACAGGGAGTCACCGGGTGTGGTGCGCTCCGGTTCGAACCGGCGATCGCCGTGAGTCCCGAAACAAGTACCAGAGATACGCCGTCGGGCTATGAGATAGATATGAAAGTACCTCAGACGCCAAATATCTACCCGAACCTTGCGACCCCTCACCTAAAGGACGCCACGGTCCGCTTGCCCGAAGGTATTGGAGTATCGCCAAGCTCGGCAAACGGCATCGTCGTCTGTCAAGAGCGAGGCGGCGAAGGGATCGAACTAGGTAACAAAAACCGGCTAGCGAATGAAAATAGGGTCGAAGAAGGGGAGGAAGAAGGCCCCGACGGGGTTGTGCATCCCGCGCGTGGGCATTGCCCGCAGGCCTCGCAGGTCGGTGACGTCGAAGTCATCACGCCGCTGCTGAGCGGTCCGCTGCATGGACATGTCTATGTCGCCGCGCCGAGGTGCGGTGGCGAAGGACAGCCAGCCTGCACCGAAGCGAGCGCTAGCAACGGCGAACTGTTTGGGCTGTATATCGAAGTGGCCGGATCTGGGGTGGTCATGAAGTTCAGGGGCACAGTCTCGGCGAACCCAGTTACTGGACAGCTGGCAACGACGTTCAAAGAGCTACCCCAGTTGCCTTTCAGCGAGCTGAAAGTGCGTCTGAACGGAGGCCAGCGAGCACCCTTGGCAAACCCGCAAAGCTGCGGTCTGGCGACGACAAGGTCAGATTTGACGCCGTGGAGCACGCCCGCGACGCCAGACGCGCTGCCGTCGTCATCGTTTACGGTAGGCGGCTGCGCTAGTCCGACTCCGTTTGCGCCGTCGTTTAGCGCTGGGACGGTCTCGCCCAAGGCAGCATCATCGAGTCCGTTCACGACGACGCTGACGCGGCAAGACGGCGAACAGAACATCATTGGCGTCCGTGTGACCACGCCGCTGGGGCTTGTGGGACTGATCTCTCAAGTTCCGTTGTGCCAGGAGCCTGACGCGAGCTCAGGGACGTGTTCCGAAGCGTCTGCAATTGGTACTACGACGGCCGCGGCCGGAGCCGGAGCCAATCCTTACTGGACCAGCGGAAAGGTCTACCTCACAGGTCCCTATCACGGTGCCCCATTTGGCCTGACGGTGGTCGTACCCGCGAAAGCTGGACCGTTCAATCTCGGCAACGTGGTGGTTAGAGCTGCCATTAATGTTGATCCAGCAACGGCCGCCGTGACAATAACGAGTGGGCCAATACCGCAGATCAAGGATGGCGTGGCCTTCCGGCTGCGTACCATTAACGTCACGGTCGATCGACCAGGCTTCATCCTGAGCCCATCGAACTGCAGCCCGCAGAGCGTCACAGCTTCGATCGCCGGTTCTGAAGGAGCGACGGCGGACGTATCTACGCCGTTTGGATTGGAAGGCTGCAAAAGCCTTCCGTTTGCACCCTCATTTGTGGCCACTACGCAGGCAAAGACCAGCAAAGCCAACGGAGCGAGCCTGGATGTCAAGGTTGGATACCCGGCTGGCTTTGAGGCTAACATTAAGGCCGTCAAGGTCAGTCTTCCAATCGCGCTCCCGTCGCGCCTGACGACGCTGCAAAAGGCGTGTCTCGCAGCGGTGTTTGCGTCGAACCCTGCGAGCTGCCCGCCCGAATCGGTGATTGGTATCGCCAAGGCGCGAACACCGGTGCTGCCGGCAACTCTGACCGGACCAGCGTATCTCGTATCGCATGGTGGTGAAGCATTCCCGAACCTCGTCATCGTGCTGCAGGGCGACGGTGTACGCGTCGATTTGATCGGCAACACAGACATCAAAAAAGGCATTACCAGCACCATCTTCAAAAATGTCCCGGATGCGCCGGTCAGCGCCTTCGAGCTCTATTTGCCGCAGGGCAAATTCTCAGCACTCACAGCGTACGGAAGCCTCTGTGCGAAAAAACTAGTGATGCCGACCATCATCACTGGTCAGAATGGCGCTGTCATCAAACAGAACACCCCGCTCAAGGTGACGGGATGTCCAAAGGCGAAGAAGCCGGCTAAAAAAGTCAAGCAGAAGGCAAAAAGCGGTCGTACGGCGCGCGAGCGGCATACCGCCGCCACTGTCAAGCGGGGGAGGCAGTAATGCAAATCGCAAAGTCGTCGAGAGTCGGTCTAACTGTGATCGGGCTTTTGCTCATACCGCTTGTCGGTGCAGCTCCGAGCTTGGCCGCAGCCCCAGAGACACCGTTGACCGAAGCGCCGACCGGCGTGACGGCCACTGAAGCCACCCTGCATGGTCAGCTGAACCCAGAAGCCAGTAGCGAACACCTCAACTATCAGTTTCAATATAGGCCGGGAGCCAGCTGTCTGGGCGGCTTTCTCATCCCTGAAACCCCAGGGGAAGCGGAAGGCAATCACACAACTGTTGCCGAAAGCGCATCTGGCCTTCAACCAAGTACGCAATACAGCTACTGCCTGAGCGCCGTGAATTCAGAAGAAGCATCAGCGACCGGATCGTCCGTGGCGTTTACTACGCTGGGCGCCAAGCCCTCCGTTGATGCGGAGAGCGAATCAGGCATAACGCCCTTTGACGCAGTCCTTGAAGCCCAAATCAATCCAGAGAACCAGGCGACTGGTGTGCATTTTGAGTATGCCAACAACGCTGGAATGGTCGGCGCCACCCTCCTTGGTGAAGGATCATTCCCGGGGGTGTTCGAAGATCTACCAACGGCCGTCGACATTGGCGGTAGTTTGGAACCCTCCACTACGTACTACTATCGGGTCGTAGCCACAAATGGGACTGGCGCGACAAACGGGCCTATACAGAGCTTTACCACTCTGGGGCTCGAAGCACCATTGATTGACGAAGAGAAATCATCCGAACTGAAGCAAACCGACGCGCGACTGAGCGCATTGATTAACCCGAACTTTCAGCTCACGACCTTCCAGTTCAAGGTCGGCACCGATACGAGCTACGGTCTGGGAACCGTACCGGCTGCGCCTGGAGAACTTACGGGTTTCGGCGACCAGGAAGTGGCTGTGGATTTGGCCGCCGAAGGAGTCCTGCTCGAACCGAACACCGAATATCATTACGAGGCACTAGCGACGAACGCCGGCGGAACGACCGAAGGTCTAGCTGTCCAGGGAGATCAGACTTTCTTGACGCTCCCCGCCAGTCCTGACGCGACGACCGGATCGGCTTCATCGGTCTCGGCCACGTCGGCGACCGTCTCGGGGACGGTGAACCCAAGCAACAGTGGGCACGCTGCACAAGACGACACTACTTATATATTCGAATTCGGCCACACTGCTAGCTACGGGTTGCAGGCACCGTTGACGCCTGGTGATGCCGGCGAAGGCGCCAGCACGGTGCCGGAGAGCGAAACCCTAAAAGGCCTGGACCCTGGGACCATCTACCACTACCGGATCTCGGCGTCGAACAACAACACCGGCACGCCACAGGTAGTGACCGGTGACGATCAGACCTTTACGACCGCCGCCGCACCGCCGATTCTCAGCAGCGCGACAGCTTCAGGCGTTAGCTCGAGCGCCGCCACCCTAAGCGCAATGCTGGATCCGCAGGGGCTACCGACGCACTACGAACTCCTGCTGGGTGCCACGCAGGGAGCGCTCCAGCCCACGGCCTCCGGGAATACGAATGCGCCGATCACAATCAGCACTACCGCTCAGCCGCTAAGCCCCGGAACGCTCTATTACTATCGATTTGTGGCCGAAAACGCGAACGGATCGCGCCAGCTTGAAGGCACTTTCGCCACAGCCTCTGGCCAGAATGTGTCTGAACCCCTGATCCAGCCCATAGCGCCGGCCCTACTAGCTACCCCGCTGATCGCGTTCCCCGTCGAACAAAGCCTCAAAAAGCCGGCAAGCCAGCCGCTTACAAACGCTCAGAAGCTCGCTAAAGCGTTGAAGATGTGTAGGCACCGGGCGAAGCACAAGCGGGCAAAGTGCGAACGTCAAGCACGTCAGAGATACCACGTCGCAAAGGGAAAGAAGTCGTAGCACCCCGCGTCAGTAGCTCCAAGTGTCGTGTCTAGACCTCCTGTATCCCGCTCGTAGGGGGTGATCTGTCCCCGTCCGTAGCGACCTCGTGGTAGTGCACGCTAGGTTAGAAACGCGGGTTGCCCTGGAAACACTAGCCGTTAGGCTGGCGTACGCAGATCACAACTGGTAATAGACAGAAAGTGGGAATACTGATGAACGCTAGTCTCAAAGACGCGGGTAAGCTCGGTAGGCGAACCCTCGTCACAGTGATGCTTGCTGCAGTGGTGTCGGCACTCGCCGTGCCTGCCGCTATGGCGACACCAAAAGGCGAATTCAAAGTCTTCGAACAGTGCCCGATTGGCACCGAAGGTCTGAAAGGCTGCTTGGTATCGCGGACGGAAAGCGGGCAAATAACGATCGGAAGTGAGGAAGTGCCGATCATAAACACGCAAACGCTTCAGGGCGGCTTCGGCAACACGGAAGCGGGCGGCAAAATGCCCTTCTTTGGTGCTGCCAACGGAGAAACATTCGTCAAAGTCGGCCAAAAAGTTCCTGGCGGCCTGCTAAACATTATCAAATGTAATGAAATCAAAGGCTCGGGATGGATCGAAGTGGCCGCACGTTCTACGTGTGAATTCTACTTCGAAAACTTCTTCACTGGCGTCACCGCAGTGACAGAATTGGCCAAGCCGGCAAACCAGATCGGTCTGAACGAGACCAATCTGTTCATCGAAAGCGGCGTTGGCCTATCACTGCCGCTGAAGGTGAAGCTCGAAAACCCGTTCCTAGGTAGTGAATGCTACATTGGCTCAGAATCATCTCCTGTCACACTCAACCTGACTACTGGCACCACGGCGCCCAAATCACCGAACACGCCGATCAAAGGCAAACTCGGTACAGTGGGCTCTAAGGCAGAAGGCCAGATCCTGACGATCAAAAACAACACGCTCGTCGACAACAACTTCTCGGCGCCGGCGGCGTCGGGATGCGGCGGTATCTTCTCGTTCCTGGTGGACCCGATTGTCAACGCGAAACTCGGGCTTCCGGCTGCCGAAGGTAAAAACACGGCGATCTTCAACAACACGGTCGAACAGGCCGGCCACTTCGCCGTCGAAGAATCAGAATAGGCGCATCACGGCCTAACTAGCAGAAGCACAGGCCCGCCGCGTGATCTACGCGGCGGGCCGATGCTTCCTCCCGCGATGACGCCGTGGGCAGCGTGAGTCAACGCGGGGCCTTCTCCGAGTCCGAGTCAGAGATCTACTACCTAGGTGTGTCGCGTGCTTCGGCGCTCACGCTTGTAGCTGGCCACAAACGCGCCGCCTGCGTCGGCTTCATTGCTCGATTCGGGATTTGCAATCAGCTGAAGCAAGCGCAATCCGACATAGCCATGTGGAACCGTGACTGAGGTGGGAACGGCGTAGAGGGCGAACTGGTAGTGCTTGTTAGAGCCACGCGCGGGGCAGATCGAGTAGCGTTTCTTGTTGCCTTTCGAGCGTCCGACATGAGCGCCGGGCGGGAGACTACCGCCTGTGAGGTGATGGAGCGTCGGGTTGATGCCGGCGACGGTCCATTCTACCGACACGTTATAGCCACTGCCGGAGCGCTTTGGCGTCAGGCCGAGAATGAACACCGCGAGTTCTCGTGTGTTGGATGAAACCGTGCCCCATTCAAGCGGAGGAGCAATGTTTTGGCCGTCGCACGTGTAGCGCGCCGGAATCGCCGTATGGGTGATCGCAGGGCTTTTGAACACGATCGTCACATCTGGAGTTGTTGAACTGCCGCAGCCCGATAGTGCCGCTACCGTCAGACACGCGGCCGCGACGGGTGCGATGAGCGTTCGTCGCATAAAGCCTCCTTGTAAGCGCCCTAATTGCTTCAGTGGCGCTACGCTACTCGCCTGCTGATGTCAATGCCAGAGATTCTCGGGAATGTTTCTGTGGCGTAGAGTCCTTCGATCGTGCAGAAATGCAGGCAGGAACGCTAGTCAACATCGAGCTTTGCCTCGGTCAGATCACTTCGACGGGACCGCCGTAGGTCAGCTCATTGCTCTGTTCAAGTGTTCCGGCCAAGGCGAATAATTCCAATTCGGCCGTTTTGACAACGCCTAATACGGTTATGAATTTTATGCCTTGAATACCAGCAGTTACGGCAAAAGTGAGTTTATTGGTAGATTGTGAGGCTTTTACGGGCGTAACTTCACCGGCGAGTGTGCCGTTCATACTTGTTTCAGGAGTGCACGCGTTAGCGGCTAGCGTTGTCCATTTGGTGCCGGTTGCGGGGCTTAGTAGAAGTCCGATGCCGCTTGTGGCTTCGGTGGTTTTGACGGAGCCAAGTTGGCCTTTGAGGGTCTGCATGGCAATTTCGCCTTCGACCGCACCAACGCTTTTTATGGTGCATCGGGGGCCGCCGTTGGAGGTGCGGCATCCGGTGAACTTGACGGACAGCTTGCCGATCGTGTCCATCTGTGTGATTTCGCCTTTGGTCACGCTGCTTGCGCATGTGAAGGTATTCGCGCCGGTTGTAAAAGTTACTACACCACTTGTGCCTGAAAGGGTTTTAACGGTGGGTAATTTCGCGAATTCATGGTTGGCGACCGCCGCCGGAGAGGTGCTGCCGGTGAAAACGATGGCGGTGATGAGGGCGAATATGTTGGACCTAGGCTTCATAGCGCCTCCTGGTTGGGGGGTTTGATGCGTGTGTGTGGGTGGCTAGTGCTGACGCCAACCGTGGGAAAGCGTAGGACTAAGCGGCGAGCGGGGCTGCCGATGGGTAGAGTCAAATCACTTCGACGGGGCCGCCGTAGGTAAGCGTATTACTTTGGGTGAGTGTGCCGGCGAGTCCCCACATTTCCAATTCAACCGCTTTGACGGCACCTAATACGGTTATGGATTTGATGTTCTGCGCGCCGCCGCTCACTGCGACGTCGAGTTTACCGGTAGATTGGAATGTTTTGATAGGGGTGAGTTCACCGGCGAGGAGGCCGTTCACACTTGTTTCAGGACTGCACGCGTTGGCTTGGAGCGTAGTCCATTTGGTGCCAGTTTCGGGGGTCACCAGAACGCCCACGCCGCTTGTGGCTTCGGTGGTTTTGACGGTGCCGAGTTGTCCTTTGAGAGTGCGCATGAGGATTTCTCCTTCGCCAGCACCGACGCTTTTGAGCGTACAGTTAGGCCCGCCGTTGGCGGTTTTGCATCCGATGAACTTGACAGACAGCCGCCCAAGCGTGTCCATCTGTGTGATTTCGCCTTTAGTCACGCCGCTCGCGCATAGGATGACGTTTGTGCCGGCCGTAATGGTTACTGCACCACTTGTGCCTGAAAGTGTTTTAACGGTGGGTAACTTCGCGAATTCATGGTTTGCGAAGGCTGTTGAGGAGGTAAGCCCGGTAAGGGCAAAAGCAGCGAGCGTCGCGAAGAGGTTCGGGATGGGGCGTTTCATGGTGACTCCTGGGCTGAGGATCGCAATACACAGAATGGATGTAAGAAGCATAGTCGGACTAGCGCCAGCGTTCAGTACCGAGGACGTGAGGACGGTGATGTCGGGTCAAGCAGTGGCGCAAGTGTTTCTATTGGCATCATGATGGGTTGTGAGGCGGGAGTGCGCGGCGAGGACGCCGGCCTACCCGGTGCAGGTCAGCCGTAGTAGCGCGCTATTACCTGCAGCTGACTAAAGATGTCGTGGCCGACGATCAAGACGACGAGCGCCGCGCCGGCGATAGGTACCCAGCGCCGCCCCGCACCGCGTACGGCGAGCGCTATCACGGCGCCCAACAGCGGTAGCAGCGGAAGTAGATAGCGAGGCTCGCCGAATGCGTATCGATGCTGAATGGCATCGGTTACATAGGACGAGGCGCCGACCATCACGAGAATGCCTACAGCCATTGCTAGGTAGGTGGCGAGCTCGGGTAGACGTTTGACCAGCGACTGCCGGCGCGCGAGTACCTCGCGCCCGCATAGGAAGGCAACCGCAGCAGCTGGTATGAGCGCCGCGTTATCCACTCTGGTTGGGAGAGTGGTATCCATCCAGCCATAGAAGCCTACGAAGCGATCAAACCAGATGTCCTTATACGTGCTGATGCCCACGAAATAGTGGGTCATCCCTGGCACCCGCGGCAAATACATCTGCCAGATGTAGCTCAGCTCGTTAAGCGGTGTCTCGGACGCGATCCCCGCTCCCCCGGACAGGATGCCGAGGGTCGGGTGGTCCAAGAGGGTGTTCCGGAGCATGTACAGCAGTAGCGGGGAGATTCCGATGCCGGCTGCGATTGCCGGTGAAGTCAGCGCCCGCCAGCCCGTCGTCTTGATCTCGCGGACACCCAGCATCGCCAGGCCGAAAAAGACGCCAAGTGCAAAGCCGTCGAACGTGAGCTTGGTCGCAAACCCAACCGCGATCAAGATCCCCAGCGCGACTGCCGAGCGGCGCGTGAGCCCGCGACGAAACGCACGCGTGATACAGAAGAAGACGGCTGTAGCGATCGTCAGCACCAGTGCATCTGGGTTGACGCTACCGGACACGAACGCGAACATTGGCTGCAGGGCGATGCACACTCCGCCGATCACCACCGCCCACGGCGAGCGAGGCAGCATCTCACGCAATGTGAGGAGCACGAGCAGAGCCGTCAGCGCCCCGAGCAGCGCTCCTAGGGCTCTCATGAGCTGTAGCTGGGTAAGGATATTGCCGCGAGCGAGGAAATAGGGGATCGTTTGAAGTGCGTAATAAAGCGGCGGCTCCGCGGTCGCGACGCCGGCTTCTCCCGAGCCTTGTCGAGACGCACCAGCGTGAACGTCACGCATCAGCGCTCGCTGCTCCGCCAGCGAAGAGATCGCCGGCGTTTGGGGGTAGAGCGCCACGCTGCCATAGTGCAGTCCGCGCAGCACCAGTGTCTCCTGCGGAGAGTAGATCCCGTTTTCCTGACCGTTTGTCGGCAACGCTGCGTTCTCTGCGATCTGCGCCACGTAGGCGAAATGATCGGCCTCATCCCGACCCTCGAAAGGTGGGATCAGTAGCGACCACGCAAAGATGTTCAGGAACGCGATCGATGCACAACCCCAAGCGACGGGTCTCCAGCGCAAGCCGGGTTTCAGGCTCCTACACGATGTGTGTGCGGCAAGCAATGCCGTCGCCGCGACCAACGCGGCGACGAGCAGTGCCACCCATGTTCCGCTGAGGGCCCGGCCGAGGCCCATGTGCCGCATCACGGGGATCAGTCGCGACCACCACGAACCTCGCCCTGAGGAGAGGTATTCGACACCAACCTTGCCTCCGAGTGGTTGCCCGGTCGTGGATATCGCAGTGCTGCCTCTCGCTTTCGCTCCTTGGATAAAGACCGGCTCACTGTTGGGGCCCAGCTGGAAGCAGAGTCGTACCCGCGAGACACCCCTTTGTAGCGGTGTGACCGGAACCGTCACGGACCTGCTAGACCAGCCGGCACCCCGACTGCCTTGTGTGAGGAGCCTTGTGCCGCTGTATATCCCCACCCGCACCGGTGGGCCATCGTTCGTCCACAGCGAAAGGCGGACCGCGGACACCCCTGCCGGTAGGACTTCGTTGGCCTGGCAGCTTTCGAGGTTGCCGAGCACGACACCGAGTTCTGTTCGTCCCGTCGAGCCCACGTGCACCACGCGTGGCGGAGCTTGCGTGAGCGTCAGCGCGATCACAGCGAGGATGACTGCGAACCCCAGGCCAAACGTGAGCACCGCGGTTCGTAGGTCCCGCTCATGATTGCTCGGCTGTGACTGTCGCTGTTGGCGAGCTCCGCTTCCACGCAGCCGAGATGCCTGGCGACCCTGCCTGCTGGCCAGGCGAAGATCCATCTCAGCTGTAGAAGCGCGGAGTTGGTCGGTAGAGCCTCACGGCTCTCTGTGATCCATGCTCATTGGGGCGGGCTCGATCTCCACGCCGCGCTGGCGATCGCATCTCCGCCGGCGCGGCTGTCATCGGGTGACGGAACAGCGGCCACTATCTCGGTGCCCGTGGGGGCAGTCAAGCGATGCGTGGCGCACGGCGTCCGTCCGTATCGCGCGGCCGGCGCTCATTCAACGATTCCCCTGCATATAGTGATGTTCCAGTTGCGGAGAATCGATCGCGCGCGGTCGACGCAGAGGGAAACGAACGCGGCTATGTCTCTGACAGCACGTCGAAGATCGGTACTTCGGAGATCTCCGCGGCGAGCGCTGCTCGCAGTTGCGCCGAGTCAAAGCGATGCGACTGGGGCGCCACCGGATTGACCGTGATCGCCTGCAGCTTGATCGGACGGATGACCTCGATCCTGATTCCCTGGCGGCGATACCAAGCCGGGCCGCGCTTGGCGAGAAATACGCGCGTGGAGTCGGCCACGACCAGCGTCAGCTGGCGGCGGCGTCGGTGCGCGGCGTGCGTGAGGTCGGCCAGGAATCTGTCGGGCAAGGCGCCGGCGACGATCAGCCACCGCGCCGTCGGGTTGGCGTCCAGCAACTGCTCGATCTGCTCACCTT
The DNA here is from genome assembly GCA_963705235.1 of uncultured Solirubrobacteraceae bacterium. Lineage (GTDB taxonomy): Bacteria > Actinomycetota > Thermoleophilia > Solirubrobacterales > Solirubrobacteraceae > Palsa-744. The sequence continues at coordinate 802,956 of OY970059.1, read as the reverse complement.
CGCCCGTCAGCACAAAGCGCGGTGGCAGCTCGACCGGTTGTTCATCATCCTCGCTGCCGAGCACGCTCGTGTCGGCACGGAGATCCCCAGCGAGTGCTCGTATTCGCTTGCCATGAGTGCTCTGGTCGACTGGCGCCAAGCGCACCAGATCGACCGCGTCAACGGTCTGGGCGACCACTGCTGAAAGCTCCGCTGCGAGTATCGCGCCAGTACTGATCAGCAGCCCGTCGGCCACCTCTGGCGAGGAGGCCGCTCGCCGGTCGACGGCGCCATCGATCAGCACCTGTTCGGCGCCGTGCGCGAGCATCGCGTCGGCCGCCGCGCGAACGTCAGTAGCGCCGCTCGGCCCGGCGATCTCGATCGCGCCTGCGCCGCGTAGACGCGCGATCAGCACCCTGCCCAGCGGCGTGCGTACGCCCGTGTCCTCCAGCAACTCATGCGGTAAGCCGCTCGCGCGCAGCAGCGAGTCGGTCGTCGCCACAATGCTGCCCGCCGGTAGGCGTACCAGGGGCTTATCGATGCGCGCGTCGATCACGTCGTGTTCCTCGCCGTCACGCCCGACCGACGTCACACCCACGAGCCGGCCCTCGGACTCCAGCTCGCCGAGCAGCGCGTTCAGCGCGACTGTCTTGCCAGTGTTCTTGGCGAGCCCGACCAACGCTAGGCGCGTGGTCGATGCGGTCAGCTCGCTGAGCATCCGCCGTTTCAGCTCGGCGCCGACACGCGCGCGGCCAGCTCGCGCACGATGAACGTCGCCAGGTGGTGCGGTTCGGTCCCTTTCGAGAAGCCCGCGTCGTAGCCGAGCTCCTTAGCCAGCTCGTTGGACACGCGCGGGCCGCCGCACGCGAGGATCACCTGCGCGCGGCGCCCCTCCGCCTCGACCATCTCCACCAGCTCGGTCAGGTTGTGCACGTGCAGGTTCTGCTGGGTGACCGTCTGGGAGACCAGGATCGCGTCGGCGTTCACCTCGATCGCCTTCGCCAGCAGCACGCTGTTGGGCACCTGGCTGCCGAGGTTGTGCGTCTCAAACGAGTGGTAGCCCTCGAGGCCATGGTGGCCGTGGTAGCCCTTCAAGTTCAGCATCGCGTCGATGCCCACACTGTGCGTGTCAGAGCCCGTGCTCGCGCCGACGACCACGATCTTGCGCCCCAGGCGCTCGGCCGCGAAGCGCTCGATCTCGTCCTCGCTCATGTACTCGATGTCAAAGCCCTCGTCCTGCATCGACGCGAAGTCGACGGCGGCCGCGCAGCGGCCGTACATAACAAAATACGTGTAACCCTCGGTCAACTGCTCGTAGTGGACGACCTCCGGCTCTTCGAAACCCATCTTCGCGGCCAGCTCCAGCGCCGCTCTGCGTGCCGCCAGCGAATGGGGCACCGGCAGGGTGAAGCTCATCTGCACGAGGCCGTCGCCGAGATGGTCGGCGTACGGCTTCACCGACGACAGATCGACCTCACGCATAGCTGGCCTCGTGCATCAGCTCGACGACCGGGTTGAAGTAGCCAGGTTCGGTGTCCACGATCCCCTCGATCCCACGGCCCTCATCACGCCGGCGGCTGACGTCGCCGAACGTGGCCCGGTCGATCGCCTCAAACAGCCCCGTCTGCGCGATCCGCTCGAGCAGCTCGTGGGCACCCGCCAGCACCTCCTGTGCGCGCGTCTGGATGATGCCGCCGCGCTTGAACTCGATCTCCTCGCCCAGGTCGTGCGCGGCGTTGAACACGTACTCCACGTTCTGCAGCCCCAGCACGCGGTCGTGCACGTGCGGGGTGAAGATGCCCTCCGTCGGAACGCCGATCGTCTGGATGCCCTGGCCAGTCGCGATCGTCACCAGGTTGAACAGCGTGTCCGCCGCGTGCGTGCGAAACAGATTGCCGTCCATGTGCCGCGTCGGTGGCATGTACTTGACCGGACAGTCGGGGAACAGCTCGCGCGTCAGCTGCGCCTGCGCCCACTCATACAGCAGCCCGTTCTTCACCGGCACGTCGATCTCGAACGCGTCGCCCAGCGCGATCTGCGCGTCCGGCACGCCCGAGTCGAGCGCCAGTTGACGGTTGATGAACTGCGAGGCCGTCACCGAGGGCGCCGCTTCGATCGCATCCGCCGTGCGCAGGTAATTGTCCTCGCCCGTGTTGATCACCACGCCGAAGTGGCCGTTGATCATGCGCGATATGCGCTGATCGATCAGGCCGCGCACGATGTTGATGTCGCGGTACAGGATCCCGTACAGGGCGTCGTTGACCATGTTGTCAAAGCCCTCCCACGCGCCCATCGCCGCGATCTCCGACATGCACAGCCCCGAGCAGAAGCTCGATAGGCGCACGTAGCGGCCGTGCTGCTCAGACCACTCGTCCATCGCCTCGCGCATGATCTTGAAGTTCGCCTGCGTGGCGAACGTGCCGCCATAGCCCTCCGTCGTCGGGCCGTAGGGGACGTAGTCGAGCAGGCTCTGCGCGGTCGAGCGGATCACCGCCACGATGTCCCCGCCCGCCTGCGCCACCGCCTTCGCGTGCACCACGTCCTCGTACACGTCGCCCGTTGCCGTCAGCACGTAGCGCAGCGGCGTGGCCGCCTGTGCCTCCGCACCGGGTGCGTTGCCCAAGCGCGCGCGCATCGCGCGACGCTCATCAAAGCGTCCTGAGATCTCGCGCAGGCGGCTCGCGCACTCCTCGCTCACACGCTCGTGGATCGCCCGCTCCTCGGCCTGCTCGAGCGTCGAGAGGTCCAGCTCCTGCGCGTCGACCGCCTGCGCTATCTGCTGGGGCGAGCGGCCGGCCTGCAGCATCGCGTTGCCCAGCCAGTAGGCGATGCCGCGACCGAGGCCGCCACGATCGCGCACATGGTCGACCAGCACGTTCGGCAGCGGCACCTCCAGGTCGTTCGCGCCGTCCACGCCCAGCAAGCGCGTGACGCTGCGCTCGACCGACACCGTCGTGCGACCGGCGATCTGCTCGGCTACCTGATCGGCGATCTGCTTGGCCGCCTGACGGCAAGCCGCCACCACACCAGGGTCGAGGTCCAGCTTGGAGGCACTCATTTCAAATCCCGAACGATCGGGAAGGGGATCACCTCGCGCAGCGTCTCGCGTTCGGTCAGGATCATCACCAGACGGTCCACCCCCATGCCGCCGCCCGCCGTCGGCGAGTAGCCGTACTCCAGCGCGCGCGCATATTCCTCGTCGTTGGGGTGGGGCACGTCCGCATCATCGATCATCCGTCGCTTGCGCTGATCGACAAAGCGCTGCCACTCATCGACCGGGTCGTTCAGCTCGGTGTCGCCACTGACCAGCTCGATGCCGCCGATCACCGCGTCGAAGTGCTCGGCCAGCTCCGGGTGCCCTGAGTGGCGCTTGGTGATCGGAAACGGCTCCAGCGGAAAGTCGAACACGTGCGTCGGCTGGACGATCGTCGACTCGATTTTCTCGGAGTAGATGTCCGCCACTACCTCCGCCCAGGTCGCGTCGGGGTCCATCGGCTCATCCAGCAGCTCCGCCAGCTGCTCGCGCGTGGACTCCATGAAGTCCACGCCGAAGCGCTCGAGGATCAGCTCGCGCATCGTCACCCGCCGCCACGGCTTGGCCAGGTCGATCTCCTCGCCGCCCCGTTTCACGACCGTCCGCCCGAGCGCGCGCTGGGCGACGTCGCGGAACATTTCTTCGGTGACCGTCGCCACGTCGTTGTAGTCCGAGTACGCGCACATGAACTCGATGATCGTGAACTCCGGGCTGTGCTTCGGTGAGATGCCCTCGTTGCGAAACACCTTGCCCATGTCGTACACGTTCTCCATGCCGCCCACGATGCAACGGTTGAGGAACAGCTCGACCGAGATGCGCAGGTACAAGTCGCGGTCGAGCGCGTTGTGGTGGGTGGTGAACGGGCGCGAGCCCGCGCCGCCGGCGAGCGACTGCAGCGCCGGGGTTTCCACCTCGATGAAGTTGCGTTCGTTCAGCCACTTGCGGATCTCGAACACGATCTTGTGGCGTTTGATGAACAGGTCGCGCGTGTCCTCGTTGGCCAGCAGGTCCAGCTCGCGGTAGCGGTAGCGCGTGCCCGTGTCGCCCAGGCCGTGATGCTTGTCCGGCGGCGGGCGCAGCGTCTTGGTCAGCAGCGTGCACTCCTTCACCGCCAGCGCCAGTTGACCGCGCTGGGTGACGTACACGCAGCCGACGATCCCCACGATGTCGCCGATGTCCAGGTTGAGGATGCGGTCGTAGGTCTCCTGTCCGAGGGCGTCCACGCGCACGACCGCCTGGATCGAGCCCGACAGGTCACGGATGTCCAGGAACGCCGTCTTTCCGTGCCCGCGCCGCGAGATCAGCCGGCCGGCGATCTGATAGCTCAGCTGCGGGTGCTCGCCCGCGTCCAGCTCGCCCGCGTCGTGCGCTGCGAGCACGTCGGCGATGCGGGTACGCACGTTCCACAGCGACACCGGCGGGTAGGGGTCGATCCCCTGCTCGCGCAGGCGCGCCATCTTCGCGCGGCGTTCGTCGAATTCGACCGCCGGATCGGTGGGCTCGCCGAGCGCTGTCTGCGCCAGTGAGCCGTCGTCCTGCTCCTCCTGTTGGTCCTGTACCGGCATTTCGAGACGATCCTTCCGAGACGATCCTGCCTGGTCATGCGTCCACGCGAGGCACTCGCATGGGCGTTCGCCCCGGACACGTTAGCGATGTCCCTCCTGTCGAGGCCGTGATGATTTGGCGCACCCGTAAGGGATGCCCCCCTCGACAGGCTCAGCTCGCGCGCCCGCAGTATGTGAAACCGTTGCGCGCGGCGATCGCATCCAGTCGCTGGCGCACCTGTCGACCTTCAGCATCGGTTTTTTGGACGCGTCCGATGCTGTTCGCTTTCGCGTCAAGCGCCAGTTGCGAGGCGTTGTTGGCCAGTAGCCGCAATCCAGTGATCATCAGCCGCCATTCGCTGGCCGAGGAGATGGGCGTCTGCAGCGCGGCCAAGCGGTCGATCGCGCGGCGCTCCTCGAGCGCCATCACGGGCGCAACCTGCGCGAGCGTCTTCAGCGATTTTGATGTGGATGTGGCTGTGCTGTGCAGCTTTGCGTTGGCCGCCGAGCGCTTCGCGGCGACCGTCTTGCAGATCGCGTCCGCCTGTGCGACCAACTGGGGATTGCTGGCCGTCTGGCTGCTTCCTCCGCAGCCCGCGGCGCAGGCGCACAGGGCAGCGCTCGTGGCGAGCGCGGCGAGGCGAAGCTTGTAGGGCATGTCTCGAGCTCCCTTCGATGTACACGATCGACGGCAGCCAACCTACTTCTCCAGCGCGGCCAACGCCAGCGATTTCGCCGACTGTCTCGGACTCCACGGCGCGGGGTTTGAAGGCCCTGGATCAGGCCATCGGAAGCGACATGCCGACGGGTTTCTGACCGTCGCTCGCGCCGTTCTCTGTGGCGCTGGCAGCCGCGGGGTCGACCTGCATCAACGGGAGCGTCGGCAGCTGGGGCGTGATCGCGATCACGCCGCGGGCGATCTGATGAATCGTCTGAGAGGCGGGGTCGCCGGGATCCTCGATCACGAGCGGCAGCCCCTCGTCGGCCTGCTCGCGCAGCGGCATCGTCAGCGGCACCTTGCCGAGCAGCGGCACGTCCAGCTCGTCGGCCAGCTCCTGTCCGCCGCCCTCGCCGAAGATCGTGAAGCGCTCGCCCGAAGGTGTGGTGAAGCTCGACATATTCTCGATCACGCCGGCGATCTCCAGATCGACCTTGTTCGCCATCTGCGCGGCGCGGCGCGCGACCTTCTGCGCGGTCTGCTGCGGCGTGGTCACGATCAGGAACCTCGCCTGGGGTAGTAGTTGTGCGAGCGTCATCGACACGTCTCCGGTCCCGGGCGGCAGGTCGACGAGCAGATAGTCCAGCGCGCCCCAGTCGACGTCCTGCAGGAACTGGGTCAGCGCCTTGTGCAGCATCGGGCCACGCCACACGACAGCCGCGTCCTCTTCGACGAAGAAGCCGATCGACATCACCTTCACGCCGCCCGCGTCCAGCGGGATGATCTTGCGCTGCGTGGAGACGGCCGGCCGCGTCGAGCCGAGCCCGTACATGCGCGGGATCGAGTAGCCCCACACGTCCGCGTCGAGCACGCCCACGCGCTTGCCTTCGGCCGCGAGCGCAGCCGCAAGATTGGCCGTCAGCGTCGACTTGCCCACGCCGCCCTTGCCCGAGCCGATGCACAACACGTTCGTCACCTGTGCCAGCGCGCCGGCCGGCAGGCTTGCGCGCCCGAGCTTCTGCTGTAGCGCCGCCTTCTGTGTGTCGGTGAGCACGTCGAAGTAGACGTTCACGTGCGTGACGCCGTCGAGCGCGGAGACGGCCTGTGCGACCGCCGTCTGGAAGTGGCCCTTGATCGGGCAGCCGGGGGTCGTCAGCGAAACGGTCACGTCGACCACGCCGTTGGAGCTGATGTCGATCGAGCGCACCATGTCCAGCTCGACGATCGAGCGGTGCAGCTCAGGGTCGATCACGACCTCCAGCGCCTTACGGATCTGATCCTCGCCGGTCACGACGCTCATTGTGGCAAACCACGAGCGAGCTGCCCCGATAGCATCGCGTGGACTTGCCTGGCGAGCCGCTTGCTGCCCGTCATGCGCAGCCCCGCGCAGTCGCCGGCTGGCCCGAGCGCCGCGATCCAGCCGGCCCTGTCGCCCTCGATGGTGGCCGTGGCCGCCACGCGCGAGCCGTCATCATCGCCGTCCGCGCAGTCCTCGATGCGCAGCGTGCCGTCCTGAACGCGGTAGCGATGGCGCACGGGTGGGTCAGCGTCGCTGACGAGCAAGTCAATCGATCCATCGGAAAGGTCGGTGTGCGTGTCGAACAGCGCGGGGAGCAGCCCCAGCAGGTTGTCGACGTCCACCTGCTCGCGCTCCAGCGGCGCCGACCACATGTGGCGAAGGCCCCAGCGGGCGAGCGCCTCGGCCACCGGCAGCAGCTCGCGCCCGGCGTCGGTCAGCTCCAGCTCCACACGGGGAGGCATCTCCTTGAAGCGCGTACGCCTGAGCAGCCCAAGCGTTGCCATCTGCTGCACGTAGCGCTCGAGCACGCCCGTGCTCACGCCCGGCAGACGTGTGCGTAGCTGGGTCACGCGCAGGCTGCCCGGAGCCAGCGCGAGCGTGATCATCAGTGTCCATCGATCCCCTGTCGCGGTCAGAGCCCGGGCGAGTGGGTTCCACGTGCGGTTGGCGCGCGGTCGCAACCCCTCGTCGGTCGATCGGGTTGGCATACCCGCTCCGGCCATGCTTCAGACTAGTTCTACTTATTGGGACAAGTCCAGTTGCGAGCCGGCTTTGTTCCTGACTTAAAAGTGACAAAAGTGACCCTTAAAAATGACCCGCGGGCGGTGGGGGCCGCCCGCGGGTCGAGGGAGGAGAGGGTGCTACTACTGCCGGCGGGATATGAGGCCGGCAGACTCTCCCGGCTCCGGCCTCTCCAAGGTCCGGACGGGGGAAGCTGGTTCGCTCACACGAGGCTGAGGATTCGCTCCTGGACTCGGTTGGCGAGGTCGGGTACGCGGTCTGCGAACTCGGGCACGCGGTTGGCCAAGTCCGGTACGCGGTTGGCCAGGTCGCCGCCGTTCTTCGCGAACGAGACGCGGCGCTTTTCCAGATCGCTGACCGTGCTCTCGATCTCGCGCCTACGCTGGCGCAGTTCGCGCTCGACACGCACGCGCGCTTTGCGAACCTCACGCTCGAGTCGCTTGCGGGCCGTCACGCCGCGGCGCTCGAAGCGGCGCAGCTGTGCCTGGGTCTTGGTCGAGGACGAATACACCGAGATCGTGTCGCTGACCGTCGAGACGACGCGATCACGTGCGATCAAGGCAGCGCCGACGGGGATCAGCACCGCGCGCTCGGCGTAGTCGCCGAACGCGTCGGTCGACTTGGCTTGTGTGTTCGCGCTTGCGCTCGTGCGGCGCGTGGAACTTTTCGTGCGCGCGGAGCCTTTCGTCGAGGCTTTCGCGGCTGCCGGCTTGGCGGCGGCCTTCGCGCGGGCTTTCTGCCCGGCGGGTGAAGTCGTGGAAGCTGTTGGCATCTTGGGGGTCTCCTGTTCTTCCCTCGCCGATCGCGAGGTGCGGGGGACTGTTTGCTCTGTGTTCGTATCGCAATCGGTGGCGATGGTCGAACACCTGTTTGTAACCCGCTTGGGAGAGATCGTTACAGCAAGATCCTAGCAGCCTGTGAAAACCCTGTCATCACGGGCGCTTTCCAGTATCTAGTTTGTAACAGGAGGAACATGCGTTCGGCTGGATGGCAAGTGGGCAGCGACCCAAGCAAGCTTGCTCACACGCCGGCGGCGCTGCCCCCTTCGTCGGAGCCGGTTGCGGTGGGCTTCTGGGCCCGGCTTACGAGATGGGCGACCAGCCCGCTGTGCTGAGCACCGAGGAGCCTGACCCTCGGGAGCAGGCCCGGTGGCGGTGCCCCTTTGGCGATGATCATCGCCGGTATAGACGACGCAAGAAAACTCGGCCGACCCCAGCTCGACATCATCCGGGGACCGAATAGCGTCACGTTCAAGGTGTCCGGCAGCGCGGCGCTCGGCGCGATCACGCCGGAGAACCCCGCCGCACGAAGCCGTGCGCCCTCGGTCTGACACTGTTCGTAGTCCTCGGACACCAGCGCGGCGGGATCGAAACCTGCTTCTTCTGCCTTCTCAAAAGTCGAGTAGTTGGCAATCGCCCCTCCGTCTATGAGCGCGGCCCACATCGAGACGCTGACCATCGCGACCTCGTCCTCGGCGCGTAGCTCCTCGCTGCGGATTAGCTCGGCCCACGCGCCATCGGTGCTTAGCGACAGATACTGGGTCGGCCCATCGCCCGAGCGATGCCAACGACCGGGCCGGCTGTTCTCACGTACCCAAAACGGAGTGTCATAGCTGGAGTAGCGGTGGGCTGTCTGATGTTCGAGCGGGTAGTTTTCTGGTTCAGGCGCCATGCCCCGCTCTCCCTTGTCTCGCTAGACGCACAAGGACCCTTTCAAAGCCCGGGTCATCGGCGAGGTCAATCGGGGCGTGGCCGTCAAGTTCGGCTCGCTCTCTGTGGAACCAGGCAATGACGCCCTCCGGGTTCCATACGTGACGGAGCAGGCGCACTAGACGCACGGCCAGGACGAGCTGATAAGGGGGTTTACCCCCGTCCTTCCCGAGGCGCTGTAGGTGACGAGTCGAGACGCCCGCGAGCCGAGCTTGATCCGCCTGGGTCACGCGGGGAAGCGCCTGCTGCAGGTAGGCCACAAGTGGCCGAGCGTCGTCTTCGCGGCACCCAGCATGCTTGTCCAGCGCGTCCCGCACGATGTGGCGGATCGCCTCGGAGTCGACGAAGAACCGGTCGAGCGCATCAAGCGGCCTTGTCTCGTCCGAGTCTTGCAAGGCGGCGAGTAGGTTGATGATGATCTTCCGAATCTCAGCTACGGCCTCTGGCTCTAGCTGCGGCGGGAGGTCGTTGCTGAGTTGCACGGACAGGCGCCGTGCCGTCTCGAGCCATCGCTTTGCGTATTCGGGGTCGACTGCCTCCTGGGCGGCCGGACCGGCCGCCTCGATGGCCTCGCGAAGCTTCGTGAGGCCATCACTAATTCGTCGCTCCAGGTCGGCGAGTTCTTGCTGCTCCGGGTTCCGATCAAGAACTAGTCCCGACAACGGTCCTCCCTCTGTCGTAATGCTGTCGTGCTCTACCGCCATAGTTACGCCAGTGTAGCGCATATGTGTCGGGAAAGCAGACATTATTGCGACATGACGCAGAAACGGAGGCACTATGTCGTGAAGGTGCGACAGGATTCGGCAGGGACGCCGTTCCAAGTGCTTACGGTCGCTATCCCACTTCCCGCTCGAGCGGTGCATTCGCCCCATTCCCCCGTACGCGGGAGATCCACGTGGCCGGCTCCTCCAGCTCGGCCGGTGTAGGCAGTGTGTCCACTCCGCGCCAAACCATCGCCAGCGCGTGCGGCCCGCCGTCCTGCACGACCGCGTCGCAGAAGCGTCTGCCCAGCTCGTATTGGCGCAGCTTCAGCTCCAGCCCCAGCAGCCGCTCGAGCACCCGCCAGGGTAGGCCGCGGTTCTCGCGGCGGTGGTTCAGCGCGGCGCGCAAGCGCGGTAGCGAGGGCAGGAACTCGGCGCCGACGGCGTCCATCGTGTGCTCGGCGTGGCCCTCGATCAACGACATCGCTGCCTGCATCTGCTCGACCAGCCGCCAGCGATCCTCCCCGAGCGTCAGCCGCAGCAACTCGCCGCGCCGGGCACGTTCGACAATCTCGCGCAGCTCCGTCGGGTCTGGCAGCTTGGGCAGGCGCTCGCTCCAACCGCCGACCGGCTGGCGTGTCTGGTCGGACTCCTGGCGCTCCGAGGACTCGCCGGAGAGCGTCACCTGCAACCCGTCGATCAGCTCGCGTAGCAGTCCGCCGAGATAGTCGCGCAGCCATGATGCCCCAGCGAACTGGACAGCGTGGGTGATCTCGTGGATGCTCACCCACTTGACCAGCTCTTCACGATCGACCCCCAGGTTGCGCGCCGCGCCCGCCAGGTTCGGACCGAGCAGCAGCAGGCGCGGGCGCACCGACGTGTCCAGCAGCGCCAGGTCGTACTGTCCGAGCACGCGCTGAGAGAGCACGCCCGTGAGCGCTCCCACCTGGGCACCCAGCAGCATGCCCGAGGCGGCCCGCAGCGGGCTCGCGATCGGTCCTTTGCCGCCTTGCACGGAGTCTGTCAGGGGCGAGAGCAGAGGCTGCATCGTGCGCAGGTTGGCCGCGATCCAGGTCGGTCGGTCGACGACCTCCAACGGCGGCAGCTCGCCGTCGACGGACAGCTCGCTGTAGGCGCTCACGCGCGCCGCGAACTCGTAGGCCAACGGCTGCACGGACGCGGCGCGCACACCTCCAAACGGCGGTGAGCCGGCTATCAGCTCTCCGATCCGCTGGGCTGCGCCCCAATCGATCACGTCCACCCCAAGAGCGTAGCCACGGGTGAGGGGTGTCGGGTGCAGGTGCCGCGTATCCTTGAGCGCGTGTCCACCGCCAGAATCGCGCCAGCGCCCGCGCAGCGCTCGCCGGGCGAGGAGCAGGGGGTGCAGTTCCTCAAGCGCGCTGAGGTCAGAGATGTGCTCGCGTGGTTGCGGCTGCTCGTCGACCCCCAGGATGCGGCAGCTGTCGTGCGCGCGCTGGCCAGGCCGCCGATCGAGCTGCGCCAGGTCGACCTCGCGCGTGTCATCCAGGTGGCGCGCCGGCGCAAGCTCGATCTCGTCCTCGGTCTGACCGCGGCCACCGAGTCGCCGCAGGTGCCGCCCGAGGCGCGCGAACGGATCCAGCGGTTCGTCGAGCTGCATCGCAGCGCCGTGCGCCAGCTCGACACGGTGACCCCCGATGCGTTCGTGTCGTGGCTGATCCAACGCCTGGGGGTGCCCGGGCGCGAGCTGCTCGCTCCCGAGGAGGCTGCCGCGCAGCAGGTTTGCCTCGAGCGTCTGCACGCGATGGCGGTCGAGTTCATGCGCGCCCGCCCGAGCGCCCGAACACGCGACCTGGTCCGACATCTGGCGACGGTCGTGCCCGAGTCCCAGACGGGGGCGACGCTCCTCGACGACCCAGCCGAGGAGTCCGACGCCGATCCGCTGGCGCACATGCTGCGCCTGCTGCGCGAGGAGGTACTCGACGGCGTCGCTCGTGTCGGCGGGCGTCTCGGCGAGCTGCGGCTGGACACCGACCTGGACATCTCACACGGGGTCGTGCGCTACCTGGAGTTGGTGAAGCTCTCAGCGCTCGTGCAGCGGCCCGCCGGCCAGAGCCTGCAGGAGGCGCTGGCGGACGTCAACGCGCGGCTGCTCGCCGCCGCCACACCGCTTCAGCGCGAGATCCTGCAGACCTCGATGCTCGACCAGACGCTGCTGGCGGCCGAGGGCAACGACCGCGCTCGCGTGCTGGCGGCTGCTCCGCGCGAGGCGCACTCGCTCGGAGCATTCCTGCCGCGCAGGGGCGAGGGCGTGGCACTGTCGGCCTCCGACATCTACACCTACCGCAGCTGTCCGCTGCGCTACAAGTTCGCGCGCGTACTGCGCATACCAACCGAGCAGACTGTTCACCAGCGCTTCGGCATCGTCGTGCACCAGGTGCTCGAGCGCTACCACTCAGACGGCGGCGAGACCGAAGCGCAGATGCAGACGCTACTCGACGCAGGATGGCGCAAGGCGGGGTTTGGTGGCAGCGAGCGCGATCGTGGGCTGCTCGAGAAGGCGCAAACGGCGCTCACGCGCTACCACGCCAGGCTGCACGATCAGGAGTCACAGCCTGTCTGGTTCGAGCGCCAGTTCGACTTCCGGCTCGGTCCACACCACGTGCGCGGGCGCGTCGACCGCGTCGACCGCGTCGCTGCTGCCGGCGGTGAGGCCGGGAGCGACGAGCAGGCCGAATACGAGCTGATCGACTACAAGACCTCGCGCCCGAAGACGCCCGAGCAGCTGCGCGATGACGTGCAGTTGTCGTTGTATGCGCTGGCCGCGCGCGAAGACTGGAAGCTTCCGTCCTCCCACCAGGCCTACTACTACGTGCTCGACGACCTCAAGGTCCCGGTGCTCCGCGACGAGCGCGACGCCGAGTCGGTCAAGGACGTGGTGCTGGCCGTCGGCGAGGGGATCCTCGCTCAGGAGTTCGAGCCGACGCCCGCTCCGAGCGCATGCTCGATGTGTGACTACCGGATCGTGTGCCCGGCCGCGGAGGCGTGAGGCACTGGCGCGTCAGATGCCGACCTGCGCCTCGGCTGCGCGGGTCTCGCCCAGAGGGTTGCGCACGTCGCTCAGCCGTGCGGTGCGGGCACGCACGATCCTGCGCAGGGTCCATACGGCGCTGCTGAGGCGGTCGAGCGTCGACTCGCCGATCCGCTCGCCGTAGGGGATCGGGATCTCACGCACGTCCAGTCCGGCGCGGATCGGCAGCAGCAGCAGCTCCACTGGAAGCGCGGGTGCGTCCACGAGCCACGCGAACGCGTGGATCGTCTGGCGGCGGTAGGCGCGCATTCCCGAATGCACGTCGCGAACCGCGCGCAGGAACAGAATCGACGCGACCACGTTGAACAGCCGGTTGGCGAGATAGTTGGTCCACGGCATCGCCGGCGGGCGCCCGCCGGCCAGGCGCGTCGTGCCAGCGATGTCACAGCCGCGGCGCACCATCTCGACCAGCTCGGGTATCGACCCGGTCGGGTAAGTGTCGTCGCAGTCGAGCGTGACCACGATCGGCCGCTGCGGATGGGTGAGCGCCTTGACCATCGCCGGCCCGTAGCCGCGTGGCGGGAACTGACGCACGACCTCGACGTCCTCTTCGACCGCGATCTGCGGCGTGCGGTCGCTCGAGCTGTCGACGATCGTGACCGTCGCGCCGGGGACGTCTCGGCGCAGATCGCGCGCGACGCGCGCGATCGAGTCCTGCTCGTCCATCGTGATCATCACGATCGCCACGTCCTCGAACTCCAGCGCCGACATCAGCGCGGCTCCTGGGCGGCGCGAGCGACGGCTACGTACTGGAAGGCCAGCAGACCGGGGAGCAGGCGCGCGACGCGGTACTCGAGCGGGTACAGCAAGCGTCGATAGGCGCGGTAGGCGCGCGAGTCCAGCAGCGCACGGCGGTTGCCCGGCTCACTGCGCGAGACGGCCCGCTTCGCGCGCCCCACGAACGCGCGCGCGATCCCCGGATTGACGTCGACCCGCTCGACTCGCAGGCCGGCTTCGCTCAGCGCGCGGTCGAGGTTGGCGCGCGTGAAGAAGCGCAGATGCGTGCGATCGAGCGTGCCGGTCGGGGTGTACTGAAAGCGTCCGAGCAGCAGACCGAGACGCACGTTCCACACGGCGATGTTGGGCACCGACACGAGCACTATGCCGCCGGGCGCCAGGAAGCTCGAATAGGCGCGTAGCGCCCGCACCGGATCGGCAAGGTGCTCGAGCACGTCCGCGAACACGATCGCGTCAAAGCGCTCGTCCCCGAGCAGTTCGGCGATGCGCGCGCGATCGGTCACGTCCGCGAGCAGGAAGCGGTCGAGCCGTCGCGAGGCGGGCTCGGCGATATCCGGAGCGGCGTCGATCCCCCACACGACGTTGCCGCGTGCGCGCAGCCGCGCGCCGAGCGTGCCAGATCCGCAGCCCACGTCGAGGATGCGACGGTCGCTCGGCCCATGGCGCAGCAGCGCGAGGTTCTCGTCCTCGAAGTACTCGTAGGTGCCGAGGTCGAACATCGCCCTACGCGACAGCCACAGCGCCCAGCTGCACTGCTCGCCCGTTCAAGCGTCCCGCGACGTCCATCGCTCGTGCGATCGCGCCGTCGACGTTGACGTACTCGAAGTAACTGAACCTGCCGCACAGATCGATGCCCTGTTGGGGAAACCACTCGCGCACAATCGCCGCGTGCTGCTCATAGCCCTGCTGATAAACGACGTAGGCGTGCTGCACCCGCTGTACATGCGAGAGAACGACCGCGTCTGGGTCGGAGAGGATGCCGGCGTCGGTGAGCCCGCCCACGACGTGCTCGACGGCCGCTCGATCGCTCCACGCCCAGGTCGGATCCTCCGCGCGGCAGGTGATCTCGGCCTGGACGCTGTAGTGACCGGGCGGCGCGTTGTGTGGCGAGAACGTAGCCGGGAAGCTCGCGCGGTTGACCTTGAACTCGGCGTCCGCGAAGTACACCGCGGTCATCTGCTCGGGGTCCTCCGCGGCGATCCCCAGCGAGACGACGATCATCGGGTTGACCAGTAGCTGCGCGACCGCCTCGCGCACGGCGTCGGGGATCGGAAAGTCGGCGATCTCGACCAACCGCTGTAGCGGCATCGTCGAGACGATGCGATCGTAGTGACGGTTTTCTGAGGCGCCGCTGAGCACGACGCCGCCGTCGGGCGCCAGCGAGACCTTCTGCACCTCGAAGTCGAACTGGGGATGCACGAGCTCCGCCCACGCCTGCGAGATCGCCTGGTAGCCGCCGCGAAGTGGGTAGTGGTAGTAGAGCTGGTGCAGATAGCCGTCGGTGGGGATCCCGATCGCGGACTTCAGCACGTCCTCGGGCGGAGGTTGGGGGATGCGATCCGCCCACGACATCGACAGCTCCGCCACGGGCACGTTCCACACCTTCTCGTTGTATGGGAAGAAATACTTCTCACACATGGCCTCGCCAAAATGGTGAAGGAACCACTCGCGCAGGTTCTCCGGCTGCGGGTAGCGCTCACGCCAGGGATTGATGAAGTAGTCGCGAACGCACTCGTAGCACTCGCTCGTCGGCAATGCCGCCAGATCGTTCTCGAACGGATACCTGACGAGCCGGCCGCGGTAGGCGATGCGATTGTTGCGCCGGCAGCGGTGGACGTTGTTCCCCAGCGTGGCGACCATGAAGTCGAGGATCTCGCTGTTGCGCGAGAACATGATGTGCGGCCCGTGGTCGAGCGTGTAACCGTCGACCTCAATGCTGCCGGCTGTGCCGCCCGGCTGCGAGCGCGCCTCGAGCACCTCGGTGTCGTGTTCGAGGAACATGCCAAGGCACAGGCCGCTCGGCCCGGCTCCGATCACGCCGATCTTCACAGCACGAATCTCTTGGCTGCTGAGTGAGGCGTCCACCGATCGACTCGGCATCGTGAGCGAGGACGGTGGATCATCGGGCGCGCATGCTACAGCCGATCAGCTCACGCGTTAAACGCCTCGTCTTGACGCTCGCCCCGCCCGTTCGGTGGGGCGCCCGACAGGCCCGTAGGTGTCCTGTTCATAGGGGAACGCACCGGCACCACGCAATCGTGTGACCGCCATCGTGTGTCTCTCACTATCACCTGCATGATTGTGTTGGTCTGGGTGCGTGAGTGTCAGAGACACCGGCGTCGAGGTAGGGCTCGATCCAGCCAAGCGCCCAGATCGGGTAGCGGGCAGCCAGCGCAAGGGTTTTCGCTGCCGCGGCGTGGACCTGAGTGGCGCAAAGCCGGCGCTGCGGTTGCGCGGGCATGTTGGCTTGGTGATCCTCCAGGACGCTGATGTCCGAGCTTGCCAACACGAGGTCGTTCGTTGCCGGCGGTGCGGGGTTCATCGGCAGTCACCTGACCCGTGCGCTGTTGCGTCGTGCAGATCACGAGGTCGTCGTGTTCGACAACTTCGCATCCGGCGATCCAGGTCATCTGGATGGGGTGCTCGACAATCCGCGACTGCGTTTGATCGAGGCCGATCTAAACGAGCTGGACAGGGTCGTCGAGGCGATGCGCGGTATCGATCACGTCTATCTGTTTGCCGCCAACCCCGACATAGCGGCCGCCGTCGATGAGCCGGGGATCGACTTCTGGAACGGCACGTGCATCACACACAACGTGCTCGAGGCGGCCCGCATCAACGGCGTCGGGCGAATCACCTACGCGTCTGGCTCGGGTGTTTACGGAGACCGCGGCAGCGAAGAGGTCGATGAGGAGTATGGGCCTCTGGTTCCGATCTCCACCTACGGTGCGAGCAAGCTCGGCTGCGAGGCGCTGCTGGCGGCATACGCGCACATGTTCGACATCGACGCCGTGGCGTTCCGCTTCGCCAACGCGGTTGGGCCGGGGCAGACCCACGGCGTGACCTACGACTTCGTACGTCGTCTACTTGACGAACCGAGCGAACTGCGCATCCTCGGCGACGGCGGGCAGAGCAAGTCCTACATCCACGTCAGCGACATCGTCTCGGCGATGCTCACACTCACCGATCGCGGCTGGCAGGGTTTTCAGGTGTTCAATGTCGGCACCGGCGACTACGTGACCGTACGGGAGATCGCCGAGTTGGTGGTGCAACGGATGCAACTGGCCGAGGTCCGACTCACGTACGCGGGCGGGACGCGTGGCTGGAAGGGCGATGTGCCGGTGGTGCGCTTCAGCAGCGACAAGTTGACCGCGCTCGGCTGGCGCTGTCGCCACAACTCGATCGAAGCCCTGCTGGACTCGATCGAGGCGAACATTCACGAGGCCACGCGGCAGCGATCAGCCACGCACGCGCGCTCGCTGATGACGCTCGACAGTGCATGAGCCAGCAAGCGCACTGGCGTAGCGAGTCTCGATTGCGCGTGAGCGCGAGCGCGCTACCGCGTCAGTGGCCCTGGTCGATCGTGCTCGCCTTCGGGGTCGCGCTTGCAGGCACCGTGGCCGTAGCGCTGTTGCAGGGCGAAAAGCCGTTCTTCAACGACTCAGGCGGCTATTGGGGGCTGGGAGCGGCCTTCACCGTCAACGGGCACTTCTCGCTGCTGAACTTCAGCGACCCGTGGAAGGGCTATGTGCTGCCGCTGATCGACCACGGGCTGCAGGGGCTCGCCACAGATCTCCTGTGGACATCCTCTTCGATCGTCAAGCTGTTCAACGCCTTCCTGTTCGCGCTGATCGGCGCCGTGCTCGCTCCCGCGTTTTCACGAACGATCTGGCCGCGACAGCCCAGCTGGGGCTTCGGGCGACGCCTAGCCTTGACGGCCATATTGATCGTCTTCTGGAGCGGTTTTCTCAACTTCCCGCTCAGCGACTTCCCTGGGCTGGCCGCTGTGCTGCTGGCGCTGGTCGCCCTGGCTCGCATCGACAGTCCGGGCTGGATGTTCGTCGCGGGAGCGGCGCTCAGCGTGAGCATCAACATCCGTACCGCCTACCTGCCGTTGTTGCCGTTCACCGCGGTGCTCGTGGCATGGGCGTGGTGGGATCAGCGCGGCACGCGGCACGCCTCGACCATGCACCGCGTCCTGTGCGCGACGCTGCTGGTGCTCGGCTTCGCGGCGGCGTCGCTGCCACAGTCGCTGTCGGGGCATCGCTATCACCACACCTGGAGCTTTATCCCGGGCGCGTCGGTCCCGGAACCGGAAATTGTCTACTACAACGGCGGCATCGGCGTTCAGGGGTATGACACCTACGTGGAAAACGGCCAGGCGGCGGTGGCGATGAGCTATGAATACCCGGCCGGGCGCCATCTCCTTGAAGCGCAGAAGGAAGGCAAGATCACGAGCGCGAGTCAGTACGCGGGACTGTTCGTGAGCCATCCAACGGTGATGGGCGGGCTGCTAGTGAGCCACGTCGTCAACGGCCTGGATCCCCTGTACAGCACGCCGTACGTCGAAAACCTGCATAACGCGGGGCGCACGTGGGGGCGAATCGCGGGGTTCCTGCTGATCTTCCTGACACTGCTGCGGCTGCTGTGGCCCGCGGCCCGTCGGCTGATGGGGCCGTCAAGGCTGCGCTTTCTCGCGGCGCTCGCGCTATGCACGCTGACGACCTTGATCTCGGAGATGGAACGTCGCTACATGCTGCCCGTGTACATGATCAGCTACGTGGTCGCGCTGACACCGGGCTGGCCAAACCCGATTCCAAGCGGCGTGAGTGGCATGCGTCGCTTCCAGACAGCGGGCGCGATCGCCATTGGCTTCCTGGTGTTCACAGCGAGCGTCTGGTACATAACCGACAACGCCATCAGCCATCTGCGCCTCAGCTGATTAGTCAGGTGGGTGTAGGCTCGGCGATGCGGCCTATTGAGGCGGCCTATTTCGTCTCAGGTCCGCGCTGGCGCAGGAACCGCTGGAATTCACGCGCGATCGCGTCCCCGGACGGGAGGTCCTCGGGGTCGCCCGGCTCCTCGCTGTCGGCCGCCTGCTCGAGGCGTTCGACGAACGCCTGGATGTCGGGGTCGCTCTGCACGGCCAGCCCCACCTGGCGCTCGTAGTCGCCGGCGGCGGATTCAAGCTCGGACACGTCGACGGACACGCCGATCAGGCCTTCCACCCGGCGCAGCAGCGCGAGTGCGGCCTTGGGGTTGGCGGCAGCGGCCACGTAGTGGGGCACGGCCGCCCACAGGCTGGCGGCCGGCAGCCCGGCTTGTGCGCAGGCGGTGTGCAGCACGCCGACGATGCCCGTCGGTCCCTCGTAGCTGGAGGCCTGGATGCCGAGACGATCTAGCAGCGCGACGTCTGAGGCGTGGCCGGACATCGCAACCGGGCGTGTGTGTGGCACGTCGCCCAGGAGCGCGCCCAGGGATACGACCAACTGCACGCCCAACGCCTCGGCTAGGTCGACGATGTGTGTGCTGAACGCGCGCCAGCGCATCGAGGGCTCGACGCCTTGCACGAGCACCAGATCGCGTGGCGCGCGCGGGGCCTGCGCTTCGAAGATCTCGACCGTCGGCCAGGAGATCTCGCGCTTTTCGTCCTCGTCGAAGCGGATGCACGGGCGGTTGGCCTGGAAGTCGTAGAACTCCTCGGAGTCGATCCGCGCGAAGCGGCGTGCGTCGAGCGAGTCGGCGAGGAACGAAACGGCTCCCGAGGCGGCGTCGCCGGCGTCGTTCCAGCCCTTGAAGGCGCACACCATAGCCGGGGCCCTGAGGCCGTCGGGACGGCGATCCCAGATCAGCGGCTGCATCCGAACCACCGTACATCATGGGCGGATGGCCGCCGCCACGCGTTCCTCATCCGACCCCGCCCAGACTGTGGCGACCCTGCGCTCAGAGGAGGAGGTCGACGCGGTGTTCGCGTGCACGCGCAAGGAGCGTCAGGTCTCGCGCGCGGGCACCCCCTACCTGACGGTCGAGCTGCGCGACGGCACCGGAGCGATGCGGGCACGCGCGTTCCGCGATGCGGACGTTCTGGCCGGCCGTTTCGAGCGCGGCGAGCTGGTACGCGTGCGCGGGCGCGTGCAGCGCTTCCGCGACGAGCTGCAGATCGAGTTGCGCACGATCGCGCGCGCCGAGGGCGAGGACGCCGACCCGACCCGCTTCCTGCCGAGTGCCTACCGCGACCTCGACGAGCTGGAGGGCTTCTTCGAGCACCTCGCGCGCGAGGTCTACGAACCGGGGCTGCAGGCCTTGCTCGGTGCGATCGTGGGCGACGCGACGCTACGCGCACAGATACGCCGCGCGCCGTGCTCGATCCCACCGCGCTCGGGCGCGAGCGGGGGTCGTTCCACGGGCAGCCACCACGCCTACCTGGGCGGCCTGCTCGAGCACACGGTGGCGGTGGCGACGATGGCTGTCGAGCTGTGCACGCTGCACCCGCGCCTGGACCGCGACCTGCTGGTGTGCGCGGCGCTCGTGCATGACCTGGGCAAGACGCGCGAGTTCACGTACGGCGCCGAGATCGAGCGCAGCCGCGAGGGAGAGCTGCTCGGGCACGTCGAGCTGGGGTTGCGGCTGATTGCCGAGCGCACCACGGCCACGCTTGCCCCCGAGCGGCGCATGTCGCTGGAGCACTGCGTGATGCTCCATCACGGCGGTGACGGTGCCGGCGGGCAGCGCTTTGCCTCCGCGGAGGCGCTGGCGCTGTATCGCCTGAACGCGCTCGACGCCCAGGTCAAGGGCGCGCTCGAGCACGGCGCGCTGGCAGCACCCCGCTGAGCGCGGTCAAGACGCCCAGGCGCACTGCCGATAGGACCGTAATGGGCGAGATCGCCACGTCAGCCGTTGCCCCCCAGCACGTCGCCGAAGGCGGCGAGCCGGCAGAGGACGCTCGCGAGCAGGGCGTCGCTGAGGGGGAGCGCAAGCGCGCCGACACGGATGAGAACACGGGACGCCCGCCCGGGCTTGAGCGCAGGGAGAGCGCGCGAGCGCCGACGAGCAGCAACGGTGTGTACGCGCCCAAGCATCCGGGGCGCTCGACGCGGATGATCGGCGAGGTCGTCGTCGACCTCGGCCTGGCCGACCGCGAGACGATCGAGGAGGCGGTGTCGGCTGCCCGCGAGCAGGGCCGCCCGACGGGCGTGGTGCTGGTCGAGCGCGGCATCCTGCGCCACGACCAGCTGGCGCGCGTGGTGGCCGAGCGCTTCGGCTTGGACTTCGTTGACCTTGCCGTGTACGACCTCGACATGGGCGCGGTCAACCTGATCGGCGTGCAGGCGGCCAAGCGCTACCAGGCGGTGCCCGTCGGCTTCACCGAGGACGGGTCGTTGCTGCTGGCGATGGCCAACCCCACCAACGTGTTGACGATCGACGACGTCGGCATGATGACCGGTCGGCGGATCCGCCCGGCGGCGGCTTCGGTCGAGGACCTGAACCTGCTGCTGGCGCGCCTGGCGAGCATGGACGAGGCGATCGAGGACATCGTCGACGAGGACGCTGAAGAGGCTGAGCAGGATGTGTCGGTCGACCAGGCCGACGCCGATGCGCCGGTGATCAAGCTGGTGCACTCGATCATTGCTCAGGCGGCCCAGCAGGGTGCCTCTGACATCCACGTCAACCCCGAGGAGGGCGACACGCGCGTGCTGTTCCGCGTGGACGGCGTGCTCGCGCCCGCCGCGACTGTCAAGCGCAAGATGGCGATGGGCGTGGTCTCGCGCATCAAGATCCTCGCCGACATGGACATCTCCGAGAAGCGCGTGCCCCAGGACGGCCGCTTCGCGCTGACGGTCGACGGGCGCCGAATCGAGGTGCGCGTGGTGACGCTGCCGCTGGTCAACGGCGAGGGCGCGGTAATGCGCATCCTCGATAAAGGCGCGGTCGTCGACGACATGGAGATGCTGGGGATGCAGTCACGCGAGCTCGACAGCTTCGCCACTGCGATCGGCAGGCCCAACGGCGCGGTGCTCGTGACCGGCCCGACCGGCTCGGGCAAGTCGACGACGCTGTATGCCGCCCTGAACGCGCTCAACGACGGCGACCGCAGCATCCTCACGATCGAGGACCCGGTCGAGAAGCGGATCGCGGGGATCAAGCAGATGCAGATCGCGCCCAAGGCCGGCGTGACCTTCGACGTGGGACTGCGCTCGATGCTGCGCGCGGACCCCGACGTGATCATGGTCGGCGAGATCCGCGACGCGGAGACAGCGCACATCGCCGTGGAGGCGGCGCTGACCGGCCACCTGGTGCTCTCGACGCTGCACACCCGCGATGCGCCCAGCGCGCTCGGGCGGCTGATCGACATGGGCATCGAGCCGTTCCTTGTCTCCTCGGCGGTCGACTGCATCGTCGCCCAGCGCCTGGTGCGGATGCTGTGCAAGCACTGCAAGCGCAAGCAGACCGTGTCCGAGTCCGTCCTGGCCGAGCACGGCCTGGCGGGCGCCGAGCCCTACGAGCCGGTCGGCTGCTCGCGTTGCTCGGGTTCGGGCTATCGCGGACGCCTCGCTCTGTATGAGCTGATGTCCGTCAGCGAGCGCATCCGTGCACTGATCCTCGAGCGCGCGGCAGTCGATGACATGGTCGCGGTCGCGCTGGAGGAAGGCATGCGCCGCCTGCGCGACGACGGCCTGCAGAAGGTGCGCGAGGGGCTGACCTCGATCGCCGAGGTCGAACGGATGACGACCAGCCTGCTTTAGCCGCCAGTCCTCGGCGCCGTGTAGGTGCGGGGCGCGCCGAGGGCGGCACCGCACGATTGCGATGCCGCCCTGGAAGACTCAGGCGCTGCCTATCACTGGAGCGGGAGACTTACCTCTTCGCGCTCGCCTTGCTGCCCTTCTTGTGCTTCTTCTTGGCCGGGTGCTTGTGAGCAACCACCAGGGGCTTCGGGTTCAGCCGATTCCAGCCGGACTGTCCGTCGGGCTTGCAGCCTTTGGGGCGACCGAGGTCGAACGGACCCGAGATCGCCTGCGTGACGACGCCTTTTTCGAGATACGCGTAGGTGACCGTCAGCAGCGGGTCGACGCGAGGCTCCGCGCACAGCTTGGCGCCGATCGCGAACTGCCCGGTGATCGTCTCATAGCCGCCTTTTGCCGCACCGACGCAGTTGACCGCGAAGCCGGGGATTTCGCCTGAGCAGGAGAACGTGTCGTTGAGCGGTGTGCCGGCGGGGATGCTGCTCACCAAAGGCGGGCTCTGAATGCCCGTCAGCGGGATTTGCGCCTGAAGCTGGTAGCCGGTGATCGGGCCGTTGCAGTAGAACGTGTACTTGACCTGCTGTTCTTCGCTGCCCGCTTCGGGCTGACCGGCGGCGAGGCTGCCGAGGCACGAGTAGTTGTTGGGGTTGGCTTCTTCGGCGTGGCTCAGTGTCGGGGTCGCGAGAAGCAGGGCGACAGAGCCCACGATCGCGGCGAGCCAGTAGGCGGCCTTGCGGTGGGCTGGTTCGATTGCGTGCAACGGGGGTCTCCGTTCGTTGGTTTGAGTGTCAGTCATCGCTTCAGGAGCTTTTCGAGGCTCTGCTTCGGCGAAATCGGGTTGAAGGCGGTGGAAGACTTGGCGCCGGCGGAGGCAAACGGCGAGATCAGCAGCGCGCCCGCCGGGGGCTGTGCGGTCACGGTCGCGATCGACGCGCCGGCCGGGAGGCCAGTGGCGGTGGCGGAGGCGATCGTCGCGAACGTGACCACGATCAGCCCGTTTTCGCGGTAGGGGCCGGTGCCGGTGATGGTCGGCAGGGTCGCCTTCAGGAATTCGTCGGCCGCGCTCAGCGCGCCCGGAGTGCCGGGAGCGCACGCGGCGCCGGCGGCGCCTTCGGGGCAGGGCGGCTGCACGATTGTGTTGAGCAGTTGCGGTGCGGGTTCGGCCAGCTGCGCAGCCTCAGCCGCGAACGCGCTCGCGTTCAGGCCCGACCAGCTACTCAGCAGCGTGCCGGAGGGGATCGCCTGGCCGTCGATGTAGGGGGCTGCTGACGCCTGCGCGAGTGTTTCGTCGAAGCTCGTCCCGGACAGCTGGATCAGCCACACGTGCGTGACCGGTGCGAGCGTCGAGGTCTTGCCGCCGGAGGTGGTCGGGGCGGTTGTTTCTTCGCTCGCGGGTGTGCTCGGCGCCGGCGTGGTGGCGGCGCTCGTGGGAGTGGTGGGACTTGGTGTCGTCGCGGTGGAGCTCGTGGCCGGCGGCGGCGTTGGCTGTGGTGTGAGCGCCGGCGGCTGGGCCGTGGTGGGCGAGCCGCCGGCCCCGGCCAGCAGCGGCACGAGGTGACCGATCGCGAAGGACGTGCCCGGCGCGGGGCCGATCGCGGCACCGACTGCCACGCCAATGCCCAGCATGACCGCCGCCATCGCCGCGGTCATGCGTCCGGAAGGACGCGGTGGGGTGGGGGGCTCGGGTGGCTGGTTCATCGTGGTTGCGGAACTTGTGACGGGTTCGTCTGTTGTTGGTGATTCTGGACCTTGCCCATAAAATAGCTAATGTCGATCGAATCTATGGAGATATGCTATGTTCCGCCCTCGTCGTTGTCAACTTCCAGTCAACTCGTCTCGAAAGGGAGTACCTCTAGAAATGCATCGAATCCGTCGTCTCTCCGTCGCACTTGCGGTGGCTGGCGTGCTCGGGGTTGCGGCGCCTGCGATGGCATCCGCCACCAGCTTGGTCACCATCAGCGGTGCCACCGCTTCCTATCCGCTCGTCTCCCTGCTGGCGCAGAAGTACGTCAAGACGCACCCCAAAAAGGTCAGGTTCAAGATCGCCCAGGGCGGCGCCCAGGTCGGTATCAACGACGTCGCCGGTGGACGCGTGACGGTCGCCGACGTCTCGCGCGACCCGCTTCCCAACGATCCGGCCGGACTGGTCTTCTACCCGATCGCCAAGTACGGGATCTGCGTGATAACCAACAAGTCGAACACGCTCAGCAACCTCACGCCTAGCCAGGTGACGGCGATCTTCACCGGTAAAACCCGTAGCTGGAGCGCCGTTCCCGGCGCCAGCGCGAGTGGGACGATCGACCTGATCGGCCGCACGTCGGTCGCCGGTGTGCTCACCAGCTTCCAGACGCTGTTGCTGGAAGGCAAAAAAGTCTCGAGCATCGCCAGCGAACAAGCGTCTGAGGGTCTGCTCAAGCAGCAGGTGGTGAACGACCCGAACTCGATCGGCTTCATCTCCAACTACCAGTCGGACCTCGGCGGTGTGAACGCGGTCGGCTACGGCGGCGTTCCGTGCAACCACGCGACGGTCGTCTCCGGCCAGTACGCCGGTGTGGCGCGCTTCTACGAGGTGACGAAGGGTCGGGCGAAAGGCGCCGCGGCGGCGTTTATCGGCTGGATCGACGCCTCTCCCGCCGCGCGCAAAATCATCTCGAGCCAGTGGACTCCGATCAAATAGTCCAGATGTAGATGTTGGAACGACTCCGCAGGCCCTGGCCGGACCACCGCGCCGAGCGAACGCTCGGCGCGGTGTCGCTGTTGGTCGGGGTGATCGTCATTGCGATGATCGTGTTCGTGACCGTGCGGGCTTGGCCGATCTTCGCCCACAACGGGCTCTCCTGGCTCATCGGCGGCGGACACCTGGAAACGCAGTTCGCCGAAATGCAGGCGACCAGCGTCAACCCTCCGGCGTCGGCGTTTTACCTGCGTGCGTGGCCCGTGATCTACGGCACGCTGCTGACGACCGCGATCGCCGTACCACTGGGCCTGGTGATCGCAGTGCTGTCTTCGATCTTCATCGTGGAGTTGGCACCCGCGCGGCTGCGCAAGATCACGATCCCCGTGATCCGACTGCTGGCGTCGGTGCCATCGGTGATCTACGGCCTGATCGGCATCCTGGTGGTCGTCCCGTTCGTCGGCAACCACATCATCACCGCGCACGAGAAAGCCGCAGTGCAGAACTCTGTCGTGCTGACGGGCGCGGGACTGATCGTCGCCGTGCTGATCCTGACGGTGATGATCACACCGATCATGATCGCGCTGACGTGCGAGGCGCTGGCTTCCGCGCCGACGTCCTGGCGCGAGGGGGCGGTGGCGCTCGGGCTCAATCCGCTACGCGCGGTGCTGGCGGTGACGCTACGCGCGATCCGCCCGGCGATCGTCGCCGCGGCCGTGCTCGCCACCGCCCGTGCGCTCGGTGAGGCCGTGATGATCCAGATGGTCTCGGGCGGGCGATTCTTCGTGCCCAACCCCAGCGAAGGCGTGGTGTTCCTGTTCGAGCCGCTGCGCACGCTGGCCTCCTCGATCGTCGACTACCACGAAGGCGTCGGCGCGCCGGCGTTGCGCGCCTCGCTGTACGCGTTCGCGCTGCTGCTGCTGTTCTCCGCGTTCGTGCTGTCGATCGGTGGCTACCTGATCAAGCTCCCACTGCGCAAGTACCAGACGCGAGGATGAGCACGTTCACCCGAAATGCGCCTGCAGGCGCGTCGCCCGCAGCCCCCCACGGCGGCTCGTCCGCGCCGGGAGCACCGACCGGTCGCGGCCGGCGCTCTTCGCCGTGGAGCTGGCGTTGGGGTGACCGGCTCGTGCTCGTGTGCGCGTGGACTGCTGGCATCGGGCTGTGCCTTATCGCCGCCGCGATCGTCCTGTACATGGGCTATCGCGGGCTGCAGTACCTACGCCCGGGCCTGCTGTTCAGCCGCCCGCAGGTCAGCTCCAGCCAGGCGGGCTCCGGCGGCTTTCTCGACCCCGTGCTGGGCACGCTGCTGCTGACGGTGATCGGCATCACGCTGGCTTTGCCGCTGGCGGTCGGCAGCGCCGTGTGGATCGTCGAGTACGGCCGGCCCAGCTGGCTGGCGCGGGTGGTCGAGTCGAGCATCGAGATCATCGCCGGCACCCCCGACATCGTGATCGCGCTGTTCGGCCTCGCGGTCTTCCAGCTCGGCGTGTTCGCGCCGTTCTCGTTCACCGCCGAAGGCGGCGGCGTGTATGGCCGCTCGTTCATCGTGGCCGGGGCGATGATGTCGCTGCTGGCGATCCCGCCCGCGTTCGCGGCGACTCGCGATGGGCTGCAGGCGGTACCGATGCACATGCGTGAGGCTGCGTTCGCGCTCGGCAAGACGCGCATCGCGACGATTCGTCGCGTGCTGCTGCCGAGCGTGCGCTCGAACATCGCCACCGGCGTGACGCTCGGCATCAGCCGCATCATCGGCGACACCGCGATCGTGCTGCTGCTGCTCGGCAGCACGCTGCGGATCGAAAGCCAGGGCTCGTTTCCGGGCTTCAACGTCCTGCGCGGGACCGGCTCGGCGCTGACCAACTACGTGTACGACAACTCGCCCGCGGGCGAAGGCGCGGCACCGGAAAAGGCCTATGCGGCGGCATTCGTGCTGCTGATGTTCGTGCTCGGGCTCAACCTGATCGTCGATCGGATCGGCAAAGCGCAAGCGAGCACGATGGGCACCACGGTCGCGGGCGCCGGCGTATAAGCCGCGAAAGAACCGGCGGGTCGCGAGAGGCGGCGCACGCCGGCACGGGTTTTTGCACACGGACCGCTGAAAACCGCTAACCTCAGTGCTCTGATGGTCAAAGTCCAGTCGATCCAGAAAGTGTCCGATGAGTCCTGACGAGATGGTCCTAGATCCCTGGAGCTTCACCGACGGCGAGTTGCCCGCCAGCCCTGAGCCGGCCAGCCGGCTGCAGTCAAGCCAGCCCGCGCCCGCCGCGGCCGTGCCGCCCGTGCGCACGATCGTGCTCGACCGCACCCCCACGCCGGCGCGTCCGGTGGACGAGCGCGAGGCGATCAGGCTGTCACGGTCGGCCGCCGGACCGGAACGTCTGAGCTTGCGCGATGTCGGCGTGGCCTACGCCGGCAAGGAGGCCGTCAGATCGGTTTCGCTGTCAATCCACCAGGGCGAGGTGTTGGCGCTGATCGGCCCCTCCGGCTGCGGCAAGACCACTTTGCTGCGCACGCTCAACCGCCTGACCGAGCTGACCGCCAGCGCGACTCGCACCGGTGAGGTGCTGCTCGACGGCGAGGACATCCATGACCTCGTCGACACCACGCTGCGCTCGCGCGTGGCGATGGTCTTCCAGCAGCCCAACCCGTTCCCGATGTCGATCTTCGACAACGTCGCGTTCGCCTTGCGCGAGCAGTCGCGACGGCGACCGGGCCGCCGCGAGCTCGAGCCGCTGGTGATCGACGCGCTGCGTCGGGCCGGCCTTTACGACGAGGTTCGCGATGATCTCGATCGCCCCGCGCTGAGGCTGTCTGGCGGTCAGCAGCAGCGTCTGTGCATCGCGCGCGCTATCGCGCCGCGGCCTGAGGTGCTGCTGATGGACGAGCCGTGCAGCGCCCTGGACCCGATCTCCACGGGCGTGATCGAGGAGCTGATCGGCGAGCTGCGCCGCGACCTGGCGGTGGTGATCGTCACGCACAACCTCGCCCAGGCTCACCGCGTGGCCGACAAGGTCGCGTTCATGTACCTCGGCGACCTGATCGAGTACGGGACCGCGACGGAGGTGTTCGAGCAGCCGCGGGCCGCGCGCACGCGCGAATACGTGCAGGGGGCGTTCGGTTGAGTCTCGCGCCGGTGCCGTCTGAGGGCGCCACGTGCGCCAACTGCTCGGCTCCGCTGGTGGCCGACCAACGCTACTGCCTGTCCTGCGGACAGCCATGCTCGCCTGTGCGGCTGGCGTTCCTGGACGTCTTGCAGAGCGAGCACCAGCCCCAGCCGGCACCCGGCGGCGGCTACGCAGCGGCGGCGCCCGTCAGCTACACCCAGGTACAACAGCCTTCTACCGCGCCGGAGTGGCTGCGCCGCTACGCGCCGCTGCTGGCGGTGGTGTCGGTGCTGCTGCTGGCGCTGATAGTTGGGCTGCTGGTCGGGCACTGGGTCACGCAGAGCAACACGCCGGGCACGCAGGTGGTGAAGGTGCAGGGACTTGCCGCCGCCGCGCCGAGCGCGTCCGGTGCGAGCACCGCACCGACGGCCACGACCAGCACGACCGCCAGCGCGTCCAGCGAGCACGCCACGAAGAGCGAAGCCGCCGAAGTCAAGAAGGAAGCCAAAGCCGAAAAAGTGCAGGCCAAGAAAGTCGAACACGCCAAAGTCGTCAAACAGACCTCTGCGCAGGCCAAAAAACTCGGTAGCTCGACCGGCACCAAGCACGCGGAAGAAGTCAACGCGCTGGGAGACCAGCCAATCGAAACGGGCGGCTGATGCGCGCCCGCCAGAGGAGATGGCGGTGAGCAACGTCAACGGCAACGCAGCCGAGCCGGCGCCCGGCGACTCTTCGTCGTCGGAGCAGCCATCGCAGGCACCGCTCAGCGGCGTCGTGCTCCCGGTTGGGGGGCTGCCGGCCGCGAGCGGGTCGATGTCCGAGCTACGCCAGCGACGCCTGGAGCTGGCCGAGCGGGTAGCGGCGCTGACGTGGGATCTCGGCGGCCTGGCCTACGAGATGGCCATCCGCGATCACTACCGCCTCGACGTGCTCTCTCGCAAAGCGTCCGAGCTACAGCAGGCTGACGCCGAGCTGGGCGAGGTGCAGCGGCTGCTCGCCAATGCGGAGTCCGGCATCGACGGCCAGTGCCGTTCGTGCGGTGCGGTGCACAGCCGTGGAGCCGCCTATTGCTGGCACTGCGGCGCCCCGCTGCTGGTGGAGGCCCGTCCCGGGGCCGTGCCCGACGCGGCCGGCTGAGCTCGTGCCGGCGCGGCCGGCTGCCCTCGTCATCTCGTCCAGGACCGGCACATGCGCGTACACCGCTGTCTAAGGTGTGGCAATGATTGGGTACATGCCCGGCGCGAGGGTGCGGCTGGGAGTCGCGCTTGTGGCGATCGCGTTGGCACCAGCCGTGCTGTTGCCGAGCACCGGCTTTGCCTCGCACACCAAGCCCGCACACAAAGCCAAGCCGGTGGCCACGCCGTCGCAGCCCTACGACTGCCCGGTGTTCCCGTCCGACAACGCGCTCAACGAAGAAATCGCAAGCGCGCCCGTCAGCCCCAACTCCGCCAACTATGTCGCGAGCATCGGCCTGAGTGCGCATCTGCACCCCGACTTCGGCACGAACCCCGGCTACGGCATCCCCTACACGGTCGTCGGCCCCGAACAGCCGAAGGTGGCGGTCAAGCTCACCAAATACCGCGACGAATCCGACCCCGGCCCGTATCCCGTGCCCGCGAACGCGCCGGTCGAGAAGGGAGGTGACCACCATGTGCTGATCGCCCAGGAAGGCACGTGCACGCTGTATGAGATGTACAAGGCCCATCACGCGCCGACGGGCTGGCGCGCGGCCGCCGGCGCAGTGTTCGACCTGTCGGGCAATGCCCTGCGCCCCGAAGGCTGGACGTCGGCCGACGCCGCCGGCCTGCCGATCTTCCCGCTGCTCGTGCGCTATCCGGAGGTTCAGTCGGGCCAGATCGACCACGCGCTGCGTGTGACCGTGCCCGATAGCCAGCGCGGCTACATCCATCCTGCCACGCACTACGCGTCGAGTTCCAGCAACCCTAGCCTGCCGCCGATGGGCCTGCGGCTGCGTCTGAAGGCCAGTTACAGCCTCGCCGGCTTTCACGGGCAGGCGCTGGTCGTGCTGGAAGCGCTCAAGCGCTACGGACTGATCGTCGCCGACAACGGCTCGCCGTGGTTCATCACCGGAGCGCCCGACTCGCGCTGGAATGAAGCCGAGTTGGAACAGATCAAGCAGGTCCCCGGCTCGGCGTTTGAGGCTGTTGAGACCGGGCCGATTTTGCACGGGTGAGGCTCGTCACCGTGTGCGCTGTGCTGTAGTCTGGCAAACATAGCGCCGAGTCTGTCGCGTCATTCGCAGGATCGGGGGCGCTCGCCGACCGACGGCGAGAGCCCCCGAAACTTACCCAGCCTAGTTCACTAGACAGCGAACGAGCGGGATCCTAGACTTCTAATAAGATCGCCCATGCATCACCGTTAGCTGATTCGGCGATCCCTTTACCTTCATACGTCGCCGTGATGGCCCCGAAATGTAGGTTGCTTTTTGTGGTCTTGCATTCAATCGTATGTTTCAGCGTCACGACTTCAGCCTGCGCTAATGTCTCGCCACCACACTTCTGTGACCCAGTCAACGCAAGTTTTGTGCCGTTCAGCGAGCATGCTTCTGCGCCTTTGTTTTGGAATTCGATTTCCGCGAATTTTTCACTTGCTTCAGCGCCTGTGAACTTATCCACGTACTGTCCACCTTCGACTTCAAGCTGGTCGTTAAACGTTGCAACGATAGGTTCTTTCACCGCGCATTTCGGTGGTTTCGGAACCGAGCACGAAGTGTAGGTCAGTCCACCTTCAGTGGATTTGCCGAACTCTTCCGGCTGCGTCCTGAGTTTTAGTGTGTTGCACGCAATTTCAAATTTGCTGCCAGCGACCGTACCGACTAGTTTTTGTGGGCCAACGCCTTTGGCCGTTAGCAGCGGCGTCCCACCAAATTTTGTCGTTAAGATCTTTTCGAATGGTCCGAGGGGTTCCAGTTTGCTGCATAAAGCATTTTCGTACTTACCGGTTAGAACTCCTAGACAAACTAATAACGTTGTGTTGGTGTCGGCGTACGTTAACACCCATGCCTTTGTGCCGCCGGCTTTAGAGCACGCCGCGTCTTCAAACGTGCCTGCCCCAGCTGGGACTTTGTGACAGAACGTGTACACGGGCCCAGCCGACGCTGAGCCAGCTACTGCGACGCTATCCACGATCGAGAGCAAGCTCACCAACCCAACACCCAACAGCAACCTAAACCTCGACATAGATCAACACCTCCATCAGGCCCACGAGGGGCGTCGAAGACAGCCGTGGCCTCGA
Organism: uncultured Solirubrobacteraceae bacterium; assembly: GCA_963705235.1. GTDB lineage: Bacteria > Actinomycetota > Thermoleophilia > Solirubrobacterales > Solirubrobacteraceae > Palsa-744. The sequence continues at coordinate 771,705 of OY970059.1, read as the reverse complement.
CCTACGACCTGGTCGAGTACCGTGGGCCGTCAGGCTTTTCGCTAGCGCTCCAGACTTGATGGTCCTGCGGAACGCGCAAGACAGTATGACAGCCCAACGCAGTGGCAGGGCCGACGCAGATGTTATTACTGGAACAGTAATGTATCTAGCGATTGCTGTCTAGCGCGACACCCTATGACTAGTGAATGTTCCGGCTATCGTGTGACAAGAAGAGTGGGAGACATTGGGCGGCGGCTGGAGCACCACGCGGCATGGTGCGTTTTGAGTCAATGAAAGCTATCGTCGTGTTCTGCGGCTCGTCGTAGACTTGTGTTTGGTGGTTTTGGTTGGGTAGTGCTTGTGGGCTTGCTTTTCGCATTGTGCGCGCTTGTGCTTGTTGTGTTTCTTGTGGCAGGCGGCGAGTGCTTTGGCGAGTAGCTGTTTGTTCGTGAGTTTTTTGTGCGGTGGTGTGGGGGTGGGCGGTGGTTGTTCGGGGAGGTTGCCGTTGTCGGTGAGGCCGGTGCTGTTGGGGTTGTTGAATGTGGGTGGTGTGGTGGGTGGGCGGCATTCTTGGTAGCTGGTGCAGGGTTCTGGCGGGGTTTTGTTTTTTTCGGGTGGTGGTCCGCCGTTGACGCGGGCGTCGTAGAGGTCGGCGTTGACGTCGGTTTCGGGGTCGGTGCTGGCTAGTGGCTGGCGGGTGAAGAAGAAGACGTCATCGCCGTTGGCTGAGGCGTCTCCGAGGTAGGAGGGTTCTGTGCTGGTGCCGGTGGAGATGAGGTAGAGGCATCCATTGTTGAGGGTGTGTGTTGTGCAGGTGCCTTCGCCCTCGGCCTCCCACTCGTAGACGTCGGTCACGCTGTTGGTGTCGGCGGGCAGCAGTTGGTCGTCGGCTTGGAAGAACACGCGTTGCCCATTTTCTGAGAGATTGCGCGTGAGGTACGGTTCGTTAGTGCCATGGGTGCTGCCCCCTTCGCCGGCGAGTAGGACATCTGATGTGCCGGGTTTGCCTGTGGGGTTGCAGGAAACGCAGGTGAGGGTGGGAGGTCCTTCGGTTTCGTGGTAGCGGAATAGCTCCTGACAGGGCTTAGTGTTACCCAGGCAGCTGCCGCTGTCATAACCGGTGAGGCCGTTACGGGAAGCGAACAACAGCGTGTGCCCGTCCGGGGTCACACGCGCACTGTGCTGCAACCCGAGGAATTTCGCGCCTAGGCGGTCTCGCCAGTCGCCTTCATCCCCAAAAATTTCGAACAGATTTGAGAGGGTCGCGAGAAAGGTCGTTGTCGGGGGTTCGTTGAGGTGTGTGTGCCACTCGTAAAGGTTCGCGGTGTTGATTGCGGTGGTGGCTTCTTCGGTGTGTTGTTCGCTTTCGCCTTTGCTGTTGACGGTTTCGTATTCGCGCTTGTTGGCGGCGAGGACGCCTTCAGCAGCGAAGTAGACGGTAGCCCCGTCGTCGGAGAACCCGAGGAGCCCAAGCGCGCCGGCAGGTGGTGTGATCGCGACAGCGGGTTCTTCTAGCGCGGGTTCGCTGCTACCAAGGTCATACCGATACAGAGCTCCCCCTTCGCTATAGAACGCGTAGCGCCCATCAGGGGTCGCACCCAGGAACTCCGCGCCACCCGGGGAGATCGCGATGGTGTGAGACCCTTGAAGACGCGCGTAAACCCGGCCAGAGGGTGTCGCGGTGAAGAACACCCGCGACCCATCGCGCGAGATCACACCAGGGTTATACGCCGGCGGGGGCTGAAGGGCTGTGAGGCTGGCGCCCGCGGATGTGCCGATGATCGATCCTTCTGGCGGGGTTTCTTCATTGGGTAGAAGCCCGATCAGGCTCAGCTGGTGCCCGGCTGGCTGGCTCGCATCCCACTGGTAGGCGTTCAACGCACCCGCACGCGCTTCAGGCAGCAACTTCAGCCCAGATTCAAAGACCATCCTGGTCCCATCACCCGAGAAACCACCAAGCGCAAACAACGCCGCTTCACTGATCGGTTCCTGCGCCTCATAGAGCTCGCTGAAGCCTTCAGTAGTCGGGTCTTTGACCTGCAGGTTATGCAGGTAGTAGGTGCGGTGTTCCAACGGCTCCCCGCCAGGCCCTTTCCCTTCCGCCCAGGCCACACCCTCAGACAAGTCACTACTAAAGCCACGCACTTGCGCGGCTTGGCTGGCAGCGGGCATGACCCCAGCATTCGCCCATGACCCCAACCCGCCCCGGCTAGAGACATACGTCGGAAGCCCACTAGCATTGCTCGGCGTGTCCGGGAACGGCGAAAGCGAAAAGTACCGGGCCCTCCCGCCATCAGTAGAAGCCTGCATCTGCCCCGGGAACCCTCTTGCGTCCTGCCCACCTTTATCGACCGGGGAGACTTGCTCAATGGCCCGGCAATCCGGCAGCAACAAGCCATGCGGCTGGCGTTCACGTACCGCTTGATTCGAACATTCTCCCCCAGCGCCCAGCGCCACACTAACCCAACCAGCGAACACCACCAACCCAGCCAGGCCCAAGCCTCTCAGCACCATCCCAGCACCTCCCCTCTATTCCAAACAAGAACTCCGACAAGGACCCCCGACAATTCAACCGAACGCCCATCGCCCTACACGATCACGCCCCAAGCCCGGAAAAGCCAGACGCGGTTTCCAACTCCTCCAGCCCATCGCCCCTACGATCAGCTGCGGGCGGCGAGGAGCGAGGCTGTCGGTAAGCAGCAAACCCTCGCCAAACAATGGGGCTCTCGCCAAACCAAACGGCGAGAGCCCCGAAAGTCGTCCATCTCAGTCCGCTAGATAGCGGGCGAGCGATCCTAGACTTCTAATAAGATCGCCCACGCATCACCGTTTGCCGGTTCGGCGAGCGATTTCCCTTCATACGTCGCCGCGATGGCCCCGATTTTTAGATTGCTTTTCGTGGTCTTGCATTCAATCGTGTGTTTTAGTGTCACGACTTCAGCTTGGGCTAACGTCTCGCCAGCACACTTCTGTGAGCCGGTCACCGTAAATACAACGGTATTCAGCGAGCATACTTCCGCGCCTTTGTTGATGAATTCAATTTCCGCAAACTTTTCGCCCGCTTCCGCGCCGGTGAATTTATCGATATACTGCCCGCCTTCGACTTCAAGCTGATCGTTGAACGTTGCAACGATAGGTTCTTTCACCGCACATTTCGGTGGTTTCGGAACCGAGCACGAAGTGTAGGTCAATTTCCCGCCAGTCGATTTGCCGAACTCTTCTGGCTGTGTGCTGAATTTCAGCGTGTTGCAATTAATTTCAATTTTAGCGCCGGCTACCGTGCCTACTAGTGTTTGTGTGCCGGAGCCTTTACCTGTCAACAGAGGGGTTCCGCCGAATTTGGTCGTTAAGACCTTTTCGAATGGTCCGTTTGTCTGCAGTTTGTTGCATAAGGCGGTTTCGTACTTGCCTTTCGCGACTGCTTCACAGACTAATAAGGTTGTCGCGGTGTCGGCGTAGGTTAACACGAAGTTGCCAGCACCCGACACCGAACACGCGGCGTCAGTAAACGTGCCAGTCCCGGCTGCTACTTTGTGGCAGAAGGAGTACACGGGCCCGGCGGATGCTGAGCCGGCTACTACGGCGCTTCCTGCGATGGCGAGCAGGCTCATCAGCCCGACGCCCAAGACAAATGATCGAAATCGCAACATATAGACAGCCTCCATCGTATTCCGGCCACATGATGGTGTGGCCTTTGAGTAAGCACCTGACGTAACCCCGGTTTAGTGCATCAGACCAGACTGTGCGCTAGGCGCTATAGATAGCTCCAGCCTTGAGCAGACGGCCAGGGCACAGTCAGGATGGACTTTGCTGGCTAGTCCGTCAAGCGCCGTCTGTGGGGCTGGGTGTCGGCAGGGGGCGACTCTTAGTGTAATTGGCCTGGAAATCGTCGAAGGTCGTTTTGCGGAACATCGCTGGCGTGGACGGAAACATGTAGGTGTGACTCTTGTTGAGTGGTGTTGGAATCCTGGGAGCTTGGAGTGTGGTAGTTGGAGACGCCTCTGGGCGGTGCTTGTTTGATGTGGCATCGTTTTATTGGATCTGTCTGTTTGGTATCGAGGGAGAGGGTTGTATGGGTGGTGCGCGACGCGGCTTGCGGGGAGTATGGACGTCTATAGGTTTGGTTGTTGTGGTGGTGGCTGGGCTGGCTTGTGGTGGGGTGGGTGTTGCGAGTGCGTCGGAAGCGGCTTTCGGGATTGAAAGTTTTGCGAGCGAATTGCTTAGTGCTACGGAAGGGCCGGTGGCTCAGGCGGGTGCGCGGCCGGTCGCGTTGAAAACCCATTTTGTCTTTAATCATGAAGTCGAGGAAGAAATGGTGGAAGGGGGTGAGCCGGGCGGTAGAATTCCGAGTGCGGTCAAAATCTATAAGGATCCGAAAGATGTGACTGTGAATGAGCCGGTTGGTTTGATCGCGAATCCGGTGGCGACTTTGGCGAGGTGTACGGAGGCGCAGTTGGAGGGTGTGCCGCCGAGCTGTTCGGGGTTGTCGCAGATTGGTGTTGTGACGGGTTGGGTCGTCGGGTTTCCTTACCGCGTAGAAGACCCGATTTATAATATGGTGCCGCCGAATGGTAAGGCGGCCGAGTTTGGGGCTAATCTCGCCGGGATCGGGATCGTTATTCACATTACTGGGAAGGTGCGCAGTGATGGTGATTATGGTCTGACGGCTGAAGTCCGGAACATCCTTCACTCGCACGCGATCTATGCGACGGATGTGACGATTTTCGGGAGTGCTCCGGAAAGCAGCGTTCCGGTGTTGACGATGCCCACCTCGTGCGCTGCGAGTGCGTTGATAACTACGACGGAAGTGGCATCGTGGCTGGAGCCCTCGGAAACAAACGTTTTTGCGGCGGCAAAGACGTCTGATCCGCTCAGCGGGTGTGGGGCTATCGGCTTCGCTCCTGGAATACAAGCAGTTCCACAGTCCTCGGCCACGTTGTCGCCGACGGGGCTGCGTTTCAAGCTGAGCGTGCCTCAGGAGAATAGCGGCGCGGGTCGCGCCACTGCGGGGGTCAGGAACGCCGAAGTCAAGCTTCCTGAAGGGATGACTGTGAATCCATCGACGGCGAACGGTTTGGCGGCGTGCACGCCGACGCAGATCGGGCTACAGCCGGCGCCCAACCAGAAGCAGGCAATCGCGGTTGAAACACCGAGAGCGAAGTCCTTCATGCTTTCATTTGCTGGCAACAGCACCGGGCAACTCCCGGCTGGCGCCTCTGCTGGAGAAGTTCAGGCGGCGCTCGGAGCGCTCCCGGGGCTAGCGGAAGGGGAGTTGAACGTGACGGGGTTTACGGGTGGCTATATGGTCGAATTCCGTGGCTCACGCGCAGGGCAGGAAGCATCGGGTATCGGTGGTGTTGTCGCGGAGAACTCGATGCAGATGGTGGCGGTGCCGAACTTCAATAATGCTGCCTTTGACCTCTCACTAGAAGGCGATAGCACGACCGCCGAAGCGGCAGGTGATCTCACGGAAGGGTCAACTGCGGTCAGTGGCGTAACGATCGGCGCAGGGACAGTGCTGCCCGGCGAGGCGGTGTCGGGTGCGGGGATCCCGGCTGGTACCACCATTGTGGCGGTCGGCTCGGGAACGCTGACCCTCTCAGCAGCTGCGACAGAAAGCGCATCAGGCGTGTCGCTAAGCATTGATTTGCCCGGGAATGCCTCAGACGGTGTCGTGCAGGCGGCCCTGGAAGCGCTCCCCTCGATCAAAGCTGGCAATGTGATCGTGACGGGCGGATTTGAAAACGGAATCTTTGGGACTCGTCGCCCCTATACGGTCACGTTCATGGGCGCACTTGCTGCACCGGTCGACGTCCCGGCAATGCAAGTGAGCGAACCGGGGATCGCGAAACCGGCCGCCAGCGTTCATGCTGTGCCGTCGGACTCAGCGCCGCTCGCTGTCGCGGCGACCCAGCGCGCTGGTGGCGCACCGCACTTCAGCGCCAGCCCGCCCACGTGCCCCAGCGCGTCGAAGATCGGCACCGTTGAAGTCGACACCCCGCTGCTGGACCATCCGCTCCCGGGCGCGGTTTACCTCGCTTCCCAGGAAGATAACCCGTTCCACTCCCTGGTCGCGATCTACATCGTGATCGATGACCCGAGTACCGGGGTGGTCGTCAAGCTTGCCGGTGAAGTCAAGCTCGATCCCTCAACCGGACGTGTTACGACCATTGTTGATGAAAACCCCCAGCTCCCATTCCAGAGCCTCAAGCTGAACATCTTTGGTGGCCCACTGGCGCCTCTAGTCACCCCGGCGCAATGCGGCGAATACAGGGTAGAGGCGCTGCTCGAACCCTGGTCCCATCAGCCCGCACCCGGTGAAGAAGCCGGCACTCCAAACGCGACCCCGTCCTCCGAACCATTCGACATCAGCGAAGGGTGTGGGCCTCGCGGGTTCGCTCCCGCGTTTACTGGCGGGACGGTCAATAACCGTGCCGGTGGGTATAGCCCGGTGACCGTCACGTTGTCCCGCGGCGACTCTGAACAGGAATTCAAGGATCTCTCAGTGACAGCGCCTCCGGGACTGCTGGGTACGCTCGCGGGTGTCGCCCAGTGTGGGGACACGGACGCGAACGCGGGGACCTGTCCCGCTGGGTCGCGTATCGGAGCGGTCACGGTCGCTGCGGGTGTCGGGCCCGATCCTGTGTACGTGCCCGGATCGATCTATTTCAGTGGCCCCTACAACGGCGGCCCGTTCGGGTTCGTGGTCGAGGTGCCGGCGATCGCGGGGCCGTTCGACCTCGACGAAAACGGCAAACCAGTCGTCGTTCGCGGATCGATTCACGTCGATCCCAACACAACGCAGGTAACCGTCCTCAGCGACTCCTTCCCGACGATCCTGAGAGGCATCCCGGTCCGTGTCAAGGCGGTCAACGTCACGGTCGATCGCCCCGGCTTCACGTTTAACCCCACAAACTGCCAGGCAATGGCCCTCAGCGGCGTGAGTAGCTCAGTCTCCGGTGCGACCGCTGGCGTATCGAGCCCGTTCCAAGCCGCTAACTGTGCGAGCCTGCCCTTCAAACCGACGTTCGCGTCCACGACCATCAGGAAAGCTAGCAAAGCCAACGGTGTGAGCCTGGACGTCACCGTGACCGCAAAAGGCAGCGGCGAAGCAAACACCAGATCTGTTGTGACGTCCCTACCCAAGCAGTTGCCATCTCGTCTGACCACGCTCCAAAAAGCGTGCTTGGCGGCGACCTTTGAGGTGAACCCAGCGGCGTGCCCGCAAGCATCCAACGTCGGAACCGCAACCGCCCTAACGCCGATCCTCGCGCATCCCGTGACAGGCCCGGCCTACCTAGTCAGCCACGGTGGTGCTGCTTTCCCTGATCTTGAGATCGTGCTGCAGGGCGAAGGAGTCACGGTCATTCTCGACGGCAACACGAGCATCAAGAACGGCATCACCACCAGCTCATTTAGAACGGTGCCTGATGTGCCCTTCACCTCGTTTGAGCTGAAACTGCCCGCAGGCCCCTTCTCCGTGCTCGGGACCTTCCTGCCTGCCAAGGCCAACTACAGCCTCTGTGGCCAGAAGCTACTAATGCCGACAACCATCACCGGCCAAAACGGAGCAGTGAGCAGACAGTCCACAAAGATCACCATCAAGGGCTGCCCAAAGCCGAAGAAACCGAAGAAGAAAAAAGCCAAGCACAAAAGGGGAAAGCCCACAAGCAAGTGAGGTAGCAACTGACCAGTCAGCAGCACGTCAACACCAAGGAGAGGAAGAGAATGTTCTCAACGATACGCAAGCGAGCGACATACGCCAACGTGGCGGCCACGCTCGCACTGCTGTTCGCCATGAGCGGCGGGGCGCTCGCCGCGAGCAAAATCATCATCACAAACATCAACCAGATCAAGCCAAGCGTCCAGAAACAGCTCAAAGCCACCGGCCCCAAAGGCGCCACCGGAGCACCCGGCACCCAGGGGGCACAAGGTTCCCCCGGCACCCCAGGCTCAAACGGCGGTCAGGGAACCAAAGGTGACACCGGATCCAAAGGCGACACCGGGCAAAAAGGCGAAGAAGGCTCACCCTGGACCGCCGGAGGAGTACTCCCATCCGGGAAGACAGAGCGCGGAGTCTGGACCTTCCACGGCAGAGCAGACACCGGCGCGCTCTTTGAAACAAGCGACTACATCCCGATCTCGTTCTTGATCCCACTGGGAGCAGCAATCAACGAAGCACACATCGAAATCATCCCCGAAGGAGGAGAAGGCAAAGCCGGCGGCGGATGCGAAAAAGGCAAAATCGACAACCCCATAGCCAAACCAGGATACTTCTGCCTCTACACCCAAATACTAGTCGAAGCAAAGCTCGGAGTCCCCGGCGAATCAATACCAGCACTACGCAACCCAGAAACCAACAAACCCGAAGAAATAGGCAAGAGCGGCGCCCAACTACAAGTTTACTTCAACTCCGAAGGCGAATACGGCACTGGATACGGCGTCTGGGCCGTAACCGCACCATAACTCAGTCGAACACGGGTAAGGCGGTGCCAGGAGGCGCCGCCTTACCCCAGGCTATACGGCCCCACGGGCTAGGCAAAGAACTTGGGGTGGCGGGAGGACGTGGGGCGAAAGGTCCGCAGCATCGGTGTCCCGCGTGCTGTGTGCCAGTCAAGGACTCTTGTCGCCCGAGACCCTCCAGGCCAGCCGTCAAGGGCGAACGAGCGCGACCCTAGACTTCTAATAAGATCGCCCCACGTGTCGCCATTAGATGATTGGGCGATCGATTTACCTTCATATATCGCAGGATTGCCCCCGAATTTTAAGTTTGCCTTTGTGGTCTTGCGTTCAATCGTATGTTTTACCGTCACCACTTCGGCCTGAGCTAGCGACTCGCCAGCGTACGCCACTCGGCGGGGGCGGAAGCCGAACTCGAACAGATCAAGCAGGTCCGGAGCGGAACACCCGGCCGCTCGGCAGCCACGGTGCAATGTGATGGGCCCTCTGGCCTCTCTTACCGCAGGTAGTCTGCATACGCGGCGCGCCGCCCGGATTCGCAGCGCTGACTATGACTGTTGTGTCGGCTCAGCTGGAGGCGTCGGGGCGGGCGCCGGAGCCGCTGCTGCCGGCGACTGCTGGGCGACGGGCTCCGGCGGCTGGCTGCTCTGCGTAAGCGCCGGCTTTGACTCGCCGCTGACAGAGTCCTTGAACTCGCGCATGCCGCTGCCCAGCGAACGACCGATCTCGGGCAGGCGCTTTGCGCCGAACACCAGCAGCAGGATCACGACGAGAAAGGCGATGTGCAGGGGATTGTCGAGTCCCATGGACTTCTTGAGTCTAGACGATCCCGCGCGGAGTCTCAGCGAAGAGGCCCCGCTTGCTCAGCCGTGCGGTTCCCGCCACATCGGCCACATGCGCGGGCCGCCGAACGGAATCTGCAGCTCGCCGGTGACCCTGAAGCCGTGGCGCGCGTAGAAGGCGATGTTGCGCTCCTTTGAGGACTCGAGGTAGATCCCGACGCCGTCACGGTCGCAACGTTCGAGTATGGGCGCCAGCACGGCCGAGCCGTAGCCGTGTCCGCGAGCGTCGGGATCGGTCCCCAGCAGCGACAGGTACCAGTGCGCTGGCCTGTGGGGATGCCTGCGTTGCACCGAGCCTAGGCCGATCGCCAGCAGCGGTAGACGCACCAGCAGGCGTGGGTGCAAGAAGCTCGGCAGCAGGGCGGCGCTCTCGCGTAGGCTCGTCTGCCAGCGTTCCGGCGGTACCCAAAGGGCGGCGCTCGTGCGCATTGGATTCGTCCAGACCTCGTCGTGGGCGAGCATCTGGCGCAGCCGTGCGACGTACATGCCTTCGAGCATGCGCGGGCGCAGCGACTCCGAGCGGCAGGCCCACATGGCGACCGGATCGTCCATGAAGGTGCGCACGAGCGTCCGCGTGAGGGCCGGCACGTCCGCCGGCTCGGCGCGTCGGATCGCCTCCGGCGGGTCCTGCACGTCTCGTGCCAGAGTCGCCACGCTCAGCCGCCGACCGTCGAACGCGTATGGCGTCCGGATCCGTTGGCGCCATTCGATACGTGCGAGTGCGCGCCCAGGCGTTCTCGCGAGACCCGGCGCGCGGTGCGCCAGCCGAGCCGAACCATCGCCCTGGAGGCGTGCTCGGCGCCAGCCACCACCTCCTCCAACGCCGCCGCGAAGCGCCTGACCTGGCGCTCCTGGATTACCAGTGCGGGCAGCGCCTTGATCACGTTCATGCGCGGCCCGGCGACCTGGCAGAAGATTCGGTGGTCGTGGAACAACGGCACCGTCACCAACTGCGCGAACACTCCGGGCTGGGCGCGCTCGATCGCGGCCCACATCGACCATTTGCCGTTGCCTTCCGGGGGCCCCAGTTCGACTCCCCACATCAGCCCCAGCCCGCGGACCTCGCGCACGATCTCGTAGCGATCGACCAGCGGCCGCGTCAGCTCAAGCAGCAGGTCCCCCATCCGCTCGGCGTGTGCGACCAGGTCTTCGCGGTCGAGCGCGCGTAGCGTTGCCAGCGCGGCTGCCGCGGCGAGATCGTTGCCGCCGAACGTCGAGCCGTGACGCACGGCGCGCTTCATCCGGTCAAACACCCGCTCGAACGCGGGTCGGCTGACGAGTACCGCGCCGATCGGCACGAAGCCGCCCGACAGGGCCTTGGACAGGCAGATCATGTCCGGTTCCAGGCCCCAGTGCTCGAGCGCCAGCAGCCGGCCGGTCCGCCCGATGCCGGTCTGGACCTCGTCGCACACGAACATCGTCCCCGCTGCCCGGCAGAGCTCCTGCGCCCCCTCCAGATAGCCGAACGGAGGCAGCGTCACGCCCTTGCCTTGGATCGGCTCGATCATGAACGCGGCCACGTCGCCGTGACGCAGCTCGCGCTCGAGTGCGTCCAGGTCGCCGAACGGCACGACATCGCATCCCGGTAGGAACGGCCCGAAGCCCTCGCGGAACTCCGGATTGCCGTTGAGCGACAGCGCGCCCATCGTCAACCCGTGGAAGGCGTGCTCGGCATACAGCACGCGCGGTCGACCAGTCGCCGCGCGCGAGACCTTGATCGCGCCCTCGACTGCCTCCGCTCCGGTATTGGCGGGCATCATCGCGCCGACGCTGCCGGGCGCGCGTGCCAGCAACTCCTCCGCGAGCACGCCGCTGAGCAGCGTCACGCCAAGCTGAGGCAGGTTGCCGGTGCGCGCGCTCAGCACGTCGCCCAGCGCTTGCACCAGCTCCGGGTGGTTGCGCCCGAGCGCGAACACGCCATGTCCGCCGAACAGATCGAGATAGCGTCGACCCTCCGCGTCGATCAGCTCGGCGCCCTCGCCGCCCACCCAAACGCGATCGAAGCCGACGGTCCGCACGATCCTGCCGAGCTGCGGATTCAGGTATCGGTCGTTGAGGGCCATCTCCTCGCCGACGCGGTCAGCAAGGATCTCTCGCACCGGAGGCAGGCGGTCAGCGCGCATGCCGGCGAGCTTATTTTCGGGAGCTGGCGTTGGCCAGTTATCCGGCCTGCATGTCTCTGACCGGCCGGGCTGCGGGCGTGTGCCCGTTGGCGGACGCGCCCCTGGCGATCGATCGGCCCATCGGCGATCGGCTGCGCAGCGTGGCGCGCAGATGGTCGGCGAGTCGCAGGGCGAAGACGACGATCATGAACGTCGAGTTCGCCTGACCGGAGGTGACGAACACCGAGCTACTAGCCACGAACAGGTCGTCGAAGCCGTGGACCGCCAGCCGCGGATCGACCACGCCGTCCTTGGGGCGAGCGGACATGCGTGTCGTGCCGGCCTGGTGGTAGCCGTCGAGCAACTGCTCGCGCAGGGCTGCCTCGCGATCCTCATAGAGATACTGAAGCTCCCCGATCCCGTGCTCGCGCAGGTAGCGGTCAAAGTGCTCGTGTGCGCGGATCGCGCCGTCGATGTCCTCCTCGGTGAAGCGCAGGCGCGTCTGCATCCGTGGCATCCCGAGCGCATCCACGCCTAGGGTCGGTCCGATGAAGCTGTCGTGATGGGGTAGGTGCTCGCCGTGGTAGTACAGCCGGTATGTGTTCGACGGGCTCGGCACGAACACGCCTGGCACCTTGTGTCCACGTCTGAGGAATCGTTCATATCCGAACACGAGCGCGAACTTCACTGCACGCGGTAGGTTGCGCAAAACGTTGAGAACGTGCTTCGTGGTCGAGCCGGGGTTGGTGGTCGCCAGCTTGCGCCGCCTGATTCCCTCTGCAATGAAATACCGGCCCAGGGGCGAGGCGAGTATTAGGTAAATCAGTGAAAGAATCTCACTGCCGTGCGAAGGGTCACTGATCTCGGGGGTTTCGAGCCACATCGCCACGTTCGGCAGATCATGCGCAATCAGATAGCCCTCCGCGAAAGTGAACCGCCGGCGCACGTAGATGTCCTGTGGATCGCGCTCAAAGCCGTAGATCGTGGTGTCGGGCGGTGTGTTGAAGTGCGCCTGGGCGATACATGCGCCGACGTGCGTCATGTACCAGCGTCCGAGATGCCCCGAGTGGTTGCCGATACCTCGCCGGGCGCTCTCACCTGAGGCGAACAGCAGACGGGTCGATTCCACGCCGCCGCACGCGAGGACGTAGCGCTTGGCGTGAATCCGCACGCTGTTGTGAGCGAGCGTCGTGGCTGTCAGATGCCCGACGCTGTCGCCGTGCTCGCTGCACACGATCTCCGTACAGGTCAGGTTGCTCACCAGCGTGAGATGGTGAGCCTCGCGCAGCCGCTCTCGATAGGCGCGTCCAAAGTTTGTCGGTAACGACCAGCGCTCCAACGACGTCGAGCGGACGTCACCCTCCGGCCAGCCGGCGATCAGCGCACTGGTGGACAGGCTGGGTATCTCTGAAGCATCGAATACCGCGTCGCCGCACATAGACCACTCGCACGCCCGCGAAAAGTAGCGGGCGACGTCGTCATAGTCGACCGGCCAGCGTGCGTTTGCGACCAGCTCGCGCGCCTGGAAGTCGACTGGATCAAATGGGACACACCGTCCGGCCCATAGATTTGATGCGCCACCCACCTGACGCCGCGTGGCGAGCGACATCGGCACGTGCGTGGAGTCATGTCCGGCAGTGTCGCCGAGGCGCTGTACCTTGGCGCTGTAGGAGTCCCCTCCGCTCTCGATCAGCAGGACGTCGACGCCGCTGTCGGCGAGCTCCAGCGCAAGCGTGATGCCCGCTGGCCCGGCGCCCACGATCGCGACCTCAGCCTCGAGCGTGGTCCCGGTCGATAGCGATGTCGCGTTGATCTGCACGGAGTGTCGTGGTGAACGAATTGGATCGGCATGGTCACTCGAGCGGCCGGGCACAGAGGCTATCGGAGGATGGGAGTAGTCGGGCAAACGGACTCGATGGCGATCGACCAGGGTGCTCACCGTCAAGCACCGCCGCAGAATTCACCGCAAGAGTCAGAGACAGTCCGAGCCCCTACAGCCTGGCCGATAGGCGCGCGAGAGCGCTCGCCGCAAGGCCTTACGCGGTCATATGTAGCATCGAACGATGAGCTCCTACGGGCAGGTGCGGTGGGATGGTGAGAGCTGGCCACAGGCACTGAGGCGCAACATCGTCCTGCTGCGCACGGAAGGCGTGCTGGCCCAAGGGATGCGCTACGCGTTGACCGGCCTGATCGTCTCGGCGGTCTACATCAGCATCACGACGCTGCTGGCGCTGGTGTCACACTTTCCCTTCGAGTTGGCCCTGGCGATCGGATGGTGCACGGCCGTGTGCGTCCATTTCACCCTTCAGCGCTTGTTCGTGTGGACGCACCTGGAAGGCTTCGCGCTCCCGTTCGGGCACCAGGTCGGCCGCTACATGCTGGTGGCCGTCTCCCAGCTGATCGTGACGGCGACCGCCAGCGCGCTGCTGCCGGCGCTGCTGGGCGTCCCCGCCGAGGCTGCATATTTGGCGACCGCGATGCTCCTGACGCTCGTCAACTTCCTCGTGTTCCGCAACCGGGTCTTTCATCCCGGCGGTGCCGAGCCGGCGTTAGGCTAGGTTGCGGCGTACCAGCTGGACTGCGACGAGCACCATCAGCGCGGCAAACGCATCGCGCAGCACCGTTCCCGACAGCGCGTTCGCCAGTGCCACGCCGCCGGCCGCGCCGGCCAGGGATAGGAGCCCGAGCAGCAGCGCATCCGAGCGGTGCACGTTGCCGTAGCGGTCCTGGCGGTAGGTGCCGACGATCGCCACCGGCACAATCGCCAGCAGCGAGGTGGCCTCGGCCTGATGCTGGTCCAGGCCGAGGAACAGGACTAGGCCCGGGACGAACAGCACGCCGCCGCCCACGCCGAGCAGCCCGGCGATCACGCCGCCCGCCAACCCGACGGCGATCGCCCCGATCATCTGAGCATCAGCTCGACCGCGCTGGCGATCAGCACGACGGCGAACAGCAACGCGATCGAGCGAGCCTGCATGCGCTGCTGCAGCCACGTGCCGACCAGCACGCCCGCGACCGCGGGCACCCCGACGAGCACCGCGTCGAGCACGCGCACGTTGCCGTAGAGGCCCTGCACGCTGGCCGCGAAGGCGGCGATGAACACGATCGCCGCGAGCGAGGTCGCGGTCGCGGCGCGCTCGCCGTAAGCAAGCCACAGCACCAGCAGCGGCACGATCACGCTCCCGCCGCCGACCCCGAACAGGCCGCTGAAAAGGCCGGCCAACGTGCCGATCACGACCAGCTTCAGCGACCGCTGGGAAGGGTGCTCAGCGGCCACTTGCACGAGCTGACGAGCCAGCCACCATGCGCGCCATACTAGACCTCGTGTCCCCAGCCTCAACGCTAGTGGAGGCGCTCGAGCCGATTCGCTGCGACCCCGCCCGCTCCGCCGTCCTGCTCGATATAGACGGCACCCTGGCGCCAATCGTGCGCCACGCCGCGGACGCTCACGTTCCGGAGGCCACACGTAGTCTCTTGATCGAGATCGCCCGTCGTTACCAGGTGGTCGGCTGCGTGAGTGGCCGACGCGCGAGCACCGCCCGCCAGATCGTCGCGATCGGCACGATCGCGTACGTAGGCAATCACGGAGGGGAGCTGCTGCGTCCGGGTGCCACTCGAGCGGAGGTAGATCCCCAGCTCGCCGAATGGACCGCCCGCATGCGTGAGTTCGCCGCTCGTGCATACACCGGCGAGCATCAGCGCATCCGGGTCCGCAGCGAGGACAAGGACACGATCGCCGCCTTCCACTGGCGTGGGGCACCCGACGAGGAGGCCGCGGGCGAGGCTGTGCGGGAGATCGCGCGGCAAGCCGAAGCGGAGGGCCTCGTCGTGCACTGGGGGCGCAAGGTGCTGGAGGTGCGCCCCCCGGTGGTGCTCGACAAGGGGCTCGGCATCGCCACGCTGCTGCGCGGCGGCGAGGTCGCCGCGGCCGTGTACGTCGGCGACGACACCACCGACCTGGACGCGTTTCGCGGCCTGCGCTCGCAGGTGGAGTCGGGAGCGCTGTCGTGTGCGGTATGTGTGGCGGTCGGCTCCGACGAAGCCCCTCCAGACCTGGCGCGGGAGGCCGATCTGACGGTCGACGGACCAGGCGGCGTGCGCGAGCTGCTCGAGGCGTTGCTCTAGCGCCGTGCGGTTCGTGGACTTCCTGCGGACCACCGTGCTGCTCAGTGCGGGCGCCGCGACGGCGCTCGCCGCGATCACCGTGATCGCCGCCGGTGCGAGCTCGGACAGGCTGACCGCGGGCGTATCGGTCGGCTGGTGGGCGATCGCGATCTTCGTCGGAATGCGCTTGGGCAGGCGAGCCCAGACGACGCCGCCGATCGCGCGGCTGCTGGCCGCGGCGCAGGCGAGCACCACGCTGCCGGAGCTCCACCCGGGCGCGACGCTGATCAACCGTCTGTGGCCGCTGGCCGTGTTCACGCTGCTCTCCGGCGGGCTGGCCTTCCTCGCTCCACAGGTGCCCGGGATCGCCGCGGGCTTCGCGATCATTTGGGCGCTCGGCTGGCGGCGCCAGGATGCGGCGGTGGAGGCGATCGAGGAGCGCGACGGGGCGAGCTTCTATGTGCGTCGCACCTCGCCCGTGCGGCCGATGGCGCTTGTGCGTACGCCCGGCTTCAAGACGGCCAGGCCGGAGGGCGCGAACGGCGCCGTCGGTTGACATGGCCGCCGCCGCGCCGGTCGACGTGCTGATCGTCTCGCTCGGCTCGACCGAGGGACTGCGCACGGCCGACGACGAGTTGCACGCGTCCCTGCGCCGGGCCGGCGCAAGCGTCGCGCTCGCGCGAGCAGTCCCACCCGCGCCAGCGAGGACGTTGATGCTCACCGATTTGGGTTGGGCACGTGCGGCAAGACGGGCGGCTGACGGCGCGCTCGCCCGCTTCGATCGCCATTCGCCACGCGCGATCGTCTACTCGAGTACCACCGCCGCGCTGCTGTGGCCGCGACCGGGCGCGATCCGCTTCGACGCCACCGCCGCCGGCAACAGGCCGGGACGCCACGGCCTGTGGCAGCGTCCGCTCGAGCGCCGCCGGCTGAGCGCCGCGCCGCTGCTGCTCCCCTGGAGCGCAGGTGGTTTGTGCGAGGCGCCCTCGCAGGCCCGCCACGATGGGCGTGCGCTGGTGTTGCCCGTTGCGGTCGAGTCCTCCGGGCCGCCGTCCCAGCAGCGCGACATCGCCGCGATCGCATACGCAGCCAACCCGTCCAAGAAGGGGCTCGACATTGTGCTGGCAGCCTGGCGCGCGACGCGCGAGCTGCGCGGGGTAGACGACGAGCTGCTCGTTGCCGGAGTTTCGGCGAGCGAGCTAGCGCGAGGCGGCCTGGAGGTTTGCGAGGAGGATCGCGTGCGCGTCGTCGGCGCGCTGCCCGCGGGCGAGTACCGCGCGCTGACGCGCCGCGCGCGCGTGTTCGTATGCGCGCCCAGGCGTGAGGACTACGGCATCGCACAGCTGGAGGCGCTGGCCGACGGCTGTCTGCTGGTCACCACGCCCGCGCCCGGCCCGTACGCTGCGCTTGCGATCGCACGAACGCTCGACGCCCGCCTGGTCAGCGCCGACCTGCCCAGTGCGCTGGGCGTGGCGCTGGTCGATCCTCTAGGCGACTATGCCGCCCGCGCGCGCGAGGCGCTGGCGGCGTTTGATCACGCTGCCGTGGACCGCGTTGTCGCCGAGGAGTTGCTGCCACGCCTGCTCGCATAAAGACGGAGACAATGGTGGTCGATCTGGCGATCTTCGCTGGTATTTGGAATGACCGTTGGCTACGTTCGGGCGATGTCGGCCTCCGCTCGAGCGCTGCCGGTCTCCGAGCACGAACGGGTGCGCGTCCGTGGCCTGCGTCTCAGTGGTTACGCGTGGGGCGCGCTCGCCGCGACGGCGATCTTCTTCCTACTCACCTGCTGGTGGCTGACGCGGGATCGCAGCATTCCCATCTACGACGTCGGCGACCAGCTGGAAACGGCGCTCGAATATCGCGGAATGCTCGCGGCCGGGAACCTGTTCGGCCCGTTCACCCACACCAACGTCTACCCGATCCTCGGCCATATCGTCGGTGCACTCGGGTCGCTGCTCGGCGGTATCAACGTCGCTTCACCGGTCATCGCCGAGAACCTCGTGTTCGTACCGCTGCTGGCGCTCGGTTGCTACCAGACCGGCCGGCTCGTGTTCGGGCCGCTGGCGGGGATGCTGGCGGTCGTGTTCGTGTTCGGCTCGCCGCTTCTGATCTCGATGTTCCACGTGTTCCTGCTCGACGCGCCGCTGACCGCGATGGTGGCGGTGGCGCTCTGGCTGATACTCGCCAGCGAGGACTTCAGTCGCTTGAGCACCTCCGCATGGGCGGGGTTGGCGGTCGGGCTCGGGCTCAACGTCAAGGTCACCTTCTCGCTGTTTTTGATCGGGCTGGTCGCGGTCGTGCTGCTGCACGGAGGCTGGCGCAACTGGCGTGGGTTCGCGATCTTCGCGGCGGTGGCGCTGCTGGTGGGAACCCCGTGGTACCTGGAGCACGCCTCTGAACTGGGGAGGATGATCGAACTTGCCAGTTCCGGCCCCGGAACGCCGCCGGGGAACATCCCGCCAACGTTCTCGACCGAGAACCTCGAGTGGTACTTCTGGAGCATCCTCAACTCACAGCTGCTGGCGCCACTGTTCTGTATCGGGCTGGTGGGCGGCGTGTGGACGATCGTGACGGTCGTGCGAGAGCGTGGCAGGCACGTGGCGCGCTTGGAGTTCCTGCTCGGCGGACTGCTGGCGTGGTTCGTCATCACATTCCCCGACTCTCACCACGACATCCGCTACGGCATGCCGATGCTGGGGTTCCTGGCGGTGATCGCGACCGGCTGGATCGCCTTTCTCCCACGCCCTGGGCGCCGGCTGGCGACTGGCGCCGTAGTGGCGCTGGCGCTCGCGAACACGCTGGCGATCACGTTCGGCGTCGGCGGTGAAGCAAAAGTCGCGCTGGCGAGCACGCCAGCGCCCACCGAGCAGCTCCCCGACCGGGTGATCCTGTTCACGACTACCGGCTTCCTGGTCGATGCGCCGGCGCGCGACGGCGACGTGCCCGGCCTGCTGCGCTCGCTGAGCCGCGAAGGGGTGCACACCGTCGCCTGGAGCGCCGGGCAAAGTGAACTTCCGGACTTCTCTCTCGCTGGGCTGAAACCGCTGGCGCAGATCGCCAAGCTCGTGCCGGTGGTCACCGAATCGCCTCAGTACGCGCGCTCGGCGAGCGTGGCCACGCTGTTGCACGAACCGCTCAGTGCGCGCGCAACCGCGCCGTGTACGCGACTGAGCAACAACACCGGTGTGTGGGTCGTGCGCTACGACACGGCCACGCGCAAGCTCGCGATGTACTGCCCCAGCCGGAGTCCCCAGTACTACGGATCCCTTGGAGGCAGTTGAGCGCCCGCCTCAGCGCCCCCGGCCGGCATGCCCTTTACGCATCCGGTCGAGCTCGGGCCACGGGCGCGTGTTGGCCACATCCTCGCGGGTGAGCCACGCGCGCCGCGCGGTAGCCACGCCCCAGCGCATGTTCGCGAGCGTGCCCGTGCGGTGCGCGTCGGAGTCGATCAGGATGCTCACGCCGGCGCGCGCGGCCGCGCGCGTGTGTGAGTCGGAGAGGTCGCGCCGCTGGGGGTTGGCGTTGATCTCGAGCATCGTGCGCGTGCGCGCGGCGGCCGCGAACACGGCTCCCAGATCGATCGCGTAGGGGGCGCGGCGCTCGATCAGCCTGCCCGTCGGGTGGCCGATCGCGTCGACCAGCGGATGCTCGATCGCGGCGATCATCCGCTCGGTCATCGCCTGCTCGCCGATCGCGAACGACGTGTGCACACTTGCGATTACCCAGTCCAGCTGGGCCAATAGGTCGTCCTCGTAGTCGAGTGAGCCGTCGGGCAGGATGTTGACCTCGCTGCCCGCCAGCAGCTCGATTCCCTGGATGCGGGCGTTCGCCTCGTGCACAAACTCGATCTGACGGAGCAACTGCTCGGGCGAAACGTCGTTGCCGAAGCCGTGGCTGGTGGAGTGGTCGGTGACCGCCAGGTACCGATATCCGCGCTCGCGTGCCGCCAGCGCCATCTCCTCGATCGTGTTGTGCCCGTCGGAGGCGATCGTGTGGCTGTGCAGGTCGCCACGGATGTCCTCCAGCTCGATCAGCTCTGGTAGCTTGCCGGCGGCCGCTGCCTCCAGCTCGCCGCGATCTTCGCGCAGCTCGGGCTCGATGTAGGCGAGACCGAGGTGCTCGTAGACCTCCGCCTCGCTCGCGTGCGTGTGCGTGATCCCGGTGGCGTCGTCGAGGATGCCGTACTCGGACACGTGCAGCCCGCGACGTACCGCCGCTTCACGCAGCGCCGCGTTGTGCCGGCCTGAGCCGGTGAAGTGCTGCAGCAGGTTCCCCAGCTGGTTTGGCCTCGCGATCCGCAGGTCGACCCCGATGCCCGCGTGGGTGCGCGCTCTTGCGCCCGCCTTGCCGGCCGAGCTGACGTGCTCGACCTGCTCGAGCTTGGCCAGGCTCTTGGCCAGCGTCGTCGGCCGCGTTGTGGTGGCGATCAGGTCGAGGTCCTTGACGCTGTCGGCTTGGCGGCGGACCGAGCCGGCGAGCTGCACGTGAGTGCCCGCGCCACCCAGCTCGATCAAGCCAGCGACTAGCGCCTCGCCGATCTCGAGCGCCCGTGAGAGCACGACGCGCGTCGAGCGCCCGTCGCCGCCGCTTGCCTCGAGCGCATCGAGGGCGCTCAGCACGCTCGCCTCGAGCTTCGGGCCGAGGCCGCGAACGGTGCGCAGGCGCCCGTCGCTCGCGGCCTGTCGCAGTGCCGCCAGCGAGTCGACGCCCAGCTCGGAGTGCAGCAGCCGCGCCCGCTTCGGGCCCAGGCCGGGCAGGCGCGTGAGCGCGATCAGCCCCGGCGGAAACTTGGCTCGCAGCCGCTCTGCCGCGGGAATCGTGCCAGTTGCCACCAGCGCGAGGATCTTCTCCTGCAAGGTCTTGCCGATGCCGTTCAGCTCACTGGCGCGACCCTCGCGGGCGAGCGCGGCGACCGACACGGAGGCCTCGCGCACAGCCTTGGCCGCCGTTCGATAGGCCAGCACGCGATGCACGATCGCCCCGTCCAGCTCGTACAGGTCGCCCAGCTCTTCGAGCGCGTCGGCGATCGCCGCGTTGGACAGTTCGGGGCCGCTCACTCACACCAGCGTAAAGGCGCATGCGCAGGGACTGGAGGCAGCGGGCGGCAGCACACTTTAGGGTACCCCGACCGATGTCCGGCGAGCCTTGGCTGATACTGCCCACGTACAACGAGGCCGAGAACGTTCAGGCGATCGTGACGGCCGCCGGCGAGGTGCTCGAACAGGCCGCGCCCGACGGCTTTCGCGTGCTCGTCGTGGATGACGGGTCGCCCGACGGCACCGGCCGGCTGGCCGATCGGATGGCGGGCGAAAAAGACTGGATGCAGGTGCTGCACCGAACCGAGAAGAACGGGATCGGGCCCGCGTATCTAGCCGGCTTTCGCCACGCACTCGACCACGGCGCGGGCTATGTGATGGAGATGGACAGCGACTTCTCGCACGACCCCAACGATCTCGCGCGGCTGCTGGAGGCGGTCTACGGCGGCGCCGATCTGGCCCTCGGCTCGCGCTACGTGAAGGGGGGAGCCGTCAGGGAATGGGGCCTGCTGAGGCGCTTCATCAGCGAGGGCGGATCGACCTACGCGCGGCTGGTGCTGGGGCTTCAGGTGCGTGATCTGACGGGTGGGTTCAAGTGCTTTCGCCGCGAGGTGCTCGAGGCGATCCACTTCGACGAGGTCCGTTCGCAGGGCTACGCGTTTCAGGTCGAGCTGACCTACCGCGCCGTGCAGGAGGGCTTTCGCGTGGTCGAGGTGCCGATCGTGTTTCGCGACCGCCAGCAGGGCACGAGCAAGATGTCCTGGCGCATCGCCGCCGAGGCGATGTGGCTGGTGCCGCTCCTGCGCTTCAGATAGCCCCTGAAGCTGCCGATGCAGTCGCGATGGACGCCTCGTCCTACGCGTTCGCGCACGGCGTGCGCCACACACGCGCGACGCTGCGCGCGTGGCAGCGCCAGCCGCTGGCGGTGATCGGTCAGTGGGTCGCCGGCTCAGCGCTCGCAGCCGCGGGGCTGCTCGCGGCGGTGCTCATGATCGCGTCGCTGGATCACGGCTACGAGCAGATCGTCGCGCTGCGCCCGCCGTTCGCGGTCGGCGATCTCGCCGACGTGCTGCACGTTCTACAAAACAACATGCTGGTGCTGGCGCTGCACGCGATGGCATGCGTAGCGGGCTTCATAGCGGGCAGCTCGCTGCCGCTTCAAGCCGAGCACCACAGCGGCCTGTCGAGGTGGGTGCACGAGCACGGCGGACGAATCGCGATCGCCTTTGTCGTCCTAGCCACCACCTTCTCGCTGAGCGCGCAGGCATATGTGATCGGGCACAGCCTCGCCGGCGTGTCCCACTTCCTCGGCGTCTCGCCCGCGCTGCTGCTCCTCGGCGTGCTCCCGCACGCCATCCCCGAGCTGATCGCGCTGTTCTTGCCGCTGGCCGCGTGGATCATCGCCAGCCGGCGCGGAGAGTGGGAGCAACTGCTGGCGGCGACCGTCGTGACAGTCGCGCTGGCCGTGCCCGTGCTCGTGCTCGCCGCGTTCGTCGAGGTCTACGTGTCCCCGCACGTGTTTGCAGCGCTCACACACATCCATCCGCCGATCGTCCGCCACTCCGAAGGCTGGACAATCACCGTGCGATGATCCGGTACGGCACGCTGTGTCTTTGGCGGATTACCGTCGCCGCCCGCCGCGAGCAGCTTCCTCCTCGGTCTTCTGCGCGGCCTGATCGCGCGCGTCCATGCGCAGCAGTAGCCACAGCAGCACCGCCGCGAACAGAACGGCGGCGCCGATCACGATCGTTCCGCTGACGGCTAGCGGGATCACGCGTAAAGACAATACTCGCGCGGGGGGCGAGCGATCGCTCGTCGATCGCGGTGGCGGACCGCGCCGGATCCGAGGCCGGAAAGGCAGTGCATCGGTTTGGATTCGCCTCTCCCTCGGCTCGGAATCGCGGCCGCCGCCTGGACCCTTAATGTCCCGAATGGCGGAATCCTCTAGTGTGCCCCGTCGTGGCGGTGGAGAGGAGGAGCGATGAGCCAACGAATGTCGAAATCGAACGAGTTGCGCGGCGTTACGACCTTGCGAAATCGCTCGTCCCTGTTGCGTGGATCGCGGCTCTTTGGATTCCGATTCAAGCCGCCGTGCCGATCGCCCGAGCGCTGGCCGGGAGGCACACCGATCTCACAGTCACGATTTCCATCAGCATCGCGTTTACTGTGGCGCTGGGGGCTGGGGTCGCCTCGCTACTTCGTAAGAACAAGGAGCAGCGGGAAGAGCTGCGTCGGCAACGTCGCCGGATCACGGCGCTCGAACAGGAGCTCGGTCACTAGACCGTCTACCGTGTCGGCGTGATGGATACCGTCTTGTGGCTGAACATCGTCGCGCTCGCGCTTTTCGCGTGGGCGTGCGTCTTCAGGCTTGTCCCCGGATACGCGCTCAGTCATCATCGTTATGAGCTTTGGCGGCTTAGGGATGAGCTAGCCGATGACATTCGACGCGGCGCGTTTAGCGATCAGCGACAGCCCCGTCAGATACTTCGGCTCGTGGAGCGCTCGATCGAGAGTCTTGACGACATCAGCACGCTGAACATGCTCCTGTTTCGTGTTTCCCTCCGTGGGGTGCGCAACTGGTCGCCACCGTGGGATCTCGCAGCGGCTGACCCTGCCGATCGGGCACAGCTTGAGCGACAGGTTGAGTGTCTTGAGAACACCCTTGTGAAGCACGCCCTCATCGGTACCCCGAGCGGCTGGCTATTCATAATCGTGACGCTCCCCGTCGCCATCGTAGTCGTAACGATTGAGATGATGGTCCAGCGTCGCGTGCTCCCGGACCAGACTGCGCCGACAGTCGTGAGCGATGGACGGCGACAGTCGAAGCGAAGGCCGAAAGCGTGGGGCACGCGGGCGGGGCTGGTGCTCAAAGCTGCGCTTAGCAGCATCTTCAGCCGGAGCGCGGCCGAGGAAGCGGCTCTCGGCGTCGCGATGGCGTCGAAACGTCGCCACTCCCTCTACCAGAGTATCTAGGGCGATTCGGCGTTTAGTCGGCTAGCCCGCGATCTCACAGGGTCTGCCTGACCGCTCAGGCAGACCCCAAGCGTGCTGCCCGTTCTACCGGGAGGCGAATCCCAACTGATGTGCGACCGCCGGAAAGGGTTCCTTCATTTTGTATAGTGAGGGGTAAGCGACCAAGGAGATCACCATGGCAGGCACTCTCAACCAAGTCACCGACACCAACTTCGACGCAGAGGTGATCGAGGCCGATGGCCCCGTGCTCGTCGACTTCTGGGCGCCGTGGTGTGGCCCCTGCCGCGTAGTCGCGCCGGTGCTCGAGGAGATCGCCTCTGAGCGTCCCGACCTGCGCATCGTCAAGCTCGACATCGACGAGAACCCGCAGACCGCGGCCCGCTTCCAGGTGCTATCGATCCCGACGATGATCCTGTTCAAAGGTGGACAGCCAGTCAAGACGGTCATCGGCGCCTACCCCAAGAAGAAGCTCGAGGCCGAGCTGGAGCCGGTCCTGGCCTGAGCAGTACCTGGCTGGCGTCGGCCACGGGATCGGCCAGCTGGCTGTTTCGCACCGACGAGGGTGCAGATCGTGTTGGACGTCTCCTACCCCAGTCGACGATCTTCCGCGTTTGAACAAATTGTCGCCCTTGGGCGCTCGTGTGTGACGCTCGGCCGGGCGTCCCGCCCGCACCGGGAATGACACCAGGTCGAAGTTGACTTCCACCAAAGACGGCTTCATGCTGGCGTCGTTGTCCGGCTGCACTGTCTATGCCGGAGGACAAATTGTGACGCCGGTCGACGCAAGCCGCTCTTCTTATACTGCTTCCCGACGGCCATAGGAACCACATTCGGCACGTACTCGGATGACGCGTGCACCAAAAGAGAAGAAGCGGGTGAATTCATCGTTGTTTACCCTGAGACGGCACATGAATATCTCGCATGTACACATGAAAGTGTCACGCTGAAATACCAGACTGGCTTTTGTCTCTCGTTAGGTCCGCCGGACGAAATTCGGGCTCGTGCAAGCCGAAGAGATCGGCCAGACGATCCCGGCGATCATCGGCAAAGGTGCCACCGCCAAATTGACCGGCACGGTCGCTGGCGTGAAAGCGGAAATAGCCTGCGGGACCACTACGGTCAAAACGCAGCCCGAATCGTCAGGAAAATCCGGTCAAGGCTCGTTCGTGCTCAACTCGTGCCAGGTGGTCAAACCCGCTGGATGCAGCACCAGCTCATCCAAAGTCGCGAGTTTCATCGATCAGCTCGAAATGACGTCCGCCACGAAATACGCGGACAAGGTGATCGGCTCCGGGGCCAGCGAAAAACTCATGGAAATCGAATTCACCGGGGCCTCATGTGCGGTGAAAGGAACAAAACTCTCGGTCAATGGCTCTCAGGGATGTGAACTGGAAGCGCCGGCGACCTCAAAAGGTCCGGAAGTCTTGACGCTCAAACACGTGGCCACGTGCTCGACCGCCAAAAGCAGCCTGCAGTTCGGGGCCAACCCGGCCAATCTGGAAGCTGTGCTCACTCTCGAAGACAGGGACAACATCAACTGGGCCGTGACCTTAGAAGCGACCTAACCCGTTGCTCCGGTGTCGGTGGGATCTCGCGCACTCGCGGAGGTCCCACCGCCGCCTCAGCTCGCGCGGTCGGACCGATATGAGGACCGGGCCCCCGCGCCTCAGGGTCGGAAACGCCGGCCACCATTCTGAGGACTGGGAACGGCCGGGATTCCCGCGCGCCGGCGCCACGCGGCGTGGGCGCTTGCAAGCGCCGCGCGCCTGGCTGTAGGTTGGCGGCGCCGGGCGCCTGCGGTCTAGAGCCGGGCGTTGGTAAGCGCCTTGCGAGAGTGCAATGAGCCGACAGCGTTGGACAGCCATCACACGCGCACTACCGGTTGCCGGTGTGGGCGTGTTGCTGCTGGGCGTGCTCACGTGGCCCCTGCTGTTCACCTACTCGGGCTTCTTCAGCGATTGGGAGCACCAGCTGTGGCTGTTGTGGCATCAGGGTCGCTCGATCCACGCGGGCCACTTCCCGAGCCTGTTCGTCAATAGCGCTTACTCGGTTTTCTATCCCAACTATGCGTTCTACGGTGGGACGCTATTCGCCGTCACCGGCACAGTGTCCGCGCTGCTCGGCCAAGCGCCACTACAGACCTACATCCTCGCGTACGTACTCGACTTCGCCGCGGCATTCGGCGGGTGGTATTGGCTGTCGCGCATGGCCGGTGTAAACCGCTGGCTGGCGCTGGTCCCGGGGCTCGTGTTCACGACCTCGGCGTACTACCTGCTGATCGTCTACGTGCAGGGAGACTGGCCTGAGTTCACCGCGATCTCGATGATCCCGTTGATGCTCGCTGCCGGGATTTGTGCACTGCGCGCCGATCGGCTGCGTCTGCGCTGGGCGATCCCGCTGGCCGTGAGCAGCATGCTGTTCTTCGGCTCGCACAACATCACGCTCCTGCTCGGCCTCACCACCATCGCTCTCACCGCTGTAGCGGTCCTCGCGCTCGTCCCAGACGCGCGCCGCCAGGTCACTCGTGGGGGTCTGCTGCGCGTCGGCGCGATCGTCGTGCCGGCGGCGATGCTCAGCGCGTGGTACCTGCTACCGACGCTCGCGTATGAGTCGCACACCCGCATCGGCAGCAGTTACGCGGAAGCTCGGGCCGGTCTGAAGGGGACCAGCAGCCTTGTCTCATTCGATCACCTGTTCACCCTGTCGCGGGCCAATGCCGGCCCGGCCTATTACCAGCTTTACCCGTTCGCTCTGTCCCTGCCACTGCTCGCGATCCTGTGGGTGCTCGCCGGCATCGTCATCTTGCCTCGAGCCAATCGCAACCGAACGTGGATGAGGGTGCTGCTGATCTGCTCCGCGCTCGCGGCCCTGGTCCTCGTCGTGATGACCCACGTGGGCTTGTTGATGGCGCTCCCTCGCCAGTACACGCTGATCCAGTTCGGCTACCGCCTCGAGGCGTACATCCTGCTGCTGCTTTCCGGCGCGATCGTCGCCGCGCTCGTGCTCGCACGCGGCGGCGGGCGCTCCGGACGCATCTGGATGTGGATGGCGATCCCCGTGTGCGTGGCGTCACTCGTAGGCGCCTTGCAGCAGATGGGCGCCTATCCCTATCCGGGGCAGGATCGCTATGCCACGCTCGCCTCCTACGGCGAAGTCGAGACTGGAAACAACCAGGACTTCCAGGACGTCACGGCTCGCGTGATCCCTGCGCGCAACCTGGCGAGGGTGACGATCGCACCCGAATCGGTGCAAGGCGACCGTGCATCCGTGGTCACGAGCGCGCGACCCGGGACGCTGGTGACGACCAACATCGGCGCCCCCGCCGCTCTCGTGCACGTCACCGGTGCGAGACCTGTGGGGGTGGACTCCGAAACCGGCGACATGGTCCTCGCCGTCGCCCAGCCGGCCGCCGGCCAGGCCTCTCAGCAGACGATCACCGTCAGTACCGGCCACAGCCTGCCGATCGTGCTCGGACGGGTGCTGTCGCTGATCGGGCTGGCGATCTTGGCTTTGGAGTTGGTGATCGTGCCGGCAGTCCGCTTCCTCGCCAGGCGAGCGCGCGCAGCGCCCGAGCCACCGCAGCCGGCTGGGGCGCCCGCCCCCGCGCCCGAGGATGTGCCGGGCAGCGAGCTCAGGCCGTCTGCGCGCGCCTGAGCGCAATGCTCAGGCATAGGCCGTCGATCATGGCCTGCTCGCGGTGAGCCGGCTCACCGTCGCGCTGCTCATCGAGCAACGTCGGCTCCTCGACGCTCAGGTCGGGGGCTCCGAGGTCGAGCTCGACCGCCAGCGTCTCGCCCATCAAGTGCTTGCGGTGTGAGAGCGCGGCCTCGGTCAACATCGGATCCCCGTCGAGCGCGAGCTCGATCCGATCCTCCACCTGCAGACCCGCCGCCTTGCGCGCGTTCTGCACCGCGTGGACGATCTCCCGCGCCAACCCCTCGCTGCGCAACTCCTCGTCGATCGTCAGCTCCAGCGCCACTGCGTGTGCCCCCTCGCGCTCGACGCTGTAGCCCTCCGGCGCGCGCATTGTCAGGATCACGTCCTGCGCCGAGAGCACATGCTCGCGGCCTGCCACCGTGATGCCGAGCGCGCCCGTGCCGTCGCGCACCGCCGCCGCCACTGCTGCCGGGTCAAGCGCCGCGATCGCCTCTGCCGCGAGCGGCATGTCCTTGCCGAACAGCGGTCCCAGCGTGCGGTAGTTGGCCTTGACCTCATACGTGCCCAGTTCCTCCGTGTCCGCCACGAAGCGCACACGCTTAACGTTCAGCTCCTCGCGCACGACCTCCGCCAGGCGCTCGATCGCCGCGCGCTCACGCCCGTCCGCGACCACCACCGCCTCGGCCAGCGGCTGGCGCACCTTCAGCTTGGCCTTCGCGCGCGCGCCCAGACCCAGGCGCACCGTCTCGCGCGCCAACGCCATCGCCTGCTCCAGATCCTCGTCGCGCGCGGGGAGGGTCGCGGCTGACGGGAAGTCGCACAGGTGCACGCTCGACAGCGTGCCGTCCAGGTTGTCGTAGATCTCATCCGCGATGAACGGACAGAACGGCGCCAACAGCTTGGCCACCGTCAGCAGGCACGAGCGCAACGTCGCGAACGCCGCCGCATCGCCATCCCAGAAGCGACGGCGCGAGCGGCGCACATACCAGTTGGACAGATCCTCAAGCAGCTCCGCGATCGCCCGACCCGCGCTTGTCGCGTCATACGCCTCCAGGCGCTCGGCGACCAGCTCGGCTGTCGCGCTCGTGCGCGACAGCGCCCAGCGGTCAAGCGCGCCGTCAGGGCCGCTCGCCGTTGTCGCCTGCGCATCCGCTGCGCCCGCGCCGTCCAGCTCCTCCGCGTCGTCTAGCTCCTCGGCGCTCGCGTGCGCGTACAGCACGTAGAAGTAGTACGTGCTCCACAGTTGCTTGAGGAACAGCCGCACGCCTTCGGCGATCGCATCGCTGGAGAAGCGGTAGCCGTCCCACGGCTGCTTTGAGGTGAAGAAATACCAGCGAAACGCGTCCGCGCCATAGGAGTCCAGCACCTCCCACGGCTCGACCGTGTTGCCTTTGGACTTCGACATCTTCTGCCCGTCGCCGTCGAGGATCAGGCCCAGGCACACCACGTTGCGGTAGGGCGCCGGGCGGCCCAGCAGCGTCGAGACTGCCAGCAGCGAGTAGAACCAGCCGCGCGTCTGGTCTTGGGCCTCGCAGATGAAGTCCGCCGGGAATGCAGCCTCGAACTCCTGCTCGTGCTCGAACGGGTGGTGGTGCTGGGCGAACGGCATCGCGCCCGAGTCAAACCACACGTCGATCACCTCCGGCACGCGCCGCATCGGGCGCCCGCACGCCTCGCCCGCGTCCGCGCCGTGCGGGCACGGCAGCTCGATCTCATCCACATACGGCCGATGGTGGTCCTCGAGTGTCTGTCCCGAGCGCTCGGCCAGCTCGTCGAACGAGCCGATCACGTGCACGTGCCCGCTCTCACAGCGCCACACCGGTAGCGGCGTGCCCCAGTAGCGCTCGCGCGAGAGCGCCCAGTCGACGTTGTTCGACAGCCAGTCGCCGAAGCGCCCGTGCTTGACGCGCTGAGGGTGCCACTGCACGGTCTCGTTGGCCGCCATCAACTCGTCGCGCAGCCGCGCCGTGGCGATGTACCACGACGCCTTCGCGTAGTAGATCAGCGGCGTACCGCAGCGCCAGCAGTGTGGGTAGGAGTGCTCGTAGGTCTCCTCGCGTAGCAGCAGGCCGCGCTTGTCGAGGGCGGCGATTAGCTCGCGCGCGAGCTGGGGGTCCTTGACGAAGCGCCCCTCGTAGGAGACGCCGTCGTGGTTGCGCACGCGCGCGTCGTAGGTGCCGTCCGGGTTGACCGGGTTCAGCAGCGTGTCGCGCTGCTCGGGGTCGAAGATCCCCGCGCCCGCCGCCACGCGGTAGTCGTCCTCGCCGAAAGCCGGCGCGATGTGCACGATGCCCGTGCCGTCGTCGGTCGTCACGAACCCGTCCGCCACGATCGGAAAGCCGCCCGCCACGCCGTCGTCGAGCGCGAACAGCGGTCCCTCATACGAGCCGTATCGCTCCACCAACTCCAAGCCCGAGAACCGCTCAACGATCTCTGACGCCTCACCCAGCACCGGCTCTACACGGCGCTCGGCGACCACGAAATAATCATCTCCAACCCGCACCTTCGCGTATGTAGCTGTGGGTGAGACGGCCAGCGCCACGTTTCCCGGCAGTGTCCACGGCGTCGTCGTCCACACCAGCAGGCGCTCCTGTCCGCCGCGCACGGGGATCTTCAGGAACACGCTCTCGTCCAACGTGTCCTGGTAGCCAAGCGCGACCTCGTGCGAGGACAGCGTCGTCTCACAGCGCGGGCAGTACGGCACCACCTTGTGCCCCTCATACAGCAGCCCGCGCCGGTCGATCTCCGCCAGCGCCCACCACACCGACTCGATGTAGGTCTCATCCAGCGTGCGGTAGGCGTGCTCGAGGTCGATCCAGAAGCCGATCCGCTCGGTCAGGCGGTTCCAGTCCTCCAAGAACGCGAACACCGACTCGCGGCACTTGGCGTTGAACTGTGCGATTCCGTACTCCTCGATCTCCTGCTTGTGGTTAATGCCCAGCTGCTGTTCCACGGCGATCTCCACCGGCAGCCCGTGGCAGTCCCAGCCGCCCTTGCGCTCCACGCGGTAGCCGCGCATCGTCTGAAAGCGCGGGTAGATGTCCTTGAACACGCGCGAAAGCACGTGGTGGGAGCCCGGCGGGCCGTTGGCAGTCGGTGGGCCCTCGTAGAACACCCACTGCTCGGCTTCCTCGCGCATGCGCAGCGACTCGGCAAACACGTCGCGCGCGCGCCAGCGCTCAAGCACCTCCAGCTCCAGCGCCGGCAGATCCTGCTGAGAATCGATCGCGCGAGCCGGAATCAGCGGGTGTCGTGCGGGAGCGCTCACAGGGCGGCTCATTCTAGGTGCGCCGTCGTGGCCGTTGCCACTGCGCTGGCCGATCGGAGACATCGCGACCCATCTGATGAGCGGCGCAAGTGTGTCCGGCAGGGGCCGGGAACGTCCACGCGTCCACCTGATTTTCGGGCCGTTTGCAGGCGCTTCAGTGATGTCCAGCCGCTCGCCCTACGAGCCCCGGCCAGGCCCTCAGCGCGATCGCCATTTGCGCGCCATTCGCCCGAAACCGCTTCTGTATCGTCGTTTCACATGGCACGAAGCACGGCCAGCCCAGCTGGTAGGACCGTCGGCTTGGTCGCTCGCGGACCCGACCTGCTCGAGCGAGAGCGCGTCCCGCGGGCGCCGACGCCGGGCTCCATCGAGCCTGCCGCGCCCGCGGCGGACGCAACCGGGCAGTCAGGTGGGACTGCCGGCCGGTCGTCCAAACGCCTGCTCAGCATCGTCATACCCGCATATAACGAGCAGGAGAACGTCTTACGGGTGTACGAGCGGATCGAGCGGGTGCTCGCCGATCAGCAATTGGATTGGGAGCTGATCTTCAGCGTCGACCCGTGCACCGATCGCACCGAGGAGCTGATCTGTGCGCTCTGCCGCGAGGACGCACGCGTGAAGATGCTGCGCTTCTCGCGCCGCTTCGGCCAGCCGATGGCGACGATCGCCGGGCTCGAGGCGTCCGTCGGCGACGCGGTGGTGGTCGTCGACTGCGACCTGCAGGACCCACCCGAGCTGATCCCCGAGCTGGTCGAGCGCTGGAGCGAGGGCTACGACGTGGTGTACGCACAGCGACGCACGCGCGCCGGCGAGACGCTGCCCAAGCGCGCCGTCTCCGCCGCCGGCTACCGACTGATAAAGCGCATCGCCGACATCGACATTCCCCCCAACACCGGCGACTTCCGGCTGATGAGCCGGCGCGTCGTCGACAACGTCGTATCCCTCAAGGAGGGACACGGCTTCCTACGTGGACTCGTCGGGCTGGTCGGGTTCAGCCAGACCAGCGTCCTGTATGACCGCGATCCACGCTTTGCCGGCGACAGCAAGTACAACCGCTTCCTCGGCTCGCTGGTGATCGGCCTCAACGGCATCGTCGGGTTCTCCCGGCGTCCGCTGCAGTTGATCTCACTCACCGGTATGGCGCTGTCGTGCCTGGCGTTCGCCCTTGCGATCGTCTACCTGGCGCTGAAGCTCGACGGCCTCCCGTTTCCCGTCGGAGCCCCCACGATCGTGATTGCGATGTCGTTCTTCAGCGGCATCCAGCTGCTGTCGCTGGGAGTGATCGGCGAGTACGTCGGGCGCATCTATGACGAGTCGCGCAACCGCCCCAAGTACATCGTCGAGTCACGTCGCGGGTGGGACACGGACGCGTGAGGAACGCGTGAGCACCGCGACCAGCGGTGGTCGTCTGCGGCTCGCCCAGGCATTCCTCCGTGACATCCGCTCGCCCGACTGGGGGCTCGCAGGCCAGCTGGTCCGCTTTGGGCTGTCCGGGAGCATCGTCGCCGTCGTCTACGTGTCCGTCACCACGCTGCTGCACACCGTGTTCGGCGTGCCCTTTCAGATCGCGCTGGCGATCGGCTTCTCCGTCGGCGTGATCGTGCACTTCACGCTGCAGCGGGTGTTCGTGTGGCGCCATCACGAGGATTTCGCGCTGGCCGTACACCATCAGGCGCTCCGCTACCTGTGTGTGTGCGCCAGCCAGTACGCCGTGACGGCCGCCTCCACATACTGGCTGCCCGACCTGCTCGGCCTGCCCGTCGAGGTCGTCTATATCGCCACGATGATCGCGCTGGCGGTGTTCAACTTCATCGTCTTCCGCGGCCGCGTGTTTCACCCCGACGCGGTCAGCAGGCGCGAGGCGATGTCGTAGGGGTAGATGTACATCGACATGTCTTCTCCGACCGGGTAGACGGCGAGCGGCTTTCCGAGGCTCGCCGGCACCGCGCTCAGATCCAGACCATTGGCTTCCATCAGCAGGAACGTGTGGCGTTCCCGCGGCACATACCACGACGGAACGTAGGCCTGGAAACCCGGGCACAGGCCGACGCTTTCCGGCCCCTGGCATTCGACCAGCGGCCTCACGACCACGCGCCCGTGCGACCCCCACGTCAAACCCGAAGCGTCAGGCCAGTCGCTGTAGCCGTACTGCACGTGGTTGAGCTTGGCGATCCGCTCGATCGCCGGAGCGTTGCGCGCGAGCTTCGCCGACAGGTTGAAGTAGTCGCCGCCCAGCCCCACAAGGCCCGCCGCGAAATACACCGAAGCTCCCGCCGGCACCAGCCACCGGGCCGGGGAGCGCGTGACCATCAGCAATGGCACAACAGCCGCGACCGAGTAGACGACGGTCGCATAGTAGGAGTAGTGGGTGGCGGTCGGGCCTTCGCCGGTGATCCAGAACGCGCCGCAAGTGGCGGCCGCCGCCATAAACCAGTAGACGATGTGCACAGAGCGCGCCAGCTCGCTCGGCTCGCGAGCGGGAGCCCTGCGCACTGCGGCGAGGATCAGTCTTACGCTCACACGCACGCCCACGACGATCAGTGCGATCAGCGCCGCGTACATGACCACGATGCTGGCCGTCCCCAGCGGAGAGTGCCACGGGTGCGGGGCTTCCGGGACGACATAGCCGTTGAACAGCGCCTTCAGACCTTCAGACAGCAGCCGCGCGCGTTGGGGCAGTTCTGAGAGGGAGGCGATTTTCAGGGGCGTCGGCAGCGTCACATAGCCGAGTGAGCCCATCGTCGTCGATGTCAGCTTGGCGGCCGGGATCGCGACCACGATCGTGCCCAGCGTCGAGAAAGCCAGCAGCCGCGACAGGCGGTCGCGCTGCAGCGCCGCGAGCGCCGCCGCGATCGCCAGCGGAATCAGGACAGCCGCCGCCAGCAGGAAGTCCGAAGCCAGGCACACTCCCACGACCACGCCGATTACCGGCGGCACGACCACGCTCAACGCCCGCGCCCGACCCTCCGCCCGCGTCAGCCAGATCAAATACGCGCCCACCAGCGTCGCGCACGGGTAGACCGTGTTGTGAGAGAACGGCGACATCATGAACGCCAGCACCACCGGCGAGGCGGCCACACTGATCAGCACCGCGAGGATCGCCGGGCGGCGTCCGCCGACCTGCGCCACCGCCCAGCCGAGCATCGCCGCGCTCGCCACGAACAGGAGCGTCGGCGCGATGCTCCACAGATCGCGGTGCCCGGGTAGTTGCGCGGTCAGCAGCCCAAACCACAGCGAGACCCACTGTCCGGTGGATCCCATCACGGTCACCCCGCCCATACCCACTTTGGCGATCGTTTCGGGCATCACGTACCCCGAGGCGACGCTCGAGTTCCACGCCAGCTCGGCGAGGTTGCGCGGGAGCTGCACGGTGAACACCACCAGGTACACTGCCGCCAACGCCAGCGCGATCAGCCACAGCACCGTCGCGAGCGTGTCCGTCGAGAGCAGCGCCGTGCGGCGCGCGCCGGACTCGTGCGCGAGCGGCGCTAGACCTGTCTCAGTAGGGCGGAGGGCCAAGGCGCGAAGCGATGTCGTAGGGGTACACGTACATGGCCAGCGGTCCGATCGCATACGCCGCCACCGGCTTGCCCAGATAGTTCGGAGCCGCCCTCACCCATGGTTCTTCAGGGTCCACGAGCAGGAACGTGCGTCGCTGTTGGGGCACATACCAGGAGGGAACGCTGACCAGGTAGAACTGGCAGATGCTCGCGCCGGTCGGGCTTTCGCATTCCATCACCGGGCGCATCGTCACGCGCCCGTGCGTGTGCCAGGTCACCGCTGCGGCCTCGCCATAGCTTCCGTAGCCGCTCGTCACGTGATTGAGCTGCGCGACCTTCGCGATCTGCGGTCCGTAGCGAGCCACGCGGGGCGAGATATTGGTGTAGTCGCTCGTCAACCCCGCCAAGCTCCCCGCAAAGAACACCCCCGCGCCGATCGGTATCAGCCACCGCGCAAGCGTGCCCGAGGACAGCAGCAGCGGGACCACCGCCGCGACCGAGAAGATCACGGTGCCGTAATACGCTTCGTGCAAGACTGTGCCGCCGCCCGTTTCCGCGGCGATCCAGAACGCGCCGCAGGTCGTCGCGGCTGAGACGGCCCAGTAGACGACGTGCAGCGAGCGCGCCAGCTCGGCCGGGGTCCGCGCGCGGGCGCCCGGCCACGCCGAGCGAATCAGTTTCGCCACTCCAGCCACGCCCAGCACGAGCAGCGTCAGCAGCGCCGCCGACATGACGACGTCGCTGGCAATCCCCAGAGGCGTGTGCAACAGGCCCGCTCGGCCGGTCAGGTAGCCATTGAACAGCGTCTTCAGACCGTCAAACAACAGTCGCAGCCGGTCTGCAAGTTCCGATACGGCCACCACTTTGATCGGCGAGGCGACCTTCACATAGCCGGTCGATTCCATGCTCGAGGACGTCAGCGCGGCGACCGGTATCGAAACCGCCAGCGTTATGAGCGCCGACGCGCACACGACGCTCGAGCGACGCGTGCGCTGCAGACCGGCGAGCACCGCGGCGAGCCCAAGCGGGATCGCCGCCGTCACGATTAGCAGTTGGTCTGAAGCCAGGCACACACCCAGGGCCAGGCCGAGGACCGCCGGCACCAGCAGCGTCGTCAGCCGTCGCCGCGCGTCAGCGCGCGTCAGCCAGATCAGATACGCGCCCAGCAGCGCCGTGAACGGATACACGGTGTTGTGGGCCACCGGCGCCATCAGGAACGCCAGCGCAAGCGGCGAGGCGACGACTGCCAGCAGCACGGCCAGCAGCGCCGCGCGACGGTCGGCCACGCGCGATACCGACCAGCCGACGAGTGCCGCGCTCGCCAGGAACAGCAGCGTCGGCATGATCTCCCAAAGCTCGCGGTGTAGCGGCAGCCGCGCCGTCGCCAGCCCGAACCACAGTGGCACCCACTCGGCTGCGGCGCCCAACACGACATGCCCGCCCGTCCCCGTTCTGACGAGTGTTTCCGGGAGAGTGAAGCCCGACGCATAGTCACTGTTCCACGTCAGCTCTGAGATCGTGTGACCGAGGCGCACCGCAAACACCGCCAGATAGACAAGCGCGATCGTCAACGCGATCCACCACAGCGCCGTCGGTAGGCGAGCGCTCAGCGGCAGGGCACGCCAGGAGCGCAGCGCCTCACCACGATCGCTCGTTCCCTGTTGAGCGTAAGGGGGCGATGAGGCAATCGAGCGGTTACGCACCGGCAAGGCCATGGGGCGCGAGTCTAGACAGCACGATTTACAGCGCAAGCGCAGTGTCGGGCAGGCGTCTCATGCGGCGCGTTCACATGCGCTGCAATCGCTGGAATCCAAGGTTGCGGGGCGCGCTGTCAGTCGGAGACAAACCCGGTCGATATGCGGAGAAAAAGGTGAAGCTGGCTTAGCATCCGTGCGAGCACGTCATGCAGTACACGTATCTGGAGGGTGAAGCACAGCATGAGCGATGACGGTCACAGTGTCAGCTACCTGCAGGCAGCCGCAGAGCTCGCTGGGACGATCGATCCCGGCCAGCTCGACGCGATGGCGCAGGGTCTGGCCGACGTGCGCGAACGCGAAGGGCGGCTGTTCATCCTCGGCGTCGGCGGCGGCGCCGGCCATGCTTCACACGCCGTCAACGACTTCCGCAAGCTATGTGCTCTAGAGAGCTACGCGCCGACCGACAACGTCTCCGAGTTGACCGCACGCACCAATGACGACGGCTGGGACACCTCGTTCAGCGCTTGGCTTGAGATCTCACGCCTGTGCAGCCGCGACGCGCTGCTGGTCTTCTCGGTCGGCGGTGGCTCACGCGAGCGCAACGTCTCGGTCAATCTCGTGCACGCAATGGAGGCCGCCTGCGCCGTCGGCGCCAACATCTACGGAGTAGTCGGCTCGCCGGGCGGCGCACTGGCCGAGCTGGCCGACGTCGCGATCCTCGTGCTGCCGCCGCCAGAGCTGCGCACGCCGCTGGTCGAGTCCTTTCAGGCAGTCGTCTGGCACGCGCTGGTCTCGCACCCCACATTGGCGGTAAAACAGGGCCATTGGGAGTCGCTCGCTCTCGCCGGCAGCCCGTGAGGGCGGCCGCGTTCCTCGATCGCGACGGCGTTCTCAACGAGCTGGTCGTCGACCCCGTGTCCGGAAACCCGGAGT
The DNA here is from genome assembly GCA_963705235.1 of uncultured Solirubrobacteraceae bacterium. Lineage (GTDB taxonomy): Bacteria > Actinomycetota > Thermoleophilia > Solirubrobacterales > Solirubrobacteraceae > Palsa-744. The sequence goes on along the minus strand of OY970059.1, from coordinate 735,151 downwards.
CGCCGCTGAGTGTCGAGGACGTACGGCTGGTGGCAGGCGCGGCGGCCGCGGCGGCGCGCCTGCGCCGGGCCGGCTACGAGCTCGTGTGCGTATCCAACCAGCCGGCCGCGGCGAAGGGCAGAGTCTCGATCACACAGCTGCTGGCGGTACACGCGCGGGTGACGCAGTTGCTGGCCTGCGAGGGCGTGGTGCTGGCGGCGTCGCGCTTGTGTCTGCACCACGAGGACGGGCTGGTGCCGGCGTTGTCAAGGCGATGCTCGTGCCGCAAGCCGGCCCCAGGGATGCTGTGCGGCGTGGCGGCCACACTCGGCATCGACCTTCCGCACTCGTGGATGGTCGGAGACACAGATGCGGATATTCAGGCCGGCAAGGCAGCCGGCTGCCGGACCCTGCTGATTTGTAATCCAGCCAGTGTTCACAAGCGTTTGCAGGACATACAGCCCGACGTCACCGCCGCCAACCTGGCCGACGCGGTCACTCGGCTGCGAATCAATTAATCAGAAACAATTACGGCAATTTGATCGCGTTATGGTGGCCGCCGGAGTCACCATGCTCGATCAGATCTCGACACGGATTTTCGCCGATGGAGCCGACCTGGACGGGATCCTGGCGCTCGCCGCGGACCCACGCATCGCCGGCTTCACCACCAATCCGACATTGATGCGCAAGGTCGGCCTGACCGACTACGAGCGGTTCGCGCGCGAGCTGCTCGAGCACGTGACGGTGCACCCGATCTCCTTCGAGGTGTTCGCCGACGACGCTGAGGAGATGCGCCGTCAGGCGCACGAGATCGCCTCATGGGCGGAGAACGTGTACGTGAAGATTCCCGTGACCTCGACCACCGGTGAGCCGATGGCGCCGCTCGCACGCGAGCTCTCCGAGGACGGCGTCAAGGTCAACGTGACGGCGCTGTTCACCACCGCGCAGGTCGAGCTGATCGCGGCTGCCGTCGCCGACGGCGCGCCCAGCTACGTGTCGGTGTTCGCGGGGCGCATCGCCGACGCCGGTATCGATCCGATCCCGATCATGGCCCGCTCGGTCGAGATCCTCGAGCAGGCGCCACGCTCGGAGCTGATCTGGGCCTCGCCACGCGAGATCCTCAACCTCGTGCAGGCAGGCGACGTCGGCTGCCACATCATCACGATCACCCACGACCTACTGAAGAAGCTCGACGGCCTGGGCAAGAGCCTCGAGCAGTTCTCGCTGGAGACCGTCCGCATGTTCCACGACGACGCGCTCGCCGCGGGCTTCACTCTGTGAGGCGGGCCTGCATCACGGGCGGTGCGGGGTTCATCGGCAGCAATCTCGCCGACCGGCTGAGCGGGGCCGGCGTAGAGGTCGTGATCGTCGATGACTTCAGCACCGGCAAGCGCGAGTTCCTCGCCGACCTCGATGGCTCAGACGGCGTACGCGTGATCGAGGGCGACGTGCTCGACAGCGCCATCTTGGAAACGGCGATGGCCGGCTGTGACTGGGTGTTCCACCTCCAAGCCAACGCCGATCTGCGCTGTGGCCTGGAGCACCCGCGCCGCGACCTCGAACAGAACACGATCGCCACGGCGCGCGTGCTGGAGGCGATGCGCGCACAGGGCGTCGGGCGGATCGCGTTCTCCTCGACCGGCTCGGTATACGGCGAGCCCGACGTCTTCCCGACCCCCGAGGACGCCCCCTTTCCGATCCAGACTTCGCTGTACGCCGCATCCAAGCTCGCCGGCGAGTCGCTGATCTCCGCCTACGCGGCCGGTTACGGTTTCGTCGGCGTGATCTGCCGCTTCGTGTCGGTGCTCGGAGAGCGCTACACGCACGGGCATGTGTTCGACTTCTACCGCGCGCTCAAGCGCGATCCGACGCGCCTGCGGGTGTTGGGAGACGGTCGTCAGGAGAAGTCCTACCTGTACATCGGCGACTGTGTCGACGCGCTGCTAGTGGCCGCCGAGCATCACGAGCAGGACCGCGCCGCCACACACGTCTACAACCTCGGCACCGACGAAACGCTGCTCGTCGACGAGTCGGTGGCGATCATCGCCGAGCACCTGTCGGTTTCCCCTGCGGTCGAGCACGCCGGCGGACGCAGGGGCTGGGTCGGCGACAGCCCGCTGATTCACCTCGACACCACGCGCATCCGCCGCCTCGGCTGGCGCCCGCGGCTGACGATCGAGCAGGCGCTCGTGCGCACGCTGGAGTGGTTTGACGCCAACGAGTTCGCGTGGCGCGATCAGACGCTGCAAGGTGCGCTGTCATGAGCGTGCGGGCGCGTCGATGAGCGTCATCTTCAGCCGCGCGCCGCTGCGGATCTCACTCGGCGGGGGCGGCACCGACCTCCCCTCCTACTACGGACAGCACGGGGGCTTCCTCGTCTCCGGCGCGATCGACAAGTACGCGTACATGCTCACCCACACGACCTTCCAGCGTCGCTATCGGATGAAGTACTCGGAGCTGGAGGAGGTCGAGCAGGTCAGCGACATCCGCCACCCGATCCTGCGCGAGAGCCTGCTGCGCCACTGGTGCGGCAACCCGCTGGAGATCGCCTCGGTCGCAGACGTGCCAGCCGGCACCGGCATGGGCTCATCCGGCGCGTACACGGTTTGCCTGCTCAAGGGGCTGGCGCGCGCGCGGCGCACCGCGATCACGCCGGGTGACCTGGCGGAGTCGGCATGCGAGATCGAGATGGACGTGCTCGGCGAGCCGGTCGGCAAGCAGGACCCCTACGTGGCCGCCCACGGCGGGATCTGCGCGTACACGTTCAACTGCGACGGCAGCGTCGACGTCGAATCGATCGAGCTCGACCACACGGCGCTGCGCAGGATGCGCGACCAGCTGCTGCTTTTCTACACCGGCGAGGCACGCGCCGCCTCGCACATGCTCGCCGACCAGGACAAGCGCTCGAAGGCCGGCGACGAGGAGATGCTGGCGAACCTGCACCGCACCAAGGAGCTCGGCCAGCGCAGCCGCGAGCTGCTCAGCGGCGGGCGCCTGGAGGAGTACGCCGAGCTGATGCACGAGCACTGGGAACACAAGCGTCGGCGCTCGCCCGGAATGACCGACGAGCGGATCGACGGCCTGTACGCGCTCGCCCGGCGCAACGGCGTGATCGGCGGCAAGCTGGTGGGCGCCGGCGGCGGCGGGTTCCTGCTCGTGTACACGCGCCGCCCCGAGGACACCAGGCGGGCGATGGCCGCGATGAACGCGCCCGAGCTGGCGTTCGACTTCGAGTTCGCCGGCGCGTATGCCAGCGAGTACGCATGAGCAGACGCGGGCTGAGAGTGGGGATGGTCGGCTGCGGGCGCATCGGCTCACGCAGGGTGGATGCGCTCGCGCCACAAGACGCACTGATCGCCTGCCATGACGTCGACGGGCAAGCGGCCGACCGCCTCGCGCGCGGCCGGCGATGCACGGTCTGTGCAAGTGCGCAGGAGCTGTTCGCACTGGAGCCCGAGGTGGTGGTGATCGCCACCGTCCACGACCAGCTGGCGCCGCTGGTCGAGCAGGCGCTCGCGGCCGGCTGTCACGTGCTCGTCGAGAAGCCCGCCGGCATCTCAACGGCCCAGGTCGAGCGCCTGATCGAATGCCAGCACGCCGCCGGGCGGCTGGTCAAGGTCGGCTTCAACCATCGCTTCCATCCCGCGATCGCGCGTGTCGCGCAGGAGGTCCGCTGCGGACACCACGGCGAGCTGATGCACGTGCGGGCCCGCTACGGGCACGGCGGGCGCCCCGGTTACGATCGCGAGTGGCGCGCCGAGCCGGCGCGCTCGGGCGGCGGAGAGCTGGTCGATCAGGGCATGCACCTGCTCGACCTCAGCCACTGGCTGGCCGGAGCGTTGCCGCTGCACTCGGCGCTGCTGCGCACCCAGTTCTGGGACGCCGAGGTCGAGGACAACGCCGCGCTGCTGCTCGGGGAGACGAGTTCGCGCAGCGACCCGTGGACGATGCTGCACGTCAGCTGGACCGAGTGGAAGAACCTGTTCTCGCTCGAGGTCTACTGCCACATCGCCAAGCTGCAGGTCGACGGCCTCGGGCGCTCCTACGGCCCCGAACGCCTGCGGATCTACCGCATGGGCCCGGAGCTCGGACCGCCTGAGCGCCAGGAGATCCACTACCGCGACGTCGACCGCTCGTGGGAGGCCGAATGGGAGCACTTCGCCGAGGCGATCGCAGCCGGCGACGGCAGGCCGCTGCTCGGGGACCTGCACTCGGCGCGCTATGCCTGGGAAATGATCGAGGGCGCATACGCGCTCGGGCCCTACGCCGAGATGCGCTCGCCCGCGGGCGTCGGATAGGACGGCGATGGCCTTCACGCACACCCCGCGAGCGCAGCCGATCGGCGTCGTCGGCCTGTGGCACCTGGGCAGCGTGACCGCCGCGTGCCTGGCCGACGCCGGACACGATGTGGTCGGTGTCGACCCCGACCCGGAGATCGTCAAAGGGTTGCGTGGCGCCCGCCCGCCGGTCGCAGAGCCGGGGCTGGCCGAGCTGCTGGCAGACAACGCGCCGCGGCTGCGTTTCACATGCGAGCCGCGCTCGCTCGCCGGCGCACACTGCGCGTGGGTTACGTTCGACACGCCGGTGGACGACGAGGACAACGCCGACGTCGAGTGGGTCATGTCACAGGCGCTGAAGCTGCTGGCACCGCTGCCCGCCGGCTCGCTGGTGGTCGTCTCCTCGCAGCTGCCCGTCGGCAGCATCGCGGCGCTGCAGGAGCGCTGCGCCGCCGAGCGCGACGACGGCGGGCTGCGCTTTGCGTGCGTGCCCGAGAACCTGCGCCTCGGTCGTGCCCTGGAGTCGTTTCGCGCCGGCGACCGGATCGTGGCGGGCGTGCGCAGCGAGGAGGATCGTGGCGAGCTGGCCAAGCTGCTCGCGCCGTTCACCGCGTTAGTGCAGTGGATGCGGGTGGAGTCCGCGGAGATGACCAAGCACGCGCTCAACGGCTTTCTCGCCACGTCGGTCGCGTTCATCAACGAGATCGCCGAGATCTGCGAGTCGGTCGGCGCCGACGCCGAGGAGGTCTCGCTGGGGCTGAAGAGCGAGCAGCGCATTGGCCCCGGCGCCTACCTCGGGCCCGGCGACGCGTTCGCCGGCGGCACGCTCGCGCGAGACATCGGCTTCCTGCGCGGCCTGGCCAAGCATCGGGGGCTGCCCGCGCACGTCTTCGCCGGGGTCGCCGACGGCAACTCCGCGCACAAGCAGTGGACGCGTCGCAAGCTGCTCGAGCTGCTCGCCGAGGACCCTCGCGAACGCCACGCCCTGGCCGGACGGCACGTGGCGATCTGGGGTCTCACCTATAAGCCGGGCACCGACACACTGCGCCGCTCCAGCGCGATCGAGCTTTGCCGATGGCTGGTTTCCGTGGGTGCGATCGTCCACGCTCACGACCCCGTCGTCAGCGCGCTGCCGGCGGAGCTGGCCGACGGCGTCAAGTTGTGCTCGAGCCCATTGGAGGCCGCCTCGGGCGCCGAGGCGCTGGTCGTGTGCACCGCCTGGCCGACGTATCGAGAGGTGCCCGTGGCGGAGCTCGTGTCGGCGCTCGCTCGGGCTCAGGTAATCGATCCGGCGGGTGCGCTGCGGGACACGTTGGGATCGCGGGCTGACGTGCGTTACGTCCGGGTTGGGAGGGCCGCCGAAGGTCGACCGCGCGGGCGTTCACGGCTGCGGCCCGGCGGGCGCTCAGGGGCGCCGCCGCTCGGGGAGCCACGACGGTGAGCGAAGCCCTGATCGGGCGCACCGCGCTGATCACGGGCGCAAGCCACGGCCTCGGCTTGGAGATCGCCCGCACGTATCTGCGCGCCGGCGCAGCCGGCGTCTGCATCTGCGGGCGCGACCGCGTCGCTCTGCGGCGGGCGCTGAAGGAGCTCAGCGAGCTGGCCCGTGCCGACCAGGCGGTGATCGGCGGCGTCGCCGACGTGTCCAAGTCGCAGGACGTCGAGCGGCTCATAGAGCTCGCGCTCGACGGGCTGGGTGGGGTGGGGATACTCGTGTCCAACGCCGGCGTGTACGGACCGAAGGGCCGGATCGACCAAACCGACTGGTCGGAGTGGGCAAGGGCGATCGAGATCAACCTGCTTGGCTCGGTGCTCCCAGCTCGCGCGCTCGTCGGGCACTTCGTCAAACGCGGATACGGCAAGATCGTCCAGCTCTCCGGGGGCGGAGCGACCGGCCCGCTTCCAGGGTTGTCTGCTTACGCCGCCTCCAAGGCGGCGGTCGTGCGCTTCGCCGAGACGCTCGCGGAGGAACTGCGCGAGCACCGCGTCGACGTCAACGCGATCGCGCCGGGCGCGCTCAACACGCGCATGCTCGACGAGGTGCTCGGCGCGGGCCCCGAGCGGGTCGGCAAGGCCTTCTACGAGCGGGCGCTGGCGCAGCGCGAGGATGGCGGCGTGCCGCTGACACGTGGCGCAGAGCTAGCCGTGTTCCTCGGCTCGGCGGCCAGCGACGGCATCACCGGCAAGCTGCTCAGCGCCATCTGGGACCCGTGGTCTGAACTGCCGCGGCGCTGTGGCGATCTGGACTCCGACGTCTACACACTGCGTCGGATCGTGCCGGTCGACCGCGGACTGAGCTGGGGTGGTGCTTGAGGTGGGTGGCAAGCGTCTGCCGCCGGTCTGCATTCTTGCTGGGGGGCGCGGCACACGGCTGGGCGAGTTGGCGCGTGAGGTCCCCAAGCCGCTCGTCGAGCTCGCCGGTGAGCCGTTTTTGATCCATCAGCTGAGGATGCTCGCCGATCAGGGGGCGCGCGAGGTGGTGATCTGTGTCGGCTACAAGGGCGAGCTGATCGAGTCGAGGCTCGGAGCGTCGTGCTGTGGCATCTCGATCCTCTACAGCTACGACGGTCCCGGCCTGGACGGCACGCTCGGCGCGATTCGCCGCGCGCGACCGTTGCTGGGGGAGCGCTTTCTGGTGCTCTACGGCGACACGTACCTGCGCGTCGACTTCCTCGCCGCCAGCCGCGCGTGGCTGGCCAGCGGGCTGCTCGGGCTGATGGTCGTGCTGCGCAACGCCGGACGCTGGGAGGACTCCAACGTGCAATATCGGGCCGGGCGCGTGGTCGCGCACGACAAGCGCGCCCCGAGCGGGCGTATGAGCTGGATCGACTACGGCCTCGGCGGGCTGCGCTCGCAGGCGCTCGATGCCGTGCCCGAGTCCAACAGCGACCTGGCGGACCTCTATGGCGAGCTGGCGCGGCGGCAGGAGTTGTGCGGCTATCCGGCCACACGGCGCTTCCATGAGATCGGCACGCCAGGTGCGATGGCCGAGACCGAGCGGTTCCTGCGAGCACACGCATGCGACGTCGGCGTGGTGCCACGATGAGTCGCGCGCAGCGCATCCGTGCCGTCGTCGGCCCGCGCCTGGCCGACGTGAGTGCGCTCGCTTGGCCGGCTCGGCTCTACTTCCGGCGCACCGCCGACCGCCAGATCGCGGCGTTCGCCAACCGGATCGCGCATCACAGCTACGCCGGGCATCCGCTGGCGGTCTCGCTCGAGGACCCCGTGGGCGAGGCGTGGTATGACCACGACTGGCCGTTGACCGCGGAGCTAGCGTGCCTGGCGGGGTCGCGGCTGGGCTCTGGCGCTCGCGTGTTCGACCTCGGAGCGCACCAGGGCGTGGTCGCGCTGATGCTCTCCCGTCTGGTGGGCCCCGACGGGCAGGTCGTAGCGGTAGAGGCCGAGCGGCACAACTTCGAGGTGGCGGTGCGCAACAAAGACCTCAACGATGCCTCGAACCTGGAGGTTGTGCACGCCGCCGCCGGCTCGCTCGACGGCTCGCTGCTGTTCAGGGGAGGGCTCAACGGGACCGTGTCGAGCAAAGGGCGGGTGGGTCTGACACGTGTGCCCGCCATCAGCGTCGACGGGCTCTCCAAACGCTACGGGCCGCCCGACGTGGTGTTCATCGACGTCGAGGGATACGAGCACGAGGTGCTGCGCGGCGCTACCGCCACGCTGGCGGCGGGCAATACCGACTTCTTCGTGGAGGTCCACGTCGGTTACGGCCTGGAGAGTCGCGGCGGATCGGCGCGCTCGGTGCTCGACCAGTTCGACCGCCACCGCTTCCGGCTGCTCAGCAGCTCGGGTGGCAGCGAGCGCGAGCAGTACCGCTTCGACGAGCTCGACGAGGACGGTGAGCTGCTGAACGACCGCTTCTTCCTGATCGCTCTCGCCAGCGGCTGAGCGGCCTCGATCTCGGCTAGTCGGAAACGAAAAAACCACGCTGTCAGGCCGAAAAACCGGCTATGCAGGGGCCCTCTGCAGACGCGGCGGAGCGGGCGAGCTTCGTTGCTAGTTTCCGTGCCGTGCTGCTACCTCGCACCAGCCTGACGACCCGTACCACCTGCCGGATCTGCGGCTCGCCGGAGCTCGTGCCGGTGCTGTCTCTGGGAGAGCAGTACATCGCCGGGGCGTTCGCGCAGCCGGGCGGCGAGCAGCCGGTGACGCGGCGCATACCGCTGGAACTGGTGAGGTGCGACATGACTCGCAACGAGGATGGCTGCGGGCTCGTGCAACTGCGCCACACCGTTCCCGGCTCGATCTTGTACAGGTCCTACTGGTATCGCAGCGGCGTCAACGCGACGATGACCCGCAACCTGCACGGCATCGCCGTGCGCGCGGAGGAGCTGGTCGACCTGCACCCCGGCGATCTCGTGATCGACATCGGCTGCAACGACGGCACGCTGCTGGACGGATACCGCGCGCCGAACCTCAAGTACCTCGGCTTCGATCCCTCCGACGTCGGTCGCTACGCGGTCGAGAAGGGCTATGAGGTGGTGCGCGACTTCTACTCCTACGAGCAGTTGCGCCGCCGCCACGTCGATCGCAAGGCGCGGATCATCACCAGCATCGCGATGTTCTACGACCTCGAGTACCCGCGCGCGTTCGTGGGAGAGGTCGCACAAGCACTCGCCGACGACGGTGTGTGGGTGCTCGAGCTGCACTACCTGCCGACGATGCTCGACATGAACCAGTTCGACGCGATCGTGCACGAGCACCTGGAGTACTACTCGCTGGCGGTGATCGAGCGGCTGCTTGCGGAGGCTGGCCTGGGAGTGGTGGACGCCGAGCTCAACGACATCAACGGCGGGTCTGTGCGCTTGTTCATCCGCCGCGCCGGCGCTGAGACGCTCAGCGAGCAACGCACCGACGCACTGCAGCAGCTACGCGTCCGTGAGTTCGAGATGGCGCTCGACTCGGCCGAGCCCTACGAGCGCTTCGCCGCCGCCGCGGCGCGGGTCCGCGAGGGGCTCGCGTCGCTGTGCCGCCAGCTCGTCGGTGAAGGTAAGACGATCCATGTCTACGGTGCCTCGACAAAGGGCAACACGATCCTCCAGTACGCCGGGATCGACAGCTCGCTGGTGCCATACGCGGCCGACCGCAACCCCGATAAGCATGGGTCGGAAACGATCGGTACGCGCATACCGATCATCAGCGAGGAGCACTCGCGTGAGCTGGCACCCGACTACTACCTCGCGCTGCCGTGGCACTTCATGGACGAGTTCCTCGAGCGCGAGAGCGACTTCCTGGACCGTGGGGGCCAGTTCATCGTGCCGATGCCAGAGGTGCGCGTCGTCTCCCGTGACAGGTCGCTGGTAGCCGGATAGGCGCGCCGGTGTCGATGCGCATCGGGATCCTCAGCACGTGGAACACTCGCTGCGGGATCGCCGAGTACTCTCGTCACCTGGTCGACGCGTTGCACCGTCGCGGCGAGGTGGAGGTCACGGTCCTTAGCTCGCGCAATTTCGGTGAGCGCGCGCTGGCGCCCGACGAGCAATGGGTCGAGCCGACGTTCGACGTGCAGGTCTGGCACCCGCGGCACATGTTCGAGCTGGACGTCGAGGCGATCCTCGAACACGAATTGGACGTGCTGCACATCCAGTACAGCAACCTGTTCTACGACCGCGCCCGCCTGATCGAGCTGTTGCGCCGTTTAGCGATGGTCAGCGCCCTCACCTACCACGATAAGGGCGGCGCGCTGGCGTTCCCGTACGAGCTCGTTGATCTGCTGTACGCGCACCGCGAGGACGTCGGCATCGGACCGCGAAAACTGATCCCGCAGGGGATCGACCGCCGCCCGCCGGTCGTCAAGACCTTCGGCCTGGGCAAGTCCCGCCTGGACATCATCGCCGCCGTGTGCGAGCGCAACGGCTGGGATTTCCAGCACAGCTTCGGCGAAGACCGCTGGCTAAGCAGCGAGGAGCTATACAGCTGGCTGCGCGACTCCGACGCGATCGTGCTGTGGTACGACGAGGACCACCGCTCGGGTGGTAGCGCGGGCGCGCCGCTGGCGATCGGAACCCGCCGCCCGGTGTTCGTCAACGACACCGAATGGTTCAGTGACCTTCCCGAGCGCACGTCCAACCTGTGCAAGGTCCACACGCCTGAGCAGCTCGAGGCGGCGATGCGCGCAGAGCTGTGCGACTCCTACGCCGACGGGCGGACCTGGGACCGCGTGGCCGACATCCTGCTGGCGGACTTCAGCCACGCGCTCGAACGGGCGCCCGCGCGCGTCCCGCGCCACTGTGACGGCGTTCGCGGCAGAGCCTTTGTGACGCTCGACCACAAGCCGCTGCGGCGCACGCTGCGCCGGATGAAGCTGGGCGTCTAGCGTGGCCGACGGGTCGCGCGAGGGCGCTCGCCCGGACCTGTCGGTGATCGTCGTCAACTACCACGCCGCGGAGCTGGCCGCACGAGCGCTTACCGACGCCGAGCGCTCAGCCGGTGCGCTGGCATTGCAGGAGATCGTCGTCGACGTCGAGTCCTCGCCGCAGGAGACCGAGCTGCTGCGTGCTCGCCGCCCCGCCGCGGAGTTCGTTGCGTTGAGCGTCAACCGCGGCTTCGCCGCCAGTTGCAACGCGGGACTCGCCCGTGCGCGCGGGCGTCACCTGCTGCTGCTCGGCTCCGACGCGTTCGCGCACGACGACGCCGTCGAGGCGCTCGTCCACCACCTCGACTCCCACCCGGATATCGGCCTGCTCGCACCGTTGGTGCTCAATGTCGACGGCTCCCCGCAGGACAACGTCTATCGTCGCTTCCCCAACCTGCTGACGTTGTTCGTGGACTTCTGCACGCCGGTCGCGTTTCTGGTGCGAGGGAGATGGCTGGATCCGCACCACGTTCCGCGCCGAGCGCTCACTGCGCCGCGTCCGATTGCACACGCCAACGGCGCCGTGATGTTCGTACGCTCACGAGCTGCTACCGCCACAGGCCCACTCGACAGTGGTTTTCGCCTGTACCTCGAGGAGACCGAGTGGCAGCGCCGTATGGCTGCCGTTGGGTGGGAACGTGCGGTTCTGCCTTCCGCCCAGTTCACTCATATCGGCGGTGCCAGTTCGAGCGGATTCGCGCTCGCCTCGCCCTACTACCTCGCCAGCATCTGTCGCTACTTCAAGCACCCCCGCGCGGCGTTGGGTGTGGTTCGCGTCGCAGCTGCGACCTCGCGGCTTTCGCTGCTCGTCGCGATCGCGTTGGGCTTCGGCTCTGAGCGCATACGAAACCTAGAGCGCGGTTTCGGCGAATTGCTGGGCCTGTTGCGCAGTGGGCACTGGCGCTCCGCGGCCTCACAGCGCTGAGCGCTGCACCCGTGTGTGTCCCCTGACGCCGGCGCGACCTACGATGGGCGTGTGGGCGCCCGCGCCAGCCACCCATGAAACTTCGCCTCTATCACCACTCAGACGGTGCACGAGTGGCCTACCGCGAACTCGGCACCGGCCCGCCGCTGGCGCTGCTTCACTCCGCGCTGCTCTCCCACAAGGAGTGGGAACCCGCGGTTGAGCAGCTAGCCGACCGCTTCCGCGTGGTCCTGCCCGACCTGCCGCTGCACGGCGACTCTGAGAATCATCCTCGCTACCCCTATACGCTCGACTGGTTCGCGGAGGTGCTGGGTGGGTTCAGCGCCGAGGTGCTCGGCGCGCGCCCGCTGATCGCCGGGCACGACGCGGGCGCGGAGATACTGCTGCACGCGACGCTCACCGGTCGCATTCGACCGAAGCGGCTGGTGCTGATGTCCAACCGCATGCACGCCACGCCGGTCCACGAGCACGCGCGCTCCGCCTGGCGGCTGATGGCGCGGGCGGGCGCGGTCCCCGGCCTTGACCGCGTGCTCTCGCGCGCGACACGCGTGCTGTTCACTCCGGAGCGCGGACGCAGTCTGTCCGCGCGCGGCAACCCGGCCGCCGCGGATCTGCTGCGCCACGCGTTCGCCGACGTACCCGGCAACTCCAACCTGGCGCGCGCGTGGGCGAAGTGCGCCCGCACCTGGCCGCGCGGGGCGCAGGCTCAGCTGCTCGATGCCTACCCGCGCTTGGAGATGCCGGTGCTGCTGCTGTGGGCCGACCACGACCGCATGCATCCGCTGGAGTCGGCCGAAGAAGCGCTCGCACTGCTCAGGCAGGGGCAGCTGCGGGTACTCGAAAGCACCGGCTTCCTGATGGCCTACGACGACCCGGTCGGGCTCGCAAGAGAGCTCGCCGCCTTCTGTGGATAGGGTTCCGCGTATGCCAAACGACAAACAGCTGTGGGGCGGGGAGACCGCCAAGGCAGTAGAGAACTTCCCGATTTCCGGCGAGACGGTCCCGGTGTCGGTGATCCATTGGCTGGCGCGCATCAAGGGCGCCGCCGCGGCCGTCAACGGCGAGCTGGGCCTGATGCCAAAACGCAGCGCCGCGCGTATCGAGAAAGCTGCGGGGGAGATCGCCGCCGGCAAGCACGACGGGCAGTTCCCGATCGACGTGTTCCAGACCGGCTCGGGCACCTCCTCCAACATGAACGCCAACGAGGTGATCGCACGCCTGTCCGGCGACGGCGTGCACGCCAACGATCACGTCAACATGGGCCAGTCTTCCAACGACGTGTTTCCCTCGGCCGTGCACCTGGCCGCGCTGGACGTCGCTCAGAACGAGTTGCTGCCGGCGCTGGCGGTGCTCGAGCGCTCGTTCACGCGCAAGGCAAAAGGCTTTCAGAACGTCGTCAAGGCCGGGCGCACGCACCTGATGGACGCCGTGCCGGTGACGCTCGGCCAGGAGTTCGCCGGCTATGCCGCGCAGATAGCGCTGGGAGGGGAGCGCGTGCGCTCCGCGCTCGTGCACGTCGGGCAGATCCCGCTCGGCGGCACCGCCACCGGCACCGGGCTGAACACCCATCCGAGGTTCGCGCAGAAGGTCCGCGCGCGGCTGAAGAAGGACTCCGGGCTCAAGCAGATCGCGGCGCCGCTGGATCCGTTCGAGGCGCAGGCCAACCGCGACGCGTTGGTCGAGCTGTCGGGGGCGCTGAAGGTGATCGCGGTGTCGCTCACCAAGATCGCCGGCGACCTCGCTCTGATGGGCTCTGGGCCGCGCGCCGGGGTGGGGGAGATCTTCCTGCCGGAGCTGCAGAAGGGCTCCTCGATCATGCCCGGCAAGGTCAACCCGGTGATCCCCGAGGTCGTGCTGCAGGTGTCCGCGCAGGTGATCGGCAACGACACCGCGATCACTGTCGCCGGCATGCAGGGACAGTTCGAGCTGAACGTGCGCATCCCGCTGATCGCGCGCAACCTGCTGGCGTCGCTGCAGCTACTGGCCGCCACCTCACGCGTGTTCGCCGAGAAGTGCGTCGACGGCATCAAGGTCAACAAGGCCGGCACCGACGCGTCCGCTGGAGCGACGCTCGCGGTCGCCACGGCGCTGAACGGCGCGATCGGCTATGACACCGCGACTGTGATCGTGCAGAAGGCCACAGCCTCCGGTCGACCGCTGCGCGAGATCGCGCTCGAGGAGGGCGTCGACGCCGAGCTGTATGACCGCACGATCGACCTGCGCAAGATCGCGCGGGGGAATCAGGGGTAGCTCAGCTCTGCGGCAGCGCCCTGAACAACCGCGCGACGGTCGAAGCCGCGGGCTTTGACCGTCCGCCGTAGGTGAACAGGCCCTTTTGGTTGAGGCCTTCGATCAGCTTCACATGCGGCAGCTTGCTGTGAATCGAGCCGCCGAGGAAGGTGGGGGTGAGGGGGTAATCCCTGAGCACCCACACGAACATCGCGCTCAGGCGTGGGTCCGCCGCATATACGCCGATGTGCGCCGCCAGCAGCCGCGTCTGGAAGGCGTAGCCGCCGGGACTGGCGGGTGGGTTGAGGCGGTTGGATTCGGCACCGAACTCGCTGATCACGAGCACCTTGCTGGGGAATGTGCGTCGCATCGCCGCCAGGCGCGAGCGCATCAGGGCGCCCAGCTGGGCGGGGCTGTCGCCGGGCGAGTCATACCAGCCCGAATAGTCGGTCTCGGCGATCGCGTCGGCTTCTGAGTAGATCGCTCCGGCGCGCTGGGGCGGATGATCGCCCCACACATCGACCGCCACGAGCCTAGTCGGGTCGTGGGCGTGCAGCCAGTGGCCGACCGTACGCACGTAGGCGACCTCCTGGCTGTTGCGCCCGTTGCCGGCTATCTCGTTGACCAGGGTCCACGCGAACACCGATGGGTGCAGCTGCGCCGCCATTGCCGCGGTACGCGCCTGGCGCTCTGCGTCCGCCAGCAGCGCCGGCGTTGTCGAGAACCAGTTGCCGGCGCCTTCCACAGGGCCGATGCCCTGCCACACGAGGATGCCGGCCGCGTCGAGGCGTTCGAGCAGGGCCGGGTCGAGCGGGTGCTGGGCGCGGACGGCGTTGGCGCCGATCGACCGGAGCTGCCCGACGATCGCCGCCTGATTGGCCGCTGTCAGCGCGTCGCCGTGGCCGGGCGCGTCCTCCTGGATCGAGGCGCCGTGTAGGTGCAACTGCGCTCCGTTCAAGTACAGGCGGCCGGCGTGTGAGCTCATCTGGCGCAGCCCGACGTTGGCCGAGTAGCCGCTCTCGGTGCCGATGGCGAGCGTGAGCGTGTACAGGTTGGGAGTCGCGTGCGACCACAGCGCCGGATCGGAGATCGAGACCCGCGCAGTGGCTGTGGCCGACTGGTGGCGTGCGAGCACCATCGCGGGGAAGCTCAGCGGGACTGTCTGCGCGCCGTGCACGAGCGAGCCCTGAGGCACGATCGTGCGGTCCGGGCCGTAGTTGTGGACCAGCACGCTCACCTTCACCTCTGCCTGCCGCGCGCTCGGGGAGTCGGGTGTGAGCGTTGTCTGGATGGCTGGGTCAGACAACTCGCTCTGACCGATCCGGCGCACGTCGACCTCACGGTCCAGTCCGCCCCAGTTAAACCACGTGCGGTGAAAGCCCTGGCGCGACTGGGCGGCGGGGTCGCGCCAATCCACGCGCACAACCACCGTGTGGGAGCCCGCGCCGAGCGTCCGGCGCAGCTCGAACGGCAGGTATGAGCCGCGGTGGGAGCCCAGGGCGTGCCCGTCCACCCACACGCTGGCCAGGAAGTTGGCTGACTGGAAGCTGAGCGCGTACACGCCCGCCTGCGCGGCGGTGAAGCTAGTGCGGTACCACGCCACGCTGCCTTCGTAGTTGCGTGTTCCCGCCCGCCCGGTGTAGTCAGCGGCGTCGACGACATTGGGCACCGTCACGGTCGTGCCCGCGAACCCGCCACGCTGCCAGCCGAGCGCCGCGCCGCGGTTGGTCGGGTCCTCGCGCAGCGTCCAGCGCGTCAACGCCGTGCGGCCGCTCGGTCCTTCAAAGAGAACCGGCGCCAGCTGCGGCGCCTGTGCGGCTGCGACGTTGGCCGCGAGTGCCACGCACACGAGCGCGATTGCGAAGGCGAATGTCTTGGAGATGGGTGACTTGAGCATGGAGATGGGTGGCAAGCGTTTGGAGATGGCCGGCACCGGCCGGCGATTGTCGCGGGTCTGGCGCTGCCTGTGATAACAACTGTCGGCGCCGTTTAGAGCGGCGCCGGCACCGCCGGCTCGTCGGCGGCCGCCAGCAGCCGCTCCAGCAGCACGAGCGCACCGGCCTTGGAGAGCGGCTCGTTGAGGTTCCCGCACTTGGGCGACTGCACGCACGACGGGCAGCCGCCGGCGCACGGACACTCACCGATCAGGCGTCTGGCGTCCTCGCACAGCTCCTCGAACCGCGCGAACGCCGTTCGCGTGATGCCGATCCCGCCGGGATGCCCGTCGTACAGGAAGATCGTCGGCACCCCCGTCTGCGAATGGAAGTTGGTTGACAGGCCGCCGATGTCCCAGCGGTCGCACATCGCGATCAGCGGCAGCACGGCGATCTGCGCGTGCTCGGTCGCGTGCAGCGCACCGAGCAGCACCTCCAGCGGCACCGTCTCGGCGAGCTCGTCCGCGTCCAGCTCGAACCACAGCGCCTGTGTGGGGAAGCTCGTGGAGGGGAGGTCGAGCGCGAAGATGTCGACCTGAGCGTGGTCTGACAACCGCCTGCGTTGGTAGGCGAGAACCGTGTCGGTCACGCTGACCTCGCCAAACGACAGCGTCACGCCGAGCGTCTGACGGCGGTCGAGCAGGCGCACGATCTCGGTGTCGGTCTCGCGCTTGGGCTGCGTGTACCAGTCGCCGTCGAACGGCGTGACGAGCGCGCGCCGCTGCTCGAGGTCTAGCTCGCGCACCTCATAACTTCGCCCGAGATGCATGTAGATCGCGCCCTGATGCACGGTCGAGTGGGCGCGTACCGCCTCTGTCGAGCCGAGCAGCTCGCCCGAGGAGACATCGACGATCGCAAAGCTCTCCGGAGAAGCGGAGCGCAGTGACACCTGCGCGGCCGGATAGTCCTGCGGCCGACTCGGGACGTAGGAGCTGGCGAGCAGAACGCCACGCCGGCGCAGTCTGCCTTCGCTCTCAAGCAGCTCCGCGTGCGCCTCCCACCGCGGTCCCAGGAACTCGGCGTCGCTCGGTTCTAGTGGTGTCGCCTCGTGGGCGGCGCACAACAGGTGCGCGCGATAGATCAGCGAGCTCTCATTATCGAGGATCGCCGCCTCGACCGGCCGCTCGAGAAAGTCGTCCGGGTGGCGGCAGAAGAACTGATCGAGCGCGTCCTCGCCCGCGACGTACACCGCGAGCCCTCGCCCTCGTCGCCCCGCCCGACCCCACATCTGGCGCAAGGATGCGACAGTGCCAGGGAAGGTAACGACGACGGCCGCGTCGAGCTCGCCGATGTCGATCCCGAGCTCGAGCGCGTCGGTCGTGATCACCGCGCGCAGCTCTCCGCGGGTGAGACGCCCCTCGAGCTCGCGGCGCTGTTGAGCCGTGTAGCCCGCGCGGTAGGGGGTGACGAGCTCCGCGAGCTCGGGGTCGGTGTCCTGCAAGCGCTCCTTGACCAGGCGGCTGAGGACCTCGACGCCCTTGCGCGACTTCATGAAGCAGATCGCCCGCGAGCCATCGCTGACGAGCCGGGCGAGCAGCTCCGAGGCCTCACTCAGCGCCGAACCGCGGGTGCCGATCTTCTCATCCGTGAGCGGTGGATTCCACACGGCGATCCGCCGCTGCGGCGTGGGTGACCCGTCATCGTCGATCAGGCGGACGTCTTGCAGACCGGTCAGGCGCTCGGCCAGCTCGAGCGGGTTGGCGATCGTCGCCGAGGTGAGCACGAAGCGTGGTTCGTTTCCGTACCCCGCCGCGATTCGCCGCAGCCGCCGCACGACGTTGGCGACGTGCGAGCCGAAGACGCCGCGGTAGACGTGCGCCTCGTCGATCACGACCACCGCCAGGTTGGCGAATAGATCCGCCCATGCTCTGTGGTTGGGGAGGATGCCGACGTGCAGCATGTCGGGATTCGTGAGCACCACGTTGGCGTTCTTGCGGATCTGCGCGCGAGCCTCGCGCGGTGTGTCGCCGTCGTAGATCGCCGGTCGCACGCGCTTGCTGAGCCCAAAGGCAGCGAGCGAGCGCGCCTGGTCCTGGGCAAGCGCCTTGGTCGGGTAAAGATAAAGCGCTCGCGCGCGCGCCTGTTCGCAAAGGAGGTGCAGCGTCGGCAGGTTGAAGCACAGCGACTTGCCCGACGCGGTTCCCGTTGTCACGATCGTGGGCCCCACAGCCGCCGCCAGCAGCGCTTCGGCTTGATGGGAGTACAGCCGCTCGATGCCTACCCGCGCGAGCGCCTGCACCACCTCTGGATGAAGCTCAGCGGGGATCTCGACGAGCCGCGCTTTGCCGGGGCCCTCGTTTGCCTCGCGCACGAGCCGGCCGTCCTCGCGCCCCGCGTCCAGCAGTGCGCTCCACGGCTCTGTTCTGCGGTCGAGGGCCACGGACTTGAGATAGTAGAGGCGATGTCCGCCACGGCCGCCGAGCGCTGGGCGCAAGCCCGCTCCTTCCACCATTCGCTCTATCCGGCGAGCAGGGTCGCGGCCGAGCGCCAGCAGAGCGTGTCGGTGTGCCTGCCCGCGCGCGAGTGCGCAGAGACGGTCGGAGAGATCGTCGGCACGCTCGTGCGCCTGCGCGAGGAGGGCGCAATCGACGAGGTGGTCGTCGTCGACGCCGACTCCGTGGACGGCACCGCAGCGGTAGCTGAGGGTGCCGGCGCGAGAGTGCTGCAGGAGTCAGAGCTGATGACCTCGCACGGGCCCGTGCTCGGCAAGGGCGATGCGATGTGGCGGGCGCTGAGCGCGCTCGAGGGAGAACTCGTCTGCTTCCTTGACGCCGACACGCAGGCGTTCTGTGCGCACTTCGCCACTGGCCTGCTCGGGCCGCTCGTTTGCGAGCAGCGGGTGTCGTTCGTCAAGGCGTTCTACCGCAGGCCGATCGCCAACGGTGGGCGAGCCGGCGGCGAGGGTGAGGGCGGCGGCGACAGCGAGGGCGAGGGCGGCGGGCGCGTCAACCACCTCACCGCCCGTCCAGCGCTCGCACTGTTCTACCCGGCGCTCGCGGGTGTGCGCCAGCCGCTGGCCGGTGAGGTGGCCGCACGGCGCGAGTTGCTGGAGGGCATCCCGTTCGCGACCGGCTACGGCGTGGAGATCGCGATGCTGATCGATGCCTGGCGGGCGCTCGGGCTCGACGGGATCGCGCAAGTAGACCTGGAGGAGCACCGCAACCGCCATCAGCCGCTGTCGGCGCTCACGCCAATGGCACAGACGGTGCTCGCGACGATCGCGCGGCGCCTGGAGCAGGACGGGCGGCTGCACGACGTCGACGGCGCGCCGGTCGAACGCCCACCGCTGCGCACCGTGGCGATCGCGTGAGACGGGTCGTCCGATGAACGCGGGTGAGCACAAGCGCTGCCTGTACCTCGACCTCGACAGCACGCTGCTCGGGCGCGGAGCGTCGATGCTGCACGACGGCGAGGGCAACGTCACGATCGACGGCGTGCGCGCGATCCAAGCGTGCCTGCGCGCGAACGTGGAGGTCGTGCTGATGAGCGGGCGCCGCCGGGCGCAGGTGTTCGAGGACTCGCGACTGCTGGGAGGCAGGTCGTTCATCTACGAGGCCGGCGCCTGCCTGGTGCTAGACGGGGAGGAGCACTGGCTGACCGGCGAGCTACTGCCCGGCGAGTTGACGATCGCCGAGCAGATCGAGGTCTCGGGCGCGCCGGCGCTGCTGCTCGAACGCTACGAAGGCCGACTGGAGTACCACGAGCCCTGGCACGTACAGCGCGAGGTCTCACACCTGTTTCGCGGCCTCGTGGACGCCGGCGAGGTCGACCTGCTGCTGGCCGAGAACGGCCACGAGAACCTGCGGCTGGTGGACAACGGCGTCGTCAACCGCCGCTCGGACGCGCTCGCCGCGCTGCCGCACGTGCGGGGGTACCA
This sequence comes from uncultured Solirubrobacteraceae bacterium, assembly GCA_963705235.1. Classification (GTDB taxonomy): domain Bacteria; phylum Actinomycetota; class Thermoleophilia; order Solirubrobacterales; family Solirubrobacteraceae; genus Palsa-744. The sequence goes on along the minus strand of OY970059.1, from coordinate 715,560 downwards.
CCTCGTGCCCGCCGGTGCCTCAAAGGCCGCGGCAGTCGCCTACCACCGCCGCGCGCGCGGCTACTCACGCGCGGCGACGTTCGCGATCGGCGACTCGCGCGAGGACCTCGCCTGCGCCGCGCAGGTTGACCGCTTCTGGCTGGTCGCCAACGCGCTCGAGCGCGACCCCTCGATCCGCGATGTGCTCGCGAGCTACGAGAACGCGCGTGCGACCGACGCCGGGCACGGACCGGGCGTGTACGAGGCGGTCGTCAGCACCCTGATGGACGCCTAGCTGGTCTGCTGGAGACAACGCGGCGATCCACTGGCCCTCCTCGGCAGGGGGATGCGATGCTGCGGCACGCCGAGCTGGCATGAACGCGATCATCTACATATCGACGCGCCTGAAATCCAGTCCGCGGCTGTGGGGCGCGATCGTGCGCGCGGGCACACGCGTGGGCGCCTCGCCGCAGAACTTGCTGCTGCTGGAAACCGTCAGCCGACCGTGGTGGCTGTACAGATCCAAAGGCCGCCTGGCGTTGCACACGGTGCGGCGACGCACCGCGACGCCGCCTACCGAGGCCGACGTAGCGCTTTGTGAGCGGCTCATCTTGGCCTTCGCGGCGGTCACGAGCTCACGTCCCGAGGATTGGCAGGCACAAGGCGTATGGGCCCATCTGCTCGACATGCACTACCGACCGCTCGCCCAGGCGCTGGAGCGTCGCGACCCGCACGATCTGGCGCGCCTGCTGGCCTCTCTGTTCCAGCAGAAGTTCGCCAACGGGTTCATGGTGCAGGCACACACCAGTAACACCGCCTCATGGCTCGGTTCGAGGATCCTGGGGTTGGCGTCGCTGGATGTGCTCGTCTCGTTGGCAGAGGCGCTCGGCGCGATCCCGCCCGATGGGCCCGAGATGCGCCGGTCCGGCTTCATCTTCGACGGCGATGTCGCGGAGGTTCTCAGGCGCATAGATCGAGTCCTCGGATTCAGGCTCGACTTCCCCGACATCGGCGCGCCGTTCGGCGTCGTCGCGGACGGGCGGATGATCACGCTCGAGACACCCGAGCAGATCTATGCGTCTGTGCGCCTGGGCCAGGCGATCGACGCCCACCTGCAACGACCCTCCGATGCGCCGCTGCGCATCGTGGAGATAGGTGGCGGCTACGGCGGCATGTGCTACTGGTTCCTACGCACGAGGCCCGACACCACCGAGTACACGATCATCGATCTGCCGATCGTCAACGTGATCCAGGGGTACTTCCTGTCACGAGCGTTGGGTCGGGAGGCGGTGTCCCTGTACGGCGAGCCCGCGGCGCAGGTGAAGATCCTTCCCAACTCGGCGCTCGCGGAGATCCGAACGCCGTTCGACGTGCTGGTCAACAAGGACAGCATGCCCGAGATGCCGCACGAGACGATGGTCAGTTACCTCGAGTGGGGGCGTGCGAGCTGCGACGGGCTGTTCTACAGCTACAACACTGAGGCGTGCGTCGAGTTCCTCGGGCAGACCGAGGGGCGCGTGCCCGACGCGATCGAGCTGGTCGGGGGCTTCAACCGCGTACGCCGTGACCAGTCGTGGATGCGCCGAGGGTATGTGGAGGAGATCTACGTGCCGGTTGGGGCTCTAAGCGAGTAGTTGCGCGTCAGTGACCTTTGGCGGTCTCGGTAGTGCGGGCGCTGGTTGTCCGGGACGATCGCCGTATCCCACGAGGTTGATACTGGACGGGGTGTCGGGCTGCGGCGGCATGTTGGTGGGTGGCATTGTTCGTTGCTGGCACACGCGATTGGTGGCGGCGACTTCCGTGAGGTTGTGAGCCCGCCGCCTTCACGTGCGTCGTAGGAGTCGACGCTGCTATCGATATCAATACTGGTAAGTATCGTCAGGTGAAAAAATAGACGCTGTCGCCTTCAGCCTATACGCCTCCACGGTAGGTTCGGAGTTCGTGCCGCATCAGATAAAAGGCAGCCGTTGTCGAAAGCGTGGGACGGATGCTGCTGCCTTTATGAAGGAGTTGTCTCTGACTGGCGTTGCGGCCTCCGCGAATGGAACAACGTGGATTACTTCGCCTGGCGGCGTCTTTCGAGATCGGTTGGTGTGGTGTCGTTGACGCAGGCGACCGCTGGATATTGAAAGGCCAGGCCGTCGCGTTCATGCTGAAGGCAGCTGTCGCTGAGTTCTGGTCGGGTTCTTGAGGAGGTGTCTCGTTTGAGGTCTTACGTAGGTATATGAGCCCCGTATATTAGTTGCCTGTGGACAGCTCTGCCCTAGGATGGGGCTTTGGATGGGGGTATATTATGTTGAGGTTCAGGTCGTTTTTGTTGGGTATTGGGTTGGTGGGGTCGTTTGCTGTTGTGTGTAGTGGTGCGTTGACTGCTTCGGCTTCGGCTGTGCCGGTGTATTCGTTTTGTAAGCTGGTGGGTACGGGCAAAGGTACGTTTAATGATCCAGCATGCTCGAAAGAAGGAAGTCCGTTCAACTATGTATTAACATTTGCTGATACCCCAGAAGCATTATTAGTGTGCGAAAAAGTGCCGTTCCCGCTTGGTAAGTATGACACGGCGTTATGTAGTTCAAAGGTCCTCGAAAACAAAATCTTCGAAAAGATGTTAACCACTAAATTCGGTGGGACTCCGTTGTTGACGGGTAAAGGCTCGGGAGGTCAGGTCCTGAGGGGGATGCTCGCGGGCGCGGTGTCGGAACTGATTTGTGCGAACCAAGTGTTGTCGACGCAGCCGGAAGAGTTCGGCAAATCCAGGGCCGGCCTCCTGAGGTACGCGAACTGTACGGTGAACAAACCCGCTAAATGCAGTGTAAAAGAAGTCGAAGCTAAATTCAACGATCAGCTGGAAGTCGAAGGTGGCGCGCATGTCGACAACTTCACCGGGTCCGGCACGAGCGAAAAATTCACGGAAATCTCCTACCAAAAAGCGGGAGGGATAAGCGCCAAATGTGCACTGGAAAATACGCCGATTCCGCTAAAAGGGTCGTATAAGTGTGCAGGCGAGACGTTAGCGCAGTCTGAAGGGGTGACGTTGAAGCATGTGCTGGAATGTAAGACAAATAAAAGCAGTCTTACATTAGGCGGCAATCCCGTTTCTTACGAAGGTAAGACTATTCTCGAAGCGGCGAATGGTGATACGCGGGCGATTTTATTAGAAGTGTGATCTAACGAGTGGTAGCGGATAATCCCTTGTTTGAGAGGAGACCTGGTGTAGGGCCCCTCTCTTCTGTTGCATCGCGACTATTGTCTTGCTTGTTGATGTTAATGGTGTGCTTTGGTGGTGTGCTTGGGTTTGGGGTTGGTCGGGTAGTGTTTATGGGCTTGTTGTTCGCACGTAGCACGCTTGTGTTTGTTGTGTCTGGTGCGGCATGCTCTGAGTGCTTTGGCTAGGCGCTGTGCGTTTGTGAGCTTGGGTGGTGAGGGTGTTGGTTCTTGGAGGAGGTTGCCGTTGCCATAGAGGTTTGTGCTTGGTGGTGTATTGGTGGGTGGGGGTGGTGTTGTGGGTGGGTGGCATTCCTGGCTGCTGGCGCATTGGGCGGGTGGTTTTGTGCCTTGGCCGGGTGGTGGTCCGCCGTTGATACGCGCGTCGTATAGGTCGACGCTGCTATCGGTGTCGCTTGCTGCTAGTGCTTGGCGAGTGAAGAAGAACACGTCGCTGCCGTTGGCTGAGACGTCCCCGAGGTAGGACTGTTCGCTGTCCGTGCCGCTTGAGATTAGGTACAGGCAGCCGTCGTCTAGGGCGTGGGTCGTGCAAGAGCCTTCGCCCTGGGCCTCCCACTCATAAACATCGGTCGTATGATTGCTATCAGCAGGCAGCAATGGATCATCAGTCTGGAAAAACACACGCGTGCCACTCGCAGTGAGGTTCCGCGTCAAGTATCGTTGATGTTCCGGGACTAGGCCGTCGCTGGCGCCGGCGAGCAGGGCCTCGGAGACTGCTTCGGCGCCTGATGGGTTGCATGAGGCGCAGATCAGCGACGCAGGACTGGCTCCGTGGGGTTCCTGGTAGCGGAACACCTCTTGGCAGGCATTGGTGTGGTTCTGGCAGTTTCCGCCGTTGTTGTAGCCGGTGAGCGAGTGGCGGGAGGTGAACAGCACGGTTGTGCCGTCTGGGGTTACCCGCGCGCTGTGCTGCAACATCGGGAATACGGAGCCGAGGGTGCTGCGCCAGTCACCTTCATCCCCGAATTCTTCAAAAAGGTTTGAAAGCGTCGCGATAAATGTGATCGTTGGAGGTTCTTGGCCTTGCTGGTGCCACTCGTACATGTTCGCGACGACTGAGCCAGTTCTAGCTTTTTCGCCTTCAGGGTTCGAGTTGCTGGCTAGTATCCCCTTCGCAGCGAAATACACACGTGAGCCGTCCTGGGAGAACCCGAGCGTCCCCAGTACCCCAGACGTGGAAGTCAATGCGACCGCGGGGCCTCCGAGCGCTGGTTCGCTACTGCCAAGATCATACCGGTACAGGTCTTCTCCTTCGATATAGAATGCGTAGCGCCCATCCGGGGTTGCACCCAGGAATTTCGCGGGACCGGGCGAGATCACGATCGACGTCTTTCCTTCGAGCCGGGCATACACCCGGCCCGAAGGAAACGCCGTAAAGAACACCCGCGAACCATCCTGTGAGATCACACCCGGGTTATAGCCCGGCTTGCGGACGAACGATTCGAGGTTCGCTCCCGCGCTTGCACCGATAACGGAACCTTCAGCAGGCGCCCCGCCACCTTCACCAGCCGGTAGCACCCCCACCAGACTCAGCTGATGCCCCATCGGCGCGCTGGAATCCCATTCATACGCATTCAGATGGCCTCCGCGGGATTCCCCCGGCAGCAAATCAAGCCCAGATTCAAACACCAACCGCGAACCATTCCCCGAAAACCCCCCCATCGCAAACAACGATTGTGCTTCCGCCCCGCTATTGATAGAAAACAGCCTACTGAACGTCCCCGAAGCAACATTGTGCAAGAAATACGTGCGATTGGCAAGGGGTTCACCGCCTGGGCCGGTTTCGTCTGCCCAAATCACTCCCTCCGACAGATCTTCGGTGAGGAACCCGGCCACCGCGGCTGTCGGGCTCGCGGGCATCACGCTCGCGGTCGACCACACCTCACCCTCAATCCTCGAGGAAACATACGTCGGCAGGCCAACCTTGCTGCTTGGGGTCCCCGGGAACGGCAAAATCGAGTAGAAGCGCGCCAACCCACCATCCGGAGAAGCCTGCACCTGCCCCGGGAACCCCTTTGCGTCCACGCCACCTTTATCAGCCGGAGAGACCTGCTCGTACGCACGGCAGTCAGGCAGTGCCAACCCGTGCGGCTGCAGTTCACGCACCCCTTCATTCCCACACCCCACCGTAGCCCACACAGCCCCACCACACACCCAGCCCACCAACAAACTCACCACACTGACACCCATTACCAGCCGTACGCCAACACCCCAAACCCTAAAACCCCGCATCCAAACCATCCTCTCCATCACACACCAAGCAAATGAACCAGCCGCCGGAAACAACACTCCCATCCGTGGGCACAATCACCGCAGACCGCCACAACAGGATCCCACCGCCATGCCACCACAGCCAGGCGAGTCTCCGACTGGCTCAACACCACCCGACCGCCGCAAAACGACACCCAACACGGAGGCCCCTCGCCCTGGAGCTACAGGACGAGAGGCCTCTTAACCTACCGCCGCTAACTACACGACGAACACCAGACCTACACTTCTAATAAGATCGCCCATGCGTCATGATTTTCGGGTTCGACGATCGATTTCCCTTCATACGACGCCGGGTTACCACCTAGCGTCAAATTGCTTTTGTTTGTCTTGCATTCTACCGTGTGTTTCAATGTCACCACTTCGGATTGCGCTAACGTCTCACCCGCGCACGTTTGCGAACCTTTTACCGGAACCAGAGGACCTTCCAGTGCACATTTGGCGGTTATTCCTCCCGCTTTGTCGAATTTGATTTCGGCAAATTTTTCGCTTGTACCGGAGCCGGTGAACTTGTCGACATACGCGCCACCTTCGACTTCCAGCTGATCGTTGAATTTAGCTTCTACTTCTTTCACGCTGCATTTGGCCGGCTTGATCACCGAGCAGTTCGTGTAATTCAGGACACCAACTTTCGATTTGCCTGACTCTTCCGGCTGCGTCGAGAACGACAGGGTGGCGCAAATCAATTCCGACGACGCACCGGCAAGTGTCCCTCTCAGGATCTGATTCCCCGAGCCTTTACCCGTCAACAACGGAGTCCCACCGAGTTTAGTCGTTAACACCTTGGCAAACGCTTTTGTCAGCCCGGTCGAATTGCATAACGCCGTCTGATACTTACCACCGGCCTGTTCTTCGCACACTAATAACGTTTCCGCGGTATCAGCGAAGGTTAACACCCATTCCTTCGAGCCGCCCATTTTGGCACACGCCGCATCTTCAAACGTCCCCGTATTTACCGGGACTTTGTGACAAAACGAATACACCGGCACGGCCGAAGCCGAACCAGCCGCCGCTCCACTACCGACAACGGCAAACAAGCTCACCAATCCGACACTCAACAACGATCTAAACTTAGACATAGAAAACACGACCTCCATGCAAGTCCCACTAAAGGGCAGAACTTTATCGAAAGGACCCGGCCGCGACACCTCCACCAAAGGAGTTTCGCCGCTGGGCTAGCAACCCTGCCTCTAAGGCACGAGGCGGAGCGCAAGACACACTGCAGACACTCGCACTTGCCGTCAAGCTGCCTTAAGCATCACAGAGATGCAGACCCGGCGCCCACATCGGGAATCCCCGCAATTCGCAAAAGACCGAATCTGGAACTATGCGACCCGCGACAGAAACAAGGTGGCCGGAATGCCAAGGAACCCTGTCCTCTGCACACGGATTTGCGGCGATCGCCCGGTAGCGAGAGGAGGGGGTGATGTGCTCCGGGCGCTGGTTTCAGGGCGCTGCGCTCATCGGGTGCTTCTGTCTCTCTGCATTTTCTCGTCGAACGTGGGGAGCGCTGTGTGCGCGGTGTCAGCATTAACGGCTCGCTGATCGGTCTCAGGTCCGCGGGTTAGGAATATGGCGAGCGACCCAGCGTGATCCTAGCCGGGAAGCACGTTGCCAAACATAGCCCGCCATACCCGCCGCCAGAACCCAGGCTTAGGACGCCTGCGCCACAGCGCCGCGGGAGGCACGGTCGCGCGCACGAGCGCAACCCAGTCCTCCAGCGGCAGCTCGCCGGAGATCAGGCGTCCGAGCGCGGTGGTGACGGGCGCCCCGATCCCCGCCCGCTCGAGCGCGCGCGCGAGCAGCGGCACCGACTCCAGCGCCTCGACCGCCTGGCCCACTCGCGCGGGGATCTCAGCCGCCGGCACGCCCTCGGCCAGTAGCTCGCCGGCGCGGCGGTTGCGGCTCTCGCGCGCCAGCGCAGTGGCCACCAGGTCGCCCGCACCGGCCAGCCCGATCATCGACTCGGGGCGCGCGCCGAGTCCCTCGGCGTAGCGCCACACCTCGGCGAAGATGTGACCGGCCGCGGCGCCGGCGGCGTTCAGACCCTGCGCCTCGGTTGCTCCCGCCGCCAGTGCGGCGGCGTTCTTGGCGGCGCCTGCCAGCTCCACACCGAGCGGATCGTTGGACAGCTCGCAGACGACGCCCGCGCGAGTGAACACGTGCGCGAGCGCGCGCGCGAGGTCCTCGTCGGCGGAGGCGGCCACGAGCGCGGCGCCGGCATGCACCATCTCGCGCGCGTGCGCTGGCCCGCCTAGGCAGGCCACGCGCTCGGGCCCGAACGTCGCGCTGAGCACGCTCGTAGGCGGCGTGCCGTGCGGCGGTACCAGGCCCTTTGCGACCGACACCACCGCCGTGCGCTTTCCCAGCTCCGATCGGCTCAGCCGCTCGACCACCTCGCCGAGTCCAGACGACGGAACCGCCAGGAACACGTAGTCCGCGCGCGCGACGCCCGCCGAAGCTGCCTCGACGCGCAGTTGCGAGGGCAGCTCCACGCCTGGCAGATAGCGGGCGTTCTCACGGTCGCGCTCGATCGTCTCGGCCTGCTCCTCGGTGCGGGTCTGGAGCGTCGCGCGCATCCCGCCGCGCGCGAGCAGCACGGCCAGTGCGGTCCCGAACGAGCCGGCGCCGATCACCGTCGCGCGGCGGGCGCCAGGCGAGGGCAGCGAGCGCACGCGAGGCGCCCGAGCGGCGGGGCTCGCGGTTGACTCGGGCTCGGTCATCTGACGCGCGAGCCTAGCGATCCCCACCAGCGTGGCGCGCGCGGTGGGCGGGCTGTCCTGTTCACACGGCCCCGGCCAGCTTTAGCCCGGCCGCGCGCAACGCGCGGGAGTCGCGCGCCTTCACGATCACCTGGAGGTCGAGCATGCGCGCGTCGAACGCGTTCAGCAGGTTCTCGGCGGTCACCGCGTACGCTGGCACCCCCGCCTGCCTCGCCCGCGTGGCGATCTCGAACGCGACGCTGCCGGCCAGCATGTCCTGCGCCAGGCGCGGCTCGCCCAGGACGACCGCACGCGACGCGCGCATGCGCGCGTCGAAATCGAGCGCGTCCAGCAGCGCGCGCGCGTCGCCCGGATCGGCCTCGTCGGTCTTGATCGGGCAGAGATCAGACGCACGACCACCGGCGCTCAGTCCGCGCGCGATCGCGGCGGCCACACGCGGCGCGCTTAGCCGGGTGTCGAACGCCCTGGTCATCACCAGCAGGGTTTGCGGGATCATGATCGGGCATCCTTCCAGCATGGCCTCCAAGAAAGCCGAGCCGGCGATCCTCGAGCTGTGCGGCCACGAGCTGCGGGTGAGCAACCCCACCAAGCCGTTCTTCCCCGAGCGGGGGTTGACCAAGCTGGACCTTGTCAACTACTACATCGAGTGCGAGCAGGCCGTCGTGCGTCACCTGCGCGACCGTCCCACGGTGATGAAGCGTTGGGTCGACGGGGTCGATGGCGAGCCGTTCTTCCAGAAGCGCGTGCCCGACAGCGCGCCCGAGTGGCTGCAGACGGCGACCGTCACGTTCCCCAGCGGACGCCACGCGCGCGAGCTGGTGCCCAACGACGCGGCGCACCTCGTGTGGGGCGTGAACCTCGGCGTGATCGACTGGAATCCATGGCCCGTGCGCCGCGTCGACCTCGACCATCCGGACGAGCTACGGGTCGACCTGGACCCGTGCCCGGACGTGCCGTTCTCGGAGGTGCGCGAGGTCGCATTGGGCGTGCGCGAGGTGCTCGACGAGCACGGGTTGCGCGGTTTCCCCAAGACCTCCGGCTCGCGCGGCATCCACGTGTACGTGCGCCTGCACCCCGACCACGACTTCCTCGACGTTCGCACCGCGGCGCTCGCGCTCGCGCGCGAGGTCGAGCGGCGGATGCCCGGTCGGGCCACCAGCCGCTGGTGGAAGGAGGAACGAGAGGGTGTGTTTATCGACTACAACCAGAACGCACGCGACCGCACGGTCGCCTCCGCCTACTCCGTGCGCGCGGTGCCCGACGCGCGCGTGTCCTGTCCGCTGGAGTGGGAGGAGGTCGCGGACGTCGAGCCGGGCGAGCTGACACTGGAGACGGTGCCCGCGCGCCTGCGTCAGCGCGGTGATCCGGCCGCGGAGATCGACGAGCACCCCGGTCGGCTGGATTCGCTGCTCGAGTTGGCCGCGCGCGACGAGCGCGACGGTCTCGGCGACGCGCCGTGGCCGCCGCACTTTCGCAAGCAGAAAGGCGAGCCGCCGCGCGTACAGCCCAGCCGCGCGAAAGCCGCCAAGGCCAAGCGCTCGTGACCAATGTGCTGGAGCCACCGATCAAGCCGCAGCTGGCGCTGTCGCGCAAGGAGCTGCCCACCGGTGAGGAGTACTGCTACGAGGTCAAGCTCGATGGCTTCCGCTGCCTGACGTTCGTCGACGGAGGGGAGGCGTACCTGCAGTCGCGCAACGGCAAGCCGCTCGGTCGATACTTCCCCGAGCTGACGTTCCCGCCGGGCCGCTACGTGCTCGACGGCGAGATCGTCGTGCGCGACGGCGACGGGCGCGAGGACTTCGACGCGCTCGGTCAGCGCATCCACCCGGCGGCGTCGCGAATTGAGCTCCTGTCGGTGGAGACCCCGGCGGTGTACGTGGCATTCGATGTGCTCGCGATCGACGACGAGCTGCTGCTGGAGCGTCCGTTCGAGCAACGCCGGCAGGCGCTCGAGCAACTGCTGGCCGACGAGCGGTTCGCGGCCGCGCCGGTGGAGCTGATGCCCACCGTCGCCAGCGCGCAGGAGGCGCAGCGCTGGCTGGCGGGTGCGGAGGGCGCGATCGCCAAGGAGCGCTCGGCGCCTTACCGGCCGGGCGAGCGCAAGGGGATGGCAAAGGTCAAGCGGGTGCGCACGATCGACGCCGTCGTGATGGGCTGGCGTCCGGGGAAGGAGCCCGACACCGTTGGCGCGCTGATCCTCGGCCTGTACGACGGCTCCGAGCTGCGCGTCGTCGGGCACTGCTCCGGCCTGAAGGCGACCGAGAAGCGCCAGCTGGTGGAATTCTTTGCGGCGTATGAGTCCGGTGAGCGCGGATCGGCCGACCCCAGCCGCTGGAGCTCGGGCAAGGAGCTGGAGTGGGTGGCGCTGCGCCCGGAGCTGGTCGTCGAGATCGACTTCGACCACGTCTCCGCGGGGCGCATCCGCCACGGCTCCAAGCTGCGTCGCTGGCGCGAGGACAAGCCCGCGGCGCAGTGCACCTACGACCAGCTCTACAAGTGAGCGTCGTCTAGCATCATCGACATGAGCGGCGAGCACGAGAACACGGCGACCGTCGCCGAGGAGGAGTACCTGCAGATCCTGTTCTGGCTGCAGGAGGCTGGGCTGCCGATGACCGGCGCCAACGTCGCACGCGCGATGCAGCTGTCGGCGCCAACCGTGCACGAGATGCTCGGCCGCCTCGAGCGCGACGGCTACATCACGCGCGCTTCCAACCGCGCGATCGCGTTCACCGACGACGGCGCCGTGCATGCTGAAGAGATCGTGCGTCGCCACCGCTTGATCGAGCGGTTCCTCACCGACGTGCTCGGCGTTCCCTGGGACGAGGTCCACGAGGAGGCCGAGCGCCTCGAGCACGCGATGTCGCCGGTGCTGGAGGAGCGCATGCTGGCCGCGATCGGCGACGCCAAGACCTGCCCGCACGGGCACCCGATCGTCGCCGGTGCGCGCCTGGCCGGCGTACCGCTGGCCGACGTGGAGATCGGCGCCAGCGTCAAGATCCTGCGCTTCGAGAACGAGGCCGAGGACCTGCTGCGCTACCTGAAGGCCTCGGGCTTGGAGCCCGGTCTGCAGGGAACGCTCGTTCAGCGCGACGAGGAGCACGTCGTTGTCGAAGCCTCCGGCGGCGAGCAGATGACGCTCACACCGAGCGTCGCCGAGACCGTGTCGGTGATTGCCGACCCCTCGCCGCCCGAGCGCACGGCCCTTCCAGAGCAGCTCGTGCTCGGCCAGCGCTACGGGCGCTGACGTCCGAGGGCCGGTACTGCCTCCTTGCTCTAGAGCGAGCGGTAGGCCTCAGCGAGGCGGGCGATGCCGGTGTCGATCTGCTCAGGCGTGACGCCGGAGTAGGCCAGGCGCAGCGTGTTCTCGCCGCCCTCGAGCAGGAAGTCGGTGCCCTTGACGAACGACACGCCGCGCTCGGCAGCCGCGTCGAACAGGGCGGCCACGTCGGTGCCGTCGGGGAGCGTCACCCACATGAAGTAGCCGCCCTGGGGCACCTCGAACACGGCGTCCGGGAGCTCGCGGCTGAGCGCGCTCGCCAACGTGTTCGCACGCTCGTCCAGCGCCACCCGCACGGTCTCGATCGAGCGCTCGATCGCCCCGGACGCGCAGAACTCATACACGAGCGACTGCGCGACCATGTTGGGGGAGATGTACGTGTTGGTCGCCAGCTTGGCGACCGCCGCGATCAGGTCCGCCGGCCCGACCAGGTAGCCGACGCGGATGCCTGGGCAGACGGTCTTGGAGAAGGACGAGGCGTACACGACGTGCTCGGGTGCCATCGAGAGCATCGTCGGCAGGCTCTCGCCGCTGAAGCGCAACTCCACGTACGGGTCGTCCTCGAACACGACGAAGCCGTGCTCGGCGGCCAAGTCCAACAGCGCGCGACGCTTCTCGGCCGACAGCGTGTAGCCCGCCGGGTTCTGGAAGTTGGGGATGATGTGCGCGAGCGTCGGCTGTGCGTAGCCGCCGCCGAGCAGCCGCTGCAGCGCGCCCGTGTCGATGCCGTCCGAGTGCAACGGCACGGCATGTATCTGCGCGCCGCGCTCGCGCAGCGACAGCAGCGTCCGGTCGTATGTGGGCGCCTCGACGATCACGTCGTCGCCCGCGCGAACCAGCTGCTCGAACAGGAACGCGTCCGCCTGCATCGACCCGTTGGTAACAAGCACACGCTCGGGTTCGACGCCGTGACGATCGGCGATCCAGCTGCGCAGGCGCGGGTAGCCGACCGATGTGCCGTACGCGGTCGTGCCGGCCGGGTCGCTGTCGAACGCGCGCACGGCCGCGTCGCGCAGTCCGTCGACGTCGACTATGTCCAGCGACGGCGCGCCGCGCGCGAAGGAGATGGTCGGTCCGCTGGTCGTTGCCACAGCGGCGTAGCTTAGGCGTCCGAGCAGTTGGTCGTAGTCGTCGGTCAGATCGCGGGCCGTGCGCTCCAGGCGGTCGCGAAAGCGCAACAGCTCGGCTGCGCTCGGCGGGGCCGGGGCGTGCGGCGGTCGCGGCGCCAGTGGCGGCAGCGGTGCGCGCGGTGGCAGGGGCGGTCGCGGCGGCGAGGGTTCCGGCCGCTGCGTTGGTCCCGGCTGCGCTGGAGTATGCGAGGGCTCCGCGGTCACGGGCTCGACCGTCTCATCGACGATCCGGCTCGATCCCGGACCGTGTTGGGGCTCTGGGGCAGACGGCGGGGACGGGAGCCCCGCCGTGTGTGGTCCCTCGCCCTGGCCCAGCGTGTGCAGTGTGCGCTCCAGCTCGAGCAGCTTCTGCTCCAGCTCGCCCAGTGCGCTGGCCACGTCCCGGTCCATACGGCTAGCGTATCGCCGCCGCCCAGGCGGCGATCAGGAGGCGGCGAGCGATGCGCCGCCCAGAACCTCGACCGCGATCTGCGCGGTTTCGGTGGGCGTGCGACCGACGCGTACGCCCTTTGCTTCCAGGGCTTGCGCCTTGGCCGCGGCGGTGCCGGCGCTGCCGGACACGATCGCACCCGCGTGACCCATCTGCTTGCCCGCGGGGGCGGTGAACCCGGCGATGTACGCGACCACGGGCTTGCTCATGTGCTCGGCGATGTACTCGGCGGCCTCCTCCTCGGCCGAGCCGCCGATCTCTCCGGAGAGAACCACCAGCTCGGTATCGCCGTCGGCCTCGAACAGCTCCAGCACATCCACGAACGACGAGCCAGGGACGGGGTCCCCGCCGATACCCACGATCGAGCTGCAGCCGAAGCCGGCCTGGGCGATCTCGTTGCCGATCTGGTAGGTGAGCGTGCCCGAGCGCGACACCACGCCGACGTTGCCGGCCTCGAAGAACGAGGCGGGGATGATCCCTACGTTGGCCTTGCCCGGGGAGAGGATGCCTGGGCAGTTGGGGCCCACCAGGCGCGTGCCCGGATGGTCGCGCTTGAGCGTGTTGTACACGCGCAGCTCGTCGTGCGCGGGGATGCCCTCGGTGATCGCAATCACCAGCGCCACGCCGGCGCCAGCCGCTTCCAGGATCGCGTCGGCCGCGAAGCGCGGCGGCACGAAGATCATCGCGGTGTTCGGTTGGGCCTCTGCGGCGGCCTGCTCCCAGCTGTCGAACACGGGTATGCCCTCGACGTCCTGGCCGCCCTTGCCGGGCGTGACGCCGCCGACGACGTTAGTGCCGTAGCGGCGATTGTTGAGCGTGTGGAAGGAGCCCTCGCGTCCGGTGATGCCGGCCACGCACAGGCGCGTGTTCTCGTCGATCAGAACGGACATCAGGCGGGCGCTCCGACGCTCTTGCCGGCCGCCAGCGCGACGACCTTCTCGGCGGCCTCGTTCATCGTCTTGGCCGCGTGCACGTTCGGCAGGGCCGCCTCCTGCAGCAGGCGACGTCCCTCGACGTCGTTGGTGCCGTCCAAGCGCACGACGAACGGAACCGACGGTTTGATGTCGGCGAAGGCGGCGATCAGGCCGTTGGCGACCTCGTCGCAGCGTGTGATCCCGCCGAAGATGTTGAACAGCACTGCTTTGACCGCGTCGTTGGCGAGCAGCAGCTCGACCGCCTGCTTGATCTTCTCCGCGTCCGAGCCGCCGCCCGCGTCGAGGAAGTTGGCGGGCGAGCCGCCTGCCTGTGCGACGACGTCGAGCGTTGACATGACCAGGCCGGCGCCGTTGCCGAGGATGCCGATGTCGCCGTCGAGCTTGACGTACTGGACGCCCTCTTCCTTGGCGCGACGCTCGATCGGGTCTTCGTTCTCGCTGTCAGACAGCTCTTGGTTCTCGGGATGGCGATAAAGCGCGTTGCCGTCCAGTGACACCTTCGAGTCCAGCGCCTTGACCTCGCGCTCGGGCGTGACGATCAGCGGGTTGATCTCCGCCAGCGTGGCATCCTCGTCCAGCCACACCTCGTAAAGGGCGATCAGCGCGTCCGCGACGCCGTCGATCACGTCGTCGTCGGCCTTGCCGTCGCGGGCGATCTGCACGGCCTGCTCGCGGGAGAGGCCGACGAGCGGGTCGACGTGATAGCGGATCAGCTTCTCAGGCGTCTGCTCGGCGACCTCTTCGATGTCGACGCCGCCCTCGACGCTGAACATCACCAGCGGCTGCTTGGCCGAGCGGTCGAGCAGCACCGACGCGTAGTACTCGGAGGCGATGTCGGAGGCGTGCTCGATCCACAGCGTCCTGCACGACGTGGCCCTTGATGTCCAGGCCGAGGATGTTGCCCGCGTGCTCGCGCGCCTGCGCCTCGTCTGCGGCCAGCTTCACGCCGCCGGCCTTGCCGCGCCCGCCGATCAGAACCTGCGCCTTGACGACCACTGGGTAGCCGATCTCGTTGGCCGCGGCTACGGCCTCATCGACGGTCGTGACTGGCTTGCCGGATGACACCCTCAGTCCGTGACGGGCGAACAGCTGCTTGCCCTGGTACTCGAGCAGGTCCATTGCGGCGCGGGACTCTAACGCAAGATGGGACTTCTCGTGCATGCAGGTGCCGAAATGGCCAGCAGACCGCGCGGGACCGGCCCGGCACGGCATAATGCCGCCCGTGCCCGTCCCCAAGAACATCGCATTCGTCACATTCGATGTGTATGGAACGCTGATCGATTGGGAGTCCGGCATCTACGAAGCGTTCGCCGCGGAGGCCGCGCGCGACGACGTGGAGATCGATCGCGCCGTGCTGATCCCGATGTTCCACGAGATCTCCCGCGAAATCGAGGGCGGCTCCTACGAGCTCTACGCAGAGGTGCTGCGCCGTACGGCGATCGAGATCGCCAGCCGGCTGGAATGGAAGCTCGAGCCCTCGCGTTCGGGCTTCCTGCCCGACTCCGTCCAGCGCTGGAAGCCGTTCAAGGAGACCAACACGCAGCTGGTCAAGCTGGCCAAGAAATACAAGCTGGGTCTGCTGTCGAACGTAGACGACAAGCTGCTCGGGCAGACCCGCAGGCACATCCCAACCGACTTTGACCTCGTCGTGACCGCCCAGCAGGTGCGCTCCTACAAGCCCGAACCACCCCACTTCACCGAGTGCGCCAGGCGCATGGGCGGCAAGCGCGGCTGGGTGCACGTGGCCGCCAGCCACTACCACGACGTCGTCCCGTGCATGAAAGCGCGGGTTCCAGTGATCTGGGTGAACCGCAGCAAGGAGACGCTCGACTCCTCGCAGAAGAAGCCGACGGCCGAGGTGCACAGCCTTAAAGAGGCCGCCAAACTTCTCGGCGTCACCTGAGTTGCCGTGCGGGCGCTCGCCCTGCACCCAGACGTCCTGCTTGTGACGAGCGCCCTGCTGCAGGTCAACTGCGTGATCGTGCGCGGTGACGCGGACACAGCCGCGGAGACGTTCGTGATTGACTCGCCAGTGCTGCCCGACGAGCTGGACGCGCTGCCCGCGCTGCTGGAGCAGGCCGGCTATCCCCCGCCAAGCGGACTGCTGGTCACGCACGGCGATTGGGATCACATGCTCGGGCGTCTTGCGTTCCCGGAGGCCGCGCTTGGCTGCGCCGAGAGCACCGCTGAGCGGATGCGCTCCTCGCCCGGTGCGGCCCAGCGGGAGCTGCGCGAGTTCGACGAACAACTGTCCATCGAGCGCGCTCGCCCGCTCGCGCTCGGCTCTGTCCAGGCGCTGCCCGTCCCCGGACGCTGCGAGGTGGGCGCGCGCGAGCTCGAGCTGCATGCGACGACTGGGCACACGCCTGACGGGATGGCGATCGCGATCCCATGGGCGGGCGTGCTGGTCGCGGGCGACTATCTGTCGCCGATCGAGCTACCGGCACTCAACCAAGGCGCCAGCCTCGACGCGTATCTCGCGACCCTGGAGCGACTGGGTGCTCTGCTCGCACAAGTCGAGCACGTCGTCCCCGGTCACGGACCTGTCATGGGCGTGGACCGTGCCCGCGAGGTGCTCGCGCAGGACGTCGACTACCTGCGCGCGCTGGCAGAGCGCGGCGATCAGGCCGAGCTTCCGCGTGGACGAAACAGCGCCGCTATGCGGCGTATGCACGCTGCCAACGCCGCTGGCTTGCGGTAGTCCGCCGCCTACGCGTATGCGACGGCGTGCAGTCGCCCTCGCCCCCCACTCGAATGCGCGCTGGTCTACGCGGCGTCGTTGCGGCGCACGTACCAGCTGACGGTCATCTCGGCGACGAGCGTTCCGTCGGCGTCGGTCAGCTCGACCGTGATCGGGAAGCGGATGCGTCCCTCGTCGTTCAGTTGGCGATCAGGTCGTCCCTGCTCGCCGTGAGGCGGGCGGTGGCGGTGATCGGGCCGCGCGCGATGCGCCGGTAGGCGATCTCGGCGGACTCGGCCAGCGGGGTGATCTCGCCGATCAGCTCAACGAAAGCTCCCACGAACGCCGCGCCCGAGGCGGCCTCGCCAGCCGAGAACAGCGCGCCCGCGTGCTGGGAGCCGACGTGGTTGTGCAGGTTGGCGGCGTCAGGCAGCGTGACCACACCGTGGTCGGGCGCGACGGTCACCGTCTGCAGCCCGAGGTGCACATTGAACGGAATCGCCTGGCTCAGCCCGGCGGCCACCGCCTCGTAGTCGACTGCCATCTAGCCCTCGCCGTCTGCGCTCTTGATCGTCGCGATCGGCGCGCCCGCCTGGATCGGCGCGCCCTCGGAGATCGGCAGCTCGACGATCGTGCCCGCCTTGTGGGCGGTGATCTCGTTCTCCATCTTCATCGCCTCGATGATGCACAGCAGCTGGCCCTCGGTGACCGTGTCGCCCTGCTTGACCAGCACCTTCCACATGTTTCCCTGAAGTGGGGAAGGAAGGACATCCTGCCCGCCTGCCCCACCGCCGCCAGCACCTGACTTGCGCTCGCCGCGCTTGGGCGCCTTGCGCGCTGCCCCCGCGCCGCTGCCGTTGTTCGCCGCCGCGCCGGCGCCCGCGAATGCCGGGCCGACCACGCGCACGTCAAAGCGCCTGCCCGACACCTCGACCGCGTAGGTCTGCTCGACCTTCTCCTGCTCGTCCTCCTGCGCGTCCACCGGTGGGGTAGGCGCCGGGAAGGCAAGCGTCTTCAGCCACGCCTTGTCCTCCAGCAGGTCCTTGCACGTCTCGCCTTTGGCCCACTGCTCGGTCGCCAGCAGCGCCTGGTGAAACGGAATCAGCGTCTTCAGGCCCTCGATCTCGTATTCGCCCAGCGCGCGCAGCATTCGTTGTGTGGCCTGCTCGCGGTCGGCGTCCCACACGATCAGCTTGGCCACCATCGGGTCGTACATAGGCGAGACTTCCCCGCCGGCTCCCACGCCCGAGTCCACGCGCACGCCCGGGCCGGTCGGCTCAAGGTAGGCGCCGATCTTGCCCGGCGCTGGGGCGAAGTTCTTGGAGGCGTCCTCGGCGTTGATGCGGCACTCGATCGCGTGGCCGCGCAGCTGCACGTCCTCCTGCTTGTAGGACAGCTGCTCGCCGGCTGCCGCTTTGATGCCCTCCTTGACGATGTCGATCCCCGTCGTCATCTCGGTCACGCAGTGCTCGACCTGCACGCGCGTGTTCATCTCCAAGAAGAAGTACTCCGGCTCCTTGCCTTCGGCCGCCGAGAACAAGCCCTCGATCGTGCCCGCGCCGACGTAGTCGACCGCCTTGGCGGCATCCACGCCGATCTTGCCGATGCGCTCACGCATGTCCTCGTCCACCACCCACGCCGGCGCCGGGGACTCCTCGATCACCTTCTGGTGGCGGCGCTGGATCGAGCAGTCGCGCTCGCCCAGGTGGATCACGTTGCCATGGCGGTCGGCCAGCACCTGCACCTCCACGTGGCGCGGGTCATGCAGGTAGCGCTCCAGGTACACGGTCGCGTCAGAGAAGAACTTCTCGCCTTCGCGGCTTGAGCCCTCGAATGCCCCCTCCAGCTCATCCGCGCTCAGCGCCACGCGAAAGCCCTTGCCGCCGCCGCCGCCCGCTGCCTTCACAGCCACCGGAAAGCCGATCTCATCGTTTGCGATCTTCAGCGCATCCGCGACCGTGGCCACCGGCTCTGTCGTGCCCGGCACGATCGGCACGCCCGCCGCCTGCATCAGCTCGCGTGCGCGCGTCTTCGATCCCATCGCCTCGATCGCGCTCGCCGGCGGGCCGATGAACACCACGCCCGCTTCCTCGCACGCCTGCGCAAACGGTGCGTTCTCGGCGAGGAAGCCGTAGCCCGGGTGGATCGCCTGCGCGCCCGAGCGCGCCGCCGCGTCGAGGATCTTCTCGATGCTCAGGTAGTTCTCAGCGGCCGGTCCGTCGCCGAGGTTGTAGGACTCGCCCGCGCGCTTCGCGTGCAGCGCGTCGCGGTCCAGCTCCGAGTACACGGCCACGCTCGCCACGCCCAGCTCATCGAGGGCGCGCACGATACGGACGGCGATCTCGCCGCGGTTGGCTACCAGGACCTTCTCGAACACGGGCCGGGAAGATTACGTTAAGCGGCCACGATCATGCCCGCGCCGACCGTACTGTTGCTGTCCTGGTCGATCAGGATGAAGCTGCCGGTACGACGGTTAGCGGTGTAAGGGTCGAACACGATCGGCGCGCTCGTGCGCAAGCGCACGCGGCCGATGTCGTTCAGGCCAAGCTCGCCAGGCGGGTCGACGCGCTCCAGCGTGTGTACGTCGACCAGGTCGTCAATCGAGTCGATCACCGCGGTCGCGCTGCGCGAAGTCTGCTTGAGCACGTAGCGCGAGCCCGGGCGCAGCAGCTCGTCGGTCATCCAGCACAGGTCCGCCCGCAGCTCGCGCGCGACCGACGGCGCCTCGTCCGGATGGCAGATCAGCTCGCCGCGCGAAACGTCCAACTCGTCCTCCAAGCGCAGCGTCAGCGACATCGGCGCCATCGCCTCCTCCAGCTCGCCGTCATACGTGTCGATGCCCGCGATCCGTGTACGCGTGCCCGTCGGCAGCACCGCCACCTCGTCGCCCAGGCGCAGCGCGCCGCTCGCGAGCTGGCCCGAGTAGCCGCGGTAGTCGCTCGCACCGTTGTCCGTCGACGGGCGGATCACCCACTGCACGGGAAAGCGTGCCGGCTTCTCGCCGGGGTGGTCGTACGCGACCTCCACCTGCTCCAGATGCTCCAGTAGCACCGGGCCGTCGTACCACGGCGTCCGCTGCGAGCGCTCGACCACGTTGTCGCCGTTGAGCGCAGACATCGGGATGTGCGTGATCTGCTTCACGCCGTGCAGCCGGCCCGCGAAGCCGTCGAACTCCGCCACCAGCTCGCGGTAGCGCTCCTGCGAGTAGTCCACCAGGTCCATCTTGTTGATCGCCACCACCATTTGCGGGATGCCCAGCAGCGCGCTGATGAACGCGTGGCGCTTGGACTGCTCGAGCACGCCGCGGCGGGCGTCGATCAGCACCACTGCCACGTCCGCCGTCGACGCGCCCGTGACCATGTTGCGCGTGTACTGACGGTGCCCCGGGCAGTCGGCGATGATGAAGCGGCGCTTGGCTGTCGCGAAGTAGCGGTAGGCGACGTCGATCGTGATGCCCTGCTCGCGCTCCGCGCGCAGGCCGTCGGTCAGCAGCGCCAGGTCGAAAGTGCCCTCGCCGCCACGGCGCTCACTGGCTTGGGCGACGTGTTCCAGCTGATCCTCGAAGACCTGCTTGGCGTCGTACAGCAGCCGCCCGATCAGCGTGCTCTTGCCGTCGTCCACCGAGCCCGCCGTCGTGAAGCGCAAAAGATCGAGGGTCATCGCCGCGCCCCCGTCTGCTCACCGCGCGACCCCTCCGGCCCCCCGGCAGGGGGGCTCATCAAAAAAGGGTCGCTCGGCACTAGAAGTAGCCGGCCTTCTTGCGGTCCTCCATGGCGGCCTCCGACACGCGGTCGTCGGCTCGCGTCTCACCGCGCTCGGTGATCCGCGTGGCGGCGATCTCCAGCACGACTTCCTCCAGCGTGCTCGCGTTAGAGCGCACGCCGCCCGTACAGCTCATGTCGCCGACCGTTCGGTAGCGCACCGTCTCGGTGAACACCTCCTCGCCGTCAATCAGCTCGGTGTCCTCATGCCACGCGTACAGCATGTCGTCGCGCGAGAACACCTTGCGCTCGTGCGCGAAGTAGATCGACGGGACCTCCAGCTGCTCCTGGTCGATGTACTCCCACACGTCCAGCTCGGTCCAGTTCGACAGCGGGAACACGCGCACGTGCTCGCCCTTGCGGATGCGTCCGTTGTACAGGTTCCACAGCTCCGGACGCTGATTCTTCGGGTCCCACTGGCCGAAGTCGTCGCGGAACGAGAACACACGCTCCTTCGCCCGCGCGCGCTCCTCGTCGCGACGCGCGCCGCCGAAGGCCGCGTCGAAGTCGTTGGCGGCGATCGCGTCCAGCAGCGTCACCGTTTGCAGCTTGTTGCGCGAAGCACGCGGGCCCGTCTCCTCGACCGCACGCCCGCTGTCGATCGACTCCTGCACGCTTGCCACGATCAGGCGCTCGCCCAGCTCCGCCACGCGACGGTCGCGGTACTCGATCACCTCGCCGAAGTTATGGCCCGTGTCCACGTGCATCAGCGGGAACGGGAACGGCGCCGGGCGGAATGCCTTCTCGGCCAGGCGCAGCAGCACGATCGAGTCCTTGCCGCCGCTGAACAGCAGCACCGGTTTCTCGAATTCCGCCGCCACCTCGCGCATCACGTGGATCGCCTCCGACTCCAGCGCACGCAGGTGGCTCAGCTGTGGGCGCGTGGCGACGCTCACGGCGACTCCTCGATGTGCAGGCCGCACTCCGTCTTGTCCGTTCCTGCCCAACGGCCCTCGCGCCCGCTGCCCGGGAGCGTGCACGTGGCGCAGCCGATCGACTCGTAGCCGTTGTCGTGCAGCTCGTTGTACGGCAGGTCGCGCTCGTGGATGCGCCGCCACAGGTCCTTGTCGGTCCAGTGCGCCAGCGGGTTGTACTTCCACAGGCCGCGCTTGTCGTCACGTTCGATCGGCTGGGTGTCCGCGCGTGTCGGGCCCTGCTCGCGGCGGATGCCCGTGATCCACCCCTGCGCCCCCTCCAGTGCGCTCTCCAGCGCCGCCACCTTGGCGACCGAGCAGCAGTGCTCGGGGCCTGTCCACGGCTTGGTCGGGTTGCTCGCGTCGAATACCTCGATCTCGATGCCGTAGCGCTGCTCGAACGCTCGCCAAGTCGCCAGCGTCTGCGCGAACAGCACGCCCGTGTCGATCGTCACCACGCGCACCGCGTTGCCGGTGCCTTGATCCAGGCGCAGCAGCTCGTCTAGCAGCACCGACTCCTCCTTCTGGAAGGAGCACAGCAGCACCGCCTGCTCGCCGTGACGGGCTGCCTCGCGCAGCGTGTGCGTCAGGCTCAGCGCCGGGTCGAGCGTCGATGCGGATTTGTCTGTGTGTGTCTGTGCTGGCTGCATGTGTTTGGCCTCGTCTTCCTGGCCTCGACGTGTCATGGACCCTGCTCTATACCGCGCACTCACCCTCGCCGCGAATGACTTCGAACGGAACGTTGCGATTCCAGTCGATGAACTGGTTCATCGTCTCCAGCCCGAAGTCCACAGGCATCGAAAGATCCTTCACAAGAGCCTCCAGCTCACCTGTGCCGACGCGCTGAACGAACGTTCCCCACTCCTCGCCGTCATTGCGGTTGGACTCATAGTGGCGGATCCAGCGCTCGATCGCCTCCGGTACGCGCTTGGACGGAAGGCGCAGCTTCAGGCGCGTTCCGAACTGGACCTCGCCGCCTTCCCACACCCCGCCGACGTGGGGGATGTAGGCCGGGATCGTGTGCTCGCCGACCTTGATCGACGCGCCCGTGAAGCCGATGCTGCCGAGATGGTGCTGGCCGCACCCGTTCGGGCAGCCGCTGATCTTGATGTTGATCTTGCGGGAGAGCGGGTCGGCGATGTCCATCGCTTCGATCCGCTCCTGAATCGCCGCGTTGACTCCCATCGAGCTTGTGATCCCGAGCTTGCACGAGTCGGTGCCCGGGCACGAAACCACGTCGCTGACCTCGCGCACGCCGGCGTCGCCCAGGTCGAGCTGCGACAGCGACTTCCACACGTCGTACACGGACTCCTCGCGCACCCAGCGCAGAACCAGGTTCTGCTGCACGGTCGTGCGGGCGTAGCCGCCGCAGTACGTACGCATCACCTGCGCCAAGCCTCTGAACTGCTCGGGCGTGAGGTCCCCGCGCGTGACCTTCACCTCGACCGTCACGAAGCCGTCTTGCTTCTGTGGGGCCACGTTGGCCGAGCGGAAGCGCTCGAACTGCTGCAGGTCGCCGTTGGGGCTGCCGTAGCTTTGCGCCGGCGCTGGCGCTGACTCGCGCTCGTCGTCCACAAACAGCCGCTGCTCGATCGAGAAGTCGCGTTCGGCGACCCAGTCGCCCTTCAACTCCTCCTCGACCTGGTTGCGAAGCTCGTCGATGCCGAACTTGTCGACGAACACCTTGATGCGCGCTCGCGCGCGGTTCACCCGTAGCCACTCCTGGCGATCGAACACCCGCATGACCGCCTCGGTCACGCGAAGGTATTCGCCGTTGTCGAGCTCCAGGAACTCGTACAGCTCGGGCGCCACACGCGGCATGATCGAGGTGCCGCCGCCGACCAGCATCTGCACCCCGCGCACCTCGCCGCGCCCCTCGATCTCCTTGATGCGCGCGCGGAAGGCCACGTCGTGAATGCCGCTGATCGCGCGGTCTCGCGGACCGCCGTCGAAGGACGTCTTGACCTTGCGCGGCATGCCCTGAGTGGTCGGGTGGCGCACGAAATAGCGCACGAACGCGCCCGCGTAGGGAGTCAGGTCGAATAGCTCGTCCGCGGCGACGCCCGCCCACGGGTCGCCCGTCACGTTGCGCATCGTGTTGCCGCAGCCCTCGCGGCTGGACAGACCGGACTCGCCGAGCTCACGGATCAGCTGCTCGGCTTCCAGCAGCGGCACGTGGTGCATCTGGATGTTCTGGCGGGTGGTGATGTGCCCCTTGTTCAGCGGCACGTACTTCTCGACCACGTTCGCGAACGCCTCCATCTGCTCGGGCGTGACGCCGCCGAACGGGAGCTTCACGCGAATCATCTGCACGTCCGCCTGGCGTTGGCCGTAGACGCCCTGCTTGAGACGGAACTTGATGAACTCGTCTTCCGCGGTGGCGCCCGCGAGGAATTTGGTCGCCTCTGTCTTGAAGTCGTCGTACTCCCGTTGCAGGATCGGGATCACGTGCCCCGGCACGTTCTGCAGGACCTCCGGGTCCTCGAGAGTGCCACGTTGGGCGGAGATGGAACCTGGCTCCATGTTTGCGAAACCTCCTGGGCCCGGGCCTAAAAGTCCGGGCTGCGTTAGACGGCGCCTGCCTGGGGGACGAAGATGGTGCTAAAGCCTAGCGGCTTTTAGGTATTTATCCAGGGGTCGAACGTGTCCTGCCCAGGTTCCCGCTCCACGCCCTCCAAAACAGCCGCTCGGTGCCATCCGTCTGCGGCGGCGTCGGCCGGTGTTGATGATGGCGCTGTCGCGCGCATGAACCGCTCCAGTGCCGCCACGATCGCCGCCGCCTCCTCGGGCGAGGCCGATGGGGCGATCAGCTTTAGGGTTGTGTCTGACGCGGGCATCGGGCGTCCATTGTGACGGGCTGGCGGTGGGGCGTGTTTCTCGCTGTCAGCGGCGAAGGACCTCATCCGCCAGATCGACCAAGTCCGCCGCCTGGCGCAGTGCGACCTTGAGGTCCTGGCCGCCGACGTCGAACAGCCCGTAGTGGGCCTCGTCCTTCAGGTTGAGCAGCCGTCGCAGCGAGTTGGACCCACGCTTGCCATCCGGCATGATCTGCTCCAGCAGCGCCGCCGCAGAATGATGGTCCTGGCCGCGAGACCTGCGCCCGAGCGCCTTGCAACAGGCAGCGTCCGACGCTGCGATCCCAGCTAAGACGGCTAGGGCAGCCGCCTGGCTGGCGTATTCGATGTCCGGGCCTTCGTCGGCGACGAGCTCGGCGACCTCGAGAAACTTGCGCGCGTTACGTAGGCGAGTCCGAGCATCTGCCTCGGAGCATGGCTGCGTTCGTTCGGAGCTACGTGGGCTCATGCTGGGCTGAGGAGGGCGCCGATGCCGGGGCCCCGCAGGACGATCGCGTCAGCGCGAAGCTCGGCGGCGATCGGCGGGTCTTCCTTGCGCAGTCTTACGAGCTCCCCTTCAGCCGCCTCGACTATTCCGGCGTGATTGCCCGTCCAGCTTTCGATCTGACTAGCGAGATCGTCGAGTTGTGCCCGCCATTGGAGGTCGCCCTCGTCGATCGCGCCAGGTCGAACGACGAACAGGTCGACATCGCTCTGCGTATCGCCTTGACCCCGCGCCATCGATCCAAATAGGGAGACGTGGACTGGCGCCACGTCCCATGTGTTGATGGTCTGTCGGATGCGGTTGAGGAGCTCGATTCTCATCCCAGCCAAAAGGTCGACAGCCGGCGCCGCCAGATGCTCTCGGTTGAGCGTGAACAGCAGTGCCCTCCCAGCCTCCTGGCTGCCTACAAGCCCATGCTCGGTGAGCCTGTTGAGCACGTGCAGCACGCCACTGTGGGATGCCCTTCCTGTCAGGCGGGCGATTTCGCGGCCGGTCATGGGTCGGCTGGTGCCCGAGAGGACGCTCAGCACCTCTGTGTCGAGAGTCGGACAGATCGCTGTGTAGGGGTGTGAGAGATCCATGTGCTTGGACTTTATCAGATCCATATGGATTATATTCCATCCATTGCCTAAGTATGACGGCGGGCGGCGTGAGAGACGCCTTCGCGCTTGGCAGTTAACTACTGTTCGGAACACCGGTACACTCCACCCTCAGATGGAGCCGATTCCGCGTACGTCCGTTCCCGACCATGTGTTCGCACGTCTGCGCGAGGCGATCCTGAGCGGGCACTACCGGCCGGGTGATCGCTTGCCATCCCAGCGTGCGCTGGCGGCCGACCTGGAGGTCAACATGGCGTCCGTTCGTGAGGCGCTCGGGCGTTTGCAGCAGCTGCGCCTGGTGGATGTTCGTCACGGCGAGGCAACGCGCGTGCTCGACTGGCGGCGCGCCGGCGGGCTGGAGGCGGTGGCCATGCGCGCCAGTGCCGACCCCGAGCTGCTCGGCGATCTATTCGAGGCGCGCCGGCTGCTGCTCGTCGAGGCCGCCCGGCTGGCGGCCGCACGGCGCTCAGCCGAGCAGGCGTCGTCTCTGCAACAGCTGGCCGGCGCCGTCACGAGCGCGGCGGATGACGGCACCGCGCTACTGGCCGACTGGGAGTTCATGGCCACGCTGGTTGAGGCCGCCGACAACCTCGTGTTCCAGCTGGTCATGAACTCGGTGCGCGAGCTGTACCTGCCGCACGCCGACGCGTTCGCCGGGCTGATCAGCGATCGCAACGAGTTGGGAGCTCACTACGCGCGGGTGGCGAGTGCGGTCGAGGCCGGCGACGGCGATCGCGCTGCCACGGCGATGCAGTCGCTGGCGCTTGGGCAGGGCGCATGGGCAAGCGGGTGAACACCGGCGTGGAGGAGTTCGTGGCCGCCGCGCCGTGGCCCCAGCGATACGGGCTCCGCCTGGGGCTCGCGCTGGTGCGTCGCCCTCGGGGCGCCCTGCTGCTGGAGCGCATACCCGCGCTCCAGCAGAGCATCGCTGCGGTGCTCGCGCTCGGCCGCTACGACGACCCGGCGGTAGCCGGCGCTCTCGGCTGGGACGCGCAGGCGGTCGTCGCGCGTGGGCGCGCGCTGCGCGACGCCGAGGGACGCCGGTGAGCGTGGTCCTCGAGGCGGACGTGTGCGTGGTCGGCGCGGGTGCCGCCGGTGCGGTCCTCGCCGCCGAGCTAGCCGAGGGCGGCGCGCGCGTGGCGCTGCTCGAGCAGGGCCCGCAACACGAGACCGATCACTTCAGCGCGCGGCCGCCGGAGATGCTCGCACGCTTGTATCGCGACGGCGGCCAGACGCTCACGTTGGGCTCGCCGCCGATGGCGCTGCCGCTCGGCCGCGGCGTGGGCGGCACCACGCTCGTCAACTCCGGCACCTGCTTTCGTACGCCCCCTCACGTGCTTGACCGCTGGGCGCGCGAGTTCGGGCTCGAGTTGGACGAGGCGAGTATGCGGCCCTGCTTCGAGCGCGTAGAGCAGGCGCTGTCGGTGTCCGAGGTCACCCCCGAGCTGGCCGGCGCCAACGCCGCGGTGGCACGCCGTGGCGCCGAACGGCTCGGCTGGTCGCACGGGTATCTGCGGCGCAACGCACGCGGCTGCGTCGGCTCGGGAGTGTGTGTTTTCGGCTGCCCAACCTCGGCCAAGCAGCACACCGGCATCACCTACATGCCGCGCGCGTGCGCTGCAGGAGCGAGCGTCATCACTGACGCCGACGTGCAGCAGGTGAATGTGCGACGCGGACGCGCGTGCGGCGTACGTGCCCGCCTCGCCGAGGGGGGCGGGCTGGAGGTTCGCGCCGCGACCGTCGTGCTCGCGTGTGGCGCTATCCACACGCCGTTGCTGCTCGAGCGCAGCGGCCTGCCGGACGCGTCCTCTCAGCGTGGGCGCAACCTGTCGCTGCACCCGGCGACCGCGGCGTTTGCGCTGATGGACGAGGTCGTCGACATGGCCCGCGGCGTCCCGCAGAGCTTCTACGTGGACGAGTTCGCCGGCGAGGGGATCATGTTCGAGGGCGTAGCCGGCCCGCCTGCATACGCGGCGATGGCGCTGCCGTTGACCGGTGCGCGCCACACCCGCGCGATGGCCAGCTATCGCAACCTCGCGCAGTTCGGCCTGATGGTCAGCGACGCCTCGCGCGGGCGCGTGACTTCGCTGCGCGGGCGTCCGCTGATCCGCTACAGCCTGTGCCCAGCCGACCTGGCCAAGTTCCGCAGCGGTCTGCTGCGCCTGCGCGAGCTGTTCGACGCGGCCGGTGCGCGTGAGGTGTATCTGCCGCTGCCGCCTGGGACGATCCCCGAGGTCGCCCGCGCGCGCGACCTCAAGCTGATGGCCTTCCATCCGCTCGGCAGCGCTCGCGCGGACGCGCGCGCCACGCACGGGGTCATCGACGGCCAGCTCGCGCTGCACGGCGTCGACGGCGTGTACGTGGCGGATGGGTCGGCTGTGCCCAGTGCGCTCGGCGTCAACCCGCAGCTGACGATCATGGCGCTCGCCACCCGGCTCGCCTTCCACCTGCTGGGGCGCGCTGTGCCCGCGCCGTCCGAGCGCGCCAGCCCCGACGCGCTGGTCCCAGTCCACTCCGTCCAATGAAAGAGGAGAGCGCATGTCCTTTCTGATAGACCCGCCATGGCTTTATGCGACAGGTCGTGTGTATGGCCGGCTAATGCCCAAACGCACGCCCGCCGCCCGCGCCGTGCAAACTGCCACCGCCGCCGCGTTCCTCACAACCAGTATCTCGCTGTATCTCAACAGGCCGTGGACAAAGCCGATCTGGGAGGGCTGTCGCGCGCAGGACGGACGCGACTGGATGCTCAACTCGGGCGTCTTTCAAATCGACCAGCGCCGCGCCGGCATGCGCACGCACGCGATCGCCGCAACGCTGTTCGCCACCTACCCCTGGTGGCTGTGGCTGGGGGAACGCGCCGGGCGCGCACGCCGCTAGATGCTTGGGCGAGTCGAGGCTCTGCGCCCCGTCGCCTACAACGGGATGTTGCCGTGCTTGCGTTTGGGGCCCGGTTCGCGCTTGCCCTGCAGCGTGCGCAGCGCGCTGATCAAACGCGGGCGCGTCTCGTGCGGGACGATCACGTCGTCGATGTAGCCGCGCTCGGCTGCCGTGTAGGGGTTAGCAAAGCGCGCCTTGTAGTCGTCCATCAGCTTCTGCCGGCGCTCGTCGGGAGTCGGGCTCGCGCTGATGTCGCGACGGTAGATGATGTTGACCGCGCCCTCGGGGCCCATCACTGCCACCTCCGAGGTCGGCCAAGCGAAGTTGAAGTCCGCGCCCAGATGCTTAGAGGACATCACGTCGTACGCGCCGCCGTAGGCCTTGCGTGTGATGATCGTGATCTTCGGCACCGTCGCCTCGGCAAACGCATACAGCAGCTTGGCTCCGTGGCGGATGATCCCGCCCCACTCCTGTGCGGTGCCCGGCAGGAAGCCCGGCACGTCGCAGAACGTCACCAGCGGGATGTTGAACGCGTCGCACGTTCGCACGAAGCGCGCGGCCTTCTCCGAGGCTGCAATGTCGAGCACGCCGGCCAGCTGGGCCGGCTGGTTGCCGACGATCCCCACCGACTGTCCGTCCAAGCGCGAGAAGCCGCACATGATGTTCTTGGCGTAGTGCTCGTGGACCTCAAAGAACTCGCCCTCGTCGACGATCAGCTTGACCACGTCGCGCATGTCATAGGGCTTGTTGGGGTTGTCCGGCACCACGTGGTCGAGCTCCAGGTCCATACGCTCGGGGTCGTCGCTCGGCGTGACCCGCGGGGCTGTCTGCAGGTTGTTCTGCGGCAAGAAGCTGAGCAGGTAGCGGCAGTCCTCCAAGCACGCGTCCTCGTCGTCGGAGGCGAACTGAGCAACACCGGACTTGCTGTTGTGGGACATCGCTCCCCCGAGCTCCTCGAAGCCCACCTCCTCGCCCGTGACCGTCTTGATCACGTCGGGGCCCGTGATGAACATGTGCGAGGTCTCCTTGACCATGAAGATGAAGTCCGTGATCGCCGGCGAGTACACCGCCCCGCCCGCGCACGGGCCCATGATCAGGCTGATCTGTGGGATCACGCCCGAGCTGCGCACGTTGCGCAGGAACACGTCGCCGTAGGAGCCCAGCGAAACCACTCCCTCCTGGATGCGCGCCCCGCCCGAATCGTTGATGCCGATCACCGGGCAGCCGATCTTGGCCGCCAGGTCCATCACCTTGCACATCTTCTCGCCCATCACCTCGCCCAGCGAGCCGCCGAACACGGTGAAGTCTTGGCTGAACACGCACACCGTGCGGCCTTCGATCGTGCCGTGGCCTGTGACCACCGCGTCGCCCCACGGACGGTTGCCCTGCATGTCGAAGTCATAGGTGCGGTGACGCACAAACGTGTCCAGCTCCTGGAAAGAGCCGGGGTCCAGCAGCTTCTCCACACGCTCGCGCGCCGTGTACTTGCCGCGTGCGTGCTGCTTCTCCTCGGCCTCCGGAGACGAGTGGGTCGCCGCCTCGCGCAACTCCTGCAGTTGCTCCAGCTTCTCGTCGTAGGTCTCCGGCGCCTTCTGGCGCGGCGGCTTGCGGTGCCCGGCGCGCGAGGCCGCCAACAACGCCGCGTCGGACTGCCGGTTGTGAGAGCTGCTCGTCATCGGGCGCGCAATGTTAGCCACGCGCGCTCCGTGGAGTTAGCCACGCGCGCCCCGTGGAGTTAGCCACGCGCGCCCCGTCGAGCCCGCCAACGCCTGGCGTGTGGCGAGTGGATGCCGGCCTCAGGCCCGCGAGAACGGGCGGTGGTGTGCCGCGCCAAGCCTGTCCAGCACCGCTGTCAGCACTGCCGTGACCTCCGCCTCGGCCGCTTCCTCTGCCTCTCTCAGCTCTGCCGAGATGTCCGCCGCGTTGCGCTCGTGGTCTGCCGGCTGGTGCTCTGGCGCCGGCTGAGAGTCCGTGAGTGCCTGCACGTCAGGCGTCGGCTGTGGATTGGGCTGTTCGGCGACAAACAGGCGCGATCCCGCAAAGGTCTCCGGTGTCAGCGCCGCTCTGAGGACGGCGAACGGGTCTGAGGACTCTCGCGGCTCGTGCGGCTCGGCTTGCGGGCCCTTGGCCACCGGCGGCGCTGGGGGTTGCGGCGCGGCGAGCTGCGGCGGCTGTGCGATCTCGGCGCGGCGCCGCCGACCGAACAGTCGCGCGAAGAAGCCTCGGCGCGGCTCGGTCGCCTGTTCGGCTTGTACGTCTGTTGGTGCCTCGGCGGCCAGATCCAGCTCGGGCTGGAGCGACGGCTCTGGCGCGGGGGGGACGTCAGGCTCGGCGTTTCCGGCGGTCTCGGGCTCCGGCTCGGCCGTCTCGAGCTCCGGCTCGGCCGTCTCGGGGGGCTGGGCCTCGGCAGCGCTGGCCTCGGCCTCGGGCGCGCAGAGGTCCCGGACGACGGTGAGCTTGACCGTGGTTCCCCAGCCGGATGGTGCGAGCGAAACCGTGCCCTGGGTGTTCTCGGCGGCCCACTCGACCTTCTGCTCGGGCTCGGTGCGTGTGATGCGAATGTCGCCGAGCTCGCCCAGATGCCGTGCCAGCGCGGCGGGGTCGCTCAGCTCGGCCCACAGCTCGGGCGGTGACTTGACGAGCGTGCGCTCGACCTCGGAGGAGATCATCGCCCACCTGTTCGAGCGATCGCTGCCTACTCCTTCCGGCGGGAGGATCTATACAGCCGAGGGTGTTTCGCTGCGGCCGAGCAGCCCGCGCTCGTGGAGCAGCTCGGCGAGCTGAACGGCGTTGGTGGCGGCGCCCTTGCGCAGGTTGTCGGCCACGATCCACAGGTCAAGCGCCCGCTCGTTGCCGGGGTCGCGGCGAATGCGTCCGACGAACACGTCGTCCTTGCCGCTGGCGTCGATCGCCAACGGATACAGCGCCGCGCCCGGGTCGTCGAGCACGCTCACGCCCGGCGCCTGCGCCAGCAGCTCGCGAGCGCGCTCGGGTGAGAGCGGATCGCGCGTCTGCACGTTGACCGCCTCGGAGTGCCCATTGACGACCGGTACCCGCACGCACGTCGCCGAGATCGCGATCGCCGGGTCGTCGAGGATCTTGCGCGTCTCGTCGATCAGCTTGCGCTCCTCGTCGGTGTGGTCGTCGCCGGGCGCGAAGTTGCCCGCGTGCGGCAGCGCGTTGAACGCGATCTGGTGGGCATAGGAGTCGGGCGGTGAGATCTCGCCTTCGTGCAGGATCGCGTGCGACTGTTCGAGCAGCTCGTCCACGGCGCGCTTGCCGGTGCCCGAGACGGCCTGATAGGTGCTGATCACGAGTCGCTCGATGCCGGCCTCCCGATGCAGCGGCTTCAGCGCCACGACCATCTGCATGGTCGAGCAGTTGGGGTTGGCGACGATGCCATGATGGGAGTCCAGCGCCTGCGGGTTGACCTCGCTGACGACCAATGGCACGTCCTCCTGCATGCGCCAGCGCGAGGAGTTGTCGATCACCGTCGCACCCGCCGCCGCAAACCGCGGGGCCCACTCGCCGGAGGTCGAGCCACCGGCCGAGAACAGCGCCAGGTCAAAGCCCTCGATCGACTCGTCGTCGAGTCCCTGCACGATCAGGTCGCCGTGCTCGCTCGCGCCCGCCAGAGTCCGCCCGGCCGAGCGCTCGGAGGCGAACGCCACGATCTCGCGCGCCGGGAACGAGCGCTCGCGCAACAGCTCGAGCATCAGCGTGCCCACCTGGCCGGTGGCGCCCACTACCGCGATTCGATAGCCGCTATCCATGCACCTCAGGGTAACGATCTACGGCCGCGCGGACCGGTAGCGTGCGGTCGCGTGGCCGTGACGCTGAGCGTGGTGATCCCGTACTACCGCGGGGCGGCGGTGATCGCCGAGGCAGTCGAGTCGGTGCTTGCACAGACGCTCGCAGCGGACGAGATCGTGATCTGCGACGACGGCTCGCCGGATGATCTGTCCGGCGCGCTCGGAGCACTGTGTGAGCGGGTGACGATCGTGCGCCAGCCCAACGGCGGGATCGCGTCGGCGATGAACGCCGCCACGCACGCCGCCAGCGGTGAGTATCTGGTGCAGCTCGATCAGGACGACGCGTTCCTGCCGCGCCGGCTGGAGGCGATCGCGGCCACGCTCGCCGCGCGCCCCGATGTCGACATCGTGGCGACCGACGCGATCATCGAGCTGGATCGTGTGCAGGTCGCCACGCTCGAGGCCGTCGACCCGTTCCCGCGCACCGACGAGCGCACCGCGATCCTGCGCACGTGCACCTTTCTGTGGCCTGCGATTCGCCGCTCGCTGCTGGTCGAGGCGGGCGGATACGACACGAGCTTCGCCGTCATGCAGGACTGGGAGTGCTTTGCCAGGCTCGTGCTGCGCGGAGCGCTCACCGAGTTCGTCGACGAGCCGCTGTATCGCTGGCGTCTGACGCCGGGCAGCCGCTCATCGCGAGACCGGGTGGCCAATATCGACGCCCAGGTGCGCATGACCGCCAAGATCCTCGCCGAGTCCCCGCTGGGACCCGCCGAGCGGGGAGCCGCCGAATCGCTGCTCGTGCATCGACGCGCCTGGCTCGCGCGCGAACAGGCGCGGCACGCGATCGAAACCGGCGGCTCAGATGCGCGGCGGCGATCACTGGATCTCGTCGTCGGTGGAGGCTTCGATCGGGCCACCCGTGCCAAGGCGGGCGTAGCGGTGCTATCGCCGCGTCTGGCCGCACGCTTCATCGCCGGGCGTCGCCGCCGCGCCGACCCCGCCGTCGAAGCACTGGCGCAGCGGGGCTTTCCGGCGCCCGAGTGAGCGCCGGCACGGGTCCGCCGCGGCGTGTGGTGACCGCGCGCCGTGTGTGGCCGGCGGGCTGGCGCTCAGGCGCCCGTGTGGGTGGCCATGAAGTAGACCGTCACCAACACCAGCAGACTGCTGAGGGCGCCCACGGTTGCCAAGCGCTTGCTGGTCGCCGTGTACTCCGCGCTCATCGTCACCTCGCCGTCACCCGCGGCCTTGACGTCTCTTTCGGAGAGCTCGATCAGACGCTTCTCGGTGGGCATGAAGAACAGGCCGCCCAGGCCACCCAGCACGATCGCCGCGCCCAGCCCCCACTGCACGTAGAAGGCGCTCCACACATGGAACTTGCTCGCCAGGTAGATGCCCGCGATCACCACTACGGCCAATCCCGGGTTGATCAGCCGCTGGCCGACAGCCAGCTCGGCGCGGTAGATCGCCGGCAGCGCGCGCCGGTCGGCCTTTTCGACGACCGCGAAGATGATCGGGTAGGCGAACGTCACGCCGAAGGCCACCACGACGGCCATGATGTGGGCCGCCAGAACGACTTCGAAGAAGAGCAGGGCTGGAGTTAGAAGCATCGACGAACCCTATTGACTGCGCGGGCGGAAGCGCTTCAGAACGTCGGGGCGTACTTGCCGAACACGTCCTGCATCGCGCCGCACACCTCGCCCAGCGAGGCGCGGTCCTTCAGCGCCTGGCGGATGCCTGGCAGCAGGTTCTCGCTGCCCTGTGCCAGCTCGCGCAGCTCCTGCAGGCGCCGCGCCACCAGCTCCTGGTCGCGCTCGGCCTTGAACTTAGCCAGCCGGTCGAGCTGTTCGCGCTCGGACTGCGGATCGACGCGCAGCAGGTCAGGGACCTCCACCTCCTCCTCCTCGTAAGCGTTGACGCCAACCACGAGGTCCTGGCCGATGCGGTAGCGCTCCTGGTAGCCCCACGCCGACTCGTCGATCTCGCCGGTGATGAACTCGATCGCGCCCACCGACCCGCCCAGCGCATCCACCTTCGCGATCAGCTCGTTCGCGCGCGCTTCGATCTCGTCGGTCAGCGACTCCACAAAGTACGAGCCGGCAAATGGGTCGACCGAGTCGGCCGCGCCCGACTCGTGCGCGAGGATCTGCTGCGTGCGCAGCGCGATTTTCGCCGCCCGCTCGGTCGGCAGCGCGAGCGCCTCGTCGAAGCCGTTCGTGTGCAGTGACTGCGTGCCGCCACACACCGCCGCGAAGCCCTGAAGCGCGACCCGCACGATGTTGTTCTCCGGCTGCTGCGCGGTCAGCGTCACGCCGCCGGTCTGTGTGTGAAAGCGCAGCATCGTCGCCCTCGGGTTCGTCGCGCCGAAGCGCTCGCGCATGATGTGCGCCCACATGCGCCGCGCGGCACGGAACTTGGCGACCTCCTGGAAGACGTTGTTGTGGCCGTTAAAGAAGAACGCCAGTCGTGGCGCGAACTCGTCCACGTTCAGGCCCTTGTCTATCGCCGCCTGCACGTAGGCGATGCCCGAAGACAGTGTGAACGCGACCTCCTGCACCGCCGAGCAGCCCTTCTCGCGGAAGTGGTAGCCCGAGATCGAGATCGTGTTCCATTTCGGCACGTTCTGGTGGCAGTACTCGAACAGGTCGGTCGTCAACCGCATCGTCGGCTGCGGCGGGTAGATGTAGTTGCCGCGCGCGATGTACTCCTTGAGCACGTCGTTCTGGGTGGTGCCGCGCAGCTGCTCGCTCGGCACGCCCTGCTCCTCGCCGACCAGCTCGTACAGCAGCAGCAGGCACGCTGCGGGCGCGTTGATCGTCATCGAGGTGGACACCTGATCGAGCGGGATGCCGTCGAACGCCGTGCGCATGTCATCGATCGTGTCGATCGCCACGCCCGTGCGCCCGACCTCGCCCAGGCAGCGCGGATTGTCCGAGTCCAGCCCCAGCTGTGTCGGCAGGTCGAACGCCATCGATAGCCCGGTCGATCCCTTGCTCAGCAGGTAGCGGTAGCGCTCGTTGGACTCCTTCGCCGAGGCGTAGCCCGCGTACTGGCGCATCGTCCACGTCTGCTTGCGGTACATCTCGCGGTGCACGCCGCGCGTGAACGGGAACTCTCCCGGCTCGCCCAGCTCGAGCTGCTCGGGCAGGTCTGCGCGCTCGTAGCGCTCGGAGATCTCGATGCCCGAGTCGGTGAAACGGCGTGGATCGTCGGGACCGACGATCGGCGCGACTGTCAGATGTTCCTCGGTTGCGGCCATCGCCCAAAAGCATAGAGGCGCAAATCACTAAGCTTGCGCGCGATGCCCACCTGCCTGGTCACCGGCGGCGCCGGCTTCCTCGGATCGCACCTGTGCGACGAGCTGATCGCGCGCGGCAACCGCGTGATCTGCGTCGACAACCTCGAGACCGGCTCGCTGGCCAACATCGAGCACATCCGCGACCCCGATCGCTTCGCGCACGTGGGCGTGGACATCATCAACCCCTACTTCGTCGATGAGCCGATCGATTTCGTCTACCACCTCGCCTCGCCGGCCTCACCGATCGACTACCTGCGCCTACCGCTGCACACGCTCAAGGTCGGCTCCTACGGCACCCACCACACGCTCGGGCTGGCCAAGGCCAAGCGTGCACGCTTCCTGATCGCGTCGACCAGCGAGGTCTACGGTGACCCGCTCGAGCACCCGCAGTCGGAGAGTTACTGGGGTCACGTCAACCCGATTGGCCCGCGTGGCGTCTACGACGAGGCCAAGCGCTACGCCGAGGCGCTGACGATGGCCTACCACCGCCAGCAGGGCGTCGACACGGCGATCGTGCGGATCTTCAACACGTATGGCTCGCGCATGCGCCCGCACGACGGCCGCGCGATCCCCACGTTCCTGCGCCAGGCGCTCGCCAACCGCCCGATCACGGTCTTCGGCGAGGGCAGCCAGACCCGCTCGTTCTGCTACGTCTCAGATCTGATCCGCGGCATCATCGCGCTCGCCGAGTCCGGGCACCACGACCCCGTCAACATCGGCAACCCCGACGAGTTCACGCTGCTGGAGCTGGCCGAGACGGTCAAAGAGCTGACCGGCTCGACTTCAGAGATCGTGTTCGAGGCGCTGCCCGTTGATGATCCCAAGCAGCGCCGGCCGAACATCGCGCTCGCGCGCGAGCTGCTCGGCTGGTCGCCCGAGGTCTCGCTGCGCGACGGGCTGGCGCGAACAATCGAGCAATCCGGAGTCGAGCTGCTCATCGGTGGCGCCAGCTGACGTGCAGGCGCAACCGCTCCATGTGCCAGTCTGAGGTGTTGTGAGCAGCGAGATGGGACCAACGTCCACTCCGCCGGCCCGCAGCACACGCACCTCCTCACCGGTCGCGCCTCCCGCGTCCGGGCCGTCTGCGGCTGCCCGATCGCGGCTCGCCGGCACCGCCGGCCGGCTCGAGCGCTCCGATCGCGACATCCGGCGTAAGCGCCCACCGGCACTGTCGTTCCTGCTGCGCATGTCCACGCTGCGGCGCTTCGCGCGGGTCGTATCGCTGCTCGCGCTCGACTTCGTCGGTGTGGCGCTTGCCATCTTCACGGCGCTCGTGCTCAAGGAAGCCGTGCACGGACAGGTCGACGTCGATAACGCCTACCACGGCACCAAGCAGTTCCTGCCGTTCGCATACCTGCTGACCGCGCTGCTGTTCGCCCGCTCCGGACTGTACGCCCAGCGCGCCGTGCGCCCCGGCCTATCTCGGATCGTCGGCTCGCTGTTCCAGGTGGCGTTCGTCGCGCTGATCTTCGCCGTCGTAAGCGGCGAACACTTCTCCAGCTACTACCTGTTCTGGAGCTCGCTCGTGTTCGCGATCTTCTACGTGTCCGCCATGCGCGGCGCCTACGAATACGTCACCGCCGTGATGCTGCGTGCTGCCGGCTACCAGCGCCGGGCGTTGCTCGTCGGCAGCGGCGCACACATCGCCGACGTCGCCCACGCGCTCGCCGATGCGCCGCAGGCGCCTATAGAAGTCGTCGGCTACCTCGCTCCCACACGCCTTCAGAGAACCACCGTGCCTTCGCTCGGGCCACTCGCCAAGCTGCAGGAGGTGCTCGAGCGCGAGCGCGTCGACGAGGTCATCATCGCCGACCCCGACTTCCCCCAGGACGACGCCGTGGAGTTGGTCGATCAATGCCATCAGCGCGGCGTGCGCGTGCGGCTGGCGCCCTCGACGATGGAGATTCTGATCCACCGCGCCGAGTTCGTGCCCGGCCAGTCGGTGCCGCTGTTCGAGCTTGGCCCGCCGGTGTTCGAGGGCATCGATTTCGCGCTCAAGCGCACGTTCGACATCGTCGGCGCGACGCTGCTGCTGGTGCTGCTCAGCCCGCTGCTGCTGGCGATCACGATCGCCGTGCGCGTCAGCTCGCGCGGGCCCGTGCTGTTCCGCTCGATGCGTCGCGGGATCGCCCAGCGCCCGTTCGCCTGCCTGAAGTTCCGCACCATGCACACCAACGCGGAGGAGCGCCAGGCCGATTTGGAAGACCTCAACGAGGCATCCGGGGCGCTGTTCAAGATCCGCGAGGACCCGCGGCTGACACCCGTCGGGCGGCTGCTCAGGCGCTTCTCGCTGGACGAGCTGCCACAGCTGGTCAACGTGCTGCGCGGCGACATGTCGCTCGTCGGACCGCGACCGCTACCCGAGCGTGACTACGCGATGCTCGAGGACTGGCACCGCAAGCGCTATCTCGTGCTCCCCGGCCTCACCGGCCTGTGGCAGGTCTCCGGTCGCTCAGAGCTGGACTTCGACGACCTCGTGCACCTGGACTTCATCTACCTCGAGCGCTGGTCGCTCGCGCTCGATCTGACGATTCTGCTGAAGACGATTCCGGCGGTGTTCATGCGCCGCGGCGCGTACTAGTTCGAGCGGGCCAGTACGCGCGAACTAGCTAGTTCGCGCACTGCGCGCCCGGGCACTGCGCGTATACGCCCCACGTGGCGCGCGCGGCGTCGCGCCAGCTCCAGCGCGGCGGTTCGGGCGCCGGCCGGCTGGCTGACTCGGCAGCCTCGATCAGGCCGTCCATGTCGTCCGGCTCGACGAACGTAGCGCGCTCGCCGAGCACCTCGCGCAGCGCCGGCGCGTCGCATGCCGCCACCGGCGTGCCGCACGCCAGCGCCTCGACGCCCGGCAGCCCGAAGCCCTCGTCCCTGGAGGACAGCACGAGCGCCTGCGCACCCGTGTAGATCGCCGCCAGCTGATCGTCTGTGACTTGGCCCGTGAGGATCACGTCCGGCAGCTCGTGCGCCCACGGGCGCGTGCGCCCGACGAGCACCAGCGGCAGCTCGCGCCTGGCCGCGGCCAGCTTCGCCACGTGCTTGCCCGGGTGAGGATGCTGCAAGCCACCGACCCACGCCAGATAGCGCTCGGGCAGGCCGAAATGCTTCCTCACCGCCGCCACCTCCTCGGCTGGACGCGGGTGCATCGCAGCGTCGGCTGCCTCAGGAATCACGACCACCTGCTCGCGCTCGACGCCGAGGTATGTGACCGCGTCGCGGGCGACCGCCTCAGTCGGCACAATCACCCTGACCGCGCGCTGCACCGCCAGATTGCGCAGTCGCAGACGCAGGCCACCCCGCAGGTGCTCGCTGCGGCGCTTCAGCGCCGCCAGGTCGTGGACTGTCACGACCATCGGGCAAGGGCTATGCAGCATCGCGCCGTTGATCCACGGCGAATGGAACACGTCCGCGCTCGTCGAGCGCGCGAGCGCGGAGGGACAGTGGGTCTCTAGCAGCCGGTCCTCGGACGCGGCCGTGTCGTGCAGCGCCGCCAGCAGCGAGCGCGAGTAGCGGCCCACGCCGTCCGGGTCGGACTTCGGACGGCTATCGAACGCGACCTGCATCGCGCGAACATATTCGCTCTGCGCAAGGATGGGTAGGGATGACAGCCTTGCTGCATCGCCCACAGCCGCGACTTTCCGCGGCGCTTTGCGCTAGATGATTTTTTCGATGCCCATGACGCTCTCCATGATAGAGACTTCGGCAGAGGCAAGGCAATCCTTGACGGCGCAGCCGATGCTTGTGCGATAGCGTACATGCAGATGGCCAGACGCCGGACCGTCCGAAGAGTCGCCGGCGGACGCCGTCACTTTGGTAGACGAGCGCGGATGAACCGATTCACAGGAAAGGGGCCTGCGAGCGTCTCACACCCGCCATTTGACCTGGCGATCGAAAACAAAGCCGTATCGATCAGGCACGTCGTCAACGCCCGCTCGATGGAATCCTCAGTTCTTGGCAACGACCCTCCTACCCGCGCTATAGGTCGCCGCTACTACCCGCTGCTTCTGACTGCCTACGAACAAGCGCATCCTGGAGCGCAATGCAACTTCCAAGCTGGCGCTGGGGTGGGGGCGGTTCTCCTCGCCGACGGCGACGGCACATCCTCTCGGGATGGAAAGAAAGATTCCGCGGTAGACGGGGAACTGCTCACCGTCGTCCTGCGCAACACCATTCACTATGACTGGAGTGCCGCTCGTGATCTTCAGGCGGAGCTCAACCGGCTTGATGAGGATGCCAAGCGGTGGGTGCCAGCGAAGGAGCGGCGTGGTGTTCGTCTGGCGATTTACGGCGTCATCACTCAGCTTCACACAGAGATCAGTCGTGAGAACAGGCAGCACAAGCCGGACAAGCCGGGAGACCCCCCAACGGCACAAATGACATCCGGCCTCAAGTTCATAAGTCGACAGATCGCGAGCGTGCGAGATCGACTTGAACAGGACGCGCAGCAAGCTGCGCAGATCACGTATGCGGAAGGAATGGCAGAGGGCGGAGCGCTGCTCAGCATCCTCAGCCTTGCCCTTGTCGGTGCCTTCATCTGTGGGCATGTGTCCGCGGTCAACGGGGTCGGTGTGATCGCGGGGGCGGTTGGTGCCTGTCTGAGTGTGCTTCAGCGGATGACGTCAGGCAGCCTGGAACTCAACTACAAGAGCGATAAGACGATGCTCCGCCTGTTTGGGGGTCTGCGCCCTTTTGTGGGCGCTGTCTTTGGCACAGTCACTTTCTGTGTCATTAAGTCCGGAGTGCTCTCGACCACGCTTGTGATCCCGCACGAAATAAGCGCCCAGCTCGCCCTGGTCGCTCTCCTAGCGTTTGCAGCGGGCTTCAACGAGCGGTTCTTCCAGGACATGCTCAACAGCGCCACCAAGGGGCTGGGGTAACAGGCGCCTTTGCCCTCGCGGGAGTACCACGAAGCGCTCTGGCAGACAGTGCCACCGGGTCGCCAGCCGGCTGACTTTGACCTGCGCAGGCGATTCCTGCTCGACCGCGTGAGCGCCGGCGAGCGCGTGCTCGATGTCGGCTGCGGCGAAGGCGCGTTCGCCGAGGAGTTGCTACGAGCGGGCGCCAGCGTGGTCGGGATCGACGTCGCCGAGGAGCCGCTGCGCCGCGCGCGGGCGCGTACGCCGAAGCTCGAGTTGCGGCTGGTGGGCGCCGAGGACCCCTGGGAGCTGGAGGACGCGAGCTTCGACGTGGTCTGGGCAGGCGAGGTGATCGAGCACGTCGCCGACACCGCCGCCTGGCTGTCCGAGGTTCGACGCGTGCTGCGCTCGGGCGGGAGCCTGCTGATCAGCACGCCCGCGCACGGGCCCTTGACGCTCGCTCGCGCCGCCCTCTCCAGCGGGGCGTTCGCGCGGCACTTCGACCCGCGCGGCGACCACCTGCGCTTTTACAGCCGGCGCACGCTCAGCGAGCTGCTTAGCGACTTCGGCTTCGAGCAGCTCGACGTGCGGAGCGCCGCAGGCGTGCCCGGCGCTCGGCGGCTGCTGCTCGCGCATGCGCTGCGCTCGCGCTTCTGAGCGTCGCTGCCGCGCTCAGCGCGCGGATGTAGTCGTTGTGGATTTCGATCGCTTCGCGCTCGCCCACGGCGAGCGCTTCCGGGGCGATCGACTCTGGGTTCAAGTAGATCGCCGCCTGCAGCTCGGTGACCGCCGAGCGTGGCGCGCCGGACAGGTCATAGCGGCCCAGCGTGAGCCACGTCTGTGGGTTGGACGGCTGTAGGCGCACGGCGTGCTGCAGCGTCGCGCGCGCGAGCGTCGGGTGACCGGTCACGCGCTGGATGTTCGACAGCGTGAACAGCGCTTCCACCGACAGCGGGTCCAGGGCCACAGCGCGATGGGCGGCAGCGGTCGCGCCCGCCGGGTTGCTGGCCAGCAGCGACAGCGCCTGCTGGCGAGCATCTTCGGAGCGTTTCGGGCCGAGCTGTGACCACACCGCCAGCAGCGCCGCCACGATCGCCGCTGCGGCGATCGCGATGCGCACACGGTCGCGGCGCGCCCACGCCGAGCGCGACGGCGTGGTGTCGGGCGTGTCGGCCTGCTCGGTGTCGGTCTGCGGATGAGCCACAGAGGCGCTGCAGTGAAGCGGTCCGCGGCCCGCCAGCCAGCCGGCGCACAGCAGCGCCACGCACGCGTTGCCCGGCACGTACCAAGTCCAATCGATCAGCGAGTGCGCGCCAAATACGACGACCACGCACAGCATGCTCAGCAGGCCGACGCGCTCGGGCGGGTAGTGCGTCAGCTCGGGGTCGCGCAGGCGTCGCCAGCCCGGGCGCGCACCCGAGCGGATCGCCGACCACTCTCGCCAGCCGCTCCAGCGGCGGTTGAACGGGTGCGTCGCCGTGCCGGCCGCGGCCATCCAGCTGAGCAGCAGCGCGAGCATCAGGACGAGGCCGACGAGGCCGAGATCGGCCAGCGTCTGCACCACAAATCCGTGCGCGTGACGGACTTCGAGCGTCTCCTCGCGGTAGCGCTGGCGCGCCGTGTCATAACCGCCTGCGCCCGCGCCGAGCACCGGGTGGGCGTCGTAGATCTGCAGCGCCTCCTTCCAGTAGCGCGCGCGCACGCTCGCGACCGCGGTCAGGCGCCCGGGGGTGTTGGGCGGCGGTTTCGCGTTGGGGTTGGTCAACGCGTCGACCGCATGCGAAACGCTGCCCGTAAGCCCGCGCTGACTGTGCGCGAGCGCGCCCACGAACGCGAGCGCGACGACCGCGAGCCCCGCCAGCAGGACCGCGCCGGCGCGCCGGCGCGCAAGCAGCGACGGTGGTCGGCGGCCGGTGAGAAAGCCGACCGCGATCCCCACACTCGTGAGCGTGAGGATCATCGCCACGATCAACACGCCAAGCTGGTGCCCGGCGCTCGTGCGCTGCGCGAGCGCGACGCCTTCCGAGCTGAGCGCGTGCTTGGAGAAGTCCCACGTCGCCACCACTCCCGCACCGAGTGCGCCGACCAGCAGCAGCGCCGCGCCGCGCAGGCGCCGTGGAACCAGGCAGAACCACAGCACCAGCCCGAGCGCCAGTGCGACCAGCGAGCCGCGCGAGTAGGCCAGCGCGAGCGTCAGCAGCAGGATCCCCATCGCCGGATAGGCCAGTGCGCGCAACAGCGCGTGGCCCGTACGCCGCGCGCCCAGCCAGGTGGCGCCGATCGCGCCCATCGCCGCCGTCAGGCCGATCGCGTTCCAGTATCCGAACGGAGCCTCCAGCCGCGCGTAGACGTCGGCCTGCGCGAGCGTGTCCGGGAAGACCTTCGTCAGCAACGCGTAGCCGCACACCACGACCGCCGCCAGCGTCAGACCGCCGAGCAGCGCCGGCCAGCGCTCGGGCGCCAGGCGTACGAGCGCGATTCCCGACGCGAACACGCCGCTGTAGGCGAGCATCCGGCTGGATTCCTGCCAGCTGTCGTCGGGCTGCACAGACCAGATCACCGACAGCGCGCTCAACGCCGTCAGCGCCACCAACAACCCCAGCGGCCACAGCCCGTACATGCGCGTGCCCGGCGCGCTCAGCAACACCACCGCCGCCACGATCGCGCCGGCGCCGAGCGTGAGCACGACCTCCGTGATCGTGATCGTCTGCAGGTTCAGCCCGCCCTTGGCGTAGAAGGTGACGAAGCAGAGGACGCCGGCGAGTGCCAGCGTCGGCCACCACAGCGCGTCACGACCGGCGCGCGCCCACCAGCTCGGCGGCGAATGCCTGCCCGTCGCCGCCGCCGCTGGCACGGAAGCGCGCTCGGTGCCCACCGGCGGGGCCTGCTCAGCCGGCGCGGCGGGCACGGATTCGGTTGCGCAGTGCGCTGGCGATGACGAGCAGCAGGCACGCGAGCAGGAACGCCAGCGTCGCCAGCAGCGGGGTGGGCAGGGAGCTGAGCGCGGAGGCGATGTCGACGTGCACGACCCCCGGGTGGATCACGCGACCGCCCAGCCGGACCGGCTTTGGCGCGATCTGCTGGGCGTGCTCGATCGACTTCTGCTGGGATGGCGTGGCGGTGATCGCCACCGGCGCCGCCACACCCGCGGTCGAGCTGCCGTGACCGGCCGCCGCGGCCAGCTGCGCCTTGCGGATCAGCGACGAGCAGTCGCTGTACTCTTCGGTGTCGGCACTCAGCTCTTTGAGCGCCTTGCGGTACGCGCTCTGGCTGAACCCGCTCAGCGACTGCCCATGAGTGCAGCGCAGGATGATCGTTTCGCCGATGTCCGCGCGGGCGGGTGTCGCCGTCGCCAGCACAGCAACGGCGCAAAGCGCCGCCAACAGTGCTGGCCGAGCTGCGCTCAGGCGGCTCTCGAGACGGAAGATCCTCATCGGGAGAGCGCCCAACGCTACCAACGCCCTCGGGAGAGGCCGAGCGTGTGCAGCGCGCGCGAGAAGCCCTCCGCCCACGCGTCGTGGTTGTAGGCGAGTACGTCGCGCGCGCCGGCCTCGCCGAGGCTGCGACGCAGCGCCGCGTTACCAGCGAGCGTCGAGATCGCCCCGGCCAGCGCGCTGGGGTCCGCGGCTGGCACGATCAGCCCATTGGTGCGCTCGCGTACGAGCCTGCCCGCGGCGGCCCCAACGGCGTCTGTTGCGATCACGGCAAGCCCCCGGTTCATCGCCTCGTTGACCACCAACCCCCACGGCTCGCGAAAGGTGCGGGTGGGGATCGACGGCACCACCAGCACGTCGCACGCGCCGTACACGTCGCGCAGCCGCGGCGGGTCGAGCGCGTCCAGGCACACGATCGGCGATCCGGGCGTTTCCTCTGAATCGCCCAGAAGGGCCGAGTGCGTTCCCACGCCTGCCAACACGAGCGCGGCCGGCGGCTCCGGGCGCGCCATGTGCCAGGCTCTCACGAGCACCGACACCCCCTTCTCGGGGTCCGGGCGTCCGGCGAACAGAAACCTCACGCGCGCCTCGGTCGGCCAACGCGGATCATCCGGCGGCGCGATCTGCTCGGCGCGCCAGAAGTCGTTGTCCACCGACTGCGGCGCGACGTGCACGTTGTGCGCCCCGCGCGCGCTCACGTACGCGTTGACGTGCGGGCCGTAGGTGACCACCGCGTCGGCCGTGCGGTACATGTGGCGCATCGGTAGGTAGCTGAGCGCGTGCGCGCCACTGCGCGGATGCGCCCACAGCGACGCCCACAGGATCACCGGCAATCCCGCGCGCCGCGCCCCCGTCCAGGCTGCCAGCGGCGCTACGCGCCCGCCCGTCGGGCACACGACCGCGCGGTAGCGGCCGCTGGCGGCGAGCGCGTGCAGCGCGCGTGGATGCACCCGCCGGCACGGAAGCGGCAGCTCGTCGGCGGAGTCTGCGCCGCCGTGCTTGGACGGCCCACCGAACAGCGCCAGCTCGATCCGCTCGCGCTCGTGCAGCCGCGCGAACGCGCCGACCCTGTAGGCGGGGGCGTGCCCGGTGACCAGCAGGAGCGGCTTCACCGCAGGACGTGCTCGTAGGCGGCCAGCGTCTGCTCGCCGCAGCGCTCCCACGTGAAGTGCGCGGCGACCGTCGCCCGCGCGCGCTGGCCGGCCTCGCGCAGCCGGTGAGGGTCGGACAACAGCTCGTCGATGCGCTGCGTCAGGCGCTCGATGTCGCCGGGCGGGACCAGCAGGAACCCGTCGCCCGCGGCGGCGATCTCCTCGGGGCCGGGCTCGCCCCGGCAGCCGATCGCCGTGACGCCCGCAGCCATCGCCTCCACGTAGGCCACGCCGAACGCCTCCTCGGTCGAAGGCATCACGAACAGCGTGCAGCGGCGCGCCCGCTCGATCGCCTGCTCCGGCGCCAGCTGCCCGTGGAAGTCCACGCGCGCGGCCACGCCCAGCCGCTCGGCGAGACCTTCCAGGGC
This sequence comes from uncultured Solirubrobacteraceae bacterium, assembly GCA_963705235.1. Lineage (GTDB taxonomy): Bacteria > Actinomycetota > Thermoleophilia > Solirubrobacterales > Solirubrobacteraceae > Palsa-744. Next base: position 670,570 of record OY970059.1, on the reverse strand, counting down.
CACCCGCTCAGGTCCGTCACCGATCACCGCGTAGCGCAGCGTCGGGTGGCGCGGGCTCAGCACGGCCAGCGCACGCAGCACGTCCGCGTGGCGCTTGCGCGCGATCAGGTGCGCGACGGTGACCAGCGTGGGGGCAACCTCGCCCGTCTTGGCGTCACGCCTGAAAGGGCGCTGGGCGGAGGGCATCTGCGTGCCGAGGTGCACGACACGCGTATCACCGGCGCCGTGCTCGCGGGCGAGTTCGGCGATGCCCTGGCTGTTTGCGAGCACCAGTCGCGCGGCGCCGAGTCCACGCTCGACCGCTTGCGCCCCCTCCCGGCTGCGCCTGGCCGTGTACAGCACGTCGCCGCCGTGCACCGACACGACGAGCGGCGTGCGCAGCCGTGTCAGGCGGACCGCCTCGCCCGCCGGCACCGCGTTGTGGGCGTGCACGAGCTGAAAGGGGAACGAGCGGCGCAGCCGGCGCAGCGCCAGCGCGAGCGTCGGCGCAGCCCACGCGCCCCAGGCCGAATAGTGGCGATCGCGCGCGGGCGAGACGAACGGGACGTACTGCACCTCCAGCCCGTCACGGGCCTGGCGGCGCGGCTCGCGCACACGCGCCGCCAGCGCATCGCGAGCGCCGCCCGGGCCGCCGGCCAGCGACGCTCGCGGGGGCACGAGCCGATGCAGCACCAGCACGCGCACCTCTGCGCCGGCATCGCGTGCGGCCAGTGCCTGGCGGTGGGCCCACACGCCCAACACGGGGTCGTGCAGGCTCGGATAGAACTCGGCCACGACCGCGACCTTCGGCCCTGTGTCCTCGGCACGGCTCACCAGCTGCGGTGGGTAGCGAGGGTCCGCTGCGCGTCGCGCGCGCTCACGTACGGGCGCTCAGCAAGGAACGAGCGTGCCTCTGCGATCGCATCCTCGTGACGGTATCCGCTGGCGACCGCGGCGGCGCGATGGCGGATTGGGATTGCGTCGATCACACCGCAGCGCCAGCCGTGCTGCTGGGCGAGTGCCGCCCAGTGGACGTCCAGGCCCCAGCCCATGCGCAGCGGCGGAAACGGCAACAGCACGGGAAACGCCTGACGCGCAAACGCCGTCACCGGCCCGATCTCGACGAAGTGCGTCTCGCGCGCGACGCTCGTCAGGCGCCGGCGCGTGACCGACCACGCGGCATGCGAGTCCAGGCGATGCGCCGGCTGGGCGAGCGTCAGCGAGAAGCGCTCGCACAGGAACAGAAAACGGTCGAGAAAGCCGCGCGGCAATACGACGTCGTCGTCGAGGACCAGCAGCCAGTCGTGGGCGTCGGCGGGGTGTGCCGCCAACAGCCGGTTGAGGTTCTCGAACTTGCCGCTCGCGCCCGCGGTGGTCGTGTGGACCTCGACGTCATGGCGCGAGCGCAGCAGCTCGGCCTCGGCTTGCTGGGACAGCTCGTCGTGTTCGGGCCTGCGTACTCCCAGCACGAGCACCTTGCGCAGCGGTGGCGCGTGCCGCGCCGCCAGACCGAGGCGCAGGCGCCGGACGCTCAACAGCTCGATCGCGTCGGCCGTCCCGTCGCCGATCGTGCGCAGCGTGCCGTCGAGCCCACCGACGGTGCCGCTGGCGCCCGACAGGAAGTCGTCCACGTGCCCGTTCGAGCCCGGTTGGGACGGTGGACCGGCGCCGGCGAGGCTCTCGCTCGAGGGCCGTTCGCGGATCGCCGTCTGCACCCTGCCGATACTGTGCGCGACCATCGTCAGGCCGGCCGGGCACAGGCGAAACAGCACGTGCCCGACGCAGCGAGCGAGCGTCGTCAGCTCTGAGCGCAGCGCCGGCGCTCGCCCGCAGCGCGCGTCGAATCGCCGCGCCGCCGCGCCGCGTGCGAAGGCGCCTCGGCACAGCCCGCGCAGGCGCGCGTCTCGGCCTGTGCGCCGGTGCTCAACCGCGGCGCCGGCGACGTACAGGACGCGCGCGCCGGGCGTATCGGCGCGCAGACGGTCCTGCCACTCCTGCTCGTCGCCGCCGTGCTCCAGTGACACGTCGAACGGGCCGACGCGCTCCAGGGCGCTGCGGCGGATCGCCATGTTGGCGCCCCACGCATAGCGCGCGTCGGTGTCGTGCTCGCCCAGATCGAGCGTGGTGATCGGCGCGTCCTCGCGCCCGCAGCTGTGCGGCCCGCCGCCCTCCAGCACAGCCCTGATCGGCCCCGCCAGCACATCCACGTCGGGGTTGTTCTCGGCGGCTTCCAGAAGCGCGTCCAGCCAGCCGCCGCCAACGCGCACGTCGTCGTCGACGAACACCACTAGCTCCCCGTCCGAGCGCTCCACGCCGGTGTTGCGCGCGACATTCAAGCCCAGCGGCGCGGGGTGTGGCTCATAGCGCGCGCCAAAGCGCGCCGCCAGCCGGGCAGCGTCGTCTGTCGGACCCGCGTCGTCGACGACCAGCACCTCCGCGCCGACCCGCGCAGCGGCCGCCGCGATCGACGACAGCGCCACCTGCAGGTAGGCAGGGCGCTCACGGGTCGGGATCACAATTGAGGCGGGGTGGGCCATGACTGCTTGAGAGTCTAGGTTTGACGCCGGGATGGTCCTGTTCCTGCACAACCGCTATCGCAGCACCGGCGGCGAGGAGCGCGCGGTGGAGGATCTCGTGTGGCTGGTGCGCGAGCACCTGCACGAGCCCGCCGAGCTGCTGGCGCGCGACTCCGCCGGGCTCGGGCGCGCACGGGCGGCAGCTGGTCTGTTGCGCGGGGGTCTGGACCCCGATCGGGTCGCAGATGCGGTGCGCAGCAGCGGCGCGCGCGTCGTGCACGCCCACAACCTGCAGCCGTCGCTCGGCTGGCGGGCGCTGGCGGCCGCGCGGGAGGCCGGCGCGCGGATCGTCCTGCACCTGCACCAGTACCGCCTGGTGTGCGCCGTCGGGATCGCCTTCACGCGCGGTGCACCGTGTACGCGCTGCCACGGGCGCAACACGCTGCCAGGAGTGCGCCTGAATTGTCGCGGCAGTGTTGCCGAGGCAGTGGCCTACGGCGCCTCGCTGGCACTATGGCAGGAGCGACTGATCGAGCAGGCGGACGCCGTGATCGTGCCCAGCCGATTCGCACGCGAGCGCCTGCGCGAGCTGGGCGCGCCGCTGCCGTGGGAGCGCGTACACGTGCTGGCGCCGCCGCTGCGCGCGCCGCTGGAGCCGGTCGAGCTGTCGCCCGGGCGTCCCGCGGAGGGCTCATATGCGCTGGTTGTAGCTCGCCTGTCTCCCGAGAAGGGTGTGGATGTCGCGATCGACGCCTGCCGCATCGCCGGGGTGGGGCTGGTGGTGGCCGGCGACGGGCCCCAGCGCGCCGAGCTGATCGAGCGCGCCGGCGACGGCGACGTTCGCTTCGTCGGCCACGTCGATGACGCTCGGCTGGCGCAGCTGCGCGCCGATGCGAGCATTGCGCTGGCGCCATCGCGCTCGGGCGAGACATTCGGGCTGGCGCTCGCCGAGGCGATGGCCGCCGGGCTGCCGGCGGCCGCAAGCGACGTCGGCGCGTTTGCGGACCTACTGGACACCGACGCGCTGGTTGCGGCGGGCGACGCGGAGGCTCTGGGCGCTGCGATCGTGCGCCTGGCCGGCGATCGGCGTGCGGGTGAGCGCAACCTGGCGCGCGTGCGCGAGCTGTGTGCGCCGGAGGTCGTGGCGCGCGCGCTCGCGCGCGTGTACGACGGCGCATAAGCTGCGCCCGTGACCTCCACGCCCAGCGCGCTGATAACGGGACTGACCGGCCAGGATGGGTCGTTCACGGCCGAGCTGCTGCTGGAGAAGGGTTATGCCGTCACCGGCCTGATCAGGCAGGCGCCCCAGGAGCCGCTCGGCTGCAGCGAGCACCTGCGCGGCCAGGTCCAGTTGGTGCACGGCGATCTGCTCCAGCCGCACACGCTGCGTGCGGCGATCGAGCAGGTGCGACCGAGCGAGATCTATCACCTGGCCGCGCCGTCATTTGTGCCGGCGTCATGGGAGCACCCGAGCGAGACGATCAGCGCGATCGTCGGCTCGTGCGCGGCGATCCTCGAGACGATCCGCGAGCTGGACGGGCAGACGCGGCTGTACGTCGCGGCATCCGGGGCGATCTTCGGCGACGCGCCCGAGAGCCCCCAGCGCGAGGGCACGCCGTGCCGGCCGACATCTCCATACGCGATCGCCAAGCTGGCCGCGCATCAACTGGTGGGCGCGGTGCGCTCGCACGCTCAGGTACACGCCAGCTCAGGAATCGTCTACAACCACGAGTCCGAGCGACGCCCGGAGAGGTTCGTGACGCGCAGGATCACGCGCGCCGCCGCCGCGATCAGCCTGGGGCTCCAGCAGGAGCTGGCGCTCGGGTCTATGGACGCGATCCGCGACTGGTCGTTCGCCGGCGACATCGCGCACGGTGCGTGGCTGATGCTCCAGCAGGACAGTCCGGATGACTACGTGCTGGCAAGCGGCGTCGCGCACTCCGTGCGCGAGCTGGCTAGGGCGGCTTTCGCCTGCGTGGGCCTAGACGCCGAGCGCTACGTGCGCGAAGAGGTCTCGCGAGTGCGTACGGAGGGCGAGCCGACCGCGAGCGTGGGCGACCCCGCCAAGGCGCGTGAGCGGCTCGGCTGGGAGCCGCGGGTTGGCTTCCAGGAGCTGGTGCAGCGAATGGTGCAGGCCGACCTGCGCTCGCTGCGAGCCTCGGCGATCCCGTCCTGAGAGCCCTTACACTGGCGGCCGTGAGGACCGTTGGCGTGATCGGGCTGGGCTACGTCGGCTTGCCGCTCGCCGTGGCGTTCGCGAAAGAGGGCTGCGAGGTGATCGCGGTCGACCTCGACGCGCGCAAGGTGGAGGCGGTGCAGCGCGGCGAGTCCTACATCGAGGACGTCGCCTCTGAGGACCTGCAAACGCTCGCCGAGCACATTCACGCGAGCACGCGCTACGCGAGCTTGGCCAAGGCCGAGGCGGTGCTGATCTGCGTACCGACGCCACTGACACGTAACCGCGAGCCCGACCTGGGCCCGCTGGTCGACGCCACACGCGCACTCGCCGAGGTGCTCCAGGCCGACCAGCTGGTGGTGCTGGAGTCGACGACCTACCCCGGCACGACGCGCGAGCGGGTGGCGCCGCTGCTGGAGGAGTCGGGGCTCGCTGCCGGGCGGGACTTCCACCTGGCGTTCTCGCCCGAGCGGGTCGACCCCGGGCGCGTCGACTTCACGCTGCGCAACACCCCCAAGGTGCTCGGCGGGCTGACCGACGCGTGCGCCGAGCGCGCACACGCGCTGTATGGGCTCGTGTGCGACAACCTCGTGCGCGTGTCGAGCCCCGAGGCGGCCGAGCTGACGAAGCTGCTGGAGAACATCTTCCGCTCGGTCAACATCGCGCTGGTGAACGAGCTGGCGATGCTGACCGACCGCATGGGCATCGACATCTGGGAGGTCGTCGATGCGGCGGCCACCAAGCCGTACGGGTTCATGCGCTTCGAGCCCGGCCCGGGCATGGGCGGCCACTGCCTGCCGGTCGACCCCTTCTACCTGAGCTGGCGTGCGCGCGAGTTCGACATGGCAACCGAGTTCATTGAGCTGGCCGGCAAGGTCAACCAGCAGATGCCCTACCACTGCGTGGCCAAGGCGCAGCGGGTCCTCAATGACGCCGGCATGTCGGTCAAAGGGGCGCGCGTCCTCGTGCTGGGAGTCAGCTACAAGCCGGGGGTGGGCGACACGCGCGAGTCGCCTGCGCTGAAGCTGATCTCATTGCTGCGCGATCTTGGTGCGCAGGTCAGCTACCACGACCCGCACATCCCCTCGCTCACGGACTTCGGGCTCACGAGCACGCCGCTCGAGCCTGCGCTGGCGGACGCCGACCTCGCGCTGATCGTGACGGCGCATCCGAGCGTCGACCACGAGCTTGTCGCCCGGCGCGCGCGCCTGGTGCTGGATCTGCGCGGCGTCACCCGCTCGGCGAACGTCGGCAGCGCAGTGCGGCTGTGAAATGGCGCTGAGGGCGAGCGCGCTCGGCGAGGGACTGCTGATCGGCGAGGACGTCGAGATCGGCGAGGACGTGTGCTTCGGCGCGCACGTGGTCGTGCACGCGGGCACACGGATCGGCGACAGCTGCACGATCGAGGATCACGCAGTGCTCGGCAAGCGCCCGCGTCTGGCTGCCGGCTCGGGCGCGAAGGGGTCCGTGGGTGACCTTGAGTTGGGTGACGGCGTGACGGTGTGTGCGGGCGCCGTCGTGTTCGCCGGGGCGAGCGTCGGCGAGGGGACGATCCTCGGCGATCAGTCCTACGTGCGGGAGCGTTCGGTGATCGGCGCCGGTTCGGTGATCGGTCGTGGCAGCGTGGTCGACAATGACGTCAGCGTGGGCGCGCGGGTGCGCGTGCAGACGAGCGTCTATCTGGCGGCGTTCACGCTCGTCGAGGACGACGTGTTCGTGGGGCCGGGGGTGGTCGTGACAAACGACGACACGATGGCTCGACACGGGGAGGAGACGCCGCTGCGCGGAGCGACGCTGCGGCGCGCATGTCGCGTTGGCGGAGGCGTGGTGCTGACCCCGGGCGTGGAGGTCGGCGAGGAGGCGTTCGTGGCCGCCGGTGCGGTCGTCACCGCGAACGTCCCGGCGGGCGTGGTCGTGATGGGCGTGCCCGCGCGCGTCGTTCGCGATGTGCCGGCGGAGGACCGCTTGGAGCGCTGGCGCTGACGGGCGAGGCCGGTGTGCGCTGGCCGTCTGAGCTAACGAGCGCGCACGGCCGCGACGACCTGCTCGACCTGCTCGACCGTGAGCGTCGGGCTCATCGGAATCGCCAGATGCGTGCGGGCGGCTTGGTCGGTACCGGGCAGTTGCGCTTGTGCGCCCCACTCCTGCATCGGCGGCTGGCGGTGTACCGGCGTGCGGTAGTAAGGCTTGTGGGCGATGTCAGCGGCGCTCAGCGCGCGTTCCAGCGACTCGACGTCTGGGTCGCTGACGACATACAGGTGCCATGCGGGCGCGGCGCCGTCAACGGGGCGGGGCAGCGTGACCAGCTCCCCGAGTCCTGCCTGCTCGTAGTGCGCCCCGGCCTGGCGGCGGCCGTCGGCCCAGCCGTCGAGATGGGGCAGTTGCACGCGCAGGATCGCCGCCTGTAGCTCGTCCAGGCGCGAGTTGTAGCCGACTTGCTCGTAGGTGACCTTGTCGCGCGAGCCATGGAAGCGCAGTGTGCGCACGCGCTCGGCGACGGCGTCGTCGGAGGTCGTGATCATGCCGCCGTCGCCGAAGCAGCCGAGGTTCTTGGAGGGGAAGAACGAGAACGTGGCAGCCGCGCCGAGCGAGCCGGGGCGACCCGCGCTCGAGGTCGAGCCGGCGGCCTGCGCGGCGTCCTCGAGCACCGGCACCCCGAGCGCTTCGATCTCGGTGATCGGCGCGACGTTGCCGAACAGGTGCACCGCGATCACGGCCTTAGTGGCGGGGGTCAGCGCCGCGCGCACGGTGTCGGCGGTGACGCAGAAGGTGTCGGGATCGATGTCGCAGAACACCGGCCTGGCACCCGTCGGCGGGATCGCCTCGGCAGAGGCGTAGAAAGTGAACGACGGCACGACCACGTCGTCGCCCGGGCCGACGCCGAGCGCGCGCAACGCGATCGTCAGCGCCTCCGTGCCGTTGGCTACGCCGACCGCGTGCGCGCAGCCGCAGTAGGCGGCGAACTCCTGCTCGAACGCGGCGACCTCCGGGCCGAGGATGTAGCGCTCGGAGTCCAGCACTCGCTCGACCGCCGCGCGCAGCTGCGCCCGCAGCGGGTGCAGCGGCGTGGAGGTGTCGAACAGCTCGACGCCCATAGGACTCAGCGGGGCGCCAGCAGCTCGAGGTCGGCGCGCGTCATCAGCCGGATCAGCTCCTCGAAGCTCGTCTGCGGGCGCCAGCCGAGGTCGCGTCCGGCCTTCGCCGGGTCGCCGATCAGGTGGTCGACCTCGGCGGGACGCACGAACGCGGGGTCGATTGTGACGTAGCGCTCGAAGTCACCCAGCCCAGCCTCGTCGAAGGCCACTTGGCAGCACTCGCGCACCGAGTGGGCCTCGCCGGTGGCGATCACGTAGTCCTCGGGTATGTCGCGCTGGAGCATCAGCCACATCGCCTCCACGTAGTCCTTCGCATAGCCCCAGTCGCGTTCGGCGTCGAGGTTGCCCAGGCGCAGCTCTTTGATCAGGCCGTGCTTGATCGCGGCCGCGTGCCAGGTGATCTTGCGGGTTACGAATTCTTGGCCGCGACGGGGGGAGTTGGAGATCACTACGCGTCCGACGCCCGCGCAGAAGACGCCGCTCTCGGTCTCGAGGTCGAAGATCCACTCGTCGTCGGGGACCGTCGCGGGCCCGACCTTGCGGACCTCCGCGGGGTTCCTGCGCAGGTGCTGACCCTTGGCCCCGACTCTCACCGCGGAGGCGAGGTTGAGCTGGTAGTAGGTCTTCTCACCTCGCTGCTCGACGTAGACGGACGCGGGCTGGCCGCTGAGGTGATACATCCAGCACAGGCCCTGGGCGAGCACCGGGCTGTTCGTCTTGATCGATGTGCCGTTACCCTGCTTCAGGCCGTCGCCTGCGTAGTAGCCGCGTAGGAAGGCGTCTTGGGTCGCTTCGTCGGAGTTGAGGATGAGCGCGGGGACGCGCTTGAGGCCGCTGGACGTGTAGAGCTGCTCTCGCAGCCACGCCGACACACCGCGGACACCGGTGAGGTTCACTTTATGGACTCGTGCGTCGGGGTTCCATCCCGAGGCCGCAGTCCACTCCTTCGAGTTGCCCAGGAACAGCCGCGACCACAACACCGAGATCTGCAAGCGCAGAGCGGCGTCGTTGTTGGTGAAGCACGGGGTCCCGCCGTTGCGCGGCACATACCCATCCGCTGCCATCAGGCCGAGGAACTCGGCCAGCTCGGATGTGGCGGCTGTCCACATGGCGCGCTCGGGCATCTCCTCGCACAATGCGAGCTCGCTTCCGGCCTCCACGTCTCGCGCTGGCAGGCGCTCGAAGTCGGCGTCGAGCATGTTGTGATGAGCCGTGACGTCCACTACGCCGGCGCGTGCCTGGATCGACACCAGCTCATGATCGGGGTCGGTCTTGCGCCTACGCGTGGCGGTGATCGCTGTGATGCGCGTCCAACCCGCGCCGTCCCAGACCTCGAGGCACGACTTGGGGACGAAGTTCTGCACCACCGATGCACCTTTGGCCAGGAGCGGGACGAGATCGGCGGGCGTCGTGACATCGATTAGGCCTTCGTCTCGGACGATCAAGGGTTGACTAGAAGAAACACACTCGTGGTTAAAAGTATCCCCGACGTCGCATGCAGGTCATAAGACTCGCGGTAGTTGACGGTGATGAAGTGCCCGTACGCCTTGGCCACGCCATACGGCGAGCGCGGGTAGAAGGGCGTGGTCTCGGTCTGGGGGACCTCGAGCACCTTGCCGAACATCTCGCTGGAGGACGCCTGGTAGAAGCGCGCCTCGGGGCAGACTTCGCGCATCGCCTCGAGCATGCGCGTGACGCCGGTGCCGGTGAACTCGGCGGTCAGCGTCGGCTGGATCCAGGAGACGGCGACGAATGACATCGCCGCGAGGTTGTAGATCTCCGCCGGGCGCGAGGCGCGCAGCGCGTCCACCAGCGAGCGCTGGTCGAGCAGGTCGCCCTGGTGGAGGGTGATGCGGTCGCGCAGGTGCTCGATGCGGTCGAACTTCTCGGTCGAAGCGCGGCGCACCATGCCGTGGACCTCATAGCCCTTCTCGAGCAGCAGTTCGGCCAGGTAGGAGCCGTCCTGGCCGGTGACTCCGGTGATGAGCGCTGAGCGGCGGTCTGACATCGCGCGGGAGCCTATCGGCCGTGGAAGACCGGGCGGCGACGGGCCTGGGTTGAGCTCACGCGCTCGGTGACGCGGCCGCTTGGGCGGGGGTCGGCGCTGCGGGCGCGGGCGCGCTCGGTGTCTCCCTCTGCTCGCGCAACCAGCGCACGGTCGCCGCGATCCCGTCCTCGACCTCGATTTGCGACCGCCAGCCGAGCAGCTCGTGCGCCTTCTCGACCGAAGGCCAGCGTCGCTGCACGTCGACGGTGAAGGTCGGCAGGTGGCGCAGCTCGAACGCCTCGGGGGCCTCGCCACAGGCCTCCCACACGATGCGCGCGATCTCCGCGACGGTCAGCTCGCGCGAGGCCGAGATGTTGAAGTCCTCGTTCAGCCCTGCCGGCGAGCTCATCGCGGTGACGATCCCGTCGGCGATGTCCTCGACGTGAGTCAACGTGCGCGTCTGCTCGCCCGAGCCGAAGATCTCCAGCGGGCGCTGGCCCGCGAGCGTCTTGGCGATCAGGTCGGGTACCGCATGGGCGATGCCCGGTTCGGCGTCGGGCATCTCTCCTGGCCCGTACGCGTTGAACGGGCGGCAAATCGTATAAGGCAGGCCGTGCTCGTCGTGCGCGGCGCGGCAGTAGACCTCGCCGGTCAGCTTGGAGAAGCCGTAGGCCGACTGCGGCACCGGGCAGCGCGAGATGTAGTCCTCGGGCGTGGGGAATAGCTCGGCGCGCTCGAACACCATCGAGGAGGACACGTACACAAAGCGCGTCACCTCGTAGTCCAGCGCCGCCCGGATGACGGCGTTGTAGAGCGCGTTGTTTACCTCTGTGAGCGTGTGCGGCAGCCGATGGAAGTTGGCGATGCCGCCGACGATCGCCGCCAGGTGGATGACGTGCGAGCAGCCGCGCGTGGCTGTGCGCGCCTGCTCGAGCTCGCGTAGGTCGCCGGTGTGGATCTCACAGCCCTCTCGCATCCACTGCGGTGCGACGCGCTGATCGGACACGCGCACCTCGTAGGCCGGGTCCGCCAGCAGACGCCTGACGACGGCCGCCCCGATCGTGCCGGCACCGCCGGTGACGAGCACTCGGTTCATCCGCGTGGCTGGGTGGGGATCAACGCGGACAGCTCGGAGACGTAGGCGAACACCTGGCCAGCTCCCCAGCAGTTCCAAGGGTCGACGACCAGGCAGTCGCGCGAGGCTCGCTCGGCGATCGCGCTCAGCGCGCGGCGGTCACGGAACTCGGAATGGTTGGTCGCCACAACAACTATGTCGGCTCCGTCGAGCACCTCCTCGAACGAGGTCGTCGGCGTGGCAACGTGCGGATCGTGCACGGCCACGTCGGCGAGCTCGCGCTCGAGCAGTCGGATCAGCTTGTGTGCGAGCGAGTCGCGCTCGTCGTCGGTGTCGGCCTTGAACGCCAGGCCGAGTACCGCCACCTTGCGGTCGGCCAGCGTGCCGAGCCGCCGCCGGGCGCCCTCGAGCAGGAACAGCGGCACCGACTCGTTCACGCGCGAGACCGCCAGCAGCATGCCCGGAGCGGCCGAGCGCTCCTCGGAGAAGGTGAAGTCCTTGCGCAGGCACGTGCCTGCGGTGAGCCCCGGCTGCGCGATGCCCCCGCGGGGGTAGTCGCGGTTGATCAGGTCGATAACGTCGAACACGTTGGCGTCGTGGCGCTCGCAGTCCATCATCAGCAGGTTGGGCAGTGCGAACTGCGTGTAGCGGATGATGTTCGTCCAGATCTTCGCCAGCTCAGCCTGGACGGGCGTGGTCTGGACGATCGGCGCGGCGAACGCGCCGAACAGCTCCGCCGCGACCTCGCCGGAGCGCGCGCCCACACCGCCGACAATGCACGGCAGCGTGTCGATCTCCTCCAGGAAGCGTCCCGCGGCGATGCGCTCGGGCACGTGCGCCACGAACACCTCCTCGCCGATCTGAAAGCCGCGGTGCTTGGTCAGGTAGCCGGCGACGAACTCGGTTGTACCGGGCGCGACCGTCGAGCGCAGGATCAGCGAGTGCCCGGGCTCGAGCACCCCCAGCAGGTCGTCCAGCGCCGAGCGAATGTCGCGCATGTCGATCTCGATGTGTGAGAACGACGGGGTTCCCAGCGTGATCACGATCTGGCTGGCGCCGGCCGCGTCGGCGACGCGCTCGGACAGCGACAGGCTGCCCGTGGCGGCCCCGTCCGTCTGGTTGTGCACACGGTCGAGGATCGCCTGTGCGCCGGTCTCCTGGAAGGGCATGACGCCTTCGCGCACGGCGCCGAGGCGGGCTGGATCGTTGTCGATGCCGATGACGCGCAGGCCGCGCTCGGCGAACGAAAGCGCCAGTGGCAGCCCGACGCGGCCAAGGCCGACGACGGCCACGTCGGCGGTGCTCTGCGATCGGGTCATACCGCCAAGAGGTTAGCGGCGCCCGCACCTCACGAGCCCCGTTCGCGGCGCCCGGCGATGCTCGGATAACCTGCGCGCCCATCCGGTCCCGAGCGAAAAGCCGCCGATGACCGCCGCTAAGCGGTGGCTGCTGACGCTCAAGCGTCTGGTCGGTCTGCCATACCGGCGCGCCCAGCAGCTGCTCGTGCCGATCGTGTTCGAGCGCGGCATGCAGAGCACAGAGGCCCCGGGCGTGTCCTCTGGCCACCTGTTCCTCGCGCGTGGCCTGTGGGGCTCGCGTGTGCGGCGCTCGGACGTGCTGCTCGACTACGGGTCGGGCAAGGGGCGAATGCTGCTGGCGGCCGCGCATTACCCGTTCGCGCGCGTGATCGGCCTCGAGCTGAACGAGCCCGACTGCGAGGTCGCCCGCGCCAACGCACAGGTTCTCACCGGGCGGCGATGGCGCCGACGGCCGACGCAGATCGAGGTGATCCAAGCCGACGCCAGCACGTGGCCGGTCCCGGACGACGTGACCTACATCTACATGTTCAACCCGTTCTGGGGCGAGGTGTTCGAGGGGATGCTCGACCGTGTCGTGGAGTCGCTTGACAGGCGTCCGCGGCCGCTGACGATCGTCTACGCGAATCCCAAGTGTGCGCCCGAGCTGCTCGCGACCGGACGCTTCGAGCACGTGCGCACGAGCCTGGGACCGCGGCGCGACCGCTCACACCACCGCGTCGAGGTCTTCCGCGCGATCTGAGCCTCAGCGCGTGGCCCGCAGGTGGCGCGCGTACTGGCCCGCGAATCCGATCACGAAGCGCGGGTTGTAGCGCGCGTAGCGTGGCCACAGCCGGCGTGGCTCGCGCGAGAGGCGATACAGCCACTCCAGGCCGTTGCGCTGCATCCAGCTGGGAGCCTGCGCCACGAGGCCCGCGTGAAAGTCAAACGCGGCCCCGACGCCGACGAGCATCGGGGCGGCCAGTCGCGGGCGCATTCGCAGCATCCAGTGCTCCTGCTTGGGCTGCCCGGTGCCGACCCACACGACCGCCGCCCCGGACGCGTCGATCTGGGCGATCACGTGCTGCTCCTCGTCCGCGTTCAGCTCGCGAAAGGGAGGCGAGAAGCCACCGACGATGCGCAGGCCGGGGAAGCGTTCGCCCAGCTTCCGTTCCAGTTGCTCCAGCGCCTGCGGCGTGCGTCCGCCGTACAGGTACATCGGGAGCCCCGAGCGCGCCGCCCGCTCGCAGAATCGAGCCATCAGGTCCGGTCCGTACACGCGCGTCGCACGCGCGTGTCCGAGCGCGTGCAGAGCCCACACCAGCGGCTGCCCGTCAGGCACCGCCAGCGTCGCTCCCAGCACCGCTGCCAGCGTGTCGGGGTCCTCGCGGGCGGACATCACGAGATTGACAGCCGCGGCCGTCACCGAGCCGCGCGCGCCGGCGGCGATCATCGCCTCCATCCAGTCAACTACCTCGTCGTAGTCCGACACGGCCAGGGGAATGCCAAGCACCTCGGCACGCGCTGGCGCGTGCGGCTGGGCGGAGGAGGGTGAGGTGGAGGCTCCGGGCGTGGCGATTGCGTGAAGATACCCGCCCCCGTGACGATCGACTCCGACTTCTGGGCGCGACGGCGGGTGCTCGTCACCGGGCACACCGGATTCAAGGGTGCGTGGCTGTCGCTGTGGCTGCAGTCGCTGGGCGCCGAGGTCACCGGCCTGGCGGGCGGTGCGCCGACGAGCCCATCGCTGTATGAGCTGGCGGACGTCGCGGCGCACATGCGCGAGCACGCGCTCGACGTACGCGACGCGGGCGCCGTGCGCGACGCCGTCCGCCAAGCGCGCCCGGAGGTGGTGTTCCACCTGGCGGCCCAGCCGATGGTCAGGCGCTCGCTGCGGGACCCGGTGCTGACATTCGAGATCAACGCGCTCGGCACGGTCAACGTTCTCGACGCGGTCCGTCAGGCGCAGACCGGTGTGCTGGCGGTCGTGGTCGTCACCTCGGACAAGTGCTACGAGAACACGGGCGAGGTCACCAGGCCCTTCACCGAGGACGATCCGCTCGGCGGTGCCGACCCGTATTCGAGCTCGAAGGCATGCGCCGAGCTGATCGCCAGCGCCTATCGCCGCTCGTTCTTCTCCGCTGAGGACGCGCCGCGGCTAGGCACCGCGCGCGCGGGGAACGTGATCGGCGGCGGGGACTGGGGTGAGGACAGGCTCGTCCCCGACGCGGTGCGAGCGGCGCAGACCGGCCAGGCGCTGAAGCTGCGCAACCCGCGCGCCGTGCGCCCGTGGCAGCACGTGCTGAGCCCGCTCGCCGGCTACCTGCTTCTGGCCGAGGCGCTGTCGAAGCGAGCGGACGCCGCCCGCGCGTGGAACTTCGGGCCGTCGGCGGCCGATCAGCAGCCGGTCAGCTGGGTGGTCGAGCATCTGGCCGAGCTGTTGGGAGGCGAGCTGCGCTGGAGTTTGGACGAGGGGCCCAACCCCCCGGAGGCGGGGAGTCTTGCGCTCGATTCGAGCGCGGCCGAACGTGCGCTCGGATGGCGCCCGGTGGGAAGCCTCCAGCAGGCGCTGGCGCTGGTCGTCGAGTGGCACCGCGCGCAGCGGCGGGGTGAGGACATGCGCCGTGTCAGCCTCGCCCAGATCGCCGGTATCGGCTGATCAGCGGCAACCGGGCGATTCGACCGAATCGCAGATTTCGTCAAACTCGCAGAACTCCATAGTCTTCCGTGGCGTGAGCCCAGTGAGCCTCCGTCGCTACCGCGCCGAGCGCATGCTGCGCGGCGGGTTCGAGGAGCTGCGAGGCCAGGTGCTCGCGAGCGTGCGGGCGAAGCTCGCCGGCAGCGGCTTGACCTTGGATCAGGGGGATCTGGAAGCGTGCTACGCGCAGGCCTGGCAGGGTCTGTACGCGGTCCTGCTGGAAGGACAGGAGGTCGCGAACCCGACCGGCTGGCTGGTGCTCGTCACCTACCGACGCGCGATCGAGGAGGGGCGTGGTCGCGAGCGCGCGCACCGCGGCGGAGACTGGTGTGCGGCGCCCGCGCGCTCCCACGGGCTCGACGGGGACGCGGTCGAATCGTCGGTCACCGTGGACCGTGACATGGCCGCCGAGCTGGACGATCGCATGCGCTTGCGCCAGCTGATGGAAGGGCTGCGCGGACGCCTGGATGCGCGCGAGCGAGAGGCCGCGACGCTGTGCTATCTGCAGGGCCTCTCGCGCTCGCAGGCGGCCGCGCGGATGGGCGTGAGCGAGGCGCGCATGCGCAAGCTGATGGAGGGCTCCGGTCGTGGGCGGGTCGGAGTTGCCGGCAAGGTGGGCGATCTGGTGCGCACGATCGGCGACGGCCAATGGTGTGAGGAGCAGACCTCGTTGATGCGCGCGCTGGCCTACGGCATCCTCGACCCCGACGGCGAGCGCTACCAGCTGGCGCTTCTGCACAGCAGCTCGTGTCCTTCCTGTCGCGCATATGTGGCTTCGCTGCGCGGCCTGGCCGCTGTGTTGCCTCCGGTGCTGCTGCCGTGGGCGCTTGGCGCCCAGGTCTTGGCGCGAGCGGCCAGCGCTCACGGCGGCGGTGTCGCAGCGAGCGGTGGTGCGGGCGGTGTCTCGGGGGCGGGCATGCAGGGCGGAGGTGAAGCCGGTGTGGCCATCGCGGGCGGCTCCGTCGGGGCTGGCGGAGCGGGTGGTGTGGCCGGTGGCTGGCTGCTCGGCGGAGGGCCGATCGGCGCCAAGCTGGCGGCGGGCTGCCTGCTTACGCTCACCGTCGGAGCCGGCTGCGTCGCGCTCGACGGTGGTCCGCGCGCGAATGTCCACCGCCATGATCACCGTGCCAGCTCGAGGGCGGGTGGCGTTGGCGCGCTCGGCGCGGCGGCCGAACGGCCGCGATCATCGCCCGGCACCGGACTCCCTGGCGCGGCGCCTGGCTCGGCCGGAGAGGTTTCCGCTCAGCTTGGCGCGGTGGGCCGAGCGAGCCGCGAGTTCGGACCTGAGCGCGCGTTGACGGCTGAAGGCTCGCGCGCCCCTGCGGCGGGTGTGGCCCCACCATCGGCGCGCTCGGCGACTGCCGCCGCAGGCCGATCGAGGACGAGCGCAGAACTGGCGAGCGGCGAACCGGACTCGACGGGCGGTGCTCAGTCACAGTTGCCGGCGCCCGCCGGCAACGAAGCGGCGGCCACGCGCGAGTTTGCGCCGGGCTAGATCGTCCGAGCGGGTTCGCCCCGCCGCGCTCAGCCGCTCGGAAAGATCTTGCGTAGTCGTTTGAGCGCCAGCGGGTTGCCGCGGGGACGCAGCTTGCCGGTGGCGATCGCGCGCATCGGGTCCAGTCGTTCGCCGACGATGTCGACCCAGTCCTGGTAGGACAGGCGCAGGCGCAGGTCGGGGGTCGACGCCGGACCCTCGGCGACAGAGCTCGAGCCGTTGTTGACGATCAGGTGCCAGGTGGCGATGTCGGGGTCCTTGAACTCCCACTGGAACGTGGTCGGGCGTGAGAGCCCGTGGTTCGGGTTGACCTGGCGACGGATCGTGTCGAACAGCAGCGCGACCGTCTCGGGGTCGCGGTCGGTCGGCCCCTGACGCACGCCGATCACGCCAGCTTTGGCGAGCGCGCGACCGCGCTGGGACAGTTCGAGCGGCGTGAGCCCCGGCGGCAGCAGCGGCGGACCGGGCAGCGTCTCGATCGGCAGTCCGGCCGATCGCAGCTTGGTGGTCATCGACGTGAGCCCTTCCACGCCGACCTCGTCGTAGGTGGCGCCGAAGGTCGTTATGTAGCGTTCGTCCCAGCCCGGCGGCATCAGCACCTGGGCGGTGTAGCGGGTGACGTCGCGCAGGATCCGACCGACAGCCTTGGGGACACCGACCGGGTCTTCGCGGTTGAGGTCGGCGAGCAACTTGACGCCGAAGCCGATGTGGCGCTGCTCGTCGGCGGCGATGTTGGCCATCCCCGCACGGAACGCGGGCAGCTGGTCGCGCTCCTCGAGATAGCCGCAGATGAAGTGCTGGCCGGGCTGCGCGAGCGCTGCCTCGATGACGATGTGGTAGAGCGTCACCGCAGCGGCGAGTTGGGCGGGGGAGCGGTCGGCGCGCAGCTCGTCGGCCATGACGTCGAGGCGGTCGAAGATCTTGCGAAAGCCTGGCGTCAGCTGTGGCTTGATGGCCTGCAGGCCGCTGGCCATCGAGCCGTCGCCGATGCCGCACACCTCCTGCATAAAGCGCTTGAAGAAGACGGCGTGGCGCGCCTCATCGACCTGCTGAGTCGTCAGAAAGTACTTCTGCTCCTCGCGCGGCGCCGCGTCGATGTAGGGGGAGAGGTTGTCGGCGACCGCGTCCTCGCCCCAGAAGAACAGGCAGTAGTTCCACATCGCCGCCTGGCGCTCGAACTCGGTGAAATCCTCACGCCACTGGCGGGCGTCCTCGGTGAAGTCCAGTTCGGTCGCCGACCAGTTGCCGCGCTCCCAGCGCGCATACAGGTCGTCGTAGGAAATCGCATCGGCGGGCAGGCTGGCCAGGTTGGTGGCCGGGGACGTGGTCGTCGCGGTCGCCATTTGGGGTGGCTCCTCTCGCGTCTGGGGGCGGGGCGAATGGATAATGAACGCTATCGAAATAATGGGCGTTCTGTCAAGTAGACTGAGCTTGATGGAATCGGCACAGAGTGGGTTGCAAGCGCACGCGGACGGACTGGCGCCCACCGGGCGGATGACCCGCGAGCAGCGTCGCGCCAACACCCGCGACCGCTTGCTGGCGGCCGCGCGCGGTGTGTTCGCGCGTAGTGGCTTCCACGGCGCTTCGGTCGAGGAGATCGCGTCTGAGGCGGGCTTCTCGACGGGGGCGCTGTACTCCAACTTCGACGGCAAGGAGGACCTGTTTCTCGCATTGATGGAGCGCGAGATCGACGAGCACTCCCGCGAGATCGCCGACGCGGTGAACGCGCGCACGTCGGTCGCCGAGCGTGCCACCGGCGGCGCGCGGCGATGGATGACGATGATCGAGCGCGAGCCCGAGCTACTGCTGTTGTTCATGGAGTTCTGGGCTTACGGCGTGCGTGACCCGCAGGTCCGCCCGAAGGTCGCCGAGCGCTTCGCGCAGGTGCGCCAGGTGCTGACGCGGCTGATCGCCGACGGCGCGCGCGAGTTCGAGCTGGAGCTGGACATCCCCGCCGAGCAGCTGGCGGTAGCGATCGACGCGATGGCCGACGGCATCGCGCGCCAGAAGCTGGCCGATCCGGACGCCGTACCCGACGAGCTGATGGGAAAGGTGCTGTCGCTGCTGTTCTCGGCCGCTACCCGCCCGGCACGCACAGACACGCGTAGTGGAGCGTGAACGCGCGCCGCGCGATTGCCGGCGCGAGGCGGTAGGCCGAGCTGCGTAGGGCCCACTTGACGGTCGCGCTCGCGCGCGTACGCGCCGTGGACGCGAAGAAGCGGTGCGCCCGCAACGGCAGCGGGTCCTCCAGCTCGGCCGCGACCGACAGCCCCGCGCGGGCGATCGACGCGCGCATGTGATCGCGGTCTAGGCGCTGGATATGCCCGACCTCGGCGGCGTGCACACGCTTCTCGGCGCGCCGGGCAGACCAGTTGGCCTCCAGCGGGACCTCGACTACGACGACACGGCAGGCGCGGGCCACCTCGGCCAGCAGCGCCACCGGCTCGGGCACGTGCTCGAGCACGTGCGAGAGGATGCCGAGGTCGTAGGCCTGATCGGGCGCCGGCACGCGAACGCCGTCGTAAAGCTGCACGGATCCGATCTCGGTGCGCGTACGGGCGATCTCGACGGCCGCCTCGGTGATCTCCACCCCCGCCAGCTGCCCGCCGAAGCCACGACGATGCAGCTCGCACAGCAGCGCGCCGTCGCCGCAGCCCACCTCGAGCGTGTTGGCGGCTGTCACGCCGCCCCGAGCGCACAGCGCGATCACGTGGTCGGCCTTGCCGACGGCGCCGAGCGCGCGCCAGCGCCCATAAAGCTCAGCGTCCGCGGGTTGCTGGGCATAGGCGTCGTCGTAGAAGCGCACGAGCGCGGCGGGGTCCTCCACACCGAGGATTATTGTGGCCTCGATGACGGGCAAGCTGACGGCGTCGCTGAGAGCGGCGCCCGCGACGGTGCCGGCGCTCGCGGCGCTCGCCCTGTTCGTCGTGTGGGCGACCGACCAGGCCGGCTATCCGATCACCCACTGGGCCCCCGGTGGGCTGATCGTGCTCGCGCTGCTCGGTATCGCGCTCGCGCTTGTACGCCTGCGCGTTGCCGACATACCAGTGGCGGTGCGGGTCGCGCTTGGTGCGCTGAGCGCCTACACGGTGCTCAGCTACCTGTCGATCATGTGGGCGGCTGTGCCGGGCGACGCCTGGGAAGGTGCCAATCGCACGCTGCTGTATCTGCTCGTGTTCGCGCTGTTTGCGTGCTGGCGCCAGCGGGGCGTCACCGCGGCGCTGCTGCTGTGCGCATGGACGCTGGCGCTGATCGCGCTGGCGGCGTTCGTCGCACTGCACCTCGACGGCGCCTCGGCCGAGCGGCTGCAGGCGATGCTCCCAGGCGGGCGGCTGGTGTATCCGAGCGGCTACCCGAACGCCAATGCGGCGCAGTGGCTGATGCCGTTCTGGTGCGCGGTGCTGCTGGCTCGCAGCGAGCGGCTCCCGTGGGGGCTGCGCGGCGTGCTCGCCGGCGGCGCCGTGCTGCTGGCCGAGGTGGCGCTGCTCAGCCAGAGCCGCGGGTCGCTGTACGCGACGCCCGTGATGCTCGTGCTGGTGTTTGTGTTCCTGCCGGAGCGCACGCGCACGTTCGCGCTGCTCGTGCCGGTGACGCTGGGCGTCGCGGCGGCCGCGCCCAGCGTCCTGCACGTGGGCGATCGTCTCAGCGGCGGTGCGGTGACGGTGGCGACGCTGCACAGCGCGATCGGCGCGATGTTCCTGGCGGCCGTCGTGGTCGGGCTGGTCGTGGCGCTGGGCGCCGCGGCGGAGACGCGCGCCGGCTTGCCGTCCGCGTCGAGGCGGCGGATCGGGCTTGCCGTGCGCGCGGTCGCGCTAGGCACACTGGCGGTGGTGCTCGTGGGCGGGCTGCTGGCGGCCGGCAACCCCGTCACTCGCGTGAAAAGTGGCTGGCACAGCTTCAAGGGCGGCTATGGCGAGAGCAGCGGAGCGGGCGACCGTTTGGTCAGCGGGCTGGGCAGCAATCGCTACGACTTCTACAGGGTCGCGCTCGACGAGTTCAGTGCGCATCCGGTCCTCGGCATCGGTGCCGACAACTTCCAGGAGGCCTATCTGGCGCATGGGCACAGCGAGGAGACGCCGCACTACCCGCACAGCGTCGAGCTGCGCACGTTGACCCAGACGGGTGTGATCGGCGCCCTGCTGGCGTTGGTCGGCCTCGGCGCGGCGCTGGTGGCGGCGGGCGCACCACTGCGCGGGCGCGACCCGCTGGTTCGCTCGGTCACCGCGGCCGCGCTGGCGGGCTTCGTCTACTGGGCGCTCCACGGCTCGGTCGACTGGTTCTGGGAGTTCTCGGGCCTCGGGGCGCCCGCGTTCGCGCTGCTCGGGCTGGCTTGCGCGCTGGCACCGGCGCCGAGCGAGGGCGGGGCGCGAACCGCGGCCGCGGGAGCTGCCGCGGGTGCTCGCGGCAGGGCTCGCCGGGGCTTGGTGCTCGCGGGTGCCGCGGCGGCGGTCGCTGTGGTCGCAGTGTCGTTTCTCGCACCATGGCTCAGTCAGCTGCAGCTGCAGCGTGCGGCGCGCATGTGGACGCACGCTCCACAGACGGCTTACGCGCGTCTCTCAGACGCCGCCCAGCTGAACCCGCTGAGCGACGACGCGTATTTGCTGGCGGGCAGCATCGCCCTGCGTTACGGCGACCTGCCCCGCGCCGATCGCGAATTCGCACGAGCGCTCGGGCGCAGCGACAGCGACGCCTATGCGACGCTCGAGCGCGGTGCGATCGCCTCGGCCAAAGGCGAACGCGCGGCGGCGCTGACGCTGTTGAGCAGGGCGGTGCGGCTGAGCCCGCGCGATCCCCTGGCCCGGGAAGCGCTCGAGCTGACGCGCGAGGGTCGGCGCGTGGACGTGCAAGCGCTCAACCGCCTGATCCTGCTCAAAGCTCAACAACTCGCATGAATCGCCGAATCGATTCTTCGCGAGGCTGGAATTACGCTCGACATGGCCCCCAACGTGCGCTAGCGTGTGGGCGAATCGTCGATTCGTTGATGCAGCGCCTGCACGCTCAAGTGAATCTTGCGGTCGGGGGTCGAGGCGATGACCAACACTTGGCACGGATAGGAGCAGAAGTTGCTCAGGCCAGAAAGGACTTCAGGGCACGGACGCATGAGAAGCCACCGTCGGACAGGTGCTATGGCGACATTTTTCGTAGTTGGGCTGGCGGCGTTGATGCCGGCGAGCGCTGGTGCCGGCTCGCTGCTGAGTGGCTACGGCGCCCCCGGCGCGGGCAGCCAGGCGATTCTTGGCGCGGTGCTCGTTGGGGGACGCTCGGGCCCGGGTGGGTCCGGCGGAGGCGGCTCGGATGGGGGCTCGGGCGCTGGCGCCTCGCTGAAGCTAGAAACGGCCGCTGCCGAACGCAGCCAATCCGCCGCGGCCACGGGCCCGTCACGTCCGGCGCTCCACGCGGTGCGCGAAAGGGCAGTATCGGGGGAGACATCCGGTAGCGGCTCTCAGCCGTATGCACACACAGGCCTGACAGCCTCGCAGGCCGGCGTCGGTGGGGGACCGGCGTTTGGGCTCACCGGTGGGGACGTCGTGTACATAATCCTGGCGCTGGGGGCGCTCGTGCTCACGGGCGTTCTCACCAGGAGTGTGGCGCGCCAGCCCGGCTGAGGAACAGGCCCGCTAAAGGGATGCGACGCAGGACCCGAGTAACCGAGTAGAGGCGCACGGAAGCCCCACTTTCATGGACCAGACACGACTCACCCAGCAGACGACGACCACGCTCCCGATCCGCGGTGAGCTCTCACACGACGCCCCGGCGCCGCGTGCGCTTCTGCGTGGAAGCTTCATCGGCCCGCTGCAGTGGGCGCTGGAGGGCGCCGGCTGGAGCGTGATCCGCCCGATGACGGACTTCGTGCTGTTGTGCATCGCGCTGGTGATCGCGCTCGGCGGCGTCAGCGAGACGCTGCACGTGGCGCCGGTTCGCGCGCCGATCCTGGCGATGCCGCCGCTGGTGATGCTGCTGTTCTATCTGCGCGGCCTTTATCGCACGCGCCTGCGCGCGCTGGTGCTCGACGGGGTCGTTCCGGTAGTGAGCGGGGTGTCCGTGGCAGCGATGGCCGTGGCAACGCTCGGCATGCTGCTCAACGGCGAGGTCCCCAGCCAGACCGAGTGGCTGCACGCGTGGCTGTTCTCGCTGATCGGCGTGGGCATCGGGCGCGTGTCGCTGTCGTTCGCGCAGCGCTGGGCGCGCCGGCGCCACCTCGTCGGCAAGTCGGTGCTGATCATGGGCGCCGGCGTGGTTGGTGCGCAGGTGGCGCGCCGCCTGGAGAGCCACCCCGAGTACGGGCTGGTGCCGATCGGCTTCCTCGACGAGGACCCCCGCTCGGTGGCCGAGGTGGGTGGGCGCGACGTACCCGTGCTGGGGACGATCGAGGACCTCGACGAAACCGTCGAGCGCACCGGTGTCAAGCACCTGATTGTGGCGTTCTCGTCGGTCGCCGACGCGCGCATCAGCCGTCTGGTGCAGCGTTGCCAGGAACTGGGCATCGACGTGTCGGTGGTGCCGCGCATGTTCGACACGATCAACGACCGGGTGGGCTACGACACGGTCGGTGGGCTGCCGCTGATGTCCTTCACCGCCGTCAATCCACAGGGCCTGCAGTTTGCGATCAAGCACGCCTTCGACCGCGTGCTCGCGCTGGTGCTGCTGATCGTGCTCTCACCGGTGATCGCTTGCGCCGCGGTGGCCGTGCGCCTGAGCTCACCAGGACCGGCGTTCTTCAGCCAGCGCCGCGTGGGTCGCGACGGGAGGGTGTTCGACTTCTACAAGTTCCGCTCGATGCGCGTGGTGCCCGAGCAGGAGCAAGAGGGAACCGAGAGTGCCAGCGCACTGGACTTCCTGCTTGCCGGCGATATCGCGCCTGGCGGCGTCGAGGGCGAGGACCGGCGCACGGCAGTGGGGCGCTTCCTGCGCAAAACCTCCCTGGACGAGCTGCCGCAGCTGTTCAACGTGCTGCGCGGCGACATGAGCCTCGTCGGCCCGCGTCCGGAGCGCCCGGAGTTCGTGGAGCTGTTCAGACAGGACATCATGCGCTACGGCGACCGCCACCGCGTGCGGTCGGGGATCACCGGCTGGGCGCAGGTGCACGGGCTGCGCGGACAGACCTCGCTGGCTGAGCGGGTGGAGTGGGACAACTACTACATCGCCCACTGGTCGCTTGGGCTGGATCTGAAGATCCTGGCGCTCACCGTCGTGGCGCTGTTCCGCAACGCCGAGTAGCGGTCAGATCTTCTTCTGGGCGGCGCTCGCCGACCCGCTCCATTCCTGGTAGACGCGGACGCGCACGTTGTGCGTTCCCAGTGCCGCGGGCAGCGTGAGCGTGTAGCGGTTGAAGCGGTCCAGCGTGAACAGGATGCGGTAACGCAACCGCTTGCCCGTGAAGGCTTCCAGCTGCATGAAGTCGCCGACCGGGCCGCCGCCGCTGGCCACCACGCGCCCGCTCTTGCGCGTGAGGCTGACACTCGGGCGGGCCACGGCCGCCAGCGGCGAGGCCAAAGCGTGGGCGAATGCCGAGAAGGCGGGCTTGTGCGCCCCGCTCTTGTCGAGCAGGCCAAACTCTTCGGAGCTTGAGTCCTGCAGCTTGTAGACGGTGGCGGCCGCTACGTAGGGGCTTCGTGCCATCGCGCGCAGCGCGTTTGTGATGTTGGTGGCCTGGATCTGGGGCGTCACGCAGGCCTGTTCCTGCTCGATGCGCTGCGGCCAGCAGCTGCTCCAGCCGAACTCGTCCAGCCACAGCGGCGTCTTGTCGGCGTTTTCCAACTGGACCTGGTGGATCGCACGCAGCGACGCGAGCGTGAGCGTGTAGTAGTGAACGGCCAGGCCGTTGTAGTAGCCCTTGATGCCGGACGCGTACAGCGCGCGCAGGAACGCCCCGTTGGAGCCCACGAGCGATCCGGCAAGCACGGGCACCGTCGGCGCCGCCGCCTTGATGGCCGGGTAGGCCGCCCGCAGCACTTCGGCGTAGCGCTGGGCTTTGTTGGTGCCCGCGAAGTAGTTTTCGTTGGACTGGTCGGGCTCGTTCCAGATCTCGATCGCGGCCAGCCCGGACGCGTAGCGCTGGGCCAGGTAGGCGACGAACGCGGCGTAGTCGGCGGGGTTCTGGGGAGGCCAGGACTTGGCATCGCTGCCGCCGATCGCGCGGCAGCTCGCCAGCAGCGAGCTTGGCGCGGAGGAGGCCCAGCAGGGGGTTGCGTCGACGGTCATGATCACGCGGATGCCGGCGCCGGCCGCGTCGGCGAGGAGTCGGTCTACATACGCTTGGGCGCTCGGGTCGATCTGCCCGGGGCCGTTGGGCTCGAACACCGACCACGGGATCTCGCTGCGCACGACCTTGGCGTGCAGTGCGTGAGCCTGCGCGATCGCGCCGTCCGCTTGAGCGTCGTTGGAGCCGTAACCGAGGCCGGGAATGTTGACACCGTTCAGCAGCGTCACCGGCCTGGGCGCAGGCTTGTGCTTGGCGCCCACAGCGCTGGCGGCCGGTACGAGCGCGCACAAAGCCAGCGCGAGGCCGACCGCCATGGTGGGGACCCGCCCGCGCATGTTGAACACGATAGTCGCGCTGAGGGCGGATCGGCGCAGGTTCTCGGTCACGATCGCTCGACTAGGCTGTGTGAAGCGATGTCGCCCACCTGGATCTGGATGCAGATTGCGATAGTCGTGTTCGTCGTGATCGGCATGGTCGTGGCGATCACGAAGCTGGCGTGAACAACGTGCTCAGGTTCTACAGCTAGCGGCGCAGGCGCCAGCGGCGTCGCCCTGTGCGCACGGCGTCCAAGGCAGCGACGGGTGCCTGCGGGATCTCCTCACCGTCGAGGATCGCGCCCGGCACCGACCGTGTCAGCCAGTCGCTGATCCCGGCGAGCTTCGCCTGCTCGATCTCCTTGGCCAGACCGGGTGCGCGTTTGACGCTGTCGTGCGCGTCGGAGGTCACGTTGTGGATCAGCCCGTCGCGAGCCAGCTCCAGCGCGAAGCGGCGTACCTCGCCTCCGAAGCGGCCGACCAGCGAGCCGGCGGTGATCGACATCAGCACGCCGGCGTCGGCGAGCGAGCGAACCATTTGACGGTCGCGCTGGAGCGCGGGGCAGCGCTCGGGGTGAGCGAGCACCACGCTGTGGCCGTCGCGTTGGAGCCCGAGGATCAGGCCGTCGAGCCCGAACACGACGGGGCTGAACGGCGGCTCGATCAGTAGCCAGCGCCCGCCACCGAGCCCCAGCCGCTCCAGCTCCTGCGGGTCGATCTCGGCGACGTGGCTGATCGCGATCTCCGCGCCCGGGCGGATCTCCACGTGCACCTGCTCCTCGGCCAGCCGCATGTTGAGCTCGCCCACCAGCCGCGCGATCGTGGCGGCCTCGTTGGGGGTGCGCGAGTTGACGTGCGGCGTGGCGACGATCGTGACGATGCCCGCCTCAGCGGCTGCACGGGCCAGCTCGACCGACTCCTCGATCGTCGCGGGCCCGTCGTCGATGCCGGGCAGCACGTGGCAGTGCAGATCGATCATGGGCCGGGCGAACCCTACGCGCCGCGGCGCGCGCGGATGATGCCGGTGGCGCGTGCCGCGATCGGCTCGGGCAGCGCTTGCAGCGCGAGCTTGGCTCGGTAGCGCAGCAGGCGCGGCAGCAGCTCGGCGGTGGTGCGCGGCCAGCGGTGGTTGCGCAGCACCAGTCCGCCCCACGTCAGTGTGTCCTCGCTGTCGGCGAAGCGCAGCTTGTACTCGTGCGTGCCGACGCCAAGGTCCAGTCGGCGCTCGCCGCGCGCGATCGCGTCCTCGAGCGCTGCCAGGATCGTGAGCATCGATGGCTTCAGATCGGCGTGCTGCTCGGACCAGCCGCCGTTCCAGTACTTGATCTCGCTGCCGGCCGCCAGGAACAGCTGTACGGAGATCGGTACGCCGTCGATCTCCACAGCCCACAGGCGCATCCGCTCGGGGCCGAGCGCGACGGCCGCGTCGGCAAGCATCGCAGCGACCCCCGGACGCATCAGCCCCGACTCGCCTCGGCCCTCCCAGCGTCCGGCGTGCAGGTCGAGCATGGCGTCCAGCGCCGCTCCTACCTCGGTGGGCTCGATGACCTGTCGCACCGCTCCGCCGTGCTTGGTCAGCTTGCGCCGCATGCGGCCCATCTGACCGCGAAAGTTGCGCGATCGTCCGGCCATCCATGCCTCCGGTGGACCGCTCGGCAGCGTCACGGCGGGGGCCGGGTAGGCCGAGTTGCGGTAGCGGCTGAACCTCCTGAGCCCACCCCAGCCGCCAGATAGACGGCGCGCCCACCGCGAGCCGATCGGCACCGCCTCGAAGGCGAGTAGATCGGGGCGAGGTCGAAGCTCGCGCAGCGCCTCGCGCAGCGCCACGGCAACCTCATCCTCGCGCCCGGTCGCGCACAGGACGTCCACTCGATCTGACATTTCGGCGCCGAGAAAGCGCACGTCGACACGGCCTGCATGGCCGATGTGGAGGAACCATGGGGCTAGGCCGATCAGGCGACCGCTGTCGCGCGCGGCGAGGATGCACAGCTCGCTGGCGCTCGGCGCGAGATGACGCCACCATGCGAGCATCCAGCCGGGAGCGCACAGCGGCAGCGAGCCGGCGACGGCCAGCTCGTCCCAGCCCTCGGCGAGCGATTCCGCGTCGGCGAGACTGTCGATGACTTCGACGCTCACCACCGAGCGTAATCTAGTCCGCGCCGGACGGGCATCGTTTCACCGCTTGTTCTCTGCCTACTTCCGTCCGTGGGTATGATCGCGTCGTGTTCAAATCGATTGTCGTTGGAACGGACGGGTCGGACACGGCCAACCAGGCCGTGCGTCAGGCTGTGGACCTCGCCCAGGCCGTCGGGGCGAAGCTCGAGTTGGTGAGCGCATACGAGCCGGTGTCTCCGCAGCGCTTGGCCGAGGAACGCAGGCAGGCGCCCGAGGACCTGCAGTGGGCGATCAACCCGCGCGAGGATGTCGACGCGACGCTCGAAGCGGCCGCCGCGATCGGCCGTGAGGCGGGAGTGACCGTCGACGTGTATCCGCGCCAGGGCGACCCCGCGGACGCGATCCTCGACGTCGCCGAGGAGCGCGAGGCCGATCTGATCATCGTCGGCAACAAGGGCATGACTGGGGCTAAGCGCTTTCTGCTCGGCTCGGTCCCCAACAAGGTCTCTCACCACGCGCCCTGCTCAGTGCTGATCATCCGCACCACCTGAGTCCTGGATCTGGTCTGCTCGTCGCTCAGGTCGTCCCGCCGAGCGGCGGGATGAGGTTGCGCACGCGCTGCAGCGCCAACCAGCCGTCGTCGCGCAGCCGGCGCAACGGGCCGGTGCCGGCGACGTTGAAACGCCGTGCCGTGCGGCTGGGGTCGCTGAGGTCGCGACGCAGCCGGCGGGTGTGCCCGCGGCGCAGAGCCAGCGCGGTGCGACGCAGGCTGAGCCCCTTCTCGGCGGGCAGGTGCCACAAGCCGATCGCGAGTGGGTCCTCGACCTTCGCCGCATGGCTGCGCGGTCCGGTCGTCAGTCGGCGCGCGACGTGCGACAGGTCACTGAAACGCACCTGTCCGACGGCGCCCGCGAGCGAGAGGATCTGCTCCTCGTTGGGCAGCGTCTTCGCTTGCGTGGCCAACCTCGCGTCGAGCTGCTCGCAGGCCGTGACCAGCTCGCGCAGCGCCTGGGGGCGACCGGTCAGCAGCTCGCCGCCGACCCACGGCGGCACCTGCTCGTCGGCGCCCAGCTCCCTGGCGAGGTCGCCGATCGCCCTGCGCGTACGCCCGTGCGCGTCAAAGCCGACGGTGTCCCAGTCGGGCGGATAGTCGATGTAGATGCAGCCAATCTCCGACGGCCCGGGAGCGCTCGCGAAGACTCTTGCGGGATCGGCCCACACGCAGTCGAGATCGGTCAGCCAGATCTGGCGCTCGGGGGGCTGGCCCTCGCACGAGGACATGATCGCGTCGAGCACGTAGCGAGAGGACACGTAGATCTCTGTGCCCGCGCGCGGGCGGTGGCGGTACTCGGTCGGCAGGACAGTCACCCCGAGTGACTCGATTCGGTCGAGCAGATCGGCGCCGACGCGACCGAGCACGGTCCGATCGTGGACGTTGGTGGCGAGCACCAGATCGCAGTCGAGATCCCTGAGCCGCAGCGAGGCGGCCTGCGTGAGCGCGCACTCCAGATAGCGCACGGCCACGTCGGCGGCGGAGGCGGCGGCGCGGGCGCTGGGGTAGTAGAAGCCCTCCTCGCGCTCGTGCACGTAGAGGTACTGGACGACCACAGGACTCAAGGGCGTACTCATCCGATAACTGTTTCGTCGCCGTTGCGGTGTGGCTTTAGTCGTGGGGGCGACGGAGACTGTCTCGAGGCTACTCAGTCGCCGTCCCCGCCGAGCCGGTTGCGTAGACGGCGCGCGCCCTCGGGGAGCAAATAGCGAAATGCTGGCAGCGGGTCGTGGAGGTCCCACATCGAGTGCGCGGCCAGCGGCGCCGCGGCGACGGCAGCGAGCAGCCCGCGAGTTCCCTGTGCGTATCCCGCGGCGAGATCGCGGTTGAGCCACTGGAACCGGGCGCCCTGTCTCGCGGTCACGGGACCGGTCGGGGTCTGACCGAGCGCCTCCTGCGCCCACAGGGCGGGCAGGTTCACGCCGGCTGAGGTGGCGAGCGCCATCGAGCCGTAGAAGCGCCCGTTGAAGTCCGTCACGCGCGCCACGCCGTCGCCGTCGCGGACGAACTCGACTTGGACGAGACCGAACCAGCCCAGCTCGCCGACCAGGGCTCGCACCCCGCGCGAGCGCTCCGGGTCGGGCGCAACGACCGTGCCCAGCACCGTGTCGCCGGCGCCGGGAGGCCAGGTGTGCAGGGCCTCCTGATGGATCTCGGCCACGATCTCGCCGTCGCGACCCACGACCACCACGACCGCGCCCATGCGCCCGCGTAGCGGCGCCTGCAGCAGCGGCTGGCCTCCCTGTGCGGCGATCTGCTCGACCAGCTGGCGACCCTGCTCGGGGGAGTCGAACACGCCGGTGTCAAAGCGTGCAGGCACGTGGTTGCGCGCCTTGACGACCACCGGGCCCCGCCACGCGCTGAGCGCCTCCTCGGTGGCCGGTTCGGTGTGCGGTGCGGGCAGCCCGGCGGCCTGGGTGGCGTGGAACAGGTCGAGCTTGTCGAACGCTCGTGCGACGCTCGGGTAGGGCGCATACGGCCATGCCGCCGGCTCGATCTCCGCGCGTCGGCGCGAAAGCGCCATCAACCCAGCTTCGTAGGAGCAGAAGACGATGTCGTAGGCGCCCTCGTTGACCGCCGCGACGACGTCGGCGAGAAAAGCATCCTCGTCCGCTCCGCATTCGCGGATCAGGTGGTGGCGGTGTACGTAGCGCGAAAGGCTGGCGAAGCTCGGCTCGGGCGCCCCTGTCGCGACCGCGAAGCCGGCGCGCGCGAGGCTTCGTGCGGCGACTAGCGTCGCCCGGTCGCGGGACTGGTCGACGAGCAGGGCGCGCATTCGCGCCAGCTTATTCGAGCGCCGGGCGCGGTCGATCGACAGCCGCGTTCGCCCGATGTGTGTCCAGGGCCATCCTGGACGCCAGAGATAATGCCCGGCGTGAAGATCGTGACCGTGATGACCACCGACTCAAGCGGCGGCGCCGAGTTCGCCGCGGTGGAGATGCTGCAGGCGCTAATCCAGCGCGGCCATCAGACGGTGATGCTGACCGACATGCCGGGGATCGGCCGCGATACCGACGTGGAGATCGTGCCGATCGCGCTCGGGCCGAAGCTGTCC
Source organism: uncultured Solirubrobacteraceae bacterium (assembly GCA_963705235.1). GTDB lineage: Bacteria > Actinomycetota > Thermoleophilia > Solirubrobacterales > Solirubrobacteraceae > Palsa-744. The sequence goes on along the minus strand of OY970059.1, from coordinate 640,515 downwards.
ACCGGCAGCTGGATTGGCCTGGCGGCGCGCTGGCCGTTGCTGCTCGCGCGTCTGCGCCGGGCGCTGCGCGCGCAGGAGCCCTACGACGTGCTGCTGGTCCACTACAAGAAGGAGCAGCTGATGGCACGGATGCTGCCTTCGAGCCTGCGCCGCACGGTGGTGTGGGCGGAGTGGGGACCGGTGCCGTTCCCGCTGCGCAAGGGCCTGCCGCGCAAGGCCTACCTGGCGGCTGCTGCAGAGGTGCCGTTGGTGATGGCAGTCTCGGAGGGGACGCGCCGCTCGGTGGTGGACGTTGGCGTCGATCCCGACACGGTCGTGGTGGTCCCGAACGTGCTGCGCACCGAGGAAATCCGCTATACGGAGGAGGGGCGTGCGCGTGTGCGCGCCGGGCTGGGGATCCCACAGGACGCGTTCGTGGTGGGCTGTATCTCGCGCTTTCACCCGAAGAAGCGCAACGACGTGGTCGTCAGCGCGGTACGCGATCTGGATGATGAGCGCGCGCACCTGATCCTCGCGGGCGATGGCGAGACTGAGGCCGAACTGCGCTCGTTGGCGGCGCCGCTGGGCGAGCGCGCGCATTTCATCGCCACGCCTGGCAGCGAGGTGCCGGACGTGCTGTCGGCGTTCGACGTGTCGGTCTTCTGCCCCAGCCCGACCGAGGGCGCGCCGCGCGCGGTGATCCTCGGGATGCTGGCGTCGCGCCCGTGCCTGTCGACCGGGCAGGAGGGCGTCTCGGACATGATCACGCCCGAGATCGGCGGGATCGCCGACCCCGAGAACGACCCCGCCTCGCTGCGCGCTCTGCTCGTTCGCTACCTGGACGATCCGCAACGAGCGGCGCGCGAGGGCGCAGCTGCACGCGAGCACGCGGAGCGGACTTACGCGGCGCCGGTCGTAGCCGAGTTGATCGAGGGCCTGCTCGAGGACGCGATTTCATCGCGTGGCCCGCGATCGCATTCGCGTCGATGAGCGAAAGGCCCGGCAGGCGTCTGCTGATGATTGAGCAGGGCGGGCGTGGAGGTGTGGCCGACTACACCACCGCGCTCGTCACGGGGTTGGTCGGCGAGGGCTGGACGGTGACGCTCGCCACTGCTGATGATCACCTCTACCGCCAGATCCCGGGTGTGACCGTCGACCCTGTGTTCCACTACGTGCGCGGGGGGACGCGATTGGTTGACGCGCTGCGTAGTCGCGGACTGGGGAAGCCCCTCAACGGTCTGCGTTTCGTCGCATCGCTGCCGCGGTTGATGGGGCGTGCGCGCCGTGCGGACATCGTGCACACGCAGGGTTGGGAGATCCCGCAGATCGGGCTGCTGGCGGTCGCGTGCCTGCGCATGGCGGGAACACCGATCGTGCAGACCTCGCATGGCACGTTCGAGCGAGCGAGCACGTTCTTGCGCACACGGCGGCTGGTCAGGCGGCTGACGGCGCGGCTGACAGCGGCGACGATCGTGCACACCCAGGCGGACCTGGCTCGTGTGCCGGCTGAGGCTCAGGGGCGCGCGGTGGTAATCGCGCATGGCGAGTACGCCAGCCTGGCGCGCACCGGTGGCGTGGCCGAGCGCGGCGGCGCTCGCGCCGCGTTGGGTATCGCCCCAGACGCACCGGTCACGCTGATGTTCGGGCAGCTGCGCGCCGACAAGGGGCTCGGGGACCTTCTGGGCGCACTGGCGCGCCTGCCGAGCCTGCGCCTGCTGATCGGCGGTCAGGACGCGGGCGCGCTCGCAGAAGTCTCAGAGCAGCTGGCCAGTCCGGAGCTGGCCGGCCGGGTGACGCTGCGCGAGGGCTTTCTGGACATGGACGAGGCGGCGCAGCTGTTCGCCGCGGCCGACACCGTGAGCCTGCCCTATCAAGCAGCCAGCCAGAGCGGTGTGCTGTTGCTCGCGTACGGCTTCCAGCGGCCGGTGATCGTGTATCCGGTCGGCGGCATGCCGGAGGCGGTGATCGATGGGGAGACCGGCTGGCTGTGTGCCCGCGCGGACGTCGACGCGCTCGTAGATGCGCTGGCGGCGAGCATCGAGGCCGGGCCGCAGGAGTGCGCGCGCCGCGGGCGCGAGGGGGCGAGGCTGGCCGACGAGCGCTACTCGTGGACGGCGATCGCCGAGCAGACGAGCGAGCTGTACCTGGAGGTGCTGGCGCGTGTCTGAGCGCACGCGCACAGACGAACTACGCAGCGCGAGGCTCCTACTGGGTCCAGACGCGCCGCCCGAGTCGCTCGCCGACGGGGCGTTGCGCGCGCGTGAGCTGCGATCGGCTGTGCGCTCGCGCTCGTGGCCGCTCGCGCCGGTGCGCTTCGCGCAGCGTGTGCGGCGCAAGCTCGGCGGCTTGGACTACGAGCAGGCGGTCGCGGTGCCCCTCGACGGCGCTCGGCGGACCGTGCTCGGCGACGCCGGGGCCGCTGCACCCCGCTTTCTGATCCGCGTCGACGAGTTTCCCCACTACCAGGCGTGGGATGACCCCGTGCGCTACGGAACCGAGCGTTACCTGGACTTCCACGCCGCGATGGCGGGCGTGCCTTATCTGGTCGCGGTGTTGCCCCGCGTGAGCCGTGCGGCGCTGGATCCGCGGGAGAGTCGGTGGCGGGGGTTGCAGGACGACGAGCGGGAGATGCTCGGCCGGCTCCCCGGTGAGGGCGTGACCTTCGGGTTGCACGGTCTCGATCACCGCACGCGCTTCGCTTCGCCTCGTCGCCACAGCGAGTTGTGTGGGTTGAGCGTGCAGGCAACCGAGACGCTCCTCGACGAAGGCTTCGCTGAGCTGGCGGCTGTGGGGATCACGCCGGAGGTGTTCGTGCCGCCGTACAACCGCTTCGATGCGAGGCAGTACGACGTGCTCGCGCGCCGCTTCGCAGTCGTGTGCGGCGGACCGGAGTCGATCGCGCTGCTCGGCTTCCAGCGCACGCCGATGTGGCGCGGCGAGGCGGTCTACTTGCCTTCCTATTTCCCGCTTTACGGGCACGCCCGGGAGGTGCTGCCAGCCGCGCGGCGGCTGATCGAGGGGGGCGTCGGGTTGTGGGCGCCGATCGTCTTGCATTGGGGCTGGGAGGCTGAGGACGAATGGGCCGCGCTGAGCGAGCTGTTGGAGCTGGTCGGGCCGTACACCGCACACTGGGAGGACTTCTTGGAGGCCGTGCGGGCGAGCGCGCTCGCTGGCTAGGACTCCTCTATCCGGGGCTGAGGAGCCAGCCAGGCCGTCAGACAGCGGGTGGCTTGGCTCGTACGGCGGGGAAGACCACGCCGATCAGGCCGCGGATGGTCGCGAGCAGGATATTCACCTGATCGAAGTAGTCGCGCCAGAGCACGATCTGGCCGTCATGGACGTCGAAGCGCCCGCACACCCAGAACTGCAGACGCAGCGGACCTAGCTTGAGCACGTCGGTGCGCTCGGTGAGTACCGAGCGCCCGTTCGTTGAGATCGTGTGCGTGTAGACCTCGAACCCGGCGCCGGGGACCCCGAGCGTGGCGCGCAGGACCCTGCGGACGCGTTCGCGGCCGTGCACCGTGGGCAGCCCGACGTTGACGTACTCCACGTCCCTCGCCAGCAGCTGCACGGCTCCGTCGATGTCGTCGGCGGCGAGTCGATCCAAGAATTGCTCGACCAGCATCGCCGACGGCGAACGGCCTTCCTCTCGATCGCCCCCGTTCCCTACCAGCTCGCTCAATGGTTCGGCCATGGCGTGATATTGACCGATGCTACGCGCCCGATCAACCGTCGCTGGCGACCCGTGACTGCGACCGAGCCCCGCGCGCCGTTCTCCTCAGCGGCGAGGACCGATGCAGCCCGGGCGCGAACGGCAACACCGAGCGAACGTCAGACGCAAAGAAGTACAGGTTGCGTCGCAGGGCGTCCGGGGTCTCGAGCACGGACACATTTGCGAACTCGCCGGCGAGTAGCTCAGCCAGCGACTCGGGGTCCTCAAAGCGCAAGCGCGCGTACTCGTAGCGTTCGCCAGGCTCGATCGTGGCGTAGCCGGACAGGACCCCGGTGGGTGTCAGCGTGCGGTGGATGCTGGCCAGTATCACCGTGACCTCAGCGAGCGTGAAGTGGTGGATGGCCGAGTCCCAGATGATGTTGTCGAACGGTCCCGCGGGAAGACTCTGGCGGATGTCGCATTGGCGGTACTCGACGTTGGCACGGGCGTGATGACGACGCGCGTGCGCCAGCGCCGTGGGACTGTGGTCGATCGCGAGCACGTGGCGCGCGCGCTCGGCGTAGAAGCGGTGGGCGTTGAAGCCGTCTCCGCAGCAGATCTCGAGGACCTGGGCGCCCGGGGCGAGCGCCAGGCCGTTGAGCACGCCGCGCTCGAGGAACATCGAGCGCTGCCGTGCGCTCCACTGCCAGTGCACGTCGATCTCGTGATCGAACCACTCAGCCGACGGGCGCAGGAAGCCCTCGAGCTTGTACTGCAGATGGTGGGAGGCAGAGCTCGTCGCGCGGATCGCGGCGTTGAGCCGGCGCAGCGCGGGCACGAGGGCGTTGTAGGCGAGACCAAGTCCGCGAGCCGCGAGCCGATGGCCACGCAGACCGGACCTCTGGTTGGATCCATCTAGATCCGTGACGATCTCTCAAGGCTAGCCATGGCGCCAGCGGCAACGTCCAGGCGCGGCCGGCAACGTCCAACCCAGCGCATATTCTGTGCGCGTGAGCTCGCTCCCCACCGCGGCGGCGGACAGCACGTGAAGCGCGCCGTGATCCTCGCCGGCGGCGAGGGCACCCGTCTGCGTCCTTACACGACCGTCCTGCCAAAGCCGCTAATGCCGATCGGCGACCGGCCGGTGCTGGACATCGTCGTGCGCCAGCTGAAGGCCCACGGCTTCGAGCGGATCACGATGGCCACCGGGTATCTCGCCGAGCTGATCGAGGCGTTCTTCCGCGACGGCGAGAGCTACGGCGTGGCGATCGACTATTACCGGGAGCGCGAGCCGCTCGGCACGGTCGGCGCGCTGGCGCTGATCGAGGGGCTGGCGCAGGACGACGTGCTGGTGATGAACGGCGACGTGCTCACCGACATCGACTACGGCGCGCTGCTGCAGCGCCACCGCGACAGTGACGCGGCGGCCACGATCGCCACCAAGGAGCGACAGATCCAGGTCTCGCTGGGGGTGCTGCGTTTCGGCGACGACGCCGACCCCACGCGCCTGACCGGCTATGACGAGAAGCCGGCGATCGACTACATCGCCAGCATGGGCGTGTATTGCTTCGCCCCGCGCGCGCTGTCGCACATCAACGCCGGCGAGCGCCTTGACTTCCCCGACCTGATCCTGCGCCTGATCGCCGCCGGCGAGGTCGTGCGCTCATGGCCCAGCGATGACTACTGGCTGGACATCGGGCGCCACGACGACTACGAGCAGGCCCAAGAGGAGTTCGAGTCCGTGCGCGATCGGCTGATCCCGGCGGAGTAGCGGTTGTGGGTACGCGGGTCGGACACGCCTCGTGACCCGGAAGCGCGACATCAAGCAATTCCGACAGGCGTGCAGGGAGGTCGGATTGACTGTCAGTGAGCGTTACGAAGCCAGTGAGGCCCTGCATGCCGAAAAGGCATCTGGCGACGTTCAGGGAGACATGAGCTATAGAGAACTGCTGGACTGGCTGCGACAATGGGAGCGCTCATGGCGACCGTCATAGCCCTAGATGCCTCGCCGATGAACGTTCTACGCTCGATGCGTGGCGCGATTGTCGTTGCGCGCATCGCGTATCCAGGTGTGCTTCACGTCGAGGTTCGAGATCCACACGGGGATATCTGGCACCTGGCCACACAAGATGCTCAGTGGTCGCCATCTGACCCCGCACAGTTGGTTGGACGGTCCATCGACGGTGCCGATATCGATGAGGAGACCGGCCAGTTGCGCTGCAAGCTTTCCGACGGCTCAGAGCTGGACGTCAAACCTGCGGCGATTGAAGCAGAGGACGACCCTCCCAATTGGGAGCTGATCAGCCCAGCGGGGATCGTTCTGGAGTTCGGTCCCGGAGTTCGCTGGCAGATCAGCAGTGCTGACGCGCCGGTCTCAACTCGTCGTTGACAATCAACGCTGGCCGTGCCGCCGCTACGCCAGCGCGGCGCGCACGACGTCGACGACCGTTTCCACGGCCGTCTCGTCCATCGTCGAGCTGAGCGGCAGCGCGCAGTGGCGATCGGCCGCTTCGCTCGCGCGCGGCAGGCCGTCCGCCGGTGCAAACTGCCGGTAGTCGGTGAAGCTGTGCAGCGCCGGATACCACGTCGTCTGGATTCCGTCCGATTTGAGCTCGTCGCGGAAGCGGTCGCGTGTCGCCCGATCAGCGAGCAGCACCGGAAAGGCGAAATGCGAGGAGCGCTCGACAGCCGCGTCGTCGAAGCACAGCTCGAGCCCAGGCAAGTCCGTCAGCCGCTCGCGATAGGCACGAACGATCGCGCGGCGCGCGTCCAAGCTGTCGCGCAGGCGCGCCAAGCGGCTGAGGCCGAGCGCGGCGCGCGGCTCGTCGAGGCGGAAGTTGAAGCCGACGTCGACGATGTCATAGGCGGGGTCGTGGCCGCGGTGGCGGTCCCACGTGCTGCTGGTCATCGCGTGCGAGCGCAGCAAGCGGACTCGATCGGCCAGCTCGCCGTCGCCAGTGCTGACCATGCCGCCCTCGCCGACGCACAGTTGCTTCTTGGAGAAGAAGCTGAACGCACCCAGCTCACCGACCGTGCCGACCTGCCGGGAATCGTCCACACACGCGCCGATCGCCTGCGCGCAGTCCTCGATTAGCACCAGCCCGCGCTCGTCACACAGTTCGCGCAACGCGAGCACGTCGGCCGGGTAGCCGCAGAAGTGCACCGCCACGACCGCGCGCGTGCGTGGCGTGATGCGGCGCGCGACGTCGTCGGGGTCGAGGTTGAACTCGCGTGCGCTGCGCACGTCGCACAGCACCGGCTCGGCGCCAACGTAGCGGGCGGCGCTGGCACTCGCTACGAACGTGAACGCCGGCACGATTACCTCGTCGCCCGGGCCGATGCCCGCGGCCAGGCAGGCGAGGTGCAGCGCGGCGGTGCCGCTGGAGACGGTCACCGCGTTGGGCGTGCCTACGAACGCCGCCAGCGCCTGTTCGAACGCGCCCGTGCGCGGGCCCATCGTCAGCCAGCCGGATTCCAGGCAGTCGAGCACCGCCTGCACGTCCTGCTCGGGGACCTCGATGTCGGTTAGCGGCACGCGCCAGTCGGTCATTGCGCGACCGCCTCGGCTAGCGCCGTGACGACCCGATCCTGGTCGTCGTGGGTCATGTGCGGATAAAACGGCAGCGTCAGCTCGGTACGCGAGGCCAGCTCGGTGATCGGCAGCGACAGACCGGGGAAGCGCTCGCGATAGGCGGTGAAGCGATGGATCGATGGGTAGAAGATGCTCGTCTGGATGCCCCGCTCGCGCATTCTCGCGCTGACTTCCGCCTGGCGACCGTCCTGCTCGATCATGATCGGGATCACGTAGCAGGAGGAACTCGGGACCTGATCGTCCTCGAACGGCACGATGATTCCCTCGACGTCCGCCAGCAGCGCGCGGTAGCGCAGCGTCAGCTCGCGCCGGCGCTCGATTTCCGCCTCCAGGCGATCCAGGCGCGAGAGCAGCAGCGCCGAGCGTGGCTCGTCCAGGCGGTAGTTGAAGCCCAGCCCGACGACGTCGTAGGTGTCGGTGCGTCCGCTGTGCCGGTCCCATGTGCCGCTAGTCATGCAGTGCGAGCGGCGCGAGCGCACCTGCGCGGCGACCTCGTCGTCGTCGGTGCACACCAGGCCGCCCTCACCCACCGACAGCACCTTGTTGGAGAAGAAGCTGAACGCGCCCGCCAGCCCCCACGTGCCGAGCTTGCGCCCGCCGAGGGTCGCGCTGGGAGCGTGAGCGACGTCCTCGATCAGCGCGATCCCACGCGCATCGCACAGCTCCTTCAGGCGGTCGGCGGCGGCCGCGTAGCCGGCATAGTGGACCACGCACACCGCCTTCGTGCGGGGCGTGATGCGCCGCTCGACGTCGTCGGGGTCCAGGCTCGGGTTCTCGCGCGAGACGATCTCCGCGAACACCGGCGTGGCGCCGCAGTAGATCGCGGCGGCGGCGGTGGCGGCGAACGTGAACGACGGCACGATCACCTCGTCTCCGGGACCCGCGCCGGCGGCCAGGTAGGAGAGGTGCAGAGCGGCCGTGCAGCTGGACACGGCGATCGCGTGGCGCGCGCCTAGATGCGCCGCGAACGCCTCCTCGAACGCGGCCGTGCGCGGACCGAGCGTCAACCAGCCAGAACGCAGCGTTTGTGCGACCGCCTCGAAGTCCTGCGGCTGTAGCTGCAGGTCGAACAGCGGTAGCTCAGGAAAGGTCTCCGTGCTTGCCATCGGCTCTAGCTCGTGCGGGCGCCGAGCCCTTAGGGGATGTTCTTGTAGCGGCCGTCGAAGGGGTCGCCGAACGCTTGCGCGTCGAGCGCCGCGAGGATCTCGCCGATGCCGTCGGGGACGGTCATCAGCGTCTCGAACCCGAGTTGCGCGCGGATCTTGTCGAAGCTCACCTTGTAGTCGCGCGGGTCCTCGTCGCGGTGCACGTAGGACACGCTGCCGCGGTCGACCTGCTTGCCGATCTCCTCGACCAAATCGAGCTTGCGGTAGTTCTCGCCCGAGCGCCCCGCGTTGAAGACCTGCCCGGAGACCTGCTCGGCGGGTGCGTCGAGCACCGTGCGCACCGCGCGTCCGGCGTCACGCACATGGATGTAGGGGCGCCAGAACTGCTCGCCGAACACTTCCAGCTCGCGGTCGGCCCACAGTTCGCGTGTGAACTCGTTGACGGTCAGGTCAAAGCGCATGCGCCTGCCCACTCCGTAGACCGTCGCGAAGCGCAGGCACGTCGGTTTCAGCTCGTCGGAGGCGCCCGCCAGGATCAGCTGCTCCATGCCCACCTTCTGTTCGGCGTAAAGCGATACCGGCGCCAGTTCGCCCTGCTCGTCGATCGGCACCGTCGGATCAGCCATACGACCGTAGTTCGAGCACGTCGAGGCGAATACCAGGCGCTCGACGCCCGCCTCGCGAGCATCGCTTACGAGCGCCTTCGTGGCCTGCACGTTGACTTCATCGGAGACCTCCGGATCGCGCCCGCACGCCGGGTCGCCGACGATCGCCGCCAGATGCACTACGGCGTTTACGCCCGCCAGCGCCGTTCCGCGCGCACTGGCGTCACGGATGTCGCCGCGGACCACCTGCACGCCCGCCTGCTCCTGCTCTGTGGCGATGTCCTCCTGCCCGTGCAGCAGCGAGTCCAGCACGCGTACCTCATGGCCGGCGTCGCGCAGCTCGCCCACCAGGAGCGCGCCGATGTAGCCGCTGCCGCCGGTCACCAACGTCGTCTTCGCCACCTGGTTCTCCTGTCTGATCGCGTGCAATGGTCGATGCCGGCCCGCGCGTGCTCGCAAGGCGCCCGCGATGTGAGATCGCGGGGGCATCCAATCGTAGTAGCGCCATCGGCAGGCGCCCGCATGCGCTTGAGCAGGCCGCGTGAGATGCACCGCAGGCAGGCCGCGGAAGACGTACCGCAGGCAGGGATACTGTGATCGTGGCCCGAACGGGACCACGGGACGATGCCGACCCTAGCCCGCCACACCACCCGCCAGCGCGCCGCGCGCGACATCGCCATGCAGGTCGTCGTGCGGATCGCCAACCTCGCGCTTGGCGCGGTGGTGACGGCCCTGGTCGTACGCACGCTCGGCCAGAACGGCTACGGCCAGTGGTCGACCACCTTCGCGGTGCTGGGTGTCGTCGCCTACCTGGCCAACTTCGGCATGGAGGGCGTGGCGCTGCGCGAAGCGGCCCGCGAACCGGAGCACGAGCACGAGTGGATCGGCAGCGTGATGATGCTGCGGCTGCTGCTGATCGTGCCCGTGATGTTGGCGTGCCTCGCCGTGATTCTTGCGATCCATCGCAGTGAGGAAATGCTGATCGCCTCGATCATCATGATCGTCGCGATGCCGTTCGGCGGCGTCGGCTCGCTCGGCCTGTTGTTCCAACTGCGCGTCGACAATCGCGTGCCGATGCTCGTGCTCACCCTGCGCAGCGTCCTGTGGGGCGCGGCAGTGGTGATCATCCACATCGAGCACGGCGGCATGGTCGCGCTGGCGATCGCGCTGACGTTGACGAACCTGATCGGCTCTCTGGTTCAGGCGGTTGCGGTGCTCAAACTGGGCGTCCGCCTGCCTCGGCCGTCGCGCAAGCGTCTGCGCCAGCTGATCAAGGTCGCCGTGCCGATCGGCATCTCCGGCATGCTGATCATCTCCTACGCCAAGATCGACCAGGTGATCGTGTACTCGATCGCCGGCACCGATGACGCTGGGCTTTACGGCGCCGTGTACAACCTGCTCGACCAAGCGCACTTCGTCCCGATCTCCGTGCTGACGACGCTCGCGCCGGTGCTCGCCGCATCGTGGCCGATGGATCGCGCACGGATGCTGCGCACGGCGCGCCAGACGGCGGAGCTCCTCGCAATCACCTCGCTCGGCGGGCTGGCGTTTGCGATCGTCGCCTCCGAACCGGTCGTGCGCCTGATCTTCGGGCAAGAGTTCGTGCCCGCCGCTCCTGCCCTGCCGGTACTGGCCGCGGCGTTCGTGTTCATCTCCTTCGGCTACCTCAACGGCAACATGCTGGTCGTGCTCAACAAGCAGGGGAGGCTGCTGCGCATCAGCCTGATCGCGCTGGTCGTCAACCTCTGCGGCAACCTCGCGTTGGTGCCGCTATTCGGCTTCATGGGCGCGGCGTGGATGACGCTCATAACCGAGATCGTGGTGTGCGCCTGCAGCCTGTCGCTGATCCTGCGCACGCTCGAGCGCCCGATGCCCAAGCTGGGACGGATCGGCCGTACGCTGCTGGCGGCGGCGCTGCTGACCGCCGGCCTGTTCGCGCTCCAGCAGGCCGGCGCGTCGCTGGTCGTGCTGCTGATCGCCGCATGCATCGCCTACCCAGCTCTGCTGTTTGCTCTGCGCGCAGTAGCGGTGGGAGACCTTCAGGTCCTGCTCGGCCGCGCCGCGCCCGCCTGATTGCCGTCGAGGTCGCGCAGGCGCTCGAGAAGCTGGGGCAGCTGGCGGCGAGCGTCATAGCGCTGTTCGCAGCGCTCGCGCGCTTGCCCGGCCAAGGACGCGCGCGCCTGTGCATCTGCCAGCAGGCTTCGCAGCGCCTCGCCCAGCGAGCGTTGGTCACCGCTCGCGATCAGCGCGCCCGCCCGCCCGTCATCAAGCAGGTCCGGTATCCCGCCGATCCGCGTGGACAGGACCGGCGTCCCGCACGCCATCGCCTCCAGCACCGCCCACGGCACCGCGTCTCCGTAGGTCGGCAGGCACATCAGGTCGGCCTGCTGCTGGAGGTCCAGGAGACGCGGGTCGGAGGGGTCGAGACGGTGTATCCGCACACCCCTGCGCTCAGGCACCTCAGCCGGAGTGACGAGGTCGAGGTCGACCTCCTCGCCAAGCTTCTCGCCCAGCGCCCCCAGCAGATCGTCGCCGCCCTTGGCGGCGAAGCGCCCGCCGACGAACAGCACACGCGGGCGCTCGCGCTCTCGCCGCGCGGCCGGCCGGTAGCGCTCCAGGTCGATGCCCGGATGGTGTTCGAGCACACGCGCGCGCGGAGCCGTCAGTTCGACCGAGCGACGCGTCCAGCCGGTCCACGCGAGCGTCAGCGCGGCGCGCTCCAGCGCCCGGCGCTCCAGCGCGACACTCGGCGCGATCGCCATCGCCGGGGGGGCGCCGCCGGGCGTGTGCCAGGCGGGCATCGAGGCCCAATCTCGCACGGTCGTGTCGACCGACAGCGCGACCGGCAGCGCGCGCATCGTCGAGCCGATCGTCAGCCCGACCGACTGGCTGTGTACGTGCACAGCGTCAGGCGCCCATGCGCGCAGCTCCTCGCCGAGCGCGTGACGCGCGCGCAGTGACTGGACGAGGTGCCAGCGCAGCGTGCGGAAGTCAAGGCCCGCGCCGTCGAGCGGTTTGATCGGCCGTGTCGCGATTGCCGCCGACAGTCGTCCCATCGGCGTCAGGCCCGCAAAGCGCACTTGCAGGTCCGGGACGAAGGGTAGTCCTGTGCGGATCGCACCCTCGAGCTGTCCCTGCCCCATCACGTGGCTGCCGAGGTTCCCCTCGTTGAAGAACAGGATCCTCACTCGGCGCTCGCCGATAGCGCCATCCCGCGATGCTGCGGCCGCGACCATTCCTCGGCGGTGGCGCCACGCTCCCACGCGCCTGCGCGACACGGGTCCTCGAGCGTCTCCGCCAGCTCGAGGATCGAGCGTTCGTGGTCGCCTGCCAGCGCCTGATGCAGCTCCTGCGCGCTGGTGAAGTCGCGGGGATCCAACGGCTCGCGCACGTCCGTGAAGACGCGCGCGCCCTCGCGCCGAGCGCGCAGCGGCAGTATCAGCGCGTCCGTCTGGAAGGCGAGCTGGGCGCTGCCGCTGGAGAGCATCACCGGCTTACCAAGAAACGTCGTAGTCGTGGTGCCGGGCATGTCGAAGTAGACCAACACGACCTCGCCCGCTTCGAGCAGGCTCTTGGCCACCGGGAAGCAGCCCACCGAGTGGAGTAGGCGCTCGTCGCGCGCGCATATGCCCTGCCACCAGCGCGCCAGACGCCGCCCCCAGTAGTCGTGGCTGGGCTTCTCGAAGAACCACGGCGCGGAGACTGCGATCGTGCTGATCCCACGCGAGGTCAGCGCCGATACCTGCAGGAAGAATGGCCCCAGGTGACAGACGCTGACGAGCAGTCGTCGACCGCTGGCGAGCGTGCGATCGAGCCTTTCGCGCGAGCTGTCATCGACGCTCACGGTCCGCCACGGTTGCCAGTAAAGCGCGTCCTGGGCGGCCTGCTCGATCAGGCGCCGGCGCGCCAGCTGCTGTACTTCGCCGCCGCGCGCCGTGCCGGCGAGGATCACCTCCATCGTCGCCAGTGCGCGCTGGCGCTCGCCCAGGTTCTCCCACCTGGCTCGTCCCTTGCGCACGGCGCGGCGCAACACGAGTCTCCTCGGCAGCAGGCGGCGCAGCGCCGTCGAGGTCTTCAGGCGGATGCGAAGCGGCGCCGGCGGCATCGCCGGGCGCACCAGCGGCCGTCTGGCCACGTCGATCGCGCGTTCGAGGTCGCTGGTCTCGGTCGGCGCCACGCCGTTCAATGTAATGATCAGGTTCGTCGGACCCGGACGATCGACCGATGGCTCGGCGTGCGCGCCGAGCCCGCCGGCCGGTGGCGTTCGCGCCTGTGGATACCGTCTAGCCGCGATGCGCATTCTCGTCGTCTCCACGCTGTATCCGCCGGTGGCCTTCGGCGGCTATGAGGTCGAGTGCTCCGGCGTGGTCGAACGCCTGCGTGATAGCCACGACGTGCTGGTGTTGACCAGCGACAAAGATCGTGCGGACGCTCCTCGGCAGGACGATGTCCGGCGCGAGCTGACGCACCTGACCCCCGATAGGCATGGAGCGCTCGCCGCGCCACGCGCGTCGTTGCGGGCCGTGACCTCAGCACGCCGCGCGCTGGCGTGGGAGCCGGATCTGGTGTACGCGTGGAACGGCGCCTCGATCCCGCAGGCGGCGCTACGCGTGCTCGCCGACAGCGACGTGCCGCTCGCGTTTCGCGTCTGCGAGCACTGGTTCGGCGGCATTTTCGTGCACGACCAGTTCATGCGCGAGCTGATCACAGCCGAACGCTCGCTGGCGCGAGCGGCGTGGTCGGCTGGCGCTCGCGCGTTCAACCGGCTGCCGTCGCTGCGCCTGGACCCACGCGCGCCGGTGCGCACCGCGATCTCGTGGAACTCACAGGCGATCAAGCGCATGGTGGCGCTGGCGCCGTTCGTCGAACCCGTGCTCGAGCGCGTCGGTCACTCGGTGCCGCGCCACGGCGATCGCTACGCGGCTGTCGTGCGCGACCCGGCTCCCGAGCCGGAGATCATGTTCCTCGGGCGAGTCACCCCCTACAAGGGTCTGTATGTCGCGATCGAAGCGCTGGCGCTGCTGCGCCGCGACCACGGCATCGACGCGCGCCTTGTGGTGATGGGCCCCGAAGACCGCGAGTACTGCGCGGTAATGAGGCGCCTCGCCGCCGACCAGGGGGTCGCCGAGCGGATCTCCTGGCGCGGACCGTCGACGCCCGAGCAGGTCGCGGACGGACTGGCACGCGCAAGCGCGCTGATCGTGCCGTCGGTGTGGGACGAGCCATTCCCGCTAGTCACGATCGAGGGCGCCCTCGCCCGCGTTCCGCTCGTTGCCTCCGACGTCGGAGGCATCGGCGAGGGGATGCACGACGAGCAGCACGCGCTGCTGTTCGGGCGCGGCGAGGCTAAAGGGGCCGCGGTCGCGCTCGCGCGCACGCTGAACGAAGACGCACAAACCAGCGCGCGCGTTGCGCGTGCGTACGAGCACGCACAGTCCTTCCGGCTGGACTCCTATCTCGACGAGCAGGAGCGCTTTGTCGCCGACGCTCACGCCGCACTCAGCGGCGGACGACCGCGCGCTTAGCTACAGGAACTCGGCCAGCCTGGTTGTGTCGGTGCCCGGTATCGCCAGCGCCCTGACCAGCCGTTCGGCGACCTTGCGCCACGTCAGCTGCTGAGACTGGCGTCTGGCCAGCTCGCCCATGCGCTGAGCCACGCCGGGATCGGCCAGCTGGAGCATCGCTCGGTAGATGTGGTCGGCGTCGAGGGGGTCGACGACCAGTCCGCCGGGTCCGATCATCGTCGCGCAGCCGCCGCAGGAGCTGCCGATCGACGGCACGCCGGCGCTGCCGGCCTCCGCGAACACGATCCCGGCGGGCTCGTGCAGCGAGGGCATCACAAACACCGTCGCCTCGCGGAAGAGCGCCGCGATGTGATCGCGGCGGCTCGGGTCAGCGCGCGAGACGTAGCCGTGCCCGACCACGCCGGGCACGTCCAGCGGCGGGTGTCCGCCGACGACGTCCAGCTGGGCGTCAGGATGATGCGCGCGCACGCGCGTGAACGCATCGACCACAGCCGCGCCGTTCTTGCGCTGCCAGTCGACACCGATGAACAGGTAGCGCGGCCTGCTCCAGTCCCGCTCGATCTCCTCCGAGATGGTGTGGTGCTGGCCGTTGCCGACGACGAACACACGCTCACGGGGAATCCCGTAATCGCCCACGATGCTGTCGGCCACCCAATGCGTGGTGCAGCAGCAGGCCACCGCTGCGCTGTAGATCCTGCGCTGGCGGTCTATGTATCGCTCGAAGTCCCTGTCCGAGAGCGCCTTCAGGTGCGGCCAGGAGTAGCTCTCGCGTGCCTGGACCACGGTCGAGTCCTCGTAGGTGACGAACCGATGGCCGGGCGGGAGCAGCATCTCGCAGCCGCGCTGCACGATTCCGTCCAGGTGCCCGGCCGCGGCTATACGCCGGCGTATGAGCCGGTTGCGCGCGGCGATCGTCGGGCGACCGAGCTGGGCGGCGCTGTGCACATGCTTGGCCGCTGCACGCGGATCACGCAGGTCTCGCGGGCGCATCCGCGGGGCGACGCTGCTGACGTGGGCCAGGCGCCCGACGCGCACGGGCAACGCTCCGCTGAGGGGAACGGCCTGCGCTACCACCTCGCGCATGGCCACGAACGTCGCGCCGAGGACGCCCGAATCGACCTGCAGGTCGGACGGGTCAAACGGCGCTGCAAAGCCAATGCACAACGCAAGAAAATGAGCCATTGGACTGACACGGGATTCTACGGTAATTCCAAGGATCAGACCTGTATCGGTCCTGGGTCCTCCGGTCCTGCGCCCGGTCAAAGCCGGCGGACCGTCGCCGCAGCCGGCGAGCTCACCGTCAAGGCTTCGCTCACGTCCGCCGATACCAACATAGGTATGAACCGGCCCGGTTGCCGCCGGGAGCGACGTATCATTGATCTCCGTGCACCAGACCGCAGCAGCCTGACCGTGGCCGATCTCGATCCCGTGACGAGCACCTCCGTCGCTCCGACGGTCTCCCCGTTCGAGCTGCTGTCAGTCCTCTGGCGGCGCAAGCTGATCGTGATCACCGTGGTGGTCGCCAGCGTCGCGCTGTCGGTCGCGCTGTCGTTGCGCTCTCCCAAGCAGTACTCCGCCTCCGCGCAACTGCTGTTCCGCGATCCCGGCTTCGCTCAGGCGCTGTTCGGAAACAACTTGTTCTCCACTGGCCAGGAGGAACCGCAGCGCACGACGCAGACGAGCATCGACGTGGTCACCTCGCTGGCCGTCGGCGAGGAGGCGGCGAGCATCCTCAAACTCAAGGAACCCGTCTCCAATCTGACCGAATCGATCAGCGTCACCCCCAACACGGATGCTGACATCGCGACGATCAAGGCGACCCGCTCGAACCCAACCGAAGCGGCGGCCGTAGCCAACGCGTTCGCCGAAGGCTACATAACCTACCGCCGCCAGACCGACCGCAACACGGTCGCACAGGCTGAAGAACTGGTCAACCAATCGATCAAGACGGCGTCCTCATCGGCCGAGCAGCTGAAACTGGCCGAAAGCCTGCGCCAGCTGGGAGTGCTGCGCTCGGTGCAGACCGGCGACGCCGAGGTGATCGCGCGCGCAGAGCCGGAGCCGTCCCCGGTGTCGCCCAAGCCCAAACGCGACGCGATCCTCGGCTTCGTTGTGGGGCTATTCCTCGGCTGCGGGCTGGCACTGCTGGTCGACTTCCTCGACCGCCGGCTGAAGACGATCGACGACTTCGAACGGGCGTGCCCGGACTACCCGATCATCGCGAGCGTCCCGCACACGCCCGCGCACGCGCTCGCCGGTCAGCAGCTGGAGGGGCCGATCGGAGAGTCCTATCGCATGCTGCGAGAGGGTCTGCGCTTCCTCGATCCGACTGGGCGCGCACGCTGCTTTGTGATCACGAGCGCCGAGGAGAGCGAGGGCAAGAGCACGGTGGCCGTCAACCTCGCGCTGGCGCTGACCGCCAGTGGCACCTCGGTCGTGCTTGTCGAGGCGGACATGCGCCGGCCTTCCGCCGCCGGCCAGCTGGGCATCCCGCGCCACCTGCCGGGGCTGTCCGACACGCTCGTCTCCAGCGCCGAGCTGGACGAGTTCGTGGTGAGGATCGAGGACGAGCCCAACCTGGCGGTGCTGCCGAGCGGCACGATCCCGCCGAATGCCGCCGACCTGCTTAGCGCGGGGCGGATGGGCGAGCTGCTTACGTTGATGCGCACCTCCGCCGACGTGGTGATCGTCGACTCCCCGCCGCTGCTGCCGGTGGCCGACACGCGCGTGCTACTGCGGCTGTCGGAGGTCGACGGCGTGATCATGGTCGGTCGCGGCGGTTTCAGCCGGCGTGACCGCCTGAAGGCCGCTACGCGCGTGCTGAACGCCAGTGGCCGGCGTGTGTTCGGGATGGTGCTGACGGAAATGAAGTCCTCGACCGCCAACGGCTACTACTACTACGACGAGCCCAACCAGCCCAGCGGGCGGTCGCGCCAGCGCGGCGTCAGATCACCGGTCTGAAGCCGATCGGGCTCGCGCCGCTGGCCTGATCGGGCCGTGATCAGGCTGACCCGGGTAGACAGAAGCCCTCCCATCGCGCCCAGCAGCAGGTCGAGCTGGGCCCAGTAGAAGCTGTCGTAGAAGATCGCCACGACGGCCATGCCGAGGATGCCGAGCGTGAGCGCCAACTCATACCTGGGGGTCACCCCGAAGCGCATGCAGCGCGCCAGCGCGCGCAACGCGACGGCGATCGGGATGAACGCGGCGGCCAGGCCCACCAGACCCATGTCGACGGAGATCGACAGGTAGCCGTTGTCGATCGCGCCGATGTTCGTCCTGTTGGCCGATTCCAACGCGGAGAAGCCCGGTTGCTGGGCGCCGAAGAACGGGCGATGCCCGATCGCCGTGATCGCGTAGCCGTAGCTCCACTGGCGGTGGGTCACCGATGTCGTCGTGGTGACTTTGGAGCTGAGCTTTTCCGAGACGATGCGGTGCAGCGAGCTGGTCCCGAGAATCAATGCGCCGAGGATCACCACCACCGTGGCGATCGCGCGCAGCGCCCTGTAGTTGCCGGCGCGCGCCTGCAGTACGGCCACGAGCACGAGCACGACCGTCACCGCCACCCAGGAGCTGCGCGACTCGCTGAGAATCAGCAGGGCGGCACCGCCGGCGGCCATACTCGCGGCAAGCACGCGCGAGCGTTTGTACGCGTACAGCAGCGCGCTCGGCGCCAGCCCCACGACCAGTGCGCCATAGGTGATCGGATAGCCGGAGAAGTAGCCGACGCGGTTGGAGCGGGCCTGCGCATAGGCGGCCGCTCCCATCAGGCCGAGTGCGACCATGCCGCCGAACGCGGCGGCCAGCCAGTCGTCTCGGTCGCCGAAGCGCCTGGCGCACAGGAAGGCGACGCCGATGAACAGGTAGCCGATGATGCCCGCGCTGATCAGCGCCGACACGCTGCCCAGGTTCTCGCGAACGAGGATCGCCATCCCGCCAAGCAGCACGGCCATCAGCAGCGAGGCGCGGCTGGGCCGCGTCCTACGACCCCCGGTCGCCAGCGACCACAGCCACGGCGCGAGCGGCGCGGCGGCGATCGCCGCGCACAGCACCTTCTGCTTGACCCGTGGCGGTTCGGCGGATTCGGCGATGAACGGGTACCACGGCGCCACCGAGACGATTACGATCGCCCATGGGAACGCGCGCTCTCCGAGCATCGCCATGCCGACGATCGCGAGCAATACCACGCACAGCAGGACCGCCATCGTGGGCTTGCGCTCGGTCAGAGCACCCGCGAGCAGACCCAGCGCGATCGCGCCGCCGGCTGCGACCTGCCAATGCCCGAGCACGTCGATCACGCGGTCGCGCGACCCGCGCCTGGGTTCGTAGGCCACTAGGACAAGCTCCGCTGCGGGCTATCGGGCACGCCCACATGTTGATGCATCGCCCCGTCGGGACGATGCATCAACTGCGGTGTGATTTTCCTCCGCCGGGTGACTCAGTTGCGGAACGAGGCGAGCGCCGAGTAGCCGAGCTTGTGCGTGCCCGAAGCGCTCTCGATGCCGTACCAGTCGTTGCTGCCGTAGTCGCGGTAGTTGAAGATCGTCACATCCGCGATGTAGCCCGTCGATTTCGCCCAGCTGACGAAGGTGGTGATGTTCTGCGCCTGTTCGGCTTCCGTCCACTGCAGCGAGTCCCCGGTCGCTTCCTTGCCGACAGCCGTCGGCCAACCGACCTCTGTCACGTAGATGGGGATGTTCGGGTGCTGCGCGTGGGCGGCTTCGATGTGGTCGCGATGTCCCAGAGCTGAGCCCGAGCGCGAGCTCTTGCCGCCGTAGGAGTGCATCGTGATGCCGTTGATGTAGTTGCCCACGTTGGGGTCGGCCGCCCACATCTCTTCGCCCCACGTGGTCGGACCCTCGCCGCCGTCGTAGGAGGCCAGCACCGGCGGGCAGGAGGAGCCGAAGTTGGCCACCAGCGCTTCATGGACGGCCTTCAGCAGACGGTCATACGCCGCGGCGTTGGCAGAGCTGCCGGCGCTCGATCCCCAGCCCATGTACTGGTTGCCGGGCTCGTTGAGGACCTCCAGCGCGGCAAGCCCCGGGTTGGCTTTGACCTCGGCCACAGCTCTGGCGGCGAATTCGGTCGCGTTGATGCCCGCCACGCCGCCGGAGTTGACCCCGGTCATCGTGTCGATCACCTTCACGCCCGCGGACGTCCAGCGCGCGATGCTTTCGGTCGTGTTGATGCGCACGTAGGGCACCGCCCCGGCGATGTCGCTGGCGAATGAGGAGCCCCAGCCGCCGGCATCCACGCTGACCCACATCGATGAGCTGGAGGGCGGCGCCGTGGGTGCTTTTTCCGGTTCGCTCGGCGGCGGCGGTGTGGGTGTCGCTTTGGCGGGGTAGGAAATTGCCACCTGCGGTGACCACGCGCTGCCGTTGACGGCCGTGCGCACGCTGTAGCGGACGGTCACGCCGGGCACGGCGGCGGGTGTCACCGACATGCCGCTGACCTCGGTGAACCGTTCTTCGTGACCCGGCACTTTGGTGGCGAGCACGTAGGTTGTGATGTTGCCGACCTGCTGCCAGGACAGCGTCAAGCCGGACACGGTCACAGCCGGCGCGGCCTGTGTGTTGACGGTTTCAGCCGGCGGCGTTTGAGTCGGTGATTTTTCCGCTGGCGGTTTGACGGCCGGAGGCGATTCGCTCGGCGTTTCGCTCGGAGCGGTGTAGGCGATCGACTGCTCGGGCGCCCACGCGCTGCCGTTGACGGCCGTGCGCACGCTGTATTTGACGGTGGTGCCTGGGACCGGTGGCGGCGTGAGCGAGGTGCCGGTGACCGTCGAGTACTGGTCGGACTGGCCCGGAACCTTGCGCACGAACACAAAGCTCTTGACGGTGCTCGCGCTGGTGGACCACGTGAGCGTCTGCCCAGTGACCGTCAGCTTCGGCGCCTGCAGAGTGCTGGAGTTGCCGCTCGAGTGGGTCCAGGTCGAGGCCTGGACGACCTGTGAGAGGGTTCGCTCGGCTCGCCCCAGCCTGCGCCCCGCCCGCTGTAGCGCGCGCCGTGCGGCGCCGCATGCCCTCGGGTTGTGACGGTGCGCCGCCAAGCATTTCTTCAGTTGCTTGGCCTTGGTCACGAGGACACGGTCGTTGATGCGAGCGCGTCGCGCTGCGACGGCAAGTGGGTGTGGCATCGCGCCGGCGGCGGTCGCCCGGACGTGCGAGTGATGAGCCCTCGACGGCGACGCGACCGCGACGGCGACGAGGAAGGACGAGAGCGCCAGGCACACGATCAGAGCGATCGCGGCCAAGCTTGCTGCGGGAGTGCGACGGTAAGACGAAGTTGTCATGCCTGCTCCTTCGGTGACCGGGCTGTCTACTTGAGACCCCTGGCTTTGCGGATCCGCCTCGCGACGGAGGTGCCTTTGTCGGGATGTGGCAAAGACGCGTTAGCGCTGCTTCTCTCCTCTCAACCGGTTTGGGCGCGCCTTTACTTGAAGTCTGCACGGGATCTTTCGGACCTTGGGAAGGGACCTGTAGCGGCGATTTCCCGCCGTGGACGCATGTCCACGGCCTGCAACAGAACGTGCAGGCCGGCGACGCCGGACGCGCGTGTTAGGCCAGGCGGTAGGCCAGCGCTCCGGCCACGCGCGTGGCCGTCAGCGGCATCCGCCCCAACGCGTCACTGCCCAGCGACTTGGCGCGCGCGATCGCGCTGGCGCGCAGGCCAGCCCGGCCGGCCTGGTCGGGCTCCCGTGATCGGGCCGTGTCGGGCGGCTGCCCGGCCGTGGAGGGCTGGCCGGCGGTCGTGAGTTGCTCGGTCGGGGAGGTCTGCGTGCGGTGTGCGTAGCTGTAGATCGGGATCGGCTGGGCGCCCCACTGTTCCTTGAACGAGCGCAGGCTGTCGCTGGCGGCCAGGCCGAAGTCGAACCCCTGCCCGCGCTCGGCGGCATCGCGCAGCACGCGCCAGTAAAGGGCATGGTTGGGGCGCTCGGAGAGGAACGTGTCGTCGCTGGCGTTGTAGACGAGCTCGACCGTCTCGCCGATGTCGTGAAAGACGCCGCCGGCGATCACACGCCCGTGCTTCTTTACGACCACCAGCCGCCAGGTGCTGCCGAGCAGCGCCATCGACGCCTGGAACTGGCGCAGCCGGCGTGGGAAGTTGCGGTGGCGGCGGATCGTCGCCAGATACAGCCGGTACCAGTCACGCAGGTCGGCCGCCGAGCGTGTGTCCTCGATGCTCAGCTGGGACTTCTCGCCCTTGCGGATGCTGCGGTACAGGTTCTTGGACGTGCGGCGGTAGCCGTCGAGCAGCTGATCGGGATCGCTTGCGGGCAGCCGGTAGGTGCAGTCGGTCCCGTCGAGCGCGACCGAGGTGCCCTGCAGCTGGTCGTGCTCGCAGCGGACGGTCAGGGCACTGGCGAGGGCGCCGCGCCCAAGCTCGCTCGCGTGCTCCAGCAGCGCCTGCTCGCCGGCCCTCTCCAGAGCGAGCGGTCCGGCCGACTTGGCAGTCGGCAGCGAGGACAGCCGACGCCCCGACAGGCGCCGTCCGCTGTACACGAGCGGCATGATCCCGACCAGCGCGTCGGCGTGTTCGAGCGCCAGATAGCGAGGCCTGAAGCCGTAGCAGTCGCGCAGGATCTCAGCCCAGCCGGCTACGTGGTGGCCGCATGCCGACGGCTGAGCCAGGGCGAACTCGTCCCAGCGCGCGTCTGCGCACGGGTCCAGCTCAACCACGCGGGCGCCGCTCATCGCGCAGACTCTAGGTCACGCGTCACCAGAGGCCGGCGGGCCGGCGGTCGCGCGCTCAAGGCAGCAGGCTGTGGCGCATCGTGCGTGCTCGCTCGAACCACTGCTCGGGCAGCGCCCGCTCGGCGGCGTCGCGTACGCGCTTGCGGGCCAGACCTGGCAGCAGATGTGCGTAGGTCAACGGCAGTCGCCGGGTGGGGGCGATCAGCGTCGTCCAGGCCACGGGGTCGTTGCCGTTGGCCAGGCGCAGCTTGTGCTCGAAGTTGCCCAGGCCGAGATGGATCTGCCGGCATTCGTGCTCGAATGCGCTTTCGACCACCCGCAACACCGCCAGCCGCGCTGGTGAGAGCTCGGCACGGGACTCGTCCCAGGCCGAGTTGATCTGCGCCAGCTGATCGCCGGCGCAGAGGCCGAAGTCCACGCAGATCGGCACGCCGTCGAGCTCGAGCACGCACATGCGCATTCGCTCGTTCTCTCGCCCGAGGTCCTCGATCCAGTCCACCAGGCGATCGCCGAGGTCGGTCAGGCGAGATCCGCGCTCCCCCCAGCGCCCCGCCGTGTGCAGCCGCGCGAACGCCTGCGCGTCCGCGCGCAGCGTCTGCGCGGTGCTCCAGCGGGTGCTGCCGCCGGCCTGCTCGAACTCCCGCTCGATGCGCCGCAGCGTGCGCCGCATTTTCGAGCTGAGCGACGCGAACCACGCGTCGAATGACGGCTCGCGCAGGAGGATCACCGGCGCGCCGTCGACGCGATGGCGGTGCGCGGGTGCGCGCACCGGGCCGGGCCAGTCGACGCTGACGGCCGTGATCCAATGCGAGGCGAGCGTCATCGGGCCGAACTCCAGGACGTCCGGGCACGGCTGCGACTGCGCCAGCAGCTCACCGATCGTGCGCGCGAGGTCCCACTCGCGACCGGGCAGCGCGAGCGGTTGCATGCAAACGCCGAAGTCGCTGCCCATCAGGCGGCACTCGCGCAGCCCGCGCTGTGTGTGGGACAGATAGAAG
The DNA here is from genome assembly GCA_963705235.1 of uncultured Solirubrobacteraceae bacterium. Taxonomy (GTDB): domain Bacteria; phylum Actinomycetota; class Thermoleophilia; order Solirubrobacterales; family Solirubrobacteraceae; genus Palsa-744. The sequence goes on along the minus strand of OY970059.1, from coordinate 617,364 downwards.
GGCGCCACGCCGACGAGCGTGCCGTGATCGCGCAGCACGACCACGCGGGGCTCGAAGTCGGGCGCCGCGACGTGGCGCCACCACGAGAGGACCCATGCCGGTGTCGTCACCGGGTTGCAGGTGCTCACAGCGAGCGCGTCCCACTCGACTGCGAGCGCGTGCATCGCGGCGACGTCGGTGATCAGCTCGCCGTCACTCATTGCGGGCACTCTAGAGACGCCGGTCGCCGGCTACGGGGCGAGCAGAGCGCTGAGCGCCTCGATCGAGTAGCGCTGAGCGGCGAGATCGCGTCCCGCGCGCGCGATCTCGTCCGCGCCGTCGCGCAGGACCCGTACGAGCGCTGTCGCGAAGGACTCGGCGTCCTGTGCGACCAGGCAGTCGCGCCCGTCGTGCACATCCAGACCGGCGACGGCACGCGGCGTGGCGATCACGGGCAGCCCGTAGGCCAGCGCCTCGATCAGCTTGAGTGGCGTACCCCCGCCCTGCAGCAGCGGTACGACCGCGCACGAGGCCCCGGCGTAGGCGTCGGCGAGGCTGGCCACGAAGCCGAGGCTCTCGACGCGTGCGTCGGACGATGGCGGCGTGTGCAGCCCGCCGCCGACGAGCGTCAGGCGGGCGTCGGGTAGCTGCTCCCACACGCGTGGCAGCACCTGCTCGAGCAGGAAGCTGAGGCCCGTGCGGTTGGGCTCGTAAGTGAAGTTGGCGACGAACACCGCCCGCTGCCCGTGCGGCGCCGGCGCGACCGGCGCGATCGCGGACACGTCGACGACGTTCGGCGCGTAGCGCAGCGTCGCCGACGGGCACAGCGTGCGAGCGCCCTGCAGGTCGGGCTCGCTGACCATCCACGACTCGGCTGCCCGCGCGAGCAGGCCTCGCTCGAACCTGCGTAGCGCGCGTGCGTGTCGGTCGCTCACGCCTGACAGATCGCCACGAAAGCCCGACTCGAGGTTGTGGGCGTTGTAGATCACCGCCCGACGGCGCGTGAGCGCGCCGAGCGCGGCCGCGGCGATCGGTCCGTCGGCGATCACGCGCCCACGCTGGGGTTCGTTCGCGAGCGCGGCCGCACGCGAGGCCAGCTCACGCGAGATGCCACGCGCGAACCCGTCGGGCACGCCGCGCAGGCGCGCCGATGCGTAAGCGAGCAGGCGTCCGGCGCCGCGCGCGGGGACCATCTCGTGCAGCTCGATCCCGGGGATCGAGGCAAATGCGGCGTCGGGCTCCTCCGCGCCGAAACGGACGTACAGCAGGTCGAGGCCCCGGTGTGCGGCCAGCGCGCGCGCGACGCCGTAGGTGCGCACAGCCTGTCCAGTACCGAGCACGGGCGTGTGCGTGGTGACGAGCAGGTCCCTCACAGCGCGTCGACCGCCGCGGTGATCTCCTGCAGGCGGCGATCCCACGAATGCGCGGCCGCCGCGCGCGAGCGCTCGGCGCGCGCCTCGGGGCTGTCGGTGGCGAGCGCTTGCTCGAGCAGCGTGGCGATGCTGTCCGCGTCGACGGCGGTTAGGACCTCCTGCACGCCGGCCAGCGATGGCAGCGGCGTGGCGATTACGGGCAGTCCGGCGGCGAGGTACTCGTACACCTTCATCGGAAAGATGCTGTCGGTCAGCGCGTTGCGCGCGTACGGGATCAAGCCAGCGTCGGCGTCGCGCAACACGCCCGGCAGCTGCTCATAGGAGCGCAGGCCGAGCAGGTGAACGTTGGGCTCGGCGGCGAGATCGGACACGTCGGTGTGGGGATCGCCGGGGCCGATCGGCCCGACCAGCGCAAACGACCACGTGCGCCGCCGGCGGGCGAGCTCGGCGAGCATCGGCAGGTCGAGCTTGGTCGCGACGATCGCGCCCGTAAAAACGATCCGCGGGCTCGGCAGCTCGCTCATCGCGGGGTCGGAGGGCCCGGGCGAAAGCGCTTGGGCGAACAGCTCGGTGTCGGCTACGTTGGGCGCTTCGAGGACGTTGCTCGAGAACGCGCGCAGGCGTGCGGCCAGCGCGGGTGCGCTGGCCAGGATGAGGTCTGCGCGGGCGGCGAAACGCTCCTCTGCGGCGCGGAAGCTGGCGGTGTCGATGCGCCCGTGCGCGGCGATGTCATCGACGCAGTGGTAGACGACGAGCGAGGGGTCGAGCGCGTCGATCAGCGCCTCCGCCTGCGGCACGTACGCCCACAGGATCGGGCGGTGCAGGCCGAGCCGCCGCACGGCTCGCCGGACCAGCCACGGCAGGATGCGTCGGTTGAGCGCTCGCACCAGGCGGCTGCGATGAAACGGGATCACCAGCGGCGAGAGCACGTGCAGGCCGTCGGCTGCGCGTGGCGGGGAGATCCCGCGGCGCAGCCGCCGCGCGATCCGTGCCAGGTCGCGCCCGGCCAGCTGTGGCTGGCGCAGGCCGAGCGACTCGATGAACAACACACGGTTCTCACGCGCCAGGCGTGACATCAGGTGGTGCTGATTGGTCCACAGCTCCGTATCCCAATCGGCGAATCCGACGCACACGATGTCGCGGTCGCACAGGGTCGGAGGATCGGCCATCGGCGCCATGATCCCAGGAGGAGGGGTTGTAGTCTCGGGTGAGTGCCGCCAGAGGGGCAAACGACCGCGTCGCCGCTGCTGGAGGAGCTGCGTGAGCGCTTCCACCGCGTGGCGGTGGTCCACGATTGGCTGACGATTCCGGGCGGCTCCGAGCAGGTCGTGCTGGAGCTGCTGGAAATGTTCCCGCGGGCGGAGCTGTTCACATCGGTGTATGACCCGGCGCCTTGGCCGGCGCAGATCACCGAGCGGATGGTGCACAGCTCCTTCCTGAGTCGCCTGCCGGGAGCCTCACGCCACTACCCCAAGCTACTGCCGCTGATGAACAGCGCGTTTCGCTCGTTCGATCTCTCCGGCTTCGACCTGATCCTGTCGAGCAGCCACGCGTGTGCCAAGAACGTGCGCACGCCGCCGAGCGCGCTGCACGTGTGTTACTGCCACACGCCGATGCGCTACGCATGGGACGACGGCTTCCTGCACGGCGAGGAAGTCGGACGCGCGATGCGCATGCTGCTGCCGCCGCTACTCGGCTGGCTGCGCCGGCAGGACCTCGCGGGGGCGGCCGGACCGGATGTGTTCGTGGCCAACTCACAGCACGTGGCCGAGCGCATCGAGCGCTGCTACGGGCGCTCTTCGGAGGTCGTCAACCCGCCGGTCGACGTGGAGCACTTCAGCGGTCTGCAGCGCGGCGCGGCGGAGGACTACTACCTGACGTTCGGCCGGGTCGTCCCATACAAGCGCGTCGATCTGGCGGTGGCAGCGTGTGAGAGCTTGGACAGGAAGCTGAAGGTGGCGGGAGACGGTCGCGCGCTGCAGGCCACGCGCTCGGGCTCGGGCGGGAGTGGGGGTGGGGGTGCCCAAACTGAGTTTCTCGGCAAGGTCTCGGCGAGCGAGCGCGATGCGCTACTGGCGGGTGCGCGGGCGCTGCTGTTCCCTGGCGAGGAGGACTTCGGCATCGTGCCGGTGGAGGCGCAGGCGGCCGGTGTGCCGGTGATCGCCTACGGCGTTGGCGGGGCGAGCGAGTCGGTGATCGACGGACGCACCGGTGTTCTGTTCGCCGAGCAGACGGTGGTGGCGCTGGCTGACGCGATCGAGCGCTTCGAGACCCTCCAGCTCGACGAGGTGGCGCTGCGTGAGAACGCCGCGCGCTTTGGCGAGGAGCGCTTCCGCGCGCAGATGGCGGATGTGATCGATCGCGCGTGGCGCGAGCGCCACTGAGCTGGCGGCCCTAAGCCCTGGCTTGTAAGGCGGGCGGCTGTCAGCCGTCCAGCGCGAAAGCTCGCTCGGCCTCGTCGGCCACGTGCCGGGCGATCGCCAGCGAGGAGGTGGCGGCGGGGGACGGGGCGTTGCGCACGTGCAGCGCGCGATTGGTGTGCGAGAAGACGAAGTCGTCCACCAGGCGTCCGTCGCGGGCGAGCGCCTGCGCGCGGACGCCGGCGAACGCGGGCTGCACATCGCTCGCCTGAAGCTCGGGGACGTAGCGGGCGCCCGCGCGCACGAACGCGGAGCGCAGCGCCGCGTGGCGCACCTCGGTCACGCCGGTGCGCCACCAGTTGGCGAGCATGCGCCATGTGCCGGGCCAGCGCAGCGTGTCGAGCAGGTCGGCGCGATGGATCGTGGCGAGGCTGTACGCGTCGCGAGCACCGGCCATCAGCGCGGTCGGGCCGATCAGGATCTCGCCGTCGATGTGCTTGGTCAGATGGACGCCGAGGAACGGAAGCGAAGGATCGGGCACTGGGTAGATCAGCGAGCGCACCAGCTCGCGACGGGCGGGAGCGAGGCGCAGGTAGGCGCCGCGGAACGGCACGATGCGCGGGTCGGGGTCCGCGCCGGCGGCGACGGCGAGACGATCCGCCCACGCGCCCGCGCAGAACACGGCGTGGGTGGCCTCGGTCGCGCCGTGGGAGTGCGAAAGACGGATCGAGCGTCCGGCGATGCTGACCGACTGCACATCGCAGCCGGTGCAGACGGCTCCGTCGGCGTCCAGTACGTCGGCCGCGTAGGCTCGCGCGACCGCCGGGAAGTCGGCGATGCCGGTGTCGGGCGAGTGCAGCCCTGCGATACCCTGCGCATGCGGCTCGAGCTGACGAATCGTGGCGGCATCGATCCGATGCAGACCGGGCACGCCGTTGGCCTTCCCGCGACGTTCCAGCTCATCGAGACGGTCCAGCTCGGAGGGATCGGTGGCGACGATCACCTTGCCGCAGCGCTCATGGGCGATGCCTCGCTGCTCGCAGTACTCGTAGAGGTCGCGCGCACCTTCGACGCACAGGCGAGCCTTGAGCGAGCCGGGCACGTAGTAAACGCCTGCGTGGATCACGCCCGAGTTGTGGCCGGTCTGATGCATCCCGATCTCGCGCTCGCGCTCGAGCACGCACACCGACGCGCTCGGGTGTCGCCGGGTCAGCTCGCGCGCAACCGCGAGCCCGACGATGCCGCCGCCTACGATCGCCAAGTCGCAGGTCTCGGGCGGGCGCGAGTTGTGTGTGCCGTTCTCGGACATGGTCTCGGCTAGCGCGCGAGGGCGCCGGGACCGCCTGGTGCGGTGGCCGCGGCCGCGTCGAGTAGGCCCGCGCCGTAGAGGCGCTCGTCTCCGCCGCCGCCGAGCTTGCGCGCGGTAGCGCGCATACGGGCGACGATCTGCGCGGGCGTGGGGTGGTGGCCGAGCACGCCGCTGGCGATGATCAATGCCGCGGTTGCAGTCACATGCGGTGTGGCCATCGACGTGCCTTCATAGCCGGAGGGAAGGCCGAAGCGGCGGACGGAGCTGCCGGTGAAGGTCACCTGGTAGATGTCGCGTCCGGCCGGCATTTCGGGGTGGCAGTTTGGATCGCCCGGCAGGTTGGCGTCGGTGCCACCGCCGGGAGCGACGAGCGTCAGGCCGCTGCCATCGTTGGAGTAGTCGGCGAGACAGCCGTGTTCGGTGGTGGCGCCGACCGACACCACGGCGGGCGCATGCGCCGGATAGGCGATCGCGCTGTGGCCCTCGTTGCCGGCCGCGGCAATCACGAGCACGCGGTGACGGTGGGCGTAGCGGAGCGCTTCGATCAGCTCGGGGATGTCGGTGGCGGTGACGCCGGGAGAGAACTCGAGGCTGAGGTTGATGATCTGAGCGCCGTGCTTGACCGCGAACACGACGCCTTCGGCGATCGTGGACGCTTCGCCTTCGCCCTGGCTGTTGAGCACGCGCACGGGCATGATGTGAGCGGAGAACGCAAGACCGGTGACGCCGTAGCGGTTGCCGGTCGCCTCGGCGATGGTGGCTGCCACGAACGTGCCGTGCCCGTTGCGGTCGTTGGGGTAGCGGCTCTTGGCGACGAAGTCATAGCCCTGCACGAACGTGTGGCGACTGAAGTCGGGCGAGCGGCGAAACCGCCCGCGGTTGGCGTAGGCGACGCCCGTATCGAGCACCGCCACGGTCACGCCGGCACCTCCCGGTGCCCGGTCGGCGGCGACGTGTGCCCACGCTTCGGGGGCGTTGACGCCGAACGGCCCGGCAAAGTTCCACTGCAACTGCTGCCAGTCTCCGGGCGCGTCGCCGGCGCCGACATCGTTGGGGATCAAGCCTCCGGATACACGTGCGCGGTAGTTGGGCACCGCCCATGCAACACCCGGCTGACGGCGAACACGGCGAAGGGCGTCCGCGAGCTTCACACCCGGTGCGAGCCGCACGAGGCGCGTGCGCAGCGTGCCGGGCTCGCGCGCCGGCGTAACGGGCACGCGCGCGGCGATCGCTCGCGGGCGGGCGCTCGCGCGGGCGTAGCCGACGACTATCTCGCCGGGCTGGTAGCTGGCAGCGCGCGCGGCGGTGACGGACACGCACAGCAAGGTTCCGGCTGCGCACAACGTCAGCATCCCCGTGAGGCGGAGGGCCGCTGGGCGGAGCTTTCGATGGCCGCTGGGAGGGTGCATGGTGATCGGTAATGATGATGTCGGTGGGCGCGACGGGGAGGCACTGTCGCAGACGCCGCGGGCGATAACGATGAACGAGCGCTTCTTTCCACGCGACGACTACTTCATGCGCTTGGCCCTGCGCGAGGCCGAGCGTGCATTGGAACACGACGATGTGCCGATCGGCGCGGTGCTGGTGCACGATGGAGAGGTGGTGGCAGCCGCGCACAACGAGCGCGAGCTGCGCCAGGACCCCACCGCGCACGCCGAGATCGTGGTACTGCGCGAGGGCGCCCGAGCGGCCGGTACGTGGCGGCTGCTTGACACGATCATGTACGTGACCCTCGAGCCGTGCGCGATGTGCGCAGGGGCGATCGTGCTCGCGCGGGTGCCGCGCGTGGTCTACGGGGCCACCGACCCCAAGGCCGGGGCGTGCGGGAGCGTGCTCGACGTGGTGGGGGAGTCGCGCCTGAACCACCGCCCGGACGTCGTCGGTGGCCTGCTAGCGCCCGAGTGCGGCGAACTACTCGTCAGCTTCTTCGCGTCGCGGCGGTAAGCCGAGAGCCGTTGGGTACGGCGAGCGGCTCGGGGAGGCTCGCCGCTCGTTACGCGCAGTCGCGATCAGCCGAGATCGCCACGCGGTGTGACCCACACGCTGGGGAACGACAGCGAGGTGTGCTTCTCTATGATGTCGTAGTCGTGGTCGTAGTGCAGCACCCCAAGATCCTTGGAAGCAGCGATTGAGGCGATCAGCAGATCGACCGGCTTCACGCGGTGTGAGATTCCTGGTGTCGCGGCGAGCTCAGCCTGAGCCGTGACGGCAGTCGCGGCTGCCTCCGCAGTCAGAGGCGCGTGAGGAAGCGCATCGAGCCGTTTGGCGGTGATGGCGAACCCGTCACTGTCACGAGCGCTGTAGCGCATCTCCAGCAGGGTAGGCGGGCACGTCCACATTTCATTCGCAACGAGCGCCGCCTCGAAGGTCTCACGGGCGGGACCGGCGAGGCGTCCGTCGAGCAGTCGAGCCCACACCGAGTTATCGAACAGCAGCGCCCTGCCGTAGCCGGTCAATGCATCCAGCCGTGCTCGCTGACCTCGTAGGCGGCGTTCACGTCGAGGCCGTCGCCGCTACGCAACTGCTCGATCAACTCACGACGAAGCTCCGCCTTCTCGGCCTCTGCTCCTCGTCCGGCCTCAAGCTCCCGTAGCCGATCACGAGCGCCGCGGATTACCAAGTCGTCGAGCTTCACACGCTCCCCTCGACGACGAAGAGAGTCAAGCGCCTCACGTACCGGAGGGGTCTCGGTGATCGAATGACGCGGATGACGAGTGGGCACCCAAGAAGTGTAGCACCCGGTACAGCACCGACCCGGCGGGCCGCACATGCGCGTTGCCATCGATGGGCTTCGAGCAGCGATCTCTTGTCTGGCGAAACGGAGGGGGGGAGATTCGAACTCCCGGTACGCCAATCAGACGCACAACGCTTTTCGAGAGCGCCGCATTCAACCACTCTGCCACCCCTCCAGGAAGTGGATGGTAAGGAAATGTATAGCGCGCTGGAAATGCAGCCAGGGCTCGGTCTCTACGGAGGTCTACCTCAACGAGATGCCATCGCTCGTGAGCGCGATCGACAGCGGCGAACTCACGGTGAAGCCGCCAAGGGCCGCCTTCTACGGCGCGACCGCGCGGCCGCAAGCCAGCGCTGCTTTGGCCAGGTCGCTATCCCAGGTGACGGTTACGAGCAGAGGATCTTGGACGGCGATGACCGACGCGAGATGAACCGCGTCGTAGCCACGCAGCCCATGCTGCTCGGCGAGGTCGCCCGCCGATCGCGCGAGCGCATCGTCTACACCGATGACGAGCAGCCCCGTGTACAACTTGTCGATCGCGCCTACCGCCTTGCGCGACGCTCTCTTGTCTAGGCGGCCGATCCGCTCTGCCATGGCCACTGCGGCCCGCGCCTCGGGGTAGATGAGCTGACTGGACACGACCGCGTCTGCCCGATCCCAGAGCTCGGACGCGATGTCGGAGCTTGGCTCAGCGATGACGAGCTTGATCAGGGCTGAGGTATCAAAGTAAGCGATCAGCGTCGCTGCTCGCTGACGAGATCCGACACCGAAGCAGTAGACGCGATCGGGCGAGGTCGACCTGATCGCCTCGTGCTCGTCGGGTCGCGCACGATACCCCTGGCACGCAGCTCGGCAAGTGGGTCGGCGTCCAGTGGCGCGAGTCTGGCGACCCGTCGTCCACGCGTCGTCACGAGTACCTCGCCGCCGGCCGCGACATGCTGCACATAGCGACTCAGCTGGTCATGCAGCTCACGCACCCCAACCTCGCTCTTTGGCGACCAATGTAGCGTCATGCGGGGCAGTATAGACGCTACAAAGACGGTAGCGCGGAGCCCATTCCCTCGAGGCCCGCAGCGTCGGGCATGAGGCCTCCGTAGCCGTCGGTGCGCAGCAGCGTCCTCGCCGCATAAGATCCGCCGTCTTGACCGTCATGGCCTACAGCGAAGGCATTCAGCTCGGGGCAGATACGAAGTCTGTACTTCTGGCGGCGGGCGTCATGTTCCTGGTGGCGCTGGTGCTCGGGGTGTGGAAGTACGAGCAGATTCTGCACAGCGAGACGCACACGGCGCATCCGTATCTCGACATCGCCCACCGCGCGGGGCTGCTGTACAGCTTCGCGCTGCTGCTCGTCGCGACGTTCGTGGAGCTGAGCGGCTGGAGCTTGCTGGTTAACCTCATCGCGGCGGGCGCCATGACGTTCTATTTCTTCGCCGCGCTCAGCGGGTACGTCGTGCACGCCTGGCGAGAAGACACCGACAATCAGTTCCGCGATCCCGTTCGTGGCACGCATGCGCTGATGCTGAGCCTGATCGCCGCCGAGATCGGCGGATGGCTCGTCTTGCTGGCGGGGTTCCTCGACAAGCAGGTCTTCTGAGGAGTGTTCTCAGCGTGCCGCGCGGGAGCGTCCCTACCTACTCTGCGAGCAGGCGAGCGCGGTTCACCACTTGAAGTAGTTCTCGGGGTAGCGAGAGTGCCAGCGTCCGCGGTGTGCGACGGGCGCGCGTAGTTGCCTGAAGCCGGCCGTGCGCACCGCACGCCGGCCCACCAGCCTTCGTCCCCGCGGCCTCGCGTTCGAGCTGTCCGGTTGCAGTCGTCGCCTCATCGCGATACTCGACATAGGATTACCCAGCCAGCGGCGGCTCCAAACGATCACGGCGCAGCGCCGCCGATACGGGCCCAGACGCGGTCTGTGAGCGCGTCGACGCATGCTCGCTCAGGCGGCGCTGCCCACCGGCGGCGCCGATGAGCGCCCTGCCCGCTCGGCGCTGTGCTCGGGGCAGTACACCCCGCGCACGTGGCCGTCGAGCAGCCCGAACGCGAGCCATACACCGCCGCGCCAGTCGAAGCGGAAGAAGCCCTCGCGTGCCCCCGAGCGCTCGATCTCATGTGCCCACGCGGCCGTGACCACGCTGGCGGGGATGGTTGCGCCGCAGGAGCAGCCGCCGGCGAGGTAGCCGGAGGACACGCAGCGCAGCAGGCGATCCACGCGAGCTTCTTCGTGCGCGTGCTCGCGGGCGGCGATCGCCGCGATCGCGTCGATCTGCCGGCCGATCGGCTCGGAGACGACGGTGGCCACGTTCATGGCTTGCATGTCAGTCCCCTCCTTTGGGATTGCGGTTGGTGGCGGTTTGCGGTCATCGTTGGGACGTTCACTTGGGACGACAGGGTGCTGCCCCTTTCGGGCAATTCTTGTAGTCCTTTTGGTGCTATTCGCCGATAATCGGGATTACTTGCACCGATCGCAACCGATCTGGACGCTCGTCGTAGGTCGCCGAGCGCCTCACTGAAGACGGCGAGTGGGGCCAGGCGCTGGTGTGCGGGCCGCCGGCGGCGGGGTCGCTTCAGCCGCGGCCGCGGGAGGTTCCCCGGTGCAACCGGTGCACGCGGCGGAGTTCCTCTACGGCCTCGTCGTGGCCGCCGAGCGGGGCTTTGGGACCCTCTCCCAGCAACTCCACCTCGACGCGCTTGCGCAGCAGCTCGCCCGCGATCGCGTCGACACGCTGGGCGCCCGCGCCGGGGCGTGAGCTGACGGCGCGGTCGAGCTTCTGGCCGCGAAACAGCAATCCGACGCCGTCGTCCAGCGCCCAGCCGCCGGGGATCGTGTCGTTGCGGACATGCGCGAGCCATACCGGCAGGCGCTCGGGCTCGCCGTCGGCGTGCACCGTCAGCGACCCCTCCAGCAGGCCAAGCCCGTCAAACGGCTCGGGTGGCCCGCTCGAGCGCGTGATGCCTGCCTGGAACCAACACATCGCACCGGCGCTCAGCCCCGCCAGAACCGCACCGCGCTGCCACGCCTGGATCAGCAGGTCGTCGAGTCCGTGGGCTTGCCACAGCGCCAGCAGGTTGCGCATCGACCCGCCGCCCGCGTACACGATGTCCTGGCTGAGCACGATCTCCTGGAGCGAGCGCGTGGACTCGCGCAGGTGAAACAGCGACAGCTGCTCGGTCACGCACGCGCGGGTGCTAAAGCGCGACTTGAACGCGTTGATCTGCGACGTCGTGTCCCCGGAGGCGGTCGGCAGGAACAGGATGCGGGGCTCCTTCACGTCAGCCAGCGACAGCACGAAGTCGTCGAGCAGCGGGTTGGCGGGCTCCATCGTGAACCCGCCGCCCCCCATCGCGAAGATCAGCCGCTCCTCAATCGGGACGACAGATCTCCCGCTCATGCCGCCACGAACTGCCGTCTCGCGCGACTCACCGGCCCGGCGGCCTTGGCCAGCACCGACGGAAGCTCCGACGCCTGCGTGTCGGCGCTGGGGCCCGCGCCCAGATACGACGCAGGCAGCGGTGTCTCGCGTACGCGCCTGCCGCTGCGCGTGACCAGGAATGCGCTGCCATCGGAGCGCGAGCTGACCACGCGCTCGAGGTTGCGCCCACGGAAGTGCAATGCGACACCGTCCTGAGCGGCGTAGCCGGGCAGCATGCCGTCGGCGACCGCGCGGTGGTACTCCTGCCGTCGGGCCGGCTCGGCGTCGTAGTGGACGCAGTTGGAGTACGGCAGCAGCCCCAGGCCACGCACCGCGCGCGGTGCACCATGGAAGGCGCTCAGCGCCTGCTCAAACCAGCACAGCGACCCGGCGGAAGGCCCGCACAGGACAATGCCCCGTCGCCACGCCTTGCGTAGGATCGAGTCCAGCCCGTGCGCACGCCACGCGCCGAGCATGCTTACGACGTTCCCGCCGCCTACGTAGATCAGGTCCTGTGCGAGCAAGTGGCTGGCGAGGTCGTCCTCGACTCCGCCGGTGCCCTGGTCGCGACGGAACAGCGACACGTGGCTGGCGTCACAGCTCGCGGAGAAACGACGATAGAAGCGCACGACGTAGTGGTCGGCGTCACCCGACGCGGTCGGCAGAAAACACACGCGTGGGCGCGACGCGTTGGTCAACGACAACACATAGTCGTCCAGCATCGAGCCCTCGCGCTCCATCGAGAAGCCGCCACCTCCGAGTGCGACTATCTGGGGGGTCCTGCGCGGCATCTCTCACCTCCCTCGCGTCGGGTCACCACCAACAGCCTCGATCATCGTGCCCGACGGCCGGCCAGGTCGATATGGACTGCCGTCTGAGATTGGCGTCGCGTTGATCGACATCCGCCCAGGGCCGCCTCATCGGTCGGGAACAGTGGAGCCGGTGGCAACGCGTGGCGGAGGCCCGGACGCGTAGGGCCCGGCCCCCTACAGTGATCGGTCGATGCCGCTCCCAGACGCCGATCGAGAGGCACGCACCGACACGCCGGCGATCGCGATCGCCGGCGTGGTCAAGCGCTATGGCGAGATAGTCGCCGTCGACGGCTTGGACCTGGTCGTGACTGCCGGTGCGTGCTTCGGCCTGCTCGGCCCCAACGGCGCCGGTAAGTCGACGACGATGCGCATGCTGACCGCGCAGACGCTGGCCGACGAGGGCAGCATCGAAGTGCTCGGCTACCGGCTCCCGGGGGAATCCAAGCAGTCGCGTCTGGAATTGGGCGTCGTGCCGCAGCTGGACAACCTCGACGTGGAGCTGACGTGCAGGCAGATCCTGACGGTGTTCGCGCGGCTCTACCGGGTGCCACGCGACGAGCGCGCGAGCGCCGTGGAGCGGGCGCTCGTGGTCGCCAACCTGACTGCGCGCGCGGACACGATCGTGCGCGAGCTGTCCGGTGGCATGCGCCGGCGGCTGCTGGTCGCGCGTGGGCTGATCCACGGGCCGCGGCTGGTGCTGCTGGACGAGCCGACCGTCGGCCTTGACCCGCAGGTGCGCCAGGAGCTGTGGACGCTGATAGACGACCTGCGCACGCAGGGTGTGACAGTGCTGATGAGCACCCACTACATCGAGGAGGCCGAGCGCTTGGCGGACACCGTGGCGGTCATGTCCGCCGGGCGGATCATCGCGCAGGGCACGCCCGAGGAGCTGGTCGCGGCACACGCCGGCGAGCAGGTGTTGGAGGTCTACGGCGCACCCGAGCAGTTGGCGCGAGTGAGCGAGCTGGCGGCCGCCAATGACTGGTCGAGCAGGCGCAGCGGCCCGGCGTTGGCGATCCTGCGCGCGGAGACGCTCGACGGCGACGTCCCCGAAGGCGTGCGCCGCCCGGCCAACCTCGAGGATGCGTTCGTCGCGCTGACAGGCGAGGAGATCGAGTGAGCGCGCGAACACGCGCAGATCCGAGCGATCCTGCCCGACCGCGATCGGATGACGCGCCCATGCCTCGTGTGGGGCGCCTGGAACCGGCGGCGCTCGCCGGTGTGATGAGCCGCGACGTGGTGCTGTTCAGCCGTTATTGGAAGGCGACCACGTTCTCCTCGATCGTGCAGCCGACGATCTACCTGCTGGCGTTCGGCCTGGGGTTCGGCTCGCTGGTGGCGCGTGTGGGAAACGTCTCCTACGTCCAGTACGTGGCGACCGGCGTGGTAGCCACCGCGGTGCTGTTCTCCTCGGCGTTTCCAGGCATGTTCAACACATTCGTGCGCTGGCAGTTCCAGCGCACCTACGACGCGATGTTGGCCGCGCCGGTCGACGTCGAGGAGCTGATCACCGCCGAGGTGCTGTGGATCTCACTGCGTGCGGGTGTGTACGGGATGGCGCCGCTGCTGGTAGGCATCGCGTTCGGACTTCAGCCACAGCCGGGCATGCTGCTGGTGCCGTTCATCTGCTTTCTTACCGGCATCGGCTTCGCCGCCTTCGGGGTGGCGGTCGCTGCGGTGGCCAAGACGATCGACAACTTCAACTATGTGACCAGCGCGGTGCTCACGCCGCTGTTCCTGGTCGCGGGCACGTTCTTCCCGATCTCATCGCTGCCCGCGGGCGTACGCCTGCTCGCCCAGATCAATCCGCTCTACCACTGCGTGCAGCTCGTGCGCGACGCATCATTTGACCGGCTCGGCGCCGCCGATCTGTGGCACTTCGCGGTGCTGCTGGCGTTTGCGCTGGCGATGTGGCGCCTCGCGGTCTCCCAGCTCGGCCGGCGGCTGATCGACTGACGGGCGGCGCGCCCAGGTTGACCGCGCCGCACGCCCCGGCTAGCCGCCGATCTTGGTGAAGTCGGGTGGCTGGTAGGCCGCCCCCGGCACCCCGCCGAGCGCGAGGATGCGGGCGCCCTGCGGGCCGGGGTATATGCATCTAGTCAGACCCGGCCCGACACGCACGAGCGTCTCTGAGTCGAGCGGAAAACGCTCGCCCTCGATTTCGATCTCGGCGCTGCCGCCGAGCACCATGTAGACCTCCTCCTGCCCATCCTCGCTGTGGCTGTGCTCGGGGTAATGGTCGAAGTTGGGAGGGAACTCCTCGACCTGAATGCCAAACGACTCGACTCCAAGCGACGCTCGCGCGAGCCGCATGCCGCCGTTGAAGGCCGTCTCCATCTCGTCGATCCGCTTCACGCTATAGCTGGACATGCGCATCTCCTCGTTGGGTTCACGCGCGAGTCTACCCCTGCGAATCGCGAGGCTTAAGCAATCCTCAGGCTGCTCACACGTTGCTCCTACACGCGCCCGCGAGGCTTGCGCCCATGAGCTATTCATGGGAGACACATTCCGCTGCGTCCGCGCCCGCGTCGACGATGCCATTGAGCACATCCGCCGGGGTCGCATGGCGAGAGCGGATGGGCGAGCGCATACGAGCGCTGCGCGGTCCGCGCCCGGAGCTGGTGACGCTGTTGGTGCTCGCGGGCGTGCTCAACCTGTGGGCGCTCAGCCGCAACGGCTGGGCCAACGACTACTACAGCGCCGCTGTGCGCTCGATGAGTTCGAGCTGGCACGACTTCCTGTTCGCGTCGCTCGATCGCAGCGGCGTGATGACCGTCGACAAGCCGCCGCTGGCGCTGTGGGTGCAGGCGCTGTCGGTGCGCGTGTTTGGCTACCACTCGCTGAGCATCCTCGTGCCGCAGGCGCTGATGGGCATGGCCAGCGTCGCGCTCGTATACGACCTCGTGCGCCGCCGTTTCGGTCGGATCGGCGGGCTCATCGGTGGTCTGGCGCTCGCGCTCACGCCGATCGCGGTGGCGGTCTCGCGCCACAACAACCCTGACGCACTGCTCGTCTTGTGCTCGGTCGGCGCTCTGTGGTGCGCGGTGCGCGGCTTGCAGGACGGACGCACGCGCTGGCTGGTGCTCGCGGGCGTTTGCGTGGGCCTTGGCTTTGAGACCAAGATGGGCGTCGCGCTGACGGTCGTGCCGGGGATCGCGGCGGCGTGGATGTGGGTCGCCCCGGCGGCGCGCAACCACAAAGGCACAGGCGGGCGCCTGCGCGCCTTGCGCCAGCTGCTGTACGGCGGCGCGGCGATGGCGGTCGTCGCCGGCGCGTGGCCGGCGCTCGTCGAACTGACGCCCGCGTCCGATCGCCCGTGGGTCTCCGGCACGAGCGACAACCGCGTGCTGTCGCTGATCTTTGGATACAACGGCCTCGGCCGCGTGGACGGTCAGACCGGCGGTCCCGGCGGCGTCGGTGGCGGCGGCTCGATGTTTGGCGGCTCGAGCGGTCCGCTGCGGCTGCTCAACGAGTCACTCGGCGGGCAGGTCGGCTGGCTGCTGGGCTTCGCGGTCCTCGGCGGTCTGGCGATCCTGGCTGTATGCAGGCTGCGACGCTCGCACCCGAGCACCGGCTGGCTGATCGCCGTCGGCGGCGCGTTCCTCACCACCGCCGCGCTGTTCAGCTTCGCCAGCGGCATCTTCCACCCCTACTACGTCTCCCTGCTGGCGCCGTTCGCCGCGGCGCTGGTGGGAGCAGGGGCGTCGCAGCTGATGGGCGCCGGGCGCCTCGCGCGCCTGTTCGGCCCGCTGGCGATCCTCGCGGGCATCCTTACCGAGCTGGTCGTGCGCAGCCGTTACCCCGGCCAGCTGTCCTGGCTGACCCCCCTGCTGATCGTCGTGGGCGCGGCGGCTGTCGTGGCGCTGGTTGCGCTGGACTCCCGCCGCACTCGCATGGCGGCGATCGGCGCGGTCGTGGCCGCGCTGCTGCTCGCACCGGGCGTGTGGGCGTTCGACACGCTAGGCCACGCCACCAACGGCACGTTTCCCGAGGGTGGGCCGGCTTCCGTGCTGGCGGGCGGCGGTGGCCCGGGCGGTCGTCTCGGTGCTCGCTTCGGCCCGGGTGGCGCCTTGCGTATGGGCGCCCAGGGAGGTCCGCCGGCTCTGTTCGGCTCGCCGGCGAGGTCCGAATCCAGCGGCGCGCCCGAAGCCGCCGGCGCACCGACGCAACCCGGTGTCGGGCTGCCTGGCTTTCCCCGTTCGGGCGGCTTTGCCGGCGGTGGCCCGATGGGCGGGCCGATGGGCGCCACCGTGTCGTCGAAGATCGTCGCCTATGTCAAGCAGCACGGCGGTGGCACGATCGCCCTCGCCAGCCAGTCGAGCGCGGCCACCTCGATCATCGCTACGGGCGCCAACGTGGCCGGTATCGGCGGCTTCTCCGGTCGCGAGAGCGAGGTGAGCGTTACCTGGCTGGCCAACGAGGTGCGCGCCGGCAAGATCCGCTGGGTGCTCGACGAACAGGGCACAAGCGGTGGCGCCGGCGCTGGGTTCGTCGGACGCCTGCCCGGCGACACGCGCGCCGGCTCGGAGTCGGCAATCAAGGCTGCGGCGAGGTCCTGCGTGCGTGTGACGATTCCGACCGGCTCTTCCAGCGCTGCGGCGTCAGGGCTGGAAGGTGCGTCGAGCGCGTCGGGCGCCACCAGCACAGCTCTGTATGACTGCCGCGGTCGCGCGAGCGCGCTGGTGGGCACGCAACAATCAAGCTCGTGAGGGCGCTCGTTGTCGACGACGACCGCGCGGTGCGCGAAGCGCTGCGCCGTGCGCTGACGCTTGGCGGCTATGAGGTGCAGCTGGCGCAGGACGGCGAGCAGGCGCTCGAGCGGATCGTGCAGACGGCTCCCGATGTGGTCGTGTTGGACGTGGGGCTGCCTGGCATCGACGGCCTGGAGGTCTGCCGCCGGGTGCGACGCCTGGCCAACCGCGTGCCGATCCTGATCCTGACGGCGCGCGATGCGGTCGCCGACCGCATCGACGGTCTGGACGTTGGCGCCGACGACTACATGGTCAAGCCGTTTGACGTGGGCGAGCTGAAGGCGCGGCTGCGCGCGCTGCTGCGCCGTGCTAACCCCGATGCGGACACCGATGGCGGGCTGTCGTTCGCGGAGCTGCGACTCGACGCCGATCGCCACGGCGTGCACGTCGGCGAGCGTTTCGTGGAGCTGACGCGAACCGAGTACCAGCTGCTGGAGCTGCTGATGCTCAACCCGCGCGTGGTGCTCAGCCACAGCGTCATCTACGACCGCGTGTGGGGCTATGACTTCGGCCCCACGTCCAACGCCTTGCGCGTTTACGTCGGCTACCTGCGCCGCAAGCTCGAGGACGCCGGCGCACGAGATCTGATCCACACGGTGCGCGGCGTCGGCTACGCGCTGCGCGAGCCGTGATGGCAGGCCATCTGCGATGACGCTGCGCACCCGCATAGCGGCGGTGGCCAGCTTGTCGGTGGCGCTGGCGGTGATCGCGGCCGCGATCGGGCTGTACGTGGCCGTCCGCTCCGACCTGCGCGGCGAAGTCGACCGCCAGCTGCGTGCTCGAGCACAGGTCTTCCTCGCGCGCGGCGGGCCGCAAGCACGGGGCCTCGGTACGGGCGCCTCCGGCGAGGGGCGCCCGCCGGGTGCCGGCGGCCCGCCGCGCGATCGAGACGACGGCCTCCCTGGCGGCCTTCCCGGCAGCGTCGAGCCCGCGCCATTCGGCGCGGCCTCGGGCTTCGTGCAGTTCGTCTCGCCCGCCGGCAAGGTGTTCGTGCCGGGTGGTCAGGGCAGCGCGCCGACGAAGGTCGCGTTGACGGCCGGCGATCGCGCGCTCGCCGCGCGCGGACATGGCGCCAACCTGACCGACAGGACGCTCAGAGGCACCAAGCTGCGCGTTCTGAGCGTCGGCACCGGCACGGCGGGGGCGGTCCTGATCGCGCGTCCGTTGACGGAGGTCGAACACGAGCTGAGTCACCTATTGCTGATTCTGGCCCTGATCGGAGCCGGCGGTGTGGTGCTCGCGGCGCTGCTCGGCGCGCTGGTGGCGCGCACCGCGCTGGCGCCGATCGCGCGGTTCACCGCGAGCACGGAGACACTCAGCGGCAACCTCGACCTGTCCAGGCGTCTACAGGTGAGCGGTCGCGACGAGCTGGCGCGCTTGGCGCAAAGCTTCAATCAGACGCTCGACGCGCTCGAGCGCTCGGTCGAGGCGCAGCGACACCTGATCGCCGATGCCGGTCACGAGCTGCGCACCCCGCTCGCGTCGCTGCGGGCCAACATCCAGGTGCTCGGCGAGGCCGAGCGATTGCCAGCCTCCGAGCAGCAGAGCCTGCGCGCGGACATCGTCGCTGAGCTGGACGAGCTGACGGCGCTAGTGGGCGACGTGGTCGAGCTCGCCCGCGGTGCAAGTCCCGATGGCTCGATCGACGACGTGCGGTTGGACGAGGTCGTGCGCGGCGCCGTGCAGAACGCCCTCCGGCGGGGAGATCTGCGCTTCGAGTTGAGCGTCGAGCCGACGGTCGTGCGCGGCGCGGCCGATCGCATCGGGCGGGCGGTCTCGAACCTGCTCGAGAACGCCCGCAAGTGGAGCCCACCGGAGGGCGTCGTGGAGGTGGATCTCGCCGAGGGCGTGCTGGCCGTACGCGACCACGGTCCCGGCTTCCAAGAGGCCGACCTGCCGTTCGTGTTCGACCGCTTCTACCGCGCCGAAGATGCCCGTGGGCTGCCCGGTTCCGGCTTGGGGCTGGCGATCGTGCGCCAGGCGGCCGAGTCCTGCGGGGGTTTTGCCGAGGCGCACAACGCGCCCGGCGGCGGAGCGTTGCTGCGCGTGGGCTTTGGTCCGCCAGCACCGATACCGGCGGATGACGGCCCGAAAGGCTGATGCTGGGCCAAAAGGCGGCATCTATGCGCGGCTTTCCGAATAGGCGCAGAGTTTGCAGGACATCCGAATGGTCCGTGTAATAAAGGTTGTCGAAGCCCCCCGAAACTTTCGGGGTCGAAAAGAGTCAAAGAGGGTAGAACACAAGGTGTTTGGTCCTATAGGGGAGGTTCGCATGAGGTCGTACGCTCGGGTTGCGCTCTTGGGATTGCTCACGGGAGCGCTGATCGCTGCGCTCGCGCCCGCCGCGGCGCAGGCGGCGTTCGGCATCGAAACGTTCATCGCGACGAACTGCAAGCCGGCGTTTGAAAAATGCGCCAGCACGGAAGCCGCTGGTCCACTTGGGACCCCTTACGTCTTCCCCAAAGAACCAAACCTCACGGAATCCGAAGAACAGGGCTTTACGCAGGCCGCTGGACACGTGCCGTTCGGTATCACCGACTTCATCGTCAACACCAAAGGCGCATTCCCGAACGCGGCACCGGAAGGCGCGCCGGTGAACCATGTACGGGTGGATGTCGCCCCGGGCCTGGCTACGGCACCGGCGGCAGCGCCCACCTGCACGCTCGAAGAATTCGGCGCAGAAGAAGCGCTCCCCGGGACCGGGTTCTACAACGCGCCCACATGCTCAGCAAGTACTGAAATCGGCAAGGAAAAGGTGACGCTGTACCTCGACCCGGCCATATACAAACTGCCGTTCGCGGATCTGCCGGTCGAAGGCAAGGTTTATAATCTCGTTCAGCCGGGACCGCCGCACGCGCTCGCGTCTTACTATGGCGCCGCGATCGAACTCCCGATCGCGCTCACGAAAGGCCTACTCGAAGCGCACTTCGCGGAAAACCCGATCGGCAACCCGGCGCTCGAAAAAGCGCTCGAGGAAAAACAGTACTACGTCCACTCGTTCGTCAAAGGCAGCGTCGAATGGGGCAAGGAAGAAAAGGGCACCAATGAAGGCGACTACCACGACTACTTCGAAGTCGACGTCTCGACCGCGATCCCGCTGATCAGCTCCAGGCAGATCCTGTACGGGACCAGCGGCAACGGCAACTTCATCACGAACGGAACTGCTTGCCCGGGGCACCACACGACCTTCGTGACGCTCGAAAACACCGCCGGCGAAAAAGTTCGCAAGCCCTATGAAACGCTGATCGGGCTGTCCGGGTGCCTCAACGTACCGTTCAACCCAGGCTTCGCGCTCTCGCCCGCGAGCTTCGCGCAGGACGAACCCGCCGCGATCACCGCGCAAGCCAGTCTGACTCGTCCTGATCCGAAAGAAGAAATCGACTCTTCGCAGGTCAAAACCGCCTCCTTCAAGCTGCCCGAAGGGATGACGTTGAACCCCTCGGCGGCAGCCGGCCTGCAGGCGTGCACCCCGGCGCAGGCCAGGATTCACAGCAGCACCGCCGGGACCTCCTGTCCGGCGGCCTCCGAACTGGGCACCGTCGACCTCGAAGTGCCCACGCTGCCTCCCGGAGCGTTTGAAACCGGCCACATCTACCTGGGTGCTCCGGAATCGGGGCCGATCACGGGACCGCCCTACGTGACCTACCTCGACGCGGAGTCGCCGCGTTACGGCGTCTCGGTTCGCCTCAAAGGTGAAACCACTCCCGATCCGGTCACCGGGCGGATCACGACGGTGTTCAACGAAAACCCCGAACAGCCGTTCACAAAACTGACCCTGCACTTCAAGGGAGGTGCGTTGACGCCGATCGCCAGCCCGCTCAGCTGTGGCACCGCGTCGGCCACCGGCACCTTTGAACCGGTCAGCTTTGAAGAACACAGCGCGCCGGTGTTGAAAAACGTCTCCACATCGTTCTCAGTGACCGGCTGCCCGGCGACGCTGCCGTTTGCGCCCGTCCAGAGCACGACCAATCAGACGGCAGCGCCGGGTGCGAATACATCGTTCACGTTCAATCTCGAACGGCCGACCGGAAACCAATATCTCTCGAAGGTCTCCACCACCCTGCCGCCAGGCCTGGCGGGCAAGATCCCGGCGGCTGAACAGTGCTCGGAAACGCTGGCCAACTCGGAGACCCAAGAATGTCCGGAAGGCAGCAAAATCGGCGTTGTCGAGGTCGCTGCAGGCGCCGGTGCCACGCCCTACACGTTTGGTGGCAAGGTCTACCTAACCGGCCCATACCACGGTGCGCCGTTTGGCATGTCGATCAAGGTGCCCGCGGTCGCCGGTCCGTTCAACCTCGGCACGCAGGTGACGCGAGCGACGATCAACGTCGATCCGATCAGTGGGCGCGTCACCGTCGCCAGTGTTCTGCCGACGATCCGTGGCGGAATCCCATTCCGCGTGAGGCGCATCACGGTTGCGATCAACAAGCAGGGCTTCCTGATCAACCCCACCAACTGTGGTGTGCTGGCGACCGAGTCGTCGATCAGCGGCTTCACACCGGAAACGGGCGGCACCGCGAACGCATCGTTGAGCACCCCGTTCCAGGTGGCCGGGTGCAGCTCGCTTGGCTTCACGCCGACGTTCATCGCCAAGACGAGCGGCAAACCGTCGAAAGCCAACGGCGCGAGCATCGAAACGACGCTCAACTACACCCCCGGACAGGCCAACACCAAGTCGGTGCTCGTGCAGCTGCCCAAACAGCTGCCCTCGCGCCTGACCACGCTGCAGAAAGCGTGCCTGGCGGCTACGTTTGAAAACAACCCATACAACTGCCCGCCCGGCTCGTTCGTCGGCGGTGCCAGGGCCAACACGTCGCTGCTGCCCGGCAAACTGACCGGTCCGGCGATACTCGTCTCACACGCCGGCGCCGCGTTCCCCGACCTGGACCTCGTGATGGAAGCCAACGGCGTCCGCATCATCCTCGTCGGAAACACCAACATCAAAAAAGGCATCACCACGACGAACTTCGCCACCACGCCTGACGCGCCGGTGTCGAGCGTCACCGTCAACCTGCCGCTCGGGCCGCACTCGGCGCTTGCAACTGAACGCACGACGACCAACCTGTGCAAGGCGAAGCTCGTGATGCCGACCACGATCACTGCCCAGAACGGCAAGCAGTTCAAACAGAACACCATCATCAAACCGCAGGGCTGCGGTGTTCAGGTAACTGGCGCCAAGGTCGTCGGCAACGCCGTCAAGCTGACCGTAAAGACGTTCTCCGCGGGACGCATTAGCGGCAGCGGCTCGGGCCTGGTGACCAAGTACCGCAAACTAAAGGGAGCCAACGGCGCCGCGACGCTGAACGTGCCGCTCGCCAACGCTGGGCACAGCCGCCCGTACAAGGTGAAGGTACGCGTCGGCTTCGTACCCTCCAAGCCGGGCGCCCACTCGACCGCGTACACCACGGTCACGTTCCACTGACATTGTGAGAGCTACGGGGGTCGACGGCTCGCCCGTCGGCCCCCGCTCGCTCGCGCGTCGGCCTCGCTCACTCACGTAAGCAGCGCGTGTCGCGCGATCTGAGCGCCCCGGGGTGCAGCAGCCCAGGGCTGACGCCGCTATGGCGTACATTGTCGGTATGGATGTCGTAACGGGTACGGATACCTCGTCGTCGGTTGGCGTCGATCGCCTGCTCGCCGGCATCCGCCGTCTGACCGCTCTCGCCGACGGTCCCGGCAACGCGCGCTCGATCTTCCGGGCGCTCGCGCGAGAGCTGTTGTCGGTGCCCGGCGCTGATGAGATCCACATCCATGATCTCGCTGAGCCCGGTCAGACGGAGGAGCTCGTATCGGTGTACATGTTCGACGGCGTCGGGCGCCTGAGCTACCTCTCGCCTCGCGCCGAGCGTCCCGCCGGTGTCAGCTGGGTAGCGAGCTCGGGGCAGAGCGTCCTCGTCGCCGACGCCGACGAGTTCGCCGCCAGCATCCCGCGCCTGGCCGCAACCGGTGCACTCAGCTGCGCGCTGTTGTTGCCGCTGGCCGAGCGCGGTGAGGTCGATGGTGTGGTCGTGCTCGTGCGGCGCGAGGCCGAGGTGTTCGCGCAGGCCGACATCGAGCTGGCGATGGCACTCGTCGACCACGGCGCGACCGCGCTCGCGCTCGTGCGCGCTCGCGCGGAGGCCGGCACCGACGCGGTCACCGGAGCGCTCAACCACCGCGCCATGCGCCGGCGCCTGGACGAGGAGATCGGACGCGCCACGCGCTCGGGCGCCCCGCTCTCATGCCTGTTGATCGACCTCGATGACTTCAAGGCGGTCAACGACCGTCACGGCCATCAGGCCGGGGATGCCACCCTGCGGGCAGTCGTCCAGTCGCTCGTCGGCGAGTTCCGCGCGTTCGACCGCGTCGCGCGCTACGGCGGCGACGAGTTCGTCGTGATCCTCCCCAACGCCGATCTTGACAGCGCCGCCGCGGCGGCGGCCAGGGCGCTCGCGAGCCTCGCGCAGACCTACCCGCACGAGGGCGCCACCACCGGCGTCGGCGCGTCCGTCGGCGTCGCACAGTGGCGTACCTCGATGAGCACCGACCAGCTGCTGGAGGCGTGCGACCTCGCGCTGCTGCGCTCAAAGCGCGAGGGCAAGGGACGCGTTACACGCGCCTCCGAGCCCGCTCGCTGACGGCGCCCGCCACCCGGCCGAGCAGGTTCCTCGCGGCAGCACTCGGGCGCGCGGGCGTGCACCGGCCCGCGACCGCGACTCTGCGAGACTGCAGCCACGTCTCACAGACCCGCGGATCGTTGGAGATATGCACATGTCCGAGAACAGCTTTGGCGCCAAACACACGCTCGAGGTCGGTGCCCGCGCGTACGAGATGTTCCGCCTCGACGCGCTGGCGCAGCGCTTTGACGTCGCGCGTCTGCCGTTCTCGCTGAAGGTGCTGCTGGAGAACCTGCTGCGGACGGAGGGCAACGGCTCGGTCACCGCCGCCGACATCGAAGCACTCGCCGGCTGGGACGCCAGCGCGGAGCCCAGCAAGGAGATCGCGTTCACGCCCGCGCGCGTGCTCATGCAGGACTTCACCGGCGTGCCCGCCGTCGTCGACCTCGCAGCGATGCGCGACGCGATGGCCGACATGGGCGGCGATCCCGCCAAGATCAACCCGCTGGTGCCGGCCGAGCTGGTGATCGACCACTCGGTTCAGGTCGACTCGTTCGGCACGCGCGACTCGTTCAGCTTCAACGCCGAGCGCGAGTTCGAACGCAACCAGGAGCGCTACGCGTTCCTGCGCTGGGGGCAGGGCGCGTTCGAGCATTTCGCCGTCGTCCCGCCCGACACCGGCATCGTCCACCAGGTCAACCTCGAGTACCTCGCGCGCGTCGTGTTCACCAACGAGCAGGCCGAGCCTGAGCTGCCGCAGGCCTATCCCGACACGCTCGTCGGGACCGACTCACACACGACCATGGTCAACGGTCTCGGCGTGCTCGGCTGGGGAGTAGGGGGCATTGAGGCCGAGGCCGCCATGCTCGGCCAGCCGATGTCGATGCTGATACCGCAGGTGCTCGGCGTCCGCCTGCACGGCGAGCTGCCCGAGGGCGCCACCGCCACCGACCTTGTGCTGACCGTCACGCAGATGCTGCGCCAGCGCGGCGTCGTGGGGATGTTCGTCGAGTTCTACGGCGCCGGCCTGACCGGCTTGCCGATCGCCGACCGCGCCACGATCGGCAACATGTCGCCCGAGTTCGGCTCCACCTGCGCGATCTTCCCGATCGACACAGAGACGCTGCACTACCTCGAGCTGTCGGGACGCTCGACCGAGCAGATCGCGCTCGTCGAGGCCTACGCCAGGGAGCAGGGCATGTGGCACGACGAGCACTCCCAGGAGCCCACGTTCTCGGACACGATCGAGCTGGACCTGAGCAGCGTCGAACCTAGCCTCGCCGGGCCCAAGCGTCCCCAGGACAGGGTCTCGCTCGCGGGCGCGCAGCCCGCATTCAAGGAGGCGCTCGCCGACTACATGCCAAGCGACGGCGAGCAGGCCGACGCGCAGGACGAGGGCGTGGCCGAGTCCTATCCCGCATCCGACCCACCCGCCAACGGCTCGCCCGGGCACAGCGCGCCGCTCGTGAGCGCGGGCACGTCGAGCGGGGGCTCGCCGAGCGAGGGCGCGACCGACACGCTCGCCCGCAACGGCACCGCCAAGACCGTCAGCATGGACGGGCACAGCTTCGAGGTCGACCACGGTCACGTCGTGATCGCCGCCATCACCAGCTGTACCAACACCTCCAACCCGTCCGTCATGATCGGCGCCGGCATCCTCGCCCGCAACGCGCTCGCGCGCGGGCTTCGCTCGAAGCCCTGGGTCAAGACCTCGCTCGCGCCCGGCTCCAAGGTCGTCACCGAGTATCTCGACAGCGCCGGGCTGAGCGAGCCGCTCGAGGCGCTCGGGTTCAATCTCGTCGGCTACGGCTGCACCACCTGCATCGGCAACTCCGGCCCGCTGCCCGAGCCGATCTCCCAGGCCGTCGGCGAGGGCGACCTGGCCGTCGTCTCCGTGCTGTCGGGCAACCGCAACTTCGAGGGGCGCATCAACCCAGACGTCAAGATGAACTACCTCGCTTCGCCGCCCCTGTGCGTCGCCTACGCACTCGCCGGCACGATGGACACAGACATCGTCGGCGAACCACTCGGCCAGGACGACACCGGCGCCGACGTCTACCTGCGCGACATCTGGCCCTCCGAGCACGAGGTCGCCGAGACGATCGCGCAGGCCGTTCGCGCCGACATGTTTCGCCGTAGCTACGGCGAGGTGTTCGCCGGCGATCAGCGCTGGAACGCGCTGCAGGTTCCCGAGGGCGAGCGCTTCGCCTGGGATCGGGACTCCAGCTACGTGCGTCTGCCGCCCTACTTCGATGGAATGCCCGCCCAGCCCGACGACGTGCGCGACATCCACGGCGCGCGCGTGCTCGCGCTGCTCGGCGACAGCGTCACCACCGACCACATCTCCCCGGCCGGCTCGATCAAGCGCGACGGACCCGCCGGTGCCTACCTGCAGGAGCTGGGCGTGGCGCCCAGGGACTTCAACTCCTACGGCTCACGCCGCGGCAACCACGAGGTGATGATGCGCGGCACGTTCGCCAACATCCGCCTGCGTAACCTGATCGGCGGCGGTCCCGCGCTGCCAGAAGGCGGCTTCACGCGCTATATGGCCGACGGGTCCAGCGCCCAGCCCGAGCAGATGTCGATCTATGACGCCGCCATGCGCTACATCGCCGACGGCATCGACCTGGTCGTGCTCGCCGGGCGCGAGTACGGCTCGGGCTCCTCGCGCGACTGGGCTGCCAAGGGCACCAAGCTGCTCGGCGTGCGCGCCGTGATCGCGCAGAGCTTCGAGCGCATCCACCGCTCCAACCTCGTCGGCATGGGCGTGCTGCCGCTGCAGTTCCCCGACGGGCACAGCGCCCAGTCGCTCGGTCTCAGCGGCGAGGAGGTGTTCTCGATCGGCGGCCTTGCCGAGGCGATGGCCGGTGGTGGCGGTCCGCCCGAGGAGGTCCACGTCAGCGCCCAGCGCGAGGGCGCCGAGCCCGTCCAATTTGCCGCGCGCGTGCGCATCGACACCCCGCGCGAGGCCGAGTACTTCCGCCACGGCGGCATCCTCCAGTACGTCCTACGCCAGCTGCTCGCGCGATGAGTCCCGCGGCCAAACGCCCGACGCGCCGCAAGGCGGCGCTGCTGCCGCCCGTGCTGTCGGCGCTGCTCGACGCGCGTGGACCCTCCGGCTACGAGCGCGCTCCCGCGGCCGTCTGGCGCGACGCGGCCGAGTCATTCGCCACCGTCAGCACCGACGTGCTCGGCACGCCGCTCGCGCTCGTACCGCCGCGCAAAGGCACGCGCGGCACGCCGCGGCGGTTGCTTGTGATGGGTCACATCGACGAGATCGGGCTCCTCGTCACGCACATCGACGATCAGGGCTATCTGTGGTTCGGCGAAGTCGGTGGCTGGGATCCGCAAATCCTCGTCGGGCAGCGGGTCGTGCTGGACACCCGCGACGGCCCGATCAAGGGACTGATCGGCAAGAAGCCGATCCACCTGCTGCGCGGAGACGACCGCAAGAAGGTCGCCGAGGTACGCGACATGCATATCGACATCGGCGCTCGCGACGGCGATCAGGCGCGCGAGATGGTGCGCATCGGCGACGTCGCCGTAATCGACGCCGAGCCCGCGCAGCTGCCCAACGGTCGTCTGGCAGCGCGCGCGCTCGACAACCGCCTCGGCTCGTTCGTCGCGCTCGAGGCCGCACGGCTGGTCGCGCAGGCCGGCGGTGGCGCTTGGGAGATCGCTTCAGTGGCCGCCACCCAGGAGGAGATCACGTTCGGCGGCTCGCGCACGAGCGCCTTCTCATTGGAGCCCGACGCGGCGATCGTCATCGACGTCACGCACGCCACCGACGCACCCGGTATCGATGTGAAGGACGCCGGCAAGCACGAGCTTGGCTCCGGGCCGGTGATCACACGCGGCTCGACGCTTCACCCGGCCGTGTTCGAGCTGCTGCACGAAGCCGCCGAGGCCAACAAAATCCCGTTCACGATCGAGGCCAGCGCGCGCGCCACCGGCACTGACGCCGACGCCGTCCACCTCAGCCGCGGCGGCATCCCAACGGGTCTCGTGTCGATCCCGCTGCGCTACATGCACTCGCCCGTCGAGCTGGTCCAGCTCGACGACGTCCACGCCTGCGCGCGTCTGATCGCCGCGTTCGCGCTCGCGCTAAAGGCCAGCACCAAGCTCCCCCGCTGACGCCAGCGTCGAGCTGGGGGCGTCCCGTCAGCCGGCCGCAGCTGTCCATCCATTCGCGTCGACCCAGCCACGGCCGTCGGCGCCGGTCGCTTGGGCCGGCACCGACGGAGCTTACGTCGAGCTGTTCACGCGGATGCGGTCAGCTCGGTCAGCGGCACGACTTCATACGCCGCTCCCGGCGATCCGCCGACCACGATCATGCGCAGGCCTTCCGGCCCCGCAAACGCCTTGCGCTTGACCTCCGGGCCGACTCGCACGAACGTCTCGCCGTCCAAGTCCACCCGCTCGCCTTCGATCTCCATCCAGCCAGAGCCCGAGAGGACACCGAAGACCTCCTCTTGACCGCTCTCCGCGTGGTCGTGCTCCGGGTAATCCGAGTAGTTGGGCGGCATCTGGATCACCTGCATGCCAAATGCCTTCACGCCAAGCTCGGCACGGACCTTCACAAACCCGCCGCCGAACCCTGCCTCCATGTCACTGATGCGCTTCGCTGTGTAGTCAGACATGCGCGGCACACTACCCGATTTGGCCAGCTGGCCAAATCGAGGCGTCGGGGTAGTGGTGAGGATGTGTCGAGGCGGCCCGTGGAAGGTGTCGGGGCCGGTGCCTAGAGACCGCCGGGGCGGCCTGGAGGCGGCGCCGGGGCCGGCGCCGAAGAGTTCACGGCGAAGGTGAGGGCAGCAGGATCGCCAGCTGGCGCGATTGCGCCAGCACTGTGCCGTCGGCCGCCCAGATCACCTCGTCCTCCTCGAAGAAGCCGTCGTGGATCACGCCCGCGCGCACACGCGCGAAGCACAGCTCGTGGGGGTCGCGCTGGGCATCAGCCGGCAAGGCCACGCGGAAATGGATCGTCAGGTCCACCGTCGGCGCCGGCGCAAATGTCTCCATCCGCATGAACGGCGCCGGGATCAACGCGTCCGTGAAGAACGCCAGCGAGATCGCGTCAAGCGGGCGCGCCTCCGCCAGCCCCAGCCACGCGGCGAACTCCATCGGCCATGAGGGGCCTGTGAACGGAGTGCCGCCGATGCGCGGCTGCATCACGATGTGCTCGGTGAACGGCGGTGCGCCAAACCGCCGCGCGGTGCCCGCCTCGCGCTCCGCGCTCGGCGGGTCCACCGCCGGCATCGGCACTTCCGCGATCTCCGGCCCGGTCCACGGCACCGAAAACGCCGACAGCGCAAGCGCCAGCAGCTTGCCGTCCTGCTCCATGCGCGCCGAGCACGTGCTCAGCGAGCGCCCAGCCCGCTCGATCGTCGTGCGAATGCTCACCGGCCCCGGCTCCGGTGCGCGCGCGTAGTGGATCGTCAGCGAGCGTGGCGCACGCCCCGGGTCATCCACCGCCAAGATCAGCGCTCGCATCAGCATCGCCGCCAGGTAGCCGCCGTGCGGTCCGCGCCCCGCGCGCCAATTCGGTGACACCGTCGCGCCGAACGCCGTCTCGCGTCCGATCGGACTGAGGAGCGTCACCGCCGTGTCGCGCTCGAACGGGCCTGGCGTCTCGGGCGCGTCAGGCTCGGGCGCGTCGGGCTCGGATGCTGCCTCGTCGGTCGCCTCAGCCACGGACCAGCCGCTTGTACGTGAGCCGGTGCGGGCGGTCCGCTGCCGCGCCAAGCAGCTCGTGGCGGTGCGCCTCGTAGGCCTCGAAGTTGCCCTCGAACCAGCTCACCTGCGAGTCGCCCTCGAACGCCAGCACGTGCGTGGCGATGCGGTCCAGGAACCAGCGGTCGTGGGAGATCACCACCGCGCAGCCGGGGAACGACAGCAGCGCGTTCTCCAGCGCGCGCAGCGTGTCCACGTCCAAATCGTTCGTAGGCTCGTCCAGCAGCAGCAGGTTGCCGCCGCGGCGCAGCAGCTTGGCCAGGTGCACGCGGTTGCGCTCACCGCCCGACAGGTTGCCGATCTTCGCCTGCTGGTCGGTGCCCCGGAAGTTGAAGCCGGCCGTGTACTGACGCGAGTTGACCTCACGGTCGCCCACTTTCAGCTGGTCCATGCCTTCGGAGATCTCCTCCCACACGGTCTTGTTCGCGTCCAGCGCGTCGCGCGACTGGTCCACGTAGGCCAGCTCGACCGTGTCGCCCAGCTCCAAGCTGCCCGAGTCGGGAGCCTCCTCGCCGGTGATCATCCGAAACAGCGTCGTCTTGCCCGCGCCGTTGGCGCCGATCACGCCGACGATGCCCGCGCGCGGCAGGTCGAACGACAGCGACTCGATCAGCAGGCGATCGTTGAAGCCCTTCGACACGTCTTTCGCCGTCAGCACCTTCTCACCCAAGCGCGGTCCCGAAGGTATGTGGATCTGCACCTCGTCGAGCTTGACGTTGCGCTCCTCCGACATCAGCTCCTCGTAGCGCGCCAGGCGTGCCTTTGACTTCGTGCGTCGCCCCTTCGGGTTCGTGCGGACCCATTCCAGCTCCGCTGCGATCGTGCGCTCGCGTGCCTTTTCCGAGCGCTCTTCCTGAGCCAGACGGGCCTGCTTCTGCTCCAGCCAGCTCGAGTAGTTGCCCTCGTACGGGATGCCTTTGCCGCGATCCAGCTCGAGGATCCAGCCGGCCACGTTGTCCAGGAAGTAGCGGTCGTGTGTGACCGCCACGATCGTGCCCTTGTACTCCGCCAGATGCTGCTCCAGCCACGCCACCGACTCCGCGTCGAGGTGGTTGGTGGGCTCGTCCAGCAGCAGCAGGTCGGGCGCGCGCAGCAGCAGACGGCACAGCGCGACGCGGCGGCGCTCGCCACCCGAGAGCTTGCTCACGTCTGCGTCCGGCGGCGGCAGACGCAGCGCGTCCATCGCGTATTCCAGCTGCGTGTCCAGGTTCCACGCGTCCGCCGCTTCGATCTTCCCCTGGATCTCGCCGAACTCCTCGGCCGTCTCATCCGAGTAGTTGGCCGCCAGCTCGTTGAAGCGGTCGAGCAGCGCCTTCGTCTCCGCCACGCCGTCCTCCACATTGCCCTTGACGTCCTTGCTCTCGTCCAGCTGGGGCTCCTGCTCGAGCATCCCCACCGTCGCGCCCGGCGCCAGCGCCGCCTCGCCGCGGAAGTCCTGATCGACGCCCGCCATGATCCGCAGCAGCGTCGACTTGCCCGCGCCGTTGTAGCCCAGCACGCCGATCTTCGCGCCCGGGTAGAACGCAAGCGTGATGTTCTCCAGCACCGTCTTGTCCGGCGGGTGCACGCGCGAGAGGCGGTGCATCGTGAACACGTATTGGGAAGACATTCCCGCGCAGGATATGACCTTGCCACGCTCGCTAACGTTGTGGGGTCATGCCCACGGTCGTCCTCGACATCGAGCAGCACCTGCTCCTGCTGGAGCTGCAGGCGCCGTTTACCAAGCGTGACGTGCAGCTCGCCCGCCGGCGCATGGCCAAGCGCTGGCACCCCGACGTCGCGCCGCAAGGACGCCAGTTCGAGCACGAGCGCCACCTCAAGGCGATCAACGAGGCCGCCGACCAGCTCGAGCGCCTGGCCGAGGGCTCCAGGGGCGGCAAGGTCTCCCAAAACGCCGTCAAAGTCAGCGCCGCCGCCGCGCGCAAGGAGCGCGAAGAAGCCGGCCGCCGCGCCTACGAAGCCGAGCAACGCGCGCGCGCGCATGCCAAGGACCGCGCCGAAAACGACCCCTTCGGCAGTCGCGTACCCGACCACTCGGTCGTGCATCGCTACGCCCGCTGCAACTCATACCCTGAGTGGGGCGTCGGCACCGTCGCCGGCATCTACTTCTCCTCCGAGCCCGCCAAGGACGGCGAGGAAGTCCAGCAGTGGGCGCGCGTCAAGTTCAGCCACGGCATTCGCACCGTGCCCGCCGGCAGCATGAGCTTCGTCGACTTTTCCAAACCCGACCCCGCCGAGGAGCGCGTCGAACGCTTCCTCATCGCCGCCCAGCGCGCGATGGCCGAAGGCGAGTACCTGCTCGCCGCCCAGCGGCTGATCTACGCGCGCGACGCCGAGCCGCGCAACGTCGCCGTGCTGCGGCTGATGACGCTCGCCTTCTGGAACGCCGGCAAGCTCGACGAGGCCGCCCGCGCCGTGCGCGACTGGGCGCGCGTCGACGGCACCCGTCCGGCCGCGCACCGCTTCGCCGCGCGCATCTACGAAGACATGGGTGCGATCGACCTCGCCGAGGAGGCAGCCCAGCGCGCCGCCGAGCGCGGACCGACCGACGCCAGTGCGTGGGAGCGCCTTGGACGGCTGCGTCTGACCCTGATGGACCGCGAGGGCGCGCTTCACGCTCTGCGCCGCGCGCTATCGCTGGGCGCCGGCGAGGAGGTCAGCGACCTCGTCGCTCGCGCGCTCGCCATCGAGCCCTCCATGGCCGGCGGCTAGTTCCCTCCTGGGCGCTCGCGAGCCAGCCCACCGGCTCGTCTCGCCACGCGCGATCCCGATCTAAAGAATGTTCACCGCGCGCGAGACGATCAGCCCGATCGTCAGCAGCGACACCACCGACTGCACGCCCATGATGCACTTGGCCATCGGCGTCAGCGGCATCGTGTCCGTCGGCGAGAACGCCGTGTTGTTGGTCAGCGACACGTACAGGTAGTCGATGAACCCCGGGCGCCAGTCCAGCGGCTCGATGTGGTCGTCGGCCATCTGCGGGAACAGGAAGTCCGGTGGCTTGTCACGGGCGCTCGCGCGCCTGCCCGGCCCGCCACGATCCATCTCCCAGTACCACAGCCCGAAGATCAGCAGGTTCGTAACCCAGATCAGCACGCCCGAGAAGATCAGCTCGCGGCCGTTGGACACGTGGTGGTGCAGCAGGTAGTGCGTCAGCGCGCCCAGCGAGTAGATGTTCGCCGCGGTCACGAACGCCGTCATGCCCAGCGCCACCGATCGGCGTCGCGGGTGCTCGTCCTCGATCACGTTCGGCGTCACCACCACCAGGCCGAGCAGCAGCGCGCCCTCCAGCCCCGGCACGAGCCACACCGGTCCCGCGATCAGCCGGTCGGGCAGCAGCAGTTGCACCACGATCGCCACCGCCACCGTCAGCTGCGCCGGCCAGAACGGCTCCACGACCGGCGGCGGCGGATAGGGACGGCCTCGTTGGGCCATTGATGCCTGCTCCACGAACGAACAGCGTATGGGGGCGCTCGGAGGTGATCGAGCGCTAGCCTCATGTTGATGGGCTTGGAGAACCCCGTTCACCTGCTGTTCCTCGCCGCCGTCGCCCTGATCGCACTCGGGCCCAAGCGGCTGCCCGAGCTCGCCAAAGCACTCGGGCACGGCATCCGCGAGTTCCGCCAGGCCATGAGCGACGGGGCTGAGGGCGAGGCGCCGCCGCCCGACGGCGAGCATTCCAAACCGGTCTGAACCGCTGCGCCGTGCGGTCCGCCGCGCCCTATAGGTTCGCCCCGTGCGCCTGATCGTTGCCCGCTGTGAGGTCTCCTACACCGGCCGTCTGTCCACCGTCCTGCCCGAGGCCGTGCGCTTGCTGATGCTCAAGCCCGACGGCACGCTGATGGTGTGGGCCGACGCTGGTGGATCGGCCGTCAAGCCGCTCAACTGGATGAGCCCGCCCACCGTCGTCGAGCAGCAGCTCGACGAGCACGGGCAGTTGTGTGGGCTGACCGTACGCCGGCAGCGCCAGCAGGAGCGGTTGGAGATCACCATCGCCGAGGTGCTCTCCGACGTCGAGCACGAGCTGGACACGCAGGCCGGCCTGGAGAAGGAGGGCGTCGAGCGCGAACTGCAGGAGCTGCTCGCCGACGCTCCGCAGTGGTGCGGCGAGGGCCTGCGCCTGGTGCGGCGCGAGTGGCCGACCGACATCGGCCCCGTCGACCTGATGTGCCGCGATACGCACGACGAGTGGATCGCCGTGGAGATCAAGCGGATCGCCACGATCGACGCCGTCGAGCAGCTCACCCGCTACCTCCAGCGCATCCACCAGGACCCCGCCATGGGTTCGTGTCGCGGTGTGCTCGCCGCGCAGACGATCAAGCCGCAGGCGCGCGTGCTCGCCAGCACGCGCGGGATCGACTGCGTCGAGGTCGACCTCGAGCTGCTGCGCGGCGAACGCGAGCCCGATCTGCAGCTGTTCGCCGCCTGACGCGCGCCCCTGCCGCACGGGTAGGCTGACCGTGTCCGCAACCGAGCCAGGAGCGTCGCCGATGAGTACACAGCAAGTCACCACAGCCGAGCCCGTGCTCACCGAGCAGTGCGGCAACGTCCTGCTGATCACGCTCAACCGTCCCGAGGTGCGCAACGCCGTCAACGCCGCGCTCGCCGAAGGCGTCGCCGGCGCGCTCGACCAGCTCGACGGCGATGACTCGCTGTCCGTCGGCGTGCTCACCGGAACCGGCGGCTTCTTCTGCGCCGGCATGGACCTCGGCGCGTTCGTCAAGGGCGAGTCGCCCTGGTTCGGTGACCGCGGCTTCGCCGGCATCGCCCAGCGCGCCTCGCGCAAGCCGCTGATCGCCGCGATCGAGGGCTTCGCCGTCGCCGGCGGCATGGAGATCGCGCTCGCCTGCGACCTGATCGTCGCCGCGCGCGGCGCCAAGATGGGGATCCCCGAGGCCAAGCGCTCGCTCATCGCCGCCGGCGGCGCGCTGCTGCGCCTGCCGCGGCGGATGCCCTACCACGTGGTCATGGAGCTCGCGCTCACCGGCGATCCGTTCCCAGCCGAGCGCTTCCACGAGCTGGGGCTCGTCAACCGCCTGGTCGAGCCCGGCCAAGCCGTCGATGTCGCCTTCGAGCTGGCCGGGCGCCTGGCCGCCAACGGGCCGCTCGCGCTGGCCGCCTCCAAGCGCATCCTGCAGGAGCAGTACGACTGGTCGAGCGAGGACATGTGGGCCAAGCAAGGCGAGATCTCAGGGCCGGTGATGACCTCCGAGGACGCCAAGGAGGGCGCCAGCGCGTTCAAGGAGAAGCGCGACCCGGTGTGGAAAGGCCGCTAGCGCGCGCGACGCTTGCGTTTGCGCTGCGCCAGGATTAGGCGCAAGCGCCGCCACAGCGCGCCCATCAGCGCTCACCCGGAGTCTTGCGCGGGAACTGCGAGATCGGCTGGCGCAGGTCGATCGCGGTCGTCACGATGCGGTTCTGTTCGTCGATGTGCGCAGCCGGGTAGCCCTCGCCCGGGCTTGCGCGCTCGGGGCGCCCGATGTAGCCGAAGTGCATCTCGTGCGGCATGATCTGCATCAGGCGCGGGAACATGTGGGCGCGGGCGCCCATGTTGCGCGGCTCCTCCTGCACCCACAGCACCTCCTGCAGCTTCGGGTAGCGACCCATCAGCGCCAGCAGCTGGCCTTCCGGGAACGGGTACAGCAGCTCCACGCGCGCGACCGCCAGGCCTGTGTGCGACGGGCGTTCGGGGTGGCCGACCAGGTCGTAGTAGATCTTGCCCGTGCACAGCACCAGGCGCGTGACCTGATCGTCCTGCACGCCCGGCTCGGGCAGCACCGGCTGAAAGCGCGTGCCCTCGGCCATGTCCGCGACCGAGCTGGCTGCCTGCGGCAGACGCAACAGCGACTTCGGCGTCATCACCACCAGCGGGCGCTGCTTGGCGATCCGCGCCTGGCGGCGCAGCAGGTGGAAGTACTGCGCCGGCGTCGTCGGGCTAGCCACGCGGATGTTGCCCTCGGCCGCCGCGCGCAGGAAGCGCTCCAGGCGCGCTGAGGAATGCTCGGGCCCCGAGCCCTCGTAGCCGTGCGGCAGCAGCAGCGTCAGGCGTGAGGTCTGCCCCCACTTGGCCAGGCCAGACACGATGAACTGGTCGATGATCACCTGCGCCGAGTTGACGAAGTCGCCGAACTGCGCCTCCCACAGCACCAGTGTCTCAGGCGCCTCCTGGCTGTAGCCGTACTCGAAGCCCATGCACGCCAGCTCCGACAGCGGGCTGTTGTGCAGCTCCAGCGGAGCCAGCGCGTCGGGCAGGCTCTGGATCGGGCACACCGTCTGTCCGGTCTTCGCGTCGTGCAGCACCATGTGACGCTGGCTGAACGTGCCGCGCTCGGTGTCCTGTCCGGTCAGCCGCAGCGGCGTGCCCTCGGTCAGCAGCGACGCGAACGCCAGCGCCTCCGCGTGCGCCCAGTCGATGCCCGCGACGGGCTGGCCGCCGTCCAGCGCGGCGCGCCGGCGCTCGAGCTGTTTGACGAGCTTCGGATGGACCGTGAATCCATCGGGCACACGCAGCAGCTCCTCGCCCAGCTCGCGCAGCCGCGCCGCCGGGATCGCCGTGTCCACCTCCGGGCTCGGCGAGCGGTCGAGCTGGTACTCGCCCGTGACGTGCTCGCCGTTGCCCTCCGCTACCGCCGCGATCTTCGCCTTCAAGCGCTGGTGCAGCAGCGTCAGGTTGTCCCACACCTCCTGCTCCTGGCGTTCGGCCTCCTCCTTCGAGACCACGCCGTCGGCCACCAGGCGATCCGTCCACAGCTGCGCGACCCGTTTCTTGTTCTTGATCTTGGCGTACATCTCCGGCTGGGTGTACGCCGGCTCGTCAGACTCGTTGTGGCCGAAGCGGCGGTAGCCGATCAGGTCGATCAGCACGTCGTGGCCGAACTCCTGGCGGAACGCAAACGCCAGGCGCACGGCGCTGATGCACGCCGTCACGTCGTCCGCGTTGACGTGGATGATCGGCACGTCGAAGCCCTTCGCCAGGTCTGACGCCCAGCGCGTCGAGCGCGCGTCGTCCGGGTCGGTCGTGAAGCCGATCTGGTTGTTCATGATCAGGTGCACCGTTCCGCCGACCTTGTAGCCGTCGAGCGCCTGCAGGTTGAGCGTCTCCGGGACGACGCCCTGAGCGGGGAACGACGCGTCGCCGTGGATCACGATCGGCACCGCCGCGTTGGTGTCCTGGTGGGCGTGCGGCCCTTTCCTGGAGGTCTGCGCGGCGCGCGTGGCGCCCTCGACCACAGGCGAGACGTACTCCAGGTGGCTGGGGTTGGACTCCAAGTTCACGCGGATCGTGCCGCCGTCGGGCAGCTGGTAGGTCCCTTGCGTGCCGTGGTGGTACTTGACGTCGCCCGTGCCGCCCTGCGGGATCGTCGTCACCGCCTCCAGCGTCGATGCGCCCTCGAACTCCGCGAAGATCGTGTCGTAGGAGCGCCCCAGGTTGTGCGCGAGCACGTTCAAGCGGCCGCGGTGGGCCATACCCACGACTACCTCCTGGCCACCGTGCGCCGCCGACAGCTGGATCAGCTCGTCGAGCATCGGCACTGTCATGTCCAGTCCCTCGATCGAGAACTGGTGCTGGCCCAGATACGCCTTGTGCATAAAGCGCTCGAGCGCGTCCGTCTCGACCAGGCGCTTGAGCAGCGTCCTGCGTTCGTCGTTGGTCAGCTCGTGGCGGAACGCGCCCGACTCGATGTGCTCGCGCAGCCACACGCGCTGGCGGTGCGAGGCGATGTGCTCGATCTCATACGCGATCGTGCCGCAGTAGGTCTCGCGCAGGTGCGGAAGCGCGTCCGCCAGCGTCGCGCCCGGCACGTACATCTGGAAAATCCTCGCCGGCAGGCGCGTCTGGATCTCGGGCGTCAAGCCCAGCGCCTCGGGGTCGAGTCCCGGATCGCCCTCCGGCTCTGAGCCGAGCGGGTCCAGGTGCGCGGCCAGATGACCGTGGCTGCGCACGCGGCTGACGAACGTGCTCGCCGCGTGCACCGCCTGCAGCAGTTCCTCGCCAACCGCATATGACGTAACGCCATCGCCGGGCGCCGTCGGTGGCGCAGCCGCAGGGGACGGGGGCGTCGGTGTGGGACCCAGGTCGATCCCCAGGGCACCGAACACGTCCTCGTAGAAAGCGTGCTCGCCTTGCAGATAGCTCTCGATCAGCGCCAGGAAGCGCCCCGACTCGGCGCCCTGAATGATCCGGTGGTCATACGTGGAGGTCATCGTCATGACCTTCTCCGCGCCCAGCGACGCGCCCACGTTGCCCAGGCCGACCGGGTAGGCGATCGAGCCCGTCGCCACGATCGTGCCGCCGCCCGGCATCAGCCGCGGCACCGACGCGATCGTGCCGATGCCACCGGGGTTGGTCAGCGTGATGTTGGCGCCCTGCAGGTCGTCGGCGGTCAGAGTGTTCGTGCGCGCCTTCTCCACCAGCCCGTCGTAGGCATCCAGGAAGCGGTCGAACGCAAGGCGCCCCGCGTCGAGGATCACTGGGACCATCAGCGTGCGAGTGCCGTCCTTCTTTTCCACGTCCACGGCCAGGCCAAGGTTCACCTGTCCGTCGAGCACGCGGTGCGGCTTGCCGTCGACCGAGTCGAAATGGTTGGCCATCACCGCCATCTCCTCACCCGCGCGAGCGATCGCGTAGGCGATCAAATGGGTGAAAGACACCTTCCGTCCGGCCGCCTTCAGCTCGCCGCGGCGAGCGTCCAGCACCGACACGGTCAGCGTCCGGAAGCTAGTCGCCGTCGGTATCGAGCGCGACTCCTCCATGTAGCGAGCCAGCGCTGCCGCGCCGCCCTTCATCTGCTGGGACTCGGCCGTCCGCGCCGTCGCCTTGGCGCCGTTGGATGTGGTGGCGTCCGCGTGGGCGGTGCCGTTGCCGCCGCTGGCCGCCGACAGCACGTCGGACTTGGTGATCCGTCCGGTCGGGCCGCTGCCGGTGACCTCTGCCAAGTTCACGCCCTCCGCCGCCGCCACGCGCGCTGCCACCGGCGACACGCGCGTGCCATCTGGCGTGGATGCCGCGACGGCCGCCGCATCGGAGGCCTCCTGAGCCGGAGCGCTGCCGTCTTGCGCTCGAGCGTCGCCGTCCTGCGTTGAGGCGTCGCTGTCAGGCGCCGCGCTCGTGCGCTCGCCGGCGTCGTCGACCGAGATGCGAGCGATCACCTGTCCGACCGTGACCGTGTCGCCCTCCTCGACGAGGATCTCGCTGACGACGCCGCTCGCCGGCGAGGGCAGCTCGACGTCGACCTTGTCGGTGGAGATCTCGACGATCGTCTCGTCGAGCTTGATCCGCTCGCCGACCTTGACATGCCATTCGAGGACTGTTCCCTCGGTGACCGACTCGCCCGCGGCAGGGGTTATGACATCTACTGTCTGCACTGCCGCGGCGTCAGTTGCCATTGATCTCTCACTCTAGCGTGCCGTCCCACGGCGGCGCGGCACGCCGCTCAGCGATCCTGCGGCGGGAGGTCCTCGGCGTGCGCGCGTTGCTCGCGAACGAACTCGTAGCTGCCGAAAAACGGCCCGATTCCTCCCAGCACGGCGACCGCCACGGCCAGCCTGATCGACACGATCCGCAGCCGTGCGGCGGCGATGCAGGCCAGAGACATGAAGATCCACATCAGCCCGTGCGCCAGCCCGAAGGCGAATGTCAGCGGCTCGGGCTTGCCGGCCGCGAACGCGCAGATCAACAGCGCGACATATACGCACGAATGTGTGAACGACGTCCACTTCAGGCGGGTGAACGTCAGCGGTCCCGCGCCGCTCGGTGTCGCCCGCGCGAGCTGGGCGGGCTCGTTCACTCCGACAGCCAGCGGGCCATCCGTGCGAGCGGCTCGCCCGCCTCCGGCGGCCAGTCGTCGATGTCGCTCGGCCACCACGCAAACGCGTCGTGCTCGTCGTCCGGGGTGACCTCGGCGCCGTCGGCGAGCCACGCCTGCCCGACGAACATCACCAACTGGTGGGGGAGCCGCAGCAGCGCCTCGCCACGCACGCGCTCGGGTGTGACCGCCCACTCCTCCTGCAGCTCGCGCACGAGTGTGTGCGCAGGGTTCTCGCCAAGGTCGACGGCGCCGCCGGCGCCCAAGGCCCAGCGCCCGGCCCAAGAGGACACCCACGCCGCCCGCCGTCCCGCCAGCCAGCGCCCGTCCGCCGAACGCGTGACGCACAATGCGGCGATGCTCGACGAGGCGTCGCCGTCGACCAGCCGTAGCGCCCAGCGCAGCGGCTGCAGCTCGATCGCCAGCCCATGGTCGTCCTGGCGGTAGTCGAATAGGCGCGCGGCCATGCCGTCGTGGCTAGGCGATCCGCGCTGCTGTAGCTCCTTGATGGCGGCGTCGGCGGCCTGCGTCTGCCCGGCCGTCGGCTCGAACGCGTCCTCGCGCCAGCGCGCGCTGACGCGCTCCAGCGCCCACGGTCCGCGGGCGAGGATCTCGAGCTGCGCGGTGGACTCTCCTGGATCAGACACCTGCGCGGAAGGCTAGTGAATCGCCACCCACCGTCGGC
Organism: uncultured Solirubrobacteraceae bacterium; assembly: GCA_963705235.1. GTDB lineage: Bacteria > Actinomycetota > Thermoleophilia > Solirubrobacterales > Solirubrobacteraceae > Palsa-744. The sequence goes on along the minus strand of OY970059.1, from coordinate 577,819 downwards.
GAGGTCACGCTGTGCATGGCGGCATACACTCGCGTCGATGAGTGCTCGCGTGCCGATCGATCCGCTGTCATGAAGGTCGCCGTGCTCGGCCCCGGCGGCGTGGGCGGGCTGCTCGCGGGTGTGCTCGATCGCGCCGGGCACGACACGATCGTGCTCGCCCACGACGCGACCGCCGAGCGCATCGCCGCGGCCGGGCTGAGCGTGCGCAGCGTGATGTTCGGCGACTTCCTCGCTCATCCGCGTGCCAGCACGCAATTGCGCGAGCCGGTGGACGCGCTGATCGTGGCCACCAAGGCCGCCGGGCTGATCCCCGCGCTGGAGCGGATCGAAGTGGCGCCGCCGATCGTGCTGCCGCTGCTCAACGGTCTCGATCACATCGCCACGCTGCGCCAGTGCCTGGCACCCGAGACGGTCGTTGCCGGCTCGATCCGCGTGGAGTCCGATCGGCCGCAGCCGGGCGTGGTCGTGCACACGAGCCAGTTCCTGCTCGTGACCATGGCCAGCGCTGCGCCCGCCATGCAGGCACCGATGAGTGGGCTCGCCGGCGTGCTGTCCGAGGCGGGCGTGCCGGCGCACGTGCTGGACTCCGAAGCCGAGGTGATGTGGTCCAAGCTCGTGCGCCTGAACGCGCTCGCGTGCACAACCAGCGCCTACGACAAGCTGCTCGGTGAGATCCGCTCGACACCGCAGCTGCGCGCCGATCTGATCGGCGCGATCGACGAGGGAGCCCGCGTGGGTCAGGCCGAGGGGGCGCGCGACGTCGACGCGGCGCGTGCGCTCGCCGAGCTGGAGGCCGCGCACGACACGCTCGGCAGCTCCATGCAGCGCGACATCGCCGCAGGGCGCATGCCCGAGCTGGACGCGATCCCCGGGTCGGTGCTGCGCGCGGGCGCGCGTCACGGCATCACCTGCCCCACGATCGAGCGGCTGGTGTCGATGATCCAGGCGCGCATCGACGCGACCGTGTCCTCGGCGTCGAGCTAGCCGGAGAGCCCTTCCCGGTCGTGGCGCAAGACCTCCAGCAGCTCGGCGTACGGGCCCGCCAAATAGGCGTCATCGTTGGGCGCCAGGCGCGTGTCGCGCCGGGGCGGGTACTCCAGTTCGTCTGAGCCCGCGGCACGGCGGATCGCGAGTACGCGCACGCTCGCCGGCAGCTCGCGCATCGCCAGGCCGTCGAGGCCGCCGCCGCTGCTCACGCGCAGGCGTGCCATCAAGAACGGGCAGTTGCCGATGTAAAAGGTGAACAGCACCTCCAGCCCCAACACCGCCCCCACGAACCACGGCGCGGCGATCGCCGCGGTCGACCACACGTGGCGAAAGTCAAAGCTCTGCTCCAGGCGCTGGCCGAGCTGACGGTCGAACACTCGCAACACCACCGGCACCTGCGCCCAGCGCTCGCCCAGGCGGTCGCGCACCGCCAGCCCGGTCTCGATGTTGGTGAGGTCGTCGGAGGTCAGGATCGCCACCGCCGCGGCGCTCGACAGGTTCACCGAGTCGAGCGTCTGCGCGAGCGTCGCGTCGCCGAGCACCAGCGGTACCTCCTGCGCGCGCGCCCGGTTGACATAGCCGTTGCTCTCGCTGCGCTCGATCACCACAACCTCCTGCCCCTGCGCGCGCAGGCCTTCCAGCACGCTCATGCCGACGCTCCCGAGGCCGACGATCACCACGTGTCCGTGCATGCCGGGAATCCGTCCGAGTCCGAGCGACTGTGCGATCCGCCGACTCACGAGTGCGTTGGTGAGCAGCGCGAACAACGTCGTCACGAGCGTCGTGCCAAGAACGATCAGCACGATCCCGTACACCTCCACCCAGGCCGGCTGACTGGCAAACGAAAAATCGCCGAAGCCGACCGTGGCGACCGTCTCGACGGTGAAGTAGATGGCATCCAGCAGCGACAGCCCCCCGCCCGCCGCCGTCGTGCGATAGCCGATGTGCAGCACCAGCGCCGAAGTCAGCAGCAGGGTCACGCCGAGCGCGATCGCCACGCGCAGCGGCCGGTCGAGGAAACTGAGTACGTCTCTGCTCAGGCGTCTGACCGAAGCGCGCATGCGCGTGGAGAAGTCCGTGCCGGTGGACTCGCTCACCTGGTGCGCGGCGACGCCTGCGCTGTCGAGTTGCTCCTGGGTTCCCAGCAGCGTCACGCGATCGCCGCCCGCCACCCGCTGATCGCGCCCCGGGCAGGCGATCAGATGGCCGTCGGCGTCGGTGACCACACCGATCGGGGCCAGGCTGCCATACAGATCGCGCAGCGAGGAGTCGTGCGGTGCGATCACCTCGGTGGCGATGAAGCGCACGTCGCCGAGCAGGATCTCGCGGGCATGACGGTCCAGGCACGCTTCGACCACCGCCGGGGCGAACAGCGCGGCGACGTCGAGCACTCCCACCGAGCCGAGCACGCCCTCGACCGCATGGGCGACCGCCGGGTTGTCGAGATCGGCGACCACGCGCACGTCCGGTCGCAGGTCGCGGATCAGCAGCACCGTCTCCAGCGTGCGCAGGTCGGTGCTCTCCGCGCACACCACCGCCGCCGCGCCGAGGATGCCCGCGTCGTACAGCGGGTCTGCCAGATGGTGTGAGCCGCGCGGGATGTGCGATACGCCCCAGCCGCGCACCACCCGCGCGAGGCGGTCGTCGGGGGTGTCGTCGAGCACCACCACCCTCGCTCCGGCCAGGTGCAGCTGCTCGACCGTGCGCAGCCCGACGGCGTTCAGTCCGCACACGATCACGTGCCCGGAGAACTCCCGGCACGACGTGTAACCAGAAGACGACTCCACCCCCGCGGCCACTAACAGGCAGTTTCGCGCGCGGGACGCATCGGTGCCGTTGGCCGTCCGTCCAAGAAACCGACGTCTACGGTTCCTCGAATGGCGAGCGAGAAGGGTGGTAGGCGGGGATCGCCTGCGTGGCGATCGCCTCAACCGCCTGCTCCTCGGCCTCGGCCAGCTCCTCGTCGTGCTCGCCGTCACACAGCACACGGAAGTTCCCGGTGACGCCGCTGTCGGCGTGCATCGTGATGCCCGGCAGGATCTCCTCGCCCTCCTCGAAGCCGAGCCGCTCCATGTCGAAGTGCGCCAGCCCGATGCCGTGGGCGGTGTGAGTGGGGTTCTCGCGATCGTGCGCCGCCACGGCCTGTGCGAAGCGCTCGAGGTTCTTGGCGATCTTGCCCGTGTCACCCATCGCTCTGTCGCAGCCTAGCGCCGAAGGCGATCATCGGCGGGCTACGCTGATGGCGCGTTCGCCTGTGAGCACAAACCCGGTCATGCCCGAGCCGCTACTTCAGATCGTGATCGCCAGCACCAGACCCGGCCGTGTTGGGCTGCCGGTTGCTCGCTGGTTCGAGGCGCACGCGCGCGCCCACGGCGGCTTTCGCATCCAGCTGGTGGACCTGCTCGAGCTGGACCTGCCGTTCATGGACGAGCCCAACCATCCGCGCTTGCGCCAGTACACCAAGCAGCACACCAAGGACTGGAGCGCCATGGTCGATGCGGCCGACGCGTTCGCGTTCGTGACCCCCGAGTACAACTTTGGCATGCCGGCGGCGTTGAAGAACGCGCTCGACTACCTCAATGCCGAGTGGCACTACAAGCCGGTCGGGTTCGTGTCATACGGTGGCGTTTCGGCTGGCACACGCTCGGCGCAGATGACCAAGCAGGTCGTCACGGCGCTGAAGATGTACCCGCTGTCGGAGGCCGTGTCGATTCCGTCAGTGGCCCAGTTCATCGACGACGAGGGTGAGCTTCAGCCAAATGAGCGGATCGAGCAGGGCGCTGACGCGATGCTCGAGGAGCTGTTGCGTGTCAGCGCGGCGCTCGCGCCGTTGCGCACGAGCGAATAGCTCGGGTCCCCTCGGCCCGGCTCACACCTGCGCCGCGACCACGCCCTTCTGTGCGTACCCGAGTTCGGAGCCGAACAGCGGCAGCAGTGGTAGCCCCGATCCGCCGCCGACGAACCCAGGGGCGGGGATGTCGAGGTGCTCCTGCCACCAGCGCGCATCGAAGAAGATCGAGATCAGGGGCACACTACGCGCCTCGTGGACGTACACGCGGCCGTCGTCAGCCAGGTTGGGCCAGATCGCGGTGAGGCACGGTTCCACCGAGGCGACCAGGTCGCAGTCCAGGAAACCCATCACGATCGGGCGGTGGAAGTCCTTGAGGCTCTCGTCGAAGAAGCCGACGACGAAGTCGCACACGCTCAGGTCTCCATATTTGGAGAGGTTGTCCTTGACGATCTCCTGTGTCGCCGCGAACCTGCCCTCGTAATATTCATGCTTGAAGTCGCCGTGAGGGACGTCCTGCACTCTGTCTGCCTCATTCATCTCCGGCAGACCCTGGAAGGAGTCGCAGATGATCAGGCGCCGGCCGGCGAGCGCGCACACGAGTGACAGGTTCACAGAGCTGCCACCGATGTAGCAGCCGCACTCGACCACATCGCCCTTCACACTCGGCGGGATGCGCAGAATCGTCGCCGCCATCTCGAGGTGCTCGAAGCCGCGGCTGAGGATGTCGATCGCCTTGGCGTTCCTGCGAAACGCCCGCACCAGCTCCAGCTTCTCGCGAAAGCCGATGCCGTGGGCGTCGCCGATGCTCTTGTCGAACAAAAAGGCCCACAGCATTGGCAGGCTCAGGGACTTCATGCCAAGCGAGCCGACACGCGCCTGTAGGGATGCGCGACGCTGTGTGACGTTGGCGGTGAGAGTGCTCATCTGACTCCTCGCGGTGTACCCGGCGGCTATGTGAGTCGATCGAGGCTGTGTTCACCTCGGATCGCCGGGTTATTCAAGCAGAGTCGGCGGGTTTCAGATAGATGGGACGGTTGCGATCCCGTGCTCGCGGCGCCGTCACCCAGATGCTGAGCGTAGGTCAATCTGCGCGTCCAGTTCGCCCTCTCTGGACAGGCGCACGGTTCTCGCCTACTCCGCCAGCCCCACTGCTTTGAGGGCCTGATGATGGTCGGGGAAGATCCGGATTCGCCTGATCTTGCTGTCGAGGAGGTCATAGACGTTCGTCTGCGTCGTCGCCATGGAAATGCCGCTCGCGCGTCCGGTGGAGCGGGTCTGGACGGAAGCCAGTACCTGATCGTCGTCCACCGCCTTCAGATCCTGGACATCGATGTGAAAGTCAGGGCCAGCGTCCTCGACATCGGCAAGGAAGCGCCGTATGCCCTGCGGGCCTTCATAGACACCCGCGAAGATCTCAGGGGTGTGCAGCTCCACATCCGGGGTGCAGCACGCCAGGTATCCCTCCAAGTCACGTGCGTTGAGTGCCGCGACTGCTCGACGGACGACCTCTAGATTCTCCTGCGACATTGCCTACGTCTTCAGGTCGGGCGTTGTGGGTCTCTCGGACATCGTGCTCGCAGTATCCCGATTCGATACCCGTCGAGCGACGGTGCGGCCGTGGGGCTCACGTACTACGCAGCCGCCACGCCCGCGGGGACGACCTCTGCGTACTTGATCGTGTCGATGAACTGCCGAAGCGCGCCAGCTTGCCGTCGCGGATCTCCCAGACGTGGACCACCGGCACATCCAGTGCCTTGCCGGTTGCCTTACCGGTGCCCGTGTAGCGGACGATTGCCGCGACCGTTGCGCCGGATCCGATGAGTTCCTCGGGCGTGATCGCAAAGCCCTCAACGTCCTCTGAAATCGGGCCAAAGACGTTCTGCGCCACAGCCTCGCCGCCGCGGTACAGGCCCCCGTACGGCATGCCCTCAGCCTCGAACCATTCAATGTCGTCGGCGAAGGCTCCGAGCACGGCGGGGACATCGCCTCGGGCGAACGCGCCGTAAATGCCCTTGACGAACTCGACGTTCTGCTCACTCATGGCTTCCCCTTGGTTGGCGCACGTGGAACCTGACCGTACTCGAATGTCAGATGTCCCGTCCCGTCCTACAACCGGGGAGCGACCCACGAACTACGGCTGCTCAATTATCTCGATTCGATAGCCGTCGGGGTCGCGCACGAAGCACAGGCGAGAGCCGCCCTCGCGGACGGAGTAGGGCGGCTTCTCGGGCTGGATGTCGAGCTTGGCGAGCTGTGCGAGCGTTGCGTCGAGATCCTTGCTGGTGATTGCGATGTGGCCGTAGCCGGTGCCGATCTCGTAGGAGTCCACGCCGAAGTTGTAGGTCAGCTCCAGGCGCGGCATGTCACCATCGCCCGGCTGGTTCATGAAGATGTTGACGGCCTCGTCTTTGATCGGCAGCCGCCCGACCTCCTGGAAGCCGAGGGCTTCGTAGAAGGCGACCGAGCGATCGATGTCGGTGATGCGATAGCAGGTGTGGATGAGCGCCATGCGGGGCAGTGTACGCGGGTCTACGATGTGGTGGTGACTGCGATCGCGTTGGGATCTTCGTCATCCAAACGTCCAGATCCGTGCAAGCGGGCGCCCACGCGTCTTGACCGGTGCCCGAGTGTCGGCTAGGTTCCATTTTCCCGATTTGCGCGAGTTGTTGGTCGTTGCGCTGCTCGTATCTCAACGGGTCTCGCGCAACGGCTCGCCAAGCACGGATGCGAGGTAATAGATGATCGTCGCTGACAGCCTGGCCGACCTCCATTTCACAGCGCAGGCTGAGGCCTCGACGGACCTGGAGGTCCTCGACATCGTTCGCCTCGACCCGTTCGTGCGCGGACTGCTGTTCACCGACGGAACCGTGACGCGCGCGTTGGAAGCTCAGACGCTCGCCCCCGTTACGGTCGAGGCGATCGAGCAGCAGCAGATGCCCGCACCCGAGCGCACCGCACGCTATCTGCAGGTGAGCGCGGGTGAGCAGTGCATCAGGCGCCGGGTGGCGATGACGATCGAGGGAACGCCCCTGTCGGTATGGGCGGAGTCCTATGTGGTCACCGATCGGCTGCCCGAGGACTTCCTCGGGGCGCTTGGCGGTAGCCCGAGCGGCATCGGCGGATCGCTTCAGCGGCTGAGGTTGGAGAGTGTGCGCGAGCTGCTCTGGTTCGGTCTCGGCGCGCCGCCACAGTGGGCGGGCGTGCCCGCATCTGTGCAGACGGCGCTGATTCGCTTCTACCGGATCATCACGGCAGGCATGCCGGCGTTGCTGATCTCCGAGGCGTTCGCCGTCGAGGCGCGGGCCGGTGTGTATCACCTGATCGGTGCCGCTGATCCAGTTTCAGCCGCTCGCGAGCGCGCGCGCAGTCGGGACGAGCAATCCCGCATCATCCGCGGATGACGACGGATGCGAGCCGCCGTCCGCGGCTCACGGTGCCCGCCATGGCGCGCCACAACGCCAGCCTGATCGTCGATCGCAACATCGAAGCCGGGCGCGGGAGCAAGCCCGCCTACATCGCGCAGGGAGGAGCACTGAGCTACGAAGAGCTGCTCAGGCAGGTGAGCCGCATGGGTCACCTGCTACGTGGACTCGGCGTGCAGCGCGAGCAGCGTGTGCTGCTCGTCCTCGACAACACGACCGTGTTCCCGATTGCCTTTCTCGGGGCGCTGCGGATCGGCGCCGTCCCCATCCCGGTCAGCGTGCGCGAGCGGCCCGAGAACTTCCGGCACTTCATCGAGGACTCCTACGCCAAGGTCGTCGTCTGCGATGTCGAGGTCCTGCAGACGGTGCGCGAAGCGCTCGCAGACTGCGACGTGATCTTCCTCGCGCGCGGCGCGGGCGGGAAGGCGATCGAGCTGGACAGCGCGCTCGCCGAACATGAAGACGAGCTGGCCGCCGCGTCCACTCACGCCGAGGACATGGCGTTCTGGCTGTACACGTCAGGATCGACCGGCAAACCGAAGGGCGTCGTCCACCGCCACGGCAGTATCGGCGTCACCTGCGAGACGTTCGGCGCCCAGGTGCTGGAGATCCGCGAGGACGACCGCATCTTCTCCACGACCAAGCTCTACCACGCCTACGGTTTGGGGAACTGCCTGTCGTTCCCGCTGCACTTCGGCGCTACGGCGATCTTGCTCGACGGCCCACCCACGCCGGAGCGGCTGCTGAGCGTGCTGCGTGCGGACCGGCCGACCGTCTACTTCTCGGTGCCCGCGCTGTACAGGCAACTGATCGGCGATCGCGACGTTGGCGACGCGTTCGACTCGGTGCGCTTGTGCGTCTCGGCTGCCGAGCCGCTGGCGTTGCAGACCTTCGAGCGCTGGCGCGAGCGCTTCGGCCTGGAGATCGTCGACGGGATCGGCTCGACGGAGATGCTGCAGGCGTACTGTTCCAACAGGCCAGGCGAAGTAGTGCCGGGAACGACCGGCCTGGCGGTTCCGGGCTATGAGCTGCGTCTGACCGACGAGGCCGGACGTGAGCTGGAGGGTGCCGCGGTCGGCATGCTGGAGGTACGTGGCGACTCCTGCGCGTCCCACTACTGGCATCAGCACGAGCAGACCCGCAGAAATATGCGCGGCGAGTGGTTTGCCACCGGCGATCGTTTCGAGCGCCGTCCTGACGGTCGCTACGTGTACGTCGGACGCGCTGATGACATGCTCAAGATCGGCGGGCTGTGGGTCTCGCCGGTGGACATGGAGCAGGTGCTGCTCGAGCACCCCGCCGTCGCGGGTGTTGGCGTAGTGGGCGTGACGATCGACGACTACAGCCGGCTGGCGGCGTTCGTGCAGTGCGAGGCAGGGGTCGCCCGCGACGAGGAGCTGAGCGACTCGCTGCGGTCGTGGTGCAGAGGTCGCATGCGCGATCACGAATACCCGCATCTGATCCGCTTCATCGCGGAGCTGCCACAGACGCTGACCGGCAAGCCTCAGCGCTTCAAGCTCAGAGAGATGATCGAGCGAGAGCTTGAGCCTTCGCTCGTCGACGAGGTCGCTCCCAGCCGGCTGGGAGCGACGCTCGCGGAGCTACCTGCGGTCGAGCGCGACGACGCGGTGATGCAGGTGGTTGTGAGCGAGATGGTCGCGGTCCTGGGGCAGCCTGCCGGCGCCGACCTGGACACGGAGCGGGCGTTCGACGAGCTGGGCTTCGACTCGCTCAGCGCGGTCGAGCTGCGCAACCGCCTCAGCAACGCCGCCGGCGTTGATCTGCCGTCGACCCTGATCTTCGACTACCCCACGCCTAGGTCGGTCGCGAGGCTGCTGCGCGCGCTGATCGAAGGAGTCCCGCCCGAGGCTCCTCAGCCCAGCGGCGACGGGCGCGTCGCCGGGGGGACGGCGGGTGCGTCTGACGCGCAGCTAGCGGCTGTTGTGCAGGCCGTCGATCGAGGCCTACCGGCGCCGCGGATGCCCTCCGCGAGCCCCGCCATGCGCGTCAAGACCTCGTCGTGGGTGCGCGCGGTCGTGCCTGCCCAGATGGCCGTCCGGCGCGCTACCCGCGAGGCCCAGTCGATCTGGGAGCACGGCAGCGCCGGACTGCGCGAGCAGGCTGTGGCGGCGATGGACACGATCATCGCCGGGACGCATCGCCGTGAGGAGCTGCATGAGCTGGCGCGCCTGCAATTCATCGAGGAGATCGTCGACCGCGCCCTGTTCTGGCAGAGGCCGTGGTCGGCGAGGACCGACGGACGCTCGGCCAGACGCCTGAACGAGGCGCTCTCGAGTGGGCGTGGTGTACTGCTGAGCGCCTGCCACCTCGGTCCGTTCTACCGCCTGCAGTGCGCTCCGCCGCTGGAGGGGCGCACTACCTATCTGGTCCCCGGAGCTTGGTTCTTCCAGGAGCCGACACCCAATTACTGGGGTCGGCGGCTGGCGCGCTGGCGCAAAGGGATGAGCAGCCGCCTGGTGCCCGCCGACCGGTCGTTTCGCGTGATCGAGGTCCTGCTCGGACGCGGCGATCCGGTTTTCGTCTTCTTCGACATGCCCGGAACGCGTCAGACGCGCTTCCTCGGCAAGCCCGCGATGCTGGCCGACGGCAGCGCCCAGCTGGCCCATCGAACCGATGCCCTGATCCTGCCGCTGCGGGCACGCCGACGGGGTCATCGCGTATTTGTGGACGTCGGTGCGCCGCTGGATCCGCGCGAGTTCACCGGTGTCGATCAGCTGCACGACACACTGGCCGCCTTCCACCAGCGCTGGATCCTCGAGAACCCCGCTGCGATGGCCGTTCCCGCGACGATCGGATGGGGCGACGGAGCCACAGCACAGGCATGGGTGCGTCCCGCCGCCCACGCTGATTCCTAGCTTTCGCGGTGGGCACGCCCAGCGGGCACGCTCGCCTAGACTGGCCGCGTGCGAACCCTGATCGTCGGTCATGGCGGGCGTGAGAGCGCGTTGGCAGCCCGCATGGGCGAGCACAGCGAGCTGCATGCGTTCGTGGGCCACGAGAACCCGTCGATCGTGCGTCACGCGGCCGAGTCCGGCGGAGGTCATCTCGTGGGCGACGTGTGCGACGCGGGCGCAGTCGCCGCGTTCGCGCGCGAGCGCGAGATCGATGTAGCGATGGTCAGCGCCGACGAGCCGCTGGCGGCGGGTGTCGTCGACGCCCTGCTCGCCCAGGGCACCCCCGCTGTGGGCCCCACCTCGGCGGGGGCAGAGATCGAGTGGAACAAGGCGTTCGCGCGCGAGCTGCTGGCCGAGATCGCGCCCGAGGCGGCGCCGCGGACGCGCGTGGCGCGCCATGCCGGCGAGGTCGACGACGTGATCGCGTCCTTCGGCGAGACCCCCGTCGCCGTCAAGCCATCCGGGCTGACGGGCGGCAAGGGCGTCAAGGTGATGGGGCCCCATCTCGCCGACCACGAGCAGGCGCGCGAGTACGCGCACAGCCTGCTCGCCCGTGATCGGCCCGACGAGGTGGTGCTGGTCGAGGAGAAGATTGTCGGCGCCGAGTTCACGATCCAGGCGATCAGCGACGGGCGCACGGTCGTGTTCCCGCCGGCCACCTATGACTATCCCTTCCGTTACGACGGCGACGAGGGCCCTGGCACAGGAGGCATGGGCTCGCTGACGATGCCGGCGGCCGCTGCTGCCGTTCATGAGCGCCTTCCACTACGAGCAGGCGTGCTCGATCATCGAGCGCGGTGATCGAGCGCCTGCACCGGCAGGGGCGTCATTTCACCGGCGTCATGAACAGCGGCTTCTTCGCGACCGCCGACGGCGTCAAGGTGATCGAGTTCAACGCCCGCTTCGGCGACCCCGAGTGCATGAACATCATGAGCCTGTTCGAGGGCAGCTGGCCCGAGATGATGCGAAGCATCGCCGCCGGCGGCCTCACAGCAAGCGAGGTGACGCTGAGTGGCGAGGCCTCGGTCGTGCTGTATCTCGTCTCGCCCGACTACGCGCTGCGATCTGGCCCTGCGTATGAGTTCGCGCTCGATCGTCGGCGGATCGAAGCCGACGGCTGCGGCGTGTTCTTCTCCTCGGCGATCCACGCCGGCGCGGACATCTACCGGACCGTCGGCACCTCGCGCGCGGTCGCGCTGGTGGCCACCGCGCCGACGCTCGAGCAGGCGCGCGAGCTGGGTACGCGATCGGCACGAACCGTGCCGGTGCTCGAGTGGCGCGGCGACGTGGGCGACGGGCGCTACCTGGACGGACTGTCCGGCTTGGTCTGAGCCGGCGTGCAGACCTCCGGCGGGGCGGGGCTGCTCCCGAACGCCGGCTGAGGCATTCATGCAAACATGGCGCGATGCTCGTCGAGCGCGCCATGCATCCGCAGTTCCTCTCCAACACCTATCTGGTGGCCGACGGCGAGGGCGGCCCGGCCTTCTTCATCGACGCCGGCGGGCCGGTCGCGCCACTGATCGAGGCTGCCGAGCGCCTCGGGATCGAGCCCACGCACGTGCTGCTCACCCACCACCACTTCGACCACGTCAGCGAGGTCGGCGCGCTGCGCGAGCGCTGGCCGGGGCTGACCGTGCTGATCAGCGAGCGCGAGCGCGAGCTGCTCGGCGGCGACGATGACGGCGCAGCGGCCGACGTCGACCTGGTGGAGGCGGGGCAGACGCTGCAGCTTCGGAGTGCTGGAGGTGCGTCCGCTGCGCACGCCCGGCCATACCGGTGGGATGCTGTCGTTCCTCGTCGGAAGGAAGTCCGACAGCGAGCTGGCGATCGGCGCGCGCGGCCAAAAGCGCCGCTCCAGGCGGGCTCGGCGGCGAGGGGCTCGCGGTGTTCACCGGCGACACCCTCTTCAAGGACTCGGTCGGCGGCGTCAAAGCGCCCGGCCACACCACGTACACCGATCTGCGCGACTCGATCATGGGCACGCTGATGGAGTTGCCGCCGGACACCGTCATCTACCCGGGCCACTCCGGCGAGACCACGGTCGCGCGCGAGTGGGAAGCAAACACGTTCATCCGCGTCTGGCGCGGCCTGGACCCCGAGGGCGCAGAGCAGTGCACCGCGCTCGGCGAGCCGGCCACGCTGGTGCTGCTCGGCGCCGACTACGACGGTGGCGACCAAGGCGTGGGTGCGCTGGCCGGACGGCTCGGATGACATCGTGCCCGGGCTCGCGGGTAGAGCGCGGCTGAGCGCCCACAAACCGGCAGCGGCGCCGACCACGTCGCCGGAAGCGATCGCCGCGCCCATGACCGGCCCTCTGACCCGCGGCTCTAGCATGCAGGCTAGATGGCGCGCGAGAACGAGAAGATCCCCACCTCGCGTGCGCGGCGCACCGCCACCGTCGCGACGCTGGCGGCGAGCGAGGCGGTCAAGCAGTTCGGAACCCGCGCGGCCAACGTGACCCGTGGCGAGGAGGCCTCCGAGCAGGCGATGGCCCGTCGCCAGCTGGAGACTGCCAAGCAGATCGTGGCCGTGCTGGGGACGATGAAGGGCGCGGCGATGAAGCTCGGGCAGGTGATGTCCTTCCTGGACGTCGGCCTCGTCGCCGAGGAGCACCGCGACGAGTTCCAGCGCGAGCTGGCCAAGCTGCGCGACGCGGCCCCCACCGTGTCGTTCAAGCAGATGCGGCGCGTGATCGAGGACGACCTGGAACGAGCCGATCTCAGAGGTGTTCGCCTCCTTCGACGAGGAGCCGATCGCGGCTGCCTCGATTGGGCAGGTCTACCGCGCGACGCTCGCTGAGGACGGGCGCGAGGTGGCCGTCAAGGTCCAGTATCCGGGCGTCGCCAGCGCGGTCAGGGCCGACCTGCAGAACCTGGACATGATCCTGCGGCTGCTCAAGCGGATGACTCCCGGGCTCGACGTCAAGGCGATCGCCGATGAGATCAACGAGCGGATCGTCGAGGAGCTCGACTACGAGCTGGAGGCCCAGAACCAGAGAGCGCTGGCGCGCATCTTCGCCGGCCACCCGTTCATCCTCGTGCCGGACGTCGTCAGCCCGCTCTCGCGCGAGCGTGTGCTCGTCAGCGAGTTACGTCAGCGGCGTCGGCTTCGAGGAGCTCAAGAACCGTCCGCAGGCCGAGCGCGACCGCCTCGGCGAGATCGTCTTCCGCTTCTTCCTCGGCTGTCTGTACCGACACCGCCAGTTCTCGGGCGATCCCCACCCGGGGAACTTCCTGCTGCTCGCCGATGGCCGCGTGGCGTTCCTGGACTTCGGTCTGTTCAAGCGCATGCAGTCCGAGCCCGTTGAGCTGGAGCTGGCCTGTCAGCGGGCGGTGACCGAGGGCGACGCCGTCAAGCTGCACGAGTTGCTGAGCGCCTCCGGCTTCCTGCCCGAGCCCGAGCGCGTCGACCCAGAGCTGCTGCTGGCGTTCATCAGGGACGCGATCTGGTGGTACACGACCGACGAGACGGTCGAGCTCACACCGGAGATCGCCACGCACGTGATGATCGAGAGCTCAGACCCGCGCTCCAGTCACTTCAGACGAGATGCGCCACCAGGACATGCGCCCGGAGCACCTGTTCGGCCGGCGCATGGAGATGCTGACGCTCGCGGTGCTCTCGCAGCTACGCGCGAGCGTCAACTGGCACCGGATCGCGCGCGAGTGGATGTACGGCGAGCAGCCGGTGACCGACCTGGGGCGCGAAGAGGCCGCCTTCTACGCGCGCGGCGGCATCGGCGCGCGCGGCTGACCACGCGCGCCGTAGGCCATCGGGGCTAGGCGCTCGCCAGCGCCTTCTGCTTGAGCTGGTCGAACTCGGCCTGCGTGATCGTGCCGTTGTCGAGCAGCGACTTGGCGTTGGCGATCTGCTGTGTCGGATCACCCTTGCCGGCGACCGACTTGCACGTACTGATCGACTTCCGCCTGCGCGGCCTGCTGCGCTTTCATGCCGCGTTCGGTCATGCCCTGGTGCTCGACGATCAGGTAGATGAACACACCCAGATATGGCAGCAGGATGATGAACACGCACCACAGCACCTTCGCCCAGCCGGATGTGTCGTGCCGGCGAAAGACGTCCGTCAGGACCATGAACAGGATCCAGATCCACACGACGAACGCGAAGAAGACGAGCATCGTCCAGAAGACTTCTAGGAACGGGTAACTAGTTGCGACGATCATGGTGTCCAATCATTCGGGGGGACGGTTTCTCGCTGCGCGCACCGGGCGGGGCCGCAGGCCCTGCCGGATCGGAGCTTGCTTGCGCACAAATGCTGCTCCTCGAGGCAGCTAGGCGGCGAGTCTATACCGCTCGTACAAGCGAAGGGCGCGTGCGTACACTGCCCGCACGACCTCGACCGAAGCCAGAGGAGATCAGATGAGCGACAGACCAGTTTTCATCTATGCAGCGACCTATTCCGATCGTGCGGACGCCGACGCCGACTACGACGGCCTGCTGGCGCTGCACGCCGCCAGTCTCGTCGGTACCTACGACGTGGCGCTGATCTACAAGGGCGACGACGGCAAGGTCCACGTTAAAAAGCACGAGAAGCCCACGCAGCACGGCGCGTGGGGCGGCGTTGCCGTGGGCGCGCTCGTCGGCGTCCTGTTCCCGCCGTCGATAGTCGGAACGGCCGCCGTGGGCGGTCTGGTGGGTGGCATCGGCGGACACCTGCACGGCGGCATGTCGCGCGGGGACGCAAAGGAGCTGGGAGAGCTGCTCGACGAGGGCCAGGCGGCGCTGATCGTGATCGGCGAGTCGCGCGTGCAGGAGCAGCTCGACAAGGCGCTCACGCGTGCTGAAAAGTCGATCGAAAAGGAGCTGGAGGCCGACAGCAAGCAGCTCAAACAGGAACTCGAGGAGGCTGAGAAGGAGGCCGCCGCGGGGTAGCTTCCCGGTCGGCTGTGCGCGCGTGGAGCAGCCGTGCGCACGTTGAGCCGATCCGCATCGGCCAGGGGTGGTAGGCTCGCGCCCCTTGCCCGAGGACCACGACGAGGCAGCCGCCAGCGGCCGCCAGACCCAGGCTGACACCGAGGTGCTGGACGCCCCGGTGTCGAGCCGCGGCGCGCACCGCATCCTCGTGCGTGTGCTGCTCGGCCTGGCGACGCTACTGGCGGTGCTCGCGATCTTCGCGATCTGGGCCAACCGCCAGTTGATGAACCCGGACAACTGGGCGAAGACGAGCACCGCACTGCTGCAGCGCGAGACGATCCGCTCGGCGGTGTCGGGCTACCTGATCGACCAGCTGTACGCGAACGTCGACGTGTCCGGCGAATTGAAGTCGGGCCTGCCCAAGGAGCTGGCCCCGCTCGCTGGCCCGCTCTCCGGCGCTCTGCACAACGTGGCCGAACAGGGCGCCGAAAAGGCGCTTGAAACGCCACAGGTACAGGGTGTCTGGAGGAACGCCAACCGCGCCGCCGACCAAACGCTGGTGACGATCGTCAAAGGCGGCGGCAGCCACGTGGAAATCGAAGGCGGCACGGTTTCGTTGAACCTGCGCCAGGTCGTCGCCGATCTCGCGCAACGGCTGGGCCTGTCCTCCGATGTGGCCGAAAAACTGCCACCCTCGGTGGCCACCCTGAAGGTGCTCACCTCCGGTGACCTCGGGCTCGTGCGCAACATGGCCAAAGCGCTGCACGCGCTCGCGCTGTGGCTGACGATCCTCGTGTTCGCGCTGTACGCGCTCGCGATTTACCTGGCCCGGGACCGGCGCCGGCGCACGCTGATGTGGGTCGGGGTGAGCCTCGTGTTCGCGGGTCTGCTGGTGCTACTCGGACGAAAGATCGGGCAGGGGCAGGTGGTCTCGGCGATCACCAACGACGCGTCGATCGAACCGGCTGCCAACGACGCCTACTCGGTCGCCACCTCGTTGCTCGTCCAGGTCGCCAGTGCGTCGATCATCATCGGAATCCCGGCAATTCTTGCCGCTTGGCTCGCGGGTCCCGCAAGCTGGGCTGTGTCCATCCGGCGCTTTCTGGCGCCTCACTTCCGTGAGCGCCCGGCGCTGCCCTACTGGCTGGCCGGCGGCCTGCTGGTGCTGATCTTCATCTGGGGGCCGATCCCGGCCACGCGCAACCCGGTCGAGATGCTCTTGTTCACGATTCTCGCGTTCTTCGGCGCCTATGTGCTTGGCAAGCAGATCGCCGAGGAGTTCCCCGACGTGCAGTCGGTCTCGATGCGCGCCGCGATGAGCGAGTACGCGCACTCGTTCGGCGAGAAGGTGAGCCACATGCGTACCGCTGTGGCGCCCGCCGGTGAGGGTCACGCCGCTCCCTCGATGTCGGCCGAGCTCGAGCGCCTGGCCGGGCTGCGCGACCGTGGCGCGATCACCGACGAGGAGTACGCCGCCGCCAAGCGCGACCTGCTGTCCTGAGCGGCTCGCTCAGAGGCCGGTCTTGGCGGTGATCTGCCCTGACGCGACGGCAGCCTTCAGTGCCTCGTAGTCGCGTAGGTTCTGCTCGGCGTAGGCCTGGCAGAACTCGACCATCGCGCGATCGAAGCGCGATCCCTTGCCGAGGTAGGCGGCGATCGCGATGCGGTCGCCGCTGCGGGCGTGGGCGCGAGCGAGCGTCCAGCCGCACAAGCGCCCGTACGCGGACATGCCCTTGGGGACCATCTGCTCGATTTCCGCCGAGCCCTTCCAGTCCTTCAGCTGTCGCCCGTAGAAATGGCGCGCCCGGCCGTCGAGTCCTTCCTCGACTGCCAGCCAGCCGAGAAAGATGTCGCTGCTGGCCTGCATCAGTCGCTGACCCGTAACCACGCGCTCGCCGTGGTTGTCGAACTCGCTCGCGCCGAGGAACTCCTCGAACACCGACGCCTCGGCCTCCTTCATCTGCAGGAACAGCGGATCGTCGCCCTCGCGCCCGAGCAGCAGCGCGATCCACGCGCGCGTGCCCACGCTGCCGACGCCGACGACCTTGCGCGCGAAGTCGGTCAGTTTGAACTGCTCGAGCAGCACCCGCCGCTCGTAGGGGAGCGAGGCGCGGTAGCTACGCAGAAGCTCGTGCAGGCGATCGAACAGCTCGTCGCGTTCGCTGCCGTCGAGCAGGTCGGCGATCGGCACGATCAGTGGCGGGTCGGAGATGATGCGCGCCTGCCCGTCGACCTCGTGGGTCAGTTTGGAGAACGCGGACATGCTGTCGCGCGTACGCGCCTTGGCGAGGTTCTTCTCGGTCCGCTTCACTGCCCTGGCTTCCAGCTGCGGGCCCAGCTGTTCGACGACGCTCTCGATGTCCAGGTGCGCGTACCAGACCTCGAGGTTCTTCATGGCGGCGAAGCTCGCCATCGCCTCGCGGTACTCCGCGACCGTGTCGAGCACGACCTGCTCCTGGTCCTTGACGGCGAAGCCGTTGTCCTGGGCGGCGATCAGCATGCTCACGGCCAGGCGCTTGACGTCCCACTCCCAGGGTCCGGGAAGCGTCTCGTCGAAGTCGTTGATGTCGAATATCAGCCGGCGCTCGGCGGAGCCGAACACGCCGAAGTTGGACAGGTGGGCGTCGCCGCAGCACTGCACCGTCAGCCCCGAGCGCGGCGTCAGCGCGAGGTCGCTGGCCATGATCAGCGCGGCGCCGCGATAGAACGTGAACGGCGAGACGAGCATGCGTCCGTAGCGGATCGGCACCAGCTCAGGCACACGTGTCTGCGCCTGGCGCTCGAGCAGCTCGATTGGGTCCGTCCGATGAGGCGCCGGCTCAAAGGCCGCGTGGCTGGAGCGCGGCACCTCTGCTCGTGCGGCCTTGCCCCGCGCCACACGCTCGGACACGGTCAGGTGGGGCAGCTCTTTGAGTGCGTCGGTCGTCGCGGGCATGCTCAGACGATACGCGTGATAGGCGTGCACCGTCTGCCCGATCGATCGTCTCGCCCTGCGGCGGAGGCGGGGTAGAGTGCCGGCGCGTGAGAGCCTTGCGCCTGCGCAGACGGGTCGGCCTGGGGGCGGTTGCGCTGATGTCGGTGGTGTGCGCGCTCGGCTGCGGTGGCGGCATGGGAGCGGCAGGGTCATTCACAACACACACGCCCGGAACGCTGACGGTGGCGACCGCGCAGATCCCCGACCCGGGGTTCTGGTCGGGCACGCCGGCGCACCCCACGGGCGGGTTCGAGTACGGCCTCGCGCGGGCTCTGCAGCAGCGATTCGGGCTGGCCGAGTTGAAGGTAATCGTGCTGCCGTTCAAACAGATCGTCGGCGGCGAGCTGGGCGGGGCAGACCTGGCTCTGTCGGACATAACCGTCACCGACGAGCGCTCGCAGCATGTGGATTTCTCGACCCCATACCTGTCGGCGCCGCCGGCGATCGTCGTACGCCCGGGAACTGACGTGCCCGATGTGCACGACGCGCGGGCGCTTAGCTTCGCCGTGGAGGAAGGCACCACGCTCCAGGAAGCGCTGCACGAAGCTATCGAACCGTTGACTGCGCCACTGGTACTGGCCCATCAGCGCGAAGTGCTCAGCGCGCTGCGCGGCGGAAGGGTACAGGCGGTGATGCTCGACCTGCCGGTGGCGCTTGCCTACGCGCGCGAGGCGCCGCACGTCTATGCCGTTGCCGCCCAGCTGCCCAGCGAAGACGTGCTCGCGGCGGCGCTGCCGAACGGCTCAGACAATCTCGAAGCGGTCGACTCGGCGATGCGCGCGTTCAGCTCTGACGGCACGATTGAACGCCTCGGCCACGAATGGCTCGACACCGACCTGGAAGAAGGCCAGGCCGAAGACGTGCCGGCGCTGAGGACTGGGGAATGATCGCGATGCACGGCGCAATGGCGGCGCTCGTCGACGTCTCCTCGCCGAAAGGCGCGCCGTGGGAGTTCCTCGTCCTGTTCGCCACGCTGCTGCTCGGCCCGGTGATCCTGCGCCGCGCCCGCGTGCCGGGAATCATTGGACTGCTGCTCGGTGGCTACGTGATCGGGCCCAACGGGCTGGGGCTGATCGGCTCGGGCAACAGCACGCTGCCCGACCTCGGGCAACTCGGCCTGCTGTACCTGATGTTCGTCGCCGGGGTGGAGCTGGATCTGAACCTGCTGCGCCGCTACCGGCGCTCGGCGGTCGTGTTCGGGCTGCTGACGTTTGCGTTCCCGATGACCTGCGGAACGATCGTCGGGCTCGTGCTCGGCTGGGAAGCCGACGCGGCGATCCTGCTCGGATCGCTGCTGGCCTCGCACACGCTGATCACCTACCCGACCGTGCGCGATGCCGGACTGGCTTCCGATCCGGCGGTCGCGACCGTCGTCGGGTCCACGGTGCTGACCGACACGCTTACGCTGGTCGTGCTCGCCGGCGTCGCCGGCTCGGTCGGGGAGGGCCGCTCCGCACCGGAGGTCGCAGTGCAGGTGGGCGTCGGGCTGGCCGTTTTGATCGCCTTCAGTCTGATCGTCCTGCCGCGGCTGGCCGAATGGGCGTTCAAGTGGCTGAGCGCTGAGCGCTCGGTTCGCTATGTGGTCGCGATCACCGCGTTCCTATCGGCTGCCACGGTCGCCGAGCTGTTCGGGATCGAGGGCATCGTCGGTGCGTTCTTCGCCGGGCTGGCGCTCAACCGGCTGGTGCCCAACGAGGGCCTGCTGATGGATCGCATCGCCTTCTTCGGCGGCGCCGTGTTCATCCCCGTGTTTCTCGTGTCCGTCGGCTTGATCCTCGACCCGTCGGTGATGTTCGAGCTCAAAACACTCGAGCTGGCAGGGCTGTTCTTGCTTGCTTGCATGGGCGGCAAGGCAGCCGCGGCAGCGCTGTCCTCGCGCCTGCTCGGCTTCTCCAGGCCCCAGGCCGGACTGCTGTTCTCGTTGAGCGTCGCGCAGGCCGCGGCGACGCTGGCGGCGACGGTCGTCGGCTTCCAGCTCGGTCTGTTCGACAGCTCTGTCGTCAACGCGGTGTTGGTGGTGATCTTCGTCAGCGTGGTCGTCTCGACGGTCGTCGCGGGCCGCTCGAGCAGGCGTCTGCACGCGGGCGATCATGGACCGCGGCCGCTGGGCACGCGTGTGGTCGTCGGCGTTGGCGACCCCGACACGGCCCACGGTGCGCTGTCGATCGCGGTGCGGATCGCGCGCGCGGACGGTGGCGTCGTGCATCCGGTGCTGGTGCTGGGCGAAACAGCGCCGATCGTCCACAAGCACGCCCGCGATCGCCTCGAGCGGGTGGTGGCGGCGGCCGGCGTCGATGGCCTGCCCACGACGATCGTCGACAGCTCGCTGCTCAATGGATCCGTGCGCGCGGGTGTCGCCGCGGAAGCCACGTTGGTGCTCGTCGCCGAGAGCCCGCCCGAAGCGGGGCCGGATGGCGCAGGGGACGGTGACGCGCACGCGGACACAGCGGGCCGCAGGCCGCCTGTAGCGATCGTGCGCGGCGACGCCGAGCGCCTTGGCGCTGTGCGAGTAATGCTCGATGGCGCAGGCGAAGCTAAGCCCTCGCTGATGGCGGAAATGGCCGCGCGCGTCAGCGGCGGCGCGGCTGCCCGTCTCGACGAGGAGGACCCGCACTGGTCCGCGGCGCTGGCGCCGGGCGATGTCACGTTCGTGTCAGCCGGTGTCGGCGAGGTGCTGGCCGCGGGCGATGAGCCCACTCCAGGTCTGGTGGTCGCGACGGTGTCCGAACGGGCTGTGCGCGGGCGCTAATCGCGTGCGATCCACGAGCGCAGCGCTGCGTGCATCGCTTCCACGCCCACGATCGGCTGGGCCGGGTCGCTCCACTCGACCGGCAGCACCGCGAACGGGTGGCTCTGCGGTCCGCCAAGGCCGCCGTGGGAGCCCATGAACTCCTCGAACGGAGCGACCTCGTCGGCGACCGGGTCATACATGCTGTTGACGAGGATGTCCGGGCAGTGCGGGAAGCGGTCGTGACGACGCAGGTGCTCGGCGGCAGTGGGTCCGAAATGCTCGAGCGGGTCCTGCCCTTCGACCTCGTCGTTCGCCAGCCAGCGCCGCCCGGCGCCGCCGATCACGACTGCGCCGCGGGTCTGTGAGCTGAGCATCACGAACCCGATCCCGGAATGAGAGGCGAGCGAATCCACCAGTCGCGGGTGTATCTGGGCGATCTGCTCGAGCGTCAGCCGCTGCGCGTCCTGGGGCAGGTAGATCAGACCGAGATTGCCCGAGGCGAGCACGATTGCCTCCTGCTCTGAGTCGCGGCCGTCGACGTCTGTCTGTGCCAGCGCCGCGCGGTTTGGGCCGAGCGCGACGGTGCCGTCGACCGACCGGCTGCGGGTCGCCCTGGCCAGCGCCCGCCCGCCGATGCTCGGCTCCTGGCTGGCGTCGGCGAGTACCGCGCCGACGTCGCCCCAGGCCTCGTCTACCGCCGCCGGCGCGAACACCTCACCCCGCTCGAGCGCGTGCTCGACGACCTGCTCGAGCGTCTGTCCGTAGCGCTGGCGGAACGGAGCACCCTGCGTCTGGCCGTGGTCGGAGAGCACGACCAGGTGATAGGGGCGCGGCGCTTGGGCGGTCGCACGCTCCAGCCGCGCGAGCTGGCGGTCGTGGCGCGCGAGGACGTCGAACGCGTCCGGCTCGCGGATGCCCGAGTGGTGAGCAACCTCGTCATAACCCACGAACGTGGCATAGCTGACCGGCACGCCCTCGACGACGTCCGCCAGCAGCAGGGCGGTAACCAGATCGCGCATGATCACGGCGATCGTGGCCCGGATCAGCGGGTACAGGCCGCCGCGCTCGACGTGCTCGGCACCGCTGGCGCGCTGGCGCCTGGCGGCCCGGCGCTCGCTGAGAATGTCCGCGATCGACAGTGCCAGGGTGCGGTTGAAGCCGTAGGGGTCAGAGAAGTAAGCAAACAGGTCGCCGGCCTTGGAGCGGCTGCGGTCGCGAATCACGCTCATCGTGGCCGTGCAGCGCGGCGCTTCGCCGGAAAACATGTTGCCGCGGCTGGTGCCGGCGCCCGCCAGCAGGCCTTCGCCGCTGCAGCGGCGCCGCTCGATCTCGGCGGCGTCGCGCGGGTGGTTGGACACCATCGTCCTGCCCGACTCCTTCTCATACCAGCGAAACGCCGGCATGTCCCAGTTGCTGCCGAGCAGCAGTCCGGCCTGGCTGGCGCCGGTCTGGGATGACAGGTCACACTCCCAGCCCAAGATCCGGTGCGATCCGCGCGAGAGCCAGCGCTCGATCGTCGGCGCGTGCCCACTGCGCAGCGCCTCGCGCAGCACGCCCTCGCCGAGGCCGTCGATCTCGAACAGGATCACCCCCGGCTCGTCGCTGTGGTTCCCCGAGCGGTTGCGGCGCACACGCCTGCGCACCACGCGCAGGTGGTGAGCATCACCGTCCACGTCCAGCAGCGGCGCCACCAGCATCGAGACAATCGCCAGGCCGAACGCGATCGTCAGATCGACCGCGAATGACTGCGTACGCCCGTCGACGACGTAGAACGCCAGCGCGACGGCGCCAGCGCTGAGGGCAAGCGAGGCGAGCCCAAACGTGACGATCGTCAGCGGTAGCGCGAGGCGCGTGACGATTGGCCACAGCAGCGCGTTGACGAGCGCCACCGTCGTCGCCACCAGCACGGCCGCCTGAAACGACAGCGCCTGGCCGGACGGGAGCAGCGCGGTCAGCGCCATCAGGACGAGCGCATCGACACACAGCATCACTGCGGTGCGGATCGCGAACCCCAGCCAGCGCCGCAGGCGGCTGTCGCGCTGGGCGCTGTCGCGTCGATCGGTTGCTGGGGTCATCGCGTTGCTACCGTCTCGTCCATGGCCGATCGCGCGGTGAGGCCCCGGCGCGCAGGCACCTCCGCGGACCGTATCGTTTTCCTGGGTCACGCCTCTGTCCTGATCGAGCTCGACGGCGTGCGGCTGCTCACCGATCCGCTGCTGCGCGGCCGCGTCGCGCACCTGCGCCGGCGTGTGGCGCCGGTCGATCCCGGCTCGTTCGCGGATGTCGACGCCGTGCTGATCTCGCATCTGCACCACGACCACCTCGATCTGCCCTCGCTGCGAGCGCTTGGCACGACCACGCCCGTGCTGGCGCCGCGCGGGGCCGGCGAGTGGCTGCGCGCACGCGGCTTCGACGCGGTTCGGGAGCTGTCCCCCGGCGCCAGTGTTGGCGTCGGCGCGCTGAGCGCACAGGCCGTCGAGGCTCGCCACCACGGCTGGCGCACCGCCGGCCCGCGCGCGGACAGCATCGGCTGGGTGGCGCGCGGGCGCCGCTCGGTGTACTTCGCTGGGGACACCGAGCTGTTCGACGCGATGGAAGATCTCGCCGGCGGTCTCGACGTCGCGCTGCTGCCGGTCGCCGGCTGGGGCTCGACGCTTGGGCCGGGGCACATGGACCCGCTTGACGCCGCCCGTGCGGCGGCGATGATCCGCCCGCGCGTGGTGATCCCGATCCACTGGGGGACGCTGTCGCCGATCGGCTCCCGTCTGCAGCATGGTGCGCGGCGCGAGCAGCCCGTGCGGCAGTTCGCCGAGCACGTCGCGCAGCTGGCACCCGACGTCGAGGTCCGCGTTCTGCAGCCGGGGCAGGAAATGGTCCTTTGAGCGAGAAAACCTATGACCGTGCCCGACAGCGACGATGATCTGCTGGACGACGTCAAGACGGTGAGCAGCCTGTGGTGGCTGCTGGCGCTCGGTGCGATCGCCTCGCTGGTGATCGGTGTGTTGCTGCTGGTCTGGCCCGACCGCACGCTGGAAGTGATCGCGATCCTGATCGGCATCGAGCTGCTGCTGATCGGTGCGCTGCAGGTCGGGCTCGCCTTTGGTCAGCCGTCCGGATCGCGCACCGCGCCCTTGCTGGTGGGCGCACTGGCGGCGGTCGCCGGGCTGATCGTGATGAGGCATCCGGGCGGGAGCCTGCTGGTGATCGCCCTGGCGATCGGAATCTTCTTCGTCGTTGCCGGCGTGATGAAGCTCGTCGCCGCGTTCGAGGCGGCCGGCGGACGCGGGTGGCTGTTGCTGGGCGCCGTCGTCGATCTGGCGATCGGCGTCGTGATCGTCGCGTGGCCAGAATTCGGCGTCACCTCGCTTGCTGTGCTGCTCGGCATCGTGCTGATCGTGCGTGGGCTGCTCGAGCTTGCGAGCGCGTTCGTGCTGCGCTCGGCCGGCAAGACGCTCGCGGCCGCCTGAAACCTACGGCGCTAGACTGCGCGGGCGATCGGGTCGCGGTCGCACTCGAGCCAATCGCCACAGGGGGAGCGTCGATGTCCAGGATTGTCGGCCGGTCGGGAGTAGCAGTAGCGCTGCTGAGCTCGCTCACGCTCGTCGCGTGCGGCGAATCGGCTCAGGAAAAGGCAAAGGCCGAAGTGTGCGATGCGCGCGCCAGCATCTCCAAGGAAGTGACTGCGCTGATCCAGCTGGAGCTGTCTACCGAAATCGTCACCCAGGCCAAGGGTCACGTCGAAGCGATCGGCAACGAACTGAGCAAGATCAAAGCAGCCGAGCCGAACCTCACGCAGGCGCGCAAGGAACAGGCGGAAAAAGCGACCAAGGCGTTTGAAGCGGAACTCGACACGGTCAAGACCGAACTCACCTCCAACCTGTCGCTGAGCAACGCCGCGACCAAGCTCACCAGCTCCCTGCACCAGCTCGCGAACGGCTACAAGCAGGCGCTGGAACCGATCGACTGCTCCTAGCCACGGACGCGAAGCGTGGCCGAGGGGCTGTCAGCGGCGGAGGTAGGCAAAGAGATCGGCGAGCATGGCGCTCACGCCGGCTCGGGCGATCACCACGACCGGCTGCTGTCGATCGTCGAGGCGCTGCTGCTCTCGCTGGTGGCGCTGCTGGCGGCCTACTCGGGGTTCGCGGCCGCCAAGTGGAGCACCGAGTCCTCGGTATCGCTCGCCAAGGCCTCGGCCGCGCGCACGAAGGCCAATCGCGCGAATCTCGAAGCTCTGCAGCTGCGCACACTCGACTCCGTTTCATTCAACGCCTGGTTCGCCGCGTTCATAGCCGGCAACGCGCACGCCGAGCGCCTTGCCCAGCGGCGGCTGCGACCGGGCTATCGCCCGGCGTTTGACGCCTGGTTGGCGACCGACCCCGCGCACAACCCCAAGGCGCCGCCCGGTCCCTCCTACATGCCGCAGTATCTGATCCATCAGGAGGTCGAGGCGGGTGTGCTCGATAGGCAGGCGGAGGTCGAGTTCGCCCGCGGCTCTAGTGCCGGCTCGACCGGCGATGAGTATGTGCGCGACACCGTGTTCTTGGCCACTGTTTTGTTTCTGGTCGGGATCAGCAGCCATTTCCCGGTGCGCCAAGCGCGCTACGGGCTGATCTGCATCGGCGCGCTGATCCTCGTGTTCGCGGTCATCCAAGAGTTGGGGCTGCCGGGCCCTCCGGGAGGCTGAGACGGTGACTACACTCGCGAGCGTGGGGGCGAAGGGCGAATGGGCGGGGCTGTTCTCGACGGCGTTCACGAAGTCGCGCAACGCGATGGTGCTGCTCGACACGCGGCGCTTGCAAGTGGATCTCAACGGCGCCTATCTGAAGATGATGGGCTACAAGCGCGAGGAGCTGGTCGGCCGCCCGATGTATCAGTTCGTCGCCGGCGGGCCGATCGCCTCGCCCGCGGAATGGAAGGCGGCGCTGCGCGAACACGAGTTCTCCGGAGAGGTGGAGCTGGTGCCGGCGGACGGCAAAAAGCTCGCCGTGCAATGGGCCGCCACAACCGAGGTGGTGACGGGACGGCAGTTGGTTCTGTTTGTCGCGCTCAACACCTCGCGCTGGGGCCCGCGCTTTCGTCGTGAGCTGCCGCCGAAGCAGAAGTCCGACGCGCTGTCCGCACGCGAGCGCGAGGTCGTGCGGCTGGTGGCGATGGGCAACACCGGCCCGGAGATAGCCGATGAGCTGCTGATCGCGCACGACACTGTCCGCACGCACGTGCGCAACGCGATGGAGAAGTCCGGCGCCCGTTCGCGTGCGCACCTTGTCGCCAAGGCGCTCGGCGAGGGGCTCGTGCTGGGCTGAGATTGTGATCAATCGCGCAACCGAGGTATATGCACAGCGCGCGCGGGCGGGGAGTATGGAACCCGTGAGCACCTCCAACCTCCAACCCCGCCTGTCGACCGCAGATCGCCAGCAAGCGCGAGCTGCGGGCGACTGGCGCGGACGCGGTGCGGGTGCACCGATTGCGTCTGGCGCCGCCGGGCCGGTGGGAATGGATCGTGGCGTTCACAACACCGCCAGTGCCGCTGACGGTGGCCGTCATTCAGCGTGGGGAGGGCGAGATGCTCGCGGTGGAGCGCCGGTGGCCCGGCTGCCCCTTCCAGGCTGTAGGACGTGCCGAGCGTCTGGAGCATCGGTCGAGCGTATGGAGAGGGCGCCCGATCACGATCTCTCAGACGCACGTCAGCTGGCCTCGCAGCGCGAGCTTGTCGCTGCCTCGCTGCTGCGCCGCCCGGTCCACGAGCGAGGAGGGATCGCTCATGGCCGGGGTGTGCCCCGGTGACCCGTCCCGTCAGCTAGAACTGGGACGGGTCATCGCGCGGGCAGCCTCGACGCCCCCGGCAGAGTGCGCTGAACGCGCTGCTAGGTTGGCCGCGTGACGGGGACGACAGAGCGCCGCGCGGCTGCCGCGGGCATGGTGCTGATGACGCTCGCCTCGGGTCAGTTCCTGATGACCCTCGACAGCTCGGTCATGAACGTGTCGATTGCCACGGTCGCCAGGGACGTGGGCACGACCGTGACCGGCATTCAGACCGCGATCACGCTGTACACGCTGGTGATGGCGTCACTGATGATCACCGGCGGGAAGATCGGCCAGATCCTCGGGCGCAAGCGAGCGTTTTCGATCGGATGCGTTATTTACGGCTGCGGGTCGTTCACTACTGCGATCTCGCCGAACCTTGGTGTGCTGATGTTCGGCTGGTCGTTGCTGGAGGGCATCGGTGCGGCGCTGATCTTGCCCGCGATCGTCGCGCTGGTCGCGTCCAACTTCGACCGCGCCGAGCGCCCGCGCGCGTATGGCCTGGTCGCTTCCGCGGGTGCGATCGCGGTTGCCGCCGGGCCGTTGATCGGAGGGCTGTTCACGACCTACCTGTCGTGGCGCTGGGTGTTCGCCGGCGAGGTCGTGGTGGTGTTGGGGATCCTCGCCATGACGCGTCGGATGGAGGACTCGCCACGCGAGAGCGAGGTGCGCCTGGATCTTCTCGGCACGGCGCTGTCGGCGATCGGGCTCGGGCTGATCGTGTTCGCGATCCTGCGATCGGGAACGTGGGGCTTCGTCCAGCCCAAGCAGGGCGCGCCAGCATGGTTGGGCCTGTCGCCGACGATCTGGCTGCTGCTCGGGGGCGGGGTCGTCGTCTGGGTGTTCCTGGCGTGGGAGAGACACTGCCTGGCACGAGGTCGCGAGCCGCTGGTCGACCCCGCGATCCTGCGCAACCGCGTGCTGCGTGGCGGACTCACGTCGTTCTTCTTCCAATACCTGCTTCAGGCCGGATTGTTCTTCGCGGTGCCGCTTTTTCTGTCGGTTGCGCTCGGGCTCTCGGCGGTCGAAACCGGTGTCCGGCTGCTGCCGCTGTCGATCACGCTGCTGCTCGCCGCCGTCGGCGTTCCCAAGGTCTTTCCCGACGCGTCCCCGCGTCGCGTCGTCGAGCTGGGGTTCCTGTCGCTGTTTGCCGGGATCGTGGTAATGGTCGGCGCCCTGGAGGCCGGCGCCGGACCGGAGATCGTGACCTGGCCGATGCTGCTCGCCGGCCTCGGCGTGGGAGCGCTGGCTTCCCAGCTGGGCAGCGTGACCGTGTCTTCGGTCTCCGACGAGCAGAGCGGTGAAGTGGGCGGGCTGCAGAACACGGTCACCAATCTGGGCGCCTCGATCGGCACGGCGCTGACCGGCGCGGTGCTGATCGCTGCTCTGAGCACATCGTTCCTGACCGGCGTGCAGCAGAACCCGGCGGTCCCCGCCGAGGTCAAATCGAAGACTGCCGTGCAGCTGTCCGGCGGCGTGCCGTTCGTGTCCGACGCCGAACTGCGCACCGCGCTCGACGACGCCGGCGTGGACTCCAAGGCGACCGACGCGATCGTGCAGGAGAACGAGACGGCACGCCTGAACGGCTTGCGCTCGTCGCTGTCGGCGCTGGCGGTGATCGCCCTGATCGCGCTGCTGCTCAGCCGTGGCATACCGACCGTCCAGCCCGCCGCGACGCGGGAGACGTAGTCGGACATCCGCGCCTGCTGGCATGCTGCGCGCGTGCATCAGGCGAAGGAGCGGCGCAGCATGATTCGGTCACCGGGACGCCCGCAGCCTAAGTCGCAGTGACCGAGGGCGAAGCCAAGCAGGCACCCCGTCGCCGCGAGCGCTACGGGCTGCTGCTGGGCGCGATCCTGACCGCCTTCTCGGTCCAGGGCATCGCTGAACCGGCTGCCTGGGAGCAGGTGTTGATGACCGCGCTGCTCGGGGTCACACTGCTGCTGGCGTTTTGGGCAGCCGACCCACAGCCGCGCCTGATCAGATGGGCGTTGGTGGTGGTCGTAGGGCTCGTCGCGATCAGCGTCGTAGACGCGCTCGGCAGCAGCTACGACGGCGCGGCCACACGGATTGCGGATGCGTTGCTCGTCCTGCTCGCGCCGCCCGCGATCGTCGTTGGAGTGATCCGCAGCCTGCGTGCCAGGCAGGCGGTAACGCTCGAGGCGGTCCTGGGCGTGCTGTGCGTGTACATCCTGCTCGGCATGTTTTACGCCTACCTGTACGGGGCGATCGATCATCTCGGTGGCGCCCCGTTCTTTGCCGGCGATCAGCCGGCGACGGTCGCCCACTGCCTGTACTTCAGCTTCATCACGATCACCACCGTCGGTTACGGCGATCTGACCGCGCGCACGAATCTCGGCCACACGCTGTCCGCCGCCGAGGCGCTGATCGGGCAGATCTATCTGGTCACCGTCGTGTCCGTGCTCGTCGCCAACCTCGGTCGCGGCAGGCCGATGGCGCGCGCACAGCGCTAGACGCCGCCGGCCGGGCGTCCGCGATGCCGGCTCGCTCTCGCTAGGATGGCGCTCGCTTCAGAGAAAGCCCGATCCCACGACCGATCGTCACTCGCGCCGCGAGGGCGGCGGATGAAAGGAAGCCCTTATGGCTGATGTTTCACCGGACACCCACCAGATGCTGTCGGGCCTGTCGGTCGGCGACGTCAACGTGCTCGAGGCCGCGATCGGGCTCCGCGAGCTTGGACTGGAGGCCACGGGCCTTGACTCGCGCACGTTCGCGCTGGTGAAAATCGCGGCGCTGATCGCGCTCGACGCCCCGCCCGCGTCCTACGCCTGGCAGATCGCCAACGCGCTCGAGGATGGCGCCAGCCCCGAGGACATCCTCGGCGTTCTGCGTGCCGTTGCCCCTCAGGTCGGCGGTCCGCGGGTGATCGCAGCCGCCCCCGAGATCATGCTGGGCCTCGGCCTGGCGCTCCCCGACGACGAATAGGAGACGCACGATGCCAATGATGAGACGTCGTCCCCTGCTCCGCGCCGCCGCGGTCGGCGGTGGTGCATACGCGATGGGCAAGCACAACGCCCGCATGCAGGAGCAGCAGCAGGACCAGGCCTTTGAACAGGGACAGCAGGCCGCCGCTGCGGCCTCGCCTGCACCGCCAGCGCCAGCGGCTGCACCGGCGATGGGCGCCGACGTGACCGCGCGCTTGGCCGAGTTGGGTCAGCTGCGCGAACAGGGAGTGCTCACCGACGCCGAGTTCACGCAGGCCAAGGCCAAGCTGCTCGGGCTGTAGCGCTCGATCAGCCGGTCAGGCCTGCGATGCCGTTGCGCAGCAGCGAGGCGGCAAGCAGCACGACGATCACAGCCGCGACCGTTCGGGCGTGACGCTCCAGCCAGCCGCGGGCGCGCGTCAGCACACGCTGAGTGGGCTCACGCGCGACCGCAAGCATCACCAGGGCCAAGGACAGCGGCAGCAGCGAGACGACCGTGAACAGCACCCAGTCACCGATGTATTGAGTGGCGCTGGGATTCGTCTCGGAGATGTTCTTCAGCGCCAGCGGGATGAACCCGCCGGGATTGGCTAGCGTCGCGCCGGCGGCGACGATCGCGATCGCCGGCGAGGAGGCGACCTTGCCCATCTGCTCGATCATCCCGGCCGCCCGTTCGGGGTTGGGTGCTCGGCGCAGGACGCGGGCTACGTAGGCCAGCAGCAGGACCCCCGCGACGACGTCCACGATCGCGACCCACGTCTTCGGCGAGCTGGGATGGGGGGAGGCCGCTGTGTTCCCGAGCACGAACGCCGCCACCACGCCGATCACCAGCGTCACAGTCAGCGCGCCGAGATAGAACCAGAAGCCTGTCCACAGCGGACGCTCGCCGAGCACGAGCGCCAGGATCGAGAAGGACAGCGTCGTCGGCGAGAGCATCGCACCCAGCGCTACAAGCGCGAGCTCGATGTCGATCGAGGTCACCGCGGCAATGCTATGGGACCCGCGTGTCGGGCTTCTACACGCTCAGACCGTAAGCGCGGGAGCCCGAGAAACCGGACTCCCGCGACTTCGGTCAGACCTCCTTGGGCTCGCCGAGGACGAGCAGCCCGTGGATGCAGATGATGCAGATGGCAAACACGCCGATCGCCCACCATGGGTGCGCGCCGCCGATGTCCAGCAGAGCGCCGATCGCGCCGAGCGTAGCCGCGATCAGCCCGACAACGCGTCCGTAGTCGCCGCCGCCAAACAGCGAGAACGAGGCGGTCAGCTGAATGACACCGAGGATGATCGTGATCCATCCCCACGTATGCAGGCTCGAGAACACAAACTGGGTGTCGTTGACCCAGAAGTGCGCGTCTCCGAGCGCCGCGATCCCGTAGATGATGTTCAGGACCCCTGCGATCAACAGCAGGATGCCCACGAACAACGCGCTACCGACACCTCTCATATGGTCCCCCTTGTCAGTGACGCCTCATGGCGCCTGCTGCCAATGCTAGCCGTCGGACTGGACCGCACCTGGGCGTGCAATGCCGGCAGTGTGCTCGGTCACGCAGCGATCGACGCCGCCGCAAGCCCGGTCCTGGCGCCTGTATGCCCGCTAGCTTTCCTTGCATGACGGCGGCACAAGCACCCGATTCCGGCGACGGCGAACTCGGGGACGTCAAGCGGCGGACCTGGCTCGCCGCCGAGCGGACGTGGCTGGCCTGGTGGCGAACAGGCGTTGGCGCCGCCGCGGTGGCGGTGGGCGTCGGACGCCTGCTGCCGGGCATCGCCGGGGGCACCAGCTGGCCGTTGAAGGCGCTCGGCCTTGGCTACGGCGTCCTCGCCGTGGTGATCCTCGTGATCGGCGCGGTGCGCCAGAATCACGTCGCCGAGGCGTTGCGACGCGGCAGCTACGACCAGCTCTCCTCGCCGCTGGTCAATTGGCTCACGGTCGCCGCTGTTGCGCTCGCCCTGGCGACGGTGGCGGTGATCGCCGTCGGCGTGTAGCCGTCCCCCGTCGCGCCGGCGCCGCGTCGCTCAGAACCCGGTGTTCGTCTTGACGCGTTTGCGGTCTGCCTCGTGCAACCCGCCCTTTGCGTCGAGCGTCGCGCACGCCTGAGCGATGTCTTTGCCGAGCGTGACGGTGAGCGACTGGCTGAGCGTCTGCTTGACGAGCACGCGCATGATCTTGACGTGCTCGGCGTTGGGAGGCAGCGTGTACGCGGGGACCATCCAGCCGCGCTCGGCGGCCAGCTGAGCGGCCACGTCGAACTCGTCATAGGGGTGCTCTCCAGCCAGTTTGAAGGCCACCAGCGGCAGTTGCTCGTCGTTATCGTCGCCGATGATCTCGAAGTCGCATTCGCTGATCTCCTTGGCGAGCGTGCGCGCGTTGTACTTCATCGTCTCCATCGCGTAGCGATAGCCGGAGTGCCCGAGGCGCACGAAGTTGTAGTACTGCGCGAGCACCATCGCCGAGCCCGTCGAGAAGTTGAGCGTGAAGGTCGCGTCGGTCTTGCCGAGATAGTTCTCGTAGAACACGAGGTCCTCGGCGAGGTCGCTCTTCTCGCGGAACACCAGCCAGCCGATGCCTGGGTAGACGAGGCCGAACTTGTGCCCGGACACGTTGATCGAGCGGACCTGCTCGAGGCGGAAGTCCCATTCGGAGGCTGGGTACAGGAACGGCCACACGAAGCCGCCGCTGGCGGCGTCGACGTGCAGCGGCACGTCCAGGCCCTTGTCGTGCTTGAGGCTCACGAGCAGGTCGTTAATCCCTTTGATGTCGTCGGCGTGGCCGGTGAACGTCGTACCGAGCACGGCGGCGACTGCGATCGTGTTCTCGTCCACGTGCGGCTCCACGTCCTCGGGGCCGATCGTGTACTTGTCCTTGGTGAGCGGCACGATCCGCGGTTCCACGTCGAAGTAACGGCAGAACTTCTCCCACACGACGTGCACGTCGCCGCCGAACACGAGGTTCGGCTTCTCGACGCCCTTGCCGGCCGCCTGCCGGCGCTCGCGCCACTTCCACTTCAGCGACAGCGCCCCCAGCATGATCGCCTCCGAAGAACCTTGTGTGCGTGCGCCGGTCGTCTCACCGGGCGCGTTGAACAGATCGGCGAGCATGCGGATGCAGCGCTGCTCGATCTCAGCCGACTGCGGGTACTCGGCGTGGTCGATGAAGTTCACCTGTAGCGCTTCGTCGATCACGTGGCGCGCCTCCGGCTCCATCCACGTCGTCACGAACGTCGCCAGGTTTCGCATCGGCAGCCCGTCGAGGACCATTTCCTCGCCCACCAGGCGCATCGCTTCCTGTGCGCTCATCCCCGACTTCGGCAGTTTGTTGTCGGGCGGCGGCTCGAGCAGGAAGCGATTGCCGTAACGGCCCTCGAGCTTCTCCACCTGCTCGCGCGTGAGGGGCGGCGGACTCGTATCGGGCCGGTCCTGAGCGGGCCGGGAATGGGGCGGCATCGGCGGAACCTCCTCGAGGTCTGACAGCCGCAAACGGGCTGTTCTCTCAGATCAACGCACGGCCAGCGGGCGCCGGCGTCGAGCGAGTATATGCAGCCGCATTCAGGCGGGCGCCGCCCTCGACTGCTGCGTCGCCGGCGGTGTCGAGCGCTCCTCGGCGGCGGCCTCGGGCATCAGCGCGAGCGCTGCCACGAGGAAGCAAAGACCGCCGAGCGAGGTGCCCCCGTTGGCGATGTGGGCGCTGATCGGCTGTCCGTTCGCCGGCTCCAGCAGCGAGGCGATCGCGGATGCGCCGAACGCGATCGAGCCGAGCAGGTTGAGCGCCACGATCCACCACGACAGCGAGCGCCGCCGCACGCAGATCCAGCGGTGGCAGACCTCGGCGTAGGCAAGCTCGCTGGAGACGAGGAAGCAGATCGAGCCGAGCGCGTCGGGAGCCCACACACGTCGGTTGCTCTGCCCGGTGCTGAGCCCGTGTTTCATCGCGGCGAACGTGCTGAAGTTGAAGAACACCGTGCCGATCAGCTGCACCGAGGCGGCCAGCCAGTCGATCCTCCGCGGCTCCCACGAAGCCGGCCGCCAGCGCGCCCGAGCGGCGTGTGGCTGCAGGCGGTGCTCGACATTGACCGTCTCGCAGTACTGCAGGTAGGACGCGGAGGTGAAGAAGATCGACCCCACGAAGAACGTCACGCCGATCGCGGGGTGCGAGCTGGACGCCCACTGTGCCGCGAGCGCCGCCACCGTGAAGCACAGCGAGCCGATCGCGAACAGCACGCTCATCCACCAGCCGCGCCGATGCGGACGCCACCACACCGGTTCTCCACGGCTCGCACCCGACGGGGAAGCACCTCCCGACGGAGAAGCACCGCTCGGCGGGGGCCCGCCAGCGGAGCGCCCGCCCTTGCGGTGGGGGCGCGAGCGCCAGCGCACCTCGGTGCCGTCGGGCCTGCGCAGGACCTCGCCGGTGACGAACGGGCCGGGTCCTTCGGTGCGCAGCAGCTCCCAGCCGTCGGGAACGTCGACGTAACCGCGTCTGCGGCTGCGCCGCTGCGGATGCATGTGCGGCTGTATCTCGGTGCTCTGGCGCATCGTGTGGAAGCGAGCCAGTCTATGTCTGTGCAGCGGCGGCCCGTGTGGGCGCCATCCAGTCCGAGCGTTAGTCTGGCTCGAATGCTTGTGAGCCGATCCCGCGAAAGGAGCCGGACATGAACGACGGCAACGATCAGCCCGGTTATCCGCCTGCGCCGCCGCCTGGCGGCACTCCGCCAGGCGGCGGGCCTCCCGGCTATCCACCTCCCCCCGGCGCCACCCAGCCCTACGGCACGCCGGGCGGCGATCCCGCTCAGGGCGGCGGTGCTCCGCCTCCCTCTAGCGGCGGCAACGCCTGGGCGATCGCGATCGGTGCCGTGCTGGTGATCGCGCTGATCGTGATCGTGGTCGTACTGGTAGCCAACAAAGACTCCAACGACACGCCGACGGTTTCAAAGCAATCGCTCAGCATTGGGCATTCCACGACGACCACCGTCGCACCGACCGTGACGGAGAAGACGACGGTCACGGCACCGACGACGACCGTCACCGTGCCGGCCAAAACGACGACCGTCACCACTCCCACACCGACGGCGACGACCGGCGCGGCAACCACCACGACGCCCAAGACGACGGCCCCGGCCGGCGGGGCGAGCCCGGCTCCCTAGGCTCAGCGCGGACTCGGCGTCGGGTGTCAGCTCGCTGGCGCGGGCTCGGCGTCGGGTGAGGGCTCCGGTGCGCTGTCCTGGGCTTCGTACTCAGCCAGCAGGCGCTGCTCCTCGTCCTTGCCAGGGAACATGAAGAACACCATCCCCGCGCCGAGCACGATCGCGATGATGCCCGCGCTGTAGGCCCAGTTGGCGCCCGACACGAACGACGACTTGGCCGCGGCTGTGATCGCACTCGAGTAGTGGGGATATTGCTTAGCCACCGCCTCGGCGCTGGAGAACGACTTGGTCAGCGCGTTTTCCACGTTGGTCGTGATCGGCGCCTTCTGCGGCGCCGCTTCGATCGCTTTGGAGACGGCAGTCGCAAAGCCGGCCGTCAGCAGCGCGCCCATGATCGATTGCATGATCGCGCCGCCGAGATCGCGCTGCAGGTCGGCGGTTCCCGATGCCATGCCAGCGCGTCTGACCGGGACCGAGCCCGTCAGTGAGTGTGACGCGGGCGTGCCCGCGAAGCCGACCCCGGCCCCGACGAACGCGTATGCGAGGCCAACCTGCCAGTAGGGAGTGCCGGACTTCCACAGCACGAGCATCGTGATGAACCCAAGCAGGCAGAAGAAGTAGCCGACCAGCAGCGTGAATCGCGCACCACGCGCATCTACCAGCTTGGCCGAGCGCGGGGCGATCACGACCATGAAGAAAGCCGCCGGCAGGATCGACAGGCCGGCGTCGAGCGTCGAGTAGCCGAGCACGTTCTGCAGGAACTGCTGGCCCACGAACATCGCACCCATCAGGCTGCCGAACACGACGATGCCGGCGAACGCCGCGACCCAGAAGATGCGCCGCCCGGCCACGTGTAGGTCATACAGCGGAAAGCGCGTCCGTCGCTGGCGCAGGTAGAAGGCGATCAAAGCCGCCAGCGCTAGCGCCCCAAGCCCAAGCGCCAGGGTGCCCCGGTTCGGGACCGGCGCGAAGTTGATCCCCAGCACGATGCCAGCGACCATCACGACCGACAGGATGCCGCCGAGGTTGTCGACCGGGTCCGAGGTCTCATTGACGTGACTGGGCACGAGCACGATCGCCATCACCAGCGCAACCACCGCCAGCGGCAGCGTTAGCAGGAACACCGAGCCCCACTCGTGGTGCTCGAGCAGCGCGCCCGACAGCAGTGGGCCAAGCGCGGAGATCGCTCCGCCGAGACCCGACCACAATGCGATCGAGCGTGTGCGCCCGGGTCCCGACCACAACGCAGTGATCAGCGCCAGCGTGGTCGGATAGGCCATGCCGGCCGCCAGGCCGCCGAGGATGCGAGCGCCGATCAGGATGCCGACACTGGACGCGGTCGCCGCGACGATCGCCGCGGGAATCGCGATCGCCGTGCCCAGCACGAGCATCAGCCTGCGCCCGTAGCGGTCGCCGAGTGCGCCCAGGTACAGCACCGACGCGGCTAGGCCGAGCGAGTAGCCGACGGCGACCAGGTCGAGCGCCGTCTGCGACGCGTTGAACGCCTTGCCGATGTCCGGCAGCGCCACGTTTGCGACCGCCAGATTCAGGTTGGCGACCGCCGCCACCAAGATCAGTGTCAGCAGCACCAGACCCGCGCGTGCGGGGGCTGCCGACGGCTCGGCCGCGCTCGCCGCGGGTTGTGTTGGAGGCGCTGGCGCCGGCCCCCCGGCCGTGTCGGCGTCGGTCATCGCGTCTCCTCTCATGCGGGTCGCCTTGGGCGCTGACTCGGCGGCACGCTAACCGTTTCGACAGCGGTGTGGCGCCAGCCCGCCGCGCGCGCCGCCGCCGCGCGCCGGATCGCCCATAAGATCCGCCAAATGGCCACCGAGCAGGCAGTCACCTCCGCGCATGGACGGATTCACGTCGGGCGGATCCTGGTCATCGCGCTCGTGCTTATCGTGATCGGCGCCGCCGCGACCCTGTTCGGCTTGGACATCGGCAGCTGGCTCAAACAGGTGTGGAACACGGTCACGAGCATCTCTCCTGGCTACCTGGTGGCGGCGGTCGTGCTGATCACGATCCAGACGACCACAACCGCCTACGCCTGGTATTCGATCCTGCGCTTCGCCTATCCCTCGCAGGTCGTGTGGACGCAGGTGCTGGCCTGCTACGCCGCGGCCGTCGGGCTCAACACCATCCTGCCGGCGAATCTCGGCACGCTGGCGATGCTGCTGATGTACACGACGATCATCGCGGCGGCCAGCTTCGCCGGAATCCTGGCCGGCTACTTCGTGCAGAAAGTCTTTTACACGGCGATCGGCACCGCCGGTTACATCTACCTGTTCCTGACCGTCGGCGGGTCCTTCAGCCTGCAGTTCGGATTCGTCAGCGCCCATCCGCTCGCCACCGTGATCCTGTTCGTCGCAGGCGGCGTGCTGATCGTGGTCGTTGCACGGATGCTCAAGCCGCGGGTTCTGCACTGGTGGGAGGAGGCCAAGGAGGGAGGGCAGATCATCGCGCACCCCAAGCGCTATCTCGGGTACGTGCTGCTGCCCGAGGCGATCAGTTGGGTGGCGATGCTCGGAATCATCGCCGTGTTCCTGGCCGCCTACAACATCCCGGTCAGCTTCCACACGCTGATGCGCGTCGTCGGCGGCAACTCGATCGCCAACATGACCTCGGTCACGCCGGGTGGAGCCGGCGTCACCCAGGGCTTCAACGTGATTTCACTCAAGGGCGTCACCAGCTCGGCCAACGCGACCGCGTACTCAGTCGCCCAGCAGCTGGTCACGACCGCCTGGAGCCTGCTGCTGGCGATCGTGCTGGTCGTGCGCGCGTTCGGCTGGAGCGGCGGCAAGACGCTCGTCAAACAGTCATACGGAGAGGCGCGCGAGAAGAGCGCCGAGCAGTCGGCCGCGCGCAAGGCCAAGCGCCAGGCGCGCCGCCACCACAGCGCCGCCGGCGACGTCGAGGTGTAGTCGACGCCCGCGACGTGCTTGAACGGGTGCGGCTCTAGTAGCCGTGCTCGACGACGTTGACCAGCGGCTCGCCGCGCAGGTAACGACGCACCTGCTTGCCGACCAGCGCGAAGGCACGCCGCTGCGCCGCCTCGGTATCGCCCGCGTAGTGGGGCGTGATCAGTACGCCGGGGGCGTCCCACAGCTGATGCTCGGGCGCCAGCGGCTCCGGGTCGGTCACGTCCAGAGCTGCGCTCAAGCGTCTGTCGTGGAGGGCCTCGAGCAGCGCGGCGGTGTCGAGGATCGGTCCCCGCGCAGCGTTCACGAGCAGTGCTCCCGGACGCATGCGTGCGAGCGCGTCGCGGTCGAGCAACCCGTTGGTGGCGGGCGTGAGCGGCAGCAGCACGACGACGACATCGGCTTGCCCCAGCAGCGAGGCCAGCTCTTGCACCGGGTGCACGCCCTCGCGGGCGCGGCGAGCCACGCGGATGAAGCGCACGTCGAACGGTCGCAGGCGCGCCTCGACGGCGGTTCCGATCGCCCCGTAGCCGAGGATCATCACGGTGCTCCCCGCCAGCTCGCCCGACTGCCGCCAAGACCACGCGTGCTCGCGCTGGCGGTCGCGCAGCTCGGGCAGCATCTTGCGCCAGGCGAGGATCGCAGCGAGTACCCATTCGGCGACCGCCACGTCGCGGGTTCCGCCCGCATCGCACAGGATCACGCCCGGCGGGAGCACGGGCAGCAGGCCGTCGACCCCTGCGGACAGCGTTTGGATCACGCGGAGGCCGTGCATCTGCGCCAGCAGCTCGAGGATGCGGCGATCTTCGGAGCGGGGTACGAGAAACTCGGCGCTGAGGATCTCGCTGGGTAGGTCGCCCTCGCGTGGGATCAGGTCGAGTTCTACGCTCTTCGGCAGCTCCCCGATCGCGTCTAGAGCGCTGTCGTCGGGGGCCCACAGGTTCACGCGCTGCCGAGTTTAGGGCACCGATTCGCGCGTCTGACGGCATCGGCCGCGGGCGGGCGACGCGGCCGTGATCCGTCCGACCGTTGCCTGAATCTTGGCTGCAGTGAGTTGGCGATGAGCGATCCCCCGCGCGCGACCGCGTGCTTGAGCGACCGGACGGGCGCCCTCGCAGCCGAGTTTGTGCCCAGCGCCGGAATGCTGTGCTGCTCGCTGCGCCACCGTGGGCAGGAGCTGCTCGCCCAGAACGCAGGCGTGGGCGCATATGCCGAGCGTGGCAAGACGATGGGCATTCCGCTGCTCTACCCATGGGCCAACCGTCTCGCCGGTTTCGACTACAGCGTCGACGGCCGCGCCGTGACGGTTCCGCGCGATGCCATGCGTATCGCATTGGACACGAACGGTCTTCCGATCCACGGCGTGATCGGATCACGGCTGCCGTGGCAGCTGGATGGCGAGCCGGCGCCTGACGCACGCGAGTTGATCGCTCGCGTGCAGTGGAGCGCAGAGCGCCCCGAGCTGTTCGACGTGTTCCCCTTCCGCCACGACCTCGAATATCGCGCGGTCCTGCTCGACGACGGCCTGCGGATCGAGGTGACGGTGCACGCCTGCGGCCAGGACTCCGTCCCGGTGGCGTTCGGCTTTCACCCGTATCTCTCCCCGCCGGGCGCCTCACGTGAGCGGTGGCTGGTGGAGCTCCCGCCGATGCGAGAGCTGGCGCTTGATGCCCAGCAGATCCCGGTCGGCCCTGAGCGAGCGCAGCCGGCGCGCAGCTTCCCGCTCGCCGCGCTCGAGTTCGACGACGGCTTCGACGAGGTCGCCGACTCGGCTCGCTTCGCCGTCGCCGACGGCGAACGCCGGATCGAGCTGGAGCTATTGGATGGGTATCGATGCGCGCAGGTGTACGCCCCGACCGGTGGACGGTTCATCTGCTTCGAGCCGATGACAGCCCCCGCCAATGCGCTGTGCAGCGGCGACGGGCTGCGCCTGCTGGCACCCGGCGAGCGATACAGCGCACGCTTTTCAGTACGTATCGAGGATCTTTAGCCCGACGGCAGCGGAGGTAGACTCCGGCGCGGATGACGAACGACCTCGCACGTTGGCAGTTCGCCACGACGAGCATCTACCACTTCCTGTTCGTGCCGGTGACGATCGGCCTGGCATTCCTCGTCGCGCTCCTGCACACCGCTTGGCACCGCAACGAAAAGCCCGAGTACAAGCGCCTGACGCGCTTCTTCGGCACGCTGCTGCTGATCAACGTGGCCGTCGGCGTGGTCACCGGGCTCGTGCAGGAGTTCGAGTTCGGCATGAACTGGTCGGCCTACTCGCGGTTCGTCGGCGACGTGTTCGGCGGGCCGCTGGCGATGGAGGGCCTGGCGGCGTTCTTCTTGGAGTCGACGTTCCTCGGGCTGTGGTTGTTCGGCTGGGGCAGGCTCCCCAAGCGCGTGCACCTGGCCTGCATCTGGATGGTGGCGATCGGCTCGATGCTCTCGGCGATGTTCATCCTGGCCGCCAACTCGTGGATGCAGCACCCGGTCGGCTACAAGCTGAACAGCCACGGCCAGCCCGTGCTGAACAACGTGTGGGCGCTGTTCACCAACCCGACGTTTCTGTGGGGCTATGTACACGTGATCCTCGCCTCGCTGGTCACCGGCTCGCTGGTGATGCTCGCGGTGTCGGCATGGCAGCTGCGCAAGGGCCGCGAGGTGGCGGCCTTCAACGGTGCTGCGCGGCTGTCGGTGATGGTGCTGCTTCCGGCGATCCTGCTGCAGATGTTCGTCGGCAACAAGCTCGGTGAGATCGAGGCGACCTATCAGCCGGTCAAGATCGCCGCGGCGGAGGCGCAGTGGACGAACTGCCAGCCGTGCTCGTTCTCGGTATTTCAGGTCGGCGGCGGCAAGAACGACGAAACCCCGACGCAGCTGATCGCGATCCCGCACCTGCTGTCGGTGCTCGCCACCGGGCACGTTCGACGGACCCGTGGAGGGCTTGAGCCAGCTGCAGAAGCAGGAAGTGGCCAAGCACGGGCCAGGCAACTACATACCCAACGTGTTCATCCAGTACTGGTCGATGCGCGTGATGGCCTACCTCGGCTCGCTGATCGCGCTGCTGGCGTTGTGGGGCGGCTGGCTCGTGCACAAGGGCATGCTCGATCGCTCCAAGTGGTTCCTGCGCGTGTCGCTGTGGGCGGTGGTCACGCCCTTCTTGATGAACACCGCCGGCTGGATGCTGACCGAGAACGGACGCCAGCCGTGGATCGTGCAGGGGCTGATGAAGACCGTCAACGCGAACTCGCCGTCGGTCACCTCGACCGACATCTGGATCAGCCTGATCGCGTTCGTGGCGATCTACATCGCGCTGGGCGCCGCTGACCTCGTGCTGATGCTGCGCTATTCACGCCGCGAGCTTGACGCCGAGCACGATGACGAGGGCTCGGGCGCCTCCGGTGCGGGCGCGACCACGATCCCGGCGTTGACCTACTAGGAGAGCTGTGGAGCTTCACACCATCTGGTTCGTGATCATCGTGATCTTCTGGGTCGGCTTCTTCGTGCTCGAGGGCTTTGACTTCGGCGTCGGCGTGCTGCACACGATCGTCGGGCGCGACGAAACCGAGCGGCGCGTGGCGCTGAACACGATCGGCCCGTGGTGGGACGGCAACGAGGTCTGGCTGATCGTCGCCGGAGCGGGAATGTTCGCGGCGTTCCCGCTGCTGGTACGCGACGATGTTCTCGGCGCTGTACCTGGCGCTGCTGCTCGTGCTCGCGGCGCTGATGGCGCGCGGTGTGGCGTTCGAGTTCAAAGGCAAAGGCGACGGTCAACGCTGGCGTCGCACGTGGACGTGGTGCACGACGCTCGGCAGCTTGCTGATCCCGCTGCTGCTCGGCGTCGGCCTGGGCGACCTGCTGCATGGCCTGCCGATCGACTCCAACCACGACTTCACCGGCGACTTCTTCGACCTGCTGACCCCCTATGGCCTGTGGACGGGCGTGACCCTGCTCGGCCTGTGCCTGCTGCACGGTGCGACGTTCCTGAAGCTGCGCACGACGGAGGAGATGCGCGAGCGCGCGCGCACGCTCGCGCGGCCGCTGGGGTGGGCCGCGATCGCGCTGGTCGTCGGCTTTGTGATCTGGACGCGCAACGTCGCGGGCGGCGCCGACGTGCCCGGGCCGGTGGAGGTGCTGGCGGTGATCGCGGTCGTCTTCGCCGCGCGGCTGGCGATGAGCGACTCCGACGGCTGGGCGTTCGCCGCGTCTGCGGTCGCGATCGCCGCTACCGTCGGCTCGATCTTCATCGACCTGTATCCACACGTGATGGTCTCCAGCACCGACGGCGCCTACGACCTGACGGTCGCACAACGCCGCCTCGGGTCACTACGCGCTGAGCGTGATGACGGTCGTCGCGGCGATCCTCTTCCCGATCGTGCTGATCTACCAGGGCTGGTCCTTCCACGTCTTCCGCGGCCGTGTGCAGGCGCCGCCCGCGCAGCCCGACACACGATCCGGGACCGATCCGGCGACGGCCGCAGTGTCGGCCGCGCCGCCGGCCTAGCGCTGTGAGCGAGCAGCCTGCACATCGGGTGGTGATCGTCGGTGGCGGCTTCGGCGGCCTGTTCGCGGCCAAGTTCCTGCGCCGTGCGCCGGTCGAGGTGACGCTGATCGACCGTGCCAACCACCACACCTTCCAGCCGCTGCTCTACCAGCTGGCGACCGGAATCCTGTCCGAGGGCGCAGTCGCACCGCCGCTGCGCGAGGTGCTGCGCAAGCACCGCAACGTCCAAGTCGAGCTGGCCGACGTCACGGGCTTTGACCTGCAGGCAAAGACCGTGACGGCCGCGCGGCTGCTCGGGCGAGCCGTTGATCGTTCCGTACGACTCGCTGATCGTGGCGGCCGGCGCCACGGGGTCGTATTTCGGGCACGACGAGTTCGCGCGCTTCGCTCCCGGGATGAAGACCGTGGACGACGCGCTGGAGCTGCGCGGGCGGATCTTCGGCGCGTTCGAGATGGCCGAGCTGGAGCAAGACCCGCAGGCGCAGCGCGCTGTGGCTGA
Organism: uncultured Solirubrobacteraceae bacterium; assembly: GCA_963705235.1. Taxonomy (GTDB): domain Bacteria; phylum Actinomycetota; class Thermoleophilia; order Solirubrobacterales; family Solirubrobacteraceae; genus Palsa-744. The sequence continues at coordinate 535,330 of OY970059.1, read as the reverse complement.
CGTTCGCGGTGATCGGCGCCGGACCGACCGGAGTGGAGATGGCCGGTCAGATCGCAGAGCTGGCGCGGCGATCGCTGCAAGGCAACTTCCGCCGGATCGATCCGGCCAGTGCACAGGTGCTGCTGTTCGACGGCGGCGAGAAGGCGCTGGCGACGTTCGGCGACAAGCTCTCGGCGAAGGGCACCGCCGGAGCTGGAACGTGCGGGCGTACAGCTGCGGATGTGCTGTCGCGTCACCGATGTCAAGACACGACGCGATCGTCGTGCAGGGCCCCGACGGAGAGGAACGCATCGCCTGTCACACGAAGGTCTGGTCGGCGGGCGTGCAGGCCTCGCCGCTGGGCGCGATGCTGGCGCAGGCCAGCGGCGCCGAGACCGACCGTGCCGGACACGTAAAGGTGCTGCCCGACTGCACGCTCCCCGGGCATCCAGAGGTATTCGTCGTTGGCGATATGATGTCGCTGAATGGGCTGCCGGGCGTGGCCGAGGTGGCGATGCAGTCGGGCATCCACGCGGCCCGTACGATCAAACGGCGCCTGAACGGCGACGAGCGCGCCAAGCCGTTTGCGTATCGCGATCTCGGCAGCATGGCGACGATCTCGCGCTTTCGCGCGATCGTCAGCTTCAAGGGCATCAAGGTCGGCGGGTTCATCGGCTGGCTGATGTGGGCGTTCGTCCACCTCACGTTCCTGACGGGCTTCAAGAACCGCGGCATCGCCCTGTTCAAGTGGCTGACCGCGTTTGTCGGCAAGGCCAGGGACGAGCGCACGATCACGATGCAGCAGGTATCGGCACGAATCGTCGCGATGAACGCGGGGGTCAAGCCGGGCGATGAAGATCTGTCGCGTTTCATGGAGGATCCAAGCGGCGCCGAGCGGTGACGCCCCGAGCGAGCGGGTGCTGCGGCGAGCTTCAGTCGCTCTCCTGCCGCCACAGCGCCGCATACGCGCCGTGTGCCGCGAGCAGCTCGGCGTGGGTGCCGCGTTCGAGCACGCGCCCGCGGTCGAGCAGCAGCACCTCGTCGACCTCCTCCAGCCCGGCGAGCCGATGGGTGATCAGCAGCGCGGCCGTGTCACTTGTCGCCGCCAGCAGGTCGGTGACGATCGCGTCTGCGGTCGGCGTGTCCAGATGCTCGCCCGGCTCGTCGAGGATCAGCAGCGGGAAGTCCGCGAGCAGTGCACGGGCGATCGCCAGGCGCTGGCGCTGGCCGCCGGACATGCGCGCGCCGCGCTCGCCCAGCTCAGTGGCGAGCCCGTTCGGAAGCTGGCGGACCCAGTCGAGCAGCCGCGCGTCCTCCAGTGCGCCTTCGAGTTCCTCGGTCCCAGCCGATCGCCGGGCCAGGCGCAGGTTCTCCCCGAGCGTGCTGTCGAAGACATGTGCGTCTTGTGAGACCAGACCGAGCACCGTGCGACAGGTGTCGCCGTCTAGGTCGGCGATCTCCACACCATCCAGTGCGACCGAGCCGTGCTCGTAGGCGAGGAAGCGCAGCAGCACACCGGCCAGCGTCGACTTGCCGGCACCGCTGGGGCCGACGACGGCCACGCGTCTGCCGGCGTTCAGGTCGAGGTCGATCCCGTCGAGCGCCGGGTGTTGGGCGCCCGGATAGCTGTAGCGCAGCCCTCGCACGCGCAATGAGTGCGGCGGCGGTCCAGGCGCGACTGGATGTAGCGGCTCGCTGACCGGCGCCGGCGTGTCGAGCACGTCGAATACCCGCGCGGCCGAGCGGCGCACGCGCTGGAGCGTCTGCGTTGCCAGCGGCAGCCCGGTGACCAGCTCGAACGCGACCAATGGGATCAGCGCGAGCCCCGCGAGGAGCACGCCGTCCAGGCGGCCGTCGTGAACGGCCGAGACACCGACCGCCAGCGAGCCCCACATGGCGAGGCCACAGCACAGGCTCGTCAGTCCCTGTCCGACGCCCGCCGTGCGCGCGCCGGCGGAGGCGATGCGTGTGAGCTTTGCGTCGATGTCCGCTGCGCGCTGCAGCTGCTCGGGGACGACCCCGTAGATGGCCAGCTCGGGCGCTCCTTCGACCAGATCGACGACGCTGGCGGTCAGCTCAGCCCGCGCGGCCGCCTGGCGGCCCTCGCCACGGGCGGACAGGCGGCCAGTCAGCCATGGCACCAGCGTCGCCGCCAGCACGAGCGCGGCGAGCAGGATCAGGCCGGCCGCCGGCAGCATCGACCACACCAGCGCGACCGTCGCGGTACCCACGCCGAGCGCGATCGCGAACGGCGGCATGACCCGCAACAGCAGATCCTGCAGGGCCTCGACGTCGTGGACCAGGCGGGCGAGCAGGTCGCCGCTGCGAAACGCCGGGAGCCCGAGCGGGGCCAGACGCTCCAGGCGTTCGTAGACGGTGACCCTGATCTGCGCGAGCACGCGCAAGGCACCGTCGTGGCCGACCAGCCGTTCGGCGTAGCGGCACAGGCCGCGTGCCAGCGCGAAGAACTGGACACCGACGATCGCGATCGCGACAGCCGACTCCTGCGGGTGCTGGGCCGAACGCGAGATCAGCCACGCCGAGGTCGCAATCAGACCGATCGAGGCGGCGATCGCGCCGGCTCCCAGCAGCGTCGAGAGCGCCAGGCGCCCGGCTGCCGGTCGGGCGAGTGCGAGCGTCCGCAGCAGCGGCGCCTGCGGCCCGTCGCCGTCAATGCGCGACCGCGTGGCCTCTTGCGAGGCTGAGGCGCTCATGCCGCGACCTCAGCCGGCACGAGCGGGAGCACCCTGTCGGCGATCGCGACCAGAGCGGGACGGTGCGCGACGAGCAACACCGTGCGCTCGCGCGAGAGCGCGCGGATCGAGCGCACGACCTCGTGCTCGGTCTCGCCGTCGAGATTGGCAGTTGGCTCGTCGAGCAGCAGCAGCGGCGCGTCGCGCAAAAACGCGCGCGCCAGCGCGACCCGCTGGCGCTCGCCCGCGGACAGGCCCGCACCGCGCTCGCCGAGAACGGTGTCTGGGCCGTCGGGCAGTCGCGCGAGGGCATCGGCCAGGCCGACGGAGCGGATCGCCGAGGAAACCTCCTCGTCAGTGGCCTCCGGGCGCGACAAGCGCACGTTCGCGGCGATTGACGCCTTGAACAGATGTGGCCGCTGCGGCACCCATGCCAGCCGCGCTCGCCACGCATCGGGGTCCAGCTCGGCCAGCTCGACGCCGCCGATGCGCATCGAGCCGCCATCGGGCGTGAGCAGTCCGAGCAGCGCGCCCAGCAGCGTCGACTTGCCACACCCGCTGGGTCCGACGAGCGCCAGCACCTCGCCCGCCCGCACGGTCAGCGACACACCGTCAAGCGCCGGCTGGGTGCGGCCCGGGTAGGTGAAGCGCAGGCCCTCGATCTCGAGATCGGCGAGCGCCGGATCGGGAAAGATGGTGTGCGCACCGTGGTGCGCGGCGGGTGCCTGCACGACCGCGAACACCTGCTCGGCCGCGGCCATGCCCTCGGCGCTGGCGTGGTAGTTGGCACCGAGCCGGCGCAGCGGTAGGAACGCCTCCGGGGCGAGCACCAACGCGAATAGCGCCGTGCGCAGATCGAGCTGCCCATTCATCAGGCGCAGCCCGATCGCCACCGCTACGAGCGCAACGGCGATCGTCGCGACCAGCTCGAGAATCAGCGACGACAGGAACGTGATCCGCAGCGTGGACATCGCACTCGAGCGGTAGCGCTCGCTGATCTCGCGGATCGCGCCCGCCTGAGCCTTTGCGCGTCCGAATACCTTCAGCGTGGGCAGCCCGGCGACGACGTCCAGGAAATGCCCCGACAGGCGCTCCAGGATGCGCAGCTGACGGTCCATGCGCTCGTTCGTGCTCGCGCCCACCAGTGCCATGAAGATCGGGATCAGCGGGATCGTCACGGCGATGATCGTCGCCGAGATCCAATCGCCGCTGAGCACCGCGGCGATCACGACGACGGGCACGATCACCGCCAAAAACAGCTGTGGCAGGTACAGCGAGAAGTAGCCGTCGAGTGCGTCGATCCCGCGCGTGGCGAGCACTGCCAGCTCGCCTGTACGCTGATCGCGGGCGCTGTCCAGGCCGAGCGCGGGGATGCGCGCCAGCAGCGCGGCGCGCAGCTGGGACTTGGCGGCGGCGCTCGAGCGGGCCGCCGCCAGCTCAGCCACCCACGCGAGCAGCGCGCGAGCGACTACCACCGCGAGCAGGATCAGCAGCGGTGTACGCAGTTGGGCGAGGCTGTCGCGGTCGATGAACGCACGCGCGACGACGTCGGCCAGCAGCCACGCCTGCGCGAGGATCAGCAGCGCGCCGAGCGTGCCGAGTGCGATCGAGACGATCAGGAACGTGCGGGTCGCGCGCGCGTACCTGAGCAGTCTCGGATCGAGCGCTCTCACGGGGCAATCATGGCGTAGTCCTCCGCGGCACGCGGGCGTCTCGACGGTCGCGCGCGGGGGCGCTCAGGCCAGCCGCGCCAGCAGGTGATCGCCCACGCGCAGCGCGTTGGCCATCGCCGTCAACGCCGGGTTGACGGCGGCGATGCTCGGGAAGAAGCTCGTATCGACCACATACAAGTTGTCGAGCTCGTGGGCGCGGCAGTCGGTGTTCAACACTGAGGATGCCGGGTCCGTGCCGAAGCGGCAGGTGCCGGCCTGGTGTGCCACGCCGGCGACCGGGATCTTGTTCTCGAGGTAGGCCCACCGCGGGATCAGGTGATGCTCGTGCATGCCGAGGCGGCCGAGCAGCGAGCGCAGCTGCTCGAACAGGCGATCGCGTGCGCCGTTGTTGCTGGGCCGATAGCTCAGCTTGACGTTGCCGTCGGCGTCGAGCGTGACGCGATTGTCGGCTTGGGGCAGGTCCTCTGTCGAGAGCCAGAAGTCGACGGCGTGGGTGGCGATCTCGGTCAGAGAGAAGGTCGGCGCGAGCTTGGTCATCAGCGGCTTCTCGCCGCGGTACATCTCGGCGACGGACTTGCCGACCATCTGGATGTTGCCCATCGGGTACTCCCACGCGTCGCCGGCGAGGTAGTAGTCGTTGACGCCGAGGGTCTTTTGGAAGATCGTCGGGTTGGGCTCCTTGGAGATCGCGAGCACTGCCTGGCTGTTGTGGAACATGTAGTTGCGCCCGACCTGATCGGAGCCGTTGGCCAGCCCGTTCGGGTGCTTGTCGCTGGCGGACTCCAGCAGCAGCTTGGCCGTGTTGGCCGCGCCGGCGCTGACGACGACGATCTCAGCACTATGGGTCTCGCGAGCGCCGTCTCGCTCGACGAGTACCTCGGTGACCGCCGTCCCGGTCGGGTTGGTGGCAAGCGAGATGGCCGTCGTGTTCGTCAGCAGCGTCACGTTGTCGTGCTCGAGCGCCGGTCGTACGCCGAGCACCTCGGCGTCGGACTTGGCGTGCACCAGGCAGGGGAACCCATCGCAGGTGGCGCAGCGCACGCACGCGCTGTAGGGCCTGTTCTGCTCGTCGAGCATCACTCCGCACGGCGCGTGGAAAGGGTGCAGCCCGGCGTCGGCGAACGAATCGGCCAACGCCTGGATGCGCGGCTCGTGCGAGACGGCCGGGTGCGGGTAGGGCGCGCTGGCGGGCGGTTCGGTCGGGTCCTCGCCGCGTGCGCCGTGCACTTCGTAGACCCGCTCGGCCTGCGTGTAGTAGGGCTCCATCTGCTCGTAGGAGATCGGCCACGCGGGCGACAGGCCGCCGTGATGGCGCAGCTCGCCGAAGTCCTCTTTGCGAAAGCGATACAGCGCGGCCCCGTAGAGCTTGGTGGCGCCGCCGACGAAGTAGTGGACCTGTGGCTGGAACGGCTTGCCGTCGGCGTCATACCAGGTGTCCGGCGAGATATAGCGGTTGTCCACGAACACGTCGCCGGCGGACCAGTTCTGCGGCTCGCGAGGCAGCCAGTCGCCGCGCTCGAGCAGCAGAATCCGCTTGCCTGAGGGAGCCAGGTGGCGCGCGAGCGTACCGCCGCCGGCGCCGCTGCCGATGATGATTACGTCGTAGTCGCTCACGACACGATCTCGCCGACGAACTCGGACAGAATGATCCGCCCGGCGGCCTCGATCAGGGCCAGGTGGGAGAAGGCTTGGGGAAAGTTGCCCAGGTGGTGCGCGGTGCTGGTGTCAAACTCCTCCGCGTACAGGCCCAGTGGTGAGGCGACGCGCAGCAGCTTTTCCATCAGGTCGGTGGCGCGCTGCAGCTCGCCGACGATCGCCAGGCCGGAGACCAGCCAGAAGGAGCAGATCAAAAAGCTCCCCTCCTTGCCGGACAGGCCGTCGTCGGTCTCGTCGGTGCGGTAGCGCAGGACGAAGCCGTCCTCCGTGAGCTCTTCGGCGATCGCCAGCACGCTCGCGCGTAGACGCTCGTCCTCGCCGGGCAGGAAGCCGAAGATCCCGGCGAGCAGGTTGGAGGCGTCGAGGGCGTCGGTTTCGTAGTGCTGGCGCATCACGCCGCGCTCGCTGAAGCCGTGGGTGAGGATGTCCTCTTTGATCTCCTCGGCGGTCCCCTGCCAGGCGCCTTCCAGCTTGCGGTCGCCGCGCATCGCCGCGAGCTTGGCCGCACGGTCCATCGCCACCCAGCACATCAGCTTGGAGGAGACATAGTGCTTGGGCTTACCGCGGGCCTCCCAGATGCCCTGGTCGGGTTTGCGCCACACTTTCGTCGCGCATTCTGCCTGCGCCTGGACGAGCGGCCACAGTCGTCTCGGCAAGCGCTGACTGCGGCGGGTGTGCAGCAAAATCGAGTCCAGCGCCGCGCCGAACACGTCGTTCTGGCGCTGGTCGAAGGCGCCGTTGCCGATCCGCACAGGGCTCGCACCGGCATACCCGGAGAGGTCATCGCGCGTTGACTCGGTCAGGTCGCGCCGCCCGTCGATCCCGTACATGATCTGCAGCGCGCCGTCCGGGTTGGGCTCGAGGTCGGCGACAAACTGCATGAACTCCTCGGCCTCCCAGTCGAGGTTGAGGTAGTGCAGCGCCTGCAGCGTGAACGTCGAGTCGCGCAGCCATGTGTAGCGGTAGTCCCAGTTGCGCTCGCCGCCGGGGGTCTCCGGCAGCGATGTGGTGAGGGCGGCGACGGTCGCGCCGGTCGGCATGTAGGTCAGTCCCTTGATCGCCAGCGCGGAGCGCTGCAGCGGGTCGCGCCAGCGGTGGTCGGGTATGCGCGCGCGCCCCAGCCAGCCGCGCCAGAACTTCGCGGTCGCGGCCAGATGTGCAGTCGCCTGATCGACGCTCTCGGGCGCCGCCAGCTCCTCGGCCCACGACAGCGCGCAGTAGATCTGCTCGCCCTGTTTGAGCACGTGCCTGGCGCGCACGCGGTCGCCCTCGACGCCGACGGCCATGTCGGTCTGCAACCGGATCGTCTCCTCCAGGGCGCTGGCGTCGGCCTGGTGGCCGTCGTCGTGCACCGACCACGTCGCCGGGACGCGGCCGTAATCGAACACCGGCTCACACGTCAGTTCCATCTCGACCTCACCCTCCAGGCACATTGCGCTGCGAATGAGCAGATGGTCGGCGTCTTCGTCGGTGGGGGGCCTGGTGTGCGGCGTGACCCGGTCGACGCCGCGCCGCGGTCCCAGTGTGAGCGCGTCGCGCACGATCACCCAGCCGGTCGGCGTCTTCCAGGTTGTCAGCAGGATGTTGGTGCCCGGCTCATAGACGCGTGCTGCCGGTACGTTGATGCCGAACGGGCCGAAACGAAAGGCGCCCGCCTGACGGTCGAGCAGCGTCCCGAACACGCTTGGGGCATCAAAGCGCGGCACGCACAACCAGTCGATGGTCCCGTCGGGGGCGACCAGCGCGCCGGTGTGGCAGTCCGACAGGAACGCGTAGTCGGCGATTGGCGGAAACGGCGAGGGCATTGCCGCGCTCTGCGTCGAACCGCGCTCCTCACCCATGCGCGCGGCGACCTTGGCGGCTGCCCCGGCCTTGCCTTTTGCCGGCTTGGCCGCGGTCTTGGGCGGTGCTTTGCGTTTGGCCGCCGCCTTGGGCGGCTTTGCGAGTGCACTGCGTTTAGCTGCGGCCTTTGCGGGCTTGGCTGGGGCCTTGCGTTTGGCCGCGCTCATGACTGCACCCACGGACCGTGCCAGGCGCCGAACCCGGAGACCAGCTCATCTCCTGCGTTTGGTCCCCAGGTGCCGGGCGCGTAGGCGTGCACGGGCGTTGGGTTCTGGATCAGCGGTTCGAAGATGCGCCAGGTCTCTTCGACGCCGTCTTGGCGGGTGAAACGTGTGCTGTCACCGCGCATCGCGTCGAGCAGGAGCACCTCGTACGGGGTTGGAGCCTCGCCGCCCTGCTCAGCGAACTCGACGTCGAGCGTGATCGCCTCTGGGCCGGAGAGGTCAGCGCGGTGCGCGTCGAGAACCAGGCGGGTGCCGGTCGTGGGGTCGAGCTTGACGACGAACTGGTTGGGCTCTGGGCGTCTGTGCCCTCGCTCCATGAAGCCCAGGCGCGGGGGGTCGCGGAAGACGGCGCGCAGCTCGGTCTGGGTCGTGGGCAGCTTCTTGCCGGTGCGGATGAACCACGGCACGCCCGACCAGCGCCAGTTGTCGATGTCCAGGCGCATCGCCGCATAGGTCTCGGTGGTCGAGTCCTTCGCGACGCCGTCGATGTCGAGATAGCCGTCGTACTGACCGCGCACGTAGTGGGCGGGCTTGGCGTCGTGGATCGAGCGAAACAGCGCGAACTTGGCGTCCTTGAGCGCGTCGGCGTCGTTGCCCGAAGGCGCCTCCATGGCCGCGAGCGCGACGACCTGCATGAGGTGGTTGACGACCACGTCGCGCACCGCTCCGACCGGGTCGTAGAAGTGCCCGCGATCCTCCACGCCAAAGCTCTCGGCCATCGTGATCTGCACGCACTTGATGTGGTTGCGGTTCCAGATTGGCTCGATCATCGTGTTGGCGAAGCGCAGATACAGGAACTCGTCGGTGCCCATCTTGCCGAGGAAGTGGTCGATCCGGTACAGCTGGGACTCGTCGATGTACTGGTGAATCTCCGCGGCCAGTTCGCGCGCGGAGGCCAGGTCGTGGCCGAACGGCTTCTCGACGACCACACGACCCGTGCTGGTCAGGCCGGCATCCCTTAGCTCCTTGATTACCGGGCCGAACAGAAACGGCGGTATCTCCAGATAGAAGACGGGCGTTCTCGCGTCGCCCATCGCCCCGGCCAGGCGTTTGTAGGTGGCGGCGTCGGTGAAGTCGCCGCTGACGTAAGACAGCCGCGCGGCGAACCGCTCGAAGACCGCGTCCTGCACGGATTCGCCAGTACCCTCGATGCATTCGCGGGCGTGCTCGCGCAGGTGCTCGACTGTCCAGTCATCGCCTGCGACACCGACGATCGGGCACTTCAGCAGACCTCTCAGCTCGAGCCGGTAGAGGGATCGGAATGTCATCACCTTGGCGAGGTCGCCGGTGATCCCGAACACGACCAGCACGTCGGCCGGCTCGGTCTCGCTGCCAGCGACCGCGTGGCCCGCTCCAGCTCCTGCGCCTGTGGTCATGGCTTGCAGTCCTTTCAGATCGCCGGTCGGGACGCTCGCCTTGATCGCGCCACCAAGTGGGCCGGATGATTCCACATGAGTCTCGGCCGAAGGGTGCTCGTTCGCGGCTCGTGGGGCGCCGCCGAGGCGCCGAGCACCCGGCGCTAGAGCACCTGGATCTGGAACAGGCTGGTTGTGCCCGGACGCCCGGACGGGAGCCCTGCCGTGATCCCCACGCGCTGGCCGCGGTCGCACCAGCCAAGCTCGACGACGCGGCGGGCCGCATCGGCGATCAGCGCCTCGGTGGTCTCGTGGCGGGGCATCGACGCGGCCTGTACGCCCCACATCAGACCGCAGCGCCTGACCGTCTCCCGGCCGGGGGAGAGGGCGTAGATCGGGACCGTCGGGCGGTGCGCAGAGACCAGCCGCGCCGAGCGGCCCGACAGCGTCGGGATCACCAGTGCGTCCAGGCGCAGCTCGCGTGCGGCGTCGCAGAGGTTGTGCGCGATCGTGTATGCGGGGTCAGACTCGGTGCGGCGCACGCGCGTCTCGTTCCAGCGCTCATACGGCGCAATCGACTCTGCCTGTACGGCTACCGCGGCCATCATCTCGATGGCGGCCACCGGGTAGGCGCCGACGGCCGTCTCCTGGGAGAGCATCACTGCGTCGGTGCCGTCGAGGATCGCGTTGGCCACGTCGGCGACCTCCGCGCGTGTGGGGCGCGAGGAGCTGACCATCGAGTCAAGCATCTGCGTGGCGGTGATCGAGGGACGCGCCAATCGGCCGGCCAGGTCCAGCAACTGCTTCTGCACGATCGGCACGCGCGCGATCGGCAGCTCAATGCCGAGGTCGCCGCGCGCGACCATTACGGAGTCGGCGACCCTGATGATCTCCTCCGCGCGATCGACCGCCTGGGGCTTCTCCATCTTGGCGATCAGTGGCAGGCGGGTGTGGTCGCGTACCGACTTGACGTCCTCGGGCGACTGCACGAACGAAAGGGCGACCATGTCCACGCCGATCGACTCGCCGTGCGCGAGCAGGTGCAGGTCCTCCTCGGGCAGCGCCGGCAGCGCGCTCACCGGTCCGGGGATGTTCAGGCCCTGGCGCGAGGCGACCGCGCCGCCGATTTCGATCTCGGCGTCGACCTCGCCGGCCTGGGATCGCACGTCGACCACGCGCAGGCGGACCGAGCCGTCGGCCAGATACAACGTCGAGCCCTGTTCGACGGCATCCGGCAGTCCCGCCCAGGAGATGCTCATCTCGTGCGCGTCGCCCGCTGCGTCGCCGTCGCCGCAGGAGAATGTGATGCGCTCGCCTGGCGTCAGCTCGACGACGTCATCGCGCAGCGGCCCGATCCTCAGCTTGGGCCCGGGCAGGTCTTGCAGGATCGCGACCGGCCGCCCGACACGTCCGGCGGCGTCGCGCACGCGCTGCACCGTCTCAGCGTGCTCATCGAGCGTGCCGTGCGAGTAGTTCAGCCGCGCGACGTCCATGCCGGCCTCGACCATCCGTGTCAGCGTGTCCAGCTCGCGCGAGGCGGGTCCGATGGTGGCGACGATCTTCGTGCGGCGCATACCTCCGCAAGGTATCGGTCGTCGGCTGCTTGTGCGCTGGGGTGGGCAGCGTAGGATCGGGACGTGCTCGGTCCCTCCAGGCCAATGCCGCGGGTTGGCGCGAAGGCGCGAATCGCGCACTTCGGCGGTGGTTTCGAAGACGGCACGGTGCTCGCTGTGCTCGACGAGGGCAGGCGCCTGCAGGTCCGCGATCAGGCTGGCGAGGTGCTGGAGTTCGTGCTCAACCCGGCGACCGCCAGGTTCGCGTCCGCCCAGTCTCGCCATGGGCCGCGGTTGGAGTTGCTGGACGAACGGGCCAGCAGCTAAGGGGCGCTCACGTCCGGGAAGTGCTCGGCGCAGTGCTCACGCAGCGCCTCGCGTACCCAAGCGCGCTCGCTCGGCGAGGCGACCCGCAAGCGCGCGAGCAGCTCGCGCTGGCGCTCGATCGGCGCGCCGGCGATCACCCAGCGCACGGCCAGGCGCTCGAACAGCAGCTCGACCGCGCGCTGCCAGGCGTCCTCGATCGTGCGCGACGGCGAGCCCGAGGATCCGGCGAGCGCCTCTGCGTACTCGCTCCTGGCTCCCGGCGTCAGCGAGCCGCGCAGCGTCAGCACGTTACCGTCGGGATCTGTGTAGTCGCTGTTCGGCGCCTTGAGCTTCTGACGCCGTGCGCTCCTACCCACGCTCAGCTCGCGTCGGCGGCCCGTTCGAGCTGGCTGCGCACGTCGCCGGTGGCGGCGTTGGCGTGACCCGGCCATGCCGCGGCGGGCTCCAGCGCCGCGAGCTTGCGCAGGCTTTCCCGCGCCTGGTCGGTGTCGTAGTTGTATGTGTCGCTCGGCAGTCGCGGGGGGCAGTCACGGCCCAGCATGTCGATCGTGTAGAAGCAGTCGCTGCTCAAGGCCAGGCGGTCGGACTCGCGCCACAGCGCGATCATCCCGGGGGCGTGCCCGGGTATGTGCACGACCCTGAATCCCGCCACGTCCTCCCCCTCGGCGACCGTGCCGGCGATCTGCACCGGTCCGCCGTCCCAGGCGTAGCGGTGCAGCAGGCGGTGACCCAGGCGCAGCGGCGCCGGCAGGCCCGCGAGATCGGCGGGCCAGTAGCGAAAGCCGCCGCTGCCTTCGGCGTCCTGCACTTCCTCCGGGTGGCAGAACACGGGCGCGCCCAAGCCGGGAGCGCTGCCGCGATGGTCGGTGTGGGCGTGCCCGAGCACCACCCGGCGGATACCGCCGAGCTTGGCCCCGGCCGCCGCTATGCCGCGCGTCATCGTGCGCGCGCCGGCGTCGAACAGGGTCACGCCGTCCTCGTCCTCGATCAAGTACACGTTGCAGTGGCCGGGCTCACCCTGCACGACCCACACCCCGGAGGCGACCAGCCGCGGCTCGCTCGTCAGGCGCCCGAACAGACGGCTCCTGGCGTTGAACGCGCGGGTCATTCGACGCTCGGTGGGCGAATGCTGGGCCGGCATCATCCCGATCTGGCGCGCGAACGTCATGCTGTCGGTGAACGCGTCGTTGCCCTGAATCAGCCCGTCGCGCACGGTCAGCAGGTCGAAGCCCTCCAGCTCGATCGGGTCGCCGGTGGGAGCGATCTCGGCATAGCTGCCGGGACCGGCGAACGTGCCGGTCAAACGCCACTGCACGCCGCAGCGCTCACCCTCGGTCGTCGTACAGAGGACCTCCATGTTCAGGTCGGGAATGGCGCCGAGCAGGTCGCTAAGGAAGCCGCGCACGCCGTCGGGGGCCACCACATCGACCTGGCCGCGCACGTGGTCGCGCGCGTCCGCTGCCCACAGCGACACCGCCTCGTCGAGGTCGCGTGCGTCGATCGCCGCAAAGTAGCGCCGTGCGACCGCCTCGGCCTCGCTGCCGGTTATGCGTTTGCGTTTGACGGCCGCCTGCTGCATGTTCGCGGCGACCTCCTGAACCTTCGTGCTCGCCTCGCTGGCCGTCTCCCGATCGGTCATGTCGCCTCCTATCCGACGCCGAAGACCGTAGTTTAGTCTCAGCCGCATGCCCGATGGGACGCGAAGGCGCGAGCTGGGCCGCGGCGAGCGCGTGCTTCCCGGGCTCTACCGACTGCGCCTGCCGCTGCCATGGCCCGGCGTGCCCCACTGCAACGCCTGGGCGGTGGCGGCCGGCGATGGCTTCGTGCTGTTCGACACGGGCATGCACCAGACGGACTCGCTCGAGAATCTGGAGCGCGCGCTGGCAATGTGCGGGCTGCGCTTGGAGCAGGCGCGCCTGGTGGTGTGCACGCACGCTCACACCGACCACTGCGGCCAGGCGGCAACGGTCGTACAGCGCGCCGGATGCGAGCTGTGGATGCACCCCAGCCGCGAGCACCTGGAGCGGATGCTCGCGGACCCGGGCGCGGGCCTCGCACGCCGTCTGGAGATCGCCCGCCAGAGCGGCGTGCCGGCGGAGACCCTGGCGCGCTACGCCGGCGAAAGCGGCTCGAGCGGCACGGGGATCGCGGGACCGATAGAGCCTGATCGCGATCTGCTCTCAGGCGTCACGATCGCCACCGACCTCGGCGAGTGGATCGCGTATGAGACGCCCGGTCATGCCCCCTCGCACGTGTGCCTGTTCCAGCCCGAGCGCCGCCTGCTGATCTCCGGGGATCATCTGCTCGGGCGCATCTCGCTGTACTGGGACTACGGCTACACGCCCGACCCCGTGGGTGAATTCCTCAGTTCGCTGGACGTGGTGGCCGAACTCGACGCGCGCCTGTGCCTGTCTGGGCACGGCCGCACGTTCGCGGATGTGGGAGCCCACATCGAGGGCAACCGCGCGCTCGTGCACGAACGCCTGGCGCGGATCGTTGAGGTCCTCAGCGGACGGGAGCTGACCGCGTTCGAGATCGCTCCCGAGGTGTACGGGCAGGAGCCTGAAGCGCGCAACTCGCACTGGCTGCTTTCAAAGGTCCTCTGCTACCTGACGCACTTGGAGGCGACCGGTCAGGTCCGCTTGCTTCCCGGTGAGCCCAAACGCTGGGCTGCATAATCAGCTGATGCAGATCGATCAGATCATCGCTGCCGGCCCGCCGGTGTTCTCGTTCGAGTTCTTCCCACCCAAAACCGAGGTCGGCGAGCGCAACCTGTACGAGGCGCTGGCGGAGCTGAAGCAGCTCGAGCCGTCGTTCGTGTCGGTCACCTACGGCGCCGGCGGGTCCAGTCGGGACAAGACGATCGAGATCGTCAAGCGCATCCGCGAGCAGTACGGGCTGGAGGCGATGGCGCACTTCACGTGCGTGGGCGCAAGCGTGCCGCAGCTGCGCGAGACGCTGGATGAGATGCACGACGCGGGCATCGACAACGTGCTCGCGCTGCGCGGCGACCCTCCGGTCGGGGAGGAGGCGTGGACTAAGACCGACGGTGGCCTTGAGTACTCGCACCAGCTCGTGGAGCTGATCTCAGCGCACTACCCGTTCTCGATCGGCGCGGCCTGCTTTCCCGAGACGCACATTCACGCCGAGAGTCCTGAGGCCGACTTGCTGTTCCTCGCCGAGAAGGTGAAGGCCGGCGTGGACTTCCTGATTACCCAGCTGTTCTTCGACAACACCGTGTACTTCCAGTTCGTCGAGCGCGCGCGCGGCGCCGGCATCGACGTGCCGATCGTCCCGGGAATCATGCCGATCACGCGCGTCGGTCAGGTCGAGCGGATGGCGCAGATGTGCGGCGCGTCGATCCCCGACGGGCTGCGCCGCGAGCTGCACGCCCGCGGTGAGGACCCGGAGGCGGTGCTCGACTTCGGCGTCGCCTATGCCACGCTGCAGTGCGCCGAGCTGCTGGCCGCGGGAGCGCCCGGGGTCCACTTCTACACGCTCAATCGCTCGCCCGCGACACGTGCGATCCTGAGCGCGCTGAAGCTGGCCAAGCCGTGGGAGAAGGCCGTCTACCCGGGCTCGATCTCGAGCGCCTCGGCCAGCCGCGGCGAGCCGTCGGCGGCTTCGTAGCGGACGTCGACCGAATCGTCCTGGCGGTAGGTGCCCACGCCCCACGCCCCCAGCAGCCAACGCCAGCCGCTGATCTTGTCCTTGCGCAGCTCGCGCTCGAACACCAGCGCGCCGTCGCGCACGGTGTAGTCGGCGCCCAGCCGTTGCGGCACGCCATTGAGGAAGACCTCGTATGGGTCGCGCACGTCGCGTGGGAGCATGACCTTGGAGCGGGCCATCGTCGCGGCCATTATGACCGTGCGGCTCGGCCGGTCGGGCGCATAGGCTGAGCGGCGATGACGCCGTCGAGCACAGACGAGATCGCATACACGGTCAGACGCTCGACACGCGCGCGGCGGGCGCGCGTGTGTGTGCAGCCACTCGCGGACGCTCGCTCGGTGGGCGTGGAGGTGGTGCTGCCGGCTCGTGCGCCCGAGCGCGCGGCGGCAGCCGTGGTCGAGGAGCTGCGTCCGTGGATCGAGCGCCGCGTCGTCGAGGCTCAAGCGGTGCTCGCGCGAATCGCGGCGCGCGCGGGCACGGTCCCCTATCTGGATACGGTGCTGGAGCTCGTTCCTCAGGACGGCCGTTCGCGCGCGCACCGCGATGGGAGCTGCCTGCTGGTCCCGGCCGAAGACTCCCGCCCGGCGCTCGAACGCTTCTACCGGCGGGCGGCGCGAGCGGAGATCGAGCCGCGCCTGGACCGCGCGAGCGGGCTGGCGGGCACGGCGTATCGTGGCCTTGACATCCGCGGTCAGCGCACGCGCTGGGCATCGTGCTCGGCGAACGGGCGGATGAGCTTCAACTGGCGCCTGCTGCTGGCGCCCGAGCGGGTGCTCGAATACGTCGTCTGGCACGAGGTCTGCCACCTGCAGATCCTCGACCACTCGCCGCGCTTCTGGGCGCTGCTCGAGCGCTACCGCCCGAGCTATCGCAGCGAGCGCGACTGGCTGCGCGCGAACGGGGCGACGCTGGTGCTGTGAGCACCTCGCCCGCGTCGCGAGCGAGTCCGCCCTACGCCGTCAGCGCTGCTCGATCGCCACGTAGTCGCGGTCGCGCTCGCCGGTGTAGATCTGGCGTGGTCGCGCGATCTTCTGCTCGGAGTCCTCGACCATCTCCTTCCACTGCGCGATCCAGCCGCTCGTACGTCCGATCGCGAACATCACAGGGAACATCGCAACCGGCAAGCCGAGCGCCTCGTAGATCAGGCCGGAGTAGAAGTCGACATTCGGGTAGAGCTTGCGTGAGGTGAAGTAGTCGTCGTCTAGCGCCCGCTTCTCCAGCTCGGTGGCGACGTCGAGCAACGGGCTCTTGCCGCGTACCTCGAACACGTCGTCGAGGTATTTGCGGATGATCCGCGCACGCGGATCGTAGTTCTTGTACACACGGTGGCCGAAGCCCATCAGCCGCTCGTTGCCCGCCTTCACGCCCTCGAGGAAGTCGGGGATGTTCTCGACCTTCTCGATCCGTGCGAGCATCCGCAGCGCGGCCTCGTTGGCGCCGCCGTGCAGCGGGCCGTACAGCGCAGCCACGCCGGCGGCGATCGCCGAGTAGGGGTCGACCTGGGTGGAGCCGACGGAGCGCACGGCGCTCGTGGAGGCGTTCTGTTCATGGTCGGCGTGCAGGATGAACAGGACATCCAGGGCGCGCGCGAGGCGAGGATCGGGCTCGTACTTGAGCTCGGTCATTTTGTACATCATCCCGAGGAAGTTGCTCGCGTAATCGAGGTCGTTGTCGGGATACACATAGGGCTGTCCCATGTTGTGGCGAAACGCGAACGCCGCCAGCGTGGGCATCTTGGCGAGTAGGCGGATGATCTGGATCGCGCGGATGTGCTCCTCGTGGATCTTGTTGGCGTCGGGGTAGAACGTCGACAGCGCGCCGACCGACGCGACGAGCATCCCCATCGGGTTGGCGTCGTAGCGGAACCCCTGCATGAAGTCCTTGACGTTCTCATGCACGAACGTGTGGATCGTGATCTCATCGACCCAGCCGGTCAACTCCGCCTGGGTGGGGAGACGTCCGTTGATCAATAGGTAGGCGACCTCGAGGTAGGTGGACTGCTCGCACAGCTGCTCGATCGGGTAGCCGCGGTGCTGGAGGATGCCGGCGTCGCCGTCGATGTAGGTGATCGAGCTGCGACACGCGGCTGTGTTGGTGTACGCGGGGTCGTAGGCCATTAGGCCGAAGTCCTCGTCGCCGGTCTTGATCTGGCGCAGGTCCATCGCGCGCACGGTGCCGTCCTGCACCGGCAGCTCGTAGCTCTTGCCCGTGCGGTTGTCGGTCACGGTGAGGGTGCCCTGCGATGGCGCGCCGTCGCCGTTGCCTTGAGCGCCGTTCGCTGCTCCGGTGATGGTCGACTCCTCGGTGCTCATAGGTCTCTCCTGTCGGCGATGTCGGATGCGCTACCCACGATTATGAGCGCCCCGCCCCGGTCGCTCGCCGCCGGCTGTCCGGTCCTGCTCAGCGCAGCGGAAGTCGCCGCCGGGCGAGGGCTGTGCGCACGCGCGATGGAGGGACCAGTGCCGGGTCGCCGTGGGGGCCTCGGCGGGGCAGCCGCGGCGGCCTCGCGCGCGGGTGATGCGGGTGTACCGGCCCTGGGCGCGGACCGATCCCACCATCCTGACCAGGCTCGACCTCGGGGGTCTGCTTGACCGCCCACCGGACGATCAGAAAGAGCGCCACGATCGGGATCTTCAGGAGGAACATCAGCCAGATGAACGTCCAAGTCGTCACTCACTCCGATCGTATACCCGTGTGGTGAGGTACACAAGCCCGGGCCGCGTGGCCGAGGCCGTACTGCTCGGCGCGGGTTGCGATCAGCCACGCAGTTGCAGCGGTGCGCCGCTGAACTGAGTCATCGCGTGTAGTTCCTGGGTGCGTGCGACGATCTCTTTGCCGGTCAGGCGCTGCACGCGCTCGGTGCCGAACTCCTCGACGTTGAACGACGCGAGCACAGTTGCGTGGGCCATCGCGCGCCGCAGCAGATCGTCGGAGAGCTCCTCGTTGGGGTGGGCGGCGATGTAGCCGACCAGCCCGCCGGCGAACGTGTCACCGGCGCCGGTCGGGTCGATGACGGTCTCGAGCGGATACGCCGGCAGCGCAAAGAACGCGTCGCGGGTGATCAGCGCGGCGCCGTACTCGCCTTGCTTGGCCACGACCACGCGTGGACCGCGCGCCCCCTCGGTGCCGTCGTCTTTGGAGTGCCAGGAGAGGATCTCGCGGGCGGCCGAGACGAGGTTGGGCTTGCCCGTCAGTTGGCGCAGCTCGGCGTCGTTGAGGATCACGCAGTCGACGCTCTCGATCGCGCTAACGAGCGAGTCGCGCGCGATCTCGATCCACAGGTTCATCGAGTCCAGCGCTACGAAGCGCGCGTCGGGTAGTTGCGCGCGCACGTCGCGCTGCAGGTCCGGCTGGATGTTGGCCAAAAACAGCACGTCGCTGGAGCGCGAGCGCTCGGACAGCTTGGGCTGGAAGCCCTCGAACACGCCCAGCTGCGTGTCGAGCGTCTCGCGCGAGTTCAGATCCCAGCCGTACTCGCCCGCCCAGAAGAAAGTGCTGCCGCCGGCGACGCGCTCGACGTCGGAGGTGTCCACGCCGCGGGCGTGCATGACGGCGAGCTGCTGCTCGCCGAAGTCATCGCCGACGGGCCCGACGACGCGCACGTCGTCGAAGAACGAAGCCGCCAGAGCAAAATGCACGGCTGCGCCGCCGAGCATGCGCTCGCGTTCGCCGAACGGCGTCTTGACGGTGTCATAGGCGATCGAGCCGACCACGGTGATTGGCATGGGCGCGCACCTTAGAGCACGGCGGCGCTCGATAGCCTCGGCACATGCGCGCCATCCAGATGACCGAGTTCGGTGGGCCTGAGGTGCTGGCGCTCGCCGAGCTGGCGATTCCCACGCCGGGCCCGGGGGAGACGCTGATCAGGGTCAACCGGGCCGGGCTGAACTTCGCGGACGTGCACACGCGCACCAACTCCTACGTGCAGAAGGCGACGCTGCCGCTGGTCCCGGGCAGTGAGGTGGCGGGTGTGCGCGAGGACACGGGCGAGCGCGTGGTGGCGCTGGTCGGCAGCGGCGGCTATGCCGAGTATGCGCTCGCGCGCGAGGACCGCGTGTTTCCCGTACCCGACGGGCTCGACGACGGCACGGCGCTGGCGATGATCGTGCAGGGAACGACCGCCTGGCACCTGTACCGCACAGCTGGGCAGGTGGCCGACGGCGAGAGTGTGGTCGTGCACTCGGCCGCCGGCGGCGTCGGCTCGATCGCCGTGCAGTTGGGCCACGCGCTCGGCGCCGGGCGGGTAATCGCGAGCGCTTCCAGCGACAGCAAGCGGACGCTGGCACGTAGGTTGGGCGCCGACGCTGCGATCGATTCCGCGGCGGAGGGTCTGACCGAGCGACTGATCGAGGCCAACGACGGCAGTCCGATCGACGTCGTGTTCGACATGTCCGGCGGCGAGGTGTTCGATGCCTCCTACGCGGCGCTCGCGCGATTCGGCCGAATTGTCGTGTGCGGCATCGCCTCCCAGCAGCCCAATCAGGTCTCGACCGGTTCGCTACTGCGTCACTCGCGGTCCGTGGTCGGCTTCTACCTGTTTCACTGTCTGGGCCGCGAGGGGATGTTCGCACGGGCCCTAGCCGACCTGTTCGCGCGCGCCGAGCGCGGCGAGCTGAAGGCGATCGTCGGGCAGACCTACCCGCTCGAGCAGGCCGCGCAGGCGCAGGAAGACCTGCGCGAGCGGCGCACGACGGGAAAGCTGCTGCTGGATCCCTCGGCGTGAACGGCGCGATCAGGCCGGCCCGAGAGGTCCGGGCGGGATCCAAGCCGGCGAGCACGTAAGCTGCATCCTCAACCGCCATGACAAAGTCATTTGCCGACCTCGGGCTATCCGAGACCACACAGGACGCGTTGCGTGACGTCGGCTACGAGTCGCCAAGCCCGATCCAAGAACGTGCCATACCGGCGCTGTTGGAGGGTCGCGACGTGATCGGCCAGGCGCAGACGGGAACCGGCAAGACGGCGGCATTCGGGTTGCCGATCATGGAGTACATCGATCCGTCGGTTCCGGACGTGCAGGCGCTGGTCCTGACGCCGACGCGCGAGCTGTGCATCCAGGTGACCCAGGCGCTGCGCACGTACGGCTCCCACGGCGGCATCGACGTGGTAGCGGTGTTCGGTGGCGCGCCGATTCGCACTCAGCAGGCGCAGTTGCGCGCCGGCGGGCACGTCGTCGTGGGGACGGTCGGGCGCGTGCTCGACCTGATCTCGCGCCACTCGCTGGTGCTGCATGACTGCCGCTTTGTGGTGCTCGATGAGGCCGACGAGATGCTCGATCTGGGCTTTCTAGAGGACGTCGAGAAGATCCTTTCGCTGACACCGTCCAGTCGCCAGACGGCGCTGTTCAGCGCGACGATGCCGCCGCCGATCCGCAAACTCGCCGACCGCTACATGTACGACCCGACGATCATCCAGGTCGAGGCGGAGACGCTGACGATCGACACGGTCGCGCAATTCCAGCTGCCGGTGAGCGCCAAGGACAAGCCGGAGAAGCTCGTCGAGGTGCTGCGTGCGGAGTCGCCGGACCAGGCCATCGTCTTCGTGCGAACCAAGATCCGCTGCGAGCAGCTGTATCGCACGCTGCGCGACCGCGGCATGAACGTGCGCGCGCTGCACGGCGACATGTCCCAGGGCTCTCGCGACGGTGTGATGCTGGCGTTCAAGGGCGGACGCGTGCCGATCCTGGTGGCCACCGATGTGGCCGCGCGCGGCCTTGACATCTCGACGGTCACGCACGTGGTCAACTACGACGTGCCGACCAGCCCCGACACGTACGTGCATCGCATCGGGCGCACCGGGCGCGTCGGTCGCTCAGGGCGTGCGATCACGTTTGTCGAGGATCGCCAAAAGCGCGAGCTGGAAGCGATCGAACGCCACATCGGCACCGACGTCGCGCAATGGGAGCGCGGCGCGACCGCGCCGCCCACGCCCGTGCGCGAGCGCCCGCGCAGGCACTCCAAGCCGCGCATCACGCGCCGCGACGACCACGAGCCCTACACCAAGCTGGTGCTCGGCGGTGGGCGTACGGCAGGTCTGAGCGTGGCCGACATCGTGGCGTCGGTGACCTCCTCGGCGGGTCTCGACGGCGAGGCCGTGCGCGACGTGCTCGTACTCGACCGCTTCTCCTTCCTGTCCGTGCCCGCGGCTGAGGCCGACCGCGTGATCGATGCGCTCAACGGGCGCGCGATTGGGACCCAGCCGCCCCAGACGCTAAGTCTCGAGCGCGTGCAGACAAGGTAGGCTTCCGCGCAGGTGCGCAAGCGATGGCGTACCCATTGTGTCCTTGCCGAAGATCGCGGTGATCACGTGGTGCTGCGCCCCGTACCAGATGATCCGGTGGCTGCTGCCGTAGGAGTCTTCGCGACGCAGATTGGCGAGCTCGGCTCAGAGGAGGCCAAGCGCCTGGATCGCGAAGAGGAGTTGGATGTCCAAGAGCGCGATCGTTGTTGACGAGAGCGGCCGAGCAATTGTTCGGTAGCGGCGCTATAGCCAGTCCTCGCCATTGGCTAGATCGTCGTCCCCGGGATACGCCGCCAGCTTTTGCTCAAGAGCGGCGACGATCCTGCCGGTGGAGGCACGGGTGCGAGGGTAGCCGCCAGGAATGAAGATCATGCCGTGATTGCCTGGGCTGCCGGGCGTGATGGCCTCGTAATGCAATGGCCGCATATCGACGAGGTTGTCG
Source organism: uncultured Solirubrobacteraceae bacterium (assembly GCA_963705235.1). GTDB lineage: Bacteria > Actinomycetota > Thermoleophilia > Solirubrobacterales > Solirubrobacteraceae > Palsa-744. Next base: position 513,677 of record OY970059.1, on the reverse strand, counting down.
GTGACGATCACTCGACGCTCGCTACGGGCAAGGTCAACGACACGGCGGTCATCAAAGGAGCGCCATTCGGGGTGCTCGCTGATCGCCTGGACATCGTGGCCCCGTGTGCGCAGCTCCCGCGCAATCGCGGGCGAGAGCATCTCATCGAGCAGCAGTCTCAACCGCCGAGAGCGTTGCGGGCCGCGAGGAACGCACTATGGGCGTCGTGAGCCTCGCGGCGATTGTGCTCGATACGCTCGTCAACCTCTTGTGAGTAGGCCGCATAGTAAGAGGCGGCAGCCTGCACAAGGCCCAACGAAAGCTCCAGATACGACGCCGTCTGTGCAAGGTCGCCGTCGTTGTCGCGTGCGACGGCAACGACCTCCCACACGTCTGGACCGCTAAGGAGCCGCGCGCGGCGACCCGAGGGGCCATCCGCGAAGCGGATCAGCGGATGATCGTCCATGCGCAGACCCTCCTCGACGTAGCGCTGCGCGAGCGTGCGCGAGGGCATGTTCGAGCGATCGGCGCGGTCAGCGAGTCGACCTACGGTCTGTTCGGGGAGGCGGATGCTGATTGGTACGGCGGCCATCTGTATCGCATAGTAACACTGCACGATACGTAGCTCAAATGATGTCCGCGGTTGCAGACAGGCGAGGCGCCGACCCTGACGACACGGCCATAGACTCTGCTCCGAGACTAGCCTGTCGTTCTCGACCCCAACCACGAGCAGAGGAGCCACCTCGATGCCTAGCACAGCGACCATGCAGACCACCGAGGGCCCGATCGTGTTCGAGCTGTTCGACGAGGATGCGCCCAAGACGGTCGAGAACTTCCGCAAGCTCGTCGGCGACGGCTTCTACGACGGGCTGACCTTCCACCGCGTGATCAAAGACTTCATGATCCAGGGCGGCTGCCCGCAAGGCACCGGCACCGGCGGACCCGGCTACAACTTCGAGGACGAGATCAACGCTCACAAGATCGTCCGCGGTGCGCTGGCGATGGCCAACGCCGGGCCGAACACCAACGGGTCGCAGTTCTTCATCGTCACGGCCGACGCATGCTCGTGGCTGGACGGCAAGCACACGGTGTTCGGACAGGTGTCTGACGGCATGGATGTGGTCGACCGGCTCGAGGGCGTGGCAACCGACGGAGCCGATCGACCGTCGGAGCCGATCGGGATCGCCTCGATCGAGTTGTCTGATTGAAGCTGTCGCTCGCGCGCCGTCGGAGTAGTCTTGTTGCTACCAGCGAACACCCCATTGGGTGAACAAGCGAGCAGGGGAGATTGTGATGGCGACGGTCGAGCAGCACGCAGCTGAGACGCACAACGGCACAGTCCAGGCCAACGGCGCGGTAACGGCCGAAACGCGCATTGAGGTCGAGAATCCGGCCACTGGCGAGATCGCCGGCACCGTCCCTGATCTCGGCGCCGATGCGGTCGCCGAGATGGCCGCGCGCGCACGCGCGATCCAGCCCGAGTGGGAGGCCTATGGCTTCGACGGCCGTGCCCGCGTGCTGCTGCGCGCCCAGAAGTGGCTGATGGACAACGCCGAGCGCGTCACTCGCACGATCGTCTCCGAGACCGGCAAGACCTTCGAGGACGCGAGCCTCGCCGAGATCGGCTATGCCGGCAACGCTTTCGGCTTCTGGGCCAAGCAGGGCCCGCGTTACCTGGCTGACGAGACGATCAAGTCCAGCCAGGTGCTGGTGAAGGGCAAGCGGCTCGTCCAGCGTTACAAGCCGCTCGGTCTGATCGGCGTGATCGGGCCGTGGAACTACCCGCTTACCAACTCCTTCGGTGACTGCATTCCGGCGCTGATGGCCGGTAACAGCGTGATCCTCAAGCCCTCCGAGGTCACGCCGCTGACCTCGCTGCTGATGGCCGAAGGGCTGCGGGAGTGCGGGCTACCCGAGAACGTCCTGCAGATCGCGACCGGTCGCGGCGAGACCGGCGCGGCGCTGGTCGAGCACGTCGACATGATCATGTTCACGGGTTCCACGCGCACCGGACGCAAGGTCGCCGAAGCGGCCGCCCGCCGACTGATCCCCGCTTCGCTGGAGCTCGGCGGCAAGGACCCGATGATCGTGCTCTCCGACGCCGACCTCGAGCGCGCGGCGAACTTCGCCACCTACTACTCGATGCAGAACGCCGGACAGACGTGCATCTCGATCGAGCGCGTGTACGTAGAGGAGCCGGTGTACGACGACTTCGTGGCCAAAGTCTCCGACAAAGTTCGCGCGCTGCGCGTCGGACAGTCCGATGGCTTCGGCACCGCAGAGGTGGGTGCGATCACGTTTCCGCCTCAGCTGGACACGATCAGAGACCACGTCGACGACGCCGTGCAGAAGGGCGCCCGCGTGCTCACCGGTGGCCAGGAGAAGCCGGGCGCTGGACGCTTCTACGAGCCGACCGTGCTCGTGGACGTCGATCACACGATGAAGATCATGACCGAGGAGACGTTCGGTCCGACGCTGCCGATCATGAAGGTGGCTGACGCCGATGAGGCGGTGCGCTTGGCCAACGACTCGCCCTACGGCCTCGGGTCCTCGGTGTTCACGCGCGACACCGCGCGCGGCGAGGCGATCGCTCGGCGCATCGACGCGGGCGCAGCCAACGTCAACGACGCGATGATCAACTACACGGTGCTTGAGCTGCCGATGGGCGGCGCCAAGGCGTCAGGGCTCGGCTCGCGCCACGGTGCCGGCGGGATCCGCAAGTATTGCGCGCAGCAGGCGATCGTCGTGACGAAAATGGCGATGAAGAAGGAACTCTTCATGTACCCGTACAAACCGCGCACATCGCGGCTACTGGCGGGGCTGTTCAAGTTCATGTACGGCCGCGGCAAGCGCGACTAAGCGCTTGGCGAGGGCTCAGCGGCTGCGGGTAGCGAAATGCCCAGCAGCCGTTCGAGCTGGGGGATGGTGGTCTGTGCGTCGGTGTGATGGACCGTGGCCATGCCGAGCTTCTCGGCGGGCGTGAGGTTGAACGGTAGGTCATCGACGTACACGCACAGCTCCGGTGCGACCCCGGCGCGCTCGGCGCCCAGCTCGTACATTCGCCGCGAAGGCTTGCGGATGCGCTCCTCGCCGGAGATCACCACACCGTCGAACAGTTCGGAGAACAGGTCGTGGGGATAGCGCTGCACGCCCCACGAGTTGGACACGAGCGCCGTGCGGATGCCCGCGACGCGCGCCTGGCGCACGGCGTCGAGCATCGCCTCATCGGCATGGACTCCCGCGAACAGGCCGTCGACGAGGCCATCGGACTCGCATTCCAGCAGCGCCGCAAGGCGGACCTCGAACTCGCTCTCCGCCAGCTCGCCCTTCTCGAGCGCGACGAGCAGATCACGCGCGATCGGGTCGTCGCGAAAGCGGCCCATCAGCTTCTTGGGGTCGATCTGCGCTTGCACGCAGTAGGCGTGAAAGGACGCGAACAGGTTCGTCGTCAACACGCCGCCCCAGTCGATCAGCAGGGCGGTGCGGACGCCGTCCTCGGATTGCTCAGCCCTCGCCACGTGTCAGTTCCTCGGCTCGATCGGCGAGCTCGAGGACGCCCTCGCCGAACTGCGCCAGATAGGGGTCGTCGGTCATTCCCGCGAGCGAGCGCTTGTAGTTGCCCTCCATGAACACCACACTCTTCCAGACCGCGAGCGTGGCATACCAGCGGATGTCGCTCATCGAACGCCCCGAGCGCTCTTCGTAGCGCGCGATCAGCTGTGCGCGGGTGAGAAAGCCCTCCTCCCGCGTGACCTTGCCCAAGTGCTCGCGCAGTCCGCTGCTGGGGTCATCAGGGTCCGTCCACATCATGCACAGGTACCCGAGGTCGGCCAGCGGGTCGCCGATCGTGGCCATCTCCCAATCGAGCACGGAGCTCAAGCGCGCAGGGGCGCCGCTGGCGAATAGCGTGTTGCCCAGGCGGTAGTCGCCGTGCACGATCGTCGCCTCTCCCGACTTGGGGAGGTTCTCGGCCAGCCACGAGCCCACTCGCTCGACGGCTGGGATCTCGCGCGTCTTGTTCAGCTCCCACAGGCCCGTGAAGCGGCGCAGTTGGCGCTCGAGGTAGCCGGTCGGCTTGCCGAACCCATCCAGGCCGGCGGCGCGCCAGTCCACCGCGTGGATCTCCACGAGCGTGTCGATCAGCTCCTCGGCGATGCGCCGACGCTCGGCGGGGGTGTCCAGCGGCTCGGGCACTTGATCGGTGATGACGTCGCCGTCGACCAGCTCCATCACGTAGAACGGCGAGCCGATCGTGGCCAGGTCATCGCCGACGGCCAGCACCTCGGGAACGCGCGCGGGCGTGTCGGCAAGCGCGCGCAGCAGGCGTGCCTCGCGCAACACGTCATGCGCGCTCGGAGGGATCGGCGGACGCGGCGGACGGCGCAGCACCACTTCGCGATCGCCGCGGCGCACGAGGTAGGTCACGTTCGAGTGGCCCTCGCCGATCGGGGTCGCCACGATCTCGCCCGCGCCGATGCCGTGGGCGTCGAAGAACGCCTCCAGCGGCTCGAGCACGAGTAGCGGGGGACGGCTGTTAGCCTCCCCGTCCGCTGAGGTCTGGACGATGTCGTCTGGGGCGATCGGCGTTGCCACGACCGCGAAACCTACAAAGACCGCAACCTTCTTTGCGCTGAGGTGTCTGTAGCCACCATGCCCAGAATCCGAACCTTCCTCCTCACGTTGCTCACATGCGCCCTGCTGACGGCCGGCGCTGGCGCCAGCACGGCGCTGGCCTCGCACACGCAGCAGACCTACTTCGAGGCCTCCTCGGACCTGCTCGAAGGCAGCACACGCCCGCACGCGCTCGAACAGCTGCAGGCTCTCGGCGTGCACGCCCTGCGCGTCGAGCTGAAATGGTTCGATGTCGCGCCCAGCCCGACGAGCGCCGCGCGACCGAACTTCGACGCGACCAACCCGGCGAGCTACGGCTGGGGCGCGTACGACGCGGTTCTGGCCGAAGCCAGCAGGTTGCATTGGCCGGTGTTGCTGACGGTCACCTCGCCGGTGCCCAGATGGGCGACGTCGAACGGCAAAGCCCCCTATGTGACACGGCCGGACGACAAGGACTTCCAGGAATTCATGACTGCGGTGGCCCGCCACTACGGCTCGCAGGTGTCGGTCTACTCGATCTGGAATGAGCCCAACCACCCCGCTTTCCTGATGCCGCAGTGGAACTCAAATGGCACGCCCGCCTCAGGACGTGTCTACCGCGGCCTCTACCAGGCCGGCTACGCCGGATTGCAGGCGGCCGGCCTAGCTCACCCGAAGGTGCTGTTCGGTGAGACCGCACCGATCGGCTATACGTCGGTCAAGGGCCTGCTTCGCCGCGAAAAATCCAAGGCGCTACTGCACGACACCGCGCCGTTGACGTTCATGCGGGAAGCGCTGTGCCTGAACGCCAAGTACAAGCGATCGGGCTCTTGCAGCCCGCTGGCGACCTCCGGCTATGCGCACCACGCGTACACGCTGCCGGCCGGCCCCTACTACAAGCCGCCGGAACGCGACAACATCACGATCGGTGTGCTCTCGCGCTTGTCCAATGCCCTGAACCTGGCCGCGCGCGCCCACGCAATTCCCGCGGGCGTACCGATCTACCTGACCGAGTTCGGGGTGCAGAGTGTGCCCAACAAGCAGCTCGGCGTGCCGGCCGGCGTGCAGGCCGAATTCGACGCGATCGCCGAGCACATCGCCTGGTCGAACCCGCGTGTGGCTGCGTTCTCTCAGTACCTGCTGAGAGACGACCCCGTCGGTGGAGCGCCCGGGTCCAGCGTGCACGGCGGCTCGGTTGGCTTCCAGACCGGCTTGGAGTACGTCAGCGGGGCGCGCAAGCCGCTGTACTCGGCGTGGCCCCTGCCGTTGACCGTATCCAAGGCTCGCCACGGTGTCGCGCTGTGGGGTCTCGTGCGACCGACGATCGGGCCGACCAAGGTCACCGTGCTCGTCCGGCGCAAGGGCTCGCGCAGCTACCGCACGCTCAAGACGCTCACCACCAACAGCCTCGGCTACTGGGGCCTTAGCTCCTCCACGCCTGGACAGTACTGGCGCGTGCGCTGGAAGAGCCCGAGTGGGGTCAAATACGAAGGCCCGCCGATCAAGGCTCGCTGAGGTAGGGGTTCGCGTCGGGACGCCCGGCGCGCGCAACGAGGTTGAAAGGGACTTCCGGCATCGCCCTACGATGGGGGCGATGCCGGAGTTGCCCGAGGTCGAGATCACCGCGCGTCTGCTCAGCACCGCCGTGACAGGGGCGCAGGTTGCCTATGCCCGCGCTCCGGGGATCAACGCGCTGAAGACGTTCGACCCGCAGCTGTCGGTGATCGAGGGCGAGCGGATCGTGGAGGTGGGCCGCCGCGGCAAGCATTTCGTCGTTCGCACTAGCGGCAATCTCGTTTTGCTGATCCACCTGATGTCAGCCGGGCGCCTGCAGCTGTATGACCGCCCGGCCGGGCCGCGCGACCGTACCTCGCGCCTGCTGGTCGGTCTCGACGGCGGTCGGGAGCTGCGTCTGCGCGAGTTCGGCTCAAAGCAGGCGGCTTGGGTGAAGGTGCTGCGGGTCGGAGATTTGGAGCGGGACGAGTCGCTGGCGACGCTCGGCCCGGAGGCGTGGCCCGATCCGGGTGGGTGTGCCCAGCTAAAAGACCTCCTGGCCGCGCCGCGTCCGCTGCACGCGGTCCTGCGCGACCAGCACGTGATCGCCGGGATCGGCCGATCGTGGGTCGATGAGATTCTGTGGCAAGCGAAGCTGTCGCCGTATAAGCGCGGTTCGGACCTCGAGGCGGGGGAGGTCGAGTGCTTGCGCGACGCGATCGTCGAGACACTCGGCGACGCGATCGACCAATACGACGGGAAGGTCAGCCTGCCGATCCCCGACAAGCTGCCGATGCCCCTGCGCGTGCATCGCCACCAGGGCGAGCCGTGCCCGCGTTGCGCCACGACCCTCCAGGCGGTCCACTTCGAGGATTACGTGATCGCCTACTGCCCCGCCTGTCAGACCGAGGGGCGCGTGCTCAAGGATCGGCGCATGTCACGCCTGCTGCGGTGAAGGCTTCGCACTGAGCCTCGCGGCCGGGTCGTGGCTAGGATCCAGCGATGATCGAACCAGGCGACCAGGCACCCGACTTCGAGCTTCCCGACCAGGACGGTCGAGCCGTCAAGCTCTCGGACTTCCGCGGCCAGCCGTTGGTCGTGTACTTCTACCCCAAGGCCGACACGCCCGGTTGCACCACGCAGGCGTGTGGCGTTCGCGATCACCGGGCCGACTATGCGACGGCGGGCGCGGTCGTCTTGGGGATCTCCCCGGACCCGGTCGCCAAGGTCAAGCGGTTCCACGACAAGCAGGCACTGAACTTCGCGCTGCTCGCCGACGAGGGCCATGCGGTCGCCGACAGCTACGGCGTGTGGGTGCAGAAGTCGATGTATGGGCGCAAGTACTTTGGCAACGAACGCACGACGTTCGTCATCGACGCGGCTGGCAAGGTGGCGCGTGTGCTGCGCAAGGTCAAGCCGGCCGAGCACGACGAGCTGGTGCTGCAGGCGCTCCGGGAGGCCGTCGCCTCCGACGGCGTCCAGCCGCGCTGACGCGTGGACGCCCTCGCACAGCTACGCGGTCGTTTGGCCGAGTTGGCCGATCTCGGCGCTGTGGAGATGCTGATGACGTGGGATCAGCTGGTGATGATGCCCGAGCGGGGCGCGGTCGCCAGGGCCCAGCAGCTGGGGTCGTTGGCTCGACTGACGCACGAGCGCGCGACCGGCTCCGAGCTGGGTGACTGGCTGGATGAGCTCGACGGTGCCCAGCTGGACGAGCTCGATCGCGACGTCGTGCGTATCGCACGTCGTGACTGGGAGCGCGCCAAGCGTGTTCCCGAGCAGCTGACGGTCGAGCGAGCCCGCGCGAGCGCTGAGGGTCAGGAGAGCTGGCGCCAGGCGCGCGAGGACGACGACTTCGCCGCGTTCGCGCCGGCGCTCGAGCGCAACGTGCAGCTGGCGCGCACGTACGGCGAATGCGTGAGCGCAGACGGCGAGACCGCGTATGAGGGCCTGCTCGGCGACTACGACTTCGGGTTGCGCACGGACGAGCTGCGCCGTGTGTTCGGGGCGCTTGGTGAGGCGCTGCCACCACTCGTCGGTGAGGCTGCGGAGCGCTCGCCGCGGCGGGAGCTGGAGGTACCGGTGGCCGCTCAGGAAGCTGCTGTGGCCGGCACGTTGCGACGGATCGGCGTCGATACAGCCAGCTGGCGAGTGGACGTCTCAGCACACCCGTTTACTGCCTGGGTGGGCGCGCACGATACGCGCGTGACCACCCGCTACGGCGAAGGCGAGGTGGAGGCGTTGCTGAGCTCCCTGCACGAGTACGGCCATGCTCTCTACGAGCGTCAGGTCGATCCCGCGCTCGACCGCACCAACCTCGGCACCGGCACCTCGATGTCCGTACATGAGTCACAGAGCAAGCTGTGGGAGAACCACGTCGCACGCGACCGCGCATTCGCTGAGGTGCTCGCCGCTGAGCTCGCAGCCGGCGGCTTTCAGATCTCCGCCGCCGACCTGCACGCCACGCTCGTCGGCGTCGAACGCTCGGCGATCCGCGTGTCCGCCGACCCGCTCACCTATCCGCTGCACATCATCCTGCGCTTCGAGCTGGAGGTGTCCCTGATAGGCGGCGATCTTGGCGTCCGCGACCTGCCCGACGCATGGCGCGAGGGGATGCGTCGGCTGCTCGGTGTGGAGGTGGCCTCCGACGCGCTCGGCTGCCTGCAGGACGTGCACTGGGGGGCTGGCAGCTTCGGCTACTTCCCCAGCTACGCGCTCGGCTGCCTGATCGCCGCGCAGTTGTGGGAGGCGATGGAGGCGCAGCTGGGATCGCGCGAGCAGGATCTGCGGCGCGGCGAAGTCGCTCCGATCCAACGCTGGTTGGCTGACAACGTGCACCGCTACGGCCGGCGCCTGGACACGACCGAGCTGATCGAGCGGGCTACCGGCAGCACGCTGGGGATCGAGCCGTTCCTGCGCTACGTCGCTCCGCTGGCGGAAGGCTGAGCGGCGCGAGCGGCTCGCGGGCGTCGCACCGTCCTCGTATATCGTCCTCGTGGTTATGGACGTCAACAATCCGCGCGACAGCGACAGCGAGCAGGACTGGCGGCTGATGGCGGAGCTGCAGTCGGGCGATGTCCACGGCACGCTCGGACGACTGCTCGGACGACTGCGCGGACCGGACGTCGTCCAGGAGATCGAGGCGGAGGTGCCCGATCACGTGGTCATCACGCACGACGGACAGCTGCTGTTCGCCTACGCGGCCGACGAGACTACACTGCGCTCGGCGCGCTCGGCGATCGAAAACGTGCTCGCCCGCGATCAAGTCGCTGCGGGCGTGACCCTCAGCCACTGGGAGCACGAGTCCGATCGCTGGCGCCAGGTCGATCCTCCGCTAACCGCCGAGCAGCTCGAAAACGAGGCGGCGGTCGAACGCGACGAGGAAGCGATCGAGACGCGCACGCTCGTTGCCAGCTCGGGCAACATGATCCGCACTGAATTCGAGCAGGTGATGAGCAACTGGGCCGTCGAGTTGGGGCTGGAGTGCAAGGTCATCGAGCATCCACACCTGCTGAGAACGCAGGTCGCGTTCACAGTAACCGGCCCCAAACGCCGGATTGACGAATTCTCGCGCGGGCTGCTCTCCGAGGGCTGGGCGACGATCCGCACCGAGACCAACGTGATGCTCAGCCCGCTCTAGAACTAGCCGGTGTCGTTAGGTTGTGCGTGTGTCCGACGACCCGCACACCGCCCCCGACTTCGCTGCAGCCGCGCTGGTCACGATCGACACGCAGCGCGACGTGCTCGACGACGGGACTTTGCAGATCCCCGGCACATCCGCCGCGCTGCCGGCCATGGGCGAGGCCGCGCGCGCCTTTCGCCGGCTCGGCAGGCCGATCGTGCACATCGTTCGCGTCTACCGACCGGACGCCAGCAACGCCGATCTCTGCCGCCGGAGCGTGCTCGAAGCGGGCTTGCCGGTGCTGCACCCGGGAGCCACCGGCACCCAGATTGCCGCGGAGCTGCTGCCTGCGGTGGATCTGCGCCTGGACGACGAGTTGCTGCTGGCCGGCGGCATGCAGTCGCTCGGGCCGAGCGAGGTCGCGATCTACAAGCCGCGTTGGGGCGCCTTCTACCGGACGCCGCTGGAGGCTCACCTACGCGAGCTGGGCGTCTCCACGCTGGTCTTCGCGGGCGCCAACTTCCCCAACTGCCCCCGCACCTCCATCTACGAGGCCAGCGAGCGCGACTTCCGCGTGGTGCTCATGCGCGACGCCATCTCGGGCCTGTACGAGCGCGGGGAGGATGAGCTGGCCAACATCGGCGTGCGGCTGATGAGCGCGCGCGATGTCATCGATGGGCTCGCGGCGGCGCAGGCGCAACCGGTCGCCGCCGGTCCAAGCGCCGGCTGAGCGCCGGGGCGTGCGTCAGCTCCGCGGATGCGGGCGGGTCATCCCGCCGACCAGCATCCCCGAGCCCAGGTGAGCGCCCAGCACCGGCCCCACCTCCGTGCAGAACAGCGGCTCGCGCCCGAAGATCTCGCTGCCCTCGGCGACCAGCCGCTCCGCGTCACCCGGTGACTGGGCATGCTGGACGATCCAGTCGCTCGCGCCGCGGCCGTGCAGCTCGCGCAGATAGGAGATCATCCGCTCCAGCGCGCGCCGATGGGTTCGCACGCGCCCGACAGGGGCGATTTCAGTACCGAACGTGAGGATCGGCTTGACCTGCAGCGCGGTCCCCAGAAGCGCCTGTGCCGCCCCGATCCGCCCGCCCCGGCGCAGATACTCGAGCGTGTCCAGGCAGAACCAAATGTCCAGGCTCTCGCGGCCACGGCGGACGCTGTCGATGACTGTCTCGGCCGAGGCGCCTCGCTGCGCTTCGGCGGCGCCGAGCAGCACTAGCGAGCCCAGGCCGCCGGCGCCGGTGGCGCTGTCGAGCACCTCCACTCGCCCCGTCTGGTTCTCCTCGGCGAGCAGTCGCGCGGCTTCGCGCGCGCTCTCGCACGTTCCCGACAGGCCACCCGCGATGTGGATCGAGACGACGTCTCGGCCGCTTTCGAGAAGCGGGCGGTAGCAGGAGACGAAGTCGCCGACCGACGGCTGGGAGGTGGTCGGCAGCTGCTGTGACTCGGCCAGCCTCCTGTAGAACGCGTCGAGATCGCGGAACTCGTGCTCGGGCGCCAGCTCGCCGTCCCAGCCCACGTACAGGCTCACCGCCTGTACCCCCCAGCGTTCGATCGCTGCCTGTGGCAGGTAGGTCGTGCTGTCGGTCACGATCGCGACCGTCTGCTCGGAGGCGTCGCTCAGCTGATCTGCTGTGGTGCTCACCGGCTGCGTAGCCTATGTCGCCGCTAGATTCGGCGCATGAGTGGGACCGAGATCGGGCTCGCGGTCGCGGTATTCCTCGCTTGCGCGGTCGAGGCGGTCGAGGCGCTGACGGTCGTGCTCGCCGTCGGTCAGGCGCGCAGCTGGCGCTCGGCACTGGCGGGGACCGCCGCCGCGATCGTGGTGCTGGCGGGGATCGTCGCCTTGCTGGGCGCCACGCTCACGTCGCTGCCGATCGACGATCTGCGCCTCGTGGTCGGCGTGCTGCTGGCACTCGTCGGGCTGCAATGGCTGCGCAAGGCGGTGATGCGCGCCGCCGGTCTGAAGGCGTTGCGCGACGAGCGCGACGCGTATGCGCACGAGCTCGCCGCCGCGCGCGCCGCCGGGCAGGCGCACGGCGAGTGGGATCGCTACTCGTTCGCGGTCGCCTTCCAGGGAGTCCTGCTCGAGGGGCTCGAGGTGGCGCTGATCGTGGTCACGTTCGCAGCCGACCACAAGCAGCTTGGGCTCGCCGCCACAGCCGCCGCGCTCGCTGTGGCGAGCGTGATCGCCGCCGGCATCGCCGTACGCCGGCCGCTCGCGCGCGTACCTGAGAACACGATGAAGTTCGCTGTCGGAGTGATGCTCAGCTCGTTTGGGATCTTCTGGACCGGTGAGGGAGCGGGACTTCACTGGCCGGGCGGAGAGACGATGCTGGTGGTGATCGTTGCGCTGGTGCTGTCCGCGTCGTTGCTTGCCGTTTCGTGGTTGCGCGGCCGCGCCTGAGCGCGATCCTCATAAGCTCGCCGGGGCGCCCTGGCGACGCGGCGGCGCCGTACGCTTGACGGTGTGTTCGCGCTGATCGCGTCAACTTCGGTCGCCGACAGCATCAGCTCGTTCCTGGATGCGGCCGGGCAGTTCTTCAGTGACCTGGCGGCCGTCCATTGGCCGCCGCTGATGCTGGGGCTGGCGTTCTTCGGGCTCAACCTGGCGCTGCGCTCGCGCGCCTTCTTCAACAGTCTGCGTGCGGCGTATCCGGCCGTGTACTTCCAGTGGCGGCGGATCTTGGGCGCGTACGTCGCGGCGGTTGGCTTCAACAACGTCGTCCCCGCCCGCGGCGGCGACCTGATCAAGCTGTTCCTGACGCGCTCGTCGATCCCCGGCTCTCGCTATCCGACCGTCGCGGCCGCGTTCTTCGTTGAGTCGATCTTCGATATCGCGGTCGGCGCGCTGATCCTGATCTTTGCGTTCACGCAGGGCGTGTTCCCCAAGCCGCCGGACTTCTCCAAGCTGAGCTCGTTCGACATCTCCTACCTGGCCGAGCACTTTCGCCTGACGCTGTTCCTCCTTACAGCGCTGGCGATCACCGGCCTGATCGCCTTTGCGATGTTGTCAGTTCGCGCGAAGGCGTTTTGGGACCGCGTGCGTCAAGGGCTGACGATCCTCGGCGACCGTCCGCGCTACCTGCGCGAGGTGGCTTCGCTGCAGGCACTCGCGTGGCTGGCCCGCTTCGCCGCCTTCTGGTTCCTGCTGGACGCCTTCCGCGTCGGCGGCTCGGTGACCAACGTGCTGCTCGTGTTCGCCGCCAACCAGGTCGCGGGCGCCGTGCCCTTCACGCCGGGTGGTGCGGGCGTCCAGCAGGCGCTGCTGGTGAAGGTGTTCGCCGCCAGCGCGCCCACGACCGTGGTGGCCGCTTACTCGGTCGGGCAGCAGATCGCGATCGCCGTGTTTACCGCACTGATCGGCTTCAGCGCGATCGTGTTCATCTTCCGCTTCCGCTCCTTCGGTGAAGTGCTGCACGCCGGGCGCGCCTCACGCGAGGCAGAGCGCGAGGCCGACCGCGTCGGAGGATCCTTGGCACAGGACGATCGGGCTGAGAACGGCCCCCGCCCGGAGGATGACGTTGGCGCGTCTGCGCCCGCGTCCTCGCGCGGCGCTCGCGCCCGCTACTGAAGACCCTCGCGTGCCTCGCGCACGAGCGCCACCGCCTCGGGGAACACGCGGGCCATCACCGTGCGTATCTGCTCAGCCTGAGCCTCGGCGTTGCCCTGCACGTTCACCCGCTCGACGGCCGCCACGGTCATGTCGACAGCGAGCTTGATCGCGTTGTCCGCCCACGCCAGACGTTGGTTGCCCTGCATCTGTTCGGCGAACTCAGCGAGCCGTCGCTGCAGCTCGTCTGGATCTCCGAACAGGTCACCGAAGCCGCTGCCCTCCATGCTCGCATCATAGACTGCGCTGGCTCATGCCCAGCGCAAGCGAGATACGTGACCAGGTGGCCAGCGAGTCTGACCGTCGCGCGCGGCTGGCGTGTGCCCGCGTTCGCCGGTGGGTTCCTCTACCTGCTGAGCGCGATCATCATCTCCACCACGCTCAAGGGAGCGCCGACCGTCGGCCTGATCCAGGGGCTGAAGCCAGCCATCTCGGGGGTTGCCAATCCGACCGTCAGCCCGCGCGCGCCCGAGGTCAAATTCATCAGCCGCCACGCGTTCGCCTTGATCGCCGGCAGCACGCTGGCGGCGATCGCCGTCGGTGCGCTCGTTCTGATCCTGCTGCTACTCGTCGACGCGACCCGGTTCCGACGGGCGAAGATGTGGTCGCTGACGCGCCCGCTGGTGCTCTACGGGGGGAGCGCGTTCGTGATCGTCAGCATCGGCCACCAGGTCGTCAGCGCGATCGAGACACACAACTTCGCGGTCGGCCACGACTTCTCCAGCCACGCGGTCGAACAGGCGCTGACCGGCGGCACCGCCAACCTGCTCGTCGACTACGTCGATCTGTTGGCCGGTCTGGCGCTCGCGTCGGGCATGATCGCCACGATGCTCAACTCGTTGCGAACGGGGTTGCTTCCTCGCTGGATGGGCGTGCTCGGCATCTTCACCGGGCTGCTGATCTTCCTGCCGATCGGCGGCGCCGAGCTGCAGGTCGTGCCGGCGCTGTGGATGGTGATGATGGGCATCTTGTTCACTGGACGCTGGCCGAAAGGCGATCCGCCGGCCTGGCCCGACGGCGAAGCGCGGCCGTGGGCCCCGCTGTCTCAAGCGAAAGCCGAAGGCGACGCAGGCGGTGCGCAACCGGACGCCGCGGCGACGGGTCCCACGCCGGCGCCCGCGCCGGTCAAGTCGGGCAGCCGATCTTCGCGCAAGCGTGGGCGCAAGCGCGGCGCGCGAAGCTGACAGGCGCTACGAGGGAGGGGTAGCTGATGGCAGGCGAACAGCGGACCGGCGGCGAGGAAACGCTCGAGCAGGAGCTGGCCTCACTGCTCGAGGTGGAGAGCTTCGATCCCTCGTCGGATTTCCGCGAGCACGCGCTGCTCGGCGACCCGGCGATCTACGAGCAGGCCGCGGCCGACCCGCAGGGATGGTGGTCCGCCCAGGCCGAGCAGCTCGACTGGTTTCAGAAATGGACGCGTGTCCTCGACGACGACGATCCGCCGTTCTACAAGTGGTTCACCGGCGGAACGCTGAACGTCTCCTACAACTGCCTCGACCGTCACGTGATCGCCGGTCGAGGCGAGCGCGTGGCCTTCCACTGGCGCGGCGAGGACGGGCAGGAGCGCGAGATCACCTACGCCGAGCTGCTCGCTGACGTCGAACGCTTCGCCAACGCGCTGAAAGACCTCGGCGTGGGCAAGGGCGACGTCGTCGGCATCTACCTGCCGATGATCCCCGAGGTGGTCGTCGCGATGCTCGCGTGCGCGCGCATCGGCGCCCCGCACAACGTCGTCTTCGGCGGCTTCTCGGCCGAGGCCGTGCGCGAGCGCATGGAGTTCTCCGCAGGCGAAGGTGCTGATCACCGTCGACGGCGCCGCGCGCAAGGGCAAGACGGTGGCCGTCAAGGACAGCGTCGACGAGGTGATGGGCGACCTGGTGGCGCTGGAGAGGATCGTGGTCGTGCGCAGCAAGGGCACGCCCTGCGAGATGAAGGCGGGACGGGACGTCTACTACGACGAGATCCTCGCCACCGCGGAGCCGCGCTGCCCGGCCGAGCCGCTGGACGCCGAGCACCCGCTGTACATCCTCTACACCTCCGGGTCCACGGCCAAGCCGAAGGGCATCCTGCACACCACCGGCGGCTATCTGACGGGCGTATCGGCGACGCATCGCTACGTGTTCGACCTGAAGGCGGAGTCCGACGTGTACTGGTGCGCGGCCGACGTCGGCTGGGTCACCGGGCACTCCTACATCGTCTATGGACCGCTGTGCAACGGCGCCACGTCGGTCATGTGGGAGGGCGCGCCCGACTATCCCAGCCAGGGGCATCTGGTGGGAGATTGTCGAGCGCTACGGGTCAGCATCCTGTACTGCGCGCCAACCGCGATCCGCGCGTGCATCAAGTGGGGCGCGCAGTGGCCCAACGGCCACGACCTCTCCTCGCTGCGGCTGCTCGGCTCGGTGGGCGAGCCGATCAACCCCAAGGCGTGGCTGTGGTACCACAAGGTGATCGGCGGCGAACGCTGTCCGATCGTGGACACGTGGTGGCAGACCGAGACGGGCGCGATCATGATCACGCCGCTGCCGGGCATCACCGCAACCAAGCCGGGGTCGGCCACGCAGCCGTTTCCAGGCGTGTTCGCCGAGGTCCTCGACGGAGTCAGACGGCGAGCCGGTGCAGGAGGGCCAGGGTCTGCTGGTGCTCACGCGCCCGTGGCCGTCGATGCTGCGCACGCTCTACAAGGAGCCCGAGCGCTTCCTCGAGACGTACTTCACGCGCTTTGGCAAGCGAGACCTACCTCGTCGGCGACGCCGCCCGGCGCGACCGCGACGGCTACTTCTGGGTGATCGGGCGGATCGACGACGTCGTCAACGTGTCCGGGCACCGCCTGTCGACCGCCGAGGTCGAGTCGGCGATCGTCGCGCACCCTGACGTCGCCGAGGCGGCCGTGATCGGCCAGCACGACGAGGACACCGGGCAGGCGATCGTCGCGTTCGTCACGCTCCAGGGCGATCTGCAGGGCGACGATCAGACGGTGGCGGGCGTGCGCGAGACCGTCGCCGAGCGGATCGGCAAGTTCGCGCGTCCCAAGCGCATCATCTGGACCGACGACCTGCCCAAGACCCGCTCGGGCAAGATCATGCGCCGCCTGCTGCGCGATATCGCCGAGGGCCGCGCGCTCGGGGACGTCACGACGCTGCGCGATCCCGCCGTGATGGCCGAGCTGCAGGAGCGCGTTGAGGAGATGCAGGCGGAGGAAGGGTAGGCTGGCTGCCGCGTGCCGGGGCTGCTCCGGCTGGCGGGCCGAACCCGCTGCTCAAACCTTGCGGTGCTCAGGAACCCACGAGCCGTCATCCTGGCGCTCGAAGTCCTGAAAGAGGCCGGGCGCCTCGGCCTGCATCGTCCGAGCGATCGTGTCGAACACCAGGCGCAGCTCCTCCTCGGCGCCATCCGCGGTGCGCATCTCGATCACGTGGCGCAGTGTGCGCACGTTGGCTGTCCACACGATGTCGGTGCTCAGCCCGATCGGAGCGAGGCGTCGCAGCGCCGAGGTGATCTCCTTCTTGACGTGAAAGGGGATGCCCTCGCCGTCGATCCCCAGCTCACTCGCCGCGCTGACCTGGAACTCCTCTAGCTGCTCGACGATCGACAGCACCTGCTGGCGCACCGGCTCGAGCGCCGGCGGCACGCGGAAGCCGATGTCGGTCAGGCGCACGTAGCGCAAGCTCTCCTGGCTGAACGCCGAGCCGGCGCGATGGCGAACTAGCTCATGAGTGTTACCCGATACGACTGGTTTGCCGTTGCGACGCACGAAGAGGAGCCCGTTTGGCACCTTCACGCAGTACACCCTGCCCTTATAAGGCTGCCACGAGTCGTTTTCGGCGCCGTTATGGTTGACGAGAGGGGTGGTCCGTGTCTTAACCAGTGAAACCACGTAGCAGGGTCGAGCGTTTCTGAACCGCTGACCCGTTGGCATCACCCGCTCTAGACCTGTACGGTCGTCTACGCGGATATTGGCCGACCACCCCGCCTTGATGGCGAGAACCTGTAGATCGTCGGCCATGCCTCTGGAGCTTGTGTAGATGACCGAGTGGTTGCCATCAGTGCGTCTGCTTCCATCGCCGTCGACATACGCTTCGAGAAATACTCGCAAGATCGAAGGACCCCAATCGTGTACGTATCGAGGGATGCGCTTCGTATGCGCCGCACCGCCGCAGTCGGCGAGTGAGTCCCGCAGTGCGACGTGCTGAGTCCTGACAGCTCCATGCCCGGTCGAAACGACGTAAGGCTTCAGCCCGATCGCGCGTATGTTCTCGGCCATCGCCTCGAGCTGAGGCCCTCTGTTCTGCGCTAGGCAGATCTGGTGGCCATTGAGACTCCCCTCGGCTAGCCAGTGGCCCAGAAACCGGGCGAACTCTTCGAGGGGAAAGCTCCTGCCAACGTAGTGTCGGGTGACTGGCGTATGGCTGTCGTGTACGTGCCACATCCTCTTCGTGCCAGGGATCTCCACGTCACCGGATTCCTGACCTCGCCAGATCGCCGTCTTGAGATAGGCGACCCGCCTGCCCATCAGTTCATGTGCGTGGCGTATCCGATAGGGCTCTTCGCCCCGCTTGTTGGCCTGCGTATCGTGCGCCTTGACCCACATGCGGTGATTGGGAGTTACGAGTAGGTCAACCTGCTCAGAGCGAACCCGGTACATCGGGCCGTCGTAGTCGCCGACGAAATGCTCAGTCGCACGCTGGTATTCCAAGCATCCGTCGGCGGGATTGACGGTCGCGAAGGTCTCGGAGCCGTCAACGTCCGGCCATTGCTTCCATCCCTCTGAGGTCAGCACCTCTGTCTCGGCGTCGTAGCAGAACACTCTGCTCACGTTGCGCAGCGCGAACGAATAGCTAGCGTGCTCGAGTACGCTGCCGTGCGCCGAGCGCAGGATGTTGGCGAAGTACTCGCGCTGGTCGGTGCGCACCTTCGTCACGTTCGGGTTCAGGCCCGGCTCCCAGCTTCGGTAGCAGGCTCGCCCGCCGAACTCGACGATCAGCTCGCCGCCGTTGGGGGCTGACTCGGACTCATCCAGGCGCCGCTCGAGCCAGGACTCGCCGCCGACGTCGCGCAGGTAGCCGCGCATGCCCTCCACGTCGATCGACGGGCGGGCGATAAGGAAGACCTGAGGAGTGGTCTCGTGCATGGGCGGGCGATGCTACAGCCCGGGCCGGGCGCCTCCGGCTGACCCGCTAGCCTCGACATGAGTGAGCTTCCAGGACACCTCCCGCGAGGACAGCGACATCGTCACCGCCCGAGATCTGACCCGCCGCTATGGCGAGGGCGAAGCGGCCGTAAATGCTTTGGCAGGCGTGAGCGTCGACTTCCCGGCCGCTCGCTTCGCCGCGATCATGGGCCCGTCTGGCTCGGGCAAGTCGACGCTGATGCACCTGCTCGCGGGCCTGGACCGCCCGACCTCCGGGACCGTCAGCGTCGCCGCGGTGGAGCTGACGACGCTCGATGACCGTGCGCTCACACAGCTGCGTCGCGACCGCATCGGCTTCATCTTCCAGACCTTCAACCTGCTGCCCGTGTTGAACGCCGAAGAGAACATCCTTTTGCCGCTGTCGATCGCCGGACGCAAGCCCGATCGCGAGTGGTTCGACATGCTCGTCGACACAGTCGGTATCCGCGATCGCCTTACGCACCGTCCGGCCGAGCTGTCGGGCGGTCAGCAGCAGCGGGTGGCGGTCGCGCGCGCGCTTGTGTCGAAACCGGATGTCGTGTTCGCCGACGAGCCGTCGGGCAACCTCGACTCCAAATCCTCGGGCGACGTTCTGGCGCTGCTGCGCCAGGCGGTCGACGACTTCTCCCAGACGGTGGTGATGGTCACGCACGACGCGCACGCGGCGTCGTTCGCCGACCGCCTGCTGCTGCTGGCCGACGGGCGCATCGTTCACGACGGGGAGGCGGGGACGGCCGAGCAGGCGCTCGACCTGATGAAGGCTGTCGACTGATGCTCGCGCTCGTGCTCCGCGGCTTTGCGCAGCGCAAGCTGCGTGTCGCCCTTACGGGGATCGCGATCGCGCTCGGCGTCGCGCTGATGGCGGGCACGTACGTGCTCACCGACACCATCAATCAGTCGTTTGCGGGCATCTTCAAGAGCGCCAACAGCGGCAACGACGTGGTCGTCTCGCCGACCGAAAAGCTCGGCAGCGAAACGCGCTCGCAGACCTCGCCGATCACCGACGCGATGCTCGCGCAGGTGCGTGCCACCCCCGGTGTGGCCCAGGCGGCGGGCGGGATCTTCAGCCCGGCGGCGTTCCTCGACACGAATCGAAAGCGCCTGACCACGGGCGCCGCACCGGCATTCGTAGCCTCGGAGCTGCCCGCTCGCTTCGAGTCGTTCAAGCCCGTCCAGGGACGCTCCCCGATTAGCGCGAGCGAGGTTGCGATCGACCAGGCCACGGCCGAACGCGCGCACTTGCGGATCGGCCAGCAGATGATCGTCGCGGGGAGCGCGGTCGCGCGCCGCTACACGATTACCGGCATCCTGCGCTTCGGCGGCGGCCAGTCCTTCGGCGGCGCTGGCGCCGCGCTACTGATCCCCGCCGAGGCTCAACGCGTCGTGGGTGAGCCCGGCCGCTATGACCAGATCGACGTCGCCGCGGTACCCGGCGTCGCCGCCGCCACGCTGCGCGATCGCATACGCGCGCTGCTGCCCCGAACAGTGGAGGTGCGCACGGGCGTCGAGCAGGCAGCTCACGACACATCCAACCTCGAAGACAACCTCAGCTTCCTGCGCACTTTCCTGCTCGTGTTCGCTTACGTCTCGCTGCTGGTCGGCGCGTTCATCATCTTCAACACGTTCTCGATCACCGTCGCGCAACGCATGCGCGAGTTCGGCCTGCTGCGCACGCTCGGCGCCTCGCGTAGCCAGGTGATGCGCTCGGTCGTCGAGGAAGGCCTACTGCTCGGGGTCGCGGGCTCCGCGCTCGGCCTGCTCGGTGGGATTGCGCTCGCTCCCGCGCTCGACCAGCTGTTCAAGGCCTTCGGTGCCGACCTGCCCGACAGTGGCACGGTGTTGGAGACGCGCACGATTGTCGTCTCGCTGCTCGTCGGCACGATCGTGACCGTGCTCGCCGGGCTCGCTCCGGCACTGCGGGCCACGCGCGTGCCGCCGGTGGCTGCGATGCGCGAGGGCGTGGAGATACCGCCCCGCCCGCTGCCCACGCGTCGGACGCTGATCGTCCGTTTCGTGCTCGGTCTGGTCGCGGTCGTGGTGCTCGCGGCGCTCGGCGGACACGTCGTGCTGGTCGTGCTCGCGATCGTCTGGGTGGCGCGAGCGTTGCGACTTTGGGTGCGCCTGCGCCGGGGCGGCGAGCGCCCGGCGCGCCACTACCGCATCGTTCCCGCGCTGGCGCGCGCGATCGGCGTGCTGGTGAGCTGGCGGGGCATAACCGGCCAGCTGGCCCGCGAGAACTCGATCCGCCAGCCCGGCCGCACGCTGATCACGGCGGCCGCGTTGACCGTGGGGCTCGCGCTGGTGACGTTCGTGGCGGTCCTCGCGGACGGCACCAAGGCCACGATCGACAGCGCCGTCAGCCGCTCGTTCGCGGGCGATCTGATCGTCGAGAACCAGCAGGCGGCGGGCGAACAGGGCATACCCGCGCTGGTCGCGCCGGCAGTGCGGCGTGTGCCGGGTGTGGCCAGCGTGACGCCGATCGCGTTCACCACCGGGCGCCTGCGCGGAAGCTCCAACAACGACATGATCACGGCCGTCGACCCGAGCTCGTTTGAGCGTGCCTACCGGCTTGAATGGAAGCACGGCTCAAACGCCACGCTGCTGGATCTGGGCACGAGCGGCGTGGTGCTGACTAAGGGTTTCGCAAGCTCCCATCACCTGCACGTCGGCAACACGGTGACGCTGCTGACTCCCACCGACCGCTACGTCACGCTCGGCGTCCGCGGGATCGCCGCCGACAACGCGCGCCTGCTCGGTGACCTGACGATCACCCTCACGTTGGCTCGCACCGCATTCGGTCAGCGCGAAGATGCGTTGGCGTTCGTCTCCTACGCGCCCGGAGTCAGCAACGCGCAGGTTCAACCGGCCGTCGACAGGTTGCTCGCGAGCGCGTTTCCGCAGGCTCGCTCACGCACGGCCGCGCAGTTCAAGCAGGACCAGTCCAACCAGATCAACACGCTGCTGGCGCTGATCTACGTGCTGCTTGCGCTGTCGGTGATCGTGTCGCTGTTCGGGATCGTCAACACGCTGATCCTGTCGATCTACGAGCGCACGCGCGAGCTGGGGATGCTGCGCGCGATCGGCACCTCGCGGCGGCAGATACGCCAGATGATCCGCTACGAGTCGGTGATCACGGCCCTGATCGGCGGTGTGTTCGGGCTGGTGATCGGGGTCGTCGGCGCGATCCTCGTGACCACTCTCGCCCTGTCGGGGTCGGGCTACGTGCAGTCGTTCCCCATAGGCACGCTGCTGATACTGCTGGTCGTGGCGGCGCTGGCGGGATTGCTGGCGGCACAGCTGCCGGCTCGGCGCGCCGCGCGTCTGCAGGTGCTCGGCGCGCTCTCCAGCGAGTAGCGGCCGGGCGCTCGTCGCACGGCAGCTAAGCTGCGCGTGCGATGGCCGTGTCAACCGCCTCCCAGCCCTCTGACCCCGACCTCGAGGCCGTCGCTTGGGATCTCGAGCCGCTCGTCGACGGCGAGGGCAGCGACGGCGTAAAGCGGCGGCTGAGCGTAGCGCTCGCACGTGCCCACAGCGTTCGCCGAGCGCTACGCGGGCAAGCTCGTCGATCTCGACGGCGCGGGCCTGGCGGAGGCGATGAGCGAGCTTGCGGCGATCCACGAGCTAGTCGGGCGCGCGCGGCTACTACGCGGCGCTGCGCTTCTCCACCGACACCGCCGAGCCCGCCAACGGGGCGCTGCTGCAGCACGTGCAGGAGCAGGAGACGGCGATCCAGACGACGCTGCTGTTCTTCGAGCTGGAGTGGGCGGCGCTGCCCGAGGAGCGCGCGCGAGGAGCTGCTCGCCGACGACGCGCTGGACTTCTGCCGACACCATCTGCGCAACGTACGCCGCTACCGCGAGCACCTGCTGTCCGAGCCCGAGGAGAAGATCCTCGCCGAGAAGTCACTGACCGGCGCGGGCGCGTGGACGCGCCTGTTCGAGGAGCTGACGTCGGCGATCGAGGTCCCCCTGCCGGGCGCAGGCGAGACGCCCGACGGCGGCGGCGAGGCCACTGAGACGGTCGCCCTGGACGTGGCTCTCAGCCGCCTCGCCCTGGCCGATCGCGACCTGCGCCGCACCGCCGCCGAGGCGGTCACCGCCGCGCTCGCTCCTGGCCTACGCACGCGCGCGTATCCTGTTCAACACGCTGCTCGCCGACAAGGCCACCGACGACCGCCTGCGCCGCTACCCGCACTGGCTGGCCGCGCGCAACCTCGCCAACGAGGCCAGCGACGAGTCTGTGGCGGCGCTGATCGAGGCCGTGCGTGGGCGCTATGAGATCGCCCGCCGCTGGTATCGGCTGAAGGCGAAGCTGCTCGGCGTCGAGCGTCTGGCTGACTACGACCGTATGGCGGCGGTGACCAGCGACGAGGTCACGTTCGGCTTCGCGCACGCGCGCGAGATCGTGCTGGACTGCTACTCCTCGTTCTCACCGGAGTTGGGTGATCTGGTCGCGCGCTTCTTCGACGAGCGCCACATCGACGCGCCCGTACGCCCGGCCAAGCGCGGCGGCGCGTTCTGCGCGGCCGCCGCGCCCTCTGTGTTCCCGTACGTGCTGCTCAACTACACCTCGCGCCGACGCGACGTGCTGACGCTCGCACACGAGCTCGGCCACGGCGTGCACTTCGCGCTGGCCGCGCGCCAGGGCGTCTTTCACCAGCAGACGCCGCTGACGCTCGCCGAGACGGCGTCGGTGTTCGGCGAGACGATCGTGTTCGGGCGGCTGCTGGAGGAGGACTCCACGCCCGCCTCGCGCCTGGCGCTGCTGGCTGAGAACCTCGAGGACACGATCGCCACGGTCTTCCGCCAGGTCGCGATGAACCGCTTCGAGGAGCTGGTGCACACGGCCCGGCGAGAGCAGGGCGAGCTGTCGGTCGAGCGCTTCGGCGAGCTGTGGGCGCAGAGCCAGAGCGAGCTGCTCGGTGACTCGGTCGAGATCACCGACGGCTATCGCACCTGGTGGTCCTACATCCCGCACTTCATCGGCAGCCCCGGCTACGTGTACGCATACGCCTACGGCCAGCTGCTGGCGCTGTCGGTGTACGAGCGCTACGAGCAGGTCGGCGACGAGCTGGTGCCGCGCTACCTGGAGATGCTCGCCGCCGGGGGTTCGCGCAGCCCCGAGGAGCTGGGAGCGATCGTCGGCGTGGACCTCACCGATCCGGGCTTCTGGGAGGCGGGACTGGATCTGGTCGAGCGCCAGCTGCAGCAGGCCGAGGCGGCCGCGCAGGAAGCGCTGTAACCCTCGTCGGTGCCTGGCGCCAGGCCCGGCGTGGGTCGGACCTCAGAACAGCCCGCCGAGGGCGCTGCCGGTGTGCTGCACGAGGTCGAATAGCGGCTGGGGGATGATTCCGAAGAAGATCGTCGCCGCGCCCGCCAGGATCGCCACGAACGTGACCTCTGGCTGGATGCCCCGCGTCGTCTCCGGGGACTCCACGTCCAGCTCTTGGGACCCGCCCGCGAGCGCCGGGCGCCCGCCGCCGTCGGGCATCGATGGGGAGGGCCTAGCTCGGCCTTCGGCGAATGGCGACTCGCGCATCCACATCGTCGCGATCACCGGCAAGTAGTAGCCCAGCGAGATCATCGAGCCGATCACCACTACCACGCCCAGCCACGCGTATTCGCCGGAGACAGCCGCGTCGATCAAGTAGAACTTGCCGATAAACCCGGCTGTCGCGGGGATGCCCGCGAGGCCGAGCATCGACACGGTCATCGGCAACGCCAGCCACGGGTGCTCATGTCCCAGCCCGGTCAACGCACCGACCGAGTCGCCGAGCCCCGTCTCGCGTTCGCGCGCGACGATCACAGCGAACGCGGCCATGTTCATCATCATGTACACCGCCAGGTAGAACACGGTCGCCTCGACGCCCAGTTGCGTGGCCACGACGACGCCGACCAGCATGTAGCCGGCCTGCGCCACTGAAGAGTAGGCGAGCATTCGCTTGAGCGAGGACTGCCCGAGCGCGCCCACGTTGCCGACCACGATCGTGATCGTCGCCAGCGCCGCCAACGCGGGCCCCCAACTGGCGTGCGTGCTGATCAGCGCAACGTCGAACAGGCGCAGGAACACACCCAGCGCGGCGACCTTGGTGGTGACCGCCATGAACGCCGTCACAGGTGTCGGTGCGCCCTCATAGACATCGGGCGTCCACTGGTGAAACGGTGCCACTGACGCCTTGAAGCACAGCCCCACCACGCACAGGGCCACGCCGGTCAGCGTCAGCGGATCGGTCGCCAGGCTGGCGCTCGACAACGCCTTGGCGATCGCGTCGAAGTCGGTCGAGCCGGTCGCCCCGTAGATCAGCGCGAGCCCGTACAGCAGCGTCGCTGATCCCACCGAGCCAATGATCAGGTACTTCAGGCCGGACTCCAGCGAGTGCTCGCTTTGCTGGCCGATCTTCGATTGGCCGGTCGCGCACAGCACGTACAGCGGGATCGACAGCAGCTCCAGGCCGACGAACAGCGCGACCGTGTTCTGCGCGCTGGCCAGCAGCGCCATGCCCGCGACCGACGTCAGCAGCAGCGCGTGAAACTCGCCATGAGCGGCTTCGCGTGCCGCCAGCGAACGCCACGCCAGCAACACCGTGCAGGCGGCGCCGGCGATCAGGATCAGATTCAGCGACAGCGCCAGATCGTCGACGCGCAGCGCCCCTGAAACGATCGACTGATCCGCGTTCCACTGCCAGATGCTCAGCCCCAGCGCGGCGGCGAGCGCCGCAAGGCTGACCGCCGGTACCACCTGCGCGCGCACCCATCGCGAGCCGCTCAGGCCGATCAGCAGCACCAGCACCGCGCCGCCCAGCAGCGCAATCAGCGGGGAGAGCGCCGCGAAGTCGATGTGCGGACCCTTCAGATGCGCTGTCGCGAGCACGGCGATCATGGCGTCACCCGTGCAGAGAGCTTGCCAGTCTGCACGCTTGCCACCGCGGCCTTGACCGAGTCTTCGCTGCGGTGCAGTGCCAGCTGTGGATATAGCGCCAGCAGCACGATCACGGCCACCAGCGGCACCAGTACCGCGCTGTCGCGGAGTGAGATCTCGCGCGGCTGCGCGTGCGCGCCGACGCGGTTGTGCATCGCGCGGATGAACAGGCGCAGCGCGTACACGCTGGCCATCACCACGCCGCTGAAGGCGATGATCGCGATCACCAGCTTGGCGTTGAACACGCCGAGCAGGATCAGGAACTCGCCGACGAAGTTCGACGAGCCGGGCATCGCCAGCGTGGCAAGCGACACGATCAAGAACAGCGTCGCCAGTACCGGCGCGCGGAAGGCGATGCCGCCCATCTCGCGGATGTCCTCCGAGCCGCCCGCGCGCTGGGCGAGCAGGCCGACGATGAACAGGATCGGCGCCACCACCAGCCCGTGGTTGACCATCTGTAGCAGCGCCCCCTGCGCGCCCTGCGCGTTCAGCGCGAAGATGCCCAGCGTGATGAAGCCGAGTTGGGCCACCGATGAGTACCCGGCGATCAGGCGCGCGTCGGTCTGGCTGAAGGCCTGCAGCGACCCGTACAGGATCGACGCCAGCGCGATCAGCAGCAGCAGCGTCTGGAAGTGCTCGGCTGCGTGTGGGAACAGCGGCAGCACGATCGCCAGGAAGCCGTACGCGCCGACCTTCGAGAGCACGCCCGAGAACACCATCAGGACCTCGATCGGCATCGCGCGGTAGCCGTCGGGCATCCAGCCGTGCAGCGGGAACGCCGGCATCTTGACCAGGAACGCGGCGGCGAAGCACACGAAGATCCAGTCTTGGGTGGCGCCGCTGAGCGGAAGCGCCTGCAGCGAGGACAGCACGAACGTGATGTGCCCGCCGCCCTGCTGTGATGCCAGCACGCCGGTGGCCACGGCGCCCGCGAGCATCAGCAGCGACCCCACGAGCGTGTAGATCACCAGCTTGATCGTTGCTTTGACCCTGTCCGGTCGCGGGTGGGTGGGGTTCCAGTCGATCCCGATCAGGAAGTAGAAGGGGATCAGCATCAGATCGAAGAACGCCACGAACAGCGCCAGGTCCTGAGCGAGGAAGGCGCCGATCACGGCCGACTCGGCGAGCATCAAGTTGAAGTAGAAGAGCCCGGGTCGCTCGGGCGCGGGTGAACCGGAGCGAACGTTGGTCGCGAGCACGGCGGCGGCGAACAGCAGCGTGGTAAGCCCGATCAGGAACACGTTCAGGCCGGTGATCGCGAGCTTGTAGTGGATCCCCAGCGTTGAGATCCACACCACGTCGGTCACGTGTTGCAGGCCGGCGCCTGTGTGGAAGTCGACGATGTAGGCGATCGACAGGCCCAGGGCCGCCAACGCGCCGAGCAGCGCGATCGCGCCGGGCACTGTCCACGATCCGCGTGGGGAGTCCTCTGCGGATCGTGCGAGCAGCGCGGCGAGAACTGCGCCGAGCAGGCCGCACGCGGCGGGCAGCCAGAGCATGATCGAGAGTGGTGGCATCGGTTCGGTCAGGTCCAGGTCAGGTCTGCAGCAGGAAGTAGAAGCCGACGACGGCGACGCCGAGCACGAGCAGCGCGGCGTAGTAGCGAACGAAGCCGCTCTGGGCGGCGCGCACGGCCGCCGAGCCCGCGCGCACGATCCCGGTCGTGCCGCCGACGAGCGTCTCGTCCACGAAGCGGCGCTCGAAGGTGTAGCGCGCGAAGCGCCCCGCGCCGGCCGCCGGTTTGACCACCAGCACGTCGATCAGCTCGTCGAAGTACCACTTGTTGATCAGCAGCGTGTACAGCGCGCCCGCCCGAGCGCGGATCGCCGCGGCGGTTCCCGGACGCGCTACCCAGATGCGATAGGCGAGGGCGATCCCGGCCAGGCCGAGCGCTGTGCCGAGCGCCAGGCCGAACCACAGCAGCCCGTCGCGTGTGCGCGGTTCATACAGCGCGGAGGTCGCGAACGTCGGGCGCAGGAAATCGTCGATCACGAAGTCCACGTTGGGGATCTGCACGAGCCCGGCGCCGACCGCACCGATCGCCAGCAGCGTCATCGCCACGCGCATTCCCGGCGAGCGCTCGGCGATCGTGTGCGTCGGCCCGGGGAAACCCACGTAGGTGTCCTCCTCCTCGCCGTTGGCCGGGTTGCGAGCGACCTCTGCGTGGTGCAGATGTCCGCCTTCCAGCTCTCGCGCCTCCGGTACGGGCTCGCCGTAGAAGGCGCGGAAGATCATGCGGAACGTGTAGACGGCGGTCATGAACGCGCCCACGTAGCCGGCCACGTACAGCGCCCAGTGCCAGCCGCCCAGCTCGCCGGTGACGAGCAGGATCTCGTCCTTGGAGAAGAAGCCCGAGAACGGCGGGATGCCCGACAGCGCCAGCCCGCCGATCAGAAAGCAGGCGAACGTGAACGGCATCGCCTTGCGAAAGCCGCCCATCTTCTCCAGCGACTGCTCGCCGGCCATCGCGCCGATGATCGAGCCGGCGCCCATGAACAGCAGCGCCTTGAAGAACGCGTGCGTCATCAGGTGGAACATGCCGGCGGCGTAAGCGCCGACGGACACGCCCATGATCATGTAGCCGATCTGCGACATTGTCGAATAGGCGATCACGCGCTTGATGTCGGTCTGCACGAGCGCGATCGTGCCGGCGATCAGCAGCGTCACCGCACCGATCACCGCGCCGACGTCCTGCGCCGCGGGCGCGAGTTCAAACAGCGTGTGCATACGCGCGATCAGGTACACGCCGGCGGTGACCATCGTGGCGGCGTGGATCAACGCGCTGACCGGCGTCGGTCCCTCCATCGCGTCGGGCAGCCACGTGTGCAGCGGGATCTGCGCGGACTTGGCGAACGCGCCCACGAGCAGCAGCAGGCAGCCTGCGATCAGGTCGCCGTCGCCGACGCTGCCAGACCCGAATGCTCCCGCTTCGGCATCGTGGAAGGTCTTCAGGAAGTCGAGCGTGCCGGTGTGCTTGAAGATGAAGTAGGTGCCCAGCACCAAGCCGACGTCGCCGACGACGTTGATCACGAACGCCTTGATGCCGGCAGCCGTGGCTGTGCTGCGCCGATACCAGAAGGAGATCAGCAGGTAGGAGGCCGCGCCGACGAACGCCCAGCCGACGATCAGCAGCAGGAAGTTGCCGGCCAGCACCAGCAGCAGCATCGAGAACACGAAGAAGTTGAGGTAGGCGAAGAAGCGCGTGAAGCCCCGATCTCGGGCCATGTAGGAGATCGAGTACAGGTGGATCAGCGCCGAGATGCCGGTGACGATCAGGATCATGAACACCGACAGCGGGTCCACGAGGATCGAGATCTGCGCGTCGACGCCGACCGTCGAGGCGTAGTTCCACAGCGTCGAGGTCAGCTCGCGGTGCGAAGCCGAATGACTCTCCAACGAGATCAGCGCGGCCAGTGCAGCCAGGAACGACAGCGCAATCGCGCCGGTGCCGATCCACGCGACCGCGCGTTCGCCCAGCGCGCGGAAGCCGAACGCGATCGTCAGCGTGCCTGCGAGCGGGAATGCCAGCACCAGCCAGCCGTAGGTGGTCGTGCTCATCAGCCCTGCAGCTCGCGCAGCTCGTCGACGTCGATCGGCAGCCTGCGGCGGTGGAGCGCCACGATCATGCCGAGCCCGATGCATACCTCGCAGGCGGCCACGGTCATTACGACCAACGCCAGGATCTGCCCGTCGCCGTTGCCCCACATGCGCGCGAACGCGATCAGCGAGAGATTGGCGCCGTTGAGCATCAGCTCCAGGCAGAGCAGCACGACGAGCGGGTTGCGGCGGGACATCACGCCGAACGCGCCGATCGCAAACACGATCGCCGAGACGGCCAGGTACCAGGCGATGCTCATCGCGCGCCCTCCGTACCCGCACCTACCGGAGACTTCGCAACTGTCTCCTCGGCGCTCGCCGGCAGACGGTCGCCGGGGACGGCAATCATGCCCACGCCCTCGGCGGTGGTTCCCGTCCCACGCGGGCGAAGCAGGTCGAGCGGGGTGAGCGCGTCACGGTCGTCCTGCTCGTCCAGGCCGGCGCGCCGGCGCGCCAGTACGACACCGCCGACGGCTGCGATCAGCAGCAGGAACGAGGACACCTCGAACGCCAGCAAAAATCGTGTGAGCAGCAGGTTGCCGATGTACGCGGGCGTGCCGTAGGCATGCGGCCCGGGCGCGTAGCCGGCGCCGAAGCCTTCGATCGCCTTCAGGCCGGTGCCGAGCAGCGCGATCAGCAGCTCGATCAGCAGCGCGCCGGCGAGGATCGCGCCGCCGAGGCGCAGACTGGCTCCAGCCGGCCCCTGCCCATCGGGGCCGCGCAGACGCTCGCCGAGCTGGCCGATCTCCGATCGGTCGGCACCGTCGCCGACGTAGGCGACGACGAACACGTACAGGACCATCACCGCGCCGGCATACACCACGACCTGCACCGCCGCCACGAATTCGGCGCGCAGCAGCAGGAACAGCACGGCCAGCGAGACGAGATGCACGACCAGCGCGAGCACGTTGTAGAAGGGGTTGCGCAGCGACACCACGCCGATCGCGCCCGCGATCACGCCGGTGGCGGCGATGAAGAACATGACCGCGCTCATGCGTCCTCGTTCCTCAACGGGGTACGTTCCAGCGGTTCGGCCAGCAGCATCTCCTTGGTGAAGATCAGGTCGGTGCGGTCGTAGTCGGACAGCTCGTAGTCGTGGCCCATCGTGATCGCATCGAACGGGCACGCAAGCTCGCAGTAGCCGCAGAAGATGCAGCGCGAGAGGTTGATCTCGTACACGGCCGCGTACCGCTCGCCCGCCGAGACACGGTGCTCGGGCGTGTTCTCGGCGGCGACCACGCGGATGCAGTCAGATGGGCAGGCGGCTGCGCACAGCGAGCAGCCGACGCACTTCTCCAGGTTGGGGTGGGTGGGGTCGTCATCCTCGAAGCGGTGCAGCTTATGGCGGCCCCGAAAGCGCGGGTAGACGGGAGTCTTCTCCTCTGGGTACTGGACGGTTACGGGCGTCTCCCGGAAGCGCCCGAATGTCGTCATCAGGCCGCGGACGGTCTCGCGGAACGTACGCCAGGCGCTGCGCGCAGGTCCGGGCGCGGGCGTGCGCTGGACCTCGATCACGTCCGCGCCGGGGCTCCAGCCGGTGACGGCCACGGGCGACTGCGGCGTGGGGGCGGACGCGGCGGGCTGTGGTGGGGTCTGGGATGACATTTTCAGTGCGTGGCGACGACGAGAATCGCTGTGACGAGTGCGTTGAGGGTGGCCAGCGGCAGCAGCACCTTCCAGCCGAAGCTCATCAGCTGGTCGTAACGCAGGCGCGGCAGCGTTGCGCGTACCCAGATGAACAGAAACGTGACGAGCCCCATCTTGAACAGCACGACGAACGGATCGACCCAGCCGGGCGGGTGGATGCCGAACGGCAGCAGCCAGCCGCCGAGGAACACGGTCGTGACGATCCCCGCGACGACGAGCACGTTGAGGTACTCGGCGAAGTAGTAGGAGGCGAAGCGACCGCCGCCGAACTCCGTGTTGTAGCCGCCGACCAGCTCGGCGTCGGCCTCGGTCAGGTCGAACGGTGCGCGGTTGGTCTCGGCGAAGCCCGCGACGAGAAAGATCAGGAAGCCGAGAAACTGTGGCACGACGTACCACATGCCTTTCTGGGCGGTCACGATCCCAGTCAGCGACAGGGTCTGGGCGGTGATGATCACGCCGACCAGCGCGAGTCCCTGGGAGACCTCGTAGGAGATCAGCTGCGCGGCGCCGCGCATCGCCCCCAGGAACGAGTACTTCGAGCCTGAGGACCAGCCGCCGAGCATGATCCCGTAAAAGGCGATCCCGCCGAGCGCCAGCACGTACAGCGGCCCGATCGACACGTCGATCCCGTACAGGCCGACCTTTGTCCCGAAGATGTCCTGGACGTCGCCGAAGGGGATGATCGCGAACGCGGCGACGGCCGTGAGGATCGAGATCAGCGGGGCGAGCGCGAACAGGAAGCCCACCGATGTGTTCGGGCGGAACTGCTCCTTGGTCAACAGCTTGAGGATGTCCGCGAGTGGCTGCAGGGCGCCGTACGGGCCAACGCGGTTGGGGCCGTAACGGCTCTGGAAGCGCCCGAGCAGCTTGCGCTCGGCGAGCAGCACGACCGGGACCAGCTGCAGCGCCAAGGCGAAGATCACGATCGCCTTGAGCACCTGCACCCACCATTCTTCATAGAAGCCCACGACTGCCAGCACGCTCAGCTCCCCACCGCGTCCATGCCCGCCCGCTCGCGCTCGCCGTCGTGAGGATCGGCGTCGTGCGGGTGCGGGTAAAGGAACTCGAGCGCTGGCGAGAACCGCACCTCGGGTGCGTCCCACACCGAGCGGTAGCCCGAGCGCTCGGCGGCATCCTCACCCGGTTCGGTGAGCGTCGAGGCGCTCGCCGTCTGGCTCGTGTCGAGCTCCGTGCTCGGGTACGCGTCGGCGGCCTCGCGCTCCTGCCAGCGCACGCCGGTGCCGCCGATCTCATCGAGCGTGATCCCGGCGTAGAAGGGCACCGCGTCGAACAGGCGCTGGGAGGCCATCGAGCCGGTGAGCACGTCCAGGTCCAGCCCGACCCGCAACGCCAGCTCGCAGATCACCTGCCACTCCGCGCGCACAGATCCCGCGCGCGCGATCGCCGGACGCAGCCGCTGTAGGCGCCCGTCGGGGTGGACGATCGTCCCCTCCTTCTCCGGGTAGACCTCGGCGGGGAACACGACGGAGGCGTGCTCGCGGATTGTCTCGGTGAGGAAGCCGGCGTGCGCGATGACCGTGCTCGCCCGCTGCAGCGCTCGCTGCCACAGCTCGCGGTCGGGCAGGTCTGCGAGCGGATCTGTGTGCAGCAGGTACAGCGCGCTCAGCTCGCCGTCGGCCAGGGCCTGTGCGATGCCCTGCGCGTCGCGCCCCGGTTGCGCCGGTGGCTCGGACATGCCGGGGCCGGCGTTGGGCAGCGCCCCGGCCTCGCGCAGCCCCCGCCCGTTGGCGGCGGCGGGGATTTCCAGCAGCCCGGCGCCGTCGGTGTCTGCGAGCGTGAGCCGATCGGCGATGCCGAGCAGCGAACGGGCTGCGTCCGCGCCGTTGGGGCCGCCCGTCAGCCGCTCGCCCCACAGCACTACGACCTCGCGCGCCGGCTCCGCGTCGCCGGTCGCGCTCGAGCTGTCTTCGGGACCGCTCAGCAGTGTCGCTAGCGCGCGCACTGCGTCGGCGTCCGCGCCGGCCTGGGCGGCCAGAGCCTCGACGCCGTCACCGCCGGCTAGCGCTGCCCGCAGCGCCGCCGCGAAGGCCGCTGCGCCACCCTCGCGATAGCGCACCGACAGGGCGGCGTGCTCGTCGAGCGAGCTAGTGTGCGGTGAGGCGACGGCGAGCTTCAGGCCATGGCGACGAACGCCCTTGCGCAGGCGCAGGTCGAGGATCGGCGCATCGTTGACGGGCTCTACGTCGAGTGCCAGCACGGCGTGAGCGAACTCGAGGTCGCTGGTGCGCGCCTGCAGGCTTGGTGCGCCCAGCGCGCGGTGGAGCTCCAGCGGCAGCGTGCCCGCGCGGCGGCAGTCCAAGTGCGGTGACCCGAGTCCCTCACGCAGTAGCCGCGACAGCAGCAGGCCCTCCTCGCTCGTGCTCTGACCGCCGAGGAGCGCACCTGTGTCTGCACCTGCGCGCGCGAGGCCGACGGCGGCCTCTTGGAGCGCGCGCTCCCACGAGACGGGGCGCAGCTGTCCGCCGTCGCGCACGAGCGGCTCGGTGATGCGCTCGGGCACGTGGAAGGACTGGTAACCGAAGCGGCCCTTGTCGCACAGCCAGCCGTCATCGACCTCGCTGTTCTCGCGCGCGAGCACGCGCAGCGCGCGCTCGTCACGGACGGTGATCGTGACGTTGCACTGCGCCGGGCACATCGTGCACACCGAGCCGGAGCCCTCGATGTCCCACGGCCTCGCGCGGAAGCGATAGGGGCGCGAGGTCAGCGCGCCGACCGGACACAGCTCGACGATGTTGCCGCTGAACGGGGCGACGTAGGGGTGCCCGTCGAACGTCGAGACGTAGGAGTGCGCGCCGCGCTCCAGCAGCACCAGCTGGTAGTCCTCGGAGATCTCCTGGGAGAAGCGCACGCAGCGGTAGCAGAGGATGCAGCGCTCGCGGTCGATCGCGATCAGCGGCGAGAGCTCGAGCGGCTTGACGAAGTGGCGCTTGGGCTCGATGAAGCGCGAGATACCCGAGCCCCAGCCGAAGGTGATGTCCTGAAGCGGGCACTCGCCGCCCTTGTCGCAGACAGGGCAGTCGAGCGGATGGTTGATCAGCAGGAACTCGACGACGGACTGCTGGGCGGTCTTGACGCGCTCGCTCTGGGTGTTGACGACCATGCCGTCCTTGACCGGCGTCGAGCAGCCGGTCTGGAGCTTGGGGATGCCCTCGACTTCGACCAGGCACATGCGGCACGCGCCGACCGGCTGGCCGAGCTTCGGCTCGTAGCAGAACACGGGGATCTCGACGTCGCCGTGCTTGGCGGCGTCGACCAGCATCGTGTTCTCCGGAGCCTGCACCTCGCGGCCGTCGATCGTGAAGGTGATGATCCGCTGCTCAGGGCGTGGCATCGCCTACGCGCCTCCCCGGTGCGTGCCGGGCGCGTCGTCGTGTGCGCCCGGTGCCTGGTCGCCGCTGCCATCGGCATCGAGCAGCGTGCCGGGCGGGTGCTCGAGCGCGCCCTGCGCGGCGAGCGCTGTGTCCGAGCCCCCGAGGCCGCGCCGCGTGCGGGTCGCCTCGATGTGGGCTTCGAACTCCTCGCGGAACTTCGCGATCATCGAACCGATCGGCATCGCCATCGCGTCGCCGAGCACGCATAGGCAGTTGCCGATGATGTGCTCCTGGACGGAGGCCATGATCTCGAGGTCCATCGGCGTGGCCTCGCCGCTCTCGATCCGCTCGAGCATCTTCACCGTCCAGTTGGTGCCCTCGCGACAGGGCGTGCACTTGCCGCAGGACTCGTGACGGTAGAACTTGGCGACCTTCAGCGCGACGTCGAGGATCGGCGTGGAGTCATTGACGACGATGATCGCGCCCGAGCCGAGCATCGAGCCGGCCTTGGCGAGCGAGTTGAAGTCGTAGGGGACGTCGAGGTCTTCGGCCGTGAGCACCGGCGAGGAGGACCCGCCGGGGAACCAGCACTTGACCTCTCGTCCGTCGGCAGGGCCGCCGGCCAGCCCGTAGACGATCTCGCGTGAGGGGATGCCCAGTTCGATCTCGTAGTTGCCCGGCCGCTGGACGTGGCCTGAGATCGACACCAGCTTGGTCCCGGTAGAGGTCTCCACGCCGAGCTGCGCGTACTGCTCGCCGCCCATGCGGACGATCGCCGGCACGGTCGAGAGGGTCTCGACGTTGTTGATCAGCGTCGGTCCTTTGTAGAGGCCCTGATTGGCGGGAAACGGCGGCTTCAGGCGCGGGTTGCCGCGCTTGCCTTCCAGTGAGTCGAGCAGACCGGTCTCCTCGCCGCAGATGTACGCGCCGGCGCCGCGGTGCACGACCAGCGAAAGCGAGTGCGTCGAGCCGAGGATGTCCTCGCCTACGTAGCCGGCCGCGCGCGCTTCGGCCAGCGCCGCGTCGAGCGCGTCGGCCTGCAACTCGTACTCGCCGCGGATGTAGATGAACGAGCGGTTAGCGCCGGCCGCGTAGGAGGCGATCACGATCCCCTCGATCAGTGTGTGCGGCGTCTTCTGCATCAGCTCGCGGTCCTTGAAGGTCCCGGGCTCGGACTCGTCGGCGTTGCACACGAGGTACTTGTCCATCGAGCCCTTGGGCAGGAACGAGACCTTCTTGCCCATCGCGAATCCGGCCCCGCCGCGTCCGCGCAGGCCTGAGGATTCGAGCTGGGCGAGCACCTCCTCGGGCGTCATCGCGAGCGCTGCTCGCAGCGACTGGTAGCCCTCGCGGCGCTCGTACACCTCGAGCGTGCAGAGTCCGGGCTCGTCGATGTCGGTGAACAGCAGCATCGGCGCCGCGGGCATCGTCATTCGCCTCCGCGCTCGCTGGTCGCTGGGTGGGGCGCGTCGAGCGTCGGGTGCGGCGGGAACTCGCGCGTGTTCGCGCGGGGGTCGGCCACCAGCCGGCGTGCGAGCTGCTTGTCGGGGAGCACCGGGCGCCCCGCCCTGAGGTCCTCGAGCAACTGCGGGATGTCGGCGCCGGTGAGCGGCCCCACATAGACCCCGTCGACCGAGGCCATCGGCGCGATGTCGCAGGCGCCGAGGCACTCGAATGCACGCACGTTGATCTCTGGATCCTCACCGGCGGCCTCGCGCATCGCGTCGAGCAGCTCATCAGCCCCGCACAGCGAGCACGAGATGTTCGTGCACACATACACGCTGTGGCGCCCGACGGGGGCCGTCTCGAGCATGTCATAGAAGCTCGCCACCGACTCGAGATAGGCGGGCGTCACTCTCATCACGCACGCGACCTGCTCGATCGCCTGTGGCGAGCACCAGCCGTGTACGCGCTGCGCGGCGGTGAGCGCTGGCAGCGCCGCCGAGCGGCGGTCGGGGTAGTTGGCCATGTGTGACTCGATCTGGGCGCGCAGATCCTCGGGCACCGGGGTCGTGTCCGGGTCGGGGATCGTCGCGGGGTCCTTCTCCAGGTCGGCGGGTGCATCCCAGCCGCGGGGGCTCATCGGTCGATGCCTCCGAGGATCGGATCGAGCATTGCGGTCGCGGCGATCATGTCGGCGATGTAGCTGCCCTCGGCCATCGGCGCGAGCGCTTGGAGGTTGACGAAGCTCGGGTCGCGCATGTGCACGCGCGCGGGCTTGGAGCTGCCATCCGAGCGCACGTAACAGGCCAGCTCGCCGCGCGGGGACTCGATCGGGTAGTAGACCTCGCCGGGGGGAACCCTGAAGCCCTCGGTGACGAGCTTGAAGTGGTGGATCAGCGCCTCCATCGAGGTCGCCAGCTCGTGGCGCGGAGGCAGTGCAACCTTGCGGTCCTCTGTTATGTACGGCCCCTCGGGGAGTCCGTCGAGCGCCTGCTCGATGATCTTCACGGACTCGTAGATCTCGGCCAGGCGCACCGCGAAGCGGTCGTAGTTGTCGCCGACTGTGCCCACCGGGATCTTGAAGTCGAAGTCCTCGTAGGAGCTGTACGGGTCGGCCTTGCGCAGATCCCACGGGTTACCCGCCGCGCGCAGCAACGGGCCGCTGACGCCGAGCCCGAGCAGCGTCTCGGCGTCGAGTGGGCAGGTGCCGCGAAGGCGCTGGAGCACGATCTCGTTGGAGTTGAGGATTGCGCCGTACTCGTCGGCGCGGGCAGGCATGACCTGCAAGAACTTGCGCACGCCCTGCTCGAAGCCGACTGGGATGTCCTCGACCACGCCGCCCACCTGGAAGTAGCGCGTGTGCATGCGCGCGCCGGAGGACATCTCGAACAGGTCGAGGATCGTCTCGCGCTCGCGCAGGCAGTACAGGAATATCGAGACGGCGCCGAGGTCCAGGGCGCTCGTGCCCAGCCAGATCAGGTGCGAGGCGATGCGGTTCAGCTCGAGGTGGATCACGCGTAGGTACTGCGCGCGCTTTGGCACATCGACCTCGACGAGCGTCTCCACGGCGCCGCAGTAGGCCATCGCGTTGAAGTAGTAGGAGAGATAGTCCATCCGCTCGACCACCGGGATGACCTTCCAGTAGGCCTTGTCCTCGGCGGTCTTCTCGATGCCCGTGTGCACGTAGCCGACGATCGGTTTGATGTCGCGCACGACCTCGCCCTGGAGCGTCACGAGTAGGCGCAGCACGCCGTGAGTGGCGGGGTGATGCGGCCCGAAGTTGAGCGTCAGCAGCTCCTCGGTCGTGCTCACTCGCGCGCCTCCAGCCATTTGTCCTCATCGCGCGTGAAGATCACTGGTTCGCCGCCGACCGGGAAGTCCCGTCGCTGCGGGTGGCCCTCGTAGTCCTCCGGCATCAAGATCCGGCGCAGGTCGGGGTGGCCGCGGAAGACGACGCCGAACATGTCGTAGATCTCGCGCTCCTGATGGTTGGCGGTCGGCCATTCCGGTGTGACCGAATCGACCTCGGCCGCGTCCAGAGCCACGCGCAGCTTGACCGTGATCCGATCGACCCTGCTCATGTCGAGCAGCTCGTACACGACGCCCAGGCGCGGCTCCTCGGGGTAGTGGTCGACGCCGTGGACACTCGCCAGGAACGCATACCCTTTGCCGCGCAGCGCCTGCAATACAGAGCGAACCCGAGTCGGATCGATCGCGATCGTCGCCCGCTCACGGAAGTACACGGTCTCGAGCGCGGCGTCGCCTAGGTCCTGGGCGAGCAGCTCCAAGCCCGTGGCGTCGGGCATCTAGGGGTGCTCCTCGGTGCCCACCGCGTCGTAGCGCTCGCGCCAGCCGATGTCGGGGTCGTCCTGGACGAGCTTGCGCAACTTCAGCACGCCGTGCATCAGCGCCTCCGGCCGCGGCGGGCAGCCGGGCACGTGCACGTCGATCGGCATGAACTTGTCGGCGGGCACGAGCGCATAGTTGTTGAACACGCCCATCGACGAGCAACACGCTCCCATCGAGATCGCCCACTTGGGCTCGAGCATCTGGTCGTAGAGCCGGCGGATGATCGGCGCCATCTTGATCGACACCCGGCCGGCGAGGATGATCAGGTCGGCCTGGCGTGGCGAGGCGCGAAACGCCTCGAAGCCGAAGCGCGCGATGTCCATGCGCGGCCCGGCGGTGTGGAACTGCTCCATCGCGCAGCAGGCCAGCCCGAAGGCGAGCGGAAAGAACGAGTTCGAGCGCGCCCACGAGACCGCCGAGTCGAGCGTCGTGGTCAGCACCCGCTCCTGCACGTAGCGTTCTAGCTCCTCGCCCTCGAGGTGCGCCGGCTGGTTGGCGCCCTGCAAGTCTGCGCCGCGCAGCAGCTGGTGGGCGTTCAGCTCGCTGACGCGCAACGAGCCGGTTGCACCCGTGTCGCCTCCCACGCTTGGCTTGCCGCCGGCCGGGCCGAGCAGCTCGCGTTTCACTTCCACTCGAGCGCCCCTCTGCGCCAGACATACGCGAAGGCGACGAACAGCAGCACGATGAACACGATCGTCTCGACGAGCGCGTAGCTGCCATAGGCGCGCAGCTCGACCGCGATCGGGTACAGGAAGATGACCTCTATGTCGAACAGGATGAACAGCATCGCGATCAGATAGAAGCTGATCCCGAAGCGCATCCCGCGCTTGACATCCGAGGGCAGCCCGCACTCGTACGGGTCCTGCTTGTGCGGGGTCGCGCGCCGCGGTCCGAGGACCGAGTTCAGCGCCGCGAACGCTGCGCCCACGGCGCCACCGAGAATGAGAAAGACGATCGCCGGGAGGTAGCTGCGCAGCACCGAGCGCTGTTATATCACTGCTTGTGGCAGAGTGTTACATAGTGGCAATCGGCTCGAAATCGCTGCCGTGACGCAGGCTGTGGTGGCGGCAGCGCTGGTGGTCGCAACGCTCAATCTGATCGCCGGCGGCATGGGCGTATGGGTCTGGTATCGAGGCCAACCGAGCGAGCGCGATCGCTCTGCCGCGAGCGCGTTCTGGGCGCTGTTGCGAGCCGGCCAGGGCGCGGCGTTGGTCCTGGCGATCGCCGTCGGATCGCTGGCTGCCGCCGGGCACACCGCCAGCGAACAGCTGTTCTACCTGTACGCGTTGCTGCCGCTGGCGGTGGCATTCGTGGCCGAGCAACTGCGCGTTCTCAGCGCCCAGGCGATCCTCGATCAGCGCGGGCTTGAGAACGCCCAGGCGGTCGGGCGCCTACCCGAGGGCGAGCAGCACGAGCTGGTCGGCACGATCGTCCGTCGCGAGATCGGCGTGATGGCGGCGTCCGCGCTGGTGGTCGCATTCCTGGCGCTGCGTGCGGCGAGCACGGCTCACGGGTTCTGAGCGTGCCGATATATTCCCCGCGCATGAAGTTCGCAGCCACGTCGATGGTCCTGCTCGCCTGCGCCGTGGCGCTGGGAGCGTGCGGCTCCCAGGAAATCCAGGTAGCCAAGACCAGCCCGTACCACCGCGGCGCGGTGTTGTTTCGCGACCACTGCTCGGGCTGCCACACGCTGTCCGTGGTTGGCGCGCAGGGCTCGGCTACGAGCATCTCCAACCGCGTGAAAACCAGTGGCCCCAACTTCAACATCCGCAAGGAGAACATGGAACAGGCGCTGTACGCGATCCGCAATGGCGGCTTCTCCGGCGCGATCATGCCCGAGAACGTCCTCGTCGGCCCCAACGCGCAGGCGGTGGCCGCGTTCCTTGCGAAGTACTCCGGGCGCCAGGCACAGCACGTGCCCGCCACGAACATCACGCTTTCGACCAAATAGCCACGGGGAGCGGCACCGCTCGAGCCCGTGCTAGACCTGAAGCGCATCCGGGAGGACCCCGACGGCGTTCGCGCCGCGTTGGTGCGCCGTGGTGCGGACGCGGCCCAGGGGCTTGACCGCGTGATCGAGCTGGACCGGCGCAGGCGCGAGCTGTTGCCCGAGCTGGAGGGTTTGCGGGCGGAGCAGAACGAGGCCAACGCGCGCATTCGCGGCGCCGGCGAGCAGGCCGAGCGCGAGCGCGAGATCGCGGCGATGCGGACGGTCGCGGCGCGCGCGAAGGAGCTGGAGGGCGAGCTGGCGGGCGTCGAGGACGAGCTGCAGACGGCGCTCGCGCCCCTGCCAAACC
The DNA here is from genome assembly GCA_963705235.1 of uncultured Solirubrobacteraceae bacterium. Taxonomy (GTDB): domain Bacteria; phylum Actinomycetota; class Thermoleophilia; order Solirubrobacterales; family Solirubrobacteraceae; genus Palsa-744. Next base: position 473,626 of record OY970059.1, on the reverse strand, counting down.
TGCCCGACCCATCGGCCGCACCCGGTCCCGAGGACGAGCTGGTCCGCGAGGTCGGCACCGTCCCCCAACTCGACTTTCAACCGCGCGACCACCTGGAGCTGGCGGGCGAGGCGATCGACATGGATCGCGCCGCCAGTCTCTCCGGCGCGCGCTTCGCCTACCTCAAAGGCGACCTCGTGATGCTCGAGCTGGCGCTCGTGCGCTGGGTGCTGGAGAAGCTGCGCGATGCCGGGTTCGAGCCGGTGATACCGCCTGTGCTGGTGCGCGAGCGCGCACTGTACGGGACAGGTTTCCTGCCGGATACAGAGCAGCAGATCTACAGCCTGCCCGAGGACGAGCTGTTCCTGCTCGGCACCTCGGAGGTCGCGCTGGCCTCCCTGCACGACGGCGAGATCCTCGAGGGCGAGCGCCTGCCGCTGCGCTATGCGGGCTTCTCGCCGTGCTTCCGGCGCGAGGCCGGCGCGGCCGGCCGCGACACGCGCGGCATCTTCAGGGTGCACCAGTTCGACAAGGTCGAGATGTTCAGCTTCGTCGCGCCCGAGGACTCGGCGGCCGAGCACGAGCGCATCCTGGCGATCGAGGAGGAGATCCTCCTCGAGCTCGGTCTGCCCTACCGGGTGGTCAACATAGCGGTCAACGATCTCGGTAACTCGGCGGCCAAGAAGTACGACTGCGAGGCGTGGATTCCCAGCCAAGGTCGCTACCGCGAGCTGACCTCTTGCTCGAACACGACCGACTACCAGGCCCGACGGTTGAACATCCGGGTTCGCGGCGAAGGCGAGGCCAAGGGGCAGCGTGTGCGCGTGACGCACACCCTCAACGGCACCGCCGTGGCCGTCGGGCGCACGATCGTCGCCCTGCTGGAGAACGGTCAGCGCGCCGATCGGACGGTTGAGCTGCCGGAGTGCCTGGCGCCGTATGGCGCGCCCGCTGGGCTGGCGGCCGCGCCCGACGGCTAGACCGCCGACGCGCTGAGCGCTCAGCGCATGCCACCGCGCGAGTGCGCCGGTGTGCAGCCTCCCGAGCGGACTAGACAATAAGAGATAGTCTCTCGCGATCCTTGTCAATATCGCGGGAGCCGCGCGTGGACGAAGCAGAGCGAACGAGGACCCTGGAGGCGATGGCCGCGGCGATGGCCGACGATGGCGCGGGCGCGACGGTCGCCGAGGCGACCGCGCGAGCGGGCGTGTCCGGTGCCGCCTTCGCCGCCGAGTTCTCCGACCGCGAGGCGTGCGTGCTCGCGACGTTCGACCTCGGTGTGGAGCGGGCGCGAGCCCGCATGGTTGCGGCGTACGATCTCGAGCGTCGCTGGCTCGACGGAGTCAAGGCGGCGCTCGCCACGTTCCTGAGCTTCCTCGAAGACGAGCCGGCGCTGGGTCGGGTGCTGATCGTGCACTCGATGAGCGCGGGCGAGCTGGTCATGCGTCGTCGCATGCAGATCCTCGACGAGCTGGCCAGTGTCGTCGACCGGGGGCGCCTGGAGGGGCCGGCGGGGCGTCAGCAGCCACCGGCGGTGATCGCACAGGGGGTCATCGGCGCCGTTGTCGCAATCGTGCAGAACCGCATGGTCGAGCACTGCGGGGAACCGTTGATGGATCTGTACGGCTCGCTGGTTAGCGTCGTCGTGCTGCCGTACTTTGGTGCGAGCGTCGCGCACCGGGAGCTGACCCGGCCGATGCCCCGCATTCGTGACTACCCCACAGGTCAGCCTGGCGGCGCGGACGCGGGTGAGCCCTACGGCTTCGTGCGGTTCACGTATCGGACCGCCCGCGTCCTGGGCGTGATCGCCGACTACCCGGGCGCGAGCAACCGCGAGGTGGCCGATCGCGCCGGCGTGGTCGACCAGGGGCAGATCTCCAAGCTGCTGAGTCGTCTCGAGGGGCGCCGTCTGATCGAGAAGATCGGGCAGGGCGGCACTGCGCGTGGTGCACCCAACTCCTGGCGCCTGACTGAGCACGGCGAGCGCGTGCTGCGGACTGTGCAGATGGCCTAGAGCCGTTGCGAGGGCGGCTGCGCTGCGAGGGCTCTCAGCCGATCGCGAACGTGAGCGACCGAGCGTTGCCGTGTATGGGCGCCAGCGTCAGGCGATAGACCCCGGGGCGCAGCACCGCGTGACCGGCCATGCGCCGGCTGTTGTGTCCGGCCGCGGCGGCGATCGTCGAGCGGGTGCCAACCGCCTGCCAGTGCGCATGCCCACGGGCGCGCACGCGCCGGGCCAGCGACACGCTCACCCGGCTTGTCAGGTTGACGGTGAAAGCGAACGCGAGTTGAGAGACCCTGGGGTGGGTGCGATTGAGCGCAACCAGGGCGTTGGCGGTGAGCGCCAGTGCGCTCACATGCACCGAGACGACGTCCGTGTTGAGCGTAAGCGAAGGGATGCCGCTCGGCGCCCCTGGCGAGGCGCTCGGGGTGCCGGATCCGCCGGTCGTCGTGCCGCCGGTTTCACCGCCTGAACCCTGGCCTTTGCCGGCGGGGCCTTCGCCGCCGCCCGAGCCGGACGGTTCGGGGCCTTCGTCTTCGCCTTCGCCGGCGACGCCGGGTGCGAACGCTCCGAGGCCGTTCGGCGTCCCCACCCCGGACGGGCCGTCGTAGCCTTCGCCGGCGAGGCAGATCGCGTGCGAGGCACAGCTGGTGAGGCCCTCGCTGGCCGGCGAGCAAGCGGATTCGCCTTTTCCTTCGTCGAACGGCGACAGGCATTCCCCGTTGGAGCCGGAGGTCACGTCGTGCAGCGAAGCGGGCGATGTGGCCGCATTTTCATACAGCGACCGAGCCGGATATTGCACGCCGTGCGCGCCGCCGGCGAGCGCGAACGCCGCCGCGATCAGCGGCGAGGCGAGGCTGGTGCCGCCGATCGGCGCCCATTCTTCGCCGCCGATGCCCTGCGAGTCATACACGGCGAGGCCCGAGTAGGGGTCCGCGTCGGCGGACACGTCGGCGACGGCGCGATGACCTCCGGAGCATCCGACCGCCGACCAGGCTTCGAGCGCCAGCTGCCATGAGGGGGCCGGGAAGGTGGCGCTGCACCCGCCGCCGCCGGCGCCGTACCCATCGACGTGGCCTTCGGACATGCCGCCGTCGTTCCACACGGTCTCGCCGGTCCATTCGCCTTCCGCTCCGAGCGGGTTCAGCCGGGTACCGCCGACGGCGATCACGTGCGGCGAGGAGGCGGGGTAGCCGGCGGAGCTGATGCGGGGTTCTTCCAGCCAGTTGAGATAGCCGCGGTCACCGGCGGAGGCGGTGATGACGACGCCCGCGTGGTCGAAGGCGGGGCTGTCGTCCAAGCAGACACCTTCGAAGCATTCGGGCCCGCCCCAGGAGTTGGAGATCTCGGTGGCGCCGAGCGCCACGGCCGTTTCCTCGGCGGCTTCCAGATCGCTGTAGGCGGGGGAGTCGGCCTCGACGAGCACGATCTTGCAGTTCTGGCAGATCGCATGGGCTGTCTCGATGTCCAGTGAGATCTCGATCGCCCAGCCGCTGGCTTCTGCGGCCGCTTCGCGCGCCGCTTTGGACCCGGTGCGCGCGGCTTCGAGTTCTCCTTGGGTCTGGGGGAACGGCAGGTTGGTCGATTCGCCGTTCTGGTTGACCTTCTTGAAACAGTGATTGGCAGTCGTGCATTCGGGCAAGCCGAATTCTTCGTCGTAGGTTTTTAGGTCGGCCTCGGCGTTGGGATCGTTGTAGGCGTCGACCAGCGCGATCGTCTGCGATGAGGGGGCTTCATTGGGCAGGCCGTAAGCCGTGTGCAGGTCAGCGGGTGTCAAGCCATAGTAGCCTTCGGCCGGCGATGGCGCGGGATGCACATGTGTGTGGGCGATCCCGAGCGGATGCGTGTGGGCCCTGGCCTGCGCGCTCACTGCCACCAGTTCAAGCGCCAGGCAGGAGGCGTGTGTCGGCGTGGGCGCTGGGCATGCTGCTCTCACCGCATAGTCGGATGGCGGCAGCGGAGAGACGGTGGCGGCGGTGGCCGTGACCGAACAGGCCAGCGTGACTACGGCCGCCAAGGCGGCTGGGCCCAGCACGATTTTCTGGCATGTGCGTCCGAACATCGTCTCGCGGTGCTTCCCGGATGTTCTCGGCGTCGAGGGCGGTTGGCTTGAGGGCTCGCCCGGCGGGTGGACGACTGCCGACGGTCACGACATGGTCACAAGCTAGTCACGATCGCGTCACGTGGCGGCAGGAAGTGTCGTGCATGCTCTGGCGTGGGACGGTCGCAATAACTGCGGGGAGCCACGCCCGGTGGATGTCGGGCAGCGGGTCCGCGCGCGATCCGATCCGCAGGGCGCACCGAACGGGGTGGGGAGGCGAGCCCCGCCCCGTTCGCCATTACGCTTTCCCCCAAGGTGTCCTCGCCGCTCGGCTTTCTACTCACCCCAGAGCCCCCGCCCCGCAGGGTGGGCGCGCTCGTCGCACTACTCGGCATCGCGTTGGCGACGTTGATCGTCTATCCGCTCGCGCACGTGGCGCCGGTCGTGTCGCTGAGCGTCGTGTACCTGCCGGCGGTGCTGATCGTGTCGGTCACGTGGGGCGCATGGCTGGGCGTCGTCACGGCGGTTCTGAGCGCGGCGGCGTTCAACCTCTTTCACCTGCCTCCCCTCGGCAGGTTCACGCTCGCGAGGTCAAGCGACTGGGTGGCCCTGGCTGCGTTCCTGGTGGTGGCGTTTCTGGCCAGCTCGGTAGCCGAGGTCACGCGCGCTCGTACACGCGACGCGGAGGAGCGCCGACGCGAGGCGGACCTCGCCGCCGAGATGGCCACGCTGTTGCTGCGCGGCGGCAGCCTGCGCGAGGACCTGCCGACGGCAGCCGCCCGTCTGGCACACGCGCTGGAGCTGACTTCAGCGGCGATCGAGATGGACACGGTCGAGGGCGACGAGCGCACGGTCGCATTCCCGTTGCGCGAGGGGACCCGGCGTTTGGGCACGCTGCTCGTGGGCGCCGACGCGTCCGAGACGAAGCTGCGCAGGCTGCAGGAGCGCGTGGTGCCGGCGCTCGAGGCGCTGCTGAGCGCTGCGCTCGAGCGCGACATGCTGCTCGGCGGGGTGGTCGAGACGGCGGCGTTGCGCAGGGCCGACACAGTCAAGACGGCGCTGCTGCGAGCGGTCTCTCACGATCTGCGCTCGCCGCTGACGGCGATCTCGGCCGCCGGTGAGGCGGTGGCTTCCCCTTCGATTTCGCCCGCCGAGCGCGAGGAGATGGCGGCCGTCATTCAGGAGGAGGCCCAGCGGCTTTCTCGGCTGGTCGACAACCTGCTCGACCTGTCGCGACTGGAGGCCGGCGCGGCCGAGCCCCGCCACGAGTGGACGTCGATCGAGGAGCTGATCCGCTCGGCTGTCGCCGAGGCGCAGGCCGACGGCGGCGCGGACGCGTTCGCGCTGTCGATCGACCGCGACCTGCCGCTCGTGAGCGTCGACCCGGTGCAGATGGAGCGCGCATTCGCGAACGTGCTCGAGAACGCCCGACGCCACTCCGGCGGGCACCCGGTTTCGGTGCGCGCTCGCGCGGTCCGCCGCATCGCCGCCGTCCGCCGTCCTGCCGTTACCGCTGGCCCCGGTACAGCGGCGGGCGTCGACGCACCCCGCTCGGTCGGCGATCGCGTGATCGTACGCATAGTGGATCGCGGTCCCGGGATTCCGCCGGCGCAGCTGGAGCGTGTATTCGAGCCGTTCTACCGTGCCGGCAGCGTCGGCGGCGGGCATCGCGGATCGGGGTTGGGACTGGCGATCGCGCGCGGCTTCACGGAGGCCAACGCGGGGTCGCTGCACGTGGAGTCCCTGCCCGGCCAGGGCGCGACGTTCGTGTTCGAGATGCCGCTGGCCGATTCAAGTGACGAGGGCGAGGATGGGGGGCGCACCAGCGCCGGCAGTGAGCGTGTGAGCGTGTCGCCGAGCGCCGGCCGTGAGCCGGCGTCGTGAACGCAACGTCCTCTGCTGGTTCGGCTCTGCCTCGCGTGCTGGTGGTCGATGATGAGCCGCAGATCGTGCGCGCGCTAAAGGTTGTGCTGCGCGAGGCCGGCTTCGAGGCGCTGCCCGCCGAGAGCGGTGCACAGGCGCTAGACCTCGCCGCGGTACGCCCGCCCGAGGCGGCGATCATCGACCTCGTCCTACCCGACCTCGACGGCATCGCGGTCACCCGCCAGCTGCGCGAATGGAGCGAGATGCCGATCCTGGTGCTGTCGGCGGTCGGCGAGGAGGAGCAGAAGGTCAGAGCGCTCGAGGCGGGGGCGGATGACTACATCACCAAGCCGTTTGGCACGAGGGAGCTGATCGCCCGGCTCAACGCCGCATTGCGGCGTGCCGCCGGCGGCGAGGAGGAGCCGCGGATCGAGCTGGACGGGTTGGAGATCGACCTGGCGGCCCGGGCCGTCCGTCGCGCAGGCCAGCCGGTTCACCTCACGCCGATCGAGTTCGACCTGCTGCGAACGCTCGTACGTAACCGCGGCCGGCTGATGACCCACCGCAAGCTGCTGGCGGAGGTGTGGGGGCCAGAGTACGTTGAGGACATCCAGCCATTGCGCACTCACATCGCGCGGCTGCGCGCCAAGATCGAGCCCGGCGACGTGCCGCGTCACATCGTCACCGAGCCGGGCGTCGGTTACCGCTTCACCGAGTAACGACGACCCGGTCGTCTGTCCCCGCGTCATTCGGCGCGTCGTCACGAAATCGTAATGCCGGAGCTGTGAATCGTCACGCGCCCGCTACGTGTGTCGTCGAATAGTAGTAGGCGATGGATGTCTTGGCAATCGCCCTCGGGATCGTTGTGTTTGCGCTGCTGCTCCTCATGATCGAGGGAATCGATCGGGTATGAGCGGCGCGGACCTTGTTGGCCTGATCGTGGCCGTGCTGGTGATCGGCTACCTGTTCTATGCGCTGATCCGCGGGGAGAAGCTCTAGCCGATGACCTTTGCCGGCTGGCTCACGATCCTCCTGTTCGCGCTGGCGCTGACGGCGCTCGCGATCCCGCTCGGCGGCTACATGGCAAAGGTTTACACCGGGCGGCGAGTGTTCCTTTCACCGATACTCGCCGGGCCCGAGCGGCTGCTCGTGAGCGTCTTGCGAGTGAATCTCACGCACGAGCAGGACTGGAAGTCGTACGCAAAAAGCCTGCTTGTGTTCTCGCTCGTCGGCTGGCTGGCGCTGTACTTGATACTGCGCACGCAAAACGCCTTCTTCGTGCCGCATGTACTCAACCCGCTCGGCTACCACTCGGCGCCCTGGAACGTCACGTTCAACACCACCTCGTCGTTCCTGACGAACACCAACTGGCAGTACTACAGCGGCGAGACGACGATGAACTACCTCAGCCAGATGATCGGGCTGACCGTGCAGAACTGGCTGTCGGCGGGCGTCGGCATCGTTGTCGCCGTAGCGCTGGTCCGGGGCATCGTCGGGCGCAGCGGCAAGAGTCTCGGCAACTTCTGGCAGGACATGGTGCGCACGATTCTGTACGTGCTCGCGCCGATCTCGGTGCTCGCGGCGCTCGTGCTGATCTCCCAGGGGGCGATCCAGAACTTCTCCACCTACCTGACGGCGCACACGCTCACGGGCCTGACGCAGTCGATCGCGATGGGCCCGGTCGCCTCGCAGGAGGCGATCAAGCTGCTCGGCACCAACGGCGGCGGCTTCCTCAACGTCAACTCCGCACACCCATTCGAGAACCCGACCGCGTTCACGAATTTCTTCGAGATGCTGCTCGTGCTGATCATCCCGGCGGCGCTCGTGTTCATGTACGGGCGCATGACCGGCAACCGCCGCCAGGGTTACGCGATCTACGCGGTGATGATGGTGATGTTCCTCGGCGCCGCCGCGGTCGCCTACGTCGCCGAGGCTCACGGCTCACCAGCCCAGCACGCCGCCGGTCTGCACACACACGTTATCTCCGGCTCTACCGGCGGCAACATGGAAGGCAAGGAGCAGCGCTTCGGGATCGCCGGCTCGGCGCTATTCGACGTCGTCACCACTGTCACTTCGTGTGGCGCGGTCAACAGCGCGATCGAGTCCTTCACGGGCATCGGCGGTGCTGTGCCGATGGCCAACCTGTCTGCCAGCGAGGTGATCTTCGGCGGAACCGGCACGGGGCTGTACTCGATCTTGCTGTACGTCCTGCTGGCCGTGTTCATCGGCGGGCTGATGGTCGGACGAACACCGGAGTGGATGGGCAAGAAGCTCGAGGCGCGGGAGATCAAGCTCGCCGGGCTGGGCATCCTGATCACGCCGCTGGCCGCGTTGTTCTGCACGGCGATGGCCACGGCCAGCCACGCCGGGCGGGGCTCGATCTCCGAACTGGCCGCCGGCGGGCCACAGGGGTTCTCGGAGTCTTTCTACGCGTATCTCTCACAGGCCAACAACAATGGCTCGGCGTTCGCCGGCTACACCGGCTTCATCCAGCCGGGCGCCGGCAACGTCGGCTCTCACGGCATCACTTTTGCCAATCTGCTGGGCGGCTTTGACATGTTGTTCGCACGCTACGCGCCGATCCTGTTCGCGCTGGCGGTCGCGGGCGCGCTCGCGGGCAAGCGGGTCACTCCGGCCGGCCTGGGCACGATGCGCACTGACAACCCGACGTTCGCGGTGCTGCTGATCGGTGTGGTCGTGATCGTCGGCGCACTCACCTTCTTCCCCGCCCTGCTGCTCGGACCGATCGTGCAGGGCCTGACCGGACACCTCTACTGACATGCGCCGCGACATCGTCACATCGGTCATCGCAATCGTCGTGCTGACGGTCCTGCTGGGACTGGCCTACCCGCTGCTGATCACGGGTGCTGGCCAGCTTGCCTTCCCCGGCAACGCGAACGGGCAGAAGGTGTACGTGGGCGCCAAGCTCGTCGGCTCGAAGATAATCGGCCAGAGCTTCGCGCAGCCTGTGATCGCCAAGAACGGCAAGCCCGAGGAAAAGGAAGAAGAACTCGTCACCGAAGCGGACCCGCGCTATTTCCAGTCGCGGCCCTCGGCGACCGAAGGCGGTGCCTACAACGCAGCGGCCAGCACCTTCTCCAACCGGGGCCCCAACAGCAAGCTGACCGAGCAAGCCGACGCGGAAAACTTGAAGACGTACATCGCGCTGGAGAAGCCCTATGACCGGAGATTGACCGCCGCACGGGTTCCGGTCGACGCCGTCAACACCTCTGGGTCGAACCTCGACCCGGAAATCTCACAGGCCAACGCCTGGATACAGGCTCACCGAATCGCCGCCGTGCGCCATCTGTCACTCGCCACGGTCAACGGGTTGATCGCCAATTACACCTCCGGGCGTGGGCTCGGCTTCTCGGGAGAGCGTGGCGTCAACGTTCTCGAGCTGAACCTGGCGCTCGACCGTCACAGCGCAGGAGCGTCCTGATGTCCGATCCAAGTTCCGCGACCCACGAGCGCCAGGCGGTCTCGCTGTTCGGGCGCGAGATCGTCGGCCGGGCGCTGATCGACAGCGTCAAGAAGCTCGATCCGCGCGTGCAGGTGCACAACCCGGTGATGTTCGTCGTCGAGATCGGCTCCGTGATCACGACGGTCACCTGGCTGATTCAAGTCTTCGGCGGCAAGCCGCTGGGCGGAGGCCATGAGCCCGCCTGGTACACGTTCACGATCGCCGTGTGGCTGTGGTTGACGGTCGTGTTCGCCAACATGGCCGAGGCGTTTGCCGAGGGCCGTGGCCGCGCGCAGGCGGACACGCTGCGGGCGATGCGCAAGGAGACGGTCGCGATGATGCGCGACGGCTCCACCAAGGCGGCCGCCGAGCTGACGCGCGGCGACGTGGTGGTCGTGTCGGTCGGGCAGCTGATCCCGGGCGACGGCACGGTCATCGAGGGGATCGCGACGGTCGACGAGTCGGCGATCACAGGCGAGTCCGCTCCAGTGATCCGCGAGTCCGGCGGCGATCGCAGCGCGGTTACGGGCGGCACGCGCGTGACCTCCGATGGGATCGTCGTCGAGATCACCCAGGAGCCAGGGCAGTCGTTCCTCGAGCGAATGATCGCGCTCGTCGAGGGCGCGCAGCGACGCAAGACGCCCAACGAGATCGCCCTGAACATCCTGCTGGCGGCGCTCACGCTGATCTTCGTGATCGTCGTGGCCACGCTGCGACCGTTCGGCTTGTTCGCCGGGACCACCATCTCCGAGACGACGCTGATCGCGCTGCTCGTCGCGCTGATCCCGACGACGATCGGTGCGCTGCTGTCGGCGATCGGAATCGCCGGCATGGACCGCCTCGTGCGCCGCAACGTGCTCGCGCTGTCCGGTCGCGCGGTCGAGGCCTCCGGCGACGTGGACGTACTGCTGCTCGACAAGACCGGCACGATCACGATCGGCAACCGGCTGGCATCGGAGCTGATACCGATGCCGGGTGTCGCCGAGTCCGAGCTGGCGGAGGTCGCACAGCTCGCTTCGCTCGCCGACGAGACGCCGGAGGGCCGCTCGATTGTGGTGCTGGCCAAGCAGTACGGCATCCGCGAGCACGACATGTCGCAGCTGAACGCCGAGTTCGTGCCGTTCACTGCGCAGACCAGGATGAGCGGCGTGGACATCGACGGCAGGCGGCTGCGCAAGGGCGCCGGTGACGCGATCGTCGAGCTGATCTCACGCGAAGGCGGCTCCCCGCCGGCCGAGCTGCAGGTGGTGCTGGATCGGGTCGGCAACGAGGGCGGCACGCCGCTGGCTGTCGCGCGCGACAGCCAGGTGCTGGGCGTGGTGTATCTCAAGGACACGATCAAGCAGGGCATGAAGGCGCGCTTTGACCAGCTGCGAGCGATGGGCATCAAGACCGTCATGGTGACCGGCGATAACCGTCTGACCGCGGCCAAGATCGCGCAGGAGTCGGGCGTGGATGACTTTCTCGCCGAAGCGACCCCGGAGCGCAAGCTCGCGCTGATCCGCGAACAGCAGCAGGAGGGGCGCCTGGTGGCGATGACCGGCGATGGCACCAACGACGCGCCCGCGCTTGCGCAGGCGGATGTGGGCGTGGCGATGAACACCGGCACCCAGGCGGCGCGCGAGGCTGGCAACATGGTCGATCTCGACTCCAATCCGACGAAGCTGATCGAGATCGTCGAGGTCGGCAAGCAGCTGCTGATCACGCGCGGTGCGCTGACGACGTTCTCGATCGCCAACGACGTGGCCAAGTACTTCGCGATCCTGCCGGCCGTGTTCATTGCCACGTATGCCACCGGAGGAGCCGGATCGAAGGGCCCGCTGCACGTGCTCAACGTCATGGACCTCGGCAACCCCGAATCGGCGATCGTCTCGGCGATCATCTTCAACGCGATTGTGATCCCGCTGCTGATCCCGCTGGCGCTGAGGGGCGTGCGCTACCGCCCGATCGGCGCCAGCGCGCTGCTGGCGCGCAACCTGTGCATCTACGGGCTGGGCGGGATCATCGCGCCGTTCATCGGCATCAAGCTGATCGACCTGATCGTGTTCAACCTGCTGGGGGGCTGAGCGCGCCCGCCCGCTGCTCGCGCCGCGCGATCCAGTTGGTGCCGGGGGTGTCGGTCAGCCCGTGCGCCAGGATCGAGGCGAACACGGTCAGCGCGGCGATGTCGAAGATCTGCTCGGCGGCGGTGATCTCGCGCGAGAGGATGAGCAGCGAGAAGGCGATCGTGGACACGCCCTTCGGGCCGAACCACGCCATGAAGGCCTTCGTCGCCAGGTCCACGCGCGTGCCGGCCAGCGCCACCGAGATTCCCAGCGGCCGTGCCACCGTGAACGTGCCGAGCACGACCGCCACGGCCGCCCAGCCGCTGGAGAACAGTCCATGGACGGTCAGCAGCGAGCCGAACACGGCGAACATCGCGAGCTTGACGATCTCCACGATCTCGTCGCTGCGCTCGGCGAAGTGGTCGCGCAGGTCGGGGCGGCGGATGCCGATCACGATCGCTGCCACGAACACGCCGATGAAGCCGTTGCCGTGAGGGGGCAGCACGGTCAGCCCGTATGTGGCGAAGGCGAGGCCAAGCCCGTACAGCGCCTTCTGGTGCTTGGGGATCCTGCCGCCGAGAGCCGCGGGCTCGCCGCGCGGCAGCAGCAGCGAGCCGACGAGGCCGCACGCCAGGCCGAACGCGAAGCCGAAGCCGACGTCCTGCAGGACGAAGTGCCACCACACGAAGTTGCCGTTGTCGGGCTCCAGTGCGGCTGCGAACGCGAGCACCGCCGGCAGCGCCAGACCGTCGTTGAGCCCCGACTCCAGGTTCAGCGAGTGGCGCACAACGCGCGGTACGCGCGGATCTGTGACAACGCTGGAGGACAGAACCGGGTCGGTGGGGGACAGCAGCGCGCCGAGCAGGAACGCCTCGGTCCAGGTCAGCCCGACTAGCCAGCGGGCGAGCGTGGCTACCACAATCGCGGTGATCGGCATCGCGATCACGAGCTTGCGCAGCGGCAGGTGCCAGTGGCTCTGGAGCATCTCGCTGTCGACCTCCAGGCCGTCGCGAAACAGGATCACGATCAGCGCCACCGTCGCCAGATCGCCGACCAGGCCCGAGCTGGCGTTGAAGTCGAGCACGCCGGTGCCTCCCTGGCCGAGGACGAACCCCGCCAGCACGAACACGGACGCGAGCGACAGCACGCTGCGGCGGGCCAGCCCCGACAGCAGCGCGCCCAGTATCAGCAGGCCGCCCAGAACCAACGCGACGGTCGCGAACGAGGTCACTCATGTAGCGTCCCACACGGCCCCAATGGCAGACCAGCGAGGACACCTGAAGGTCTTCATCGGCATGGCTCCGGGTGTGGGCAAGACCTATCGCATGCTCCAGGAGGGGGTGGCCGAAGCCGACAGCGGCCGCGATGTGGCGATCGGCTATCTGGAGTCCCACGGCCGAGCCGAGACGCTCGCCCAGGCAGAGGGTTTGGAGCTACTGCCGCGCCGGGAGCTGGAATATCGCGGCACGCCGCTGGCGGAGATGGACCTGCGGGGAGTGCTCGCACGCGCCCCGGAGCTGTGCCTGATCGACGAGCTGGCTCACACCAACGTCCCGGGGGTCGAGCACGAGAAGCGCTACGAGGACGTCCGCGACGTGCTTGGTGCCGGCATCGACGTGTTCTCGACGGTCAACGTGCAGCACCTGGAGAGCCTCAACGATCAAGTTACGCAGCTGACCGGGGCGCATGTGCGCGAGACGATCCCCGACGAGGTGCTGTCGATGGCCGACGAGGTGGTCCTGATCGACCTGACGCCCGAGGCGCTGATCGCTCGCCTGCGCGCGGGCAAGGTGTATGCGCCCGAGCGCGTGCCGGCGGCGCTGAACAACTTCTTCAAGATCGAGAACCTCGCGGCGCTGCGCGAGACCGCGTTGCGGCAGGTCGCCGAGGACGTCGAGGTCAAGCGGCTGGTACGCGAGAGCGGCCCGGTCGTGCGTCGCGACGAGGATGGGCTGGCCGAGCGCGCCACCGCCGGCCCTCAAGCGATCGCCGAGCGCCTGCTCGCGCTGGCGACGCTCGCGCCGCACTCCGAGCGGGTGGTGCGCCGCGCGTGGCGCTCGGCCCAGCGCCTGGACGCCGAGCTGGACGTGCTGGTCGTACGCCCGCCGGGCCGCGCGCCAAGCTCAGAGGACCGTAAGCGCCTGGAGGAGCTGCGGCGCCTGACGGCGATGCTCGGTGCGCGCCTGCGCGTCGAGGAGGGTCAGGACGTGGCAGGGGTCGTGGTCAAGGTCGCCCGCTCGCTGGCCAGCACGTACGTACTGATGGGGACGCCCAGCGCGCCACGCGGTCTCGCGCGTCTCGGCGCCGGCTCCGATCGCACGCTGCTCACGCGTCTGTTGCGGGAGCTGCCGGGCGTCGACGTGCGCATCGTCGCCGACCCGACGCTGCGCCGATCGGGTGCGCCGGAGGACGAGCCGGGTGCGCGGGCAGGAGTCGAGGGGGCGTCCGTTGAAGGTGAAGGACAACCCCCGCATTGACGCCGAAGCGACGCGCACTGCAAGTCCGCGTGCGTACCCTGTCGGCGACCGCGTTCGCCGCAACCTGGAGTCCCGACACCTGTTGGAGACAACGAGTATGAAGATCCCAAGCCCACCCCTTCGACTGCTCGCGCCGGCGATCGCGCTGGCGCTGGCCACGTGCCTGCTGGCCGTGCCCGGTGCTATCGGCAAAACCGTGGAGCCACGAGCGCACGCCTCCAGCTTCTACATGACGGGCATCGGCGACCAGCACTCGCACATGTTCGCCAACCCGCTCTACCAGCAGCTGCACGCGAGGATCGTCCGCTATATCGCCCCCTATGACGCGGCCGAGCACTCCTACTCGATGGACCAGGCGATCACGTTCATCCATGACGCCGAAGCGCTGCACCAGCAGGTACTGATTGCCTTCTACCACTCCGAGTACAGCCCCACGAGACTGCCCAGCGTGGCCGCCTACCAGCGCGACGTGGCGAAGTTCATCAAGCGCTTCCCCAAGGTCAGGCAGTACCAGTCCTGGGACGAGGCCAACCGCGGCAACATCCCGCACGTACTGTCGAGCCCCTCGGCGGCGACGGCTGCGAAGTACTACCAGGCGCTGATCCGCGTGTGCAAAGGCTGCACCGCGATCGGCCTGGACGTACTCGACGCCAACAACATCTCGCCGACGCTCCAATACATCTCGGAATTCAAACACGAGATCGGCCGCCTGCGCACGATCATGCCGAAGATCTGGGGGCTGCACAACTACTCCGACATCAACCGCCTGGAAAGCTGGCGCACGCGCGAACTGGTGCGCGCTCTCGGTGGCCAGGTGTGGCTAACCGAGACGGGCGGGCTCGTCAAATTCGGCGGAGCCTTCCCCAACAACCACGGCTCGGGTCTGACACGAGCGGCGAAGGTGCTCAAGTACATGTTCGCGGTCGCCGGCACGCGCCCGCAGATCAAGCGCCTGTACATCTACGACTGGAGTGGCGGCACCGGCTCGACGCGCTTTGACGCCGGCCTGATGAGCGCCCACGAACAGCCGCGCGCCGGTTATTTGGTCGTTTGCCGCCAGCTGCACGCCAAGCGCTGCGCGGTGAAGGTCGCCAAGAACTAGCGCAAGCTGGGTGAGCGTCGGCGGGCTAGGTGAGCGCCGGCTGCGAGAGCGGCTCGGCGCCTGTGTCGTCTCGCCGGGAGCGGCGTCCGGGCTCCCCGGGCTCGTTGCGCACCAGGCGCATCGCGCCCAGCGCGAGCAGCCCCGCGAAGGCGGCGACCGGCACGAGCGTGCGCAGCGGATAGCGCGTGCCGTCGTGCAGCTTCAGGTTGAGGGCCGTGTGGTCGCCCGCGCCGACGATGCTCAGCAGACCCCAGTGGTCAATGCCCAGCAGCGTCGGTGCGAGCGCCGCGAACAGCGCCCAGCCGAGCAGCGCTAGCGCGCCGGCGCCGAGCGTCGCCGTGCTCAGGCGCAGGCGTGGCGTTGCCCACACGGCCGCCACCACGCCGCCGCCGGCTGCCAGCAGGAATGGCCAGATGGCGCCCCAGCCGCGCCCGGCCCCGAACGCGGAGGCGATCGTCGGCTGAAAGAAGCCCTCGCTGACGTAGCGCATCCAAACGACGGCCTCGTTCTCATAGCCCACCAGCGGATGGGTGATGCTGGCCACGACCGTCGCTGTGATCGAGACGCCCGCCAGCGCTATCGTCGGGCCGGGGTAGCGCTTGAGCGCGAGGCCGAGGGGGCAGATCAGGAATGGCAGCATCGTGGTCAGAAAGCGCGGTCCCATAAAGCCGCCGCCGAAGGGCAGATAGTAGCCGGAGTTGTAGCCCAGGTAGCACAGGCACACGCCGCCGATCGTCAGCGCCTCGGCGCGTTTGCCGCGCCGGTAGAGCATCGCCGTGCCGATCGCCGCCATCACCAGGACCGGGGAGATGATCAACAGGCCGCGCGAGTCAAATAGCAGCGTCGAGAGCACCTTCAGGCTGGGCGCGCCGATCCCGAAGAAGCCTTTCTGCTGGCGCGGGACGTCGGAGTAGGCGAGGTGCGTCCACGAGCGAAACGCGTAGTGGTTGTAGAGCAGCAGCGGGATGATCCCGACGATGCCGCCGGCGATATACGCGCCGGCGCGCGTCGCCATCGTTTTCCAGCTGCGCCCGGCTCGGCCGGACAACAGATACAGCCCGAGCACCACCGCGACGAAGAACAGTGGGTACTCCGAGGCGACCGCGTAGCCCATCGCGACCCCCGCCAGACCCAGCAGCAGCAGGTTTGGCGGGCCGTCGCGCTCGCGCAGCATCAGCCAGAAGGCGGCGAAGCCGAGCAGTGCCGTGAACACGTGCGAGAACAGCAGCGTGGAGAGCGGTAGCACCATCGTGCCGAGGCCGAGCACGATCGCGGTGGCCGCACCGTAGCCCGGCTCGAAGCGCTCGGCGACCTGCCATACGAGCAGGAGCAACAGCACACCCGGGAGTACGTTGCCCCACAGGCCGATCAGATAGACGATCTCGTCGTCGTTGCGCAGCGCCGAGGATTCCTGTGCCCATTCGTCGGCGCTCACGAGGTTCAGCGCGTCGTAGAACGGCAGCGCGAACAGCGCCAGCCCGGGCGCACGTGCGGAGTACCAGTGCCCCTTGTAGAAGACCTTGTCGCCGGTGTTGTCCTGGTAGGGGTCGATCGTCGTGCGGTCCTGGTTGAGCGAGCGGATCAGGTCGTAGTGGGACGCCTGATTCCACGAGAAGCTCTGGATCATCGTCGCGTAGGAGAGACCCACCAGCAGGATCGCGACGAGCGCTATGCGCTTGCGCGTCATCAGTTGGGTGGGTGCAGCGCCGCCGGGCCGGGGCCGATCTCATACACGACGACCGAGCCGACCTGACGACGGGTTATGCCCAGACCGGCGATCGGTTCGCGCGCCGCCGCCGCGGGGTTGGGCGGCTCGGGGATCACCCAGCCCTGTTGCGGCGGCAGGCCCTTGGGGAGCTTGGTGTGCAGCACGACCGTGCGCACGCCGTAGTAGCGCAGCTTTTCTACGCTGTTTTTGTCGGGGAATTTGTGCATGCCGCCGCGCAGGTCGTCCATCGCCTTGATGTCGAACGTGCTCTCGCCGTTCGGGATCTTGGGGAAGCCGTCGGTCGAGTAGTACTGCCAGATGCGGTCTAGCGTGCCGTCGGTCGGCAGGTCGATGACGGGGCTGGGCAGGCCGATCTCGGCTCGCGCCGGCTGCGGCACGACCGGATGCCCGAGATGTCCGGCGCCTTCGCCGAGCAGGCCGACCACCAGCACCGCTCCGAGCAGCGCGGGCAGGTGGCGGAGCCGATGGCGCTGGCCCCACGGCCCGATCCTCGCCATCAGCAGATGCACGCCCGCACCCGCTAGCAGCGCATAGAACAAAGTCGCCAGCGTGAACACCCGCCCGGGCACGCGTACGCCATCCCAGCCGGGTACGTAGTCGTAGAGCAGGCGATAGGGATAGCCCGCGCCTGTCAGGCCCATGCCCATCGCCAGGATCGAGCACGTCAGCGCACCGATTGCCAGCCCGAGGCGCAATCGGCGCGTGTAAACGCTCGCCCACAGCCCGACGACGGCCAGCACCACCAGTAGGCCGCCGGGGAAGAACACGCTCTCGTTCTTGGAGTGAATGTGCGCTCGTGCGCCCGAGGTGATGCTGCCCCACACGCGGTTCTCCGATGAGGCGCTCAGCAGTGCGGCCGGGCCGGCGGAGTAGTTTTTGACTTCCTTGATCGTGCGTCTGGCCGTCGGGTAATCCTGGGAGATCTTCAGGTACGGCCGCGCCTCGTACACGGCGACCAGGCCGAGCAGCGCGACACCGATCAGTGTCACGGCGAGCATGCGGCGCGGGATCAGCGGGCCGCGCTCGGGTACGGCGGAACCCCCCGTCTGCCCGTCGGTGCGGTGCGGTGTGATCCGCTCGCGCGGCGGCGCATCGCCGCTGGGCTGCTCAGGTGACTCGGGGGAATCCGACCCGGTGTTCGGGCGCAGTCGTCCGCGCCACCAGTAGATCACGGCGAGCAGCGCGAGCACACCGACGAGGTACGCGTACTGCAGCCCGAGCGTGAAGCCCAGGCTTACTTGCCATGCGGACACCAGCCAGCCGGCCAGCACCAGCTTGCGCGAGCCGTGGCGGTAGCCGCGCAGCAGCAGGAACAGCGCCAGCGGCAGTCCGCCGGATGAGATCACGTGCAGGTGGCCGGCCTCGGTGACGCGATAGGGCGCATACGCGAAGGCCACTCCGGCGGCGGTGGCGGCAAGCTTGCGCAGGCCCAGCTCGCGGGTCAGCAGGTAGGCGCCGACGAAGCACAGCGACCACGCGAACAGGAACAGCAGGTTGTAGCGAACCAAGGTGGCGACGGTGCCCGAGCCGAAGAACGCGGCCGGACCGTAGCCGAGCAGCGAGTCCGAGAAGGCCAGGCTGAGCGGACGCGGGTAGAAAGCGTTGGCGTTGAACAGGTGGAGCGGGTCGTGGAGCATCGCGTGCCCCACCCACGCGACCTGCCATGCCGTCCGCACCGGATCGCCCAGGTCGGGGGCGATGCGGCTGCCCATGTGCAGTACCAACGGCCATGTGGTGAGGATCGCCAAAGCGACACCGGCGGCCACGATCGCCACCAACTCGCCGGCGCTGAAGCTCGGCGAGGGCGCCCAGCGCTCGGCCGGCCGGCGGGAGTCGGTGGAGGAGGCCGAGGCATGCGCATCGGTGCGCGTCACGCCGTCGACGCCCGTTGGATCGGGCGGATCGGGCGGCGTACGCGGAGGGCTTGGAAGACCGGTGCTCATGGTCTGATCGTGTCGAGGACCGCGCGGATCGGCGCAGCATACGGGAGCCGCCTGCGACGTTGCGTCGCACGGCCCGCCGGTGCTTGTGACATTACGGGCTTGGCGTTTGCGTCAGACTGGCACGATGAAGGTCCTGGTGGTCGGAGCCGGCGGCGTCGGCTCGGCGTTTGCGGGCATCGCCCAGCGCCGGCCAGCGTTCGAGCAGGTGGTGATGGCCGACGTCGCGCTGGAGCGCGCCCAGGCGGCCGCCGATCGCCTCGGCGAGCCTGACCGGTTCGCCGCCGAGCGCGTCGACGCCTCCAGTCGCACCGAGCTGGTGGGGCTGATCGAGCGCGTAGCGCCGGATGCCGTGCTGAACGCCTGCGATCCTCGCTTCAACGAGCCGATCTTCGGCGCCTGTCTGGACGCCCGGACGACCTACCTGGACATGGCGATGACGCTGTCGCACCCGCACCCGCAGCGACCCCACGAGTTGCCGGGCGAGATGCTCGGCGATCGTCAGTTCGCGGTCTCTGAGCAGTGGGAGCAGGCGGGGCTGCTGGCGCTCGTCGGGATCGGCGTGGAGCCGGGCCTGTCGGACGTGTTCGCGCGCCACGCGGCCGACGAGCTGTTCTCAGAGATCGACGAAGTCGGCGTGCGCGACGGCGCCGATCTGGTCGTGGAGGGCTATGACTTCGCGCCCACGTTCTCGATCTGGACGACGATCGAGGAGTGCCTGAACCCGCCTCTGATCTGGGAGCGCGAGCGCGGCTTCTACACGACGGCCCCGTTCTCAGAGCCCGAGGTGTTCGAGTTCCCGGAGGGCATCGGGCCGGTCGAATGCGTGAACGTCGAGCACGAGGAGGTCGTGTTGATCCCGCGGTGGGTGCCCTGCCGGCGGGTGACGTTCAAGTACGGCCTCGGCCAGGAGTTCATCGACGTGCTCGCCACGCTGCACAAACTTGGGCTGGACTCGACCGAGCCGGTGTCGGTGCGGGGAACGCAGGTGGCACCGCGCGACGTGGTCGCAGCCGCGCTGCCGGACCCGGCGACGCTCGGCGAGCGCATGACCGGGCGCACCTGTGCTGGCACGTGGGTGCGAGGCACCGGCAAGGATGGGTCGCCGCGCTCGACCTACCTCTACCACCTGGTCGACAACGAGGCCACGATGCGCCAGTACGGCAGTCAGGCTGTGGTGTGGCAGACCGCGATCAACCCGGCGGTGGCACTTGAGCTGCTCGACCGCGGCGACTGGAAGGGCATAGGCGTGCTCGGGCCCGAGGCGTTCCCGGCAGCGCCGTTCTTGGCGCTGCTCGCCGAGTACGGCTCACCGCACGGCATCCTCGAGCTGCCGAGTTGAGCTCGCGTCGAGCGCCGCGATCTGGCCCACGCTGGCTGAGCGGCGGTGGCGAGCCTAGAAGTCGACCCGAGCCGGTACCGGCTCGCTCGGCGGCGGCTGGTTGAGTAGCCCCGGCGGCGCGGTTTCGGTCTTGCGCGCGAAGAACTCTTTGAAGTAGGGACGCGAGACGAGCATCAGGATGGCGCCGAGCACCATTCCGCCGATGCCGAACCAGATCGGCAGCGTGATGCCGAGGAACGGAGAGGATTCGACGTTTTCCGTCTTCAGGTAGTAGAAGAACGCCTTGATCCCCACGCCGAACAGCATCAGGCCGCCGAGCAACGGTCCGACGCCGAGCAGCAGGAAGTTGCGGGCGCTTTCGGTCAGGTCGCGGCGGTAGTACCACGCGCAGGCGATCCCGGTGAAGCCGTAGTAGAAGCAGATCGGGAAGCCGATCGCGGTGAGCGAGTCGACCAGCACGCTTTCTGAGAGCACCAGCAGGATGATCGTGATCGCAATCGCCAGGGCGCCGAAGCCGAGCGTCGAGACGGTCGGGGTGAGATAGCGTTTGTGCACGCGTGCAAGCAGGCTGGTGACGGCTTTCCAGTGGGCCATCGACAGCGTCGTACGGGCCGTCGGCAGAATCGTCGTCTGTGTGGAGGCCGACGCGGACGTGAGCACGGCGATGATCAGCAGCTTGTTGAGGGGTTCCCCGAGTACGCCTGTGCCGAGTGCCTTGAGGATGTCTTCCTGGTTGGCTTCGTCGGTCAAAAAGCCGACGCCGTGGAAGGACTGCGCGGCCGCCGTGACGACGACGTAGATGAGCACGAGCAGGATCGTCGAGATGACCGCCGCCTTGCCCGGTCCCTCGGCCGGATCCTCTGACTCCTCGTTGACCGCGACGCCCGAATCCCAGCCCCAATAGATGAAGATCGCGAGCAGCAGCGCGACGACGAGGTCACCGAAATTCATCGCGAACGGGTTGAACCATGAGAGTGTGGGCTTGATCGAATCGCTCGGTGGGTGGCTGCCGTACACCTTGACGAACGCGACCACCGCGAACAGGCCGAGGATGAAGACCTCGGCGCTCAGCAGAATGGTCTGAATCCGCGCGGATAGCTCGATGCCGCGGTAGCAGACCCACGTCATGATCGCGATCCACAGGACTGCGGCGATGATGATCGCGGCTTTCGATTCGCCGAGTTCGGTGAAGCCGAACAGCTGGAAGGTGTAAATCGCGGCGATGTCCGCGAGGGAGGCCATCACGATGACGTCTGCAAGGAAGATCGCCCAGCCGTTGAGCCAGCCGGTCGTCGGGCCGAAGGCGCGTGTGACCCACGCGAAAGTGGTGCCCGCGTCGGGATCGGCGCGGTTGAAGTATTTGTAGGCCGAGGCCACCAGCAGCATTGGCAGGAACGCGACGAGCATCACTGCGGGGGCGTGCACGCCGACCCCCTTCACCGCCACGATGAAGCCGAGCGTCGCCGCCAGTGAGTAGGCGGGCGCGGTCGAGGCCACGCCGATGACGACGTTGGAGACGTAGCCGATGGCCCCTTTCTTGAGCCCCTTGTCCATGACGCCGGACGATGCCTGAGCTACGGGTGCGGCGACATCTTCGCTGGCCATCGAGGCTCCTCTCTTGCGGGCGACGGATGTTGCGGCGGTTGTAACCAACGTTACGACCGTCGGCGGCGGATGCACAATGGGCGCGATTCCCAAAACGCTACGTCAGAATTGGCCAACTTGTACAATGCTAAATGAAGATCTTGACCAGGCAGCGCATTGAAGGTGCACATATGTAGCGGCTAGCGTTGTCCTGAGTGTCTAGCCAGCCACAGAGGAAAGTGTGACGTCAATGTTTGGTGATCTCCAAGAGCAGGCCAAGCGGCACCTGTGGATGCACTTCACGCGCATGGGCTCCTATGCCGACGCGGAGGTGCCGGTGATCGTGCGCGGCGAGGGGTGCTACGTGTACGACGAGCACGGCAAGCGTTACCTGGACGGCCTGTCGGCGCTGTACTGCGTGAACGTCGGGCACGGTCGCGAGGAGCTGGCGCAGGCCGCGGCGGCGCAGGCGGCCGAGCTGGCCTTTTACACCAACTGGAGCTACGCGCACCCGCGCTCGATCGAGCTGGCGACGCGCATCGCGCAGCTCGCGCCCGGGAGCCTCGATCGTGTGTTCTTCACCTCCGGCGGCTCAGAGGCGGTCGAGTCCGCGTGGAAGCTCGCCAAGGCCTACCACAACGTGCGCGGCGAACCCAGACGGCACAAGCTGGTCTCGCGCAAGCTCGCCTACCACGGCACCTCGATGGGCGCGCTCACGGCCACCGGCCTGACGCCGCTGCGCGAGCCGTTCGAACCGCTGACGCCCGGTGGCATACACGTGCCCAACACCAACTCCTATCGCTGGAGTGAGGACCGCGATCCGCTGTGGGCGGCGGATGCGATCGAGGAGGCGATCGAGTTCGCTGGCCCGGACACGGTGGCCGCGGTGATCCTCGAGCCAGTCCAGAACGGCGGCGGCTGCTTCGTCCCCCAGGACGGCTACTTCCAGCGCGTGCGTGAGATCTGCGACCGCCACGGCGTGCTGCTGATCTCCGACGAGGTGATCTGCGCGTGGGGGCGCATCGGCCACTGGTTCGGCTGCGAACGCTACGACTACCTGCCCGACATGATCACCACCGCCAAGGGCATCAGCTCGGCCTACGTGCCGCTGGGCGCGGTGATCACGGGCGAGCACATTGCCGAGCCGTTCCTGCACGGCAAGGCGATCTTCAACCACGGCTTCACCTTCGGGGGGCACCCGGTGGCGTGCGCGGTGGGGCTGGCGAACATCGACGTGATCGAGCGCGAGGACTTGTGTGGGCGCGTGCGCGCGAACGAGCAACGACTGCGCGAGGTGCTGGACAGCCTTCGCGACCTCCCGATCGTCGGCGATGTGCGTGGGGCCGGCTACTTCCACGCGATCGAGCTGGTCAAGGACAAAGACACCAAGGCCACGTTCAACGCCGAGGAGGCCGAGCAGCTGCTGCGCGGCTTCCTCTCCGGCGAGCTGTACCGGCGCGGGCTGATCTGCCGGACAGACGATCGCGGCGATCCGATCATCCAGCTCTCGCCGCCTCTGATCGCGGGCGAGGAGCAGTTCGAGGAAATCGAGGCGATCCTACGTCCGGTGCTGACCGAGGCCTCAGAACGGCTCGAGTCTGCGGGTCAGCGGGTGCCCTTCGCTTCGGCCCTACGACGTTGACGGGGCGATGGAGCTCACTGTCGACAGTCTGATCGGCGAGCTCGGCTTGGAGCTCGTGAGCGGGCACGCCTCCGCGCAGACGCACGTGCGCTGGGTGCACAGCACCGAGCTGCCCGATCCGACCCCGTGGCTGAAAGGCGGCGAGCTGCTGCTTACGACGGGCATGCAGCTCGACGGCGCGAAAGTGCAGCGCGAACTGATCGACCGCCTCGCTGACCACGAGATCGCGGGCCTCGGGTTTGGCACCGGCTTCGCGCACAAACGCCTGCCGGCGGCGCTGCTGAACGCCGCTCGCAAGCGCGAGTTCCCGCTGTTTGAGGTCCCCTACGAGCTGCCGTTCATCGCGATCACCGAGCGGGCGTTCGCGCAGCTGCTCGACGAGCGCTACGAGCTGCTGCAGCGCACGATGGTCGGCGACGTGCTCGCGGAGGCGCTGACCGGGCATCTGTACCCCGAGGATCTGCAGGCGCGGCTGCGCCCGTTCGGCATCGGCGAGCAGGTCGCGGTGCTCGCCTTCAAGCCGCAGGACCCGACGGCCGCGGCGACGGTCACCGAAAGGCTGCTGAGGCAGGAGCAGGTCGCCAGTCTGGTTGCCATCCGGGGCGGGCTGGTGTGCGCCGTGATTGATCCGACCGGCACCGACCCGGTCGAGCTGGCGGGCAGGGTCCGCGCCGAGTTGGCGGTGCGCTTCGGCGAGGTGCGCGCCGCCGCCTCGCGCGTGAGCGCCACCCACTCGCTGCGCACCGCCTTCCACGAGGCGCGCTGTGCGCTGGAAGCTGTGCGCCTGCGCAACGGCGGCGCGCCGGCGGTCGCCTCCTACGAGGACCTCGGCGCGTTCCAGCTGCTGCTGTCGCTGCAGGACGACGACGCGCTCAGCTCCTACTGCCGCGGCGTGCTCGACCCGATCGAGCAGGGCGAGGGCGACTACGGCGATGAGCTGGTTCGCTCGCTGGACGTGTTCATCGAGCACAACGGCCACTGGGAGAAGGCTGCAGCCGCTCTGTTCTGCCACCGGCACACGCTGCGCTATCGAATCCGCCGCATCGAGCAGCTGACCGGGCGCGACTTCTCCAACGCGCGTGATCGGATCGAGTTCTGGCTGGCTCTGCGCGGACGGGAGCTGGCACGATGAGGATCGGCGTCCCCACCGAGATCAAGACCGACGAGTACCGGGTCGCGATCACCCCCGCGGGTGTGCGTGAGCTGACCGTGCGCGGGCACGAGGTGCTGGTGCAGGCGGGCGCCGGCGAGGGCAGCGCGATGAGCGACGAGCAGTTCCAGGCGCAGGGTGCACGCATCGTGCCCGACGCCGACGCCGTGTTCGCGCAGGCCGAGCTGGTGCTGAAGGTCAAGGCGCCGCAACGGGTAGAGGTCGCCAGGCTGCGCGAGGGCCAGACGCTGTTCACCTACCTGCACCTCGCGGCCGAGCCGGAGCTGGCGCAGGGGCTGATGGCCTCGGGCGCGAGTTGCATCGCGTATGAGACCGTCGAGGACGCCGCCGGACGCCTGCCTTTGCTGGCGCCGATGAGCGAGGTGGCCGGCAAGATCGCCACGCAGGCGGGTGCGTTCATGCTCGAGAAGCCGCTTGGCGGGCGCGGCATCCTGCTAGGCGGCGTGCCCGGCGTGGCGGCGGCGACGGTGCTCGTGATCGGCGGCGGCGTGGTCGGCATGAACGCCGCGTTCATCGCGATCGGCATGCAGGCCGACGTGTTCGTGTTCGACCGCTCGATCGACCGGCTGCGCGAGCTGGAAGTGGCATTCGGCGGACGCGCCTCGACCGTGTACTCCTCAACGCTGGCGATCGAGGAGATGTTGCCGGTCGCCGACCTTGTGATCGGTGCGGTGCTCGTGCACGGCGGGCGCGCGCCGCACGTGGTCAGCCGCGAGCAGCTGAAGCTGATGCGCCGCCACGCGGTGCTCGTTGACGTGTCGATCGATCAGGGCGGATGCTTTGAGACCTCGCGTCCTACCACTCACTCCGAACCGACTTTCGAGGTCGACGAGATCACCCACTACTGCGTGACCAACATGCCCGGGGCCGTCCCGATCACCTCCACCTACGCCCTCACCAACGCCACGTTGCCCTACGTGATCGAGCTGGCCGACCGAGGTGTGGAGGAGGCCCTGCAGCGCAGCGCCGGCCTGCGCATGGGTCTGAACGTCCAGGGCGGAGAGATCATCCACCCTGCGGTCGCGCAGGCCCTCGGCATGACCGCCAACCCCGTGTAACGATCATCAGACGCAGTCGCGAACTCCAACCGACACCCATAGGAGCGGACACTCAGATGGCCACCACCGCAACCACCCTCAGCAACTTCATCGACGGTGAGCCCGTCGCGTCGGCGGGCGAGACCGAACCCGTTCTGAACCCCGCCACCGGCGAGGAGCTCGCGCGCGCCCCGCGATCGGGTGGCGAGGAGGTCGACCGCGCAGTGAGGGCCGCGCGGACGGCGTTCGAGCGCTGGTCGACGACGACGCCCGCGCAGCGCGCGCAGGCGCTGCTGGCGCTCGCCGACATGGTCGAGGAGCACGGCGAGGAGCTCGCGCGTCTGGAGGCGCTCAACGCCGGCAAGCCGATCGAAGCCGTCAAGAGCGACGAGATCCCCGTGATGGCCGACAACCTGCGCTTCTTCGCCGGCGCGGCGCGCTGTCTGGAGGGCCGCGCTGCGGGCGAGTACATGGAGGGCTACACCTCGTTCACCCGCCGCGAAGCGGTCGGCGTGATCGGGCAGGTGACGCCGTGGAACTACCCGTTGATGATGGCCATTTGGAAATTCGGCCCGGCGCTGGCGGCCGGCAACACGGTCGTGCTCAAACCGGCCGAGACGACCCCGATCACCACCGTGCGGCTGGCCGAGCTGGCCGCCGACGTGCTCCCCAAGGGTGTCCTCAACATCGTCATGGGCCCCGGCCAGCCCACCGGCGAGGCGCTGATCAACCACCCCGACGTGGACATGCTGGCGCTGACCGGCTCGGTGGAGACCGGCAAGCACATCGCCCGCAGCGCCGCCGACACGCTCAAGCGCGTCCACCTCGAGCTGGGCGGCAAGGCGCCGGTGGTGGTGTTCGACGACGTCAGCATGCAGAGCGCGATAGAGACGATCGCCGCCACCGGCTACTACAACGCCGGACAGGACTGCACCGCGGCCACACGCGTGCTCGCCTCCAGCGACGTCTACGACGACGTCGTCTCGGGGTTGGGCGAGCAGGCCAAAGGGCTGGTGATCGGCGACACGCTCGCGCCGGATACGACGCTCGGGCCGGTCAACTCGGCCAAACAGCTCAGCCGCGTCGAGGGGTTCCTCGAGCGCCGCCCCGACCATGCGGAGATCGTCACCGGCGGCGTCGCGCCCGAGCGGCCGGGCTTTTATCTGGAGCCGACCGTCGTGGCTGGTCTGCGCCAAGACGACGAGATGATCCAGCGCGAGATCTTCGGACCGGTGATCACCGTGCAGCAGTTCTCCGACGAGGCCCAGGCGATCGCCTGGGCCAACGCGACCCGCTACGGACTGGCCTCCTCGGTGTGGACGCGCGACGTCGCGCGCGCGCTGCGCGTGTCCCGGGCGCTGCGCTTCGGCTGCGTGTGGATCAACGACCACATCCCGCTCGTCTCGGAGATGCCCCACGGCGGCTTCAAGGAGTCCGGCTACGGCAAGGACCTCAGCATGTACGGCGTCGAGGACTACACCGTCGTCAAGCACGTGATGGCGAACATTCAGTAGCGCTTGGGTCCGGCTGCTACGGTCCACCTACGGGCGGCGAAGTCGTCCGTGAGGTTCTTTGTCTTTGTTGGCGCTGAAGGGCGCGGATGGGGTCAGTCGAATCTCCATCTGCAGCGGTGGCCCAAGGGTCGCCAGAAGGAGCACCAACAACATGAAGCATGCAACGTTCGCCGACCTCGGCGTATCCGAGGTCGTCGTAGACGAGTTGTCCAAGCGCGGCATCGATACGCCGTTCGCTGTTCAGAAGATGGTCATCCCCGACGTGCTGGCCGGGCATGACGTGCTTGCGCAGTCACCCACCGGCTCGGGTAAGACGCTCGCGTTCGGGGTTCCCGTCGTCGAGCGGCTGCGCGACTGCGACGCGCGACCGTCGGCGCTGATCCTCGCGCCGACTCGCGAGCTTGCGCTCCAGATCGTCGAAGACCTACGTCCGATCGCGCACGCGCGGGCGCTTTCGATCGCCGCCGTGTACGGCGGCGCGGGCATCGTCAAGCAGGCCAAGCTCGCCGGCCGTGCGCACATCCTTGTCGCGACTCCCGGTCGTCTGCTGGATCTGATCGACCGCCGTGACGTGTCGCTGTCGCGCATCCGCCTGCTGGTCCTCGACGAGGCCGACAGGATGCTCGACATGGGCTTCCGCCCGGTCGTCGAGCGGATCGTCAAGATGACCGCCGCCAAGCGCCAGACGCTGCTGTTCTCGGCAACGCTCGAGGGCGAGGTCGGCCGCATCGCCAAGGCGTACACGTCAAACCCCCGCCGTCACGAGCACGCCCACTCCCAGGAGCGCAAGGGCGACGTGCAGCACCGCTTTGTGACGGTCACCCACGAGGGCAAGGTCGCGCGCCTGGTGTCCGAGCTGAGCGAGCCCGAGCGCGGGCTCACGCTGGTGTTCGTGCGCACCAAGCGCGGCGCCGATCGCCTGGTCAAGAAGCTGGCATCGAGTCGCGTCAAGGCCGTGGCGATGCACGGCGACAAGTCGCAGGGTCAGCGCGAGCGCGCGCTGGCGAGCTTCGAGGCGGGCGTGGTGGACACGCTTGTAGCGACAGACGTCGCCGCCCGCGGGATCGACGTCGCCGGCATCACGCACGTGATCAACTACGACATTCCGGCCACGCGGGCGGACTACGTGCATCGCATTGGACGCACCGCGCGAGCGGGGGCAAGCGGTGTCGGGGTGACGCTGGTCGCCCACGATCAGGCAGGCGAGGTCGCGGGCATGGCGCGTGAGCTTGGCCTGGATCGAGAGCTGGTGAGCGCCGGGATCGCCGCGGGCGGGCAGCCTCGCGCCAGGCGCCGCTCGCGCCGTTCGCGCTAGAGCCCGCGAGCAGTCACGACGGTTGCGCCGTCAGCTAACGTCGCGCGCATGAGCGCGCCTCATACGCCCGACCCGGACGCGCAGGGGGGCGCCAGTGGCGACTCTGCCGAGGCGGCCTCCGACGTGGATCTGCTCGCCCACTACGACATCATGCGCGTGCGCGCGCCGAACCCGGGGCCGCTGACGCTGTCGGGCACCAACACGTGGCTGGTGGGGCGCAGGCCAACCTGGGTCGTCGACCCCGGTCCGCTGATCGACGAGCATCTGGCGCGGCTGTCGGAGGCGATCGAGTCGCGCGGTGGGCTGGGCGGGGTGGTGCTCACGCACGACCACCACGACCATTCCGAAGCAGCCAGAGCGCTGCTCGAGCGCTACCCGGCCCCGTTAGCGGCCGCTCGCGGGGCGGTCGATGTGCTGCTCAGCGAACACGCCCGCGTCGGCCCGTTCGAGGCGGTCGCCACCCCAGGGCATTCTGCCGATCACTTCGCGCTCGTCGCCGACGGGGCCTGCTTCACCGGGGACGCCGTCTTGGGTGATGGCAGCGTGTTCATCAGCCCCTACCGCGGAGCGATGTCTGGCTACATGCTCGCGCTGATGCGGCTGCGGCTGCGCGAAGACTTCAACGTCCTGTGCCCGGGTCACGGGCCGCCGGTGTGGGACGCGCATGCGCGCCTGGAAGAGTACGTGGCGCATCGCATCGATCGCGAGCACAGCCTGATCATGGCGCTCGGAGAAGGGCGGCGCACCGTCGACGAACTGCTGGACGCGGCCTGGCAAGACGTGCCCGAGTCGCTGCGCCCGTTCGCCACCGCCACGCTTGCCGCGCATCTGGACAAGCTCGAAGACGAGCAGGTGCTGCCGAGCGGCGTGGAGCGGCCAAAGTTCGAACGGACCGAGTGGTGAGCGCCGCCGGCGCCCCGCTCGCCGGCGACACGGGCCAGCCACGCGCGGGCAGCATGCGCGCTCAGGCGACGTCGCTGGACTCGCCGTTCCCGCCGATCGCCGACTATGGCTTCATCTCCGACTGCCACACCGGCGCGCTGGTCAGCTCCGACGGGTCGATCGAGTGGATGTGCCTGCCGCATTTCGACTCGCCGTCGGTGTTCGCCTCGATGCTCGACCGCGGCGCCGGCAGCTGGCGGCTTGGGCCCTACGGGGTCTATGTGCCGGCCGGGCGGCGCTACATCCCGGGGACGAACATCATCGAGACCACGTGGATGGGCCCGCAGGGCTGGCTGCGCGTGATCGAGGCGCTGACGATCGGTGCGTGGCACGAGAACCGGCAGGGCTCCAGCCACACGCGCCCACCCACCGACTACGACGCCGATCACCTGCTGGTGCGCGTCGTCGAATGCATCCAGGGGCAGGCCCAGGTAGAGGTCGTGTGCGAGCCGATGCTCGACTACGGCTCCACGCCGGCGAGCTGGACGCTCGTGGACAGCGACGACGACGACGTATATGCGCTGGATGCCGTCCACGAGGGGACCGGCTTCAGATTGTTCAGCGACATTCGCATGGGCATCGAGGGCAACCGCGCGCACGGACGCCACACGATGAGCGAAGGTGAGAAGCGCTTCTGCGCGCTGTCGTGGACGGAGGAGCGCCGCGGCCCGCATACCGTGGAGCAGGCTGAGGCGCACCTGTCGCGCACTGCTCACTTCTGGCGCACGTGGATGGCCGAAGGCGTCTATCCCGATCACCCGTGGCGTTTTCACCTGCAGCGCTCGGCGCTGGCACTGAAGGGGCTGACGTTCATGCCTACCGGGGCGCTGGTGGCGGCGCCGACGACTTCGCTGCCGGAGACGCCGGGCGGCGAACGTAACTGGGATTACCGCTTCTGCTGGATGCGCGACGCGACGTTCACGCTGTGGGGGCTGCACGCGCTCGGCCTGAATTGGGAGGCCGATGACTTCGTCCAGTACCTAGCCGACCTCGAGCGCAACGAGGATGGCTCGCTGCAGATCATGTACGGGATCAAGGGCGAGAAGGACCTGCGCGAGCGCACGCAAGAGCACCTCAGCGGCTACGAGGGCGCGCGGCCCGTGCGCGTGGGCAACAGCGCGTTCGGGCAGCGTCAGAACGACGTCTACGGGGCGGTACTCGACTCGGTCTACCTGCACTCCAAGCAGCGCGATCACATCCCCGAGCGGCTGTGGCCGGTGCTCAAGGATCAGGTGCAATGCGCGTCACGGGTGTGGCGGGAACCCGACCAGGGGATCTGGGAGGCGCGTGGCGAGCCCCGCCACTACGTCTCCTCCAAGCTGATGTGCTGGGTGGCGATGGATCGCGGCGCGCGGCTGGCCGAACGGCGCGGCAACCAGCAGCAGTCCCAGAGCTGGCAGGCACAAGCTGACGAGATCCGCGAGGACATCCTCACGCACGGTCTCGACGCGCGCGGGGTCTTTCGCCAGCACTACGACACCGACGCGCTGGACGCGTCCAATCTGCTCGTGCCGCTGGTGCGCTTCCTACCCGCCGATGACGAACGTGTGCGTGCGACCGTGTGCGCGATCCGCGACGAGCTGACCGACGGCGGGCTGGTGTTGCGCTACCGCACCGATCAGACCGATGACGGCCTGCACGGCGAGGAGGGAACCTTTCTGATCTGCTCCTTCTGGCTGGTCTCGGCGCTGTCGGAGATCGGCGAGCATCGGGAGGCCGAGCACCTGTGCGAGCGCCTGCTCTCATATGCCTCTCCACTCGGTCTGTACGCGGAGGAGCTGGAGGCCTCCTCCGGGCGTCACCTGGGCAACTACCCGCAGGCTTTCACACACCTGGCGCTGATCAACGCCGTCACGCACGTGATCGAGGCACAGCGCCGAGCGCAGTCCTGAGCCGCGCAGCGCGCGTCAGTACCCGGGCTCGCCGGGAAGCACGATCCGCGCAACCTCGCCCTCGAGCACCACGCGTGGCTGCACCGGCTGCACCTCGCGGCCGCGGGCGTAGGCCATCAGCGCGTCGACCGAGTCGAAGTCGCTGAGCTGCTCGAGGTGCTTGATCGTCGGGAACACGAGCAGGATCTGCTGGGCGTTGTGAGCCTCCAGCGCGTCAGCCGGGCTGAACCAGCCCAGGTCGACGCACTCCTGACCGTCGACCTTCGGCTCCTGACCAGGCGGCAGCTCGGCCAGGAAGAAATGCGTGTCGAAGCGGATTTGAACCTCGGCGGGCGTGATCCAGCGTGAGAACTTGACCAGCCCGTCCGGGGCCGCCAGCGTGATCGCCGCCTCCTCGCGCAGCTCGCGGATGGCGGCCAGGCGGTGGGCCTCGTCGCCGTCGCCCTCCTGCGCGTCGACGGCGCCACCGGGAAACACCCACACGCCGCCCATGAAACGTGCCTTCGGCGTGCGCTTGACCAGCAGCAGCTCGAGTTGCTCGCCACCGCCGCGCAGCAGCAGCACACTGGCCGCCTGGCGTGGGCTGGTAGTGGTGCCGGGGTTGTAGGCCTCGCCCGGGCCCGGACGCTCGCTTCCCTCGGGCGTGCGCATCGGCTGACCCTACCTGGCGGTAACCTTTGGCGCATGAGCACTGTCAACCAATCCGCTCGCACATGAGCACGGCAACCGAGACGCTTCAGCGCTGGATCTGCGAGTCCTGCGGCTACATCTACGATCCCGACGAAGGCGATCCGGATGGGGGCATCCCGGCGGGGACCGCCTTCGAGGACATTCCCGACACCTGGTACTGCCCGGTGTGCGGCGCGCGCAAGCGCGATTTCACGCTGTACGAGGACTAGATTCCCCCGGCGTGCTCACGCCGCCGCGCACACGGGTATGACCGACTGGGATCGACTGCTCGCGCTCGATCGTGAGCGCGTGTGGCATCCCTATGGCGCTCTGCCGGCGGCATTGGCGCCGATGCCGGTGCTCGCCGCCGAAGGCGTGCGCCTGCGGCTGGCGGACGGCCGCGAGCTGATCGACGGGATGGCGTCGTGGTGGTGCGCGATCCACGGATACCGCAACCCGGCGCTCGACGCGGCCGTGCGCGAGCAACTGGATGCGATGGCGCACGTGATGTTTGGCGGGCTGACGCACGAGCCGGCAATCCGGCTTGCGCAGCGCCTGACCGAGCTTGCGCCGGACGGGCTCGAGCGGGTGTTCTTCGCGGATTCCGGGTCGGTCGCGGTGGAGGTTGCGATCAAGATGTGTCTGCAGTTCCAGCGAGCTGGCGGGCAGACGGGCCGCACGCGCCTGCTGACCGTGCGCGGCGGCTACCACGGCGACACGTTTGGCGCGATGGCCGTGTGCGACCCGATTGGCGGGATGCACAGCCTGTTCGCCGGCGTGCTGCCCGAGCACGTGTTTGCCGAGCGGCCCCCGGATGGGTTCGATACCGACCTCGACCTGGCGTGGGCGGCGCACGTGCGCGAGCTGGCGGGCGAGCACGCGCGGGAGTTGGCAGCGGTGATCGTCGAGCCGGTCGTACAGGGCGCCGGTGGCATGCGCTTTCACTCACCGAAGTGCGTGGCGCTGCTGCGCGAGGTCTGCGACGAACACGGGCTGCTGCTGGTGCTCGATGAGATCGCCACCGGCTTCGGGCGCACGGGCGCGATGTTTGCGTGCGAGCACGCGGGTGTTGCGCCGGACGTGCTGTGCGTCGGCAAGGCGCTGACGGGCGGCTACATGACGCTCGCGGCCACGCTCTGCACGGCGGAGGTGGCCGACGCGATCTCGCAGGGAGAGGGCGCCGGGCTGATGCACGGGCCGACGTTCATGGCCAACCCACTCGCGTGCGCCGTGGCGCTGCGGTCGCTGGGACTGCTCGACCGCGGCGAGTGGCGCGCGCAGGTGCGGGCGATCGAGCGGGGGCTGCGCGAGGGGCTGGCGCCGGCGCTCGATCTGCCGGGTGTACGTGACGTGCGCGTGCTGGGAGCGATCGGCGTCGTGCAGCTCGATCGCGACGTGGATGTCGGCGCGGCCACGGCGGCGGCGGTCGAGCGCGGCGTGTGGTTGCGCCCGTTTCGCGACCTGATCTACACGATGCCGCCGTACGTGATCGACGGCGAGGATTTGGCGAGCGTCACCGACGCGATCCTCGCCGCCGCGCGGGTCGCTACGCGCTGACGCTGGTCAGCCACTCTCGCCATGGCAGGCGCGCGCCGGCGTGGGCGAGCTGTGCTCGGTCGGGGCCGCGGATCGGCTCGAGCGTGTGCACGTCGACCTCGCCGATGTGCGCGATCGTCTCGCGGTTTGACAGCGCGATCGCGTCTGGCTGCGCGGGCCACGGTGTGAGCACTACCGCGGCCACGTGCAGGCCGGCTTCGCGGGCGCTGCGCAGGCTGAGCAGTGTGTGGTTGATCGTGCCCAGCCCTGGTCGCGCCGCGATCAGCAGCGCCAGCGCCAGCTCGTTTGCCAGGTCGCGGATGCAGTAGTCCTCGGTCGAGGGGCACGAGCAGTCCGCCGACGCCCTCGACGATCAGGGTTGGCTCTTCATCTGTGCCGAGGAGGCCGCGCGCGTGAGCCAACAGCCTGCGCGGGTCGATCGGCTCGCCGGCGAGCTGGGCGGCGAGGTGCGGCGAGACGGCGGGGCCGTAGCGCAGTGGCGCGACTTCCATCGGGTCCATGCCGGCGAGCGTCGCCAGCAGCTCGTGGTCGGGCGGCCAGGCGCCGCGCGCGGCGATTTCGGCCTCGTCGTTCAGCCCTGTGATCGCAGGCTTGAATGCGCGCACGTTCTCGCCTTCGCTGCTTATCGCCGCCAGCAGTGAGGCGCACAGGATCGTCTTGCCGACGCCTGTGTCGGTGGCGGTCACGAACAGGCCGCGCATGTCGATCGGGAGGAGCTAGGCGGCTCGGGCGCTGTGGCTGTCGCGCTCGAAGTCGAACGGGGCGTCGGCTCCGGCGAGCACCGGCACCGCTGTGTCGGTGGCCTCGAGGTCGAACGGCGTCAAAGCCGGCTCGCTGTTGTAGGGGCGCTCGTGCGCGACGGCCGTCAGCTCCAGGTCCTCGAGCGGAGCCTCGGCGATGGCCGCCTCGCGCTCGGGCAGCGCGGGAATCATCGCCTCGGGCTCCAGGCCAAGGCGCCGCGCGGTGTCGCCGAGGACGTGCGCCGCCTTTTCCAGCTCGACGGGGAGGTGCGAGGCCATCGCCGTCAGGCGCAGACGCGAGGTGCCGGCGGGAACCGTCGGGGGCCTGATCGCTTGTGCGAACACGCCTCGCTCGATCGCCTCCTGGCACAGGCGCATCGCCGCGCGCTCCTCGCCCACGATCAGCGGGACGATGTGCATCTCGCGGTCTTCGGCCACGGGAAAGCCCTCGGCCGCCAAAGCCCTGCGCAGCACTCGGGCGTTGGAGCGCAGCCGCTGGACGCGGTGCGGGCGCTCGCGCATCAGCTCCAGCGCTGCCAGCGCGCCCGCCACCGCCGGCGGCGCGGGCGCTGTGGAGAAGATCAGCGAGCGCGCGCTGTTGACGAGGTACTCGACCATCGCCGAGCTGCGCACAGGCGTATGCGCCGTAGGAGCCGAGCGCCTTGCCGAGGGTGCCGACGACGACGTCGATCTCGCCCTCCAGGCCGGCCTCGGCGACCGCGCCGCGCCCACCGGGGCCGAGGTTGCCGGTGGCGTGCGCCTCGTCGACGACGACCTGTGCGTCGTGCACGCCCGCCAGCTCGACGATGTCGGCCAGCGGCGCGACGTCGCCGTCCATCGAGAACACCGAGTCGGTGACGATCACACGACGGTTGGCGCCGTCGCGGCGAGCGTGCCGGCGCAGACTCCAGTCGAGATGCTCCATGTCGCAGTGGCGGTAGACCCCGACCTCCGCGCGCGAAAGCCGACAGCCATCGATGATCGACGCGTGGTTCAGCTCGTCGGAGAAGATCGTGTCGCCGCGACCGGCGAGTGCGCTCAGCACGCCCAGGTTGGCGAGATAGCCCGAGCCGAACAGCAGGCACGCCTCCGTGCCCTCGAAGTCCGCGAGGCGCTCCTCCAGGCGTCCGTGGATCGTCATCGTGCCGGACACCAGGCGTGACGCGCCCGCACCGACGCCCCAGCGCATCGCCGCGTCGGCGGCCGCCTCACGCACGCGTGGGTGGTCGGCCAGGCCGAGGTAGTTGTTCGAGCAAAGCAGCAGGACCGGCTTTCCGCCGAGCAGCACTGTGGGACCCTGCGGTCCGCTGACCAGACGCAGCCGGCGTGCTGAGACCGAGCTGCTCCAGTTCCTCCAGGCGCCGTTCGATCTCGATCATCTTCCCCTCCTTGCCCTAGCCCACAGGGACTCTGTTTGGCGCACCGTCGGGCCGTGGCGGCACGGTGCGCTTGGCGCTGTAACGCAGCTGCGTGGACGGATCCCACAGGCGCACGTCGAGGTCCAGCTCCGCCATCGGCGCAACCACAGCACTGTCGCGCAGCTCCGCCACGACGTCTGGAGTCTCGCCCGCGAGCCAGCCCGAGCGGTTATCCGGGCGGGGGTTGGCGGCGTTGTCGGGCTGGCGAGCGATATTCAGCCCAGCTGCTTCGAACATCTCGCGATCGGTCTCCGGCTCGTTGCCGAGC
The DNA here is from genome assembly GCA_963705235.1 of uncultured Solirubrobacteraceae bacterium. Lineage (GTDB taxonomy): Bacteria > Actinomycetota > Thermoleophilia > Solirubrobacterales > Solirubrobacteraceae > Palsa-744. Next base: position 437,894 of record OY970059.1, on the reverse strand, counting down.
GTGGTCAGGAAGTTGCCCATCATCACGCCGTTGATCCCCGCTCTGACCGCCAGTTGCTGCAGCTCGGCGAGGTTCTCGACGCGCCCGCCGCAGAGCCGGAACAGCGCGTCGGGGAGGATCAGCCTGAAGATCGCGATCCACTTGACCGCCTCCCACGGGTCCATGTAGTCGCGGTCGCCAAACTTGGTGCCCGGGCGCGGGTTGAGCATGTTGATGGGGACGCTTGTGGGCTCGATGCCGGCCAGCTCGAAGGCCATCTCCACGCGCTGCTCACGCGTCTCGCCGAGATTGAGGATGCCGCCGACGCACGTCTCCAGTCCTGCCTCGCGGACGGCGTCGATCGTTCGCAGGCGGCCCTCGTAGCGGACCGTGCTGGTCACCTCGGGGTAGTAGCTGTGGGCGGTCTCGACGTTGTGGTGAACACGCTGGACGCCGGCTTCGCGCAGAGCCTTGGCTCTCTGCGTGGAAAGGTGGCCGACGGATGCACAGCGCTTGAGATTGGTGTGCTCGGAGACCAGGCGCACGCCTTCCAGGTACTTCTCGAAGTCGCGCTTGGACAGCCCCTGACCCTGCGTGACCATGCAGAAGCGGTGGGCCCCGGCGGCTTCGGCGGCGCGCGCGTGCTCGAGGATCTGCTCGGGCTCCATCATCGCGTGCATCGGGGTCTGCGCATCGGCAAAGCGCGACTGCGCGCAGAAACCACAGTCCTCGGCGCAGCCGCCGGACTTGGCGTTGACCAGCGAGCACATGTCGGTCGAGTCTCCGAACCGCTGTACGCGCGCTTCCCAGGCACGCTGGATGAGCGCTTCGATCTGCCCGTGATCCTCGATCTCGCCGAGCTCGAGGGCCTCCTGCCGTGTGATCAACGGTGCCACTGGCGACACCGTATGAGGTCTGGCGGACGGCTATTTGCCGCGCCAGTTGGGCGCTCGCCGCTGCGCGAACGCTCGCATTCCCTCGCGCAGATCCTCTGATGCAAACGATGCTCGACGTAGCTCGATCAACTCCGCTTCGACGTCCGCCGGCAGCTGTGCCTCGGCGCGCAACAGCTCGGCGATCACCCGCTTGTTGCCGGTCTGAGCGAGCGGTGCGTTGCCTGCCAGCTCGCCCGCCAGCTCGAGCGCGGTGGCTTCCAGCTGCTCAGCGGCGACCACGCGCGTCACCAGACCCCATGCCAGTGCGGTGTGGGCGTCGACGTAGCTGCCCAGCAGGAACAGCTCGCGGGTGCGCGCCGCGCCGATCGCGTCGATGAAACGGCGCAGTCCGGTGTGCGAGTAGACCAGCCCCAGCTTCGCGGGCGGCATGCCGAGCTTGATCCCGTCCTGCGCCACGCGCAGGTCGCACGACAGCGCCAGCTCCAGCCCACCGCCGATCGTGTGCCCCGGCAGTGCCGCGAGGGTTGGGTGCGTGAACGCCTCGAGCGCGTCTATCGCCTGAGTGAAAGGATGTGCGACCAGTCGCTCGGCGCGCTCCTCGAACTCGGTGTCGGGGATCTCGCCGATGTCGTAGCCCGCCGAGAACATCCCGTGTGCGCCCGTGATCAGGACGCAGCGGGCCTGCGCGTCGGGCTCGGAGCACTCGGCGAGTGTGGCGGTGATCGCGTCGAGGATCGGGTGGTCCAGCGCGTTGCGCTTGGACGGGTTGGAGATCGTCAGCCGAACGACCCCGTCGGAGGGCTCGTCGATCAGCAGCTTGCCGTCGGCCAGCTCGCGTGGGGGAGCACTCGATGACACCGGGGCGACAGGCTAACCGAGCGGCGCCGCCCGAGCCACGGCGAGCGAAGCTAGTCGAGTACCACCAGCGTGTCGCCCTCGTTGACCGCCTGGCCCTCCTCGCAGCGGATCTCGCTGACGGTGCCCGCGTCTTCGGCCTCGACCGGCATCTCCATCTTCATCGACTCGAGGATCGCGACCGTGTCGCCCTCCTCGATGCTGTCCCCGACTGCGCACTCGATTTTCCATACCGTGCCTGTGATATGAGCCTCAATGTCAGTCACGCAGCCTCCAAACGCCGATCGACACCCACGGGATCAAGACAATAGATAGCGTCGCCGACCGATCCACGCAGGCAGCGCAAGTGGTGGTAGTTGTGGCCGCTTACGACGAGGCGCAGCGCATCGGCGCGACGCTCGCGGCGGTGGTTCGCGCGTTTCCATCGGCTCCGATTTGGGTGGCTGACGACGGCTCGACCGACGCGACCGTGGAGATCGCCGCCGGTGCAGGCGCACGTGTTTTCACCAGCGGCCGCGTGATCGGCAAGGGCGGCGCCGTCACGCTTGCCGCTCGCGAGGCCCTGCGCGAGAGCGCCGGCGGGGTGGACCTGGCCGGTCGCCGACCGCCCACTATCTTCGTGCTGTGCGACGGCGACCTCGCGGACTCGGCGGGCGAGCTGGGCGCGCTCGCAGCGGTGGTCGCGGACGGTCGCGCGGATGTCGCGGTGGCGGCGTTCGCAACGCGCATTGGGGGCGGGTTGGGGCTTGCGCGCGGGTTTGCCCGCTGGGCGATCCACAGCCGCTGCGGGCTGAGCACGACTGCGCCGATCTCCGGCCAGCGCGCGCTCAGTGAGCAGGCGCTGCGCGACGTACTGCCGTTCGCGCACGGGTACGGCATGGAGGTCGGCATGACGATCGACGCTGTGCGGGCGGGCCATCGCGTGGTCGAGGTCGAGCTGGACCTGAGCCACCGCGCGAGCGGGCGCACGCTCGCGGGGTTCGCGCATCGCGCACGTCAGCTGGCCGATTTCGTGCGCGTGTACTTCGCGCGCAAGTAACCTTGGGGCGAGGTGGAGGTACAGCGTCTGCATGAGTGAGCTTGCCCCGATGCGCGAACAGGTCTATACCGACCCGCGCCCGAAGGAGTACTTCGACCGCTTCCACACACGCGCGCGGGAGCGGGAACCGAACTGGGTGTACGAGCTGGTGCGCGTCGCCACGTCGCTGTACGCGTACATATTGCTGCGTACGCGCGCGATCGCCGTCGAGAATGTGCCGGGCAGCGGCGCGGTGATCCTCGCGCCCAACCACTTCTCGTTCATGGACCACTTCCTGATGGGCTGCTACCTGCGGCGCAAGGTGCGCTTCATGGCCAAGTCGCAGCTGTTCAAAGCGCCGATGCAGGCCGTGTACTCCAACGGCGGCGTGTTCCCCGTCCGCCGCGGCGCGCGCGATGAGGAGATGGTCATCACCGCCAACGCGATTCTCGCCCGTGGCGGCGCGATCACGATGTACTGCGAGGGCGGTCGCTCGCGCACCGGCAAAGTCGCCGAGGAGGCAAAGCGCGGGATCGGGCGCCTGGCGCTGGAAACGGGCACGCCGGTGGTGCCGATCGCGATCTACGGTTCCTCGCGCGTGCGCAACTGGAAGCGCCTGCAGTTCCCCAAGGTGACCGTCCAATACGGGCGGCCGATGGGCTGGGAACGGGTCGAGAACCCATCGCGCGAGCAGCAGCAGGCCGTCGCCGACGAAGTCCTCGCGGAGATTCGCGAGCTTTACTCGGGCCTCGAGCGCCACGGACGCAAGGGGATTCTCAGACGTGTGCGCGAGCAGCGCCGCGCCGAACGGCGGACGCCGAAGGGCGCGGCTGTAGCTTGACCACGGGCCAGCCGTCGGGGTCGTCGCCTACGGTGTGCCGCGATGCTTGGATCGTCAGGACCTGAGGGGGAGCGTGCAGGCTCGACTTGACGTAGGCGGCGTGATCAGCCGCGTGTTCGGGATATACGTCGATCAGGCGCCCGTGCTGATGCCGGCGGCGGCGGTCGTGTTCGTGTTCACCGGGATCCTCGGAACACTGCTGATCGCTGCCGGTCCTGGCCTGGCGGTGGTTGCGGTGATCGTCAGCCTGGTGGCGACGACGCTGTTCACGGGCATGGTCGTGGAGCTCGTCGCCGACGTGCAGGACGGTCGCCGAGACGCCAGCGCCAGTCAGTTGCTGCAGGCGGCCACGCCAGTGCTCGGGCAGCTGATCCTGGTGGGGATCGTCGCGGGCATCGGGATCGTGATCGGCTTGATCCTGATCATCGTGCCGGGCCTGATCCTGTTGACGATCTGGTCGGTCGCGGCGCCGGTGGTGGTGCTGGAGCGGCCGGGGGTGTTCGCTGCGCTCGCTCGCAGCCGCGAGCTCGTACGTGGCAACGGCTGGCAGGTGTTCGGCGTGATCCTCGTGTTGTACGTGATGGTCAGCGTGGGCGCGTTGATCCTGGACTCCGTGGCCGACTCAGCGGGCTCGGGCGTCGGCATCGTCGTACGGGTCGTGGTGGGCATTCTGACGGCGCCGCTGGCGGCGCTGGCCTCGTCGGTCCTGTACTTCGAGCTTCGCGGCGGGCCGGGCACGACGAGCACGGACATCGACGGGCCGCCGAGCGTGGGTGACGGCGGTTCGGAGGCGCATAGCGCGTTCGGCGCAGGCGCCGGACCGACCGGCGCGGCCTGAACAGAGCGGCTGCGCGCCCATTAGGGTGCCTGTCGGTCGATGTCCGTGATCGAGGCCTCCAAGCTGCTGCGTCCAGGTTTGCTGAAGGGCGTGTCCGTGCTCGTGGCGGGCGCGCAGGCGAGCGTCGAGGACGATGGCGGGCGATCGCTGGGCTCAGCGGCCGGCAAGGTCTGCGCCGAACTGGGCGCGCGCGTGAGCAACTGCGCCTTCAGTGGAGAGCTTCAGGCCGACGAGCCGGCAATCGCGGCGACGCTCGACGCCGTACTGGCGGACACGCCGGACGTTGCGCTGCTCGTAGTCGACGCTGCGAGCCTGTTCGGATTGGTGCAACAGGGCCCGTCCGCGCGTGCCCGGGCGGCGCTGGCAGCCTGTCTGGATCTCAGCTGGAACGTGACGCGCGCGGTCGCCGAGCGAGCGTTTTTGCGTGATGAGCGCGGCGGGCGGATTGTGCTTCTCGCGCCGCCCGCGGACGCCGGCGAGCACGCGCGCGCGGCGCTGGCGGGTTTGGAGAACCTGGCGCGCACACTGTCGATCGAGTGGGCGCGGCACGCGATCACCTCGGTGACGATCGCGCCCGGCAGCGGTGCGGGCACGTCCGGCGAGGTGGCGGCGCTCACCGCCTACCTCGCCTCGCCTGCCGCCGCCTACTTCTCAGGCTGCTTGCTGGATCTCCGTGGTCCCTCCGCCGGGGCGTAGACCTCGCCCCGGCAGGGGTCACGGTCGCTGCTGTCAGCCGGACATGCCGCCGAAGATCCCGCCGGTCACGTGTAGCGTCTGGCCGTGCACGTAGTTGGACCACGGCGAGCACAGGAAGAACACGCCGCCGGCGGCCTCCTCGGGCGTGGCGGCCCGGCCGAGCGGAATGATCGCGGCGGCCATCTGGCGCATCTGCTCGGGGATGCCCAACTGAATCTGCTCGCCGTCCTTCTCCATCGTGTTGTCGTCGACCTTGGCCTGCGTCAGGCGCGTGTCGATGAAGCCGAAGGCGACCGCGTTGACGTTGACTTTGAACTGGCCCCACTCCTTGGCGACGGTTTTGGTCAGACCGACGACGGCGGCCTTGCCGGCCGAGTAGTTGGCCTGGCCGGCGTTGCCGAATGTGCCGGAGGTGGATGAGATGTTGACGATCTTGCGGAACACCTCCTTGCCTTCCTCGCGCTCCTTCTTGGCCGGCTCGCGCAGATAAGGCGCCGCGGCGCGGATCACGCGGAACGGCACGACGGTGTGGATGTCGAGCATCGCCTGGAAGTGCTCGTCCGAGAGCTTGTGGACGGGTCCGTCGATCGTGTAGCCGGCGTTGTTGACGATGATGTCGAGCTTGCCAAACGAGTCGATCGCCTTCTGCACGAGCGCATCGGCCGCGCCGGGCTTGGTCAGGTCACCCGAGTACACGGCGGTCTCACCCTGAATCTCGGCGGCGGCCTGCTCGGCTACATCGCCGTCCAGGTCGTTGATGAGGACCTGGGCGCCCTGTTCGGCGAGCAGCTCCGCGGTGGCGCGTCCGATCCCGCGTGCCGAGCCCGTGACGATCGCCGACTTGCCGTCGAGTACTCCCATAGCTTTGAGTTCTCCTTCTCCGTTTGGTGGACGGGGAAGGTTATACGGGCACGGCGTGTCCGGCGGAGCGGATCACGTGCGGCGCGCCAGCAAGACTCAGTGGATGATGACGCCGAAGTCCTGCGTATAGACGGCGCCGGCCTGCCCACGAGAGAGCGAGGTGGGCATGTGCGCGGACACGCCGATGCCGCTGTCGCGGTAGCGGCGGTCGAGGATGTTGGCGCGGTGTCCGCGGGAGTGCATCCAGCCGAACACGATCGCCCGCGGGGTGGCCAGCGAGCGCGTTCCCCAGGCGATGTTCTCACCGATTTCAAAGCCGCCCCTGGAGCTGACGTAGCCTGCGGCGCGGATTCGTGCGAGCGGCGTCTGCCCGTGGGGGCCGTAGTGCTGGAAGTAATTACCGAAGGCCATGCTCTGCGTGTGCCGTTGTGCGGCGCGGCGCAGGCGGCGATTGGGGCGCAGCGGCGCCTCGCCGTGAGCGGCGCGTTCGCGGTTGACCAGGCACAGCGTGGCGGCTCGGATCAGGCCGAGATCGGTGCTCGTCGGACGCAGGCCGGCATTGGCGCAGCGGTGCCAGCGCGAGGAGTGTCCGTGGTGGACTGCCGGGGCTGCCAGCGCGGGAGAGCTCAGGCCACAGCAGGCGCCTGCGAGCGCGATGACGGCAGCATGACGACCGAGGCGAAGGAGGGCCACGTGGGCCGTATCGGCCTACGTGTGCGCAGCTTGAGCCGTGCAACAGACGCCTGGACGTTTGTCCTAGCTCGCCCCTAAAGCGCCAGTACGCGCCCGAGAATCTCGCGCATCACCTCGTCGCTGCCGCCGCCGATCGGGCCCAGTCGGGCATCGCGGGCGGCTCGCTCGACCCAGTACTCCTTCATGTAGCCGGCGCCGCCGTGGATCTGCAGGCACTCGTCCATCAGCTCGAAGGCCGCGCGCTGGGTCAGCAGCTTGGCCATCGTGACCTCCTTGATCGGTTCCTCGCCGGCGACGAAACGCCGCAGCGCGTCGTAGGTGGCGGCGCGGCAGGAGTACACCGACGTGGCCATGTCGGCGAGCTTGTGACGGATCGCTTGGTGGCCTGACAGCGGCCGGCCGAAGGCCTGGCGCTCGCGCGCGAACTGCGCGGTGCGCTCCCAGGCGATCGTCATCGCGCCGACTGCTCCGAGGGCCATCGCCAGGCGCTCCCACTGGAAGTTGGCCATGATCAGCTTGAAGCCCTCGTCCAGCTCACCGAGCAGGTTCTGCTCGGGCACGAACACGTCATCGAAGGCGATTGTGGCGGTGTCGGAGGCCTGCCAGCCGAGCTTATGCAGGGCTGAGGAGGAGACGCCCTCGCCGCGGTCGATGATCAGGAAGGAGATGTCGTGGTGGCGGGCGGGTGGGCTCGCTTTCGTGGTCTTGACGGCGGTGACGACGAAATGTGCGCGCACGCCGTTGGTGATGTAGGTCTTCTCGCCGTTGACGAGGAAGCCACCGTCGACGCGCTCGGCGCGAGTGGACAGCGCGGCGACGTCCGAGCCGGCGCCGGGCTCGGTGATGCCGAGCGCGCCGATCCGCTCGCCGCGGATCGCCGGGACGAGATAACGCTGCTTTTGCTCCTCGGTGCCGAACTTCCAGATCGGCGGTGTGGCGATGTTGATGTGCGCGCCGAGTCCCGCGGCGGTGCCACCGGAGCCGATGCGCGCCATCTCCTCGCAGAGCACCGACTCGTGTAGGTAGTCGCCGCCCTGGCCGCCGTACTCCTCCGGATACTTCAGCCCCAGCAGGCCCTGGGCGGCGAGCTTGCCGAACACCTCGTCGGGGAACCATTCGTCCTGCTCCCAGCGCTGGGCGTGGGGGGTCAGCTCGCGCTCGATGAAGCTGCGCACCGACTGTCTCAGTTGCTCGTGCTCGTCGGAGAAGGGAGGTGTGAGAGTGCTCATAGTCAGGATTGGTAATCTGATGGTATGCGAGTTGCCATCGACGGGGTTGGACGGATCGTGATCCCGAAGCCGATGCGGGACGAGCTGGGCATAACGGGGCCGACCGAGCTGGAGCTGACGGCAGTCGATGGCAGGCTGGAGCTCGAGGTGCCATACGCCAACGCCCATATCGAGGAGCGTGACGGCCTGTCGGTGATCGTGATCGACCCGCCGCCACCACCGTTGGGGGCCGAGAAGGTCCGCGAGGTGCTCGAACGGGTCCGCGAACGCAGGTGATCGCTCCGGACTCGAGCGTCATGGTCGCTTCGATGGGAGAGTGGCACCCGCTGCACGGAGCTTCTCGTGCGGCGCTCGCGCGCGAGCCCCGCAAGCTGATCGCGCATGCTGCCTTCGAGACGGTCTCTGCCGGCTCCCGAATGCCGGAGCCCTATCGGGTACCGCCGGAGACGGTCCTGGTGTCGCTCGACCGTGACTATCCAAGCGCCTGGCTGAGCCTCGATGCCAATCAGCAGCGTCGAGCGCTGGGGACCGCCGTGGCGTGCGGTCTGCACGGCGGAGCCCTTTACGACGCGCTGATCGCAGCCACCGCCGCCGAGCATGGCGCGACGCTTCTCAGCGCCGATCGTCGCGCGACCGTCGCCTATGAGGCGATGGGCGCGCGGGTCGAGTACCTGCAGGCATAGACGGCTCTCTCCGTTCGGGTCGTACATGTACGACCCGGGGTCTCGCACAGGTGCGAGACCCTGATGTCCGGCGCATGCGCCGGACTCGGAGGGGCCGCATGCGGCCCCTCCCTGGGTCGATAGATGGAGTATGGCTACAGCCCGTACGAGCGCCCGATCACCTCGAGCATGATCTCGTCGGTACCCGCGCCGATGCGGTTCAGTCGCATGTCGCGCCACACGCGCTCGACGTTGTACTCCTTCATGTAGCCCGCGCCGCCATGGATCTGGATGCACTCGTCGGCCACTTCGCAGGCCACGCGCGCGGAGTGCAGCTTGGCCATCGAGATCTCGCGCACTGGGTACTCGCCGTTGGCAAAGCGCCACGCGGTCACGTACACGAGCTGGCGCGCGGACTCGATTTTGGTGGCCATCTCGGCGAACTTGTGGCGGATCACCTGGAAGTGCCCGATTGCTTTGCCGAACGCTTCGCGCTCTTTGGCGTATTCGAGCGTGCGGTCGAAGCATTTCTGCGCGCCCGCGACACAGCCGGCGGCGCCGATCATGCGCTCGCCCTGGAGCTCCCACATGATGTGGTAGAAGCCCTTGCCCTCTTCGCCGAGCATCGCCGACGCCGGCACGCGCACGTCCTGGAAGGCCAGCAGCGCCGTGTCGGATGCGTGCATGCCCATCTTTTTGAGCTTCTTCTCGCGGATCACACCGGGCGCGTCCATCGGCACGAGGAACAGGCTGAAGCCGTCGTAGCCGGCGTCAGGGTCGGTCTTGGTGACGAGCACGATCACGTCGGCGCGGTGGCCGTTGGTGATGTACGTCTTTGAGCCGTTGATCACGAATTCGTCGCCGTCGCGAACCGCGCGTGTCTTGATCCCCGACACGTCCGAGCCGGCGTCCGGCTCGGTGATGCCAAGGCACAGGATCTTCTCGCCCTTGATCGCCGGCACGACCCACTGCTGCTTCTGCTCCTCGGTGCCGAAAGCCAGGATCGGCGGCATCGCCATGTCAGTCTGCACGGCTACGCCCATCGACAGCCCGCCGCAGTTGGCGTTGGAGATCGCCTCGGCGAGCACCATTGCTGAGAAGTAGTCCCCGCCCTGCCCGCCGTACTCCTCAGGCTTGTCCAGCCCGAGGAAGCCCAGCTCGCCCATGCGGTGAAAGACGGAGTCGGGGAACGTCGTCTCCTCCCACTCGTCCGCGTGGGGGGCGAGCTCTTTGACCGCGAAGTTGGTGATCGACTCGCGCAGCTGTTCGTGCTCGTCGGTGAAGATGAAGTGCTTCTTCTGGTTCTTGAAGTCGGGCTTGCGCACGCTCTCCGCAGTGGCGGCCATGTCGGCGTCTCCTTGTTCGTTCGTCGGCGGTGTCTCGTCGGGCGCTGGTGCGCGCCGCGCCGTGCCGTCCAATGCGACGAAGCTATCGCAGGACGACCCGAAAGTAAACAGTAGAGCTACTTACTTTCGACAAGTTCCGTCTAGCGCACGATCGAGAACGCGCGCGCCGCGGCCTTCGAGCGGTTGCCGGCGGCGTCCTTTGCTGTCCCCGTCAGGCGGTAGCTGCCACGTGCCAGCGCTGTGCCGGCGATACGCCCCGTGAACGTGAAGCTGTTCGGGCCGAGCTTCCCGGTGTGCGTGAAGCTGCCTGGCACGGCCTTCAGGCGCGTGCACCTGCGCCTGCCTCGGTTGCTCCTGCTGGGAGCACCGCAGCGCTTGCCGCTGCGACGGCCGGGGAGCACGCGCTGGGCGGTGAAAGTCGTCGTCGCCGGCTCGGACAGCCGGTAGCTCACGCGGCTGGTGACGTGGCGGGCGATCACGCTCGCGCCGACGTTCGCGGCCTTGAAGCTCGCTGGGGACAGGCTCAGGGAGCTGATCGTGGGTGGCGTGTGGTCGGCCATCAGCGGCAATGCAGTGTCGGCGTAGAGGAACAGGTCGAGCGGCAGGCCCAAAGAGGTGCCTCCGGCGGTGGTGACCTGAACGTCGACCGCGCCGCCCCCGATCCGCGGCGGGGCGACCGCCGTGATCTGTTCGTCGTTGCCGGAGAAGCTTGTGGCCGGCACGCCGCCGAAGGTGACGCCGGTGGCCACGGCGAGGTGCTGCCCGGTGATCGTCACCGTCGTTCCCGCCCCGCCGGTGTTCGGCGCGACGCTGGTCAGGGCAGGCGCGAACAGCTGGACGGTGGCGTTGTAGAGGAGTTGTCTGTTGAGCACGGAGGTCAGCGGCGATTGCGTTTGACCTTCCGCGTAGGCGCCGATTTCGCTCCATGCTGCCCCCTGCGCCACCGCCGCGGCGACGTGGTCCGGATCGGATTCTTTGTTGGTGACGAGCTTGTTGAGAGAGATGCCGACCGTCTCGCCAGCGGCGATCGGCTGGGAGGTCGAGTTGCGCGTCCCGTCGAACGCGCCCGCGGCGCTCAGAGCGCCGCCTGTGAATGAGCCGTCGCTATGCGGTTTGAACACGATCAGGTGCAGCGTCGCGCCACCCACCGCTTCCCCGATCACACTCCAGCCTGTGATCGCGCCGTCGGTCGGCGCCGTCAACGACACGCCCGCGGGAGCGACCGTGTTCAGGCTCCCGAAGCTCTGGCATTTCGGGCATTCGGAGTAGGTGACCGGGGGCGCGCTCAGGTCCGGCGGACCGAGCGTGACCGTGACCGCCGGGCTGCTCGCGGGCGCCATCAGCATCGCTCCAGCGACGATCACCAAAGTGGCTGCCAGCTTCCCCCTGCCATGCATGTTGGGTAATCGTAGTTTGCTGACGGTATTCGCGTCGCAAGTGGTAGGTTCGGGCCGACAGGCCCGGCGACGGGCCGGGCCGTTAGGGAAGGGGGTCGGCATGGCCGACCGAATGCTGTTCATTGGCTGGGGAACGCCGGTTCGTGGGCGCGAGGAGCGCGGCCTCGAGGTGTTCAACGAGTCGATCGGGCTCTACGGGCGCATGCAGCAAGAGGGCCGGATCGAGAAGTTCGACGTCGTCCTGCTGGATCCGACCGTGGACCTCAACGGCTACATCCAGCTGTACGGCTCCGCCGATCAGCTCTCCACCGTGCGCGAGAGCGAGGACTTTCGGCGGACGCTCTTGGACGCGGGCCTGATCGTGGACGGCCTGCGCGTCGTCGACGGCTTCGCCAACGAGGGCGTCGAACGAGAGATGGAGCTCTACCAGGAAAGCATCGCGCGGGTCCCGCAGACCGCGTGATCTGACCAGTTCCCGTGGCGCCTCACCCGGCTGACGGGGTGCTGCGGGGCTGGATAAAGGCGTGCGAGCTAAGGCCGCTGCCCGCACTGTCGATACATGGAGCATGGCGGCCCATCCGGGCGATCCTGGGATTACGGCGCACATCGAGTCCGTCTCCACTCGAGCCAGCTCGGAGGTGGACCGGCTGATCGCCGCGATGCTGGGGCGTAGCTGGCCGGGTGGGGTCGGCGACCGCACGGATGCTGTGGCGGTCGAATGGGTGCGCCGCTGGGGGCCACGGTGCGCCGTGCCCCTCGAGGCAGCATGCTGCTGCCCGCTCGACCGCTGCCCCGCCTGCAACTGAGTTGCTTGTGTGTGGGCCGTTCTGACGTACGCTCCCCAAAGTACACAGTAGGGCTACACACTTTCAGCAGTCTCGCCATCCGGGTAGGATCAACCGGTGGGCAGCGACAAGGTCCTATATGAAGTCGGTGAGACGGGAATCGCGACGATCACGCTCAACGATCCCGACACGCGCAACGCGCTTTCGCCGGAGCTGCTGGGCGGCTTGATCGAGGCTTTCGAGCGGGCTCGCGACGAGCAGGAGGTGCGCTGCGTGGTGCTGTGCTCCTCACACGAGAGGACGTTCTCCTCTGGCGCCAGCCTGGGCGGCTTTGCGATGGACACACCGCTGGTGCACAAGCACTTCGGCTCCGAGCGCTTCGTGGGCCTGTTCAAGCTGATCGGCGAGCTGGGCAAGCCGAGCGTGTGCGCGGTCCGCGGGCATGTACTGGCCGGCGCGCTGGGGATCGCGCTGGCGTGCGACCTGGTGGTGGCCTCCGAGGACGCCACGTTCGGCACGCCGGAGATCAACATCGGCACGTTCCCGTTCATGATCATGGCGCTGATCTACCGCAACGTGCCACGCAAGAAGGCCAACGAGCTGCTGCTGCTGGGCGAGCGCTGGGACGCGGCCGCTGCGCTGGACGCGGGCTTCGTCAACAGGGTCGTCGCCGACGGCGAGCTGGACGCGCTGGTGGCCGAGTGGGCGGGCAAGCTGGCGGGCAAGTCGCCGGTCATCATGCGCTTGGGCAAGGAAGCGATGCGCCGCCAGCTGGACATGCCGCTGGATGACGCGCTGGACTATCTGCGCGCGCAGCTGTCGCTGGCGCTGTCGACGGAGGACGTGGTGGAGGGTGTGAGCGCGTTCTTCGAGAAGCGCGAGCCGCAGTGGAGGGGCCGCTGATGAGCGCCGAGCAGACGACCGAGGACACGCGCGAGCCGAGCGAGCAGAGGACGTCGCTGCTGCGCCCGCTGGTGGAGGATCTGCACGAGCGCCGCGAGCGCATCCGCATGGGCGGCGGCGAGGAGAAGATCGCCGCCCAGCACGAGCGCGAGAAGCTGACCGCGCGCGAGCGGATCGCGCTGCTGGTCGACGTCGATCACGGCACAGGCGAGAGCACGTTCGTGGAGATGGGCATCCACGGCCGACCGCACTTCTCCCAGCGGGCGATGGACGGCGTGGACGCGCCGGCGGATGGAGTGATCACCGGCTACGGCAAGGTGAACGGGCGCCTGACGGCGGTGTGCGCGTATGACTTCACGGTGATGGCCGGCTCGATGGGGATGACCGGCGAGATCAAGGTCGGGCGCTTGCGCGAGCTGGCGCTGAGGGAGCGCATCCCGTTCGTGTGGCTGCTGGACTCGGCCGGCGCGCGCGTGCAGGAGGCCGCCGGAGCGATGTTCGCGGGCTCCGGGCACCTGTTTCGCGAGGAGGTGGTGATGAGCGGCGTGATCCCGCAGGTGGCCGCGCTGATGGGCCCATGTGCTGCCGGCACCGCCTACATCCCCGGCCTTGCGGATTTCGTGCCGATGGTCAAGGGCCGCGGCTCGATGGCGCTGGCGGGACCGCACCTCGTGCGCGCGGCGATCGGCGAGGAGGTCACCCAGGAGGAGCTGGGCGGCTCGCGCGTGCACTGCCGCAAGTCGGGCGTAGGCGACATCGAGGTGGCCGACGATCACGAGTGCATCGAGCGCGTCAAGCAATACCTCTCCTTCATGCCTCAGAACTGCGAATCGCGGCCGCCGCTGCTAGCGGTGTCTGACCCGATCGACCGCCGCGACGAGGAGCTGTTGGACGTGCTGCCCGAGTCAAACCGCAAGCCGTATGACATGTACGAGGTGATTCGCCGCGTGGTCGACGCCGGCGACTACCTGGACATCAAGGGCCAGTGGGCGAAGACGATCATCACGTGCTTCGCGCGCTTCGGCGGGCGCCCGGCGGGGATCGTCGCCAACCAGCCCAAGCAGCTGGGCGGCATCCTCGACAACGACTCCGCCGACAAGGCCGCGCGCTTCGTGAACCTGTGCAACGCGTTTGCGATCCCGCTGGTGTTTATCCAGGACGTGCCGGGCTTCATGGTCGGCACGAAGGTGGAGGCCGAAGGCATCATCCGTCACGGCGCGAAGATGCTGTACGCGGTCGCCAACGCGACCGTGCCGAAGATCACGGTGATCACGCGCAAGGCGTATGGCGCGGGCTACTACGTGATGAACGGCCGCGCGTACGAGCCTGATCTGATCGTCGCGTGGCCGAGTGCGGAGATCAGCGTGATGGGCGCCGAGGGCGTCGTCGAGATCGCGTTTCGCAAACAGGTCGACGCGGCCGAGGACCCGGCTGCGAAGAAGGCCGAGCTGATTGAGGGCTTTCGCAAGATCTTCGACGTGTACATAGCCGCTGGCAACGACCTGATCGACGACGTGATCGACCCGCGCGAGACGCGCGTGACGATCTGCCGCGCGCTGGAGATGGCCGAGGGCAAGAAGATCGAGCGGCCGTGGAAGCGCCATGGCGTGGTGCCTGTATGAAGGGTGCGCGCGTATGAACCTCGACGACCCGGTTGTGATCACGTGCTCGATCTCGGGCGCGATCGCCAACCGCGAGCAGTGCCCGGCGATCCCTTACACGCCGGCCGAGTACGCGGCGGAGGCGCGGCGGATCGTGGATGAGGGCGGCGTGATGATCCACATCCACGCGCGCAAACCGGACGGAACTCCGTCATATGAGGTGGAGGACTTCCAGGCGATCACGGATGCGATCCGCGCGGAGGTGGGCGGTGCGGTGATCGTGAACTTCTCGACGGGCACGATCGGCGTGCCGGTGGCCAAGCGGATCGAGTACCTGCGCGCGTGCCGCCCGGAGGTGGCGGCACTGAACATGGGCTCGATGAACTACGCGAAGTACTCGAAGTCGAAAAAGCAGTTCGTGTTCAACATGGTGTTCGAGAACCCGTTCGGCGAGATCATCGAGCTGCTGGAGGCGATGAACGAACTGGGCATCAAACCGGAGCACGAGTGCTTCGACGTCGGCCACGTGGGCAGCCTGGCGCCGCTGATCCACATGGGCGTGCTGCACACGCCGCTGCACGTGGACTGCGTGATGGGCGTCGTCGGAGGCATCCCGCCGAGCGCACGCAACCTCGCGGCAATGGTCGACAACATCCCGGGCGGATCGCACTGGGGCGTGATCGGCATCTCGCGCGATCAGTGGATGCTCGTGTCGGCCGCGCTCACGCTCGGCGGCTCGATCAGGGTGGGCCTGGAGGACAACCTGTACCTGCCCGACGGCACGATGGCGCGCTCCAACGGTGAGCTGATCGCGAAGGCGCGCCAGATGACCGAAGACATGGGGCGCCGCCCGGCGACCGTGGCCGAGGCACGCGCGATGCTCAATGTCCCCCAGCCCGTGGGGAACGCCGCGTGAGCCTCCCACTGGAGGGCATCCGTGTGTTGGACCTCTCGCGCCTGCTGCCGGGCGGCTTCTGCTCGCTGCTGCTGGCGGACTTCGGCGCTGAGGTGCTGAAGGTCGAGGACACGGGCATGGGGGACTACATCCGCTGGTCGCCGCCGTTTTACGAGGGCGCGCACGACAGCGCCAAGTCGGCGCTGTTCCTGTCGCTGAACCGCAACAAGCGCTCGATCCGCCTGGACCTCAAGCACGAGCGCGGTCGCGAGGCGCTGCTACGCCTGGTCGCCGACCACGACGTCGTGCTCGAGTCGTTTCGCCCGGGCGTGCTCGACCGCCTCGGCGTGGGCTACGAGCGTATGCGCGAGGTCAATCCGGGGATCGTGTACTGCGCGATCAGCGGCTACGGCCAGGATGGCCCCAAGCGCGATGCCTCTGGCCACGACATGAACTACCTGGGGCTGATCGGCCTGCTCGGGCTGACAGGTGAGCGCGCTGGTGGGGCTGGTGGCGGTCCGATTCAATCGGCCGGCCAGATCGCCGACCTGGGCGGCGGCGCGCTGATGGCGGCGTTTGGGATCATGGCGGCGCTGCGCGAGCGCGATGGCGCGCCGGAGCGTTCGGGCCGGCCTGGCTCGGGTCACGCGGGCTCTGGCGAAGGGCAGATGGTGGATGTGTCGATGTCCGACGGCGCGCTGTCGTGGCTGGCGATGGTCGCGGGCGCGCACTTCGCCGACGGCACAGTGCCCCACCGCGGCGAGCTTCCGCTGGCGGGCTCGCTGGTCTGCTACCGCCCGTACGAGTGCTCTGACGGATGGGTCTCGCTGGGTGCGCTTGAGCCAAAGTTCTGGCAGGCGTGGTGTCGCGGCGTGGGCCGAGAGGATCTGATCGGGGTGCAGTTCGAGCGGCCGGGATCGGACGCCCACAAGCAGGTGCAGGAGGTCTTCAAGGCGCGCACGCGCGCCGAGTGGGAGGCGTTCGCGCGCGAGCACGACTGCTGCCTGGAGTCTGTGCTGGAGCTAGACGAGGCGCTGTCCTCGGAGCTGGTGCGCGCACGCGAGATGGTGGTGGAGATCGAGCAGCCGGGCGCCGAGCGCCCGGTCCGCCAGCTCGGCGTGCCGATCAAGCTGGCGCGCACGCCGGGTGAGCACGCGCAGCTGCCCGGGCCGGCGCTGGGCGAGCACACCGAGTCGGCGCTGCTGGCGGCCGGGTACTCCCCGGCGGAGGTGGCCGAGCTGCTGTCGTGCGGCGCGGCCGCGGGAGCAGCGGAGGTGCAACAGAGTGCCAACCTGCGGGTGTAGTCCGAGGGTGCGGGCATGAGCGCGGCAGCGCCGCTCGCGAGCTCCGACGGGGGCGAGCGCCAGCTGCTGAAGATGAGCGAGCTGGCCGAGCGCTCGGGCGTGAGCGCGGGGACGATCCGCTACTACCTGCGCGAGGGCCTGCTCGGCGACGGCAGTGACGTCGTCAGGACCTCGCGCAACATGGCCTACTACCCGCCCGAGTACGTGCAGCGGATAGTGCTGATCAAGCGCCTGCAGGAGGAGCGCTTCATGCCGCTGCGCGTGATCAAGGGGGCGCTGGAGGAGAGCCCCGAGCGGGTGCACGCGTTGATCGAGCTGGAGGACCGGATACTCGAGCGGGCGCTGCTCAGCGTGGAGGACGGCACGCGCGTGTCGCGCAAGCAGGTGCACGAGCGCTACGGCGTGCCGCGCAACGTGCTCGAGCGCCTGGCGGACATCGGCGTGCTGACGCCCAACCAGCGTGGATACGACCGCGACGACGTGAACATCATCGAGGCGATCGCGAGCTTCCGCGCGGGCGGCTACGAGGAGGCGCTGGGCTTCACCGTGTACGACACGCTGCGCTACCGCGAGGCGCTGGAGCCACTGGTCGAGGAAGAGGTGCACGCGCTGCTGGGCCGGCTGGCCGGCGAGGTCGAGGTCGAGCGCGCGATGGAGATCGTGGCCGCCGGCGTAGAGCCGCTGCGCGAGCTGATCGGTGCGATGCACTCCAAGCTGCTGCTGGCGGAGCTGCGCCGCCACCACGGGAGCCGCTGATGTATATGCTCCATATCATTGACTGACCAGTCAATCTATTCCGCCGCGAAGCGGCGGCGGGGGCTACGGGCTATACCCGCGGGAGGGAGCGCGTTGTTGAGGGTCGCGGCAGTCCAGCTGAACTCCACCGCCGATCGGGCCGCGAACATGGCCGCCGTGGATCGTCTCACGCGCGCGGCAGCAGCCGACGGCGCGAAGCTGATCGTGCTCCCGGAGAAGTGGACGGCGATGGGCTCTGAGCAGGAGCAGCACGACGGCGCGCAGGCACTCGACGGCGAAGCGATCGGCTGGGCGTGCGCGATCGCGCACGAGCTGGCGGTGGACCTGGTCGCTGGCTCGATCCTCGAGCGGGTGCCCGGCCAGGACAAGCTCTCGAACACCTCCGTGCACGTCGGCCCGGACGGCGAGCTGCGAGCCACCTACCGCAAGGTGCACATGTTCGACGTGGAGGTCGACGGACGCGCCTACCGCGAGTCCGAGCTCGAGCAGCCGGGCGATGAGATCGTCCTCTCGCACATCGGCGACGGCGTCGAGCTGGGCCTGTCGATCTGTTACGACCTGCGCTTCCCGGAGCTGTTTCGGATCCTGGCGGTGCGCGGCGCGCGCGTGATCGCGCTGCCGGCGGCGTTCACGCTGGCGACCACGCGTGACCACTGGGCCACGCTGGTGCGCGCGCGGGCGATCGAGAACCAGGCGTTCGTGATCGCCGCCAACCAGTTCGGCGAGCACCCGGCGGATCAGCGCTCAGGCGGACGCTCGCTGATCGTCGACCCGTGGGGTGTGGTGCTCGCGCAGGCTCCGGACGAGGTCTGCCACATCGTCGCCGACCTGGATCTCGAACGCCAGCGCCAGATCCGCGCGCAGCTGCCGTCGCTGGCCAACCGCCGTCCGAGCGCGTATCGCTGGCCGGGAGCTGATGCGGCGTGAGCGCGGGCAGCGCATCGAGCGCGGGCACCAAGGCGGGGACCGACAAGCGCCGGCTGATCCTCGACTCCGCCGTGCGCGTGTTCTCACGCCAGGGCTTTCACGCGTGCCGAGTGTCGGACATCGCCGACGAGGCAGGAGTCGCATACGGGCTCGTGTACCACTACTTCGCGTCCAAGGACGAGGTGCTCGACACGCTGTTCCTCGAGCGCTGGGACGTGATGCTCGATCTGATCAGGGAGGTCGACGCCCAGCCGCTGCCCGTGCGCGAGAAGCTCGCGGCGATCGCCTCGTTCATCGTCGACAGCTACCGCCACGACCCCGACCTGATGAAGGTGATCATCGTGGAGGTCACGCGCGCGGCCAACTCGTTCGGGCGCACGCACGTCGCACAGATCCGCGAAGCCTATGAGCTGATCGGTGGGATTGTGGTCAAGGCGCAGAGCGAAGGCGTGTTCAAGCCCGACATCGAAGCGCGCTTCGCCGCGATGTCGTTCTACGGCACGATCGAGCAGCTGTTGACCGGCTGGATCTTCGGCCTACTGCCCCAGGACGAGGACTACTTCCAGCGCTCCAAGTGGCTGGTCGTGGAGGCCGTGTGCGGCGGCCTGGAATTGCGTTCGCCGGGTCCGGTGAACGCCGGCGCGCAGCGCTCGAACGGCGGCGACCACACCGAGGACTAGACTGGCGCGCATGGAAAACGAGCTGGTCAAGCGGCTGATGTGGTCGGGGCTGATGGCGGGCGTGATGGCGCTCGCGGGACTGGTCGCCAACCGCGCCGCGGCGGCGGTGTGGCGACGCGTGTTCGACGAGGAGCCGCCCGAGTGAGCAGCGGGTATCAAAGCCCCCCACAGCACGACCGCGAGGCGCAGAGCCTGGCGGCGTCGATCGGGGAGATCTCCGACCGCGCTTCGCTGCTCGTGCGCGAGGAGATCGAGCTGGCCAAGGCCGAGATGGCCGAGAAGGCGACCAAACTCGTCAAGGGCACGATCGTGGGAGTGGTCGCCGGCGTGTTCTTCATCACAGCGCTGATGTTCGTACTGATCGGCGGTGCGTACCTCCTCTACTACTACCTGCCGATCGGCAACGAAAACACCTTCTTCTATGGCTTCTTTGCAATGGCGGTGATCCTGATCGTGCTGGGCGCATTCGCCGGGCTGGTCGCGGCGAGGGCGGTCAAAAAAGGCGCTCCCCCGGTGCCCAACATGGCGATCGATGAGGCGCGCAAGATCCGCGACACGGTCAGCCACGCCGACACCGACACCGGGCCCGCCGGGCAGGCGCCGCCGAGCAGTCTGCCTGCCACGGGGGGCGAGGGCTGATGGCCGCCCGCACACCGGCGGAGATCCGCGACTCGATCGAGGCCAACCGGCTCGAGCTGGCGGTGTCCGTCCAGCGCTTGCGCGGCGAGGTCGCGCGTTTGACCGACTGGCGCGGACAGCTGCAACGCCACCAGGGCGAGCTGGTGGCGGGAGCCGCCGTTGTTGGACTGTTGATGAGCGCTCGCATGATGCGACGCCGTCGTCGCAGACGCGCTTAGACGGCCTGTCCGCGTCTGTGCCTGATCTCCGGCCGCTTGGAGGCCGCGGGGGTGGGCTCAGGCGAGCAGCGAGCGGGGGACCGCGCCGACGCCGATCAGCCCAGGGCCGGTGTAGGTGCCGATCACCGGCCCGACCTCGGACGTGAACACCGGGTCCGAGCCGAACGCCTCGCGGCAGCGGTCGATCAGCCGCTGCGCGGCGTCGGGCGCCTGGATGTGCTGAACCACCCAGCCGTCGCTGCCGGCCGCGTGCAGCTCGTGCGCGTAGGCGACCATCCGCTCGAACGCACGCCCGGCGGTGCGCACGCGCTCGACCGGCACGATCTCGTACTCGAGCGAGAGGATTGGCTTGATGCGCAGCGTGCCGCCCAGCCATGCCTGCGCCTTGCCCACGCGTCCGCCGCGGCGGAGGTACTCGAGCGTGTCCAAGCAGAACCAGATGCGCAGCACCTTGCGAGCCTCTCGCACATGCGCCACGACCGCGTCCTTGTCGGCGCCGGCGTTGGCAGCCGCGCATGCGGCGAGCACCAGCAGGCCGGTGCCGCCGCAGGCGGTTTCACTGTCGATCACCTCGACGCGCTCGCCGAGGCCGCGCTCGGCGAGCAGCGCGTGCGCCTGGCGTGCGGCCTCGAACGTGCCTGAGATGCCTCCAGCGAGATGGATCGAGACGATGTCCTGGCCTGACTCCAGCAGTGGCTCCCAGACGGCGAGGAAGTCGCCGATCGATGGCTGTGAGGTGGTGGGCAGCTCGGCGTCGGTGCGCAGCCGCTCGTAGAAGCCGTCGAAGCCGTCCATGTCCAGCTCACGCTTGGGTTCGCTGTTCCAGCCCACGTACAGGCTGACCTGATGTACAGAGAGCCGCTCGGCGAGCGCCGGCGGCAGGTAATGGGTGCTGTCGGATGCGACCGCTACGGGAGCCATGCGGCGCGGGACGCTACAACAACGCCTGCGCGAGCTCCCCCGACTCGTACATCTCGGTGACGATGTCGCAGCCACCGACCAGCTCGCCGTCGACGAACAGCTGCGGGATCGTCGGCCAGTCAGACAGCGCCGAGAGCTCTTGGCGGATGCGCGGGTCGGGCAGCACGTCAACCGACGCGAACGGCGTGTCAAGCGATTGCAGCGCGGCGACCGTGCGGGCGGAGAAGCCGCAGGCGGGGGCCTCGGGCGTGCCCTTCATGAACAGGATCACCTTGTGGCCCGCGATCGCCTCTGCGATCGCGTCGCGGATCGGGTTGGACTCCTGCGCGGGAGCCGGTGCGGGCGCGGTCTGGGTGGCGGACATGGGCAGTGGCTGGAACTCGCTGGCGGACATTGGCTGCTCCTGGTCTCTCGGTGATCTGTCAGGTGACGGGGGTCGTGGAAGGGGCCTTCGTCTTGAGCGCGAGCGCGTGGATCGGACCACCGATCTCCTCGCCGAACACCTCGTAGACGAGCCGGTGTTGCTGGATGCGGCTGAGCCCGTCAAATGCGGGCGCCACAACCGTCGCGCGGAAGTGATCGCCGCCGCCGGTGTAGTCCTCGACGTCGGCCTGCGCGCCCGGGATGGCGGTCTCGATGCGGTGCTTTAGCTCCAGTGCGGAGGGCACGATGCACCTAGCGTAGAGGATCGGCGGACGCTTGCCGGTGAGCTTCCGAGTAGTTCCAGTGCGCGTCGAGTCGGCCGCTATACTTTCGATAGTCTTGGAGTGAGCCGACAGGAGCCAACAGCATGATCACGATCACCGACAAGGGCGCCGAGAAGGTGCACGAGTTCCTTTCCTCGCAGCAGGCCGACGTGGGCGTTGCGGGACTGCGAGTGGGCGTGCGCGGCGGCGGCTGCTCGGGCTTTCAGTACCAGCTGGCGTTCGACGAGCAACGCGACAGCGACGTGGTGTTCGAGAGCCACGGGCTGAAGCTGCTCGTCGACAGCGAGAGCCTGCAGTTCGTGCGCGGCTCGACGATCGATTACGAGGAGAGCCTGCAGGGCGCCGGCTTCAAGGTGAACAACCCGAACGTGGTGGCTGCGTGTGGCTGCGGCTCTTCCTTCCGCGTGGCGGAGGAGGAGCAGGTCTCAGCCGTCTGAGTGTGCTGGTGCACGGCGGCGGCCTCGTGACGTCGCCGGATCGCACGGTCGAATGAGCGCCGTGCCACAGGCCGTCCGGCGGCTGGCGCCGAGCGCGATCCGCGACGACGTTCGCGTACGCGCGCTGGCGCTGGGCTGCGGCCTGATCCCGCCGCGCACCATGCACTCGCGCGAGGACGTGCGGGTGCTGCTCCACGCCGCCGCCGGCGCCCGCCGCGTGGTGGAGATCGGCGTGTACGAGGGTGCGTCCGCACGGGCCCTGATTGACGTGCTGCCGGCGGACGCCGAGCTGAACCTGATCGACCCGTTCGGGGCGCACCCGGACGCACTCCCACAAGGGTGGGGCGCCAGCGAGTGGGCCACGCGTCGTACGGTCGCCCGCGCGCTGCGCGCCCGCAACGGGGCGGCTCCCCGCGTGCGCTGGCACGTGGCGACCTCACACGAGGTGGCCGAGCGCTGGTCGGGCACGGTGGATCTGGTGTTCATCGATGGCGACCACTCCGAAGAGGGCTGCGAGCTGGACTGGCGCGACTGGCATGGGTTCGTGGCTCCCGGGGGGCACGTGGTCTTTCATGACGCGCGCGCGGGGGTGGACGGCGGACGCGGTCTGCCCGGGCCGACGGCGGTGGTGGAGCGTCACTTCCGCGGTGCTGGGACCGCTGGTTGGGAGATCGCGGCGGAGGCCGATCGCACGGTGGTCGTTCGTCGCAGGGGCTGACTCCCGCCCGCCCGGTCCGCGAAGTCGGGAGCCCGCCTGCACGACTCGCCGGGTTCGGGATAGACCCAAGGATGTATACGGTCGCTGTCTGAAGCTCAATGGCGACCGTGGCCGGCGCCGGGGAGTCTTTGCCTTGGTGGGGATGCCGAGGGGTCGGCCGGTTCTTCACCTACGCGACGGCATCGGAATCGGTTCTCGACATCCGCGAATGTTCTGGCCTGAACGTCGGCGGCGAAGTGACTGGGCCAAAAACGCGGATTTGACGATCACATGGACGGGCTGCAAAGGCACCGGCGCAAAGTTTGTTACACCCCAGGTCTCGGCATGGTTGCGGAGGACCGACGGCGGAGCGGAGTCTGGCGCTCATCGACGAGCTTGCTCGACGGATGCTGCCGGAGCGAAGGCTCTCGGAGCGAGAGCCTTCGCGCGTGCGCACGCGCACGTGGTCACGATCCATCGATCTCTGTACATCCGGCGAGTGCGGCGAGCCGAGCGCCATCTCTAGGCTTAGACCACCTACTCGGGCCGGGATGGGGATGACAGTTGATGTCGCGGACCTATCATGTTTGTTGACCCGCGACAGGGTTGACGCCAAGGCGGGGGGTGTGGTACGGTCGCGGCGACATGATGTCAAGCGTCGCAACGGGTGCGGATCACCCAGGCCTCCGGCGGTGTCCGATCTTCCCTCGGGGGGTGGACAGTCTGAGGCTGCGATGCCACAGCGGCTTGACCTTGACGGAGACGTTGTTTTCTGCCAAGGTCAACCGTGCATGGTCGTTGTCTGGGGAACAGGCAATGGCAGCGACCGGCATCGGGGCGTCTCCGTCCTGACGAGGGGATTGTCAAGAAGCCGGTCGATCTATTCCTAGAGGGAAAAGGAGCAGTGGACAAGATGAAAAGCATCAGGATTGTGGGGCTTTGCCTCGCTGCCGTGTTCGCGCTGAGCGCGGTCTTGGCGAGCGGCGCGTCTGCCGCGTCGCCGGAATTCAAGACCTGTGTCAAGGCCGCCAACCCGGCCACGGAAGGTGAATACAAAGGCAAGACTTGTGCGACGTCGGAACCCGAAGTGGGTGGCAAGTACAAGCTGGCCAACTGGAATGAAGGCAAAAAAAAATTCGGCCTGAAGGGTAAGGGCGGCAAAGGCGTAAACATCCAGTACATTCCGTCGTCTGAAACGATCATCGGCGACACGGAATGCTCGGGCGAAAAGATCACGGGTACCGTGACCGGTCCGAAAACCGCTGAATTCACCACTGCGTACAAGGGTTGCAAAACCAACGAAGGCAAGAACTGCAACAGCACCGGTGAAGGCAAAGGCAAGATCCTGACCAACAAACTGTCGGCGACGCTCGTGGCGCAGCCTGGCAGCAAAGACGGTGTTGGCATCCTGATCACGAACGCCAGCACGCCTGGTGGCGTCCTCGCGACGTACAACTGCGAAGGTCTTTCGATCTCCGCAGCTGGCGCTGTGATGGGCGAAGTCGTTGGTGGCACCGCAGCCGCAAACAAGACGACCACCTACGCGTTCGCGAAAGGCCCGGGCGTCTTCCAGAAGTGGGGCTACCTTGGCCAGAACGAAGCTGAAACGTACTCCAGCTTCGTGAAATTCTTCAAAGGCGAAGGCGGTCCTCCGTCGGCCATCATCCTGAGCACGGTTGAAGGTCCTGAAATCCCGGGCGGCAAACTGACCCTCCCGGCCACGCAGCAGAACGAAGCGTCCGTCAAGACGGAAGCTTTCAAGATCGTCTAGCTGCCACTCGCAGCGGACAGCAGTAGTGCAGTACGTGTGTGGGGCCCTCGGGCCCCACACACGCGTTTTCGGAGCATCTTCACCGCTTGGCGTCGCACAGCGCGGCGCTCTGAGGAGCGGCCTGCAAGCCGTGAGCGCGAGCAGCGGCGGTACGGGTCGCGGGGCTTCTAGCCTTGTGTTGAGACGGATGAGGTTCCTAGTTGCCAACCGTTTAGAGGGCTGGTAGACTCGCCACCAGGGCTAAGGGATTAGGGAAAACGGGGCAGGGGAGATGGGCGAGTTGAACACCGGCGTCTATAGCACCGCAATCGAGAGAGGCCGCACCAGAAGTGCGATTGCTGCGCTTCTCGCCGCGGCGGCGATGCTGTTGATCTTCACCTCCCCCGCGCACGCGCTCATTCATCACGGCCACACGTTCGGTAGCTCCTTCGGCCAGGGTTTCGGCGAAGGCGGCAGCGACAAACTGTCAAGCCCCTCGGCGATCGCCGTCAACGAAGCCACGGGGGACATCTATGTCCTCGACACCGCCAACAACCGGGTGGTGCGGTTCGCATCCAACCACGAATTCCTGGAAGCCTGGGGATACGGAGTCGGCGGCGGCTCGGGCTATGAACAGTGCAAAACGAAATGTGGACCGGGTATCAGCGGATTCGCCGCCGGGCAGTTTGCCTCGCCGGTTGCGATTACGGTCGACAATGCGCCCGGCTCTCCCTCGCGCGGCGACGTCTACGTTGCGGCCAACAACACGTGGAAACGCGCTGTGGTGGACAAGTTCAGCGCGACGGGGACCCGGATCGGGAAGCTGATTGCGAGCAAGGAAGAGAAAGAATCGGTTGAAGGGCCGGTGGTCGGCGTAGCGGTGGACATAACCGGCAAACTGTGGGTCGAGCGTGAAGAGGAAGAAACCGAATTCCAGCTCCAGCGGTTCGACAACGCGGTGGAAAACCAGCCGATCGGCGTACCGGCCGAACTCGAAATCGAAAACCTGCTGGAACCCAACCGTCCAGTGCGACCGGGCTTCGCGATCGACTCGCACGGGGACATCTACGTGACATACGAGCCGAACGGCAAGTACTTCGAAGAAATAGAAGACGAAGAAGAAGAAATCAAAGAACGAGAAAGAGAACGCAAGGCCAACCACGAACCGGTCTTGAACGAAAAGCCGCAGCAGCCATGCACGGTGAACCCCTGTCTGGTGGCCAAGCTCGCGGTGATCGAAGGCGCTGGCGGAAAGCTCGAAGAAGCAGTGCCGCTCGTCTCAGAAGAGGCGGGTGAGAACACCACCACCAAGGGTGTCGCCGTGAACCTGTCCGCGAGCGCGCAAGCGCCTGACGACGCGTTCTTCGGTGATCTGACGAACGTGGCGGCGTTCACGCCGGGCGGAACTCCGATCGAGACCTTCGGCTCCGAACAGCTGCAGGGCGCTGGAGGCGTTGCGGCTGACGCCCAGACAGGCGAAGTCCTTGTCGCTGACGCCACCACCGGACTGATCGACGACTACGTGCTCACGCTGCCCGGACCGCCGATGGTCAGGGCAGGCAGCGTGCGCGCCGACGGCCTAACGTCGACCTCGGCGCTGCTGCACGCGACGATCGATGCCAATGGAGACGACACCAGCTATCGGTTCCAGTACGGCACCGGCAGTTGCTCGTCGCCCTCGTCCGCTTGCAGCGAAACCCCCGTCGGCGAACTCGGGCACAGCTTCGGCGATCAGGAAGTCACGCCGGTCCGGATCGGCAGCCTCACGCCCGACACCACTTACCACCTCCGCGTGATCGCGACCAACCACCATGCTGAAGGCGACGATGCGGTGGTCAGTGAAGAACGCACGTTCGTGACCCTTCCCTCGCAGTTGGGCGCGGCGCTTCCCGATGGGCGTGCTTGGGAACTCGTCTCTCCCGCGAAGAAGAACGGCGGTTCGGTGGAGCCGATCGCCGGCGTTGGCGGCGGTGTAGTTCAGGCCTCGAGCGACGGCCGGGCGATGACGTACCTGACCTCCGCGGCGGTCGGGGAAAACGAACCCGAAGGAAACCGCCTGCCCGAGCGCTCGCAGATCCTCGGGAGCAGAACGGCGCCAGGCAAGTGGTCGGCGCAGGACATTGCGACGCCGAATAGCGGAGGCGCGCAGGGCGTCAAAGACGGGAGCGCGCGGGAGTATCAGGTGTTTTCCACCGACCTTCGGGAAGCGGTGGTCGTGCCGGCTGCCGCAGGACCGCTTTCCCCCGAAGAAACCGAACAGACGCTCTACCTGCGTGACAACGCTGCATGCGCGGCGACGCCTCTGAACTGCTACCTGCCGATCGTCAACAACAAAAACGACACCGCGGGAAGCGAATATGCCCGACGCGTCGGCCTCAGAGCGGCGACGCCGGACATGCGCCACCTCGTGCTCGCCTCGGCTGGGGTGCCGCTCACGGCGGAAGCCCAATCGGGTCGTCAGGGCATCTACGAGTGGTCAGGGGGGCAGCTGCAGCTGATCAGCATCCTGCCGAACAACGAACAGCCGCTGGGTCCCACCGCCGTGGGCGCCGCCACGCCGAGGGGCATGGAGAGCAACGCGATCTCAGCAGACGGTTCGCGCGTCGTCTGGCACACGGGCAGTGGCGGCTTCGGCCAGACGGCCAACGGCCGCCTCTACCTGCGCGAAGTCCCGCAGGCTCGGACCGTCCTGATCGATTCGCCGAACACGGGCGTGCCGGCGCCGAAAGTCTCGCCCAGCCCAGAATTTCAGGCTGCCGACACCAGCGACTCGAAGGTGTTCTTCACCGACGCACAGCGCTTGACCGCGGATGCCACAGCAGGCGAAGAACCGACACATCGGACCAACGACCTGTACGTGTTCGAACCCGACAAGCCTGCCGGCGAACGCCTCACCGACCTGACGGTGAGCCTCAATAGCGGTGAAGCCGCCGACGTCCAGGGCGCAGTCCTGGGAGCGAGCGACGATGGCGCTTTCGTCTACTTCGTCGCCAACGGCGTGCTCGCCGAAGGCGCGCAGCCCGGAGCCTGCCGCTACGAAGCGTCGCCCAACAAGCGGTGCAACCTCTACGTCGCACACTACGACGGCGAACACTGGGAAGCTCCTCGTCTGATCACGCGGATCTCGACGGAAGACAGCCCCGACTGGGGCACCCGCGAAGGCAGCCTGAAAGATCAGACCGCGCGCGTCTCTCCAAACGGCCAATACGTGGCGTTCATGTCCAACGTGTCGCTCACTGGGTACGACAACGCCGACCAGAGTAGCGGCGCCAGCGACGAGGAGGTGTACCTCTACCACTACGGGGCGGATCATCCGGTTTGCGCGTCGTGCAACCCGGGCGGGGAGCGCCCGACCGGCGTTCATGACCTCGAAGAATCCGGCGAAGGCATCGGACTGGTCGTCGACCGCCCAATGACATGGGCCGACGGAGATGTCGCGATCCCCGGCATCGCCCACTGGCTGGCCGCAAGCCTTCCCGGTTGGACGCCGATCAGCGTATCCGAAGCGAAATACCAGTCGCGCTATCTCTCCAACTCAGGGCGGCTGTTCTTCAACAGCAGCGACAGCCTGGTTCCGCGCGATCGCAATAACGGTAAAGAGGACGTCTACGAGTACGAGCCCAAGGGCCTGGGCAGTTGCACGACCGAAAACACCGAAGGAGGCTGTGTGGCGCTGATCTCCTCCGGTGAATCCCAACGCGAATCGGCCTTCATGGACGCCAGCGAAAGCGCTGACGACGTGTTCTTCATCACGACCGCCAAGCTGTCGTGGCAGGACACCGACACCGCCTTGGACGTGTATGACGCACGTGTGTGCAACGTCGGCGGGGCCGAACCGTGCCCGAGCGGTGCGCCCGCGCCCCCTCCGCCTCCGTGCGACGCCGAAAAGTGCAGACCGCCGGCGACGCAACAGCCGGGCTTTACCCCGCCGGCCAGCTCCAGCGTGTCCGCTTCCGGGAACGTCTCGGTTCTGGGCGTAACGACAGTGAAGAAGCCGACGCCGAAACTTACGCGCAGCCAGCAGCTCGCCGCGGCCTTGAAAAAGTGTCACAAACTGAAACAGAAGAAGAAGCGAGTCTCGTGCGAAAAGCTCGCCCGCAAGCGCTTCGGCGCGAAGAAGGCCAGCAGCAGCGGCAAAGCTCCAGTCAAATCGTCCTCACGGACGGGGCGATAGGAGATGACGATGCGCAAGCGGAACCATCTCAAGCTCCTTCTTGGCTCGGCGCTGGCGACGTTGGCGCTGATCGCGTGCGCGATGCCGACGTCGGCAGCCGCTCAGGCTCCCCGCTGGGACCTCGGCGTTAGAGCCGCGCCGACAACGCTGATCCCGGGGCAGGAAGGCGTGCTGGCGATAGTCGTCCTCAACCTCGGCGACGCCGATGTGATGGCGCCGTTGGGCAACCCTGTGGTTGTCACCGACACGTTGCCCGAAGGCGTAGAAGCGACTGCGCCGCTGGAAGGCGGGGGTCAGGAACCGTACGTCAAACAGTTCGCCGCCAGCTGCTCGGCTCTGCCGTTGCTGCGCTGCAGCTTCGCGGGGCTGGTTCCGCCCTTCGTGCAGCTTGGATACACGCTCCACGTACGTGCGACCCACAGCGGCGATCTCGGCGAAAACAAGCTCTCGGTCGAAGGCGGCAACGTGGCGCCGCAGGTCTCAAAAGATCGTCTCACCGGCGGCACGGGTGAAACGCAGTTCGGAATCGAACGCTACGAACTCACCCCCGAAAACGAGGATGGCACGCTCGATTTGCAGGCGGGCTCGCATCCCTTCCAGCTGACGACGACGCTCAACTTCAATCAGACCTACAAGAATCTGTTCTCACAACCTATCCCCACGCCGGCGTCGCCTCAGCTGCTGCGCAACGTGTACACAACGCTCCCAGCCGGCCTGGTCGCCAACACCAACGCGATACCGCAGTGCGCAGACGTCGACTTCTTGACGGTCAGGTCCGGGCAGAGCAACCTCTGCCCGTCTGACAGTGCCGTGGGCGTTGCCGTGGTGTCCTATCGAGAGCCCACGCAGGCGGCAAACCACACAGAAGGGGTGCCGGTCTTCAACCTCGAACCCGCGCCTGGCGAGCCCGCACGGCTCGGGTTCGAGTTCGCCCAGGTGCCGGTGACGCTGGACACGTCGATCAAGACCGGCGATGGCTACGCCGCACAGGTGACGGTCGCGAACGCCTCCCAGGCCGCCGAAGTGCTCGGCACCGTCCTCACGGTCTGGGGCGTGCCAGGCGACCCCCGGCACGACAACGCGCGCGGCTGGGAATGTCTGGCCAATGGAAAGGCCGTGTTGGGCCTGGATCCGGTGCCCCCGTGCTTGGCGCTGGGACAGTCCAAACCGCCGCCGTTCCTGACCGAGCCGACGACCCCGTGTGACGCGCCGCTGTCCACCTCGATCCAGATTCAGTCCTGGGAGCCTGGGGCGAAACCGCTGCCCGCGGTCGCGCCGACCCACCCGCCGACCTTGGAAGGCTGCTCGCAGCTTCCGTTCGACCCATCCATTTCGGTTCGCCCCGATCAGCATGAATCGAGCACGCCAAGCGGGCTCAACATCGAAATCGCGATGCCCCAGGACGG
This sequence comes from uncultured Solirubrobacteraceae bacterium, assembly GCA_963705235.1. Classification (GTDB taxonomy): domain Bacteria; phylum Actinomycetota; class Thermoleophilia; order Solirubrobacterales; family Solirubrobacteraceae; genus Palsa-744. The sequence goes on along the minus strand of OY970059.1, from coordinate 407,783 downwards.
GACGCTCTCGGCGAGCGGACTGGCCGAGGCTGACATCAAGGACACGACCGTGAAGCTTCCAGAGGGGATGCTCGCCAACGCCGGCTCGGCGGATGGCCTTGGCATCTGCGGCACCGGCGCCGCAGGCTTCCTCGGCGGCGACGGCGACACGGGCGGCGCGCTGCAGAGCGAGCTCTCCGCCCAGCGGTTCGGTGCTGACGCGGTCTCCTGTGTGGACGCATCGAAGGTCGGCACCGTCAACATCAAGACGCCGCTGTTGAAGAACGAACTGAAGGGCAACCTGTACTTCGGCAGCCAGGACACCAATCCGTTCGCCTCGCCGCTGGTGCTCTACCTGGTGGCCGAAGACCAGGAAACGGGCGTGCGCGTGAAGCTCGCCGGCGAAGTCAAACTGAACCGCACGACCGGGCGGATCGAATCGCTGTTCCGCAACGCGCCGCCGCTGCCGTTCGAAACCCTGAAGCTGCACCTGTTCGATGGCGGGCGCGCCTCGCAGACCACGCCTGCTCACTGCGGGAGCCACGAAACCAGCGCGACGTTCCTCCCGAGCAGCGGTCAGGCCGCCGTGCAGCGCTCGGCCAGCTTCGACACGATGCCCAACGCCAACGGGCAGCCATGCCCCACATCTGGGGCGCTGCCGTTCGCGCCCAGCTTCCAGGCGGGCAGCACGTCCAATCAGGCCGGCGGGTTCACGCCGTTCACGCTGAGCATCGCGCGTCCGGATGGCGACGCGGCGATCAAGACGATCTCTATGCAACTGCCGCCAGGGCTCGCGGCGATCCTCGGATCGGTCACGCTGTGCCCCGAACCGCAGGCTGCGCAGGGCACCTGCGGACCGGAGAGCGCGATCGGCCATGCCACTGCGCTGTCCGGCCTCGGCAACAATCCCATCGCCCTGCCCGGCACCGTCTACCTCACCGGCCCGTACAACGGCGCGCCGTTCGGCCTTTCGACCGTCACCGAGGCCACAGCTGGTCCATTCCACCTTGGCAAGGTCGTGGTGCGCTCGAGCATCAACGTCGACCGCAACACCGCGGCTGCGAGCATCGACACGGCGGCATCGCAGTTCTTCCCGCTGCGCTCCGAGGACGGCGAACAGACGACGTTCGACGGCCTGCCCGAAATGCTCAAGGGCACGGCCGCGCAGATCAAACAGCTCAACGTGACCGTCGACCGCCAGAACTTCCAGTTCAACCCGACGAACTGCGACCCGATGGCAGTGACCGGAACGATGACGGGCTACGAAGGGACGAGCGCGTCCGTTTCCACCCCGTTCCAGGCCGCCAACTGCGCGGCGCTGCCGTTCGCGCCTAAGTTCACCGCTAGCGTCCTCGGCCACGCCACCAAAGCCAACGGCACGACGTTCGCGGTCACCGTCGAATCGCCCGGTCTCGGCCAGGCCAACATCCACAAGGTCAACCTGACGCTGCCGGCCAAGCTGCCCTCGCGGTTGACCACGATCCAGAAAGCATGCCTGGAGGCGGTGTTCAACGCCAATCCCGCCACCTGCCCCGAAGGCTCGGTGATCGGTGAAGGCATCGTGCACACGCCCGTGTTCAAGAACGTGCTGCGCGGTCCCGCCTACCTGGTCTCCCATGGCAACGCAGCCTTCCCGGACGTCGAGTTCGTGCTGCAGGGCGAAGGCATCACGCTCGTCCTCGACGGCAAGACCGACATCAAAAAAGGCATCACATACTCGCGCTTTGAAACGACGCCCGACGCGCCGTTCACCAAGTTCGAATCGATCTTCCCGGCCGGCCCGCACTCGGCGCTCACCGCCAACGTGCCCGAAAGCGAAAACTTCAGCCTCTGCAAACAGACGCTAACGGTGCCGACCGAAATCACCGCTCAGAACGGCCGCTTCATCTCACAGAACACGCCCGTCGCGCTGCTCGGCTGTGGCGGCGTCAAAGGCTTCAAAGTCACCAAGGCCCAGCTGCTTGCCAAAGGACTGCACGCGTGCAGGGTCAAGTACAAGAAGAAAGCCCAGCACGCCAAACGCGTGACGTGCGAAAAGAAGGTCCGCAAGAAGTACGGCGCCAAGCCCGCCAAGAAGTCCTCCAAGAAGGCCGCCGCCAAAAAGCACTGAGTGCGGCGCTGGTCGGTGCGTGCCCGCGGCTGCGCTACGCGGGCTCGTTCTGCAGCGAGCGCCACAGATACCGGCATGCGAGCGTGCGCTGCGGGCGCCACGGCTGTGCGATCTGCTCCATCGTGGCCGCGTCCGGGAGATCGTCCAGCCCGTATGCACGCTCGATCGCGCGGCGGATGCCCAGGTCGCCCACCGGCAGCACGTCCGGGCGATCCAGATGGAACATCAAGAACATCTGCGCCGACCAGAGCCCCAGACCCTTCACCGCGGTCAGCTCCGCGATCACGTCCTCGTCGCTCAGCTCGCCCATGCGCTCCAGCTCCAGCTCGCCCGAGATCACGTGCTCGGCCAGCGAGCGCAGATAGCTGACCTTCGCGCGTGACAGGCCGGCCGCCGCGCGCAGCGCTTCGGGATCGTCGGACAGGATCTGCTCGGGCGTCGGCGTGCGCCCGTCAAAGCGCGCGGTCAGCCGGCCGTAGATCGCCCGTGCGGCCAGCACCGACAGCTGCTGTCCGGTGATCGCGCGCACCAGCGCGCCATAGTGGTCGTCCTGGTCGGGGCGATCCTCGCGCGCGTCCCCGAGTGGACCCGCGTCCACGATCAGCTGAGCCAGCACCGGGTCGGCGGCGCGCAGATGGGCGAGCGCACGCTTAGACAGCGGGCAGCGCCTCGAGCGTTACCGGCTCGCCGTCGAGCGCATTCAGCGCGCGCTCCAGCGACATCTTCAAGCACGTGAAGCTCGGCGTGTCGCGCACGGTGAAGCGCGAGGCCTCGGTCGTGCGCAGGCGCTGCACCAAGTCCAAGAACGTGCCCACGTCGTCGGTGTCGAATGCCACCACGAACTCCTGGTCGTCCAGCCCGAAGGAGTACGTCGTGTGGTTGTCCACACCCGGGTATTCGCGCCCGACCGTGATGTGGCCCTGCATGATCCGCCAGCGCTCCTGCGCCGGCAGGGCGTACCACTCGCGCGACTTCACGAACGGGTACACGAACACGTAGCGCCCGCGAAAGCCCCGCACGACTGTGCGCTCGTCGTCTGAGTACTCGGAGCTTTTGCGCATCCCCAAGAACGAGTACGGGATCTGCGCCCACTTCATCAGCCCGCTCTGGGCCAGCACCACGTGCAGCTCGTGGATGCGGTCGAGGTTCTCCGCCTCCGCCACGAACATCAGCTCTGCGTCCCCGCGCGTGCCCACCAGCGAGAACGCCTCCAGGTGGTGCCCGTCGGCGAAGTCCTCGCACGCGGCCGCGAACTCGCGCTTGTCTTGCGCGCGCGACTCCGCGTCCAGGCGCCGCCACGCCGGGTCGAGCTTGACGAACGTGTACTTGACGAAATGCCTGGCGCTCACCGCTCGATTATCGCACTGGCGGTGTCCGTGCTGGGCGGCGGGCGCCCGCGGTCCGGCAGCCGACCCCCCTGGTGGATAAAGTACGACCCTGTGCGGATCGCGCTGCTCTCGCCGTACTCGTGGACGTATCCGGGGGGCGTAACGCGCCACATCGAGGCGCTCGCCCGCGAGTTGACCGAGGCCGGACACGAACCGCGGATCCTCGCGCCGTTCGACCCCGACGACGCGCTCTCGCGCCGCCTGCATCGCGGCGCGCGCCCGCAAGCGCGGCCCATGCCCGAGGATTTCGTCGCGCTCGGGCGCACGGTCGGCCTGCCCGCCAACGGCGCCGTCTCCAACATGGCGCTCACGCCCCACGCCGTGTTCGCGCTGCGCCGCGAGCTGCACAGCGGCCGCTACGACGTGCTGCACATCCACGAGCCAGTCGTGCCCACGCTTTCCTGGGACGCGCTGTGCAGTGCGGGCGAGCTGCCGCTCGTGGGCACCTTCCACACCTACTCCGAGAACCAGCTCACCAACGGCTTCGCCGCCGTCCCGCTCGGCGGGCGCCGGCGGATGAACCGCCTGCACGTGCGCATCGCGGTCTCCGAAGCCGCCGCGTGGACCGCAAGGCGCTTCTACGGAGGGCGCTACCGGATAGTTCCCAACGGCGTCACGCTGCCGGACGCCCGCCCACGCGGTTACGAGCCCACGGCCGCCGGCTGCCGCCACGCCGACGAACACGACCGGCCCGCGGCCGGTCCCGATCGAGGTCTACGCATCCTGTTCATCGGCCAGGCCGTCGAACGCAAGGGGCTGCCAGTGCTGCTGCGCGCGTTCGAGGCGCTGCGCGACCAGATTCCCGCCACGCTCACGCTCGTCGGCGCCGGTCCCGACGAGGTCGCGCACATGATGCTCGATGACCGCGGCGTGCACGCGCTCGGCAAGGTCTCCGAGGAGCGCAAGCTCGCCGAGCTGGCACGCGCCGAGGTGCTGTGCGCGCCTTCGCTGCACGGCGAGAGCTTCGGCATGGTGCTCACCGAGGCGTTCGCCGCCGCCACGCCCGTCGTCGCCTCTGACATCCCCGGCTACCGCGACGTGTTGCGCGACGGCCACGACGGCGTGCTGGTAGCGCCCGGTGACGCGCTCGCGCTCGCCGAGGCGTTGCGCGCGCTCGCCCTCGACCCCGCGCTGCGCGCGCGCATGGCCACCTCCGCGCGTGAGCGCGCCGAGCGCTTCGCATGGCCGCACGTGGCCGGCGAAGTGCTCGACTGCTACGAGCAGGCACGCGCGGTCGGTGTGCCCGCCTCGCGTGTCGGGCGCCTCGCCGTGCGCCACGGCTTCGCCCCCGCCGACCTGCTGCCGCGCATACCCGCCGAGCGGCTGCCCAGCCCGCAAGCCGACTGCCCGTCGCGCACGGCCGAGCCCGCCGGTGCGCAGCGGCGACTGCGCACGCTGCGCCGCGCCGCGCTCCTGGCCAGCTCGCTCGGTGGCGTCGCGCTCGCCGCGCTCGCGCTGCAACGTGTCGGCGTCGCCCGCGTGGCCGCCTCGCTCGTGGCCAGCAAACCCGGGCTGATCGCCGCCGGTCTCGGTGTGATGTGCGTGGCGATGTTCGTGCGCGCGCTGGCCTGGCACGCGATCCTCGTCGCCGCGCCCACCTGGCGTCGCGCGCGGCGCAGAGACGCGATGCAGGGCACGTTCATCGGCGTGCTCATGTCCTCCACGCTGCCCGCGCGCCTCGGTGAGCCTTCGCGCGCGCTGATCGTCGCCCGCCGCCTCGGACGGCCACGCGAGACGCTGCCCGTGGTGCTCGGCACGATGGTCTCGCAGACGCTGCTCAACCTGCTCGCGCTGCTCGTGCTCGGCAGCGTCACGCTGTCCAGCGTCAGTGTGCTCAACGGCCACGGCGGACGCGCGCTGCTGCTGGTCGCGCTCGCGCCGCTCGCGGCGCTGCTCGCCGTCCTGCTCGCGCCCGTGCTGATCCCACCTTCGGCGGTCTCTCGCTCGCGACGTCTGCACGCCGCGCTCGTCGCAATGCGGCGCTCGCTGCTGCGGCTGCGCGACGGGCTGCGCGTGTTTCGCCACGCCGCGCTGCGCCGCCGCCGCCACCGTTGCGCAGCTGGGCGCGTGGGGGCTGCAGTGGCTGTCGTGCTGGCTGCTACTGGTCGCGCTCGGCCTCGACTCCCAGGCCGGGGCCGGCGCCGCCGCCGGCGTGCTGTTCGCCGTCAACGTCACCGCCGTTGTGCCCGCCACGCCCGCCAACGTCGGCGTCTTCCAAGCCGCCTGCGCCGCCGTGCTGGTCGGCGCCTACCACGTCTCCACGCCCGAAGCGATCGCCTACGGCATCGTCCTGCAGGCCGTCGAGGTTGCCGCCGCGCTGCTCATGGGCCTGCCCGCGCTCGTCAACGAGGGCGTGTCCTGGCGCGAGGTCAAGCTCCGCACGATGCACGCCGCGCCCGTCAAGCTCGGGCCGCTGCCCGCCGCGCCGATGCGCTCGCCGATGCGTACCGGGCAGTAGGCGCAGCCGCTGTCAGGCGGTGACCGATCCCGCCGCGCTAACTCGGCAGGCGTCGATGCCCGCGCGGCGTATCCCAGCAATATGTCCGACGCCTGGGTCTACATGCTGCGCTGTGCCGACGGCTCGCTGTACACCGGATGGAGCACCGACGTGCAGCGCCGACTGACTCGCCACCGCGAAGGCAAGGCCAGCCGCTATACCGCCAGCCGCCTGCCGGTCGAGCTGGCGCTGGTGCTGCCGATGGCCGATCGGCGCGCCGCCCGGCGCGAGGAGGCGCGCGTCAAACGGCTCGATCGCGCGGCCAAGCTCGCGCTGATCGCCGAGCGCTCCGCCGCGTCTCGGTGAGCGTCCGCACGAAGTTGCACCGAGGCGAGGAGCCGTTTGCGCCATCATGGGGGTATGGCCACACGACCTCCCGCCCGCAGCGTCAAAATCTCCGAGGACGAGCGCACCGGGTGGTCCTCCGACCGCCCTCGCCGCGACGGCGCTCCGCCGCGCCCCGCCGACCTGACCGTCCACTGTCGCGTACTCAAGCCCGCCGACCGGCTGCGCTACTCGCCCGGCAGCCTGCTGATCGTCGCGTGCGCGTCAGCCGCCGAGCGCGACCGCTTCCTCGACCGTTTGATCGACGATCGCGCCAGCCTGCTCTCGCTCGGCAAGGTGCGCGCGCTGCTCAGCGGCCGCGTCTCCGATGAGGATCTGCCCGCGCGTGCGCAAGAGCTGCTCGGCGCCGCCGTCGCCAAGCGGTTGGCGAACCGCGAGACGGTCGTGCTCGCCATCGACGGGCTCGACCCGGCCGGGCGTGAGCCGTTTTTGCGCGCCGCCGCCGCGCTCAAACGTCCGCGCCACCTGATCCTGCTTGAGACCGCCCGCGATCAGGTGCCCGAGGACCAGCACGCCGCACTCAACGAGCTGCGTCGCGCGCTCGACTCCGGCGAGCTTGGCGCGGAGGGCTTCCAGACCGCGCTGCGGCTCGGCGGCGGCACCGGCGAGGAGGTCAAGCGGATCCTGTTCCGCCCACCGCCCCGCGAAGAATCCTAGATTGCAGACGTTCAGATTCTCTATCGCCAAGCCGATGCCTCAGCCGTGCCCAGCTCACAGCCTGTCCTCACCGCCGCGGCAAGTCCTCGCTTGCGCCCGCTCAGGCGCTCCCCGATCGTCTGCCGTCCTGGCTTGATCGACACCACGCTCGTCCGCGCCGAGCTGGCGCGGCTGCGCGCTCTGCGTCCCCAGACCGAGATTCACAAGGCGCGCACGGTCGGATCGACGATCGCCCCCCGAGCCTGAAACGCGCGTCAGCGAGCGCCCGTCACGCTTTGCCCGCCATCGCGGGCTCATCCTCGCCTTCGACCGCCCCGTCGGGCGGGTCCTCGTCGTCGATCTCACCGAACAGTGACGGGTCGCGCGCCGAGCCGCGAATCACGTCGTCGGGCGAGCCGTCCGCCAGCAGGCGACCCTGGCGTGTGCCGAAGTAGATCGCCTGAGGGTGGTGGGCGATCAGCGCCAGCGTCGACTGCTCGGGCTCGGGTGCGTAGCCGTCGGTGATCGTCATGCCGATCTGGTCGAGGTCGAGCAGCTTCTCCACCTTCAGGTGCTCTGACTGCTCGGGCACCGCCGGGTAGCCCCACGAGTAGCGCCGGCCCTGCGTCTCGTCGATGCCCGAGCATCTGACGCGCGCGCCAGTGCAGCCACTCGGCCAGGCCCTCGGCCGTCTGCACGCCCAGGCCGTGCACGAACAGCTGCTCGGCGAACTCGCCTTCGGCCTCCAGTTTGGCCATCAGCTCGGTCACCTCCGAGCCGACCGTCACGGCCTGCACGGCGATCACGTCGAGCTCGGGCGGTGCCTTGCCGTCGATCGCCGGGCGGAAGAAGTCGGCCAGGCAGATGCGGTCGCCCTTGGGCTGGCGCGGGCAGACGAAGCGCGTCAGCTCGGTCGCGCGGTCGTCGGGGTCGAGCACGACGATGTCGTTGCCCAGCGCGTAGCAGGGGAAGAAGCCGAGCAGCGCGCGCGGGTGCAGGTAGGTCTGCTCGCGCCACATACGCTCCAGGCGCGGGCGGAAGTCCTCGCGCAGCAGCGTCTGCCAGGCCTCGCCTTTGACGCCGCGCCCGCCCCAGTGCAGCTTGAACAGCACGTGCGTGTCGAGGTGGCGGTAGACCTCGTCCAGATCGACGTCGATCTCCTGCACGCCCCAGAAGGGCGGCGTGGGAATCGGCGCGTCGGTGCGCGCTGAGGAGCGCACCGAGTCGTCGGCGAAGTTGAGCTGCTCGTCGGGCGCCTCGCCCTTGGCGCGGAACGCCGTCGCGCCCGCGAGCAGCTTCTCCACGAGCGCGCCACGCGCCTCGGAGTCGACCAGCTGGTCCATCACCGACAGGCCCTCGAAGGCGTCCTTGCAGTAGAACACGCCCGGCTCGTAGACCTCCTCGGAGTCTTTGCCGCCGGGGTAGAGCGTGCGGTAGCTGAACGCGCGGTTGATCGCCGCGCCGCCGATCAGCACGGGATAGGACAGGCCCTTGGCGTGAAGCTCCTGGATGCACGCCGGCATCTGCTTGGACGTCGAGACGAGCAGCGCCGACAGACCGATCGCCGTGGCGTCGTGCTCCTGGGCGGCGTCGACGATCGTCTGGATCGGCACCTGCTTGCCGAGGTCGACGACCGTGTAGCCGTTGTTGGTGAGGATCGTGTTGACCAGCGACTTGCCGATGTCGTGCACGTCGCCGAACACCGTCGCGAGCACGACCGTGCCCTTCGTGTAGCCCTCGATCTTGTCGAGGTATTTCTCCAGCTGTGCGACGGCGCGCTTCATCACCTCGGCCGACTGGAGCACGAACGGCAGGATCAGTTCGCCGGCGCCGAACTTGTCGCCGACCTCCTTCATCGCCGGCAGCAGCACCTCGTTGAGCGTCGGCACCGCGCCGATCTTCTCCACGCTCGCGTCGATCTGCTCCTCGACGCCGTCGCGGCGGCGGCGCAGGATGTGGAAGTGCAGCGCCTCCTCGGGCTCCATGCCCTCGGTCGGGTCGGCCGCGCCGGCGGGGCCCTCCTCCTCGCCCTTTGACTCGAAGTGCTCGATGAACTTCTCCAGCGCGTCCTCGCGGCGGTTGAACACGAGGTCGTCAGCCAGCTCGCGCTCGTCATCGGAGATCTCCGAGTACGGCGTGATGTGGTTGGGGTTGACCATCGCCAGGTCCAGCCCGGCGTCGACGCAGTGATGCAGGAAGACCGAGTTGAGCACCGCGCGCGCGCCCGGCGAGACGCCGAAGGAGACGTTGGACACGCCGAGCGAGGTCTTCACGTCGGGGATCTGCTCCTTGATCGCCTTGATGCCGGCGATCGTCTCCACGGCCGAGGGTCGCCACTCCTCGTCGCCGGTCGTCAGCGTGAACGTGAGGCAGTCGAAGATCAGCAGCTGCGGGTCCAGGTCGTGCTCCTCGCAGCAAAGGTCGCGGATGCGCTTGGCGATCTCGACCTTGCGCTCGGCCGTCTTCGCCATGCCGACCTCGTCGATCGTCAGCGCGATCAGCGCGGCGCCGTGCGCCAGCGCGACCGGAACGACGCGGTCGAGCTTGTCGCGCCCGGCCTCGAGGTTGACCGAGTTGACGATCGCGCGGCCGGGGATCTGCTCGAGCGCGCGTTCGATCACCTCGGGCTCGGTCGAGTCGATCTGGATCGGCGCGGGCTGCGTCAGCGAGACCTTCTTGGCGACCAGGCGCATCTGTTCGTCCTCGTCGGTGCGCTCGGTCAGCGCCACGCACAGGTCGAGCACGTGCGCGCCGCCCGTCGACCTGATCCTCGGCGATCTGCACGAGTCCGTCGTAGTCGTCGGCCAGCAGCAGCTCCTTGGCCCTGCGCGAGCCCTGCGAGTTGACGCGCTCGCCGACCATCGTCGGTGCCGGCTCCTGCGCCAGCGGCGTCGAGGCGATCATCGAGGACAGCTGCGGCGCTCGCGGCGCGGGGCGCTCGCCGACGGGCCGACCGGCGACGCGCTCGGCGATCGCCGCGATGTGCTCCGGTGTCGTCCCGCAGCAGCCGCCCACGACGCCGACGCCGTAGCGCTCGACGAACTCCTTCAGCGCTTCGGCCAGCGGTTCGGGGCTGCTCGGGGAAGATCGTCTCGCCGTCCGGCCCCTGCAGCGGCAGGCCGGCGTTGGGGATGCACGCGACCGGGCACCGGGCAGTGCTCGCCGAGGAAGCGGATCGCGTCGCGCATGTCCTCCGGGCCGGTCGAGCAGTTCAGGCCGATCACGTCGACCTTCAGCGCCTCCAGCGTCGTCAGCACCGAGGAGATGTCGGTACCCAGCAGCATCTTGCCGCCGTTGGGCAGCAGCGACACCGAGGTGTGGATCGGCAGCGTGCGCCCCGTGCTCGCGAAAGCTTCGCGCGCGCCGAAGATCGCCGCCTTGACCTCCAGGATGTCCTGCGCGGTCTCGATGATCAGCAGGTCGGCGCCGCCGTCGATCAGGCCGGCAGCCTGCTCGGCGAACACCTCCACCAGCTCGCCGAAGCGGATCTGCCCGAGCGAGGGGTCCTCCGAGGCCGGCAGGAACCCCGTCGGGCCGATCGAGCCGGCCACGAAGCGCGCCTCGCCGGCGGCCTTGCGCGCGATTTCCGCGGCCTTCGTGTTGATCTCGACCGTGTAGTCGGCCAGACCCCACTCGTCGAGCTTGATTCGCGATGCCTGGAAGGTGTCGGTCTCGACCACGTCGGCGCCCGCCTCGAGCATCGAGGAGTGCACGCCCTCGATCACATCCGGACGGTTGAGCACGAGCGCCTCGTGGCACTTGCCGGCCAGGCCACCGTAGTCCTCGCTGGTCAGGTCGAACTGCTCCAGCGTGGCGCCCATGCCGCCGTCGTAGACAACGACGCGCTCGGAGATGCTCTGACGATAGTCACGCGTGCTCATCGACCGTCAATGCTATCGGCGATCCGATGCGCCACCAGGTGTGTCAAGCACCTTTCGGGCAGCCCTCAGCCCGACTCGGACGACAAGCCTGTAGGCCCCTCGGAACCAGATCATCCATCAAGCGTCCAAGATCCCGACGGGGCGATTCGCGGAGGTGCACACTGCGCCCACGAAGCGTGGGAATGAGCAAGGGGGAATCGCCATGACACCGGAGTTTCTGCTCGAAAGCCTTCTGCGGGACGAGCCTGCGGAGAAGGTTCTGCACACCTACGACGAGGCGCTGGAAGAGCTGTCCTCGGGTGCTGCTCGCGTCACGCCCCAGGCGACCCGCGCGGTCGCCGGCCGGACGCTCGCTGCGGTCGTGGGTCTCGGCCATGCCGGCCTGCCGAGCGCCGTCGCGCTCCATCGCGCCGGTCTGTCGACCGTGGGGATCGACACATCCGCCAGCCGGCTGGCCGAGATCCGCGCCGCCTCCGGCGATCTGCATGGGGTTCCCCAGGAGGACCTGCAGGCGTGGCTGGCGGACGAGGGCTCCGCGCTTAGCGACAGCCTGGAGGCGGTCCGCGACGCCGCGCTCGTGACGATCTGTGTGCCGACCACGATCGACGCTCGCCATCGCCCAGACCCCGACGCGCTACGACGCACGTGCGCGGCGGTGGTCGAGCGGGCGCGCGCCGGGCAGACGCTCGTGCTGGCCTCGACGGTTTGGGTCGGCGCCACGCGCGAGCTGCTCGTCGAACCGCTCGCAAAGCGCGGGCTGCACGTCGGCGAGGACGTGTTCGTGGCCTGCGCGCCGCTGCGCAGCGACCTCGGCGTCGTCGGGCCGCAGCCAGCGCCACCCACACGGGTCGTCGGGGCGGTCACCGAGACGTGTTTCCGGCACGTCTCCGAGCTGCTCGAGCCCGTCGACGGAGAGCTGCACCGCGTGTCATCGCCGGAGGCGGCTGAGATGGCCAGGCTGTACGAGAGCGTCTTTCAGACCGTCAACATCGCCCTCGCCTGCCAGATGGCCGATGCCTGCCGGATCGGGCGGCTCGATCCGATCGAGGTCACCGAGGCGGCCGCCACCAAGCCGCACGGCTTCATGGCCCACTACCCCTCCGCAGGGGTGGGGGGGCCGGGGATCGGCATCGACGCGCACTACCTGCTGGCGCCGCTGCACGAGCGCGGCTGCCCCGCGACGCTGGCTGAGGAGGCGCTGCGCACGGTCGCCACACGCCCGCGGCGGGTGGCCGCGCACGCGCACGAGCTGCTGCTGCGCTCAGGTCTGGCGCTGCGCGAGGCGCGCGTGTTGATCGTCGGCGTCACCTACAAGCCGGGTGTCGCCGACTGCACCGACGCACCCGCCGTCGAGGTCATCTCACGGCTGCTCGCCGAGGGCGTGCAGGTCGACTTCCACGATCCGCTCGTGCCCGCTCTACGCGTCGACGGTGAGGTGATGCACGGCATCGACCCCGACCCCCGCCGCGACGCCTCCGGCTTCGGCCCCGAAGACTACGAGTTGGTCGTGCTGATCGGCAAGCAGCCCGGCCACGACTACGGCTGGCTCAGGCGCTGCTCGCAGGTGCTCGACTGCACCTACCGCGAGCCCGCCGCCGGGCGCCGGCGCTACCTGCTGTAAACGAAGCGGGGGGGACGCGACGCGCCTGACAGCGGGCCGGGAGCTGTCACTTGATGAACAGCATCTCCGAGTACTTCGGCAGCGGCCAAAGGTCATCGGCCACGCGCTTCTCCAGGCGGTCGGCGACCTCGCGTACGTCTTCCATCGCGGGGATCACGGTGTCGCGCATGTAGATCGCCTCCTTCATCGCGCCGACCGGATGGTTCTCGTCGAGGTTGGCGTCCTCGAGCTTGAGCTGGGCGAAATGTAGCTCCTTGACGACCGGCTCGATCTCGTCGATCAGCTCCTCCAGGCCGGTCTCACGCAGTTCGTTGAGGTAGCGGACGGCCGCCGGCAGCAGCATCGTGCGGCCGATCGAAGCGGCGGTCTCCGCCTCGATGTTGATGTTCATCACATACTGCTCGGTGAACACCTCGTAGCGAGACTCCAGCTCGCGCTTGGAGAGCACCTTGTATTTCTTGAACGACGCGACCGTCGATTTGTCGACGATCCAAGGCAGCGCGTCGGGCGTCGTTTTGAGGTTGTCCAAGCCGCGCTTGTCAGCCTCCTTGTGCCACGCCTCGGAGTAGCCGTCGCCGTCGAACACGACCTGCTTGTTGGCCGCCCACACACCCTTGACGACCGCCGTGACCGCCTTCTCGAGCGTCGCACCAGACGGTTTCAGCGCCGCCTTGAGCTTGCCGGTGAGGTCATCGATCGCTTCCGCCACGATCGTGTTGAGGACCGTGTTGGGGAACGCCGGCGAGGAGTTCGAGCCGAGCGCGCGGAACTCGAACTTGTTGCCGGTGAACGCGAACGGGCTGGTGCGGTTGCGGTCGCCGCCGTGCAGCGGCAGCGCGGGCAGCACCGGTGTGCCCAGGCCGAGGAACGACCCCGGCTTGGACGCCTGCACTTTGCCTGCCGCGATCGCCGTGAACACCTTCTCGAGCTCCGCGCCCAGGAAGATCGAGATGATCGCGGGCGGAGCCTCGTTGGCGCCCAAGCGGTGATCCTGGCCGGCACTCGCGATCGACGCTCGCAGCAGCGCTTGGTGCGTGTTGACCGCTTGGATCACAGCGGCGCAGAAGAACAGGAACGACAGGTTCTCCGCCGGCGTGTCGCCGGGCTCCAGCAGGTTCAAGCCGGTGTCGGTGCCCATCGACCAGTTGTTGTGCTTGCCCGAGCCGTTGACGCCCGCGAACGGCTTCTCGTGCAGCAGGCAGACGAGGCCATAGCGCCGCGCGGTGTTCTGCAGGATCTGCATCGTCAGCATCTGGTGGTCGGAGCCGACGTTGGAGTTCTCGAAGATCGGGGCGACCTCGAACTGGTTGGGGGCGACCTCGTTGTGGCGCGTCTTAATCGGCACGCCCAGCTTGGCCAGCTCGAGCTCCACGTCGAGCATGTACGCGAGGATGCGCTCGGGGATCGAGCCGAAGTAGTGATCGTCCAGCTCGTGCCCCTTCGGCGGCTTCGCGCCGAACAGCGTGCGCCCCGTCGTCAGCAGGTCAGGGCGCTCGAAGTAGTACTGCTCGTCGATCAGGAAATACTCCTGCTCGCAGCCGGTCGTCGTGAACACGCGCGAGGCGTCGTCCACGCCGAGCAGGTCGAGCGCACGGATCGCGGCGCCCGACAGCGCGTCCATCGAGCGCAGCAGCGGGATCTTGTGGTCGAGCGCCTCGCCCGTCCACGAGGTGAACGCGGTCGGGATGCACAGCAGCGCGCCGTTGGGGTTCTCGAGGATGAATGCCGGCGAGGTGGGGTCCCACGCGGTGTAGCCACGGGCCTCGAACGTCGCGCGGATGCCGCCAGTGGGAAACGAAGACGCGTCCGGCTCGCCCTGGATCAGCTCCTTGCCCGAGAACTCCGCGATCGCGGTGCCGTCGCCGGCCGGGCTGTAGAAGGAGTCGTGCTTCTCGGCGGTTGATCCGGTCAGCGGCTGGAACCAGTGCGTGTAGTGCGTGGCGCCTTTCTCCATCGCCCATTCCTTCATGGCCTGCGCGACCGAGTCCGCGAGCGTCGTGTCGAGCGCCTCGCCGCGCGCTAGTGTGCGCTGCAGGGCCTTGTAGACGTGCTTGGGCAGCCGGCTGCGCTGGACTGCCGCTGAGAACACGTTGGCCCCGAAGACCTGGTTGTCGGGGATCGTCAAATCGAGCGAGCCGAGCGCGGCTCCGTTGGCGCTCCACTGGGCGGCGGTGACGTTCTGCTGGCGGGTCCTGGGCATGGCTTGGCTCGATTCCTCCTGGAGAAGGGGTCAGGTGTGCCCGCTCCGGCGAGCGTGAGTGGGGAAGGCAATCGTAGTGCCAACCAGCCCGAAGGGGATCACCGAATGGCGAAACCGCGCGGGCTGGACTTTGGACACGCGGCCAAACGCCCGCGCGGCCCGACGCGAGCGCGGTTCGCTAGAGGTTGGTCGGCAGCGGGCCGACTTCGACGCGGCCGGTGTTCGGGTTCAGATGAGTGCGCGGCGGGGCCTTGCTGACCACGACCGGAAAGCGTCCCTTCAGCGGAATCGGGCCCAGCGTGAGCGCCTTCGCCTTGCCGCCCAGGCCGGCGACGATCGAGTAGTGCACGACGTGCAAGCCCGGCTTTACCGGAACCACGTTCCACACGAACGAGCGCACCTGCCCGGGCGCCAGCGGCCCGAGCGCCCAGGTATTGACGTACGCCGTCTGCCCACCGCCTGGTGGACTGACCTCCTGGGTGCGCACCGGTGGCTTGGCGATCGCTCCCGGGCCCCGTTCGATCACCCACACCGGCCGGCGGTTGTCCGACAGTTCGGGATACGTGGAGGCGTAGTCGAACGAGTCGATCGTGACCGCCACGTTGGGGACGGTCTTGGCGCTCGTGTTTCGCACGCTCAGCACCAGGTTGGTCGGACGGGCCAGCACCTGCGCCAGCGGGAAGACCGCGTGCACGACCCTCATCCGGAACGTGCCTTCGGGTTCCTTGGCATCCTGGCGGCTGCCCCCACTGCAGCCGATGCTCAGCAGAGCGCTGGCGCTCGCGGCCACCAGCACGAGCGCTGTTCGGCGCATCGGAACTCTCCGCCTCCACCTCACGATCGCGCCACGATACCAGCGTGGCTGGCGGCGCAGCGGCGCTCGCGGACGCCGCTCGCCGTCGGTTGGTGCTGGCATGCAGGGGGTGCATGTTCTAGAGTAAAACGACCAGCAGTCGTTGACCCGAGGAGGGTGCACGCAGATGGTTCGTGGCGTCGCCGAAAGGGCGTACATCCCGGCGCGGAACATCCTCGAGGAAATCGGGGACATGATGATTCTCACGGGGAAGACCATTTGGTCGGCCATGCGACCTCCTTACCCGTATGGCGGCGAGTTTGTCGCGCAGTTCCTGTTCGCGCTGCGGCTGTGCTGGTTCCCGCTGCTGATCTCGACCGTGTGCATCTGCTACGCCGCGCCCGGCTTGCAGGCAGCGAACTTCCTGACGATCTTCGGCGCGCTCGACCGCCTCGGCGGCTTCTTCGTGCTGGGCGCGGTACGCGAGATTGGCCCGAGCGTGACAGCGATCGTGCTGGCCGGCGTGGCTGGCACCGCGATCACCGCCGATCTCGGCGCGCGCAAGGTGCGCGAGGAGCTGGACGCGCTGCAGGTGCTCGGCGTGGACCCGGTCAAGAACCTCGTGGTGCCGCGCTTCCTGGCGCTGATGATCGTGACCGGCCTGTTCGACATCTACGCGCTGCTGTTCGGCATCTTCGGCGGCATCATCGCCGAGCTCGTCAACGGCCAGCCGCTGGGGCCGTTCTGGGCGACGCTGTTCGCCAACGCCTCGACCACCGACCTGTGGGGCTCGGTGCTGAAGACGACGATCTACGGCGCGATCATCGCGATCGTCTGCTGTTACAAGGGCATGGCCGCCTCCGGCGGCGCCGAGGGCGTCGGGCGCGCCGTCAACGAGGCCGTCGTGCTGTCGTTCACCGCGATCTTCTCGTTCGACTACGTGTTCACGCAGACGCTGCTGGCTACGCACCCGCAGATCCTGGTGATCAAATGAACGAATGGCTCGCGCTGCCGCGCGAATGGCTGGGCTCCTCCGGCGAGATCGGCAAGTTCACCGGCAACATCGTCGCCGACGTCTGGGGCCTGCGGGTCTTCCGCTTCTTCGGCGAGGCGTTGCGCCAGGCCGGCATCCTGATCGTCGGCTCGACGGCGATCATCTGGACGCTGATGTTCATCCTCGGCCTGCAGTGCGGGATCGAGGGCGCCTACTTCACCGCCGCGCAGGGCGCGCCCGCGTACTCGGGCGTGTTCACGGCATGGTGCGACCTGCGCGAGATCACCCCGTATGCGTTCGGCTACATGATGGCTGCCAAGGTCGGCACCGGGATCGTGGCCGAGCTGGGCGCGATGCGCATCTCAGACGAGATCGACGCGCTCGAGGTGATGGGCATCAACTCGGTCACGTTCCTGTGCGCCACCCGTCTGCTGGCCGCTTGGATGGTGCTGCCGTTCATGTACCTGGCCGGCATCGGCGCTGCCTTCCTGGCGTCGTATATCGCCGTCGTGCAGCAGATCGGCTACGTGTCCTCGGGCGGCTACTTCTTGATCTTCTGGCAGTTCCAGAACCCACCGGACTTCCTCTACAGCCTGATCAAGGCCATGTGCATGGCCACCGCGATCGTGCTCGTGGCGTGTTACTACGGCTACAACGCCAGTGGTGGGCCGGTCGGTGTGGGCAAGGCAACGGCCAAGTCGATGGTGCTCAACCTCGTGCTCGTGCACGTGATCGGCGCGCTCGGCACACAGATCTTCTGGGGGGCCAATCCGCGAGCCCCGATCGGGGGATAGACGATGGCGACCGAGCAGGCAGGTCAGCCCCCGCGCGACGGCGACCGCGCGGCGGAGGAGTTCGAGTTCCACACCGGCACGATCCGCCCGCACGAAGGCGAGGACGCGATCGAGTTCGTGGACGTGCACAAGTCCTTCGGGCGCAACCACGTGCTGCGCGGGCTGAACATGGCGCTGCCGGAGGACCAGATCTCGATGATCCTCGGCCCCTCCGGCACCGGCAAGTCGGTCTGCATCAAGCACATCGTCGGGCTGCTGTATCCGGACGAGGGCGACGTGATCGTGCACGGGCAGTCGATCCCCAGCCTGCCCGACGCCGACCTGTTCGAGCTGCGCAAGAAATTCGGCGTGCTGTTTCAGGACGGCGCGCTGTTCGGCTCGCTGAACCTGTACGACAACGTGGCGTTCCCGCTGCGCCAGCACACCGAGAAGGGCGAGGAGGAGATCGCCGAGATCGTCAACCGACGCCTGCGTGAGGTGGGGCTGAGCGACGCCGGCGAGAAGATGCCCAACGAGCTGTCCGGCGGCATGCGCAAGCGTGCGGGTTTCGCGCGGGCGCTGGTGCTCGAACCGGACATCGTGCTGTTCGACGAGCCCGACTCCGGGCTGGACCCGGTGCGCACGGCGCTGCTGTGCGAGCTGATCAAGGAAGTCCACGCCGAGAACGGTGGCTGCTACGTGGTGATCACGCACGACATCATGAGCGCGCGACGCGTCGCCGAGCACATCTCCGTGCTGTGGAAGGGGCGCATCGTCGAGTCCGGCCCCGCCCAGGAGCTGTTCGCATCCGAAAACCCGTTCGTTCGGCAGTTCCTCTCCGGTGAATCCGCCGGACCGCTCGGCATGGAGTAGGCCTGGCGGGCGCCTCGTCGTCCCTGGCGGCGTCCTCTGTCGCTCGTGTGCGATGCACACCACGCTTCCTGCGTCCTTGCCAGGAACGACGATCCGCCCGCCAGGCGCGGGTTTCAATGGGCGCACGGTTGTGACACCTGCGGCTAGCCTTCTGCTGTGAACCTATCCCGTGCTCTGTCGGCGCTCGCGGGCGGCGCCGCTCGACGGCCGCGACTGGTGCTCGCGCTGGCGGTCGTGCTGGGCGCCGGTGCGGCCGTGCTGGCGCTGCGGCTGCACCCGACGGCGGCCACGAGCACGTTCGTGTCGAGCTCCAGCTCGGAGTACCAGGCCACGCAGCGCTTCTACCGGCACTTCGGCGAAGAGCCGGTCGCGGTGCTCGTCAAGGGCAACCTGCAGCAGCTCGTGCTGAGCTCCGACATCGAGCGCCTCGTCGGGCTCGAGGGATGCCTGTCGGGCAACGTGCCGGCGCGCGCCCTGGCGGCAGAGGGTGGGCTGAACGGCCCGTGCGGGCAGCTCGCGCGCGCAAAGACCGTCAAGGTCGTGTTCGGGCCGGGCACGTTCATCAACGAGGCCGCCAGCCAGATCGACGAACAGCTCGCCACGCAGACCAAGCAGGCGCAAGCCCAGGCCAAGCAGGCCGAAAGCGCGATCGTGCACGCGGCGCTCGCGCGTGGGCTGGGCGGCCGCGAAGCCCACGCGCTCGGGAGTCAGGCGAGCAAGATCACGCTCGGCGCGCTTCCAGGAGAGCCTGGTCAAGCTCGCGCTCGAATACGGCCTGACCGCCCGCCCGAGCATCGATGACCGCGAACTTCGTCTCGACGCTGGTGTTCGACTCGACCAAGCCGGCGGGCACCCCCAAGTCGCGCTTCGCCTACCTGTTCCCCAGCGCCGACGCGGCGCTCGTGTCGGTGCGCATGAAGGCCGGGCTGTCCGAAGCGCAGCGCGTCAGGACGATCGGGCTGATCCGCCAGGCGGTGCCGATGCCGCAGTGGCACCTGCAGCACGGCGAGTCCTACCTGGTGACGGGCGAGCCCGTGATCGTCTCCGATCTGACCAGCTCGATCACCCACTCGATCGAGCTGCTGCTGGTGGCCGTGCTGCTGGTGATGGCGGCGACGCTCGGGCTGATCTTCAGCGGGCGCCCGCGGCTGCTGCCGCTCGCGCTCGCCGCTGCTCGCCGCCGCGCTCACGTTCGGCGCGCTGTCGCTCGTCGGCGCGTCGCTGACGATGGCCTCGATCGCCGTGCTGCCGGTGCTGGTCGGGCTGGCGGTCGACTACGCGATCCAGTTTCAGTCGCGCGTGGGCGAGGAGTTGGAGCAGTCGCGGGACGCTACGCACGCGGGCGCGGCGCATGGGCTGCTCGACGGACCTGACGTGGTGCGTCGTGCGGCCGCGCTCGGCGGGCCGACGATCGCCACGGCCGCCGCCGCCAGCGCCGCGGCGATGCTCGTGCTGACGCTCTCGCCGGTGCCGATGGTGCGCGGCTTCGGCGTGCTGCTCGTGGTCGGCGTGGCGATCGCGCTGCTGTGCGCGTTCAGCGTCGGCGCCGCCGCGATCTCGCTGTCTGCCGCGCAGGCGCCCGATGCGCTCGGCGCGCGGCGGCTGGTGCGGCAGGGCAGCTGGCCGCCGGCTGGCGGGGCGCGCGCGAGCTGCTGCCGAGAACCCGCTCACCCGGCTGATCTCGCGGGCGGCGCTGGTCGGGCTCGGTGCGCCACCCGGCGCGCGTGCTGTGCGTGGGGCTGGCGCTGGCCGCGCTCGGCTGGGGGCTCGACACGCAGACGCAGGGTGGAGACCGACATCACCAAGCTCGTGCCCCAGAACCTGAGCTCGCTGCAGAACCTCAACACGCTCGAGCGGACCACCGGTGTGGGCGGTGAAATCGACCTGATGGTCGAAGGCAGGAACCTGACCAAGCCGGCGACGATCGAATGGATGATCGCCTATCAGAGCGCCGTGCTCGCGCGCTTCGGCTACAGCTCCGGCGCGCGGCTGCGGCCAGGCGCGCCTGTGCCCCGCGTTCTCGCTGCCCGACCTGTTCCAGGGCCGCCCGGCGGGTTCGTCATCGCACGCACCAGCTCACGCAGGCGCAGATCGACGGCCTGCTGGAGCGATCCCGCCGTACTTCTCCCAGGACGTGATCACGCCCGACCGCGACGTGGCGACGATGGCCTTCGGGATCCGCCTGATGGGCCTCGACCGAGCAGCAGCGGCTGATCGATCAGATGCGCGCGAGCCTGCACCCGCCGGCCGGGGTCAGAGCGAGCCTCGTCGGCCTGCCGGTGCTGGCGGCTCAGCTCGGGGTCGCAGGTCGCCGAGCCCGTGGCGGCGCCTGGAGACGCTGCTGGTCGGCCTGGCGGCCGTCGGCGCTCGTGCTGCTGCTGGCCTTCCGCGGCGATCGGCGGCGTGCGCTCGTGCCGCTCGTGCCGATCGTGCTCGCGAGCGGCTGGTCGGCGCTGATCCTGTTCGCCGTGCGGGTGCCGCTAAACCCGATGTCGGTCACGCTCGGCGCGCTCGTGATCGCGATCTCCACCGAGTTCAGCGTGCTGCTCTCCGAGCGCCACCGCCAGGAGCGGCTGGCTGGCCACGACACGATCGAGGCGCTGCGCCGCAGCTACCGCCGCACGGGCGCCGCCGTGGCCGCCTCGGGCGTGACCGCGATCGCCGGCTTCGGCGTGCTCGTGCTGTCGGACATCAGGATGCTGCGCGACTTCGGACTGGTCACGCTGATCGACCTCAGCGTGTCGCTGGTGGGCGTGCTGGTCGCGCTGCCGGCCACGCTCGTGATCGCCGATGCGGCCACCGAAGGGGGCGGACGCGAGCAGTCCGTGCGCCGCCGGCGCCTGCGCGGTGGCTGGGCCCGGCGGCGCTGGAAGCGAGTGTGGGCGTGAGCGTCTCCGAGCCGCCCGAGCCGGACGCCGAGGACCAGGACGCCGACGCGCTCCCGGCCAAGCGGCCGCGGACTGCATCCGCTCCGCGCTACGGCCGCTACGCCGGGCTGCTGGCCCTGCTGCTGCTGGCGCTGATCACGATCAACACGATCGTCACCAAGCCCAACGGCGAGACGGGCATCGCGCCTGGCCGGCCGCTCGCGCCGTTCGCCGTGCCGCTCGCGCAGAGTACTCTGGAAGGCGACGCGGACATCGCCACGCACGCCGATCAGGGCGCGGCCGGACGCGTGCCGGCGTGCCGCGAGCGCGGCCCGCAGCATCCTCAACATCTGCCAGCTCTACGAACGCGGCCCGGTGGTGCTCGCGCTGTTCGTCAACGGCGGCTCCTGCCCGGACGTGCTCAGCGACATGCAGGCGCTCGCACCGTCGTTTCCGGGTGTCAGCTTCGCGGCCGTCGCGATCAAGGGCGATCGCCGGCAGCTGCGCCGGACTGCTACGCGCGCGCGGGCTCACGCTGCCCGTCGGCATCGACAACGACGGCAGCGCTGGTAGCGCTCTACAAGATGGCCAGCTGCCCGCAGGTGAGCTTCGCCTATCCCGGCGGGACTGTTCAGAGCGAGGCGCTGCTCAGCCGGCCCTCGCGCGCACAGCTGCGCGCACGCGTGAGCGAGCTGGTGGCGGCCTCGCGCGCGCGGGGCTGGCGGGCGCCCGCACAATGAGCGACGCGCCGACGCTCGGCTGGCGCGCCTCGGAGATCGAGGAGGAGCTGCCGACGCTGCAACTGCTGATCGGCGAGGCGAGCACGGCCGGCACACGGTCACTGACGGCCGGCTCGCCGTCGGCGGTCAAGGAGCGACTGCGCGAGCTGTCCAACCGCTTCCGCGGCGCCCGGGCGGTGGCCATCCGCCGTGAGCCCGTCCCCGCCGCCTACCGCGTGTTCTTCCGCCACATCGGCCTGGATCCCGACGTGGTGCGCACGCCGATCGAGGCGGCAGTGCTCGAGCGGATGCTGCGCGGCGGCTTTCTCACGAGCGGACTGCTCGAAGACGTGCTGCTGATCGCGCTGCTCGACACGGGCGTGCCCGTGTGGGCGCTCGACGCCGATCGGTCGACGGTCAGCTTGGCATTCGCGCCAGCGGCGAAGCCGAGCCGCTCGGGCGATCGGCTGGCGCCCCGCTGCTGCCGGCCGGCCGGCTGGTGGTGGCCGATGACGCCGCCGCGCTCGCGATCCTGTTCGGCGAGATGGCCTCCGACCACCGGCCGCACGCGCGCACCAGCCGCGTGACGCTGTTCGCCGTACAGGTCGCGGGAGTGCCCACGATCTACGCCGAAGAGGCGCTGTGGAGCGCTCGCACGGCGCTCGAGCAGTACTGAGCGCAACCGTCGCACCGGTCCTCTCGGCGCTGGTAGAATCAGGGTTTCTGCCGGAGAGGAGGCGGGTATGACCCACTACGAGCAGTCAGTTATCGATCGCGAGGCGCCAACCGCCGCGTCGACTGGTGCTCAGGGTTACGACCGGTCCGACCACATCAGCCCGAGCGCGTCCACGCTGCCGGACGCGGGGCGTGCGGCGGAGCGCGCGGCGAGGGCATCGCTGCGGGTGCAGATCGGGCGCCTGGAGCGTGAGCGTCTCGGCGCTCGTCGCCGAGCGCTTCCCGCACATCCCCGTGCCGATCACGCCCGTCGCCGATGCACCCGCCGCCGGGCCCTCGCTGCCGGATCTCGGCGAGCTGGAGCGTACCCGCGACGGCCTGGCTGCACGCGTGCAGGAGCTGCGCGCGCGTACGCGCAGGCGCGCTGAGCACGAGCGTCGCGCGCGCGAGCTGCTGGAGGCGATGGAGCTCGAACCGGGCCGCTACAAGTTCATGCGTCTACCGGTCAAGGACCTTGGCGAGGGCGGCTGCGGTGTCTGGGAGGTCCGCCCGCGCCTCGGCCTGATCGGCATGCTCGCCGGCTGGTGGCAGCTCAAGCTCTCGTCAGGCTGTCCGTTACCCAAGGGGTCGCGCTCCAGGCGCGACCCCGGCCCGCCGAGGTCAGCATCGCTGCCAGCGTGCGTCGCTGACGGTCGGTCATCGAGCCGACTGTCTTCTTCTCGGACATCGGCACCTGAGCAAGGAACTTGCGGCAGCGCGTCTGCCCCCAGCGGCGCTGGCTCATCAGCAGGTCGGCCACAGCCATGCTCTCGGCCTCCCACGGGCACTCGAGGATCACCTCCGCCACATCGATCTCGCCGACCGCCACGCGTCGCTTGAGCTCCGCGCGGGCGAGGCGCACCTCGTTGGCGCGTTCAAGGGCACGCATGTACTGCGGACCGGCAGGGGCAACCGTCGCTGTCGCGTTCATTGGGCATCTCCCCGTTGCCCCGCGAGGCTCGCGCGAGGCAACATGCTTGCTCGATTTTTGAAGGACTGTGCGCGCTCGCAATGGCCGTGTGAGGTCGTCCGCCAGGATCGCGGCTTGTTCCCCCGGCACATCGCCCCTATCCCGACGGCTTGTGGTGGGGCGGCCCCGAACGGTCATGCAGAGCGCATGTGGAAGCTACGTCAGGTCAGGTGCATCGGTCAACAGCAACTCGAGCGCTTCGTACGCTAGAAGCGATCTTTTTCGTCGGCCTCGGGACTTGTGAAGAAATGGACAAGTCGCGGGCGCGTCATGGACGTTGCGATCA
Organism: uncultured Solirubrobacteraceae bacterium; assembly: GCA_963705235.1. GTDB lineage: Bacteria > Actinomycetota > Thermoleophilia > Solirubrobacterales > Solirubrobacteraceae > Palsa-744. Next base: position 384,137 of record OY970059.1, on the reverse strand, counting down.
GTCGTCGGGTGCGGCGGGCAGCGGGCCGTGCTCTGCCTCGAACTCCCGCTTGACGCGCGCGAAGACCTCCAGCGCGCGGTCGAGCGTGGCGGTGTCGTGGGTGGCCATCACGCTCGTGCGCAGCAGAGCGCCGCCGGGCGGCACGGCGGGGTGCAGCGCCGTGTTGACGAACACGCCGTCCGTCATACAGGGCCCGCCACAGCAGCGCCGCGCTCCAGTCGTCGCCGACCAGCACCGGCACGATCGGGGTGACGATCGTCTGGCGTCCCACCAGTGCGCCGGTGCCGGCGCGCACGCCGGGCGCATGCGCCTGCACGTGGCTCTCGCCCGGCAATGCTTGCGGCTGCACGACCGCGAAGCCGAGGTCGTGCAGGCCGTCGCGCAGGTGGCGCGCGTTATCCAACACCTGCTGGAGTAGCGGCGGGCCGTCGGGCGAGCGCAGCACGCGCAAGGCCGACAGCGCCGCGCCCACCGCTGCGGGAACCGCCGAGGCGGTGAACAGGAAGGCGCGCGAGTAGATCCGCAGGTACTCGATCACCTCGTGCGGACCAGCCACGAATCCGCCGCACGAGGCCAGCGACTTGGAGAACGTGCCCATGCGCAGATCGACGCGGTCGGCCACGCCCAGCAGCTCGGCCGTGCCCGCCCCGCTTGTCCCCAGCACGCCCGCCGCGTGCGCCTCGTCGACCATCAGGCGCGCGCCGTAGCGCTCGCACAGCTCGCAGATGTCAACCAGCGGCGCGACGTCGCCCTCCATCGAGAACACGCCGTCGACGACCACCAGCACGCCGCCGCCGTCGCCCTGCGCCCGCTCGAGCATCTTCTCGAGCTTGTCCAGGCGGTTGTGGCGGAACGGGCGCATCTTCGCGCGCGAGAGCAGGCAGCCGTCGAGGATCGACGCGTGATCGCCGGAGTCGACGATCACGGTGTCGGCTGGCCCGAGCAGCGTACCGAGCGTGCCCACGTTGGCCTGGTGACCGGTGCTGAACACGAGCGCGTCCTCGGTGTTCATCCATTCGGCGATCTCGCGCTCCAGCTCCAGGTGCAGCGGGATCGTCCCGTTCAGCAGCCGCGAGCCGGTCAGCCCGGTTCCATAGCGGTGCAGCGCGTCCTGCGCGCCGCCGATCACGCGCTCGTCGCCAGTCAGGCCGAGATAGTTGTTGGACCCCAGCATCACCCGCTCGGCTCCCTCCATCTCCACCACCGGCATCGCCGGCGAGCTCACCACGTGGAAGTAGGGGAGCACGTCGGCCTCGCGCGCGGCGGCCAGCAGCTCTGCGCGATCGTGGTCGCGAACCTTGGCGAAGACGTCTGTCGAAGTCTGCATCGAACCTCCGCTGGTGGCGGGACGAGATGGCGGTCGTGGACGAGCGGTGGGTCGACCGAGCCCCACCGCGCGTCCATGCTAACCGCCGCGACCGTACGCGCCCCGTTCGCGTAGATGCCGGCGGCACAGCGGATAGTGTTCGGATCGTGAGCCTGGAGATCCGCCCCGTCAGCAGCCGGCGCGAGCTGAGCACGTTCATCAAGCTCCCCTGGCGGCTGTACGAGGGCGAGCGCAACTGGGTAGCGCCGCTGCTGATGGACCTCAAGAAACGGCTGGACCAGCGCAAGAATCCGTTTTTCAAGCACGCCCAGGCGCAGTACTTCCTCGCCTATCGCGACGGACGGGCGGTCGGACGCATCAGCGCCCACGTCGATCAGAACTTCAACAGCTTCCAGGACAACGAGTGGGGCCTGTTCGGCTGGTTCGAGTGCGAGGACGACCCCGAGGCCGCCCGCGCGCTGATCGCCGCCGCCGAAGCGTGGTTGCGCGAACGCGGCCGCGACCGCATCGTCGGGCCGATGGACTTCACCACCAACGACGAGATCGGCGTGCTCGTCGAGGGCCATCAGCACCCGCCGATCATCCTTTGCCCCTGGCACCACCCCTACTACCAGCGCCTGTTCGAGCAGGACCTCGGTATGGACAAGTCGATGGACCTGTACATGTGGAGCCTGCACGTGACCGGGCGCGACAAAGTGCACCCGGCGATCTGGGAGACGGCCGACAAACTCGAGGCCGACCACGGCATCGTGTGCCGCAACTTCCGCAAGCGCGAACTGCAGGCCGAGGTGACCCGCTTCCTGGAGGTCTACAACTCCGCCTGGGAGCGCAACTGGGGCTTCGTGCCGCTCAACGAAGAGGAGGTTCGCCACTACGCCAAGGACCTCAAGCCGGTGCTCGACGAGAACTGGGCGATGGTGGCCGAAAAAACGGACACCGGCGAGGTCGTCGGCGCCGCGCTGACGCTGCCCGACTTCAACCAGGTGCTGGCCAAGCTCAACGGCAGGCTGCTGCCGTTCGGCTGGATCACCGCGCTGCGCGCAAAATCAAAGATCGACGCGGTGCGCGTGTTCGCGCTCGGCGTCAAGCCCGAGTACCAGCACACGGGCGTCGGTGCGCGCTTCTACCAGATGCATTTCGACGCCGCCGAACGGACGCCGCAGCGGGGTGGAGAGATGGGCTGGATCCTCGAGGTCAACAAGCCGATGAACCGCGCGATGGAAGGCATGGGCGGCGAGATCAAGCGGCGCTACCGCGTTTATGAGCGCGTGCTGTAGAAGCGGTCTGAGCCGCTCTCTACACTTGGCGCGATGAGCGAGTCCGCGCAGCCAGTTCCGCCGCCGGACCTACCTGAGGGTGAAGAGTTCGATGCGCTGCCGGTGCTGAGCGGCACCGCGCGCGTGGCGCAAGCGCGACCGGCCACGGCGACGCTTGCCGAACAGCGAGCGGGCGGTGTGGTCACGATCCCCACCGTGCAGGCCGCCGCCGCGGCTGCCGGAGGCTTCGTCGCCGGCGCCGCAGTGCTCGGCTTGGTGCATCGTCGCCACAAGCGCTCGGCCGCCCGCGCGCTGTGGCGCGGCGGGCGCGATCGTTCCCGGCGCGGCGGTATGGCCGGCGATCTGATCCAGGTGGTGGGCAGCCGCTCGCTGCTGCTGGACGTGCACCTGCTTGGGCGTCCCGGCGATCGCTGAGGCCGCCGCGGTGGGCGGCGAGGTCGAGGTGCGCGTCTCGGTCGTGCCCGCCGGTCCGTTTCGCCTGCCCCGACGCATGGGCGCCGATGGGATGCTGCGCCGGCGTGGCGGCGTGCTCAGCCGCCTGCTGCACCACGGCGAGCACCCGGTCGTCGTGAGGGTCGCGCAGACGGGGCCGGCGGAGGTGCTGTTCGGTGCTCGCGCGAGCACAGTCGAGGTGGCCGAGTACGGCATCCGACGGATGCGCTTCGCGCTCGGCGTAGATGAGGACCTGCGACCGTTCCTGCGCCGCTTCGGCCGCGACCCGCTGATCGGTCGCTCGCTGCGCAGGCGTCCGTGGCTGCGCCCCAGCCGTCGTCCCGAGCCGTTCGAGGCGCTCGCCTGGGCGATCTGCGAGCAGCTGATCGAGTACGAGCGCGCGGCTGAAATCGAGCGCCGGATGCTGGGCGCACTTGGCCGCCGCTGGACGGGCGCCGGCGGCGAGGGCACGTTGCGCGACCTGCCGACGGCGGCCGTGCTGGCTCGCACGGCGCCCGCGCGGCTGCAGTCCTTCGATCTCGCCGCTAGCCGAGCGCTGGCGCTGGTGCGGGTCGCGCGGGAGGTCGCACGCGGGCGGATCGACCTGCACAGCGATGCGCACGAGCACGCATGGCAGCGGCTGCGTGCGATACCCGGGATCGGATCGTGGACCGTGGAGATGCTCGCGCTGCACGGCCAGGGCCGCGACGACCAGGTGCCCGCCGGGGATCTCGGTCTACTCAAGCGCGTCGGGCGGCTGCTCGGCGGTGGCGATCCGCGCGCGATCGCCCAAGAGCAGCAGGTACGCGAGGTGTTCGCCCCCTACGGCGAGTGGGCCGGCCTGGCCGCCACGCACCTGCTCAGCGCGTAGACGGCGCTGCCAACGGGCCGGTGCGGTGGGTAGCGGCGACCTTCGCGGCCGGGATCGCCACCCGGTAGCGGCGGCTGCGCGGGTCCTGCTCGAGCAGGCCCACCGCCAGCAGGGTCGTCATGTAGCGATGCGTCGTGCTCGGACTCATCCGCAGTCGCACGGCAACGTCGGTGACCGTCATCGAGTCTCCGTCAGCGGGGAACGACGCCAACACCAGCAATCCCAGCAGCAGCGAGCGCGACAGGCGCGGGCTGTCCGACAGCTCCAGCCAGCTGGAGGTGATCCCGCTGCCCGACAGGCCGTGCAGGATGTTCGATACGCCGGCCTTGGTCGCGGAGCTTGCGCGTACGACCTCGTCCACCTGGGTGCGGGTCAGCTCTATCGAGATTCCGGAGGCGGCCATCGAATCCGATCTTCGCCGTGCACGCGAGCCGGACGCCTGACGGCGCCCGGCTCGCTCACTGGCGAGACAAAAGCGGGATCTGGACCTCTACGGGCCATACTTGGCCCAAGCTCAAATCCAGCTTCACGCAATCGACATGATCTCTCGACACCCGGATGTCCAACAAGTGGAAACTCAATTACTTGAGAGTCAAGTCCGCAATGTGCGGTCAATATCAGCTACCCGACTGCATGTGCTCTACTGTGCCCGGCGCTCCCGAGTAGACGCTCAGCCGCGCGCCGCGCGCGCAGCACGGCCATCGTCGGCGTTGCCAGGGTCCCCATCGTCTCCAGCACACGCTGCGCGGCGGGCGAGGCCATCGGTGTGGCGATCGACGGCGCCGACAGGTAAAAGCTCGTCATCCCCGCGAGAATCGTCGCGTGGTGCACACCATTTGGCAGCAGGTCGGTAGCGCGCATCGCCCGCGTGGCGATCGCGCCCAAGCGCCCGGCGACCTCCTCGGCCGAGCTGTAGTGGTCGATCAGGCAATGCTGGCCCGCGTCGATGTCCTCGGAGCGGTCGATCAGGCTGTCCAGCAGCACGTGCAGCGCGCCGATCCAGGGGAAGTACGCGCTCTCGGTCGCGGTCGCCTCGCCGGCCCCGAGCATCGGCTGAGCGGCGGCCGCGATCAGGGCGAAGACGGTCAGCGACGAGGCGGCGCCGGCAGCCGTCTCCCACCAGCGCAGCCCCGTGCCGGCGGGCGTCAGCCCGCCGGCCCACCTCGCCAGCGCGCCCCGTGTGTCGTCCTGGCTGCTGTGGTTGAGGCTCTGGTAGTCGACCATGCGCCGCACCGCCCGCCGCGCCGGCTCGATTACCGACGCATGTGACGGCAGCGCGCTGAACGCGTCGCGACAGGCATCGATCAGGTTCCTCATGTAGCCGTTGTCGCGGTGCGCGGAGGCGTGCTCGTAGTAGTCGGAGTGCTCGCCGTCGGGGTCCAGCGCCGTCAGCAGCGCTAGGTGCAGTTGGTGTCCGTTGGCGACCGGGTCCGCGCTCGGCTGCTCGGCCAGCGTGTCGACGTAGTCATACATGGCCTGAAACGCCACGACCGCGCGCACCACCCGCTCGCGATGGGTCCGCGGAACCAGGACGGCGAACGCGGCCGCGCCTTCGAGGTTGCCGCGCTCGGCCTTCTGCGTCAGCAGCGCCAGCCTGCGCAGCACCGGGTCGGGTATCTCGCACGCGAGCTCGCGCCAGTGGCGCAGCTCGCGCCCGACCATGGGGAACACGCCCGAGCCAGTACCTGGAGGCCGCTCCGGCGAACACGCCGGTCAGCGCAAGCCGGTTCCCCACTTGAGCGGCCATCCGAACAGTTTCGTATGCCGGAGCAGTGATACATAGTCACTCCTGAAAGCTCGCTCGCGCTGGAGCGCGGGCGGCGGCCAGCCCCGGCACCATGATCACGGTCAGCGCGATCGTGGCCAGCAGGCACAGCGTCAGCACCACGCTGACGCCATCGATCGCAAACGGCGCGGGAAAGCCCGTCTCCAATCTCAGCCAACGGCTGGCCAGCGCGTGGCCGTACACGCCCGCGACGGCGCCCACCGCACCGCCGACCCCCAGCACGATCGCGCTCTCCAGCAGCAGCGCCCGCCACAGCTGTGCGGTGTCATAGCCCTGAATCTTCAACGACGCCAACCGCGCCCGCCGCTGCCAGATCGCCGCGCTGAGCGCCGCGGCCACAGCGAGCGCGGCGGCGATCAGCAGCAGCGTGGAGATCTGGCTGAGTGCGTACAGGCCCTGGCGGGAGTCTCGCGCGTACTGTGCCTGGCGTTCGCTGAACGTCTGCACGCCGAGACCGGTGCGTGGGCCGATCGCTGTCACCACCGCCCGGCGTCCGGTCGCTTCGCTGACGCCGGGCCGGAAGTTCACCTCGATCGCGGCGGGTCGCGCGGTCAGCCAGTAGCGTCGATAGTCGGCAGCGTTGACGGTGATCGCGCCCGGCGACCACCCCAGGTTGGTGGTGATCGCCGCCACGCGAAAGACGGCGGGACCACTCGGCGTCGGGAGCGTGAAGCGCTCGCCCACCGCCAGCCGGTGTTCGTCGGCGAACTCGACCGAGATCGACGCCCAGCCACCCGCTCGCAACAGTCGCGTCGCGCGCGCCATGTCGCCGTGCAGCAGCTGGCTGGGCGGGAACATCGGATCGTCGCCCGCCGGCCTGCCGATCACCCACAGGCGTCTGGGGCCCACGTCCAGGAACCCTCCGTGGTAGATCCGCGCCGAGGACACGCCCGGCGCACGCGCGATCGCGCCACTCGCACCGTCGTCGTCGAACGCGTTGGTCGTCAGATCGTTGCCACCGGTCGTCACCCACACCTGTGCGCTCTGCAGGTACTGCGTGAAGTTGGTGTCCAGCCCCCGGATCAGGTCGGCGCGCGCGCCGCCGATCGCGACGCTCCCATACACCGCCAGAGCGGCGATGCCGGCCAGCGCCACCGACCGCGTGGTGATCGCTCGCAGCTCCGAGACGACGATGATCAGCGAGCTACTGGGCACGCGCTCGCCCGTCCACTGCAGCGCACGCGCCACGAGGCCGAACAGGCTCGGAATGACGCACAGCGCGCTCAGCGCGAGCACCACGCCACCCAGCACCGTCAGGCCCGGGGCGAGCAACACGAGCACCGTCACGGCAAGGATCGACACGCCGGCCGCGATCAGCAGCCGGCGCGCCGTTCGTCGTGCCAGCGCCTCGCTGCCGCCGGGACGGTCGCCGAGGATCGCATCGCTGGGATGGCCGGCGCGCAGCCCCAAGACCGGCGACAGCGACGCGAGCATCGTCGCCAGTACGCCGCAGCCGACCGCCAGCAGCGCGGTCCCCACGTGCAGGCTCCGCTGCGTGCCGATCGGGAACGCCGTGGTCAGATAGGTCGGAATGCGATGCAGGAACGCCTGAGAGAGCAGCTCGCCGAGCAGCACGCCGGCCGCCGAAGCCACCACCCCCAGCACCGCCGCCTGGAACGTGAGCAGCGCGATGACTTGGCGCCAGTCATAGCCCTGCATGCGCAGATCCGCCACGAAGCGCCTGCGCTCGGGGACCGTCAGCAGCATCGCGTTGAGCGCCAGCAGAAAGCCGACCATCACGCTGATCGCGGTGAACAGCGAGGTCGACTCGTCGTTGGGCTTGACGGTCGTAGCGAGCAGCGTCAGCTCGTGGTCGGCGGTGGTCACGCTCAGCCGGTTCGCCGCTACCCGCCGCAGTTCTCGTGCGGCGACGAGATCCTGGCCGGGGCGTGGGTCGACGAAGACCTGCGTGAGCATCCTCGTCAACCCCGTCAGTTGCTGCACGGTGGGCAGCGGCGCCACCGCCACGGGGCTGGTCGCGAGCGCACCGAACGGGGGGTCTTTCAGCACGGCGCCGACCGCAATCGGGTGCGCCGAGCCGAACGCGAGCACGGTCACGCGATGGTCCGGTCGGGCGCCGATCGCCGTTGCCACGCTGGCCGGCAGGATCAGCCCGCCGGTGAAGCTAAAGCCGCCCAGGCCGAGGCTGCGGGCGCCGAAGCCGTCGAGCCCGGTCACGGCCGGGGTCACGCCGAGCAACTGCACGGTCTGGCGTCCGCGCGGCCCCTGGATCGTGACGCTCTCGCGCAGCACCGGCGCCGCCACTCTCACACCGGGCAGGCCCGCGACCGTCGCCGCCAGCTGTTGGTCGAAGCCCTCCTGCGAGCGCGCGGCGAGCTGCAGGCGGGCGGTCCCCATGACCTGATGCACCAGCTCGCCCGCCGAGCTGGTCAGGCTGGCGTTGGCCACGAGCACGCCGAGCACGAGCGCCACGCCCACAGCGATGCCGCTGCCCGCGAGCACCTCCTGGACGGCATGCGACCGCAGCCTGGTCCGATAGAGGTGCAGCAGCATGCTCACCCGCACCCCCGCGATCCGGGGGTTCAAGAGGCTGCTCACGGCGAGGTCGCTGCCAGCTCTCGATCCAGCCCGTCGGCCAGGTGGCCGTCGCGCAGAGTGTGAACGCGATCGACGAAGCGAGTCGCGTCGAGGTCGTGTGTCACCAGCAGTCCCGGCACTTCCCGTTCGTGGCAGACGTCGCGCATCAGCGCGAGTATCTCCCCGGTCCGCTTGGAGTCCAGATTGCCGGTCGGCTCGTCGGCCAGCAGCAGCCGCGGTTCGTTGGCCAACGCTCGCGCGATTGCCACCCGCTGGCGCTCGCCCATTGACAACCGCTCGGGTGTGTAGTCGACGCGCTCGCTCAGCCCCACCCGTGCGAGCCACGGCAGCGCCCGGCGGCGGCCCTCGCGCAACGTGCATCCGCCACCAGTCAGCTTGATCGTGGCGTTGTCCAGCGCCGAGGTGTTCGGCATCAGGTGAAAGGCCTGGAAGACGAAGCCGACGTCTTGGCGCCGGTACAGCGCGGCCTCCTGCTCAGACATCTGAGCGAGCACCCGCCCGTCGAATGAGATCGTGCCGCTGTCAGGCGCAGCCAGCGCCGCCGCCAGCAGCAGCAGGGTCGTCTTACCCGAACCGCTGGGTCCGTACAGAGCCACGAACTCTCCGGCGGCGACCGTCAACGAGACGCCGTCGACGGCCTTGACCGTCTCTATGCCCGAGGAGTAGTGCTTGACGACGTCTCGCAGCTCGAGGGTGCTCACCACGCCGTACGCTCCCCGACGGCGCGCCGGCGCCCGGGCAGGCGTAGGACCGTGCCGCGCTCCTCGGTCGAGATCAGCTCACCGTCGTCGAGCGACATCAGCACGCCGATGCCCTGCAGTGCCGCCACCTCCTGAGAGGCGACCAGCAGCGCTATTTCACGCTCCTGCGCCACCGAGCGCAGCAGCCTGTAGAACTTGTCGCGGTCGCTGGCGCTCGACATCACCGCCGGCTCATCGAGCACCAGCAGCCGAGGGTCGCGGCACAGTGCACGGGCGAGCATCACGTGTGCGCGCGTGGTGAACGACAACGAGGCCGTCGTCTCCTCGGCGTCCGCCGTGCCGACTTCCGCGCGCTCGAGCGCCTGCAGCGCCCTGCGCCTGGCGTCGCGCATCGTCAGGCCTTCGCTGCCGAGCGCCGTGGCGACGTGATTGACGACGCTCTCGCCGGGGTTCGGAGACCAGTCCCCGGGCGAGACGTAGGCGATCTGACCGCGCAGTAGGTGGGCGTGTTCGTTGCCGACCATCTCTGCCATGTCACGGCCTTCGAAGCGGACGATGCCCGTATCCGGCGGGGCCAGGCCAATCGCTATGCGCAGCAGCGTCGACTTGCCCGCGCGCCGCGGGCCATAGACGCCGACCGTGACGCCCGGGTCGATCTCCAGGCACACGTCCTTGAGCACCACGACCTCGCGTCCTCCGTCCGGGTACCGCTTGCTGGTGTTCTGCAGGGACAGGAGCGGCGTCATGGCAGCGCCGCCTACTGCGTACGCTCGCGAAACTCGTTAATGCGCTGGCGCGTCCCGACGGCCCAATCCAGCTCGGTCTGAAGCTGTGCGTACACGGCTTCGCGCGTGCAGTCGACGCACAGCGCCGTCCACGAACGCGCTTCGCCCTCGCTCGGCGCGACCAGCTGCGCGAGCCCTAGACATTCGCGCTCGTAGGCCTTCAGCGCGCGCAGCATGCGTGGAGCGTCCTGCTCACGTGCGACCGATAGCTTGGCCTGCAGCCCCAAGCGCACAGGCTCTCTCGGCAGCAGCGTCTCCATCCACAGCGTCAGCGCCTCTGGCGTCTCCTCAGTTGGGTGGTAAACGAGGTGTGTACGGCGGTGGTTGTTGCGCTTAGGCTCCGGCCGCGATGCCGCCAGCCCGGTTTTCTCCAGCTGCTCCAGCAGCCGGTAGACATCGTTCGTATCGACCCGCCAGGTCCTACCCAGGCGTGCGGCAAGCCGGTTGGCGAGGTCGCCGCCGTGGCCCGGACGCTCCAGCAGCAGCCCCAACAATGCGCCGCGCATGGGCGTAGAAGGACCACGCATCCACCTCGTCTTCTCTGGGCTGGCGCTCGCCATCGCTCCTCATCTCAAGCCCGAATTGGCTGCCTGGACAATATCGCAATTCTTCGACGGGTTGTTGAATCGTTCCGACATCCTGTCGCGGACGAATACGTCGCGAACAGACGATCGAACCATCGGCAGGCCGTGCGCAATCGTGATGGCAAGTGAAATAGTTGCGCCAGTGAGCTATGCCTACCGACGTCGAGCGTGACCGCCGGGCTGTACTTCGGGCACGCGGCGTGCCTGGAGCACGATCCGCGCGTCCTCTCTCCGGGTCATCCCGACACACCCGAGCGCCTGAGCACGCTCGAACGCGTGCTCGCCGAGTGCGACTGGCTCGGTTGGGAGCGGCGGCAGGCGCCCGCGGCGAGCGCAGCGCAACTGCAAATGGTCCACGCGCCGGCGATGGTGCACTCGATTGCTGCCCTTGCCGACGCGGGCGGTGGCGCGATCGACGCCGACACGTTCGTCGGCGCTGCCTCCTACCGCGCCGCGCTGCACGCCGCCGGCGGCGCGTGCGCGATGACTGCGGCGCTGCTGGGCGGCCAGGCGCGGGCGGGCTTCTGTGGCGTGCGCCCGTCTGGACATCACGCCGAGAGCCGTCGGGCGATGGGCTTCTGCCTGTTCAACAACGTCGCCGTCGCCGCGGCCACCGCGGTCGCCGAGCTCGGGTGTGAGCGCGTGTTCGTGCTCGACTGGGACGTCCACCACGGCAACGGCACCGCCGAGATCTTCCACGCTCGCGCCGACGTGCTGTTCGCGAGCATCCACCAGATGCCGCTGTATCCGGGCAGCGGCGCCTTGGACGACGTCGGCTCGGGCGCGGGCGCCGGCTACACGATTAACCTGCCGGTGCCGGTCGGCTCGCGCGAGCCGCTGTGGCTGGCGCTGCTCGAGCAGGTCGTGCTGCCCGCCGTAACGTCGTTTCGACCTGAACTGGTGCTGGTCTCCGCCGGTTTCGACGCCCACGCACGCGACCCGCTCGCCGCGTGCGAGCTGCGGACCGAGTCCTTCGCGCACATGGCTGCGCGCGTGCGCGCGATGGCAGAGGCGGTCGGGGCGCCGGTGGGGATGGTGCTCGAGGGCGGTTACGACAGCGACGTGCTGGCCGAGTGCGTGTGCGCGACGCTGCCGGTCCTGGGCGGCGGGGCTCCGCGCCTGACGGTGGCGCCGCAGCCGCCCGCCGAACCGGGCTCGCCGACGGCCGTCGCCGTCGAGGCGCTGCGACGTTACTGGCCGCTGTGAGTCGTGCGCTGCGTGCTCAGCCGAAGAACAGCTCGGCGGTCTCGTACAGGCGCGGGATCCAGCAGCTTGGGCTCGCGCAGCGCCTGCGCGAGCGTGACCTCGACGATCTCGGTCGCCGGCGAGCGCGACCATCTGCCCGAAGCGTCCGCCCGCGGCGGCGTCGATGGCGGCCACGCCGAAGCGTGTCGCCAGCACGCGGTCGAACGCGACAGGCGTACCGCCGCGCTGTACGTGGCCGAGAATCGTCACGCGCGTCTCGAAGCCGGTGCGCCGCTCGATCTCGCGCTCGAGCGTGACGCCGATCCCGCCCAGCCGCGCGTGTCCGAAGGCGTCCGTAGCGGTCGCCGCTCGCGGCGTCTGCAGAGTCCCCTCGCGCGGCGTCGCGCCCTCGGCCACGACCACGATCGAGAAGCTGCGGCCCGCGCTCGTGGCGACGCGCGCAGGTGCGCGACGACCTCCTCGATGTCGAACGGACGCTCGGGCACGAGGATCGCGTCGGCTCCGCCGGCGATGCCCGCGTGCGTGGCGATCCAGCCGGCGTGCCGGCCCATCACCTCCACCACCATCACGCGGTTGTGCGACTCGGCGGTCGTGTGCAGGCGGTCGATCGCGTCGGTGACGATCTGCACGGCGGTCTGGAAGCCGAACGTCACGTCGGTCGCCGCCGAGGTCGTTGTCGATCGTCTTGGGCACGCCCACGATCGGTACCCCGTCGCCGTGCAGCCGCAGCGCGACGCCGAGCGTGTCCTCGCCGCCGATCGGGATCAGCACGTCAACGCCGCGGGCCTCGAGCGTGCGCCGGACCGAGCGCCGTTCCGTCGCGCCGTCGGCGTAGGGGTTGGTGCGCGAGGTGCCGAGGATCGTGCCGCCGCGCGGCAGGATGCCGGCCGTGCTCGCGCAGCGTCAGCTCGACCGCGTCGTCGCGCGAGCACGCCCGCCCAGCCGTGGCGGAACCCGACGAAGCTGTGGCCGTCTTCGGCCAGGCCGCGGCGGACGACGCGCGCGGATGACCGCGTTCAGGCCCGGGCAGTCGCCGCCTCCGGTCAGCAGCCCGATGCGCGCCATCGCCTCAGATGCCCTGACCCGGGCAGGAACTCGTTGGTGAACGGCGGCAGGCCGCCGTTCGGGTTGTGCTGGAGCAGCTGGTGGTTGAACATCCAGCTGCCGAACGCGGCCCACGCCGTCGGGTTCTGCCAGCCGAACGGCTCGCCCGCGTTGGCCGGCCGCGTGGCGGGCAGCGTGGCCCGATCGATGCCAGCTGGAGCTTCTCGTTCCAGCGATGGGTTGGCCTTGCACGAGCAGCTTGGCGGCGGCTCGCGGGTTGGCGCGCACCTCGCGCTGCGCCGCGGGTCAGCGCCTGCAGAAACGCGCGCAGGTCCTGCCCGCGCGTGCGCGCCTCGTCCTCGCGCACGACCAGCACCAGCTCGTCGTAGGTGGGCACGCCGGCCTGGTCGACGGGGATCACGAGCGGGTCGCTTGTGCATCAGGCGCAGCTGTATCGCCTCGTAGTTCCAGAAGCCGCCGAGCGTCGCGTCGACCTTGCCGGAGAGCATCGCCGGCACCAGGTTGAAGCCGACGTTCACTTCGTGCGTCGACGCGGGGTCCCCACCGGCGTGCGCGCAGCGCGGTGCGCAGCTCGGCGGCCTGGTAGGGGATGCCGGCCGTGCCCACGTTCTTGCCCGCGAGGTCGGCGACGCTCGTCACGTGCTTGCCCGGCAGCGCGATGATCGAGGTCAGCGGACGCTGTACGAGTGCACCGATCGACACCACCTGCAAGCCCTGGTCGCGCGCGAGCAGGACCTCCGGCTCGTAGGAGATCGCCATGTCGACCTTGCCGGCGGCCAGCAGCTTCAGCGGTTCGGAGGGGTCGGCGGGGACCTCCGGCTTGACGTCCAGGCCACGTCGCCGCGAAGTCGCCATGGGCGATCGCTGTGTACAGCGCCGCGTGGTCGGCGTTGGGGAAGAAGTCGAGCATCACCGTGAACGGCCTGCTCGCCGGCGCCGAGACGACATCCTGCTTGGTTGCGCACGCGCTCAGCGCAAGCGCGCAGACGAGCAGTGCGGCGAGGGCGAGCACCCGCGGGCGAGGCGTGGGGAAGGTCAAGGCATGTCTCCTCGGGGTCGGACGCTCCACGGGGCCAGCCTGCGTTCGGCCAGCGCGAGAGCGTAGAAGCAGGAAAGCGCGAACACGAACAGCACGAGCGTGCCGGCGTATGCGCGCGCCGTCTGAAAATTGACGTCGCTGACTGATCTCGCGTCCGAGCCCAGGGTGCGCCCGCTCGTTGGGGTCGTGGTCTCGGCGATGAACGCGCCGATCACGCCCACCGCCAGCGCGATCCGGGCGCCGCTGAGCGCCGCCGGGCAGAGCTGCCGGCAGCTCCGCGAAGCGGAACGCCTGCCAGCGCGAGGCGTCGAGCGTGCGCAGCAGCTTTGGCTGCTCGGGGTCCACGTTGGCGAGGCCGTCGACAGTCGTCACGAGCACCGGGAAGAAGCAGATCAGCGCGATCACCACCAGCTTCGGAAAGATCCCGAAACCCCACCAGAACACCAGCAGCACGCCGATCACCGGGATCGGCACCGCCTGCGAGCCGACCGCCAGCGGATACACGGCCCGGCGTAGCAGGGGAGACAGGTGGATCGCTACCGCCAGCGTGAACCCGCCGCACAGCGCCAGCACCATCCCGAGAATGACCTCCTTCGCGGTCACCGCGAAGTTGCCCAGCACCAGTCCGCGATTGCCCCACAGGGCTCGCGCGACCGCGTGCGGAGCCGGGAGTACCGCGTTCTGCACGCTGGACACGTCTGCGTACAGCTCCCATGCGCCGAGCGCCAGCGCGGCGAGTGCCAGCGCCGGCAGCGCGCGGCCCACGCGAGCGCTCATCGCTCGCCGCCGGTGCTTAGCAGGCTCAGCGTGTGCTCGCGCAGCGCCATCACCTCGACGTCGCTGCGCGCTCGGGGGCGATCGAGCTCGACCTCCAGCGCGGCGAGCACCCGCCCCGGCCGCGGCGAGAGCACGACCACGCGGTCGGCCAGCAGGACTGCCTCCTCGACGTCATGGGTCACCAGCACCACCGTGCGCCGCTCGCGCGCCAGCGTGCGCGCCAGCCATTCCTGCATCTCGCCGCGAGTGATCGCATCGAGCGCGCCGAACGGCTCGTCAAGGCACAGCACCGGCTTGCCGGCGAGCAGCGTGCGCAGGAAGGCCACTCGCTGGCGCATGCCTCCCGACAGCTCGGCCGGGCGTGCCTGCTCGAAGCCCTCCAGACCGAGCTCGGCGAACGTCGACGCGGCGAGCTCGCGTGCGCGGCGCACGGGAAGCTCCGCCGATGCGCAGCGCCAGCGCGGCGTTGTCGAGCGCGCTCAGCCAGCCGCAGCAGCAGGTCGCGCTGGGGCATCAGCACCGCCGGGGGGCACGAGATCGGGCCGCTGTCGGGGCGCTGCAGCCCGCACAGACAGCTCCAGCAGCGTGCTCTTGCCGCAGCCGCTCGGCCCGACGACCGCGACCAGCTCGCCCGCGGCCGCTTGCAGCGAGACACCGCTCAAGCGCCTGCACGTGCTCGCCCGCGCGCCGCCCGCGATAGGCATGGCTGACGCCCTCCAGCACGATCTGCCCCTGCTCTGACGCGCGCTGCGGACTGCGCGTGAGTGGGGCTTGCAGTTCGGTCGGCACTTCGCTCCCTTCGCGGGCATTACCCCACAGGTTCTAAGGGTCGGCGCCGGGGGAATTGGCTTCCCGTGCGCCATCTCAGCCGGCCTTCCCGCCAGCACCCCTGGTGTCTGCTCGTCTTCGCGCTGATGCTAGCGCGCGGCGCTCGTCACCGGACGGGTCAGCGCGCGTACGAAGTCCTCCAGCTGGACGGTCGTCCAGCACTCGAACGCGGTGCAGTACTGCTCGTAGGCGGCGATCACCGAGTCGCCGTAGTTCCAGTACAGGCGCGGCTCCGGGTTCAGCCAGAACGTGCGCCCGGCGCGCGCCGCGATCTGGGCGAAGATGTCGGCGCGCGGATCGCGCCCGTTGGTGCGCGCGTCGCCGAGCACGATCACAGTCGCGCGCGGGTGCAGGTCGTCCTCCACCTGCACCAGGAACTCCGACCACACGCGCCCGTAGTCGGTGTAGCCGGAGATGTCGGCCACGCCTGCGTCGGTGGAGATCCGTTCGCTGACCGTCTTGAAGTCGCGCTCGTGCTCGAAGACGTCCGTCACCTCGGAGATGCGCTCGATGAACACGAACGAGCGCATCTTGCGAAAAGTGTCGTGCAGCGCGTGCAGCACCGACAGGAAGAACACCGAGGCGGAGGTCACGCTGGTCGACACGTCGCACAGCACGTAGATCTCCGGTCGTTGCGGGCGCCGCGGCCGGTACTTGAGCACGACCGGAACGCCGCCGGTCTGCAGTGACGCGCGCATCGTGCGCCGCACGTCGACGTGTGCATGGCGGCGATGGCCGCGATTCTGCATGCCCTGCGTGGCCAGCCTGCGCCGCAACTGGGTGACCACGCGGTGGACGGCCGCAAGGTCCGCCAGCGGACCGGACGGCAGCGCGCGATCGAGCTCGCCCAGCGGCTCGCGCGGGCGGCAGGTTGCCTGTGCGCTCGATCTGCGAGCGCTCGAGCTCGCGTCGCAGTAGCGCCTCGAAGCGGCGTAGCGCACTCGCGCGGGAGGCCGTCGTGGCGAGGGTCCTCGGGCGGAAGTTCGGGCTGGGGCTCGGCGCGCAGGCCGAGCGCGCGGCGGATGCGCTGCACGTCCACGCCGATCACGCCCGAGCCCTCCTGGCGGCGGCCGAGCGCGGCGATCGCCATGCGCGCGAGGTCGCGCATCGCACCCTCCGCGCCGTCGCGCAGCGGCGGCCGCGATCTGCGCTCGCAGCTCCTCGAGCTCCTGCTCGGAGAGCTCCTCCAGCGCGAAGCCGTCCTGCTCGCGGATGCCCTCACGCGAGGCCGCCAGCTCGACCGCGCGAAAGAAGAAGCGGTCGAACACCAGCTCGAACACGCGCCGGTCCTCCTGGCTCTTGGCCAGTGTCGCCGCCAGCGCCTCGCGGAAGTCTTCCTGCGAGGTCCAGCTGATCTCACCCAGCACCTCGAAGGCGTCGAGCAGCTCCGAGGTGCCGACCGCGACGCCTTCGCGGCGCAGCTCCTCGCCGAGTTCGAGTATCCGCGCCGGCAGGCCCTCCAGGCCGGCACGGAGCGCCGGCCGACTCCCTGGATCTCCGGCACGGAGCGCCGGCCGACTCCCTGGATCTCCGGCACGGAGCGCCGGCCGACTCCCTGGATCTCCGGCACGGAGCGCCGGCCGACCCCTTCGATCTCCTCGTCAGGCGACATCGGCCGGCGCGGACAGCTTCAGCCCGACGCGATCGGCCACGACGTCCATGTCGGTGCGGTGCTTGACGATCACCGACATCGTCTCAGTGAACGTGTCGGCGTCGATGTCCTTCACGCCGAGCAGCAGCAGCGCGCGCGCCCAGTCGATCGACTCGGCGATCGACGGCGGCTTCTTGAGGTCGAGGTCGCGCACCATCCCGACGACCTCCACCAGCCTGCGTGCGACCGTCTCCGACAGCTCGGGCGCGTGCAGACGCACGATTTCAAGCTCGTGCTCCAGCTCCGGGTAGTCGAGCCACAGGTACAGGCAGCGGCGCTTGAGCGCCTCGGTCAGCTCGCGCGAGTTGTTGGACGTGAGCAGCACGACCGGATGGGTACGCGACTGCACCCGTCCCAGCTCGGGGATCGAGATCTGGAAGTCCGACAGCACCTCCAGCAGCATCGCCTCGAACTCCTGGTCGGTCTTGTCGATCTCGTCGATCAGCAGCACGACCGGCTGCTCGGAGGCGATCGCGCTCATCAGCGGCCTGGCGAGCAGGAACTCCTCGCCGAAGATGTCCTCCTGCACGGCCTCCCAGCCGGTGTCCGATGCCTCGGCCTGGATGCGCAGCAGCTGCTTGCGGTAGTTCCACTCGTACAGGGCCTTGGCCTCGTCGAGGCCCTCGTAGCACTGCAGGCGCACCAGCTCGCGGTCCAGATAGCGCGCTAGTGCCTTGGCCAGCTCCGTCTTGCCGACGCCCGCCGGGCCCTCGACGAGCACCGGCTTGCCGAGCTTGGCCGCCAGGAACGAAACCAGCGCGGTCGACTCGCCCGGCAGGTAGCCCACCTCGCGCAGACCCGCCGCGACATCGGCGACGGAGGCGGGCGCCTTAGGCGGGGCGGCGGTCATCGTCGGCAATGATAGGCGGCGGCGAGTCGCCGCCGGCCTGCGCCTAATCCGAGCGTGCCGGCGGTTCCTCGAAGGACAGCTGCTCCGGCGGCGCGGGTGGATAGCGTGGGCGCCCGGCCGAAGGGGGGCGCTTAGTCGGGAGGGGCGATGCGCGTCGCGGGCGCGGCGGCGGTGGCTCGGATCGTTCTACCGTGCGCATCCGCCAGCCCGCGTACGCGAGGCTGCCGGCGGCGACGAAAGCCAGGAAGAAACCCCACTCGATCCCCACCGGGTAGCCATCGCCGTCCGGGCGTGAGAACACTCGATAGAAGATCAGCAGCGCTGCCCACGCGCCGGCGAGCATCACGATCGTGCCGTCGCCGCCGGGCAGGTGAAACGCGCGCCCCTCGGCGCGCGCGAGCAGCATTGCCAGCACCGCCAGTGCCACCAGGAAGATCGCGGCCTCCACGAACGACACGTCGCCGAACGCGCTGATTGTGTGCGAATGGATGACCCCCGTCCGGCGGTTGAGGCTCTGCAGGCCGTACCACGGCAGGAGCATCGTCACCAGCATCGCCAATGCCGACACCGCCGCCAGCCGCCGCTCGGGCGCCAGCGCCCGCCACGCCTGCGCGATGCGCGTCATCTACCTGTGTCCTCGCTGTGTGACTCCCGGATGGCCTTCACTCGCGCCTAGTCTAGGAGTGCCATCCCCGGGTGGCTAATGGCGTGAAACTGTGATCGTCCCGTTGGCCGTGGTGAAGTTGCCGAGGAGGTCTGTCGCTGTCAGCGTGATCGAGTAGCTGCCGGCCTTGGCGGGGGTCACCCACAGCAGCTTCGGCTTGCCACGTTCGAGCGTGGCGTGGTTGCTCCACACCACACGCGAGCCCTGGCGCACCGTCAGTCGCACCGCCGAGATCTTCGACAGCGACAGCTGAACTCCGGCGCGGGAGCCTGCGGGCAGCGTCCTCGAGATCAGCGACAGGACTGGCGGCGTGTGCTGGTCAGCGCGGAAGCGCTGTGCGGTCGTGCAGTAGATCTGATCGCCCGGTATCTGGGCCGGCGAGCTCGCGGCCGCCACCGCGCCGGTCCCGCCGTTGCCGGTCGTGGTGGTGCCGGGCGTCGTCGTGGGCGGAGCGGTCGTGGGGCTGGGCGCGTTCGCGAACGGTGGTCCCTTGCCTGTCCGCTGACACAGGTGTTCGAGGAATTCGGCGAGCAGTTCGTGGTAGTTGAGATTCGATTCGCCGAACTGGTCGTAAAGCGACCACGCGCCCGTGTCGTAACGCGGAACGAGTGCGCGTGCCTCCGCGTCGCCGGCTTCGAACAGCGACAAACCGAGCGGGTCCTTGGTGATGGCGGCGTAGTCGTACAGCCCTACTAGCGCCTGGATGAAGCCGTTGAGGATCTTGTCGCTGGGGGCGTAGGTGTACTCGGCATACAGCGCGCCGGCCGGCGTCGCCACGCGCACGCCCTGCGGCGGAGCCGTCTGGAAGATGCCGAGCGCCTGCTGGGCGGCGGTCAGGTAGGCGGGTTCCTTGAAGCGCGAGAAAGCGCGCGCGAGCACTTGCACCGCAGTGCCCTGCGAGAGTCCGCTCGTCCACGGCGGCGCGCCGCCGTCGAAGCGGAACATGTACTCCCACGCGATGCCCCCCGCACGCTTGCTCGCCAGCGGGATCACTTCACCGAGCAGCTGGCGCAGGTTGGCGTTTTCGCGCCCGGACAGGAAGAAGCCGTTTGCCTCGCCGAACGTGGCCAGCCACTGGATTTGGATGCCCTGGCCCGCGTAGTGCTCCCACACGATCTTGCTGCCCGGGAAGCTCACGCGCTCGTCGTTGGCCAGCAGCGGGTTGGTCGTCCACCATTGCCGGTTGCGTTCGAGCGTCAGGAACAGAGCGGGCAGGCGCGAGGAGCTCAGGCTGGCGCCCGCGGCGATCGCCTGCAGGTTCGCGATTACCGCCCCCAACTCGACCCGGCGCGTGCCGCTGAGCTTGCGCAGCGACGCTTTGGCCGCCGTGTAGGCGCTGCTGTACTGGCGAAACGCCGTTTCCGTGATCGCGCCGCTGCGCAGGAGGCTCGCCAGTACAGCCGTCACGGTCGCTCCGCGGCTGGCGGCCGCGCGTGCCGTCAGGTGTTCGTGAACGGGGGCCAGCCCGCTCGAGGAGCCATGCGCGAGGGCTGAGGAGGACGTGGCGGTGCCCAGCGCGAGGACGCCCAGCGCGAGCGCCGCAAGCCGTCTGGCGCGCATCGGCTGGATGCTACGCACGCTCGCGGTCCTCACTGCAGTGTCCCTTGCAAACTCGATCTTGACGAAGTGGTCGCACGCTCCTCGAACACATCCACACACGCGGCAGTTGCGGGTGCGTCGTGCGTGTCAGTCGTGGTCGGGCTCTGGGTCTTCCGCGCCGTCCAGATCGTCGTCGCCTTCTTCGTCTTCGTCATCCTCGTCTTCGACGTCATCCTCGGGCAGCATCTCGGCGCCCGCACCGTGAGACAGTTGGAAGCGCTCGACCATCTCGTCGCGCTTGTGCTCGTCCACCGGCGCGTCCTCTGAGATCAGCACCCACTCCTCGCCGTCGAACTCGTCCGTCTCGAAGATCTCGTGGTCGACCTCGGGCGAGTCGTCGACGACGATCATGATCTCGGTCTGCGGGTTGAAGTAGGTGCCGGGTCGCAGCGTGATCTCGTCGAGCTGGAAGCGACGGGCGTGGCTCATGGCGCGTTTATACCCGACGGCACGAGCGCCGTGTCAGCTCTCTAGCTCCGCCAGCGTGCGCTCGACCTCCGAATCCACGTCCAGCGGCTCCAGCCCCTTGCGCACGCGCCGTTCGTTGCGCGCCGTCACGAGCTGGCGCACCTCGGCGGCGAGCGCCGGGTCGGGGGCGCTGGCTGCCTGCTCGTCGGCGAGCAGCCGGGCCAGCTCGGCGTCGACGTCCAGCGCTGGTTCGCCGCGGCGCACCTGGCGGTCGCTGCGCGCCTTCAGCATCTGGCGGATCTCGCTCTCGCGCTCTGCTCGGGCGGCCGGAGAGTCGGCGAGCGGCGGCGGCGGCCCAGCGCCGCTGTCGCCTTCGCGAGAGATCCCGCCGCGCCCGATCTGGTCGTACATGCTGTCGCTGCCGCGTGTGACCAGGAACAGCAGCGACATCACCAGCGAGAACGCCACCGTGCCAAACACCACGAACGACAGCCCGTTCTCCACGATAGCCAACACGATCGAGGTTGTGCTGTTCACGAATCCTGATTGTTGCCGATCGCGGGTCCGTTCGCTAGGCTGCCAGGGCCAGATTGACTGACCAGTCAATCTATCCCCACGCGCAAGCCCGCTAGGAGGACTCGAGAATGGTCGAATTCACGCTCACCGACGAGCAGAAGAACCTGCGTGAGATGGCGCACGACTTCGCCGTCAAGGAGATCCGCCCGGTCGCGTGGGAGTACGACAAGGACGGCACCTGGCCAGCTGAGATCGTCGAGAAAGCCTGGGACGTCGGGCTGATGAACTCTCACATTCCCGAGGAGTACGGGGGAGCGGGCGCCGGCTACTTCGACGGCTGCCTGATCGAGGAAGAGCTGTCGTGGGGGTGCTCGGGCATCCAGACCTCGCTTGGCTGCAACGGTCTTGCGACGGCGCCGGTGATCGCCGGCGGCTCCGAGGAGATCAAGAAGGAGTACCTCGGTCGCCTCACCGAGGCGCCGCTGCTGGCGTCCTTCTGCCTGACCGAGCCCGACGCAGGCTCGGATGTCTCGGGCATGCGCACCACGGCCGTGCGCAAGGGCGACAAGTACGTGATCAACGGCTCCAAGTGCTTCATCACCAATGGTGGCTATGCCAACTGGTACACGGTGTACGCGAAGACCGACAAGGACGCCGGCCACCGCGGCATCTCGGCGTTCGTCGTGCCGCGCGACGCCGGCGTGGTGGTCGACAAGAAGGAGGACAAGCTCGGACAGCGCGCCTCCAACACCGCCACGATCTCCTTCAACGACGTCGAGGTGCCCGCCGAGAACCTGATCGGCGAGGAGAACAAGGGCTTCAAGCTGGCGATGATGACGCTCGATCGGACCCGCCCGGGCGTAGCCGCGATGGCCACCGGGATCGCGCGCGCGGCAATGGAGTTCGCGGTTGACTACTCCAGGGAACGCGTCCAGTTCGACGTGCCGATCGCGATGCACCAGGCGATCCAGTTCATGATCGCCGACATGGCCACCGAAATCGAAGCCGCGCGCCTGCTCACGTGGAAGTCGGCGGTGATGCTCGACAACGGCGAACGCAACACGCTCGTCTCCTCCCACGCCAAGCGCTTTGCCGCCGACGCCGCGATGAAGATCGCCACCGACGCCGTCCAGGTGTACGGCGGCTACGGCTTCATCAAGGAGTATCCGGTCGAGAAGCTGTTCCGCGATGCCAAGATCATGCAGCTGTATGAGGGCACCTCGCAGATCCAGCGCCTCGTGATCGCGCGCGAAACGCTGCTTCCTCGGCGCGCCGAGGAGCCCGCGGCGGCACTCGCCTAGCCGATGTTTGTGTTCAAGACAGCGGTCGTCGGCGCCGGCACGATGGGTGGCCAGATCGCCCAGACGATCGCCGCCGCCGGCTTCCCGGTGGTGCTCAAGGACATCGACGACACGCTCGTCGCGGCCGGCCTGCAGGAGGCCCGCAACGTCACCAGCGGACACGTCGGCAAACTCGTCGAGAAGGGCAAGCTCACCGCCGAGCAGGGCGAGGCCCAGGTGCAGGCGATCCTCGATCGCATCCACGGCACCACCTCCTACGAGCCTTTCGGCGACGTCGACTTCGTCGTCGAGGCCGTGCCCGAGCGGATGGACATCAAGCAGGCCGTGTTCGCCGAGCTCGACGCGGCCACCCCCGGGCACGCGATCCTCGCGTCCAACACCTCCTCGCTGTCGATCACCGAGATCGGCGAAGCCACGCTGCGCCCCGAGAAGGTCATCGGCTTCCATTACTTCTACCCAGCATCGATCATGCCGCTGATCGAGATCGTCGAGGGCGAAGAGACCTCTGCCGAGACTGTCACAGCCACACTCACCTTCGCCCAGGCGATCCGCAAGCAGCCAATCACCTGCGTCGAGGTGCCTGGCTTCGTCGTCAACCGCATCCTCAACTCGGGCACCGCTGAGATCTGGCGCGAGCAGGAAGAAAAGGGCCTGTCGATCAAGCAGATCGACGACGGCCTCGGCGGTGCCGGCCTGATCCCGATCGGGCCCTACCGCCTCGTCGACCTGCTCGGCTTGGACACTGTCCTGCATGTCGCCGAGCATCTGGTCGAGTCCTACGGCGAGGAACGCTTCTTCGTCTCCAAGGGCATGCAGAAGCTGGTCGCCGACGGCAAGCTCGGCGCCAAGAGCGGCGGCGTCGGCTTCTACGACGCCCAGGGCGAGCCCAACCTCCCCGGCGAGAACAAGCCTGACATCGCTGAGCTAGCCGAGCTGCTGTCGCTGAAGACGTTCCTGGAGGCCTGCCTGGTGCTCGAGGAGGGGGTGGCCACACACCGTGACATCGACTTCGGCTTGATGGCCGGAGCGGGCCTTGACCCGCGACGGGGGCTGCTGCCGCCGTTCATGCGCGCCGACAGCGAAGGCCTCGACGCGATCCTCGAGCGCATGGAGAGCGCCCAGGAGCGCCATGGCGAGCGCTTCGCGCCGCCGACGATTCTGCGCCGTCTGGTCGCCCAGGGCCGGCTCGGCCAAAAGACCGGGCAGGGCTTCTACGCCTACCCGCAGCCCGACGAGCAGCAGCCGGCCGAGGTGATCAAGCTCGAGACGCGCGAGCACGGTGTGGCGATCGCGTGGCTGGCCAACGGCCAGATGAACTCGATCTCCCCGCAGGTGACCGAAGACCTGCAGAAGGTGTGGACGGCGGTCAAGGGCAGCGACGTGCGCGCGCTGGTGATCGCCTCTTCGAACCCGATGCTGTTCAGCGCGGGCGCCGACATCAAGGCGTTCACGACGATGGACGAGCAGGGGGGA
This sequence comes from uncultured Solirubrobacteraceae bacterium, assembly GCA_963705235.1. Lineage (GTDB taxonomy): Bacteria > Actinomycetota > Thermoleophilia > Solirubrobacterales > Solirubrobacteraceae > Palsa-744. The sequence continues at coordinate 360,438 of OY970059.1, read as the reverse complement.
CGTGAGCTGATCGACTCCACCCACGCACTGTTCAAAGAGATTGGCGAGGCCGGCGTCGTCACGATCGCCGCCGTCAACGGCCTGGCCTTCGGTGGCGGCTGCGAGCTGGCGATGGCCTGCGATGTGCGCATCGCCGGGCGCGCTGCCATCTTCGGGCAGCCGGAGATCAAGCTGGGGATCATCCCCGGCTTCGGCGGCACCCAGCGCCTGCCGCGACTGGTGGGGACCAACAAGGCGCTCGAGATGAACCTGATCGGCGATCCGATACTCGCCGACGAAGCGTTCGAGCTGGGACTCGCCAACCGGCTGGTCGAAGATCACGAGCTGATCGACACCGCCTTGATGTGGGCGCGTAAGCTCGCCGCGCAGGCGCCGCTGGCGGTGGCCGCGATCAAGCGCGTTTCCGCTGCCGCCGACCTGGACGAGGGCATCGAGGCCGAGAAGCGTGCGTTCGCGGACGTGTTCGCGAGCGCCGACGGCAAGGAGGGCATCGCCGCCTTCCTGGGCAAACGTGCACCACGCTTCACCGGCAGCTGAGCCGTCCGCCGTGGCGCGCGGCGCCTCTCACGACGAGGTTCAGCGCCTGGCCGAGCTGGTGCGCGACGCCGGCACGGTCGTCGCGCTGACTGGCGCGGGTATCTCCGTGCCCTCGGGCATCCCCGACTTCCGCTCGCCTGGCACCGGGCTGTGGGAGAAGGTGGACCCGGTCGCCGTCGCGCACATCGACGCCTTCCGCAGCGACCCAGTGCGTTTCTGGAGCTTCTACGGCGAACGCTTCGCGACGCTCGACGCCAAGCAGCCAAACGGCGCGCACGCGGCGCTCGTGGCGATGCAGCAGCACGGTCTGCTGCACGGCGTCATCACCCAGAACGTCGACATGCTGCACCGCAAGGCCGGCACACAGGAGCTGGTCGAGGTGCACGGCAGCATCGCCACCTGCTCGTGCCCCGCGTGCGGCGAGCGGGTGGCGCTCGAGGCATGCCCGCGAGCGCCTGGCAGCCGACGCCGAGGGCGTGCCTCGCTGCCACGGCTGCGGTCAGGCACTGAAGCCGGACGTCGTGCTGTTCGGCGAGATGCTGCCCGAAGAGGCGATCGTGCGCGCGCGCAGTCTGTGTGAGGCGGCCGACGTGCTGCTGTGCATCGGCTCCTCGCTGGAAGTTCATCCGGTCGCCTCGCTGCCGCTGCTCACGCAGGCAAAGGGCGGGAAGATCGCGATCCTCACCGCCGGCGCCACGCCGCTGGACGACCTCGCCGAGGTGCGCTTGCACGGCGACGTCGTCGTGGAGCTCCAGGCGCTCGCCGACGCGCTGGGCGCAACCCAGGCGTCGGGCGCCCGGCGGTTCTGAGGGCCTAGCAGGCCCGCCGAGCGCTCTTACGCGGGCAGGCGCACGACGCTCAGCAGGTACTCCGCCTGGGCGCGCAGCGTCCCGTCCTGTGCCTCGTTGTGGCTGGTGTACAGCGCCACCAGGTCCCCCCGAAGATCGTCCCAGCGGCCCTGGGGCTCGAGTGCGTTCTTGGCCATGATCGCCGGGCCGAGCACGCGCGAGTTGTACTCGACCCAGCTCTCGGGCGAGTCGTGCAGGAACGTCACGCTGCGCCGGTCGAACTCGATCTCCGCGTCGGTGTGCGCGAACAGCGAGCGCACGTGCTCCTCTGTGCCCCACAGCACCGGCGGCTGCAGCTCCGGCGGTGGCGGCGGCATGTAGGAGCCGACCGTCTTGAACATCTGGCCGTTGAGGCCTTCCGGCGTCCACGCCGCGAACGCGATCGTGGCGCCCGCTCGCGCGACGCGCACCAACTCACCCGCGGCCACGTCGTGGCGGGGCGCGAACATCACGCCAAAGCACGACGTCACGCGGTCGAATGCGCCGTCGTCGAACGGCAGCGCCTCGGCGTCGCCTTCGACGAAGCGCACGCTCAGTCCCTCCTGCGCGACGCGTGCCTTCGCGACCTCCAGCAGCTGCGGCGTCAGATCCAGGCCGGTCACGCTCGCGCCCACGCGCGCCGCCGCGATCGCCGCGTTGCCGCTACCCGTGGCTACGTCGAGCACCTGCTCGCCGGCCTGCACGCCCGCCAGCTGCACGAGCGTGTCGGAGGCCACCTGGATCGTCTGCGCCAGCTCCGGGTAGTCGCCGATCGACCACATCTGCTTCTGGCCCTGCTTGATCGCGTCGACGTCGATGCTCATTGCTTCCCCCTTGGTCGGTGGCGAGCGGCTGTCAAGTTCTCGCCGCGATTGTCCTAGCTCGTCGCGGCCGCCGCCGCCAGGTCGCGGCGTGGATCGATCTGCCAGCGCGCTGCCACTGCTGAGAGCTCGCCGTTCAGCTCCCACCGGTCGGCCAGCGCTGGGCCGTCGTATTCGACGCTCGCGCCCTTCAACGTCATGCAGCCGGTGTTATCGCCGATCGCTGCGATTGCCTGCGCGTCCTGCTCTGACAGGCGCTTGTACAGCGCGCCGTCGTCGGCCGCCAGCGCAGCCAGCTCGGCGCGCTTGGCCTCGACCGGGCGAGCGCCCGCGCCGCTCTCCTGGATCAGCGTCGGCGCCACACAGCGCACACCCGCCTGAGCGAGGTTCCAAGCGCATGCCAGCTGCAGCATCGTCAGCCCCAGGCGCTCGGCGATCGGGCGCATCAGCTCGAGCTTCTCGCGTCCCGTCTGCACCCAGCCGTCGGGGCGAAATCTGCGGTGGTCGTACTCGGCGAACTCATGGCCCGGCAGCACATCGTCGTGGAACACGCCGCCGTAGTCGACCACGCGTGTGATCAGGTTGACCTGCTGGGCCTGCGCCGCGCTCAGCACCAGCCGCCCCGGCCACGGCTCCATCGGGCTCAGGATCACCATCGCCCAGTCGATCAGCGCGCCAAAGCGCTCCAGGCAATCGATCAGGTCCAGCGTGAAGCCGTTTGCCGGGCCCGGCGCCACGCCGAGCTTGTCGGTCAAGCCCGCGTCGCGCACCGCCGCCATGCCCTCCCACACCGCCGCGCTGGCGTAGCCGGTGCGGTCCGGGTTGTGTAGCAGCAGCAGGTCGAAGCGATCGACGCCGCAGCGGCGCAGGCTGCGCTCGGTCGCCATGCGGATGTAGGACGCATAGTCCTCGGGGCCGCGCAGTCTTTCGTCGGTGAAGCGCGGAAAGCCCTTCGCCCCCTCACGCCGGCCGGTATAGAAGTCGTGCCCGATCGCGCCCACCAGGCAGTAGCTGTCGCGGTCGATCCCACCCAGCGCGCCGGCAAGCGCGCGGTCCGCCTCGCCCGCGCCGTAGGCGTCAGCGGTGATCACCGTGTCAACGCCCTCGCCTGGCGCCAGCAGTCGCCTCAGGCGATCGTCTGACAGCGGCTCGCCGAAATGCATGAAGCGTCCGCCGCTCCAGGTTCCGATCGCTGCCGTCGTCGGGTCCACTTCACATCAGCCTAGACACCGGTTGCGGTGCGCGCGCGCAGCGCCGCCTCCAGGCGCCCGAGCGCGTGCGCGAGTAGCTCTTCATCGATTGCCACGCCCCGGCGCAGCGCCGCCTCGGCTTGGCTGTGCACGTCGGGCGCCAGCCGCTCCAGCTCGGCGATGCGGATCGCGAGGTCCTCGCGCTGCTCCTCGCGCAGCTCGGCGGCGGCCAGCCCCAGCGCGCGATCCAGCTCCAGCGCGGCGTGCGCCAGGCGGCCGTGGTCGAGGTCCTGACGCGTACGCAACGCGAGCTCCTCGCACATCAGCACGCTCGCGTGTGCCCCCAGCAGCGCCGCCAGACGCTCCTGTGGCCGCAGCGCCCACGAGCGGTCGCGGCGGGGGCCCCGGCGCGATGACGACGGGCGCGACCCCTGCATCCACGGTAGTGCGCGTGCGTGCAGCCAGCGCCCGTCCGCCACCTGCTCGCCCTCGCCCCAGCCGGCGCGGATCACGAGCGCCTGCGCGGGGGAGACCTCGTGCACGTACGGGTCCGCCGAGGCGATCCGGTGCAGGTGCACGACCCGGTTGACGATCGCGACTGCCGCCAGCACCTCGCGATCTCGATCCAGCTCAGCCAGCCACGCGCGCGCCTGGTTCTCCGCCGACAGCGAGACCGGATCGATCACCGTGACTCTGCTCGTTGCCACCGGCGCGGGCTCCGGGCTCGTCGGGGCGCTCTTGGCGCGTCTGCGTAGGCGTTCCAGCGGCAGTCCGCCGCCGCTCGGCTGCCGTCCCGCCTGCAGGGTCCCCAGCACGACCACCCGCTCGGGCTCGCCGTCGACGGGTCTACGCAGCAGGTAGCGCCCGTCGGCGGGGCCGAGCGCCCAGGGGAACTCGAGCTGGATGAACACGAACAGCTGGCGGGGCATCGCTTCACCGTATCCTTCCAATTCGACCGATGGTCGAAACCACGTGCTGGGTGGACGACCGGTCGATCCGATTCCAACCAACGGGAGCGGTACATGTCCGATGCGAGCAACCTCGCCAGGAGCCTGCGCGAGCGCCTCAGCCCCACGACCGACGAACGGCTCGGCAAGGCGCTCTCAGAGCTGCTCGAAAACCCGCTGCTCACCGGCGCGATCGGGCGTGCCTTCGACGCGCGCGAGAAGGCCACGCAGGCCCAGGAGGTGGCGATGGGCGCGCTCAACCTCCCGTCGGCGGCCGACATCGAACGGCTGACCCGCCGGCTGCGCTCGCTGTCGCATCGGCTCGAGGGCATCGAGGATGGCGTCGATCGTCTCGACCGCTCGCTCATGCCCAACGGCGTCGAGGCGCGCCTCAGCGCGATCGAGGCCGAGCTGCGCAGGCTTGCCGACAAGCTCGAGCACGTCCAGGCGACAGAGAACGCGCCCCCGGCGGCCACGCTGACGGCGGCGGCCAAACCCCGTGCCGCGACCAAGCGCCGCACGAGCGCCAAGCAGGCCGACGGCAAAGCCGCGCCGCGCGCCAAGCGCACCACGCCGAAGGGCTGAGGTCAGGCCAGCGCGGCGATCGCCGCCGCGCCCATGCTCCCGGCGGCAGCCGCCAGCGCATCATCGTCGATGCGCTGGCGCGCGCCGTGCTCGTCGAACGTGTCGGATACCGCCAGCACGCACGCCACCGCCACATCCGCCGCCGCACCCACCGCGAACAGCGTCGCCGCCTCCATCTCAATCGCCAGCGCCTCGGGGTCGCCCAGCCGGGCGCCGTCGTCGTAGAACAGATCGACGCTCACGATCGTGCCGACCCGCGCCGCCGGTGCGCAGCGGGCAAGCGCGTCGGTCAAGCCAGGGTCGGCGTCGACGCGGCCATCGCCCCCCAGCGCTTTCGAGGTGCCGTCGGCGCAGATCGCCTCGCGCGCGATCACCAGCTCGCCGAGCGCCAGCTCGCCGTTCAGCGCGCCGCATGTGCCCACGCGGATCGCGCGCCCGACGCCCAACGCGATCAGCTCGCTCAGCACGATCGCCGCCGACGGCCCACCCATCCCGGTCGACTGGATCGTCAGCGCCAGACCGTCCGGCGCCTGGCCCGTGTACCCCCAAAGGCCGCGATGGTGATTGAACATCAGCGGCGCCTCCAGCAGCTCCTGCGCCAGCGCCAGCGCCCGCCCGGGGTCGCCCGGGAGCAGCACGCGGTCGGCCACCGCCGCCGTCGGACGCAGGTGAATGGGCTCGCCGTGCGACATCGGCCGCGACTTTAGACTTTGGACGGGATGCCCGCCCACCCGATGTCCGCCCACCCACTGCCCGTCGTGCCGTGCGCCTGAGTGGCCCAGCAGGCCGATGACCCCACCAGCGACGCGAGTGAGCTGACGCTCGCGCGCGTCGCCGCGGGCGCGGGCGTCTCGCAGGCGACCGTCAGACGTTGGGTGGCCAAGGGCGTGATCCCCGGCTACCAGGGACGCTGGACGCCCACGGTCGCCGCATACGTGCGCGTGATCGCCCGGCTGCGCGCCCGCGGGCACGAGCTCGAGCAGATCAAGCGGGCCGCCGACAACGGGCAGCTCGCGGTCGGGCCGCTGGAAAACCTGCTCTCCAGCCCCGGTCCCAGGCACTCGCTGCGCGAGGCCGCGCGTGCCAGCGGCGTCGACGCGCAGCTGATCGAGCAGATCTACACGGCGATGGGGCTCTCCTCGGTGCTCGCCACCGGCTTCTCCGATGAAGACGTGCAGACGCTCAAATACGCCGTCGCCGTGCTCGACGCGGGCCTGCCGCTGCCGGCGTTCCTGCAGCTGATGCGCGTGTACGGGCAGGCGATGGCGCAGATCGCCGACGCCGAGGTCCGCCTGATCCACCTGTACGTGCACGAGCCGCTGATGCGCGCCGGCGTCTCCAGCGTCAAGATCGCCGACGAGATGGAGGGGCTGGCGCGCGAGACGCTGCCGTTCTCCTCGCCGTTCATGAACTACCTGCACGAGCGGCTGCTCGCGCACTTCGTCGAGCAGGACATGATCGGCCACATGGAGGCCGACCTCGGCGCCGACGCGCTCGACGAGGGCCGCCTGCGCGTGACGATCGCCTTCGCCGACCTCGCCGGCTATGCGCGCCTGACCGTCGAGCACGGCGACGAGGCCGCGCTGGACGCCGTCGAGCGCTTCGTCGAGGCCGTCGGACAGGCGCTGCCGGCCGACGCGCGCGTGATTAAGACGCTCGGCGACGAGGTGATGGTGGTCGGCTCGGACGCCGCCGCGCTGACGCGCTGGGCGGTTGAGCTGCAGCAGGGCATCGACGAGCAGCGCGAACCGCCCGCGCGCATCGGTATCCACTTCGGCGAGGCGCTCTACCGCGATGGCGACTATTACGGGCGCGAGGTCAACCGTGCCGCGCGGGTCGTCGCGCGCGCGGCCGGGGGAGAGGTGCTCGTCACGCGCCCGGTCGTCGAGGCCGCGGCCGCCATCGACGGGCTCGAGTTCGAACGGATCGGCGAGGTGCGGCTGAAGGGGTTCTCCGAGCCGACCGAGCTGTTCGTCGCCACCTCCCGGTCGGGGTAGCAGGGGGGTGGGCTGCCATCAGCTGCGCGACGCGGTCCGCCAAGGCGGCCTGTTCGCGCGCGACCGTCCGCTGATCGCGATGATCTCTGGCGGGCGCGACTCGACCTGCCTGCTCGACGTCGCCGTCGCGCTGCTCGGTAGCGAAGCGGTGATCGCGCTGCACGTCAACTACGGCCTACGCGCGCTAGCCGACGAGGACGAGCGCCACTGCGCACGGCTGTGCGAGCAGCTCGCCGTCAGGCTGGAGGTCGTGCGCGCGCGCCGCGCGCAGGCGCCCGCGCCTCCCACTGCCGAGCACGAGGATGAGGACGAGCACGAGGACGGGGGGCGGGGCAATCTCCAGGCGTGGGCGCGCGAGGTCCGCTACGCGGCCGCTCAGCGGCTCGCCGGCGAGCATGACGCGCTGATCGCCACCGGGCACACCGCCAGCGATCAACTCGAGACGATCCTCTACCGCCTTGCAGCCTCGCCCGGCCGCCGCGCGCTGCTCGGGATGCTCGCCGCCGACGGGCGTCTGATCCGTCCGCTGCTCGCGTTCAGTCGCGAGCAGACCGGCGCCTACTGCCTGGAGCGGGGTCTGCAGTGGCGCGAGGACTCGAGCAACGAGGACGAGCGTTACGCGCGTGCGCGCGTGCGCCACGGGCTGCTGCCCGCATTGCGCACAGTGCACCCGGCGGCCGAGGCCAACGTGCTGCGCTCAGCCGCGCTGCTGCGCGAGGAGGGCGAGGTGCTCGACGAGCTAGTCGCCGGTGAGCTCAGCGGCAAGCACGAGATTGCGCTCGTGCGCCTGGCCGAACTGCCACCGGCGCTGGCCCGCCTGCTTGTGATCCGCCTGGCCGAGGACGCCGCCGGCACCTACGTGCCCCAGGCCGGCGCGCGCGTCGGCGAGATCCTCGCACTGGCCCGGCGCGGCGGGCGAGCGGAGCTGCACGTCGGCGGCCGCGCCGGCGCCGTGATCGAGGACGGTCGGCTGACGATGGTCAAGCTCCCCCCGCGCGACTGACGAGCGCCGCGCCGGGCGTCCGTTTGCGCCCCAGCGCACACGCGACGCGACCCTCGAGGCCGCCCTCGGGGCGGCCCCATCAAAATCTCTAGACTGCCTGTCGTGGCCGGCACCGCGAGCCTCTCAAGCGAGCCAGGTGTGGGCGAGGTGCTCGTCAGCGCCGAGGATCTCCAGCGCCGCGTGGCCGAGCTGGGCGAGGAGATCTCGCGCGACTACGCCGAGCGCCCGCTGCTGCTCGTCGGCGTGCTCAAGGGCGCCGTGTTCTTCCTCAGTGACCTGATGCGCTGCATCGACGTGCCCGTCGAGGTCGACTTCATGGCCGTCGCCTCCTACGGATCGGCGACCGACTCCTCGGGCGTCGTGCGAATCCTCAAGGACCTCGACGCGTCGATCGAAGGCCGCGACGTGCTGATCGTCGAGGACATCGTCGACTCCGGGCTGACGCTGCAGTACCTGATGCGCAACCTCGGCTCGCGCAACCCGCGCACGCTCGAGGTGTGCGCGCTGCTGACCAAGCCCGAGCGGCGCAAGGTCGACCTGCCGACACGCTACGTCGGCTTTGAGATACCCGATCGGTTCGTCGTCGGGTACGGCCTCGACTACACCGAGCGCCATCGCAACCTGCCGTTCGTGGCCGCGCTGGAGCGCTAGATCGGCGCTGTCATGATGGCCCGTCGATCGCCCGCAGCCGCCGGTGGTTCTGAGTCGCCATGGTACGCTAAGGGACTGGTGGCCACGACTTCAGACGGTGCCCGGACCCTCAGGAACCAGCCATGAGCCGTTTCTTTAAGAGCGCCGCATTCCCGATCCTGATCGTCGTCGTGCTCGCGTTCCTCGCGGTCAAACTGATCAACCCCGCGTCGCAGAACAAGCGCCCGCACAGCTACCAGACGCTCGTCAGCAAAGAGCTGCCCAAAGGCGAAGTCAGCTCCGTCGAGTTCAAGAACAAGGGCAAGGCCCTCGAAGTCAAGCTCGAGGACAAAGAAAGCTATGAAGTCGGCTTCATCGAACAGGCCTCGCCGCAGCTGATCGGCCAGCTCGAAAAAGAGGGCGTCAAGTTCAACATCGAATCGGAAAAGAGCAGCGCGCTGCTGAGCCTGCTCATGTACATCATCCCGTTTGTCCTGTTCTTCGGCTTCTGGATCTTCCTCATGAACCAGGTGCAGGGTGGCGGCTCCAAAGTGATGTCGTTCGGCAAGTCGCGCGCCAAGCGCATGTCCGCCGATTCGCCCAAGATCACCTTCCGCGACGTCGCCGGCGTGGACGAGGCCGTCGAGGAGCTCCACGAGATCAAGGAATTCCTCGAGAACCCCAAGAAGTTTCAGGCGCTCGGCGCGCGCATCCCCACCGGCGTGCTGCTGTACGGGCCGCCCGGCACGGGTAAGACGCTGCTCGCTCGCGCCGTCGCCGGTGAGGCCGGTGTGCCGTTCTTCTCGATCTCCGGCTCGGACTTCGTCGAGATGTTCGTCGGCGTCGGCGCATCGCGCGTACGCGACCTGTTCGAGCAGGCCAAGCAGAACAGCCCGTGCATCATCTTCATGGACGAGATCGACGCCGTCGGGCGTCATCGCGGCGCCGGCCTCGGCGGCGGTCACGACGAGCGCGAGCAGACGCTCAACCAGTTGCTCGTCGAGATGGACGGCTTCGAGGCCAAGGACAACATCATCATGATCGCCGCCACCAACCGGCCCGACATCCTCGACCCCGCGCTGCTGCGCCCCGGGCGCTTCGACCGCCAGATCGCCGTCGACCGGCCCGACCGCAAGGGCCGCGCCAAGATCCTCGAGGTACACACGCGCGGCAAGCCGCTCGCCAAGGTGATCGACATCGACGCGCTCGCCGGCCAGACGCCCGGCTTCACCGGAGCCGACCTGTCGAACCTGATCAACGAGGCTGCGCTGCTGTCCGCGCGCACCGGCAAGCGCGAGATCGGCCAGGAAGAGCTCGAGGAGGGGATCATGCGCGTGATCGCCGGCCCCGAGAAGAAGACCCGCGTGATGAGCGAGAAAGAGCGCCTGATCACCGCCTACCACGAGATGGGCCACGCGCTCGTCGGCCACTTCCTCGAGCACTCCGACCCCGTCCACAAGATCTCCGTGATTTCGCGCGGTCAGGCGCTCGGCTACACGATCTCGATGCCCCAGGAGGACCGCTTCCTGACCACCCGCGCCGAGCTGCAGGACACGATGGCGATGACGCTCGGCGGACGCGCCGCCGAGGAGCTGGTGTTCGGCGAGATCACCACCGGCGCCTCCAACGACATCGAGAAGGTCACCGCCACCGCCAAGCAGATGGTCATGCGCTTCGGCATGAGCGACAAGCTCGGCCCGCGCGTGTTCGGCCACGACCACGGCCAGCCGTTCCTCGGCCGCGAGTTCTCCACCGAGCCCGACTACTCAGACGAGATCGCACGCGAGATCGACGACGAGGTGCGCCGCATCATCGAGGCCGCGCACAAACGCGCGCACGACATCCTCACCGAGCACCAGCACGACCTCGCCAACATCTCCGAGATCCTCGTCAAGCGCGAGACGATCGAGAAGGAGGAGTTCCTCGCGCTGCTCGCCGGCAAGAGCGAGGAGGAGGTCTTCGGCGTCGAAGAGGAGTCCAAGCCGGAGCTGCCCGCTCCACCCACGCCCGTCGATCGCACCGAGCGCGAAACGCCGCGCGCGATCCCGCGCCCCGGCCTCGCCGGCGGCACCGCCGAGTTGCGCGCCAGCGAAAAAGAGCGCCCCGAGCCAGCCTGAGGAGCGCCTCGTCGGTAGCTTGCGGCATGTGAGTCGCTCCTACCGCCTGATGGGCGTGCTCAACGTCACGCCCGACTCGTTCTCCGATGGGGGGCGCTTTCTGGATGTGGACGCGGCGGTCGCGCATGCGCGTGTGCTCGCGGGGGAGGGGGCCGACATTCTCGACGTCGGTGGCGAGTCCACGCGCCCCGGTGCCGCGCCGGTCCCTGTCGACGAGGAGGTCGCTCGCGTAGGGCCGGTAGTCGAGCGGCTGGCCGTCCTGGACTGGGATGGCGCCACCGTGGCGGGAGGTCCGGCCCGCGCCCGCGAGGGCGCGGGTGCGGGTGCGCCGCAGATTTCGATCGACACCTCCAAGCGCGCCGTCGCCGAGACCGCGCTGGCGGCCGGCGCGAGCTTCGTCAACGACGTGACCGCCTTGCGCGGCGACCCGGAGATGGCCGCGCTGGTCGCCGACAGCGGCGCCGAATGCTGTCTCATGCACATGCTCGGCGAGCCGCGCACGATGCAGCAGGCGGGCGGCCCTCGTTACGACGACGTCGTCGACGACGTCAAGGCGTTCCTCGCGCAGCGGATTGCCTACGCGCTCGCCGAGGGGATCGACGAGCGGCGAATCGTGCTCGACCCGGGCATCGGCTTCGGCAAGACGGTCGAGCACAACCTCGAGCTGCTCCGTCGCCTGGACGAGCTTGCGGCGCTCGGTCCACCGCTACTCGTGGGAACCTCGCGCAAGAGCTTCCTCGCCAAGATCCTGCCGGGCGCACCCGGGGCGGGCGAACGGCTGGCGGGAACGATCGCCACCAACGTGCTCGCGCTCGAGCGCGGCGCCAGCATCTTTCGCGTACACGACGTCGCACCGGTCGCCGATGCCCTGGCCGTCACGGCTGCTACGTTGGGGCAGCGATGGCCGGCGAGCGTGGGGACGACGCAGAAGACCTAGACGACGGTGAGGATCTCGACGACGGCGAGGACACCGGCGAGTCGGTCACCATCGAGATCACGGGCCTGTCGCTGTACACCCATCACGGCGTCAGCGATGCCGAGCGCGAGGTCGGCCAGCGGCTCGTCCTCGACCTGCGGCTGGACGTCGGCGAGACCGACGCGACCGTCACCGACTCGATCGAGGACACCGTCGACTACGCCGAGGTCTGCCAGCTGGTCGCGCTGATCGCCCAGCAGCGTTCGCACCGCACGCTCGAGCGGCTGTGCGCGACGATCGCCGACCGCCTGCTCGCCGACTACGAGCTGGAGGGCGTGTGGGTCAAGGCCGCCAAGCCCGAGCCCCCGATCGCGCTCAGCGTCGACGAGGTCTCCGTCGAGGTCTGGCGCGAAGCGCAGGAGACCGCGTGAGCACTGCCGCCGCCTTCCGCTCAGCCGTCGAACGCTGGGACCTCGACGCAATCGGCGCGCTGCTGGCGCAGGACATCGTCTTTCACAGCCCCGCCACCTTCCACCCGTTCATCGGCAGGGACACCGTCCTCGCGCTGCTCACGCTCGTCGCACAGACGTTCGAGGACTTCCGCTACACCGACGAGCTGGATACCGACGGCGCACACGCGCTCATCTTCAAGGCCACCGTCGCGGGCCGGGAGCTCGAGGGCATCGACCTGCTGCGCTTCGACCAGGACGGCCTGATCGCCGACTTCACAGTCATGATCCGCCCGCTCTCCGGGCTGATCCCGTTCGCGCAGGCGATGGGCGAGAAGGCCGTACAGGCCGGCCTGCAGACGACGCGCGGCTGACCGGCGCCGGGCGATGGCGTCCAGCCAGTGAGTGCCTCCGAGGATCGTGTCGGGCTGCTCGGGCTCGGCTCCAACGTCGGCGAGCGCCGCGCGCAGCTGCAGCGCGCCGTCGGTGCCCTCGCGGACGCGGGCGTCGAGGTGCTGGCGTGCTCGTCCACGTACGACACCGACCCCGTTGGCGAGGTGCTCGACCAACCGAGCTTTCTGAACGCGTGCGTACGTATCGCCACATCGCTCCAACCGTTGGCGCTGCTGGACGAGGTCAAGCGCCTGGAGCGCGAGCTGGGCCGCGAGCACGCCACCGTCCGCCACGGCCCACGGCCAATCGACATCGACATCCTGCTGCTCGCCGATCTGGAGTGGGCCGACGAGCGCATGCGCCTACCCCACGAGCAGCTCCTCAGCCGCCGCTTCGTGCTCGTGCCCGCGCTCGAGCTGGACTTCCAGGCGCGTGCCCCAGACGGCACGCGCCTAGCCGACGCGCTGGCGGCGCTCGCCGTGGACGACGGCGGCGTGCGCTGGGCCGGCCCGCCGCTGCGGCTGCCCGAGCGCTGAGCGTCCGCCACCGCTCGTACGTCAGGACGCGGTTGCGCGGTCGTCCCAGCTCGCCAGCGCCAGCAGCTTCGCGCCGCTGACACCGCGGCCGGCGACCACGCACAGGTGCCCGTCGCGCAGCCACGTCACCACCCGCGCGTCTCCCCGCGCGCTCAGTCGGTAGGGCGTGTGCCCACGCCAGACCACGCTGCCGCCGTGCGTCCTCGGCGGCGGCGCGCCCGAAACGATCGCGTAGCCGATGCGCTGGCCGCGCGCATTGCCGTAGAACACCGTCCGCACGGTGTGACCGGCGACGCGGTCGGTGCGCTCGCCGGTCGAGCTCCAGCCAAAGCGCTCTTTCCAGTACGGGAAGGAGACGCCGTCAACCGCCGCCTGCAGCTGTCCCGCCGCTTGCGGGTTCTCTTTGGGAGCAGCCGTTGTCGCCGGGCGCAGCGTCAGCGCCGAGGTCTCGCGCACGCTCAGCGTGTCGTGGCCCGACCCGCTCAGCCCGACCGCCAGTGCAACCGCCGCCGCCAGCGCCACCGTCCCAGCGAGCAGCCCAGCCACGGCGGGGCTGCGCAGCAGTGCGATTCGCGAACGGCGACCGCCGCGCGAGGGGTCGCGCTCGGCGACGAGCTGCTCGACACGGCGATGCAGCTGGGCCGGTGCGGGAACGTCGATCGCGCGAACGTACTCGAGCAGATCTGATTCGTCGTGCGGGCGCTGGTCGGTCATGGGTTTCCTCCGCCTGACAAGACTCCGTCCGTGCTCGACTCTTCCCGGCGGATTGCCTGTGCCCGCCGCTCGCCCTGGCCGGCAGCGGCGGACTCCCCGGCTGAGCCGGGCGTGCGCGAGGTCGGCGCCTGCGGCGTCAGCCGGGCGGCGATCTGCTTGCGCGCCCGAAACAGTCGCGTGGTCAGCGTCGCCTCGCGCACGCGCAGGGCGCGGGCGGCCTCGCGATAGGAGAGGCCGAGCACGTCCACCGCGACCAACGCCAAACGAAAGGACTCCGGCAGCTCTGCGATCGTGGCGTAGACCTCGCTGACCTCCAGAGCCGCCTCCGGCCTGGCCGTCGGTCGCCGATCGGCGACCAGGCTGTCGTCCAGCTCGGCAACCGTCACCGGCCGCCGCGAGGCCGTGCGCCGACCCGTCAGAAACGTGTTGCGCAAGACGCGCGTCAGGTAGTGCAAATCCTCCCCCTGCACCACGCGCGGGCGGGCTAGCACGCGCGCGAATGTTTCCTGAACGAGGTCCTCGGCATCCTCCCGCGAGCCGCACAGAGCCCACGCGGCGCGATACAGGCGGTCCACGTGCTGGGTGAGGGACTGCGGATCGAGCGTGTGCATGTCATCGACGGGCAGCGCCCGGATGGCCCCGGCGCGCTTGCCCTCGCAGTGCGACTGTAGCGCCGGGAAGGATGTCCGCGCGTTCGGCGTCTTTCAGAATGTGAGACCACGCACGCGAGTTCTGACCGGCCTGGCCGCGCTGCTGGGTATCGCGACGGTCGCGCTGCCGGCGATCGCCAGCTCTGAACCCGCCCCCACGATCACCGCCGTCAACGTCACCTACCTGAAAACGGTCAGCCACTATTGGTCGCCGGCGAGCGCCACCGTCGATCCCGGTGGCGTGGTCACACTCGCCAACCCGACCGAAACGCCGCACGGCGTGGAATGGGTCAACGGCCCGGCGACGCCCAGCTGCGAAGGTGTGCCCGTCGGAACCACCGTCGCGGCTTCGGCGGCCAACTGGCAGGGAGCTTGCACGTTCGCGACGCCCGGCGTGTACACGTTCTACTGCACAGTGCACGGCCCGGAAATGACCGGCACGGTGACCGTCAACGCGAGCGGTGTCACCACGACCACCACGACGACAGGCACCATGACGACGCCCGCGCCCGGGTCGCCGTCGCTGCCTGGAGCGCCAGGCTCCTCGCCTGGGTCCGCTTCTCCGAACACGACTGGCTCGGGATCGGCCGGGACGCTTGGAGGCGCTGCCGGTGCCGTCAAGCTCGCCCGCGCCCAGCACGGCCACGTGGTGCGTGGATCGCTGCGGGTCTCACCATCTGGCGCCGGGGGACGGTTGGAAGTGCAGTTGCTGGCGGATCGTGCGGCGCTGGCGAGCACCGGCCAGCAGTCGCGCGTGCGCGTCGGTCGGTTCGTGCGGGCATCCGTGCCCGCCGGTGTCGTGCACTACTCGGCAGCTCTGAATGCCAGAGCCAGGCACGCTTTGCGGGTCCGCGGGCGCCTGAGGTTGAGCGTGAGGATCCTGCTCGCCCCGCTGCACGGAGCCAGCGTCAGCGTCACGCGCGGTGTGACGCTCAGTAGCTAGCCGGCGCTAGGCGCCGGCCGGAGCTGCCAGCCACTGCGTTGGCAGCACGTCGCCCGGTACCGCGCCGATGATCGGCGGGAAGTAGCGCGTGAGCGCCGCGGCGGCATGTCCCTCGACGAGCGGGCGGACATCGCCGATGCTCATCAGCAGGCGGATCGTGCTCCCGATCTGCAGGTCGGCAGCGTTCGCCTGCTCGCCGCCGAGCAGCCCCTCCGCGATCCAGTCGTCGATCCTCTGCAACTGGCGCGGCAGCGCCGCCAAGACCTCACGCGCGTTGTCGTCGCCGGCCTTGTTGCGGATCGCCATCAGCCGCGCGGTCAGCGGCAGCGCCGGGCGCAGCAGCGGGCGCGGCAACGGCAGCTTGACGCCGTCGGCGTAGCTCTCCATCGCTGCTGGGCGACGCAGGAACGCCGCGTTGATCAACGTGCGCGGAACGCCCTGGAAGACCTCGTCGCCCCAGCGCTCGGCCTCGAGCACCCGCGCGTAGGCGGGATCACCCGGCGCCGGCAGCAGCGGCGGCTCGGGTGCGATCACGTCGAGATGGCGCATGATCGTGCGCGAGCCGACCAAGCGCTGACCGTCGACGCGCATACCCGGCACCGTCGTTCCGCCGTACAGCAGCGGCCCCAATGCGATCTGGGTCAGCGGCAGCACGTCGACGCGCTTGAAGGCGATCGACTTCAGCCCGAGCGCGGCTTCGACGGCGGCGCACGGATGCGAGCCGGGAAGCACATACAGCTTGGCTGACCTCGGTGCCATCGTAAGGCCGAGCATAATGCCAGCCGTGCTACTGGTGGTGGACGTTGGAAACACACAGACTCACTTTGGGGTCTACACGGGCGAGCGGCTGCTCGAGCACTGGCGCTTCTCCACCGTGCGCCAGTCGACCGCCGACCAGCTCGGTGCGGCGCTGCGCAACCTGCTCGAGCTGCGCGGCTACGGCTTCGCCGACGTGGACGCGTCGATCGTCTCCTCGACCGTCCCCCAGCTCGAGCCCGAGTGGACGACGATGGCGCAGCGCTATCTGCGTCAGGAGATGCTCGTGGTCGGTCCGGGCACGAGGACGGGGATGGCGATCCGCTACGACAACCCGCGCGAGATCGGCGCCGACCGGCTGGTCAACGCGGTCGCCATCCGCGAGCGCTTCGGCGGGCCGGCGGTGTGCGTGGACTTCGGCACTGCCACCACCTTCGACGTGGTCTCGCGGGAGGGCGAGTACGTCGGCGGCGCGCTGATGACGGGCATCGAGATCTCCCTGGAAGCACTGTCCGAGCGGGGCGCGCGGCTGCCGAAGGTCGACCTCGCCCCGCCGCGCAGTGTGATCGGCAAGAACACGATCGACGCGATCCGCTCGGGCGTCATCTACGGCTACGCCGGTGCGATCGACGCGATCCTGCGTCGCCTCTACGACGAGCTCGGGGAACGCACCGATGTGATCGCCACCGGCGGGCTGGCCGGGCTGGTGGTGGAGTTCACCGAGGAGATCGAGGAGGTCGACGACCTACTCACGCTGACAGGATTGCGGCTGCTGCACGAGCGCAACGCCTGAGGCCACACGGCCATAATGGCGTTATGGCGGCATTGACCGATCCGTGGATGCTCGGGCCGCTGCGCGTGCCCAACCGCGTGCTGCTGGCACCACTGGCCGGCATCGGCAACTGGTTCGTGCGTCTGCAGGCCAAGCGCTACGGCGCCGGTATGGCGGTGTCGGAGATGGTTTCCTCGCACGCGATCCATTACCGCAACGAGAAGACCTGCACGGAGATGCTGCGCATCGACCCGCGCGAGCGCGAACCGGATCCGGCCGCGAACCCGCACGCCCTTGGCGGGGTGAACGCTCTCGGGGGACCCGTCTCGATCCAGCTGTTCGGCGAAGACCCCGACGTGATGCGCTCGGCCGCGTCGGTGGTCGCCGGGCGCGGGGCCGACGTAATCGACATCAACATGGGCTGCCCGGTGCCCAAGGTCCGCAAGACCGGCGCCGGCGCGCAACTGCTGTCCGACCCCGACCGCGCGGTCGCTGTGGCACGCGCGGCCGTGCAGGGTGGCGGCGGGCTGCCGGTGACGGTCAAGCTGCGCTCGGGCCTGTCGGCGGGCGACAGCGATGGCTTGGAGCTGGCTCATCGACTGGTGTCCGAGGCGGGCGTAGCGGCGATCGGCTTTCACCCGCGCTCGGCCGCGGTACACCACAAAGGCTCGCCCGACTACGCGCTGGCGGCGAGTCTCGCCGAGTCGCTGCCTGCGCCGGTGATCCTCACGGGCGGGCTGGCCGACCCGGGCGCTATCCGCGAGCTGTTCGAGTGGACCGGCGCCACCGCCGTGATGCTCGCGCGCGGCGCGCTGGGCAACCCGTGGCTGTTCGCGCGGCTGCTCGACGAGCGTGTACAGGAGCCCGCGCCGAGCGAGGTCTACGACGAGCTCGACTGGACGATCGACCGCGCGGTCGAGCACCTCGGCGAGGAGCGGGCGGGGCGCTATCTGCGCAAGTTCTACCCCTGGTACGTGAGCCGGCTCGAGCTTGAGACGGGCGCGGCCAAGAGCTTGCAGGAGTCCCTGCAAACGGCCCCCGATCTGCATAGCGCCAGGGAGTTGCTGGCGCTCGCGCGCCAGTCCGAGCCGCTGCCGGTGTGAGTCCTGGTCGCGGCGCCAGTGCCTCGCTATACTGCTGCGCTCGCTGATGCCCGGAGCCGGCGACATCCCCGCTCACAGCGGGGTTTTTGTGCGTTGCGGACCGGTCCACCAACCGCGATCGAGAGTCACATGCCGAAGGACGTCATCCTCACACCAGAAGGCCTGCAGAAGCTCAAGGACGAGCTGGAGCTGCTGTCGACCGAGAAGCGCCGTGAGGTAGCCGAACGCATCAAGGAGGCCAGGGAGTTCGGAGACATCTCCGAGAACTCCGAGTACGACGACGCCAAGAACGAGCAGGCGATGGTCGAGAGCCGCATCGCTCAGCTCCAGGAGAAGCTGCGCATGGCCACCGTGATCCAGGCCAAGGACCTGTCGACCGACGTCGTGCAGGTCGGCTCGGTCGTCCACGTCAAGGACGAAAAGACCGGCAAGTCCGTCAAATACACGATCGTCGGCTCCGCCGAGGCCAAGCCGGACGAGTACAAGCTTTCCAACGAGTCGCCGGTGGGCCGCGCGCTGATCGGGCACAAGCGCAACGAGACGGTCGCCGTGAAGGTGCCGCGCGGGCCCGCGCGCAAGCTCAAGATCACCAAGATCGACGTCGGCCTCGAGTAGGCTCGCCGCGATGAGCGGAAGCGAGGACCGTCGGTCGTCGCAGCAGCCCGGCGAGTCGGCCAGGCACGGACTCGACGAGCTGATTGCCGAGCGGCGCGCAAAGGCGGCGCGCGTGCGCGCAGCCGACGCCGGGTCGTTCCCGTACGCGTTCGCAGACGCCGAGCCAATCGCCGACGTGCTGGGCGCCTACGGGCACCTGGAGAGCGGTCAGGAAACCGACGAGCGCCATCGCGTCGCCGGGCGCATCGCCGCACGTCGTGGGGCGGGCAAGACGGCATTCCTGGACCTCGTCGATCGCACCGGCAAGCTGCAACTGCACGCACGCGTGGACGTGCTCGGCCCCGAGCGCTTCGAGCTGTTGACGGCGCTCGATCTCGGCGACCTGATCGGGGTCGACGGCAGCGCGATCCGCAGCCGCCACGGCGAGGTGTCGCTGCGCGTCGAGAGCTTCGACTTCCTGGCCAAGGCGCTGCGACCGCCTCCGGATAAGCACCACGGACTGAGCGACGTGGAGACGCGCTACCGCCGCCGCGAGCTGGATCTGATCGCCAACGAGGACGCGCGGCGGCTGTTCATTGACCGCGCGCGGGTCATCGCCGCGGTGCGCGCCTACCTCGACGGCGAGGGTTTCGTGGAGGTCGAGACGCCGGTGCTGCAGCCGCTGTACGGCGGCGCACTAGCGCGCCCGTTCACCACGCACCACAACGCGCTCGACCGCGACCTGTACCTGCGGATCGCCACCGAGCTGTACCTCAAGCGCTTGATCGTAGGCGGCCTGGAGCGCGTTTACGAGCTTGGCAAGGACTTCCGCAACGAGGGGCTCTCACACAAGCACAACCCCGAGTTCACGATGGTCGAGTGGTATGAGGCTTACGCCGACTACAACGTCGAGGCGGAGCGCCTGGAGAAGCTCGTGCAGGGGGCCGCCGCGGCGATCGGCTACGCCGGCGAGTTGGACTTCTCTTCACCGTGGGCGCGCGTGGGCTTCCACGAGGCGATCGAGCGCCACACCGGAATCGACCTGAAGGCTCACCCGACCGCGCAGGGCCTGGCGGGCGCGATCGCCGAGCGGGGCCTGCAGATGCAGACCAAGGACCTCAGCTGGTTCGCGCTCGCGGATGATCTGCTGTCCAAGTACGTCGAGCCGAAGCTGCGCCAGCCTACGTTCGTCTTCGACTACCCGACGGACATCTCGCCGCTGGCGCGTGAGCACCGCTCCGAGCCCGGGCTGGTGGAGCGCTGGGAGGCGTTCGCCGGCGGGATGGAGATCGCCAACGCTTTCAGCGAGCTGATCGACGCAGACGTACAGCGCGAGCGCTTCGAGGCTCAGCGGCGCCTGGCGACGCTAGGCGAGGATGAGGTGCAGCCCTACGACGAGCTATTCGTGCAGGCGCTCGAGCAGGGCATGCCACCCACCGGAGGCGTCGGCGTGGGCATCGACCGGCTGGTGATGCTGCTCACCGGGCGCGACTCGATCCGCGAGGTCGTGCTATTCCCGGCGATGCGCGACTAGGCGTCTCACCCGAGCGGTCGTGAACGCCTGGTTCGCGGGGCGCCCGACGCACGCGCACCCGACAATCAAGCAGCGCCCCCGGCCTGCCGATTACCCCAATGGGGCAGGCTGACCCGGTTGGTAGACTGCTCCACGAGGCGTCACAAGGACCACCAAAAGACCCTTCGGGCTCAGCCCAGCAGGAAGGAACACACCATGTTCGAGCGATTTACGGAACGGGCCAGGCAGGTGGTCGTTCTCGCGCAAGAGGAGGCGCGGACGCTCAAGCACAACTACATCGGCACCGAGCACATCCTGCTCGGCCTGCTGCGCGAGGAGGAGGGTCTTGCCGCGCGCGTGCTGGAGAGCCTTGACATCACCGTCGAGCGTGTGCGTGCACAGGTCGTGCGCATCGTCGGCTCCGGTGAGGAGGTCACCTCCGGGCAGATCCCGTTCACCCCGCGCGCCAAGAAGGTCCTCGAGCTGGCGCTGCGCGAGGCCCTGAGCCTCGGCCACAACTACATCGGTACCGAGCACATCCTGCTTGGTCTCGTGCGCGAGAACGAGGGTGTGGCCGCGCGCATCCTGCTCGACTTCGACGCCGACTCCGAGAAGATCCGCAACGAGGTCATCCGCATGCTCTCCGGCCCCGGAGGCCGCCGTCAGGGCCAGTCCGGCGGTGCCGGTGCGGGCGCGGGCACGAGCGGCTCGGGCGAGGGCAAGAAGTCCTCCAAGCTGCTTGACCAGTTCGGGCGCAACCTCACCAAGCTGGCCGCCGACGGCAAGCTCGACCCGTGCGTCGGGCGCGAGACCGAGATCGAGCGGATCATGCAGATCCTCTCGCGGCGCACCAAGAACAACCCCGTGCTGGTGGGCGAGCCGGGCGTGGGCAAGACCGCGGTGGTCGAGGGCCTGGCCCAGCGCATCACCAGCTCAGAGGTTCCCGAGCTGCTCAAGAACAAGCAGATCTACACGCTCGACCTGGCGGCGCTGGTCGCCGGGTCCAAGTACCGCGGCGAGTTCGAGGAGCGCTTGAAGAAGGTGATGAAGGAGATCACCCAGCGCGGGGACATCATCCTGTTCATCGACGAGCTCCACAACCTGGTCGGCGCGGGCGCCGCCGAGGGCGCGATCGACGCGGCCTCGATCCTCAAGCCGGCCCTCGCCAGGGGCGAGCTGCAGACGATCGGCGCGACCACGCTCGACGAGTACCGCAAGTACCTCGAGCGCGACTCGGCGCTGGAGCGTCGCTTTCAGCAGATTCGCGTGGACGAGCCGACGATCGACCAGACCGTCGAGATCCTCACGGGCCTGCGTGACCGCTACGAGCAGCACCACAAGGTGCAGATCACCGACGAGGCGCTACGCGCCGCCGGCGAACTGGCCAGCCGCTACATCTCCGACCGCTTCCTGCCCGACAAGGCGATCGACCTGATCGACGAGGCAGCCTCGCGCATGCGCATCAAGTCGATGACCTCACCGCCAGCTAATCGCGAGCTGGAGGGCGAAGTCGAGACGACCCGCCGCGAGAAGGAGGCGGCGATCGAGGCCCAGGAGTTCGAGAAGGCCGCGTCGCTGCGCGATAAGGAGCGCAAGCTGACCAACAAGAAACGCGAGCTCGAGCAGGCGTGGGAATCCGGCGAGTCCGGCGAGCGCCCGTCGATCGGCGAAGAGGAGATTGCCGACATCGTCTCGATGTGGACCGGCATCCCCGTGTTCAAGCTGACCGAGGCTGAGACGCAGAAGCTGATGCGGATGGAGGACGAACTGCACAAGCGCGTGATCGGCCAGCACCCGGCGATCGAGGTCATCTCCAAGGCGATCAGGCGCTCGCGCGCCGGTCTGAAGGATCCCAAGCGCCCGACCGGGTCGTTCATCTTCCTCGGCCCCTCCGGCGTGGGCAAGACCGAGCTGGCGCGCACACTCGCCGAGTTCCTGTTCGGCGACGACGACGCGCTGATCAGGATCGACATGTCCGAGTACATGGAGAAGCACGCCGTCTCCAGGCTGGTCGGCTCCCCTCCGGGCTACATCGGCTACGACGAGGGCGGTCAGCTGACCGAGGCCGTGCGCCGCAAGCCCTACAGCGTGCTGCTGCTCGACGAGATCGAGAAGGCCCACCCGGACGTGTTCAACATCCTGCTGCAGATCCTCGAGGACGGACGGCTGACCGACGCCCAGGGGCGCACGGTCGATTTCCGCCACGCGATCGTGATCATGACCTCGAACATCGGCGCCGCGGAGATCGCGCGCAACACGCCGCTCGGGTTCGCCGTCTCCGACGACGAGACCGGGATCACCTACGAGGACATGAAGAACCGCATCATGGGCGAGCTGAAGAAGGTGTTCCGCCCCGAGTTCCTCAACCGCATCGACGACGTGATCGTCTTCCACAAGCTGCAGAAAGAGGAGATCAAGCAGATCGTCGAGTTGCTGCTGCTGCGCATCCGCGAGTCGATGGCCGAACGCGAGCTGCAGTTGGAGCTGACTGAGCCCGCCAAGGACCTGCTGGTCGAGAAGGGCTGGGACCCGGCGATGGGCGCACGACCGTTGCGCCGCGCGATCCAGCGCTACATCGAGGACCCGCTCGCCGACTTCGTGCTGCGCGAGCAGCTCACGCCTGGCGCGACCGTGGTCGTGGACCCAGGCGACGGTGAGGACGAGGGCGAGGTGCGCCTGTCGATCGTGCAGCCCAAGAAGCAGAAGACGCCCGTCGGCGTTGGCGCCGGCGACGGCGGCGCAGAGCCGATCGCCGAGGGCGAGGACGACCCGGCCGACGGCGAGGCGCCGCAGGTCGGTCCGCCCAGCGAGCAGTAGCGGCGCGCGGCGAGCAGTTCTCGCCGTCGCCCAGGGCGTCCACGCCGGCGCGTACGCTGGGTAAATGGCGCGCGAGACGATCCACAGCTGCTCCCAGTGCGGCTTTCAGTCGGCGCAATGGCATGGGCGCTGCCCCGGCTGTGAGGCCTGGAACACGCTCGTGGAGGAGCGCGTGAGTCCCGAGCGCTCGGGTGCGCGGCGCGTCGGCGCCGGCAGAGCCAAGGGACGCAAGCCCGCCGCGCCGCTGGCGCTGCCACCGACGCTCGAGCAGATCGCGCCGACGACGGTGCAGCGGATGACAACGGGCATCGGCGAGCTCGACCGCGTGCTCGGCGGCGGGCTCGTGCCCGGCTCGCTGGTGCTGCTCGGCGGCTCTCCTGGGATCGGCAAGTCGACGCTCACCAACATGGTGCTCGGACACCTCCAGCAGGCGGGGCGCAGGACGTTGTACGTCAGTGGCGAGGAGTCGGCCGAGCAGGTGCGCTTGCGCGCCGAGCGCCTGCGGGACGCCGGGGCCGACTCCGCCGGTACCAGCCATGCGCTGCAGGTCCCGATCCTGGCTGAGACCGACCTCGACGTCGTGCTCGACACGCTCGGCGCACAGGCGCCGCATGCTTGCGTGATCGACTCCGTGCAGACGCTGCGCGCGAACGAGCTGTCGGGCGCTTCGGGCTCGGTCGGGCAGGTGCGCGAGGTGGCGGCGCGGATCATGGCGCTGGCCAAGGCGCAGGGCACGGCTGTGATCCTGGTCGGGCACGTCACCAAGGATGGCGCGCTGGCGGGGCCGCGCGTGCTCGAGCACCTGGTCGACTGCGTGCTGCAGTTTGAGGGCGAGCGCGAGCGCCCCTACCGCGAGCTGCGGGCGCTGAAGAACCGTTTCGGCTCGACCAACGAGGCGGGGCTGTTCGAGATGCGCCAGGGCGGACTGGTCGAGGTGCTCGACGCCTCCTCGCGGTTCGTGGCCGAGGCCACGCGTGCCCCCGGGAGTGTCGTGCTGGCGGCGATGGAGGGCTCGCGGCCGCTGCTGGTCGAGGTGCAGGCGCTGGTGTCTCCATCGGAGCTGGAGCAGCCGCGCAGGGTCGTCTCGGGGCTGGACCGCAACCGGCTGGCGCTGGTGCTGGCGATCCTCGGCCGCCACGGGCGCGTCAGCACGGCGGGCGCTGATGTGTTCGTCAATGTCGTGGGAGGCGTGCGCGTGGACGAGCCGGGATGCGATCTCGCGGTCGCGCTCGCGGTTGCCAGCGCAAGCCGTGGCGTGCCTCTGCAGAGCCCCAATTCGCCCGCGCCGCGAGGCTGCTTCGGCGAGCTGGGGCTGACGGGCGAGCTGCGCTGGGTCGGGCATCCCGAGCGGCGTCTGCAGGAGGCCGCCAAGCACGGCCTGAGCGGCGTGATCGCGCCGACTGACAGCGGTCAGGAGGCGTGCGAGGTCACGACGCTGCGCCAGGCGCTCGCGGTCGCGCTGGGGTCGCGCTCGCCCGAGGGCGGGCCGCACACGGTGCCCGAGCCGGCCGGGCCGGCGCTCGCGCGCGTGGAGGATCGCAGGCCCCGTTCGGGAGAGCGTGCGCTGCGTCCGGCGCCCGATCCTGCCGCACGCGCCACCTGAACGGTCGGAGACATCGGGGCGGCCGCAGTTTCGCCAGTGCCAGTGGGGCTCGCGCCCTTCTGAGGAGCTGCTAAAGGAATGCTAATTGCCCTAGAATGGGTTAACGTGGCTCCAAGATCCGGCGAAGACCTAGACAACGAGGTACGACCGGATCCGGGACTGATGAGGGCGTTGGAGATGATCGCGCCCGGGACCGCGCTGCGGGAGGGGATCGAGAGCATCCTGCACGCCCGCACCGGCGGTCTGATCGTGATCGGCGAGCCTGAGGACCTCAGTTTCCTGTTTTCCGGCGGGATCAAGCTCGACATCGACTACACGCCGGCCTTCCTTTACCAGGTGGCCAAGATGGACGGCGCGATCATCCTCACCGCCAATGCCACCAAGATCACGATGGCCAACGTTCAGCTGATGCCCGACCCGACGATCCTCTCGCACGAGACGGGGACTCGCCATCGCACCGCCGAGCGCGTGTCCAAGCAGACCGACGCGCTGGTGATCGCCATCTCCCAGCGCCGCGAGGTCGTCTCGGTCTACGTCGACGGCGCCAAGTACATCCTCGAGGACATCCCCATCGTGCTCGCTAAGGCCAACCAGGCGCTGGCGACGCTCGACAAGTTCCGCACGCGCCTGGACCAGGTCTCCACGCGCCTGACGGCGCTCGAGTTCGAGGCCGGGGCGACGCTGCACGACGTGCTGACGGTGCTGCAGCGCTCCGAGCTGGTCACGCGCATGGCTGTGGAGATCGAGCGCTACATCGTCGAGCTGGGCAGCGAGGGGCGCCTGATCGAGATGCAGCTCGAGGAGACGATGGTCGGCGCCGCCGCCGAGAAGGCGGCGCTCGTACGCGACTACCTGTCCAGCTACTCCGACGAGGCGTACGCCGCCGCGCTGGAGGAGATCGGCCGGCTGGTGCACCAGGATCTGCTCGACTTCGGCCGTCTGGCCGAGCTGCTCGGCTATGACCGCAAGCTCAACACCCTCGACTACCCCGTCTCGCCACGCGGCTACCGGGTACTGGGGCGCATCCCTCGCCTGCCGAAGCTCGTGGTCTCAGAGATCATCGCCGAGTTCGGTGGCCTGGAGGAGCTGCTCGCCGCCACCGACGCAGAGCTGGAGGCGGTCGAGGGCGTTGGCGAAATTCGTGCCAAGGACATCCGCGAGGGCCTGCGCAGGCTGCAGGAGCTGAACCTCGTGGACCGCTACCTACAGACTTGAGTAAAGGGCCGCCGTCCGGTCGGTCGTAATCGAAGGAGGACACCATTCCGCCACAAGCAACTGACGAAGCAATCCTGACCGAGGAGATCGAGGTCACCCGCGAAGTCGAGTACATCGAGTTCGAGCTGGGTGACCAGGTCGTCTACCCCCATCACGGCGCCGGCAAGGTGCTCAAGAAGGAGGAGATGGAGATCCTCGGCGACCGTCGCGAGTACCTGACGATCAAGATCCTCCACAACGACATGACCGTGCGCGTTCCCACCGAGAACGCCGCCCTCGCCGGCCTGCGCCGCGTGATCGATGAGGAAACCGTCCAGAAGGTGCTCGACGTGCTGCGCGACGACGTTTCAGAGATGCCCAAGAACTGGAACCGCCGCTTCAAGCACAACCGCGACAAGATCAAGACCGGCGACATCTACGAGCTGGCCGAGGTCGTTCGCAACCTGTCGCTGCGTGAGAGCGAGAAGGGTCTGTCGACGGGTGAGAAGCAGATGTTCACTCGCACCAAGAAGATCCTCGCGTCCGAGTTGATGTACGCGCTCGACAAGGACGAGGAAGACGCGGAGAGCTACCTCGACGAGCTGCTCGCCGACTCGGCCGACAACCAGATGGCCGCCGCCGGAGCCAAGTAGCGAGGCTTTCGCGCACGCGCCGGCGACTAGTTGGCGCGTGCGCGAACGCCCCAGCCGATGACCATCGCGCTGATCGTCGCCGCCGGCAGTGGACAGCGGCTGGGGGCGCGGCTACCGAAGGCGCTGGTCGAGCTGGGCGGGCAGCCGCTGCTGGCGTGGAGCATCGACGCGCTGAGGGCGGTGCCCGAGATCAAGCGTGTGGTGGTGGCGATGCCCGCGGGCGCGACGGCGCCCGCTGACGTCGTCGCGGTACAGGGTGGAGCGTCGCGCTCGGACTCGGTGCGCCGCGCCCTCGCCGCCGCCGGCGAGGGCGATCCGGTGCTCGTCCACGACGCCGCGCGGCCGCTGCTGACGCCCGAGCTGGCACAGGCCGTGATCGCGGCCCTTCACGCCGACCCGCAGGCAGACGCCGCGATTGCCGCCCAGCCGGTCACAGACACGGTCAAGCTAGTGGACGGCGAAGGCGCGGTGCGCGAGACGCTCGACCGCCGCGAGCTGTGGGCGGTACAGACGCCGCAGGTGTTTCGCCGCGCCGCGCTCGAGCGGGCGCTCGACGTGCCCGCGCGCGAGCTCGCACAGGCGACCGACGACGCATGGCTGATCGAGCGGCGCGGCGGCAAGGTGATCGTCGTCGGCGTGGGCGGGCAGAACCTCAAGGTGACCACGCCCGTCGATCTGCGCCTGGCCGAGCTGCTGCTCGCCGAGCGGAACTCCGGCGCCGCGCGTGCTCACGGCGAGGATCGTGCTTGAATCGCGCTCGCAGGTGCTCACCGACTATCACCTCCACCTCCGCCCCGACGACCTGGACGCGCGCGTCGGCGAGTACCACACGACGGCCAACGCCGAGCGCTACCGCGCCGCGGCCGCCGAGCGCGGGATCGC
Organism: uncultured Solirubrobacteraceae bacterium; assembly: GCA_963705235.1. Taxonomy (GTDB): domain Bacteria; phylum Actinomycetota; class Thermoleophilia; order Solirubrobacterales; family Solirubrobacteraceae; genus Palsa-744. The sequence goes on along the minus strand of OY970059.1, from coordinate 333,296 downwards.
CGAGCTGGGCGTCTCCGAACACGTCTACCGCTTCGCGCAGGCACTCGAGGTCTGGAGGCATCCGTTGTGGGTCGAATACGCCCGCGACGACCTCGACGAGTACTGCGCGTTCGTGCGCGAGCACACCGACCTGCGCCTGGGTGTCGAGGCCGACTTCGTGCCCGGCGGCGAGGATCGCATGGCGAACCTGCTGGAGGCCCGCGACTTCGACTACGTGGTCGGCTCGGTGCACTTCATCCGCGACGGCGCGGTCGACATGGACGACTTCAGCGTGTGGGATAGCGGCCGCGAGCCTGAGCAGGTCTGGCGCGCCTATTTCCAGACGCTCGCCGAGTCTGCTCGCTGTGGCCTGTTCGACGTGATCGCCCACCCCGACCTCGTCAAGTACTTCTCGCCCGCCCGCACGCCCGCGGGCGATCTGCGTCGCTACTACGAGCCGGCGGTCGAAGCGATCGCCGAATCCGGGGTGGCGGTCGAGGTCTCGACCGCCGGCCTGCGCAAGCCCGTCGGGGAGATGTATCCGGCGAGCGCGTTCCTGGACATGTGCGTAGAGGCGGGCGTGCCGGTCGCGCTCTCCAGCGACGCGCACCGGCCCCAGGACGTCGGTGCGGACTACGCACGCGCGCTCGAGGAGCTAGAGCGCGCCGGCGTGAGCGAGCTGTGCGTGTTCGAGCGCCGGGCTCGGCGCCTGGAGCCGATCGGCGCCGACGCTCTCGCCGGCGATGTCGAGCACGCCGGTGAGAGCCGGGAGAGCCGATGAGCCTGACGGGCATCGGCTATGACTCCCACCGCCTGGTCGAGGGACGCCCGATGATCATCGGCGGCGTGCACATCGAGCACCACTGCGGCCCGCAAGGGCACTCCGACGGCGACGTGCTCGCACACGCCGTGATCGATGCGCTGCTCGGCGCCGCCGGGCTGGGTGACATCGGCGAGCACTTCCCCGACAGCGACGAGCGCTGGCGCGGCGCCGACTCGATGCAGCTGCTCGACGCCGTGGTGGCGCTCGTCGCGGACGCCGGTCTGCAGATCGTCAATGTCGACACCACGGTCATCCTGCAGGAGCCCAAGCTCGCGCCCCATCGCGCGACGATCCGCTCGCGGCTGGCCGCGACGCTGGGCGTGGCGGGGGAGCGCGTGAACGTCAAGGCGAGCACCGGTGAGCAGATCGGGTTCGTGGGCCGCGGCGAGGGCGTGGCCGCGCTGGCGGTTGCCAGCCTCGACGCTGGCTGAGCGAACGCGCCGCGGCCGCTAGGGTTGCGCGGCGATGCGAGAGATCCAGCTACACGACACGCTCACCGGGGCGCTACAGCCACTGCGCCCGCGCGAGGCCGGCCGGGTGGGCATCTACGCGTGCGGGCCGACCGTGTACAGCCGCATCCACATCGGTAACGCGCGCCCGTTCGTCGTGTTCAGCCTGCTCGCGCGCTTTTTGCGACATGAGGGCTTGCAGACGACGCTGGTGATCAACGTCACTGACGTCAACGACAAGATCTACGACGCCGCCAAGGCACAGGGGCGGGCGAGCGTCGAGCTGGCCGCCGAGATGACCCAGCACTATCGCGAAGACACTGACGCGCTCGGCCTCGGCCGCCCCGACCACGAGCCGCTCGCGTCCGAGACGATCGGCCCGATCGTCGACTACATCGACACGCTCGTGCACGCGGGGCACGCGTATGCGGCCGATGGCGACGTGTACTTCCGTGTGCGCTCGGACGACGGCTACGGCACGCTGTCACACCGTCGCCTGGAGAACATGGACCAGGGCGAAGAGGGGGACGACGACGCGCCGTCCGCGCAGCGCAAGCAGGACCCGCTCGACTTCGCGCTGTGGAAGGCCCACAAGCCGGGCGAGGACACGGTCTGGGAGTCGCCGTGGGGCGCGGGCAGGCCCGGATGGCACATCGAGTGCTCGGCGATGGCCGAGGAGTTCCTCGGCGTCGGCTTCGACATTCACGGCGGCGGCTCGGATCTGGTGTTCCCCCACCATGAGAACGAGGCCGCACAGACGCGCGCCGCGCGCGGGCGAGAGCTGACGAAACTGTGGATGCACAACGGCATGATCCAGTTCACCGGCGAGAAGATGGCCAAGTCGCTCGGCAACATCGCCTCGCTGCGCGAGGTGCTCGCCGAGTACGGACGCGAGGCGGTGGTGATGTACCTCCTCTCCGGGCACTATCGCCAGCCGCTGGCCTACTCAGCTTCGGAGCTTGGCGATGCGAGCCGGCGCGTGCACCGCGTCCGCGACGCGCTGCGGCGACTGGAGTCCGGGCAGCCTTCGCCCGCGGACATGGCCGCTCACCGGGAGGCGTTCTTCGACGCGCTCGCCAACGACTTCAACACGGCGGCCGCGCTGGCGTGCATGTTCGAGTGGGTGCGCGAGGCCAACCGTCGTGGCGGCGGCGTGGGCGACGCGGACCTGCGCGAGATGCTGGCTGCGCTGGGACTCGGGGATTTAACTGCGCTTGCGAGCGTCAGCGAGGTCGATCCCGAGGCCGCCGAGCTGCTGGCGCGACGTCAGCGGGCGCGCGAGGAGCGCGACTTCGAAGCCGCGGACAGCCTGCGCGAGCAGCTGCGCGATCGTGGCTGGGAGATCCGCGACGGCCCGGACGGTCCCGAGCTGATCCCACTGCAGACCCTGTGATCCTGTACGGGCGAAACCCCGTCAGAGAGGCTCTGCGCGGTAGGCGGGCGCAGCGCGTACGCGAGGTCTGGGCCACGGCCGCCGCCGGGCGTGAACAGTGGCTCACGCGCGTCACCGTCCACACCTGCACCGCACAGGAGATCGAGGCGCGCTGTGGCTCGGACGCCCATCAGGGTGTGTGCGCCGAGGCGGGTGCCTACCCGTACGTGGACCCGCACGAGCTGCTGAGCGGCGAGCAGCCGCTGGTGGTCGCGCTCGACCAGGTGCAAGACCCTCACAACCTCGGCTCGATCTGCCGCACCGCCGAGTGCGTGGGCGCGGCCGGCGTGGCGATCCCCGAGCGCCGCTCAGTGGAGGTCACGCCGGCGGTGTGCAAGGCGTCGGCCGGAGCGGTCGAGCACCTGCCCGTGGCGCGCGTGCGCAACCTCGCGGACTTCCTCGAGCAGGCGCGCGACGCCGGCTGTTGGTGCTACGGCGCGAGCGCGCCCGACGAGGGGGCGGCACAGCCACCCGTGCCATACGACACACCCGACTACGGCGGCTCGGGCGTGGTCCTGGTGATGGGCAGCGAGGGCGCGGGCCTGCGACCCCGTGTGGCTAGCGTGTGCGACCAGCTGATCTCGCTGCCGCTGCTTGGACGCTTGGACTCACTCAACGTCGGCGCCGCCGCCGCGGCGATCCTGTACGAGATCTTGCAGTCTCGTCGAAAAAGGTCTTGACAAGGTTCCATAACTGTGTAAGGCTGCGCCAACATAAGGCTGAACCTAAGGTTGAGAAAAGCTTGGGTAAAGCTCAATACATGGTGTTGGCGCCAGGGGAGGAGTGCGCCACGGAGCAACGCTTGGGGCCGCCAGGGAGGCGGTCACCGAAGAAAGGATCTGCTCGTGGCCCGAATCTTCCATAACACTAACTCTGAACCAAAGGTCGAGGATGAATTTCTGATCGTCCTCGCCAAGCAGGGCGATCGCAACGCCTACGACAAGCTCGTACGTCGCTATCACGGCTTTGTACGGCTGAAGGCCTCGTCGTACTTCCTCGCCGGCGGCGACGCCGACGACCTCATCCAGGAGGGGCTGGTGGGCCTCTACAAGGCGATTCGCGATTTCCGCAACGACCGCGAGTCGAGCTTCCGCAACTTCGCCGAGCTATGCATCACCCGCCAGATCATCACGGCTGTCAAGACCGCGACGCGCAACAAGCACACCCCTTTGAACCAGTACGTGTCGTTTTCCTCGACGCCCGCCGGCGCCGGCGACGATGTGCCCACGCTCGATCAAATGCTGCCCGGACCGACCGTCCAGGACCCGGTCAACCAGGTGATCTCCTCCGAGGAGCTGCGCTCGCTTGTCGGATGCCTGTCGAGCGCGCTGTCCGAGCTGGAGAGCCGCGTGCTGTCGCTGTACCTTGACGGCTACTCCTACGAGCAGGTCGGCAGCAGGCTCTCGTGCGACACCAAGACCGTCGACAACGCCTTGCAGCGGGTCAAGCGCAAGGTTGGCGCACACCTGCAGTCACGCGCCGTCGCCGCTTGAGGCCGCGCGTTCTCGAAGCTCACAGCCGGACGCTGCTGTGACCGTCTCTGAAGGACGGTCACAGAGCGTCTCGGAGGCGTCCCCCGACTAGACGTGGCCTTCGCTGGGCTGCTTGGGTTGGGCCGCCGGCTTCAGCGATCCAGCGGGCGCTGGCGTGACTTCGATCGTGAACGGCGCGCTGGTGGCCGACTGATTGTCGCGATCGCCGTGGACCTTGACGCGGAACACGGCTTTGCCGGCGCCGAACATGACGTCGGTCAGCGCGTAGGTTCCGCCGTGGCCGACGTTGGCCACGTCGGCCACGTGGAAGCCGCCGCCGAAGGCGTTTTCACGCTCGAGGTACACGTGCTTGCCGAGCACCCCCGGCGTGACCGTCCCCGCGAACGTGACCGGCTGGCCGGCCGGCACGGTCGTGGCCGACACGGCGGCCGTGAGAACGTATTTGACGCCCTCAAACAGCACGGCCGAGCTGGTCTGGGCGCTGATGACGCGGTACAGCGTGTCCTGCAGCGGCGTTTGCACGAAGCTGTAGGCGCCGCCGGCCCCCGTGGTCGTGCTCGCCACCGGCGTGAAGCTCGCGCCGAGCACACGCGTGCGTGCGAGCAGCGTCACGGTCTTGCCCGCGCCCGCGGCGAGGTTGCCGTTGAGCGTGATCGGCGCGCCGTAATTCACCGCATAGGCGCTCGTGTTGATCGTCAGGCCGGGGTTCTGTCGTTGCGATACCCCATAGGAGACCGTGTTGGAGATCCCACGCACGGTGAACACGCCGTGTTTGCGCACCACCACCCGCAGGTTCGCGGGGCCGGGGCGCAGGAACGCGTGCCTGATCGTGTAGACGCCACCCGGGCCGACCACGCCGAAGCCGATCTTGCGCCATTCTTCGTTGCCGGTCGCGTCCTCGCGCTGCAGCACCACGGTCGCGCCGACGGCGGCCGGGCTGACGACACCGGTGAACGTGACACGGTTGCGAAAGCCGGTGAACAGCGGTTGGACTTCCGGGGGCCCGCCGAGCGTGACGGTCGGCGCCACGCGAACTTCCCGGGTCACGCTGCGTGCACCGAGCGCGCTCGCGTAAAAGAGGCTGTTGGTCGTCACGTTCGCCTGCACGAACGAGTAGAAGCCGCCGGCGCCCGCGGTCGTCGTGCCGAGCACCGTGAAGCCGGGCGAGCCCAGCGCTCTAGCGGAGATCGTCACGGTCTGCCCTTCGCCGCTGGTGCCGCTGCACTGCAGCCGCCCGAAGACCTGCACGGATTCTCCGCTGGTGATCGTGTGCGGTTCGGCGAACTCGCCGATGCGGCATGTGCCGCCGGGACTCGCATGCCGGTGGGCGTGCCCGCGGGCACGCGGATGAGCGGCGGCCGTGGTCGCGCTGAGCGCCGTCAACAACGCCGCAGCGACGGTCGCGTGCACGGCAATCGATTTGAATGAACGCATCGTGCCTTCCTCCTTGGTGGGCTTGAATCGTTTGCTGTGCTGCTATCCGACCCTGGAAACCCTCGCCGGAGGTATTCGATGCGGTGCCCGGATGTCCGCTGGACGATCCGCTGAGCGTTCAGATCCAGCCCGGCTGGGCGGGGATCGTGTTATTGGGATTGGGCTGGCGCTCGGGCGGCGCCTGGCTGTAGTCGCCGAACGGGCCGTCGCGCCGTGCGATCGCTCCGGCCACACCCTCGCGCTCGGCCAGCTCGATGAACTCGTGCGCGTCGGGCGTGTTACGCATCAGCCCATCCAGGATCGGGCCGAGCAGCTGCGTGGAGCCCAGGCCCATGTTCTCGTAGGCCTGGTTGACGATTAGCTTCATCGCCGCCAGCTGTGAGCTGGGGATCGCGGCCAGCTGGTGCGCGCGCTCGGCGACCTCCTGCTCCAGGCGCTCAAACGGGACGGCGGCGTTGATCAAACCGGCCTCAACGGCCTGCGTGCCCGACAGCGGGCGACCGCTCAGCGCGTGCTCCTTGGCTCTGGTCAGGCCGAGGCGGTACAGCCACATGCCGGACAGGTAGCACCCCCACATGCGCGAGTAGGAGGTGCCGATCTGCGCGTCCTCGCTGGCGACTACGACGTCGGCGCACAGCGCCATGTCGCTGCCGCCGCCCACGCACCAGCCGTGTACCTGTGCGATCACCGGCTTGGGCGAGCGCCACAGGCTCATGAATCGGGGCACCGCTCCGGCATCCGAGGCGGCCCACGCGAAGTCCTTGCCCGGGTCCCACCGTCCGTCGGTGTTGAGCGCCTCGTCCCAATGGTGAAAGCCCCCGCCGAAGTCGAAGCCGGCACAGAACGCGCGGCCCGCTCCGCGCAGCACGATTACCTTCACCGCCGGGTCGGCGACCGCGCGCTGGACGGCGGCCTCCAGCTCGTCTGGCATCGGCGGGGCGATCGTGTTCAGGCGGTCGGGCCGGTTCAGTGTGATCGTGGCGAACGCGTCGGCTGCGTGGTAGAGCAGCGTCTCGTAGGACATTGGCCTCCTGTCGATCGGCGGGCTCGTTGTTCGAGTGAGATACGCGGAGTATGATCGCCACCGGTGGCACCTCGCCGATGGGGTCCTGGGGTGCCGCGCGAGGAGGGAGGCAGCGATGAAGGCCGAGGTCTCAGACACGATCGTCCGCGCGAAGATGGCCGACGCGCCCACGGTGGCCGCCGCCTTCCGGGTGACCGCCGCCGAGCGCGAGCACGAGGTCGCGATCCGCACCAAGCAGGACGAGTTCACGATCACCTGGGGTGAGCTGCGCGAACGTGTCGACGCGCTCGCCGGCGGTCTGGCGCGGCTGGGCGTGCAACGTGGAGACACGGTCGCGCTGATGCTCGGCAACCGCCCTGAGTTTCACCTCTGCGATCTCGCCGCGATGATGCTCGGAGCCGCGCCGTTCTCGATCTACGGCACTTACACGGCCGAGCAGGTCCAATACCTGGTGGCAGACGCGGAAGCCAAGGTGCTGATCTGCGAGCAGCGCTATCTGCCACAGGTTCGCGAGGCTCGCCAGGGGCTTTCGGGCCTCGAGCACGTGGTGGTGGTCGACGGCGATCCGCCGCTGGGGACGCTCGCGCTGTCCGACGTCGAGGGCACCAATCCAGACTTCGACGTCGACGCGGCGATCGCGCGGATCGAGCCGAGCGACGTGTTGACGCTGATCTACACCTCAGGCACGACCGGCCCGCCGAAGGGCGTGCAGCTGTTGCACAGCAACCTGCTGGTGGCGATGCGCGGCTTTGAAGAGCTGATCGACTTCCCGCGCGACGGCAGGGTGGTCTCCTGGCTGCCCGCCGCCCATGTGGCCGAGCGCAACGCCCACCACTATTTCCCGATCCTGTACGGCATGCAGATCACCTGCTGCGAGGATCCGCGCGAAGTCCTCGCCTACCTGCCGGAAGTGCGCCCCAGCTGGTTCTTCGCGGTGCCGCGGATTTGGGAGAAGCTGAAGGCGGGCCTCGAGACGATGGTCGCCAGCCAGCCCGAGGAGAAGCGCTTGGAGCTGGAGGCAGCGATCGATGCGGGCATTCGCAAGGTGCGCTTGGAGCAGGCGGGCGAGCCGGTGCCGCAGGAGCTAGCCGAGCAGTGCGCCGCCGCGGACAGCGAGATCTTCGCGGGCGTGCGCGAGATGCTCGGGCTCGACCAGGTCGAGTCGATTAACGTCGGCGCCGCGCCGACGCCCGTGGAAGTACTCGAGTTCTTTCACGCGATCGGGCTGCCGCTGGCGGAGCTGTGGGGCATGAGCGAGACGTGTGGCGCCGGTAGCGTCAACCCGCCGGGGAAGATCAAGCTGGGGACGGTCGGACCGCCGGCGCCAGGTGTCGAGCTCAAGCTCGACAGCGACGGCGAGGTGTTGGTTCGCTCCGGTGTGGTCATGCACAGCTACCGCAACCTGCCGGAGAAGACGAGCGAGTCGTTCACCGAAGACGGCTGGCTGCGCACCGGTGACGTCGGCGTGTTCGACGAGGACGGCTACCTGCGCATCGTCGACCGCAAGAAGGAGCTGATAATCAGCGCGGCCGGCAAGAACATGTCGCCGGCGAACATCGAGGCGACACTTAAGACCGCCTCGCCGCTGATCGCCCAGGCGTGCTGCATCGGCGACGCGCGGCCCTACAACACGGCGCTGATCGTGCTCGACGCGGACTTCGCGCCGATGTGGGCGACACAGCAGGGGATCGAGCAGACCTCGCTCGACGCGCTCGCACGCGAGCAGCGTGTCAAAGCGGCCGTCGAGGAGGCGATCGACGCGGCCAACGCCAAGCTCGCCAAAGTCGAACAGATCAAGACGTTCACGATCGTCGAGGGTGACTGGCTCCCCGGAGGAGATGAGCTGACGCCGACGATGAAGCTCAAGCGTAAGCCGATTGGCGAGAAGTACGCGGGCGCGATCGACGCTATGTACGCCGTCTAGATTCCGCGCGAGCGGCGCTCAGGCGGCCATCAGCTCGCGCAGGTGCCCGGCGAGCACCGCCGGCTGGTCCTCGGGGATTAGCGTGTAGGAGTCGGCGATCTCGACCAGATGCCCCTGCGGCAGCAGCTCTGCGAGCCGGCGTCCGTGATCGTGGGGCATCAGGCGGTCTTCGGCGGCCCACGCGACCAGCGCGGGGCGGTCGAACGAGCGCAGCCTCTCGGCCGCGGCCAGCAGCTCGCGACGGCCCTCGGCCGCGCCGCGCACGTACTTGCGCACGTCGCGGCGAATCTCCCGCTGGGAGACGAACGGGCCGAACCAGCGGTCCATCACCTCGCGCGGCACCGGACGCTTGCTGAGCGGGCCATAGGTCACCGGCAGCCGGCGCAGCGCGTCAAAGCGCAGCGGCATCAGCGCGGCGCTCACGCCGCCGGGCACGCGTGCGAGATACGGCAGCAGCTTCGCGGCCCCCTTCGGCGGCACGTTGTCGAACGCCTCGCACGAGCACAGCGCCAACCGTGCGATGCGCTCGTCCTGGGGGCCGCCGATCAGTAGCTGTGCGCCACCCCAGTCGTTCATCGCCAGCGTGAGATCGCGCAGGTCCAAGCGCTCGATCAGCTCGCCCAACAGCGTCGCGACGCCGCGCATCGACAGGTCGGCGTCGGCGCGCATCGGCTGGCGATGGCCTCCCAGCGGCAGCGTGGGGTTCACGCAGCGGTGCTCGGGTGCCAGCTCGGCGGTCACGTGGCGCCACAGCGAGTTGTCCATGATCAGCCCATGAACGGTCAGCAGGACCGGCCCGTCACCGCCGGTGTCCTCATACTCGATCGTCCCCGCCGACAGCTCGATCTGCGGCATCTGCGCACCTCCGGTGGTCGCTCGCTGACTAGATAGATCGCTCTAGTAGGCAGACTATCACCGCATCCCGGACGGTGAGCCCGAAGGTGCCTACGGCGTTCTGCGGCCCGGCTTCAGCGAGCCCAGGTACAGCACGAGCCGCAAGATCAGGCCCAGCGCCAGCGCCGAGACGATCGCGACGACCGCGCCGTAGTAGGTCCAGATCGGAATCACCAGCAGGGCGCACACGACGTCCACGGCGATGCCCTTGCGCGAGATCATCGACGGCTCCCTAGCCCGGCATCTCGCATCGCCTGCTCGCGGTCATCACAGAGGCGTATTTCGCTGATCAAGCCGCCGGTCAGCTTGAACAGCAGGATCAGGTTGCGGTCGACCTCGACGCCGCTGCCCCGGCCGCGGGCGCGCTCGTGGTTGACGACCACCACTGCGTCCTCGCCGTCGAAATACTCCGCAGGGCTCAAGCGGTAGGAGTCCCACACGTCGGCAACCTCGGCCTGCCATTGCATGATTCCGTCGTAGCCCTCGTACACGGCCGGGTTGAACACCCGCGCCGACAGATCCAGGCGCACCCCTGGGTCGAGCATCTCGAACAGCTCGTCCGAAGGTGGCGTGAGCATCACGCGGCGAACCAGATCGATGTTCTGCTGGGACATGGTCAACAGTGGCGCAAGCTCGTTCGCCAGGCAGTATCACCTGCCGCCGTGCGCAGGTAAGCCGGAGAGGGGTCTCGAACCCCTGACCTCCTGTTTACAAGACAGGTGCTCTACCAGCTGAGCTACTCCGGCGGGGCGCTCAATCGTACCGTCGCCGCGTCGGGTCTCATCGCGGCGCGATCAGCCTGGCGCCGGGGATGTACGTGGCGATGCGGCGCGGGTCGCGCGTGAGCAGCGGGCGATCGGTCACGGCTGCGTGTGCGCCGATCAGGAAGTCCGGCAGGACGGCCTCGCGAGTGCCGCCTGCGCGCCTGTATGCCGCGTGTGCGTGACCGGCGAGGAACGAGGCTGCGAAGGGGATCTCCTCGACGAGCGCCATTGACGGCAGGGCCGCGTGCAGTTCCTCGACGAGGGGGAATCGCGGGGCAATCTCGGCGAGGACGACTGCGTTGAGGATCAGAGCGCCTCGCTGAGCGGCGGCTATGAGCTGCTCCTCAGACCACGCAAGCCAGCGCGGGTCCTCGGTATAGAGGTCGAGCAGGACGCTGCTATCGACGAACGTCTCCAAGTGCGCGGCCGCTCAGCGGCGGGTCAAGGCCAGGATTTCCTCGGTGCTCATGTGGCCTTGACCGGCAGCACGCACGCGCCCGATCTCTGCGGCAGCACGCTCGCTGTCGACGCGCAGTCGTGCGCCGTGCTCGTCGAGCTCGAACTCGACGTCGCTGCCCGCGCGAATGCCGAGCGCGCGGCGCACGTCCAGCGGAATCGTGACCTGGCCCTTCTGCGTGACACGCATTCGGTAATACTAGCAAGTAATACTTGATGGGGAGACCTGACGCTGACTGTAACGGCGCGTTCGCGCACGGTGTACGTCAGGTATGGGCCAGATGCTCACCACCCGTGACCATGACCGCGACGGCGACCGGCCGCAGCCGGGGCCGTCGGTCGATTTGGAGGACTTTCGCGAGCGCGCGTTGCAGCGCGGTGTGAACCCAGTGCTCTACTGGACGCTGCGCGCGATCCTGGTGCCGTTCTTCCTCGTGTATTTCCGGCTGCGCCGCGTCGGGCGCGAGCACCTACCGCGCAGCGGGCCGCTGCTGCTGGCCGCCAATCACCGCAGCTTCCTCGACCCGTTCGTGATCGGCGCGCTAGTGAGGCGCCCGGTCTATTACCTGGCCAAGCGGGAGCTGTTCGAGCCGCGCTGGCAGGCATGGGTGCTGAACGCGCTAGGCGCGTTCCCGGTCGATCGCGGCGCGGGTGACGGTGCGGCAATGGCCACGGCGCGCAAGATCCTCGAACGCGGCGACTGCGTGGTGGTGTTCCCCGAGGGCACGCGCATCCGCCGCGGCCCGCTCGCGCAGCCGCGCCGCGGCATTGGGCGCCTGGCGCTTGAGACCGGGGCGCCGGTCGCTCCGGTGGCTGTGATCGGCAGCGACGAGGTACGCCGGGGCTGGCGCATCCGCCCGCGCAAGGTCAGCCTGCGCGTGGGCCGGCCGCTGCGCTTCCCGCACGTGGAGCGCTGCTCGCCGACGCTGGCGGCCGCTGTGACCGACCGGATCTGGGCGTGCGTGAGCCTGCAGTGGGATTGGCTGGGTGGCGAGCAGGCACCTGATCCGGCACTGTCCGAAGGCCCTCCGCGACGGGAGATCTCGCGGGCCGCGTGAGTGGCCGCGAACGGCGCACGGGTAGGGTGCCATGAGTGAGCGAGCAGGTCAGCCACAAGCCCAAGGCGCAGCTGGATGCCGAGTTTTCGGAGCTGTACCGGGCGCATCTGCGCGACGTGTACAGCTACTCGTACTACCGGGTTGGCAATCACCACGACGCGGAGGACCTGACCGAGCAGACGTTCCTGCAGGCCTACCGGCACTTCGAGCGCGCGCAGCGCGAATCCCACGGACGGCCGCTGCGGCCGTGGCTGATCCGCATCGCCCACAACCTTGCCGCCAACCTGTATCGCGATCGCTCGCGCAAGCCGGTCACACCGATCGACGAGACGACGAGCTTGGCCGCGCTGCACACGACCGAGCAGCTGGTCGAGGGCCGCGAGGAGCTGGGCAGGGTGCTCGACGGCGTGCAGATGCTGCCGGAGGATCGCCGCGAGGCGCTGATCATGCGGTTCGCGCTCGGGATGGACAATCGCGAGATCGCGCGGGCGCTGGGGCGCTCGGACGGCGCCACCAAGGTTCTGATCCATCGCGCGATCAAGCAACTGCAGGAGCTGGTCGATGAGTGAGGCTGCCGGCAACCTCGAGGGACTGCTGCGCGAAGCGCTGGCGCCCGTCGATCCGCCGGCCGACCTGGTCGAGCGGCTGGAGCTGACGCTGACGAGCATCACTGAGATGGCCGTCGACGAGTTGGAGGCGTGGGAGCTTTCGGCGATGCGCGACCCGCGCAACTGGGTTCGCCCGGCGGCGGCGATCGTGGCCGGCAGCGCCGCCGGCACGGCGCTGGTGCTCCTGCGCGCGCGCAGGCGTGCGCACGATCCGCCGGCGAGGGTGGACGCGGTACGCGAGACGGCCGAGCGCGCAATTCGTGACATCGGGCGCGAGACGCGTCGCCTGCTGGGCGATCGCTGAGGCGAGCCGCAGCCGACCTGCCGGCCGGCGTTCGGCGGGCAGCTAGGCTCCCTGTCCGGACATGGCCACCTGCTACCGCCATCCCTCGCGCGAGACGGGGGTCTCCTGTTCTAACTGCGGGCGTCCGATCTGTCCCGACTGCATGACGACCACGCCGGTCGGGATGCGCTGTCCGGAGTGCTCGAAAGACCGCACGAAAGTCGTGCGCATGCGCAGCGTTTCGACGGTGCCGCGAGTGACCTACGCGCTGATCGCGATCAACGTCGCGGTGTTCCTGGCGGAGGGCTCGGGGTCGTTGAGCGCGTCGGGTAGTGCCTCCGGCACGCTGATCCGCGAAGGTGCGCTGCTGGGCAGCAGCCCGCTGCCGCAGCTGGCCGGCGAAGGCGTTGCGCACGGGCAGTGGTGGCGGCTGATCAGCAGCGGCTTCCTGCACGAGAACCTGCTGCACATCGGCTTCAACATGTGGGTTCTTTACTACCTGGGCACGATGCTCGAGCCGGCCGTGGGTCGCGTGCGTTTCGCGCTGATCTATGGCGTGTCACTGCTGTGCGGGTCGCTGGGGGCGCTGATCGTCTCGCCGCACAGCCTGACGGTGGGCGCTTCGGGCGCTGTGTTCGGTGTGATGGGTGCGGCGGCAGTGGAGTCGCGCTCGCGACAGATCCCGTTGTCGGAGAGCGGCCTGGGCGGGCTGATCGTGATCAACCTGGTGTTCAGCTTCCTCGCGCCGGGCGTCTCGTGGGGCGGGCACCTGGGCGGCTTCATCGGTGGTGGGCTCGCGGCGTTGGTGATCCAGCTGGCCGACCGCAGGCGTGCGCCGGCGCTCGCGTACGTCGGCTGCGTGGTGCTGGCGGCGGCGGCGTTCGCGGCGTCGGTGGCGACGTCGAAGTCAAGCGAAGTCGAACCGATCGGCTCCGGTCCCCCGCTCACGTTCGAAACGCCCGAACCCTGAGTCTCGCTGTGCGAACTGCTCGGGATGCAGGATGTGTGCGAGTAGCTCCAGCCCGTCGATCAGGCGTGGCCCCGGCCTGGAGAAGTATGCGGAGGCGTCCACCGCGACGATCTCACGTGCGTTCAGGCCGCTAAGCGCGTCAGCGTAAATGTTCGCCTCGAGCTGCGCCCGCGGCGCGTCATAGCCGCAGGGCATGACCACCACGATCTCCGGCTTGGCCGCAGCGAGTGCCTCCCAACTGACCGTTTCGGACGGTGCGCCGGGGCGCCCGAGCACGTCCTCGCCGCCGGCCAGCTCGATCATCTGCGGGGTCCAGTGCCCGGCGAGGTAGACCGGGTCCAGCCACTCGACGGCGGCGACTCGCGGTCGCGGGCATGCGCGCACAGCCAGACGGACGCGCTCGATTCGCGCGGCGCTCCGGCTGACCAGCTCCACGCCGGCGTCGCGGCGCCCGGTGGCCTGTGCGAGCGTGTGCGCGTCGCCGAGCGTCTCCTCGAGCGTCTTTGGGTCGAGCGCGACCACGCGCGGCGGTGTGGGCAGCGTGGCGGCGAAGTCGGCGACCTCCTCGTAGGAGACGGCGCACACCGGGCACAGTGCTTGCGTGACGATCAGGTCGGGCTCGAGCTCGGCCAGCAGGTCGCGGTCGAGCTCATAGATGGCCTGGCCTGCGAGGGTGCGCTCGCGCACCGCCGCGTCCACCTCCGCGGCGCTGAGGCCGCCCGGCAGCACGTCACGCGTGACGCGTGCCAGCCCGTGCGCCTCGGGCGGATAGTCGCACTCGTGTGTGACCGCGACGACTTCCGGGCCGGCGCCGAGTGCGAACAGCAGCTCGGTGGCGTGGGGTACGAGGCTGATAATGCGCACTGCCTGACTGTACGGGCACACCGCTGGGCGCCACCGCTCGATGGCGGTAACCTCGAAGCTTGATGACGGTGCTGAGCGACGCTGAGATCGAGCAGCGACTGGCGCTAGCCGCGAGCTGGCGGCGCGCGGACGGGGACTCTGGTGCGAGTGAGAACGCGATCGTGCGCGACCTGAAGGTGGCGGACTTCGCCGCTGCGATCGCGCTCGTGGGGCGCGTGGCGGAGGTGGCGGAGGCGGCGAACCACCATCCGGACATCCTGGTGCACGGCTGGAACATGGTTCGCTTGACGCTGTCGACGCACTCCGCGGGCGGTCTCACCGAGGCCGACTTCGCGCTCGCGGCGGAGATCGATCGGATCGTGTGAGCCGCTCGGCGGCGGGTGGCTTCCGACGCATACGCTTGCTACCTTTGAGGCGTCGAAGCGCTTTGATGAACGACGGCGAAGACCCCCCGCGAAGTAGCATCGCCAGCCCCGCGTGAACGGGCTGAAGCTTGTCATCGCGGCCTTGCTGGTCGGCTTGAACGCGTTCTTCGTGGTGGCCGAGTACGCGCTCGTGCGCGCGCGCCAAGCGCGTTTGGAAGTGCTGCGCGACGAAGGCGCCAAGGGCGCGGCGCTGGCGCTGCGCCAGCTGGGCAGCGTCAACGAGTACATCTCGGCCGTGCAGATCGGGGTCACGATCACCTCGATCGGGATCGGTGCGCTGGCGCAGCCGGCGCTGGCGTCACTGCTGCGCGGCGCCTTTGGCATCACCGGCGGCAACGAGGTGGCAATCGCGATCTCGGCAACGATTGCGTTCGTGCTGATCGCCTCGGCGCAACTGGTGGCGGGCGAGATGGTGCCGAAGTTCTACGCGATCGATCGCGCCGAGGCGGTCGCTCGGCGCGTGGCCCGACCGCTGCAGGCGTTCAGCGTCCTGTTCCGGCCGTTCATCGTGGTGCTGACGGCGATCGCCGACCGCATCCTGCGGCTGCTGGGCGTGGACATGTCCCAGAAACAGGGCGGCGGGACCTCGGACGAGCTCAAGCGCCTGATCGCCGAGTCGCATGCGGGCGGACAGATCGATCAGGGCGAGGCGGGGATGCTGACGGGCGTCTTTCACCTGCACGAGCAGGAGGCGCGGCAGGTGATGACGCCGATCCCGGCGGTGGTCACGGTCGACGTCTCCCAGGACGCGGAGACGGCTCTGCGCCTGGGCGTCTCCAGCGGCCACACGCGCCTGGTGGTCACTGAGGGGGAAGACCGCGACCGCGTGCGTGGGCTAGTGCACGTGAGCCCGCTGGTCGGGCTGCTGATGAGCGAGGGGCCGCGCGCACCGATCGAGCCGATCGTGCACGACGCGGTGATCGTTCCCGAGACTAAGCCGCTCGACGACCTGCTCGCGGACCTACAGCGCGAGCGCACGTCGATGGCGATCGTCGTCGACGAGTACGGCCGCGTGGCGGGCATCGTCACCGTCGAGGACATCGTCGAGGAGGTCGTGGGCGAGATCGCCGACGAGACGGACCCGGCGGCGGGGGAGATACGCAGGCTGGCCAACGGCGACTGGCTCGTGCGCGGTCACGTGGCCGTCACCGACCTGGCCGACTACGGCCTGGAGCTACCGGTCGACAGCGACGCCTACAACTCGATCGGGGGCTTCGTGTTCGCCCAGCTGGGGCGCCTGCCGCGCCGTGGCGACACGGTCACCGCCGACGGCTACTCGATCCGCGTGGAGTCCGTCCGTGACAACCGCATCGAGGCGGTGCGAATCCGCGAACGTCGCCAGGTGGCCTCGCGCGAGGGGGCCGAGTCGCACGAGTGACGGGTCGGGTGGCGCGGGCGTGTGCGCAAGCGCGAACCGTCCATCGGGTCCGTTAAACACCTCCGGCCCGCGGGGGGAGCGGACCGGAGGATGTGCACTAGGAGGAGGCGGGTGTGCGTTGCGACTTTGTGTCGCGTATACAAGTATTCCTGCGTTGATGAACGCGAGCTAAAACTCACCTGAGACTTCGTAAATCTTCTCAGCGGCGAGCGACTCGTCGGTTCGTGTCAATAGTCGCGAAGTCCGCGACCGCTCTTGCGCCCGAGCGCGCCTTCGGCGACCAGCTCGCTGATGCGTGCGGGCACGGGCTCGCCGATCGTTTCGCCGATCGCCTTGGAGACATCCAGGCCGACGAGGTCGAGCAGCGCGAGCGGCCCCATCGGATGCCCGGCGCCGAGCTGCATGCAGGTGTCGACGTCGGCCGGGTCGATGCCGGTCTGTTCGACGAGGCGCACAGCGTTGAACAGATATGGAAACAGCAGGCGGTTGACGACGAAGCCTGGCACGTCGGGAACCTCGACGGGCGTCTTCTCGATCGTCTCGCATAGCGCGAGCGCCCGCGCGCGGGTGTCCTCGCTGGCGGCTTTGGGGAAGATCAGCTCGATCAGCTTCATCTTGGTGACGGGGTTGAACACGTGCAGCCCGAGGAAGCGGTCAGGGCGCCCGCTGGCCTGTGCGAGGCCCTCGACCGACAGCGAGGAGGTAGTGCTGGCGAGGATCGCGTCGGGCGCGACGATGTCGTTCAGCTCGCCGAGCAGCCGCGCCTTAACGTCGTGATCCTCGACGACGGCCTCGACGACGAACGTAGCCCGCTGGAGCTCCGCGGGCTCGGTGACGATCTGCACGTGCTCAGGGTCGACTTCGGCGCCGAGCCGGCTGAGCGTCTTCTCGACGCGCGTGCGCGCGCGGTCGGCGGAGGACTCCGATCGCGCCAGTAGCAGCACGGGTCCGTGGTGGGCGGCGGTAGCCGCCAAACCACAGGCAATCGCACCGCTTCCAGCTATTGCAAGCTGCTTGCTCAAGGTGCTCCTTCAGAGGTTTCGGAGGGATCGCGGCCTGGCTGACTGACCAGTCAATCTAAGGCTGCGGTAGAGTAGCTGGTGCAGGGTCCGGGCATCTTAGTCAGACGCGCGCGACGCGTATTGCATGCGCCCCCGGTTCCCCTCCGTATCCATGGGCAACACACCGTAGGAGGCTCCTCAAATGAGGCAACCAGAGGGACGCGAAGTCGTGATCGTCGAGGCCGTACGTACCCCGATCGGCCGCGGTCATAAGGAAAAGGGCTATTACAAGGACACTCACCCGAACACGCTGCTGGGCAAGACCTACTCCGAGGTGATCGCCCGCGCGGGCATCGACGCGAGCGAGGTCGAGGACGTGGTGGCGGGCTGCGTGCAGCAGTTCGGCGAGCAGGGCTTCAACGTCGCGCGTAACGCGTGGCTGCAGGAGGGCCTGCCGATCGAGACGCCGGGAACGACCGTCGACCGCCAGTGCGGCTCCGCGCAGCAGGCGGTCAACTTCTCCGCTGCGCTGATCGCGGCGGGCGTGCACGACGCGATGATCGGCTCGGGCGTGGAGCACATGGGCCACCTGCCGTTTGCCGCCGGCATGAAGACCCAGGAGGACTTCGGCTACGCGTTCACCCCCGAGCTGATGGCCAAGCACAACATCGTCGGCCAGGGCCTGGGCGCTGAGATGATCGCCGACCAGTGGGAGATCTCTCGCTCGGAGCTGGACGAGCTGGCCGTGCGCTCGCACCGCCTGGCCCACCAGGCCACTGAGGAGGGTCGTTTCGAGCGCGAGATCGTGCCGATGACGGTCGACGGTCAGGAGTACGTGACCGACCAGGGCATCCGTCCTGAAACCAGCCTGGAGGCGCTGTCGCAGCTCAAGCCGGCGTTCAAGCCAGACGGCAAGATCACCGCCGGCAACGCCTCGCAGATCTCAGACGGTGCGGCGGCGGTGCTGCTGATGAGCGGCGAGAAGGCCAAGGCACTCGGCCTGAAGGCGCGTGCGCGGATCGTCGACCAGACGACCGTGGGCTGTGACCCGGTGAAAATGCTCGAGGGGCCGATCCCGGCGACGCGCAAAATCCTCGACCGCAACGGCATGAGCATCGACGACATCGACCTGTTCGAGATCAACGAGGCGTTCGCGCCGGTGGTCGCGGCCTGGCGTCGCGAGCACAACCCGGACATGGACCGCGTGAACGTCAACGGCGGCGCGATGGCGCTCGGCCACCCGCTGGGCTCCACCGGTGCGCGGCTGATCACGACGCTGCTGCACGAGCTCGAGCGCTCCGACAAGGAGATCGGCTTCGTGACGATGTGCTGCGGTGGCGGTCTCGGGACCGGTACCCTCATCCAACGAGTTTGACGTATTGATGGGGCCGGCCTCCGGGCCGGCCTCGCGGGTCGCGGGGCGTCGCAACGACGGTGCCCCGCGACTGCCGCGGCTCAGTTTTTTGGTCCGCCGCCGGTCCAGTCGACGGCGACGGACGGTAGCGCGAGCAGCGCGGCCCACGTGGGGGCGGTTGCGACACCGCTGGCGGGCAGTCCGTGTGCGCTCTGGAAGGCACTCAGGTTGGCGGTCGTCTGCGCGCCGAAGAAGCCTGTGGTTTCCTGGCTGGGGACGGCGCTGGCGAGGTGCTCCTGCAGCCACAGGACCTGATCGCCCTTGCCGCCGCTGTGCAGTTCCGGGTAGGAGGTGTTGGGCGTGACGCTGGTTAGTGGCGCGAGCGGTGCGGCGAGCGTGCTCCAGAGCGAGGCAGGTGTCTCCTGCCAGTCCCAGTAGGAGGCGCCGCTGGCGCCGTAGTCGACGGCCTCCTCGCGGAAGCGCAGCAAATCGGAGGTGGACACGCCGCCGTAGGTCTGCCCGAGCGGGAAGATCGGGCGGCCGTAGATGCGGTTGGCGATGTAGGTGTTGGCGTAGACCGTGTCGACGGATTGGCCGATCGCCTTCCAGTACATCTGCGGCGCGTTGTACTGCGCTCCGCCGGGACCCATGAATACCGAGTACGGCAGCGACGGGTGGACGGACACGTACGGGAAGGAGGCGAGCGCGAGCGGGTAGGTCGGGCCGATCGCGGCGCGCAGTTCGGCGATGTAGGTCTGCGCTGAGGAGTAGCGGCCCTCGTACTCGGCCTCGGCGTCGATCACCAGGCAGTCGGCGCCGTTGGCGACCGCCTGCGCGCCGAGCGCGGCCTCGCCCTTGGGGTTGGTGCCGTACACGTACTGCCAAGCGCAGGCACGCAGGCCGCCGGCGTGCAGCTGGGCGACGAGCGTGGGCGAGAACTGGCTCCAGTAGTTGCTCGAGCCGTCGGAGCTCTTGACGAACACCGTGCTGACCCCGGCCGCGTGGGCTTGGGCGATGATCGAGGCGACATTGCCGCCGCTGGATTGGCTGACGTACCAGATCCACATGCCCTGGCCTTCAAACGGGCTGCCGGCCGCCGCGACGGCGGTGGGCTGTGGCACGGTGACTTTGGGCGCGGGAGGATGCAGCGCGTGGCTGTAAACGTAGATCGGGCCGAACGAGCTGGTGTAGCGGCCGTGGCTGAGCAGGATCTTGATGCGCCCCGAGTGCGCGGCGCGGGGGACCGTCGCCAGCAAGCCGGCGGCGCTGTGGTGCAGGCGCGCGCTCGGCGAGCTGCGCCCGACGCTCGCGCCGGGAGACTTGGGAAAGCCCACCACCATGCCGGTTTTCAGCCCGATGCCGGTGAGCAGCAAGGTGCCGTGCGTGGAGACCTGACGCGGATTGCCACTGCACCTGGGCGCGGGCGTGCAGCCGACGCGGGTGATGCGGATGCTGGTCAGGTGGGCGGAGGGCGACTTGGCGGTTGCGTTCGTGGGTGAGACACCGCCCGCGCCGGCGGCGAGCGCCGCCGGCAGATGGACGAGCGCGCACAGCAGCGCGGCGAGTGTCGTCGCGGCAGCCAAGCTTTGTGACGTACGGGCGCCTGGGCTCGTCAAGACGTGGATCCTCCTTCGCACAGAACCACCCTCCGACCGCTGACCGGCGCGTACGCCTGGTCGCGGGCTCCGAGGTTAGCGGCTATGCATTGCCAACCCGAGCGCCGCCACGGAAGTTGCGCAGGCGGCGGCTCAGCCCCAGCGAAAGCCGGTCTCGCCCGGCGTGGGCGCCAGCGGGCTACTCGGCAGGCCGGCGGGGGGGTTGGGCAGGTTGAAGCCGACGGGCGCGACGTCGTTGGCGGTGTCGGGGTGAAACAGCGAGGCGAGGTACTGGTTCTGGCCTCGGCCGACGCCCAACTCGAACTGGCCGCCGCCGTAGTTGCCGATCCCGTGCTGCGCGCAGTAGTCATAGGTGTCCAGCAGGCTGCGCAGGCCGCCCAGACGAGAGGGCTTGATGTTGACCATGCGCGGCGGGTAGGGCAGGGCCTGGATATCGGCGATCGAGTGGATCGTGGCATCCCAGGAGAAGCGCTCGCGATCGGCGGCGAGCACGGCGTCGGTCTCCTCGGTGAGCGCTGGGTCCTCGATCCACGCGTTGGGAAAGGCCTCCGCCACGCGGCGGTAGAGGTCCGGATCGGCCGGCTGGTCGACGATCGACCCGGAGTAGTAGCCCTTGAAGTCGACCGACTCGACGGCACCGGTGGCCACCAGTTCGGCGATCAACGCGTCGTCCCATGAGCTGGTCGGGTCGAGCTTGAAGTGCAGGCCCGGGTAGGGATCGAGGCGCCGGCGCAACGGCTCGATGCTCGGCGGCTCGCCCAGGCGCAGGGAGACCACGAAGTGCACCGGACGCGGCTCGCGCGCGAGCGCGGCGTGCAGCGTCGTGCCGGCTTGGCGCAGCGCGAGGTCGAGCGCCGCAGACTCGTATGCCCACGTGCGGTAGAGCTGAGAGACCTCCCGCTGCGGGGGCTGCTCGAACAGCGAGAGGCCCGCTAGGTGCTCACAGAAGGAGGCGAGCGTGAAGTGGCCGGCCAGCGGCAGCGTCGCGCCGGCGCGCTGGAGCACTTCGTGGTCGACGGCGTCGTAGATGACGTCCTCGCCAACGCCCTCCTGCCCCTCACCGCGCAGCCGGATCAGCGTCGTCTTGCGCTCGAAGTCGCTGGACACGCTCGCCTGCAGTCCGTCAAGCGTGTAGCCGTCGATCGTCAACTCGAGCCCGGCGAGCGCCTCCCACGTACTCACGTGCGTGCCTCGCTCTCCAGGCGGCTGACGAGCTCATCCAGGCGCAGCTCCTCGAGCGCGTCACCGACCGCCGCGAGCTGGCTGGCGCACGCTTCGATCAGCGACTTTCCCTCGCTGACGAGCGCAAGCGTCTCATCGAGGCTGGCCTCGCCGGAGTCAAGCCGGCGGATGATCTCCTCCACGCGCGCAGAGGCGGCCTCGTAGGTCGGTTGGGGCTGAGTGCCGCCGCCAACCTGCTCGGGCTGGGTACTCACGGCTCCAGCACCCGGGCGGGCAGCGCGCCGTCGGCGAACCGCAGCCGCAGCTCGCCTGCCGCGCGCGCCGCGGTTGCGCTCACGATCGGCTCGCCGTCTGTGGACTGCGCAAGCACGTAGCCGCGCTCGAGCGTTCGCTGCGGGTCGTGGCCGGCGAGCGCGAGCGCCAGGCGCTCCAGCTCGCGGGGGCGGCGCTCGCGGCAGTCGATCAGCGAGGAGGAGACCTTGCGCTCCAGCACCAGCGCTCGGCGAGCGGTCAACTGGCGCTCGAAGCCGACGCGCCGGCGCGAGCCGGCACGGATCTCGCGCAGCTGCTGGTGCAGCCGTTCACGCTGGCGGTCCAGGTGCGCGGCGGGTGCGCGCGAGAGAGTCGCCAGCGTACGCGCGCGTGAGAGCACAGCACGCGTGGCGTGCGCGCGCAGGCGGGTGGCGGCGGCGGCCTGGGTGGCGCGTGCGTGTGTGCAGTCCACGAGCACGGCCGCCTCGGCGGCGTGCGTGGGGGTCGAGCAACTGACCGCGGCGACGTCGTCGAGCAGGGTGCGATCGGTGTGGTGTCCGACCGACGCGATCACCGGAACGCCCAGCAGGGCGACCGTGCGGCACAGGGTCTCATCGCAGAAGCACAGCAGATCCGTGAGCGATCCGCCGCCGCGCGCGACGATCGCGACGTCGACGTCGGCGACCGCGGCGAGGTCGCTCAGCGCACGGGCGATCGCGGGCGCCGCGTGGCGGTCCTGCACGGGCGCGAACGCCCACACCAGCCTGCCGGCCCAGCCGCGCCGCGCGAGCGCCGCGAGCACGTCGTCGCGCGCCTTGCCGCCCTCGCCGGTGACCACGCCGATCGAGCGTGGCAACGTTGGTCTTGGCAGCTGCTTCTGCTTGGCCAGCAGCCCCTCGGCGTCCAGCTGCTTGCGCAGGCGCTCGATCCGCGCCAGCAGGTCGCCCTCACCCGCAACACGCAGATCGCTGACGGCGAACGAGAAGCTCGGAGAAGAGGTGGCGCTGCCGGGGTAGTAGTCACAGCCGCCGGCTACGACCACCTGCATGCCCTCGCTTGGCGCGCCGGCGCCGGCGAGGATCGTCTCCCAGTCCGCTCGCCAGACGGCGCACTGGATCGCGCCGGCCGCGTCGCGCAGCTCGAAGTACACGCGCGCCCGCGATGGGCGCAGGTTGACCAGCTCTCCCATCAGCTGCACGCGCGCGAACGAGCGCAGCTTGGTGCGCAGCGCCGCGGCGTACTCGCCGACCGCGAACGGGCCCGCCAGCGCGCTGTCGGGAATGCCCTCGCGGACGGCGACCTCGGCGGCGGGGAGCGTTGCCATGCCACGGAGGATAGGCGCTACGATCGACGCCAATGCGGCGCAGCGAACAGCGGCCGGACCTCTGAGCGCGCGCTCGTGGCCAAGCGCAACACCGGCCGGCGTGGGCGCTCGCGCAAGCGCCGATCGCAGCCTTCGACGGGGCGGGCGTCCGGCGCCGAGCAACCCAAGCCCAAGCCTCAGCCGTCACCGAGTCGCCCGGCGGCGCGCGGTGCGCGCCGCGACCCCGGGAGATTGGGTGAGCTGCAGTCGTATGGCGAGCGCCCGCCGGCGCCGTGGCATCCGTGGCCGCTGTCGGAGCTGCTGATCCTGATCGGCGCGATCGGCGTGGCCGTCGGGCTGGCGCGAGGGGTGCGCGTGACCGGCCCGGGTCATCTGACGGGACCAGGCGCGGCTGCTTTGGTCGGGGGCGTGGTGGCGGTGCTGCTGGGGACGATCGAGGTGACCTGGCGCGAGCACAGCAGTGGCTATCGCTCGCACACCCTGATGCTGGCGCTGTTGCCGACGATCGCGCTCTATACGGGCACGCTGCTGGCGATCGCGGCGTTCGTCCACGTCCCGCGCTGGCTGAACATTCCGCTGCTGCTGATTGCCGGGGCGCTGTTCACGTTGCTGTTCAAACTGCTGCGTGCACGCTTCGAGGACGCGCGTCGCGAGCGCGTGTCGCAGGCGCGCTGAATGCCGTTTAGGGTTCGCCGGGGACAGCGTCGGCGAGGCTGAGCGATGGCAACGGGCGCTCACCCTCGGCGGCGCCCTCGCCGCGTGTCTCGCCGTCGAAGCCCAGTTGCTGCAGGCGGGCGATCTCCCGCTCGCCTTCCACGCGCGCGGGGTGCTCGGGCGGGAGTCCGGCGATCAGGTTGACGATGCGGTTGCGCAGTTGCAGCGCAAAATGCGGGGTGGAGGCACCCATCAGCTGGCGTACGTCAGCGACGCTCACCTCATCGGCGTGCGCCTTGCTCGTAAGGCGGGGGTCCTCTGCTTGACTCAAGAAATCGGCTCCGGCTGGATGGCTATTCGATCGGCGAGACGGCCGGTTCTTCGGCGCTCTGTGGGCGTGGGCTGATCTCGAGCATCGTGTCGATCTGTGCCTGGGTTGCGGCGGTGATCGCCTGTTCGTCGCCGATCAGCCAGCCGTGATTGTAGACGCCGTGAACGGGCTGAAACTGGGGGGCGCTGGTGTATGCGGGCTGGATGTCCGACAGGTAGGTGGCAAGCGCGGGTGGGACCTGGTTGGGACTGGTGAGCAGCAGCAGCGGGCCATAGTCGCCGGTCGCCGACAGCGGTGCCGCGGCGGGGGCGTCGAGCGGTCGTGTGGTGTTGACGAACACGAGGCCGTGACCGGGTTCTTTGACGCCCCAGCCGAAGTCGTCGCTGGTGAAGCGCGCAACCTCGATCGCGTTGGACACGGCCGCTTCGCCGCTCGCCGAGGTGCCGCCGTCGGTGATCGAGGTGATCGGGCCGTAGTGGTGGAGCTGGTCCAGCGCCTGGCGGCTGATCGAGGAGGAGTCAATCACGTAGATCGACGGTTTGTGCATTCTGCTCAGCGCGGCCGCGGTGGCGGCGGGCACGTGTGTGGGGGTCACGAACAGGATCGGCGCGCCGCTCTCAGCAGCGAGCGCGGCGGCGGGCATCGCCAGCGTGGGCGGCGCGTTGGTGGCGAGCACGATCGTCTGGTGCGGTGTGGCGCCGCTCAGCCTGGCCAGCAGTTGCTCGATCGCGCTCGCCGTGGCCGCCGGTTCGCCGGTCTGCAGCGGATGCGTTCGATACCCCTCCGGCGCCGGCGTGGCGGAGCCGATCGCGATCACCTGCGCCCCGCCGAGCGTCGGCGCTCCCAACGGGCGCATGGCCTGCAGGGTCTGGGCGCTGAGCGCTGGCAGCGTGTTGCCTTCGCTGTAGAGGATCGGCGCTCTGGTGGGAGCACTCGCGAGTACCGAGGCCGCGAGCGCGGGTAGCCAGGCATTCGTGTCGACGAGCGTCACGACGGTTGGCCGCGTGGTGGGCGTCAGACCCGGATACACCGCGCGCGCGACCGCGGCCGCATCGCCGACCGCGTCGGTGCCGCCCAGGCGGGTTGTGTTGCGCGTGGCCAAGCTGACCGCGCCCTGCGCGGCGACCGGGTCGAGCTTGGGCGTGGGACCGCCGCCATGGGTCTGCTGGCCGGACTTGCCGCAGCCGCCGAGCGCGATCGACGCGAGCGCGAGCGCGGCTAGCAACGGACGCTGCGAGACGGGCGCGCGCATGGGCCGCACACTACCGGGCGTGCCGGAGCTTGAGCCCACCTCCACGTCCGCCGCGACGTGGCCGCTCGAACCCCCTGCCACGCCATCACGGTGTGGGGGACGAGAGCCCTCGCAAACCTAAAAAGTGTGGCATTTGCGGGAAGAAAGCGTGAAAAACCATGCAATCCGCGCAACCGTCATTGCACTCTGCTAGCGTGCCGCATCGAACGCCGAGTCCTTGGCTAGGAGCCAGGGAACGGGGGACCCAAGTTGTTGGGGCGAATCTCGCGGTAGGACCGCGAGAAGCGCAGGCTCTTTCAGCGCTAGCCCGTCAGCTAACCCCGCAGGCCGACGAAAGAGGTTGTATTTGTGTTGGTTCGTACCTGCAGCGCGATTCTGTGCAGCCTGACGATCGCGGCAGCCGGCGCTTGCGATGCGTTGGCGACCAGAGGCCCGGGAGGCGCCGCTGCTGGAACCACGGCCCCGGCCCCGGCCTCGACGCCCGCGGCGCCGATCCACACCTCGCCGGTGACCGCCAAGCGCAGCAACCTCGCCTACAAGGGCCCCGTGTACGTGAAGACCGCCAGTGGCGAAGTCATCCCCTACACGCCGCCGGCGCCCGCAGGACAGGCCAGCCCGACGGGCGGCGCGACCGCTGCGGCGAATGTCGAAGGCAAGCCCCAGCTGCTCGTTCCGGGCACACTGGCGCGCTACGTCAATGGGCTTGCGGCCGCGCCGATGTCGGTACCGGCCGCCGTGCAGAACGTGGTCTGGGCTGGCAACCAGCTGGTCGGGCTGCCCTACATATACGGCGGTGGCCACGCTTCGTTCGCCTCACCCGGATACGACTGCTCGGGCACCGTGTCGTTTGCCCTGCACGGCGGCAGCCTGCTGAGCACGCCCGCGGACTCCTCAGAATTCATGGTGTGGGGCTCGCACGGCCTCGGTCGCTGGGTGACGATCTTCTCCAACCCCGGCCACGCCTACATGACCGTCGCAGGCCTGCGCTTGGACACCAGCGCCGCCGACGACCCGACCGACCAACAGGGACCGCGCTGGCGTCCGCTGCGCCAGAACAACGGTGGCTTCAAGGTCCGCCACCCCCTCGGACTCTGAGAGCTGCAGGTCGGCTACGCTAGATGGGTTGGCCGAGCGTACGCCGGTCGCGTCTTGCAACATCAATAGGAGGGTCAGATGGCCGGCTTGACCGGGCGCATGTCAACCGTCGTGAAGGCGAAGGTCTCCAAACTTCTGGATCGCGCCGAAGATCCCGCTGAGACCCTCGACTACAGCTACCAGAAGCAGGTCGAACAGCTTCAGAACGTCAAGAAGGGCATCGCCGACGTGGTCACGGCCAAGAAGCGTCTGCAGATGCAGGAGAGCACGCTGCAGAAGAGCGTCGTCAAGCTCGACACGCAGGCCCGTCAAGCACTGTCCTCCGGCCACGAAGACCTCGCGCGTGTGGCGTTGGAGCGCAAGAACGTCGCCCAGACCGAGCTGCAATCGCTCGACACGCAGGTCGCCGAACTCGAGGATCAGCAGCAGAAGCTGACCGACTCTGAGCAGAAACTGCGCGCCAAGATCGAATCCTTCCGCACCAAGAAGGAGGTCATCAAGGCCCAGTATTCGGCTGCGGAGGCCCAGGTGCGCATCTCCGAGGCCGCGACAGGCGTCGGCGAGCAGATGGCCGATGTGGGGCTTGCGATGCAGCGCGCGGTCGACAAGACGGAGAACATGCGCGCTCGCGCCGACGCGGTATCCGAGCTAGAGGCTGCGGGCACATTCGACGACGTCACCCAACTGGGCTCCGGCGAAGACGACATCGACCGCCAGCTCAAGCAGCTCTCCAGCCAGCCGGCGGTCGACGACGAGCTGGCGAAGATGAAGAGCGAGCTGGACAGCGGCGCCGAGCCGACGCCGCAGATCGAGGCCTCTCAGGAGGCGCCGTCCGCCGAGGAAAGCGGCGCGGCATGATCGTCCGTGTCTCAGGCGAGCGCCAGTACCGGCTCGCCGACGAGGAGTCGGGGAGCCTCAACGAGCTGGAGAACGACGTCATCGCGCTCGTCGAGGGCGGCGTCGAGGACGGCTTCGCCGATGCGTTTGCCGCGCTGTTGGACTATGTGCGCAGCCACGGCACGCCGCTCGCCGACGACGACCTGGAGGGCTCCGACGTGATCCTTCCCCCGGCCGACATCAGCTTCGCTGAGGCCGGCCGGGACTTCACCGGCGAAGGCCTGATCCCCGACTAGCATCGGCCTCAAATGGGCCGACCGGCGGCCGATTACCGGAGCATGACCAGCACTGACACCGACACGCACAGGATCGTGGGATCCGAGCAGGAGACCGACGTGGCCGCAACCGGTGGGCTGCGCGAACGCATCGTGCGGCGCGCGCAGCGGCTGGCGGGCGGGCGGACGCATCCGGCGGTGATCGAGCTGGGGCAGGCCACGCCGGAGCGCATGGAAGCCGAGCCGAACACGGCGATCCGGCTGACCGACGCACAGGTTGTGCAGCTGCGCGAGATCGAGGCCGCAGCCGAGCTGAGGAGCGTGCGGCTGACGGCCGGCCGTGCGCGTCCGCCGGCGTGAATGGCTGACCTCGCCGAGCCTCTGAGGCCGGCGCGAGTGATCGAGACCCCGACGGCCTACACACCGCTGCGACGCTTCTCGTGCGCAGCGGGAGCAGATCGCTGGGAAGGGCACGTCGACCGCGTCGCCGCCCGTCTGGCGCGAGGCGAGGCGATCCCGCAGACGCTTGTCGTCTTGGAGGACGCCGGCGGCGCTCTGGTGGGCGTGTGCAGCTTCCTCGCGCGCACACTGCTGTTGCCGCCGCGCTCAGCGCCGATGCGGGGGATTCCCTACATCAACATGATCGGCATCGACCGGCGCTTTCGCGGCCACGTGCTGGCCGACGGCTCGCGTCCCAGCGATGCGCTGCTGGCAGGAGCGCTGGAGCAGATCGGCGGCACCTATGGCGGCAGGCTGCCGCACGTGTTCGCGCTGGTCGCTCCCGAAAACACCCACGCGCACGCGCTGTTTGCCAGGCACGACTTCGGCGAGATCTCACCGCAGAAGCCCGGCGGCGAGGCGATCCGGATGCGCGCTCCCGGATAGGCGCGCGCGAGCGTCTAGATCGGGATGCCCCACAGCGGGAACCAGCGCTCGATCTCAGGCTCGATCGGCATTTCCGTGGCCATCTGAGCCTTGATCTGCAGCTCTCGCTCGGTCATGCGCTGCTGCGGCTGCGCCGGGTCGGGCACGAACGGATACCAGAAGCCGCGCTTGTAGTTGTAGATGAAGTAGACCTGACGTTTGCTGGCGTCGACGAACGCGAACACCGCGCACAACAATCGCTCACCGTGGCCGGCCGTCTCGATCGAGCTCGACACGGCGTTGATGCCGACGGCCAGGTCTTCCACGCTGGGCGCGCCGTCGGGGTTGCGCAACACCATCCAGCGATAGCCGTAGCTGTCGTCCTCGGTTGAGACTTTCGTGGCGCTCTCGCTGCCGGTGGCCTGCACCACTTCCTCCATTTCACGCAGCGTCGCTTCGAACTCGGCGGTGGCGAGCGCCTGAAAGACGATCGCGGCGGTGCCCACCGGCTCGATCTGGTGCTCGGCCTGCAGCGTGATGTAGGCGGTGGAGATCGCAAACAGGCGATCGGGCGCCGGGCCCTTGACCTGGTGGCGTCCTGTGAGGATGTCGCGCAGACCCACGGTCAGGCTGCGCTCTGGAGCTGGGCCTCCAGCCGCTCCAGCGCCGCCAGCCGCTGCTCGAGCGGCGGGTGGTCGGCGAAGATGTTCATCAGTGACTTCTTCGTGCGGGCGGGAATGATGAAGAACGCGCTCATTCCTTCGGCCGCGCGCAGGTCCTGGCTGGGCACGCGCTCGATCGTGCCGCTGATCTTCAGCAGCGCCGAGGCCAGCGCACTCGGACGCCCCGTCAGCACCGCCGCGCCGCGGTCGGCGGCAAACTCGCGGTAGCGCGAGAGCGCGCGCAGCAGTAGGAACGACACGGCATAGACGAACACCGAGACGAGCACCACGTACTCCAGCGCCTGATCTTCTTCGCGGTTGCCGAAGCCGCCGCCAAAGAAGAACGAGAACTGCAGGATCATCGACGCGAGCGTCGCGAAGAAGCTCGCGAGCGTCATCACCATCACGTCACGGTTGATCACGTGGGTCAGCTCGTGTGCCATCACGCCTTCCAGCTCAGCCGCGGACAGCAGGTCGAGGATGCCTCTGGTGGCGCACACGGTCGTGGACTTGCGCGTGCGGCCCATCGCGAACGCGTTGGGCATCGAGGTCTCCATCACACACACTCGCGGCTTGGGCAGGTCGGCCTGAACGCACAGCCGCTCGACGATGCCATGCAGCTCGGGCTCGTCGGCCGGCGAGACCTCCTTGACGCCCATCGTGGCCATCGCGATCTTGTCCGAGCCGAACAGCTGCAGCAACAGCAGTCCCACCGCCACGATCACAATCACACCGCCGCCGGCGCCGGCGGCGAACAGCACGCCGACGAACACCACATACACGAGTCCCAGCAGGAACATCGTCAGCAGCATCCGCGCCTGCAGGCCCGTGTCCTTGCCGAAGCTGGGGCGGGTTCTCGCCATGTGTGTGATTGTCGCAGACGCACATTGCGGTGCCCTAAAGTGCGCCGCGAATACGATGCCGCGCGTGCTGAGCCCATGAAGCCCGAAATCCACGTCCTGGGCATCTCGATCAAGACGTTCGGCGTCATGTTCGCGCTGGGCTTCCTGGCTTGCGGCGCGGTTGTGGCGCGCCGCCTGCGCGAGCTCGGCAAGCCGGTCGACTGGGCGTACGAGATCGTGTTCGCGGCGCTGCTCGGCGGCGTGGTCGGAGCACGCGTCTACTACCTGATCGAGAACTACGGCCAAGTCCAGCACAACCTGCTGGGGAGCATCTTCTCGGGCTCGGGGCTGGTCTGGTACGGCGGCGCGATCGGCGGCGCGCTGGCGGTGATCGGCTGGATGCGCTGGCGCAATGTGCTGGAACTGAGGATGCTCGACATGTGCGCGACGGCGCTGGCACTCGGCTATGCGATCGGGCGCATCGGCTGCCAGGTCTCCGGCGACGGCGACTACGGCATCCGCTCGGGCCTGCCGTGGGCGATGGGCTATCCGCACGGCACTGTTCCAACGCCGCCGGGTGTGCGCGTGCATCCGACGCCGATCTACGAGACGGTCGTCATGTGCCTGCTCGCCTATGCGCTGTGGCAGCTGCGCGACCGCGTGCGCCCCGGCGTTGTGTTCGCGCTGTACCTCATTGGGAGTGGGCTCGAGCGCTTCCTCGTCGAGTTCATCCGTCGCAACGAAGCTGTGGTGGCGGGCCTGACCGGTCCGCAGCTGGAGAGCTTGCTGCTGGTCGCGGTTGGGCTGCTGTGGCTGGCGCTGATCGTGCGTCGCGGCGGGGTCGCTGCGCTGCGTGTCACGACCGCCTGACACGGACCGTCCGACGAGGGCCCCAGGCGGCAAGCGATAATCACCGACATGGCGATCGACACATCCCTGTCTTCCGTGTTCCCGCTGGGTAGCGCCGTCAACGAGCACGGGCGCCTGGAGGTGGGTGGCTGCGACACGATCGAGCTGGCGCGAGAGTTCGGCACGCCGGCGTACGTAGTCGCCGAGGAGGATCTGCGCACGCGCGCACGGGCGTTCTTGCGTGCGGGTCGCGACGCGGGCCACAGCGACTTCCACGTGGTGTTCGCGTCCAAGGCGTTCCCGTGCACGGCCGTGCTGGAGCTGTTCGCCGGCGAGGGGCTGTGGTGCGACGTGGCCACCGGTGGCGAGATGCACCTGGCGCTGGCAGCGGGCTTCACGCCCGATCGGCTGGTGCTTCACGGCAACGCCAAGTCCGAGGCCGAGCTGCGCATGGCGCTGCGCCACCGCGTCGGCGCGATCGTGATCGACAACTTCGACGAGATCGAGCGCCTGCGCGAGCTGGCGGGAGAGGGCGACGTGGTCGATCGTGGCAACGGGCAGCCGGTGCTGCTGCGGGTCACGCCGGATGTGCGTGGGGACACGCACGAGAAGATCTCCACCGGCCAGGCCGACTCCAAGTTCGGCTTCGCGATGGCCGACGCGAGCGAGGCGATCGCGCGCATACGCGCCGCCGCCGGGCTGTCGCTGCAGGGCCTGCACGCGCACATCGGCTCGCAGCTGCTCGAGTTGGAGCCGTTCCGGCGTGAGATCGCGCAGCTGAGCAAACTCGGCGAGTTTCCGGTGTGGGACCTCGGCGGCGGGCTGGGCGTGCAGTACACCGAGCGCCAGCAGGCACCGCCGTCGATCGAGGACTATGTGGGGACGATCGTACGCGGCGCTCACGACCACGGCCTGGCGGACGCGCGCCTGATGATCGAGCCGGGAAGATCACTCTGCGCCAACGCCGGCGTGACTCTCTACACGGTCCAGAGCGTCAAGCAGAACGTCTCGCGCTGGGTGGCCGTCGACGGGGGTATGTCTGACAATCTGCGCCCGATGCTCTACGGCGCGACATACGAGGCGCACGTCGCCGACCGCCTGGACGGAGCGACCACGTGCGTGCTCGCGGGCAAGCACTGCGAGTCCGGCGACGTGATTGTGCGCGAGGCGCTGCTCGATGACCCCAAGCCGGGCGACGTGATCGTCACGCCGGCTACGGGTGCGTATGGGCACGCGATGGCCAGCAACTACAACGGCGTACCGCGTCCGCCGGTGATCTTCTGCCGCGACGGGGACGCGCGCGTGGTCGTCAGGCGCGAGAGCTTTGAGGATTTGACCGCCCGCGATGTCCGCTGACGCACAGAGCACAGACGGTGAGCACAGCCCGCCGTTCCAGGTCGGGCTGCTCGGGCACGGCACCGTCGGGTCGGCGTTCGCCGAGCTGCTGAGCGAGCGGGCCGCCGAGATCGAGCGCTTCAACGGTCGGCGACCGGTGATCAGTGGCGTGCTGACGCGCTCGCAGGGCGATTTCGAGGAGATTCTGTCGCGATCGGATCTGCTGGTCGAGGTGATGGGTGGGCTCGAACCCGCGCGCGAATATCTGTTGAGAGCTATGCGCGCCGGCAAGGACGTGGTCAGCGCCAACAAGCAATTGCTCTCCCAACACGGCGAGGAGCTGTTCGAGACCGCGCGCGAGTACGACGTCAGGCTGCGCTTCGAGGCCGCTGTGGCCGGTGCCGTGCCTGTCGTGCGCGTGCTCGAGGAGTCGTTGTCGGCAACGCCGATCCAGCGCATCCACGGGATCGTCAACGGCACGACCAATTTCATCCTGACCGAGATGACCGCGGGAGCCAGCTACGCCGAGGCGCTTGCGGAGGCTCAGCGCGCCGGCTACGCGGAGGCTGATCCCAGCGACGACGTCAGCGGCCGCGACGCGGCCGCCAAGATGGCGATTCTCGCTCGCCTGGCGTTCGGCACGCCGGTGCATCTCGACGACGTCCGCTACGAGGGCATCGAGCACCTGCACAGCGACGACCTCGAGTACGCGCGTGAGCTGGGCTTGGGCCTGAAGCTGGTGGGTACCGCCGAGCGCCGCCAGGGAGGGCTTTCAGTACACGTGCACCCGACGTTCCTGTACTCGGGGCATCCGCTGGCGAGCCTGTCGGGGCCGTTCAACGCGGTGACCGTGGAGTCTGAGACGATCACCGAGATAACCCTGTCGGGCCCCGGCGCGGGCGGCCGCGAGACGGCCAGCGCCGTGCTCGGCGATGTGGTCAGCGTGATGACAGGCGGCGCGCGACCGCCGGCGCCGCCGTTGGCGCTCGAGCTGGTGGCCGACGTCGAGAGCGCGTTTTACCTGCATCTGGACGTCGCCGACGTTCCCGGCGTGCTCGCCAACGTCACCCGCGTCCTCGGCGAGTACGAGGTCTCGATCAAGTCGGTCGTCCAGCGCGGCCTGCACGAGCACGCACGGCTGGTGATGGTGACCCACCCGGTGCTCGAGTCGCGCCTGCGCGCCGCCGTCGAGCGGGTTGCCGAGTTCGACTTCGTGCGCTCGCCTCCGCGTGCCATCAGGGTGATCGAAGAGGAGTTTGTATGAGCGAGGAGCGCGTACCGCTGCCGACGGTCGAAGGGGCGGCGTTCTCGGGCACGCACGTGCCGCTGATCGAGCGCTACCACGAGCGCCTGCCATTCGAGCCGGGCGACAAACTGGTCAGCTTGCAGGAGGGCTCGACGCCGCTGCTGCGCGCGCCGGTGCTCTCACAGATCGTCGGCGCGACGGTGCGCCTGAAGCTCGAGGGCGCCAACCCGACCGGCTCGTTCAAGGACCGTGGCATGACTTGCGCGGTGTCGGCGGCTGTACGCGAAGGCGCAAAGGCGGTGATCTGCGCCTCGACCGGCAACACCGCCGCGAGCGCCGCGGCTTACGCCGCGCGCGCGGGCGTGACGTGTGCGGTGATCGTCCCCGACGGCAAGATCGCGCAGGGCAAGCTCGCGCAGACGCTCGTCCACGGTGCGCGCGTGATCTCGTTGAGCGGGAACTTCGACCAGGCTCTGACGATGGTGCGCGAGCTGACCGCGACCAATCCGATCGTGCTCGTCAACTCAGTCAACGAGTTCCGCATCGAAGGCCAGAAGACGGCGGCGTTCGAGATCCACGAGGCGCTCGACGGGGGTCTTGACGCGTTGTGCATCCCGGTCGGCAACGCCGGCAACATCACTTCCTACTGGCGCGGCTTTCGCGAGATGGGCGCGGCGCCGAAACTGTTCGGCTTTCAGGCGCAGGGCGCGGCGCCGCTGGTCGAGGGAAAGGTGATCGAGCACCCCGAAACGGTCGCCAGCGCGATCAGGATCGGCAACCCTGTGCGCTGGGAGGACGCGATGGCCGCCGCGACCGACTCGCGCGGTGCGATCCGCGTAGTCACCGACGAGGAGATCCTGCACGCCTACCGCCTGCTGGCATCCCGCGAAGGCATGTTCTGCGAGCCCGCCTCGGCTGCGTCAGTGGCGGGCTTGTTGAAGTACGGCGCCGACGGCGCCGAGCAGATCGTGTGCGTGCTCACCGGCCGCGGCCTGAAGGACCCGGAGACGGCGATCGCCAACAACGACGGCAAGGTGATCTCCTGTCCGGTCGAGATCGGGCCGATCGAGGAAGCGGTGCTGGGTGATCCGTAGGCGCGTCGTGCACGTGCCCGCGTCTTCGGCCAACCTCGGCCCCGGGTTCGACTGCATGGCGGCGGCCGTCTCGCTGGCGCTCGAGCTGGAGGTGGAGGAGACCGGCGAGTTCGCCGTGGAGACCGATCTGCCGGTCGCTCGCGGGCGCGAGAACCTATGCGTGCGCGCGTTCGAGCGGCTGCACCCGGCGGACGGGTTCACATTCAGGATCAGCTCGGAGATACCGCTGTGCGGTGGTCTGGGGTCGAGCGCCGCGGCGATCGTCGCCGGTCTGATGGCCGCCGACCATCTGTTCGAGCTGGACGCCGACCTGCAGGAGCTGGCGAGCGAGATCGAGGGTCACCCCGACAACGTCGCCGCCGCGCTGCACGGCGGGTTCGTGGTGGTCGCCGACGGTCAGACGGCGCGCTTTGAGCCGCCCACGGGGCTGGAGGCGCTCGCGGTCGTGCCCGAGCAGGCGGTGCGCACGCGTGCGGCCCGCGCGGCGCTGGCTGAGCAGGTGCCGATCGGCGACGCCGTGTTCAACGTGGCCCACGCCGCGCTGCTGTCGCTCGGCCTGGCCAAGGGCGACTGGGATCTGCTCGCGCGCGGGCTGGCCGATCGCCTGCACCAGCGCCAGCGCTCGAGTCTGTTCCCGCGTTCGTTCGAGCTGGCCGAGCGCGCCCGCGAGCTGGGAGCACTGGGCGCGACCATCTCCGGCGCCGGGCCGACCGTACTGGTGTGGTGCTTCTACGAGCAGACCGGCGCCGTGGCGGAGGCGCTGGCGGCGGAGATCGACGGCTGGGCGAGTGTGCTGCGCGTGTCGTTCGAGCCGCAGGGCGCCTACGTGGCCGCGCTCTGAGCGAGCTGGGCGACACGCTCGCCGGCTCCGTCCAGGCCCTCCAGGCGGCGCAACAGCTCGGTGGTCAACGCCAGATAATCTGCGCCCAGGTCTGGTCGGTGGTCGAGAATCGAGCGCGCCCGCTCGGCTGACTCCGCGTAGGCGATCGACGCGCGGATGACCGTGTCGAACACCTGATCGCCGAAGCGCTCCTTCAGCGACGCCAGCGCCTCGCGCGAGTGCACGGTGCGCATGTCCGCGAGGTTGAGCAGCACGCCCAGCACCGACAGCCCGGGGTTGAGGCTGTCGCGCGCTAGCTCGACGACCTCCATCGCCTGCTCGACACCCTGCAGCGCGAAGTACTGCGCCTCGGCGGTGATCAGTGCGCTGTCGGCGGCCACGAGCCCGTTGATCGTCAACAGCCCCAGCGACGGCGGGCAGTCGATCAGGATCACCTCGTAGTCCTCGTCGGACTCGCTCAGCGCGCGCCTGAGCGTCAGCTCGCGACCCATCTTGCCGCCCAGCATCAGCTCCGCCTCGGCGAGGCTGAGGTTGGCGGGAATCATGTCCTGGTGGATCGCCGCCGCGGCCGCGCAGCGGCCCGAAAGCAAATCGGCGACGGTCGGCTCGACGTCGGTCGGCAGGTCGAAGTAGTCGGACAGGTTTCCCTGCGGGTCGAGATCGATCGCGAGCGTGCGCACGCCGCTGCGACGCAGGACGTCGGCGAGGGTTCGCACGGCGGTCGTCTTGCCGGTTCCGCCCTTCTGCGAGAGCACGGCGATGGTATGCGTCATCGTCGGCGCGATACTACGCCGCGACAGAGTGCTGTGCGCGGTGGTGGGCGAGAGCGCTCGCCGGCCGGCTGTCAGCCGCTCGTGCTGAGCGTCTCGGGCGCCCCGGAGCGCACGGTGTGGGCGTCTTTGGGCATGCTCACGAACGCCAGCCGGTAGCGCCCGACGATGATCTCATCGCCGTCGCGCAGAGCCTTGCCGTCCACGCGCGCGCCGTTGACGAACACGCCGTTGAGACTGCGGTCGTCGAGCAGACGCACGCCATCGGGCTGGCGCACGATCAGCGCGTGCCGCCGCGAGACGGTCGGATCGTCAAAGCGCACGTCTGCGGCCAGGCTGCGCCCGATGCGGGTCCACTCGCGCGTGAGCGCGACCGTGCGCTGCTCGCCGTTCTCCTCGTAGCAGAGGTACTCGCCGGGCTGCTCGATTTGCGCTCTCATTCTCGCCACGAGCGCGTCGCGGCCGGCCTCAGCCGGCTCCACCAACGGCGAGCTGGGTTCGCTGTAGTCATCGTCGGCGCCGGGAGCGATCCGCTCGGTGCTGAACAGCGACGCGCGCACGAAGTCGTGGCCGCCGCAGCCCGGACAGTCGGTCAGGCGATCGGAGCCGGCGAGGGTCAGGGTGTAGCCACAGCGGGCACAGCGAAACGAGCCGGCCCCGACAAAGGTGCCAGAAATAAGTGCGTCCATTACGTGCTCCTCCCTCTCTGTCGCCGCCCGGAAGGTGCTCTCGGGGGAACTTGTGGCGATGATAACAAGCCTGTCAAGTCACCACATGATTCCAAATAACCGCATACTGGCGGTGGCTATGCCCACGCGTCTGTCTTCTCGGGCTACCCGCGCGAACGCTCCCATAAACCGGGGCCTGGGCGCGTCGTTTCAGGGGCAGGAGCGTGCCCGGGAGCGACGAAACCTGGTTCCATGCCCTCGCCATCCACTCACGTCGAGCAGCTCGAGCGCGTGCTGCTGACGCGCGGGCTGGGAGCGCTGACGGCCGACCGAGACCACTGCGCGGACTGCGGACGTACCCCGCTGATCGGCGAGTGGGTCCACCTGTACGCGGGGCGCCAGCACCGGCTCGTGTGCGAGCTGTGCCGCACCCAGCGTCGCGAGGCACCGGTTGCCAGCGAGATCGTCCGCCACAGCGAGCACGGCCAAACGGTCCGCTTGACCGCCCGCGCTGCTTAGCCCGCGGCTGGACACTGTGCTCGGGTCGCACACGGGTCCCGGTCTGCCGGGCGCAGCGACGGCAGTTGCGCCTCACATAGACTTGCGCTCGTCTTGCACCCGCTGACCGTGTCCACCGTCGTGTCTGCACCGCGCGAGCAGGTATTCGCCTACCTGAAGGACATCGCCAACCACGCTGAGTTCACTGACCACTACCTGGTCGACTGGCATTTGACGCGAATCGACTCGGTGGGAAGGGGAGCGGGGGCCAGCTTTCGCGTGAAGGCGCCGTTGAGTCGCTTCAGCTGGGCGGATGTGACGTTCAAGCAGGTCGAGCACCCGCACCGGATTGTGGAGGTCGGTCGCACCGGCAAGAACAACCGCATTCGCACGCTCGGGGTCTACGACCTGGCATCCGCCCCCGGTGGCTCCACGCGCGTACGCTTCACCCAGGAGACGTTCCCGGCGACGTTCGCCGACCGGCTGATGGAGAGCCTTGGCGCCCGCGCCTGGCTGCGGCGTCAGAACCAGCGAGCCCTGCGTAGATTGCGTGGGATCCTCGAGGCCGATCACGCTGGAGGTAGGACCGAAGCACGTGGCAGGCGCGTCACAGTCGCCGGCGGATAGACTGCCGCGCGCATGTTCAGCAGTCTGCGCAAGCTCCCCCTCGCAGTCGTGGCCGCGGTCGCGGTGCTCGGCATCAGTGCGTGCGGGGATTCGCACACGAAGGTCACGACTGGCACCTACGCCGGCGAGTCGGGCGCCAACGCCCCGTATCTGGACGTCGGCCCGCTCGTCTACCAGGTCCAGCTCTCGCGCGAGCTGAACCCGTACAACGCCGAAGACGTGTCCTATTTGCAGGGGCTGACGCCAGCGCAGCGCCAGCTTGGCCCGGGACAAGAGTGGTTCGCGGTGTTCATGCAGGTGTACAACCACACCACCAGGCCGCACGTGGCCACGACCAACATCACGATCAGCGACACGCAGGAAAACGTGTACGCGCCGATCCTGCCGCCGGTGACCAACCAGTTCGCCTACCGCGGTGGCGTCATCCTCGCGGCCGGGCAGATCCCCGAGCCCGGGACGATTGTCGCCGATGCGCCGACGCAGGGCGCACTGCTGCTTTACAAGATCCAGATCGTCTCGCTCGACAACCGCCCGCTGGAGCTGAAGATCGTCGACCCGCTGAACCTGCGCGAGTACGCGTCGGCCGAGCTGGACGTCTGAGCGGGCCGGCTCGCCTGCGAGCGCAGCCGGGCAGGCTAGGCCTGCGAGTGCAGCGCGGCTTCCAAAACCTCACGTGCGACGGGCGCGGCGGTGTCCCCGCCGGCGCCGTCTTTGACGAGCAGCACACACACGACGATCCTTGGGTGCAGAGCGGGCGCGAACGCCGCGAACCATGCGTCGGTATTGCTGGCGTCGCTTTCTGAGCCGGCGCACCCTTCCTGCTGTTCTGCTTCCTGGTCTTCGGATTCGTCTGTCTGTGACGAGGACGGACATGCGCTCTTTAGTTCAGCGGTACCGGTCTTGCCCGCGACCGTCACCCCGGGGATCGCGGCGGAGGTGCCGGTTCCGTAGCGCACGACCCCGATCATCATCCGTCGCACAGTGCGCGCCACAGACGCGCTCATCGCGCGGGCGCCTGCAGCGTGGCTGTCCAGCAGAAAAGTAGGGCTCGGCCTGCGCCCGGTGTCGGCCACGGTCGCCGCCACGGTGGCCATCTGCAGCGGTGTTGCGAGGACCTGGCCCTGTCCGATTGCGGTCGAGCCGATGTCCAGTTCCCCTTGGATGTGCCCGGCGGGCGGCAACGTGCTCGCCGGCGCCCCGGCGATTCCGGTGGGCTGGTTGAACCCCAGCAGTTCGGCGGTACTGACCAAGCGCGCGGCACCCAGCTTGACGCCGAGCGGGCTGAACACGGAGTTGCAGGACACGGCGAACGCGAGCGTCAGTGTGCCGCCGCATTCCTCGCCGTTGGCGTTGTTCAGCTTGACCCCGTCGAGCGTCGCGTGCGTGGCATACGGGAAGACCGTGCTGGGCGTGGCGATCTTCGCGGTGAGCGCGCCCGTGACGGTCACCATCTTGAAGGTCGAGCCCGGTGGCTGCAGGCCGTCCAGGCCGATGCCCGCGACCGCGAGCACCTGCCCGCTGGCAGGCTTGATCGCGACGATCCCGCCCAGCTGGGCGCCGAGGGCGCTGACCGCGGTGCGCTGCAGCGAGGGGGAGACGGTCGTGCGCACCGCCCTTGCCTCGCGCGGCTTGGCGATTGCGAGTATGCGATCGCCGGCCAGCAGCTCGCCGCCGGGTGTCCCACGCAGCCGTTCGTCCAGCGCCAGCTCGAGGCCGCTGAGGCCGACGGTGGCATCCGGCGGCACGCCCTGTTCTTCGAGCGCATCGCGCCGCGCGCTCGGCAGTGGCCCGACGCCCCCGAGGATGGCGTTCGCGGCCGCTCCCAACGGCGAGGCGCGGGTGGCTTCGGGAACTTGCTCACCCGTCGTGTCCGCGGTGGAGCTTTCCGCCAACACGCTGCCGTCGCGGGCGAGCAGGGCGGCCCGTCGCGGCATCCTCATGCGGCGGTGCAGCAGCTCACCCGCGTGCAGCCCGGGGAATGTCATCGAGTGCGTCCACGCTATGTAGGTGCTGGCGCCGTCCTGTTCGGTGCGCACCGAGAATGGGAGCGAGAGCGCGCCGAACAAGCGCGTGTGCACCAGCACCGGCACCGCCTGCGAGCCGTCCGCGCCGGTGCGCGCGTCGCCTGCCGCATGTGCACCGGTCGCGGTGGCGATCCGCAGGGCCTCCCGGTAGGCGTCCGCGAACTGAGCCGGTGAGGTGGACCGTCTGGCAGCCGGACTGATCTGTGTGTACATCGCCGTGTATTCATGTCTGGTCCAGGCCGACACGAAGCGGCTCGCCAGGGCGTTCGCCGGCGAGGGACCCTGATTGGCCCCCACGACCGCGCCGATCGCGAACGACACCGCGGCCAGCGCGAAGACAGGGCGTGCGCGTCGCAGGCGCTGGTTGCGGCTTTCAGACACGGAGCTTGTAGAACATGACAGGTGACTCAGTTGGACTGGCTCATCGTCGCATTTGCCTGCGTGCTTGCCTTTTTTGGCTCCCGGCAGGGTTTCATCGTCGGCGCTCTGTCGTTCATCGGCTTCGCTGCCGGTGCGGTGCTCGGTACGCGGCTGGCTCCGCTGGTGCTCTCACAGGGCTATGCCTCGCCGTACGCGCCGGCGCTCGGCCTGCTCGGCGCGCTGTTGGGCGGGGCGATCCTGGCGAGCGGTCTGGAGGGCCTTGGCTTCAGGCTGCGCCGCGCGTTGATCCTCCCCGGCGCGGGGCTGCTCGACGGACTGCTGGGCGCGGCGCTCGGCGCAGCGCTGGCACTGGGGATCGTGTGGATCGCCGCGTCGGTCGCCGGGCAGAGCAGCGGTCCAGACCAACTGCGTGCCGACATCCAGCGATCGGCGATCCTGCGCAAGCTCAATCAGGTGCTGCCCCCGTCGGGGCCGATCTTGAACGCGCTGGCGCGGCTGGACCCGCTGCCCGCGATCTCCGGTCCAGCTCCCGACGTGGCCGCGCCGCAGCCGGCGATCGCGCATGCGCCGGGTGTGCGCAGCGCCTCGCACAGCGTCGTACGCGTGGACGGCACCGCCTGTGGTTTGGCGATCGAGGGCTCGGGGTGGGTGGCCCAGCCGGACATCGTGGTAACCAACGCCCACGTCGTGGCCGGCGAGCAGGACACGACCGTGGAGGTCGACGGGCATCCGCCGAGCCTGTCGGCGCAGGTGGTGGCATTCGACCCGACTCACGACGTGGCCGTGCTGCGCATCGCGGGCCTCGGCCTGCCTTCGCTGGTCTTCGTCGAGGATCCCGTGACGGGAACCTCGGGCGCGATCCTCGGCTATCCGGAGAACGGCCCGTTCGACGTCGAGCCGGCCAGGATCGGGCGCACTCAGACGGTGATCACCCAGGACGCTTACGGCCGAGGGCCGGTTGGGCGGCTGCTGACGCCGCTGCGCGGACGGGTTCGTCCGGGTAACTCCGGCGGGCCGGTCGTCGACGGCTCCGGGCACGTCCTGACCACCGTCTTCGCCGCCACCGTCCAGCTCCACCGGAGCGGCGGCTATGGCGTTGCCAACGACACGGTCGCGAAGGTGCTGCACGAAGCCGACGCGCACGCGCGCGCCGGGCTTCAGGTCAGCACCGGCCAGTGCGCAGAGGGGTGAGCGTCAACCGACGCCGGGCGCGGGTCGCGCCGCGCCCGGTCGCGGACGGGCGCGCTTGGGCGCGGTCGAGCGGCTCGACTCGCTCTGCTTGCGTGAGCGAGTCCTGCGGACCGGTGGCGGCGGCTCGTCGGGGGGTGGCTCGGATGCCGCGTCGATCGCCGCCTGGACGGCCGCCAATCTACGCACGAGCAGCGTGCGCACCTCCTCCAGCTGCTCGGCGCTCAACAGCGCCGGTCCGGCCCCCGCGCGGGTGTCGGGCGCCGGCGCGAGGCCGGGGTGTGACGCTTCCATCTCGCCGAGAGTGCGCTCCAGCGCGGCGATCTGCGTGCGCAGACCTCGCCGCCTGCTCACCCCGTCATCGCCGGAGCCCGAGTCCGAGCCGGAGCCGGGATCGGAGCGGGACTCGGAGTCGGAGTCCGTGCCATCGTCCACGTACAGCGCGGCCCCCACGTCGCGCGGGTCGACCCCGGCCAGGCGCGCCTCGTCGGCGGCGTCGGCGGCGATTGCGCGAGCGGCCGACGGTGAGCGCTTGTGTTCGGACACGAACGTGCCGCTGCCCTGCTGGCTGTCGATCAGCCCTTCCTGCTCCAGGCGCTGGTAGACCGCGCGGGCCGTGTTGACGTTGACACCGGCCGCCTGGGCCAGTTCGCGCAGCCCCGGCAGACGCTGTCCGGGCGCGAGCTCGCCGGCGCCGATGCGCGCGCGCAGCACCCATCCGAGCTGAACGCCGATCGGTACCTCCGCGTCGCGGTCGACCGCGAGACCGTCCAGACGCGGTCCCTCAGTCTCAGCCGACGACTTGTTGATTGGGTATCGGCTCATACCCAACAAGTTAGCGCCCCCTGCGCCGGTTACCTAGTGTGTCAGTCAACTAGTACACTATAGGAATATGACTGAGGAGGCAACAGGGATGTCCGATCCGCAGGGCGCAGCAACCCTCCGCACAGGCGACCAGGGTCCTGGTGCGGGCCGTCCGGGTCCCGAGGAACGCAGCGCCACGCGCGCGGTCGCCCAGCGCGTACTCGGCCCCGCTCAGGGCTTCATGGAGGAAATCGGGGACATGGTCGTGCTCACCGGCAGGACGATCGTCTCGGCCGTGCGACCGCCCTATCCCTACGGCGGCGAGCTGGTCTCACAGTTTCTGTTCACGCTGCGCCTGGTGTGGTTCCCGCTGCTGGTCACGACGGTGGCGATCAACTACGGCGCGCCCGGCCTGCAGGCGGCGAACTTCCTCACGGTGTTCGGCGCGCTCGACCGGCTGGGCGGCTTCTTCGTGCTCGCCGCGATCCGCGAAATCGGACCTTTGATCACTGCGATTGTGCTCGCCGGCGTGGCCGGCACCTCGATCACCGCCGACCTCGGCGCGCGCAAGATCCGCGAGGAGCTGGACGCGCTGCAGGTGCTGGGAGTCGACCCGGTCAAGAATCTGGTGGTGCCGCGCTTCCTCGCGCTGATGATTGCGACGGGGCTGTTCGACATCTATGCGCTGCTGTTCGGCATCTTCGGTGGCCTGCTCGCCGAGATCGTCAGCGGCGGCTCGCTCGGGCCATTCTGGGACACGCTGTTCGCCAACGCGTCGGTCACCGATCTGTGGGGGTCGGTGCTCAAGAGCACGATGTTCGGAGCGATCATCGCGGTCGTCTGCTGTTACAAGGGGATGACCGCCTCCGGCGGAGCGGAGGGCGTCGGCCGCGCAGTCAATCAGGCCGTGGTGATCGCGTTCCTCGTGTTCGGCGCGTTCAACTACGTCTTCACACAGACGCTGCTCGCGACTCACCCGAACATCCTGGTGATCAAATGAGCGAGCTGCTCGGGATGCCGCGCGAATGGCTGTCGGCGACCGGCGGGATAGTCCGCTTCACCGGCGAGATCATGCGCGACGTGTGGAGCCTGCGCGTGGCTCGCTTCTTCGGCGAGACGCTGCGCCAGGCGGGCATCCTGATCGTGTATTCGACGCTCGTCATCTGGGGGCTCGTGTTCATCACGGGGCTGAACACCTGCGGCATCGAGGGCGCCTACTTCACTCAGTCCCAGGGTGCGCCCAGTTATGCAGGCGTTTTCGCGGCTTGGTGCAATGTGCGCGAGGCGGTCCCGTATGCCTTCGGCTACATGATGTCCGCCAAGGTCGGCACGGGGATCGTGGCCGAGCTGGGTGCGATGCGCATTTCCGACGAGATCGATGCGCTGGAGGTGATGGGTGTCAACTCGATGACGTTCCTGTGTGCGACGCGGTTGCTGGCCGCCTGGATCGTGCTGCCGTTCATGTACTTCTCCTCGATCGGTGTCGCCTTCATCGCCTCCTACATCGCGATCGTCAAGCAGATCGGCTATGTCTCCTCCGGCGGGTACCTGCTGGTCTTCTGGCAATTCCAGAACCCGCCCGACCTGCTGTTCAGCCTGATCAAGGGCATGACTATGGCCACTGCGATCGTGCTCGTCGGCTGCTACTACGGCTACAACGCGTCGGGCGGACCCGTCGGGGTCGGCCGCGCGACCGCCAAGTCGATGGTGTTGAACCTCGTGCTCGTGACCCTGATCGGCATGCTGGGTACGCAGATCTTCTGGGGCGCCAATCCGAGAGCGCCGGTCGGGGGTTAGCGCGGGCCGCTACGCTGACCGCCATGTCGAAGACCCTTCTGGTCGCCGAGAAGCCGTCCGTGGGACAGGACCTCGCGCGTGTGCTGCCTGGCCCGTTCAAGAAGCAGGAGGGCTATCTGGAGGGTCCCGAGCACGTCGTCACGTGGGCAGTTGGGCACCTCGTGCAGTTGGCCGAACCGGAAGCGTACGACGCCAAATACAAGAGCTGGCGGATGGCCGACCTGCCGATCGTGCCGGGGCGCTTCAAGCTGGAGGTGCGCGACGAGCGCTCGCGTAAGCAGATGACGGTCGTCACCAAACAGCTCGGGCGCGAGGACGTCGGCGAGGTCGTCAACGCCTGCGACGCAGGGCGTGAGGGCGAGCTGATCTTCGCCTACCTGTACGAGAAGGCGAAAGGCAAGAAGCCGGTCAAACGGCTGTGGCTGAAATCGATGACCGGCGCGGCGATGCGCAGCGCCCTGGCCGAGCTGCGCCCGGCCGAGGAGTTCGAGCGCCTGGAGCAGGCCGCACGCTCACGCTCGGAGGCCGACTGGATCGTCGGTATGAACTCCACGCGCGCGGCGACGATCCGCCTGCGCAGCTCCTTCGACGGCGCGGTCTCGCTCGGGCGCGTGCAGACGCCGACGCTGGCGATCGTTGCGCGCCGCGAGGAGGAGATCAAAGCGTTCAAACCGGAGCCCTACTGGCTGGTCGACGCGACCTTTGCGGCCGAGGCGGGTGGGCTCCCAGACAACGAGTCCGCGGGCGAGCGCGTC
Organism: uncultured Solirubrobacteraceae bacterium; assembly: GCA_963705235.1. Lineage (GTDB taxonomy): Bacteria > Actinomycetota > Thermoleophilia > Solirubrobacterales > Solirubrobacteraceae > Palsa-744. Next base: position 288,620 of record OY970059.1, on the reverse strand, counting down.
TACGTCGGGCATTTCGCGGCGCCCCCCGGTAGCCCCGGCACGACCAAAGGCCCGCGCATTGGCACCGAGCAGGAGGCGCTCGAGATCGTGCGCGCATGCGAGGGCCGGCCCGGCACGATCACCAAGCTGGAGAAGAAAGAGCAGCGCGAGAAAGCGCCGATGCTCTACGACCTGACCACACTGCAGCGGGAGGCCAACAACCGCTTCGGCTTCTCGGCCAAACGCACGCTGGCCGCGGCCCAGCGGCTCTACGAGGAGCACAAGGCGCTGACCTACCCGCGCACCAACTCCCGGTACCTGACGAGCGACATGGTCGAGGAGATCAAGCCGATCGCCGAGCTGGTGGGGGCACACGCGGAGTACAGCAAGGGCGCCGAGTACGTGACCGGACTCGACGTACTCCCGCTCGCCAGGGTGGTCAACGACGACAAGGTCACCGACCACCACGCGATCATCCCCACCCGCTCCGAGCACAACCTCGAGAAAATGGGCTCTGACGACCGTCGCGTCTACGACATGGCGGTGCGGCGCTTCCTTGCCGTGTTTCACCCCGAGGCCGTGTTCGAGAACACGCGCGTGGAGACCACCGTCACGCCCGACGGCGCCGAGGCGAAGGCCGGCCACGTGTTCCGCACCCGCGGCAAGCTGCTGCTCGTGCCGGGCTGGCGAGGCGTCTACGACGAGGTTGCCGCCGACGCCAAGGGCGCGGAGGCGAAAGCCGAGGGCGAGGATGACGAGGAGACCGACCAGCAGCTGCCGCGCCTGCTCGCGGACGAGCAGGTGCAGACGCGCAAGATCGAGAGCACGCGCAAGGAAACCAAACCGCCCCGGCGCTACAGCGACGCTTCGCTGCTGGGAGCGATGGAGACGGCGGGCAAGCTGGTGGATGACGACGAGCTGCGCGAGACGATGAAGGACTCGGGGATCGGCACGCCCGCGACCCGCGCGGCGATCATCGAGCGTTTGATCACCGTCGGCTACATCGAGCGTGACGGTCGTGCGCTGGTCGCCAGCGAGAAGGGCTTGAACGTGATCCGCCTGCTCAACGAGCACGCGCTCACATCCCCGGGGCTGACCGGCAGCTGGGAGCAGCGACTGGGCAAGATCGAGCGCGGCGAGGACTCGCGCAAGCAGTTCATGTCCGACATCGCCGAGTTCGCGCGGGAGACCGTCAACAAGCTCGACGAGACGCTCAAGGACGTGCGCATCCCGCGCGCGCGTCTTGGACCGTGCCCGGTCTGCGGTCACGAGATCGTCGAGAACCGCAAGGGCTATTCGTGCTGGGCACGAGACGATCCAGGCTGCGGCTTCGTGATCTGGAAGGCAAAAGCGGGCAAGACGCTGCCGCTGGCCGTCGCGCGAGAGCTGATCAGGCACGGCTACACCGAGCGCGCGATCACCGGCTTCCGGGGTCGCAGCGGCCGCAGCTTCCGCGCGCACCTGGCGCTCAGCCAGACCGACGAGGGCAAATGGCGCGTCGAGTTCGACGAGCTGTGGGCACGCGAGGGCGCCAAGCCGCCCGAGGTCGAGGCGGAGGCCGCCACCGAGGCGGGCGCTGAGGCCGTGCAGGCGCGCAGCGCCGCTTAGAACCGCGCTCGAGGCGGGCCCCGTCGGGCGCCTGCGCCAGGATGGACGAGCATGCCGGTGACGCTCGTGACAGGGCCCGCGAACGCGGGCAAGGCCCATGTGGTGATAGACGCCGTGCGCGGCCACCTCGCGCACGGGCGCGCGCCGCTGCTGATCGTGCCGACGCGCGCGGACATCGAGCACTACACGCGTGAGCTGGCTGGCGAGCATGCGCTGATGGGTATGCGCGTGGAGAGCTTCGAGGGGCTAATTGGGGAGGCGGTGCGCCGTGCGGGAATCGAGCAGCCGGTGCTCGGTGCAGTGGCGCGCACGCGCGTGCTGGAGGCGCTGTCGCAGCGGGCAGGCGCCCCAACCTCGCCGGGCGTGCTGCGTGCGCTCGGTGAGCTAATCGCCGAGCTCCAGGTTCGCCGTGTGAGCGCGGCACGCTTGCACCAGGCGCTGTCGAGCTGGGCGGCCGGCGACGGGGTGACTCCGCTCGCTCAGCTCGGCCGGCTGTACGGTGACTATCGCGCGACGCTCGAGCGGCTCGGACGGCTGGACAGCGAGCAGTGCGCGGTGCGCGCGCTGGACGAGCTGCGCATGCGTCCGGCCGCGTGGGCGGACACGCCGGTGCTGTTCTACGGCTTCGACGACCTGACGAGCCTGCAGCTCGACGCGATCGAGACGCTCGGGCGCGTGGTCGACGCGGACGTGATGGTGTCGCTTGCCTACGAGCAGGGGCGCACGGCGTTCGCGGGTCGGGCTGCGAGCTTCCACGCGCTCGCGCCGCTCGCCGGCGACCGCCACCGCGAGCTGGCGGCGCAGGCCGAGCATTACGACCCGCACGCCCGCGTCGCGCTCAGTCATCTCGAGCGTCGCCTGTTTGAGGCGCAGGCCGAGCGGGTCGAGCCAGAGATGGCAGTGCGTCTGCTCGAGGGCGGTGGCGAGCGCGCCGAGCTGGAGCTGATCGTCGCCGAGATCCTCGCGCTGCTGGACAGCGGCATGGCGGCGGATGAGATCGCCGTGCTCGTGCGCCCACTCGGCACCGACCTCGACCTGCTCGAAGAGGTCTTCTCCGCCTGGGGGGTGCCGTTTGCGCTGCGGCGAGGGATTGCTTTCCGCGACACCGCGATCGGCCGTGCGCTGCTCGGTCTGCTGCGCTGCGTGCCGGCGCGGGACGGCAGCTGCGCGGGCGAGCTGGCGGACCTGCTGGCGTGGCTGCGCGCTCCCGGCGTGCTCGATCGCCCGGAGTTGGCGGACCGGCTGGAGTCGACCGCTCGCCGTCAGGGCGTGGCCGGCGCCACGCGGGCGAGGGCGCTGTGGGAGCAGCGAAACTGGCCGCTGGATGCGGTCGAGCGGATGACCCAGGCGCAGAGCCGCGGCGCTGGAGCGCTGATCGAGCAGGCGGTACACGAGCTGCACTGGCTGTTCTGTGCGCCCAGGCGCGCCGACGCGCATGTGCTGGATGGGCCGGAGCTGGCAGATGCTGGCGCCTTGGCGGCTGGGCGGCGGGCGCTGAGCGAGCTGCGCGAGCTGGCCATGGGCCCCGGCGGCCTCGCGCCGGGTGAGGCGGCGGAGCTGGCGCGCGTGCTCGAACGCGTCGAGGTCTTCCAGGGCGAGCCAGCGGCACCCGGCGCGGTGTCCGTGCTGGACCCGCTGGCGCTGCGTGCACGGCGGGTGGGCGTGCTGTTCGCGTGCGGGCTGCAGGAAGGGGTGTTCCCCGCCCGTGCGAGGGCGCAGCATCCGCTCCTCGATGACGAGCAGCGGCGAGGTCTCGCCGAAAGCTCGGGGCTGATGCTCGGCGCGCCCGAGGATGTGCTGGCAGCCGAGCGCTACCTCCTGTATGCGGCGCTGTCGCGCCCCGAGAAGCAGCTTTTCTTGAGCTGGCACGTGGCCGACGACGATGGCCAGGCGACCCCCAGGTCACTGTTCGTCGACGACGTTTGCGACCTGTACGCCTCGAGCCTCTCCAGCGCGCGCGTGCGCCGGCCGCTGGGCGCCGTCGACGCGATGTCCATGCAGACCCCGACGATCGCCGCCGACCGCCCAGGACCCCTGCGCGACGAGCGGCTGCTCGAGGAGCTGCGCGAGCACGTGTGGTCAGCGTCATCGCTGGAACGATGGATTGGCTGCCCGGTGGCGTGGTTCGTGGAGCGGATGCTGCGCCCGAACGCATTCGATCCAGATCCCGAGCCGCTCGTCAGGGGCGGCTTGGCGCACGCGGCACTGAAGGACACGCTGCAGGCGCTGCGCGAGGAGACGGGCAGCGCACGCCTCACCGGCTCGACGCTCGGCCGTGCCACGGAACTGCTGCGCCAAGCGCTCGCCGACGGCGAGCGATCCCATCCGCTATCGGTCGTGCCCGAGCGGGCGGCCACTGCACGGCGAAGGCTGCTGGCCGATCTGGAGCGCTACCTCGAGTACGCCGCGCAGGCCGACAGCCCACTCGAACCGACTGCGCTGGAGATCGGCTTCGGCTTCGCCGAGGACGACGAGCGCGGCGAAGGCAGCGGCCTGCCCGCGCTCGAGCTTTCGGGCGGGCTGCGACTGCGCGGCAGGATCGACCGGGTGGACGTCGCGAGCGACGGCAGCGCGGTCGTCTACGACTACAAGGGTCGTCAGGCTCCTCCCGCGGCGAGGTGGATCAGGGACGGCAACCTGCAGGTGGCGCTGTACATGCGCGCCGTCGAGGACCTGCTCGATCTGCGTGTGGTCGGCGGTTTCTACCAGCCGCTGTCCGGCGAGGATCTGCGCGCGAGGGGGGTCCTGGACGGTGACGGCGGGGTCCAGCTCGACACCGTCAGGACCGACGTGCTCGACCATTCGGATACGCAGAGCCTGCTCGTCGAGACGCTCGCCGCCGCCGAACAGGCCGCCGAGCAGGCCGGCCGGGGAGAGCTAGAGCCGCGTCCGCAAACGTGCGCGTTCAGGGGCGGCTGCATGTATCCAACGATCTGCCGCTGCGAGCGCCGATGACGCGCGCCGCGCACACGCCGCAGGTCGAGCAGTTGCCCGGCATGGAGGACGGCCCGGTGGAGGCCGTCGCGATCCCTCCCGCCGAGAAGCTCAGCGACGAGCAGGAGCTGGCGGTCAGCCGCCGCGCGGAGTCGCTGCTGCTGTCGGCCGCGGCGGGCAGCGGCAAGACCTCGGTGCTGGTCGAGCGCTTCGTGCGGGCGGTCCGCGACGACGGCGTCGCACCGGCAAGCATCCTCGCGATCACGTTCACCGAGCGGGCCGCCGGAGAGCTGCGCGCGCGCGTACGTGCGCGCCTGCTCGAGCTCGATGCGCGCGAGGCCGCGCGCGAAACCGAGGCGGCGTTCGTCGGCACCTTCCACGGGTTCTGTGCGCGCCTGCTGCGCGCCCATCCGCTGCTCGCCGGTGTAGACCCCGACTACCGCATCCTCGACGACGGCCAGGCCGGCCGGCTGCGCGAGCGCGCGTTTGCAGCCGCGCTCGGCGAGGAGCTGGCCGGCGAGGGCGAGTCGGGCGAGCAGGGCGAGACGGTCGACGTACTCGCGGCATATGGGCTCGACAGAGTCCGCACGATGATCGAACAGGTCTACGCGGAGCTGCGCAGCCGTGGACAAAGCCTGCCGCGGCTGCCGACGGCACCCGACGGTGACGCGCAGGGCTCACGTGCGTGCGTGCTGCTGGATCGCCTGCTGGAGCGATTTGGTTTGGCCTATGAGCAGCTCAAGCGCGATGGCGGCGCGGTGGACTTCGACGACCTCGAGCTGGTGGCGCTCGAGCTGCTGCAGTCTCAGCCGGCGCTTCGCGCCGCGTGGTCGGAGCGCTTCGAGCTACTGATGGTCGACGAGTTTCAGGACACCAACCCACGCCAGCTGGGGATCCTGACGGCACTCGATCGCGGCAACCTGTTCACCGTCGGTGACGAGCGCCAGTCGATCTACGGGTTCAGGCATGCCGACGTGAGCCTGTTCCGCTCCAGGCGAGCCCGCTTGCAGGAGCACGGCGCGAGCCTGCGCCTGAGCCGCAACTACCGCAGCCGCGAGCCCTTGCTGGATGTGGTCAACGTGGTTTTCGCCGAGCGCTTCCCCGACCAGCAGCCGCTGGTAGCCGGCCGGCCGGGCGCGGCCGGCGCCGAGCGCGAGCTCCGTACGCGTTCGTGGCTGGCACCCGGTGATCCGGGTGAGCGCGAGGTCGAGCTGCTGCTGAGCGACACGCGTGGGTGGGAGGAGCACGCCGAGCTGTGCGAGGCGATCGACGCGGGCCTGCCGCACGCCCAGACCTGGCGTCAGGCGGAGGCGCGGCTGTTGGCTGCGCGGGTGGCGGCGCTGGTGCAGGGTGGGCACGCGCGAGCCGGGGACGTGGTTGTGTTGCTGCGCGCTTCCGGGGACCTGGAGGTGTTCGAGCGCGCGCTCCAGCTTTGCGGGCTGCGCACGCTGGCGAGCGTGGGAGCCTTCTGGGGGCACCAGCAGATCCGCGACCTGACGTCGTATTTGCGCGCGCTCGCCAACCCGCTCGATGAGGAGTCGCTCTACGCGACGCTGGCCTCACCGCTGGCGGGCTGCTCGCGCGACTGCCTGGCGCTGCTGGCCGGTGGCGCCCGCGCCACGCGGCGGGCCGCGTGGGAGGTCGCGCTGGACGCCAGCACTGATGAGGGAGAGCTGGGCCGCCGGCTCGCGCCTGAGGACCGTCGGGCTCTGAGCGCGTTCTGCGGGCGGTTGCACGACGAGCGCCGGATGGTCATGCGGCGCACGCTGTCCGAGCTGATCGAGCGGGCGATCGAGCAGAGCGGGTACCGCGCGCACGTGCTGGCGCTCGAATGGGGCGAGCGGCGGCTGGCGAACGTCCACAAGCTGCTGCGCCTGGCACGTCGCTTCGAAGCCCGCGAAGGGCGCGATCTGCGCGCGTTCGTCGAGCACGTCGGTCATCTCGAGCAAGCCGTCCAGGCGGAGCCCGACGCTCCTGTGGACGGCGTCGAGCCGGATGCCGTGCGGTTGATGACGATCCACGCCGCCAAGGGTCTTGAGTTTCCGGTCGTGTGCGTCGCCGACCTCGGGCGCCAGCCCAACACGTATATGCCCGACCTGCTCGTCGACGGGGATCGAGTCGGCCTGCGCCTGGCCCACCTCGACGGCTCCAAACCGACCGCCACACTCGACTATGAGGATCTGTGCAGGGAGCGCCGCGAGCGCGAGGCCGAAGAGGAGGATCGTGTCCTGTACGTGGCGATGACCAGGGCACGCGAGCGCCTGTTGCTCAGTGGCGCGCTGGACTTCGAGCGCTGGGCCATGCCCAGCCAGTCGCCCACGGCGATCGGCTGGCTAGCGAGTGCGCTGGCGCCCGACCTGACGGAGCTGACGCGCGCCGGCGGCGCGACATACGACCTGCCGGTCGGCGCCGGTGGCTCGGTGCACGTCCGCTGCCGGCTGAACACGCCCGCGAATGCCGCCGGCTTGCTGCTCGCGGAGGATCTCGACGAGGCCTCCATAGGGGGGCCTGCGACGCTTGCGCCGGCTCCCGAGCCGCCCGCCGACGAGCCGGTGCACACGCGGCGCGAGGCACCTGCACGCACACGTGTCAGCGGCCGACCGGGCCCGGCGATGCTCAGCTACACCTCGCTCAGCGAGCTGGAGCGCTGCGGCTACCGCTACTACCTCGAACGTGTCCTGCGGCTCCCCGAGGACGCATCCGCCGCCACGGCCGACGTGCGCGAGGGGCGCCTGCAAGCTCGAGTGCGCGGCACGTTGATCCACCGGCTGATGGAGCTGCTCGACTTCCGCCGGCCGAGCACCTCGCCCGAGCGGGTGGCGCAGGTCGCGGATGAGCTGAGGCTGCAGGTCGGCGAGGACGAGTGCGCCGAGATCGCCACGCTACTCGCTCGCGCCGTGGAATCGCCGCTGCTGGCCCGCCTGGCGGGCGCCGATGCCGTCGATCGGGAGTACGCGTTCGCGTTCTCGCCCGGCGACGAGGAGCCGCTGATGAACGGCGTGGTCGACGTCCTTGCGCGCGGGCGCGACGGCCGCTGCCTGATCATCGACTACAAGAGCGATCGCGTCGGCGTGACCGTCGATTTGGAGGAGCTGACCGCGCGTGAGTACGGGCTGCAGAGGTTGGTCTACGCGCTTGCGGTTCTACGTGCGGGGGCCAGCGAGGTCGAGGTCGTTCACTGGTACCTGGAGCGCCCCGGCGAGGCGGTCGGCGTGCGCCAAGGCGCGGGCGAGCGCCCGCGCCTTGAAGAGCTCCTTCGCCGGCGCATCAGCGAGGCACGCAGCCGCGGCTTCGCGGTCAGCGAGCAACCCCACCGGGGCCTGTGCCTGACCTGTCCAGGTCGGGGCAGCCTGTGCTCGTGGAGCGAGCAGGAGACGATGCGCGAGCAGCCCGCACGCGGACTCCCCGACGGGGCCTGCGCCGAGCGCTCGGGCTGAGCCCGAGCGGGATCGATCCGCCCCCCAAAAGTTTGCCCTGGCGCCCGGTTGACCTCGCCCGCGCACTGATACCCTTTCTGGCTCCGCCTCAGGTGCCCGCCTGCCTGCGCGACGGCTGGTATGGCCCGCAAGTGGCCTGCCCGTCCACACCGCGGGATGCACCGCCCCAAGGGAGCACTTCCATGCATACGCACAACACGCAGCCGCCAAAGGCCGTCGGACTCTACGACCCTGACTTCGAGCACGACGCGTGCGGCGTCGGAATGGTCGCCCGCCTGGACAACCAGCCCACGCACGAAGTCGTCTCGCGTGCGATCACGGCGCTCGAGAACCTCGAGCACCGCGGCGCCTCCGGAGCGGACCCGCGCACCGGCGACGGCGCCGGGATCCTGCTGCAGATGCCCGACGAGCTGCTGCGCGCGATTGTCGACTTCGAGCTCCCTGAGCCTGGCCGCTACGGCGTGCTGATGTGCTTCCTGCCGACCGAGGAGACTGCGCGCGCGCAGATCGAGGAGTTCCTGGCGCAGACGGTCCTGGCAGAGGGCCAGCGCCTGCTCGGCTGGCGTGACGTGCCGATCCGCGTAGAGGAGACCGGCGAGGTCGCCGCGGCCTGCCGTCCGGTGATCCGCCAACTGTTCGTCGGCGCGGGCGAGCGCGAGTCGCTGGACAGGGACGCGTTCGAGCGCAAGCTGTACGTGATCCGTCGCATCGCCGAGCTGCGCGCTCCGGCCGAGGGGCTGTACGTCACGTCCAGCTCATCGCGGACGATCAACTACAAGGGCATGCTGATCAGCTACCAGCTGGCGGCCTTCTACCCGGACCTGCGCGACAAGCGCACCAAGAGCGCGCTGGCGCTCGTGCACTCGCGCTTCTCGACCAACACGTTCCCCAGCTGGCAGCTCGCGCACCCCTATCGGGTGATCTGCCACAACGGCGAGATCAATACCGTGATGGGCAACGTCAACTGGATGCGCGCGCGTGAGAGCGAGCTGCGCAGCGAGCTGTTCGGCGAGGACCTCGAGAAGATCCTGCCGGTGGTCACGCCGGGGAACTCCGACTCGGCGACGTTCGACAACGTGCTCGAGTTGCTGATGCTGGCCGGGCGCTCATTGCCCCACGCGGCGATGATGATGATCCCCGAGGCCTACCGGGACCGCGATGACCTGCCCGACTACCTGAAGGGCTTCTACGCATTTCACTCGTGCCTGATGGAGCCGTGGGACGGCCCCGCATCGGTGGCCTTCACCGACGGCCGTGTGGTCGGCGCGACGCTCGACCGCAACGGGCTGCGCCCGGGCCGCTGGGTGGAGACGACCGACGGGCACGTGGTGCTGGGATCGGAGTCGGGCCTGCTCGACATCCCCGCTGAGCAGGTGCGCCGGCTCGGACGTCTGCAGCCGGGCAAGCTGTTCCTCGTGGACCTCGAGCGTGGGCGCATCGTCGAGGATGAGGAGGTCAAGCGCGAGGTCTCCACGAGCCACCCCTATGGCGAGTGGTATCAGCGCAACGCGGTGCCCTTCTCGACGCTGCCGCCGTCCAGCGAAGTGACGCTGTCCGACCAGCCGCTGCGCCTGCGCCAGCGCGCGTTTGGCTACAGCCAGGAGGACCTGCGCGTGTTGCTCACGCCGATGGCCGTCGACGCGGCTGAGCCGATCGGCTCGATGGGCAACGATCTGTCGCTGGCGGTTATGTCAGACCAGGCGCCGCCGCTGTTCTCCTACTTCAAGCAGCTGTTCGCGCAGGTCACAAACCCGCCGATCGACCCGATCCGCGAGGAGATCGTGATGAGCCTGGCGACCACGCTGGGCAACGAGCGCAACCTGTTCGACGAGACCCCCGAGCACGCGCACAAGCTGCTGCTCGACCAGCCGATCCTGCTCAATCGCGAGCTGGAGACTCTCCGCCACGTCGATCACGACGTTTACGCGGCGCGCACGATCGACACCACATGGCTGCTCGACGACGACACCGCGCAGACGCCGGGTGCGCAGCTGGACGGGGCGATCGAGCGCATTTGCCGTCAGGCCCGCGAGGCGATCGCTGAAGGCGTCAACATCATCATCCTGTCCGACCGTCTGCTCGGCCCGCGCCGCGCACCGGTCCCGTCGCTGCTGGCCGTCGCCGCGGTGCACCATCATCTGGTGCTCGAGGGCACGCGGCTGCGGGTCGGGATCATTGTCGAGTCCGGCGAGCCGCGCGAGGTGCACCATTTCGCCACGCTGATCGGCTACGGCGCCAGCGCGATCAACCCCTACCTGCTGCTGGAGACGCTCGATGAGCTGGTGGCCGAAGGCCGCATCGCCCGACCGGGCGTCGACGGCGACGTGCCGCTGGGCGCGGAGGAGGCCGCCCAGAACGTCGTTAAGGCGATCGGCAAAGGTCTGCTCAAGACGATCTCCAAGATGGGCATCTCGACGATCCAGTCATATCGCGGCGCGCAGATCTTCGAGGCCGTCGGGCTCGAGCGGGAGCTGATCGACAAGCACTTCACCGGCACCGCCTCGCGCATCGGCGGCATCGGCGTGGAGGTGCTGGCGACCGAGACGCTCGAGCGCCACGCCCGCGCGTATCCCGACGGACGGGCGGGCATCGATCCGCTGCTGCCGGTGGGCGGCGTGTACGCGTGGCGGCGCGACGGCGAGCACCACATGTGGAACCCCGAGACGATCGCCCTCGTCCAGCACGCGGTGCGTTCGGCCAACGGCGACGTGGCCGCCGCGCTGGTCGGCGACGCACAGGCCAATCGCGTCGTCAGGGAGAGCCCGGCCTACGAGAAGTACCGCGAGTACGCGGACGCGGTCAACGACGACGCCGCCCGGCGCGCCACGTTGCGCGGCCTGATCGAGATTGCCGGCGCCGGCGCCCAGCCGATCCCGCTCGAGGATGTCGAGCCGGCAGCGGAGATCGTCAGGCGCTTCTGCACCGGGGCGATGAGCCTCGGCTCGATCTCGCGCGAGGCGCACGAGACGCTCGCGATCGCGATGAACCGCCTGGGCGGGCGCTCGAACACGGGCGAGGGTGGGGAGGACCCGTCGCGCTTTACGCCCGACGCCAACGGCGACCGGCGCCGCTCGGCGATCAAGCAGGTTGCCTCCGGTCGCTTCGGCGTGACGATCCACTACCTGGTCAACGCCGACGAGCTGCAGATCAAGATGGCCCAGGGCGCCAAGCCGGGAGAGGGTGGGCAGCTGCCGGGTCACAAGGTCGACGACTACATCGGCTCGATCCGGCACACCACACCCGGCGTCGGTCTGATCTCGCCGCCGCCGCATCACGACATCTACTCGATCGAGGACCTCAAGCAGCTGATCTATGACCTGCGCTGCGCCAACCCGCAGGCGCAGGTGTCGGTCAAGCTCGTCTCGGAGGTGGGCGTGGGCACCGTCGCCGCGGGCGTCTCCAAGGCCAACGCCGACCGTGTGCTGATCGCCGGGCACGACGGCGGCACCGGCGCTTCGCCGCTGTCCTCAATTCAGGCGGCCGGCGTGCCGTGGGAGATCGGCCTGGCTGAGACCCAGCAGACGCTGCTGCTCAACAACCTGCGCTCGCGCATCATCGTGCAGACCGACGGCCAGCTGAAGACCGGCCGCGACGTGGTGATCGCGGCGATGCTGGGTGCCGACGAGATGGGCTTCTCGACGGCGCCGCTGATCGCGACCGGCTGCATCATGATGCGCGCCTGTCACCTGAACACCTGCCCGGTCGGCATCGCAACGCAGGACCCGGTGCTGCGCGAACGCTTCAAGGGCACCCCCGAGCACGTCGTCAACTTCTTCTTCTTTGTCGCCGAGGAGGTCCGCGAGATCCTCGCTTCGCTCGGCCTGAGCTCGCTGGATGAGGCGATCGGCCGGGTCGACCTGCTGGGGGTCGGTCGGGCGATCGAGCACTGGAAGGCACGCGGTGTGGACCTGAGCCACATCCTCACCCAGATCGAGCTGGCGGACGGGGCGCCACGCCGCCGCGTGGAACCGCCGCCGAAGGTGCTCGACGACGCGCTCGACTGGACGCTCGTGGCGCAGTCGCAGGCGGCGCTGTCGGACGGGCGGCCGGTCACGATCGAGCTGCCGATCCGCAACCGCAATCGCTGCGTCGGCGGCATCCTCTCCAGCCACATCGCTCAGCAGCGAGGCGCGGAGGGCCTGCCCGAAGGCTCGATCGAGGTCAACTTCGAAGGCTCGGCCGGACAGAGCTTTGGCGGATGGTTGGCCCCGGGCGTGACCTTCACGCTGCGCGGCGACGCCCAGGACTACGCCGGCAAGGGGCTCTCCGGCGGCGTGTTCGCGATCCGCCCGCGCGAGGGCATGGGCGAGCACTTCGTGGCCGAGCACAACGTGATCGTCGGCAACACCGTGCTGTACGGGGCGACCGCCGGGCGCGCGTTCTTCCGTGGGCTCGCCGGCGAGCGCTTTGCGGTGCGCAACTCGGGCGCTTGGACGGTCGTGGAGGGAGTCGGCGACCACGGCTGCGAGTACATGACCGGCGGACGCGTGGTCGTGCTCGGACCGACCGGGCGCAACTTCGCGGCCGGGATGAGCGGCGGCGTGGCCTACGTGCTGGACGAGGACGGCACGTTCGCCGAGCGCTGCAACACCGGCATGGTGGGCTTTGAAGAGCTGTCGCAGGCCGACGCGATCGAGCTGCGCGCGATGATCGACGAGCACCGGGCGCGTACGGACTCGCCCGTCGCTGCACGCGTGCTGGCGGAGTGGGAGGGCCTGCTCGCCCGCAACGCGTTCGTGAAGGTGATGCCACACGACTACAGGCGCGTGCTGCGCGAACGTGCCGAGGAAGAGGCCGCCGTGTCTCGAGCGTCCGAGAACGGGGATCTGGCCGGCGCCCGCTCGCTGGGCGCCGTCGGCGAGGCGGGCGTCTGATGGGCAAGCTCGGGGGCTTCCTGCAGATCGAACGCCACGGCGTGCCCTACCGGCCGAGCGCCGAGCGTGCGCACGATTACCGCGAGTTCCTGCTCACACGCCCCACCCCAGAGCTGCGTGATCAGGGCGCGCGCTGCATGGACTGCGGCGTGCCGTTCTGCCACAACGGCTGCCCGCTGGGCAACCTGATCCCAGATTGGAACGACCTCGTCTACCACGACCGCTTCCGCGACGCGCTTGCGCAGCTGCACGCGACCAACAACTTCCCCGAGTTCACCGGGCGCTTGTGCCCGGCGCCGTGCGAGGCGGCGTGCGTGCTGGAGATCCGGGAGGGCGACGCGGTGACGATCAAACAGATCGAGAACGCGATCGTCAATCGCGGCTGGGAGGAGGGCTGGATCGTGCCCGAACCGCCGCATGCGCGCCGCGAGACCGGCCAGGCGGTGGCCGTCGTCGGGTCGGGGCCGGCCGGTATGGCGGCCGCGCAGCAGCTGCGCCGCGCCGGACATCGCGTAACGCTGTTCGAGCGCGACGAGGCGATCGGCGGGCTCGTGCGCTTCGGCGTGCCCGACTTCAAGATCGAGAAGACGGTTGTGCAACGGCGTGTGGAGCAGCTGATCGCCGAGGGCGTCGAGATCCGCTGCGGTGTCGACGTCGGTGTCGACGTCGGTGTCGAGGAGTTGCGCTCGAGCTTCGATGCGATCGTGCTCGCGACCGGATCGCGGGTGCCGCGCGATCTGCCGGTCGCTGGCCGCGAGTTGGACGGTGTGCACTTTGCGATGGACTACCTCTACCAGCGCAACCGCTGGGTAGCGCGTCACCAGGAATCTCCGCCCGCCTCGTCGGCGCCGACGATCGCTCAGCCGGCGATTGAGGTGCCGATCAGCGCCAAGGACAAGGACGTGGTCGTGATCGGTGGCGGCGACACCGGCGCGGACTGCGTCGGCAACTCGCTGCGCGAGGGTGCACGTTCGATCGTTCAGCTCGAGCTGCTCTCCGAGCCGCCGCCTCACCGTCTCGACGACCGCACGCCGTGGCCGCTGTGGCCGGCCAAGTTCCGCCTCAGCTACGCGATGGAGGAGGCCGGCGAGCTGCACGTGGGCGAGCAGGACTACTCGGTTGCGACGACCGAGTGCGTGGGTAATGAGGGCGCCGTCAGCGCCCTGCGCATCGCGCAGGCAAGCCCCGAGCCGCCGTTTACGCCGATCGCGGGTACCGAGCGTGAGCTGCCGGCGCAGCTGGTGCTGCTGGCGATGGGCTTCCTGCATCCCGAGCCGGGCCTGCTCGACCAGCTGGGCGTAGAGAAGGACATGCGCGGCAACGTCAAGGCGGTCAAGCCGTACACGACCTCCGTCGACGGGGTGTTCGCGGCCGGCGACGCCCGCCGCGGTCAGTCGTTGATCGTGTGGGCGATCAACGAGGGACGCCAGTGTGCGCGCATGGTCGACCGCTACCTGGCCGGCCGGCGCGATGGCACGGCCCAGCGGGGCGAGCGGTTCGCCTCGGCGCCCACCGACGAGGGCTTGGCCGGCCACGCGGACGCCGACGAAGGCCCCGAGGGGCCGCCCCAGCACGTCGGGCCCGGCGTCGGCGCCGGATAGCTAGGCTTTTCAATTATGGACGCGTCCTACGTCGACGGGCAAGCCATGGGCGACCGAGACGAGGACACGCCGCTGCCCGTGTGCTTGATCGGCGCCGGCTCCTCGGGCATCGCGACCGCGAAGGCGCTGTATGAGCGGGGCATCTCGTTCGACTGCTTCGAGAAGTCCGACCGCGTCGGCGGGAACTGGGTATTCGCCAACAAGAACGGCATGTCCGCGGCCTATCGCGACCTGTTCATCAACACCTCGCGCCCGCGTATGGAGTACTCGGACTTCCCGATGCCCGTCTCCTACCCGGACTTCCCGCACCACACGCACATCGCCGCGTACTTCGACAAATACGTCGACCACTTCGGCTTCCGTGAGCGGATCACCTTCGAGACGGGCGTCGAGCATGCGCAGCTGGAGCCCGACGGCAGCTGGACCGTCACGCTGGACACGGGGGAGACCCGTCGCTACGGCGCCCTGCTGGTCGCCAACGGCCATCACTGGGACCCGCGCTGGCCCGAACCGGCGTTCCCGGGCTCGGACAGCTTTGTCGGAGAGCAGTTGCACGCGCACTCCTACGTGGACAACTCGATCTTCGCGGGCAAGCGGGTGGTGGTGCTGGGAATGGGCAACTCGGCGATGGACATCGCTGTCGAGTCCTCATACACAGCAGAGCGCACCTACCTGGCCGCTCGTCAGGGCGTGTGGATCGTTCCCAAGTACGTGTTCGGGAAACCGGTCGACCAGTTCCGCAACGACCCGCGCATCCCGTTCAAGATCCGCCAGCGAATGGTGCAGCAGATGATCCGCAGCTACGCGGGCCCACCCGAGCGCTACGGGCTGCCCAAGCCCGAACACCGCTTCGGCGAGGCCCATCCGACCGTCTCCGGACGGATCCTCGACCGCATCCAGCACGGCACGATCGCACCAAAGCCCAACATCGCGGCGCTCGAAGGCACGCAAGTACGCTTCGTCGACGACAGCACCGTCGACGCGGACGTGGTCGTGTACTGCACGGGCTACAAAATCACCTTCCCGTTCTTCGACCCGGACCTGATCAGCGCGCCGGAGAACCGCATCGGGCTGTATCGACGCGTATTTCATCCGGACATCGCCAACGTGTTCTTCATCGGCCTGCTGCAGCCGCTGGGGGCGATCATGCCGCTGGCCGAGGCGCAGGCCACATGGGTGGGCGACTATCTGACCGGCGACTACGCACTGCCCTCGCCCGCGCAGCTGCGTGAGAGCATCGACGCCGAACGAGGGGCGATGGACGCTCGCTACGTGGCGTCCAAGCGCCACACGATCCAGGTCGACTACGAGGACTACATGCGCGCGCTCGCGAGAGAGCGCCGCGCCGGCGCCGCACGCGCACGCGCCAACGGGTATATCCCACCGGCGTCATGCCGACCTTCTGTCGCCACAACCGTTTCCTAGAGCGCTGCCCGATCTGCAGCAAGACGCTGCCCGGGCGCGCGCCCGAAGCGTCGCCGCCGCGCGCCAAACGCAGCGCGCGCAGTGGTAGCGCGCGCGGCGGTCAGCGGCGAGGAGGCGCAGCGGTGGGCGTTCGCATCCACCACGAGGGACGTGCGCAGGACGACGGTTACCGCAGTGCGCTTGCGCCCGGTCTGCGTGCCCGTGCCGACGCCCGCCGCCTGGCGGAGGAGATCGCGTTCTCCAGCGGGCGCCTGCTCGCGCTGGCGGCGCAGCCGCCGGGCCTGTACGGGGAGATCGCCGCGCTGGCCGGCAGCGACATCGAGCGGGCGACGTGGATGTGTGTGCTCACGGCGTACCTGTGTCCGACCGAGCCGCCCGAGCCGTTCGCGGGCATCCGTATGGCGCTCGAGCGCGTCCCCTCCCTGGCGGCACTGGATGGTCTGCGTGGCTCGGACGGCCTGCGCGCAAGCGACGGTGATGGCGAGGGTTCGCTCGACCTGGCCGATCTGCCGCTGGGCCCGCGCAGCAGCCACGACCCGACCCGTGGCCTCGGCACGCTGCTCGCGTACCGCCAATGGGTGCAGCGCAACAGCAACAGCACGAGCATCGCGGTCGCGGCGGCGCCTGGCGAGCACTCACAGGCGAGCGCGTTCACGGGCGATCCGGCTTGGAGCCCGCAACGGCGCTTCGAGCGGCTGTTCGAGCGGCTGGCGTTGCCCGGCTTGGTTCGCATGGGGCGCTATGAGCTGCTGGTGACGCTCGGGCGCCTGGGTCTGTACGAGTTGCAGCCGCACTCGCTGCACCTTGGTGGCGCCCGCGGGCTCTCGGCGGAGGATCAGACGGCGGTGGGCGCCAAGCGCCTGTTCGCGATCGGCGATCCGCTGCTGCTCGAGCGCCGCGCGGCGGCGCTCGCCGAGGCTATCGCGGTGCCGCTGGAGGCGCTCGACCTGGCGCTCAGCAACTGGATCGCACCGCAGCGGGCGAGCATCGGCGTGGCGCTCGAGACGCTCGACGACGGCGCGTTGGAGCGCGCCGCGGCGGCGCTCGAGCTGTGAGTTATGGGCGTGCCCGCCGCGTCCCCGGGCGGCTCGATACGGCAGCTGAGACGCGCAAACGATGCCGTCCACACGGCCGCCTACAGTCCCTGCGGTAAGTCGTTCTCAACCACCGGGAGTTCCCGATGCCACTCTGTTTCATCGAGCCCCAGGACGCGATCCGCGTCATCGCCGAGTCGGTCGGCCGTGAGGCACGCCGCCAACTGGTGGGCGAGGTCGTGCGTGCTTGGGTAGATGACATCCCGGACCAGGAACTGTCCGTCCACTACGCCAAGGCGATCGCCGATCTGGACGAGGACGACCTGCATCTGCTGGCCGCGTGGCACGCATCGCTCGAGGTCGGCCAGCCGATACCCAACACTGAGTTTCTCGTGGGCGTGTTCCCGAGTCTCGGAGAGAATCGGCGCGAGGCGCTGAAGATCGCCGCCGGCTTCCGCGGCGAGGAGGCCTTTCAAGCGGGCGTCGCCGAGGACCAGGCGCTGGACACGGTGCTGCCGCGACTGTCCAACGAGCGGGCGATCGAGCTGGCCAACGAGTGCATCCAGCTGTACATGTGGGACCGCCTCGGCTGCGACAACTAGAGGATCGCTCCGTTTGACGTACTTCTGTACGTGATAACGTACGGACCTTGGACGACTCGATAAGCGTTTTCGCTGAGCACGCCGGCGACTACGACGCCCAGCGGCGCAGGTTGGTCCCGTGCTTCGACCTTTTCTACGGCACAGCTATGGACGTGCTGGCGCTGCGTCCCGGCCCGATCGCACGGGTCCTGGACCTGGGGGCGGGCACTGGGCTGATGAGCCAGGCCGTGTTGGCGCGCCACCCGGACGCCGAGCTTGTCCTGGTGGACGGCGCGGCGGAGATGTTGAACCGGGCCCGCGAGCGTCTGCCGGCGTCGGTCGTGACGATCGTGGCAGACCTGCGCGAGGAGCTTCCCGAAGGGCCCTTCGACGCGGTCGTCTCGGCGCTGGCCATCCACCACCTCGAGCATTCGGCCAAGCGCCGGCTGCTGGAGCGCGTGTGCCGTATGCTGCGCCCCGGCGGCGTGTTCGTCAATGCCGAGCACGTGGGCGGGCCCAACCCCTGGCTGGAGGGCGTCTATCGGCGGATGTGGCGAGCAGCGTGTGCAGCGGCGGGGGCCGGCGAGGACGAGATCACGGCTGCCGAGGGACGAATGGAGATGGACCGCTCGATCGACGTGGCGACGCAGCTGCAGTGGATGGCCGGCGCCGGACTGTGCGACTGCGACTGCTTCTTCAAGCATCTGCACTTCGCCGTCTTGGCCGGATGGCGTGCGACTACGGAGAGCTAGACTGAGCCCATGTCCGAGTTGATCGCAGCGCCCAGCGAGGAAGACGTGATGGACGCCCTCTCCAACGTGATCGACCCTGAGCTGGGGCTGGACTTCGTCGAGCTCGGCCTGATCTACGGTGTGGCCGTCAGCGACGGGCACGTGCAGGTGACGTTCACGTTGACCACGCCCGGGTGTCCGATCGGACCGCAGGTCAACGAACAGATCGAAGAGTTCGTGGGCGAACTGGACGGCGTCAAGACCGTCGAGTCCGAGATGGTGTTCGTACCTCCGTGGTCGCCCGAGATGATGAGCGAGGACGCCAAGTTCGCGCTCGGCTATTGAGTCGGGAGCGCCGGGAGAGGCAGCGAGAGGTTCTAGGCGTGAGCGGCGGTCGTCTCGCGGGCGAGCGACACGAGCGTGGCGAGTTCGGCGGCGATGTTCTCGCCGATCTTGTCGATGTCCGGCAGCGCGTCGAAGTCGCCGAGCAGCCCGAAGTTCATCTGGCCGTTGTAGGACATGATCGCGATCGCCAGGGCGTGGTTTTCCGGTAGGAACGCCACCGGTATCGCGTGCAGCATCTCGCGTCCCAGCACATACAGCGGGAACTGTGGACCGGGAACGTTCGTGACGATCAGGTTGAACAGGCGCGTCGAGAAGTTCAGCCGTGAGGCCTGCGCCAGGATCGTCGGCGGCGCGAAGCTCTGTGCGCCCGCGATCACCTCGGCGCCGAGCGCCTGCTTTGACTCCTTCAGGCCGTCCATCGCGTTGGTGACGAAGCGAAGCCGGTTGAGCGGGTCGCTGATGTAGATCGGCAGTGGTCCGCGCATCACCACGATCCGGTTGCCGCCGCTGTTGTGCTCTCCCTCCGTCCGTACCGACACCGGCACCAGCGCGCGCATCTCCACGCCGGCGGTGCGCCGCCCGCGGTCCATCAGAAAGGTGCGCAACGCGCCGGCCACGACAGCCAGCACGACGTCGTTGACAGTGCCGCCGAAAGCGTCCTTGACCGCCTTGAAGTCCTCCAGCTGGCTCCTCACGCCGATGAAGCGCCGGTGCGGCCCGATCGGCACGTTCAGCGGGGTCTGCGGTGCCGGGTTCAGCCCGGCCCACATGATCTCGCCGACCCCCTCGGCGGCCTCGCGCGCACGCGCGAGCGCACGATCGGGATGCGTGAGGGCATCCAGCGCGCCCTCCGCCAGCGCTACGCCGGCGCGCAGCGCGCCCATCAGGCCCGCGCCGAGCAGATGCGTGGTGCCCGGTTCGGCATGAGGCTGCCACGGGCGCCCGGAGTGCGGGATCTCCGGCGGTTCGGGCGAGAGGTCGAACAGCACCGTCGCCAGATCGACGCCCGCGATGCCGTCGATCAGGGAGTGGTGTGTCTTCGTGATCAGCGCAAAGCGGTCCTGCTCCATGCCCTCGATCAGCCACATCTCCCAAAGCGGCTTGGAGCGGTCCAGCTGCTGGGAGAAGATCCGCGCGGTCAGGTCCTGGAGCTGCTCCCAGCGCCCAGGTACGGGCAGCGCCGTGTGCCGGACGTGGTACTCGAGGTTGAAGCTCGGGTCGTCGATCCAAACCGGTCGTCCGCTGTCAAGCGCGGTATGGGTCAGCTTGTGGCGGTAGCGCGGGACGAGGTGCAGGCGCTTCCTGATCTGTTCGAGGAACTCGTCCATGCTCGGCGGCGGACCCTCGATGATCGTCAGCCCGCCGATGTGCATGTGTGACACCGGACCCTCCTGGTGCAGGAACGAAGCGTCCACCGGGGTCAGCCTGTCGAGATGCCGTTGCGCCATTGCGACTTAGCGTACCTAGCCGCCCCCTACAATGACCTCCGTGTCGAATACCGTCGAGAAGCTGCTGCTGGCGGCCCCCCGCGGCTACTGCGCGGGTGTCGATCGCGCCGTTCAGACGGTCGAACGCGCGCTCTCGATCCATGGCCCGCCGGTGTATGTGCGCAAGGAGATCGTGCATAACAAGCACGTCGTCGCACAGCTGCGCGAGCGCGGCGCGATCTTCGTGGAGGAGCACACGCAGGTGCCCGAGGGTGCCGTCTGCGTGTTCTCTGCGCACGGTGTCGCGCCGAGTGTGCGATCGGGCGCGATCGAGCGCGGTCTGCAAACGATCGACGCAACCTGTCCGCTGGTGACGAAGGTCCACCGCGAGGCCGCGCGCTTCGCAGAGGATGGCTACACGATCGTGCTCGTCGGGCACGAGGGACACGAGGAGGTAGAAGGCACGATGGGCGAGGCGCCTGAGCGCATCGTGCTGGTCCAGAGCGAGCAGGACGTTGATGAGGTCGAGGTCGAGGACCCCGAGCGTGTCGCCTACGTCACGCAGACGACGCTGGCGGTCGGCGAAACCGCGGCGATCGTCCAGCGCCTGCGCGAGCGCTTTCCCAGCATCGTCGGTCCTCGCACCGATGACATCTGTTACGCGACCACCAACCGACAGGCGGCGGTCCGTCAGATGGCCGCCAAATGCGACCTGATGCTCGTGATCGGATCGCGCAACTCCTCCAACTCGGTGCGACTGGTGGAGGTCGCGCGTGATTGTGGAACCGACGCGCACTTGATCGACAACGCCGGTGAGGTGCAGGAGCAGTGGCTGAGAGACCGCCGCGTGGTCGGTATCTCCTCGGGCGCCAGCGCACCCGAGGAGCTGGTCAGTGAGCTGTTGGACTTCTTTCGCGCGCGCGGCGTGAGCGACATCGCCGAGTTCGACGTCATCCGCGAGGACGTTCGCTTCATGCTGCCCAAGCAGATTCGTGAAGCCGTAGCCGCCGGCGGAGCATCCTGATCCAGCGCGAAGGGCGGGCAGTCACGTCGCCGTCTGCGCGACCGGGCGTCTCACGGGCTGAGCGATGCGCACGCTGATCCTGTCCGACCTGCACCTGGGCAGCGTGTCCGGCTCGGACCTGCTGCGCCGTGAGGACCTGCGCGCACCGCTGCTGGAGGCTGTCGCCGAGGTCGATCGTGTGGTGCTGCTGGGCGATGTGCTCGAGCTGCGCCACGGGCCGATCCGCGAGGCGATGGCCGCCGCGCGACCGTTCTTCGAGGACCTTGGGCGAGCGCTCGGCGATGGCGAGCTGATCCTCGTCGCCGGCAACCACGACCACGCTCTGGTGGAACCGTGGCTGGCGCTGCGCGGCCAGGTGCACGAGCCGCCACCGTTGGGGGTCGAGCAACTGCTGGATGCTCGTGAGGTCTCGCCCGCGTTCGAGCGGATCGCCGGCTGGGTCGCGCCGGCGAAAGCACGGGTGGCCTATCCAGGCGTGTGGCTGCGGCCCGACGTGTATGCCATGCACGGGCACTATCTCGACTGCCACTTGACGGTGCCGACGCTCGAGCGCCTGAGCGTTGGCGCGATGAGTCGCATGTTGGCGCGTCCGGCGAGCGAGTTCGATTCGGTCGACGACTACGAGGCGACCTCAGCGCCGGTGTTCGCCTGGCGGGACGCAGTCGCTCGCGACACGCACACCGGAGCCACGCTCAACGGCGTGGCCACCGTGACCGCATGGAACGCGCTGCGCGGCGGCGCGGCGCGCGACGCTCGCGGACGTCTCCGGCTCGGGCGCTGGCTGCGTAGCCGCGCGATCGCCGGTGCCTTCCCGCTGGCGGTGGCCGCGCTCAACCGTGCCGGCGTGGGCCCGTTGAGCGCCAACGTGTCCACCGGCGAGCTACGTCGCGCTGGGCTTGCCGCTATGGGGGAGGTGGCCGCGCGCCTGAGCCTCGGCGACGCGTACGTGGTGTTCGGGCACACCCACAGAACCGGACCGCTCGACGGCGACGACGTGCACGAGTGGCGGGGACGCGTCGGCGCGCGGCTGGTCAACGCCGGCAGCTGGACATATGCGCCGATCTTTCTCACCGGCGCCGCCGGCCAGAGTCCGTATTGGCCGGGGGGATGTGTGCTCGTTGAGGATGAGGGGCAGCCGAAGGTCAGACGGCTGCTGTCTGGGCGCAATCACCTACAGCTGGCGCCCCAGCGTCAAGCGGTCTCCTGAGCCCCGCGATCGACGGCTCAGGCCAGGCCGGGCGTGAAGCAAGTGGCCAGGCAGCTGACGCCATGGCCGATGCTCATCTCGAGCATGCCCTGCGTGTGGCGCTCATGCTCGATTAGCGGATAGGCGCCGGGGTGTGAGACCTCGAGCGGTGAGCCGTTGACGCTCACCGAGCCCGTGCCGTCGAACACGCCCCACACACCTCCCGCCTCGTAAGGGCCCGAGTACGCGCCCTCCTGATCCTGGGTCTGGGGCGCGAGCGCCGCTCCCACGACGTCCTCCGGGCGCAGCGCCGGCAGCGGCTCGCGCTGAACGCTCCAGAAGCTCCTGGATCGCCAGCTCGGTTTCCGCGTAGGCACCCTCGCCGTAGTGGTACTCGAACAGGCGCGCGCGGCCGTCGAACAGGTAGCGCGCCGGCCAGCCTTCGTTGCCGTAGTCCTGCCACACCGTCAGTTGGCTGTCGATCAGCACCGGGTACTCGATCCCCAGGCGTGCCACTGCCTCGCGCACAGCCTGCTCGTCGCGCGAGGGGTCAAACCCTGGGCAGTGCACGCCGATCACCCGCAGGCCGTCGGTCGAGTAGCGCTCGTGCCACGCCTTCACATACGGCAGCGTGCGCATCGAGTTGGGCCGACAGAAGTCCCAGAACTCCACCAGCATTGGACGCCCGCGCTGGATCGTGCTCGCTCCTGCGCCGACCGCGTTGACCCACGGCAGCTTCGTCGGAAACAGCGGTGCAGCGATCGTGTCGACTGGCGCCCTCAAGGACCGGGAGCGCGACTAGCCGATGCTGCCGACCATCTCCAGTTGGATGAGGCGGTTCAGCTCGACCGCGTACTCCATCGGCAGCTCCTTGGTCACCGGCTCGATGAAGCCGTTGACGATCATCGCCGCCGCCTCGTCCTCGGTGAACCCGCGCGAACCCATGTAGAACAGCTGGTCGTCGGAGATGCGCCCGACCGTCGCCTCGTGGGCGACCGTCACGTGTGGGTTCTGGATCTGGATGTCAGGCCACGTGTCCGATTTCGATTCGCCGTCCATCATCAGGCCGTCGCACTGCACGCGCGCTTTCGAGCCCGCCGAGTTGTGGCCCATCTTCACCAGGCCGCGGTAGCCCATGATGCCGCCGTCCTTGGAGATCGACTTCGCGAGGATGTTCGACGTCGTGTTGGGCGCCAGGTGCACGACCTTCGCGCCCGTGTCCTTGTGCACACCCTTGCCCGCCACGCCCACGTTCAGGTGGTCGGCGCGCGCGCCCTCGCCCATCAAGAAAGAGCCCGGGTAAAGCATCACGTACTTGGCGCCCATCGACCCGCCGACCCACTCCACCGTGCCGTTTGCGTCCACGACCGCGCGCTTGGTGTTCAGGTTGTACACGTCCTTGGACCAGTTCTGCACGGTCGTGTAGCGCGCCTTCGCGCCGTCGTGCACGAAGATCTCCACGACCGCCGAGTGCATCGAGTTGACGCTGTAGGTCTGCGCCGTGCAACCCTCGATGTAGTTCACCTCCGAGCCCTCGTCGGCGACGATCAGCGTGTGCTCGAACGTGCCCTCGCCGGCGCCCTCCATGCGGAAATAGGACTGCAGCGGCAGGTCGCACTTGACGCCCTTGGGGATGTAACAGAAGGCGCCACCCGACCACACCGCGCCGTGCAGAGCCGAGAACTTGTTGTCCTGCGGCGGGACGCATTTGTTCATGAAGTACTTCTGCACCAGCTCCGGGTACTCGGTGATCGCCGTGTCCATCGAGCAGAACAGGATCCCCTGCTTGGCGTACTCCTCCTTCAGCCCCTCGTACACCGGCTCCTGGCGCCACACACCGACCACGCCCGCCAGGTGCTCGCGCTCGGCCTGGGGGATGCCCAAGTCCTCGTAGGTCTGCTTCATCTCCTGCGGCACTTCGTCCCAGCTGTTGAAGCGCCCGGCGGTCGGAGGTGAGTAGAGGACGAGGTCGTCCAGGTTCAGGCCGCTCAGGTCAGGGCCCCAGTTGGGCAGCGGCTTGCGTTCGAAGATCTCCAGCGACTTGATCCGTTTCTCGGCCATCCAGTCGGGCTCGCCCTTGATCTTCGACAGCTCGCTCACGACCTCCCGCGATATGCCCTGGCGGGCGCGCAGTTGACCCTGCTCGTCCTCGACGATCGGGCTGGGCTTTGCGATCTTCGTGCGGTCAATCGTGGCCATGAGGCTCCTTACCGGCTTGGGCGAGAGGCGTTGAGAATCCTGTGCTCTGAGCTAGGAATTGTATCGCGGGCGCGGTCGCGACCATCGGGAACGCGGCTCGCCGAGCGTGAGGGCCGGACGCGCGGAGCGCCCGCCGATCTGAGCCCTGTCCGTCCGCAGCGAGCCTGCGGGATACTGGCTGGCGTGTCAGAGGCGAACATCGCCCTAGTGCAGGAGGCCATGGCCGCCTACTTTCGCGACGACGAGGCCGCGCTGCGCGAGCTCATCACGCCTGACGTGGTCGTCATCACGAGGCCCGACCAGCCCGACGTGCGCGAGTCGAGCGGCTTCGAGGGGTTCCTGGCGAGCACGCGTGAATGGACCGAGGCATGGGAGGGATGGTCCTTTGAGATCCTCAGGGTGTTCGACGAGGGCGACCTCGTGTTCGTCGACGCGTTTCAGACGGCGCGCGGCGCGAGCAGCGGCGTGCCCATCGAGGGCAGCGTGATGTTCGTGTGCACCGTCGTCGATGCCCGCATCGCGCGCCTGCGGATGTTCGCGTCAGAGCAGGAAGCGCGCGAGACGATGGGCCTGCTCGACTAGGCGCCAAGCACGCGCGAAAGCAGGACGCCGGATCCGGCTGTCAAAGCCGGCCACGTGGTCGCGGCCGTGTTCACCAAAGCGTCGTGGCGGGGTCGAACGCCCGGATCGCCTGATCGCGAGTGATCAGCGTCGCGTCGATCGAGCGGGCCGTCGAGTAGATCAGCCTGTCCACTGGGTCTCCCGGGAACCTCGCCGGGTCCAGCAGGCCCGCTGCCACCGCTACGTCGGGACTCGGGGCCAGCGGCTCGATGCGCGCATCTGCCAACGCCTGTCTGACCCACATTCTGACGTCGCGGTCAAGCGATATCCGCCCTCGTGCTGTCAGCGTCGCGATCTCCCAGGCGCTGAGCGTGGAAACGCCGATGCCCGACGCCTGTTCGATCGTCTCGCGCGCTCTCTCCGATAGCCGGTCGGGGGCCGCCAGCCACCATAGCCATGCGTGTGTGTCGAGGACGATCAATCGACGGTCGCGTTCCACTCGACGTCGAGGGGCTTGATCAGCTCGTCGTCTGGCACGTGGAACGTGACCGAGCCGCGTAGGCTGGCTGGCTCGGTCACCGCCGACACCCGCGCGACCGCGCGACCGCGCTTGGTCACCAGGATCTCCTCTCCTGTCATCGCCACCTCATCGAGCATCGCCAAACACTCTGCCTTGAACCGACTGGCTGACACTGTGCGGGACATGACCATGGTCATATTACCATGGTCATATATCCTACGGGCGCGAACAGCGGGTGGATGAGCAAATGCGCTGACGCTGGCGCGCTCGCGGGAGAATGGGGCGCGTGCCGCCTGACCGCAACGTGTGCGCCGGACCGTTCGGCGCCGTGTACGACTTCTACATCGAGCGTCCGCGCCTGGCGCGGCTGGTGCTTGGGCTCATGTGGGGTGTCGATCCGCGGGCTTTTTATCGCAGCCTGCAGGCGGTCGCCGAGGCCGGCGACGGCGCCACGATTCTCGACGTGCCGTGCGGGGGAGGGGTGGCATTGCGCGGCCTTGACCGTGGCCAGCGTGTGCGCTGGATCGGCGTTGACGTCGAGCCGGCGATGCTCCGCCGCGCCCAGCGCAGAGCGAAGCGGCACCCGGGCGTGCACGCGCAGCTGGTCCATGGCGACATGTATCGCCTGCCGCTGGGCGATCGGTCGGTCGACGTCTGCCTGACCTACGGGGGACTGCACTGCGTCGCCCGGCCGCACGCTGCGCTGGGCGAGATGGCACGGTGCCTTCGCGCCGGCGGCACGCTGATCGGGAGCACCTTCCTGTCCGCCGGCAGTCGCCGCCAGCGCCTGCTGCTGCGCAACGACGACTTCGGCGTCACCGGCAGCGCAGGCGACCTGCGCGGGTGGCTGGCCGCCGCGGGACTCGCCGACATCCTCGTCGACCGCGACGATGGCCTGGCCGTGTTCAGCGCACGCAAGCCCGCTTGATCGGGCTCGCTGGAACTCGCCGCGCCAGCGACGGCGTCAGGCAGGCCAGGCGTTGTCGCCCGTGACCGCGCCGCGCACTGCCTTCAGGTTCAACAGTGCGCACTTGCGCCGCGTTGCCGACACGGGGATACCGAGCAGCTCGATCATCCAGTCGGCGTCGAGCTCGCCGACCTGCTCCAGTGACATGCCCTTCAGCTCTTCGGAGGCGATCGACGCCGCCGCCTGCGAGATCGCGCAGCCGTGGCCGTGGAAGCGCAGGTCCGCGATGCGGTCGTCGCTCACGCGAATGTGCACGCCCAGCTCGTCGCCGCACAGCGGGTTGTGCTCCAGCGCCTCCAGGTCATGAGGCTCCAGCTCACCGAAGTTCCGCGGCCGCTTGTAGTGCTCGAGGATGTAGTCGCGGTACAGGTCGTCCATCAGACCAACACCGCTTCGCGGATGCTCATAGGCCGAAGATCTCGCGGCCCGTAAGCAGCGCGTCCACCAGCACGTCCACGTCCGCACGGTCGTTGTATACGCCCACGCTCGCCCGCGCCGTCGCGCCCACGCCCAGGCAGCGCATCAGCGGCTGCGCGCAGTGATGGCCTGCGCGGATGCACACGCCCTCGCGGCCCACGAGCTCGGCGATGTCATGCGGGTGCATTCCCTCGATCGTGAATGACGCCAGCCCGCCGCGCGCGTGCGCCTCCGGCGGGCCCACCACTCGCAGGCCCGGCACCTCCGCCAGGCGCGTCAGCATGTATGCTGTCAACGCCTGCTCGTGCTCGCGCACGCGCGCCATGCCCAGCCCTGACAGGTAGTCCACCGCCGCCCCCAGGCCGACCGCCTCTGCGATCGGCGGCGTGCCCGCCTCGAACTTGTACGGCAGCTCATTCCAGCTCGCCGACTGGAAATCCACCGAGGAGATCATGTCCCCGCCTGTCAGGAACGGCTGCATCTGCTCCAGCAGCTCGCGACGGCCGTGCAGCACGCCGATCCCCGTCGGCCCCAGCGCCTTGTGGCCCGTCCACGCGTAGAAGTCAGCGCCGATCTCGCTCACGTCCACCGGCATCTGCGGGACTGCCTGGGCGCCGTCGATCAGCGACACCGCGCCCGCCGCGCGTGCCCGCGCGACCATCTCTGCCACCGGGTTGATCGTGCCGAGCACGTTCGACACGTGAGCGAACGCCAGCAGGCGCACGTCGCCGCGCGCCAGCTCCGCGTCCAGCTGCTGCAGCGACAGCTCGCCGCGCTCGTCGACCTCCAGGTAGCGCAGTTGCGCGGCGCGCTCGTGACACAAAACCTGCCACGGCACGAGGTTGGCGTGGTGCTCCATCTGCGTGATCAGTACCGCGTCGCCAGGCCCCAAATTCGCGCGCCCCCAGGAGTACGCGACCAGGTTGATCGCCTCGGTCACGTTCTTGGTGAAGATCGTCGTCTGCACGTCCGCGCTCGTGAATCCCGCGATCCGCTCGCGCGCGCCTTCGTAGGCCGCGTCTGACTCCTGTGCAAGCGCGTACACGCCACGGTGCACGTTCGCGTTGTTGCTCTGCAGATACCCGCTCAGCGCATCGATCACCGCGCGCGGCTTCTGCGAGGTCGCGCCCGAGTCCAAGTACACCAGGGCGCGCCCGTCGAAGCGGCGGGCGAAGATCGGGAAGTCCGCGCGCACATCCAGATCGACCGCGAGCTCAGCGGCTGGTCGCATACGCCTCGATGTCCTCGCGCGCCGCCGCCAGCTTGCGCGAGATCTTCTCGCGCACCAGCTCCTCCAGCGGCTCGTCCGCCAACTGGCCCACGACCGGCTCGAAGAAGCCCTCCACGATGATCCGCACCGCCGCCGCGCGGTCCATGCCGCGCGTCTGCATGTAGAAGATCATCGCCTCGTCCAGCTCACCCACCGTGCCGCCGTGCGAGGCCGACACGTCGTCGGCGGACACCAGCACCGACGGGATCGCGTCGATCCGCGCTTTAGGCGAGAGCATCATCGAGTGGATCTGTAGGTAGGTGTGCGTCTGCTGTGCGCCCGGTTCGATCTGGATCAGCCCCTCGAAGCTCGCCCGGCTCTCGCCCGTCGCCGCCCCGCGCCAGTGCACGTCCCCGCCCGACGGGCCCGTCTCGTGCAGATCCGCCGCGAACACGTCCAGGTGCTCGTGCTCCTCGGTGAAGAACAGGCCGCGGAAGGCCATGTCGCCGCCGGCCTCCGACACCGCCAGCTCCAGGTGCTGGCGCACCAGGTGGCCGCCCAGCAACGCCGGCAGCCAGTGGCAGTACGCGTCCCGGCCCACGCCCACGAAGCGCGTCGACACGTCGAACACCTGGCCGTCGCCCCAGTCCTGCACCTGCGCGAGGCGACAGCGCGCGCCGTCCTGCAGGTAGCACTCGAAGGCGCCCGCATGAAGCGCCTGGCCCTCGAACTCCTCAGCCAAGTCGTACTCGTGCACCTTGAAGTCGCTCGTCGGCCCGCCCACGATCAGCGTTCGGCCGTACTGCGCGACGCCCGCACGCTCGATCGCGTACACGATCTCAAATGGGTCCTCCACGACCACGCCCGCCGGCACGTGCAGGAACACGCCGCCTGTCCAGAACGCGCCGTTCGCCGCCTCGAGCTTGTGACGGTCGAGCATCAGGCGCTTGGAGTACCACTCGCCCGCCAACTCGCCGTGGCGCAGAAACGCCTCCTCGAGCGAGCACAGGATCACGCCGCGTCGCGCAAGCTCCTCATCCAACTCCACGTGCACAACCGCGCCCGCGCTCTGCACGATCCGCCCCGCGCGCGGACGCTCCGGCAGCGTGCGCGTCACGACGTCTGGCACCGCGTCGGTCTGCACGTCGGTCTCCAGCGCGTCCAGATCGAGGCTCTGCAGGCTCGTCGTCCAGAAGCCCGAGCGCCGCCACACCGGCAGCTCAGACGCCTCGAACGCCTTCAGCGCTGCCTCGCGCAACTGCGCCAGCTTGTGCTCGCCCGTGCCCGTCACGGTGCTGCCCGCTCCAGCGCCCGCGAGCGCCTCATACAGCGTCGCCTCGCGATGGCGCCCGGCCTTCATCGGCGCGGGGCTCGCCCCGTTCGTGGATCCGGCGTCGGCCGGCGCCGGATCACTCATCGCCGCCACCGCCGGAGATCGCCGCGGCGCCCGCGCCAACCTCCTGGCGGATCTGGTCATAGCCCTCGCGCTCCAGGCGCTCGACCAGCTCCACACCGCCCTCCAGCACGATCCGACCGTCCATCAAGATGTGCACGAACTGCGGCCTCACGTAGTGCAGGATGCGCTGGTAGTGCGTGATGATCAGCGCACCCAGGCCCTGCTCGTCGTGCAGACGCTGAACGCCCTCCGCGACCGTGCGCAGCGCGTCGATGTCAAGGCCCGAGTCAGTCTCATCCAGGATCGCGATGTCTGGCGCTAGCATCGCCATCTGCAAGATCTCCGCGCGCTTCTTCTCACCGCCCGAGAAGCCGTCGTTGAGGTGGCGCGAGGTGAATGCACGATCCACGTCCAGCAGCTCGATCGCGTGCTGTAGCTGGTTGCGGAACTCCTTCACCTGGATCGGCTCGTCGCGCTTGGCATTGATCGCCATGCGCAGGAAGTTCGCCACCGACACGCCCGGGATCGACACCGGGTACTGGAAGGCCAGGAACAGTCCCGCCTTGGCCCGATCGTGCGGCGCGGCCTCGGTGATGTCCTCGCCTTTGAACACGATCGATCCCTGCGTGATCTCGTAGGAGGGGTGGCCGAGCATGGTGTTGGCCAGCGTCGACTTGCCCGAGCCGTTGGGCCCCATCAGCGCGTGAATCTCACCGCGGTTGATCTCCAGGTTCACGCCGCGCAGGATCTCGCGCTCGTCGGTGCTCACGTGCAGGTCTTTGATCTCTAGGTCAGCCATGTTGTGTGCTCAGGCTCCGCTCGTCAGTGTTTGCATGTCAAGTGTCGGTAAAGCCGGTCCCGCCGGCAGCGGCGCGCCGCTGGGGCCGCGCACGAGGTCGGCCAGCGTCGTCTCGCGCAGCGTGTTCACGATCGAGAAGCGCACGCGCGTCCACAGCAGCTTGGTCGGACACACGTGGTCCGGACTGGACTCGCGCGAGCACACGATCGAGCCGTCGGCCGCCTCTGAGATGCACTCGATCGGCGCGATCGAGCCCTCCAGCGCCTCCACCACCTCGGCCATCGTGATCTCACCTGCCGGGCGGGCCAGCATGTAGCCGCCGCGCGATCCCCTGCGTGAGTCCACCAGCCCTGCCTTGCGCAGGCGCGCCACCAGGTGCTCGAGGTACGCCAGCGGCAGGCCGTCGTGCTCGGCGATCTCCGCCAGGGGTATCGGAGCCTCGCCCGCGCGCCGCGCCAGCTCGACCATCACGCGCACGCCGTACTCGGCCTTGGTTGAGAACATCATCGCATTTCCTACCTGACAGCTAGGGTATCAGTCGGTTTGCAGCTTGCCGATGTCGTGCGCCAGCGCCTCCGGTGTCAGCTGTTCCGGCCCGAAGATCACCCGCTCGTGGCCGTGCCCGTCCACCAGCAGGACTGACGCCGAGCGCGCGAACGCCTTCGCGCCCGCTTCGCCCGGAGCGACGCGATAGGCGCGCCAGATCGGGCGCAGCGCCGTCTGCGAGCCGCTCAGGTAGGAGGCCCGACCGCTCAGCGACGCGCCCAGCAGGAAGTCCCGCACGCGCGACGGTGAGTCCGTGGACGGCTTGGCGCTCACGATCAGCACCGCCGGGGGGCGTGCGTGCTCGCCATCCAGTTCGTCCAGCGCGCCGCGGATCTGCTGGGCGATCAGCTCGCACGGTGCCCCACATGTCGGATAAAGGAAGCTCAGCACCACCACCCGGCCGCGGTAGTCGCTCAGCGACACGCGCCGGCCGTGCTCGTCGGTCAGCGTGAAGTCTGGGGCCGGCATGCCCGCCGGCAGCGCCGCTCCCGCGAAGCCCGATGTCGTGCCCACCGTCGCTGCCGGCTGCGTCGTGGCGACCGTGGAGGCGCTCCCGCAAGCGCTCGCCGCCATCCCCGCCAACGCCAGCGCCGCCACCAGAATGCTCGCGCGCAGCGGGCTGGGGTGGGGAGGGCGTCGTGGCATCCGGCTGAGGGTAGGGCAGGAGCTTCAAACGGCGACACAGTGTCGCTACACTTTTGAAGTCCCTGAATCCCGACCCTGGTTTAGGAGTTTCCACGATGAGCCCGTCAGGCGCCGAGCTTCTCCGCCAAGTCAAGAGCCAGATCACCGAGGTTGACCCGTCCGAGGTCAACGAACTGATCCATGAGGGCGTCGTCTTGGTGGACGTGCGCGAGACCGACGAGTTCGCCGCGGGGCACCTGCCCGGCGCCAAGCACGTCCCGCGCAGCTACCTGGAGACGCGCATCGAGGGCGTGGTCGGCGATCGCGACGCGCAGATCGTCCTCTACTGCCAGTCGGGTAATCGCTCGGCGTGGGCTGCGCGCACACTCGAAGAGGACCTCGGCTACAAGCACGTGTCCTCGATGACCGGTGGCATCACGCTGTGGAAGGACCGTGGCTACAAGGTCGACGTGCCGCGCTCGCTGTCGGCCGAACAGCGCGACCGCTACTCGCGCCACATGCTCGTGCCAGAGATCGGCATCGAGGGCCAGCTGAAGCTACTCGACGCCAAGGTGCTGCTGCTCGGCGCCGGCGGCCTCGGCTCGCCCACCGCGCTCTACTTGGCCGCCGCCGGTGTGGGCACGCTGGGGATCGTGGATGACGACGTGGTCGACCTGTCCAACCTGCAGCGCCAGGTGATCCACACCTCAGAGCGGGTGGGCACGCCCAAGGTGGACTCCGCCGAGGAGTCGATTGGCGCGCTCAACCCCGATGTCAACGTCGTCAAGTACCCCGTTCGCATCGACGCTTCCAACATCGTCGAGATCATCAAGGACTACGACGTGATCGTCGATGGCGTCGACAACTTCCCCACGCGCTACCTGCTCAACGATGCCACCGTGCGCCTGAAGATTCCCGTCGTATCCGCTTCGATCCTCGGCTTCGACGGGCAGCTGTCGGTGTTCAAGCCCTACGAGGGACCTTGCTACCGCTGCCTGTTCCGCGAGCCGCCGCCCGCTGAGCTGGCGCCGTCGTGCGGCGCCAACGGCGTGCTCGGCGTGTTGCCCGGCACGATGGGTCTGCTGCAGGCAACCGAGGTCGTCAAGCTGATCCTCGGCATCGGCGAGCCGGCGATCGGGCGGCTGCTGCTCTACGACGCGCTCGGCGCCACGCTCACCGAGGTCAAGGTCCACCGCGACCCCGAGTGCCCGATCTGCTCGCGCGACCCCGAGGACATCGCCGATGAGGAGCTCGGCGTGTTCCCTGACTACGAGGCGTTCTGCGCCGCCGCCGGGTAGGCTGCGCGCGGTATGGCAACGATCAAGATCCCGCCCGTGCTGCGGGCATCAGTTGGCGGTGAGAAGCAGCTGAGCGCCTCAGGCGAGAACGTCGGCGCGGTGCTGCGCGACCTGACCGCCACGCATCCCGCCACCGAGAGTCAGATCTTCTCCGCCGAGGGCGAGCTCAACCGTTACGTCAACGTGTACCTCAACGACGAGGACGTGCGTGTGCTCGATGGGCTCGACACCGTCGTCGTCGACAGCGACACGCTCGTCATTCTGCCGGCCATGGCCGGCGGAAGTTCCTAATAGTCGGTTTCCGCCGGCGTCGTCCCTAGCCTTTCGTCCAGGCTGCGATGCAGGCCTCAAGTTTCTTGGGCCAC
The DNA here is from genome assembly GCA_963705235.1 of uncultured Solirubrobacteraceae bacterium. Classification (GTDB taxonomy): domain Bacteria; phylum Actinomycetota; class Thermoleophilia; order Solirubrobacterales; family Solirubrobacteraceae; genus Palsa-744. The sequence goes on along the minus strand of OY970059.1, from coordinate 255,532 downwards.
GGACGATTGGACATGCCGGAGCGATGAGAAGCCGCATGACCTTCCCTCTTCCGCGATTCATCACTGTGCGCCGCGCGCGTTTCATCGGTGTGGTGTGCGCCGCGCTGCTTGGCATCGTCGTATTCGCGCTGCCCACGTCGGCGTTGGCTGCGGCGCACGGCCCTAAATACACCTTGAGAATCTCCGAGGGTGCAACCACGCTGCCCGAATACGAACACCCGAACTGGGCCAACGCGGAGATCGACAACTCGAAAGCCGAAGTGGTTCTCCAAATCCTCCACGCGGGACTCGTCGTCGGTCAAGACTCCGGCCAGAACGGCAACGGGGCGTGGGTTTCCCCGGGTCCGCAGGTGGGAGACGAACTCGTTTTTGAATCTCCCAAAGGCACCACGATCGCGAGGGTCGCCTATGACGGGCTGCCGACGATGGACGCGACGGTCTGCGCGGGCTCGACGAACTTCTCGGGCGCGAACACCTCCGGCTACGTCGTCGAAGGCTATTACGTCAAGAAGGTGCTTGAAACGCCCTATCACCAATCCACACAGCCGGTCCAAAAGGCCTTCGGCGAAGCGCAGGTGAAAAGTCTTTCTGGCACGACATTCGGTGGCAACTTCCTCAACCCGCTCGAACTCGGCGAGAACGTCGGCGCTATCGAGTCGCTAAAAACATCGCTCGCGGGCGAAGCGACGTACACCTACGTGAGCGAAAATGAGCGGCCGGTCGGCCTCTGTCCCACACCGCCGCCGGCCTATGTGCCGCCGCCTCCTCCGCTTCTCCAGGGCGCTGTGCTGAAGCTCTCGCACATCACTATCCACAGCCTGCTGAAGTCGGGCTGGCGCAACCGCGTGACGATCAACCAGCCCGGAACGGTCACCCAGGACCTTTACCTCAAAGGCGGAACGATGCCCGCGTTCGCGGCTTCAAAGCACCACAAACTGCCGCCCGCGCTGCTGCTCGCTCGTGGCACCGTCAGCGCCAAGGGCGCGGGTACGGTCAGCGTGCTGCTCAAGCCCACAACCAAGGGTCGGCGTCGACTGAAAGCGTCCAAGCGCCTGACAGCGGTTCTGATTACGACGCTGCGCAGCGCCTCCGGCGCCAGGCTGAACCTGGCCCGTCATACGGTCACGCTTCATCGCTAGGCTCCGCGCGATTCTCACATCGGCGCAGACGCTTGGGTTCGCGCTCGGGGCGCTCGTCTGGTTGCAGCCCCCGCCGGTGCTCCCCGTGCCGTCCCGCACGGGGCCCGAAGGTCCGCCGCGTTCTGGCGGAGTCGAACCGCATCTGGGGGCCGAGCCTCCGTCGACCGGCGTGGCGGTGGCTCGCGCGCAGAGCCACGCCCTGCTGTATGGGCCGTTTCCGCACGACGGGCTCGCCCGCGGCGTCTCCGAAGGCACGCTGCTGCTCGACCAGGACCCGCGCGTACGCGCGCTTGCGTTCGATCGGATACGCGCGGCGGGTGCGACGGTCGTTCGCATACCCGTCAACTGGCGCGACGTCGTGGCCAGCGATCCGCCGGCGAGCTTTCAGGCGCGTGACCCGGCCAGCCCCACGTACCACTTCGGCTTGATCGACGACGCCGTCGTAGGCGCGGCGGCCGCGGGCCTCACACCGCTGCTCGTCGTCTCCCACGCGCCGGCATTCGCCGAAGCGCGTAACCGCTGGGCCTACGCCTACGCCGGCAGTTGGGCGCCCGATCCGGCTGCGCTCGAGGGTTTCGCCGCCGCGCTCGCGCGCCGTTACGGCGGCTCCTTCCCAGACCCACAGGCGCCCGGGCGCGCACTGCCACGCGTGAAGCTGCTGCAAGCCTGGAACGAGCCCAACCTATCGCGCTACCTCGCGCCACAGTGGGTAGTCCTGGGCGGGCGTTGGAGCGCCTTCTCGTCGCTGCTCTATCGCCAGCTGCTCAACGCCTTCTACGCCGGCGTGAAGTCGGTCGAGCCGGCTGACACCGTCGTGGCCGCCGGAGTCGCCCCCGACGGAGACCGCGTTGGGGAAGGGCGGATGGCGCCCGTGCAGTTCATGCGCGCGCTGTTGTGCCTGCCTGCGCCGGGAGTCACAGGCGCTCGGCTCGCCCGCTCGCCGCGCTGCCCAGACCCGCCGCAATTCGACGTACTCGCGTTCCATCCGCTGTCGGTCGGTGACCCAGATCTGCCCGCAAGCTCATCGCTCGACGTGGCCATCTCCGATGCCGCCAAGATCACCGCTCTGCTCAAACGCGCTCAACGTCTGCATACGGCCTTGCCCGCCGCAGCCAAGCGCGTGTGGGTCACCGAGCTGAACTGGGAAAGCGCTCCGCAAGCGGCTCACGGCGTTCCAGCGCGCTTGCAGGCGCATTGGATCGCGCGTGCGCTGCACCGGCTGTGGGCAGCTGGGGTGAGCCTCGTCACGTGGCAGTTCTTGATCGACCCCTATCCAGGTGTACGCGCCAGTACGCCCAACGGTGGGATCGTCGAATACTCACGCCCGGCCGGTCTCTATGCCGCCGGCCCCGGCGGCGAGCTCTCTGCCGCCAAGCCCAAGTCGTTCATGCGCGGCTTCGCCTTCCCGTTCGACCCGCTGCGCGAGAGCGCCACGCGCGTGCGCGTGTGGGCGTTGCTCACGCATCCACGTCAGCTGGTACTCGTGCAACGGGCGATCGGGGCGCACGGCTGGCGGACGATCGCACGCCTGCGCGCCGATCGCTTCGCGGTGCTCAACGCGCTTATCCCGCTGAAGGGCTCGGTGCGCTTGCGCCTGCGCAGCGGCGCGTCCGTCAGCACACCATCGTTGGTTGGCGCGCACCGGACGCAAGTTGGTTTGATGGACGGTCGATAGGGAAAGACCTCCGCGATGCGATCGTCCCTGCAGCTGCACATACTCACGCCGGCGTGCATCGCATGCGTCTGCCTGCTCGTGTTCGCCGCCGGTGCGCCGGGCATGGCCAGCCACGAGGGCTGGCCGCTGATCGGCCACCACCAAGGCCATCCAAACAACGAAGGCGGCGTCATGCGCGGGCACGACGGTGTCCACAACATGCTGCTCGGCGGCGACGGCAACGACACGATCTGGGCCGGCGACGAGGGCGATGTGATCTGGGGCGACTCCCACCCGGGAGGTCAGCCGACCAGCCAACGCGACTTCCTGCATGGCGGCCCCGGCGTCGACTGGCTATACGCCAGCCACGGCTACAACGACATCTGGACCGGCGCCGGCAACGACCACGTCGCGCTCGTGTACGGCTATGGCACCGTGCACTGCGACGGCCCCGGGCTGAAGACGATGGTCATGCGTTACCTGCCGCAGAACCGGCCTTGGCACCTGATCGGCTGTCGGCACATGGTGCTTGTGCGGTATCGCGCGTAGGGCGGGCCGGGAGCTGGAGCAACCCCGCCAGCGCTCGCGTGTCCGGGCTCTGCTCAGGCCGCGGCCTGAGTGCTCTCAGGTGCGCCGGCCGTGGTCTGCATGCCGGCCGCGGGCACGTGGCTCATCGCGTGCTCGGCCAGTGCGGTGATCGTCAGCGAGGGGTTCACACCGACGTTGGCCGGAATCGCCGAGCCGTCGCAGACGAGCAGGTTCTCGTAGCCGAACACGCGCTGGCGTCCATCCACGACGCCCTTGCCGGGCTCCGCAGCGATCACCGCGCCGCCTAGGATGTGGGCGGTCGAGGGGATGTTGAAAAGCGCCTCGGTGAGCGAGCTCTGTGCGATCCCGCCGGTCCGTTTGGCGAACCATTCGGCCGCCTGGTTGGCGACCGGGATGAACGTCGGGTTGGGACGCTCGGGATCTTGTTCGGTCTGCAGCCACAGCGACCCGAAGGGGCCTTTGCGTGGACGCAGCGCGATCGCGTTGTCGAGCGTCTGCATCACCAGCAGGATGATCGTGCGCCGCGAATAGTGTTTCGGGAACAGCAGCTGCGCCAGGCGTTTGGGGTGGCGCAGGATCTGGCCGAGCAGCTTCAGGGGGCGTGTCACACGGGTGCCGTCGCCCACCAGCAGCGTGTACAGGCGGTGCATCGAGTTGCCCTCGTCGCCATAGGTGACCGTCTCGATGTGGGTGTGCTGGTCGGGGTAGATCGAGGAGGTGATCGCCACGCGCTTGATCAGGTCGTCGGGATAGTCCTCCGGGACCGTCACGGACAGGATCGACTCCGAGTTGGTGCGCACGAGCTCGCCCAGGCGCGCGGAGATGCGCGGCAGCGACCCGCCCAGACGGCAGCGCTGCAGCAGCTTGTTGGTCCCCAGCGGGCCGGCCGAGACGACCACGCCTCGCGCGCGCTGCACGCGCCGTTCCTTGCGCAGCCACGCACCCGAGCGCACGCTTTCGACCTCGTAGCCGTCGCTGCCGTCGCCGGCACCTAGCGGGCGTATGTCGATCACCGTTCGTTCGGGTGTCACCTCGGCGCCGCGACGCTCGGCCAGATACAGGTAGTTCTTCACCAGCGTGTTCTTGGAACCGTGTGGGCAGCCGACCATGCAGCGACCGCATAGGCGACAGCCGGTCCTGTCGGGGCCCTCGCCGTCGAAGAACGGGTCGGGCACGGTCTTGCCGGCCTCGCCGAAGAACACGCCGACGGGTGTTCGTTTGTAGCTGTCGCCGACGCCCAGCTCCTCGCCCAGCTCGCGCAGGAGCTGATCGGCGGGGTCCTCGTGCGGGTTTTCCACCACGCCGAGCATCCGCTGTGCTTCGGTGTAGTGGGGGGACAGTGTCGTCTCCCAGTCGTCCATGTCGGCCCACACCTTGTCTTTGAAGAACTCGCTCGGCGGGACGTACAGGGTGTTGGCGTAGCCAAGGCTGCCGCCGCCCACGCCGCAGCCCGAGACGACGGCCACGTCCTTGAACGTCGTCATCCGGAAGATGCCCTTCAGCCCCAGCCGCGGGCTCCAGAAGTAGCGCTTCAGGTCCGCCGTCGAGCTCGGGAACTCGTCGTCGGCGAAGCGGCGCCCGCACTCGAGCACCCCGACCGAATAGCCCTTCTCGGACAGGCGCAGCGCCGACACGCTGCCGCCGAAGCCGGAGCCGATGACCAGCCAGTCGTAGTCGAATGTGCCCTCTCGTGAACCCATGGTCGCGCTGCTGGAGCGCAGGCGGATACTAGCCGCTGACTGGCTGCCTGGCCAACTTCGCCGCGCTTGTTCGGCACGCTCGGCCATCCACAGGGTGGATGGGGCCCATACATGGCACACATCCGTGGAATCAACCATCTAGGGTTGGCGGGCGATGTCACACGAGAACGTGGAGGTCGTCGAGCAGGCGATAGACGCATTCAGCCGCGGCGACGCAGACGCCTTCGTCGAACTGACCACGCCCGACCTCGAATGGAAAACCGGGCTCGGGGCCGTCGAGGGCGAGATCTTCCTTGGGCACGAGGGCGTGCAAACGTACTTTGCAAGGCTCAACAGCGCATGGGACTCGTTCCGGTTCCTGATCGATCAGGCCCGTGATCTCGGTGACGTGGTGTTGGTGCTCGGTCGGCTCGAGGGCCGCGGGCGAGGCGGCGGCGTGCCCGTCGACTCGCCCGTCGGGGCTGTCTGGGATCTCCGCGACGGGAAGATCTGGCGTCTGCGCGCCTACCTCGACCAAAACGAGGCCAGTGCGGTCGCTGGAGTGGGGTAGGCGCCCGAGCGCGATACTAAATCCACGATGTCCGAGCGACCCAGCTACATGCCCACCAGGTTCGCGATGGGGCGCAGGGCCGCCGTCTGGGCTCAGCAGGACCCAGGCCGTGTGATCGCATGGCTCACAGGGACGCTGCTGGTGGCTGTCGGCATGCTCGTCGTTGGCGCGATCACGAGCTTGACCGCGCTGACGATCGGCGGAGCGCTCGCGAGCGCCGAGCTGGTCGTCGAGTGCGCGATCTACGTGCCTCGCGCCTGGCGCGCGAAACACGAAGGCCCTGTGGCCCCAAGCTGATCCACCGCCACCCCCAACCCCCGCTATATTCCGTGAAGTAATGGCGGTGGAGCGGTTGAGGAACCGGCCCTGCGGGGGCCGCTATGGCGACATTGTCCAGTCGATCGGCAACACGCCGCTGGTCGAGCTGCCGCGCCTGTCGCCCAAGCCGGGCGTGCGCATCTGGGCAAAGCTCGAGTCGCACAACCCGACGGGGTCGGTCAAGGACAGGGTCGCACGCGCGCTGATCGAAGACGCCGAGGAGAAGGGCGCGATCGCGCCGGGCCAGACGATCCTGGAACCGACGTCGGGCAACACCGGGATCTCGCTGGCGATGATCTGCTCGCGCAAGGGCTACAAGCTGAAGGTGGTGATGCCCGACAACGTCACCCAGGAGCGCACGCAGCTGCTGAGCATGTACGGGGCGGAGATCGTCTACTCCGACGGGACGCTGGGATCAAACGGCGCGGTGGCCAAGGCGCTGGAGATGGCGGCGGAAGACTCCTCCTACTACATGCCCTACCAGTACGGCAACGAGGCCAACCCGGCCGCCCACTACAACGGGACCGCGCTGGAGATCCTCGAAGAGCTGGATGAGATCTCCGCGTTCGTCGCCGGGCTCGGCACTGGTGGCACGCTGATGGGCAACGGCAGGCGCATGAAGGAGACGTTCGGCGACGCCGTGAAGATCGTCGCTGCCGAGCCGATGCAGGGCGAGCCGGTGCAGGGGTTGCGCTCGCTGGACGACGGCTTCATCCCGCCGATCATCGACATCTCGCTGCTCGACCGCAAGATCTTCGTGACTAACAGCGACGCGATCACCTGGACGCGCAGGCTGCTGGACGAGGAGGGCGTGTTCGCCGGCGTCTCGAGCGGTGCGATCGCGAGCATCGCTGTGCGCATCGCGGGCGAGCTGGACGAGGGCAACGTCGTGTTCGTCGTCGCCGACGATGGCTGGAAGTACCTCTCCAGCGGGATCTACACCCGACCGCTCGACGAGATTGAGAATCTCGAGTCGACGGTCTGGTGGTAGTTAGAGACAGCGGCCGGGCATGCTGATCGCCGCCGACCTGCTCGACGACGTGATCGCCCACGCGCGCGAGGAGTACGACGCCGAGTGCTGCGGGATGCTCGCCTACGTCGCCGAGGGCGGCTCGGGCCGGCGTCGGGCGGTGCGGGTCCATCGCGCGGCGAACGTCTACGCCAGCCGCAAGCGCTTCGAGATCGACGGAAAAGAGGTCTTGCGGACCGAACGCGAGTTCGAGGAGCAGGGGTGGGACTTCGGCGCGATCTACCACTCTCACACCCACACCGCCCCGTATCCGTCCCAGACGGACATCAACTTCGCCGCCAACTGGCCTGGTCTGGAGTGGGTGATCGTCGGGCTCGCCGGCAGCGAGCCCGAGGTGCGCTGCTATCTGATCGAGGGGTCCGACGTGACGGAGGTTCCGCTCGAGGTGGGGTGATGGGCGACGATCGGCCACTCGTCTGTCCGTCCTGCGGGCGCGCGCATCCTGGTAGCGAGCGCTTCTGCCAGGCGTGCGGGATGCCGCTCGTACACGCCGACGCGCCCGCGCCGGCGACCAGCGAGCGTCGCCGGCGTGCTCGCAAGATCAAGCCTCAGTACGCGCAGGGCGCGCTTGTGAAGGTCGCGCGCGCGAGTAACCAGGTCGAGGCCGAGTTCATCGCCGGGATGCTGCTCGAGGAGGGCATCCCGAGCGTGCTGTCGCGCTCGGCGGGCTTCGACGTCGCCGAATTCCTCGTCGCCGGACCGCGCGACGTGCTCGTGCCCGAGTCCGCCGAGCAGGCCGCGCGCGAAGCGCTCTCGCCGCCGCCGAGGCCGGCGTCGGAGTCCGGCTAGATCGCGGCGGTGCGGTGGACCGCCAGGCGCGCGGGCGCTAGACGAGGACCGGCTGGCCGGCTTCGGAGGTGATCGACCGGATCTCCTCAGACGCGCGCTCGAACTCCGCGTCGGAGAGCACGGGCGTGCCCTCGAACGGAAGTTCGCGCTGCAACTCGATCCACGCGTTGGGCCCCGTGTAGTCGTCCTTGACCTTGACGGTCACTGGGCGCGGGATGCGGTAGGTGCGTAGCAACAGCACGTGCAGCGGCTGGCGACTGCGCCAGCCCAGGCGCTTTTCGGCGTAGTCGGGCGTCCATACGTAGAACGGGGACAGCGCGTCTACGCAGCGCGGGTCGATGATCGTGAAGTGGTCGGTCACTTCCGCCCATGCGCGGATGCGGACACGGTCGGGCTGCTGCAGCGAGGCGCCCGACACGAACGAGTGCAGCGGCGGCTCGCCGTCGCTCCACACGCCCTCCTCGAGCGCGCGACGCAGCTCCGGCTGGTGGGACTCGCGGACAAGGTCACCCGCCTGGTGGTCGAACGTGGGGTAGAGAAAGAAACGCTCGTGGGCGAGCTTCAGCGGCTTGCCGGCAGGCGGCAGGACACCCTTGCGAAGTGTGAGCAGCTGCTCGCCTTCCGCCAGCGCGCGGACGGTGACAGCCCATTCTTTGAAAGCAATTGGCATCGAAAGAAACCGAACGAGATGAGAGGAACGTCTGAATAGAAACGTCGGGGCGCGGCCGTGAGGCGAACGCTGCCGATGCGTTAAAGATACGAAACCTGAGCGAAAATCCCAAATCCCCTGCAAATGAGCTGTTTTTTTGGCTGATTAGCCAGTTTGGGCGCGGCTTGGCGACTACGTTTTGCCGGTAGGCGGGATCAAAGCCTCAGGCCGGCGAGTCCCTCGGCGGCCTCGATCATCGCCGCGTAATCCTGCTCGCCGTGGTCGCGTCCGACCGCGGCCGCCAGCAGGTCGCGCGCATGAGCGGCTGCCGGGAACGGCACCCCTGCCGTCTCGGCCTCCTGCAGGCACAGCCGCACGTCCTTGAGCATATGTGCGGTCTTGAATAGCGTCGCGTAGTCGTGCTCGCGCATGGGGGTTGACTTCAGCGTCAGCTGCGCCGAGGCGCCCGAGCCGGCCGAGACGACCTGAACGAACGCGTCGAGGTCGATGCCGGTGGCCCGCGCTAGCAGCAACGCCTCGGCCACTGCCGCGGCGTTGGCCGCGCCGAGCGCGTTGTTGATCAGCTTCAGCATCTGACCCTGGCCTAGCTCGCCTACGTGGGCGATCAGCTCGCCCATCGTCTGAAGCAGCGGCCGCACGCGGGCCAGCTCGCCGGCGTCGCCTCCGACCATGATCGTCAGCGTTCCGTCCTGCGCGCGCGGCGAGGACCCGGTCACCGGTGCATCCAGCATCGCCACGCCGCGCTCGGCGAGGGCCGCGCCGGTCGTGCGCGCGTCCACAGGCCCGATCGTCGACATGTCGACGCACAGCAGGCCGGGCCGTGCCGCCTGGATCGCACCGTGCTCGCCGAGCAGCACCGAGGCGACCTGCGTTCCGTCCACGACCATGCTGAGCACCACGTCGCTGCGCTCGGCCACCTCGGCCGGCGTCGCGCACGCCTGCGCGCCTATGTGCTCGCCCGCCCACGCCTCGGCCTTGCCCGGCGTGTGTGTCCAGACCGCCAGAGGGAAGCCCGCACGCGCGACGTTGGCGGCCATGCGCGAGCCCATGATCCCCAGGCCGAGGAAGCCGACGCGCATGTCGCTCTGGTGCTCAGGCATGTCCGAATCCTCCTCCACCGGGAGTTTCGATGCGCAGTCGCTGCCCGGCGTGCAGCGTTCCGGTGGACTTGGCGTCCAACGGGCGCCCGTCGAGCAGATCGCGCCCGCACGCACCAGGCTGTCCGCCCTGCGCGCCGCGCGGATGGTGCGTGCGGCGCTCGGCGATCAGCGAGAACGTCATCTCGGCGAGCGCTTCCAGCTCGCGCACGACGCCGTCGCCGCCGCGCGTGGCGCCCAACCCGCCCGAGCCGCGCCGGCGCGAGTACTCCACCACGCGCAGAGGGAAGTCACGCTCGAGCGCCTCGATCGGTGTGTTGAGCGTGTTGCTCATCGCCACGTGCACACCGCTCGGGCCGTCCGCGTCCGCGCACGCGCCCTGACCTCCGCCGAGCGTCTCGTAGTAGGAGAAGTCGTCGTTGCCGAGCGTGAGGTTGTTCATCGTGCCCTGTCCCTGTGCGCGGGCGAACGCAGCCAGCACGAGGTCGGCCACACGCGAGGACGTCTCGACGTTGCCCGCGGCGACCGCCGCTCCGGCGTGCGCGTTGAGCACCGAGCCCTCGGGCACGCGCAACTCGATCGGGCGATAGGCCCCGGCGGTCGGCGGGATGTCGGGGTCGCTCAGAACGCGCAGCGCGAACAGGCACGCCGAGCGGGTCACCGCCAGCGGGCAGTTGAGGTTGCCGTCGTGCTGGGGCGCGCTGCCGGAGAAGTCCAGCAGCAGCCGGTCGCCTTCGACCACCGCGCGCACCCGCAGCACGAGATCCCCGTCGGCTGCCTCGAGCACGTCCTCGGCGCGGGTCTCGCCGTCTGGGAGCCCCCGCAGGCACGCGCGGGTGCGCCGCTCGGAGTAGTCGAGTACCGCGTCGGTCGCTTCGCGCAGGCGCCCCACGCCGACGCGCTCGGCCAGCTCGAGCAGCCGCAGCTCGCCCATGCGGTTGGCAGCCATCTGCGCCCGCAGGTCGGCGCGCCGCTCGTGCGGCTGGCGCATGCGCTCGGCGAGCTCCTCGACCGTCGCCTCGTCCAGGCGCCGGGGAGCGATCACGACGCCCTCCTCGCTCAGACGGCGGCTGTCGGCGGGCATCGAGCCTGGTGTGCGCGCGCCTACGTCGGCGTGGTGGGCGCGACTTGCCGCGAACCCGATCGGCGGCCCGTCCGTGGTGAAGATCGGTGTCACGACGGTGATGTCAGGCAGATGGGTGCCGCCGGCGAACGGGTCGTTGAGGATCCATGAGCCCCCTCGCTCGTGGTCTCTTCCGAGCACCGCCGCCACGGCTGCCGGCATCGCGCCGAGGTGAACGGGAATGTGCTCGGCCTGCATCACCATCTGACCGGACGCGTCGAACAGCGCGGTCGACGCGTCGCGGCGCTCCTTGATGTTCGACGAGTGCGCCGAGCGGATCAGCACTACACCCATCTCCTCGCATGCGGCGCGCAGCGCCCCTACGACCACCTGCAGTTCGATCGGGTCGAGCGTGTCCGCCATCAGACCGTGTCCACGCTGGTGCTGGTCCGGCGCTCGTGCTCGGATGCGTGCAGGCGAACCGTGCCATAGGAGTCCACCTCACCCGACCAGCCGGGTGCGACCAGCAGCGTGGACTCGGGCAGCGCGCACAGAGCCGGGCCGTGGACGATCGTTCCCGCGGCCAGCTCGCCGTGCAGCACGCTCGCCGCCAGGCGCTCGCCTGCGAACACGATCTCGCGCGTGTCGCCGGCCGGTGCATCGCCGTGCTGCGCTCGAGGCCGCAGCGTGGGCGCCGGACCCCATGCGGACACGCGGATGTTGACGAGCTCGATCTCTGCCTCCGGGTCGCTGTAGCCGTAGCGCTGCTCGTGCACGGCCGCGAATGCGTCGCGCAGGCTGTCCGGGTCGAGCGCGTCGACACGCGGACGATCCCGTCCCGGGGCCGGCGGCGCCAGCTCCTCCACGACCGCAAGCTCAAACGACTGCCCGCGGTAGCGCAGCTCGTGACGTGCACGCACGCGCGCTGCCGGAGAGGACAGCGCCGCGCAGGCTTGCGCGATCAGCGCGTCGCGCTCATGCGAGACCCGGTCAGTTGTCATCGATTTCCCGCTCAGCATGACCGTGCGCGCGACGTCACGGCGCGGGGCCGCGGCGGCGAGGCCGAGCGCGCACAGCACTCCGGAGGCACGCGGACACAGGATCGTGGTGATGCCAAGCTCGTCCGCCAGCGCGGCGGCGTGCAGCGGGCCGGCGCCGCCGAACGGCATCAGCGCGAAGCCGCGCGGGTCCACGCCGCGCTCGACCGTCATCACCCGCAGCGCTCCCAGCATCTCCGCCTCGGCCACACGCACGATGCCTTCGGCGCACTCGACTAGCTCCAGGTCCAGCTCGCTGGCCAGGCTCGCGACTGCCCGCTCGGCCGCGCCACGGTCGAGCAGCAGGCCGCCTGCGAGAGGGGAGTCCTCGAGCAGCCGCCCCAGCAGCAGATTGGCATCGGTGACGGTCGGCAGCTGTCCGCCGCGCCCGTAGCATGCCGGCCCGGGGCTGGCCCCGGCCGAGGCCGGGCCCACGCGCAGCGCGCCACCGCTGTCGCGCCAAGCAATCGACCCGCCACCGGCTCCAACCGTGTGGATGTCCAGCGCTGGCAGCGACAGCGGACGTCCGGCTACCGTGCGCTCGGCCGTCTCGGGGACGTGCGAGCGCTCGATCACGCACACGTCGCACGACGTCCCGCCCATGTCGAAGCACACCACGTTGGGCTCGTCCGCAAGCGCGGCCAGTGTCAGCGCGCCGCCCACCCCGCCCGCCGGGCCCGACAGGACGGTCAGCGCGCCGTGTGCGCTCGCGCGGGACACGTCGGTGAGCCCGCCCGATGACTGCATTATCTGCGGCTCGAGGAGCCCTTCGGCGCGGGCATCGCTCGACAGCCGGTTCAGGTAGGTGGCGAGCAGCGGCGAGATCGCCGCGTCCAGCACCGTCGTAGCGGTGCGCTCGTACTCACGGAACGTGCCCACCAGGTCAAAGGACAGCGACACATGCGTTCCGGGTGCCAGCTCGCTCAGCAGCTCGCCCAGCAGCCGCTCGTGTGACGGATCGGCATAGGAGTGCAGCAGCGCCACGGCCACCGCTTCCGGCTTGGCCTGCGCGACCCGCCTCACAAGCTCTCTGGCGTCCTCGGGGTCAAGTGCGCGCAACGGACCGTCCGGGCCCATCCGCTCGGGCACGGCGAAGCGCATCTCCGACTCCACCAGCGGTGCGGGCATGCTCGCGCACAGCCGGTACAGGTGCGCGCGGCTCTGGCGACCAAGCTCGATCACGTCGGTGAAACCCTCGCTCGCGAGCAGCACCGTCCGTGCGCCGCGGCCCTCCAGCAGGGCGTTGGTGGCGACCGTCATCCCGTGCGCAAAGCGCTCGACCTCGCTCGGCCGCGCGCCCGCGCGCCCGAGCACGAGCCGTACGGCTTCGAGTACCGCGACCGACTCGTGCGAGGGGGTGGAGGCGACCTTGGCGGTGTGGACGTTCGAGTCCGCGTCCACGATCACCGCGTCGGTGAAGGTGCCGCCGACGTCGACCCCCAGGAGCATTGCTGCAGCCTAGGGAAGGGCCGGAGCGCGGGTCTCAGCGCGTCTTTATGCGGCCAGCTCGCGGTCCTCCGTGTCAGCCAGGTGCTGGTGGGACGGGCAGTAGCCGTTGTGCGGCAGGGGCGTGCGCTGGCAGGCAGAGCCCTTGCGAGTGGTAGCGCGGCATTGCGGCTGGTCGCCGCTGATGGCCGTGTAGGCCTCGTGCGGGTGCTCGGCGAGGAACTGCCGTGCGTACTCGACGTAGCGGTTGACGACCTGGTGGACATGACCCTGCTCGGACATCGGGAAGTAGTTGCGGATGTCGAAGAACAGCGTGCGCGCGGGGCGGGCGAAGTAATGGCGGTCGGTCGCCAGTCTCCTGATGACCTGCTCGCAGGCGCAGAGCACGGCGGCATGGTTGCCCATGTCCGATGGGTCGTGTGCTGGAGCCAGGATCTGCGGAGCAAGCTCCCGATAGATGGCTCGACTGAACTGGTACATGGTGGTTACTCCTCACCCTCTCGTCTCGGATCTCGTGACTTGGAGCACACCCGCCGTCCTCAGAGACTCCAACGTCCCCCGAAACTTTCCAATCTCAGGAACACACGTCCGATCGAAAAGGATCGAGATAAAGATCGCGCGGCCAACCTTTTTATAAACGGCCTCAGCGCCGTGTCCGAGCGGCCTCAGTGCCAGGTCTGCCACGACGTCTGACCGCCGCCGTCCACCACGATGTGCTGGAGGTCGAGCGCGGGGTCGCGCTCGGGGCGGTCGGCGCGGAGGTGCGCTCCGCGGCTCTCGGCGCGTGCGAGCGCGCAGCGGGCGACCAGCCGCGCGAGGGGGTGGCGGTCCTGCAGCAGCCGGCCCAAGCCCTCGGGGGTACGCACGATGCCGGCGTCGCGCCACAGCGCCGCACGCGTGGACTCCTCGACGGCGGTGGGTGTCGTCGCGGTTGACGTCTCGCGCGGGCTGTCTTGGGGCGCCGTCGGGGTTCGCGCGGGCGTGTCGAGCGCGTCGAGGATTGCGCGACGGGCGAACACGAAGCACTCGCTGAGGGAGTTGGACGCGAGCCGGTTGGCGCCGTGCAGGCCCGTGCACGCTGACTCGCCGACCGCGTACAGGCCGGGGAGCGTGGAGCGGGCGTTGAGGTCGGTGACGATCCCGCCCATCATGTAGTGGGCGGCGGGGGCGACCGGTACCAGCTCGCGCGTCGGGTCCAGGCCGGCCTCGCGCAGCAGGCTAACGACGTTGGGGAAGTGCGCCGGGTCGATCGAGCGCATGTCGAGCCCGACAGACTTCTCTCCGGACTGCGCCAGTCGTGCCTGGATAGCTCGCGCCACCTCATCGCGCGGGGCCAGCTCGTCGACGAACCGCTCGCCCGAGCTGTCCAGGAGCGTGGCGCCCTCTCCGCGGATCGCCTCGGTCACCAGGAAGCCCTCGCGCCCGGGTACGCCGATCACAGCCGTGGGGTGGAACTGGAGCATCTCGAGGTCCGCCAGCGCCGCGCCGGCGGCGTGGGCGAGCAGCAGCCCGATCCCCTGCGAGCCGGGTGGGTTGGTCGTGCGCGACCACAGCGCGGCTGCACCGCCGGTGGCGATCACCACCGCGCGTGCGCCGATCGCACGACCGTCGTCGCACAACACGCCGTCACAGCCGTCGTGCGTGCTCAGCAGCGCCTGCGCGCGGGCGTGCTCCAGGACGGTGATGCGCGGCTCCTCGACCGCCAGCGCGGAGAGCTGGCGCACGACCCGCCGGCCGGTGGCGCTGCCGCCGGCGTGCACGACCCGCCGCACCGAGTGACCACCCTCCAAGCCCAGCTCGAGCTGCCCCAGGCGGTCGGCGTCGAAGTGCACGCCGAGCGCCTGCAGGTCGCGGACGCGCTCGGGAGCCTCATGCACGAGCGTCTCGGCCGCCGAGCGGCGGACGAGCGCGCGTCCGGCGCGCTCGGTGTCCTGGAGGTGCAGCTCGAAGCTGTCGTCGGCGGCGATCACGGCGGCGAGGCCGCCCTGCGCCCAGTAGCTGGCCGTCTGCGCGAGTGGCGTCGCCGACACGAGGACCACGCCGGCTCCCTCCCGCGCAGCGCACAAGGCGGCATACAGGCCCGCCGCGCCCGCACCGATCACGGCTACGTCGGCGTCATGGGTCCTCGCCGAGCGGGGGGCGGACATCGCGGAGAACCGTATCTGCCGGGGACTGTCGATCGACGCCCGGGCGATCGCCCGGCGGCGCGATCTAGGGCGCAGCGATCACTTGCCGGCGCCCGGCGCCGCGCCGCCCGTCGGGTGGCGTTGCAGCGATTCCCTGATCGCCCGCTCGATCGCAGCCCTGTTCTTGGCGGTCACTTTCGTCGGCGCGACGCCGTGGGAGGTCGAGCTGTGCGTCAGACCGATGATGCCCGCATTGGCCGCGGGTTGCTTGGGCGTGGTGGTGGTGCTGCTGCTGCCGGTGCCCTTGCTGCTGCTGGTGCTCGTGGTGGTGGGCGTCGCGTTCGGAGTGGCGGCCGTCGTCGTGTTCGCGCTCGTCTGCGTGGTCCCCGGCGTAGATGTGGCCGGCGGCGAGGTCGCGGTGACTTTGACGAGCGTCGCACTGGCGCTCGAGCTATTCCCCGAATCGCCCGCGAGCGCGACCAGCGCGGCCGCGAGCACCCCCAGCGACAGCAGCGCCACCGCCGCGACTGCCGCGACCGGACCCTTCCAGCGGGGCGCCGCCGCCAGCCGCGTACGCGCCGCCGCGCCGCAGCGCAGGCACCAGTCCTGCTCGGGGTACAGCGGCCCGGCGCACAGCGGGCAGGCCTCGCCTGCCGGCGCGGAAGCGCCGGAGGCCGCGCTGAAGGACGGCGGTGAGGTCGCGACGCTCACGATCCTGGGACCGGTGGGTGAATGATCTCGGTCGGAGAGTCCTGCTCAGCCGGGTCGGGAGGCCGCGGCATGACGGAGGTAGCCGGCGCAGATGTGGCGGGCGCGGGCGCCGCCGGGGCCGCGGCAGGTGCGCTCGCAGGAGGCGCCGGCGGCGGCGTGGGGTTGGCGGCGATCGGCTGTGGGGTTGGTGAGGGGGCTGCGGCCGCGGGCGCAGCGGCGGACGGCGCAGTCGCTGCACTAGGGCTTGACTGAAAGTCGGCGGGCAGATCGACGTGCCGGTTGACGGGCAGTCCGCAGTTGGGGCAGAAGCCGTCTTCACTGCTGTGAATGGCCGCGCAGCGGGGGCACGTGGTGATGCCCGCCTCGCGCAGGACGGTGACGGGCCGGCGCTCTTGGAGCATCGCTTCGATCGCGCGCAGCTCGGCGTCGATGTGCCCGATGGTCGTTAGCTTGGCGAGCACCAGCGCGTCGTTGCGCGCCCCAAAGCGGTGCAAGTTGAACACCAGGCCGCCGAGGTCGCGGTATGCAAGCTCGCGCGCCTTGCGCAGGAAGCGTGCACGTCGCCGTGCCCGGCCTCGAGATCGAAATCCGGGCGGCTCGGGCGTGGGCGCCGGTGCCACGGGCTGTGAGACCTGCGCGTGAGCTTGCGTAGGCGGGTCTGTTTGGGGTGTGCCGGATGTCGGATTCACGGCCGATCCATGCTACCCAGACCGCTGCCCGGTGCGCTGCAGCGTCTCTCGCCACGCGTCGGCCACGGCTACGGCCATCGCGTGAGCCGAGAACTTGGCCGCGCTCGCGCGACCGTCCACGCGCGGGTCGTCTTCGGCAAGGTGCGCTACGACGACCGAACGCCAGCGCTCGAGGTCGAAGGGTGCGCACAGCGTTCCTGCCACGCCGTCCAGGACCTGCCGGTGGATGCCGACTGGTGTGGCCAGCACCGGGACCTCGCACGCCAGCGCCTCCAGTGCGGCGAGGCCGAACCCCTCCCGCTCGGAGGGCACGAGCACGGCGTTGGCCGCGTTGATCCACAGCGGTACGAGGTCGGGGTCGACCGCGCCGAGCGTCAGCAGGCGCACGCCCGTCGCCTGCGCGAGCGCGAGCGCGAGATCGTGGCGCTTCTCGGCTCGTGCGGGGTCGGCCGCAAACAGCAGATACGGGCTGGCCGGGTCCAGGCCGAGCTGCGCTCGAACCTGCGCTCGCGGGAGTGCACAAAATCGCTGCAGGTCGACGCCGCACGGCAGCACCAGTGCCCGGCGGCGCGCTCTGGCTCCCGGCAGCTCGGCGGTCAGCGCGGGCGAGACGGCGGCGAGCAGGTCGATGAACGGCAGCGCTGCCGCGGTGACGGCACGCGTGCGCGGGTGGCTCAGATCGCTGCCGTGAACCGTCAGCGCGTGGACGCGCGCAGGCACCGCCAGCGCGGGCCACGCGGTCAGGCCGAAGTGCGCGTGTACGACGTCCAAGCGCGAGCTGCGGGGATGGCGGGCGCGCAGCTGCCGCGGCGCGGCAGCGAGGGCGCGTGCGCCCGGGGGGAACTCGTACAGCTCGACCTCCAGGTCATCGAGCCGGCGAAGCTCGGCGACCTGGTCGCGCACGAAGCGACCGCGCTCGGGATGGTGTCCGTCGGGCAGCATGTTCGAGACCACCAGCGCGCGCAAGATCCGACGACCGTAGCGCTCTGGAATGATGGCCCGCATGAACGCCCCGCCCACACGTAGCTACGAGCGCACCCCTGATCAGCCGCGCCCGACCACGATCGAGCCGGGATTCGTGCGCACGGCGACCGGCTCGGCGCTGATCTCGGTCGGCGAGACACGGGTTATCTGCACGGCTTCGGCGCAGGAGAGCGTGCCGCGCTGGATGGCCGGTCGCGGCCGCGGGTGGGTGACGGCCGAGTACGGGATGCTGCCCGCGTCCACCGGCGATCGCAAGCAGCGCGACGCTACGCGTGGGCGCCAGGACGGGCGCACGATCGAGATCCAGCGCCTGATCGGGCGCGCGCTGCGGGTCGTGGTGGATTTCGAGGCGCTCGGCGAACGGACGATTTATCTCGACTGCGACGTGCTGCAGGCCGATGGGGGGACGCGTTGCGCGTCGATCACCGGTGCGTTTGTCGCGCTGTCGCTGGCGTGTGCGGCGCTGGCGGCCGACGGGCGGCTGGAGCGCTCGCCGCTGAACGGTTCGGTCGCCGCCGTCTCGTGCGGGATCGTCGCCGGCGTCCCGCTGCTGGACCTTGACTACTCCGAGGACTCCACCGCGGAGGTGGACGCCAACGTGGTCATGACCGATGGCGGCGGGCTGGTGGAGGTACAGGCGACCGCCGAGCGCACGCCGCTTTCGCGGACGCACCTCGACGAGCTGCTGGAGTTGGCGGCCACGGGCATCACGCACCTACAGACAGTCCAGCAGCAGGCGATCGCCGCGGCTTCGGCGCCCGCATCGCAGACGCCGGCGTCCGTCGGCTAGGGCGGGCGGCGAGCCGTTGACGCTGCTGTTGCTGGCGACCCACAACGAGCACAAGCGCCGTGAGTTCGAGCGGTTGCTCGCCGATACGGCGGCGGGCGCGACGCGGTGGCAGGTCGCGTCGCTGCCGGACAGCGTGACACTGCCGCCCGAGGACGGGCTTACATTCGCCGAGAACGCGCTCGGCAAGGCGCGCGCGGCTGCACACGCGAGCGGGCAGGTGACGATCGCCGATGACTCCGGGATCGCTGCCGCCGCGCTCGGCGGCGCGCCGGGCGTGCGCTCGGCTAGGTACGCGGGGGAGCACGCCAGCGACGAGGAGAACCTGCAGAAGCTGCTCGCACAGGCGCCGGCGGGCAGCGTTTTGGAGTACGTCTGCGCGATCGCCTATGTCGATCCGACCGCGGGAACGGAGGTCGTGTTCGAGGGGCGCTGCGCCGGACGGCTGGCCGCACGCCCGCGCGGCGAGGGAGGCTTTGGCTATGACCCTGCGTTCCTACCCGACGACGGCCCGGCGCAGCTGACGATGGCCGAGCTGTCGGCTGCGCAGAAGGACGCGATCAGCCATCGCGGCAGGGCGCTGCGGGCGTTGCTGCAGTGGCTCGACGACGCCCCTACAGCAGGTTGATCGAGGCTGAGGCCGCAACCGCCACGCCCAGCCCGGCGTAGCCGGTGTAGCCGGACAGCAGCAGCAGCAGCGCTGTTATCAGCGCCACCGCCACCGTCACCAGCCATGCCACGCGAGCCACCTCCATCGCCCCATTGTTATCGATGCGCCTGTCCGCTCGCGGTGTTAGCGTCATAAGAACGGTCTCACGAACGAGGAGGGCCAAGTGACAAAGTCCGAGCTGGTCGACCAGGTGGCGGCCCGCGCCGAGCTGACCAAGCAGGATGCCTCGAATGCCGTGGAAGCCGTGCTGGCCACGGTCGAGGACGCGCTGCGTCGCGGCAGCGAGGTGACGGTCTCGGGGTTCGGCAAGTTCCACGTCAGCCAGCGCGGCGCCCGCACGGGCGTCAATCCGCGCACCGGCGAGCGCATCCAGATCGCCGCTTCGCGCGTCCCCCGCTTCACCGCCGGCAGTCGCCTCAAGAGCGCGGTGAAGGGGCGCTGACGCCGGCCCGCGCTTTCGGCGACACGCTGGCTGCTCGGGTGGCCGAGCGCGAATCGCAGATCGTGCTCGGCTTGGACCCCGACCTCGGGGCGCTGTGGCCGGGCAGCACCGATACGCCGGCCGGCGACGCTCCGGCGCAACTCGCGGCAGCGGCGGTCCTCGGCCACTGTCGCGCGCTGATCGACGCAACCGCGCAGGCGTGCGTCGCGGTCAAGCTCCAGTTGGCGCGCTTCGAGGTGCTCGGCTCGTGTGGCTGGGCGGTGCTGGCGGCGGTGGCCGAGCACGCGCGGGAGCGGGACCTGCTGGTGATCGCCGACGGCAAGCGAGGCGACATCGACGTGACCGCGCGCGCTTACGCGGCGACGCTGACGGGCGGCGTCGAGAGCTCGTTCGGCGCGATCGACGGCCTGCACGTGGATCTGATGACGGTCAACCCGCTGATGGGCCGCGACGCACTCGAGCCGTTCGTGAGCGCCGCGCGCGCGAGCGGGGGCGGCGTGCTGGTGCTTGTGCGCACATCCAACCCGGGGGCCGCCGACGTCGAGGATCTGGAGCTGAGAGATGGCGGCACGGTGTGGGAACGGGTCGCGGAGCTGGTGCACCAACTCGGTGCCACGGATGTTGGGGAGGCTGGTCTCAGTGACGTCGGCGCGGTCGTCGGCGCGACCGAGCCGCGCCACCTGCAGCGCGCCCGAGAGCTGATGCCGACCGCGACGTTCCTGCTTCCGGGCGTCGGTGCTCAGGGTGGGCGCGTGGAGGAGCTGGCGCCGGCGTTCGCCTGCGGACGCGCGGGCGGACTGGTGACCGCTTCGCGCAGCATTGCCAACGCTCATCTGGCCGGCGGCGGCGACCCACGTGGCGCGGCGCGCCAGGAGGCGGGGCGGCTGCGCGAGCTGGCGTGGGAGATCTCAGGGCGCGCGCTTGACGGGGGCTGAGCGGGCGCCGCGGGCGCAGCAGCGGCGATCCGTCCAGGCGGCGGGCGAGTTCGAGAGAGGGCAATCGCATTTCGCTAGCCTGTGTGTCGTGCACGCCGGGATTCTTGGGCGGTTGGGGCGCCGCGAGGCGGGTAGGGGTCGAGGATGATCATCACGGTCACCCTCAACGCGGCGATCGACAAGTCGCTCGCCGTCCCGAACTTCCGGCTCGGGCGACGCCATCGCACCGTCGATCAGCGCACGATGGCGGGCGGCAAGGGCGTCAACATCGCGCGTACATTGAAGGCTCTCGGGCAGCCGGTGATTGCCACCGGGTTTGCCGGTGGGCCGACGGGTACGCACATCGTCGAGCAGCTTACGGAGGAGTCGATTCTCAACGACTTTGTACGCATCCGCGAGGAGTCGCGCACGAACACGTCGGTGCTGGATCCCACGACGGGAGAACAGACCGAGATCAATGAACGCGGTCCGGCGGTGACCGAGCGCGAGGTCGAGCTGTTCCGCGACAAGCTGCTGTATCTGGCGCGCGGCGCGGCGATCGTGGTGTTCGCGGGCTCGCTGCCAAGAGGGGTGGAGCCCGACATCTACGCGTCGCTGATCCGAGACCTCGAACGTTTGGATGTGATCACGGTCGTGGACACCGACGGTGAGCCACTGCGCCATGCGGTGCGGGCCGAGCCTGACGTGGTCTCGCCGAACGTGCTCGAGGCGGAGGAGCTGGTCGGGCACGAGTTCGCGAGCGAGGAGGAGCGCTCGCTGGCGCTGGCCGAGATCGCTGCGCTGGGCCCGCGCGAGGCGATCATGACGCTGCCCGACGGTTGCTTCGCGCAGGTGCTCGTGGATGGGCAGCTGAAGCTCAAACGGGCGCGCGTGGAGCTGCGCGAGCCGGTCGCCAAACGCGGCTCCGGCGACGCCTTCCTGGCGGGCTATTTGGCGGCGCGCTACGAAGGTCGCGCACCGGACCAGTGCGTGCGCTTCGGCGTCGCGTGCGGCGCGGAGTCGACGACCCGCCTGGGGGCGGGCCTGATTGACCCGCGCGAGGCGCGCCGTCTGATGGGCGACGTGGAGCTGGCGGTCGTTGAGCTGCCCGCTGAGGTAACCTGAACTGCTTGAACCTATGGAATCGCACCGCGTCGGTACTCGTGGTGCTGGTCGTGGCATGTGTTGGGGTCGGGTGCGGCTCCAGCTCATCGACCAGCTCGACGTCTACTGCTGCGCCGACGACGTCGAGCACCACCACTGAACCGACGCCCGCGCCGACCAAGATCGGAGCGATCACGGTCTCGAGTCCGGCGTTCAGGCCGGGCGGGGCGATCCCGGTCCAGTACACGTGCGACGGGCAGAACGAGTCACCGCCGCTGCAATGGCACGGCGTCCCCGCGCACACGGTCGAACTGGTCCTGCTATCAGCGGATCTGAGCGGGAACGCCAGCGACGCCGTGCAATGGGCGGTCGCCAACATCTCGCCGCAGACCCATAGCATCCCGGCGGGCAGCCTGCCGCCGGGCGCGGTGGTCGGGCGCAACAGCGAAGGCAAGGCGGCGTGGGGAGGGGCATGCGGCGCGAAAGGCCAGCTGCACCACATCGTGTTCCTGCTTTACGCGCTGCGCAAGAAGCTGCACCTGCAGTCGGGCTTTCCTCCGGAAGCTGTTCAGGGCGCGGTCAAGACGTCCAAGCTGGCGACGGGTGTGACCCTCGCCGTGTATCAGCGTCCCTGATCGACGTGGGCGCCGGCCACGCTCGCGGGGCGGCTCAGCCGCCGGCGACGTCGCGGCGCAGGAACACCAGGTAGGCGCCCAGTAGCGCCGGCACGGCATACAGCGCGCACACCCACGCGGAGTGTGCGATCGGCGCCCAGTCGGTGGGTGTACGCAACAGGCCGTGCCAGTTCTCGAACTGCTGGGTCAGCAGGTAGGGCTTGACGGCATCTATGCCGGGGATGCCCGAGACGATGAACAGCAGGATCACGAACCCGATCGTGCCGACGACGGCGGCGGCGCTGTTGCGTGTGACGGTCGACAACAGCAGGGCGACGGCGACCACCGCCAGCAACGGGATCAGGTAGCAGGTGTTGGCGGCGAACACGAGCAGCAGGCCCTTGGGCGCGGAGACGACCGTGCCGGAGAAGGTGGTGACGCTGTTGAAGCCCCACGAGGCGACGCCGGCGACGGTCGAGACGGTGGCGGACAGATACACGGCGAGCGCCGCGTAGGCAGCCGCTGCTAGCGCCTTCGCGGCGAGCACCTGCCCGCGATCGACCGAGCGCGTGAGGACCGTCTTGAGTGTGCCGTTGCTGTCCTCGTTGGCGACGATGTCGCCGGCAACGAGCGCTGCGATCACGGGCAGCATAAAGACCGAAAGGAACAGCAGCATCAGCACCGGGGTCGCGAGCCCGGATTGTGTGATCTGCGAGACGAAGATGTTCTCGTTGCCGTGCCGTTCGTGCTGGTTCAGGTCCTGGACGAGCACGAAGATCAGCGGCAGCACGGCGGCCAGCCCGAGACCGAGGTAGCTGCGCTTCTGCGAGATCAGCTTGCGCAGCTCCCAGCGCAAGACGGTGACCGTGGACGGGCGCCGTCTGGATGGAATCGAGGGCGCTGCCGCGGCGGGCGTCGCGCTGACGCTGCTCATCCGACCTCCAGGGCATTGGGCGATGACGAGCTGGCGCCGTCGTCGGCCTCAGCGCTGGGGACTTCGCTGTCGCCCCGTGTGGCGCCGTCGCTGTCGGTCAGTCTGAAGAACAGGTCCTCGAGCGTGGCCAGCTCGGGTGTGAGCGCGAGGATGCCGATGCCCGCGTGGCCGAGCGCCAGTGTCAGCACACCGACGTCGGACTCCTGCGCTTGGAAGCGCAGACCGTGCTCGTCCACGCCGGCGTGCTCAACGCCGGCGTGTTCGCGAATCAGCTCGAGCGCGCGCGTGTCGTCGGTGCTGCGCAGCCGGTAGCCGGCTCCGCCTTGGCGGCGCAGGTCGGCGAGCGCGCCCTCGTAGACGACGCGGCCGCGATCGACGATCGCGACGCGATCGCACAGCTCCTGGACCTCGGGTAGCTGGTGGCTGGAGAGCAGCACGGTGATGCCATCGTCGGCCAGGCGCCTGATCAACAGCCGCATGTCGCGCATGCCCGCGGGGTCGAGGCCAGTGGCGGGCTCGTCGAGTACGAGCAGGCGCGGCGCGCGCAGTAGCGCCGCGGCGATCCCGAGCCGCTGGCGCATGCCGTGCGAGTAGCCGCCGACGCGATGTCCGGCGCGCGCGCTCAGCTCGACCGTGTCGAGCACCGCGCCGATGCGCTGCTTGGCGTCCGCGCCGTCGAGCGCGGCCAGCAGTTCCAGGTTCTTGCGTGCGCTGAGGTAGGGATAGAAGCGAGGCGCCTCGACGAACCCCGCGACTCCGTCCAGCGCGCGCGCCCCGTCGCGCATCGGGTTGCGGCCGAACAGCTCGACGACGCCCTCGCTCGGCATGATCAGCCCGAGCGCCATGCGCAGCGTGGTGGTCTTGCCAGCACCGTTGGGGCCGAGGAACCCGTACACGTCGCCCTCGCCGACGTTCAGGTCGATGTGATCGACCGCGAGGACCTCCTTGTAGCGCTTGACCAGCCCGCGAGCCTTGACCGGCGGGGCCTCCGCCGCAGCGGAGCCGTGGGTCACGCTAGAGACCTCGCGCGAGCGCCTCGACCGTTGCAGGCGTGACGGCTCCCGCGAGCAGGTAGCGCACGCCGGAGCGCTCGAAGCTGAGCACCGTGCCGAGCTGGGTGCCGAGCACGGTCGCGTCGACGCCGCCGATCTTTACCTTCGGCAGCGAGTCGAGCGCGGTGGCGCCTTCGCCGCCGGCCTTGGCGGTCGCTTCGACGACGGCGATCGTCGAGAGCCCGTGGCCGTGCGTGGTGACCTTGGGCGAGTCAGCGCCGTCTGCGTGCTCAGCACTGCCTGAGTGCTGGGCGCGTGCGGGCCGATCGGGGACCTTGACCTCAACGACCTTGGCGTTGGCGGGCGGCGTGAACGCGAACACAGAGTCGGACACGGGGCCGTAGGAGACGTTGGCAGCGGTTAGTTCGAGCACGGGAGAAGACGAGGTCGAGGAGTAGACGGCGGCGCGCAGCGGCAGGCCGTGGACGGCGTCGAAGGACAGCTCGGCGCCGCCGATCAAGCTGCCGCCTTCCTTGGGCGAGACGCGCACGGTGTAGGCCGGCTGGCCCCCGACGTTGGCGGGCGTGGCAGCGGACACGGTCGCGCTCTGGCTCAACTTGGATATGCCTTCTTCGATGTTCGCCACGCTGGGGGCTTCAGCTTGCTTGTCTGGCGCATTGGTCTTGCCCTCACGCGGCGGCACGGCGTAGCGGTAGAGCGTGTTGGAAGCGGCGTCGTAGAGCGACAGGGTCTTGCCGTCGTAGAGCACCTGCGTGTCGCCCTGTTCGGACTGAAGCTCCAGGCGCACGCGCCCGTCGGGTGCGACCCACAGGCGCCCTGAGGCGCCGGTGAGCAGCGGGTTGGAGGCCAGTTCGCCGCCTTGGCCACCGCTGGCCAGATTGATGCCTTCGAGCAGGTGGTTGGTGAGCGTGACGTCGGCGCTGAGACCTTCGACGGCGGGGCCGTCCAACGCGTCGTGCACCGCGACGGCCAGCGGCTTGGGCGCGGGCTTGGCCGCGGAGCCGAGCGCGAACGCCAGCGCCGTCAGCGAGGCGCCGGCCACGACGGCGATTGCACACGCGAGCAGCAGACGGGAAAGCGGAAGACGTCGGAGGATGTTCACGGCGAAGCACGTCCCTCTATCGAATACCTCTCAGGCTAGCGCCGCACCTTTGAGCGACCTAAAGATCGGGCGCCGTCCGGGGGCGCCACCCGATATGTTCCCGGCGCATGATCTACATCGTCCTGTCGATCTGGCTTCTGCTGGGGCTTGCAGTGTTCTTCGTCGCCGTGCGCGGTGGTCCACGCGGCGCACGGGAGTCGCTGCACACCCAATCGAAGGCCGGCCAGCGCCTGATCACGCTGGCGATTGTGGTGCTGTTCGCGTTCGGCCTGGCCGTGCCGGCACTGGTGCTGGCGTTCAACGCGGACCACAAGGCGAGCGTGGCGGTCGGCGGCGTGCACCTGAACGCCGAACAGCAGAAGGGCCGCGAACTGTTCGCGGCCCGCTGTGCGGTGTGCCACAGCCTGGCGGCGACCAAGGCGGTCGGGCGCATCGGCCCAGACTTGGACGTGCGCGTGGGCGAGGACATCGCGACGTCTGCGGGCCGTAGGGCACTCGTGTTGAGCGCCATCTCCGAAGGCCGCGCGCGCGGCCTGGGCCAGATGCCGGCGCTGCTATTCCAGGGCAAGGAAGCCGAACAGGTAGCGTCGTTCGTTGCGGCCGTCGCCGGTCACTGAGGCTTCGCGAGCGTCCGCTCAGGCCGCGCGGGCCAGCGCGCGGCTTTGGCCAACAGTCGATAGCGATGCGCGCCGGCCATCGGTAGGGTCCCGCCGGAATGCCTGACCAGCCGAAGACCGCGCAGGACGTGAAGGCGCTCGTGGCCGAGCGCGACATCCGCTTCATTCGCTTCTGGTTCACGGACATCCTCGGCCAGCTGAAGTCGTTTTCGATTAACGCGGCGGAGCTGGACGATGCGTTTGAGGCGGGAATGGGCTTCGACGGATCGTCGATCACGGGCTTTAACGCGATCGAGGAG
This sequence comes from uncultured Solirubrobacteraceae bacterium, assembly GCA_963705235.1. Lineage (GTDB taxonomy): Bacteria > Actinomycetota > Thermoleophilia > Solirubrobacterales > Solirubrobacteraceae > Palsa-744. The sequence goes on along the minus strand of OY970059.1, from coordinate 229,484 downwards.
TCGGACATGATCGCGATGCCCGATCCGAGCACGTTCGCGGTGCTGCCGTGGCGCCCGGAGGAGCAGGGCGTGGGGCGGATGTTCTGCGACGTGATCACGCCCGAGAAAACGCCTTATGAGGGCGACCCGCGCCACGTGCTGCGCCGCGCGCTGGAGCGGGCGCAGGGGATGGGCTTTGACACGTTCAACGTGGGACCGGAGCTGGAGTACTTCCTGTTCAAAGACGCGCGCTCGACGGAGGTGCTCGACGAAGGCGGCTACTTCGACTTGACGACGCTGGATGCGGGCTCGGACGTGCGCCGCGAGACGGTGCTGGCGCTCGAGCAGCTGGGCATCCACGTGGAGTACACCCACCACGAGGTGGGCCCCTCTCAGCACGAGATCGACATGCGCTACGCGGACGCTTTGAAGATGGCCGACGACTGTATGACCTACCGCATCACGGTCAAGGAGTACGCGATGAAGTACGGCTGGCACGCGACGTTCATGCCCAAGCCGCTGTTCGGTGAGAACGGCTCGGGGATGCACACGCACCAGTCGCTGTTCCGCGATGGCAAGAACGCGTTCTACGACCCCGACGACCAGTACTTCCTGTCAGACGTGGGCAAGGCGTTCATCGCCGGCCAGCTTAAGCACGCGCGCGAGATCTGCTCGATCTTCGCGCAGTGGGTGAACTCCTACAAGCGCCTGGTTCCGGGCTTCGAGGCGCCGGTGTATGTGGCGTGGTCGCGGCGCAACCGCTCGGCGCTGGTGCGCGTGCCGCTGTACCACCCGGGCAAGGAGAAGACGACGCGCATGGAGCTGCGCTGCCCGGACCCCGCGTGCAACCCGTACCTGACGTTCGCGGTGCTGCTGCAGGCGGGCTTGGAGGGGATCGAGAAGGGCTACGAGCTGCCTGAGCCGATGGAGAAGAACCTGTACCACCTGCCCGGCGAGGAGCGTCGTCGCCTGGGCGTGGAGCAACTCCCGGAGAGCCTTGGCGAGGCGATCGAGATCACGGCCGAGTCCGAGTTGGTGCTGCGCACGCTGGGCGAGCACATGTTCAACCGCTACGTGGAGATCAAGCGCCAGGAGTGGGACGACTATCGAGTCCAGGTCACGCAGTGGGAGCTGGACCGCTACCTGGCGATCCTGTAGGCGATCTTTTGATGGCCGTTCGGCCGAGGGGTCAGCTGGTGGGCAGCCCGGGCACGGGACAGGAGATGGAGCGCGCGGGCGCCAGGCGCCAGTGCATCGCGCTCAGCATGTGCCCGAAGGCGCCGGGGTGGCGCGGGGCGATCTCGGTGACGAGCGCCATTGCCGCCAGCGCCTGTTCCTCGTAGCGTTGCTCGCCGGTGAGCTGGGCCAGGCGCAGGAGCGCCGTCGCGGCGCTGGAGGAGCCGGCGGGGATCGGCGAGTCCTCGAGGTCCTTGCGCCGCATGATCAGCGTTTCGCCGTCTGAGGCGGTGGTGAAGAAGCCGCCGCGCTGGGGGTCTCTGAAGCGCACGATCGTCTCGTCGGCGAGCGCTTGTGCGCGCTCGAACCAGCGCTTGTCGCAGGTGGCTTCGAATAGCGCGATCAGTGCCTCGAGCAGGAAGGCGTGATCCTCGAGGTAGGCGTCGATCTTGGCCTGCCCGTTGTTGAAGCTGCGCAGCAGTCGCCCACGCTCATCGCGCATCTCGCGTTCCAGGAACTCGGCGCAGGCGATGGCGGCGTCCAGGTAGCGCTGTCCGTCAGCTTCGCCGAGCGCCGCGCCGGCGTCCGCCAGCGCGGCGATCATGAGCGCGTTCCAGCTGGTCAAGCGCTTGTCGTCCAGTCCCGGGCGCACACGCTGCTCACGCGCCGTGGCCAGCCGCTCGCGGATGCGCGCCCGCGTGCGCTCGTCGGGGCGCGGGCCGCGGCCCTGCAACACGTTGAGCCCCGGCTGAGGGTGGTGCGCGTCGCTGAAGTTGCCTTGCTCGGTGGCCCCGAACCAGTCGATTGCGGCGTCGGCGTCCTCGCCGAGCAGGTCCGTCAGCTCGGCCACGGTCCACACGTAGAAACGCCCCTCGACGCCTTCAGAGTCGGCGTCGAGCGCGCTGTAGAAGCCTCCCTCTGGGCCTCGCATCTCGCGCAACACCCACTCGAGCGTGTCGGTGCAGACCTCCAGCAGCCGCTCGTCGCCGGAGGCCTGCCAGCCGTGCAGGTAGGCGCGCGCGAGCAGCGCGTTGTCGTAGAGCATCTTCTCGAAATGGGGCACGGTCCAGGTGGGGTCGACGCTGTAGCGCGCAAAGCCGCCGCCGATCTGGTCGTGTATGCCGCCGGCGGCCATCGCGTGGAGCGTCTGCAGCGACATCTGGACCTCGCCGCGCGCGAGCAGGAACTCGATCACCGAAGCCTGCGGGAATCGCGGCCCGCCGCCGGTGCCGCCGAAGCTGGCGTTGCGAGCGTCGAAGGTCTCGCGCAACCGCGCTAGCGCGTCCTCGAGCGTCCGCTCGCGCAGCGGCTCGGCTGAGGGCGCGAGCTCGGCGCCACCGCCGAGGCGCTCGCGCAGACGCGCGCCGCCGGCGCGGATCTCATCGCGGTTGTGCTCCCAGGACTCGGCGATCGCCTGCAGCACCTGTGGCCACGACGGCAGGCCGTGGCGCGCGTCGGGCGGGAAGTAGGTCCCGCCGTAGAAGGGCAACTGCTCGGGCGTGAGGAACACGTTCAGCGGCCAGCCGCCGTGCCCGGTCATGTTCTGCACGGCCTCCATGTAGAGGGCGTCGACGTCGGGGCGCTCCTCGCGATCGACCTTGACGCACACGAAGCTCTCATTCATCAGCCGCGCGGTGGTCGGGTCCTCGAAGGACTCGCGCTCCATCACGTGGCACCAGTGGCAGGCCGAGTAGCCGATCGACACGAGCAGCGGCTTGTCCTGTGCTTGCGCTCGCTCGTGCGCCTCGGCTCCCCACGCGAGCCAGTCGACGGGGTTCTCGGCGTGCTGGCGCAGGTAAGGGGAGGTCTCGTGCGCCAGCGCGTTGGTCACGGGGCTAGGGTAGCCACGGCAACAGCGCGCGGGCTGGGCGCGGCGCGGGGTGTCCACCGCGTGCGAGCAGCGCGAGCACGCGGGCGGGCGAGGGCCACGCGCTGGGCCCTGAGCGGGCGATCCGCACGCGCGCGAGACTGAGGTTGAAGTGCCGTCCTGCGAGCGTGCCGGTGATCCGCTTGGCAGAGGCGCCGTAGCGAACGCTGCCGTGCGAGGCCTGGGCGCCGGTGATGTGGATGCTGGTCGCCTGCAGCACACCTCCGCGCACGTGGAAGTTGGCGGTGAGTCGCACGCCTGGCACGAACGAGAAGTCCTTGAGCGTCGCCCTGGAGGCGGTCAGGCGGGCGTAGCCGCCGTGCAGCCCGCCGAACGACGAGCCGCTGGGTAGACGCTGGCCGCCCTGCAGCGTGGCTGCGATTACCTGACGGTTGAGATCGACGAGCGTGTCGAGGACGGCGGTGAGCGTCTGGCCCGGTCGCCCGCGTAGGCCGGATGGCGCGCGCACCCCGGCGAGGCGGGTGGGCGTGATTGCGGTGGGGCTGAAGAAGTTGCTCGACGTCGTGCACGCGCTGACGGGGTTGCCCGCGAAAAAGGTCGCGACGGCCGTCGCGGCGCAGTTGCCGAGGTCGCTGCCGAGGACCGAATGGCCGGTGAACGGCACGAGCAGCAGCTGCGCGTCGGGGATCAGCGACGCGACCCGGCGCGCGTTTGTTGTGGGGGTTCTGAGGTCCTGCTCGCCGGAGAGGATCAACGTGGGCACGTTCGGCAGCGAACCGGGCCCGGGGGGCGGCGGGGAGGCGTCGGGCCAGGCGGCGCAGTCGGCGACGAGGCTGTTGCTGAAGGCGGTGGCGGCGTCGAATGGGTAGAAGGCGGCGGGCGGCTGCGCGTGCAGGAAGCTAAGCGCTTCGGAGCGCCGCGTGCTGGCGGGGGCGCTGCGCGCCCAGGGAAACGGGCTCTCCTCGCAGGTGGTGGTGGCGAACAGCGCTCCGTCGATCTCCTGTTCGCTCCGTTCGCCGTTTTCTTCGCGCGGGACGTTGGGGATCAGCCCCTCGGAGAGCAGGTGCAGGCGCAGCAGCGGGTCGGGGTCGGAGTGCAGCGCCGACCGTACGGCGGCGGGCGCCAGCGCGCGCAGCGCTGGGTTCAGATCGCCGGCCTCGAGGATCTCCAGCAGGCCGTTCTCGTCGAGTGTGGCGGTGTGCCGGCGGCCGAGGCCGTCGTACACGGTGCCGTGTATGGCGCGGTGGCTCAGGCGCGCGGCCAGGGCGGCGATATCCGCGACCGGGTTGGCGCTGACCGCGGCGCACGCGCTGTGGGCGCACAGCTCACCGATCACGCCGGCGATCGCGTTGAAGGTGGGGATCGCGAACGGTTCGGGCCCTTCCACGGGCACGACCGAGTCGAGCACCAACGCTTCGACGTGCTGGGGGTAGCGCTGCGCATACTCGAGCGCGACCTTGGTGCCGTAGCTGGTCCCGTACAGAACCAGCTTGCGGTAGCCGCCGGCCACACGCAGGGCCTCGATGTCTTCAACGGATTCCTGCGTGGTGAAAGCGCCGCGGGCCGGTCCGAGCTGAGTCGCACAGGCCCTGAACACCTGGTCGACGGGTTGGCCGCCGAGTAGTTGAAACGCCGAGCAGGACAGGGGGTCGGACTTGCCGGTGCCGCGCTGGTCGAACACGAGCAGATCGCGTGTGGCCAGGGCGGGGCCGATCGCCTGCGCGAGGAATTGGGAGACAGGCAGGGCCGGTTGTCCCGGGCCACCGGCGAGCGCGACTACTGCGGTGGAGCTCGCCACGGCGCCCGCCGGGCGAAGCGCGAGGCTCAAAGAGATCGTGCCCGGCGTCTGGCCGCTGCGGTCGAGCGGCACCGACAGGCTCCCGCACAAGAAGCCGGCGTTGTTTGGGCAGGCGCTGTTGCTAAGGCTGGAAGCGGCCGAGGAGCTTGGCCAACCGGCGAGCGAGAGCGCGCTCAGCAGCGCCGCGACGGCCGTGGTCGTAGCTCGCAACCGCATCGTGGCTGACAATAGCCGCCGTCGCCGTGGCGCCCGCCGGTAGCACGACGTGCCTTCCGCCAAGGGTCCCGACGAGCGCGCGGTGCGCTCCCATGTGCAGCGTCCCGTGTGCGGCCGCCGTACCGCCCACGCGCAGGCTCTCTGTGTCGGCTTTGATCGAGCCGGTCAGCGTCAGCCCGTTGATGAACGTGTAGCCGTGCAGGCTCAGTGTGCCGCTGGCGAGCTGCGCCCAGCCTGCCCGCAGGCCGCCGGCTCGCAGAGTCGGTTCGAACAAGCTTTCCGAGGCGCCGCTCAACTCGACGGCCAGGAACAGGGAGCGCCCCAGATCGCCGAGCGTCAGCGCGACCGCGTGCAGGGTCTGTCCGGGCAGCCCGCCGTAGCCGGCGGAGGGCGCGACCGCGGCGAGCAGCCGCGGCGGCAGCGGCGGCGGGAGCAGCGCGCGGGGCAGCGGCGTCGCGAGGCATTGCTCGATCGGGTGCGTGGAGAACAGCGCCTGCAGTGCGCGGTTCGCGCAGCCGCTGACGTCCTGGGTCAGCACCGAGTGGCCTGTGTGGGGGACGACGAGCAGCTGGGCGTCGGGTATCTCGCGGGCGACTTCGCGCGCGTTGGCCGTCGGCGTGCGCAGGTCCTGTGCGCCGCTCAACAGCAGCGTGGGCGCGTTCGGCAGCGGTGCGTCCTGTGTCAGCGGCGCGGGCGTCGTAAACGGCCAATGAGCACATGCGCCGAGGTCGCTCAACTGCAACGCGTTGTCGGCGCTGAAGGGAGCGAATGCGCCAGCCGGCAGGGCTCGCAGCGAGGCAAGTGCCTGCGCCAGGCGCGCTCGCGGACTGCTCGTGCGACTCCACGGGAAGTCCTCCTCCTCGCAGGTCGTGGCGAAATACAGGGGAGTGTCGAAGTCTTCGCTTTCGCCGCCGCCACCGCGGGCCAGCGCGTTCAGCAGGCGCGCCATCGGCGCGGTGTCGCCGCGAGCGGCGGCGGCGTCCGCGGTGACGAGTTGGGCGCGAAGCAGCGGCGCGAAGTCGCCGCTCAGCAGTGTGCCGAGGATCGCTGCGGAGGACAGCGGCACGCGGTGTGCGACGCCGTGCCCGTCAATCGCTTGCCCGCTGAGCCCGCGATGGGCCATCCGCTGGAGGAGGCGCGCAAGGTCGGCGACCGGGTCGCGGGTTGTGTGGGCGCAGGCTCGCGCGGCGCACAGCGCGCGCAGCACGCGCGGGATCGCCGCGAACGTGCTGCGGTCGAACGGTTCGGGACCGTCGGGAGGCACGACCGAGTCCAGCACGAGCGCTTCGACGTGGTCGGGGTAGCGCTGCGCGTACTCCTCCGCGACCTTGGTGCCGTAGCTCGTCCCGTACAGGACGAGCTTTTCATAGCTGCCGGCACGCCGCAGCGCCTCGATGTCGGCGACGGTGTCGGGCGTCGTGTAGAGGTCGCGCGTAGGGCCGAGCTGCTTGGCGCACGTTTCGATCGCCGAGCTGAGGGAGTGGAACAGGCCGGGTACTTCCAGGGCGTGGCAGGACAGTGGCGCGGAGAGCCCGATCCCGCGCTGGTCGAAGACAATCAGATCGCGTGCGTCGGCGATCGGCCCGAGCAGTTCGGCGAACTGTTCGGCGAACGGCAGCGCCGGCTGCCCGGGACCTCCCGCCAGCGCGACGATCGCGCTGTGCGCATCGCCGACGGGAGCGCGATGGCGGCGCAATGCCAGCGTGATCGTCCCGGGCGTCACCCCGCTCGGGTCCAGCGGCACGGTCAGGTGTCCACAGGCGAAGTCGTTGCTGTTCTTGCAAGGCGCGAACGCGATCTGGGCGTCTGCTGGGGCGATCGATGCCGACAGCCACGCAGCCGTGGCCAGGAGCACCGCTGCGAGACCCCGCACGGACGATCGCATGGTTGGAATCTAGTGAGTCACGCGTCGCGCGGAGTCGAGGTGCCGCGCTGCGCGGCCCGCGCTAGGGTCTGGCAATGGCCGGACGGGGACAGCGCGAGACGATCGAAGCGGCCGAGGCGCCGGCGGCGGTCGGCCCCTACTGCCACGCGGTGCGGGCGGGCGAGCTGTTGTTCTGCTCGGGGCAGATACCGCTCGATCCCGACAGCGGCGAGCTGGTCGGGGCGAGCGCCGGCGAGCAGGCCCGGCGCTGTTTGCAGAACCTGCAGATCGTCTGCCGCGCGGCTGCTACCGAGCTCGCGCGCGCCGTGCGCACGACGATCTACATGACCGACCTGGCGGCGTTCGCTGAAGTTAACGAGGTGTACGCGTCGTTCTTCGCCGATGACCCGCCCGCGCGTGTGACGGTGGGCGTGGCTGCGCTGCCGAAGGGCGCTTACGTGGAGATCGACGCGATCGTCTCGCTGTAGGGCGCGGCCATCTCGGGCTCGGCGCCTTGCAGCGCTCGGGTGAGAAGCTGCCACAGCTCGGCGCGTTCGGGGCTATCGAGCGCCTGCAGCACATCGTCCTCGATCTGTTCCTGGGCGCGCTCGGCCTGCGACAGCGCACGCTGTCCGGCGGCGGTCATCCCGACGAGGTGGCGGCGGCGGTCCTCGGGGTCGCGGCGGCGGGCGAGATAGCCCATGTCCTCCAGCTCGTTGAGCAGCAACACGACGTTGTTGGCGTCCATGCACAGCGCCTCGGCCAGCTCCTGCTGGGGAGAGTCTTCGTGGTCACGCACGTAGCTGAGCGCCATCAGCTGGCGCAGGTGCATCCCCAGCAGCTGCTCGTCGCTGCGCCGATAGACCTGCTTGGCGAGCCGGGTCAACAGCACCATCGACCCAGGTATGCAGGGGGCCGCCTCGTCCATCGCGTCATCCATCATAACCCGAGCATTCTACCATGTAACAGGCATCATCGTGTGAAAATAGATCATACATGTATCAGTGATGATCCCTGCTATGGTGTGCCCTTCGCGTACCCCGGAAGGAGCAGTTATGAGCACCACGGCAAGCACTGCAGATCAGACCTCGACGACCAGCGCAGAAGCAGCGCGCAGGCGCGAGCGCAGACGCTGGATAGCGCTGGGCGTGCTGTGCCTGGGTCAGCTGATGATGGTGCTGGACGCGACGATCGTGAACGTGGCGCTGCCCTCGATCCAGCACGACCTGCACTTCACGCAGAGCTCGCTCACGTGGGTGATCAACGGCTACCTGATCACGTTTGGCGGCTTCTTGCTGCTTGCCGGGCGGATGGGCGATCTGATCGGGCGCAGGCGGGTGTTCTTGGCGGGTCTGGTGATGTTCACGCTGGCGTCGGTGCTGTGTGGCGTTGCCCAGGGGCAGGCGATGCTGATCGTGGCGCGATTGCTGCAGGGCGTCGGTGGGGCGGTCGCATCGAGCGTGATCCTGGCGATCATCGTGACGGAGTTCCCCAAGAAGGTCGATCAGGCAAAGGCGATGGGCCTGTACGCGTTCGTCTCCGCGGGTGGCGGCTCGATCGGCTTGCTGGCCGGCGGCGCGCTGACGCAGTCGCTGGACTGGCACTGGATCTTCTTCGTAAACGTGCCGATCGGCCTGATCGCGCTGGTCATGGGGTCGGCGCTGATCGAGGAGAACGAGGGCATTGGCCTGGCCGGCGGCGTGGACGTGGCCGGCTCGATCATGATCACGCTGGCGACGATGCTGGGCGCGTTCGCGATCGTCAAGTCGACTGAATACGGCTTGTTCTCGGCACGCACGCTGCTCGTCGGCGGCACCTCGATGGCGCTGCTGGTCGGGTTCCTGGTGCTCGAGTCGCGTCTGGCCAACCCGATCATGCCGCTGCGCATCCTGCGCCAGCGGATGCTGATGGGCTCGAGCCTCGTGCGTGGGCTGCTGGTCACGGGCATGTTCTCAGCGTTCTTCCTGGGCGCGCTGTACCTGGAGCGCGTGCTCGGCTACGACGCGATCGACACGGGCCTGGCGTTCCTGCCGCTGACGATCGCGATCGCGGCGCTGTCGCTGGGGATTTCGGCGCGGCTGGTGGGACGCTACGGCGAGCTGAACACGCTGGCGGGTGGTCTGACGGGGATCGTCGCCGGTCTGCTGCTGCTGGCGACCTCGGGCGTGCACGCGAACTACTTCCCGGGCATGTTCTGCGCGTTTCTGCTGCTAGGGCTCGGTGCGGGCGCCTCGTTCCTGCCGCTGCTGACGATGGGCATGTCCGACGCGCCGCCACAGGACGCGGGGTTGGCGTCGGGCATCATTAACGTGTCGGTGCAGCTATTCGGGGCGATCGGCCTGGCGACGCTGGGCACGATCGCGACCGACCACACCAAGTCGCTGACGAACGCCGGCCAGCCGCTGGCGAACGCGTTGACGGGCGGATACCACCTCGCCTACATCGTGGCGGCGATCTGCGTGGCGCTCGGCGTGCTGGCGTCGCTGCTGATCCTGCGTCCTCCGGCTTCGGTTGCGCAGGAGGTCGAGGACGGCGAGAGCCTGGGCAGCGGCGAGTTCGCCGGCGCTCCCGAGCCGGTCGCACAGGCGGCCTGAGCGCTCGCTCCCATGTTGCGCACCGCCGCATCGCCGCCACCCCCGGGCGGCGGTGCGGCGGTTTGCCGCGACTCAGCCCTCGCGCAGCTGCGCGCGCTTGATCTTGCCGCTGCTGGTCTTGGGCAGCTCGGGCGCGAAGTCGACAATGCGCGGGTACTTGTAGGGGGCGGTCTCGCGCTTAACGTGCTCCTGCAGCTCGCGTACCAGCTCGGCTGAGGGGACTTGGTGGGGATCGCGCAGCACGACCACGGCGCGGACGACCGCGCCGCGCTCCTCGTCGGGCGCGGCGACGGCGGCAGCTTCGGCGACGGCGGGGTGGGCGACGAGCGCGGACTCGACCTCGAATGGCCCGATGCGGTAGCCGGCGGAGACGATCACGTCGTCACTGCGCCCTTGGAAGTACAGCCAGCCGTGCTCGTCCTGCTCGACCTTGTCGCCTGTGTGCCAGCGCCCGCCGGAGCGACGATCCTCGATCTGCCAAGCGCCGTCTTGCCCGCGGCGCACGTCCTCGTCGAGGTAGCCGAGGAAGAACGTGGGCACGCTCGACGGGTCGGCCGTCAGCTCGCCGTCGAGGATCGACAGCGCGACGCCGGGCAGCGCCTTGCCCATCGAGCCCGGGCGCGCGCGGCCGTCGAGTGGCATGCCGGTCATCTGCCCGGTCTCGGTCTGGCCGTAGCCGTCGCGGATCTCCAGGCCGGTGGCCTCGCGCCAGGCGCTCAGCACCTCGGGGTTGAGCGCCTCGCCGGCGGCGACCATCGCGCGCAGAGCCGCGAGCGGGCGCAGCGTCGAGCGCTTGGCGATCACGCGGTACTCGGTGGGCGCCATGCATAGCACGTTCACGCGCTCGCGCTCGAGCAGCTCCAGGCGCTCGTCGGGGTCAAAGCGCGCGTCGTGCAGCAGCGCCGCGGCGCCCGATAGCCACGGCGCGATGAACACGTTGCGCGCCGACTTCGACCATCCGCTGGCGGCCGTGCACCACACCAGCTCGCCGGCGCGAGCGCCGAGCCAGTGCTCGGCCTGTGTGCGCTGACCGTGCAGGTATCGCTGGGCGTGAACGACGCCCTTGGGCTCACCGGCGGTGCCGCTGGTGAACGTGATCAGGCACGGCTCGTCCTCGCTCAACTGCGCCGCCGGGGTGGGGTCGGCGTCGAACAGCCGCTCGTCGGGGATCGCGAGGATTGGCACGTCGAGGGCGCGCAGCTCGGGCAGGTTGCGCTCGTCGGCGACGATCAGGTGCGGGCGGCTGACCGCCACGCGCAGCTGGATGTCCTTGGCGCGCAGCTGCTCGGTGCAGGGCAGCACGACCGCGCCGATGCGAAAGCACGCGATCATCGTGAAGACCCACTCGGGGCGGTTGCCGATCAGCGTCATGACCACGTCGCCGCGACGCACGCCGTGGGCGACGAGCGTGCCCGCCAGCCGGGCGGAGCGGTCTGCGACCTCGCCGTAGCTCCACTCGCGCCGCGTCCCCTCGCGCGCCAGCTCCACCAGCGCGAGCGCGTTCGGGTTCTGCCGGTCGACGTGCTCGCTCGCGAAGTTCACGCCGGTATTCTCTCCTGCGGCACGTATCAACGACCTTGGAGCGCAGACCAGCATGGCCGTAGCCGCCTCCCAGCACACCGAGAAGACCGACGAGCAGAAGGCGATCACCGAGATGGTGCATCAGTTCGTCGACGAGCAGATCCTGCCCAACGCCGAGCACTACGACCACGAGGACTCGTTCCCGGGGCCGATCGTCGACCAGATGAAGGAGCTTGGCCTGTTCGGGGTGACGATTCCCGAGGAGTACGGCGGCATGGGCCTGGACCTGACGACCTACGCGATGATCGTCGAGGAGCTCTCGCGTGGCTGGATCTCGATCTCGGGCGTCATCAACACGCACTTCATCGGCTCCTACCTGCTAATGAAGTTCGGCACCGACGAGCAGAAGCAGAAGTACCTGCCGCGCATGGCCACGGGCGAGATCCGCGCGGCGTTCTCGCTGTCCGAGCCTGAGCTGGGCTCTGACGTGCAGGCGATCAAGACCTCCGCCAAGAAGCTCGACGACGGCGCTTACGAGATCAACGGGCAGAAGATGTGGGTCACCAACGGCCTGCTCTCGACGCTCGTGTTCGTGCTCGTCAAGACCGACCCCGAGGCCGACCCGCGTCACAAGGGGTTCACCTGCTTCATCGCCGAAAAGGAGGCGGGCGCGAGCGAGAACACGGGCGAGTTCGCTGGCCTGAACGTGCCACCGAAGATCAAAAAGCTCGGCTACAAGGGCGTCGAGTCAACCGAGCTGGTGTTCGACGGCTACCGCTGTCCGGCCGAGAACGTGCTGGGTGGCGAGCAGGCGGGCCTGAATAAGGGCTTCGGGCAGATGATGGACGCGCTTGAGGTTGGCCGGGTGAACGTGGCCGCGCGTGGTGTGGGCATTGCTCAGCGCGCGCTCGAGCTGGCGTTGCGCTACTCGCAGGAGCGAAAGACGTTCGGCAAGCCGATCGCCGAGCACCAGGCGATCCAGTTCAAGCTCGCCGACATGGCCACCCAGGTCGAGGCCGCGCGCCTGCTGACACTGCGCGCCGCGCGTCTAAAGGACGCGGGCGAGCGCTCGGATCTGGAGGCCGGCATGGCGAAGCTGTTTGCCTCCGAGGCGGGCCGTTTCTGCGTCGAGGAGTCCTTTCGGATTCACGGCGGCTACGGCTACTCCAAGGAGTATGAGATCGAGCGTCTCTATCGTGACGCCCCGCTGCTGCTGATCGGAGAGGGCACCTCGGAGATCCAGCGCATGGTGATTGGCCGCAAGCTGCTACAGCGGCATAGGATCTGAGCCCAAATCGACGCGCACGACCCGTTTGGGGAGTGGGGGGAACCACATGGCCGATGACGCCAAGGGCCTAATCGAGCTTGCGACTCGCAGGTTCATCGAAGAAGTACCGGCATTGGAGCCGATCAAGCTGGTGGTCGGCGTCGAGCTGCGCGGGCGCGGCGACGTGCAGCACTTCCGTCTGGAGATGCCCGACGTGAAAGTCACCAAGGGGCCTGCCGCGGACGCGCGCCTGCGCGTGGACATGCGCAGGGAGTTCTTCAACGTGATGGCGCGCGAAGGCAAGGTGGCCGACTGGATCGAGGCTTTCGCGTACGGGCAGGCGAAGGCGTCGGGTCCCGAGCAGATCATCAAGCTGATCGTCAACGTGGTCGAGCGCCAGCAGGAGCGCGAGCGCACGCCCAAGGCGCGCAAGCACGCCTAGCCCCTCACGGGTACACGACGGCGCGGGCGCGTCTCAGGCGAAGTAGAAGACGATGCCGATGATCGCGTAGAGAGCGATCAGCTGGAAGCCCTCGAACCAGGTGGACTCGCCGTCGGAGACGAGGGTCGGCACTATCAGCCCGGCCGCCAGGAGCGCGGCCAGCTCGTATCCGTTGAAGACCAGCGCCATCGGCGACGGGCCGACGAGGAACGACAGCAGTACCAGCACGGGAGCGACGAACAGCCCGATCTGTGCGCTGGAGCCGACCGCGATGTTGACCGCGAGATCCATCTTGTCCTTCGTGGCGGCGACGACTGCTACGTAATGCTCGGCTGCGTTGCCGACGACGGCGACGACGAACGCCCCGACGAAGAACTGCGATAGGCCGACAGCTTGGGAGGCGTGCTCGATCGAGCCGACCAGCAGGTCGCTCATCGCGGCTACGACCACGCCGGCGATTGCCAGGACGCACACGGATCGGCGAAGTGACCAGGCGCCGGACGCCTCGTCCACGTCGCGCTCGGGGTTGAACAGGTCGCGGTGGGTTCGCAGCGAGAAGAACAGGCCGGCGAGATATGTCGCGATCAGCACCAGCGCGACGATCAGTGAGACGTGGTTGAGGTCGGCGCTGAACTGATCGCGCACTCTGCCCACGCTCGGCAGGTCTCCGTGGCGCGAAAGCTGGAGAACGGCCGGAAGCACGAGTGCCACGACCGTCACCAGCAGCATGCCCGACTGCGCCTGCGCGGCCGTGCGGTCGAACCTCTGGCGTGTGCGCGTCCAGCCGCCGGCCAGCATCGCCGCGCCCAGGACGAGCAGGGCATTGCTGACGACCGAGCCGACGATCGACGCCTTGACGACCTCGTGCAAGCCGTCGGCGAGCGCGAAGATCGCGATGATTAGCTCGGGCGCGTTGCCGAAGGTGACGTTTACCAGGCCGCCCACACCGGGGCCCGCGCGCGCTGAGAGCTGCTCGGTCGCCTCGCCCATGACGGCCGCGGTCGGCACTACGGCGAGGGCGGACGCTACGAAGATTAGGGTCGGGCTTGCGTCCGCGAGCTTCAGCGCAAGCGCGACGGGCACAAACACCCCCAGCCAGTGAACGGGCCGCATCTGCAGCGACATCCTAGATGCCGGAGACGCGTCGCCCCCGCACCACGTGGCGCGCTAGTGGTAGGACGTGATCTGCTCGGCCAGAAACGCCAACGAGGCGAGCAGGAAGAGGCACATGACGATCAGCGAGAAATTTTCGTTCATGGGCTCAACATCACGATAGTGGACGCAGCGGGTGCCGCGTGCGTCAGGACAGCAGTGAGCCGTTGTCGTACAGCTTGATCACCTTGATGCCAGGATCGGAACCCGATCCACCCACGGCATCCAGGCACAGCCGACACAGCACACACTCGTCGAGGTTGTTCTGCACGATTTCGAGCTTCCCGTCGCCGGCCTGGGCGAAGATGTCGACCGGGCAGGCCTCGGTCAGCTTGCGCGCCTGCTCGACATCCGCGGCGAGCGCGTCGTCGACCTCGACGGCGATGAACGTTCCGTCGCGTCTCACGATGTGCCCCCCGCCCGCTCGGCGATCTTGGCTTTGATCATCTCGGGGATGTCCTCGATCCGCTCGGCGACCGTGATCCCGGCCTGGGCCAGGCGTGCGATCTTCTCAGAGGCGGTGTCCTCCTTGCCTTCGACGATCGTGCCGGCGTGGCCGAAGGACATGCCGGGCATCTCGTCCATGAAGCGTCCCGCCATGAACGCGACGATTGGCAGGCGTGAGTTGTTCTCGGTGACCCAGCGTGCCAGCTCGGCCTCCATGCGTCCCCCGGGCTCGGTGTAGATGACGATGCCCTGCGTCTGCTCGTCGGCCTCGAACAACGGCATTAGCTCGGCGTAGCTGGAGCCGATGATCGCGTCCCCGCCGATCGACACGGCGGTCGACTGGCCGAGACCGGCGGCGCTGAGCGTGGAAGACATCTCGGTGGTCATGCCGCCGGAGCGCGAGATCACACCGATCGGGCCAGGCTTGTAGGCCTGGGCGGCGTTTTTGGCGGGGCCGCCGATGCCGCCCATCTTGATCACGTCGGGGACGATGATCCCCAGGCAGTTGGGGCCGATGATGCGCGCGCCGCGCAGCGTGGCCAGCTCGACCATCTCGGCGACGTCGCGCCGCGGGATGCGCTCGGTGACGATCACGATCAGCTTGATCCCGTTCTCGATCGCCTCGAACACTGCGTCCTTGGTGAACGCGGGGGGGACGGTGACGACCGAGCCATAGATTTGCTCCCCACCCGCACTGCGGTGGTGGGCGACGGCTTGGGCGACGGTGTCGAACACGGGCACGCCGTGGACTTCGCGGCCCAGGCGCCCGGGCGTGACGCCGCCGACGACCTTGGCGCCGGCGCCGTAGTCCAGGCACTCACGCGTGAGGTTGACGGCCTCGCGGCCGGTGATGCCCTGCACGATGAACGTCGTCTGCGCGTCGATCAGGATCGACATCAGGCGGCCTGCCCCTGGATCTTCTCGACCGCGCGCCGCGCGGCCTCGTTCAGCGACACGCTCCGGTCGGCGTACTCGACGCCGTACTTCTCGAGGATCTTGAAGCCCTCTTCCTCCCACGCACCGGGGATGCGGAAGATCGCGATCTTCTCGGCTGGGTCGTGGTCGAGCTCCAGGCACGCTTTGATGACGCCGCGCGCGACGATGTCCACGCGCGTGTTGGAGACGATCGACATCATCACCGCGATCTTGTCGACGCCGGGCTTGCTGAGCACCAGCTTGGCCAGCCCGCAGGCCTTGGCGACCGACGGGTTGCCGCCGATCTCGCAGTAGTTGGCCGGCTTGCCGCCATGTGCGCGCACCGCGTCGAACAGCGTCAGCGAGCCGCCGCCGGCGCCAATCACTAGACCGAGGTTGCCGTCGAACTCGGTGACGTTGCCGGCGACGCCGCGGTGATCGGTGGCGTCGACCTGCTCGCCCGCCAGCTCGAACGGCGTGGCCTCGCGCGCCTGCCTGGTCTCCTCGTCGCCTACGCCGAGGTCGGCGAGCAGTTGCTTGTGGCGCCCGCGCGCCTCGTTCTCGATGTCCATGTGGGCGTCGAGCGCGATGAATGAGCCGTCGGCCAGGCGTCCGAGCGGGTTGATCTCGGCGAGGACCATGTCGTTCTCGACGAACAGCTTGGCCAGGCGCGTGACGATTGGGACGAGCTTGTTCAGCGCGGAGCCGGTGACGCCGGTGGAGGCGATCACCTCCTTGGCCTGGAAGTCCGACAGCGGCAGGATGTTGGAGAAGTGGCGGCGCCCGACCTTGTCGGGCTGCTCCTCGGCGACCTGCTCGATGTCGATGCCGCCGACCGGGGAGAAGATCATTACGGGCTGCTTGCGCGTGCCGTCCCAGACGACGCCCGCGTAGTACTCCTGCTCGACCTCGGCCTTGGGGTCGACGAGCACGCCGCGCGGCATGTGGCCGTTGATTTCCAGCGCGAGGATCTCGCGCGCGTAGTCCTCGGCCTGCTCGGGCGTGTCGGCGAACTTGACGCCGCCGGCCTTCATGCGCCCGCCGGTCAGCACCTGCGACTTGATCACGGTGGCACCGCCGATCCGCTGTGCGATCGCCTTCGCCTGCGCGGGGTCGGTCGTGAAGCCGTAGTCGGTGACGGGGATGCCGGCGCGCTTGATGACCTCGCGCGCCTCGAACTCGAAGAATCTCATGCGGCGCGGAAGCCTATATGCAGCCACTGGAGCGGTGCCGCGCGGCCGGTGCTCTGGCTGGTCTCCGCCGGCGGCGCTATCGGTCTCTGCGGTCGTGACTAGCCGGCGTAGCCGGTGCCCTGGAGGAAGCGTCGCAGCTTGCGCACGAATGCGGCCCCACTCGGGCTGAGGCGGTCGGCGCTGCGCAGCCGCTGCGCTCGCGCTTCCCGGGCGAGGGTGGCAGAGACGGTGTGGGCGCGGCCGAGCAGGTCCTCGTCGGCGGCCCACGCGGCCAGGAAGCCCAGGCCGAGCCCCCGGTGGCGGTTGGCGCGGAACGCCCGCAGTTGGCGAGCGGCGTCGGCGGCGAGCGCGAGTGGGAACTCGCTCGTCACGTCGTGCAGCGCGCCATCGGTCAGCCGCCAGATCTGCACCGGCAGGCCGGAGTAGGCGAACGACGTGAACGCGTAGGCGAAGCGATCGTCGGCCGAGCGCAGCTCCAACGTACCGTCGCCGTCCACGTCGGTGACGAGTGCGCCGGCGTCGCCGAAGTCGTGTTCGATCGGGCGGTAGGCGAGGATTGCGGGATCGAACGAGAACAGCTGCACGATCGTGCAGCAGTGCTCGCCGCCGGTGTACAGGCGCAGCACGACGACCGGCTGGGCGTTGCCTTCGAGGTTCTGAACGCTGAGCGGCGCGGGCGCGTGTGCGAACACTTCCAGCTCGCACTCCTCGCATCCGCGCGAGGTCACCGGCTGCCGGTAGGCGATCGTGCCCGAGCGGGCGATGAGTAGTTCCAGGTCGGCGAATGTGGGGTCGCCGAATTCGTCGGAGCCTTCGCGAAAGTCAAGCGTGGCCGTGACGCTGCCTTCACCGGCGCTGATCGCCTTCGGCGCGAGCGGCGTGATGTGCTCGGCCGCCGCGCCAGCGGCCGAGCAGGCGAGTACGGCGATGGCGGCAGATGCGCAAACGAGTGTCCACGCTCGCACCATCGCCGTGACCCTATGCGGCGGCGGGCTGGAACCCGTAGGCCTCGGCCAGCTCGGAGTCCTTGCGCGCGAGCATCTCGGCGAGGTTGACCATCACCTTGCACTGCTTCCAGGTGGCGTCGTCTTGCATCTTGCCGTCGATCATGTGCACGCCGCGCCCGTCGGGGATCGCCTCGATCACCTTTTTGGCGAACGCGACCTCGTCGGGGTCGGGCGAGAACACGCGCTTGGCGATCTCGATCTGCGCGGGGTGCAGCGACCACGCGCCGACACAGCCCAGCAGGAAAGAGGCGCGGAACTGCGTCTCGCAGCCCTCGGTGTCGCGGATGTCGCCATACGGGCCGTAGAACGGCAGCGCGCCGACGGACGTGCAGGCGTCGACCATGCGCGCGATCGAGTAGTGCCACGGGTCCTGCTGATAGCTCGGGCGCGGCGCATCGGGGTTCTCCGGGTCGGGGTCGGCGATCGTGCGGTAGCCGGGATGACCGCCACCGACACGGGTCGTCTTCATCCGCCGTGACGCCGCCAGATCGGCGGGCCCGAAGCTCATCCCCTGGATGCGCGGCGACGCGCACGCGATCTCCTCGAGGTTGGCCACGCCTTGAGCGGTCTCGAGGATCGCGTGGATCAACAGCGGGCGCTCCAGCCCGGCCTTGGCCTCCAGCTGGGCGAGTAGCCGGTCCACGTAATGGATGTCCCACGGTCCCTCCACCTTGGGGATCATGATCACCTCGAGCTTGTGGCCAATCTCGCTCACCAGTTCGGTCAGGTCGTCCAGCACCCACGGTGAGGCGAGCTCGTTGACGCGCGTCCACAGGGCGGTCTCGCCGAGCTCCATTTCGCGTCCGACCTTGATCAGGCCGGCGCGCGCGGCGAGCTTTTTGTCGACCGGAACCGCGTCCTCGAGGTTGCCCAGGAGGATGTCGACGGTGGGCGCGATGTCGGGCACCTTGGCAAGCATCTTCTCGTTGGAGAAGTCCAGGAAGTGGATCATCCGAGAGGGCTTGAAGGGGATCTCGCGCGCCGGCTCGGGCGCGTCGATCGCTAGGGGCTTGAGGAAGTCGCGGGGATTGCGCAAGTGGGTCTCCTGGGTCGTCTGGAGCCTGAACGGTACCGCCGCGCGGCCGATGACGCTCTAGAGTCTTGCCGGTAAATCAGCTGAGGAGACCCATGAGCGAGACCCATTCCGTCGAGACTGAACAGGCTGACCGCGAGTCCAGCGGCGCCCATCCCTACGGGCGCTACCTGGAGGAGTTCGACGTCGGTGCGATCTACAAGCACTGGCCGGCCAAGACCGTCACCGAGTCCGACGATCACCTGTTCTGCCTGATCACGATGAACCACCACCCGCTGCACCTCAACGACGTGTATGCGGCGA
The DNA here is from genome assembly GCA_963705235.1 of uncultured Solirubrobacteraceae bacterium. GTDB lineage: Bacteria > Actinomycetota > Thermoleophilia > Solirubrobacterales > Solirubrobacteraceae > Palsa-744. The sequence continues at coordinate 210,749 of OY970059.1, read as the reverse complement.
AATCCCAGCAGGGACGCAATGTGGTCGTGGGCCCGCTCGTATATTCGTTGGCGCTGGGGATGTCAGTAAGCGACGTCAGCGGCAAGGCGATCGCCAACCTGGCCACCGAAGAGCTCAAGCACCCGGCGCCGGTGTTTCACGGCGACACGCTGTTCTGCGAGTCAGAGGTGTTGGAGAAGAAGGAGTCGCGCTCCAAGCCCGACCGCGGCACCGTCAAGGTGCACACGCGCGTGCTCAACCAGGACGGCGTGCTGGTGGCCGAGTTCAAGCGTCTGGTGCTCGTGCCGCGCAAGACCCCCGGCACCGCCGATGCAGGCGAGGCCGAGGGCAACGTCGACTAGTCGCCAGGCTCACTGACTCCGGGAGACAGCCCGTGCAGAGCGGTGCGATACGCTTTTCAGATCGCCCGCTAGAGGGCGTTTTCTATTTCCCCGGAGCCAATCCTGGCCGGGGCGCAGCACAGCCGAGCGGAAATCGGCGAGCGCGCCCCATCCGTGCCAACCAACCGAGGAGCCGCTTGGACTTATGAACACCACCGTTCCCGCCCCCACCAAGAACGAGCGCCTGCTGGCCTGGGTAGAGGAGGTTGCTGCGCTGACCGAGCCCGACCGGATCTACTGGTGCGACGGGTCCGCCGAGGAGTACGACCGCCTCTGCCGGGAGCTCGTCGACGCGGGAACGTTCGAGCGGCTGTCCGACGCCAAGCGACCCAACTCCTACCTGGCGCTGTCGGACCCGGGTGACGTGGCGCGCGTCGAGGATCGAACGTTCATCTGCTCGCCCACAGAGCAGGAAGCCGGGCCGACCAACAACTGGTGTGACCCGAGCGAGATGCGCGAGACGTTGAGCGAGCTGTTCGCCGGGTCGATGCGCGGGCGCACGATGTACGTGGTGCCCTTCTCGATGGGGCCGCTGGGCTCGGACAAGAGCCACGTCGGCGTGCAGCTGACTGACTCGATCTACGTCGCGGTGAACATGCGCATCATGACGCGCATGGGCCAGGGCGCATTGGACGCGCTCGGCAGCCAGGGCGAGTTCGTCCCCTGTCTGCATTCGGTGGGCATGCCGTTGACCGACGGCGTGGAGGACGTCGCGTGGCCGTGCAACGCTGAGAACAAGTACATCGTGCACTTCCCCGAGACGCGCGAGATCTGGTCGTTCGGCTCCGGCTACGGCGGCAACGCGCTGCTGGGCAAGAAGTGCTTTGCGCTGCGCATCGCCTCGGTGATGGCGCGCGACGAGGGCTGGATGGCCGAGCACATGCTGATCCTCAAGCTGACCTCACCCGAGGGCGAGGTCAAGTACATCACCGGCGCCTTCCCGAGCGCGTGCGGCAAGACCAACCTGGCGATGCTGATCCCGACGCTCGAGGGCTGGACGGTGGAGACGATCGGCGACGACATCGCGTGGATGAAGTTCGGGCAGGACGGGCGGCTGTATGCGATCAACCCGGAGGCCGGGTTCTTCGGCGTGGCGCCGGGTACCGGCGAGGACACCAACCCCAACGCGATCCGCACGATCGAGCGCAACTCGATCTTCACCAACTGCGCCAAGACCGACGACGGCGACGTGTGGTGGGAGGGGCTGACAGACGAGCCGCCCGCGCACCTGATCGACTGGCACGGCAATGACTGGACGCCCGCGTCGGAAACGCCGGCGGCGCATCCCAATGCGCGCTTCACCACGCTGGCGTCGCAGGATCCGGCGATCGCCTCGGAGTGGGAGGACCCGGTCGGGGTGCCGATCGATGCGATGCTGTTCGGCGGACGGCGCTCGACGGTCGTACCGCTGGTGACCGAGGCGCTGGACTGGGAGCACGGGGTGTTCCTCGGCTCGGTGATGAGCTCGGAGAAGACCGCGGCGGCGGCGGGCACGGTCGGTGAGCTGCGCTTTGACCCGTTCGCGATGCTGCCCTTCTGCGGCTACAACATGGCCGACTACTTCGCCCACTGGCTGGCGATGGGCAGATCGGATCCCGCCCACCCGCGGCAGCTGCCGAAGATCTTCTACGTCAACTGGTTCCGCAAGGACCCCGACGGTCGTTTTCTGTGGCCCGGCTACGGCGAGAACTCGCGCGTGTTGGCGTGGGTGTTCGCCCGCTGCGCCGGACACGGCGCAGCGCGGGAAACGCCGATCGGGCTGATCCCGCCGGTGGGCGGCGAAGGCATCGACACGCGCGGACTGGACGTCTCTGAAGAGGCGATGGCCGAGCTGCTGCGCGTGGAGGTCGCCGAGTGGAAGGCGCAGCTGCCGCAGTTCCGCGAGTACCTGGCCAAGTTCGACCGGCTGCCGGCCGAGCTGAACGCTCAGCTCGACGCACTCGAACAGCGTCTGGGCTAAGTCACGGGCGCGTGCGTGTGACCGCGTCCAGCGCGGTTTGTGCGTCGGGGTAGCCGAGCACGGCGCGCACGATCAGGCCGGAGTCCAGCTCATACGCGTCGGCCTGGCGGAGGTCGATCGACACCCCGCTGTCACGGCCTCGCCCGTACCAGCGGGCGTCACATATGACCCACGGGTCGGCATCGATGTACTCGCGCACGTCCGCGCCGAAGTCCTCGTACACGTCCGTCCACTGGTTCACAAGTGTGCGGATCGCGTCCCGTCCGCGCACGGCCTCGGGAGCGTCGGAGGCGTGCGCGAGATCGCGCCATTCGGCCCCCGGATCAAAGAAGCTCAGCAGCGCCTCCCAGTCTCCGGCGTTGGTGGACGCGTTGACCTCGCGCATCAGCTCCAGGTTCGCTTGTGACATATCGCCTGGCCAGTATCGCGCGATCCTGGTCTGCTGCGGCCATGCCCGCGAGCGGCGCAATGGCCGCGAGCGCTTGGCTATTCGTGACCGTGGGACTCGCCGGCGGCGGCCGGCGGGCGTGACTCCTCGGCCAGCGAGGTGATCGTCAGCCCTCCGCGCGCCGATGACTCGAGCACGTCGGTTGCCTCCTCGAGCGAGCGCGCGTAGAGCTCGACGAGCAGGTGCACGATGATGCGCGCGTCCTCTTCGTGCTTGTGGAAGCGCACGTGGGTGAAGAACTCGCGCACGCCGTGCTCGCCGAAGGCGGCGTAGGAGAGCGCGTCGCCGGCCTCGGGGCCAGAACAGCTCTCGACGTCTTCGGAGTCGACGGTGACAGTGCACGAAGCAACCCACGGTGTGCCGGCGATCATCCTTTCCCAGCGGTCCTCGATCGGCTCCACGCGTCCGTTGCTGAACCCCAGGTGCGGCTGGTCGTGCATGCAGTCGAGGCACTGCACGACCGCCTCCTGCAGCTCGTCGACGACTTCGGCGCGCTCGCCCGTGTCAGGGTCGATCTTGTGGATACCCTCATAGTGGACCTGCACCTCCAGGTCCTGCGACCAGCATCGATAGCAGCGCAGCCAGCTGCGTGCGCTCGTCTCGGCCATCGAGCCCTCCATGAGGGCATTGTAGGCCGGTCGGCCGGCGCCCCGGGGCTCCTGTGCTCGGGTGGCCGTCGGGCGGGCGTCAAACGTTCGTCCGCGGCGAGCGCGGGGCGGCGTGTGCTTTGAGGTCGGGCAGGTTAGGATCGCAGTTGACGAGGCCGGGCCTCATCCAATCGATGCAAGGGGGGATCTGCGGTGAAGAAGACACGGTGGCCAGCGCTGATTACGAGCATGGGCGCGGCGGGCGCGATCGCGTTCGCGCTGCCCGCGGCGGCTGATGCGGGCACGGCGCGCGGGGCTGGGACTTGCACCCCGGTATCGAACATCGAGGCGATCATCGATGACTCTGGGTCGATGGCTGTCACCGACTCCAACCGGCTGCGCGTCCAGGCACTCGACCTGCTGATCGAAACGCCGGGCAACGAAGCGATCACGTTCGGCGCGGCCGAGTTCGGTGGTGCGTTCCTGTCTGAAGAACCGTCGGCCGACACGGTGTTCGGGCCCGAGCCGATCGGACCGAACGCCGCTGCGATGCAGGCGGCACTGAACGAAAAGATCAAAGCCGACAATGGGCTGACCGACTACAACGCGGCGTTCGCCAAGGCCAAGGCGGACAACCCCGGTGCCAAGGCGTGGATTTTCCTGACCGACGGCGCCCACGACGCGGGCGAATACACCAACGGCCACCGCGGCGGGCCGCCCACGTACGTGATCGGCTTCGGCGGCGCGGTCAGCGGCGCCGACGGCGCGCGCCTGGCGCAGATCGCCAGCGAGACGGGCGGCCGGTATTTCCCGCAGACCGACTCGAGCAACCTGCAGGCGGTCGTCAACCAGGTCGGCACGACGCTCACCTGCCAGACCCCTCCGCACTCGTTCAAGGACGCGTTCGCCAAGCTCGGTCAGAGCAAAACGCACTCGGTGGCGCTGACCGGCACGCCGCACAGCGTGCAACTGACGCTGTCGTGGGGCAGTCCCCTGGACGCGTTCACGATCTCCGGCCTGAAGATCGTGCGCAAAGGCAAAACGGTTGCTGTCAGCGCGCGTCGAGCCCACAGACTGCTGGCGACGACGAAGACCGGATCGACCTTTGAGGTCGTCAGACTGTCATCGCTCGTACGTGGCACGCTGCGCTTCAACGTGAGGGCGACCAAGATTGGCTCTGGCGCTCCGAAAGTGAGCCTGACCACGCAGTTGACCCAGAGCCACTGACGCACCCGGCGCAGCCGGGCAGGGCCGGGGGCGACCGCGTCCTCGGCCCGAAGCGTTGGCTCTAGCCGAACGTGAACGCATAGCCGGTGACGCCGGGCGCGAATCGCAGCGACAGGCGGCCACGTTGGCTGTGCGCCAGCGACAGGAGCGTGTACAGGCGCTGACGACGAACGGTGACAACGGCGCGGTGGACGTCTGAGCCGGCGTCGGCGGCGGAGATCGGATGCCCGTCTAGGAAGACCGATACGGGCAGCGGACGTTCACCCGCGGAGCTGAGCACGAGGTACACGTTCTTGGCCTGGAACTCGACGTCGATCCCGGCGTCGGCCACGGCGACCGCCGGCTGTGGGGCGATCTTCCAGGTGCCGCTGTAGGCGAACTGGTTGAGTGCCAGTCCGCCGGTCACCGGCGCGCCATAGTCGTGCACGCCGTCGAGCGGTGGATGCAGCCACCCTTCTGCGCGCTCGGTGCCCAGGTAGGTCTCGGGCGTGGCCTGCCGCGAGGGCACGGTCACGTCGGTCGGGTGACTGTGGCCGCCGACCTGATGTCCAGCTTCAGCCAGCAGGGAGCGAATCGCGGTTTCGGTCTTGGCGTAGTCGCCCTCGCCGAAGGCGGCGTAACGAACCTGGCCGCTTGCGTCGATCAGATAGTCGGCCGGCCAGTACTGATTGCCGTACGCGTTCCAGGTGCCCATCTCGTTGTCCTGCGCGACCGGATAGCGCAGGCCGAACTGGTCGATCGCGTTGGACACGTTGCCCGCGTCGCGCTCGAACGGGAACTCCGGAGTCTCCACGCCGACGATCGTCAGGCCATCCTTGCGGTAGGTGGCGTCCCACGCCTTCAGGTAGGGCAACGTGCGGATGCAGTTGATGCACGTGTAGGTCCAGAAGTCGATCAGCACGACGCGCCCGCGCAGTGAGCTGAGCGTCAGTGGCCGGTTGCCGGGCGTGTTGAACCAATCCTCGGTTTCCATGAATTCGGGTGCGGGTCCGAGCGCGGGCAGCGCGTGTGCGGCGGCGAGCAGCGTGGCTTGGCTGGCGCCGGCAGGCGCGGCGTGGATCGCCGTGGCCGACCCGTTGCAGGTAGACGAGCCGTTGGCGGGCACGAACTTTGCTTGGCGGCCGGTGATCTCGTGCAGGCGCCCGGTGACTGCCGAGGAGCACTCCAGCGACGCCGTCAGGTTGGCGTCGGGGATGTGCTGGGCGACGAACTGGTCGAAGTTGACGTCCAGGTTGGCGAGCATCGCCACCGCTGTGAGGATCATGATCGCGCCCAGCACGCGTTGCAGGGCCGGGCCGCGACCGGCGCGGCGGACACGGTCGAACAGGCTCCTGCCGCCGAGCGTCAACGCGAGCAGCACGATCGCCGAGCCGGCTGCGTAGGCGAGTGCGATCGCGAGTGTTTTCCCGGACGCGGCGCTGACGGAGATGACCGCCGCGAGGATCGGGCTGGCGCACGGCGTGTACACGAAGCCGAGCGCGCCGCCCACCAGCAGCCCGGAGAGGAAGCCGTCGCCGGTGGAGCGCGGGCCCAAGCGTGCCAGGCGCGACAGCGGCGCCTCCACGCGCGCGGCCAGCTCCGCCGGCATCAGCAGCAGCAGGCCGAACGCCAGCAGCACGACGACCGCCACGGCCCGCAGTGGATCGCTGCCGAGGCCGACGCCGTCGACGACGCTGGCCACGCCGACGATCGTGACGGTGAACGTGATCGACAGCCCCAGCACGACGCCGAGCGGGCGGCGTCTGCCGCCGACGCCGCCCGCGGACAACAGCGCGGGCAGCACCGGGAGCACGCATGGCGACAGCGCGGTCCCCGCGCCGGCCAGCACAGCAAAACACAGCAGGACGATCATGTTCTCTGGAGGTACAGTCTGCCGCGCGCGCGATCGACTACGTCGCGCATCCCGCGCGCAGCGTCTCGGCGAAGTCCGTGCCGGGGATCGGGCCGATGCACGGAGATCCGGCTCCCGCGTGGTGGTAGCGCTCGATGCCGGCACGAACGTCGGCCTCGCCGCCGACGGCGGTCAGCTCTTGCACGAAGCCGTCTGAGATCGCGCGCTGCATCCCCTCCAGGTCACCGGCTGCGGCGTCGTAGGCGGCGATGTCGGCGCTGAAGCCCGTGCGCTCGATCATCGCGCGGTAGAACGGCAGGCTGAAATAGGGGAGCAGGTCCTTACGCATCGCGGCGAAGGCGCCGTCGCGATCCTCGGTCAGGGCAGCCGGCACGGCGGCGACGACATCAAAGCCCTCCAGCGTCAGCCCGGCGCGCTCGCGCCCGGCCGTCAGCTCCGGGACGACGACCTCGGCGATGTAGCGCGGGTTGCACAGCCACAAGATCACACCGTCGGCGATCTCGCCGGCCAGGCGCAGCATCGCGGGGGAGAGCGCGGCGATGTAGATCGGCAGCCGCGGACGGTGTTCGATGCCGGCGAGGTGAAAGCCAGTCGGCCACTTGGCCTCCTCGGCGCTCGCGCCGGCCGTTGGCGGGTCATCGCCGCGCAGGATCGCGCGCACGATCGATGCGTACTCACGCATCTCGGCGACCGGCCGGTCGATCCTCTGCCCGTGCCAGCCCTCGACGACCGGGCGGTGGGAGACGCCCAGCCCGAGGTTCAGGCGGCCGTCCGCCAGCTCGTCGATGGTGGCGGACGTCTGTGCCATCGTGGCGGGCGTGCGCGTGTAGATCGGCACCACGCCGGTGCCGACCCTGATGCGGCTGGTGGCGAGCGCGTAGGCGGTCACCACCGTCAGCGACTCGCGCCCTGCGATGTGCGTGACGTATACCGACTCGTAGCCGAGCGACTCGGCGAGCTGGACTCGCTCGATCGCCTGTGCCAGCGAGCGCCCGGTGGAGATAAAGCAGCCGCTGGCCATCCAGCCAGCATATGAGACTCAGTGCTTGAGGATCACCCACACGGTGGCGGCGGCGAATGCCATCTGCCCGAACGCGAGCGCCGTGCCGAGGTTGATCGCGCCGAGCAACCCGGCGAGCGCGCTGGCGAGCGCAAACGCGCCGAACATCAGCAGCAGATCGCGTCTCACGAAAGCGCCCGTTCGAGCGTGACGAGCAGATCGGGCACCCCGGCGTCCTGCGCGCAGTCCGCGATCAGCGCCTCGGCGCCACCGCGGCCGCCGATCGCGCTCAGACCGCGCTCGCCGTGCTCGATCGTGAACTCGGCGATCGCCCCGGCGCGTCGCGCCTGTGAGCGGCGTCGGCCGACGTCCTGCCCCGCGCGGTGCTCCTCGAGTGCCTCCACCAGCTCTTGCACGCCACTCGCCGGCGGCAGTGAGCAGACGCTCAGCACACGCGTGTGCCTGGAGCCGAGCGAGCGCAGCGCTGCGCTCAGGTCGCGCCTGGTTCGCATGGCGATCTGGCCGAGGTCGGCCTTGGTGACGACGAGCACGTCGGGAATCTCCATGATCCCGGCCTTCAAGAACTGCAGCACGTCACCGCTCCCGGGCTGGACGACGACGGCGACCGTGTCGGCGACGTCGGCGATCTCGGTCTCGGCCTGGCCGACGCCGACGGTCTCGATCACGACCACGTCGAACGCCGCCGCCAGCGCTTCGGCGGCGCTACGGGTCGCGCGCGCGAGACCGCCCAGCCGCTCGCCGGCGGCGGTCGAGCGGATCAGCACACCTCGATCGGCAGCGTCGAACTCGACGCGCGCACGATCGCCGAGCAGCGAGCCGCCGGAGCGCCGCGAGCTGGGGTCGACGGCGAGCATCGCGACGGTGCGCTCCTGCCGGCGCCAATCGTGCAGCAGTGCGGACAGCAGGGTCGACTTGCCCGCGCCGGGCGGGCCGGTGACACCGATCACGTGCCCCGGGGCCTCGCCCCCGAGCGCGGCCGGTGAGACCTCACGCAGCAGCGCGCCGGCCTGTTCGCGATCGGCGGCGGCGGTGCTCTCGAGCAGGTTCAGAGCGCCCGGCGCGGCGGTCAGGTCGCGCGCGCGCAGGCGCTCGCCGAGCGCGGCCCCGTCGGCGCTCACGCCGAGCTGTTGGCGGAGGAGCCGTTGGCGGCGAGCAGCGGCCCGTCGGCGTTCGTGTCGAGGAGCGCAACGATGTCGCGCATGATGCGGTTGATGTCGAAGTCCTTCGGCGTGTAAACCGCGGCGACGCCCGCCTGTTGTAGGGCGGCGACGTCCTGCTCGGGGATGATCCCGCCGACGACCACCGGCGCCTGCACGCCGGCCTCGCGCAGCGCGTCGATCACGGCGGGTATCAGCTCGCGGTGCGAGCCCGACAGGATCGACAGACCGATCACGTGCACGCCCTCCTGCAGGGCCGAGGCGGCGATCTGCGCGGGGGTCAAACGGATGCCCTCGTAGACGACGTCCATGCCGGAGTCGCGCGCGCGCACGGCGATCTGCTCGGCGCCGTTGGAGTGGCCGTCGAGTCCCGGCTTGCCCACCAGGATCTTCGGCCGTCGGCCGAGCTTCTCCTGCAGACGCCCCACCTCGCCGCGCAGCTCGCTCAGCTCCCCGTCAGGCGCTGCTGCGGCGGCCTCGCCGACGCCCGTGGGCGCTCGGTAACTGCCGAACACCTCGCGCAGCGTGCTCGCCCACTCGCCGGTGGTCGCGCCGGCGCGCGCCGCGGCGATCGTCGGCACCATCAGGTTCTCCGCTGCGCTGTCGTCGCGAGCCGTCTCGGCGAGCGCAGCCAGCGCCTCATCGACCGCTGCCTGATCGCGCTGTGAGCGCCAGCGGCGCACGGCCTCGATCTGCTCGGCCTCAAGCGCTGGGTCGACCACCAGGATCCCGCCCTCGGCGTCGGCGGTCAGCGGCGACTCCTCGGTCTCGGTGAAGCGGTTCTGCCCGACGACGACCTGCTCGCCGTCCTCGATCCGGCGGAGCCGCTCGCGGTGAGAGTCCACCAGTGAGGCCTTCATGTACGGCACCGCTTCGACCGCGCCGCCATGCTCGGCGACGACGGCCATCTCTGCCCGCGCGCCGTCGAGCAACTCCTCGACGAGCGCTTCCATCACCTTGGAGCCCTCGAAGATGTCGGGGTACTCGAGGATGTCCGTTTCGTAGGCCAATACCTGCTGGATGCGCAGCGACCACTGCTGGTCCCACGGGCGCGGCAGCCCGAGCGCCTCGTTCCACGCCGGCAGCTGGATGGCTCGGGCGCGCGCGTCGCGTCCGAGCGTCACCGCCAGCGCCTCGAGCACGATCCGCTGCACGTTGTTCTCCGGCTGGGCCTCGGTCAGCCCGAGCGAGTTGACCTGCACGCCATAGCGGAAGCGCAGATGGCGCTCGTCGCTGACGCCGTAGCGCTCGCGGCCCAGTTCCTCCCACAGGATCGACATCGCGCGCAGCTTGGCGTGCTCCTCGATGAAGCGAACCCCGGCGTTGACGAAGAACGAGATGCGCCCGAACACCTGCCCCATGATCTGCGGCCCGCGGTCGCCGACCCGCTCGCGCGCGGCGTCGAGCACGGCGATCGCGTTGCTCATCGCGTAGGCGATCTCCTGCACGGGCGTCGCGCCGGCCTCCTGCAGGTGGTAGGAGCAGATGTTGATCGGGTTCCACTTGGGCACGTGCTCGACCGTGTAGGCGATCATGTCCGCGATCAGGCGCATCGACGGCGCCGGCGGGAAGGCGTAGGTGCCGCGCGCGAGGAACTCCTTGATGATGTCGTTCTGGGTGGTCCCCTGCAGCTGCTCCTGGGCGACGCCCTGCTCCTCGGCGGCGACGATGTACAGCGCCAGCAGCCACGCCGCGGTCGCGTTGATCGTCATCGACGTGTTCATCTCCTCCGAGCGGGATGCCGTCCATCAGTGCGGCCATGTCGCCGCGATGGGAGACCGGCACACCGACCTTGCCGACCTCGCCGCGGGCGAGCTCGTCGTCGGGGTCATAGCCGGTCTGCGTGGGCAGGTCGAACGCCACCGACAGGCCCGTCTGGCCCTTCTGCAGGTTGCGCCGGTACAGCTCGTTGGAGGCCTTCGCCGTGGAGTGCCCGGCGTAGGTGCGCATCATCCAGGGCCGGTCGCGCTCAGGCAGCCGCACGGGTGGATCGCCGCTCATACATTCAATTGTACGGTCGCACCGCGGGCTTTATCCTCCCGGCATGGATACGACCATCGAGATGCCACGCACGGGCGGGCCGGGAACGGGCCTCGGCGGAGTCGTGGAGCGTGATCGTGTGCAACGACGACCACAACACGTTCGAGCACGTCGCTCGCACGCTCGCTCGCTTCATCCCGGGGGTCACGGTCAAGCGCGGCATGGAGATCGCCAACGTGATCCACTCCTCCGGGCGGGCGATCGTCTACAGCGGCCATCACGAGGCCGCCGAGCACTACTGGGAGCAGCTGCAAGCGGCGCCGGGTTGACGATGGCGCCGCTCGAGCAGAGCTAAGCGGCTAGGCGGGCTCGCCGGCGGGCACGCCGTTGCCGTGCCCGTTGCCGACGCCGTTGCCGTGTGGCACCAGCGCGGCGGCCAGGCCGCCGGCGGCGGTCAGGTCCCACCACCCGTACAGGACCGGCACCTGATACCAGCTGGAATGGCTGGCACGGAAGAAGATCATCTCGGCGCCTTCCCAATAGCGTTCCCAGTCGACTTTGCGCTCGAAGGCCGCCAGCTGCTGGAACTTGTAGCGATCATCGTAGGCGCGGTAGACGGCGTAGGAGCTGGCGCCGTAGCGCAGCGCGGCCGCGGCGAGCTCGTTGAGTGACTCCTCGAAGCCGTCGGCGCGAAAGCCGGTGGCGTACCAGGGGACGATCACCGTGCCGGGCATCAGGCGCCCACCTCCGCGTGGATTGCACCGGGGCCCTCGGCCGTCTTGCCCTGACCCTCGGAGTCGGCGCCGACGAGGATCGAGATCTTGCCCAGGTGCTTGTTTTCGAGCATCAGCTGGTGGGCTTCGGCGACGCCCTCGAAGCCGAGCGTACGCCACAGCACGGGGCGGATCTGACCGCTCTCGATCAGCTCGTTGGCCTTCGTGCACTCGTATGCGTTGGCGAAATGCGAGCCGAGGATCTCCTTCTGGCGCATCCACAGGTAGGCGACGTTGAAGTCGAGGTCGATGCCGGTGGTGCCGGCGCAGATCACGATTTTGCCGAACGTCTTGGCGGTGAACACGGACGTCGGGAACGTCGCTTTGCCGACGTGCTCGAAGACGATGTCGGGCGCATCGCCGAGGAGCTCCTTGACGCGCTTGGCGAAGCCGAGCGAGACCTTGAAGCGTGCCTTCTCCTCCTCGGGGGTCTCTCCGCCCTTGCGCATCATCCCGGCGAACTCGTTGCGGTCGATGTAGTCGACTGCGCCGAGGCGCTTGACCAGCTCGCCCTTCTCGGCCGAGGACACGACGCCGACGCAATTGGCGCCGGCGGCCGCGCACAGCTGCGTGGCGAACACGCCGAGCCCGCCGGCTGCGCCCCAGATCAGCACATTGGCGCCGGGCTGCAGCTTGCAGCGGGTGATGCAGCATGCGGTAGGCGGTGAAGTAGACGAGGCCGTAGGAAGCGGCCTCCTCCCAGGTCAGCGCCGCCGGCTTGGGCAGCAACTGCTGGGCCTGGACCTTGGTGAACTGCGCGAACGAGCCCCAGGTCGTCTCATAGCCCCAGATCTTCTGCGAGGGCGCAGCCATCGGGTCCAGGCCGTGGACCTCGGGATCCTCGTAGGAGGCCTGGTTGCAGTGGACCACGACCTCGTCGCCGGGCTTCCAGCGGGTGACGCCGGCGCCGACCTTCCAGACGATCCCAGACGCGTCCGAGCCGCCGATGTGGTGGCCGAACTCGGGGTGGTCGCCGTACTTCATCACCGACACGGGCTTGCCCAGCGCGGCCCACACGTTGTTGTAGTTGACGCCCGCGGCCATCACGCGCACGATCACCTCGAACGCGCCCGGCTCGGGCACCTCGATCTCCTCGATCTGGAAGGCGTCCTTCGGTTCGCCGAAGCGCTCCTCGCGGATGACCCACGCGGCCATCGTCTTGGGCAGCTCGCCAGGCTCGACGTCGATGGCGGAGACTTGTTGGAGATCGATAGCCACTTGCTCTAGAACCTCGTCTGTCGGGGATGGTCAGCCAGGCCATCCTACCCTGGGGGTAGCCGACGAGGCAGCGAAGCTAGACGTGCACGGTCTCGGCGACAGCGGTCGGTTCGGCCGAGGCGGTCTGCTCAGAGGCGAGCGTCGGCGCGGAAGCGACGGGCGGCTCGCCTGTCGCGAGGGCGGGCTTGTAGCCGCGCACGAGCGTCCAGGCGGCGAGCGCGCCCACGAGGGCGACCGCCGCTCCCAGCCGCAGGCCATACTGGAGCGCGTACACGAACGCCTGCTGGCTGGCGTCGATCACCTTCGCGGGCACGCCGTGCGGGTGTCGCGCCCGAGCCCAAGCCGGAAGCCAGGCGTTCGCGTGCGCCGGTCGGAACGTGGGGCAGCAGTTCATTGATCTTGGAGCGCCCGAGCGTGGCGACCATCGCGCCGAGGACGGCCACGCCGAAGGTGCCGCCGACCATGCGGTTCATCGACAGGATCCCAGACGCGACCCCGGCCTTGGTCGGGTCGACCGAGTTCATCGCGGCAGTGCTCATCGGCGACATCACGAACGCCATGCCGATGCCCATCAGCATGAAGCCGGGCAGCAATGCGGTGTAGGAGCTATCGACCGTCAGGTGCGACTGCCAGAACAAGGCTCCGGAGACGCACAGAAGGCCGAAGGTCATCAGCGGGCGCGGGCCGACGCGGTCGGCCAGACGCCCGGCGATCGGTGCCAGCACGACGATCATCAGCGTCGAGGGCAGGAAGCGCACACCGGCCTCCAGCGGGCTGTAGTGGAGGATGTTCTGCATGTACAGGGCGAGGAAGAAGAACATTGCGAGCATCGCGAAGCTGACGATGAACGCGACGATGTTGGCGCCGAGGAACGTGCGCGAGCGGAAGAAGCGGAAGTCGACCATCGGCACGCGCCGGTGCAGCTCGACGAACACGAAGCTCGTGAGGCCGAGCCGGCCGCGATCACATAGAGGGCGATCTCGCGCGTGGAGCCCCAGTGCCATTCGTTGCCCTGCACGAGGGCGAGCACCAGCGCGGCTAGCCCGATCGTCAGGGTGAGCACGCCGGGGATGTCCACGGTCCGCTCGACCGTTTCGTCGCGTGACTCGTGCACCGCGAACAGCGTCACGACGACCGCGGCGATGGCTACGGGCACGTTGAGGAAGAAGATCGACTGCCAGCTGACGTTCTCGACGAGGAAGCCGCCGACGACCGGCCCGATCGCCAGTGCGAGCGCTGAGACGCCGGCCCAGGTGCCGATCGCCCTGCCCGCGCTCGGCGGCCGGGAACGCGTTGGTGATGATCGACAGCGTCGCCGGCATCATCATCGCCGAGCCGGCGCCCTGGATTGCGCGCCATACGACCAGCCAGGTGTCGTTGGGGGAGAAGCCGATCGCGGCGCTCGAGGTGGCGAAGACGACGACGCCGGTGAGGAACACTTTGCGTCGCCCGAACAGGTCGCCGAGGCGTCCGCCGGTAACCAGCAGCACGGCGAAGGACAGCGTGTAGGCGTTCACCGTCCACTCCAGCGAGGCGGTCGACGCGTCGAGGCTGCGCTGAATCGAGGGCAGCGCCACGTTGACGACGGTGTTGTCGAGCATGATCATGAACAGCGCGAAGCACATCGCGCCGAGCGCCCACCAGCGTCGGTTCTCCTGCGTTCATCTGCAGGGAGCGGAATGCCTCGGTCATCTGCTGCCTCCTTACTTGGCGGGTCGATGCGCCGCGATGTCCTCGCGGCGCTCCAAGATCAATGCGAGCGCGTCAGCCAGCGCCTGTGCCTCCGGCTCCGCCAGCTCGTCCATCAGGCCCTGAAGCGCGGTCAGGCGCGCCTCGTTCAGCGCTCGCGGCACCTCTAGGCCGGTGTCGGTCAGGCGTACGCGCTTCATGCGCCGGTCGGACGGGTCCTCCTCGCGCCCGACCAGGCCGCGCTCGAACAGGCCGTCCACGGCGCGGCTCATCGCTGGAAGTGACACGCCCAGCGACTCGCGCCAGCGCCTTCACCGACCGCTCCTCGCCGTCCATCTCTAGCGCGCACAAGGCCTTGATCTGCGTGAACGAAAGGTCAAGATCGGCGATCGCGTTGAACGTGCCAACGTTGGCCGTGCGCAGCAGGTAGGCGGCGAGTGCGTACATGTCGCGCGTCAGCGCCTGGCGGCTGGTTGGTGGCGTAGCTATGTCGATTACTTGCATGCGTGCAACTATATCTCAGGTGCAATAGTTGCTTGTGTGTCGTGCATCACACATGACCTTGCTCTCGACGCCCGAAATGGCGCTACGCTCAGCGACCAGTGCCTGATTCAGAGCCAGCCGACGAGTCCGACCAGAGCCCTTCGGACCCAGGGCCGAACATCATGATCCCGCCGGAGGAGTTCGCCGGTAAATGGGCCAACGCTGCGGCGATCGCGCGTACCCCGCACGAGTTCACGCTCGACTTCATGCGTATCGGCCCGCAGGGCCAGCAGGGGATGGTGGTCTCGCGCGTGTCCTTCTCGCCGCTGCTCGCCAGCCAGCTGCTCGACCTGATCGGCGAGCAGTGGCAGGCGTACACTGAGGAGTCGGGAATACCGCCCGAAGGTGAAGGTGATGACTGAAGATGCGCCGTTCGATGGCGCCGAGGACATAGAGCCGACGAAGGTTCCGCTGAAGGGACCGAACGTCCTGAGCACGCTCGACACGCCGCCCAGCGCTGACGCGGTGAAGGCCCACGACGCGGCCATTCGTCGTCATCTGCAGGACAAGCGCGAGCAGCAGGACACGCCGCCCGACGGAGACTGACGCCTGCTCCGCCGCGTGCGGTCGCTCAGCCTGAGGGGGCCGCTCAGGAGCCGAACGGGAGCGCGACGACCTCCGCCTGGATGTCGTGCTCGCCGACGCTCAGCCGCGCTCCTGGCTCGGCCTCGCGGCGCACCAGCGCCAGTGCGATCGGCCCGAGCTTCGGGGAGACGGTGACGCTGCCCAGTCGTCCGATCGCGCGCTCGCCCAAGCCGAGCGGATCGCCGGGCAGAGCCGGCGCTGACAGCATCAGGCCGCGCAGGTGCCGATTGGGCTTGCCTCGGTAGTGCAGGCGCGCGACTGTCTCCTGGCCGACGTAGCAGCCCTTGGTGAAGCTGACCGCGCGCTCGTTCAAACCGGCCTCCTGTGGAATGACCGTGTCATCGAGGTCGATCCCATAGCGAGGGCGCCCATGCTCGATCCGCAGGCATTCGACCGCCGCCTCGCCGACGGGCGGCGCGCCGCGCTCGCGCAGAGCACCGGCCAGGCGCTCGGTGTCCGCGGCGTCGCACATCAGGTCCACACCCACGTCGGTTCTGATAGCGAGCGCGTCAACGCCGTCGATTGTCAGCGGCGTGCTGGCGTGCTCATCCGCGCCGAGCTGCTGCGCGCCCGCGACCGACGTCGCCTCGGGGCCGATCAGCGAGAGTAGCCCTCGCTCGACCGTGCGCTTGTGCAGCTCCACGCGATAGCCGACCTTGAAGCGACGGATCATGTCGAACAGCGCCTGAAGCGTCGCTCGCTCGGTGTCCAGCAGCAGCTCGCTCGGCTCACCGCCCGGCTGATCGCCGGCCGCGAGGATGCGCAGGTCGCCGAGCATCTTGCCCTTGTGCGTGAGGAAGGCCGCGTAGCGGCCCTCGCCGACACGCAGATCGGCCAGCTCGTTGCTGACCTGGCCGTTGAGGAACTCGACCGCGTCCTCGCCGGTGAGGGCGAGCTTGCCGCGCTCGGAGCGGTCCAGCTGGCCGCATCCGCCAAGCAGCGTGCGGTAGTCGGCGGCGAGCGTGTCGGCGACGGTCTGCATACTCGATTCGAGCATAGCCCGCGGTAGGCTTCTCGACGTGGCCCTCGCCGACTCTTTCCAGCGGATCGTCGACTCGTTGCCCGACGACTGGACGGACCTGGAGATCGACCTGCGCATCGCCGATGAGTCGCGCTACGTGGAAGGCGCTCTCTACCTGGCCACCTGCAACGCGCGTCCTTACTCCCATCACGACTGGCACTGGCGGCTGCTCGTCGCCCATCGCTTCGGCCATGCCGCTGCCGCGCCCACTGTTCACGGTGCTCTGGTGCTGCTCGACCAAGCCGGCATCGAGGGTGAGCTGGCGGTGCGCGAGATGCGCAGCGGCAGGGTGGAGGTGGCGCAGATGTGGGGTCGGCCCGAGTCCGCCCGCGAGGAGTTCCGCCGCCTGCGGGCACAGTAGATGGCGCGCGTGCTCGCGCTCACCGCCGACCTCCTGTTCGGCTCGCAGGTGCAGGGAGCACTGACCGCCGTCGGACACGAGGTCGAGCTGATCTCCGCAGTAGGGGTGCTGCGCGAGCGGCTGGGCGATCCAGGCACGGCGCCAGTGGGGGTGCTGGTCGTGGACCTCACCGACGAGCGCCTCGATGGCGCCGGCGTCGTCGAATCGCTGTTCGCCACCGACGCGCCGGCCCGCCCGCGCACGCTCGGCTTCTACTCGCACGTCGAGGCCGATACCCGCGAGCGGGCGTTGCGGGCCGGCTTCGACATGGTGGTGCCGCGCTCGCGCATGGCGCGCGAAGGCGCTCAGCTCGTGACCGGCCTCCTCGCGAGCGGCTGACGCAGGTAAGGTCGCATGCGTCCGATGAAGCACTACGCCGTTGCAGAGCTGGACATCACCGATCCCGTGTGGGTGCCCGGCTACGTGGACAAGGTCACCGCGATGGTCGAGCGACGCGGCGGACGCTACCTGGCGCGTACGCCGAAGATCGAGCAGATCGAGGGGGAGCGCCGACCGCCGCAGATCTACCTGATCATCGAGTGGCCCTCGCGCGAGGCCGCTGATGAGTTCTACGAGAGCGAGGAGTACCGCCCGTATCGCGAATCCCGCCGCCAGGGCGCAAGGAATGAGTTCTTCCTGGTAGCCGGCGAGGACGTCAACGGCCTCGCCCGGATGCCCACCTAGTCGTTGCCGGCGTCCAGCGGCACGAGCGCAGCGTTGGGCACGCGCTCGAAGCGCTTCACGCGATCCCCAGCACGGCTGGAGATCGCCGCGCGGATCACCATTCCATGGCAGACCACCAGTGCCGGCGATGCCCCGCGCTCGATCTCACTCAAGCTCGCGGCCACGCGCGCGTCCTGCTCGACGAAGGACTCGCCGCCCGGGAACGCAAAGCTCGGGTCGGCGCTTGCGAACGCGTCAAAACGCTCCGGTTCGACGGCTCTGACCTCTGCGAAACTCAGATCGGTCCAGTCGCCCGCGTCGGTCTCCATCAGCCGCGCGTCCTCGACGGGCTCCAGGCCGATCCTCGCCGCGACGATGTCCGCCGTTTCTCGCGCGCGCAGCAGTGGGCTACACCAAAGCGCGCGAAAGCCGTATGTGATCGCGCGCTCGGCCAGCTCGCCCGCTTGCTCGCGGCCGGTGTCATCGAGTGGCACCGCCTGCTGGCCTTGAAAGCGACCCTCGAGGTTGTACGCGGTCTGGCCGTGGCGAGCGAGGTAGATCGTTGCCGACGGCTGTTGATCAGGAGATGCGATGAGGCGAGATGCTAGCTCTCGCTGGCGCGAGGCTCGCGCACGCCGGTGTCCTCTGGGCCCACCGGCTCCAGCGCTTTGGCGGGGCGCAGGTACAGGAACTCGTACAGCAGCGCGGCGACCACGGCGCCGGCGATCGGGCCCGCGTACCAGACCCACGCGTTCGACCAGTAGTCGCCGATCAGCTGAGGGCCGAAGGCACGTGCCGGGTTCATCGCCGCGCCCGTGAACGGGCCGCCGAAGAGGACGTCGATGGTGATCGTCAGGCCGATCGCCAGCCCCGCGATCGACTTGAACGTTCCGCGCTCGTCCACGGCGCTTGCGAACACGACCCATGCCAGGAAGAACGTCATGATCGCCTCCAGGCCGAATGCCGAGGCGGCGTCCACGCCGTTGCCGATGGCTGGCACCCCTAGCTTGACCGCTTCGGTGCTCGCGTGCGGGATCAGGTCGTGGACGAGCAGCGCGGCCAGCGCGGCGCCGCCGAGCTGCGCGACCCAGTAGAGCACGCCAAGTGAAGGCTTGATCCGCCGTGTGACCAGGAAGCCGAAGGTGATCGCGGGGTTGAAGTGCGCGCCGGATATGTGGCCCATCGCCGAGACCATCACGCCGATCGCCAGGCCGTTTGCGATCGCCACGCCGATCAGCGTCGGATCGTGAATCTGGTTGGCGGCGACTGCTGCGCCGGCACCGATGAAGATCAGGGTGAAGGCGCCGATGAACTCAGCCACAGCGCGCCGTAGGGCATCTTCGGACATGTAGAGCACGCTAGGAGCCGGGTCGGACAGAAACCGTGACCTACACTGCGGGTATGCGCCGCAGGGTCACCTTCTCGCGCAACTTGACGCTGTCGTTGTCGCGAACCTGCCGCTGCTATTGCAAGTACTGCGCGTTCGCCACGCACGCCGCGCACCTGCACCCGCCCGAGGAGGTCCTGGAGCTGCTCGACGCGGCCGCGCGCCGGCAGGTCAAGGAGCTGCTGGTGCTGACCGGCGAGCGGCCCGAGGTCAACCCACAGGTGGCCGCGCGGCTGCTCGAGTATGGCCACGAGGATTTCACCGCCTATGTCGTTTGGGCGTGCGAGCGAGCACTCGAACGGGGGTTGCTGCCACACACCAACCTGGGTGTGCTCACGCGTGAGGACCTGGCACGTCTGCGCGAGGTCACCGCCTCGCAGGGGCTGATGCTCGAGTCGGTCTCCGAGCGGCTGATGGACACCGTCCATGCGGGCTCGCCGACCAAGCATCCGGCGCGCCGGCTGGAGACGATCGCGGCGGCCGGAGAGTTGCGCATCCCCTTCACCAGCGGCATCCTCGTTGGCATCGGCGAGACCGAGGAGGAGCGCGTGGCCTCGCTGGAGGCGATCGCGGCGCTGCACGAGGAGCACGGCCACATCCAAGAGGTGATCCTGCAGAACTTCGTGCCCCACCAGCGCTACTACGGGCAGGAGCCGGCCGAGATCGCTGACGCGGCGGCGCGCGAGTACTGGCGCACGGGTGTAGAGGACCCCGAGCGTCCCCGACCGCAGCTGGCGCTGCCGGAGTGGGCGTGTGCGGTCAGCATCGATGACATGAAGCGTTTGATCGCCGAGACACGGCGGCTGATGCCCGGCGTCGGCATCCAGGTACCGCCGAACCTGGCCGACTGGTGGGGCGAGCTGGTCGCCGCCGGCGCGACCGATCTGGGTGGGCTGAGCGCCAACGGCGATCACATCTCCCCCGAGCACCCGTTCCCCTCGCCCCACCAGGTGCGCAAGCGCCTGCAGGCGGATGGCTATGCGCTGACCGAGCGGCTGTGCGTGTACGCCGAGTACATCGACCCCGAGTGGATCGCGCAGGGAGTGCTCGACACGATCAAGGCCAGCTACTGGAGCTTCATCCCGCGCCGCGGATCCGGTGGTCCGGCCTCCCGCACCGATCCGCCCACCCCGATCCGCCCGAGCCTCGTCGCCGGCGCGATTGAAGGCGGGCGCGACGGACGCGCGCTGAGCGCGCAGGAGCTGACGGCGATGTTCGCCGAGACCAGGCCGGAGGCGATCGAGGACATGCGCCAGGCGGCTGACGAGCTGCGCGCGGAGCTGGCCGGCGAGCTGGTGACGTTCGTGGTCAATCGCAACATCAACATCTCCAACGTCTGCACTGTGGGCTGCGCGTTCTGCGGCTTCGGTCAGGGCAAGCGCTCGCCGGATGCCTACGAGCACGACGAGGGCGAGTTCGTCGCGCGCATCGAGGACGCTGTCGAGTTCGGCGCCACCGAGCTGTGCATCCAGTCAGGCATCCACCCCGACTGGCAGCTGGATGACTATCTCGGCTGGCTGGCGCTGGCCAAGGCCACGTCCGCACGACTGGGTGTCGATCTGCACCTGCACGCTTACAGCCCGATGGAGATCGCGCACATGTGCGACATCTCCGGCCTGCCGCCGGCCGAGGTGTTCGCGCGTCTGAAGGACGCGGGACTCGGCTCCACGCCGGGCACCGCCGCGGAGGTGCTGCATGACGGCGTGCGCCAGCGCATCTCGCCGAACAAGCTGCCGGTGGCGCGCTGGGTCGAGATCGTCACCGCCAGCCACGACGCCGGCCTGCGTTCGACCGCGACCGTGATGTTCGGTCACATCGAGGAGCCGTGGGAGCTAGCTGAGCACATGCGCGTCGTGCGCGAGCTACAGGAGAGGACGGGGGGGATCACCGAGTTCGTGCCGCTGTCGTTCATTCCCTTCCAGACGCTGCTCGGGCGCACGCACGGCGTGCAGGAGATCTCGCGCGAGGAGAACCTCAAGCACACCGCCGTGTTTCGGCTGGCGCTCGGGCGCACCGTCCCGAGCCTGCAGGCCAGCTGGGTGAAGATGGGGCTGGACGCGGCGAGCGAGTCGCTGCGCTGGGGCGTCAACGATCTCGGCGGCACGCTGATGGAGGAGTCGATCAGCCGTCTAGCCGGCAGCTACCACGGCACGAGGCTCGAGCCGCACGAGCTCGTGAGCGCCGCGCACGCCGCCGGGCGCCCGGCGGCCGAGCGCACAACGCTGTATGAGATACGGCGTCACTACCCACTCAAGGGAGCGGGCGAGCCGGTAGCGGCTTAGCGTCGCCGCCAGCGCGACTCAGTCCTGCAGCGCGAGCGTTGCCGGTGCGCGGACGGCCAGCAAGCCGGGGACAGCCACGATCGCCAGCGCGGCGGCGATCACGAGCAGGGAGCTGCTCAATGCCGCCAGCGCGGTGACCGAGTACGTCACCGGGAAGTTGACCGCGCTGGCGAGCGCGTGGTCGGCCAGCTGTTGGCCGTAGATGCCGAAGGCGGCCCCGGTGAGGCAGCCGACACCGAGCAGCAGCGCGCTCTCGAGCACGATCGTGCGCCACAGCTCGGCGCGTGGCAGGCCATCCAGCTTGAGCTGGGCCAGACGCGGGCGGCGCTGCCAGATCAGCGCCCCCATCGCGGCGGCCATCGCTAGCACCGCGGCGATCAGGATCAGGGTGGCGATCTGCGCCAGGCGTGCGAGCGCGCGGTGGCTGAGCGCGCTCTGCCGGCGCGTCTGTTCGTGTGCGCTCTGGACAACGAGGCTCGACCGCCCTTTCAGCACGTGTTCGAGCCCGTCGAGTACCTGGCCGCGCGGTGCGCGACCGGACAGCAGGACCTCGTAGGCGCTCGCATCCGCGCTGCCCCACGCGCGCGCATAGTCCTGCGCGTTCATCACCAGCGCGCCGGGGGCCCAGCCGAGATTGGTCGAGAGTGCGGCTAGGCGCAAGCTCGTCGGGTCGGGGGTTGGCAGCGTCACCGCCTGGCCGAGCTTCAGGTGGTGTTCTTCGGCGACTGCGCGCGAGAGGACCAGCCAGCCACCGGCGCGCACGCGCGCTGCTGCCTGTCGAGGGTCGCCCTGAAGGATCTGGCCGGCCGGCAGCAGCGGCTCTGCCTGTGGCGGCGGCGCGGTCACCAGCAGGCGGCGTGCGCCGTAGTCCAACAGCCCGCCGCGGTAGATCCTCACCGCCAGCACTCCTGGAACGCGCTCCAGCTCCTTCTGCTCAACTGGGGCGAACGGGGCGGTCTTCAGCAGATCGTAGGAGCCGGCGGGAGAGATCCACAGGTCCGTTGGCGCGCTCATTTCGCGCGTCGCGCCATCGAGGCCCGCGAGCAGGTCGGAATGTGCGCCCTGCACCGACACGCTGCCGAACACCGCGACCGCGCCGGTGGCGGCGATAGCGACGGCTCGCCCTGGCGCCGAGGACAGCTCCATCTGCGCGATGTGCGCAACCGTGCCCGTGAACGCACGGGACACCCGCCTGAGCACGGACAGCGAGAGGCTGAGCGCGAGCGGCAGCATCAGCAGCAGCGCGCCGACCAGCAGGGGCATGGCCGCGACCGCCGCCTGCGGCGCGAGGTGCACGATCACCGTCGATCCGCCCAGGCATGCAAGCGCGCCCAGCGCGAGCCAGCGGGCGTGTGCAGCCACGCCGCCCGTCGTTGGCGTGAGGTTCGCGGCGCGCGGAGTGCGGGTACGTAGGTCGCGCAGCGGGGTCAGGACCGCCGTAATCGCGGCAAACATCCCGCCGGCGCTTGCCAGCAGGACGCTCTGCCAGCTGACGACGCGTTGCGAGCCAACCGCGAAGGCTAGGGACAGGAACGCGGGGTCTGAGTGCAGAACGCGAACGACGAGTGCCTCGCCCAAGGCCAGGCCAAGCACGCATCCCATGAGTCCCAGCACGAACGCGTCGAGCAGCAGCACTGCGGTGACCGTCGCGGGCGTGTATCCGTCACGGCGCAGATGGGCGATCAGAGATCGGCGCTGGGGGACAGTGAACAACATCGCGTTGAACGCGAACAGGAACCCGACGAGCGCCCCGATCACGGCGAATAGCTGTGTCGAGCGGCTGCTCGCGGTGGCGGCCTCGGAGAACAAGGTCTGGTCGTAGCTCGCGGGCGCGACGATCAGACGGCCGCCGGCGATCGCCTGCAACGCGTCGCGCACCCGCCCCTGCGCGCCCGGCGTGGTATGCACGAGGATGCGGCTCACGCGACCGGTCAAGCCGGTCATTTCCTGCGCGAACGACAGCGGCGCGATCGCGATCGGGTTGGCCACCAGCGGCCCGATCTGCTGTCTGTGAAGCTGCGCGTAGAGGGGGGCCGCGACCGTTCGTCCGCCGATTTGAAAATTGGCTTCCTGGCCGAACTTGGTCACGCCGATGGCTCTTGCCACGGGCGCGGGCAGCACCACGGCGCCGATTCCGCCGAATGGCCGCAGCTGAGTGCGACGTACTAGCGCTCCGCCCAGCTCAGTGAGGCTCGAGTCGGTGCCGATCAGCTCCACCGACTCGTCGCCTCGCGGTCCTGCGAGGTTGGCGGGGGATTCCAGCAGCGGGGCGGCGACGCTCACTCCGGGAATGCGCCGTACACGCGTCAACGTGCTCTGCGGGAAGCCGCGCGGACCGCGCGCGAGCAGCTGTACGTTGGTGTTGCCCAACAGCCCGCGCGAGAGTTCTCCGACGGAGTTCTGCAGGCTCGAGCTCGATACCTGCGATGCGAACAGCAGCGCCACGCCGGTCGCGATCCCGGCTACCGCGAAGCACTCCTGCCATAGGCGTGCGCGCATACGCACGACGTAGAAGCGCACGAGGTTGCCTGGCCTCATCGCCGGGCCTCACTCGTCGTCTCGGAGGCCGGTGGCGATCAGCCCCGATGGGAGCATCGGCTCGGCTTCACGGTCGCGCAGCTTGCCATCGTGCAGCGTGAGCACGCGGTCCGCGTAGAGGGCGGCCGTTGGATCATGGCTGACCAGCACGACGGCGACCCCGTACTCACGGCAGATGTCGCTCAGTAGTTCGAGCACGTCCCGTCCGCGTCGGCTGTCGAGGCTGCCCGTCGGCTCGTCGGCGAGCAGCAGGCTCGGTCTGGTCGAGAGCGCTCTGGCGATCATCACGCGCTGACGCTCCCCCATCGACAGAGTGTCCGCGCGGTGATTCAGACGCTCACCCAGCCCCAGGCGGTCGAGCAGCGGAGTGATCTCCCGCTGCGCGTCGCGCCAGCGCATCGTCTTCAGCAGCTTCAGGATCGCGTTGTCAATCGTGCTCACACCCGGCAGCAGGTCAAGGCTCTGGCGGATGAACCCCAGCTGGGAGCGTCTGAAGCTGGACGCCTCGCGCTCGGACAGCGTGGCGATGTTGCGGCCGCTGATCAGCACCTCGCCCGACGTGGGTTCGAGCAGCATCGCGATCAGCAGCAGCATCGTCGTCTTGCCCGATCCGCTCGGCCCGTACATCGCGACCGTTTCGCCCGGTGACACCTTCAACGACACACCGTCGACAGCGCGCACCGGCTCCTCGCCGTCGGGTGCGCTGTAGTGCTTGACGAGGTTGCGCAACTCCAGCATCAGTCAATCCGAGATCGGGCCGGTGACGTGCACCGTGATGGCATCGCTGGATTCTGCAATCGTGCCACTGAAGCTGAGATTGCTCCCGTGGGCACGCGCGTAGCTCCCGGTGCCGTGTCCCATCGACATCGAACCGGCGAAGCTGGCCGTGTGGCCCGAGCGTCGATAGGCGGCGCTGCCGTGGCCCGAGAGCGAGCTGCCGTGCACGTAGATGTTGACTTCGGCCGTCACACGGCTGCTGGAGACGGCCGTCAGGCGAACGTGGATCGTGCCGGGGATCGTGCCTGACGCCGAGCCCTGCTCGTTGAGCGTGAAGCCATGTTTGCTGATCAGATGCAGCCGACCGGTCTCGTTCAAGAACACGGTCCTCGCCGCACCCGCCCGAGGGCTCGCCGTGGTGGGTGCGTCCGAGCTGGCGGCAGCCGCCCAGGCTGAGGTGCCCGAGCAAAGTGCGCCCGCCGCCAACAGGAGTCCGAGCTTGTTCTTGCGGGCGCTCATCGTGGGCAGGGGCTGGTGGTGAGCACGCGGTCGTGGGTGCCGTCCGCATATATCGATTCGGAGGCGAACGGGAAGCCGCCGCGCGGGCAACGCCCAGGCATCACCACGGCGTTGGCTGCGAGCGCGTGAGGGTGGGTGCTGCCGATCGTCAGCGATAGCGATAGGAGCGATGCATCGGGCTGCTGTGGCAGGGTGGGAAGTGGGGGAATGTGCATCAGGATCCTTTCTCCGAAGGGGATGTGATCGGGGCTCATACGGCCGGTCACGACGTCCTCCTCGCCGATCGGCTTGCTGCCCTCGGCGAAGATCGCGATGGTCGGCTCGAGGTTGTTGGGCGGGCCGAGAAAGGCGCGCAGCGTGACTTTCTCCTCGACGATCGCCGAGCCGGTGCGTGCCGCGAACAGCATGTTTCCGCTGCCGATCACCGATCGTGACGGGCACGCGCGCGGGCCGATGCGTTCCAGTTCCGTCACGTTGCACGCGCTCAGCCTGGGTATGTCGAGTCCCAGTCCAGCCGGAAAGCGCAGCGTCAGCCCCCGTACCGGGGACGGTAGCCCGAATTCGCCGCCGGAGTAGACGACCGAGAGTGTCACGGCGCCTCTGGCGTGCGGTCGATTGGGATGCATGGTGGCGGCGATGGAGGCCGATGTGATGGCCTGCGCTGAGGCGGCCGGGGCCACCCACACGACGAGCGCCAGCACGAGCGCCGGTGCGGCGGACCGCCGGCATTGGCGGCGAGTTTTCTCAGCGGAGGCTGCGGCCCCGTGACGGGCGACGTGAACGGGGCCGCAGCCACGAGTTTGGTGGAGGCTTGCGCGGGTGCTGCTGTCCGGCGACTCGAGGGCCCACTCTCTGCCTGACATGCCCGCCTCCCAAACATATAGTGTGCTAGCAGACTAGCACACTATATCGCGCTGCGCTTGCCCTTGTCTGGTCTCTGGGCTCGCGAGTCTCTTACCCCAATCGCTCGGATCCGATGCGCTTGCATCCGAGCGCATATGGCGATCGCGGCCTCAGCGGAACAGGTCCTCACCCAGCGGGCGCAGCAGTGCTCCCGCGCCGGGACCGTCCGCGGGCGAGACGAAGCGCTCCAGCCCGTCGATCAGTACCACCGGCTCGCGCGAGTCCTTGGCACGGGCTAGGTCGGCGCTCGCGGCCGCCGCATCGGCGACCGCCAGCCACGTCGCCCTCAGCTCGAGCCCGCGGGCGTCTGTGCGCCCACGCCAGTCCTCCAGCGGCTGCATGCCTGCCAGTCCGATCGCTATGTCGGTCTGGCCATGGCGCCAGGCGCGGCCGAAGCTGTCGGTGATCAGCACCGCCACCGTCGCGCCGGTCAGCTCGCGCAGGCGCGCGCGGATGCGTCGCGCCGACGCGTCGGGATCGCGCGGCAGCAGGATCAGCTCGTCCGGCTCGGCCGCGTTGGACGCATCGACGCCGGCGTTGGCGCAAACGAAGCCGTGGCGAGTACGGCAGATCAGCACGCCGCGCTGCGCACGCACGATCTCCACGGACTCGTCGAGCACGACCTGAATCGCGCGTGCGTCGCGCTCGGGCTCGACGCCCGCTGCGGCGGCCTCCTTCGCCAGCTCTAGGGCCCGCGCGCCCGCGCGCACGTCCTTCAGCGACACGACCGCCCCCTCCGTCTTGGAGACCACCTTGTGCGCGATCGCCACGACCTGCCCGTCGCGCGGCTCGCCGCCGGGGCACGCCGCGACGATCACGCTCGCCAGATCCTCGCCCGCGCGCACCTCTGGGAGCCCGGCCAGACTGTGCGCCGAGAGGCTGCTCACGCGCGGATGCTCACGCGGCGCTGGTGCCCGACAGGGCCTCGGTGGGCCGGACCCGGCCGAGGACTGCGCGTGTGCGCGGAGAGCGAGCGCCCTCCTCGCCCAGCCGTGCTCGCAGGGCCTCGAGGTCGGCGCCCGTGTCCACGTCCAGCAGCAGAGACGACACCCGCTCGACGCGAGACGCCGCGCCTGCAGTGAGCGCCAGCTCGCTGTGGCGCTCGCAGCTGCCGGGCCCGAAGCTCGGCTCGATCGCGCCTGGAGGGCACAGCAGCAGCCCGTTAGTGCCGGTTCCGTGCCGGTCGGGGAGGATTGTCACACGTCGCTCGCTCGTGCTCTGGCCGGCATCGGCGTCCAGTAGCGCTTCCAGCTCGGCAGGGTCGAGCGCCGGGCAGTCGCCAGGGACGCACAGCACGCGCTCGAAACCCATGGCCGCCGCGGCGGCGATGCCGAGGCCGGCCGCCGCCGACTGCCCCGCCTCGGCCTCGTCGCCGAGCACGCTCGCACCGAAGACACGCGCCGCCGCGGCCATCGACGGCTCGCGCGTGACCACGATCGTCAGCTCGATCGCCTCTGTCTGGGACAACGCCAGCAGCACGTCGTCGACCATCGCCGCCGCCAGCCGGTGGCGCAGCGAGTCGGCGACGCTTTCACCCAGGCGCTGCTTGGCTCTGGTGAAGCGCTTGACTGGCAGGATCGCGGCGGTGCGCATCTGCCTCAGACGATAGTGCGCTCAGGCCGCCGCGCTCACCACGTGAGCAGCATCATGCCGACGCTCACGCCCGGCCCGATTGTGACCATCAGGCCGCGCTGTCCCGGCGTCGGACGGTAACGCTCGATCGTGTCCTTGAGCACGTACATGATCGAAGGGGTGCCGACGTTGCCATGCTCGGCCAGCGCGCTCCAGCTCGTCTGCACCTGCTCGTCTGAGAGGTCGAGGGCGCTCTGCACGTTTTCGATAATGCGCCGCCCGCCTGGGTGCACGATCCAGTGGTCGATCGCCTCCTGCTCGAGCTCGTTGCGGCGCAGGAAGCCGCCGACCACGTCCGGCAGGCCCGCGCCGGCAAGATCGGGCAGCTCTCGTGCCAGGTGCAGGTAGCTGTCCTCGCCGGTCAAGCTGAGGCTGACTGCCCCCAGGGTGTCGCCGATCTGATGCACCTCCGAGGCGACGATCGCCGGACCGTCGGCGCGCGGATCGTTCGACAGCAGCGCCACCGCACAGCCGTCGCCGAAGATCGCCGAGCCCACGGTCTTTGCCTTCGGGTCCTCCGGTGTGGAGCGCATCAGCAGACCGCTCATACTCTCGGCTGCCACCACCAACGCCTGCTTCTCTGGGTGCTCGCGCATCGTCTGCGAAGCCAGGCGCATCAGCGGCACGCCGCTCGCGCAGCCCACGCCGGTCACGTGGTACTTGTCCGTCGCGGGGTCCATGCGGTAATGGTCGACCAGGCGATGGGCCAGCGTTGGGCAGCCGAGCGAGTAGAGGCTCGCGCTGATGACCGTGCCAATCATGCGCGGGTCCAGCTCGAGCGCGTCGATGGCCCGGATCGAGTGGCTCAGCAGCTCTTCCTCGATCTGCTCGGAGCGGCCTTGCAGCGTGCGGTCTAGGAACTCGTCGCTGAGATTGAGGTGACGCTGCTTGACGCCGCAGCGCGCGAAGATGCCTTCGGCGAACTCGCTGCCGGTCAGCCCCAGCCGATCCAGCACCTGGGCTTGGGAGAGCGTGGTGTCTGCATCGGATACCTCCAGCGCGGCGATGCGCGGACCGATGCGGGAGAGCGGGTCGTATGCCACTGCGATCGGGCCCGCGAGAACTGATAGCCCGCCACCGCTATACGAACTGCTCTGCAAGATCGACACTCCTGTCGTTGGCTTGGGGGCCCCGTATGGGCTGGAGGCGGGGTTTGACGATATGCGCAAGAGTGCGGCAAGCCAGATGGCCCGGCGCCGTTCTTATCGACTTCTTCGCGTCGCCTGGCGTCGATCTGCTGCGATGAACGATCTTGCGAGACAAGGAGTGTAGATGAACGACCCAACGGCACCCGTGAAGCCGATTTTGATCGGTGCCGGCCTGCCGCGCACCGGCACGCTCACGCAGAAGCTCGCGCTCGAGGAGCTGGGCCTTGGCCCCTGCTACCACTGGGTCAATGTGCTCGCCGACCTGAATCAGGTGGGGCTGTGGGACCAGGCGCTGGACGGGCACGGAGCGTGGTCGACGATCTTCGACGGCTTTGCCAGCAGCGTCGACTGGCCCGGCGGCTACTTCTACCGGGAGCTGATCGACGTGTATCCCGACGCCAAGGTGCTGCTCAGCGTGCGCAATCCCGAGTCCTGGGAGCGCAGTTTCAGGGACACGATCTGGACGATGTCCCACGGCGAGTCGATCATGCCGTTGCTCGCAAAGGCGCGGGCACAGGTGGATCCGCAGTGGCAGCGTTACCTGGCGCTCGTCGATCGCATGTTTTGGGGCCCACAGGGCACGTTCGCCGCCGGGCACGCCACCCCCGAGCAACTGATCGAGCAGATGGTCGCCCACAACGAAGAGGTCAAGCGTGTGGTCCCGGCCGAGCGGCTGCTGGTGTGGGAGGTCACCGACGGCTGGGAGCCGCTGTGCCAGTTCCTGGGCGTGGCCGTCCCCGACGGGCCGCTGCCGCACGCCAACGACCGCGACGCATTCGTCGAACGCGTGATCGACGCCTCGCTCGACCATCTGCAGAGCTGGAGGACGAGCGCTAGCCGCTGAGGGCGCGCGCGAACGACAGCGTGTGCTCGGCCACACGCGCACGCGCATGCGCATCGTCCATGCGCGTGTCGGCCTGAAGCGTCGCCAGCCGGCCGACGTCTTCGTCGGCCACGATGCCGTCGAGCAGGTCACCGTAGAAGTCCGCCACTCCGTCGGCGCTCAGATCGAGCGCCGCGAAGGCCATGAATGACGCGGTCGGACCCTTGAGCACCTCACCGCCCACGATCGGGCTGACTGCGAGGACGGGTGCGCTTGTCTGTGCCAGCGCCTCGCGAATCCCAGGCACGGCGAGGATCGGGCCGATCGAAGCCAGCGGGTTGGACGGTCCGATCACGATCGCATCGGCGTCGGCGATCGCGGCGAGCACTCGCTCGCTCGGCCTGGCCTGCTCGGCGCCACGGTACTCCAGATCCTCGATCACGCCGGTGGCGCGCTCGCGGATCATGAACTCCTGGAACCCGCACCAGCCGGCCGTGCCCGTGCGCACCCACGTGCGCACTGGGTCATCGCTCATCGGCAACACCTGCGCGCGCATGCCGATCGCCTCGTTCAGACGCGCGAGCGCCACCGTCGCGGTGTCGCCCTCGGCGATCATCCGCGCGCGCTCGATGCACCACGCGAGGTCGCGGTCGCCGAGGTTGAACCACACGTCCACGCCGAGCGCGCGTATCGCGTCCATCACCGCGAACGTGTCCTCGCGCAAACCCCAGCCGCGCTCGTCGATCGCGTCGGCCAGCCAGAACGACACCAGATCGGGGTCCGGCGAGACATGCGCGCCGTAGATGTCGATGTCGTCGCCCGTGTTGGCGATTACCGCCAAGTGCTCGGCGCCGACCACGTCGATCATGCCGCGCGCGAGCTTCGCGCCGCCGGTGCCGCCGGCGAGGATCACTACGTCGGGGTCGCTCACTCCCACAGCAGCTCGGGAAGGTTCGTCAGGCGAACGCCTGCGTGCGCCTTATAACGGGCGTTCACCGAGATCAGCAGCGCCGTCAGCGCCTCGGTCGTCCGCGCCATCTCAAGGCGCCCGCAGTCGACGCAGCGCAGACCGTCGATCCGCTCGATCAGCGTCGCGGCCTGGCGCTTGTCCGCGCGCGAGTCCCCACACACCAGCACGTCCTGGTCGAGAGCATGGTCGAGGTCGTTCAGCGACGCGGCGCTGATGGTGTGCAAAGCCGAGACGACACGCACACCGTCGGGCACCATCTCCAGCGCCTGCTGGGCAGCTGAGCCTTGCCACACGCCGAGCATGCGTGTGGCTTTGCCGGACACCGCCGCGGCTAGCGGAACGGTCGCGTCGATCAGCAGTTGCCCGGGGGAGAGCGCCTGCTTGAGGTTGGCCAAAGTCTCGGACTGGTTGCGAAACGGCACGCTCAGGATCACGGTGTCCGCGACGTTCGCGGCGCCCGCGTTGTCGTGTGCCGAGAACGATCCATCGGGCACGATCGCCGCCGCTCGCTCAGCTGTCTCGCTCGCGCGGGCAGCGTCGCGGGAGCCGATCGCGATCGGCACCCCGGTTCGCGCCAGGCGTATCGCCAGTGCGAAGCCGAGCGCGCCGGAAGCGCCGATCACGGCCACCGGGTCTGCGACGGGCGAGTCTGTCGTGGGGGGGAGTGAAGCTGTGGAGTCTGGGGGCGGTGGGGTCACGGCGGCCGAGTATAGGCTTCGATCGATGCCGCTCGATCTGGCGAACACGCCGATGCACGAGCCGCTCGGCGGGCTCCCTGGCCTGGTCGCCGTCCGCGAGGTCGGCCCGCGCGACGGCTTTCAAAACGAGCGCGAGGTGCTCAGCACCGACCACAAGGTGCAGCTGATCGACGCGCTCGCACGCACCGGATTGCGGCGCCTGGAGGTGACGAGCTTCGTGCGCGCGGACGTGATCCCGCAGCTCGCCGATGGCGCTGAGGTGCTGGCCCGGATCGACGTGCCCGCGGATGTCAGCCTGTCGGTGTTGATCCCCAACGAGCGCGGCTTGGACGCTGCGCTGCACGCTCGCGAGCTCGCGCCCGGCACGCGCCCCGCGTTCGACGAGGTAAACGTGTTCCTGTCGGCGTCGGAGACGCACAACCGTAGGAACGTGAACCGCTCGATCGCCGAGTCGCTCGCCGGAGTGCAGGCGGTGATCGAGCGAGCCCGTGACGCCGGGCTGCGCTGCGAGGGCGTGATTTCGACCTCCTTCGGCTGTCCATACGAGGGGCACGTGCCGGTCGAGCGTGTGCTGGAGATCGCAGCGCGGCTACGCGACGCGGGCGCCCAGGAGATCGGTTTCGGCGACACCACCGGGATGGCCAACCCGCTGCAGGTGCGCCGCTTCTTCGCTGCCGCTTTCGACGCGCTCGCGGACGTCGAGCTGACCGCGCACTTTCACAACACGCGCGGCCAGGGGCTTGCCAATGTGCTCGCCGCACTCGAATCGGGTGTGCAGAGCTTCGAGGCGAGCTTCGGCGAGCTGGGCGGCTGTCCGGTGCCCGCCGGCGCGACCGGCAACATCGCCACCGAGGATCTCGTCTCGATGCTGCACGAGATGGGCATCGACACGGGCATCGACCTGCCGGCCCTGCTCGCCTGTGCGCGGCGCGTCCAGGAGATACTCGGGCGCCCGCTCGGCAGCCACACGCTGACTGCCGGGCCGGTCGACTGGGGCGCTTCCTGAGCGTCACGATTCGGCCTGGAAACCCGGGCCGACACGGCACGATCAACCCGCACGGCGCGCTACCCGGCCAGCGCCTCCTGCTGCGCGACACCGGCGGCCTCGCGCGCGGCGGCCACGCAGTACTCCTGCATCGCCACCTCCATCTCCAGCGTCTGCGCGAGTGCGGGGCGCGCTGAGGCGTCCATCACGCGCTTGGCGCGCCCGACCGCCACATGCGAGTTGGCCAGCAGCTCGGCGACCAGTTCCTCAGTGGCTGCCTCGAGCTCCTCGGGCGCGACTACGCGGTTGACCAGGCCGATGCGCTCGGCCTCGTTGGCGTCGATCAGCCGTGCGGTCATGATCAGCTCCTTGGCGCGGCCGAGGCCGACGACGGCGGGCAGGCGCGAAGAGCCACCCACGTCGGGGATGATCCCGAAGCGCACCTCCGGCAGGCCCAGCTTGGAGTCGCTGGAGGCGATCCGCAGGTCACAGCCGAGCGCCACCTCCAGCGCGCCACCCACGCACGTGTGGTGGATCTGGCAGACAACCGGCTTGACCATCTCTTCGCAGAGGTTCGCGCAGTCGAGGAACACCTGGCGAAACGGGCGCAGCCGTCCTGCGTGACCGGCCGATTCGGCCAGCTCGCCGAGGTCCACACCGGCTGAGAACACCGGGCCCTCGCCGCGCAGCACCACGCAGTGAACCGACTCCTCGGCGCGCGCCTCACGCAGCTCGTGGCCGAGCGCGCGCAGCATCTGCTGGTTCATCGCGTTGCGCTTCTCCGGGCGGTTCAGCACGATGTGGCGAACCGGCCCACGGTCCTCGACCGTGACGATGCTCATGCGTGGAGGCTACCGCGAGCGCGAGTGAATAGGCTCTGGACTCTAGGCTCTGGACTCGTCCAGCCGGCGATGAGGCCGGCGACACGGACCAGAATGCGGGGGGTGCGCGAGGTTGCCTCCCATCAAACGATCGACCGAGGGGTGCGATGGCGCAGCAGATCGACAACGTGGGAGTGCTGGGTGCAGGGCTGATGGGGCACGGCATCGCCCAGGTGGCCGCGCAAGCCGGCTACCAGGTGGTGCTGCGCGAGGTCGACGAGGCGACGCTCGCCAAGGGGATCGGCAAGATCGAGAAGCAGCTCGCGCGGTCGGTCGAGAAGGGCAAGAGCTCGCAGGAGGACGCCGACGCCATTCGCGCGCGCATCAAAGGCACTGTCGACTACGGCGACCTGGCCGACTGCGACTTGGTGATCGAGGCGATCACCGAGAACCTCGCGCTGAAGCTCGAGATGTGGCGAGAGGTCGACCAGCTCGTCAAGGCGGACGCCGTATTCGCGACCAACACCTCCTCGCTGTCGGTCATCGATCAGGCCGCCGCCACTAGCCGTCCAGGCCAGTTTGTCGGCTTGCACTACTTCAACCCCGCGCAGGTGATGAAGCTGGTCGAGGTCGTCCGCGCCGTTACCACCACCGACGATGCGTTCGAGACCGCGCTGCAGTTCGCGCGTTCGGAGGGCAAGCTGGCAATCCCCACCAAGGACAAGGCTGGGTTCATCGTCAACCGTCTGCTCGTGCCGTACATGCTCGACGCGATGCGCGCCTACGAAGAGGGCGTCGGCTCGGTCGACGAGATCGACGAGGCGATGAAGGCCGGCGCGGGACACCCGATGGGACCGCTCACGCTCGCCGACTTCGTCGGCTTGGACACGCTCGGCTCGATCTGCGACGTGCTGTTCGACGAGTTCCGCGAGCGCCGCTTCGCACGGCCGCCGATGCTGCGCAAGATGCTCAGCGCGGGCTGGCTCGGGCGCAAGTCGGGGATCGGCTTCTACGACTACTCCGGCGAGTCGCCGCAGCCAAACCCGGCGTTCTAGAGGCCGCCCACCGGCGAGCGCGCCGGTGGGGAGCGTTGGTCGCTTTACCTGTGGCGGCCTGGTGGACTACATTCATTGCATGACCGATCCCTCGCAACTGCGGGTGGCGGATGCCGACCGCGAGCAGTTGGTGGCAGAGCTGCACGAGCACGCGGTCGCTGGGCGGCTGACCTCCGAGGAGCTGGAGGAGCGCACCGAGGCCGCCTACCGGGCGACCACGCGGGCGGATCTGGATGCGGTGAGGGCCGACCTGCCGGTCAGCTCGACGTCGGTGGCGCTGGCGCTGGACAAGCGCAAGGGGCAGCTGCGCCGCCGCCTGATGCAGGAGGCCGGCGGCGGGCTCACAGTGTCAGCCCTGTGCGTCGGTGTGTGGCTGGCTAGCGGCCCCAGCGCCAGCTTCTGGCCGGGCTGGATCATCGGGCTGACGATGCTGCCGGTGGTTCGCGACTCTTGGCGGCTGCTCGGCCCCGCCTCGGACCTCGACGTCGTGCACGCGCGTCTGCAGGCTCGCCACGAACGCCGCCTCGCGCGCGGCGCAAGGCATCGACATCGGCACCGCTACCGGGGGCTGCCGTGGTGAGCGTCGCTTCGTGAGCTCGCTCAGCGGGGCGAGTGAGCGAGCGCTCGCGGGAGGCCCCGAGCGCCACAGACAGAAGGCCGGCGAGCAGGGCAAGCTGGCGGTGCGCGAGCGGATCGCCCTGCTGCTGGATGCGGACAGCTTCGCCGAGGAGGCGCTGCTGGCCAACTGGCAACAGGACGGCCTCGGCGCCGACGGCGTTGTCACCGGCCTGGGAACGGTCGACGGCCGGCCGGTCGCGTTGATGGCCAACGACCCGACCGTCAAGGCCGGCTCGTGGGGGCCCAAGACGGTCGAGAAGATCCTGCGCATCCAGGAGCGGGCGATGGCGTTGCGCGTGCCGATGATCTACCTGGTCGACTCCGCCGGCGCGAGAATCACCGACCAGGTGCAGATGTTCCCCGGCCGCCGCGGCGCCGGTCGCATCTTCCACAACGAGGTCAAGCTGTCGGGTGTCGTGCCGCAGGTGTGCGTGCTGTTTGGGCCGAGCGCCGCCGGCGGCGCCTACATACCCGCGTTCTGCGACATCGTGATCATGCGCGAGGGGAACGCGTCGATGTACCTCGGCTCGCCGCGCATGGCGCAGATGGTGATCGGCGAGGACGTGAGCCTCGAGGAGATGGGCGGCGCGCGCATGCACACCGGCGTCAGCGGCTGCGGGCACCAGCTCGTCAAGACCGATGCCGATGGGATCGCACTGGCCAGGCGCTATCTCGGCTACATGCCCACCAACTGGGAGCAGCAGCCGCCCCCGGCGGTGCCCGGCGAGCCGGCGTCATCCACGCCGATCGGCGATCTGATCCCGGTCGATGAGAACAAGCCGTTTGACATGGGCGAGCTGCTCGAGTCGCTCGTCGACGCCGACTCGCTGCTCGAGATCCATCCGCGTTGGGCCAAGGAGCTGATCGTCGCCTACGCGCGGCTGGACGGGCGCGCGATCGGGATCGTCGCCAACCAACCCAAGCACAAGGGCGGCGTGCTGTTCGGCGACTCTGCCGACAAGGCCGCGCGCTTCATCTGGACATGCAACGCGTTCAACCTGCCGCTGCTGTTCCTCGCCGACGTGCCCGGCTTCATGATCGGCACGCAGGTCGAGCGCGCGGGCATCATCCGCCACGGCGCCAAGATGATCAGCGCGGTCAGCGAGGCGACCGTGCCGAAGATCTCAGTGGTCGTACGCAAGGCCTACGGTGCCGGGCTGTACGCGATGGCCGGGCCAGCGTTCGAGCCCGACTGCTGCATCGCGCTGCCGAGCGCGTCGATCGCGGTGATGGGGCCGCAGGCGGCGATCAACGCCGTCTACTACAACCAGCTGCAGGCGATCGAGGACGAGTCCGAGCGTGCTGCGCGGACCGAGGAGCTGCGCGACGAGTACGCGCGTGACATCGACATCCTGCACCTCGCCTCCGAGCTGGTGATCGACGCGGTCATCGAGCCCGACGGGCTGCGCGACGAGCTCGTGCGCCGCTTCCAGCACGCAGCATCCAAGGCGCGCGACTGGCCCGCCAAGCGCAACCCGGTGACGCCCGTCTAGAGCCCGAGGTCGGGCGCTCCTGGACTCGCCGGCCCGGCTGGCGGCGCGTCGGGCGTCGGCGCAGGCTCGTCCGTTTCCACGATCGTCCCCGCCGTGCGCGTCTGCTCGTCCTGGAACGGTGGGTAGGTCTCGCTCAGCAGGTATAGGTAGGCGTCGCTGCGCGCGGTGTAGGAGTTGGCCAGCACCATCAGGTCGAACAGGCCGCGCGACTGCTTACCGGTGATCAGGATCAAGAACCATGCAGCGACCGCGCCGATCTCCAGCAGGATGCCCATCGCGTAGCGCAAGATCAGGATCGGGATCGCGAGGATAATCCTGAACAGCGTCTTTAGCCGACTGTAGCTCTCCAGCGGCCCGTCGAAGCGCATCCGCACCGGGTACTGCTCGTCCGGGTTACCCCAGAACGGCGGATACGGGTCACACAGCAGCGCCGCATACGCGGTCACGCGCGCCTGCATGCGGTTAAAGCCAGCGACGAAGTCGTACAGCCCTTGTGGGTAGCGGGCGGTGAGCACGATCGCAAACCACGCGATCACGATCGCGAACCACGCGAGGATTGCGTACACATACAGCACGATCGCCACCGGAATGACGAGGATCAATCGAAAGAACGTCGTCAGGCGGCTGCGCTTCTCGACGTAGTCCGCCTCGAAGCTGACGGGGTAGGACACGGATGCTCCCCTCTGTTGCGTTAGCGAGCGATCTCCCTCTCTCGGCGCCCATGGTAAACCGCGCGCCAGCGGCGGTGTGATCTTTTTCACTAGATTGGGCGGCCATGGAGGCTGTCGATCTCGCATATGCCGGAATCTCGCGCCAAGCACAGCTGATCGCCGCCGGGGAGATCTCCTCAGTCGAGCTGGTGGAGCTGTACTTGACGCGGATCGAGCGGCTGGACCGGCGGCTGAACGCTTTCCGGGTAGTGCTGGACGAGCGCGTGCGCTTGGAAGCTCAGCAGGCCGATTCGCGCCGTGCGGCCGGCGAGGAGCGCCCGCTGCTGGGCGTGCCGATCGCAGTCAAGGACGACATCGACGTGGCCGGCGAGGTGACCGCACTCGGCAGCAACGCGCAGGATCAGCCAGCGCGCGAGGACGCCGAGGTCGTGCGTCGCCTGCGGGAGGCGGGCGCGCTGGTGATCGGCAAGACCAACGTGCCCGAGCTGTGCGTGTGGCCGTTCACCGAGACCGCCACTTTCGGCGTGACACGCAACCCGTGGGACACTCAGCGCACGCCCGGAGGGTCCAGCGGCGGCAGCGCCGCGGCTGTCGCCGCCGGGCTGGTGGGCGCGGCGCTCGGCTCCGACGGAGCTGGCTCGATCCGGATTCCCTCTGCCTGGACCGGGCTGTTCGGTCTGAAGCCACAGCGGGGGCGCGTGTCGTTGGCGCCACGCTCGCGAGCGTGGCTCGGCCTGTCGGTCAACGGCGTGCTCTCGCGCCGGGTGGCCGATACGGCGCTGTTCCATGACCTCGCCTCCGGCACCACCGACGTTGACGACGATCACGCGCCCGCGCCGGAGATCCCGTTCGCGCAGGCCGCGAGCACCGCGCCGGGGCGCCTGCGGATCGCCTACTCCACGAAGATCCCTCCGGGAGTGCTGGCCAAGCTCGACGCTGATGCCGAGCGCGCGTTGATGGACACGGTCGAGCTGCTGCGCTCGCTCGGGCACGAGGTCTCCGAGCAGGATCCCGAGTATCGGACGGTCGCCGCCACGCTGCTGATCCCGCGCTATCTGCGTGGGATCTATGAAGACGCGCAAGCCGTCGCTCACCCCGAGCGCCTCGAGCGCCGCACACGCGGGATGGCGCGCCTGGGTTCGCTGGTTTCGGGCTCGGTACTCGAGCGCGTGCTTGCCGGCGAGGCCGAGTGCACGCGCCGCCTCGGTCGCGTGTTCGAGCGCAACGACGTGCTGATCACGCCCGCTACCGCCACGCCGCCGCCGCCGGTCGGGCGCCTGCAGGGACGCGGCGCATTGTGGACGCTCAACGCGGTCGCCGGCATGGTGCCCTACAACGGCGTGTGGAACGTCACCGGGCAACCGGCCGCGTCGGTGCCGGCCGGGTTCGGCGCCGACGGGCTGCCACGCGCGGTGCAGATCGTCGGGCGCGAAGGAGACGAGGCGACGCTGCTGTCGCTCGCGGCGCAGCTCGAAGCCGAGCGCCCATGGGCCGATCAGCGGCCGGCCGACTTCGCGTGAGCGAAGCCGACGAGCTGCTCGAGCTGGCTGTCGCGGCAGCCACACAGGCCGGAGCACTGCTCACACGGCGGACGTTGAGCGGTACCGAGCAGAACATCGCCAGCAAGAGCACCCCCACCGATCTCGTCAGCGAGGCTGACCTGGCAGCCGAGCACGCCATTCGGGAACTGATCGCGCAGCACCGCCCCGACGACGGCTTCGTGGGGGAGGAGGGCGAGGACGAGGAGGGCACCAGCGGCTTGAGCTGGGTGGTCGACCCGCTCGACGGCACGGTCAACTACCTGTTTGGCATCCCGCAGTGGTGCGTTAGCGTGGCCGTGCGCGACCATGAGCAGACGCTTGCGGGAGCGATCTATGACCCCAACCGCGAT
Organism: uncultured Solirubrobacteraceae bacterium; assembly: GCA_963705235.1. GTDB lineage: Bacteria > Actinomycetota > Thermoleophilia > Solirubrobacterales > Solirubrobacteraceae > Palsa-744. Next base: position 172,094 of record OY970059.1, on the reverse strand, counting down.
GAGCTGTTCACCGCGACCGCCGATGGTCCGGCGATGCTCGCCGGCGCGGGCGCATCGATCGAGCTGTCGCGGAGCGGCTCGCAGGGCGCCCCGAGCGGGCGTGGCGAGGATCAGTTGGGCACCGCGATGGTGGCTACTGGCCTGGCGTATGAGGCGAATGTCCGCGGCGCGCAGGGGCGGGTGCTGGCGCGGCTGGCGCCAGCGGTGCGCGACATCCGCCGTTTTGGCAGCGCCGCGCTCGATCTGGCGTGGACGGCGGCGGGGCGCTATGACGCGTACTTCGAGCGCACGGTCAAGCAATGGGACATCGCCGCCGGTGTGCTGGTCTGCCGGCGCGCGGGTCTGAGCGTGCTCGAGCTGCCCGTGCACGAGGATCTGCCCTGGGGGATCCTCGTCGCGCGCCCGGCGATCGCGCAGGAGCTGCTTGAGCTGGTGGGCGGCCCATAGCCCCTGACCAGGGCGCCGCCATAGCCAAGCGTCGCGAGCGAGCGATGCGGCGGGTGGGAGTCGAACCCACACGCCCTTTCGGACAGGGCCTTTTGAGGGCCCCGCGTCTACCGTTCCGCCACCGCCGCAGCGTCGCTCGACCCAGCGAGGATAACCGGGCAGCTCAGGCGGGGTGCGGCGGCGCCTGCGAATACGGTTCGGCGCCCGCGCTTGGGTCGCGGCGCTCGAGCTCCACGTTCCATCCCTGCGAGAAGCCGCGCATCGCGAACGCGATCAGCAGGATCTGCACCGGGACGATCAGCAGCGTGATCAGCCCGAGTAGTCCCGCGTCCAGGCTCGGCTGCGCAAAGCCGAATTTGTCCCGGTTGAACCATGCCGGCCCGGACACCAGCGCGAAGATCCCGAGCAGCACCGCCAGGCCGGCGGCGACCGGCAGCACGCCGCGGTTCCAGCGCGCCGCGTAGTAGGCAAAGGTCAGATACACGAGGATGTAAGCGATCTGAATCGGGATCGCACCCTCCAGCACCGTCCAGCCGCCGACCGTAACGATCAGGACCAGCCCGGCGCTGATCAGCAGCAGCAGCACAACCGTCGCGCGCGTCGCCTGCACGGCCGGCTTGTCGCGGTTGGGGTGCGTGACGATTACACCGTCGCTGCGCTCGGTTTCCGGCGTCGCGGACATTCGCTAATGACGATATCGACTGTCGCGGCCTGTGGCAGGCGTGCCTGGTCATCTCGCCGCCCGGTCGACGGGGCGGCGACTGCCGCCTGGCCGGCCGGCCGATAGCCTCAGGTCATCATGCGGGCGTGGTGGAATTGGTAGACACGCCGGCCTTAGGAGCCGGTGGGCGAAAGCCCTTGGGGGTTCGAGTCCCTCCGCCCGCATTGGGCCGAAATCGGCCCTCCCCGTTGCGATCGAGCGTCTAGCAGGCGAGTCGGCCGCTCCTGAGAGCGGCCGACTCGGGCCCCACATGCGCTTCTTCTCGCGTGTTCGCCGCGATAGGGACTCGGCCTACGCCTTGGCCAGTTCACGCTCAGAGGCGTCGAGGACACCGGCCCGGTTCTTGTGCGAGCGCTCGTAGGAGCGCACGCGCTTGACGCGGTTCTCATCGCCGTTGTCCAGCACGGTGCGGATCTCATCCACGCTGAGCTCGTCATATCCCGACCATGGCTCGTCGCCACGCAGACTGGTGATCCGGCTGAGGATGGTGGTGCGGCTGTCATTCTTGCGCTCGTACGAGTCGATCTTCGCGAGGTCGACCTGCGAGAGCTGTGGCAGCTTCTCGGCAATCTCTGCAGCGGTGAGCTTCCCGTAGCCGGTGATCGCGAGGTCTTCTTCAGAAGCCAGCGCGCCCTTGACCTGACCCTCGGCCTGCGCGACCCCCGGTACCTTGCGTGCCTTGCGAGCGGTGCGTTTTGCACTCGATGTCGCGTTACGAGCAGCCCCCTCCACGCTTTCCGACGCCGAGCGGGCCGCGTCGGCAGCACCTGTCTTGCTGATGTCGTGTGAAGGGTTACCGCGGATCTCCGAGCGCACCACGGCCTCGGTCAGCTTCGGGATCTCCTTCAAGATCCGGTCGAGCATTCTCTGCTCATCGGCCCGGATGGAGTCGGCAAGGGCCTGCGTGTCCTTGTCGTCGACAGAGCTGGCCAGACGCTCGATGGCGGTGTATGTGGCGATCTCCAAGGCCTCGGCCGCACAAGCATCCTTCGCGTTCTTGAGGACTTTCTCCTCTCCCCCCGTGCCGCGGAGGAGGTCGAGAGGCGTCTTTCCCAGGGCAAGCGCGTGCCCAACGACGCTCTGTACGAGCCCAACGCCAGTTTGTATCGGGCTGCCGTCCTGTCCGAGCTCATCGAGACGGCGCTGCACCCGACTTGCGTGGTCGCGCGTCTCGCGAAGGTGAGACTCGAGGCCGTCGCGGTAGCTTCCACCCGGGGTCATCGCAATCTGGGACTTCAGCACGGTGATGAGTGCCTGCTCCGTGGCGTGTGCCTCGCTGAGGTACTGCACGATCTTCTGTTCAGTCTTGTCCATTGGACTCCAGCTTTCTCTAGACAGTGTGTAAGTGACCTACGCCGCCGCTCGAGGGGTGGCACGCAGCCGCCGAACGCGCATGCGTTCAACGCCGCTCGAGGCCACTAGGACCGTTCGTCGATCGCCAGTGCCTCGTCTTGGCCACTGTCGCTCGCGTCCGGGTCAATCGCACGCGCCTGCGCGTGCTGATCGCGGGCAGATTCGGTGAGATGCTCAGCCTTGATGGCCTGTCGCTCTGCGTTGGCATGTCCCTGCCGCGCTTCGGCGGCGCGTTCGTCAGCTTCAGCCTGAACACGCTTTGCTTCGGCAGCCTGCCCGTCAGCTGAGGCACGGGCGCTTTCCGCTTGGATCGAGCGGCTCCTGGCCTGCTCGCGAAGCTCGCCCGCCTGCTCACGACGATGTTCGTCACGCCTGTGACTCGCAGCGCGAGCGACCAGGGCAATGAGCAGTAGCACCATCACGGCGCCAACAGCAATTATGATGATCGTTCCGGTACTCACGGTTCCTCCTATGGCTGGCTGGCTGGATTGGGTGCTGAACAGCTCCTCGGCTGACGGGAATATGTCTAAGCCGAGGGGCGCACGAAGGTTCTGGCGGCGCTGGCGCTAAAGGCTGCGGCGTCCGCGGCGTCTGAAGCTGAGCCCGCCGCCCGTAAGCAGCAGGATGAGGACGACTACGAGAAGGATCGTGAGCATGGTCACCTCCCGGCGCTTGATCGACTAAACGCGCACATGGCGCATCCCGTCGCTTGATCGATGTTCTTGTTGGTCATGAACCCTCCTAGTTGATTTGGCGACGAGCCCGGTTGCGATGTGTGCCGTCGGTCGACCGCACGATCAGTGAGGCAACGCGCAGGCATTTCGACGGCTGCGATGCCCCGGGGCGGCCCGGCCCTTGCGGCGCCTGCCCACGGGCTGTAGTTCCGACGCTAGAGGCGTGGTCCTTCGTAAGATCCGCCGACTACCCGGCCTCGAGCGGTGGCCATGTAGATCAGCGAGAGCACGAGGCCGACACTGCCGGCGATCATGAGGATCAGGCCGATCGCTGGGCGTGACACGCCAGACACGTGAAATGTGACGGCGTAGCGGATGATCGCCCCGGCAGAATAGACATACCTAAACCCTCCGGCCTCTGCGATACCCGAATCCGCCACCCGTGAAGAAGACCACGAGGGCTACCAGCAGAAGCAACCAGAGCAACGGGCTCACACCGATCCCGCCCGCGACGGCTGCGATTACCAGCACAATCAAAAGCAGCTCCAAGAGCCCCATAGGACCCTCCTTTGCGTTAACTCCTCCATGAGCTGAGCCGGTCTATTACCCGGACGGTGTGCTCAGCAACCCTTTTCAAGAGGAGAGAGAACATTCTTTATATCACATGAGAGCAATGTTTGTAGTGCTAAACTTAATTTCATGCTTGAGACCCGCCGAGCGGCTGGCACGGGGGCCAGTGCTCGTGAGCGGATTCTGGACGCCTGCTACGAGTTGTTCTCGCAGCGCGGAATCCGCGCGGTGGGGGTAAACGAAGTGATCGAACGCGCTGGCGTCGCGACCGCGACGCTTTACCGGCACTTTCCCTCGAAGGACGAGCTCGTGCTCGCGTTCCTGCAGCTGCGCGATCAACGCTGGACGAGGGATTTCGTCGAGGCCGGCGCCATACGCCGAGGCGCTGACCCCGCCGAGCGACTGCTCGCCATCTTCGACGTATTCGACGAATGGTTCCAACGCGACGACTTCGAGGCGTGCTCGTTCATCAACGTCCTGCTCGAGATGGGCCCTGAGCACCCCGCGGGCGGCGCCAGTATCTGGTATCTCGAGCAGATCCGCTCGATCGTGCGTCGCCTCGCCGAGGAAGCCGGCCTGCGCGACACGGAGTCGTTCGCGCGTTCATGGCACATCCTCATGAAGGGCTCGATCATTGCCGCGAGCGAGGGCGACACGCATGCCGCGCAGCGAGGCAAGTCGATGGCACGCCTGCTCATCGAGCAACACCGCTGAAAAACCATCCGGCTGTCGCTCAATTCTCCGAGCGTGCGCCAGAGGGCTGCCGTGATGGCGGACCAGATCGAGTTCCTCTCACGCCACCTGCTTGTTCGGTGCGATGCCTCGGCGGAAGGTCGGGGTTAAAACGTGTCCCCAGCCCGCACTGCTCGATTTCGAGGAGCCGTCATGCTGGACTCAAACCCATGGGGAGCCAGCCTACGCCGCAGTGGGTGCTCCGAACCAGGTAGCCAGCGCCTCACGAAGCCCAAGGTCGGTGCCGTCCCCTACCCAGGCGACGTAGCCGTCTGGGCGGATCAGCACGGCGGTGGGGGCGCTGACCACGCCGAGTACGGGGAGCTCCCACTCTCCTTTGTAGCTCGCGTCGGTCAGCCGGACTCGGTCAGCCCATGGCTTGATGTCAAAGTCGCCGGGCTGACCGAAGTTGAGCAGCAGTGGTCGTGCGTCGCACAGCAGATCGAAGATTCGGAGCGGGCCGTCGGCGGTTACGAGGTCCAGATCGGGTATCCGGCGTCCGAGCAGGACGTGGCCCTTGCCGAGGTCGTAGTGAATGTCCAGCCCGGAGACGATCCCTGCGAGCTGTTTGCGGGGCTCGTCCATCTCCGCCAACCCGGAGACCAATTCGGCTAGGGCCTTTGAGCGCTCGTCCTGGCGTTGGAGGGCGGTCTGAGCCATCGTGTGCTTGAGCGCCCGGGCGGCGACCGGGTGGCGCTCGTCGTGATAGGTGTCCAGGAGGCTCTCCGGCGAGGTCCCGTTGACCACCTGAGCCAGCTTCCATCCCAGATTCACGGCATCTTGCACACCGAGGCTGAGGCCTTGTCCGCCGGCCGGATAGTGGACATGCGCCGAGTCGCCGGCAAGCAGGACGCGTCCCGCGCGGTAGGTGGCTGCCTGACGTGTCATGTCGGTGAACCTGGAGATCGACGTGGGATTGTGGATCCCGAAGTCGGTGCCGTAGACGGTGATCAGCGCCTCACTCAGATCGCGCAGGGTGGGCTCGCTGTCGGTCTCGAGCTGTTGCTCGGTCACCATCACCCGCACCGGTCCCCCATCGCCGTAGACCACCTCGCCGTTGCGGATCTCATACTCCAACCTGCCGATGCCGTGGATGCCGACAGCATCGCGCCGGATGCCCAGCTCCGGCTCCTCGGCCACCTCGACCTCGGCGATCAGGTTGCTCTTGGTCGGATCCCATCCGGGAAAGTCGATGCCCGCTGCTTTGCGGATCGTGCTGCGTCCCCCGTCACATCCGACGAGGTACTGCGCCCGCAGCGACTGGCTGCCGGCTAGCTCGACCTCGACGCCGGTCTCGTCCTGCGAGAAGCCAGTCACCTCACGTTCGTAGTGGATTCGCACGGGCAGTTCTGCGATCCAAGCCGCCATGATCCGCTCGATCTGGTTCTGCCAGATCCCGAGTGAGTACGGGTGACGGGTGGGGAAGTCGCTCATGTCCAGCGCCGTTGTGCCGATCATCGAGGCTTGGGCCACCTGGCCCTCCGCGAGGAAGCGGTCTGCGACCCCGCGCTGATCGAGCACCTCGATCGTGCGCGAGTGAAAACCGCCGGCCCGGGAGCCCACGAGCACGTGATCTGCACGCCGCTCGACGACCGCGACGTCGACCTTCGCCACCGCCAACTCAGCTGCCAGCATCATCCCCGCGGGACCGCCTCCGACGATGACCACCGAATGCTCAGTCATCGTCTTACCCGCGTCGCCTCGGTCGAAAGACGTGCGCATTTGCTCCTCCATTTCCGTGGTTTCCGGCTTGCGGAGGGCGATTATGCGGCACGATCCAGGGCTTCATGAGGGCCCGTTGTTTGGTATAAATTGGAAGTGGAGAGGGAGTGGTAATACCTCTTTGCGAAGCAGCAGCGGGCCGCGCGCATACCGGCCGCTCAGCAGGCGCCCGGGGGTTCCTGCGGGCCGCTATTTACCGGTGCGCTCGCGGTGCTTGCAACCCGGCCAGCAGCAGGGCCGGCGCTGGCCTTCCTCCAGCTCCTCCCGGGTTCGCCGAATGCGGCGTTCTCGAGTCGTCTCCAGCTTGGCGTCTTCGACCCAGCAGATGAACTCATTGCGGGCCAAGGGCGTGATGTCCTTCCAGGCATCGAGCGCTGTGGCGCTGGCGGTCAGCCCCGCACGCAGGTCCGCAGGCAGTGCATGTACAACCCCACCGGGCACTCTCTGGCCGCTCACTGGCCCATGGTAATGCGCCGGGGTGAGTGATGTAGACGCAGCGCGGGTCGTGGTGCCCGACTCACGCCCCGGCGACCCCCACCACCAGCGGACGCACGAACGGCGGCGCCTTCTCGAGCGTGCCGTGTTCGACCTTCTCGATCGAGAACCCGGCAGCGCGGATCGAGTCGAGCGTTGGACGGTTGCAGTCACAGTGGGCGACAATGTTGTTGATGCGGTTCATCCGGTCTTGCAGGCGAGCTAGACGGGGTTCGTCGGAGCGGACGTGCTCCATGAACAGCAGTCGACCGCCCGGTCGCAGAACTCTGCGTACCTCCTTGAGCGCTCGCGGCTGATCGTCCACCCCACACAGCACGAGCGTGGAGACAGCCACGTCGAAACTGTCGTCCTCGAACGGCAGATCCTCGGCCGGCGCCCGCAGTAGCTTGGCGTCAGGCGCGTGCTCGTCAACTCGTCGCTGCAGCCGACGGATCATCGGCCGGCTGGGCTCGGTGAGCGTGAGGGTCGCCACACCGTCGTCGTAGAAGGGCAGATTGGCGCCGGTGCCACCGCCGATCTCGATCACGTCGCCTTTGACCCCGGCGATCAGCGCCTGGCGATGCGCCGATAGGCAGGCCTTCTCGGTCTTGGCGGTCATCCGGTCGTACATCCGCGCGAACATCCGGTCTCTGAGACTCATGACTGCATCCGTCTCCTTCTGGCTGGTGATAGCCGGCGTCTTGGTGCAAGCAGGCTAGGCGCGAAAGCGTGCGGGCACATGAGGCGTTTGCCCCATCTTCGCGACCAGATCAGGCGACGGGCTCGTCTTCGGGCAGAAGCCCGCGCTGGATCGCGAACATGCTCGCCCCAGCACGGTTGGTGGCGTCGATCTTGGCGTAGATGTGCTCGACGTGGTTGCCGACGGTCTTCGGTGAGATCACCAGCTGGCGTGCGATCTGCTTGTTGGAGAGGCCGCGCGCGAGCAGCCGCAGCACCTCGATCTCGCGCGAGGTAAGACCGGCCGGCCCTTCGCGTCGCCTGGGTGTGCGATGGCCGGCGACCCTCAGCACTGCGTCGACTGAAGCGCCGTCCAGGCGACCGGCCGCGACTTCGCGGCGAAGTTCGTGAGCCGCCTGCGCCGGCTCGTGCGCGGGGCGATGCGGGCGCGGTTCGCGCATCGCCTGGTAGGCGTCGGCGGCGGCGAGGACCAGTGCGCTGCGGTCGATTGCGGCGCCAGACAGCCTGCGCGGATACCCGGATCCGTCCAGACGCTCACGGTGCTGCACCGCCAGCCGGCCGAGCGGGACGAGCACCGCGGACTGCTGCAGCATGCGCTCGGTCAGGTAGGGGTGCAGCCGCACCCGCTCCCACTCGCCGGGGCCGAGCGGCCCGCGCTTGTCCCAGATCGAGTTGGAGATGCCGAGCCGTCCGAGGTCGTGCACGATGCCCGCTCGATAGAGCGTCTGGACGTCGCCGTCCGGCAGACCGAGGTCGCGCCCGGCCGCGCGCACCAGATCGGCGACCGCCGCGGCATGCCCGAGCGTGTACGGCGACTTCAGATCGACGAAGTTGGCGATCGCGAGAAGCGCACGGTCGAGTTCCTCGCCGGCGAGGACCGGCGTGAGCGCGGGCTCTGAGGAGATCACCAAATCCCACGTCGCGATCTCGTCGAGTCCCTCCAAGATCGTGACGGCATCGGTGCTCAGCAGGTGTGCGATCTGCGGGTCGAACTGCTTTGCGCTTCGTCGGAGGGCCAGCGCTCGGACGGCGGGCGCGCCGCCGACGCGGTAGGCGACCTCGGCGAACTCTGCGATCTGCGCGATCCGTGCGGCGATCGGGATCTGCTTGCCCTTGAGTGCTCCAGGCCAGCCGCGCCCGTCCCAGGTCTCATACGAGGCGCTCAGCGCGCTGAGAACGGCGTCGGGTAGGCCGAGCTGCTCGGCCAGAGCGCGCGCAAGCTGCGCGTGCTGCGCGATCATGCCGTCCAGGTCGCGGTGTCCGACGAGCGCAAACTCCATGCCGATACGGAAGCGATGCAGCGGCGAGTGGCCTGAGCCGAGCATGCGCATCGTCGACGCGGCGCCGCGCACGCTGCGGAACTCGTTGTCGTACTTACGTGACTTCAGCGCGATGTCGTCGCCGAACCACTTCGCCTGCTCGTGCGCGTCGGAGTGACAGCCGACGCTGATCAGCAGCGCCACGTAGTAGACGACAGCGCGCTCCTGATCGTCCAGGCCGAGTCGCTCGGCCAGTCTCAATGCGATCAGGCATTGGCGCAGCACGTGCTCCATCGGCTGGCCGAACCCGAGATCGACGCCCAGCGACAGGGCCCCAACAAGCTCCGCCAGGCGAACCCGAGCCTCAGCACCGCCGTTCACGTGCCGAGAATAGCTCGTGCGCCCCGAGCGGCGAGCAGAAATCGAGGGCTTCGACTAGCCCTTCGCGATCGCCGTCAGGCGACCGATCTTCCAGCCCGCCTTCAACGGCGCCAGGAAGTACGGCGGCTCATCGGTGGCCAGGCGTTCGTCGAAGATGTATTCCTTGTTGTAGCCGGTGCTGTTCACCTGGCCCACGATGCCGCGGAACTTCTGTGCGATCGCGCCGTCGATGTTGAGCTTGCCGAGCGTTTTGCCGCACTTGTAGTTGTCCACCAGGAACGAGTGGCTGGTGGACAGGATCGCGGCATAGATCCACGGGTTTTCCAGCGAGCTGCCGGCCGCGCCGCTGCCGCTGGTGCCACCCGAGCAGGGGTGGTAGACGCGCACGAAGCGGGTTGCGATCAGGCCGATCGTCGCTGTGCCGGGTGCCGCTGCCGGAGGGGTGATGCCGTACGGTGTGATGCTGCCGTTGACGATCAGATCGTTTTCGGCCGCGACCGTCAGCGACTGGCTGAAGGTGCCCTTGACGTACACGCTGCCACAGTTTTCTTCTTTTTCGTAGGTCGCGTTGGTGTCGGTGCCTTCTTGTTCAAATTCGGTGTATCCACATCCGCCTTCGCCGGCCGACACGTAGATCAAGCCGTTTTTGGGCCATTCGATTTTTTCCGTGATCGCTTTTTTGTTTTCGAAGGTGGTGACCTTGATTTCGTTGGTTTTACCTTCAAGTTCAAGGAGCGTGCGCCCAGTGAATTCGTTGACCTGCGGTTTGTGTTCGACGTACACCTTGAGACTGCCGTCGCTTTCGGGTGCGACAAGTTCCGGGCCGGTGATCGGGCCTTCGGTCGGCGTGTTGTATTTCGCGCTCCCCGATCCGCAGCCGGCGGACAACGCGCCGCCGTTCATTTCGACGAGGTCGGGCGGTTCGTGGCCGGAGCGCCCGAATACCGCTCCTCCGCAGACTTCGGCGGTGTCGTCGGTGTGCAGCGGGCCATTCACGGTGTCTTCCGGGCCAAACACGATCCCGATGCAGCTGACTTTCAACGCTTCGCGCTGTGGCCGATAGTTCCCACATTTTTCGTCGCCGCCTTTGTAGGACTTCGGATCGGCGACCTCGTATTGGGTGAAGTAAATGTAGTTCAGGAATCCGGCGACCTGGAAGTTGGCGATCAGCGTGCGAGTGCTTTTGCCCGCTTTACCGACGGACTGAATGCGGAAGGTGTTGGCTAGGACGCCTTTGGACTCGATGATGCTGACGAACGGGTTCGCCGGGTTGCAGGTTTTGCTGGCTTCGGTATCGCTGCTGGCCGCGAGCGTCGTCACGGCGTAGCTCTCGCTGGCTTCCCCGGGAACCGTGCCTTCGGGTTTCGGACACGTCTGCCACGTATTAGGGTTGGCCTCCAGTTTGTACTCGTATTCCTGTACGCCCGCCAGCGCCGCGTAATACGCCTGCTTCTGCGTGAGGTCGGTGTGCGAGGCGTTCACGTCGCCGTTGGCGGCGGTGAACGCGCCGACGAGCAGCAGTCCGGCGACGAGCATCACGCCGATTGCGATTATCATCGTAAAGCCGCCCTCGGAGGAGGGGGAGAGGCGGCGGCTGTCGCGATCTATTGACATGGTCCGTCGACAATCGTGGCTTCAGACGCCGGCGAGGCGAACGCGAACGTCACGAGCGTGTTGAATTCAGCCGGGCGCCCGAGCGTTATGTTGTTGTTGGTTGGCGCCTGCTTGAAGCCGATCTGCACGGCAGCAATGCCTTTGGCCGAGCTGGCGTCTTTGGGCGGCGTCGTGAGTTCCAGCGTGCTCGTGGGCGCTTCGGTTCCGCCGGGGCTGGTTTTGGTCGCGTACTTGTAGTACTGGAAGATCGGTACCGTTTTGCTCTGCTGGTAGACGTTGGTGGCGAGCACTACGCCACTTGCCGGAGTGGCAGTTTTTTCGAATTTGAACGCGGGCCAGGAACTCGTGCTGAGAGCGTTGTAGGTCTTGTCGATCAGCTTGCCGCCGTTGGGGTAGGTGCCTTCCCAGGCGATCCGGTGTTCGTAGGCGTCTTTGTATCCGATCACCGATTCCTGGCTGAAGCCGGTCTGTACGCGAAGTTCCTTTTCGCTGCTTTCGGCTTGCACCGGGGCGAATTCGCGGGACATGCACGCTGAGTGCAGCTCGTCGATCATGTTGGTCATCGCCGCGCGGCCGAGCTGCGTGGCTTGCGTCTTGTCGGTGAGGCGGGAGGTCTGGCGCAGCGAGACTTCGAGGATCCCGAACAGGGCGCCGGTGACGACGACGCCGCACAGCATCGCCACCAGCGCCTCCATCAGGCTGAAGCCGGCGTCGGCTCGCGCAAAGCGTTGCAGGGTGCGGGCGATCATGGGCACGAAGCCCTCGTTTCGACCGTGACTTTGCTGTTTTCGGCTTCTTTGGCTTCTTCTTTTTCTTTGTTTTCGCGCGCGGTTTTGGTGGCTTCTTCGGCGGCGATCAGCGGTATGCGCGCGGTTTCCTGCGCTTTTTCTTTTGCTTTGCGTTCAGCGTTGCTGATTTCTTTTTTCGTTTCCTGCGTTTTCCATTTGTTGCGTTCGGTTTGTTCGGTCGTTTCGCGGTTGGTTTTGGTCGTTTCTTCCGCTTTAACTTCGGTGGTTTTCAGCGTGGCCTTTTCCTGCGTTGATTTCTGACCGAGATAGATCGGCAAAGTGGGGCCCGCAAGCGTCGTGGCTTCATAGTTGCGCATATACGCATTGGGGCTGACGTAGACGCACAGCTGAGCTTCGGGCGTGAACGGCAAGAAGGGGCGCGTGAGATGGCCGCCGTTTTCCGCGCCTGTGGTCGTGCCCGCCGTGACGGTGTGCTTCAGGCTGACAGCAGACTCGTTGTTGGGCGCCGGCGATTCGGCGCACGCGCTGTTGGTGACCGTCACCGCCCGAGATGTCGTCGTTTCGAGGGCTTCCCAGGCTTTGCTGCCCATCGCGTTGACCTGCGATTCGGTTTTCGTGTAGAGGTTGAGTTGGACATGGCTCGTGGGAATGGTCGCCGAGGTGGTGGCGCCTGGGCTGACGTAGACTTTGCTCGGATACGTGACTTTGCCGGAGGTGACGGTGTTGGGGTTGTTTTCGGTGCAGTCGCCAGCGTATGCGGCCCAGGAGGTTTCTTTTTCGGTGAATGGGAACAGGTTGGTGGGCGTGGTGGCCGTCGCTTCGTAGGTGCCGGGAATCGGGTTGTAGACGGTGGTAGCGGCGTTGTAGCGGGTGCTGCCGACCTCGAAGTCGGGCGCCGATTCCATCTGCGAGTTGAACGCGACGAAGGTGTCGCCGGCGACGGCTTCTTCGAGTTCGCCGACCCCGCTGTTCTTCGTGTGTTTGTAGGAGGTTTTGCCGTTGTAGGCGAAGGTCGCGGTGATCGCGCCCGCTTTGTTGTAGTAGACGGCGTGGTGGGTGGTGTAGTTGGGCGCGATCTTGACTTCTTCGGTCGGATAGGAGGTCGCGCCCGAGCGCGTGACGAAGCCGCTGAGTTCGCGGATTTCGACGAGCGCCGAGGTCGAGGGGATGCCGGCGAAGACGACGCAGCCCGCCGCGCCGGTGGTCTGTTCGAGCGTCACCGTGCCGCTACCGCCGGAGGGTGTGTACTTGACGATGGCGGTGACGCCGGACACGCCGGCGGTGACGGCCGGAGCGTTGTCGGCGTCGACCTCGAGCGCCGAGCCGGTCGGAGGCGTAATCACGCTCGAGGCGACCAGCGCGGGCCGTTTGGCCTGTTTCTGTGTGGTCCAGGTGACGGTCGAGGTGATGCGGAACGCGTTGCCGCTCTGGCGTTCGGTTTCGATCACGCTGCATCCGCCGCTCGATCCGCTGGCCGGCTGGAGTTCGGCCTTCTGCGTGATCGTGTACGTCGTCCCGCCGGTCGTCCGCGTGTAGGAGAACGGCGAGGTCTCCAACAGCTCGAGGCTGGTAGCGGGAACGCTGCGCAGATGCTCCTGAGATTCGGCGGCCAACAGCGCGGCCTGGTTGTGCTGGCGCTGGTCGGTGGTCGTGCGGTTGACCGCGTCAAACCCGCTCAGGGTCCCGACGACGACGATCGCGACGAGCAGGGCGCTGATCATCACCTCGACCAACAAGAATCCCTCATCGCCTCGGCGCCCTCCGCCCTGGCTGCCGGGAGCCGATCGCCGGTCCCCAAGGATCGGCGATCTGTTGGTCGCAGATCGGCCGGAGGACGAGGTCATCGCGGGAAAAATGGGCATTGTCACGTGTGGCTGCTGGGGCTGAGTGCTGTTTCGGCACCCCCGAGCGCCAGCTTTAGTTACCGACCGCCCGTCTAAACGCTGCTCACGCGGCGCTCACGGCGGGCTCGGTCGATCGGGGTGCGGCTCGGTCTCTTGCCCGTTGGTCATCACGGTCGGACACCCATCGGATCCGTGCGAGGAATGCGTAAGATCGGAGGTCGCGGGGGACTGGTGTATCGGTAACACGGTGGTCTCCAAAACCGCAACGCCAGGTTCGATTCCTGGGTCCCCCGCTTCAGGTTGTGCCGCTCCGGGACGCCCGCGGCGCATATCCCGATAAAACAGATCGACTTTCTGCTAAATTGGCTGGAATGAAGATCGACGTGCACCAGCACATGTGGACGGAGCCCCTGGTGGAGGCGCTGTCGGCGCGGCGCGAGCTGCCGTTCATCCGCCTTGAGCGCGGTCTGACGGTGCTCTACCTGGCGGGCGAGCGGCCATATGTGATCGACCGCCTGGCAGAGACGTCGGCGCGGCGTGAGGCGCTGGTCGAGCTCGACGGTTTGGAGGGGGCGCTGCTGAGCCTGTCGAGTCCGCTCGGGATCGAGTCGCTCGCGCGCGAGCAGTCGCTGGCGCTGCTGGAGGCTTATCACGATGGCGCGCTGTCGCTGGGCGAGCCGTTTGGGGTGTGGGGCGCGATCGCGCTCGACCGCCCTGACGCCGATGACGTCGACCGTCTGCTCGACCGGGGCTGCGTGGGTATCTCGCTGCCGTCGGGCGCGCTTGCAGGCGTCGATGCCGTCGCCGACCTGCGCCCGGTGCTCTCGCGCATGGAGTCGTTGGACGCGCCCCTGTTCGTGCACCCAGGCCCCGGCTTGGGGAGGGATGCGAGGCGGCCGGCCGCGCAGACCTCGCTCGGCGATCCACTCTGGTGGCCGGCGCTGACCGGCTACCTGGCCGACATGCACGCAGCCTGGCTGGCGTTCACGATCGCCGGCCGTCCGCGCCACCGGCGGCTGCGGGTGATCTTCGCGATGCTCGCCGGCCTGGCGCCGCTGCACAGCGAGCGTCTCGCCGCGCGTGGCGGGCCGCCCGCGGCGGCGCCCGATCCGTTGACGTTCTACGAGTGCTCCTCCTACGGTCCTCCAACCGTGGACCTGCTGGCGCCGGTCGTCGGCGCGCGCCAGATCCTGTACGGGTCCGATCGCCCGGTGGTCGAGCCGGGCGAGCTTGGTATGCCCGGCGGGCTCGACTGGGATCCGATCGTGCAGAGCACCGCACGCGCCCTGAACCACCTTGCGCTGGCGGCGGCACGATGAGCCACGCCTCCCCGTCAGCGACTCCGCGGATGCAGGTCCGCCAGGCAACGGCACCCGAGCGGCCTACATTCGCCCGGGTGCCGCGACCGCGTGGACGCGACCTCAGCGCGCCAGAGCTGCAGCTGTTCGTCACCGAGCTTGCCGAGCGACCGGAGCTGTGGATCGATCTGGTCGCTCACGACGCCACCCAGCGCATCTATCGGGAGCTGTCCGTCGACGCGCATGTGAGCGCGTGGCTGATCTGCTGGATGGACGATCACGACACTGGCTTTCACGACCACGACGTTTCCGCCGGAGCAGTGGCGGTCCTCAGCGGCGCCGTGCACGAGGAGCGCCTGGCGATCGGCGGACGGCCGCGCGATCGCACGTTCGTCGCCGGGTCCAGCTTCCACTTCTCGGCCGCCGACATTCACCGCGTGCGCCATGCGGGCAGCGATCCGGCGGTGACGCTGCACGCCTACTCGCCGCCGCTAGCCCGTATGGGTGCGTATGAGATCGGTAGCGACGGTGTGCTCGCGCGACACCCGATGTCCTACGAGCAGGAGCTACGCCCGCTCGCCGGCGGCCAGTCGGACGTTGCGCGCTAACGCTTGGCGCCGACGCGCCGCTCGACGCCATCTCCGCCGGCAATCAAGATCGAGCTGACCATCTCAGGCGCGAACAGGCCGTGATCGACCACCCCGGGGGTGGCGCTGAGCTTGGCCGCGAGCGCGGCGGGGTCTGTCACCGGGCCGAGGTAATCGGCGATCAACCCGCCGTCCGGGCTCGGCGCCACATCGCGCAAGCGCGTCGGCTCGAGCGTGGCGAGCGTGTGCTCGACGCCGAAGGCGATCAGCTCCAGCGGCACGGGCGGCGCAAGCTGGTCGACCGCCTTCTCAGCGGAGGCGATCACGACAAAACGGCGAGCGCACGCGGCGACGATCTTCTCGCGCGTATGCGCGGCCCCGCCACCCTTGACCAGCCAGCCGTGCGGGTCGATCTGATCAGCGCCGTCGATCGCGATGTCCAGCTCACCGATCTCATCCAGCGGCCGGACATCGAGGCCCAGCTCGCGCGCAGCCGTCTCGGTGGCCGGCGAGGTGGCCACGTAGCGCACTCCGCTCAGGCTCCGCTCGGCGAGCGCTGGCAGCAGATAGGCGACCGTCGAGCCCGTCCCTAGCCCAACGTTCATGTCGTCCTGCACGAGTGCTGCGGCGGCGATCGCCGCCGCGCGCTTGTGCTCGGCGATGCTCGCGTCGTCGCTCAGTCGCGAGCGTGGCTGCCGCGCAGCCGGACCAGTGGACGCCATGGCGCGGACGTTACCGTCCCGGAGGTGCCTCTGAGGCGCACGCGCTCGGCTGACGCGGGCCCATGCAGCAGGAACCCCTGGCCGACCGCGCAGTCCAGCTCGCGCGCGAGCGCCAGCTGGCGGTTGGTCTCGATTCCCACGGCCACCGCCGTCAGGCCTGCCTCCTTGGTGAGCGCGATCGTGGCGGCGAACATTGCGCGGCGCTCCTTGTCCTGGTGGAAGCTGCCGGTGAGCGCGCGGTCGAGCTTGACCACGTCCAGCGGCAGGTTGCTCGGCAGACCCAGCGAGGACTGAGCGAAGCCGACGTTGTCGAGCGCCAGCAGTACGCCCAGGCGCTTGAGGTCGTTGAGCGCGTCGCGGGCGCGCTCTGGATCGCGCCGGACGGAGTCCTCGCTGATCTCCAAGCAGAGCGCACGTCCGGGGAGGCGGAAGTAGGCAAGCTCCTCGCGCACGCGCTCGGCCAGATCTAGCTCGGTCAGCTCGCGCGCAGAGATGTTGACGGACACCGGCACCGCGATCCCGCTGCGCCGCCACGCCTCGGCCTGCGAGCACACAGAATGCAGCACCCAGTTGCCGATCTGCACGATCAGCTCGCTCTCCGCCGCCGGCGGCAGAAACGTCGACGGCAGCATCTCTGCGCCGCCGCCGGCGTTGCGCGGGCGCCAGCGGACGAGCGCCTCGCACCCGATCGCCTGACCACCTGCCAGCCGCAGGATCGGCTGGTAGGCCAGCAGCAGCTCGTGCTGGGGCAGCGCGTCGCGCAGTCGCCCCTCGATCTCCAGGTGCTCGTCGAGCTCGCGCCTGAGCGCCTCGTCGAACAGCTCCAGCCGGCGTCCGCCGCCGCTCTTGGCGCGATACATCGCCACGTCGGCCTCGCGCATCATCGTCTCCGGGTCGACGTCGGCGCTGCGGGCGACAGAGATGCCGACGCTGGCCAGCATCGCCACTTCGGCCGAGCCGAGTGGGAAGGGACGCTCGAGGGCGTCCAGGACACGTTCGGCGAGCACCAGCGCCTCGCCCTCGCTGTCGATGTCCTCGGCCAGGATCACAAACTCGTCGCCGCCGAGACGCGCCACCGTGTCGCTGTCGCGCATCAGCTCGGCAAGGCGCTCGGACACGGCGATCAGCAGACGGTCGCCGACGTCGTGCCCGAGGTTGTCGTTGACTGCCTTGAACTTGTCGAGGTCGATGAACAGCATCGCCACCACACCGTCGCTGCGATGAAGGCGCGCGAGCGCCTGGCGGGCACGATCCATCAGCAGTAGGCGGTTGGGCAGGTGTGTGAGCGGGTCGTGCAGCGCCTGGCGCTCCAGCCACATGCGATCGGTCACATCCTTGGCCGCGACGTACCACGTCTCGCCGTCGCGGCGAGCGCTCCACAGCAGCCATCGCCACGAGCCGTCGCGATGGCGGTAGCGCGTCGTGATGTTCTCCAGCTCAGCGGTCGCGGGGTCGCCCTCCAGCATCGGATCGAGCGTCTGCGCGGCGTCGTCGGGATGGATGAACGTCCGGATCGGCTGGTCGCGCAGCTCGTCGCACGTCCAGCCAAGCAGTTGCTCCCATGCCGGGTTCAGCAGCGTGAAGCGACCGTCCGGTGCGACCGTCGCGAGCAGGTCGCTGGTCATCTCGAACAGGCGCGCGATGCGCGCCTTGCCGTCGAGCGCCGACTCGATGCTCGCGGAGACCTGTGTACTCGTCACGTGGGAGTTCATCGCCTGTCAACACATCGGCGGCGGCGGCCGATTTGCACCGCTTCCACATGCCCCGATTGGACGCATTGGCCAGCGCCCATGCCTGACTAGGGCGTTGAAAACCCGGCCGTTCAGGAGGTGCTGCCGAGCGGCGCCGCGGCGTCAGGCTCGCCCGGTGGACCCACTGCAACCGGCTGCAGCGCGGCGGGGTCGCCGCGCAGGAAGCGCCACACCGACAGGCACATGATGATCGTGATCAGCACCGCGCTGGACACGCACCACTCGCAGATTTTGTGCAGCGTGAACAACTCGCGGTAGGTCAGGTAGGCGCTGAAGCCGAAACCGACCACCGCGAACGCCATCGTCGCGAGGCGGCTGTTCTCGCTCTCGGGGGACAGCAGCGAGGCCATAATCGCGATGTAGCCGAGCAGGCCGATCAAGGCGACCGGGACGCCGACCAGCTCGGAGTAGCGTGATTTCTGAACCTGGCTGCACGGGTTGCCCTTGATCGAGCAGGGCGGCGTGGTGCCGGAGTAGTGAAGATAGGTGAGGTAGGCGGCCAAGCACACACCAATAGCCGTGAGGACGATTAGCGTGATCCTCAGGGACTTGGCGCTCATCCGGGGCCCTATCCCTGCAGCTGCTTTTCGATCGCTTCGTTGAACACCGTCGGGTCTGTCAACGAGCTGTACGTGAGCTTGGTTGCTGGTCCGCCGGTCTTGCCGATCAGAAACGACGGCGTGCCGGTGAAGCCGTTGTTGTTGGCTGCCTGGCCGTCGCTTTCGACCTGGCTCAACAGCGCTGCGTCACCACGATCGCTGGTCCATTTGGTGAGGTTGAGCCCGGGGATCTGGCTGGCGATGCCCTGGAGGTAGTTTTCGGTGACGTAGCCCGAGTCCTCTTCTCCCTGCTCGCGGTAGAAGGTCTCCAGGAAGTTCCACATCTTGTTCTGCTTGCCCGCCGCCAGTGCCGCGATCTGCTGTGTTTTGAACACTTCAGGTTCGCGCGTGGCCGTCTCCAGCGCGCGGTATTCGATCTTCAGCTTGCCTTCTCGCACCCACTTCTGAATGATCGGAGGCAGCGCGCCGAGCGTAAAGTCCTTGCAGATCGGGCACTCCAGATCGCCGAAGTACTGGAGCGTCACCGGTGCCGTGGGGCTGCCGAGCGTGTTGCCGTTCTGAGGGATGCCGCCGACCAGCTTGTTGACGTCTGCTGTCGTCTGGGAGGCCTGCGTGCTTTTCGGCGCAGGCGGTTTGGAGCTGCCGCCACCTGTGGCGATCAGGATCACGACGACCACGACCACCACAGCCGCGATCACCACGCCGAGCTGGGTCAGGCGTTTTTTGCGAGCGGCACCGGCGGCCTCGGCCTCCTCCATCGCCTTGCGCTCAGCGCGCGCCTGCTCGCGGCGCTGCTTGCGGGTGAGATCCTCCTCCTCGTCGCTCTCCACCGAACTCATGGCAGGAACTTTTACAGATTTTCTCTCAAGCGCGTGTAAGTGGTGGCGATCGGCACGTTCGGGCGCCCGGCGGTCCCGTCGAGATCGATCCTGGCGACGTGCCACGATGGGCCCGGTCGGCGCGCGTCGATCGCGGCAAACTATGGGATGCGTCGTCCCGCCCCCGTAGCTCAGCTGGATAGAGCATCGGACTTCTAATCCGAGGGTCGCTGGTTCGAATCCAGCCGGGGGCATTCGCGCGACGCTCGCTCACGCGCAGGTCTCGCGTCAACAGCGCAGGCGGCAGCGGTCGCGCTCTACCATCGCGCCGGTGTTCCTAGCCACGGCGCTGCTCTATCCGTGCGTGCTCGCGGCGATGTGCCTCGGCAGCGGCTTGCTCGTCGATCGGCTCAGCGGCCGGTTCCTGCCGGCGCCGCTGCTGGTCAGTGTCGGAGCGGCGGGGCTGATCGCCGTCTCGCAGCTGAGCACGTATGTGTACCCGCTCGCGCCGGCCACGCCGTTCCTACTCGCGGCCGTGGCGCTGTTCGGCTTGGCGCTGGGACGGGGACGCCTGCGAGAGCTGATCGGGCGCTGCCGGCGGCGCCCGGCCGCGCCGATCGTGTCGGTGCTCGCGTATGCGATCGCTCTGGCTCCGGTGCTGCTCGCCGGGCGACCCAGCTTCTCCTCGTTCATGGCGCTGTCGGACTCGGCGGTGCACATGCTCGGAGCGGACTACCTGATGCACCACGGCCAGCACTACGCGCACCTGGACCTGCGCAACTCCTACGGCCAATTCGTCAACGACTACTACAACAGCAGCTACCCGTCGGGCGCCGACACGCTGTTCGGCGCCAGCGCGTTCCTGCTCGGCCTACCGCTGATCTGGGCCTTCCAGCCGTTCAACGCGTTCATGCTGGCTACCGCCGTCGGGCCGGCTTGGATGCTCGCAAGACGTATGCGCCTGAGCAGCGTCTGGGCGGCACCGGCGGCGCTGACCGCGACCGTGCCCGCACTCGTTTACGCGTACGAGCTGCTCGGCTCGATCAAGGAGATCAGCGCGCTGAGCATGCTCCTCACGCTCGGCTGCCTGGTCGTGGCGCATCGCCGCTGGCTGTCGGCGAGTCCGCAACCGCGCAATCCCGTTCGCGCTCGTGCTTGCCGCCGGGCTGTCCGCGCTGGGGGTGGCCTTCGGCGCGTGGGCGCTGGCACCTGTGCTGGTGCTGGCGGTCGTGCTCGCACGCGAGCTGCGCGCGCGCCGTGCGCGTGCTCGTGATGCGCTGGCGCTGGTGCTCGTCGCCGCGCTGACGTTGGTGCTTGCCGCGTGGCCGACATGGGCTCACCTGCAGGCGTCCCTGCGCGTCGCCGAAGGCATCGCCTCGACCGGCAACGCCGGCAACCTGCACAGTCCGCTGCGGGCGATCCAGATTCTGGGAGTGTGGCTGCGGGGCAGCTACAAGCTCGCACCGGCAGGCGGTGCGCTGAGGTTGACGCACGTGTTGGTCGCGCTCGTGCTCGCCGCGGCCGTACTGGGCGCCGTGCAGCTGCTGCGCATTCGTGCCCACGCCCTCGCCGCTTGGATCGCGTTGACGCTGCTCGCGTCGCTGGCTGTCACCGAGGCTGTCTCCACGTGGGCCGACGCGAAGACGCTGGTGCTGACCTCGCCGCTGGTCGATGCTGCTGGCGTGGGGCGGGGTGGCGGCCCTGGCGGCACCACGGCGCCGGGCGGCCTGGCATTGGTTGGCGGCGGCGCTGTCGCTGGCGATCGTCGCCGGCGTGCTGGTCTCCGACGCGCTGCTCTATCACAGCTCGAACCTCGCGCCGACCGCGCGCTACCACGAGCTGGCCTCGCTGAACTCACGTTTCGCGGGCAGGGGCCCGACGCTGTTCACCGACTTCGACGAATACGCGATGTACGAGTTGCGCGACCTCGACATCGGTGGGCCGAACTTCGTCTACCCGCCCGCGGCGCTGGCCCGCGCGGCGGGCGGTTACGGCGACCCCGTCGACCTGAACCGGATGGCTCCGGGCGCGCTACGCGCCTACCCGCTGATCGTCACCCGCCGCGAACCCGGCGCGGTCCGCCCGTCATCGGCATACCGGCTGCTGTGGCAGGGCTCCTACTACCGAGTGTGGGAACGGCGAGCGCACGCCCCGCCGATCGTCGAGCACGTGGCTTTGTCCGGCTCGCCGTCGCGGCAATGCGCCCGCATCGGCGTGCTCGCCGGACACGCGCGAACGCGAGGCGCCCGGCTGATCGCAGCTGAGGCTCCCGCGACCGTCGAGGTGTCACTCGCGCGCGCCGTACACCCGCGTGGCTGGGGGCACCAGCGCGGTGGTGTCGTGATGCGAACGCCGGGGCGGCTCACGGCCGGCTTCGTGCTACCGAGCGCGGGCGTATGGAACCTGTGGGTGCAGGGCCAACTGATGCCGGCGGTGAGGGTCGACGTGGACGCTCGCCGGCTGAGCACGATCGCCGGAGCGCTGAGCGGCAACTCACTCGTCCCCAACACCGTCCCGCCGATCCCCGTCAAGCTGACCGCGGGCACGCATCGGCTGAGCGTGATCCGCAGCGGCGGCTTCAGCCTGAGGCCCGGCGAGGGCGGCTCGGCGGTGCTCGACGCGGTCGTTCTGACGCCCGGGCAAGAGCGACCGACACCCACCCTGCGGATCGCGGCCCCGGCAGCCTGGCGGGCGCTGTGTGGAGGCGACTACCAATGGGTCGAGTTGACCGGCTCCATCGGCGCACGAACATAGTCTCCGTCGTATGGCGCGCGCTGGCCACGCTCCGGCGGTCGATCAGATCCTGCTCGGCGAGAACATGCGGCTGCTGCCCGAGTTCGCGTCCGGGTCGTTCCAGCTGATCTACATCGACCCGCCGTTCAACACCGGGCGCGCGCAAACACGCAAGACGCTGCGCACGGCAGCGGACCCAGAGGGCGAGCGCACCGGCTTTCAGGGCCGGCGCTACGCCACCCGACTACTCCGCGAGTCCAGCTATGGCGACGCGTTCGAGGACTACCTGACGTTCCTTGCAGCCGCGGCTGCGCGAAGCACACCGGCTGCTTGAGCGTCGAGGGGACGCTGTACTTCCACATCGACTACCGCGAGGCTCACTACTGCAAGCTGCTGCTCGATGAGATCTTCGGGCGCGAGTGCTTTCTCAACGAGATCGTCTGGGCCTACGACTACGGGGCGCGCACGCAAGCGCCGCTGGCCCGCCAAGCACGACACGATCCTCGTGTACGTCAAGGACCCGGAGGCCTACCACTTCGACGCCGAGGAGGTCGACCGCGAGCCGTACATGGCTCCCGGCCTGGTCACCGCCGAGAAGGCGGCCAGAGGCAAGCTGCCGACGGACGTGTGGTGGCACACGATCGTGCCGACCAACGGCCGTGAGAAGACCGGCTACCCGACGCAGAAGCCCGAAGGTGATCTGCGTCGCATCGTGCAGGCGTCGACGCCGGCCGGGCGACTGGTGCCTGGACTTCTTCGCCGGCAGCGGCACGCTCGGCGCAGTGGCGGCCCAGCTCGGGCGCCACTACGTGCTGATCGACTCCAATCCGCAAGCGGTCGAGGTCATGCGCGAGCGCCTGGGCGACGCCGCGGCGAGCACCAGCACGCGCGCGGCGGAGTAGGAGGAGGCGGACCTCGACGGCGAAGACGTGCGAGCCTGTGGCCGATGTACCACCTGGAGCTGCGCCAGTTCCCGCACAACGTGTGCCACTTCAACCTGTCCGAGCAGGAGCTGGCGGCAATCGTCGACCCATGGGTGCGCGGCGAGTTCATCGAGATCGAAGAACGCAAGTGGAACATCAACCAGGCGAAACTGACCATCCTGGAGGGTCCCGAGCTGACGCTTGATCAGCTGACAATGGGGCGTGGCTGGCGCACGGCAGAGCGTGACGGCGAGAACGTGACCGACCGGGTCTTGGCGGCCGCGGGTGAGGCGCAGAAGGCTGCCGCGGCGAAGGCCGCTGTCGCTCCGGGCCCGCTAGGCGATGCGTTCTCGCTCGGCGTGCAGATCGCCGCGCTGCTCGGCCCCGACCCGGTCGGGTTGCTCGACGCGTGGCGGACAGCCGCCGCCGGCTCGCCCAGCCTCGCGCCGAGCGAGAGCCTCGCGCTGGCCGAACAGGCGCTCGCGACGGACGGCGGGACTCAGGCCTGAAGCGACGCTAGACTTCGGGGCGCATTCCCGTGGTGGGCGTAGCTCAGTTGGTAGAGCTCCTGGTTGTGGTCCAGGCGGTCGTGGGTTCGAGCCCCATCGCTCACCCCTCGCACGAAGGGCGCAGATGACGACGGTAAGAGAAGCGAGCTTCGAGCTATTCCGCCGTCACGGCATGACGACGATCTTCGGCAACCCCGGGTCGACGGAGCTGGCGATGCTGGGCCCGCTGCCCGAGGACTTCCGCTACGTGCTGGGGCTGCACGAGGGGGTCGCCGTGGGGATGGCCGATGGCTTCGCCCAGGCGAGCGGTTCGGTCGCGCACGTCAACCTGCACACCGCACCGGGCCTTGGCAACGGTGTCGGCGCGATCTTTAACGCGCGCGCCAACAAGGCCCCGCTGCTGGTCACCGCGGGACAGCAAGCGCGCTCGCTGATCACGCTGCAGGCGAACCTGACCAACCGCGACGCGGTGGAGGTCCCCAAGCCGTTCGTCAAGTGGGGGTTCGAGCCGCCGCGCGCAGCTGACGTGCCGCTCGCGCTCGCGCAGGCGATCCACCACGCCGCGCTGCCGCCGGCCGGCCCGGCGCTCGTGTCGATCCCGATGGACGACTGGACGGCGGACGTCGAGCCGGTGGACTTCGAGCGCCAGATCGCGCGCCGCGTGGGCGGGCCGGTGCGACCTGCGCAGGAGGCGATCGCGGCGCTCGCGCAGCGGCTGCGCTCGGCGCGCAACCCGGTGTTCGTGGCCGGCCCAGACATCGACGCCTCCGGCGGGTGGGACGCGGCGATCCAGCTAGTGGAGAGCCAGCGCCTAGCGGTGTGGGCCTCGCCGGCCACCGGCGGCGGTCGTATCGGCTTTCCCGAGAATCACCCCGCGTTTCAGGGGATCCTGCCGCCAGCCGTCGCGCCGCTGGCGGAAGTGCTCGCTGATCACGACCTGGTGCTGGTCGCCGGGTCGTCGGTGTTTCCCTACTACCCAAACGTCCCCGGTGCGTTGCTGGCGGATGGCACAGAGCTGGTCGCGATCACCAGCGACGCCGACGAGGCCGCACGGGCGCCCATGGGCGATGCGATCGTGGCCGATGTCGCGCTGACGCTGCGCGCGCTGGCAGCGGCCCTGGATGAGCCCTCCGATCGCGCGGCTCCGCCCGTACGCGGCGCAGCCGAGGTGCCCGAGGCTGCTGACCCGCCGGCTGCGGGAGCGGTGCTGGCGGTGCTCGCCGACTTGTTCCCCGAGGATGGCATCGCCGTGCTCGAGTCGCCGTCGAGCACACAGTCGCTGCGCAACCAGCTGCGGCTGTCGCGTCCGGGCTCCTATTACTTCAGCGCCGGCGGTGGACTCGGCTTTGGGCTAGCGGCGGCGCTCGGTGTGCAGCTCGCGCAGCCGGCGCGCCAGGTCGTGTGCGTGCTCGGCGAGGGCTCGGCGCAATACGCGATCACGGCGTTCTGGACCGCGAGCGCCTACTCCATCCCGGTCAAGTTCCTGGTGCTACGCAACGGCGAGTACTCGATCCTGAAGTGGTTCTCGACGCTCGAGAACGTGCTCGGCGCGCCGGGGATGGACCTGCCGCGCCTGGACGTCGCCGCAACTGCCGCCAGCTACGGCGTCCCGTCCCGTACGGTTGCCGGTGACGATCAGCTACGAGCGGCGCTACAGGATGCGCTGGGCGCCGACGGGCCGCGACTCGTGCAGGTTGACGTGGCGCCAGGAATGGCGCTGAGCTGACTCGCGCTCACCCCGCTCGGCGCAGCAGCGCGCGCAGTGTGGACGCGTTCCTGTAGCCGACCAGCGGCGCGATCTGCTCGAAGCTCATCCCGGTGGTGCGCCGCAGGTGGCGGGCGCGCTCCACGCGCAGGCGCTGGATGAGGCTGTGCGGGGTCTGTCCGGTGCGCGCGCGCGTCCGGCGCTCGAGCGTGCGCCGAGTTGTCCCGAGCGCATTCGCCGCCGCCGCGATGTGCAGATGTTCCTGGTCAAGGTGGGCTCGCACCCACTGCTCGAACTCGGTGACGAGCGTGTCGGCGTCGGCGAGGTGGCCGATCGCGGCCTCGACGCTGAGTGCGGGGCGCTTGTCGACGAGCATGAAGCGGGCGACCGTGTCGGCTAGGCGAGGGCTTGCGCGCGAGGCGAGGCTCATCGCGAGATCGATGTGGGCGAACGCCGCCCCGGCGGTCGTGACAGCACCGCTGTGGATCACCATACGCGTCATGTCGAGCTCGACGTTTGGGTAGCGCCTGAGGAACTCTCCCGCGAGCCACCAACTGGTGGTGGCGGTATGACCGTCGAGCAGTCCAGCCTCGGCGAGCACGAACGTGCCGGCGCACGCCGCAGCCATGGGCAGGGCCTCATCGCAGTCGACCAGCCATCTGCGCAGGTCTCGCAACGGCCGGCTGGCCAGTGCATCCTGCAGGCTCGCCGGCGTCCCCACGCCGAGGCCGGTGATCGTGAGAACGTCCAGGCCGTCACTCGCCGAGTCCTCTCCCACCCGTCGATCGACGGCGATCGAGAAGCCGGCGGCGGAGACCATGCGGGGGGCGTCACCGATCAATACGACCTCGATCGGGTCGATCGCGTCATCCACCTGGGGGCGAAGCGCCTCGGCGGCGCGCAGGACGTCGAGCAAGGCGGCTAGGCCCGAGTCAAAGCAGCCGGGCAAGACGACGATACCGACACGCATTGTCGCAAATCGTATTCGATTGGTCGCGATCCGTACTCGGTGTGAGCGTAGGCTTGGCGCAAGCCGTCGAGCTGGAGGTTGTGATGTCGGAGATGCCGGAGAGTACGCAGACGCGTGGGAGCATCGACCATGGCGTGAGTGTGGAGATGCTGAACGTCGGCTGGCTGACCGCGCCAGCTGGGATTCTGCGCGTGGGTGACGAGGACCCGGAGCGACCGATCCGCTTTCCGGTGCCCGCGTACCTGATCGAGACCGCGAGCGAGCGGATTCTCCTCGACACGGGACTGCACCCGGCCGCCGCGCGCGACCCAGCCGCCTACTACGCCCGGGGGGAGCCGTTTGCGATCTTCACGCTCGAGCAGGAGCAGAGCGTCGCCGACCAGATCGAGGTCGCGTCCCTCACCAAGGTCGTGCTGACGCACCTGCACTACGACCACGCCGGCGGCCTGGCGCTGATCCCGACGTCAGTTCCAGTCGTGCTCCAGCGCAGCGAATGGCAGGCCGGCCATGACCGCGCGGCAGTCGAGCGCAACTTCTTCTTCCCACTCGACTACACCGACGACGACCGCCAGGTCGTGCTCGTCGACGGCGATCACGATCTCCTCGGCGATGGCAGCGTAGAGCTGCTGCACACGCCCGGACACACGCCCGGACACCAGTCGGTTCGCGTCGGGAACCTCGTGCTGGGTGCAGACGTGGCGTACTTCGCGACCGGCTTGGACGATCACAAGTTCCCGGTCTACGGTGACGATCACGAGGAGCAGGGGCGCTCGGCGGAGCGCCTGCGCGGGCTGCGTGACGCCGGCCTGAGCGTCGTGCCGGGCCACGACCCCGACGTGCTGCGCCCAGGGCCCGTGACGGCCTGACGCCGGCGGTCGCGGCACGCGGAGTAGTGTTTGCTGGGTCGTGCTCCACGCTCTCCTGTGCCTGCTGCCGGTAGCGGTTGTAGCGGTCCCGCTACTCGCGCGACGCTACCCCGGCGAGCGCGTGCTGCTCGCGCTGCGCAGCCCTGAGCGCCTGCGGTTTCCGCGGCCGACATCCTCCACGGCATCCTCACGGCGTCGCGTCATCCTGGCGATCGTGCGTGGCAGCGATCTGCTCGCGCGTTCGCTGGCCGTGCGTCCACCGCCTCGTCTCTTCCTGGCGAGCTAGCTCCTTCTGCCCTCGGCTTAGCTGGGGTTCGGGCTGCTCGCTGCCGAGAGCTGCCGGCTTGGCGCTGAGCGCCGGCACGGCGGTCCTCGGCTGTCTTCGTCCAGGTACGTGTGCGAGGAGCCTTGATGTTCGGTCGGTGGCCACGAAACAGATTCCTGCTGAGCTTTGTGCTCGCGTTGGCGGGCGCGCTGGCGAGCGCCCCGGCCGCGTGGGCGCACGCTCAGTTGCTGGGCACCTCACCGCTGTCGGGCTCGACGGTTCAGGTTCAGCCGAAGGAAGTGATCTTCAAGTTCGGCGAGCACGTCGGCGGGACGCTCGGCGCGGTCCGCGTATACGACGCGCGTGGCAACGAGGTCGACGACCTGAAGATCACACACCCGAACGGCAACTCGCGCTGGATGGGCGTCGGATTGAAGGCGCATCTGCCGGATGGCACCTACACCGCCACCTATCGGGTGACCTCAGCGGACACCCACATCGTCTATGGCGGCCTGGTGTTCAACCTCGGTCACGCCGGAGCCGCCCCGAAGTTCACCGTCGCCAGCCTGATCGACAAGGGCGAGAGCGGCGAGATCACAAGGGTTGCGTTCGGCGTGGTTCGCGCTTTGAACTACCTGACGCTCGCGTTGATGGTCGGCGGGCTGGCATTTCTGTTGTGCGTGTGGTTGCCGGTCCTCTCGGGGGTCGCCGGCGGGGAGCCACGCTGGCAACTGGCCTCCCGCACGTTTGCCTCGCGCCTGGGCAAGCTGTTTGCCTTCGCGATCGCCCTCGGCGTGATCGTGAGTGTGCTCGGGGTGCTGCTCCAGGGTGCAAGCGCGGCGGGTCTCTCGCTGTGGGGCTCGCTGAAGGGGTCGGTCATCGCGAGCACCCTCGAAACCCGCTTCGGCGAGGTGTGGGGAGCCCGAGCGATCGTGTGGCTGGCGCTCGGTCTGCTGCTGTTGGCAACGAAGGCGATGCACCGGGACGCGATCGGCGTCCTGCAGGCGAGCTCGGATGAGGCCGATGCTGCGCTCACGCTAACCCCGCGACCTCCTGCTGCGCTGCTCGTGCTGCTGGCGCTCGGCGCCGGCTACCTGGCGATCACACCAGCACTGGCTGGTCACGCGAGCAGCGAGAGCCCGGTGGCGGTGTTCTTTCCCGCTGACGCGCTGCATGTCCTCGCGGGGAGTCTGTGGGTCGGCGGGATCGCGTGCCTGCTGATCGCGCTGCCCGGCGCGACGCGTCAGCTTGAAGGCGGTGAGCGAAGTCGGCTCTTGCTGGCGACGCTCGTGCGCTTCTCCCCGCTAGCGCTCGGCTCGGTCGTAGTGATCGCCGTGACCGGCGTGGTGCAGGCGTACATCGACGTTCGCAGCGTGCACGGCTTGTTCCACACGACCTACGGCGCCCTGATCATCGTCAAGGTGATGCTGCTGGGTGGCCTGATCGCGCTTGGCTGGATCAATCGAGACCGAGTGATCCCGATGCTCGGGCGGATCGTTGGGGACGGCCGGTCGCCGGGTGGGGTGGGGGCGCTGGCGCGCCGCACGATGCGCGGCGAGTTCGCGTTGATGCTGTGCGTGTTCGGCGTGACGGCAGCGCTGGTCGGCTACGTGCCTCCGATCGACGCCGCGACCGGGCCGTTCTCGATCAACACGACGATCGGCTCGGCGGAGCTTGAGATGACCGTCGAGCCGGCCAAAGTCGGCCTGAACACGATCCATCTGTATCTGATCGACGCCAAAACGGGTGCGCAGTTCACGGGCACCAAGGAACTGACGGCGACGGCGAAGCTTCCTGCTAAGGGGATCGGCCCGCTGGCGCTGAAGGCGAACCTCTCCGGTCCTGGGCATTACACGCTGAACTCTGTCGTGCTCAGCCCGGGCGGGACGTGGAGCATCGAAATCAACGACCGCGTCTCCGAATTCGAACAGGACAGCCGCGTCGTGAAGGTGCCGATCCGATGAGGCCGTCGCGCCGCAGCCGACTTAGCTCGGCGATTTATCCATTCGCGCTGCTTAGGGCAGCGACCGTGTCTCGCAACCAGCTCTCCCGGAGGAACGAGAATATGAAAGCGAAGAAGCTCGCAGGCCTGCTCACGATTGGCGCACTGTTGGCGCCCGCCAGTGCGCAGGCACACATCAGCCTGCATCCGAACACCGTGCCGGCAGGAGCGTTCGCCACACTCGACATGCGTGTGCCCAGCGAGGAGGAAGGCGCCTACATCAGGAAGGTCGCCGTGCTGTTTCCGCCCGGCTTCGTCGGGGCGGACTATGAAAATGTGGCCGGCTGGTCGGCGAAGGTAATCGAAAGCAAGCTCGCCAAACCGATCCAGACCGACGACGGTCCGGTCGACAGCGAGGTCTCACAGATCGTGTGGACCTGGATCGGGCCACTGGGCAAGGTCAGCAACGGGCAGTTCATCGACTTTCCGCTGTCGCTGGCGATCCCGGAAGACGCGGCGGGCAAGGCGCTTGAGTTCAGGACCGTGCAGACCTACAGCAACGGTCAGATCGCCCGCTGGATCGAGCCCTCGCTCGAAGCCGAACACCCGGCGCCGAGGATCAACATCACGGCCAAGGGCGGTGTCATCGAGGATGTCGCGGGCGAGGAGGCGGGGCCGCGTGCGGGGCAGGCCGCCGAGCGCTCGTCTTCGTCTGCCCTGGCGCCGGGCGCCGCGAAATCGACCGACAACTCAGCGAGCAAAGGTCTCGGCATCACAGCGCTGATCCTCGGCGCACTTGGCTTGGTCGCTGGGGTCGCGGCGCTTGTCGCTGCTCGCAAGGGTAAGTCCACTGCATCTTGATGCTAAAGTGCTGTGATGATGTCAAAGGTTCGTACCACGCTCACGATCGACGAGTCGGTAATGAAGGCGGTCAAGCTGCGCGCGGCTCGTACGGGCCGTGGTGACAGCCAGGTAATCGAGGAGTCGCTGCGTCGTGATCTGGGGCTCGACCTACTCGAGCGCCTATGGCAACGCAACGACCTCCCCGAGCGCGACGCCACTGCGCTTGCCGTCGAGGCACAGCACCAGACGCGAGGTCGTCGGCGCTGACGAGTGCGGGCGGTTTTCGACCCCAATGTGATCATTTCCGGTGCGCTCTCGCCACGAGGCGCACCGGCTGACGCACTACGGTCGCTAGCCAGTGGTGAGTTCGAGCTCATCGCTTCTCCTGCGCTGCTGGGCGAGCTTCAGCGAGCGCTCGCCTATCCCAAGCTTCGGCTACATATCAGCGAGTCAGGTGCAAATGACCTCATGCGCTGGGTCGCCAACAATGCCAGCGTCGTCGACAATCCGGATACTCGCCCGCCGGTGTGCTCGCGCGATCCGGATGATGACTATCTGATTGCCCTTGCGTCAGAGCATCGCGCGATTCTGGTATCGGGTGACAAAGATCTTCTCGCTCTCGCGGAGGAGATCCCCGTGTTCTCACCACGCGCCTTCCTAGATCTGCTCACCTCGTGAGACACGAGGTGACAGTGCGACCGCCGTCCACGGGCGGCTTCGTGTGCAGTGGTTTGTAGGCCGCTGGCAGGGGTAGCGACTAAAGCAGTGGCCGCGAGAACGCGAGTCGTGCTGCGACGCTTTGGTTTGCCACGGGGCTAGATGTTTTCGCATCAGCCCGGAGGTCGCAGAACCCAGCAGATCGAGCTTAGGAGGAAACCATGAGCACCGGGACGATCATCATAATTGCTGTTGGCGCCGTGGTGGTGCTAATGCTCATTGCCCTCGTCGCTCGCGCCGCGAGCCGCAGGCGTAACGAACGTCGTCGTGAGCAGGCGGGCGAGCGGCGCCAGGAGGCCAGGAGCCGTTCGATCCAAGCGGAGAGCGCCCGCGCCTCAGCTGACGAGCGGGCTGCTGAAGCCAAGCTTGCTCAGGCTGAAGCGGACGAGCGCGCCGCCCAGGCGCGGCAGGGTCGTGCCGCGGCAGAGCGACAGGCCGTCGAGGCCGAGCATCTCACCGAATCTGCCCGCGATCAGCATGCGCAGGCACGTGCGATAGACCCGGATGCGAGCGACAGCGGCCAAGACGAGGCACTGGCGATCAATGAACGCACCGATTAATTGGTTGTGAATCCGGACACCGGCGTGGTGAGAAGGATCGAATATTGAGGAGAAACAAATGGCTAAGAGTGAAACAAACCTATTCAAGAGCCTGAGGGCGCGAGGCGTCCGCAAGAAGATCGCCAAGCAGGTGACCCGTGCTACGAGTGGCACTGGGGGGAAGTCAAAGATCGCCCGGCGCGCGATGGCGGACCTCAACTCGGTCGTCGAGGACGTTGGCGATCGCCTTCGCCACGGACCGGAGAAGCGGAGTGCGGCAGCAGAGAAGGCCGGCGTACGCGCTCCGAGCGCCGAGCTCGGCCGAACCCGCGCTCGGACTTAGCTAGCTTACGTGGCGTTCCAGGTGCCTGTGGTAGCCCTGGTCGTGCGGACGTCACCGTGCCCGAGTTGGTCCTGCACATGCTTGAGGGAGCTGCCGCCTGCCACGCCGCGACGGTGTGGTGCGGCGCGTGCAGTGGCTCGTCGCGCAGTCGGCGTCCTGCAGGATCGCCCTTGTGTCAGCTGCGCGAGACGGTCGTGTGATCGAATGGCTTGCCATTGCAGTCCACCCTCCCAACGTCCTTGGTCGTCTTGCGGACGGGCATCGTGTACGGCAGCGCGTCCCGTTTGTCGCCGCCGGACATTGCTGCGCGGGGCGAAGGGCGTGTTGTGGTCAGCCGCGGGCGGGAGCTGGCTGCGTCTCGTTCCGTAGCGCGAGGCGTATGAGGGATTCGATTGCCGATGTGGGCCGACGACGGGCGCGCAGCGCACCGTCCGGCGCAACAAGGATGGCGGAGGGAGCCCCTGAGACGCCGTATGCGTGCATGACGTTGCTCGTCGATGAGCACGTCAGTCAGGGCGTGCTTACGCGCGAGCGCCTCGGTAGGCACTATCTATCCAAGCTATGTCGCGGAATCCATCCGGCATTCTATTTTATGCATTCCCGATTTGGGCCCCAGCCGGAGTATCCTTCCCCGTTTTTTGCGCATTCTTTTTTGCAGTCCTCTACACTCGCTGGCGCACTGTAACATTCAGTCGTGCACTTGCAGCAATTGCCGGTGCCTGATCTACAGCCTGCTATTTCTTCCCCCGAGCTGGCCATCGCTGGCGTCGCGGCGGTCGCCGAGACGATCAGCGGTGCGGCTGCGACGGCGGCACCGTAACGCGCAACCCGGCCGATCGCTTCCCGGCGAGAGACACCGGGGGCGGTGCTCACGATGCGTAGGGGTTCGGCGTCCACCAGATCCTTTGCGCGCAGCTGGCGGAGCGCATCGGCAACTATGTTCTCGCTTACTCCGGTGAACTCGGAAAGTTCAGCCACGTCGCGCTCGCCATCGCAATGGCGCCAGACGCATGCTGCGATCGGGCTCAGGCAATGAGCGGTGTGGCTGTCTCGATCGTAGAGGAGAAGCTCCTCGCCGAGTTCCTCTACATGCAGACCATCTTCGCGTGCTCGTGGAAACGATCTGTGTTCGCGCATTCGATCAACCTCCGTCCCGTCTCCTTACATGTGGGTGGCTACATATGGATTCCTTCGCTCGTCTAGTCTTCGACGGCGCGCACTCTGCGTCAAGTCGGCCACATACTTCATCCTAGACATCGAGGAAGGTGGCCTATTCAAGCCAGATCGCTATCGCGCGACCATTTGCAGAGATGGCGCCGTTGTTTCCCATCTGCGTCGGTACTCGCAGACGGCGGCTTATGGAGTTCGCCGCAGATCACCGCGCTCAAACACGATGGCATCAACTCGATCGTGCCAACGAGCTTCTCACATCGAACCAAGCCGCGGGAGCTGACTCCAAGATAAGGGGCCCCAAGCCAGACGGATTGACCGGTTACTCAAAGACCTCGGAGGGCAAGGCGCTCTACCGCCGCCGCCAACTGATGATCGAGCCCGTGTTCGCCAACGCCAATTTCACCGCGGATCACCCGCTTCCACCGGCGTGGGCTAGCCGCCGGCCGCGCCGAGTGGCAGTTGATTGCAGCGACAACAACCTCCTCAAGCTCTACCGTGCCGAGATTGCCCCTCCGGGCCGCCTGAGCAGGCATCCCCCGCACGCTGCGCCGCAGACCTACCCGAGATCACTACAACAGGAAATCACTTAATGAAAATTCTGGGCGTGGCAGGGCACAACGCATCGGAGTGGTGAGGGCAAGCCTAGAGGGCGGCAATCCCGTAGTGCGGCGCCGGCATTTTCGAGGTACCATGGTCCAGCGGCCGAGCTGCATCGCTAGCAGGCTTCATGCAACTAATTCGCACCGGGATTCAGCTTTCATGAACTTGAACCCTCCGCGACTGGAACAGAAAATGACGCATTCCTCCGATCTCATTGAGTGACAAGTATTTGGTTCGTCTTCGCTTACGCAGCAATTAGCGCCCTTTTTCGGATACACACACAGCTGATCCTCCCGAGCTGGCCATCGCTGGCGTCGCGGCGGTCGCGGAGACGATCAACCGAAGCTCGCAAATTGCGAGGAACTCGTTATCTGCTGGCGGGGGTCAGTCGTGTCTCGTCCTGTAGTGCGAGGCGTATGAGCGCTTCGATCGCGACGTGGCCGGCGACGGGCGTGCTGCGCACGGTGCCGTCTGATGCGACGAGGATGGCGGAGGGAGTGCCCCATACTCCGTATGCGTGCATGATGGCCGCTTGCTCGTCGATGAGCACGTCGGTGAGCGCGTGCTCACGCGCGAGCTGCTCGGCTTCCGTCGCCTCCCCCGGGGTTACCAAGGTTAGGCCGAGGCGCGCTGTTACCGTGTCGTGCCAGCGTGCAAGTTCGGGAAGTAGCTGCTGGCAGGGTCCACAGCCGGGGCTTACGAACGTGAGTATGCAGGCCCGGTCGTCGGCTAGGAGGTCCTGGAGGCTGACGGCGTGTCCCGTTGTGGAGGGCATTGAGAACTGCGGTGCTAGCGCTCCGATCTGGCGGGGCGCGGCGGCGGTCGTTTGACCGCCGGTTGCGTGCAGCTGGCGGTTCTCGCGCCACAGAAGCACGGACGTCGTTGTTGCAAGTGCTGCGAGTGCGCCGGTCGCGATCAGCCAGAGGCCAGTCGCGTTGGTGCCCGTTGCCCATGAAGTGAGCGAGGGGCCTGGGCCTGCGAGCACGACGTATGCGGCTGGTAGCGCCAGCGCAAGATTGCGGGCTACCGTCGTCCAGCTCGCGGGCTTGGAATGCAGTTGGCCGAAGCAGTGGCAGTCCGGTGCCTCGCCGCGGCGCAGTACTCGTGTGAGGCCCGCGGCGAACAACGCGAGGAGTAGTAGGCTGCCAACGGCTCCCCAGCGCGCCGTTGTCGGAAACACCAGCGCGGTTCCCGTCGCAAGCTCGGCAAGGGGCAGGAGCAGCACGAGTGGATCGATAAGGCGGACCGGCACGTCGAAATTGGCCAGTGCTTGCCGTGTGCCAGACTGGTCGGCGAGCTTTGCGACTCCCGCGACGACGAATACCGCGGCGAGACAGAGCCGAGCGATCACCAGCGCATCGTTCATCGTTCAAATGTACACCCGCTACGGTCCCATCTGTGGCTGGTGAAAGCACAGCATCGGTGGCAGTCGAGGCGTTCGGCGTGACCGTTGCGGTAACCGCTGACCCCGAGCACTTCGCAGCTGTTTCCGACTTTCTACCCCCACGCGCTCGCGTGGTGACGAGCCCACCCGAGCATGGCCGTTTCGCGCTCGTCAAGGACACCGATGACGGGCTACTGCGAGTCGTGTGCGACGAGCAGTCAATCGCGGGTCCGTTTGATCTGCGGCTCGCGCTCGGCATCCTCGACGCCGAGCTACGCATGTACATCGCGCTGCACGCCCCGGACCACGTTTTCGTCCATGCTGGAGTCGTCGGCGTGGAAAACCGCGCGATCGTCCTTCCGGGGAGGAGCTTTGCAGGGAAGACTACGCTCGTGGCCGCTCTTGTGCAGGCGGGCGCTGAATACTGGTCTGACGAGTACGCCGTGCTTGACGCCGACGGGCTCGTTCACCCCTATCCAAAGCCTTTGTCGGTGCGCATCAACGACACCCGTGAGACCGACGAGCAGCCCGTCGAGAGCCTCGGCGGGCGAGCTGGCGACAGGCCCCTACCCGTCGCTGTGATCGCGTTCACCAGCTACCGCCCCGGAGCTGCCTGGGCACTGAGCGCGCGCACCGCCGGAGAGGGCGCCGTCAAACTTCTAGAGCACTCGATCGCCGCACGCTCACGCCCAGAGCAAGTACTCGCAGCCGTGCGGCACGCCGCGACCAACGCTGTGGTGCTCGAGGGAGAACGGGGAGACGCCGAGCAAGCCGCCAGCGCGCTGCTCTCCCAGCAAGCAGCCAGTTGACAGAGCGCGTCAGCTCCTTATACCAGCCCGCGTACTGCGACATCGCAGACGCCACCCGACCGGGATCTGTCCACATGAGATGTCTCCGACTAGCGACGTTCGCCGGCATCCCTGCTCCCGTCGGGGCCGTGCTTTGATGTCCCGCCTTTCGCTCGCTGTACGCGCCACAACGTGTGAATCGCCCGTGGGGCCTGGCCGATAACCCAGATCATGCGCCAAAGGTAGACGCCGGCTAGCCCGAGCTTGCCGCGCCGGGCCAGCGGTGACCACCACCGAAGGAAAGTAGGTCGTGGAAAGACATGCCTTGCAGTCGTCGCCAGTTTCCGCCTGATTCTTGTCTTGGTGAAGAGCAGTACGTAGAGCTCCTCGGCGAACATGTTGTTCTCGCGCCGAATCTCGTACTGAACCGATCGCACCTCATTGAGACCAAGCCTACGGGCCAGATCCCTGCCCTCGGGCAGGAGCCGCAGACCAGCCGCGAACACCGGGACGCCACCGTGTGCGCGCGCGAGCTCCAGCGCACTCGACCACGCCGACTCCTCAACGCACGCCAGCGCTCGCCGCAAATCCTCCACCGGCTTGCCATAAACGTGATGCGCAGCGTGCAACGCCACGTGCAACAGCACCGAGTCGCGATCGGGCACACGCAACTCTACCCCACTGACGACCAATCGATCCGTGCTCGTGGCGAGGCGATCCCAGATCGCGTCCGGGTCGCCGTCGAGCCCTGGCAGCTGACAGTGAAGATCCACCGTCCCGTCGTCCTGGCGGCAAAACGCTGTGGCCCACGTGGACATGAATAGCGCCGATGGCATCCACGGGTCGTGCTCCACGAACCCCAGCCGCTCAAGGACGCCGACCGCATGTGCACGATCCTTGGGCGCCACCATCAGATCAGAGTCAACGTAGGGACGCACCTCCCCCGGATACAGCCACCTCGCGAGCACCGGGCCCTTGAGCACAAGCACCTCGATTCCCTCATGGCCAAACGCACTCACGACCTCAGCCGTGACCGCATCGACCTCGGCCGTGAGCGCAAAGTTGCGCGCCAGTTGGGAGTAACGGTCGGAACATTCCGCGTTCATTGCGGACCCGCCGAGATCGCGACAAGATCAGACGATACTGTGGTCATGCGGATAGTTCGAGACTTGCAACGTAACTGGGCGTAGAGCACCGTGGACAGGCTGCTGTATCACTGTGACCCGTGGCGTGACAACGTAGAGCGGTCCGGGGTCACTAGACCGACCACTCACACTTTGCAGCCAGTACCAAAGCAGTTGGCTTTAATTTTGAAGTCTTTTTGGCCTCCGCGACCTCCACCTCCACAATGTGTTGCGTCTTGACAAACTAGTGCGTCTTTAAGTCCGCTCCAGCCGGATATACCGTCATTGCAGAGGCAGCACGTTTCCTCATCATTGACCGCCGTTTTGCAGGAAGGGGTGGCTTCGTTCGAGCTTGCCATCGCTGGCGTCGAGGCGGTCGCGGATACTATTAGCGGTGCGGCAGCGGCGGCGGCGCCATAACGTGCGGCCCGGACGATTGCTTCTCGGCGAGAGATACCGGGGACGGCGCTCTGCATGAGTTGGGGCTCAGCAGTGAGGAGATCCTTCTCGCGCAGCTCGTGTAGCGCGTCGGCGACCAAGCTGTCGCTCACCCCGGCGAGTACGGCAAGCTCAGCCAAGTCGTGCTCGCCATCACAATGCCGCCAGACCCAGGCAGCGATCGGGCTCAAGCAATGAGCGGTGTGGCTCTCTTGATCGTAGAGGAGAAGCTCCTCACCAACCGCTTCTTCAAGCAGACCATCCTGACGTGCTCGTGGTAACGACCCATGTTCGCGCATTGATCAACCTTCCATTCTATCTCCTCGCATGTGCGTGGCTGTATAGGGGTTCTTAGCCCACCTAGTCTCAACTGCGAGCGCTCTAAGTCAAGCGGCTCACATGCCTAACCCCGGCACGGGCGAAAGACGGCCTATACAAGCCAGATCGCTATCTCGCGGCGACTGCTAAGACGGCCACCTTGTTTCCATCTGCGTCGGCTCGTGCCCGCTCCGGGACGATGAGCAGGCACCTGCCCTCTGCGTATCAGGGGCCATGAGCTAAATGCTCTCCGTGCAGTTCACGGCCGGCAACGGCTCGGCAGGAGGTCCGTTGATCTCGATCATTCGCTGAGCAGCCGATAGTTACCTGCGTGCGAGGTGGCGCTTAAGGCAGCGCATCGCTTCGATGCGGCTCTTGCCCTCGGCTTCCTTGCGTGCGAGGTAGGCGCGGGTCTGTGGGCGATCCCGGCCGTGGGTGATCGCGATCACGTGCAGGACGCGATTTGGGCTGGCGGCCGCCGCCCCGGTCGAGGCGGTGTCGATCGTGTCGGCCGGAGGAGGCCCGGATCGGGGCTACGCCGGCGACCCTGGCGAACTGCGCGTCGCTCTTGAAATGCTCGGCGCCAGCGGTCTGTCCGATCAGGATCGCGGCGCACAGCGGGCCGCAGCCGGTCTCCGCAAGCAGCTCGGCACGATGCGCCCGGATCATGTCGCGTAGTTCGGGAATTGCGAGGAAGTGGCATAGTCGCCGCTTGTGCGTCGGCCCATCACGCATATCACCCTCGCACTCACATCGTCCCGAAAGTTCGACACATCAAGGTCGAACCCTGCGAATCATACTTCACATTCTGTTTTCGCAACATTACATTTCTGGTTAGCATACCACGCAAACGATGGTAATTTTTCCGCTTCGCATGTTTCTTTACATCCTTTAGGGGTACGCCCTCCAACTACACAAATACATCCTTTTTTGTTTGCGGCTAGGCATTCGCAACATCCAACTTCTTCTTTTTCTTCCGAGCTGGCCATCGCTGGTGTCGCGGCGGTCGCGGAGACGATCATCGACCCGGCCGCAGCAGCGGTACCGTAACGCGCGGCTCGGACGATTGCTTCCCGGCGAGATTCACCGGGGATGGTGCTCTCTATGAGTTCGGGCTCGGCTACGAGTAGATCCTTCTCGCGCAGCTCGCGAAGCGCGTCACCAACCAAGTTCTCGCTGACCCCGACGAGCTGGGCAAGGCCAATCGGATCGTGTTCGCCGTCGCAATGCCGCCAGACGCAGGCAGCGATCGGACTCAGACAATGAGCGGTATGGCTCTCTTGATCGTAAAGGAGAAGCTCCTCACCGACCGCCTCTTACAGCAGACCGTCCCGACGTGCTCGCGGAAACGACCCGTATTCGTACATCGATCAGCCCTCCGTCCTATCTCCTTACATATGCATGGCCAATATGGATTGTTCGCTCGTCTAGTCTCAACTGCCAGCGCTCTGCGTCAAGTTGTCCACATACTTCGTTCTTCGAGCGGAGGAAAGACGGCTTATTCAGCCAGATCGAGATCTCGCGGCGGTTGCAGCGATGGCGCCTTTTGTTTCCCATCTGCGTCGATCCATGATTGGTAGCGAGCTACCCCATGCTTCTGGATTCGTGTCCCATCGCGACTACGCGACGACGACCATCGGCGCGGATCTCGCATTGCCGCTTTCGCCCATATGGGAGCGCCCACGTCCAGGCCGGCGCGTGCCTCTGGGACGATGAGCAGGCGCCTGCTCTCTGCCGATCAGGAGCTATGAGTTATGTGATCTCCAGGCAGCCCAATAGCCGGCAACGGCTCGAGTAAAGGCCCGTTTTATCTCGGCCCGTCGCTGAGGAGCCGATAGCACCTGCGTGCGAGGTGGCGCTTGAGGCAGCGCATAGCCTCGATGCGGCTCTTGCCTTCGGCTTCCTTGCGTGCGAGGTAGGCGCGAGTCCGTGGATCGATCCCGCCGCGAGTGATAGCGATCACTTGCTTCGTTCAGGCAGACGACGAGCGTGGTCAGCGTGTTGTTGACCGTCTTCGGTGCGATCTCCCCGGCTTCCATCCTTCGGTCATCACGTCCATCAGGTGACGAACGTGCTCGACTTCCATCACCCCGAGCGGGACCGACTCCAGCGCCGGCAGGAGCCGTATGCGGCCGTCGCGCTCATACGCGCTCCAGCTGCCCTCCTCGAGATAGGGCTTGCGCCGAGTCAGCCAGCGCGGGAAGAACTCGCCGAAGGTCTCCTTCGTGTGGACTGTTCGGACGTGCCATGGGCACAAATCCGAACAGTTGCCTCGCGCCCGCAGCGACACACCCTTAACGCCGAAAAGCCCCGATTTACAGGGCTTTCCGCATGCGCCCGAGTGGACTCGAACCACCACGGGGAAAACTCCCCACAAGGCCCTCAACCTTGCGCGTCTACCAATTCCGCCACGGGCGCAGGGTGCGCGAGTATAGCCCTGGGGTCTCGCCGCGCGCCGATCTGGTCGAGCGCGTCGAACGTGCGCAGCTTGCATCCGTCCACGTCCGGCGCTACAGTGCGAACACATGTTCGTTATAGGTCCCAATCCTCGCGCCCTGGGAGGCCCGCAGACATGGATCTGACCAAGCGTCAGCAGGAGATCTTCGACTTCATCCGGCGGTACTCCGCGAAGTACGGCTACCCGCCGACGGTACGCGACATCGGCAAGGCGGTCGGCCTCGCGTCGTCTTCGACGGTCCACGCCCACCTGGCGAACCTGGAGAAGATCGGCCTGCTTCGCCGCGATCCGTCCAAGCCGCGTGCGATCGAGCTGCTCGATCGCGCTGTGGGCAGCGCGGTTGACAGCGTGCGAGGGATGGTGCGCGCAGAAGGGATGCCGCTGCTTGGCTCGGTGGCCGCTGGGCAGCCAATGCTCGCCGAGGAGAACATCGAGGAGTACGTGTCGGTGCCGACCATCGCCGGCGGCGAGGCTGGTGAATATCTGCTGCGCATTCGCGGCGACTCGATGAAGGACGCGGGAATCCTCGAGGGCGACTATGTGGTCGTGCATCCACAGGACACCGCGCGCGATGGGGAGGTGGTGGTCGCGCTGCTCGGCGAGGAGGCGACCGTCAAGCGCTTCTTCCGCGAGCCCGACCACATCCGCCTGCAGCCTGAGAACGAGACGATGGAGCCGATTCGCAGCAAGGAGGTCAAGGTGCTCGGTCGGGTCGTCGGTCTGCTTAGAACCGTCTGACCGTAGGCGGCACGCGCACGGCTGTGGTCTGGGGTGGGCGCCGGCCTGCCACGTCTTCACATCGTGTGCCGATCGCGCTACCTTGACGGTGCAGGTCAGGCAGCCGCGGAGGCCAGTCGGTCTTCGAGGAAAGTCCGGACATCAAAGGGCAGGGTGGTCGAGCGATCGACCCGGGGAAACCCGCGGGAAAGTGCCACAGAAACAAACCGCCTACGTCCGCCGTCCCACGTGAACGGCGGGCCGGCAAGGGTGAAATGGTGCGGTAAGAGCGCACCAGCGTCGCGGTGACGCGGCGGCTGGGCAAACCCCACCCGATGCAAGGCCAAACAGGACCGTTTGCAGGTGCCCGCCGAGGTCCAGGTAGGCCGCTCAGATGGATGGCTGCTCAACGACAGAATCCGGCTTATCGACCTGCTAAGGAAAGGCCCCGCTCCGGCGGGGTTTTTCTATGGGGCGACTCGCCGGTGTGCGCTCGTGCCGGTGCTCTGAAACGAAGTCCTCGACGGCGTCCACGTCGAGCGGACGCGCGAACAGGAAGCCCTGCGCGTGGTCGCAGTGTTCGCGCCTGAGCGTCTCCAGCTGCGCGGGCTCCTCGACGCCCTCGGCCAGGGTTTCGATGTCGAGCGCCTTGCCCAGCTGGACGAACGTGTGCAGCAGTGATGCCGACTGCTTGTCGGCGGCGATCCCACTGATGAACGAGCGATCGATCTTCAGCTCGTCCGCGGGCAGCTGGCGTAGATAGGAGAGCGAGCTGTAACCCGTGCCGAAGTCGTCGATGGCGATGCGAACGCCAAGCGCCTTGAGCATGTGCAGCAGCTTGCCCGTGGCCTCGGGGTCGCGCATCAGCGTCGTCTCGGTGACCTCCAATGTCAACGCGCTCGGCTCGAGCGCCGCCTCCGTGAGAGCGTTGCGCACTTCCTCAATCAGCGTGCCGTCATCGAGCTGGCGGGCAGACACGTTCACCGACATCGTGATGTCCAGGCCCGTCTGCCGCCAGCGCGCTGCCTGATGACAGGCCTGCTCGAGCACCCAGCGCCCGATCGGCACGATCAGGCCCGTTTCCTCGGCGATTGGGATGAAATCCGCGGGGCAGACCAGGCCACGGGTGGGGTGGCGCCAGCGCAGCAGCGCCTCCAGGCCGATCACACGCTGGGGATTGAGGGCGAGGATCGGTTGGTACTGCAGGAACAGCTCCTCGCGGTCGAGCGCGTCCGCCAAGTCCATCTGCACTGCCAGGCGATCCTGAATAGCCGTTCGCATTTGTGACTGGAACACGGCGTAACGGTCTCGTCCGGCGGCCTTGGCCTCGTACAGGGCGATGTCGGCCTTACGCAGCAGCTCGTCGGCGTCCTCGTGCAGGCCGGAGGCCAGTCCCACACTTGCCGACAGGGTCAGATGGCGGCCGGTGTCCTGCAGGTCATATGGCTTGCGCAGCGCCTCGAGCAACCGCTCGGCCACCAGCTCTGGTCCGGCGTCCAAGGTCGAGCCCTCCACCAGCACGACGAACTCGTCGCCCCCCAGCCGCGCCGCGGTGTCGCCGTCGCGGATCACGCCTTCCAAACGCTCGGCGACGATCCGCAGCAGCTCGTCGCCCGCGGGGTGGCCGAACGTGTCGTTGATCTGCTTGAAGCCGTCGACGTCCAGGTACAACGCCGCCACCGGCAGGTTGTTACGGCGAGCGCGGGCGAGCATCTGTTCGGCGCGATCGAGCGCCAGCACGCGGTTGGGCAGGCCGGTGAGCGGGTCGTGCAAAGCCTGATGGCGCAACTGACCGGTCTTTTCTCTGACCAACTGCATAGCGCTCTCACGCGACCGCGCGAGCACGACGATCAGGGCGCACAGCAGGGCGCTGCCCACCAGCCCAGCCAGAAAGATCGCGAGCGCCTGCGCGTTCGCCGACGGGCCGCCGCCGGTGGGTGCTCCGATCACCTGAATGACCCAGGTGCCGTCTACCGCTGCACCTGTCTGGAACGTGAACGAGTGGGGGGACGGCACTGTCCCCGCGCGCCCGATGTATTCGGGCGAAAGGCCGCCGTTGCGGTGGTAGAGAGTGAGCGCCACATCGTCGTTGCCGGCGCGTGCCGAGCGCATCAGCGCAGGGATGTCGAACGAGCCCAGCACCCAGCCGCGCACCGTGTTGCGCCGCGCCGCCACGCTCTGCCGTCCAGTGGCCGGCGCGTACACGGCTCCTTCGAGGATCAGCGACTGATGCCCCGGCGACGTCGACAGCGAGTACGCGCCCAGCTGACCGCTGTCGGTCAGCGTCTGGGTGAGCCGGGTCCGCGCGGCTGCGGTCGCGTGATCGCCGCGAACCGAGGCACGGGGATCGCACCAGTCGCCCTGCAGCCGTTGGCGAACATCTGCGCTGAAGTCGTTCGCGCTTCCGGCTGACAGCAGGCAGTAGCGTGAGCGTCCCGTCGGTGAGAGTGGCTTGACGTGCTGGCCGACGAATTGGCGGAAGGCGGGGTCGGCGTCGCGGCGTGCCTCGAATGAGCCGAGCTTGCCGGCCGGCACCGACCTGACGAGCATTGCCCCGTCTGAGCTCGACTGGCCCTGTCGGTCATCGAGCTGGTCAATCCACTGGTCGAAATGAGTGGCGGTCAGGTCTGGCTCCATCCGCAGTACCGACCGCATCGATCGCACGAAGTCTGTGTCGCGGCGCAGCAGCGTTTCGAGCGTGCCGCTGACGTGCGCGGCGCTCGCTTGAAAGGTCTCACGTTCGCGATCTTGCACGCTCGTGCGCCACGCCAGCGCAGCGACGGCAGACGCCACGATCCCCAGCACCAGGATCGCGCCGGCGAGCAGCATCCACGGGCGTCTAGCGCCCGTCGTCAGCTCTTCTGACGGCGTCGGTTGTGGCGCGGCGGGCACTTCGCCCCATCGGATCGTTCGCGCGAGCGCGAGACCAACGAAACACTGCTTGCACACCGGTATCGGCGGCGCAGCGGCTGCTGCCCAAGCGTGGTTGTGCAAGCGGACCTTGACAGCGCAAACGCGCCCGCGGATGATGGCAACGATGATCGAGACGATCACCGACATGCCGCCCGGAACGCTCGGCTTTCGGGCCACCGGCAAGCTCAGCCACCGCGACTACGTGGATGTCGCGATCCCGCCACTGCGCGCCGCGATCGACGCCGGCGAGAAGGTGCGGATGCTCTACCAGATCGGACCCGATTTCGAGGGCATCAAGGCGGACGCCGTTTGGGATGAGGTCAAGGCTGACCTCGGCCTCGGCATCGCGCACCTGTCCGCCTGGGAGCGAACCGCGATCGTCAGCGACGAGGCCTGGTTGGGTCATGTAGCGACCGTCTTCGGCTGGCTGCTACCCGGTGAGATGAAGATGTTCTCGCTAGCGCAACTGCAGGCCGCGAAGGACTGGCTCGCGCGCTGACCGACGTCGAGCTGTGGCCGGCGGCTCGATCGCGGGTCCCGCGCTCCCCGACGCTCGCGGGCTAGCGTGCGAGATGCGGCTGCTCTTGCGCGAGCACGCCGCGGTAGCGCTCGAAAACGTCCTTCGTGATCGGCACCAGCTCGAGCGCCGCTTTGAGGTCTCCACCGGTCTTGATGCGCCGGCGGGCGATCGCGTAGGCGATGTTTTCGCGGCCTTGGAAGTAGCGGTTGGCGGTCATCGAGGACATCGTCGTGCGCACCCGCGCGGACCAGTCGACCTCGTCGCTCCACACCCAGTACAGGTTCGCCTGCTCGCCCGGGCGGCCCGCCCTCAGGTTGACCACCAGCTGCACGTCGTCGAACTCGAACCGCTGCGGCACGTCGGCGTCGCGCAGTCGCGGCCCGATCTCGGGATCCTCGCTCATCATCTGAAAGACACGGTCGATGAATTCGCGGAATTCATCTGACGATGCAAATGGACTGGCCATCTGATGCCTCACCACCCTTCCCTCGCAGGATCCACCCCCGCCTGCCGTTTCAACAGTACTCCCGTACGGTGTTTCGGTCCACTCGTCTGTGACTAGCATCCGCGTGTGTCGATCACGGAGATCGCTCCCGGTCTGCTGCGCTGGGTCGCAAGGCATCCCGACTTCGATCCGGGCGCCGAGCCCGGCGGCCCGGCCGACTGGGGTCCGATCGTCGGCTCGGTGCTCTACGAAGTCTCCGACACGGTCACGCTGATCGATCCGCTGCTGCCGTCAGAGG
This sequence comes from uncultured Solirubrobacteraceae bacterium, assembly GCA_963705235.1. Lineage (GTDB taxonomy): Bacteria > Actinomycetota > Thermoleophilia > Solirubrobacterales > Solirubrobacteraceae > Palsa-744. The sequence continues at coordinate 127,588 of OY970059.1, read as the reverse complement.
ACCGCGACGGCTTCCTTACGCTGCTGGATCGGTTTGTGGCCGGCAGGCCCGTGAGCGTGCTCACGACGATCCGCTGGCATCGGCGCGATCGTGAGGAGCTGGCCGAGCGCTACCGCGCGAACACGACCCGCGCGTGGAACGCCGTGCCGGCGGGCGTCGAGCCATGGCCGCTGCGCGGCGCCGGCGAGACCCTGTTCTGGCTGGCCGTGCCGGCGGCGCTCGTAGCCGGTGATCGGCTGATCGGCTCAGGTGACGGCGGCGTGAGCGTGTGCCCTGAGAGCTGGCTGGAGGACGTGCGTGTGGATCGCGCCGGCGTCGCCGAGCTGATGCAGCCGCTGCTGGAGTTGCCGATCGAGCGGGTGCTCGTCTCTCACGGCGAGCCCGTGCGCCACGACGGGCGCGCCGCGCTCGCGCGTGCACTTGCCGATGCGCGGGGCTGCTGACGTTCAGCGCTCGATTACGAGCTTCGTCCAACCGCCCTCGAGCAGCGCGTCGGGCGCGTCTGCCCACGCCGCCACGCGGGTGGTGACCAGCTCGGGGTGCAGTAGGCCGCGTGCGGCGAGGTCGAGCACGTGCGGCATCGCCGGGCGCGCGTTGGCGCGCCCGGTGTGGAAGGTGATTCCCTTCGTGTACATCTCCAGCAGCGGCAGCTGCGGCGGCTCGGCAAAATAGATGGCGGTGCTCGTGCACACGCCGTCGGGTGCGGTCGAGCGCAGCGCCAGCGCCAGGCCGTCCGGGTCGGCGCTCGAGTCGACGGTGATCGGGAACGGTCCCAGCCGCTTCGGCAGCCCCGCGACGGTCTCCGCGCCCAATGCGCGCGCGATCGCAAGGCGGGTCTCGTCGTGGTCGACGTACGTCACCGTCTCGGCGCCGAGCGCCTTGGCCAGGCCGGCCGCATACAGACCGATCGAGCCCGGCCCCGCGCCACCGACGACCAGCACGGGCGCACCCGGCCGCTGTGTGAGCGTCGGGCCGACGGTCCGCCAGGCGTCGCTGAGATTGTCCGACGTGCTCGCCACTGCCGCCGGCGCCAGACCGTCGGGGACCGGCACGAGCATGTGCTCGGCAAACGGAACGCACACGAGATCGGACAGGAAACCTCCCCAACGCTCGACCGCCGGGCCAAAGCCGTAGCTCGACATGAATGGCACCTCGGTGCAGTTGGACGTCCGCCCCTCACGGCACGCGGAGCACTCGCCGCAGGAGATCTGGAAGGGGACGCTCACCAACCGACCCGCCGTCAGGCCTGCGACCGCGTCGCCCAGCTCGACGACCTGCGCCACACACTCGTGGCCGATCGCGAACGGCGGCTGAAACGGGGAGGACCCCGCGATGATCAGCGCGTCGAGATCGCACGTGGCGACGGCTACCGGTCGAACGAGCGCAGCTGCGTCGGAGTCCAGGCGCGGCGCGGGGGCTTCCCGCCACTCCAATGTGTTTGCGCCCGTGTACGTGAGCTGTTGCATTCTCAGCGCTGCATCAGCTGTAGCGACTGACCCAGACAAGTGCTCGGGATCGTCCACGCGTGGCGAACGCCGCCGAGGTCGACCGGCTCGTGCATCTCCTCACGCAGGTCCGGCCCTGCGAACTTGACCCCGCCGCGACGCATCGTGGCGAACATCTCGTCGATATCGGCGACGTCGTAGGCGACATGGTCGAGTCGCAACTCGGCCCCGTCCAAGCGCTCGGCCGCCAGAGCGGGGTCGGTGAACGCGAACACCTCGATGTGGCCGTCGCCCGAGCCGAGGTAGGCGCCGAGCAGCGAGTACTGCGGACGCTCGAAGCGGCGCACCAGCGGCGCGCCGGTCAGCTCCACCATGCGTGCGAGGCCGTCCTCGAAGTCGCGCGCGAGATAGCCGACGTGGTCGACCTCGCCGAGCATCGCCCTCAATCGGGTACGTGCTCCTCGTCGGCCTCGCCATACTCCTGGTCGTCGGCGTCGGTCTCCGCGGCCGCATCGCGCATGATCCGCGACGGCGTGTGACCGTCGCCGTGGGAGGTGTGCTCGATCAGTTCCTCCTCGGCCAGCTCGAACCCCTCGGACTCCCCGCCACCGGCCTCCTCGACCGCTCGGCGCTCTTCACGGCGACGCTTCTCGAGCTCTTGCTCGTCCATCGCGCTATGCCTGCAGTTGCTCGCGGGCTTGCTCGATCAACGAGTCGCCGCGCTTGAGGTCCTCGAGCGCCGCCATCATCGCGTCGCGCTCGCAGTCGACCTTGGCTGGCCACGCCTTGGGAGGGTGGTCGTCGAGCGTCTTCAGACCGTTGCCGGTGATCATCACCACGATCGTGTCGTCCGCATCGAAGTGCCCGGCGGCGGCGAGTTTCTCGAGCACCGCGACGGTGGTGCCGCCGGCAGGCTCGGTCAGCAGTCCCTCGGTGGCGGCGAGCAGGTCGATGCCGGCGAAGATCTCAGGGTCGCTGGCGAAGCCGCCCGTGCCCCCGCGTTTGCGCACGGCATCGATTACTAGGTAGCCGTCACCGGGGGCGCCGATCGCCAGCGAATGCGCAGCCGTCTCGGGCGTCACAGGGTGGACCTCCGCCTCCTCCGCGAGGATCGCGGAGGCGATCGGGTTGCAGCCGCTCGGCTGAGCGATGTTGATGCGCACCGAGTCCGTCTCCGCCAGCCCCAGCAGCTGAAGCTCGAGCAGGCCCTTGTGCATGCGCGATGACAATGTGCCACCGGCGGCCGGCGTGACGATATGGTCGGGTGCGCGCCAGTCCAGCTGCTCGACGATCTCAAATGCGGCCGTCTTGGCGCCCTCCGCGTAGAACGGGCGCAACGTGATGTTGGCGAAGTCCATGCCCGTCTCTTCGGCGACCTCCCGGCAGCGCCGGTTGGCTTCGTCGTAGTTGCCCTCCACCTGGCAGACCTTCGCGCCGAGCGCCATGCACGCACGCGCCTTGGTGTCCTCCAGCCGGTTGGGATAGACGACGTAAGCGTCCACGCCGGCCTTGGCGGCCAGCGAAGCGACCGCGGTACCGACGTTGCCGGTCGACACGCAACCGATCTCTTGCTTGCCTTGCTCCAGCAGGCGCGCGATCGACATCGACACGACCCGGTCCTTGTAGGACAGGCTCGGGCGGTTGCTGGAGTCGTCCTTCAAGTACAGGTTGCTGAGGCCCAGCTCCGCGCCGAGCCGCTCGGCACGGATCAGCGGCGTGTAGCCCGAGTGCTGACCAACGCGCGCTTGAGCACTCGCGTCGACGATCGGCAGCAGCTCCTCGAAATGCCAGATGTTGTGCGGGCGCTCGGAGCTGGGCACCTCTTTGAAGTGGCGGGCCGCCAACTCGTAGTCGTAGATGACGTCCAGACCCTTACCGCAATCGGGGCAGGCAAAGATGGCCTGCTCGAGCGGGTAGCTGTTGTCGCAGCGGTGGCAGGCGAGGGCGGTGGCGCAGGAGCGCGTCCGCTGCCCTGCTCCCCGCGGTGGGCTTTGTGCGGTCTGTGTGCTCATGCGGCTACCTGAAACGATACGCCTGGCCACGGCGTCTGTGTTGCGTGCTCGTCATTGCCGAGCGCCAACCAAAGCTCCTCGGCGATGTGCGGGACGAACGGGCCGAGCATCTGCACAAGCACCGTCAGAGCGGCGATCGCCGCCTCGACGTTGGCCTCGCCCAGCCGGTCTCCCTCGCGGGCGCGCACGCGCTTGTCGAAGTCCTTGATGCGATCGAACAGGCGCATCACGTTGCGCACCGCGCTGTGCATCTCCAGACCCTCCATGTCCTGTGTGATCTTCTCGACCGCCGTCTCACACCACTGTGACAGTTTCAAGCGCAGATGCTCGCTCGTGTCGCGCGGCGGCTCGCTGCCGTTCTCGGTGACCGCGCCGGCACCGCCCGACAGCTCGTCCGCGGCCGCGCGCTCGGCGAGCTTGGCGTGCGAGTAGTCCCACACCTGGTTGAGGAAGCGGTGGCAGCGCAGCACGGCCGAGTCGCTCCAGTTCAATGAGCGTTGCGGGCGCGCCGCGTAGAGCACGGCCAGCCGCACCGTGTCCGCGCCGTAGCGCTCGACCAGCTCGTCGGGGTCGACCACGTTGCCCAGATGCTTGCTCATCTTGCGCCCGTCGCGTATGACCATCTCGTGAAACAGGCAGCCGGCGAACGGCTCGCCGTCGGTAAGGAAGTCGAGTGGGCCGAGGTCACGCAGCGCCTTGGTGACCGTGCGCTGGTCGAACACGAAGTTGCCGCTGTCCGAGCCCGCCACCAAGCGCTCGGAGGGCAGCCAGTGGCGCAGGTCGGGCAGCGCCAGGATCTCCTCGAGCGTGCCGTCGCGCAGCTCCGCGGGGACGCAAGCCGGGATCCACAGCCACAGCGCGTCGAAATGGCAGTCGAGTGTGTCCGTCTCGCGCCTGGCGGGCTCGCCGCAGGTCGGGCAGGTGGTGCTCACGAACTCCTCCAGCTCGGCCAGCGGATTGCCCGTGCCAGTTGGGCGGATATCCAGCGGCAGCAGCACCGGCAGCTGCTCGCGCGCCACCGGGACGGTGCCGCAGCGCTCGCAATAGACGATCGGGATCGGCGTGCCCCACGAGCGCTGGCGCGAGACGACCCAGTCGAACGCCTTGTAGCGGACCGCCGAGTGCCCGTCGCCCGGGCCGACCCGGCCAAGCGCCGCCTCCGCGTTCTGCTCGTCCTCCTCCTCGGGGACATCGATCCCGAGCCGTCGGGCGATCACCGCGTCGGTGCGATCCTCGCCCGGTACGCCGAGCACCACCGTCGCGCCGAAGCGGGCGTCCACGAGCGGGGAGATGAGCACCGGCAGCGAACGACCGTCGGCGGTCTCCAGTGCGCGCCCCGTGTCGATCAGGGCGACCGTGTCGGCCTCGCGCGAGCTGCGCTCCCAGCCCCCCGAGCGCAGCTGCTGCAGCTGCTCGCCCACGCCGGGCGCCGACGCCCATGCATCGGCGTCGGGATGGCGAGCGGACATCAGCACGAAGCGTGCGCTGGCGAGGCCGTCGGCATATGGCGTGAACACGCTTAGCGCAGCGCCGTCGGGCGAGCGCAGCTCGACGTCATAGCCGTCGACGCGCCCGAGCACGATCTCCTGAGAGGCAAGTGCCACCTCGTCCCAGATGCCGCCCGAGGCCAGCTCGGCCATGCGCGCGTCGTTCTCCTGCAGGTAGGCGCTGATCTTCAAGTACCACTGGGGCAGCTCGATCAGCCGTACCGGGTTGTGGCAGCGCCAGCAGGTGCCGCCGGCCTCCACCTGCACCGAGGCTAGCGTCGTTTGGCAGCTGTCGCACCAGTCGACGTTGCCGCTGCCGCGGTACACCAGCCCGGCCTCATACAGGGTCAGGAACAGCCATTGCGACCAGCGGTACATGGATGGGTCAGAGCTGACGAACGAACGATCCCAGTCAAACGAGAAGCCAAGCCTCTGCAGCTGCCCGGTCATGTGCTCGGCGCAGCGGCTGACCCACTCCGACGGCGGCTCGCCGCCGGCGATCGCGCCTAGCTCGGCCGGCAGGCCGAACGCGTCGAAGCCGAACGCGAACAGCACGTCCTCGCCGCGCGCGCGACGGAAGCGCGCGTACGCGTCGCCGATCGAGTACGAGCGGACGTGACCGATATGCACGTTCCCCGACGTAAACGGGGCTGACGGCTTGATGTACAGGTGGGGGCGATCGTCCTCGATCGCCGGCGTGGCAAAGACCTCGCGCGCCCGCCAGGAAGCCTGTCGGCGTGCCTCGACGTCATGTGGCGCGTACCGGGTGCGATTACCCTCGCTCATTGGAGAATCGAGGATAGCCAAGGGACACCGCGGCGGTGGTCCGTTGCTATGCTCAGAACGCCTTGGCTGTCCTTGCCGAGAAGGCCTTTAAGGGGCTTCCACGCCCAGCCCGTGGCCCCGCCGAGAGCGGGGTCTTTTTGTCCGTGCCGACTGCGAGGATTCACAGATGGAGATAGAGATCGGACGTGGCAAGAAAGCCCGTCGAGCGTACGGCTTCGACGACATTGCGATCGTTCCCTCGAGGCGCACACGCGACCCCGACGACATCGACATCTCGTGGAAGCTCGGTCCATACCAGTTCGAGCTGCCGATGCTGGCCTCGGCGATGGACGGCGTCGTCTCGCCCGAAACGGCCGGCATCATCGGTGGCCTGGGCGGGCTGGCGGTGCTGAATCTGGAGGGCATCTTCACGCGCTACGAGGACGCCGACGAGCAGCTCGAGCGGATCGCCGGGCTGCCCAAGGATCTCGCCACGCGAGAGATGCAGGACATCTACCGCGAGCCGGTCAAGCCCGAGTTGATCGCCCAGCGGATCCGAGAGATCAAGGAGCAGAAGGTGGTCGTGGCCGCATCGCTTACGCCTCAGCGCGTGCTGCGCTACTACGAGCTGGCGATGGAGGCCGGATTGGACGTGCTGGTGATCCAGGGCACGGTCGTCTCCGGCGAGCACGTCTCGACGGTGTCCGAGCCGTTGAACCTGAAGGAGTTCATCCCCACGCTGGAGGTGCCGGTCGTGGTCGGCGGCTGCGCCTCCTACCACACGGGCCTGCACCTGATGCGCACCGGCGCGGCCGGTGTACTGGTGGGCGTAGGGCCGGGCGCGGCGTGCACGACGCGGGGTGTGCTGGGCATCGGTGTGCCGCAGGCAACGGCGATCGCCGACGTCGCGCACGCCCGCTCGACGCACATGCTGGAGACGGGCGAGTACTGCCAGGTGATCGCCGACGGCGGCATGCGCAACGGGGGAGACGTGTCCAAGGCGATCGCGCTGGGCGCCGACGCGGTGATGATCGGCTCGCCGCTGGCTCGTGCCTACGAGGCACCCGGGCGCGGCTTTCACTGGGGCATGGCCACCTTCCACCCGAGCCTGCCGCGCGGCGCGCGCGTGGCGACCACGCAGAACGGCAGTCTCGAGGAGATCCTGACCGGCCCTGCGCGAGAGAACGACGGGACGTTCAACCTGTTTGGCGGGCTGCGCACCTCGATGGCCACATGCGGTCACAAGGACCTGGCCGAGTTCAACCGCGCAGAGGTCGTCGTCGCACCGGCGCTGCAGACCGAGGGCAAGGCGCTGCAGCGCGACCAGGAAGTCGGCATGGGCGCCACCAATGGGAAGGTTGCCGCTCTAGTAAATGACTGAAGCCGGCGCCACCGTAGTCGCGCCGGCCGACGAGCAGGGCACATCCATGTCCGCGCCCGCCGCCGTGGAACAGGTGCTGGTGCTCGACTACGGCGGGCAGTACTCGCAGCTGATCGCGCGGCGCGTGCGCGATTGCGGCGTGTTCAGCGAGCTGCTGCCGCACCACGTCGCGCTCGAGGAGGTCGTGCGACGCAAACCGCGCGGGATCATCCTCTCCGGCGGTCCGGCGTCGGTGTATGCGAACGGTGCTCCCGCGCTGGACCACGGGCTGCTGGATCTGGGCGTGCCCGTGCTGGGCATCTGCTACGGCATGCAGTTGCTGGTGCATTCGCTCGGCGGCAGGGTCGAGCAGGCGGAGGTCGGCGAGTTCGGCCGCTCCGAGCTGAGGGTCAGCGAGCCGGGGGTGCTGTTGAAGGGCACGCCGCGCGAGCAGACGTGCTGGATGTCCCATCGCGACACCGTGTTCGAGCCGCCGCCCGGCTTTCTCGCGCTGGCGTCATCGACCGCCTCACCGGTGGCGGCGGTGCAGGACGCTGAGCGCGGCATTTACGGGATCCAGTTTCACCCGGAGGTCGTCCACACGCCTTACGGCGAGGCGATCCTCACCCGCTTTTTGACCGAGATCTGCGGCTGCGAGCCGACATGGTCGGCCGCGTCGATCGTCGAGGAACAGGTGCGGCGCATTCGCGAGCAGGTGGGTGACGGCAATGTGATCTGCGGGCTGTCCGGCGGTGTCGACTCCTCGGTGGCGGCGCTGCTCGTACACCGTGCGGTGGGCGAGCAGCTGACGTGTGTGTTCGTCGACCACGGGCTGATGCGCAAGGACGAGGGCGAGCAGGTCGTAAAGACGTTCCGTGACACGTTCAAGGTGCCGCTGGTGGCGGTCGACGCGGAGACGCGATTCCTGGAGAAGCTCCACGGCGTGGTCGAGCCGGAGGCCAAGCGCAAGGCGATCGGGGCCGAGTTCATCAGGGTGTTCGAGGAGGAGGCGGGCAAGCTCGCGGACGCTGGGGGGGAGTCGACAGGCGGAGGCTGCGCGGCGCGCTTTCTCGTGCAGGGCACGCTCTACTCGGACGTGATCGAGTCCGGCGGCGGCACCGGTGCGGCGACGATCAAGTCCCACCACAACGTCGGCGGACTGCCCGACGACCTGCAGTTCGAGCTGGTCGAGCCGCTGCGCGCGCTGTTTAAGGATGAGGTGCGCGCGGTCGGGGCCGAGCTGGGCCTTCCCGAGCGCCTGGTCTGGCGCCAGCCGTTCCCCGGCCCCGGGCTGGCGATAAGGATCGTCGGCGGCGAAGCCACCAAGGAGCGCTTGGACGTGCTGCGTGAGGCCGACCACATCCTGCAGGAGGAGATCCGCCAGGCGGGCCTCTACCGTGAGCTGTGGCAGTCCTTCTGCGTGCTCCCGGATGTGCGCACGGTCGGCGTGCAGGGCGACGAGCGCACCTACGGCTACGTCGTGGTCGTCCGCGCCGTGACGAGCGATGACGCGATGACCGCCGACTGGGCGAGGCTGCCATACGACCTGCTGGAGACGATCGCATCGCGCATGATCAACGAGTTGCGCGAGGTCAACCGGGTCGTTCTCGACATCACGTCCAAGCCGCCCGGCACGATCGAGTGGGAGTAGTCCGCGACCGCGCCGGACATCGCCTATGATGTTCGCTTCGCCGCGCGCTTCCGCGTGGCCTTTTTCACGCTATGGCCCCCTCCACGAAGACCTACGTAGCCAAGCCGAGCGACCGTGAGCGCAACTGGATGCTCGTGGACGCCAACGGCAAGACGCTCGGACGTCTGGCGACCCAGATCGCCGATGTCCTGCGCGGCAAGCGCAAGCCCGAGTACACGCCGCACATCGACACGGGCGACTTCGTGGTGGTCGTCAACGCGGAGAAGATCCACGTCAGCGGCAACAAGCGCCGGGACAAGCGTTACTACCGCCACTCCGGCTACCCCGGCGGTCTTCGCTCGCGGACCTTCGAGGAGATGCAGGCCAGGCGTCCGGAGGAGATCATCCGGCTGGCGGTCAAGGGGATGATGCCCCGCAACCGCCTGGCACGCAAGCAGATCACCAAGCTCAAGATCTACGCGGGCCCCGAGCACCCGCACGTCGCACAGAAACCGCAACCCCTGGAGATCGAGGCCTGATGGCAGACGAGCAGCAGCCCGACGGCGCCGAGGAGCCACAGCACGCCGTTCCGACCGACGACGCGCAGCAGATCGCCGGCGCGGCCGAGGACGCGGCGCTCGAGGCGGCCCAGGAGGCCGCCGAGGCAGGCGGCCAGACGCCCCCCGAGCCGGCCACGGCGGTGCCCGCCGGCGAAGGCCACGCCGTCCCCACCGAGGACGCTCAGGAGGTGGCCGGCGCGGCTGAGGACGCGGCGCTCGAGGCTCGTCAGGAGCAGGATGACCATGTCGCCGAAGCGACGGCCGAGGAAGAGGACGAAGCCGAGCCGGCGCCCCGCGAGAAGCCGGCAGTCCCGGGGGCGCATCTGGAGGTCGACATCGTCCCCGAGGGCGTCGATCCGCTGGGCCGCGGCGAGGAGTACGTGGACCCGTATGCCGTCGAGGCCGAGGTCGAGGAGGCAGCCGAGGCCGGTCCACAGGACGGCGCCGACGAGGACGAGGAGACTCTCGCCGAGCCGATCTCAACGGCCGCGATCGACCTTGCCTCGGGCGCGCGCTACCGCGCGACCGGCAAGCGCAAGACGGCGATCGCCCGTGTGACGCTGCGGCCGGGGAGCGGCAGCTACCTTGTCAACGGCCGTGCCCTGGAGGAGCATTTCCCACGCCAGACGCTGCAGCGCAACATACGCCAGCCGCTGGAGACGGTCGGCTATCAGGAGCGCATGGACGTCGTCGCCCGGCTGCACGGCGGTGGCATCTCCGCGCAGGCGGGCGCGCTGCGCCACGGCGTCTCGCGCGCCCTGCTGGAGGCCGACCCGAACCTGCGTGGCGAGCTAAAGCGCAGGGGCTTTCTGACGCGCGACTCGCGCGCCAAGGAGCGCAAGAAGGCCGGCCTGAAGAAGGCGCGCAAGCGTCCGCAGTTCTCCAAGCGCTAGGCCGCGCGGCGTGGCCCGCAAGCTGTTCGGCACCGACGGCGTTCGCGGCGTCGCCGGTGAGTTCCTGACCGCCGAGCTGGCGCTGGCGCTCGGACGCGCGGCGACCACCGGCACCGGCGCCGACCGTCCGCAGGTGCTGATCATCCGCGACACGCGCGAGTCGGGAGAAATGCTGCAGGCGGCGCTGGCCGCAGGCGTGAGCGCGGCCGGTGGCGACGCGCTGCTCGGCGGGGTGCTGCCGACGCCCGCCGCGCCGCTGCTGATTCACCGCTATGGCTTCGATCTCGCGGTGGTGCTGTCGGCCTCGCACAACCCTTTCCAGGACAACGGCATCAAGTTCTTTGCCGGCGACGGCTACAAGCTCTCCGACGACGCCGAGCTGGCGATCGAGAGCGAGCTGGAGGCTGCTCAGGCACGGGACGACACAACCGCGCCCGCGATCGGGCGCATCCGTGAGCTGCGCGGCGCCCCCGAGGACTACCTGCGCGAGCTGCACACGCGTTTCCGCGCGCTCGATCTCAGCGGACTGGACGTGCTGCTGGATTGCGCCAACGGCGCGACCTACCAGGTGGCGCCGGAGATCTTCACGCGTTTGGGCGCCCGCGTGACGGCGATTGCCGATGTGCCGGACGGGCGCAACATCAACGCCGACTGCGGGTCCACGCACGTGGAGCGCCTGGCCGAGCGCGTGCGCAGCGGCTCCCATTCGGTCGGTTTCGCTTTCGACGGCGACGGCGATCGGGTGCTGGCGGTCGACGGCGACGGCGTGGTCGTCGACGGCGACGAGCTGATGGCGCTGGCGACGCTGCACCTGCGCGATGGCGGCAGGCTGGCCGGCAATGGCGTCGCCGTGACGGTCATGACCAACTACGGCTTCCACGCGGCGATGGAGCGTGAGGGCGTGCTCGTGCAGACCACCAAGGTTGGGGACCGCTACGTGCTCGAGGAATTGCGCGCGCGCGGCTGGACGCTCGGCGGCGAGCAGTCCGGTCACATCATCGACATGGACTTCAACCGCACTGGCGACGGTATCGCCAGCGCGCTGCTCACGCTGGAGGCACTCGGTGGGCGCGAGCTTTCCCAGCGTGATGCGATGGCCAGGCTGCCGCAGCGGCTGGTCAACGTGCGGGTGCGCGATCGCGACTCACTCGCGCAAGCCGATGAGGTCGATGCTGCCGTTGAGCTGGCCGGGCGCGAGCTGGCCGGGCGCGGCCGTGTGCTCGTACGTCCCAGTGGCACCGAGCCGGTCGTGCGCGTGATGGTGGAGGCGCCCACCGACCAGGAGGCCGAGGAGGTGTGCGATCGTCTGGTCGCGCTCGTGGAGCGCGAGCTGGGCTAGGCGGTCGGTCGCCCCCGAGGACCGGCGAGTGGCGCTGGTATCTTCGGGACCGTGTGCGGCATCGTTGGCTACGTCGGCGGGCGTCCGGTGCAGGATCTGCTGCTCGCCGGTCTCGGCAAGCTCGAGTACCGAGGCTATGACTCATCCGGCATCTCCGTCCTCGCCGATGACCGCATCGAGGCGGTACGAGCCGTCGGCAATCTCAGCGCCCTGCGCGCCAAGCTCGACGGGCACGCTCATGCTGGTGCGGTGGCGGTAGCGGCGCGCCCTGCAAGCACGGGTATCGGTCACACCCGCTGGGCGACGCACGGACGCGTGAGCGAGGAGAACGCGCACCCCCACTACGACGACGGCGATCGCGTCCACGTGGTCGTCAACGGGATCGTCGAGAACTACATGTCGCTGAAGGAGCGTTTCGTGGCGCAGGGCAGCGTGTTCACCTCAGAGACCGACGCGGAGGTGATCGCGCACCTGATCGCCGAGCTGTACGAGGGCGACCTGGCCGATGCGGTGCGCGCGGCCTACGCGCAGCTCGAGGGCCACTATGCGTTCGTCGCGATGAGCCTGGACGAGCCCGACGTGCTGGTGGCAGCCCGGCGCGAGTGCCCGCTGGTCGTCGGTCGTGGCGAGGGCGAGCAGTTCGTCGCGTCGGCCGTGCCGGCGTTCCTGTCGGAGACCAGGCGCGTGCAGTACATCGAAAACGGCGAGGTGGTGGTGCTCGAGCCAAACGGCGTGAGGATCACGACCGCCGCCGGCGAGCCGGTGGCGCGCTCCGAGCAGACCGTCGACTGGGACGAGCAGACGGCCGAGAAGGGCGGCTATGACACCTTCATGCTGAAGGAGATCTACGAACAAGCCGATGCCGTCGCCGATGCCGTCGCCGACCGGACCGCGCGGGGAGACGGCGTCGATCTGCAGGAGCAGGGTGCGCTCGACGAGTCGATCCTGACGGACGTGCGACGAATCGTGATCTTGGCGTGTGGGACCTCCTACCATGCCGGGCTGATCGGCCGCTACGCAATCGAGGAGTGGGCGCGCGTGCCGGTCGAGGTGGACGTCGCCTCCGAGTATCGCTACCGCAACCCGTTGGTTGGACCCGGAGATCTGGTGCTCGGCATCTCGCAATCGGGCGAGACAGCCGACACGCTGGCGGCGATGCGCCTGGCGCGCGAGCGCGGTGCGCGCGTGCTGGCGGTCACCAACGTGATGGGGTCGCAGGCCACCCGCGACGCCGACGGTGTGCTTTACACACGCGCCGGTCTGGAGATCGGGGTGGCGGCGACCAAGACGTTCCTGTGCCAGGTCGCGGTGATGTATCTGCTGGGGCTGCGCCTGGCGGAGTTGCGCGACACGCTCGAGCCCGCACGGCTTGCCGAGCTGGTGGCAGCGGTTAAGCACCTGCCGCACAGCATCGATGAGGTGCTGTCCGGGGTCGAGGAGCAGATGGCGGCGATCGCCGACCTGTGCTGGAGCAGTGAGTTCTTCCTGTACATCGGCCGCCATATCGGCCTGCCGGTGGCGCTGGAGGGCGCGCTGAAGCTGAAGGAGATCTCCTACATCGCTACCGACGCCTACGCCGCCGGCGAGATGAAGCATGGTCCGATCGCGCTGCTGGACGACTCGACGCCGGTCGTGTGCGTCGCCACCGACTCGCCGGTGCTCGAGAAGGTCACCTCCAACATCCAGGAGGTACGCGCGCGCGGCGCACACGTGATCGCGGTCGCCACCGACGGCAACGAGCAGATCGCCAAGCAGGCCGAGGCCGTGATCACCGTCCCCGCGATCGATTGGATGCTGCAGCCGATCCTCGCGGTGGTCCCGTTGCAGGTGCTCGCGTATGAGATCGCCCGGCGCCGGGGGCTGAACGTCGATCAGCCGCGCAACCTCGCCAAGACCGTCACCGTCGAGTAGACGCCTCGACCGTAGGTCTCGAGGTCCGGCGATCGCCGGCGCGAACGCTGGATGACCGATTAGCATCGCTGTCGTGACGCCGCTCGCAGATTGGCTGCAGCCGCTCCCCGACGCGGACGCGATGCGCGCGACCGACAGTTGGGCGATCGAGCAGCGGGCTGTTTCGGGCCTCGATCTGATGGAGCGTGCAGGTGCGGGCGTGGCGCGCGCCGTGGAAGAGCTGGCGCCAGACGGCCCGGTGACCGTCGTGTGCGGCAAGGGCAACAACGGCGGCGACGGCCTGGTGGCGGCGCGCCTGCTGCGTGAGGCCGGCCGCCACGTGACGGTCGTGTGCGTGGCCTCGCCCCAGGACCTCGCCGGCGATGCGCGCACGAACCTCCAGCGACTGCCAGGTGAGCAGCCCGTGGTGCTCGACGACGCTGCCGCTACGGACGCATTGGCGACGGCGGACTCGGTGCTGGTCGACGCGCTGCTCGGCACCGGCTTCCAGGGCGAGCCTCGCGGGTCGCTCGCAGCGGCGATCGACGCGATCAACGTGACCGGGGCGCCGGTCGTCAGCGTCGATGTGCCGAGCGGCGTCGACGCCTCCACGGGCGTGGTGCGCGGCGTGGCGGTCAGAGCCTCGATTACGGTCACCTTCCATGCCGCCAAGCCCGGCTTGTGGATCCGGCCGGGCAAGGGCCTTGCGGGCGAAGTGCAGACGCTCGACATCGGGATTCCGCGGGGGGCTCCCACGACGGCGTGGGCCGGGCTGATCACCGCGCGCGTGCTCGACCTGCTCCCGCGCAGACAGACGTCTTCGACCAAGTTCACGTCCGGACACGTGCTCGTCGCCGGTGGATCGCGTGGATTGGTGGGCGCGCCGCGAATGGCCGCCGAAGCCAGCATGCGCACCGGTGCCGGCTATGTCACCGCGTGCCTGCCGGCGTCCGTGCAGGACATCGTCGCCGCTGGAGGAACCCCAGAGCTGATGACACGGGGGATGCCCGAGGCGGATGGCGCTCACACCGTCGCCGGAGCTAGCGAGGTGCTCGAGGCGAGCTCCCGCGCGGGCGCGCTAGCGCTCGGGCCCGGCCTTGGACGCCGGCCGGGCGCGATCGAGTTCGCGCGCACGCTCGCGCGCGAAGCGGATCTGCCGACTGTGCTCGACGCGGACGGCTTGAACGCGCATGCCGGCAGGCTCGAGGATCTGGCCGCACGGCGCTCGCCGACGGTGCTGACACCACACGCCGGCGAGCTGGGGCGGCTGCTCGATATCGACAGCTCGGAGGTGGAGCGCGAACGCCTGGAGCACGTGCGCGGCGCGGCGGCGCGGGCGTCGGCGGTGGTCGTGCTGAAGGGCGACGATACGTTGATCGCCGAGCCCGGCGGCACGGTCGCGGTCAGCGCCGGCGCCAGCCCGGCGTTGGCCACCGCGGGAACCGGCGACGTGCTGACCGGTGTGATCGCGGCGCTGCTGGCGCAGGGATTGGACGGCTTCACCGCGGCGGCTGCCGGGGTGTTCGTCCACGCCCGTGCCGGACGTGAGGCCGCGCGCCGTGTGGGCGCGGTCGAGAGCGTGATCGCCACAGATGTGATCGCAGCGCTGCCCCTCGCGCGCGCCCCCGCGACGCGAGAGCACTTGGAGGTCTCCAGCCATGGCTGACGGAGCGAGTCAGACGGGCGCCGGTAGGGCCGGCGAGATCAGCGTGCGCCGAGTCGAGGCGAGGGTCAACGTCGCGGCGATCGAGCGCAACTGCACCCGCCTGCGCACCCAGCTGAGCCAAGGCGCGGCGCTGTGCGCGGTCGTCAAGGCCGACGGCTACGGACACGGAGCGATCGCGAGCGCGCGTGCGGCGCTCGCCGGCGGCGCCGGCTGGCTGGCGGTCGCCGATGCGGTCGAGGCGTGCGAGCTGCGCCAAGGCGGTTTCCCCGACACGCGCTTGCTTGTAATGGGGGCGCTCAGCCCGGCCGAGCTGGCACAGGCGCTGGCGGTCGACGCGGACGTGGTCGTCTGGAACGAGGACTACCTGGGGGCGGTCGCCGCCGCGGGCGGCGGACGTGTTCACGTCAAGTTCGACTCGGGCATGGGTCGGCTGGGCACACGCGATCCAGCGGAGGCCTCGCGTGTGGCCGACGCTGCGCGCCGCGCGCCCGGCGTGCAGCTGGCGGGCGTGATGACCCATTTCGCCACGGCCGACGATCTCGGCGACGACGGCTTCTTCGCCCAGCAGCTGGCCGAGTTCACGCATTGGGCGCAGCCGATCAAGGCACGGGACCCGAACATCGTCGTGCACGCCGCCAACAGCGCCGCGACGATGCGCGACGCGCAAGCTCAGTTCGACATGGTGCGCTGCGGGATCGCGACCTACGGCATGGACCCGTTCGGTCGCGATCCGGCCACCCGCGCGCTCGAGCCCGCGCTCGAGCTCAGCTCCTACGTCGCCGAGGTCAAGCTGTTCAAGACCGGCGAGAGCGCGGGCTACGGCCGCCAGTTCGTGGCCGAGGGCGACACCTATATCGGCGTTCTGCCGATCGGCTACGGCGACGGCTGGCGGCGCGGCCTGTCTAACAACGCGGATGTGCTGATCGTCGGCCATCGCCACCCGCTGGTCGGCACGGTCAGCATGGACAGCATCACCGTCGATCTCAGCATGGACCACGACCCTGACCAGATCCGCGGCGAGCGCGCGATCCTGATCGGCTTCCAAGGCAGCGAGCGGATCACCGCGGAGGAGGTCGCACGGCGCCTGGAGACGATCAACTACGAGATCACGTGCGCGCTGACGCCGCGAGTCCCAAGGCTGTATCACCGCGATGGCGTGCCCGTCGACGCGGCACTGCGCCGCGCGCCGGTGCGGGCGCCGGACACCGATCCGGCATGAGTTCAGGCCTGGACGTGGCTCGCGCGGCGCTCGCGGGCACACGTTCCTGGCTGGTCGGGGGCGCCGTGCGCGATCGCCTGCTCGACAGGCAGGCGACGGATTTCGATGTGGTCGTCGAGGTCGATCCCGCCGAGGCGGCGCGCGCGATCGCGCGCGCCGGCGGCCGCGCCGCATGCTTTGCGCTATCCGAGGAGTTCGGGTCCTGGCGGGTGATCGCGCGCGATCGCAGCTGGCAGGTCGACGTCGAGCCGCTGCGCGGCGCCACGATCGAGGCGGACCTGGCGCTGCGCGACTTCACCGTCAACGCGATCGCCCAGCCGGTCACGGGCGGCGACCTGGTCGATCCGCTCGGCGGCGTCGGGGACCTGCGCGCCGGCCGTCTGCGGGCCGCCGGATCGCGCGCGTTCGCGGACGATCCGCTGCGAGTGCTGCGGCTGGTGCGCGTGGCGGTGGCGCTGGAGATGCAACCCGACGAGCAGACGCTCCGCGACGCCGAGCGCCACGCGCCGTCCCTGAGCGAGGTTTCACCTGAGCGGGTGTTCGGCGAGCTGCGCCAGATCCTCGCCGGTGCACGCCCGCGGGCTGGTCTGGAGCTGATGAGCACGGTTGGGGCGAGCGCTGTCGTGCTGCCCGAGCTGGAGGTGCTGCGGGGCGTCGAGCAGAGTCGCTACCACCACCGCGACGTCTATGGCCACACGCTCGAGGTGCTCGATCGCACCGTCGAACTGACCGACGCCGGTTCCTCGCCGGCGGAGATCGAGACGACCTTCGGTGAGCATGCTGCACAGGTGCGGGAGCTGCTGGGCGAGCCGCTGGCCGACGAGCTCTCGCGGGCAGACGGGCTGCGCTGGGGCGCGCTGCTGCACGACGTCGCCAAGCCGCTGACGCGAGAGAGGAGACCGGGGGATGGGCGCGTGACGTTCATCGGACACGACGTCGAGGGCGCGGCGCTGACGCGCGAGGTGCTGGCGCGGCTGCGAACGAGCGAGCGGCTGCGCGCTCACGTCGCGGGTCTCGTGCGCAACCACCTGCGCCTGGGATTCCTCGTCCACGAGCCACAGCCGCTTGACCGGCGGACGGTGTTCGCCTACATGCGCGCGTGCGCGCCGGTCGAGGTGGACGTGACGCTGCTGTCGATCGCGGATCGCCTGGCAACGCGCGGCGAGGGCGCGCAGGAGTCGATCGACGCCCATCTGCGCCTGGCGCGCACGATGCTCGCCGACGCGCTGGGCTGGCGCCAACACGGGCCTCCCGAGCCGCTGCTGCGCGGCGACCAGCTTGCAAGCGAGCTGGGTGTACCGCTCGGCCCGCAGGTCGGCGAGCTGCTGGAGCGGCTCGCCGGCGCCCAGTACGCGGGCGAGATCTCCACGCGCGAGCAGGCCCTCGCTCACGCGCGCGCCCTGCTGGACTCCTGAACGGGCGCCGCATCCACCGGCGGGCCGGCGCCTGGAGTGGCGGCAGGGGTGCGGGCTGGCATAGGATCCGCGGCGGATGACCGAGCCCGACTGCATCTTCTGCAAAATCGTGGCGGGCGAGCTGCCCGGACAGATCGTCGATCAGGACGAGCGGACGATCGCGTTCATGGACATCGCGCCGGCCACCCGCGGACACGCGCTGGTGATCCCGCGCACTCACGCTGCGGACCTGCTGAGCCTCAGCCCGGAGGACCTGAGCGCGACCGCGCTCGCGGCGCAGCGGCTGGCGGCCCGCGCCAAGGAGCGCCTAGGCGCCGACGGCGTGAACCTGCTGAACGCCTGCGGTCGAGCTGCCTGGCAGACGGTGTTCCACTTTCACATCCACGTGATTCCGCGCTACGAGGATGATCCGCTGCAGCTGCCGTGGGTACCAACCGCGGGCGATCCGGAGCAGATCGCCGCGGCGGCGAAGGAACTCGCGGGGCGGTAGCGAAATGATCACACCGCTACATACGGCGTCCAGAGGTGTTGAATGGCAGATATGAAACGAATATCGATTGCCCTAGCCGCGAGTGCCGCGCTCGCACTGACTGTTCCCGCGGTAGCTCCCGCGACGCTCGCCGAAGTGGGCGTGATCGGGACGACCACCCCAGCTACCGTGGCTAGCTGTCCGGGCAGCCCCTGCCTGGCCGTCAGCCGCACGACCGGCTTCCAGGTAAAGGTCGGCTCGGCACACAGCCCGCTCAGCGCCCCGCGCAGCGGGAGCGTCGTCGCGTGGACGGTCACGCTTGGCAAGCCGAGCACCAGCCAGATCAAGTTCTTCAACGCCAACGAGGGCGGCGTGTCCGAAGCGGGCATCGCGATCCTGCGCGCGCAGAAGAAGCCGAACCTCACTTACAAGCTGGTCGCGGCGAGCCCGCTGGTCAAGCTGCAGCCGTATTTCGGCCAGACCGTGCAGTTCCCGCTTGCCACCACGATCCCGGTGCGCAAGGGCGACATCGTCGCGCTCAGTGTCCCCTCGTGGGCGCCGGCGCTGGCGCTGGGCTTCGGCAACGACACCTCGTGGCGGGCGAGCCGTCCCAAGAGCGCGTGCACGAGCACCAGCTCACAGACCACACAGACATCGGTGGGCTCGGCAGTGCAGTACTACTGCCTGTACCAGACTGCGCGCCTGACCTACAGCGCGACGCTGATCTCGACGCCGTAGGGCTTCGCGCCTTGGCCGGCGTGCTCGCTTAGCCGGCGAGTGCGCCAGCCGGCGAATGTGGGCGGGCGCGCTGTCAGGGCGCGCTGGCTCCACCGGTGGGGCTCGAGCCGCCTCCGGTGGCTTCGCCTTTGGTGGCGCCTTCGCTGGAGGCGGGTTTTTCCGCTTCGCGTGCGGACGCGCCACCGGAGCTGCCGGCTTCGCTGGGCGTGCCGCCGACACCCGATTCTTCGCCGCTTTCGCTACTTTCGCCTTCGCTGCTCGACGAGCTTTCCCCCCGGTGGTTTTGGTGGTCGTTTTGGCCGTCGAGGTCGTCTGCACCGAGGATGCTTCGGCGCTGGTGTTGGTGGGTGGCGTGATGTCGGGCGAGCTCTTGGGCACCGCGTCCGAGGCCTTGCTGCCGCCGCACGCGCTCAACACCAGCACGCTCAGCAGCGTCGCACACGTAGCGAGGAGCACCCCGACGTGAGTCGGACGTCGGCGCGGCTGCGCGGTCGGGTGGGTGGTCTGGTCGGGCGGTGTGCTCACAAGCTCGAGTTGCTTCGCAGGCCTCAGCTGGAGGCTTGAGGGGATGTCAGCGGTCCCATGCGACGTCCGCAGGTGGGGCAGTCGTTGAGGTCCTTCTGCGAGTGCTGTGAGCACCACGGACAGAAGCGTAGGTTCTCCACGGCCCATGGCAGGCGCGACTCTGAGGGCGCCAACGGCAGCATCCTGCCGACCACCTCCAGAGGCTCGCCGGTCTCGCGGTCGAGGTAGATCTCGCTGGGCTCCGCATCGATCACCAGCTCTCTGCCGGTGGACGGTTCTCGCAGGCGATAACGCTGTCTGGCGCTCACGGCGCCAACTCTACCTGAGGCGGTGGGCGTCCGACGCACACGCCCGGCCGTCGGCGTCGGCGGCCCGCCGAGCCACCCGCCGCTTGGGATAGTGTTCCGGCCTCCCATGAGCTCCACGCACTCCAACCGGCTCCCGCGCCGCCCCCGCGGGGCGAGCTTGCGCGGTCTGGTCCGGCGTGCTGGAGGGGGCGGTGTGCTCGCCGCGTTGGCGATCGTCGGTGTGGGCTGCGGGCAGGTCAAGGGCGAAGACAACGCCAACCTGATCAAGGGCAAGCAGGAGTTCGTCGCCAAGTGCGGCTCCTGTCACGCGCTGGCGCGCGCGGAAACCAAAGGTGTGGTCGGACCCAACCTCGATGAAGCGTTCCGCTCCGACCTTGCGGCGGGGCTCGAGCGCAACGCCTACCGCAGTGTCGTCGAAGGCCAGATCGCATACCCGAACCCTGAAGGCGCGATGCCCAAAGGCCTCGTCAGCGGCGCCACGCTGCGGGACATCTCGGCTTACGTGGCGCAGGCCGCCGCCCGCCCAGGCAAGGACACAGGTCTGCTGGCCACAGCCGTGCAGCCGGCGGGGTCGGGCAAGCCCGCCGTGGCGAAGGGCGGCAAGCTCCAGATCGACGCCAGCCCGTCAGGTCAGCTCGTGTACACCGCAAGCAAGGCGATCGCCAGCCCCGGCGCCCTGACGATCACGATGGGCAACACTTCGGGCGTATCGCACAACATCGCCCTCGAAACCGGCGAAGGCGGCGCCACACCCAAGGGGGCCAAGCTGGGCGCCAGTGCGTTCACCACCAAGACCAGCGCATCCGTCACCGTCACCGTCAAGCCCGGCAGCTACACCTTCTTCTGCGAGGCCCCCGGGCACCGCGCCGCGGGTATGTACGGCACCCTCACCGTCAAGCCCTGAGCCCGCGTCGTTGACTCCTTAGAAGATCGCGCGCACGGCGAGAATCAGCGCGATGATGACGGCGAACACGACGATCGCGTAGAGCAGCAGGCGAAACGCCTCCTCCTCCGATCGCAGCGGGTTCAGCATCGCGCGAGAGGCCGCGCTGCGTCCACGGCCGTCAGAGGATGTAAACCGTGGTGTAGACGACTATCCACATGATGTCGACGAAGTGCCAGTAGATCCCGGGCACCTCGATGCCGCGATGGGACTCGGGGCTGTAGTGCCCGCGGAAGGAGCGGATCGTGACGAACAACAGCAGCAGCAGACCGATGAATACGTGTGCGCCGTGTAGGCCGGTGAGCGAGTAGAAGATCGACGTCTGGGCGGTGTCCTGCGGCGCGAAGCCGATGTTGGCGTACTCGTTGATCTGGATGAACAGGAACGTGCAGCCGAGCAGGAATGTCGTCAGCATGCCCGCCTTCAGCCCGAAGCGGTTGTTGTTCTTGATCGCCTTCTCGGCCCAGTGCAGGGTGAACGAGGAGGAGATCAGGATCGCCGTGTTGATGCCCGCGACGGCCACCGGCAGGTCGGTTCCGGGCGCCGGCCACGGCGCGCCTCCGGCGATGCGGATAAAGAAGTAGGCGGTGAAGAACGCCCCGAAGATCATCACCTCGGAGATGATGAAAAGGAGCATTCCGAGCAGCGGCGCCTCCACGCGCGAGCTGCGGTTCGCTGCTGGCGGTCCGTGATGCTCGTCCGCCGCGTGCCCGTGGGCGGCGGGGTGAGGGATGCTGGCTGCCTCCACCGTGCTCCTCGCTATGCGGCGGGAGCCGCGATCGTGGATGTGTGCTGGTCTCCGACGACGTGCTCGACGGGGATCGACGTTGCGTGCTGGACTCGCTCGATCAGGTTCGCGCGCATCCATCCGGAGCGCTCGCCGGGCAGCGTGGAGATGACCACGTCGTCGACGCGGAACAGCTCGAGTGCGTTCATCACCGACGTATACGGGTCGGGGTCGCCGATCATGCCGGAGGCGAGCAGCCCCGCCTTGCTGAGCCGGTCGAGCATGGTCGCCAGCCTCGCGCGCGCCTCGCGCGGCGCGTTGCCGCTGCCGTCGATCTGGGGGACGACCGCGATGAATAGGTGTTCGCCCTCGTGCGCGCCCTTGGCCTTCAGGTGCGACAGCAGCTCCTCGCCGCTGGAGGTCTTGTTGGCGATCACCAGCGTTACCTTGAACGGCAGACCCTCCTGCTCGAGGTCGACGACCACGTGGCGCACGGGCAGCCCGCTGGCGTTTTCGATGCGCTCGATCAGGTCGCGTCGCAGCCAGCCGGAGTGGGTCGCCGGGTGCGTTGAGAGGATGATCTCGTCTGGTCGCTTGACGGCGATCGCGTCCATCGTCGCCATGAACGGGTCGGGGTCGCCCACTTCGCCGCTGGCGGCGAAGCCGTCTTCGGCGACTCGCGAGAGGGCCAAATCGACGCGCACCTGCGCGGATTCGCGCACGGCCTCGTCGTAGATGACCAGACCCGCCGAGGGGTTGGTCTGCGGCACGACCAGGCGAAAGCGCACGTCACCGGATGCCGCGCGCTCGCGCACGGCCCCCAGCAGCTTGGCGCCGCCAAGCGTGCGGTTGGCGACCACGAGCACTTCCTTCACGTGTTCTGCCTCCTTGTCATGGGCTGGGCGCCCCTACCAGGTCCGAACCCGCGCCGACGGTCGCCGGGGCGGGTCCGAAGATGCCGTGGACCGCGCCCGGGACGCCGTACTCGTACGGGCCGCCGACGACGGTCGGCACGCGGTCGAAGTTGAACACCGGCGGCGGCGAGGAGACCTGCCACTCGAGCGTCAGTGCGCGCCACGGGTTGGCGCCGGCCTTCGGGCCGCCACGCCAGCTGGTGGCCATGTTGTAGATGAACAGCAGCGTGCTCAGGCCGAGGCCGAAGCTGGCGATCGAGATGAACAGGTTGAGGTCGGCGAACTTCGACGCATAGGTCGCCACCCGTCGCGGCATGCCCTGCAGGCCGAGGATGTGCATCGGACCGAACGTCAAGTTGACGAACACGAACGTCATCCAGAAGTGCCACTTGCCCAGCGTCTCGTCGTACATGCGCCCGGTCATCTTCGGGAACCAGTAGTAGACGCCCGCGAAGATCGTCATCAGCGATCCGCCGAACAGCACGTAGTGGATGTGCGCGACGATGAAGTAGCTGCTGCTGACGTGGATGTCGAACGGCACCATCGCGAGCATCACGCCGCTGATGCCGCCCAGCGTGAACGTCGTCAAGAAGCCGAGCGCGAACAGCATCGGCGTGTCCAGGCGCAGCACCCCTCGCCACAGCGTGGCCAGCCACGAGAAGATCTTGATGCCGGTCGGCACGGCGATGATCGCCGTGGTGATCGCCATCGGGATGCGGATCCAGTTGGCCATCCCCGACGTGAACATGTGGTGCGCCCACACGGTGAAGCCGAGACCGACGATCGCCAGCAGCGAGAAGGCCATCATGCGGTAGCCGAAGATCGGCTTGCGCGACTTGACGGCGATCACTTCGCTGATGATCCCGAAGCCCGGCAGCATCATGATGTACACGGCCGGGTGGGAGTAGAACCAGAAGACGTGCTGGTACATCAGCACGTCGCCGCCGCTGGCGGCGTTGAAGAAGTTGAAGCCGAGCGCGCGGTCCAGAAGCACCATGAACTGCGAGGCAGCGATGAATGGCGTGGCGATCACGACTAGCAGCGAGGTCGCGAAGTTCGCCCACACCAGCAGCGGCATGCGGAAGAAGCTCATTCCGGGTGCACGCATGGTGATGATCGTCACGAGGAAGTTGAGCGCGGTCATGATCGAGGAGGCGCCCGCGAACTGCACCGCGATCGAGAAGAACGTCTGCCCGATCGGCGCGTTGGTCGACAGCGGCGCATACGCGGTCCAGCCGTCAGCGAACGCTCCGCCGGGCGCTAGGAAGCTGAGCATCATCATCAGGCCGGCCACCGGCAGCAGCCAGAAGGACAGGGCGTTCAGCCGCGGGAACGCCATGTCGGGCGCGCCGATCATGATCGGGATCACGTAAGTTGCCGAGCCCGGCGAACACGGGGATGATGAACAGGAAGATCAGCAGCGACGCGTGTACCGAGAACAGTCCGTTGTAGGTGTTGGCGCTGACGAAGTGCGAGCCCGGCGCCGCCAGCTGGGCGCGCATCAGCATCGCCAGCAGCCCGCCGAGCAGCAGGAAGAAGAACGAGGAGACCGTGTACTGGATGCCGATCACCTTGTGGTCGGTGTTGATGCGGAAGTAGTCCTTCCACGTGTACGCGCCGTGGCCGGAGTGGTCCTCGGGACGCGTCGGGCGCCCGGCGGCCCAGTAGAACCAGTAGTCGAAGCCGCCGATGCCGACTAGGAACGCCAGCGGCACCGCGATCAGAGACACCGTCAAGATCGCTTCGCCGGAGAGGAAGTGCGTGAACGTTTCGTGGCCAGTGGCCATCCGCACCAGCCACGTCAGCGCCGTCGCGAAGACGACGCCCAGGACCATCATCCAGCCGGCGCGATAGAAGCCCGGGGCTCGCAGTTTGGCGGCCATCAGTGTGTCTCCCGCGATCCGGTCATCGGCTTGCCAACATTATCCGCTGGTCCCCGCGGTAGAGGAGCTGCTCGCGCCGCCGCCGCTGCCGAGTCGCAGCTGGCTGGCGATCCACGCGCGGAACTGCAGCGGCGTGACCACGTGAACGGTCGAGCGCATCAGCGAGTGCCCGACGCCGCACAGCAGGTTGCACACGACCGGATAGCTACCGAGTCGGTCGGGGGTGGCGCGGTAGTGCGTGGTGATGCCCGGGACCACGTCCTCCTGCAGGCGGAACGCCGGGATCCAGAAGGCGTGGATGACGTCGGCCGAGCGCATGTTGAATCTGACGGACACGTTGTTGGGCAGATACAGCTGGTAGCTGTTGATCGCCGGCCCTCCGGTCACTGACGGCGGGTACTGGTAAGACCAGTAGAACTGCTGTCCGGTCACGCCGATCTGGATCTCGTGCGAGGGTTTCTTTTCGTTTTCCTGCAGCACCGCGAACGAGTAGCCGACAAGCCCTAGCAGTAGCACCGCGGGCAGCGCCGTCCAGAACACCTCAAGCCGCGTGTTGCCGTGGATCGGCGGCCCGTCCTTGAGCTCCTCGCCGGGCTTCATGCGGAACTGCCACACGCAGTAGAGGATCACCGTGACCACGAGCACGAAGATCGGGATCGAGGCGATCGCCATCACGTGGTACAGCTCGTCGGTGTTGCGCGCCTGGATCGAGGCCGGCAGCGGGAACCAGTGGATCGTGTAGCTGAGAACGATCCCGATCGCCGTTGCGATCAGCGCGGCGACGAACGCCAGCGTCAGCGAGCGCTGCCTAGACACCCGGTCGCGCTCCGGTGTCTGTGATGGTCATGTGGACGGCGGGCCTCTCCATGCGGAGCGTGATCCTAATGCCTGCGTCCCCGGATCGCTCGGACCTTGACGTCGCTGCGATCAGGTACTACATTGAGGCAATCGTTGCAAATACATCGAGCGGCCGTTTGCAAGGCGGAACGCGTGGGTAGCAAGACCCGGCGAGACCGCCCGCGAAGCGGCTGAGCGAGGAGCGTGACGCAGCCGATGCAGGTTCACGAGGGTATGAGCCACATGGTTCTGACGGTCGGTCCGGACCACTCGCTGCGCGCGGTTTCACGACTGATGTCCCAGCGCAGGGTGGGCGCGGCGGTGGTCATGGACCCAGAGGGGAACGGTCCGGGGATCATCACCGAGCGGGACATCCTCAGCTCGGTCGGGGCCGGGGAGGACCCCGACCGAGAGTCTGTCGTCGACCACCTCACGCGCGACGTCGTGTTCGCCTCACCCGACTGGTCTCTCGAGGAGGCCGCCGCGGCGATGGTGCGTGGAAGCTTCCGTCATCTGATCGTCCTCGATGGCGGTGAGACGGTCGGCATCCTCTCGGTCCGCGACATCGTTCGCTGCTGGACCGAGGATGGGGCGATCTGCCCCGTGCCGGCCCGAGTGGCTGTGGGGTAAGGGAGGCGCTCGGCGCTGTCCCCTCTAGGGGCGAGGCTTGCTCAGCTGTCGCCGGGCGCGTCGAGCGGTAGCTCGTCGATTTCGCGGCGTGTGTCTTTGATCCAGCGCACCGCGCAGTAGATCGTGAGGACGGCGCCGACGACGGTGAACTCGATGAACGTCGTGATGCCGACGAGCGTGAGCGTGATGCCCAGTGCGGTCAGCAGCGGCAGGATGGTCGGCCCGGGGAGGTGGATCTCCTCGCCGACGGGCGGTACCTCGGGGTCGAGCGAGCTCACGACACGTACACCGCGGCGACCACGAACGTGATGCCGAACATGAACATGCAGATCGCGCACACGATCAGCCCGGTGCGGATGTTCTTGCGTGCGAGGCGGCGGGTCATCATCGGCGGGCTCGCATTCTATAGCTGCGCATCGGCCACCATCGCGCAGAACAGCAGCGCCAGATAGGCGAGCGAGTACAGGTACAGCCTCAGCGCGGAGCGCCGGTCGGCGCGTCGGTACAGGCGCAGCGCGCCGTAGATGAAGCCGAGCCCGAGTACGCACCGATGCGACCAGGTAGATCACGCCGAAGCCGCCGGCGCAGAACGGCAGCTGCGTGACCGCGTAGAGCAGCACCGAGTACAGCAGGATCTGCCTGCGCGTCTCGGCCTCGCCGCGCACGACCGGCAGCATCGGCACGCCGACCTTGCGCGTACTCGTCCTTCATCAGCAGCGACAGCGCCCAGAAGTGCGGCGGTGTCCAGAAGAACACGATGAAGAACAGGATCAGCGCAGTGCCGCTGATCGAACCGGTGACCGCCGCCCAGCCGACGAGCGGCGGCACGGCGCCGGCCGCTCCGCCGATCACGATGTTCTGCGGCGTGCGCCGCTTCAGCCACACGGTGTACACGAACACGTAGCCGAGAAAGCCCGAGAACGACAGCGCGGCGGCGAGCGGGTTGACGGTCAGCGACAGCTCCAGCAGCGACAGGCCCGCGAGCACGCAGCCGAACGTCAGCGCGGCGCGCGGGGACACCCGCCCGGACGGGATCGGCCGGTTGGCGGTGCGCGCCATCTGCGCGTCGATGTCGCGGTCGAACCAGTGGTTGACGGCGCCTGCGCCGCCGGCCGACAGGTAGCCGCCCAGGCACGTCAGCGCGACCAGTAGCGGCGAGGGGTCGCCCGCCACGTACATCGTGGCGATCGTCGTGAGCAGCAGCAGCGACTGGACCTTGGGCTTGGTCAGCTCCAGGTAGTCGCTCAGCAGTTGGCGCGTGCGCGGCGCCAGGCCGAGGTGCGGCGGTGCGATCGCCGGCACGGTGCCGGCGGGAGGCGGGGCGCTCATCTACACGCCTACCTGCGTGGCGCCCGCGGGCACCGTCGCGCCGCCGGCGTCTGCGCCGTCGGCTACGCCGCTCGACCTCGCGGCGGATGTCCTTCATCGGCTCGGCGGAGCGGACCAGCGGGACCACGTCGAAGTTGTTGACCGGCGGCGGCGAGCTGGTGAACCACTCGAGCGTGTTGGCCTTCCACGGGTCCGGGCCGGCGATCGCGCCGAGCTTCAGGCTGCGCGCGACGTTGACGATCGTCACCAGCACCCCGGCGCCGAGGATGAACGAGCCGATCGTGGAGATCAGGTTGTACAGCGCGAGGTGGCCGACGTTGTCGTACTCGTACACGCGTCGCGGCATCCCGTCGAGGCCGATCACGTGCTGGATCAGGAACGTCACCAGGAAGCCGACGAACATCAGCCAGAAGCTCAGCTTGCCCAGACCCTCGCTGAGCATCCGCCCGGTGATCTTCGGGAACCAGTAGTAGATCGCCGGCGAAGATCGTGAACACGGCGCCGCCCATCAGCACGAAGTGGATGTGCGCGACCACGAAGTAGGTTTCGTTGAGCTGCCAGTCGACCGGGAAGATCGCCAGGAAGATGCCCGAGATGCCGCCGATCAAGAACAGCGCGATGAAGCCCGCGCAGAACAGCAGCGGCGTCTTGAATTCGATCGAGCCGCGCCACAGCGTGGCGATCCAGTTGAGCATCTTCACGCCCGTCGGCACGGCGATCAGGAACGAGCTGAGCATCACGAACACGAGGATCGCCTCGGGGATCGGCGCGGTGAACATGTGGTGCGCCCACGTGAGGAAGCCGAGGAACGCGATCGCCACCGTCGACGCGGCGATCGCCTTGTAGCCGAAGATCGGCTTGCGCGCGAACACCGGCAGGATCTCCGAGACGATGCCGAAGCCGGGCAGCACCATGATGTAGACCTCGGGGTGCCCGAAGAACCAGAACAGGTTCTGCCACAGCAGCGGCGAGCCGCCCTCGGCGGGGTCGAAGAAGTGCGTGCCGAAGTGCCGGTCGGTCAGCAGCATCGTGACCGCGGCGGCGATCACCGGCATGCGCGAAGATCAGCAGCACCGAGTAGGTCAGGATCGCCCACACGAACAGCGGCAGGCGCCCCCAGCTCATGCCGCGCGCGCGCATGTTGGCGATCGTCGCGTAGAAGTTGATCGCGCCGAGCATCGAGGACAGCCCGGTGAGGTGGATCAGGTAGATCCACGCGTCCTGCGCCGCCGGAGGGCGAGTACAGTCGAGTTGGACAGCGGCGGGTAGCTCGTCCAGCCCGCTTCGGGCGGGTTCCAGAAGACCGACGGCGTAGAACACGAGCCCGCCGGCCAGCAGCAGCCAGAAGGAAAGCGCGTTCAGGCGCGGGAACGCCATGTCGCGCGCGCCGATCATCAGCGGCAGGAAGTAGTTGGCCAGGCCGGCCATCATCGGCACGACGAACAGGAAGATCATCGTCGTGCCGTGCATCGTGAACAGCTGGTTGTAGATCACGGGCGTGACCAGCGTGTTGTTCGGCGCGCCCAGCTGCAGGCGGATCATCAGCGCCTCGACGCCGCCGAGGCAGAAGAAGACGAACGTCGTGACCATGTACATGATCCCGATCCGCTTGTGGTCGGTGGTGGTGAGCCAGCTCGTCCAGCCGCGTGCTTCGCGCTCGGCGCTGTGGGTGCTCACCTGGGGGATCGGGGCTACGTAGGTGGCCATGTGCTCGCTGCTCTCCTCGATGTCCTAGGGGTTCTCGACCTGTCCGGCGCCGATCTGCAGCTTGAGCTTCGCGCGCGCCACCTGCGCGCCGGCGTTGGCCTGGGCGATCAGGCGCTTCTGGCGGGCCAGCCATGCTTCGAAGACGACCGGCGGTACGGCGCGCACGGTAGCGATCATGCGCGCGTGCTCGCGACCGCACAGCAGCGCGCACTGCCCGCGGTAGATGCCGGGCTTGGAGATCTTGAACCACGTGTAGTTGTGGTAGCCGGGGACGGCCTGGAACTTGCCGCCCAGTTCGGGCACCCACCAGGAGTGCACGACGTCGGCCGAGACGATGTTCAGCGACACGGTGGTTTCGGTCGGCACGACCATTTCCTGGTACGAGAATGGCGCGCCGAGGCCGTCGGGTTCGTTGGCGCCGGGGTACACGTACTGCCACAGGTACTGGCGTCCGATCACGTTGATGTGCAGCGCTTTGCCGTTCGGGCGGCAGCTTGCGCTCGGCGCTCGCGTACAGCAGGCCGTTCTGTTCGCCCAACAGCTGCCGCCGTGCGGGCTGGAGTTGGGCGGGTTCTGGATCGACGGAGAGCATCGCGAACGTGATCACGGCGAGCGCCACCAGGATCACCGCGGCGGCCGACCGTCCAGCCGACCTCCAGGCGCGTGTTGCCGCGGATCTGCGCCGGCACGTGCGCCCTTGCGCTTGCGGAACTTGATCAGCGTGTACACCAGGCCGCCCGTCGACCGCCACGAAGATCACCAGCGCGATCGCGAGCGTGATCTTGTAGAGGGTGTCGATCTGGTTCGCGTTCGGCGAGCCGCCGGACAGTGGCGTGAAGAACGCGAGGGTTGAGGGGATCAGCGTGGCCCAAGGCGGGGGGATTCTATTCAGGCCCGGGCGGGACGCGCTTGATGACGATTGCCACGAGTGCTCGTCAGCGTCCGGTGAACGTGCGGGACGCTTTTCGCACGAACGCCATCGCACCCTCGACGAAGTCGTCGCTGCCAGCCATCTCGCGCTGGATCTGGGCCTCCAGCTCGAGCTGCTCGCCCATGCGCGCGTACAGCCAGTTGTTCAGCTGGCGCTTGGTGCCGGCGTAGGAGCGCGTCGGGTCCGCTGGCCAGGCGCGCGGCCAGCTCGGCGGTCTGGCGCTCCAGCTCTCCGTCGGGCGCCACGCGGTTGATCAGCCCCCACTCCAGCGCTCGCGCCGCGGGCAGCCGCTCGCCGAGCATCGACAGCTCGCTTGCGCGGGCCATGCCGACGCGGGTTGGCAGGAACAGCGAGGAGCCGCCGTCGGGAACCAGGCCGATGTTGACGAACGCGAACAGGAAGTAGGCGCTCTCGGCGGCGATGATCAGGTCGCTGCACAGCGCCAGCGAGGCGCCGATGCCGACCGCGGGGCCGTTGACTGAGGCGAGCACCGGCTTGGGCAGCTCGCGGATCGCCTGCATGATCGGGTGGTAGCGCTCGGTGAGGGTCTTGTAGACGTCGGGGCGCCCGTCGGGCGTGGTCTGCCCGCCGCTGATGTCCTTGAGGTCGGCGCCCGAGGAGAACGCGCGTCCGGCGCCCGGTGATCACGACCGCACGCACCGCGTCCTGCCGTCGCGACGTGTCCCAGCGCCGCCAGCAGGTCGGCGCCGAATTGCGCGTTCCACGCGTTGAGCGCCTGCGGGCGGTTGAGCTCGATCGTGGCGGCGCCCGCGTCGATGCGCAGGTTGACCGTCTCGAGCTGGGGATCGGTGTCGCTCATGCTGCTCCTCTCATCCTCGCGCGCCCCACGGGCGGTCGCGCACGGTGGTGTGTCGGGCCGGTTGATCCTATGGTTTGCGGCGTGAGACGACCGGTGATCGGCATCTGCACGGCGCTGGAGCGGGCGCGCTGGAGTGTGTGGGACCAGCCCGCGGCGCTGCTCCCTGTCAACTATCTGCACGCGATCCAGCGCGTCGGTGGGCTCGCGCTGATGCTCGCCCCCGACGATCGGCTCGCGCGTGAGCCCGAGCAGGCGCTGGCGCTGATCGACGGGCTGATCCTGGCGGGCGGCGCCGACATCGATCCCGCCAGCTACGGCGCAGACGGCGCACGCGAGCACGATCGACACCGTGCCCGAGCGCGACAGCTTCGAGATCGCGCTGGTGCGCGCGGCGATCGAGCGCGACATGCCCGTGCTCGGCATCTGTCGCGGCATGCAGTTGCTGAACGTGGCGCTGCGGCGGGACGCTGCATCCAGCATCTTCCAGACCGGATCGGCCACGGCGAGCACCGCCGCGTGCGTGGGCTCGTTCGACGGCGCCGAGCACGACGTCGCGCTGCGCGGCGGGTCGCTGGCCGCGCGCGCGGCTGGTGAGACCGCGCACCGCACGATGCTCGCACCATCACCAGGGCGTGGATCAGCCTCGGCGACGGCCTAGTCGTCAGCGGCACCTCATCGCTCGACGACGTGGTCGAGGCGATCGAGCTGCCCGGCCGCCGCTTCGTGCTCGGCGTCCAGTGGCACCCCGAGGCCGACGAGGCCAGCCCGGTGATCGGGGCGCTGGTCTCGGCCGCCGAGCGAGCAGCGCTCGCGGGCGCGCACGAGTAGCTCCGTCCGTCCGTCCGCCCGCGCCCGTCCGCCCGCAAGGCAGGGCCTTGAGCCGTACATATACTCCCGCCCCAGTGCGGCTGTCGAGGGCGATCAGAGCGACCGCATGGGGGATGGTGGCGGCGGGAGTCGCGGCACCACTGCTGCGCAAGCGCGTGAGCGCCCCGCCGATCGTGATGCAGGCGGTCGCCTACAGCGCACCGTTCGGGCTGGCGGTCGCGGTGCGCCGCTCGCCCAAGCGCGACGTGGCGGTGTGCGTGCTGCAGATGTGGGCTTACCTGGCCGCGTACAAGTCGCCACACGACGACGAGGACGCTCAGCGCGCGCGGGTCCACATCGACTATCCGATCGTCGGCGATCGCGTACTAGGGCTCGGTGAGCTGCCGAGCGTGCGCCTGCAGCGCGCGCTCGCGTGTCACGGCGAGGCGGCTCCCGAGTGGCGCGCGCTCGACCGCGTGCTGGTGTGGGCGCACTGGAGCTGGTTTGCCGTCCCGCACGGCACCGTCGCCTTCCTACTGCTGCGTCACCGCGAGCGCTTCCCGCGCGCGGCGGTGCTGACGTATGCGGTGTTCAACGTCGGCGCCGGCTTCTACTGGCTGCTGCCGACCGCTCCGCCGTGGTACGCGGCCGAGGTGGCCGCCGAGCAGAACGGGCATGGCTCGCAAGTGCGCCGGATGATGGTCGAGTACGGCGAGCACTTCTGGAGAGATGGCTGGGGGTCGCTCTACAGTGTCCTTGGAGGCAATCCCTTGGCAGCGATGCCGTCCCTGCACTTCGCCACATCCGTGATGGCCGCGCTCCTCCTGGCGGAGGTGGGTCCGGTCGCGGGCGCGTTCGGGTTCGGTTACACCGCGGTGCTCGGCTTTGCTTTGGTGTACCTGGGGGAGCATTACGTGGTCGATCTGCTGGGGGGAGCGGCGTTGACGGTCGCGGTGCGTCGAGTCGGTCCGCGCGCGGCGCCGCTACTGGAACGTCTGGGGCGCGCGGTCGCGCAACTGGAGGAGATGGCCCACGAGACGGCCTGAGGGAGGGGGTGAGCGCAGCGAGATGGCCCGGAGCGAGGAACGCGAACAGGC
The DNA here is from genome assembly GCA_963705235.1 of uncultured Solirubrobacteraceae bacterium. Lineage (GTDB taxonomy): Bacteria > Actinomycetota > Thermoleophilia > Solirubrobacterales > Solirubrobacteraceae > Palsa-744. The sequence continues at coordinate 95,242 of OY970059.1, read as the reverse complement.
GGGGGAGGATCTTGACGAGCAGGCGGCTGCGCACCGGGAACAGGCGAGCGCCGCCGAGGAGGAGATGCCGCGCCTGCGGCTCACTCGACGCCAGATCGTCGCGTTTGGGGTGTTCGTGCTGGTCGTCGTTGGCTTCCTGTACTTCGTGCTGCCGAAGCTCACGAAGGTCGGGCCGGCGGTACACGGCCTGGAGGGCGGGGACAAGTGGTGGATCGCCGCCGGCGTGCTGTTCGAGCTGCTGTCGTTTGGCGGCTACATCATCCTGTTCCGCGCGGTGTTCGTGCGCGGGCACTCGCGCATCGGCTGGCCGGAGAGTTACGAGATCACGATGGCGGGGCTGGTGGCCACGCGGCTGTTCGCCGCCGCGGGCGCCGGCGGCGTCGCGCTGACCGCGTGGGCGCTGCGCCGCTCGGGCATGCGCCCGCGCGAGGTGGCCGTCCGGATGGTCGCGTTCATGGTGCTCCTTTATCTCGTCTACGCGCTGTCGCTGATCATCGACGGGGTCGGGCTGGCGACGGGGCTGTTCCCCGGCGGCGGCTCGGTTGCGATCACGCTCGTGCCGGCGATCGTCGCCGCGATCCTGCTTGCTGCCGCGGGTGCGATGACGCTGCTGCCCGGTGATCTCGAGCGACGGTTGCAGCGATGGGCGCAGGGCTCGGGCCGCGTCGCGCATTTCGTGGCGCGGGCAGTCACCGTGCCGGCGCTCGCGGCGAGCGGAGTGCGCACGGCGATCGAGCTAGTACGCGAGCGCGACCCGGGTCTGATCGGTGCGCCCGCGTGGTGGGGCTTTGACATCGCGGTGCTGTGGGCGATGTTCCACGCGTTCGGCTCGCCGCCGCCGTTCACCGTGATCTGGATGGCCTACTTCGTCGGCATCCTCGGCAACCTGCTGCCTCTGCCCGGCGGTTTGGGCGGCGTCGAGGGAGGCATGATCGGCGCGCTGGTCGCGTTCGGCGTCGAATTCAACCTGGCCGTGCTGGCGGTCCTGTCCTATCGTGCGATTTCGTTCTGGCTGCCGACGATCCCGGGTGTGGTGGCCTACTTCCAGCTGCGGCGCACGGTGGCGCGCTGGCGTGAAGAACTCTCTCGAGAGCAAGCCGACGAGGGCGGTGCGCGCGGCGGCTCATCCGAGCCGGCCGGCGGGGCCTCACGGCCGGCGGGCGCGCTGCAGGGGTCCTGAGGACCGTGCGAAAACCACACCGACTTGCTATACTATACAAAGTAAAGTGTTGTGCGGGCGTAAGCCTGTGGGAGCGATCGGGAGATTAATATGAGCGACGTCGAGAACGTGATCATCGTCGGCAGCGGACCGGCGGGCTACACGGCCGCGCTGTACACCGCGCGCGCGAACCTCAACCCGCTCGTGGTCGAGGGGTTCGCGTGGGGAGGCCTGCTGCAGCAGACGACCGACGTGGAGAATTACCCCGGGTTTCCTGAGGGCATCATGGGGCCGGAGATGATGCAGAAGTTCCGCGACCAGGCTGAGCGCTTCGGCGCGCGCCTGATCACCGACCAGGCCGATCGCGTCGAGCTCTCGCAGGAGCCGGGCGGCGTCCACAGCGTGTGGGTCGGGGACACCGAGCACCGCGCGCGCACCGTCATCCTGGCGATGGGCGCCGAGCACAAGCGGCTGGGCGTCAGCGGCGAGGAGGAGCTGTCCGGTCGCGGCGTCAGTTACTGCGCGACCTGCGACGCGGCGTTCTTCCGCGACGCACAGACGTTGATCGTCGGCGGCGGCGACTCGGCCATGGAGGAGGCGATCTTCCTGTCCAAGTTCGCAGCCAAGGTCACGGTCGTTCACCGTCGCGACGAGTTCCGCGCGTCGAAGATCATGCTCGACCGCGCGCGCCAGCAGGCCAACATCGAGTTCCTAACCCCCTACCGTGTGCGCGAGTTCGTGGCCGGCGAGAACGGCGCCCTCGGGCATGCCGCGCTCGTCAATACCGAGACCGGGGAGGAGCTGGAGGTTCCCGCGTCGGGCACGTTCGTGGCCGTCGGTCACGAGCCGCAGTCCGAGCTGGTCACTGGCCAGATCGACGTCGACGAGAACGGCTATGTGGTTACCGAGGCCAACTCCACGCGCACCAACCGCCCTGGCGTGTTCGCCGCCGGCGACCTCGTGGACCACACCTACCGTCAGGCGATCACCGCCGCCGGCAGCGGCTGTGAGGCGGCGCTCGACGCTGAGTGGTATCTGCGCGACACCCCCGGCATACCGACGCCCGACGGGATGGCCGTCGGCGACCCCGGGCAGGCGCAGTGGGCGCCGATGGCCGAGGCCTCCTGAGCGCCACGGGTTGCCCGGTGACGCGCCCTGCCTAAGCCTCGGCGCCGCCGGGGGCGGTGGTGCGCGCGAACTCTGCCTGGCGCCACGGCAGGCGCCGCTGCAGCGCCGGGCGCTCGACGATCCGCCACAGCAGGTCGGCGCCCAGCAGCGTCAGCGCGGTGGCCACGATCACCAGCAGCACGAACGTCTCGCGCACGCTGCGAGCACCTCCGATGTGCGACAGCACGTGCACCATCAGCCCCAGGTGGATCAGATAGATGCCATATGAGCGCTCGCCCAGCCAGTGCATCGGGCGGTTATCGAGGATGCGCCAACAGTCACCCGTGCTCCACTGCAGCATCAGCGGCGCGGCCACCAACGCGCCGCAGCCGAGCGTGATCAGCACCAAGCGCAGACCGACCCGAGTGGAGTCGATCGACAGGAAGGCGCCGAGCGCCAGCACACACAGCGCCAGCGATCCCCACGCCCACATCGCGCCCGAGCGGGAGTTGCGCAGACGCGGCGCGGCGAACGGCTCCACGGCCGCCAGCGCGACTCCTGGAATGAACGCGAACAGATAGTTGGCGAGGTTGTATGCGTTGTGCGGATTCACGCCCACATGATGCTTGGAGGCGAGACTGAGGATGTACCCCGCCAACAGCGCCACGAGCACGATCGCCAGCCGCCGTGTTGCCGTGACGGACAGTCTCGGTCTGGCGGCCAGGAACGCCAGCGCGGCGATCGGGATCAGGATGTAGAAGGCCATCTCGATGTCCAGCGTCCACGCTTGCGGCATCACTTCCGCCGCCTGCGTCCAGTGGTAGTTCTGCGCGAACGCGTACACCGCCGCCAGGCCGCCCGCGCCGCCCGCGTGGTTCCAGATCACGTACACGGTCGTCACGACCCAGAACGCGGGGATGATCCGCAGCGCGCGGTTGCGGAAGTAGCGCGGGATCGACGGGCGTGGCGTGTCCAGCGTGAAGGAGGCGATGAACGTGCGCGTTAGCAGGTAGCCCGACAGCACGAAGAACACGAAGATGCCGGTACGCATCGCCGCTAGCTCCGGCGCGAACGTGCTCGACAGTGCGTTGAACTGGTCCGGGGCGCCTTCCGCGTCCACGCCCAAGGGATCGAGCTGCCCCTTCCACACGAGCGTTTCGAGCGCCGCGTGGTAGACGAGCACCGACATCGCCGCGATCCCTCGCAGGGCGTCGCCACCATCGAACCGGCGCGGCACCGCCGCACTCACGCTCGAAGACTCGCCTTCCTGTAGCTGATCCCCGAGCGGCTTGTCGATCACACCCAGGCCTCGGTCTCGACTCGGTCTCGAATCGCTCGATGGGCAGCCGGGCGCGACCCGGCGCCAAGCCCTTACGTGATTCTTATGCTACGCGACCGCTACGACAGCGCGCCCTCGAGCGTCAACAGCCAGCGCTTGCGGTCCAGCCCGCCGCCGTAGCCGCCGAGCGCACCGCCCGTGCGCAGCACCCGGTGGCAGGGGATCACGATCGGGATCGGATTGGAGCCGAGCGCGTTGCCGGCCGCGCGCGAGCCCCGCGGGCTGCCCGCGTCGGCCGCCACCTCGGCGTAGCTGAGCACGCCGCCGTAGGGGATGTCGGAGGTCACGCGCAGCACGCGGCGCCCGAACGCTCCGATCAGCGTCCAGTCCAGCGCCAGCTCGAACTCTCGACGGCGCCCGTCGAAGTACTCATCCAGCTCGCGCCGAGCGTCATCCAGCGGCGCCGATGCCTGCACGATCCGCGGCGAGATCCTGCGCGCCAGCCGTTCGAGCACCGTGTCCACGTCCTCCTCGGGGAAGGCCACACGCACCAGCCCACGCTTGGTCGCCGCGAGCGTCAGCGCGCCGAACGGCGAATCGACCGGCGCGTAGGTGATGTCGGCGAGATCCTCGGCCACGATCCGCTCGCTCACGCGCTGAGCAGCCGCACGCGACCGAACAGCCGCGCTCGACTGTGCCGCCGTCACGTCCGTGCGCGCCCTCCCGTTCGACGGCGATGCGCCGCCACGCCGCAGCCTGCTCTCGAGTTGCTTCTCGCTCAAACGACGATCGGTCATGCCGGCACCGCCTTTCTCAGCTTGGTTAGTCCCTCATGCAAAGACCGTCGCGCGGCCTCCTCCGAGCACCCGATCGCGCTGGCGATGTCGCGGTGGGGGAGATCGGCGACGTAGCGCAGCACGATCGCCGAGCGCTGGCGCGGCGGCAGCTCGGCGACCGCCTCCCACAGCTCCTCGTCGCGATCGTCCGGGCCGCCGGCGTGGTTGCGCTCCAGCTCGGCCACGTCGGGTACCGGCAGCGCACGCCGGCTGCGGGCGCGATGCGCGTCCAGCGCCTTGTGGTGGGCGATCGTCAGCACCCACGTGCGCAGATTCGAGTCCTTGCGCAGGCGCGGATATGCGCGCAGCGCCGCCACGAACGTCTCCTGGAAGCAGTCGTCGGCCTCGTCCGCTCCGACGGCGCTCACGAGGAATCGCCACACGACCTCGCGCTGTGCGTCGAGGAAGCGCTGGAAGGGGGGTGGGCCGGCGCTCACAGTCATAGAACGTCCGCAGGGCCTGAAATGTGAGGTCGTCCCTCAACTCGTCGTGTCGTACTCGAAGAAGCCGGCGCCGCTCGTGCGCCCGATCCGTCCGGCAGCCACCAGCTGGCGCAGCGCCGGCGCCGGACGGTAGCGCTCCTCGCGGTACTCATCGCACAGCCCCGTCAACACCGCCAGCACGTGGTCGAGCCCGATCGTGTCAGCCCACGCCAGCGGGCCGCGCGGATGGCTGAGGCCGAGCATCATCCCCGTGTCGATGTCCTGCGCGCTGCCCACGCCTTCGCCCAGCGAGAACGCGCACTCGTTGACCAGCTGACACACGATCCGGCCGAGTACCAGCCCCGGCGCGTCGCCCACCCATACCGTGTGCTTGCCCAGCGCCGCAAAGAACCGCTCGGCGCGCGCCGCCGCCAGCGGCGATGAGCCTTCGTTGCGCGTCAGCTCGATCAGCGTGGCGTCCGCGAGTGCGGGCAGCACGTGAAAGCCGACGGCGCTGCCGCCGGGGTCCAGGCTCGCCAGCGATCCGGCCGCGCACAGCAGCAGCCTCGCGCCACCCGGAGTCTCGCGCCGCTCGCCGCGTCGGCGTGTCGGGCGCGGTCCCGCGTGCGGCTCGGGCGCGGCGGGCGCCGTCACCGCGTCGCAGTCGATCGTCAGCGCCGGCAGCACGCCGCCGCTGGGCGTGTGCGGCGAGCGCACCTCAAAGCCCGCCTGCTCGGCGGCCGCGCGCAGCTCCTGCGCGAGCACGCCCTCACCGGCGATCACCACGACCGTCTCGCCGTCGCCGGGTGCGCCCGGCTGCAGCGGCGCGGGGTCCTGTTCGCGGTGGCCCGCACCGCCAGCGCCGCCGGAGCCGCCCGCGCCCTTGGAGCCGTTGGCGCTGTAGTCGTAGTAGCCGCGCCCGCTCTTGCGCCCGTACAGGCCGGCCGCCACCTGCCGCGCCTGGATCGGCGACGGGCGCCAGCGCGGCTCGCCGAAGCTCAGCTCGTAGAAGCTCAGCGCGACGTCCAGGCCGGTGTCCACCCCCACAAGGTCGCTCAGCTCGAACGGGCCCATCTTGAACCCGCCCTGCATGCGCACGATCCGGTCGATGCTCTGCACGTCGGAGATTCGCTCGCCCAGCAGCCGCAGCGCCTCCAGGCCGAACGGGCGGTTGCAGCGGTTGACGAGGAAGCCGGGCACATCGCTCGCGCGGATCGTGCGCTTGCCCATCGCCGTGCCGGTCGCCTGCGCCAAAGCCAGCGAGCGCTCGTCGGAGAGCACGCCCGCGACGATCTCCAGCAGCGCCATCACCGGCGCCGGGTTAAGAAGTGCATCCCCACCACCCGCTCGGGACGCTCCAGCACAGAGGCGATCTTGGTGATCGGCAGCGAGGAGGTGTTGCTCGCCAGCACGCACTCGGGCGTCACGATCTCCGCCAGCTGTCGGTACAGCTCGTGCTTGAGTTCGATCCGCTCGGGCGCCGCCTCGATTACCAGCTCGCACGCCGAGAACGCCGCCAGGTCCTCGACTGCCTCCAGGCGCTCGGCGGCGTCCTGTGCCTGCTGAGCGTCCAGGCGACCCTTGGCTGCTTCTTTGGCCAACCCGTCGCGCGCGCGCCCAAGGCCGCGCTCCAGCGCCTCGGGGATTGGGTCGTGCAGCAGCGTGCTCGCGCCACTGCGCGCGGCCAGCTGGGCGATGCCCGAGCCCATCGTGCCCGCGCCGATCACCCCGATCACACCAGCGGGCGACCCCGCGGGGCCGGCTGTGCCGGCCTCCTCATCCTGTCGTTGCCGGTCGGTCTCGGACATCGATCCTCGCCGACGCCCCGCGTCAGGCGGGCACGAGCGCGTTGATGCCCGTCTTGGCGCGCCCGATGATCAGCTTCTGGATCTGCGAGGTGCCCTCGTACAGTGTGGTCACGCGCACGTCGCGGAAGTAGCGCTCGACCGGGTGGTCGTCGACGTAACCGGCACCGCCGTGAACCTGGATCGCGGTGTTCGCGCACCACACCGCCGCCTCGGTCGCGTGCAGCTTGGCGATCGACGTCTCGAGCGTGTTCGGGCGTCCCTTGTCCTTGAGGAAGCCCGCGCGCCACACGAGCATCCGCGAGGCGTCAGTCTTGAGCACCATGTCGGCGATCATCGCCTGCACCAGCTGGAAGCTCGCGATCGGCTTGCCGAACTGCTCGCGCTCCTTGGCGTAGTTGACCGACTCCTCCACGCAGCCCTGACAGATGCCCACGCAGCCGGCCGCCACCGAGTAGCGCCCGGAGTCAAGCGATGACATCGCGATCTTGAAGCCGTCGCCGATCGTCCCCAGCAGCGCGTCGTCTGCGACCTCCACGTCTTCCAGCGCGATCGACGCGGTGTCGGAGGCGTGCAGCCCCATCTTGTGCTCGATCGTCTGCGGTTTGTAGCCGTCCTGGTCGGTGTCCACCAAGAAGCAGCCCAGGCCCTTGTAGCCGAGTGCCGGGTCGGTCTGCGCGAAGATCAACGCGACCTTCGCGTAGTTGCCCATCGAGATCCACATCTTCGAGCCGTTGATCACCCAGCCGCCGTCGGTCTTCTTCGCGCGCGTCTTCTGGTTGGCCGCATCCGAGCCCGTGTCCGGCTCGGTCAGCCCGAAGCAGCCCAGCCACTCGCCCGAGCACAGCTTGGGCAGGTACTTGTGCTTCTGCTCCTCCGTCGCCCAGCGCAGGAACGCCGAGCACACGAGCGAGGTCTGCACCGAGACGACCGTGCGCACCGACGAGCAGCCGCGCCCGATCTCCTCGACGACCAACCCGTAGCTCAGGTAGTCCAGGCCCGCGCCCCCGTACTCCGACGGCACGATCGCGCCTAGGTAGCCCTGGTCTGCGAGCTTTTTGACGATCTCCAGGTCGAAGTGGTGGTTGCGCGCGTTTTCGCGCGACTGCACCACGATCTCCTTGTCGGTGAACTCCCGTGCGGTGTCCTTGATCAAACGCTGCTCGTCGGTCAGGTCGAAGTCCATCCGTCTCCTCTCACTGCTTGGGGGTCTTCCAGGCTGCGCTCACGCGTCGGGCGACCTCCTCGGCGATGCCGTCGATCGGCAGGCGCTCCTGCGCGAGCGAATCGCGGTCGCGCAAAGTCACCGTGCGGTCGTCGAGGCTCTGGTGGTCGATCGTAAGGCACAGCGGCGTGCCGATCTCATCCTGGCGACGGTAGCGCTTGCCGATCGCGCCGCCTTCGTCGTACTCGCACTGCACGCGCTCGCGCAGTAGCGCGTGCACCTCGCGCGCCAGCTCGGGCTGACCGTCCTTGCCGACCAGCGGCAGCACCGCCGCCTTGACCGGCGCCAGACGTGGGTGCAGGCGCAGCACCGTGCGCGTCTCGCCCGCGCCTGCGCCCTCGCGCTGCACCAGTTCCTCGTCGTAGGCGTCCACCAGGAACGCCAGCGTCGCGCGATCGGCGCCCGCGGCCGGCTCGATCACGTGCGGCACGTAGCGCTCGCCGCTTGACTGGTCGAAGTACTCGAGCTTCTCGCCCGAGAACTTCGCGTGCTGGGTCAGGTCGAAGTCGCCGCGGTTGGCGATCCCCTCGAGCTCCGACCAGCCGATCGGGAACAGGTATTCCACGTCGCTGGTGCCCGAGGAGTAGTGCGAGAGCTCGTCGGCGTCGTGCGCGCGCAGGCGCAGGTGGTCGGGGCGGATGCCGAGGTCGGTGTACCAGCGCTCGCGCTCGCCCAGCCAGTGCTCGAACCATTTCGGCGCGTCGGGCGGGGGCACGAAGAACTCCATCTCCATCTGCTCGAACTCGCGCGTGCGGAAGATGAAGTTGCCGGGGGTGATCTCGTTGCGAAAGGACTTGCCGATCTGCGCGATCCCGAACGGTGGTTTCTTGCGCGAGAACTGCAGCACGTTCTTGAAGTTCACAAAGATGCCCTGCGCGGTCTCCGGGCGCAGGTACGCGGTCGAGCCGGACTCCTTGACCGGGCCGATCGTCGTCTCGAACATCAGGTTGAAGTCGCGCGCGTCGGTCAGGTCGCACTCGTCGGTTTCCCCAGGGTGCTTGGACGGTTTGCGCCCGCACGCAAGCTCGGACAGGTGATCGGCGCGGAAGCGCTGACCGCACGTCTTGCAGTCCACCAGCGGGTCGGTGAATCCGGCCAGGTGCCCGGATGCCTCCCACACGCGCGGGTGTTGCAGGATCGCCGAGTCGATCGCCACGATGTCGTCGCGCTCCTGCAGCATCGCGCGCCACCACTCGTTCTTGACGTTGCTCTTCAGCAGCACGCCGTAGTGGCCGTAGTCGTAGGTCGAGCCCACGCCGCCGTAGATCTCCGACGATGGGAAGACGAACCCGCGGCGCTTGCACAGTGCCACGATCTTGTCCATCGTGACCGTGTCGGCGGCGGCCGGTGGCGGCTCGGTGCCTGCGTCCTGTGCGGGAGTCTGGTCGCTCATCGGGGGCTGCGGATCCTAGACGAGCGAGCCTGGGCGAGCGGGCCGCGTAAGATGGCGCGCCGTGGCGAGGATCATGATCGTTGGCGGTGGCTGCCGCGGCCGCCAGCTCGCCGCGGCGATGGTGGGGGAGGGGCACGCGGTACGCATCAGCACGCGATCGCACGAAGGTCGCGGCGCGATCGAGACGGTCGGCGCCGAGTGCTGGGTCGGCACGCCCGACAGGCTGGCCACGCTGCGCGGCGCGCTCGAGAACGTCTCGATCGTCTGCTGGCTGCTCGCCACCGCGACCGGCTCCGAGCAATCGCTGCGCGAACTGCACACCTCGCGCCTGCAGCTGTTCCTCACGCAGACGATCGACACAACCGTGCGCGGCTTCGTCTACGAGGCGTGCGCCGCGGGCATGCCGCCGGCGCCGCTGGCCGAAGGCGAGGCGATCGCGCGGACGCTCGTTGCGCGCAACGCGATCCCCGCCAGGTTCCTGACGGCCGACCCGCTGGATGTCGAGTCTTGGCTAGTGCAAGCAAGCGAGGAGATCCACTCGCTGTTCGCGCGCGCATAAACAACGCGTAGAAACGTTCCCCGCGGTCAAGCCGCGAGCGCTTGCAACCGATGTCACTTCCATGATTGCCGGCGAGCGCTCCAGATATGGCCTGCTGGTGTCGGCGCTCGGCGCGATCCTGCTCGCGGTGTCCGTGTTCCTGCCCTGGTACGGCGTGAGCTTCACCGTCGCCGGCGTGGCGTTTGCTCAGCACGTCGGCGACCAGGTCGCGGCTCAGTTCGGAAACGCGTCGCTGCAGAGCTACATGAGCGGCCTGCACGCCGACATCGGCGCGTTGGCCGGCCAGCAGTTCACAGCGCTCAGTGCGCACCAGGTGCTCAGCGACCTGAACATCGTGCTGCTCGTGCTCGCCGGTCTGGCTGTTCTCGATGCGCTGCTGCCGCTCGCTCGCGCGGGCGCGCCGATGCCCGGCGGCGCCGGCGGCTCGGTCGTGCTGCTCGGCAGCGTGGCCTGCGCTTGCGTGCTCTACCGCATGGTCGTGCCGCCCACGCCGGCGGGCGGGCTGCTGTCGCTGTCGCTACGCGAGGGAGCGTGGCTGGCGTTGATCGGCTCGGTGGCGATGGTGCTCGGAGGGATATGGCCACGCTGCGTGTACTTGGGCACGCCCTCGGATGACCGCATGAAGAGCGCCCTGTCGAGTCTCTCCGGCTGGACGCCCGAGAGCTAGCGCGCCGCCGGACGCTCGATCCGGCGCAGGATCTGACGCGCGCTATCCTGAGGGACAGAAGGAAATACCTCAAAGTCGATCAGGATTCATCATCTGATCGGGGACGTGGCCACCGTGGTGCGATCCGTACCATCGCGCGGCAGGCGTCATCCACCGCAAAGGAGAAGCACAGCAATGGCTCTAGGCATCGGCGACGACGCGCCAGACTTCGAGGCGCAGACGACGGAGGGCACGATCCGCTTTCACGACTGGATCGGCGACTCATGGGCGGTCCTGTTTTCCCACCCCAAGGACTTCACCCCAGTGTGCACGACCGAGCTGGGCTACCTGGCGTCGATCAAGCCGGAGTTCGACCGTCGGGGCGTAAAGATCATCGGGCTCTCGGTCGACCCCGTCGACCGGCACGCCGACTGGGCCAAGGACATCGAGGAGACTCAGGGCCAGGCGCCCAACTACCCGGTGATCGGTGACGCCGACTTCAATGTGTCAAAGCTGTACGGCATGCTGCCCGCGGACATCACCGGCGACCCGCTCGGCCGCACGCCGGCGGACAACCAGACGGTGCGCAATGTGTTTGTGATCGGGCCCGACAAGAAGATCAAGCTGGTGCTGATCTACCCAATGACCACTGGACGCAACTTCGACGAGGTCTTGCGCGTGATCGACTCGCTGCAGCTGACCGCCAACCACAAGGTCGCCACGCCGGCGCAGTGGCGCGAGGGCGACGATGTGATCATCGCGGGCTCGGTCAGCGACGAGCAGGCCAAGGAGATCTACCCGGACGGCTGGAAGGCGCCGCGGCCATACATCCGCATCGTGCCCCAGCCGGTCAAGAGCTAGAACCCGGCCGCGCGGCCCGCGCAGGCTTCACACTTCAGGCATCGCCGTCCGGCGCGCGCAGCGCCGGCGGCTGGCCTGGGGCGCCCGGCTCCAGGCGCTCCAGCAGCAGCTCGATGATGCGTGCGGTGGCGCCCCAGATGACGTGCCCGTCGAGCACGTAGGCGTCGGTCTGGAACGTGATTCCGCGCCGCTGCAACTGTGTCTTGGTGGCCGCGTCGGCGATCGCCTGCAGCGGCAGCTCGAGTACCTCCTCCACCTCTCGCGCCGACAGGCGCCAGGCAAGGCCGGCTGGGATCGTGGCGACGTAGGGGTGGATCACATAGCCGGTGGCGAACGTCGAAGTGGGCGCCAGCGTGCCGAGCATGCTCACGTGTGCGCGCGGCAGACCGATCTCCTCTTCGGCCTCGCGCAGCGCGGTCTCGGCGAGGTCAGCGTCCTCGTCGTCTTGGCGCCCGCCGGGGAACGAGATCTCGCCGGCGTGGCGGCGCAGGTCTGCGCGACGCTTGGTCAACACCAGTTGCGGCTGACCGTCGAGGAGGAACATCGCCACCAGCACGGCGGCTTGGGTCTGCTCGGCGCTGGGCGCCGGATCTGCGCTCGCGCCGGCTGGTGACTCAGGTGGCCAGGTGAACGCGCTCAATGCGCTCCTGGAACATGACCTCGCCGTCGAGCGCGCGGTGCACGGGGCACTTCGCGGCGATCACCCGCAGCCGTTCGACCTGCTCCTCAGGGAGGTCGTCGGGGAGGCGCACGACCAGCTGGAACTTGGTCGGGCAGCCACGCTCGGCGGGGCTGTACTCGACGTCGACCTCGACGTGTCCGATGTCCCAGCCCTTGCGCTCGGCGTACATCTCCATCGTGATCGCCGTACACGACGCGAGGCTCGCCGCAAGCAGCTCCTGCGGGTCCGGCCCGGTGTCCTCGCCGCCGGCCGTCAACGGCTCATCGACGGTCAGGTGGTGCTCGCGCACACTGACGGTGTGCTTCAGCGCCCTGCCGTCGCGTCGCGCGCTGGCTTTCATCCGTGTGAGCCCTTGCGTCTCGCCCATGTTCATCCCTTCAATCGGTCCGTCGTCCCTCTAAGAAAAAGCATAGCCGCCGGCTCGGCTAGCCGAGCGGGTTGAACAGCAGTCCCGTCAGCAGCTTCGGGAAGAAGAACGTCGACTTGGGCGGCATGTTCTCGCCGGCAGCCGCCACCTCGCGCACCTGCGCGACGGGGGTCGGGCGCATTAGGAACGCCGCGTCGTACTCGCCAGAGCGAACCATCGCCAGCGCCTCGGCTGTGTCACGCGCGTAGAACAGGCCGTTGAAGTGCGAGATGTCATCGTCGCTCAACCCGAGCGCGCCCTTTAGCACTAGTGCCTCCAGCACCCCTGTGTCCAGCTGGCGGTAGGGCTCGGAGTGTCCCGCCAGCGCCGCATCCGCGATCGCCTGATCCTTGAGCGTCAGGCGCAGCGTGCGGTCATCGCCTGCTTTGACGTAGCCCATCTCCAGCACCCCGGGCTCCTCCCGCGGCGCCGGCGCGGCCTGCCCGCGGTCGACCTCGACGATGTCGAAATCCCGTGCCAGCGCCGCGTCGAGCGCACGGCGGCGCTGCTCGTCCAGGCCGCGTACCAGCCTATGGGTGGGGAACACCGTCAGCCCCGGGTCCTCGAGCGCGACCAGGCACATCAGCATGTAGTTGTGCTCGCCCTCGCCGCCGATCTCCTCGGCGTACGTGCGCATCGTCTCGTAGCGATGGTGCCCGTCGGCGATCAGTAGCTCGGCGTCGCGCGCCGCGGATTGCACGGCGGCGATCGCCGCCGGGTCAGCGACGCGCCACAGGCGATGGACGGTGCCCTCAGCGTCGGTCACTTCGGCCCACGGGGGCGCTTTGGTGGCCGGCGCGAGCGCCGTCCAGGCGGCGTCGGCCGGGTCGGAGTACAGCGAGAAGATCGGTGACACGTTCGCCCGCGTGGCGCGGGTCAAGCGCAGCCGATCCTCCTTGGGGCCGGGGTGCGTGCGCTCGTGCGGGCGCACACGCCCGGGGCCGTAGTCCTCGATGCGCACGCGGCAGAAGAACCCGCGGCGGGTGCGCGACTGGCCGTCTGGGCCGGTGTAGTCCTGGGTGTGCGCCCACAGCGCCGGCTCGGCGTCGCGCACGAGCGCGCCTTGAAGCTGCCAGCTCTCGAACTGCTCGCGTGCCGACGCGTAGGGGTCGGGGTCTCCCTGGGGCAGGTCGACGGCGACCACGTTGAACGGCGAGCGGGCGAGCAGCGCGGCCCGCTGGGTCGCGTCGATCACGTCGTAGGGCGGCGCCACCACCTCCGACAGCGCGCCCACGACCGCCGGGTCGTAGTGCAGCGCGCGCAATGGTTGGACGTCGGCCATGGGCGGTGGCGGAGGCTAGCAGCGGGCCGGCGCGAGTGGTCGCCTGCGTTCACGCGTCGCCATCTGCGGCGGCGATCTCTACGCTGTGGGCTACGGGGCGTGGCGCAGCCTGGTAGCGCACCTGCTTTGGGAGCAGGGGGTCGTGGGTTCAAATCCCGCCGCCCCGATAGAGATTCAGACTCAGCCGCGATGGATGTTCACGCGCACGGCAATGACGCGCACGCTGATGTCGAGCTCTGTTCGGCTCGAAGGAAGCCTGCGGCAGAGGATGCTGCGCTGCGTCCAGAGCTGGCCCATGGCCGTCACCGCGCCGGGAATCGCGGTAAGCAGGGTGAGGATTTCCAGGGCGAGCATCGCGCTAGTTTTTTCCGTCGGCGGGGAGCGTAAGCTTGCAGACGATTGTCAGCACAAGCGGGAAGCATAAGCGGTGGTGGAGTACGCCGCAAACCCGAGACCTTTTCCCCTGCAAATCGCCCATTCATGCCCGTCAGAAAATCCGCAGCCAACGTCGCGCTTGGCGCTGCGCTCCGAGCGATGCGCTCGGAGCGCGGTCTCCCGCAGGAAGCTTTCGCAGCGCGCGCGGGCATGGATCGCAGCTACTACGGCGCGATCGAGCGAGGCGAGTTCAACGTCAGCCTCGACACGATCGTCAAGATCGCAGACGCCCTCGGTGTATCGCCGGCCACCTTGTTACGGCGTGCCAAGCTGTAGTCGAAGTATTCGCGAGCCCGCTATGCGCGTCGCGAGGACTCATCGAGTTGAATCTGGAGGACACCGGCGATACGGCTCATGTCGACGTCGTGGGCGAGCAGCGTTGCGCCACTGCGCCATGCAACGGCCGCGATCATGCAGTCGAGCATCCCTCGTGGGGTAACGCCCGCCGCGCGGCATCGACGGTAGATGCGCACGGCGCCGTCGAAATCGCTGACGGCGTCGAAGCTCAGCAGCTCAAAGCGCCCAAGAAGCCGGTGAAGGCGGTTCAGTTGGTGCTCATCGCGGGCACCGGCGAGCATCTCCATGACCACGGGCTCGGTGACGCGGAGGTCGGCTTCGGCCTCGATCAGCTCTCTGAGTCGGCGGTGCGGGGCGCTACCGGTGGCACGGTCGTACTCGATCCAGGCGGAGGTGTCGGCGAGGATCACGCGGCCGCGCGCGGTGGCGCGTCGGCGGGCGGCTCGGCGATGGCGCGAGCGCCCTGCATCGCCAGTGCTTCATCGCGTGTCATCGGCTGTCCCGCGAGGTGGCGGAGTGCCAGGTCAACAGCCGCCGTCTTCGTGCGTAGGCCGTATCGGCTCATGATCGCCTGAACGTACTCATCCTCGATCTCGATATTCGTACGTACCGTAGCCATACACCAATCATACACCGTGGAGTTATACCCCGTGGAAAATATGAATTGCGCGCGCTGGTAGGGTCGCCAGGTGGCTGTTCATGTCGACTATGAGCGCCATGGGCGCACGTACTCCAGGCATCGGCGCGAGGACCCAAGGATCGCGTGTCGCATCCATGCGGCACTGGGCGAGGCGCGCACCGTTCTAAACGTAGGGGCGGGTGCCGGCTCTTATGAGCCGTCTGATCGCTGGGTGCTGGCGGTCGAGCCGAGCGCGACGATGCGCGCACAGCGGCCGTCAGACGCGGCGCCGGTGATCAATGCGCGCGCGGAGAGTCTGCCGCTGGACGATGGGGCGGTAGACGCGGCGATGGCGTGCGTGACGATCCATCACTGGGAATCGCCCGAGGCCGGGCTGGCTGAGCTTCGCCGGGTCGCGCGTGGTCCGGTGGTCGTGTTCACGTTCGAGCTTGACCGGCTGCCCGCCTGGCAGCGCGACTTCCTGCGCGAGGGTATCGCGGCCGAGCAGCCGCGGTTTCCGTCGATGGAGCGGATCGCGGCGGCGCTGGGCGGGCGCACACGGGTCGAGCGAATACCCACGCCGGGCGACTGCACGGACGGGTTCTTCGAGGCTTACTGGCGGCGCCCGGAGGCGCTGCTCGATCCGGACGTCCGAACCGCGCAGTCGGTCTGGGCGCTGCTGGGCCCTGGCGTCGAGGACCGCATCATCGCGCGCTTGGAGGCTGCGCTGCGTTCGGGTGCGTGGGATGCCGAGCACGGCCATTTGCGCACGCAGCACAGCCTCGACGGCGCGCTACGCCTGGTGATCTCAGAGGCAGGCTGAGTCGCCCTGCCGTTGTCGCCCTGCTGGCGGGCTCAGTTGTAGGTGAACTGATCGCCCGCGCCCGGCGCGCTCGTCTCTTTGGCGACCGTGGCGGACAGGTCTAGGACGCCGGCAGCGTGTGCCGGCACGACGATCGTGCAGCTGGTGGTGCTGGTGCAGTTGACGGACTTGACCTTCGTTTTGCCGAGCTTGAACTTGGTTGCGTTGCCGCTGCCGGTAAGGAATCCAGTGCCGGTGACGGTTACGCTCGTGCCGCCGGCGGTCGGACCGGTGCTGGGGGCGAGCTGGTCGACGGTCGGCGCATAGCCGAAAGCGGTTTTCTTGCTGGTCGCGCTCGTCCCGCCCGCGGTAGTGACGGTGACCGCGACTGCGCCTGCAACGCTCGCCGGCGGGGCGATAGCGGTGATCGTGCTGGGCGAGTTGACCGTGAACTGGCTCGCCGGCACCCCGCCGAAGCTGACGGCGGTAGTGCCGTTGAATTCGCTCCCGCTGATCGTGACGCTGGTGGCGCCGCTCAGCGGGCCGGACTTGGTCGACAGGCTCTTGATGCTCGGCGCCAGCAGATAGGTGAATCGGTCGGCCGAGCTGACCGGGCTGGTGCCCGCGGGCGCGATCACCGTCACGTCGACGGTAGCGCTGCCGGCAGGGGCGGTGGCGATGATCGTGTTGGCCGATTCGACAGTGAAGCTGGCCGTTTTGGATCCGAACTTAACGGCGGTGGCGCTGGCGAGGTCTGAGCCGGTGATCGTCACGGTTGCTCCGCCCGCCGCCGGTCCGAGTTTGGGACTGACGCCTGTGACGGTCGGTACTGGTTCTCCGAACGCGAGCATGTGCACGCCGCCGACTGAGACGCTGGCGAGGTTGTTCAGGCCGCTCACCGCTACCGGGACGTCGCTGCCTTCGTCCATCGCGCCGTCGCCGAGTTGTCCCATTTTGTTGGCGCCCCAGGTCACGACCGAGCCCGAGCCGAGCAGTGCCGCGCTGTCGCGTCCGCCGGCCGAGATCGCGGTTACGCCCGAAAGTCCGCTGACGGGCACTGGGGTCCGCTGGCGTAGGGCGATCGTGCCATTGCCGACCTGGCCGCTGCTGTTTTCACCCCATCCCATCACCGTGGCGTTGGCGAGCAGGGCGAGGACGTGCGAACGCCCGGCCGCGATCGCGCTGACCCCGGTGAGCGTGCCTTCGCCGACGGATACGGGGGTGTCGCTGAAGCCTTCCTGTTCGACGCCGGTGCCGGTTTCTTCCTCGGCTTCGGTCGAGGGGTGGGCGAGCTGGCCGTCCTGATCGCTGCCCCAGCCTTTGACGGTGCCGTCGCTCATCAGCGCGAGGCTGAATTCGTCGCCGGCCGCAATCGCTTTGACGCCGCTGAGGCCTTTGACCGCGACCGGCGCATTGCTCGATTTCGAGTTGCCCGTGCCGAGCTGGCCGAATTCGTTGCTCCCCCAGGCCATCACCGTGCCGTTTGCGAGCAGCGCGAGCGTGTGTTCTTCACCGGCGGCGATCGCCGTGACCCCGGTGAGTCCTTTGACGGGCACAGGCAGTTCGGCGTCGCTGCCGTTGCCCGTGCCGAGCTGGCCGCTTTCGTTATCGCCCCAGGCCATCACGGTGCCATTGGCGAGCAGGGCAAAGCTCTGGCTGCCGCCGGCCGCGATCGCCTTCACGCCCGAGAGCCCCTGGACGACGACTGGCACGTTGCTGCCAACAGAACTTTCATCGCCCAGCTGACCGTGTCCGCCGGCGCCCCACGCCATCACCGTGCCGTCGGCCAGCAACGCGAGACTGTGGCGCAGGCCGGCGGCGAGGGCTGTCACGAACTGCAGGCCGTGGACCGGGACCGGCAGGCCGGTGGATTCACTGAGCCCGTCTCCGAGCTGGCCGAAGGTGTCTTGGCCCCAGCCGAAGGCGCTGTAGCGGTGGCTCGCCACCGTCAGGACTGCCGCTGCGCTGGCCGCGCTACCGGCGCTGTTTTTGAACACGGCGCGATACGCGTGGCCGTTTTCGCCCGTCTGCACGGCGGTGATCGTCAGCCGGCTCGCGGTCGCGCCGGCGATCGGGTTCCAGGTGTTGCCGCCGTCGGCGGACACTTCCCACTGCTGGGTTGGTGTCGGGGATCCGGAGCCGGTCGCTTCGAAGCTGGCGCTCTGGCCTGCCAGGACGGTCACGTTGAGCGGCTGCAGGGTAACCGTTGGCGCTGCGTGGACGGTCAGCGTCGCGGCAGTGCTCGTGACGCTGCCGGCGGCGTTGCTGAACGCGGCCCGGTAGCGGTAGCCGTCTTGCGAGCCGGTCGGGCTGGCGATCGTGAGCTGGCTGGTCGTGGCGCCGGGAACCTGCGCCCAACTCGAGCCGCCGTCGGTCGAGACTTCCCATTGCTCGGTCGGGTTCGGTGACCCGGCTGCAGTGGCTTCGAAGGTTGCGCTCTGGCCTTCGTTGACCGCGATGCTCGTCGGCTGTTTGGTCACGTGCGGGGGTTCCTGCACGGTCAGCGTGGCTGATGCGCTGATGTCTTCGCCGGCGGCGTTGGTGAACACTGCTCGGAACTGAACGCCGTTTTCGGAGGCTTTCACGCTGGCGATTGTGAGCGCGTTTGAGGTCGCCCCGGCCAGGGGGGTCCAGGGGCCGTTTTTGATCGAGGTCTGCCACTGAACGGTTGGAGCGGGAAAGCCGGATGCGCTGGCTTCGAAGGTTGCGCTCTGACCTGCTTCGACGATGACGCTGAGCGGCTGCTGGGTTACTTGGGGGCGCTTGCGCACGGTCAGGGTGGCGGCGGAGCTGGTCGCCTGGCCGGCTTCGTTGGTGAACACGGCGCGCAGCTGGTTGCCGTTTTCGGACGGTTTCGCGCTCGCGATCAGCAGGCTGGTGGAGGTGGCTCCTTCGATCGGATGCCAGGTGGCGCCGCTGTCGGTCGAGCGTTCCCACTGGATGGTCGGCGTGGGGGTGCCCGAGGCGGACGCGGTGAAGCTGACGAACTGGTTTTCTTCGACGGTTTTGCTCGTCGGCTGAGTGGTGACTTTGGGCGCTTTCGCGGCGGCCGGTTTCGCGCCGAGTCCGGCGGCGTCGTACGGACGCGCTGAAGCCGAGCCGGCGAAGGTCGCGAACAACAGCGCCAACGCGACTGCCGCGCCCGCGAGCAGTGTCCTCCCGATCGTCCTCAAGGCGATTCTCCCCTCCGCTGGTCCCCCGACCATTCCCCTGTGCGGGAAAGGGTAGCGCGCCGGCCGACGCCGTGGGGCACACGCGCGGCTCGGCAGGAGCTGCTCAGGTCGATCAGGCGTCGAGGGCGAACAGCGGCCAGCGTCCGGGAACGCCCTTGAGCTCGTGAAAGCCTCGATCCTCGAACGCGAATGGGCCACCCACGACGGTGCCGAACACGGTGCCCGAGACGAGCACCTCGCCCGCGGCCGCCATACCGCTGACGCGGGCGGCGATGTGGACCGCCATGCCGCCGACGTCCTCGTCGATCAGCTCGCACTCTCCGGTGTGGATGCCGACTCGCACCTCGATACCGAGCCTGCGCGCGGCGTCGGTGATCGCCGACGCGCATCGCAGCGCGCGTGAGGGAGGGCCGTCGAACGTGGCCAAGAAGCCGTCTCCGACGGTCTTGACCTCGCGGCCGTAGAAGCGCGAGAGCTCCTTACGCACGTCGGCATCGTGGCGCGCCAGCAGGTCGCGCCAGCGTCCGTCGCCGACGCGTGCTGCGTGCGCGGTTGCGTCGACGATGTCGGTGAACATGACCGTCAGCAGCGCGCGCGTGCGCTCGCCGCCGCTGCGCTCGCCGGTCAGGAACTCCTCGATCTCCTCCAGCACCGCATCGCTGTCGCCGAGGAACGGGAAAGAGTCGACGCCGGCAAGCTCCACGTAGCGCGCGCCGGGAATGTGGGTGGCCAGGTAGTGCGAGTGGCGCACGTCCCACACCTGCTCGTCGGGACGGTGCATCACGAGTGTCGGCACGCGGATTCGCGGGAGCAACTCGCGCACGTCCAGGTCGGCGGTGGCTTTAGCGATCGTACGCGCCTCGCGCGGGCTGGCGGCGAGCCGCTGCGTGCGCGCGAACCAGGTGGTCAGCGCCGCGTCGCCCACCATCGACGGCGCCAGCCTGGCCATCAGCTCGCTGTCCAGCTCTCCCCAGGTGGAGTTGTTGCTGGCCGTCAGCTGTTCGCGCTGCGTGCTCGTCATCGCCCAGTCGTAGTCGGGCGCCCACGACGTGCGCGCGAGCGAGGCGTACATAACCAGTGCGCCGACCCGCTGTGGGTGTTCGGCCGCGAGCGTCGCGCCGACGAGACCGCCCACCGAGTAGGTGAACACGGCTGTTCGTTCGCTGCCCGCCGCGTCCAGCACGGCGAGTGCGTCGCGTACCTCCCCTGCGAGCGTGTAGGCGTCGAGCACGCGCTCGGACAGCCCGGTGCCGCGACTGTCGAACAGGATCAGTCGTCCGATGTCGGTTAGGCGTTCGAGGAACCGTCGCATCGACGGCGCCTCCCACAGCTGCTCGATCTGTGAGATCCAGCCCGGCAGGAACAGCATGTCGAGCGCGCCCTCGCCGGCGACCTGGTAGGCGATGCTCGCGCCGTCGCTGTCGGCGTAACGGGTGTTAGGCACGGTCATGAGTCTTCGATCAGCTCTCGGAACGGCGCCGCGGGCTCGACGGTGGCGCCGGCCGCGTGGACACGGTCGCTGAGCCAGTGATCGGAGGTGACCACGCGGACGCTCGCGACATCTTCGTCGCTGAGCAGCCGGCGGACGATCTCGTCGTCGGCGGAGTCTCGCCGCGGGCGCGGAGCGTGTGCGACCTCGATCACGGTCGAGCGGATCGGCGGCGACGGCGGCTGCTCGAACACGACCGTTACCTCATCGGTGCCGGATGCCGCCCAGCGCTCGAGCATGTCCACGAGTTTGATCATCGCTGCGTGACGGTCCTTCCACCACCCGTCGGGGCGCGTTCCGATCACGTTCATGCCGTCGACGAGCCAGCGCACGACAGCAGCCTAGGACTTGATCGCATGGGACTCTGGACGTCCACCGGTCCGGCGACCCGGGCAGGTAAGCGTGTCGCGGGCGTTCGTGCTGGAGTTCGATGCTCGATGCGACTCGAGGGGATCCATACCGGCGACATCGTCGAGGTCGACCGCAAAGGCCGGCGCTTCCACGCGCTGGTGATCGGACCGGCACCCGGGGGGCTGGCGATTCAGCCGACCGACCGTCGCGTCAATTACCACAGCTGCCGCAGCCGCGAAGTGGTGGGGCATTGGGCCAAGCGCGGCCGACCGCGGCAGACCAACGCGCCGCTGCGGCCCTCTCCGCGCCAACTCGAGATCGATCTCTCGCCGACCGATCCCGATCTAGGCCCCGCGACCTGAGTGTCGCCTGTCGCGGCGCTCATCGCGAGATCTCTGCGCGGTATGCGGCGGCGGCCTCCTCAAGGCGGTCATCGCCCCAGAACAGGCGGGTATCGATCGCGACCGTGGGCACCCCGACCACGCCCAGTGTGAGCGCCTGCTCGGTCGTGCTGCGCAGCGCGTCCTTGACCGACTGATCGTCAAGCGCACGGTCGAGCTCGGCGGCGTCGATGCCCACGCGCTCGCCGGCCTCGATCACGGCGCCGCGCTCGCCGAGATCGCGTCCGTCGAGAAAGGCGGTGCGCATCGCGCTCAGCGCGAACTCCCGCAGGAGCTCGCGGGTCTCCGCGTAGGCCATCGCGCGGGCCACGAGCAGGTCGCTCGTGGGCCAGGGGGTGGGCCACCGAATCGGGCCGAGCCCGTGGGCGCGAGCGCGGGCGTCGCAGTCGGCGATCTTCTCGTCGCGGCGCTCGGTCAGCCCCCACGATTCGCGGTCGTTGGCCTTGAACACCGCGCCGGCGAGCACGCCGCGCCATTGCGCGTCGGGCAGCACGTGGGCGATCCGCTCGGCGGCGAACCACGAGTACGGAGACATCGCCCCGAAGAAGAATTGTGGCGTTGAGTCGGGCACGCGATCATCTTCACGCATCGTGCTCGTGCGAGGCGTGCGAGCGCTCCCCGCCTGCTGCGCGCAGCGCGCTCGCGCAATGCTCTGAGCACACGTAGGACGTGTGCCCGTCATGGCGTACGGCGATCGCTCGGTGCCTGTCGACGCGCATGCCGCAAACCGGGTCGGTCGCGCCGCGGCGCAGCGTGAGCGCGAACAGCATGGCGAAGATGATCGTGCCGAGCACGTTGGTGACGAGCTTGTAGTCGAGCGTGACGCCGCTGAAGATTTCCTCGTGCGTGGGGCGCGTGTCGGGGATCAGCCCGGCGATGCTGAACAGCCCGCTGACGATGAGCGCGGCGAGCACGATCGTGACGAACATCAGCGCGACGATCCGCGCGGCGAATTGCCGCCCGTAGTACTTGCGGTAGATCAGCACGATCGGCACGATCAGCAGGTCGGCGAAGATGAACGAGATGACCCCTGCGAAGCCGATGCCGCCGGACCACAGGACGGCCGCCAGCGGGATGTTGCCGACCGAGCAGACGAAGCTCGCGATCGCGATCAGCGGGCCGGCAAGTACGTTCTCGGCCAAGCGCAGCAGCGGCGGCGCGCTCTCCAGGAACAGTTTGTTGAAGAAGTCGTCGCCTAGCAGTCCGATGAAGCCAGCCAGCAGGAACCCGGCGAGGATCTCCCGGTAGAGCATCGCCCAGTCGTTGCGGAAGTTGTGCGCCACGTCCGACCATGCGTCGAGCGAGCGCACGCGCCGGCGAATGCTCATGCTCGCGCCGGCTGAGTGGTGCTGATGCCCGGGCTCGGCAAGCTGTGCCTGCTCGCGGGCTTGATGCTCGAGCCTGCGCGAGACGAACAGGCGCAGCATGGCGCTCATCAGCACAATCAGCACCAGGCCGCCGGCGAGCTCGGCGAGCGTGAACTGCCAGCCGAGCAGGACCCACAGGACGATTCCCAGCTCGATCACGAGGTTGGTGGAGGCGAACTGGAAGGCCAGCGCGCTGGCGGCCGACGCGCCGGCGGCGAACAGCGCTCGAGCGATCGCGACCGCCGCGTACGAGCACGACGAGGACGCGGCTCCCAGCCCCGTCGCCAGCGACACCGCGCCGACGCCTCCGCTACCCAGCGTGCGCTCGATCCGCTCGCGCGGGACCCATGTCTGGACGATGCCGGAGATGGCGAAGCCGAGCACCAGTGCCCACCACACATCCCAGGCCATCAGGAAGGCGTTCGACAGGCCTTCTGCAACTGTGTATAGGACGCTGCTCACGGGCACTCGTTTGGCTGTGCGCCCTCGCTTGCGAAGGTGTCGTGGGGCACCGCATCACCTTAACGACGGGTGCTCGCCTCACCGCTCGGATGGGCGAGTGCGGGCGCCGACTGTCCCCGCGTTCGCGCCCGCTCAGAGCTCTGCAGACGATTGTCTGCAAGAAGGACGCAATTTGTGTACTCTTTGCAGGCGAGCGCAACAGGGCGGCGGCGGGTCACCCGGCGAACGCGAAACGATCGGAGGGGCGCTCCCATGGACGAGCAGGCGAGGGAGTTGCGAGGCGGACAGATTGCAAAGCTCGAACGCGCGGTCCTCTTACAGCTGCTTGCCGAGGCGCCGGAGCGCCGCTGGTCTGCGGCCGACCTGGCAGGCGCAATCGGCGCGCCGCCGGATGCGCTTGAAGGTGCACTCGAGGGCCTCTTGGGCGCCGACGTGGTGCGCATCGAAGACGCGGCCGTGCGGCCCTCGCCGGCGGCGCTGCGGATCGATGCGCTCGGATTGATCGGGATCTGAGCGCGAGCGGTACGCGCCGACCTCGTCGACGCGGGTGGGTTGACATCAACGGGAGTAGCTGTTCCGGCGTGGCGAGATAGGGTCTGGCGATGGGCAATCGTGTGCTCATCCTGTCGTGGGAGTACCCGCCGGTGATCGAGGGTGGGCTGGCTCGCCATGTGCGCAAGCTCGCCGAGGCGCTCGTCCGTCAGGGCGTCAGCGTGGACGTGCTGACGCGCGGACGGGGCGGCGCGCGCTCGGGCCAGCAGACCGGCCCGGAAGAGCGAGGCGGCGTGACCGTGCACCGCGTACCCGAGCCCAGCTGGCCGCGTGACCTCGACCGTTTCGTGGCGTGGGTCGAGCAGATGAATGAGGACATGCTGGCGGCGGGGGAAGCGCTCGCGAACGAGTACTCCTACGACCTGGTGCACGGGCACGACTGGCTGGTCGGGCGGGTCTCGGCGGAGCTTGCCGATCGGCTGGAGGTCCCGTACGTGACGACGATCCACGCTACCGAGCACGGCCGCCACCAGGGCTGGGTGCAGAACGAGCCCCAGTCGCACATCCACTCGGTCGAGCGGTGGATGGCCCGTCGCGCGGACGCGGTGATCGTGTGCTCCTACTACATGCGTGGGCACGTGGCCGACATCTTCGATCTCGACGAGCGGCGCGTGGCGGTGATTCCCAACGGCGTCGATCCCAGCGAACTGCGCCCGAGCGGCGATCTGGAGGCGTTGCGAGGCGAGTTCGCGGCTCCCGAGGAGAAGCTGGTGCTGCTGGTCGGACGGCTGGTATACGAGAAGGGCTTCCAGTTGGCGCTGGACGCGCTTCCTGGCGTGATCGACGAGGTTGGCGGCGTGCGCTTCCTGGTGGCCGGCAGTGGTACGCACGAGGCGGAGCTGAAGGCGCAGGCAGAGCGCCTGGGGCTGCGCGAGCACGGGACGTTCCTCGGCTGGATCGGCGATGACGTGCTGCACTCGCTGTATCGCATCGCCGACCTGTGCGTGGTGCCATCTATTTATGAGCCGTTCGGCCTCGTGGCGCTGGAGGCAATGGCCTCGGGCTGTCCGTGCATCGTGGCCGATACGGGTGGGCTGCGCGAGGTGGTGCCGGTGGGGGAGAAGGTTGGACTGCGCTTCAACGGCGGCGACGCCGAGCACCTCGGTGTGATGATCGAGCGCCTGCTGGTCGACGACGGCCTGCGCGACCGGCTCGTGGTCGAGGCGTCCGAGCATGTACTGCGCTTCGACTGGGACGACATCGCGCTGCGCACGCGCGGCATCTACGATGCCCTGGCGAAGCTGGGCACCGGGGAAAGGGTACGGAGGGTATGACGGACTTCATCGAAGGGCTGATGCAGGACGACTTCCCGCTGACGCTCAACCACATCCGCCGCAGGATGCGCTCGTGCAACGAGGGCGCCCAGGTGATCAGCGTGACGGGCGCGGGCGCGGTCGCGCGCGTGACGCACGTGGAGCTGAGCGAGCGGATCGACAGGCTCGGGCGCGCGCTCGCGCGTCTGGGGGTGCAGCAGGGCGATCGCGTGGCTACGTTCGCGTGGAACGACCAGCGCCATCTCGAGCTGTACTTCGCGGTGCCGTGCAGCGGCGCGGTGCTGCACACACTCAACATCAGGCTGTTCGCCGAGCAGCTGACGTACATCGTCAACCACGCCGAAGACAAGCTGATCTTTGTCGACGACTCGCTGGTGCCGGTGCTCGAGCAGCTCGCCCCGACGTTTGAAGGCGTCGCGCACTACGTGGTGATGGGCGACGGCGACGCGGGCTCGTTGCCCAACGTCATTCGCTACGAGGACCTCCTGCGCGACGTCGACTCGGGCCCCTTCGAGTTCCCGGAGGTGCGCGAGCGCCAGGCTGCGGCGCTGTGCTACACGAGCGGCACGACCGGCAACCCCAAGGGCGTGCTGTATTCGCACCGCTCGATCAGCATGCACTCCTCGGCGACGCTGATGACCGACGCCAACGGCCTGTCGCGCGCCGACCGCGTGCTGGCGGTGGTGCCGATGTTCCACGCCAACGCATGGGGCCTGCCTTACGGGGCGGCGCTGGCGGGCTCGGACCTGGTGTTGCCCAACCGCTTCCTGGACGCCGAGTCGCTGACGCGCTTGATCGCGGCTGAGCGCCCGACGCAGCTGGGATGCGTGCCGACGATCTTCGCCGACCTGCTGCGCTACGCCGACGAGCATCCTGACGCGGACCTGTCCTCGCTGACCAACGCCGCGTGCGGCGGCTCGGCGGTGCCGCGCCAGCTGATGAAGGACTTCCAAGAGCGCCACGGCGTGCGCATCTTCCAGGCGTGGGGGATGACCGAGACGAGCCCGGTCGCCACCTACGCGCGCCCGCGCGAGGGCGAGCACGACGACGCGTATTGGGACCGCCGCGCGATGCAGGGACGCCCGCTGCCGTGGGTCGAGCTGCGCCTGGTCGACGACGACGGGCGGGAGGTTGCGTGGGACGGGCAATCGACAGGCGAGATCGAGGTCCGTGGCCCGTGGATCGCGTCGGCGTACTTTCGCGACGACTCGGGCGATGAGAAGTTCGACGAAGGCTGGCTGCGGACCGGCGACATTGCCTCGGTCGACGAGACGGCGTTCGTGCAGATCACCGACCGCGCGAAGGACGTGATCAAGTCTGGCGGCGAGTGGATCTCGTCTGTCGAGCTGGAGAACGAGCTGATGTCCCACCCGGCGGTGATCGAGGCGGCGGTGATCGCCAAGCCCGACGAGCGGTGGGCCGAGCGGCCGCTGTGCTGCGTGGTGCTGAGCGAGCAGTCCGACGCCGATGCGACAGACCTGGTCGAGCACCTGCGCGACAGGGTCGCGAAGTGGTGGCTGCCCGACGAGTTCGCGTTCGTGGCCGAGATACCCAAGACGAGCGTGGGCAAGTTCGACAAGAAGGTGCTGCGCGGGCAGCTCGCGGACGGGACGCTCGCAGGCCGCGTACGCGTCCAATAGGCCTGCCACGCAGGCCGCACGAACCCGGAAAGAGCGGTTGCGGGGCTATGTGGCGACCGCGATAGCTGATACACCTTGCACGGTGAAGGGCAGGCGACTGCCCACGAACGGCGAATCAAGGACGATGCGTTGCGACACACAATGGGCAGTACCTGCACGGAAAGAGGCCCTCACACAGGGCGGCAGCTTTCATCACACCAGCAACCGGAGGTTGGCATGACTCGGATCCCACGCGGCTTTGCGGCGCTGGCGGTAGCGCTGCTGTCGGCGCTCGCGATCTTGGCGCCGAGCGCGGCATTCGCGGCGGAACCGACATCGGGCTACGGCCAGGAACCACCCAAAACGACGACCACGACGACCACGACGACGCCGCCGGCAACGACTCCTGCGACGACGCCGAGCACGGGCACGCTGCCGTCCAAAGAAGCTGAAAAACCGGCGACGGCGGAAAAAGAAACCGAACCGGCGAAAGCCAGTAGCGCACCTACGAGTGACAAAGCGAGCACGCTTCCGTTCACCGGGTTCGACCTGCGTTGGGACATCGGCCTGGGCCTGGTCCTGATCGGCGCGGGTGGCTCGATCGTCCTCGCGCAGCGCCGTCAGCGCCGCGAAGGCGGTCGCTGAGCCGTCGACGGACGCATCTTCAAGCAGCAGGGCCTTGGGGCCGTCGGCGCGTCAGCGCTGGCGGCCTTCGCTCTTTGTGGGGTTGGGGTGATCCTTGACTTCAGGATTTTGTTATGCCAAAATCTGAAATGTGGCCAGCCGTGAAACTATTTCTGCCCCAATGCAGGACTACGCGAAGGCGGTGTACGCGCTCGAGAGCCGGCACGGCGAGGCGGTCTCGACCAACGATCTGGCGGAGCGGCTTGGTCTGACCGCGGGGTCGGTTTCGGCGATGCTGCGCAAGCTCGCCGACGTGGGCCTGGTAGAGCACGAGCCCTATCGCGGCGTGCGGCTGACCGAGCAGGGCCGCCGCGTGGCTCTCGAAGTCCTTCGCCACCATCGCCTGATCGAGCTGTTCCTGGCCGAGGAGCTCGGTATGCCGTGGGATCGCGTGCATACCGAGGCGGAGGTGCTCGAGCACGTGCTCTCGGAGGACCTCGAGCAGCTGATCGCGGCACGTCTGGGGAACCCGACGCTGGATCCGCACGGGGACCCGATCCCTAGCGAGCGGCTGGAGATCGACGAGCACCCGACGTCGAGCCTGGACGAGCTTCCGGTGGGTGCTGCCGGTCGCTTCGTGCGCGTATCGGACTCCGATCCGGAGATGCTGCGCTACCTGGCTGCTCAGGGCATCTCGCTGGGCGACCGCCTGGAGGTTGCCTCGCGCCAGCCGTTCGGTGGGCCGGTGTTCGTGCGCTTGGGTGAGCATCTGCAGCCGCTGGGCGGCGAGCTCGCGCGCGCGATGCGCATCGAAGTGCAGGAGCCGTCCGCGTGACGCTGCTGCGCCGGCGGGCCCCGGCCACCGCCTTGGAGGGAGCTGCGGAGGGCGCGTCGCTAGCGCTACCCGAGCCCGGCGTCGGGATCCCGAGCGCGCTCGAGGAAGTGCTGGCCAGGGGGCGCTTGCGTGCCACGCTGGCGATGCTGGGCCCGGCGTTCGTCGCGTCGGTGGCGTACGTGGACCCCGGCAACTTCGCGACGAACCTCCAGGGCGGCGCGAAGTACGGCTACCTACTGCTGTGGGTGGTGCTCGCGGCGAACCTGATGGCGATGCTGATCCAGTACCTGTCGGCGAAGCTCGGCATCGTGACCGACCACAGCCTGCCGGAGGTCGTGCGCGAGCGGTTTCCGCGACCGCTGACGTGGGGCATGTGGGTGCAGGCGGAGGTGATGGCGATGTCCACCGACATCGCCGAGTTTCTCGGTGCGGCACTCGGGCTGAACCTGCTGTTCGGCGTG
The DNA here is from genome assembly GCA_963705235.1 of uncultured Solirubrobacteraceae bacterium. GTDB lineage: Bacteria > Actinomycetota > Thermoleophilia > Solirubrobacterales > Solirubrobacteraceae > Palsa-744. The sequence goes on along the minus strand of OY970059.1, from coordinate 66,819 downwards.
CCCTTGCTGGTCGCCGGGCTGATCACGGGGGTGATCGCGTTCGCGATCCTCGAGCTGCAGACACGCGGCTATCGGCGCTTTGAGATCGCGATCACAGCCCTGCTGGGGCTGATCTTCGCGGGCTTCCTGTACGAGGCGCTGCGGATCGGGCCATCGGTGCACGAATCGCTCAACGGCCTGATCCCTGGCCTGCAAGGGACCGATTCGCTCTACCTGGCGGTCGGCATCATCGGTGCGACGGTGATGCCGCACGTGATCTATCTGCACTCGGCTTTGACCAACGGGCGCATGCCCTGCCGCAACGACCACGAGCGCCGTCGCGTGCTGCGCTTCGAGCGCTTGGATGTGGTGATCGCGTTGGGCTTGGCGGGGTTGGTGAACATGGCGATGCTGGCGGTAGCGGCCAAGCTGTTCCACACGCCTGGGCTGTCGGATCTGACGGGGATCACTCAGGCCCATGACGAGTTCGGCCAGCTGGTGGGGGGCACCGCTGCGCTTGCGTTCGCGGTTGCGCTGTTCGCGTCCGGGGCTTCCTCGTCGAGCGTCGGTACCTACGCTGGGCAGATCGTGATGTCCGGCTTCATCAACGTGCGCATCCCGCTGCTGGTGCGCCGTGCGATCACGATGCTGCCGGCGCTCGTGGTCCTCGCGATAGGCGTCAACCCGACTGACGCGCTTGTGCTCAGCCAGGTGGTGCTGTCGTTCGGCATACCGTTTGCGCTCGTGCCGCTGGTGATGCTGACGGGCCGGCGCGATGTGATGGGAGTGCACGTCAATCGCCTCACGACGACGATCGCGGCATGGGGATGCGCGATCCTCATCACCGCATTGAACGTGTTCCTGCTTGGCCAGCAGCTGTTCGGGCTGTGAGTCCGCTAGATCGCTAGCGAGGATCGCTGCTGTAGGCGACTGAGCGATGGCGGATGGTGGCGACGCGGACTGTCTCGTCGCTGTCTGAGAGCTGATAGACAATCCGATACGAGCCGACTCGCAGTGAGTACAGGCCGCGAAGCCTGCCACGCAGGGGATAGCCGGCGTACGGTTCGCGTTGAAGCAGCGCAAGCGCGTCCTCGGCAGCGTCTATCAAGGGCCAGCCGAGTGCGAGCAGCTCTTTGCGGGCTCGACGCGCGAGTACCAGTCGCGCCACCGGCTATCTCGCGGCTCGTTTCTCCGCCAACTCACGGCGCAGGTCGCTGAACTCAATCGTCTCACCACGCGCCAGGTCATCGAGACCCGCCTGCAGTGCCTCCAACGTCGCTGCATCCGAGAGAATCTCGGCGGTCTCCTCGAGCGCTTGGTACTCATCGATTGGCACGAGTGCCGCCGCCGGATGCCCATTGCGCGTCACGACTATGTGGTCGCGGCGGTCAGCTACGTCGCTGAGTAGCTCGGCCAAGTTGCTGCGGAACTCCCCTACCGGGATCGTCTTAGCCACAAGATAGAATGTACCAAATCGTGTACATCACGAAGGGCGCGTTCGAGCGAAGCTGAGCGGACCTACCGATGCGGATGAGAGGACTCGAACCTCCACCGGGTTGCCCCGACACGGACCTGAACCGTGCGCGTCTACCAATTCCGCCACATCCGCGTAGCGATGCGAAGATATCGCAGCGACGCCTCAGGGCGGAGATGGGCAGCCCTCGTCGTGCATCGCCGGGCGGTCCGGAGTGGCTGCCGGTGGCGGTCCAAGACGTTTGCTAGCCTCGGGGTCGATCAATTCGCGCCGCTATCGTCCAGGGGACTAGGACGCCGCCCTCTCATGGCGGAAACCCGGGTTCGAATCCCGGTAGCGGTACTTCTGAACGAGGCTCGCGGCCTGAGCCCAAGACGTGTGCGCCGAGGTTTCGCGGATCGGCCGTCGGTGGATGCGCGTTCGTGTATCCGCATTTTCCGAGAACTAGTCCAAATGGACGGTTGACCTCTACTGTGCTGGGGATAGCCCGCGTTCGGCAGCGGGCGACTGTTGAGGACCGCGGACGGTCGTCTGGGTAGGCGGTTCTCGGCGCACGGGCGCGGTCAACCCCCCGTCCGACCTGCGGAAGCACATTTGAACATCCGGGAGATAGTCAGAGACGCCTGTCGACTTAGCGGTCCAGACCCGCCAAGCTGCTGTGGATATGGGGCGGGTGGACACATATTTGACCCGCCTTGCGGAGCCTCCCAGGCGCCCTGGCCCGAGAGGACCCGAGTGTACACTGCTACTGGCTGATCAAGACGAGGCGGAATGACATGACTGTTATGTACAAGACGCGCTCCGCAATGCCGCGGTTGCGGCCGGGTCCGGGAGGTTTGCCACGCGGCCAAGTAACACAGATCCAGCGCAGCCGGATGCTCGCGGCGGCCGTTGAAGCTGTGGAGGATGTGGGCTATGCACGGATGACCGTTGCGCAGGTCATCAGTCGCGCTCGGGTGTCGCGCAAGACGTTCTATGACGTCTTCACCGATCGCGAGGACTGTTTTCTGGCGGCGTTCGAGCAGGCGCTCGAAACGGCCAGGACGATCGCTGTGGAAGCCTACGAGCACGAGTCGTGCTGGCGCGATGGCATTCGTGCCGCACTTGCGCGCCTGCTGGTGTTCATGGATGAAGAACCAGGCCTGGCCAAGCTGTGCGTTGTTGAGGCGCTCGGCGCGGGCGACCGTGTGCTCGATCACCGAGCTGAAGTGCTCGAGGAATTGGCTGGCGTGATCGACCAGGGGCGCCAGGTCGCTACTGGTACGCGTGAACCGCCGGAGGTCACTGCGGAAGGCGTTGTGGGGGCGATCTTCGCGGTGCTTCACACGCGCGTGCTTGAACCCGGCGCGGAGCCGCTGACAGATTTGCTCGGGCCGCTGATGAGCATGATCGTGCTCCCATACCTAGGTGCGAGAGCAGCCGGTCGAGAGCTCAGCAGGCCACCGTTGATCATCGTCGGCGAACGTAAAGCTCGCCCGCCGGTGCGACCGCGCGACCCGCTCGAGGGCCTGAACATGCGCTTGACCTACCGGACTGTGCGCGTGTTGATGGTGATCGCAGAGCACCCCGGAGCCAGCAATCGCGAGATCGCCGAAGGTTCTGGAATCGTCGATCAGGGCCAGATCTCAAAGCTCCTGAGCCGGCTCGCCCGCCTCAAGCTGGTGGAGAATCTCGGCGACGGTCAGGAGAAGGGCGCTGCCAACGCCTGGCACCTGACCAGCCGTGGCATGCAGGTGGAGCGGGCAACCCGGCCGCACTAGCTGGACATCCGGTCGCAGCCACACTGAGGGAGCCGCGCCCACCGCCGCGCGGCCTCCTCGAGTGCGGTGTCCCATCCGCCGCTGGGCGTCGGAATGGGGGAGGTGCTGCGCTTTCTGTTGTGGAGGCTGCTCGGCCTGCTTGCCCTGATCGCAGGCCTGGCGCTGATCTCGTGGTTCCTGCAGGGCGGACCCGGCGAGCTGCTGCGCGGAGATCCCGCCGCCGGGGATCACCTTGGCGCTCCGGCCTTTGTGCACGCGCTTGCGCACGTAGCCCTCAGCTGCTGCGTCTGGATATTCGCGCAGCGTGCCGAGCTCGCGGCGGTGCTGTGTGCGCTGACAGCGCTGCTCGTGGCGGCTCGCACGCACGCTCGCGGGCAGCGGTGCTACGTACGCCTGCAAGTAGAGCCTTACCGCACTGATCACGCCGCCGCAGACGAGGTCATCGCAATGCTCGATGCGCTGCACAAGCGGCTGCTCGTGCGCTGGTGGCGCCGTCTGATCAGCGGGCAGCCGTCACTCGCCTTGGAGGTCCACCGCACGGGCGATGATGCGCGCCGACTTTGGATGGCACTCACATGCCCGTGCGGCTCAGAGCGCGTGATCGAAACAGCGCTCCAGGCGGCCTATCCAAACTGCAGATTGGTCGCTGCCCCGCACAGCGTAGGTCGCCCGCCGGTCCTTTTACGGCTGAAGAAGCACGCCGAGTTCATCAAGCGCGTGAAGGCGCTCGACGGTTTCGAGCACGGCGGAGATCCGCCGATGAACAGTCTGCTGACAGTGATGGCGTCGTGCGAGGGGGCGGCGTTCACACAGATTGCGCTGACGCCCACACCGGCGCTTTTCGAGGGGATCTCCAAGCATCTCTACAAGCACCACGAGGCGCGGCTGTCACGACAGCGTCGCGATCATGTCCCCCCACGGGATCGCTCGGTGGTCGAGGACGCGGAGCTAAAGGGCGCCCTGGCCGTTCAGCACAGCTCGCTGTTCTTCACGGATGTGCGGGTGATCGCGAGCGACCGGCGGACGTGTGTGCAGGTGGCCTCGCAGCTGCGCGCCGGTCGTGCTGAGAACCGGCTCGTGGAGCGGGGGACGGGGGTGCGCCACGGCCTGCTGGGTATGTATACGCGCCGGGTGATGCGCGGCGAGGGCAACCCGCTGCCGTCGTTTCTCAAGGGTGTGTTCGCCTCGGCGGAGCTAGCCGCGATGTGGCAGCTGCCCTCGCCCGACTACCTGACGGCGCCGTTTCGGCGAAGCGGTCTGCCGGTGGCACCCGCGCCGAGCGGTGTGTTTCGCCCCATCGAGGGATCGGGAACGCTGCGCGACGCGCACGGTGCGGTCTCTATTCACGAGGAGATGCGCAAGCAGAACACGGCAGTTCCGGGAACCGTTGAGCAAGGCAAGACGAGCTATCTGGTGGCTACCGTGGCGGAGGACCTGCGCCGGGAGCGCTGCGCGGTGATCTTGCTGGACCCAAAGGGGGATGCGGCGGATGCAGCGGTCAGCATCGTGCCCAGTGAGCGGACGTGCACACTGCTGGACCTCGCTCACCCGACCTGTGGCTTTAACCCGCTTGCCGTCCAGGCGCCGGCTGACGTGATCGCCGACTATGTCGTAGCGGCACTCAAGACGCTGTTCACCGATTCAGACATCAGAGCGTCGTCTGACCGTTATCTGCGCAACGCGATCATCGCTGTCCTCGCCTATGACAGACAGTGCACGCTGTGGGATGCGGCGCGGCTGCTGTCCGTCGGCGAGGAGGGCTACGCCTATCGCAGTGCGGTCGCCGCACGGATACGCACGCTGCCCGAGTTCAAGGAGATCTCCGAGTTCTTCACGGCCGAGCTGAGCGCACAGCTGGCGGACTCGCGCAGCACCACTACGGCGAAGCTCGACGCACCGGTGAACAAGCTCGCGCGCCTGCTCAACTCGCCGTCGATCAAGCGAGTGCTGCTCAACGACTCGCTGGCCGTGGACTTCGATCGCGTAATCGCTAACGGTGAGGTGCTCGTCGTCAAGGGGGCGCTTGGCGGGATGGGCGCGGGCAATACCTCCGTGGTGATGCAGCTTTTGGTGGGCATGCTCGACGCGGCATTGGCCCGTCAACAGGATTTGGTCGCGGCCGAGCGACGGGTGGCTGTCGCGCTGAAGGTCGACGAGGCGCCGCTGGTCATCAACCGCGGCTTCGCGGAGACGATGGCGTTGAAGCGCTCCGCCGGACTGGAGACCGTCGCGTGCTGGCAGACCGACGCGCAGTGGACCGAACGCGAGGTTCGAGATCAGCTCGACGCACTGTTCGCCCACCGCGTGTATTTCGCCACTGCGTCCGCACGAGATGCACGTGCGGCTAGCGCGCTGACGATGGCCGAGTTCACCGACACAGTGCGTCCCGGCCTCGAGCGGCTGTCCACACTCGGGCACCCGGACGTGCGCCTGCACCTGCCCAAGCACCACGCGGTCGCGAGCTGGGTCACAGCCGACGGGCGCCAGCCACCGTTCGTCGCTGCGACGATCCCGATCTCCATCGATCGGGAACGCCTTGCCCGACACGCGAAGCGCCAGCACGAGCGCGGCGCGCGCCATCGCAGCGATCTGCGCCAGCCGCACTGGCAGCACCAAGCGTCGGCAGACGATCCTGCACCGCGCGCTGGCGAGCGTGCTGTCAATCGTTCGGCGAGCATCGAGGCGCACGGGAGATCCTCAGTCGAGGCGCTCCAGCAGCTCCTGCCTGGGACGCCCGCGGAGAGCTATCGCGAGCTGGTGGAGCTCGACGGCGCAAACAGCGCACGCTGGGCGCGCCGCCCTGATGCTCCGACACCTCTTGAGCCCGACCAGCACGACCTGGAGATGCTCGTCGTGATTGCCGCGATGGGGCACGTGCTCGCGAGCCAGCTGCACCGTCGTTTCAATCCGCGGCGCTCGGCGAGCACCACTCAGCGACGACTGAAGCGACTGTCGGACGCGGGTCTGGTGGACCGCCTGCAGTTTCACCGCCGTGACGGCGGCGGCACACCGATGTGTTACGTGATCACGCCGGCAGGCCGCAGCGCGCTCGAGAGAGCTGGACGCGACGCGGTCGAGCCAGACGGGGGCGGCAGGCGCACCAGCGGGTCCGAGCGCACTGCAGCGGTGGCTGGCGCTCTGCGTCAGGCGCGCCATGACGTTCACGTTGCGGGCTGGGTGTTCGCACTGACGGCGAGCGTGCGAGGGTCGCACACGCGTGTGCGTGGGCCGCGAGAATGCGTGCTCTCGCCTGCGTCAGGAGGCAGAGACGGCGCGGCCTCGGCGCTGGCGCCGGGTGAGTTGCGGCTACCGGGTGGACGCACTGCGCATGACTTTCTGAAGCTCGATGGCGCCGGCGATCGCGTTCCTGTCGAGCGCTTCGAGACGGTCCGGCCGGACGCCCTGGTCGAGGTCGCAAGCAGCGGAGCGGCGCGGGCGGCGATAGATCTGATTGTGGAGCTCGACGATCGGCTGCCCACAGGTCCATCAGCGGCCAAGCTCGAGCGTTATGACCATTTCCTTGCGGGCTGGTCAGCTCACACCCGGCGCTACGGCACCCGTCTGGACGCGCTCGCGGTGGTCGTGTTCGTCTGCAGGGATCGCTCTCGAGCGCGCGCCTGTGCCCGCGCTGCGGATGCTGTGCTGAGCGCCTGCCGCGCCTACGCGGGCGAGTATCCGCAGGATTGGCAGTACCCCGGGCGTGAGCGGATCGTGTTCGTCGCAGAGCGAGATGCTCACGAGGGTCTGCTCGGTGGGTATGGCGTACCGCGGCTGCCGCCGGACGTGCGGATCGGATGCGCACACGGCGACCCCCGCGTCGGCGAGGCCAGTCCGCTGGCGCGCGAGCTCCTGCTCGCCGTGGCGTGAATCGCTAGGCGGCCAGCGGCTGCGCGACCGGAGCCGCCTGGCTGGAGAACCGCAGCGTGCCATCCTCGAGCGCTCCATGGCGAATGCCCAGCAGGTCCAGCAGGTAATTCTGATGTAGGCGCCAAGGCGCTTTGGAGCCCTGCTTGGGGAAGGCATCGATCGCCCGCGCGATATAGCCCGAGGAGAAGTCCAGCAGCGGCTCGAACGCGCCCGACGGATCCTGGTTCTCGGGCACGCACTGCGTGTAGGCGTGCTCGTCCATGTGATTGAGCAGCCGACACAGCCAAGCGCATGTCAGATCGCACTTGAGCGTCCACGACGCGTTTGCGTAGCCGAACACCATCGCCAGGTTGGGAATGCCGGTGATCATCATGCCCTTGTAGGTCAGCGCACGCTTGATGTCGATCTCGCGTCCGTCGATCGCGATGCCGATGCCTCCCAGTGCCACCATCCGCAGACCGGTGGCCGTAACGACCAAATCGGCGTCCAGTTCGGTACCGGAGGTCAGCCGCAGGCCGCTGTCCGTGAACGTGTCGATCTGATCGGTCACCACCGACGCGCGTCCTTGGCCGATTGCCTCGAACAGATCACCGTCGGGCACCAAGCACATGCGCTGCGTCCACGGGTCGTAGCTGGGCGTGAAGTGCTTGTCGATGTCATAGCCCGTCGGCAGCTTGCGCTGCAGGGCACGGCGGATCATCGCCTTGACCAACGATGGAAAGCGCCGGCTGATCTGAAACAAGAGGATCGTGATCAATGCGTTCTTCCAGCGCATCAGCGAGGAGAACACGCTCTCGGGCAGCACGTGTCGCAGGACCGTGGCGATCGGGTCTCGCGCGGGCAGCGAGATCACATAGCTCGGCGAGCGTTGCAGCATCGTCACGTGCGCTGCGGTCTGTGAGAGTGCCGGTACCAGCGTGACCGCGGTCGCGCCGCTGCCGATCACCACCACGCGCTTGCCGCCGTAGTCGATGTCCGGCGTCCAGTGCTGAGGATGCACGACGCGCCCGCGAAAGCGCTCGATTCCCTGGAACTCAGGGGTGTAGCCATCGTCATAGCGGTAGTAGCCGCTGCACATCAGCAGGAAGCTGCAGGTCATGTGCACGACCTCGTCGGTATCGGTGCGATGCACGTCGAGCGTCCAGCGTGCCTGCGAGGTCGAGAACTCTGCTCGCAGCACGCGATGATTGAAGCGGACCTTTTGCTCGATCTCGTTGTCCTTGGCGGTCTGCTGGAGATACTCGAGGATCGATCCGCCGTCGGCGATGGCCCGCTCGTCCTTCCACGGCCGAAACGAGTAGCTGAGCGTGTACATGTCCGAGTCCGAGCGCACACCCGGATACCTGAACAGGTCCCACGTGCCGCCGATGCGCTCGCGCGCCTCCAGCAGCGCGAAGCTCTTGTCGGGGCAGTCGGCCAGCAGATGGCAGCTCGCGCCGATCCCCGACAGGCCGGCACCGACGATCAGGACATCAAGGTGCTCAAGCGACAAGGTCGATCTCGTTTCCTATGACGCCCGCTCGGGCGGGCGACTGGATGAGCTTACCCCCAAAGCTCGCGCCGGTGAGCTGCTCTAGCAGCCCGATCCTCCGGCGTCAGCCGATCTGAACCGGCAGCGGCAGGCTGTATGTGGTGAAGCCGTGCTTGGTCGAGTGAGTGTTCGCGGCGACACTGCTTTTGAGGGTGTAGATAGCGGCCTTGGCGCCGGCCGGGACGGTGAGCGTGATGTGAAACAGCCCGCTTGCCGGCGGCGTAATCTTCTTCACGATCGTTGTCTTGTGGCATTCGAGCTGCTGTTCGACGACGATCGGTGCGGTCGGCTTGGTCAGCGGCCCGAACACGCGCCCGGTGAGCGTGACCGTGCTCGCGCTCGCTTTCGGCGTTTCGAGCAGCAGACGCCTGGTGAGCTTCAGGTGCAGCGAGCGCAGGCTGCCGAGCTGTGCTGTGTAGCGGGTGCTGAGGCTTTCGCGGATGCGCGCCGGTGGCAGCGGCGCGGTCGTTGCGTAGCGGCCGTCGGCGCCAACCGTCGCGGTGGCCACCTGCTTATCGTGTGTGCCGAAGAGGATCTTCACTTTCTTGCCGACTAGGCTCTTGGCGGCGCTGCCGTTGATCTGCACGCGGCCGCCGTGGATGTACACGTTGCTGAGCGTCAGCGCTGCCTTGCCGCAGCCGAGCAGCAGTTCTTCGACCGCTTGGGGGGTGGCGGCGACGCCGACGCCCGGCGCGGATGAACTGAGCCCGGGTACCTGGCCGCTACCCGAGGAGTTGCCGGAGCCGCTCGAGGCTTGTGTTTCTTTGTGTTCTTCGCTCGGCGGGGTGACGATCGGCGAAATCAGTTCGATCCCGGATTCTCCACCTCCGATCGCGCGGGACGTGAAATAGCTCGGTGTCGTCGTCGCGGATTCGAAGCTCGTCCCGCCGGCTTTGGCGAAGGCCCATTGTTCGCCGATCGAAGGGCTGTAGCCGCCGAGCAGATTCACGGCGATAGTGCCCTGGAAGAACGTATTGCCGGCATCTTCGATGCGATCGAATGACGATCCTGACGCGATGTCGATCGCCAGCGTGCCCGCGTTGTGCAGCGTGAAGAGCGTGCCGAAGGACAGCGTGCCGATCGTGCCCGCGCCACCCGGCTGGAGCGTGCCGCCGCTGACCGTGAAGGGCGGCACGATCAGGCCGCCATTGCCGCTGAAGGTGCCGCTTTGAAGCTGGACTTCACCCGCGCCGCCAGCCTGAGTGATTTCTCCGTTGACGGTCGCGCTGCCTTTGATCAGCAGTTTGCTCCCGGCGGTCGAGAGCACACCGTCGTCGGTCAGGCTCGTGAAGGTGCTGGCTGCCGGTTCGGTCGCGACTTTTTCGGCGATCGCGAGCGTGCCGCCGGCTTCGACCTTGACGCCGGATTGCGCCAGCAGGATCTTCGCGTCGGCCGTCAGGCCGTTAGGTATGAGAACGGTGCCCTTGCCGGAGGGGATGCAGACGGTCTGGGCGCTCGTGGGCAGGTTGCCGCCCGACCAGTTCGCTTTTTCCTGCCACGAGCCATTGGCCGCGCCGACGTATTCGACGTCGCCGCAGCTGGCGCTCGCCACCGGTGCCGCCAGCATCGCGACAGTCAAAGCAGCGCCCATCAGCGACGTGAAGACGCCGAGGCTACGCGCGAGTGTCGATGTCCATCCGTGCTTAAGCGCGCGCTCGCAGCAGCGCTGCTTACCAATGCCCCCGTGCATCAGTGCCCCCCGGCTGAGTCGTTCGTCGAGCGGTGGAGCCTATCGGACGGGTCCGCTCGCGCATGTCAACGACTGCCCCGCGGGGTCGAGGTGGCGCCGCTGCGCCACCTACGCCCGTGCGCTCGTCTGCGGGTCCAGCCGCGACATCGTCACGGCGGCGGTCAGCCGCGAGTCGGCGGCGCCCATGTACAGGCCCTTGACGGGGGGGACGTCCGAGTAGAAGCGCCCGTGTCCGATCTTGACGTGCGTCTCGCCGGCGAGACGGCGGTTGGTAGGGTCAGCGCTGACCCACACCGGCTCGCCGCGGCCGTCGGTCCCAGGCAGCAGCGCCTCCAGCCACGCGTGCGTGTCGAGCTCCAGCGAGTCGGTGCCGTCATCCTCGGGCGCCGCCCACAGGTAGCCGGAGACGTAGCGCGCCGCGATGCCGCGCCGGCGCAGCAGCACCAGCGACAGGTGCACGAAGTCCTGGCAGACGCCCGCGCCCAAGTCGAGCAGGTCGCCGATCGTCGAGCCGACATACGTGGCGCCGGGGCGATATTCGAAGCGGTCGGGCACCAGCTCGCATAGCGTCCCCAGCGCCTCCAGCGGTGTGGCCGCGTCGAGGGCCTGCTCGAGTGGCTCGATCCCCGCGACCGGCGGCTGGTCCTGCCACGGCAGCGCGAACTCGCCAGCGGCATCGATGTAGGCGGGCTGTCGCAGATCCGCCCACGATCCCTCGGGCGGCTCGGGCGGCGCAGAGGTGACCACGCGCGCGCGCACGTCGATCGTCAGGTGCTCGTGCGCGGTCGGGATGCCGAACTCGAGCACCTCGGTGCCGAAATAGTCGAGATGGCGGCTGGCACGTGCCTCAGGCTCGATGCGGGTGTGGAACTCGTCGCAGCGCTGGGTCGAGGTCGTGGCCGGCCGCACGCGCAGTGCGTTGAGGTTGTCGGTGACGGCGACGTCGTATCGGTACTCGGTCAGGAAGCGGATCGCGAAGTGCACGTTGCCCTCACCTTCTCAGCCCGGCGGTGGCCGCGCCGGCGAAGTAGCGCTCGGCTACGTCCTGATCGATGCGCGCCAGCTCGTGCTGGGTCTGTTCGCATATGCCTGTCAACTCGGCGCTCTCGGGAAGAGCACGGCGTTGGAAGTCTAGGTCGGCCGCCAGCCGGCTGACGCGCAGTACCGGCTTGGAGTTGCGCGGCCCGGCGTCGGCGCTGGTGAACGCTTCGTGCAGCGAGTCCACGCACGCGGCCACGCTGTCGGGATAGGCGCGCTCGAACAACAGAAAGCGGGCGACCGGACGCGCGTTGGGAGGAGCGGTGACCGCACGCAGGTAGGCGTGAAAGCCGCCGACCGCTTGCAACAGGATCAGCGCATGGCCGTCACCCGGTGAGGATTCGCCGGGCGGCAGCGCCACGCGCAGCAGGCGCAGCACCATGTCCGATGTCTCGATCAACCCGCCCGCGTCGAGAAAGCACTTGGCCTCATCGCGCAACATCGAACGGTTGGCCACGCCCCAGATCAGAGCGGTGCGCTCCTTGACGTACTGCGAGGCCAGCGACAGGCCCGCCGGCGCGGTCCAGCCTGGCTGGCCGCCGCCGCGCAGTCCGAGTGTGGTGGTGTTGATCGCCTCCCACATCTCGGCGCTGATCACGTCGCGCACCGTGCGCGCGCCCTCGCGGGCGCGCTCGATGCTCGCGAGCATCGAGCCGGGGCGGTCGGGGTCGAGCGTCAGCTGGCCGAGCGCCTGGTGGCTGTGCGGGCCTTCGTGTACGTCGCCGAGCATCCTCAGCAGCCGCCCCGAGCCGAAGCTGACGCCCTGCTCGGTGTCGGTGGTGCCCTGGATCTCCGCCTGGAACACCGCTTCGACGGCGCGCGCGGTGAACTCGGCGCGGGCGAGATTGCGTCCCAGCCAGTACAGCTCGTGGGCGATCCGCGCGAGCATCAGCCCTCAGCGCCAGGACCCGGCTGCTGGTGCTGCTGCTGTTGATGTTCGCTCTGCTGCTGTTGCTGTTGCTGGCCGGTCCAGGCGCCGTAGCGCAGATCCGGCAGCGCCGGCGGCTGGGTGTCGGCGATCGGCGGGCCGGCGCGGTCGGCGTCGTCGCCGTCCTCGAGCACCCAAGTGTCCTTGGAGCCGCCGCCGCGCGAGGAGTTGACGATCAGCGAGCCCTCGTCGAGGGCCACACGCGTGAGCCCGCCGGGAACGATGTCGATGCGCTCGCCGAAGACGGCGAACGGGCGCAGGTCGACGTGGCGGGGCGCGAGCACGCCGTCGGGGCCGACGGTGGGCACCGTCGATAGGCGCACGACGTCCTGGGCGATCCAGCGGTCGGGGTGCTCGCTGATGACCGTGCGCATGCGCTCGATCTCGTCGTCGTCGGCGTGCGGCCCGATCATCACGCCGCGCCCGCCGGACTCGCCGGTGGGCTTGACGACCAGCTCGCCCAGGCGTCCGAGCACGTGGTCGAGCATTTCCGGCTCGCTGAGCAGGTAGGTCTTGACGTTCTCGAGGATCGGCTCCTCACCGAGGTAGAAGCGGATCATGTCGGGCACGAAGCGGTAGATCGCCTTGTCGTCGGCGACGCCCGTGCCGAACGCGTTGGCGACGGCGACGCTGCCGGCGCGGTACGCGCGGATCAGGCCGGGCACGCCGAGCAGCGAGTCGCCGCGGAACTCGAGCGGATCGACGAAGTCGTCGTCGACGCGGCGATAGACGGCGTGCGCGCGCTCCAGGCCGCGCGTGGTGCGCATGTAAAGAACGTCGTCACGAACGACCAGGTCGGACGCCTCGACCAGCTCGACGCCCATCTGACGCGCGAGGAACGCGTGCTCGAAGTAGGCGGGGTTGGCCGGTCCCGGTGTCCACACGACGACGGTCGCCTCGCTCTCAGCCGACGGTGCGACCGAACGCAGCGCGCGCAGCAGCAGCTGCGGGTAGTGCTCGACTGGGCGCACCCGATAGGAGGCAAACAGCTCGGGGACCAGGCGCGCCATCGCGGCGCGGTTCTCGAGCACGTAGGAGATCCCCGAGGGGATGCGCACGTTGTCCTCGATCACCTTCCAGCTGCCGTCGCTGTGGCGCACGAGGTCGCAGCCGGCGACGTGCGTGTAGACGCCGCCGGGCGGACGGATGCCGTGCACGGCACGCGCGAAATGCGGGCAGGAGGCGACCAGGCGCCACGGCACGAGGCCCTCGTGGACGATCTCGCGCGCGTGGTAGACGTCGTCTACGAAGTGGTTGAGCGCGCGGATCCGCTGCGCGAGGCCGCGCTTGATTTCCCGCCATTCCTCACCGCTGAGCACCCGCGGCACGAGGTCCAGCGGGAATGGCCGTTCGTGGGAGGCCGCGCCGGCCACGCTGCTCGTCTCGAACGTGATGCCCTGCTGCATGAAGATCGCATCGCGGCGCCGGCCGGCCTCGATCAGGCCCTCGGGTCCGAGGCGGCGCAGCTCCTCGATCAGCGGGCGCGCCGTCGGGCGCGGGGTGCCGTCGCGGTCGAACAGCTCGTCCAGGAACGGCGCCTGCGGGCGATAGTCATCCGTCGCTGGTGTCTGCACCCCGCTCACCGAGAGATTCTCCCGCGCCTGGTGGGGCTTCGGCCTTCGACGGGTGGACAAACCTCGACCGTCCTCGATGCTCAGCTGTACATGTGTCGCACGTACAGCGGTGTGACGCTTTTATAGCCGCTATATAGTCGGGCGCGCCCAATTCGCATTGGCTGCGCCCAACGTCACCCTTGCCGTGCCGACACCAACGATCGACGAGCTGACCATCGCCGCCGACCCCGACGGCTGGGTCGCGATGGGGTTCGTCGTACAGGACGACGTCGTACAGCTGGCGGGTGTGCGCGTTCGCCTCGCCGGGGCAGATGCCGGCCGCGGCATCCTCGGCTGGTCGCTGCGTGGCATCGACAGCGCTGAGCTGGACGGTCTGCCCACAACGATCTCGGCGCAGCCGGCTCTGGCGCCCGCGCTGCCACAGCCCAACGGCGTGGTCAGTATCGACCACGTGGTCGCGTTCACGCCCGCGTTCGAGCGCAGCGTGCAGGCGCTGCAGAACGCCGGCATGGACTTGCGCCGCATTCGCGAGGAGCCGACTCCCGCAGGTGCTCCGCGCCAGGCGTTCTTCAAGCTGGGCCGTGAGATCCTCGAGCTGGCACAGGCGCCGCAGAAGGTCGTGGAGCGCACCGGCGCCACTGAGCACCCGGCCCAGTTCTGGGGGCTTGCGCTACTGGTCGACGATCTTGACCGCGCGGTACACGCGTTCACACCGCACGTCGGCGCTGTGCGCGACGCCGTCCAGCCTGGCCGGCGAATCGCGACCGTGCGGCGCTCGGCCGGTCTGGCCGTGCCGGTAGCGTTGATGAGCCGCGACGAACGCGGCGAGGGGGAGAGGTGAGTCGCGAGCGCTGGAGTGAGGTGGACCGTTACGTCGACGATCGTCTCGTGGGCCCCGACACGGCGCTCGATCAGGCGCTGGTGGTGAGCCAAGATGCGGGACTGCCGGCGATCGCGGTCTCCCCGGCGCAGGGCAAGCTGCTCTACTTGCTGGCGCGCATACACGGCGCGAGCAGCGTCCTCGAGGTGGGCACGCTCGGTGGCTACAGCACGATCTGGCTCGCCCGTGCGCTACCGCCGGGCGGCCGCGTGGTGACGTTGGAGCTGAACGCTGACTATGCCGAGGTCGCGCGCAAGAACATCGCCGGCGCCGGTCTCACGGACATGGTCGAACAGCGGGTTGGGCCAGCGCTAGACACCCTGATCGCACTCGTCGCGCAGGACGCGGGCCCGTTTGATCTGATCTTCATCGACGCCGACAAGCAGAGCACGCCCGAGTACTTCGAGCAGGCGCTCGCGCTGTCACGTCCGGGCAGCGTGATCTTGACCGACAACGTGATCCGCGACGGCGCGATGATCGACCCTGCCACGACCGACGCGGGCGCACAGGGAATGCGTCGCTTTCACGAGCTGCTGGACGCCGATCGCCGTGGTGCGCAGCGGGTCAGTGCGACGACGATCCAGACAGTTGGCAGCAAGGGCTACGACGGCTTCACGCTGGCGTTGGTCAACGGCGAGCGCTGACGACGCGCGCCCAACTCGGCTAAGCGTCGGCGGCGAGGATGTTGGCGGCGGTGCGGTGCGCCAGCGACATGATCGAGATCATCGGGTTGACCCCGGGCGCGGTCGGGAACGCGGAACCGTCGCCGATCCACACACCGGCGGTGTCGTGCAGCTGGCCGGCGCCGTCGGCGACCGACTCGGCCGGGTCCGAGCCCATCCGGCAGGAACCCATCTGGTGCGCGGTGAACGCCGCGACGTCGTTGGCGGCCAGCGATGCACGCTCGATTTGCGCGAGGAACGCGTCGAAGTCCTCGCCCTCACGCCAGCTGAGTGCGGGACGCTGGAAGAACATGACGATCTCTGTGGCCCCGGCAGCTCGGTGAAGCCTTGCCAGCTCGACCATCGCGCGGCGGAACATGCGTGCGTCTAGCTCGTCGCTGAGCGACCAGCGCGTGACCGCGCGGCCGTGATCGTCGATCACCACCTGGCCCTCGCCGTGGTCGCGGGCGACCGAGATGAACGGCGCGATGTGGCGCAGCTTGCCCATCGTCTGCTTGTGCGCGCGCCCGTCCTCCCACGGCAGCGCCGAGGCCATCAGGGCCGGCGCGATCGTGGTCGCCTCGATCAGAAAGCCCCACTCGTCCTCGCAGTTCTTGAACTGGTCTGACAGCGCCGACTGGATCTGCCCGACCCAGCCCTCGATCGGCTGCTCGTAGACGCCGCCCACGAGCGACGCTGGATGCAGGCGCAGGTGCCTGCCGGCGGCCGGGCCGCCGATGCCCGAACGCAGCAGCAGTGCCGGTGACTCGATCGCGCCAGCGGCTACGACGATCGTCGGTGCTTGCACGGTCAGGACGGTGCTCGAGCCGTCCGCGTGGGTGACGGTCGCCTGCACGCCGCTTGCGAGTCCGCCGTCGCTGAGGATTCGCTCGGCGCGAGCGCCGACGACGAACCGCGCGCCCGAGTCTGCTGCGTCCTGCAGGAACGTCTTCATCGTCGACTGCTTGCAGCCTTTCTGACAGCCGACGGCACAGTAGCCGCACACGCTCGGGTCCTCGCAGGTGATGTCCGTGTTGCGCGTCAGCGGCCGGTGCGGATAGCCGAGCTGCTCGCAGGCGTCGATCAACCGTTTGTGAGTACGGTTCTGCGACGTCGCCGTGTCGTTGACTGAAAGTCGCTGCCACACCGCGTCGATGTGCTCGTCATAGGCCGGCTGGTCGATGCCCTCGATGCCCATTGCCGCCCACTGTTCGCGGATGTGCTGGGGCGTGCGGATGCAGTTCATGTAGTTGATGACCGTGCCGCCGCCGAGCGTGGAGCCGGCGAGCAGCGCGATCGAGCCGTCCTCCGAGGCGAGCAGCCCGCCGCCGAGGTAAAGCTCGAGCATGCCCGGGAGCTCCAGCTGGCGGAAGTCGGCCTCGTTGCGGTACTGGCCCATCTCGAGCACCACCACGCTTTTACCCGCGCGTGCCAGCTCGGCCGCGATCACGCCGCCACCGGCGCCCGAGCCGACGATGCACACGTCCGCGCTGAGGGTCGCGGTCTCACCTTCGATCGTCTCAACGGCGATCGTCTTGGGTGCTTGCTCGGGGGAAGGCGGCGCTGAGCGCGGACCGGGGTAGCCGAGCGCCGCCCAGTTGGGATTCTGACCGGTCTCATCGACGATCCCGTAGAAGAACAGGAACGTGAGCGAGCGCAGTTGCCTGATCCCGAGCTTGGCCTCGGGGCTGGAGTCTGCGATCGCGTGCAGCACCGCCGTGCGGGCCTCGAGTGCGAGCGCCACGAAATCCTGGGCCGCGATCGCGTCCAGGAGCAGGCCGGCGGCCTCGATCTCCTCGGGTAGGGCGGTCTGCGCGAGCAGCCCCTCGATCTGCGCGGCGACACCGAGATCGGATGCGCAGCGGGCATAGAACGCCTGCTGCTCCCCGTCCCGACCATCCTCGACGGCCGGCGCGAACGTGTCGCAGACTGCCTCCAGAGTCAGTCGGCGCGTGTCGCTGAGCACCCCCACGGTCACAGCCATCTCCAACCTCCTCGCTCGGGCTTGCAACTATAGTCCCGGCGCGATGGCTGCGGATCTAAAACTGGGACTGAACACCGGCTACTGGGCCGGCGGGCCGCCGGCGAACGCCGCCGAGTCGATCGCCGAGGCCGAGCGGCTCGGCTTCGACTCGATCTGGACGGCCGAGGCGTATGGCTCTGACTGCCTGACGCCGCTGGCATGGTGGGGCGCGGCTACCGAGCGCATCAAGCTGGGCACGGCGATCGTGCAGATGTCCGCGCGCCAGCCGGCGGCGACCGCGATGGCGGCGATGACGATGGACCACCTGTCGGGTGGCAGGTTCATCCTCGGTCTCGGTGTCTCCGGCCCGCAGGTCGTGGAGGGCTGGTATGGGATGCCGTTCGCCAAGCCGCTCGCGCGCTCGCGCGAGTACATCGGCATTCTGCGCGACATCTGGGCGCGCAAGGGTCCGGTGACGGCCGACGGCGAGCACTACCAGTTGCCGCTGCCCGGCGGCACCGGACTGGCCAAGCCGCTGAAGTCCTCGATCCACCCGCTGCGCGAGGACATCCCGATCTACCTCGGGGCCGAGGGGCCGAAGAACATCGCCATGTGCGCTGAGCTTTGCGACGGCTGGCTGGCGATGCTGTTCGCGCCCGAGCACCAGGAGATCTACGTAACCTCGCTGAGCGAGGGGTTTGCACGCCCGGGTGCGCGGCGCACGGCCGAGGAGTTCGAGGTCAACGCGTCGGTCCCGTTCATCGTCTCCGACGACCTCGACGCGGCCGCCGACGCGCTGCGCCCCTTCTACGCCCTGTATTTCGGCGGCATGGGCGCCAAAGGCACCAACTTCCACGCCAACGTGGCGATCCGTATGGGCTACGAGGCCGAGGTCGACCAGATCGCCGAGCTGTATCTGGCGGGCAAGAAGGATGAGGCCGCGGCGAAGGTGCCACGCAAGCTGATCGAGGACATGTCGCTGATCGGCCCGAAGGAGAAGATCCGCGATGATCTGGCGCGTTGGCGCGAGTCGATCGTGACCACGCTGCTGATTACCGGAGACGTGGGCACGCTGCGGTCGGCCGCCGAGCTGGTGCTCGGCTAGGGCTGGGAGACGGGGATGGCGGAGAACGACGCAGGGCCGGCGCCTGAGCCCTACGCGAACTTCCAGAACGAGATCTACGGATACGGGCTGGCGGGGCAGAAGCCGCCACTGCCGCTGCCCGCCGCCGAGCTGGAAGAGCGTGCGCGCGAGACGCTGAGCGAAGAGGCGTTCGGCTACGTCGCCGGCGGAGCGGGCAGCGAGTCGACCGTGCGCGCGAACGTGCGCGCGTTCGAGCACTGGCGGATCGTGCCGCGCATGCTGCGCGACGTATCCGAGCGCGACCTGAGCACGTCGGTGCTGGGCACGGCGATGCCGGCGCCGGTGCTGCTGGCGCCGATCGGCGTGCAGTCGATCGTCCATCCGGAAGCAGAGCTGGCGGTCGGTAGAGCGGCGGCCGCGCATGGGCTGCCGTTCATCCTCAGCACGGCCTCCTCGCACTCGATGGAGGACGTCGCGGGCGCGGTGGGGGAAGCCAGCCGCTGGTATCAGCTGTACTGGCCCAAGCAGCGCGAGCTGGCGGCCAGCTTCGTCGAGCGCGCCGCGGCGGCGGGCTACACGGCGATCGTGGTGACGCTCGACACATGGCTGCTCGGCTGGCGGCCACGCGACCTGAAGAATGCGTACCTGCCGTTCCTAAAAGGCGAGGGCGTGGCCAACTACCTCAGCGACCCGGTGTTCCGTGGCGCATTGGAGCGCCCTCCCGAGGAGGACCCCGGCCCCGCGATCGGCCACTGGGCCAACCAGTTCGCCAACCCGAGCGTGACCTGGGCGGATCTGGCCTGGCTGCGCGAGCAGACCAAACTGCCGATCGTGCTGAAGGGCATCCTGCATCCTGATGACGCACGCCGCGCGCTCGATGCTGGCGTCGACGGGCTGCTCGTGTCCAACCACGGCGGCCGCCAGGTAGACGGCGCGATCGCGGCGCTGGACGCGCTTGTGGGTGTGCGCGGGGCGGTCGGCGATTCCTTCCCGGTGCTGTTCGACAGCGGCATTCGCACCGGCGCGGACGTGTTCAAGGCGCTTGCGCTGGGCGCCGACGCGGTATGTCTCGGGCGTCCGTTCATCTGGGGCCTCGGCCTGGACGGCCAGCAGGGCGTTGAGTTCGTGCTGCGCTGCCTGTTGGCTGAGCTCGACCTCACCATGGCGCTGAGCGGCGCTACGAAGGTTGAGCAGCTCGACCGCGACACACTCGTGCGCGCGGCTGCCGAACCAGACGGCGTCTAGACCCGGCGATCGCTCGCGGGTGTCGCGGAGCGCAAGCCGACCGGCGGCGTGTGGCTACCGTTGGAGGCATGCCCGCTCGTAGTGAGGCCGCGACCAAGCAGCTGACGCTGGTCGCGTGCATCATCGGCTCGGGGATCGTGCTGTTGGACGGCACGGTCGTCAACGTGGCGCTGCCGACGATCCAGCGGGCGCTTGGCGGTGGGCTGGCGGCGCAGCAATGGGTGATCAACAGCTACCTGTTGACGCTCGGCTCGTTGATCCTGATCGGCGGCTCGCTCGGCGATCTGTTCGGCGAGCGGCGAGTGTTCGCGATCGGTGTGATCGGCTTCGGTGTCTGCTCGCTGGCGTGCGCGGCGGCAACGAGTATCGGCGGGCTCGTGGTCGCACGGGCGCTGCAGGGCGTGGCGGGGGCGCTGCTGGTGCCGAGCTCGCTGGCGGTGATTGTCAACACGTTCCCGGAGTCAGAGCGTGGCGCGGCGATCGGCAGCTGGACGGCCTGGGGGGCGATCGCCGGTGTGCTCGGCCCGCTGGCGGGCGGTGAGCTGTTGGCGATCGCGTCATGGCGGTGGATCTTCCTGATGAACATTCCGCTGGTGATCGTGTGCGTGTCGCTGATCATGCTCGTGATCCCGCCCAGCGCGGTGCGCGAGCGAGGGTCGCGCAAAGTGGACGTGCTCGGTGCGACGCTGTGCGCGTTCGCACTCGGAGGCCCCGTGTTCGCGCTGATCGAGCAGCCCCGGCTTGGTTGGTCCAGCCCGGCGGTGATCGTGCCGTTGCTCGCTGGCGCGGTGCTGATGGTGGCGTTCCTGGTGTACGAGTCGCGCGCCAGCCGGCCGATGCTGCCGCTGTCGTTGTTCAAGCGGCGCAACTTCTCGGCGGGCAACGTGGAGACGTTTGCGATGTACGCGGGCTTGTCGATCCTGTTCTTCTTCCTGGTGCTGTTCCTGCAGCAGATCGGCGGCTACAGCCCGCTCAAGAGCGGGCTCGCGACGCTGCCGGTGACCGTGATCATGTTCTTCTTCTCGCGCCGCTTTGGTGCGCTGGCGGATCGCTTTGGGCCGCGTTTTTTCATGGGCGCCGGGCCGCTGGTTGCTGCCTGTGGGCTGCTGCTGTTCCAGCGCGTGGGTGTGGAGGCCGACTACCTCTCCGAAGTGCTGCCGCCGCTGCTGGTGTTCTCAGTTGGGCTGTCGATGACCGTGGCGCCGCTGACGGCGGCGGTGCTCGCCGGCTCCGAGCGCCAGGCGGGGATCGCTTCGGGGGTCAACAACGCGATCGCGCGCGTGGCCGGGCTGCTTGGCACGGCGTCGGTGGGGGCGGTGATCGCTTCGGCGTTCGCGGCCTCGATGAACGACCGTCTGCAGGGCGTTCCGTTGGGCGGCGTCGCGCGCGCGGCGGTGCGCGAAGCCAAGCGGCTGCCGTTGGGCCGCCCGGACACCCACGGCATGCCTGCTGCGCAGGCGCACGCGGTGAGCGTGGCCGCCGAACAGGCGTCGCTGCACAGCTTTCACCTGGGCATGGCGGTGGCGGCGATGCTCGTAGCGATCGGCGGGATTATCGGCGTGGCCGGCATCCGCAACCCGAAGGTGGATGTCAGCGCGGCCGAATGCGCGGGCGGCCAGCTCGTCGGCGTGAGCAGCCCCGAGCCGGCGCTCGAGGGCTCGCAGGCTGCCTAGCTGCACGGGCGCCGGGCGCGAAGCGGTGGCGCTCAGCCGAGCACCCGGCTCAGCCGACGGCGCCGCGGCTCAGCCGACGGCGCCGCGTGCGTACTCACGCATCGCTTCGATCAACGGCCCCAGCTTGCGCCCGCGCGCGGTCAGGCGATACTCGACGGTGGGTGGGCTGGAGGGGATCACGGTGCGCGCCACCAGCCCGGCGGCCTCGAGGTCGCGCAGGCGCTCGGCGAGCATCCTGGGGGAGATGCCGGCGACGGCGTCGGCGAACTCGTTGAAGCGCAGCGCGCCCGACAGCGCGGCGTAGATGATCGACAGCTGCCAGCGCCGCTCGAGGAGGTCCGCGGTCTCGCGGACCTCCAGCGGCACGGGCTCACATCTACGTGTGCGCGACATCGCGGGCGGGCTCCAGGGCACGGTCGAGCACCTCATCGACGGTCATCACCGGGTGGAAGGTCATTTGCTCGCGGACCTCCTCGGGGATGTCGTCCAGGTCGCCTCGGTTGCGCTCGGGCAGGATCACGTCGCTCAGGCCGGCGGCGTGTGCGGCGAGCGCCTTCTGCTTGAGGCCGCCAATTGGCAGCACTCGGCCCTGCAGCGTGACCTCACCGGTCATGCCGACGGTGTGCTTGACCGGGCGTCCGGACAGCAACGACGCGAGTGCGGTGACCATCGTCACGCCGGCGCTGGGGCCGTCCTTGGGGATCGCTCCGGCGGGCACGTGTACGTGGAACTCCTTGTTCTCGAAGGCGCTCTCGTCGATGCCCAGCTCCTCGGCGTGGCCGCGCACGTAGGAGAGGGCGATCCTGGCCGACTCCTTCATCACGTCGCCGAGTTGCCCGGTCAGCACCAGGCTGTTGGCGCCCGAGCCGCCGCCCTTCATGGCGGTGGCCTCGACGAACAGCACGTCGCCGCCCGTGCCGGTGACGGCCAGTCCGGTGGCGACCCCCGGTGTGGCGGTGCGCGCTGCCGACTCTTGGAAGAACTTCTGGCGCCCGAGCGCGTCACGCACGGCCTCCAGGTCGATCTTCACCGGCTTGACCTTGGCCGCCTTGGCCTTCTCCTTCGCTTTGGCGGCCTTGACGGTGCCGTTGGCGTTGGTTGGGTCCTCGCTGCCTTGCTCATCGGGGTCTGAGGCGGTCGTCTTGGCGGGCTCCTCCACGACGCCTTGACTGGAGGCGATTTGTGTGGCGGTCTTGCGCAGCACGGTGCCGAGCTGGCGCTCGAGCGTGCGTACGCCGGCCTCGCGTGTGTACTCGGAGATGATCGTGCGCAGCACGTCGTCTGAGACCTCGACCTCGTCCTCGCGCAGGCCGTTGCGGTCACGCTGGCGCGGCCACAGGTAGCCCTTGGCGATCGCGAGCTTCTCCTCGGAGGTGTAGCCGTCGAAACGGATCACCTCCATGCGGTCGAGCAGCGGTCCGGGGATCGTGTCGGCGACGTTGGCGGTGGCCAGGAACATCACCTGGCTGAGGTCCAGCTCGACGTCGAGGTAGTGGTCGCGGAACGAGTGGTTCTGCGCGGGGTCGAGGACCTCGAGCAGCGCCGCGGAGGGGTCTCCTCGCCAGTCCGCGCCGACCTTGTCGACCTCGTCGAGCAAGATCACGGGGTTCATCGTGCCGGCGTCCCTGAGCGCGCGAACCAGCCGGCCCGGCAGGGCCCCTATATATGTCCTTCTGTGTCCGCGGATCTCGGCCTCGTCGCGCACGCCGCCCAGCGACATGCGCACGAACTCGCGTCCGGTGGCCCTGGCGATCGACTCGCCGATCGAGGTCTTGCCCGTTCCGGGCGGTCCGATCAGCGTGAGGATGGCGCCTGACTTGGGGTCGGCCTCTATGCCACGGTCCTGGCGCAGCTTGCGCACGGCCAGGTACTCGGTCACACGGTCCTTGACGTCTTCCAAGCCGGCGTGGTCGGCGTCGAGCACCGCGCGTGCGGCGACCGGGTCGAGGTGCTCGTCGGAGCGCTTGCCCCACGGCACGGCGATCAGCCAGTCGAGGTAGGTGCGGATCATGCTGGACTCGCCAGTCTGCTCGCCCATGCGCTCCAGGCGCGCCAGCTCCTTGAGCGCTTGCTCCTTGACGTCATCGGGCATGGCGGCGTCCTCGATCTTGGTGCGGTACTCGTCGGCGACCGAGGCGTCGTCCTCGCCCAGCTCCTTGCGGATGGAGTCCATCTGCTTGCGTAGGAAGTACTCACGCTGTTGCTTCTCGGCGCCCTCTTGGACGTCGTCGCGGATGCGTTTGCGCACCTGCAGCTCAGCGAGACTCTCGCGCTGGAGGTTGACGGCCAGCTCGAGGCGCTCGGTGACGTCGAGCGTGCGCAGCAGCTCGACCTTCTGCTCGTAGGTGAGGCTGGGGGAGTAGCCGGCGGAGTCGGCCAGCGCACCGGGCTCGGCGATAGCGCGCAGGAACGCGGAGATGCGGCCATCGTCGCCGCGCAGCTCGAGGATCTCCTCGACTGTGGCGCGGTACTCGCGCTCCAGCTCGCGCGTGCGTCCATCCACCGGCTGCTCGTCGGGGCGCTCGTCGACCTCGACACGCAACTCGCCGCCGGGTCCGGTCTCGGCGGCGCCGATCAGCGCGCGGTGCTCGCCAGACAGCGCGACGGCGCGTCCGCCGCCGGGCAGGCGAATTTGCTCGGAGACCTCGGCGATCGTGCCGACCTCGAGGAACTCGTTCTCGTGGCGAGGAACCAGCACCACACGCTTGTCCTCGCCGACGTCGATCGTCAGCGTGATGCCCATGTTGGGGAACACGACGGTGTCGTCGAGCGGGATCAGGCGCAGGCGCTGGGTCGGATCGGTCGGGATTTGGGGCTTCTCTGAGGGAGATGGCATCAGGTCACTGCTCCATATGAGCTTACGAAAGTTTAGTTAGTATAGCGCGCGATAGTTGCGTGCGCAAGTACCTTGTTTTGCCTGCAAATCGGCCATTTTTTGAGAGACCGCAGTCGGCGAAGTGTCATCGGCCACCAAGTGGGCTGGCCGAGACACTCCCTATACGCGTTGCTGTCGGCGGGAGGACTGCGCCGCGAGCGGCAGGCCTCAGGTCCCTAGCTCGCCAGCCTCTATTTTGCGTCTGATCTCAGTGGCGCCCGGCCAACGTGGCTCGACGCCAGCGTCTCGGAGCATGTTCTCGCGAACGGCGAGAAACTCCTCTGCGGTTTCGCCGGGACTCAACGCGAAGCCGCGCGGGTTGCGCCCTATGTCCCGATTCTCGCTATTAACTGGTAGATCTCGGTTGGTAGCCATGATGGCTGTCCTGGCCTCCCCTGAATACGTTCGCGCATGAGCAGTGCGTAGGTTTCGGCTATTAGCTCATGGATGTACTCACGGCGAGGATAGTTTCCGCGCCGGATGCGTTCCCGTATGCCATCAGGGGCCAGGGCCAGAAGCCTGGCGCCCTCGTTGGGATCGTGGGGAGAGGCACTCATGGTGCTTAGCGCGTGGCCCCACTCATGCCAGGCGACCCACGTGATTAGAACTTCTCGGGTCACATGGTCGGCATTGACAAGCTCCGGATGCCGCTCGTTGATGAGGACCAGGCGAAGCCCCGGTACCCACATGCCAAGGGCCGTGTCATCGGCTGAGGCTTGCTCCTGAGTGGGCGTTGTCTGTCCGGCCGATCGGCGGCGATCTGCGGCAGCGCGGCCCAGGCCTTCGCGCACGATCTCCCATTCCGATGCGCCCAGCTGTGTAAGCAGCTGACGGTGAGATGACGACAAGGCATCCCAAGCCAGCTGGACGAGCTCCTCTGTACTGAGGTCGTGCACTCCGCGCTCCGTTCTGTGCTCGGCGTGATCTTTCAGGTGCTACCCGGGCTCATCGAAGCTGACCTCGACGTTCTCCTCCTCCACGCGTTCCTCAACCTCGGCCGATGAGCTCAGCGCGCGCTTGTCCGCATCGAGCAACGGTGTGAAGAAGCTGCGCGGCCACAGCCGCTGCTTGAGCACAACGTTGATCTCGGCGGCGAAAA
Organism: uncultured Solirubrobacteraceae bacterium; assembly: GCA_963705235.1. Classification (GTDB taxonomy): domain Bacteria; phylum Actinomycetota; class Thermoleophilia; order Solirubrobacterales; family Solirubrobacteraceae; genus Palsa-744. Next base: position 41,497 of record OY970059.1, on the reverse strand, counting down.
TCGTCAGCTGGGCGCCCAGGTAGAGCCAGGCGAGCAGGCCGAGCACGAGGCCGAACACGCCATACAGCGGGCTGAGATGTTTGAGCTGGTGGTCGATGTAATAGCCGCCGAGGTGCTGCAGCAGTTGCCAGAAGACCGACGCGGCGATCACGCCGGGGAGGAGGTCGCGCCATGAGACCTCGGCGGCGGTCAGGAGTTTGAAGGCGATCATGAACAGCGCCAGGTTGAACGCGAACGCGACCGCCACGCCGCCGACGACCGTCAGCACGGGATGGCTGGCGGACCCGACGAAGCCGCCGGCGACGGTGGAGAGGATGCTGAGCGAGCCAAGGATCGCCAACATCCCGAGGCTGCGCACGCGCGAGTGCAGGAAGTCCGGACGGGCCTTGAACGGGACGTTCCAGATTCGGTTGAGCGCGTTCTGGGTGGCGTTGGTGACGCCCATGCCGGCGAGCAGGGCCAGTACGACGCCGATCACCAGCGCGGTCGTGCTGCCGCTGAGCGAATGCAGCTTGAGCTGGTCGCGGATGATCGGCACCTGGCCGAGCGCGCCGTCAAGGATCTTCTGCTGCTCGACCTGATCGCCTTCGAGCACGAAGCCGAGGATCGTGACGAACACGAGCAGCAGTGGGAACAGCGACACGAACGCGTAGTAGGAGATCAGCGCGGCGAGCTGGCTGGCCTGGTCATCGCTGAACTTCTTGGCGACCGCGGCGAGGAAGCTGAGCCCTGGGCGGCGCTGCTGGGCGCGGTCGAGCGCACGCAAACCGTCGTTGAGGTTCATCGGACTCCCCGCGCGGCCACGATGCCCGGCGATTCTTGCGCAATGGCGCCCGTGAATTGGGAGGGGGGTCTGCGCGCGCGGCGGTGCGACATCCCCATGTGTCTATCCGATCGGCCCGTCAAACACGCTTGCCGGATCGTGTTTGGCCCTCGGGCACCCGCGCGCAAGCGCCCGAGGCCGTCCTACAGGAGGTCGCGCTGGTCGCGCGCGCAAAGCGCGAAGTGCTGCTGCGGGTGCATCGTCACCGGCTGCGCAGGGAGGACCTGGAGGACTGCTACAGCCAGGCGACACTGGAGCTGCTGTCTCGAGTTCGCGCGGGAGCCACGTATGACGGTCGACGGCACGTGGCCAACGCGATCGAGCAGCGATTCCTCTCCAGGATCCACGACCGCCGCCGAGCGTTGTCGGGCCGTAGTCCGATGCAGGCTGCGTTCGAGAGCGCCACGCCGGTGGGTGGTCCGGGTGAGAGCGAGCTTCACGTCGTGGATGCGCGCGCCGAGCCCGAGCGCTTGGCGATCGCGCGCGACGAACTGCGACGCGTTCAGTCGCTGGTGGGCAAGCTGAGCAACGATCAGCAGCTCGTCCTTGCATGCCAAGTCGGCTCGCAGATCAGCTGCGAGGAGTTCTGTCGTATGTCCGGCTGGTCGGCCGAGAAGTACCGCAAGGTCGCCCAGCGCGCGCGTGCTCGTCTGCGGACACTGATGCATGCCGAGGAAAACGGTGTCCCGGATGCGACGGGCACGTCGTAGGAGGGAGCAGGGACGCCCTATGGACAACTCTCCCCCCATACATAGGGCTCCCTGGGCCGCCGGCTGCCGGTTGCATGGGCGGCAGCACGGCGAAGCCCATCCGCGCGCAAGCGGCCGGAGCTCGGCGCTCTCCCCGCGTCGACTTCCGGCCGCCCGCGTGCGTGGCGCGAGGGTCGTGTGTTGAGGCTGTGGGGGCGTGCACCACGCGAGGTTTACCGCGTGTACTGCGAGGAGGACTTTCTTGCCGCAGGCGCCTACACGCCGGCAGTCAGCCCGTCGGCGGCAATCGCGTCCGCTCGCACGCAGCGTCTCGCCGCGATCGCGGCCGTGCTCGCCGCCTTCGGTGCCGTGGGTGTGCTGATCGCCTCGCTTGGGCCATCCGCTCGGCGGGCCCGACCGATGCCACAGCGCTCGACGCTCGCCGACATTGGCGCGGCTGTTCGTTCACCGCCTATCGCTCCCGACAGCTCGAGGCGGCGCGCGGCGCGCACCCCAGTGTCGAGACCCGCTCGAGCCGCTGGGAAGAGGGTCTTGGCAGCGGTGGCCAGGCACGCGGGCACCGCGATCGCGAGCGGCGGTGCAGCGCCCGTCCGCCCTCGATCGGCGTCCTCCAATTTCGGCTTCGAGCGCTGAGCGACCGCGTGTCTGGACGAGAGCAGGCGAGGGCGACGGTCACCGCGCGTGCTCTGTGGCGGATCCGCGTAGCGCGTGAACTGCCCCGCTACCTGCTGGCCGGGCTGTCGATAGCGGGGCTGCTCGCCAGCGCGCGAATGGCGCTTGCGCCACCCCACGCGACGACGGTCGCGGCTCCTAGTTCGCCTGCGCTTGCCGATCGCGCGGCCGAAGGCTACGCGTCGCTGTTCGCACGTCGTTACCTCACCTGGAACGCCGCCGAACCGCGGCTCGACGCAAGCCCGCTCGAAGCGTTCGGCGGACCGGGGATGGAAGCGACCGCTGGCTTGCGCCCACCGCCCGACGGAGCCCAGCACGTGGATTGGACGGACGTGGTCCAGGCGCGCGAATCGGAGCCCGGCGAGCACATGTACACGGTCGCCGTTCAGACCGACAGTGCGGGGCTGATCTACCTGGCTGTCAGCGTTGCGCGCACGCCCGCGGGCACACTTGCGCTGACCGGGTATCCGGCATTCGTCGGAGCGCCGGCGTCGGGACCGGCCCAGGTGTCGGCACGGCTGCGCGAAGTGAGCGATACACGGCTGGCGACCGTCGTGCAGCGTGCACTGCGCAACTACCTCGCCTCCTCATCCGCGGAGCTGGCCGCGGACCTCACCGGCGGCGCGCGCGTCTCATTGCCGACGCTGCCCCTGAGCCTTCAGACGATGCAGAGCCTTCAGTGGGCGCCGCGGGGCACGTCTGTGCTGGCGACCGTCCAGGCGCGGGACGCGCGCGGAGCCGAATACACGCTCACCTACGAACTCGATGTCACACACGCGCACGATCGCTGGGAGATCGCAGCGGTGCAGATGGATCCCGACGCATAGCCCTCACAACCGTTAGGAGGCTCGATGAACAAGGCATCTAGAGGCCGCTTGCAGATCGTCTCGTTGCTGGTGTGGATGTGCATGGCCGCCACGCCGGTGGCGGCTGTAGCCGCGGTCGGCGGCGCTGGTGCCGACCGGCCTGCGGTAACCCAGCAGGGCCATGGCGACGCGCTGGAAGCGGCTGCGGCCAAGGCGGGCGATACCGGACGGGCCGTCGCGATGAGTTTGATCGGCCTGGCGTTCGCGGTCGCGGGCACGGTGCTGGCGTTTCGCCGGGACTTCAGGGAGGCCGCGGGTGTGTTCGCCGTGGGAATCGTTGCGGTGCTGCTGGCGACCCCGGCCGGGGTCAGCCTGTTGCGCGACACGGTGACATCCCTGTTCGGCTCGCGATGACAGAGATCCGCTCCTACCGTCGTGTCTTTGACCTGGAGCGACGCATCTATGGCATCGATCGGCTTCGCCTGAACCCAGGCGGGGTGCCGGTCAGGGGGGTCGTCTACCTCCTCGTGGGACTTGGACTATGCGTGAGCGCGACGGCTCTGCCGGTCCTCGGCCCGTGCGTCGGGGATTTGCCCTGGTATCTGCGAGATCTCGCGCTGCCTGGTGTGGCCGCGACTGCTCTGGGCGCCATCCGCATTGAGGGCCGCACCTTCCATCTCGCGGCTGGGGCGTTGCTGCGTCATTGGATGGAGCCGCGCCGGCTGGCATGCTTGAGTCGGTGCTGGGGCACCGGCGAGCTGTGGTGTCCGAGCGAGATCGTGCTCCTCCCGGACGGGTCCGATGCGCGCATGCGTCGCGTGCGCTATACAGGCGCAGGAGCGGTGCGGGTGTCGCTCGAGCACGAGCGCCTGGGCCGTGCCTCTGAGCGGGGAGCCAGCGGACTGGCGCGGCCGGGATGGCGTGCCGAGCTGATCCTGCGCCAGGCGCCAGCCGCCGCTGTGCTGGCGTCGGCCCAGGTTATCTCGCTGGAACCTGGAGCGCGCGTGCTGGTTAGGGCGAGCGCAAACGGGAGCGCTTGAGCGAGGTGCGTGCGCCGCTCACTTTCATCTACGGGAACTGTGTGTTCGCACGCGGGCTCGAGGACTGCTGGGCGGCGTTTGCTGTTCCTATGTCCTCCTACGCGTGGCTCGGAGAGGACGGCAAGCGCGCCCGGTTTCTAGCGCTGGTAGGCGCTCTGGAGGCGATCGAAGCGGACGTGCAGATCCTGCGGGTGTGCCGCGATTGGCCCCTTGACTCGTATGTCCGCCGGGTGCGTGAGGACATGGCGGGCGGAACTGCACACGCTCACGAGCGTGCACGCGAGCGCTACATCGCGGGACACACACGCGCGCTCGGCGCAGCTGGGTTGGGCCGGCCGGCGATGTTCGTGCTCGTGAGCTTGTGTGAGCCGGAGCGAGACGTGGCGTCGTATGTCTCACGCGTAGCCTCAGAACATCCGCGCGCTTGGTGGCGGGGGCTCAGGCGGGCACTGGAGGTACGCAACGGGCGTGTGCTGAGAGCCTCTGAGCTGGAGCGTGTGCGACTGCGCGCCGACCAGGCACATGTTCGTCTCGCTGACTTCCTGCCGGTGCGCCCGGCCCGCGGAGTCGAGTTGCAATGGCTCATACGGCGAGCGTTCTGCCGCGGGCTGGGCGAGCCCGAGGTGGATGGGCTGCATGAACCGCGTGCGCTTGCCTTCGAGCGCAATGGGGAAGCGGTGCTGGCGCCGCTGGAAGGAGACATCCTGCGCTGGGCCGACGGCTACGTGGAGAATCGCGGACGCGCGCTCAAGATCGAGTCCGAGCGGGGTACGAGCTGGCAGGCGCAATTGGTGACGGGAGCGCTGCCTGAGCGGGTGCAATTCCCAGGCGCCCGTGCAGAGCTGATGTTCGCGCCAGCAGAAAGCTTGCCATTCGGCATCGACCTGTCGCTGAACGCTCGCTATCTGCCAAACGAGCTCGCGGTCAGGATCGCCCGCCGGCGTATCCAGGACGCAGATCAGATCGCCCGCGCAGAGTCCGATGGTGAGCAGGGAGTGACCGACCTCGGCTACGAGCGAACGCACGACGCCCGCGATCTGCTCGTCCATCTGCAGGCCTCGAGCAAGCCGCCGCTGCTGCGGGCGACGCTTGCAGTGGCGGTCGCGGGCCGAGGCGTGCAGGAGCTCGAGGAGCGCGTAGAGCTGTGTCGACGAGCTTTCGGAGAGGTGCGCCTGCATCGCCCGGTTGGCAATCAGTTGCAACTGTTCGTCCAGCATCTGCCTGCTCAGCGCACCAAGCTGGCGGGTTACGACGACACGCTCACCGCCGAGCAGGTCGCGGCGATGATGCCGACTGCGACACACCGTGTCGGATCGAGACGAGGTTTCTATCTAGGTCACACGCTGTCGGGGTCCAAGCAGCCGGTGACGTTCAACCTGCGGGAGGGTTCAGATCGAGACCGCAACACGACGATTCTCAGCGTGGGCGCGCTTGGCTCGGGCAAGACCACTCTCGCTCAGAAGCTGAAGTACGAGGGTTTCCTGCAGGGCGCGCGGGTGGTGGACTGTGACCCAAAGGGCGACCATCGCTTTCATCTGCTGCCGGACGTGGCTCCTCACGTGGAGGTGGTGACGCTGCGCCCAGACCCGGCACTGCGAGGCATGCTCGACCCCCTGCGAGTGGCGCCCGCCCATCTGCGCCAGGACGCGGCTGTGTCGTTTCTGCGTGATCTGCTGCCGGCGCGTGCGAACCCCACGTGGGAGACCGCAGTGGTCGCCGCCGTGGACCGGGTTCTCAATCGGGCTAGCCGTCCGACGTGCAGCGAGGTCATCAGTGCGCTGCAAGCGGGGGACAAGGTCGAGATCCAGGTCGGGCGAGCGCTCGAGGTCTACTCTCGCTCGGGGCTGACACAACTTGGGTTTGCGGATCCGAATGTGCAGTTGCCAGCAGTGGGCGATCGGCAGGTCACCTACCTGCCGATCCGAGATCTGCCGGCACCGTCACCGGGTACGCCCCGGGCGGAGTACTCGCAGGCCGAACGGGTGGGCGAGCAGATAGTCCGGCTGATCGCGATGTTCGCGATGCAACTGATGGGCTCCGAGCGTAGTCGCCTGAAGCTGTTCTCCTTCGATGAGGGATGGCGGCTGCTGGGCGACCCGGTGGGCCGGACACTGTTGGCCTCCTTGCAGCGGATGGGTCGCTCCGAGCTGGCCGTGCCGATCATCAGCACACAGCTGGTCACCGACGCGCTGGTGGGGGAGAGAGAGTCACTGGAGAACCTGGTTGGCGCCACGTTCGTGTTCGGGATGCGCTCGCAGGCGGAGGCGGCCCGCGCGCTCGACCTGCTCGGGCTCGATCCGCAGGACGCACGCATGCGCCAGATACTGCTCGAGTTCGAGGCGGGCCGGTGTCTGTTCCGCGATCACAGCGGGCGCGTCGAGGCGGTCCAGGTGGACTTGGTGCTGCCATCGCTTGTGCGTGCGTTTTCGACGACGCCGGCTAGCTGAGTGAAGGTCTCCTCGATCGCGCTGGTGGTCATCGCGATCGCTGCCAGTGCCTCGCCTGCGCTGGCCGTTCCAGCATCCGCGACGAACGGGGGCTCGGAGCGCACGCGCACAACCGACAGCGCCAGCTCCGCCCGCCGCGCGCAGCCGACCGAGCATGCGCCTGGAGGCACGCCGCTGGTTTCGACCGCGGATCCCGGTGGGCTGGCCGATCGCGCTGAGGACGGATCCGCGTCGAGCAGTGAAGCCGATCCGCTGGTGAGCAATGGCCTGGGCAGCCCCATCTGCCGCTGGGCGCACGGACAGGAACTACCGGCGGCGAGCCGACGCGACTGCGAGACCTCTGGTTTCGCAGCGGCTGGCGCTCCCACCGGGCATTACGGCATCGACGTGCACATAGACACGGGCCTGTTCGGGCTGAGCTCGAACTCGCTGCTGAGCGCCACACAAGAGCTGCTGATCGCTCCGTTGTGGATGGCGCTCGTGTGGGCGGTGCATGCGCTCGTGGTGATGCTCGAGTGGAGCTTCACGATTGATCTGCTCGACAGCGCCGACGCTGGGGGGCTGGCGTCGGGTCTGCGTCGCGCTCAGGCCGCTCTCACGATGCCGTGGTTGCCGTTGGCGCTCGCGATCAGCTCGATTGCCGTGCTTTACAACGGCCTGGTCCGTCGCCGCGTGGCAGACACGCTGGGTGACGCGCTGATGCTGGTAGCGATGATCGCCGGCGGTCTGTGGGTGATGCTCGACCCGACCGGCACGGTGGGGGCGTTGGGGCGGTGGGCCAACCAGGCGAGCCTGGGAACTCTCGCCGTGACCGCCCGCGGTCATGCGGCTGTGCCGAGTCGTGCGCTGGCAGAAAGCATGAGCGGGTTGTTCAGCGAAGCAATTGAGAGTCCTTGGTGCTATCTCGAGTTCGGGGATGTCGCCTGGTGTCGCGATCCCAGCCGGCTGGACCCTGCCCTGCACGCCGCCGGGCTGAAGATCGCCGCCGCCGAGGTGGAACTGATCGGCTGTCGCAAGCCGGGCGAGAACTGTGTGGCGTCGAACGGCAAGCAGGCGCAAGTGCTGACGCACGTCGCTGAGCTGCTGCGTGGCGCGGACAGCAACGCCGCCACATTCCTTGCGCTGCCTGCCAATGGCGCAGCGCGCAACTCGATCAACGAGCAGGGCTCGCTGTTGCGTGCGATCTGCCAGAGCGATGACGCCTCCGACTGTCGCGGCTCGGCCGCCGCCCAAGCCGAGTTTCGTACCGCTGCCAGCACGTGGTCGCGTCTTGGCGGGTTGCTGCTGATCGTTGGCGGCCTGCTGGGGATGCTGCTGTTGCTCGGGTTCATAGTGCTGCGGCTGCTCACCGCTTCGCTGTTCTGTGTGTTCTATCTGCTGCTGGCCCCCGCGTTGGTGCTCGCGCCGGCGTTTGGCGAGGCCGGACGGGCTGCGTTTCGCGCCTGGGCTGCCCGCCTGTTGGGCGCGGTCGTGTCCAAGCTCCTGTTCTCCTTCCTGCTGGGGACGGTGCTCGCCGTATTGGCGATCCTCTCGGACCTCGACTCGCTCGGCTGGTGGACGCAGTGGCTGTTGACCTCAGCGTTCTGGTGGGGCGCGTATGTTCGTCGCCACCAGCTCATTGAACTCAGCGGCGGAGCGATGAGGGGTGAGCAGGCACAGCGAATGCCGGTCTCGAGGCGTATCGGTCGGCTGATCGATGCTGGCACCGGCGTGGCGGCGTCGCGTGTGCGTAGAAGGGAGAGGAAAATGGCACCGCAGGCCGATACGCGTGCGAGCTCGAAGGGCGCACCCGGGCGTCCCTCAACCGGCCGGCTGGCGCCCGCCGGTGTCGATCACCAGGCGCGGCGGATGCTCGAAGTCGAAACCCGCGCCGCGCGCGAATCGGACGAGGCGACGGCCGAGCAGGCGCAGCGGCGGTCCGCTGGGCGCGCGCAGCTGGAGCGCGTCAGGCTCGCACGCGAGCAGGCGATAGCCGCCGGGGACCCGCGACGCTCGGCGGAACTCGATCATCGGGGTCAGCGGATCGCCGCGGAAATCGAGCGCGACGGCGAAGCGCTGACACCGCCTCGGCTCGAAGGCGCCAGACAAGCGCGACGGCGAGAGGTTGGCAGCGCCCAGCCGTATGCGTCCGTCGACGAGTACGCCCGCTTGCTCGACGCCCAGGCGCGGCTGGCGTCGGCGTCAGCCGCCACGCGGCACGGTCAATGCCAGGGTCGTGATTACGCCGCGCTCGCGCCGCTGATCGGTTACAAACGCGAGGAGTTCGCGCGCTTGAGTCCACGGGACGCGCGGAAGGCACGACTGGAGATCGACGGCGAGCTCGCGTGGCGTAGCGAACACGGTCGAGTCCTCACGAGCGAGCCTCTCGGGAGTCCCCAGCGGGAAAGCCAGGCGGCCGTCGCGAGGTCCTCGCCACCCGCGCGGGAAAAGCGAGCGCGTCACTCGGGTCGCTCAGATCAGGGCGCGGGTGACGGCTTGCGGGCCGCTCATGGCTCGACGGAGGGAGGAGAGTCCAGCGTGCTGCGGGATGCCCGCGAGGTTGCGGCACGGCGAAAACGCCAGCTTGGGGTCGGCAGACCGTGAGTGCAACGGGCGACGGTGGCAACGTCGCGGCAGTCGCTACGGCAACTGTTGGCCTGTTCGCTGCGCTGGCGCTGTCGCTTGGCTTGGCCGTCGTTGCCGCGATTGGTGGGGTGCCCAGCGGCGGCGATGCCGGCGCATCGGTACTGGCCGTGGCTCAGATCCCACAGCCGTATCTGCGCATGTATCTGCAGGCCGCGCAGCGCTATGGCGTCGACTGGGCCGTCCTGGCCGGTGTTGGCAAGGTCGAGTGCGACCACGGCCGTGACCCCGACCCCTCGTGTGCCAGAGAGGGCGCCGTCAATGGGGCCGGTGCGGGCGGGCCGATGCAATTCATCGCGGCGACGTGGGCGCGCTACGGGGTGGACGGCGACAGCGACGGCATCGCCGATCGCTGGAATCCGGCCGACGCGATCGACGGTACGGCGAACCTGCTGCGCGCCGCCGGTGCTCCTGAGGACTATCGTCGCGCCCTGTTTGCCTACAACCATGCCGGCTGGTATGTGACCGACGTCGAGCGCTGGGCGGCTAGGTATCGCGCGTCGGCGCGCGCGTCGCCGGAGACAGGGGATGCCGGACAGGGCACGGCGGATATGAGTCTGATCGACGAGAGTGCGACCACCGTGCACTTCATTCGTGGGGATCGTGCCGAGCTGGATAGCGAAGATGGCAATCTCGCCCTGATTCCCGCGGGCGTGCCGGCGAGTGTTCAGGCGATGGTGGTTGCCGGCAATGAGCTGCAACGTCTGCCCTACGGGCCGGGCGGGCACCCTGACCCCCGTGGGTCCTCGGAAGAGGACTGCTCGAGCACCGTGAACTACTTGCTGTATCGATCCGGCATACGCCCGATCGATGAAATCGTCAGCCAGAACCCGCTCGCTCAGGACTACGTGCGCTGGGGTGCGCCAGGGCCGGGCCGATGGGTGACGATCTACGCGACGATCAGACCCACCGCGCACGTGTTCGTGATCGTCGCCGGCCTGCGTCTGGACACGAGCCACGACGGCACCGACGTAGGTCCCAATCGCGACCAGGATGGCCCGCGTTGGCGGGTTCTCGACCACATCCCCACTTGGGCGCACTGGTCTGTGCGCCACCCGCCCGGGTTGTAAGGTGGCGACATGGCGTTGCGCAAGGTCGACTACCTGCTGATCGGCGGCGGTCTGGCCTCCGCCAACTGTGCACGTTGGCTGCGCGAGGAAGGCGCGTCCGGTGAGGTGCTGTTGGTCGGCCGCGAGCCCGACCCGCCGTACAACCGCCCGAACTGTTCCAAGGGCTATCTGCGCGGCGAAGAGACACGCGAGGAGCCGATGTTCCGGCCGGCCGACTGGTGGGGCGAGCAGAACATCGAGCTGCTCACCCGCACGAGTGTGACCGGCCTTGACCTGCAGGCTAGGACGGCGACGCTGTCCTCCAAGGACGAGGTCCAGTTCGAGCAGGCTCTGATCGCCACCGGCGCGAACGTCCGGCGACTGAACGCAGGTGGCTGCGAGCTGGAGCAGATCCACTACCTGCGCACGCTCGGCAACGCCGACCACATCCGCGAGGGCGTCGCCGATGCCGAGAGCGTGGTGCTGATCGGCGGCTCCTACATCGGCTGTGAGGTGGCCGCATCGCTGACGATGCTCGGCAAGCGCTGCACGATCCTCATGCAAGAGCAGACGACGCTCGAACGTGGCTTCGGCGCGAGCGCCGGACGCTTCTTCCAAGATCTGCTCGAATCGCACGGCGTCGTCGTGCACGCACAGGACGAGCTGGAGCGCTTCGAGGGCGACGGCCGGGTGGCCAAGGTGATCACACGGGGCGGGCTCGAGCTGGCGGCCGACGCGGTCGTGGTCGGTGCCGGTGTGACGCCAGACATCCAGCTCGCGCAGCGCGCCGGCCTGGAGATCGGAGAGCGCGGCGGTGTGCGCTGCTCGTCGCGACTGGAGAGCTCAACGCCCGGCATCTACGCGGGCGGGGACATCTGCGAGTACGACTCGGTGCTGCACGGCGGTCCGCTGCGGATCGAGCACTGGGACGTGGCGTTCAACCACGGCAAGACCGCCGCGCTGAACATGCTCGGGCGCGATCTCGCGCATGAGGTCGCCCCCTACTTCTACTCGGTGCTCGCCGACTGGGGCGAGCTGGAGTATGTCGGCCCTGCTTACAGCTGGGATCAGGAGATCGTGCGCGGCTCGCTCGAGGACGGCTCGTTCACCAACTGGTACCTCGAGGCGGGCGTCGTCAAGGCCGCGCTCACGTTCGGGCGCTCCGACGACCTCGACCATGCGCGTCGGCTGCTCGCGGATGCTGTCGTGCTCGACGAGAAGCAGAGCACCGCGCTCGGCGACCTGGACACGGATCTGGCCAGCGTCGGCAAGTAGCTCGGTCAGACGGCGCGTCGATTCTCGGCAGCGCCGGCTACAGGGCTCGAACGACAGCCCCGGTCATACTGAACCGATGAAGGTCGCCGTCGTCGGCTATCCAAACGTGGGCAAGTCCTCGCTGATCAACCGCCTCACCGGCACCCGCGAGGCGGTCGTGCACGAGCGCGCTGGGATCACGCGTGACCGCAACGAGATCGACTGCGAGTGGAACGGGCGGCGCTTTACGCTGATTGACACCGGCGGAATCGACTTCGAGGACGAGGATCCGCTGGCGGGCTCGATCCGCGAGCAGGCACGTGCGGGGATCGCCGACGCGCAGGTGGCGGTACTGGTCGTGGACGCACGCGCCGGCGTACGCCCCGGCGACGAAGAGATGGCCGACCTGCTGCGCCGCGCGCCGCTGCCCAGCATCGTCGCCGCCAACAAGTGCGACGGGCTCGCGGATGTGCCCCTGGCCGCCGATTTCCATCGGCTCGGGCTGGGCGAGCCGATGGCCGTGTCCGCCGCGCAGGGCCTCGGCTCAGGGGACCTGCTCGATCGGATCGTCACGCTGCTGCCGGCAGGCGAGCCCGACGAGCACGACGACACGGTGCGCCTGGCGGTGATCGGTAGGCCGAACGTGGGCAAGTCCTCGCTCGTCAACACGTTCCTCGGCGAGGAGCGCGTGATCGTCTCCGATCTGGCCGGCACCACACGCGACGCGATCGACATGCCGCTGCTGGTGGGCGAGCGTAGGCTGACGCTGATCGACACGGCCGGGATGCGCCGTCAGTCCAAGGTGGAGGACTCGGTCGAGTACTACACGGCGCTGCGCTCGCAGCGAGCGGCCGAGCGCGCCGACGTGGCACTCGTCGTGTGCGATGCCACAGACGGCGTCACCGCCCAGGATCTGCGCATCGCCGAGCTGGCGATGAAGGCCGGCTGCGCGACCGCGCTCGTGCTCAACAAGTGGGACCTGCAGGGTCCTGCCGACGGACAAGACGGCGACCGACTCGATCTCGATCACGAGCGCGCGCGCGTAGCCCAGAAGCTGCGCCTGCGCCCGCGCGTGCTCACCGCCAGCGCAAAGACAGGCCGGCACGTATCGCGCCTGCTCGTCGAGGCGATCGCGCTCGGAGACCGCATGAGCGGACGAATTCCCACACCCGAGCTCAACCGCTTCCTGTCCGAGACCGTGCAGGCGCGCCAACCACCCGTCGGCTCGCGCCGCGGCGCCGCCGGACATCGTCTGAAGCTGATCTACATGGCCCAGATCGACGAGCGACCGCCCCGTTTCGCGATCCAGGTCAACAACCGTGAGCGGGTCACGCGCGACTACGCGTACTTCGTCGAGAACCGCCTGCGCGCCCGTTACGGCATGGACGGCGTGCCGCTGATTATCGACTTCGTCGAGCGCGGCCAGCGCGCTCGCGCTCGCGCCGCATAGACTTCTGCGACTTTTGCCAACCCGCCCGCGGGGCCAAGGTCCCCGCCCCGCCCACTAACTCCCGGAGCTGATCCCGCACGTCATGACTGAGCTTTCCGACAACGAGTTCCTGTTCACATCCGAGTCGGTCACGGAGGGCCACCCCGACAAGATCGCCGACCAGATCTCCGACGGGGTGCTCGACGCCGTCCTCAAGGACGACCCCTATGGGCGCGTCGCGTGCGAGACCCTCGTAAACACCGGGCTGATTGTGGTCTCGGGAGAGATCTCGACCGACACCTACGTCGATATTCAGGAGATCGCGCGCGAGACCGTGCGCCGCATCGGCTACACCGACGCCGATCTCGGCTTCTCGGCCGACTCGTGCGCCGTTCTGAACGCGATCGACAAGCAGTCGCCGGACATCGCTCAGGGTGTCGACAAGGCTTATGAGACACGGACCGACGACGGCCAAGATGACGAGCTGGACGTCGCCGGCGCGGGCGATCAAGGGATGATGTTCGGGTACGCGACCAACGAGACCGACACGCTGATGCCGCTGCCGATCTCGCTCGCTCACCGCCTCGCCGAGCGCCTGGCCGCCGTGCGCAAGGACGGCACGCTCACCTACCTGCGCCCCGACGGCAAGACCCAGGTCAGCGTTCGCTACGTCGACGGCAAGCCCAAGGAGATCGAGAAGCTGCTGATCTCCACCCAACACGCCGAAGGGGTCGAGTCGCAGATCGCCGAGGACCTGTGGAAGCACGTCGTCGAGCCGGTCCTCCCGGCGGACATGTACGACGCGGGCAAGCTCCGCAAGAACTTCCTCGTCAACCCTACCGGCCGCTTCGTTATCGGCGGCCCGGTCGGCGATGCCGGGCTGACCGGCCGCAAGATCATCGTCGACACCTACGGCGGCATGGCCCGCCACGGCGGTGGCGCTTTCTCGGGCAAGGACCCCTCCAAGGTCGATCGCTCAGCCGCCTATGCCGCGCGCTGGGTCGCCAAGAACATCGTCGCGGCCGGCCTCGCTGACCGCGCCGAAGTGCAGGTCGCCTACGCGATCGGCGTGGCGCACCCCGTGTCGGTGATGGTCGAGACCTTCGGCACCGAGCGTGAGGGACGTACTCGTGCCCAAATCGCGCGCGCCGTCGACGAGGTCTTCGACCTGCGCCCTGGAGCGTTCCGTGAGGAGCTGAACCTGCACCGGCCGATCTACCAGAAGACCGCTGCCTACGGGCACTTTGGGCGCGAGGACGAGGACTTCACCTGGGAGCGTGTGGACAAGGCGCCGGCGCTGCGCGCGGCCGTCGGCCTCTGACCGAGGAGCCCTCTAGGGTCAGGCGGTGTCTGCCATCGCCCAGGTTGACGGTGCTCGCGAGCTGAGGTCCTCGTTCGCGATCGCCCAGGTTCAGCCGATGACAACGACCCGCGCGCTGCAGGGTCCGTTCGACTACAGGCTGCCCGACGAGCTGCGCGGCGGCGTGGACGTGGGCTCGATGCTCGTGGTGCCGTTCGGGCGCCGCGAGATGCTGGGTGTGGTGGTCGGTCTCGCCGCCAGCAGCGACGTGGCCGAGGAGAAGCTGCTGGCGCCGTTGCGCGCGCTGGACAAAGGCCCGCCCTCCCTGCCGCTAGATCTCGTGGCGCTGGCCGAATGGATCGCTGCCGAGTACTGCTCGACGGTCGCACGCGCGCTGAACCTCGTGCTCCCGCCTCAGGCTACGCGCCGGCTGAGTGGACGCAAACGCCGCACGATGCCTGCGCCCGACCACCTTGCCGTTGGCCAGCGTAGCCCCACGCCGCCTGCGTTGACCGACGACCAGCGGACCGCGCTTGAGCCGCTGCTCGCGGCGCTGCGAACAGGTGAGCCCGAGTCGCGACTGCTGCACGGCGTGACCGGCTCAGGCAAGACTGAGGTGTATCTGCGCGCTGCCGAGGCGGCACTCGAGCAAGCCCGCGGGGCGATTGTGCTGGTTCCCGAGATCGCGCTCACGCCGCAGATCGTCGGGCGCTTTATCGAACGCTTCGGCGACACGGTCGCCGTGCTGCACTCGCGGCTGACGCCCGGCCAGCGCTATTCGGAGTGGCGGCGATTGCGCGAAGGACAGGCGCGCGTGTGCGTCGGTCCCCGTTCGGCCGTGTTCGCACCGATCGAGCAGCTCGGGCTGATCGTCGTCGACGAGGAGCACGACTCCTCCTACAAGCACGAGGGCGATCCCCGCTATGACGCGCGGGACGTGGCCGCCGAGCGCGCACGGCGCAGCGGCGCAGTGCTCGTGCTCGGCAGCGCCACGCCCCGGCCCGAGAGCGTCAAGCGGCTGCAGGCATGCGTGCTCCCACGGCGGGTAGACGGACGGCCGCTGCCTGACGTGGAGGTGCTTGACATGCGCGGCAGCGGTGAGGGCCTGCATGCGCGCACCGCGCAGGCCCTCGCCGAGGTGCGCGCGGCGCGCGGCAAGGCGATCGTGTTGCTCAACCGCCGGGGCTGGTCGAACTTCCTCTCTTGTCGCTCGTGTGGGCTCGTGTGGGGCTGCCCCGACTGCGACGTCGCGCTCGTGCTGCACCGCAGCGGCTCCTACCTGGCCTGCCACCACTGTGGCCACCGCGAGCCGGTGCCCGGACACTGCCGCCAGTGCTCTTCGACAGCCGTAGCCCGTCACGGGGCCGGCACCGAACGCCTCCAGCACGACCTCGCAAGCGTGTTCGACGATGGCCGCTTCCCGATTTTTCGTTTGGACGCCGACATCGTCGCGAACACTGCCGCCGACGAGCACGGTGTGGCTGAGCTGCTGCGCCGCTTCGAGGAGTCCGACTGCGGGGTCCTAATCGGCACGCAGATGGTCGCCAAGGGACACGACTTTCCCGACGTGAGCCTGGGCGTCGTGCTCGATGCCGACGCCACACTGCGCTTCCCCGACTTTCGCGCGGAGGAGCGTACGTTCGCGCTGATCTCACAGCTCGCCGGTCGTGCCGGGCGCGGCGGCCACGGGCGCGTGCTCGTGCAGACCAACGCGCCGGACGCGCGTGCGATCGTGCATGCGGCTCACCACGACAGCGATGGCTTCCTCGCAGGCGAGCTGGAGCGCCGGCGCGCCTTGCGCTATCCGCCGTTCGCCCATCTGATCAGGATCGTGTGCGCCAACGAGCATGCCGCCAGCGCACGCGCAGCCGCCGCTACCCTGCGCACGTCGCTGATCGAGACCTTCGCCGCTGCCGGCTCAGACGCGATCGCAGCGCCCGACGTGCTCGGCCCCGCCACGCTGTTTCGCCTGCGCGGACGTGAGCGTCAGATGCTGGTCGTCAAGGCCGACGAGCGCCGGCATGCCGTGGCGGCTGTCGGCGATGCTGTCCAGCGGGTCGCCGCGATGCGCGAGCACGCCGGTGTGAATCTCAGCGTCGACGTCGATCCGCAGTAGCCGCCGACGGATCGGGCGCGACGCGCTTCGCAGCCCAGCCAGCGGGTTTCGATATTTGGTACTGTCCCCGCCCGGCTGAGTCACACACGGATGGTGGAGAATTGCGACTACGGGAGGTCGTGGCCTGTGCGGTTCGCTCGCTTCAATAGGTGTGGATGGGGAGTCCAAGTCCTTCGTGCTGGTGCGCTAGGGGCGGGTGCGCTAGCACTCTGCATGATTTCCGCGTCTCGAGCCGAGGCGCAGTTTCACACTCCGGCCAAGGTCGTCCCGACCAGGGTGCGACTGCACCATGGTCGGCTGCGAACAAGCGATCTGCACGCTTTCTCCAAGCGCGCCCACCCTGCGATCGTGGGCGGCAGCACCATCTCGATCGCGCAGGCGCCATGGCAGGTCGTCCTGATCGCCGTTCTGTCAGAAACAGAAGGTCTCCTCTGCGGCGGCTCGATTCTCAACGAAACGGAAGTACTCACGGCAGCCCACTGTGTCTTGGACCCGGAAACCGGAGAACAGATCCCGCCAGGACAGATCGTCATCGGCGCTGGAACGGCCGATCTGAACAGCGAACAGCCCGAAGAACAGGAACGCGTTGGGAGCGGCGTGCGGGTGCATCCCTACTACGAACCGCAGCTCGAAACCACACACGCGACCCCCGATGACGTCGCTGTCGTCAAGCTCGAAACGCCGCTCGTGCCGAGCCCCGGCGTCAAAGCGATCGGGCTGGTCCCGGCGGGCTCCCTGTTCGCTGAAGGCACGCACGTGCAGCTGACCGGCTTTGGCGAGGAGAACGCGTTCACCGAAGAACTCGACGGCGAGCTGCATTCGATCGGCATGAGTCTCGGTTTCAGCCGCCAGTGCGGAGGTGAAGCCGGTGCGCTGTTGCTGTGCGCGAGTACCCCGACGGGCTCAGACTGCTCGGGCGACAGCGGCAGCGGTCTGACGATACCCGGGTCGCCGCCGACCCTGGCAGGCGTCACCGACACCGTCCAGGTAATCAACGAACAGGTGTGCCTCGACGGTGCTGTCGGCGGCTTCGCCGACGTGGCTGCTCCCGAGATCCGAGACTTCATCCTCGACGACGCACTCGAACCCCCGCGAGCGCCGCGCGGCGGGGGAATTTCGGTCGAAGGCTTCGTGCGCGTCGGCGCCGCACTCAGATGCAATCAGGGCAGCTGGAGCAACAGCCCGACCTTCACCTACGCCTTCCTCGACGGCGACGGCGGACAGGTCCTGCAACAGGGCCCATCGCCGACATACACGTTGACGGCGGCCGACATCGGCCGCACGATTGAGTGCGAGGTGTTTGCGGCCAACGCCGGCGGCACGGGCGTCGCCCGCACGGTCACCCTGCCTCCGATCGAGCCCAGTCCAAGCGAACTGGAAGAAGCAGCCGGCAGCGTACAGTCACCGCAACCCGTACCGCCGCAACCGCAGGGCGGCCTCGGCGTCGCGGGCTTCCGCTCCGAAAAAGGCGCCCCGGTGCCCAACGCCCGGCTGGCAAGTTCCACTCTGCGGATGACCGCCTCAGGCAGCGTGGTCGTCAAGGTCAGCTGTCCCACCGGAGTGAGCATCTGCGACGGCAGCGTCTCGCTGCGAACGCTCAAAGCCGTCCTCGCAGCGCACGCCGCACGGCAGCCGACGGCCGCGACGCTCGTGCTGGGGACGGGTTCATTCAGCGTGCCGGGCGGGCGCGTAAAGACGCTGACGCTACATCTGTCGCGCAGGGCTCGGGCGCTGCTGACACGCAGCCACCAGTTGCGCATCAGCGTGACGATCGTCGCGCACGACCATGCGGGGGCGACACACACCTCGCGCACGACGACGACGCTGCTCGCTTCGAAAATCGGTCATCGCAAGGGCTGACAGACAGCCGTGCAGACCCGGGCGAGCCGGTATGCGCCCTTGGGCTCACGCCCTATGATCCGGCGATGACGGCTGCGTGTCGCAACCGAGCAGGTCGGCCCGACCCCGCGCCGCGGCGAGATCGCCGGCGAGGAGGATCGCCAAATCCCTCGAATGCTCCTGGGCGATGAGATCGCGAATCGCATATGCGACAGTGGCTTGGTGTCTGGTCGTGGTGCCAGCCGCCTGGGCAGGTCACCCAACCACGCCGGCGAGAGTTCTCCACGCGCGCGCTCAACGCGCCTGTCCGCCGCCGACCCTGCTGCGGGCTACGTGCTTTGCGGTGGTCAGTGTGCCGGTCTCCGCGGCCGCGTCAGCAGATGCGGGTGTCAGGCCCTACACGCCCGGTGCCGGCGCCGCCGGCTCAGGACCGGCCGGCGGATTCACACCCGAACAGCTCGCCAGCGCGTACGGGTATGACCCCACCGTCGGCGGCAGCGGGCAGACCGTGGCGGTCATCGACGCCTACGACGACCCGAAGATCGAATCCGATCTCGCAAGCTTCAGCTCCCACTACGGGCTGCCAGCGTGCACCAAGGCAAACGGCTGCTTCAAGAAGGTCGGTCAGACCGGCAGCGAAAAAGCGCTTCCCAAAAAAGACACGACCGGCTGGTCGATCGAGACCTCGCTAGATGTGGACACCGTTCACGCGGTCTGCCCCAACTGCAAGATACTGCTGGTCGAGGCCGCCGAACCGACTTACGAAGACCTCGCGGTGGCCGTCAACGAGGCCGTCACGTTGGGCGCGACGGAGGTTTCAAACTCATACGGAGGCCCCGAGATCGGACTCGGGTCAAGCGGAGTAGCGGCCTATGACCATCCGGGTGTCGTGATCGCCGCAGCCACCGGAGACAACGGGTATGACAGCTGGGACCGAACGATCGAAGAAGAACCTCCTTTCCAGCCGCCCGAAATGCCCAACGCCCCCGCCGCGCTGGCGTCGGTGGTGGCCGTGGGCGGCACCTCTCTGGAACTGAACCCCGACGGCACCCGCGCGAGCGAGACGGTCTGGAACGACGATGGTCCGCGCAATGAAAACGCGCTCCCCAGCGGCTTTGTCGCGGGCGGCGGCTGTAGCACTCTGTTCCTCGCGCCGCTGTGGCAGCACGATGCCGCCGGCTTCGGTGCGAGCGGCTGCGGCGAGAAACGTCTGGAGGCTGACGTCTCAGCGGATGCCGACCCGTTCACCGGCTTCGACATCGACGACACTTACAACTGCGGAGCCGCGTGCGAAGAATTCGGGATCGGCAAAGGCAACGAATGGCTGAAGCTCGGTGGCACCTCGCTGGCCACGCCGCTGATCAGCTCGCTGTACGCGCTCGCCGGGGGAGCCACCGGCGTCCAGTACCCGTCCCTGACCCTTTACGGCCACCTCGGTGATCCCTCGCTGTTCGATGTCACCGAAGGCGGCAACGGCTTTTGCGACACGGCCACACCCGCTGAATGCGGCAATCCGAACGCTGTCCTGAAAGCTCGAGTGGATTGTGAAGGCACCACTGCCTGCAACGCTGCCGGCGGCTTCGACGGCCCCTCTGGTGTCGGGACTCCGAACGGCCTCGACGGATTCAAGCCGCTGCTCCCCACAGCAACGATCGGCTCGACCGGTGCGCTGGTGGCCGGTGCGCCTGTGAGCTTCGACGCGAAAACCTCCAGTGACCCCTATCCGGGTGGATCGATCGCGACTTACTCCTGGAGCTGGGGTGATGGTACGAGTGCGAGCAGCGGCGTCTCGCCTACGCATACCTATGCGGCGGCCGGTACTTACACCGTGTCGCTGACCGTAACCGACAGCTACGGTCTCGCCAGCACGGTGGCGACGCAGCCGGTCGAAATTGCTGAGGCTTCGCTCGAAGAAATAGAAAAACACGAACAGGAAGCCAAAGAAAAACAGGAACGCGAAGCAGCCGAAGCCAAACAGAAAAAAGAAGAAGACGAAGCTGTCGAGGCAAAACAGAAACAGAAAGAAAACGAAGCCGCCGAAGCCGCACAGAAACGGCAGCATGAAGCGGAAGTCAGGCACGAACAGGAAGTCGCCAAGGCAAGACGCGAAGAAGAAGAAGCCAAGGCCCGGGAATCCGAACACGCGCGCCTTTCGGCGGGCCTGCAGGAAGTGTCAGCTTTTCACACGAGCGTCAAGCCGCCGATTCCTGCGGCCAGGGTGATCGGCTCGACCCTGCAGGTGAATAGATCAGGTGTCCTGTCCATCCGGATCGCCTGCCCCGCCGGGGTGTCCAGCTGCAAGGGAACAGTGACCCTGCGGACCCTCACGGCGGTGTCCGCCGGCGCGGCCACCGCGAGAGCTTCGGTGCTGACCGTCGCGACCGGCGCATTCATCGCCCCGCCGGGCGTGACCAAGACACTTACGCTGCGACTGTCGGCTAAGGCCCGCGCGCTGCTCGCTCGTTCGCGCTCGCTGCGCGTTCGCGCGACGGTCTTCGCTCGCGATGCCGCGGGGGCGACTGCAACGACGAAATCGATCGTGACGCTCCATCGCGCACCGGTTGGCGCTCCAGGCAAGCACTGAGCATAAACTCAGGTGACGATGGCCGCCGAGGACAGCACAGTCGAGGATCTGGATCGCGCAGACGTCGAGCTTGGCGGGCGTGGCTCCGAGGACACCGACGTCGAGGTCGAGCGCGAGCAGGATGCGCCCGAGCCCGATCAGCTCGATGCCGAGACTCGCGCGCGCCGCGATGAGGCGTTGCGGCACGTGCGCAAGCTCGGCGACCCGGTTCTGCGTGCGACGGCGCTGCCGGTCGAGCATTTCGATGAGGCACTGAGGGCTGAGGTCGAGCGGATGGGCGAGCTAATGCACGACGCGCTCGGCGTCGGCCTGGCAGCTACCCAGCTGGGGGTGCTGCATCGTGTGCTCGTCTACAAGGCCTACGCGGACGATCCGCTAACGGCGCTCGTCAACCCCGTGCTGGAGTGGACCAGCGAGGAGCTCGAGACCGCCGAAGAGGGGTGTCTGAGCTTGCCGGCCGTGCACGTTGAGGTCGAGCGTCCCGCCCGCGTACGGGTGCGCGCACTCGACGAGAAGGGCGAGCACATCGAGATCGAGGCCGAAGGGCTCGAGGCACGCGTGATCCAACACGAGATCGACCATCTCGACGGTGTCCTGATCCTCGACCGAATCTCACGAGAGGCTCGCAAGGAGGCGATGCGGGCGATGCGCGAGGCGTGGGAGGCCGCCTAGCCACGGCCGTACACTCGGCTGCGTGAGCACCGTCTTCATCGGCACGTCCGAGTTCGCCGCCGCGATTCTCGAGCACCTCGCCGCCGCCGCGGATCACCGCCCGGCTCTGGTCATCACGCGCCCCGATCGCCCTCGAGGACGCGGTCGGCGATCGGCTGCGCCGCCCGTGGCCGAGCGCGCCAACGAGCTTGGCATCGCGCTGGCGCAGCCCGAGAGCGTCAACGATCCCGACGTCCTAGCGCTGATCGCGAGCACCGGGCGGGCACTGCCAGTGAGCGGTCAGGCGGCCGAGCCTGTAGACGGTGGCCGCTTGACGCCTCTGAGGATCGTCGTGTGCGCTTTCGGCGCGCTGATCAAGGAGCCGCTGCTGTCCCAGTACGAGCTGCTGAACGTGCACCCGTCGCTGCTACCGCGCTGGCGCGGGGCGGCGCCGGTCGAGCGCGCGATCATCGCCGGCGACAGCGAGACGGGAGTGTCGATCATGCGTCTCACCGCCGGCCTGGACAGCGGCCCCGTGTGCCTGTCGGCGGCCGAGCCAATCCGCCCAGATGACACCTACGGGTCGCTCGCTGCACGCCTGCAGGTGTTGGGTGGAGAGCTGATCGTGCGCGCCCTCGACGAGCGTCCTGTGTACGCCGAGCAGGTCGCGGAGGGCATCACCTACGCCGAGAAGATCGGCCCGGACGATCGGATGTTGGATCCCGGCAGGCCGGCGGCTGAGCTGGAGCGCATCGTGCGCGCGCTGCATCCACATGTCGGCGCGCGTATCGCGCTCCCAGACGGGACGATGCTCGGCGTCCGCGAGGCCACGCTGGCGCGGCCCGAGGTCGAGGACGCGCAATCATCAGACGCGGCCGAGCGCGACGCGCCACCAGGCTCGCCGCTGCACGCGCGCGACGGGCACCTGCTGCTCGACTGCACTCCCGGCGTGCTCGAGCTACGGATCGTGCAGCCGCCGGGCGGACGCGCGATGGACGGCGCCGCCTACCTACGAGGTCACGGCGCGCCAGGCCGCCGGTAGTCGGTGGCGTAGGGGGGAGCTGCGATCCCCGCCCGCAGGCGCGGGTCGGCTTGCACTGGCCGTGCATGGCTGGCGAGTGGGATGACGCCAGCCCACGCCTCCAGCGCGTAGTCCTCCTCGTCGTCCAGCGGCGGGCCGCTGCGCACCTTCGCCGAGGCCTCGTCGATCGGCAGCGCGAGCACCGCGGTCGCCTTCATCTCCTTCTCGGTCGGTGGGCGTACCTCGCGCCATCGTCCCGGGACGATGTGTTCGACGATCGTCTCGAACGCGGCGAGCTTCTCAGCCGGGTCCTCGACGGTCCTCGCGGTCCCGAGCAGCATCGCCGAACGGTAGTTGGCCGAGTGGTGCATGGCCGAACGGGCGAGTACCAGTCCGTCGAGCAGCGATACGGTCAGGCACGCCGGCGCTCCCTCGGCGAGCTTGCGCAGCGTCCGGCTCGCGCTCGCGCCGTGGCAAAACACGACGTCGCCGTCGCGTGCGTGCAGTGTGGGCACGACGAATGGCTGACCGTCGGCGTCGACGATTCCCAAGTGAGCGATCAGCGCCTCGTCGAGGATCGCGTCGATCACGTCGCGGTCATGGCTGCCGCGTTCGCGCTTGCGGCGCAGGCGCACGCGGTCGGAAGCGGGCGCTGGGGGCGTCGTCGATGTCTGTGACCGGGCGGACATGACGTCCTCCAATCTGTAATAGTACAGAATATTGACTGATCTGACACAGTATCGAATCAAGGCAACCAGTGCGGCGGGGCTCGTCCACGGGATCGAGACAGCCGTGGCAGATGGCGCGCTGGCGCCCGGCGAGCGCCTGCCGTCCGTGCGGCGCATGGCCGCCGAGGCAGGGCTCAGCCCGGCGACCGTCGCGACCGCACTCGGGGAGCTGCGCCGGCGCGGCGTGGTGGTCACCGAGCCGCGTCGCGGCACGCGCATCGGCGAGGGCCCGCCGGTCGGCGTACCGCGCTTGCCGCTGCCGGTGCCGCCCGGCGCCCGCGACCTCTCGCTCGGCAACCCCGATCCGGCGCTGCTGCCCGACCTGAGCACCGCGCTGCACAGGGTGCCCACGCGTTCGGCGCTGTACGGCCAGCCGCAGGTCCTTCCCGAGCTGCTGGCATTGGCACAGGCGCAGCTGAGCGCCGACGGCATCCCATCCGAGCACCTGTGCGTGGCGGGCGGCGCACTCGACGCGATCGAGCGCGTAGTAAACGCCCACCTGCGTCCGGGTGACCGCGTGGCCGTCGAGAACCCCGGCTACGCGGCGTTGTTCGATCTACTCCGTGCCCAAGGGATGGCGCTGGAGCCAGTGGCGGTCGACCAGCGCGGAATGCTCCCCGGCGCTTTGCAGGCAGCCGTCGGCGAGGGCGCCCGCGCGGTTGTCATAACCCCACGCGGACAGAACCCCACCGGCGCGACGCTCGACGCCGAGCGCGCCCGCGAGCTGAGCGACGTACTGTCCGCCGCATCGGGCACGCTCGTGATCGAGGACGACCATCTCGGGCCGGTCGCCGGTAGCCCGCTGCACACGCTCGTCGGCGGCCGCGAGCGCTGGGCCAGCGTTCGCTCGGTGGCAAAGACGCTCGGCCCCGACCTACGCTTGGCGATGCTCGCAGGCGACGCCCAAACGGTCGCGCGCGTTCAAGGACGCCAGCAGTGCGGCCCGGGCTGGGTCAGCCACATCGTGCAGGTCATCGTGCTCGCCCTGCTCACCGATGCGTCGGTAGGCGAGTTGATCGCGCGCGCCACGCACACCTACACGCGCAGGCGTGAACGGCTGATCGGCGAGTTGGATCGCCTGGGAATGCAAGCGCATACGGCATCCGGTCTGAACGTGTGGGTGCCGGTAGCCGACGAAACCGCCGCTGTGGGAGCGTTGATGCAGCGCGGCTGGGTGCTCGCTGCCGGAGCGCCCTACCGACTCGCGGGCAGCACACCGGGGATCCGTGTCACGACAGCGACCCTCACCGAGCGTGAGGCACGCCGCCTGGCCACCGACCTGGTGGCAGTGCTCGCGCCCGGCGACTTCAGGCGCAGCGGATAACCGATCATGCCTGACGTGTCCAGTCGGCCGGCCGCGACGATCGCCCCCGCACGACGCTGTGCCTATGCGGTCGTGCGGCGCGTGTTCGAGCAGGGTGCGTATGCCGACCGGGTGCTGCACGCACAGGCCGCCGAACTGCAGCCGCGTGACCGGGCGCTGGCGATGCGCCTGTCCTACGGCGCGGTCCAGCGCCGGGGCACCGTCGACCACGTGATCGAGCAGCTCGCCGAGAGGCCGAGCGCGCAACTTGACCCGCCGCTGCTGGCCGCGCTCAGGCTCGGTCTGTTCGAGTTGCTGTACCTCCGCGGCGCCCCCGACTACGCGGTCGTCGCCGACGCCGTCGAGCTTGCCAAGGCGCACGCACGCGCCGGGCACGGCCTCGTCAACGCGGTCATGCGGCGGGCGGCGCGCGAGGGGTCCGCCGCGCTGCTCGACCCCCTACGCGAGGACACGCCCGCACAGGCCGCGATCAAGCACTCGCACCCGGAGTGGATCGCGCGACTATGGTGGGAGGCGCTCGGCGCCGAGCAGGCCCGCTCGTTGATGGCCTACGACAACGAGCCGGGAGAGGTCGCGCTGCGCGCAAACACGCTCGTCACCGACGCAGCTGGCCTCGCGCGGGAGCTGCCCGCCAGCACCCGGGCCGACCCGGGTATCCCTGAGGCGCTCGTGCTGGGCGAGCCGCTTGACCTGCACGGTCTGCCGGCGTGGGGGCGCGGCGAGCTGCTGGCGCAGTCGCGCGCGGCGATGCTGGTCTCGCGCGTGCTGGACCCGCAGCCCGGCGAGCGTGTGCTCGATCTGTGCGCCGCCCCAGGGGGCAAGAGCACGCACCTGGCCGCGCTGATGAACGGCGAGGGCGAGGTGGTCGCGGTGGAGCGCAATCGGCGCCGAGCGGGCGCGCTCGCTCGCACTGCCAGCCGGCTGCACGCCGACGCCGTCAGCGTCGAGGTCGCCGACGCCCGCGTGCCGCGTACGGACGGGGCGAGCTTCGATCGAGTGCTCGTCGACCCACCATGTAGCGGCCTCGGGACGCTGCAGGCCCACCCCGATCTGCGCTGGCGTGTGAGCCGGCGAGATGTCGAGGAGATGGCACCCGTGCAAGCCCAGATTCTGGCCGCCGCAGCCACTGCCCTCCGTCCGGGAGGCGTGCTTGTCTACGCTACGTGCACGATCTCTCCTATTGAGAATGAGCACTTGGTCGCTGAATTCTTGGAATCCCATGGCGAATTCGATCTCGATGACGCAGCCGAAGACCGCGCGAGGATCGGTCACGGCGGGCCTCCCGCGCTGGCCGACGCGCTCGCGCAGGATTCAGCGCCGGCACCCAGCGCCGGCATGCTGCTGACGCTGCCCCACCGTGACCGCACCGCCGGGTTCTTCATCGCGCGCATGCGCAGGCGCTGAGATGGAGGGCTCCTCGGACACGCCGGCGAGAGCCGCGATCGACCTCGGACCGCAGTGCCCCAACTGCCACGAGCCGTGGCTGCGCCCGACCAACCTGCCCGGGCGCTACCGCTGCGTCTACTGCCTGCACCGCTTTGAGCTGACCTCCGTGTGTCCCAACTGCGGTGAGCACTCGACAATCGTGCGGATGTCCTCCACTGCGATCCTCAAGTGCAACAACTGCGGCGACTCGATGCTGCAAGCCGTATGAGCACCCAGGCGTCTGAGCTACTGAGCACGGTGCGCGTGGCGCCGTCGATCCTCTCTGCGGACTTCGGCCGGCTGCGTGAACAGGTCCTCGAGGTGCTGCAGGCGGGCGCACGTGTGATTCACGTCGACGTGATGGACGGGCATTTCGTGCCGCCAATCACCGTTGGCCCACTGACCGTTGCGGCGCTCGCCGACACCGTCCACGACGCCGGTGGGCTGCTCGACGTGCACCTGATGATCGAGGCTCCCGAGCGCCATGCCGCGGACTTCGTCAGCGCTGGCGCGGACTCGATCACTTTCCACGCCGAGGCCACTCCGCACGCGGCCTACGCGGCCAACCTGATCCGCGAGCTGGGCGCGTGCGCGGGCGTGGCAATAAACCCCGGTACGCCCGTGGGAGCACTCGCCGAGGTCGCCGGCGCGATCGATCTCGCGCTGTGCATGACCGTCAACCCCGGTTGGGGCGGGCAGCCGTTCATCGCCCACTCGCTGGACAAGCTCCCACGCGTGCGCGCGATCGTCGGCCACGATACGGCTGTCGAGGTTGACGGTGGCATCGACCCACAGACCGCGCCTACGTGCCGTGCGGCCGGCGCGAACCTGTTCGTGGCCGGCTCTGCGATTTTCGGCTCGGCCCGCCCGGCCGAGGCCTACGAGGCGATCGTGCGCTCGCTCGACGCCGGCTGAGGCACCGGCTGGACGATTGCTCCGGAGCCCTGGCGGTAGAGCGCCCACAACAGCAGCGCCAGCAACGCGGTAGCGCCGGCGTAGCCAATCTCCGTGCGCGAGAGCTGGTCGGAGATTGCCGGGCTGAGCATCCAAGCCAGGAACACACATGCCGCGGCACCCCAGCAAAGCGCTGCCGCGCGCGCTCGGTTACGTGCCA
This sequence comes from uncultured Solirubrobacteraceae bacterium, assembly GCA_963705235.1. Taxonomy (GTDB): domain Bacteria; phylum Actinomycetota; class Thermoleophilia; order Solirubrobacterales; family Solirubrobacteraceae; genus Palsa-744. The sequence goes on along the minus strand of OY970059.1, from coordinate 14,543 downwards.
GCGCCGCCTGATTGAGCGCACCCGACACCAGGTGCAACCCCATTCCCACGCCCACGACCGCCAGGCCAACGCGGCTGTAGGTGTAGTTCTGCCCGAACAGGTGCCCCATCACGAATGGACCGATCGCCAGCAGCCCTAGAGCGACCGCTGCGGCGAAAGCGGCGATCGCCAGGACAGTTATGCGGATCGCGCGAGCGAAGGCCTCGTGACCGTCGGTCGTCTCCAGGCCGGTCAAGTGCGGCAGCAGCGACGTCTGGATCGCCTGGAACAGCTGCAGCGGCGCGCGCGCGATCAGCAGCACGTCGAAGACGATCCCAGCGAGGGCTTTGTCCGCGGAGGTCGCCGCGACGGTCAGCACCGCCGCGTTCAGCAGCGTCTGCTCAGACAGCATGATCCCCGATACCCAGCCGGCGAAGCCGGTGCCGCGGCGTAGCGACAGCTCGTCGTGGGCGGCCGCCTCCTGCACGCCCTCGGTACCTGGCCCAGCGAACGCCGCGTCGACCTCGTCGACTGTGATCGGCCCGGCCAGCGCCTCGTCGGTTGCGTGGATCGGTCCCGGGTCATGGCCGAGCGCCTCCTCGCGCCGTTCGCTCGAGCGCCGCGCGAAGGCTGCGGGAACGACGAACAGCGACACCAGCGGCGCTGCCGCGATTCCGAGGGCGAGCGCCGTCTGTCCGCTGGTGATGCCGAGAACGACGGCGAGCGCGAAGCACAGGCGTGAGACCGACTCCATCAGCACGAGGCCTCCGTACAGGGCGAAGTACTCGTGTCCCGCCAGCCAGCCGCGGGCGAAGTAGCTGCCGGCGTAGGCGAGCGTCCCGCCGACGAGCACGAAGTAGAGCGCTTCCTGGCCGTCGAAGACGTCGTCGATGATCTGTTCGTTGAACGCGAGCGCGATCAAGAGGAAGGCGAGCGCGAACGACGCCTGGATCGCGATCGGGACGCGCAGCGGATGCTCGGCGTGCCCGCGGGCCCGGCGCTCGGCGATCGTCCGCGAGAGCAGCTGTTCGGTGGGCCGGTAGATGACCGAGATGATCACGAACATCACCGACCACAACAGCGCCACCTCGGCGGCGGCTTCTTCGCTGAGCACGTGGCTGGAGATCGAGAAGTACGCCAGCGTCAGCAGGCCGGTCGAGGCGATCCCGATCGACAGGATCCGCGCCCCGCTGCCGTAGGAGCGCGTCCGGCTAGAGGCGGACAAGCAACATCGTCCAGGGAAACGGCGAGCGCACCTCGACAACCTCGCCGTGGCGCGACAGCAGCGACACGAATGATCTGCGCGACCAGTGGTTGAGGTGACCGGGCGTGTTGCCCAGCGCCGACCAGTAGGCGCCGCGCGCCATGTTGAGCATCCGCCACAGTGGCTCGCGGGGAACCGACACGAGCAGATGGTTGTGCGCACAGCGCGCCATCTCAGCGAGCGTGTGCTCGGGGTCGGGCACGTGCTCGAGCACCTCGATTGCGCTCGCCAGCTCGAACTCGTCCTGCGCGAACGGCAGGTTGGCGGCCTCCATCACACGGTACTCCAGGTTCGGCGCCTGACGCTCGGACCAGCCGGCCTGGATCGTGTCCTCCTCGAGGTCGATGCCGACCACGCGCCCGTCGCCCAGCCGCTGCGCCCACTGGTGCACGAGCACCCCCTCGCCACAGCCCACGTCAAGCAGCGAGCTGGGCGCCGCCAGCGTGAACAGCTCATCCAGATCGCGCTCGAAGGCGGCCATCAGGCGGCGCACGACCGGATTGGTGGAGCCGTACTTGTCGTAGGTGTTGCCGGTGACGACGCCGTCCTCGGAGACGGTCACACCGCTCACAGCCGCACCGCCTCGCCCTCTGCCTGCGCGTGCTCACCGGACTCAGTGCCAGCCGCAACGCGAGCCTCGCCCTGCTCGCGCCCGCCGGTCGAGGAGTCGTTGGCTTCGTAATGCGAAGGCGCGACGTCCAACTGCAGCTCGATGCGCCGCACGCGCTCGAAGGTCTGCTGGGTCATCACCCGCTGCGCCGCAAGCAGGTCGCCGATCACGCCGAGCGCCCACAACACGACCGCCGCGATGAACAGCACCGCCCCGAGGATCAGCGACTGCACGTGCCCCTTGCCGTTGCCGTCCACATAGGAGACGACAAAGCGGATCCACACAGCCACCGACACCACGCCGATCACCGCCGCCAGGCTCCAGAACACGCGCAGCGGCTCGTACTGGGCGTAGATGCGGAAGATCGATACGCCGTTGCGGCGCACGTAGGAGCTCATCGAGGGGAACAGGCGCGACTCGCGCGTCTTCGGGTTGGTGCGGACCGCGACGTGGTCGATCGCCACCAGCTGCTTGCCGGCCTGGATGATCGTCTCGAGCGTGTAGGTGAATTTCGAGACGACCATCATCTGGATCGCGGCCTCGCGGTTGTACGCGCGAAAGCCCGAGGTCGTGTCGGGCACCGAGGTCGAGGAGGCCTGGCGCACGACCCAGGAGCCGAGGCGTTGCAGTGCCTTCTTCAGCGGCGAGAAGTGGTCGATGCCGCCGACCTCGCGATCGCCGACGACCATGTCTGCGCGTCCTTCGAGGATCGGGCGCACGAGCTTGGCGATGTCCGGGCCGTAGTACTGGTTGTCGGCGTCGGTGTTGACGATCACGTCGGCACCCAGCTTCAGCGCCGTGTCGATCCCCGCCTGGAAGCCGGCGGCCAGGCCCTTGTTGTTGGTCAGGCGCACGAGGTGGTCGACGCCGTGCGCACGCGCGACCGCGACCGTGTCGTCGGTCGAGCCATCGTCAACTATCAGCCACTCGACCACGTCGAAGCCTTCCAGCTGGCGGGGAAGGTCGGCGAGCGTCTGCGGGAGCTGGTCTGCCTCGTTGAAGCAGGGAATCTGAATGATGAGCTTCACGGCCCTCGATTTGCCTAGACTTGGCTTCCGGCAGTATCCCAAAGCGCAGGTCACGGTCTTGGCGTGAGTGTCGAGCCACCTATCCCGGCGCCGCTCACGACCCGCCAAGGCCAAGGCTAGATGGAAAGCGCGATGCTCACCCGGCGCACGTCGGGCTCCAACCCGCTGACGCGACTGCGCGCGCTCACCTCGGCGACATGGGCGCGCCTGGCGTTCGCGGTGATGTGCGTGGCGGCACTGATCGGCTTCTTCGCCTTCCCCACATACCCAACCTACGACTCGTTCTACGCGCTGCTGTGGGGACGCGACCTGCTGCACCTGCACCTACCCGACTTCAGCGTCTACCGCGGCCCGACCGAGCATCCGCTGGCGATCGCCTTCGGAGCGTTCTGCTCGATCTTCGGTCCAGGCGGCGCACGCCTGATGGTGCTCGGCTCGATCGCCTCGTTCGTCGCGGCGGTAGCCGGCATGTACAGGCTTGGCCGCCTGTGCTTCGGGCCGGTCGTCGGCCTGGTGGCCGCGCTGCTGCTACTCAGCCGCTTCTTCATCGAGAACCTTGCCGCGCAGGGCTATCTGGACATCTCATACGTGGCGCTGATCGTGTGGGCGATCGTGCTGGAGGTCGAACGCAAGCGACGGGGGACGCCGGTCTTTCTGGCGCTCGCCGCCGCCGGGCTGCTGCGCCCGGACGCATGGGTGCTCAGCGGCGCCTACTGGCTGTGGTGTTCGTGGCGAGCGGATAACCGAACGCGCGCGAAGTACCTCGCGCTGGCCGCGATCGCACCGCTGGTGTGGTGGACGCTGGATGCGATTGTGACCGGCAACCCGCTGTACTCGCTGACCGCCACCGCCGGGCTGGCGGCAGAACTGGAACGCACACAGGGATTCACCAGCGTGGTCGCCTCCCTGTGGAGCTATGGCGAGCGCATCGACAAGCTCCCGGTGATGCTCGGTGGGCTGATCGGCGTGCCGCTGGCGGTGTGGATGGCGCCGCGGCGCGTGCCCGCGCCGCTGGCCGCATTGGTCCTGTTGGCCGCGGTTTATCTCGCCGAGGGAGCTGCCGGTGCGTCGGTCGTCGACCGCTACCTGACTGGCGCAGCGGTGTTGCTGCTGTTGTTCTGCGCGGTCACGATCGGCGGTTGGGCGATGCTCGAACCGCGCTCCTGGCTGCGCCGCATATGGATCGCGGGCGCCTCGCTACTCGTCCTCTACGGCGTCTCCGCAGCCGCAAAAACGCTCAGCCTTTCGAGCCTGCGCACGACTCTCGCCTACCACGAGGAATTCCACGAGGGTCTGGCCGCGGCGCTTCAGAACCCGCGCGTCGAGTCCCAGCTGGCACGCTGCCCGCTAGTTTCGCTGCCGGACAACAAGCTGATCCCCGACGCCCGCTGGATCCTCGACAGCGTCGGGCAGCACGACATCGTCGCGCGCAGCCAGGCGCGCTCGGATGCCGAGCACGGCTCGCACACGCTCGAGGACCGCATCCGTGCGGGCAGCGTCGCCGTGTACCCGCTCGGGAGCGCCGTGTTCGTCAAGGCGATCGTCGACCCCGGCGACAATCCGAGCGATCAGATCCCGCTCGCCGGCTTCCGTCGCATCTACACCAGTCGCTACTACGCGGTGTATGCAAACTGCTGAGCAGGCAGCGGCCGCCCAGTCTCGCGCGAGCGGACCGGGCAGCGCCCGCTTGTGGGCATGGGCGGGGTTGGCAGTGGTGCTGCTCGGCGGCCTCGGGCTGAGGCTGTGGGGCATACGGCATGGACTGCCTTACGTCTACAACACCGATGAGGCTGACCACTTCGTCCCGCCTGCCGTGCACATGTTCGTGACGGGCAGCCTCGACCCGCACTACTTCGCAAACCCGCCGGCCTTCACCTACCTCCTGCACTACCTGTTCGCGCTCGCCTACGGTGGCCCGGCGGGCGTCAGACGGGCGCTGGCGTTGCACCCGACCGAGGTTTACACGCTCGCACGTGTCGCCGCCGCGCTGCTCGGAACGGCCGCGCTGTGGCTGCTGTATTTGACCGGCACGCGGCTGTTCAACCGCGCCGTCGGCCTGCTCGCGGCCGCGATCCAGGCGGTCGCCTTCCTGCCCGTGTTCTACGCGCACTTGGCCCTCAACGACGCGCCCACGCTTGCCCCGGTGACACTGTCGCTGCTCGGCAGCGCCGGCGTCTTGCGCAAAGGGCGCCTGCGCGACTACGTGCTCGCGGGCGTCGGGCTCGGCCTGGCGTGCGCGAGCAAGTACACCGCCGGAATCGTGCTCGTGCCACTGCTCGCGGCCGCGATCGCTCGCTACCTCGACGCTCCCAGTCCAGCGGCCGGGCGGATGTTGCTCGGCCTCGGCATCGCCGGCGCGACGGCACTGCTCGCCTTCCTGATCGCCAACCCGTACTCGCTGCTCGACTACTCGAGCTTTCACCGCGAACTGGCGCACCAGTCGACGCTGTCGGCTGAAGCGCAGGGCAAGCTCGGCGCGCCCAAACACGGCGGCATCGACTACTACCTGTGGTCGCTGACTTGGGGCCTCGGCTGGCTGCCGACGCTGGCGGCGCTGGGCGGAGCGTTTAGCGTGTGGCGCGTGCAGCGACGGCTGGGCTGGCTGCTCGTGCCGGCGCCGCTGATGTTCCTTCTGTTTATGGGGCTGCAAGGGCGCTACTTTGGCCGCTGGCTGCTGCCGATCTTCCCAATCCTTTGCCTGCTGGGCGCGTGCTTTGCTTGGCAGCTGGTGAACACGATCATGCGCCGCATCACCCGGCGTACCGCGTCCGACGGCGAGAGAGGGTCCGCCGGCGAGCAGAAGGGTATGCGGACGCTGCGCATCGGCCTGGCGGCGCTGGTCGTGCTCGCGCTGCTTGCCCAGGGTCTGCTCTACAGCGTTCACGCCGGCAAGGTGCTCGCTCGCGCGGACACGCGCAGCCTCACGCGGACGTGGATGCTCACCCACGTTCCAGCTGGCGTGCCTGTCGTCGCTCGAGCCGGTCTCGCCCGACGAATGGGCGCGCGAAGTGCGCCCCGGGACCTCGACCGCGGCCAACCGGTATCGCTGGAACAAGTACCCGTCGCTGCTGTCGCGGATCGCGCCCGACGGCAGGCTCGCGGGCGGGGGCACGCATCAGATCGAGATCGAGGACTACGAGCGTACGCTCAGCCCGGCGCTGATCGGCTACTACCTGGCGCACGGCTACTGCTGGGTGCTGAGCGGCTCCACGCAGTCCGGGCGCGCGCTAGCCGATCCGCACGCGGTGCCGCTCGCGATCGCCTACTACCGCGCACTGCAGCGCCAGGGCGAAGTCGTCTACCGCGCTTCGCCGTATGGGCACGGGCGCCAGCCGGTTGCGTTCGATTTCGACTGGAGCTTCGACTACTACCCGCTGGCCTATCGCAGGCCCGGCCCGGCGATCACGCTCTACCGGCTGCACGGAGGGCGCTGCGGGCGCTGAGCCCTGAGCGCCTGCGCGGCGGGGTTATCCTGCTTGTCATGCCGACGTCGACCGAGACCGACAAGCTGTGCCTGGAGCGCGCGATCGAGCTGGCGCGCAACGGCGCGGGCACGGTGCGCCCCAACCCCGTGGTCGGCGCGGTCGTCGCGCGCGACGGCGAGATCCTCGGCGAGGGCTGGCATGAGGTCTACGGCGGAGCGCACGCCGAGGTCAACGCGATCGAGGCGTGCGGACTGGCCGATCTGACCGGCGCGACGCTGTACGTGTCGCTGGAGCCGTGCTGTCACGAGGGTAAGACGCCGCCGTGCACCGACGCGATCATCCAGTCCGGCATCCGGCGCGTGTTCGTCGGCTCCGACGATCCCACCGAGAAGGCCTCCGGCCGCGGTCTGGGGATTCTCCGCGACGAGGGCGTCGAGATCCTGGTTGCCGACGGCGAGCTGGCGGCGCGCGCACGGCTGCTCAACCAGGCCTTCCGCAAGCTCGCCCGCACAGGGCGCCCGTGGGTGCTGTTCAAGTCGGCGATGACGCTCGACGGGAAGGTCGCCACCCGAACGGGCGACTCGAAGTGGATCAGCGGTGAGCACAGCCGCGAACTGGCACACCGCTGGCGTGCGTCGGTGGATGCGGTGGTCGTCGGCATCGGCACCGCGCTCGCCGACGACCCGCAGCTGACCGCACGTCCCGCCGGCCTGCCGGCCGAGCCCGCGGCGCAGCCGCGGCGGGTGGTGTTCGACTCGGTCGCGCGCCTGCCGCCCAGCTCGCAGCTGGTTGCAGCCGCCGCCGAGATCCCGCTGACGATTGTCGTCTCGCGAGCGGCGGCGCGGGGGGACACCGACGCGCTGGAAGCCGCCGGCGTGCAGGTGATCGTCGCCACAGGCGAAAACGAGCCCGCGCGCGTGCGCTCGGCGCTCGACCAGCTGGGCACGATGGGGGTGGCCTCGGTGCTGCTCGAGGGCGGACCGCATCTGGCGGGCGCGTTCCTGGACGCCCAGGAGATCGACGAGCTGCGCCTGTTCTTGGCGCCACTGCTGCTCGGCGGCAGCGCCGCCCGCGACCCACTGGAGGGCGAAGGCGTCGAGCGTATCTCCGAGGCGCTGCGGGCGTTGACGTTCGACTGCGAAAGCGTCGGCGAGGACCTGCTGATCTCGGCCAGGCTGCGCGAGTGGTGAGCGGCGCCGGACTCACGTGGGGGGCAGGATGTTCACGGGGCTGATCGCCGCGCTCGGCGAGGTCGCGAGCGTCGAGCGCGACGATCACGGCGCGAGGATCACGGTCCACAGCTCGCTCGCGGCACAGCTGCGCGAGGGCGACTCGGTTGCCGTCAACGGCGTCTGTCTGACCGCCACCCACGTGCATGACGAGAGCTTTCAGGCGCAGGCGATGACCGAGACGCTGGCGCGTTCGTCTCTGGGCGAGCTGGCCACAGGCGCGCCGGTGAACCTCGAGCTGGCGCTGCGCGCACAGGACAGGCTCGGCGGCCACGTCGTGCAGGGACACGTCGATGGCACCGGCACCGTGCGGGCGGCTCGCAGCGAGGGCTTCGCGCGTGTTCTGGAGATCGACACCGACCCGCGACTGACGCGTTACCTCGTCGAGAAGGGGTCGGTCGCGCTCGACGGCGTCAGCCTGACCGTCAGCGCGCTCAGCGGCGACGGCTTCTCGGTGTCGCTGATCCCCGAGACCCTCCAGCGCACCAACCTGGGCGCGATCGATGCGGGCGCGCGAGTGAACATCGAGGTGGACATCCTCGCCAAGCACGTCGAGCGGCTATTGGATCAGCGATACCGTCAGGAGGTCCTCCCATGAGCGCATCGAGAGCCACCACGCCGTTTGCGACGATCGAACAGGCGATCGAAGACATACGCCAGGGCAAGATGGTCGTCGTGTGCGACGACGAGGACCGCGAGAACGAGGGCGATCTGACGATGGCCGCGCAGTTCGCCACGCCCGAGGCGATCAACTTCATGGCCAAGGAGGGGCGCGGGCTGATCTGCCTGTCGCTGACCGCCGAACGCTGCGACGAGCTTGGCCTCGACCTGATGGCCGCCAAGAACGAGTCCCCATTTGAAACCCCGTTCACGGTCTCAGTCGAGGCGCGCGAGGGCGTCACTACGGGCATCTCCGCGCACGATCGCGCGCACACGATCCAGGTCGCCGTCGATCCCGAGAGCCGTCCGCGCGATCTCGTCCAGCCCGGCCACGTGTTCCCGCTTAAGAGCCGGGCCGGCGGAGTGCTCGAGCGCGCCGGTCAGACCGAGGCGGCGGTCGACCTCGCGCGGCTGGCGGGCCTGAACCCCGCCGGTGTGATCTGCGAGGTGATGAACGACGACGGCACGATGGCGCGCGTGCCCGAACTGGTCGACTACTGCGCCCGCCACGAGCTGAGCATGATCACGGTCGCCGACCTGATCGCCTACCGCCGCCGGCACGACAAGCTGGTCGAGCGGGTCGTCTCCACGCGGCTGCCGACGACGTTCGGTGACTTCGAGGCGATCGGCTATCGCTCGCTGGTCGACGACAAGCACCACGTGGCACTCGTCAAGGGCGAGGTCGACGGGCAGCCGGACGTGCTCGTGCGGGTGCACTCGGAGTGCCTCACCGGCGACGTCTTTCACTCCCTGCGCTGCGACTGTGGCGAGCAGCTGGAATCGGCGCTGTCGATGATCGAGCGCGAAGGCCAGGGGGTGCTGCTGTACCTATCCCAAGAGGGCCGCGGCATCGGGCTGTTGAACAAGCTGCGTGCGTACCGCCTGCAGGAGGACGGACTGGACACCGTCGAAGCCAACGAGCGCCTCGGACTGCCCGCCGACCTGCGCGACTACGGCATCGGCGCCCAGATCCTCGTCGACCTCGGGCTCAGCTCGATCCGCATCCTCACCAACAACCCCAAGAAGATTCGCGGCCTGGAGGGCTACGGGTTGTCGGTCGCCGCACAGATCCCGATCGAGCACGCCCCCAACGAGCACAACGAGGCCTATCTGCGCACCAAGGCCGAGCGGATGGGGCACACGCTGCACCACCAAGGGCTGAACGTCGACGCCGAGCTGTTGCGCTCCGAGCGCATCCGCGACGATCAGGAGCACCGCCGCCAGTGAGCTACGCGATCGCCGTCGCACGCTTCTATGGAGACCTTGCCGAGCGGCTGACCGCGGGCGCGCTCGCGGCGTTTGCCGAGCAAGGCAACGACGACGTGGAGGTGTTCGACGTCCCCGGCGCGTTCGAGCTGCCGCTCGCCGCCGGCTATGCCGCCGGCACGGGCCGCTTCGGCGGTGTGGCCTGCCTGGGCGCGGTGATTCGCGGCGAGACCGACCACTACGACTATGTCTGCTCCCAGACCGCCGCGGGGGTCATGCGCGTGCAGCTGGATACCGGTGTGCCGTGCGCGTTCGGGGTGCTGACATGCGAGACGATGGAGCAGGCGCTGGCACGCAGCGGCGGCGGCAAGCGCGACCAGGGTCGGCACGCGGCCGAGGCCGTGATGGCGCTGGCGGCGCTACGGACGAGGCTCGCGAGCGGCTAGACTGCCGCCGATGGCAAAGGTGTGTCACAGCTGCGGTAAGGGTCCGGCGTTCGGTCAGAGCCGCAGCCACTCGATGGTCGCAACCAAGCGACGCTTCGATCCGAACCTGCAGAAGGTGCGGATCCTGGTCGGCAAGGCGCCCCGGCGCGTGTACGTGTGTACGCGCTGTCTGAAAGCCGGCAAGGTCACCAAGGCCCTGTAGGACTGCTGAGCGGCGCGATGCTGCGTCCTCCCCCTCCAGGGACGATGCGGTCGCTCGCGTGCGAAGCACGCCACGCTCCCTGCGTCCTTGCCTCGCTTGCCCAGCAGCCCTACAGACGCGTGAGGCCCGACCGGCGAACTACGTCGCGAAGCTGATAGACCTGTCGCCGTGACCGATACCAATCTGGTCCGCTTTCGCGCCGCCGTGGCGGGCGCGCTGGCCCATCTGGAATCGCGCCGCCAAGAGGTCAACGACCTGAACGTGTTCCCCGTCGCCGATGGCGACACGGGCGACAACATGGCGATGACGCTGCGTGCGGTGCTGGCCGAGCTGGACCGTCTACAGGCCGACGATGAGAGCCGCACGATCGACGAGATCGGACGCGATGAGATCGTGCAGTCGGTCGCACGTGCGGCGCTGCTGGGCGCGCGCGGCAACTCCGGCGTGATCCTCTCGCAGCTGATCCGCGGCGCCGCCGAGGAGCTGGTCAGCCGACCGGGACAGCTGATCGACGCGACGCTGATCGGCTCCGCCCTGGCACATGCGGCCGACCGCGCGTACGCCTCGGTGCGCGATCCGGCGGAGGGCACGATCCTGACGGTGGCGCGGGCGATGGCCCACCAGATCGTGGCCGATCTGGCGCATGGGCCGCAGAGCCCTCCGCTGGGGCCCATGACCGAGCCCTCCGAGCAGGACCGGGCGATCGCCGCGGCGCTCGAGCGCGCGGTGCTGGCGGGCCAGGATTCGGTCAAGCGCGGCCCAGAACTGCTGGCGGCGCTACGCGACGCGGGCGTCGTGGATGCGGGCGGCTACGGGCTGACGATCATCTTCGCCGGTGTGGTCGCCGCCCTGCGCGGCGAGGATGCCCCGCCGCTGGACCACTACGCGCCCGCGCGCATCACCCACCCTGAGCACAGCTCCGGCACCTACCGCTTCTGCACCAACTTCGCCGTCACCGGCAGCGGCCTGCGCCCCAGCAGCTTCATCGCGGCGCTCGAGGAGCTGGGCGACTCGGTGCTGGTCGTCGGTGACGAGAGCACGCTGAAGGTCCACTTGCACACCGACCGTCCGGAGGCGGCGACAGCGGTGTTCGTGGACGCCGGCGAGGTTTCGCGGCTGGACGTCGCCGACATGCGCGCGCAGGTCGCCGAACGCGACGGGCGTCTGGCGGTAGCCGCGACGAGCGGCGAGGACGCACTCGCGCGCGACGGCGCGGCAGCCGGCGGCGATCACCGCTGCGCGGCCGTCGCGGTCGTCAGCGGTGAGGGGCTGCGCGCGCTGTTCAGCGAGCTGGGCGTGCACACCGTCGACGGCGGGCCGACGCTCAACCCCTCGACCTACGATCTGCTGGCGGCGATCCACGAGGTGCCGGCCGAGGAGGTCGTGCTGCTGACCAACAGTGCGAACGTGATCCTCGCCGCCGAACACGCCGCGCGGCTGTCGGACAAGGATGTCCATGTCGCACCCACGACCAGCCAGCAGGCGGGCTTGGCCGCCGCGGTCGCGCTGTCACCGGACCGGCCGATCGAGGAGAACGCGCAGGCTGTCAACGAGGTGCTCGCGAGCTTGCGCACGGGTGCCGTGGCGCCGGCGGCCAGGGATGACGCCCAGGGCCGCTTCAAGCGCGGCGACGCGGTCGGCTTCGTCGAGGACGAGGTGCTCGCCTGGGGTGAGCCGCGCGCGACGCTGCAGTCTGTGCTGCGTGCCCTGGCCGACGGCGGCAACGGACACGGCCGCCCAGAGCTGATCAGCGTCCTGGACAGCAACGACGCGCCGCTCGCGCTGGAGGAGGTCCAGAACATGGCCGACGACGGCGTCGAGCTGGAGCTGCGCCACGGCGGCCAGCCCGCCTACTGGTGGCTGCTGGCGGCGGAGTAGGCCGCGCTTCGGCGCCGGCCCCGAGCGTTACGACCGCCGCCGGGATAATGATGCCCCGCGAATGCCCGCCAAGACTGCAACGCAGCGCTCGTCCGTCGCCTGCGGCGACGGACGCCTCGCGCTCGGCGTGCGCTGCTTCGCCTCCACCCGTGAGCTGAGCCGCGAGGAGCTGATCGCGGCGCCGGTGCGCTGGCCGCGCCCGTCGCGGCTGCGCATGAGCTTGCAGCTGCCGGCCAAGCGGATGGCCGCAGGAATGCAGGCGCTCGGCTTGGAGACCGTCGGCGACCTGCTCGCGCACCTTCCCAGCGACAGCCGCGAGGGGCGCACCGTCGCCGCGCTGAAGGCAGGGGAGCAGGCCACGGTAGCCGTGCAGGTGCGCAGGATCGCGGCGCGCCCGGTGCGACGCCGAGGCATGCGCGGGCTGGTCGAGGCGACCGTGTTCGACGCTACCGGGACGATGCGGGCGACGTTCTTCAACCAGCCATGGCTGGTCGAGCGCTACCCGCCGGGGACACGCCTGCTGCTGCACGGCAAGGCCAGCGCGCGCGGCCGCTTCAACGTCTCCCACCACGCTCTCGGTGTGGACGTGGGAGTGCCATCGCAGGAGGACGCCGGCCCGAGCGACGCCGTCGCCCACTACCCGGCCGCGCAGGGAATCACCTCCACGGAGATCCTCACGCTCGTGCAGCGCGAGCGCGACGCCCTGGCCGATGTGGTGGAGACGCTTTCGGCCGCCACGCGCGTTACCGAGCGGCTGCCCGACCGTGCCGGCGCGCTGGCCGCGATGCACTTTCCCCGGCGCCCGCAGGACAGCGAGCTGGGGCGCAGGCGCCTGGCCTTCGAGGAGCTGCTGCTGATGCAGCTGGCCTTCCTGTGCCGCCGCGCGGCGCGCCGGGCGCGCACCGGTGCCGCTGCGCTAGCCGAGCCTGGGGCGCTGGCACAGCGCTGGCTGGCGAGCGGGCTGCCGTTTCCGCTGACCGGCGACCAGCACCGTGCGATCGAGGAGATCTCGGTCGACATCGGCCGGGGCGCACCGATGCAGCGGTTGCTGATGGGTGAGGTCGGCAGCGGCAAGACGGTGGTCGCGCTGTACGCGATGCTGACGGCAGTCGGACACGGGCGCCAGGCCGCGCTGATGGCCCCGACCGAAACGCTCGCTGAGCAGCACTTCGCGACGATTCAGCAGCTGCTCGGAGGCGAGTCCGTCTCAGCCGCGCTGCTCACGGGGGCGACGCCCGCGGGCCGACGCCGGGACATCCTCGGCAAGCTCGCCAGCGGCGAGCTGTCGCTGATCGTGGGCACGCACGCGCTGATCGAGCCCGACGTGGGCTTTGACGCGCTGGCCGTCGCGGTGATCGACGAGCAGCACCGCTTCGGCGTGCGTCAGCGAGCGGCGCTCGGAGGCAAGGACCCGGCCTGCCCGCCGCACGTCCTGCACATGACCGCAACGCCGATCCCGCGCACGCTCGCGCTGGCGCGCTACGGCGATCTGGACACCAGTATCTTGCGCGAGCTGCCACAGGGCCGGCAGCCGATCGACACGCGCATGCTGACCGGCGAGCGCGAGCGCAGCGAGGCTTATGCACAGCTGCGCGGCGAGCTCGCGGCGGGACGGCAGGCGTTCGTCGTCTGTCCGCTGATCGAGGACGGCGCAGCCACGTCGAGCGACGGCGAGCCGGCCTCTGGCGCGGACGCGGAGCTTGGCCTGCGCGCGGCGAGCGCCGAGCTGGGCCGGCTGCGTGAGGGCGAGCTGGCCGGGTATCGGCTGGGGCTGCTGCACGGCGGCATGCGCTCGCGCGAGAAGCAGGCGGCGATGGCCGCGTTTGCGGCGGGGGACCTCGACGTGCTGGTCGCCACGACTGTGATCGAGGTCGGTATCGACGTGCCGAACGCGACGGTGATGCTGATCGAGAACGCCGAGCGCTTCGGCATCTCGCAGCTGCACCAGCTGCGCGGACGCGTCGGACGCGGACAGCACCGCGCGAAATGCTTTCTGCTCGCCGCGCCCGAAGCGGGAGGCGCGAGGAGGCTGCGCGCGCTGGTCACGCACGCCGACGGCTTCCGTCTGGCCGAGATCGACCTCGCGATGCGCAAGGAGGGTGAGCTGGTTGGCGTGCGCCAGTCGGGCGCGGCCGAGATGCGGGTGGCGCGCCTGCCCGAGGATGCTCAACTGCTCGAGCTGGCACGCGCGCGCGCCGAGGCGATTCTCGCCGGGGACCCGCAGCTGAGCGCGCCGGAGCACGCGCTGCTCGCCGCGACGTCGGTTGGCCAGGCTGGCGGTTAGTGCGACGGGCGCCCGGCTCGAAGAAACGATCGCCTCGCGCCGATCGTCCTGTGCCAGCGCGGCTAGACGGCCGATCCGGGCGGGGAGAGATGCAGGTTGCGATCGGGGCCGCCGATGGCATCGTGCTCGCGCTCCTTCGGCCTGAGCCCGAGACCCTCGCGAACAAGCTCCTCGAGGGTCACTCGGCGCACGTATGCCAGCCTTGAGAAGTGCCGCCACTCCTCGCGCGTGAGCCGGATCTGGACGACGTAGGCGTTACCGCGCATGTGGTAGAGCGTATAGCGTCCAACAGTACATAGTCAATGCCATATGTTCAAACGGATGGACCTAGA